>NZ_CP188231.1:0-2246281 GCF_049990865.1 Rothia mucilaginosa
CCGATTTTCCGCATCTCGAATGTGCGTCTGATTGCCTCCATCATGCTGGAGCACCTGGTGTGGCTGGTGCCCGCCGTAGCCCTCATGGTCGGTGCCGCCGTCTTCGCCGCGATCTTGGCTGGTGAGAGCCCGTTCCTCATTTTCATGGCGATACTACCCGGCACCTTCGCGCCCATGGTTGGTTACGTGGTTGCCCTCTGGACACGTTTTGATGGTGCCGCAAACTTCAAAATCACCCCGAGCGGTCAGGGTGGCGTGACCCTGCGGTACGGTTTCACCGGCACGCACACCCAGAACGTGTTGGTTGAGCGTATTCAGGCGCTGGCTGTGGAACAGTCCATCCTGTGGCGTGCGTTCGGCTGGTACCGCATCAAGATGACCATTGCCGGTATCGGTATTGAGAAGAACGACAACCAGAAGCTGGTGACCCGCAATGTTGCCCTGCCGGTGGGTAACAGGCAGGAGGCGCTGATGGTGTTGCGTCTGCTGCTGCCCGCCCTGGATGAGGCGCAGGCGCAGGTGCTGCTGGATACCGCCGACGGTTCGCTGAAGAGTCAGAAGCCGCAGGTTCCGGCAATGATTGTGACGCCCTCTTCGGCACGCTGGATGGACCTGCTCACCTGGAAGCGTAACGGCGTAACCACGGTCGGTTACACTGCCGGTTCGGTGCGGGCGACCACCCGCATTGATTCTGATGCGGCACGTTCGAGCGTTGGCGAGCATACGCGAGGTGACCTGCTGCTGATTCGTGGCGGCTACTTTATCCGTACGCTGTCGATTGTTCCGGTCAGCCGTGTGCTGAGCGTGAGCCGAGGTCAGGGCCCGCTGCAGCGTGCCTTCGGATGCGCGAGTGTGCATTTCGGTACGGTGCCCGGCCCGGTGCGCACGCTCATGATGCACCTACCGCCGCGCGTCTGCGAGGACCTGGTGTGGTTGATGACGGTTCGGCTGGAGGGCATTGAGCCCTACTATCGTGTGCCGGAACCCGCGCTGGGTTCTGCGCCTGCTGCGAATGGGTACAGCGCGCGCTAACCCGCCAGTAAAACTACAGAACGCGCTCTGCCGTCGGTGTTCTTCATAACACTGACGGCAGGGCCGGCGTGAAAGGGAGAATATACTTAAAGCCGTGATACAGCATTCAAAACCTGCGCGTTTGGGCATTGGAATTATTTCAGCCGGGAGGGTCGGATCCGTCCTCGGTGCGGCTCTGCGCGCCTGCGAGCACACTATTGTGGGTGTTCACGCGGTCTCTGAGGCTTCTCAGGAGCGCGCCGCGATGCTGCTTCCCGATGTGCCGCTGCTTCCGGTGGAGCAGATTGCTGAGCGTAGCGAATTGCTGATTCTCGCGGTTCCCGATGATGAGCTGCCGGGTCTTGTCACCTACCTGGCGTCCTCGGGAAGTATTACCGCCGGTCAGATTCTGGTGCACACCTCCGGCCGTCACGGCACCGAGGTTCTCGCACCGGCGACCGCGCTGGGTGCTATCGGTTTGGCGATTCACCCCGCCATGATGTTTACCGGCATGTCCGTGGACCTGCAGCGCCTGAACGGCACCTGCTTCGCCGTGACCGGGCCTGCACCGTTCATCCCGATTGCTCAGGCACTCGTGGTGGAAATGGGCGGCGAACCCGTGCACGTTGCCGAGGCTGACCGGGCGCTCTACCACGCAGCCCTGGCACACGCCGCGAACCACCTCGTGACCATCCTGGGTCAGTCCCAGCAGATGCTCGCCTCGATCGGTATTGAGGACCCGGCACGCTACATGGGGCCGCTCGTGCGAGCCGCCGTGGACAATGCGCTCGCCAGCGGCGAAGGCGCTCTCACGGGGCCCGTAGCACGTGGAGACGCCGGCACCGTGAAGGCTCACCTTCAGGCTCTGAATGAGTACTCAGAGCATGAGAAAACAGGTGATATTACAGACTCTTACGCCGCTCTGGCACACGCAACCGCAAAAAGAGCGCATAATAGAGGTTTGTTAAACGATGAACAACTGGGACGAATTGAGAATCTGCTGGGTGAGTCTTCGGACCGCAACCACCCCGGCGATATTGATGATTCAGCCCCCGAAAACAAGGAGTTCTCGTCATGACTGAGACTTCGAAGCCCCGAGTCGTGACCACCATTGCGGATTTCCGCACGGCAATCACCGAAGCTCTTGCCGCAGCGCAGGAGGAACTGGACCGAGCAGCCCGCCAGGAGGCGGAGCAGAACGGCACCGCAGTTCAGTATCAGAACGCATCCCTGGGCTACGTGCCCACCATGGGCGCCCTGCACGACGGCCACGCAACCCTGTTGCGTCGCGCCGCTGAACAGAACGATGTAGTGGTCGCCTCCATTTTCGTGAACCCGCTGCAGTTTGGCCCCGGCGAGGATTACGAAGCATACCCGCGCACCCTGAAGGCAGACGCTGCCCTGGCCGGTGCCGCCGGTGTTGACATTATTTTTGCCCCCGAGGTTGAAGAGATGTACCCCGACGGCGACCCGCTCATCCGCATTTCGAGCGGCGAGCTGGGCACCAAGTTTGAGGGGGCGACCCGTCCGGGCCACTTTGATGGCGTGCTGACCGTGGTCAATAAGTTCTTCAACATTATTCGCCCCGCAGCCGGTAACCACCCGGTGAATGCGTACTTCGGTCAGAAGGACGCTCAGCAGTACATCCTGATTCAGCGTATGGTGCGCGATTTCAACCACGACGTGACCATGCGCCCTGTGTCGATTGTTCGCGACGATAACGGCCTGGCGCTGTCTTCGCGTAATGGCTACCTGTCGGATGAGGAGCGCGAGTCTGCCCTGGTGCTGTCCCGCACCCTGGCGATGCTGCGTGAGAATTCGCTGAACCGTGGCTTCCACGAGATTGATTTGGACGGTGCGCGTGAGCGTATCAACTCCACTCCGGGTGTACGCCTTGACTACCTGGAACTGGTCGACCCGATGACTTTCGGTGAGCCGACTGAGGAGTCGGAGCGAGTGCTGGCACTGGTTGCTGCGTTCGTTGGCCCGACCCGCCTGATTGACAACATGGACCTGCGCTAAGCGTTCGTTCGTTTAGAAGAGTCCCCAACACACTACACAGATAGGTATCACTGTGAGCACTGAGCACACTGCCGCACCGGCGATTGCTGATATGTCCGAGCAGATGCAGATTCGCCTGGAGAAGCGTGCGAAGCTGATCGAGTCGGGTCGCGAGGCATACCCGGTGGGTCTGCTGGATTCTGAGGGTAACCGCGTGGAGCCCAACCACATTGAGGATCTGCGCGCCGAGTACGATCCGAAGCTGGCTGCTGAGGAGCTGAAGGCTGGCGACGAGACTGACCGTGTGGTGCATGTTGGTGGCCGCGTAGTGTTCGTCCGTAACACCGGTAAGCTGTGCTTTGCGACCCTGCAGGGTGGTACCGAGGGTAAGCGCATCCAGGCGATGCTGTCGCTGGCTGAGGTTGGTGAGGAGTCCCTGGCTGAGTGGAAGTCCCTGGTTGACCTGGGTGACCACGTGTTCGTGACCGGCCGCGTGATTGTTTCTCGCCGCGGTGAGCTGTCCATTATGGTGACCGACTGGAAGATGGCGTCGAAGGCGCTGCGCCCCATGCCGGTTCTGCACAAGGACCTGAACGAGGAAACCCGCGTTCGTCAGCGTTACCTGGACCTGATGGTTCGCGATGAGGCTCGCGAGCTGGTGAAGAAGCGCGCCCTGATTACCCGCACCGTCCGCCGCGTGCTGGAAGATCACGGCTACATTGAGGTTGAGACCCCCGTTCTGCAGCTGGTGCACGGTGGCGCGACGGCTCGCCCGTTCCGTACCCACCTGAACGCTTTTGACCAGCCGATGACCATGCGTATTGCGACCGAGCTGCCGCTCAAGCGTGCAGTGGTTGGTGGCATTGACCGCGTGTACGAGATTGGCCGCGTGTTCCGTAACGAGGGCGTGGACTCGACCCACAGCCCCGAGTTCACCACCCTGGAGTGCTACGAAACGTACGCTGACCAGTTTGTGATGGCTGAGCGCATGAAGGAGATTATCCAGAGCTGCGCGAAGGCTGTCGGTACCGAGCGTATTGAGACCGAGAACGGCACCATTGACCTGTTCGGTGAGTGGAAGTGGGTTGGCGTGTACCCGGGCCTGTCCGAGGCTGTGGGCGTTGAGATTACCCCCGAGACTGACGCTTCCGTTCTGCGTGAGATTGCTGAGAAGCACGAGGTGGACATCGACCCGAAGTGGGACGCTGAGAAGCTAGTGACCGAGCTCTTCGGTGAGATCGTTGAGCCGACCCTGGTGAACCCGACCTTCGTGTACAATTACCCGCCGAGCGCTCAGCCGCTGGCGCGTCCGCACCGTTCTGGTGCACCGCTGATTGAGGCGTGGGACCTGATTATTGGCGGTATGGAGCGCGGTACCGCGTTCTCCGAGCTGATTGACCCGGTCATTCAGCGTGAGCGCCTGACCGCTCAGTCGCTGCTGGCTGCTGCCGGTGATGATGAGGCGATGGAGCTGGATGAGGACTTCCTGCGCGCCCTGGAGCACGGTGCGCCCCCGATGGGTGGCCTGGGTCTGGGTATTGACCGTCTGATTATGCTGCTGGCGGGCGATCAGGATCCGGAGCGTCCGGGTACTGTGGTGCGTCAGCCCGGTATTCGTGAGACTATTCTCTTCCCCCTGATGAAGCCGGAAGCCTAAGCTTTAGCTTCACCTCTAGGGTTTCTTTAACTTTGCCCTCAGGGGCATTAGTGCGGCGGGTGCCGCGGATACGGTTGTATCTGCGGCACCCGCCGTTTTCTGTGCACTCTTTTGCACGGTGTATAGCTTCTGGGGTGGAGTTTTCTGTTTATTTGCACAGGTCAGGGGCGTTTTAGGGTGCTTTTTTGCTCCATTCTGGAGCTGATTTATGCTGCTCTATTCACTCTGGCGGGGGTTTCTGTTCTTATACACGAATGTGTTGTGTAGAAAAGAATGGGGTGCTGGGACAGGGGCAGAATTTCGCTTTTGAATAGCGTAGGAATGTATGGTGCGAATGGTCTAATGTGCAGGCTCGTACGGGCGCTATATTTCACTCAGATTGTTGGGGATGCCGGGATGCATTATTGGGCGTCTTTGTCTCTGGGGGCTGTGTCTGCTGTCTGGAAGAATCCAAAGTATTTGCACTCTGAACTTCACTTTAATGTTCTTGTAGTGAGTGAAGATTTAACGGGGATGCACAGAAGCGATATATCGCTACGAGCGAATGGTGCATTGTTTCAATACTCAGAATGTTTTCGGAATCTTTAATATGTTTCTGTTACTATATGAAAGAAAATTAGTACATAAATATATCCGGCACACTATTTTCTCAATCCCGATAGAGGCTTTTGGGTTTACTCCACAGGATATATGCAACAGATGAGGAGGTGCCTCAATGGCACAGAAGGTTCGCATCATCCTTGAAGACGATCTCGATGGCGGCCCCGCAGACGAAACTATCCGTTTTGGCCTGGACGGCGCTCACTACGAAATCGATCTGTCCTCCGCAAACGCAGCTCGCCTGCGTGACGCTATCCGCCCCTTCGTAGCGAAGTCCCGCCGCGTGCAGGGCACCGCTACTCAGCGTACCCGTGCCCCCCGTGGCACCGCTGCTCCGGTCAAGCGTAACCCCGAGACCGCAGCAATCCGCGAGTGGGCTAAGGCTAACGGCCACAAGGTTTCTGACCGTGGCCGTATCCACCAGGATATTCAGGACGCATACTATGAGGCGATGAAGGCTCAGGGCTAAAGGCTCTCGGTATTCACGCTGTCGGAGGGTTTGGTGCTTTAGGGCGCTAATCCTCCGGGCGCTAAAGGCGGATGGTGTTATCACCATCCGCCTTTAGCTTTGCCTCGGTATTTCTTGATATGTGTTACATATCTGCGGAGGGAGGGGATGTTTTTATGTCGCCCACCCCAATTAACTATTTACATGTAAAATATATTGCTCCTTTGCTGAGGCTCGCTTCTGAAATTGTCAGAAGGAAGAGCGGGGAATCGGATGCGCAATCCGGTATCGAGTTCGGACTCCTCATTTAGATTTCATGCATTGGCAGGAACACTAAAGGTAATGGTGCATTAATCTCTTCAAGGCGGGGGATATGCGCTGTGATATTCACGCGGTCGTTGAGCTGAGCATTCCATCGAAGAGGTTGGAATGTACTGACTGAAATTTTTGAATAATTGGGGACCCTGCATCTTCGGTGGCGCTTTCGGAACGTACGGGTTATCTCTTGATGGGGCACCGAAATGATGCGGGAAATATTTGGAAAATAAGCGCCGTTCTATCCGGCAAATGTTTTTTGCGAATTATTGAAATTTCTCACTTAAACATATAAATTTTTAAAAATTTCTGCAATATATTCATGCACGTGCAGGAAACAAGCGGTTTGGGTGTTGGTCTATGTGGCTTCTTGTGGGTTCCCCTCTTCTGCAAGCCCTCGTATCGACGCCGCAGCCCCTCAGAACCCACCCGTAGCGCCTCCCTGCCAGAAGCCCCGAAACCACCCCGAAACCGCGCCTCAAACGCCTCGAACAGCTTATCTGTTCTCTTGATGGCGAACAGATGCCCATCAGCCCGCCCTTTCGGCCGCGCTCAACGTACTCTTGTATCAATAGGAAAATGCAAGGAGTGCGTAAATGTTTGAACGCTTTACCGATCGAGCTCGGCGCGTTGTGGTGCTTGCCCAGGAAGAGGCACGCATGCTCAACCACAACTACATCGGTACCGAACACCTGCTGCTCGGTCTGATTCACGAGGGCGAAGGCATCGGTGCTCGCGCCCTGGAATCATTGGGCGTTACCCTGAACGCAGTACGTGAACAGGTTCAGGACATCGTCGGCCCCGGCCCCCAGGCGCCTAACGGCCACATCCCCTTCACCCCGCGCGCGAAGAAGGTTCTCGAACTGTCCATGCGCGAGGCTATTCAGCTGAACCACGGCTACATCGGCACCGAACACATCCTGCTGGGCATGGTTCGTGCCAACGAGGGCGTGGCAAACCAGGTGCTGGTCAAGCTGGGCGCTGAGCCCGCTGCCGTGCGCCAGGCTGTTATGGACCTGATTTCCGGTTACCCCGGCAACAACTCCGGTGAAAAGGAAACCGCCGGCGTGGGTGCAGGTAACTCTCGCGAAGGCACTCCCGCGGGTTCGACCATCCTGGATCAGTTCGGCCGCAACCTCACCGCAGCAGCACGTGAGGGCGAGCTGGACCCGGTCATTGGTCGCCACAAGGAGATGGAACGCGTCATGCAGGTCCTCTCCCGCCGTACCAAGAACAACCCCGTGCTGATTGGTGAGCCCGGCGTCGGTAAGACCGCCGTCGTGGAGGGCCTGGCACAGGCTATCGTGCACGGTGACGTCCCCGAGACCCTCAAGGACAAGCACCTGTACACCCTGGACCTGGGTTCCCTGGTCGCAGGTTCGCGCTACCGCGGTGACTTCGAAGAGCGCCTGAAGAAGGTTCTGAAGGAAATCCGCTCCCGCGGCGACATCATCCTGTTCATTGACGAGATTCACACCCTCGTTGGTGCCGGTGCCGCTGAGGGCGCGATTGACGCTGCCTCCATCCTCAAGCCCATGCTGGCTCGAGGCGAACTGCAGACCATCGGTGCAACCACCCTGGACGAGTACCGCAAGCACATTGAGAAGGACGCCGCCCTGGAGCGCCGCTTCCAGCCGATTCAGGTTGAGGAGCCCTCCCAGGAGCTCGCCGTGCAGATTCTCAAGGGTGTGCGCGATAAGTACGAGGCGCACCACCGCGTCACCATTACCGACGAGGCTATCGAGACTGCCGTGAACCTTGCGGCACGCTACATCTCTGACCGCTTCCTGCCGGATAAGGCTGTCGACCTGATTGATGAGGCGGGCGCACGCCTGCGCATCAAGCGCATGACCGCACCGCCGGAAATCAAGCTGCTCGACGAGAAGGCCGCCAAGCTGCGCCAGCAGAAGGAAGACGCCATCAACTCCCAGGATTACGAGAAGGCCGCAGGCCTGCGTGATCAGGAGCAGAAGGTCCTGGCTGAGAAGGAAGAAGCCGAGAAGGCATGGCGCGAAGGCGGCGACGCATTCGGCACCGTGACCCCCGAGGTTATTTCTGAGGTTCTTGCCGCTTCCACCGGTGTTCCCGTCTACAAGATCACCGAGGAAGAGTCCACCCGCCTGCTGACCATGGAGCAGGAGCTCCACAAGCGCGTCATCGGCCAGGAGCACGCTATCGCGGCACTGTCCCGCGCAATCCGCCGTACCCGCGCAGGTCTGAAGGACCCGCGCCGCCCCGGTGGTTCGTTCATCTTCGCCGGCCCGACCGGTGTGGGTAAGACCGAGCTGGCTAAGGCACTTGCCGAGTTCCTGTTCGGCGATGAGGATTCGCTCATCACCCTGGATATGTCCGAGTACCAGGAGAAGCATACCGTCTCCCGTCTGTTCGGTGCGCCTCCCGGCTACGTTGGCTACGATGAGGGCGGCCAGCTGACCGAGAAGGTCCGCCGCAAGCCCTTCTCCGTGGTCCTGTTTGACGAGGTTGAGAAGGCTCACGCCGACCTGTTCAACTCGCTGCTGCAGATCCTGGAAGACGGTCGCCTGACCGACTCGCAGGGTCGCGTGGTGGACTTCAAGAACACCGTCATCATCATGACCACTAACCTGGGCTCGCGTGACGTGAACCGCCGCATCCCGGTTGGTTTCCAGGCGATGGATGACGCAACCGCCGACTACGAGCGTATGCAGGCACGCGTGATGGAGAACCTCAAGGAGCACTTCCGCCCCGAGTTCCTCAACCGTGTGGACGACATTATCGTCTTCCCGCAGCTCTCCGAGTCTGAGATTCTGCAGATTGTGGACCTGTTTGTGGGTCGCCTGGCTAAGCGCCTGGCGGAGCAGGACATGTCCATTGAGCTGACCAACGCCGCGAAGGCTCTCATGGCGGCTAAGGGCTACGACCCGTCCATGGGTGCTCGCCCGCTGCGCCGCGAGATGCAGCGCAACATTGAGGATGCCCTGTCCGAGAAGATCCTCTTCGGCGACATCAAGCCCGGTGAGAAGATTACCGTGGACGTTGAGGGTGAGGGCGACTCCGCGAAGTTCGTCTTCTCTTCTCAGCCGATGAAGGAGCTGGCTCTGGACTCGGTGCAGGAGCTGAACGAAGCTGAGGCTCCTGCAGCCGAGGCACCTGCAACTGAGGCACCTGCTGTTGACGTTCAGGGTAACGACTAAGCTCTCAAAAGCTAAGTTCTAAACGCCTGTGGGGCGGTACCGGATTATTCCGGTACCGCCCCACAGGCGTTTTTGTCTTCTAAAGCCTTCAGGAGCCTCTCTGCGGCGGGTACTAGAGCGATACGAGCACTGCATCACCCTGGGCGACTTCGCGGGCGAGAGAGTCCGCCAGCAGCCCCGCGTAGCAGCGCTGCAGCTGCTCGGCGGCGGGGGAGAGCGCATACAGCGCCTTGAGCGGGAGGTGCACCGCGGCGGGTGCATCCGCGGGGAACGCAAAGTCAGGCGACGAAGCTGTAGCGGGTGAAGAGGTAGCAGCGGATGAAGAGGTCATGTCGCCAGCAGAAGCTACGCCCGCACCCAGGATGAGATCACGATTCACCGGCTCATGCGCCGCACGCAGCACCGCCATGACCGCCCCGCGCACCTGACGGTCCGTGCCGTGCCAACTCTGACCCTTGGGGGTGTAGTCCGCCTCCGGCTTGCCCGCCGCAACCCAGGCGCACAAATCCTCCACCGGGCACAGCTCGCAGGTCGGGGACTTCGCCGTGCAGACCAGCGCGCCGAGCTCCATGGTCGCCGCATTCCACAGGCAGGAGGTGGGGGTGTCGGCGGGCATGAGCGCCTCCGCCAGGCGAGTCTCAGCCGCCGTCAACGAACGCGAGGGCAACGCCTTGCCAGACACAGCGCGCGCATGCACGCGGCGGATATTCGTATCAATCACCGTGGCGCGCAGACCAAACGCGAACACGCTAATCGCCGCCGCCGTGTAGGAGCCCACGCCCGGCAGAGCCAGTAGCGCCTCGTAGTCGGCGGGAACCTCGCCGCCGTGCTGCTCCACAATCGCCACGGCGGCACCGTGCAGACGCTGCGCACGGCGCGGGTAACCTAGCCTGCCCCAGGCGCGCACCGCCTCCGAGGCGGGCTCGGCGGCAAGGTCGGCGGGGGTGGGCCAGCGGCGCATCCACTCCTCCCACACGGGTAGAACGCGCTTGACGGGGGTCTGCTGCAGCATGAACTCGCTGACCATCACGCCCCAGGGGGTGCACTCGTCACGACGCCACGGCAAATCGCGTGCCTGGTCGAGGAACCAGCGGTTGATTCGGTGGTGGAGCGCCTCGATATTCGTTCCTTCGGGCAGGATAGGTTCGGGGCGCGTGCGTGTGGTGCGTTTGGGCTCTGAGGTCATCCGAAAAGCCTACGCCACAGGGCATATATTCCCAAAACTGCATGAACAGAGTTCACTGTGAATCTTAGGGTTAAACCCGGTATCCTTAAAAGTATGTCTGAAAATGGTCCCGTTCTGCCTCCCGAAGTGTACCGCCGCCGTCGTATCGTGGCGGTTATTGCTCTGCTCGCTATTATTTTGCTACTGGTTGCCGGCGTGACCTCCATGGTCGGCATGATTAACGGCAAGAAGGACGCCACTGTAGCCTCCACCGCGACGCCTTCCGGTGCGCCCTTCCAGAGCTTCAGTCCTCGCCCCTCCGAAACTGCTTCGGCCACCCCGTCCGCTAGCGCGACTGCCTCTGCGTCTGCGTCGGCTAGTGCTTCGGCAACCCCCTCGGTGACCGCTTCTGCGGCACCTACTGCAAGCGTGACCACCGCCGCGGCAACCCCTGCGGCTACCCCGACTACCCCCGCGCCTACTCCGAGTGTGACCACTGCGGCTGCTGTTGCGGCGTGTACCGCGAACGATCTGAAGGTGACCGTCACCCCCGCGAAGCGTGTCTTCGCGGCCGGTGAGCAGGTGTCCTTCCATGTGACTTACACGAACTCCTCGAAGACCCCCTGCGCTGTGGGCGGCGAGGGCGCGAACACCGGCGTGGACCTGAAGATTACCTCCGGTGCGGCTCAGGTGTACACCCGCAGCCTGTGCGCGGCGACCGCCGTTCAGAAGTCTGAGGTGGCCGCAGGTGCCGAGGGTGCAACCGACCTGGCGTGGGATCGTAAGATCAACGTTCTGGGCTGCTCCTCCGCTTCGACTGCTCAGAAGGGTTCCTACTGGGCTGCGGTGACCGTCAATGGTGTGAGCTCGGCTCCGGTGAACTTCATTATTCAGTAGTTCACGTCTATAGTTTTCGCCCGTGAGTGGGCGTGAGAAGCCCCCGCGCTGGATATTCTCCGGCGCGGGGGCTTCTAGCTTTTGTCTGGTTATTACTTGGAGGCGCGGGGCTTGGCGAAGCGGCGCTCGCCCAGGTACCCGAGCAGACTACCGAAAGCGGTCCACTGCAGCGCCGCCAACAGCAGGGTGGACAGGTCGGTCACCTCAAAGGAGTTGGGGATGACCTTGAACCACAGTAGCGGCAGGTAAATCAGAAAGAGAATGGGGGATGCCCACACGAAGAACGGGACGGGGCGCTTGGCCGACGGATACTTAGCTCGCGAGTACGACATTGTGACCTCCAGGGGGTGTCATGATGCTTGAGGCATCAGAGCGCGGAGGGAACTCCGCTTTCACTACATCATAATGCAAAAGGTTCTCGTGAGGTCAGAAAAAGCCCCGTGCCAGATATTTCTTCCGGCGCGAGGGCTCTCGTATGGGTCTTTTGTTAGAGGTACTTCTCCAGGCTGCTCTCCGCCATGCGGGAGAGCTGCTCACGCACCGTGCGGGCACGAGCCTCACCCACACCGTCCACGGCGCGCAGGTCCTCAAGGGACGCCGCCATCAGAGCCTGCAGGCTGCCGAAGCGCTCCACCAGACGCTCAGAAATAGCGTTCGGGATGCTCGGAATACCGGCGAGCAGACGGAAACCGCGCGGCTGCAGGGGAAACTCCAGGTCGGGGTTCTCACCAAAGCCGACAGTGCGGGCAATTGTGCGCAAATCCACGATGTCCATATCGTCCAGGTTCTGAAGCGCCTCAACACCGGCGGTAATCAGTTCGTCGTTCACCTCGGGCAGGTAATCGCGCAGAATCAGGTCGCTAGCGGTCATCTCGGGGGCGCGCAGCTCCTCCAGCTGCAGGGCAATCAGGCGGCCGTGCACGCCCAGCTCCAGCACGTAGTGGCTGACCTCGCGGATAATGCGGTTCACCATCTCCATACGCTGTAGGGTCATCGCCACATCGCCCAGGGAGACGCTCGATTCAATCTCCAGGGCAGACAGGCTGGAGAGCACTGAACGCAGGCGCTTCTTATAGCTTTCAAGGGTCTGAATCGCCTGGTTTGCGCGGGCCATCAGGTACTGGCTGTCTTCAACCATGTAGCGGGTGCCGTCAACGTACACCGAAATCACGGACATCGACGCGCTCACCGAAATCACCGGGAAACCGGTCTGAATCGCGGTGCGTTCGGCGGTGCGGTGGCGGGTGCCGGATTCGTTCGTGTCAATGGAGGCGTCCGGCATGAGCTGCACGCCGGCGTGCAACAGGCGGGTGGCGTCGCGGTCGCAGATGATAGCGCCATCCATCTTCGCCAGCTCGCGCAGGCGGGTTGCGGAGAACTCGGTGTCGATGTTAAAACCGCCCGAAGACAGGGAGGATACGGTGCGGTCGGATCCGAGTACGATGAGTGCGCCCGTACGGCCACGCATGATGCGTTCCAGGCCCTCGCGGAGCTCGGTGCCGGGGGCGATTCGGGCGATAGTTTTAAGCAATAGGTCACTATAATTCATCTGCACAAAAAACATTGTACCCGCAAGGGCGGTTATTGAGCCAGGTCAGGGGCGGAACGGCGGGCTAAAGTGCCTCAAAAACGAACGGATATTCTCGATATTTATACGGGAGTGCACGAGAGTTAACTATCTGCATTTAAGAGTAAAAATGTGTTCTGTGGTACCCCATTTCGCCGTGACCAAACACCGCGCACCATATCGCCCCAGACCCTAAAATAGACCCATGACCGCGCGCACGAAAAACACCAAAACCGCACCCGCCTACCGCTGCACCGAATGCGGCTGGACCACCGCCAAATGGGTAGGCCGCTGCGGCGAATGCCAAACCTGGGGCACCGTCGAAGAAGCCGCCGGGGGCACCCGCGCGCGCACCCGTGCCGCATCCAGCGTGCAGAAACCCGCCCAGCCCATCGCAGAAGTCGACTCGCGCGTAGCCGCCTACATGAGCACCGGAAACCCCGAATTCGATCGCGTGCTCGGCGGCGGACTCGTACCCGGCGCGGTCATCCTCATGGCGGGCGAACCCGGCGTGGGCAAATCCACCCTGCTGCTGGATGTTGCCGCCACCTTCGCGCGCGGCACCGCCGGAAATGCGGGGCAGAACCCGGCACACAGCACCCAGCCGCCGCGCTCGGTCCTGTACATTACCGGCGAGGAATCCGCCGCGCAGGTCAAGCTCCGCGCCGACCGCATCCGCGCCATCGCGGACACCCTCTACCTGACCAGCGAAACCGACCTCGGCACCGCCCTGGCACATATTGAGCAGGTTAACCCCTCCTTGCTGGTCATCGACTCCGTGCAGACCCTCGCCTCCGCGGAAGTTGAGGGTAGCGCCGGCGGCGTGACCCAGGTGCGTGAGGTCGCCGCCTCCGTGATTGCCGCCGCGAAGGAACGCAATATGTGCACCCTGCTCGTGGGCCACGTGACCAAAGAAGGTACCATCGCGGGCCCGCGCCTGCTCGAACACCTGGTAGATGTGGTCTGCCAGTTCGAGGGCGATAAGCACTCAAATATCCGCATGCTGCGCGCCATTAAGAACCGCTTCGGACCCACCGACGAGGTGGGCTGCTTCGACATGCACGAGGACGGTATCGCGCCGGTGCTGGACCCCTCCGGCATGTTCGTTTCGAGTACCCCGCACCCGGTGGCGGGCACCTGCGTGACCGTCACGATGGAGGGCCGCCGACCCCTGCTCGCGGAGGTGCAGGCGCTACTGGATCAGGCGGTGGCACCCGCCCCTCGCCGTACCGTCTCGGGTCTGGATTCGGCGCGTATTCAGATGCTGCTGGCGGTGCTACAGCGCCGTGCCGGGCTGAACGTGGGCAAGCTCGACTGCTACGTCTCCACGGTGGGTGGCGCAAAAATTGCTGAGCCTGCCGCCGACCTGGCGTGCGTTATGGCGCTTGCCTCGGCGGCACAGAATAAGCCGCTGCCGCGCAAGCTCGCGGTCTTCGGCGAGGTCGGCCTGGCGGGTGAGGTGCGCGCCGTGCCGGGCATCCGCCAGCGCATTGCGGAGGTGGGCCGCCTGGGCTTCACGCACGTGCTGGTGCCCGCCTCCCCGACCGGCGTGGGGGACGTGCCCGAGGGGGTGACCGTGCGTGAGGTAACCACCCTGGGTGAGGCGCTCGTGCTGCTCTTCCCGCAGAAGTAGCCGCCCGCGCATCAACAGCATAGAGATAGCGGAGGAGGGGGCTCCCGGCTGGCGTAAATGCCGCCGGGAGCCCCCTAAACCTTCTGTGGAATCCCTCTGCGAAGCACCGCTAAGAGCGGCTTTCCTCCTCGTTCTCGTGCAACATAATGTTGATCGAACGGGTATTCAGTTTATTCGTGCGGTGGGCGTTGACCGCGGTATCGGTCATGTCGTCAACCACCATCGAGTCGTCCATGTCAGTATCAACGATCGGGATCGCTGAGGTGCGCGGCGCATGCTGCGTGACTGCCTCGCCCAGGGGCACCAGAACCGCCACGGCATCCTTGTGGGACATGCCGGTCGCCTCCATAAAGTCCACCACAATCAGGCGGAGCATCAGCACCAGCGACTCGCCCTCAAAGGTTGCCACACCCATCGTGCGCGGCTCGAGGGTGCCTGCAAGCTTAATCATGCGTTTGCGCGCTGCCATCATGTAGTGTTCGCGTTCGCTTTCGGTCGGGGCAGACATGCCCAGGCCGAGGCTCTGCGCCGCAAGCGACAGCTCGGTCAGCGCGTCACTGAGTGAAATCTGCGCGGCGGTACGTAGCTGCACGTGGTGAATCGTGGACGCCATGCGGCGGTTAAGCACGCGGTCGTTACGAATCGCCAAATCTACCGCGGCAAGAGTCTTCGACATGCGCGCCAGCTCGCCCTTGCTCTTGCGGCTATTCCAGGACAGCTCACTCATACCCTGCGCGGTAATCAGGTCGCCTCGGCACGCATCATACAGCGGTTGCAGAGCGCGGGCATCGAGCAGGCTCTGGTACGCCTTGTTGTAGTCGTAGTAGCGAATCGCCTCGGAGGAAAGCTGGAAAACCTTCGCGAACGCGTCCATGAGAGCTTGGGCGCGTTCACGCGGGTTCTTACGCGGGTCACGCGGCATCAGGTACATGGCGAGGAACGCAAAGGCGCCACCGACAATGCCGTCGAAACTGCGGGTGAATGCGTCATCAGGCACGGGCAGTAGCAACGTGAAACAGGCCTGGAAGCTGAGCTGAATCGTAAAAATAATGCCCTTATCAATAAATCGGGCAATAATCACGGTCAAGAAAAGCACCACTGCCGCCTGCCAGGTACCGTGACCGAGCAGAATCAGCAGAAGGTCGCCAATGAGAATGCCGAGGGTCACGCCGAAGGAGACCTCAAGGATTCGGCGGGAATGCTTAGCACCGCTCACATATCCCAGGGATACGAGGGCAGCGACCGGCGCGAAAATGGGCTCGTGGTGGCCCAGGACGTGCTCAGCGAAAAGCCAAGCTCCCATAGACGCCGCAACAATCTGCACAGACTGAAAGAAGTCAGCCCGGACGCGTTCAACGCCCTCACGGACGAACTGTCGGGTGTTCTGTTCAGTAGTGCGTAGAATGTCTGCGAATCGTGCCATGGGCACCATCATACCGGCGCGTGTGCGGTGCACAAGGGGGTAGGGGAGTGTTGGGTTGAAGTGTGAGAGACCCCGCGCCCTGTACTTGCCCTGTAGCTGCGTTTTCGAGGAAACCTAGCACCAAAGCCGCTACTCGAGCCCCCGTTACGCAACCTAGCCGCGCAGGCGGCGCGCCACCCTCGCCAGCAGACCCGGCTGGGCGGGGTGCATCTCGGCGGCTTCAGAAGATGACTCAGGCTCAACGGTGACGGGGCGCGTTTCTTCGGGGCCGTGCGCACTGTGAATACCGTGCGCGCTGTGCCCGCCACCGATTGCGCGGGCACGTTCGAGCTGCCGGCGGTGCTCGGCATCCCAGGAATGCGCCCGGTCAGACATCGCCCACTCAAACCCCGCGGTGAGGGAGGTTTCGGTGAAGAGTTCTCGAGCGGCACGGACGGTTGCGCCCAGCGGCTCGGGGAGCGCCGGGACCTGCTCCACGGCGGGGAAAGGCACGGGCGCTTCTACTTCGCCGCGTGTTTCTGCCTCACCGTAAGTTTTTGCATCAGGGGGAGTTTTTGCGCCGGAGGCAAGAATCTGTGCCAGCAGGTAGGCGCGTTCGGTGCGCAACACCTCCAGCAGCTCGGCGCGGCGTGCATCCGATGCCACCGCAGCATGCCGCAGGGCAGCGGCAACCATCAGCTCAGGAACACCACCGGCGAGCATACCCAACGGCAGGGTGAACTCGCCCAGCCCGTACAGGCTCAGGGCGCCACCCGCACGCATCTGCGTGAAGGCATCCGGCACGAGGGCGAGCACGGGAATACCCGCCGCGGCGGAGAACACCGCCGGGTGGTAGCGGCTGGTCAGCGTGAACGCCGCCGCACGGTGCACGGTAACGCTCTGGTCGGCGTGCAGAATCGGCAGCAGGGTCGCCGGGGTGGAGGGGCTGAGCCGCTCAGCGATGCGCTGGTGTACCTGAATATCGCCGCTTTCGGGGTTCTGCGGGTTGCCAAAATGGCTCAGGAACACGGGCGCGTAGCCGTGCTCGCGCCACATGCTATCGAGCAGACACGCAATCTGCTGCGCCTGCTGTTCGGTGCACTCGTTGACGGTGACGCACACGTAGCGTTCGGGTAGCTCATCCAGTGCCTGACCTGCGGAAATACCCTCCGCATAGTGCAGGGTACGCGCCGGGGAAGCCGCCAGGTAGTCGGTGGCATCGTCCACGCTCAGGCGCGCGTCAATACCCCGCTCACGGCACCAAGCGAGGGAAGAACGTTCACGCACCGTCACCGAACGGGCGGTGCGCAGCATGCGCTCCAGAACCTGCGCATCGTGCAGGTTCAGCACCGGGCCCAGGGACTGACCGGTCACGTACACGGGCACACCCGCATGCTCGGCGGCACGCACCGCGGCGGCGCGTTCGTAGAGCAGCCAGCCGTAGCGGGAGTTGAGGTTGCCGCCGCCGGAGACCACGACCGCATCCATGGTGGCGATAGCGTCCGCGAAATCTACCATCCGCTCAACGGTCTGCTCCAGCGGATGCAGCACCTCCGGTAGTGCCTGCACCTGCGGCAGAGCCACCAGCTCGGTGATGGAGGGGCGCTCCCGGCCGGCGTGCAGCTGTGCCAGGATGCACTCAAGCGCCGCGAGGGTCAGCTCGCGTTCAGCCGGGGCCCAGGGGAAGAGGAAAAACGGCAGGTACTCGTAGGGTGCGCCCACCTCATGATGTACCGCCTCACGATTTGCCGCGCCGATATAGCGCGCCGAATGCCCCACATCGCGGGTCATGAGGGTGACCGCCGCGCCGCCTTCAGAAAGCGCCTGAGCGCTCGCAATGGTCATGGCTTCGTCACCCACGTGGTAGGTGTGCTGGCCGATATCGCCAATGACGAGCACGCGCGGTGTTGCAGAAGGCAGCGCTGTAGAAGAATGATTGTTCTCTGTCATGGCTACGCGCCCTTCTGCTCTGCCGACTCAGCCTCAGTACCGCGACGAACCAGGGACCGCTGATTGAGGGAACGCTTCGCCAAGGAACGCAGCGCGCGGCCCGGGGTGCGCAGGTGCTTGAGAACCCTCAGGCGCTCCTCAATGCTCTGCTGGCGGCTCTCAATAGCCTGCTGACGAGCCTCGATACGCTCCAGGCGGCTCTCGATAGAGCGCAGAATGTCCAGGGATTCGCGGGTCAGATCGTGCCCGTCAATCACGCGGCGCTCCAGGTCAGCCGCCAAATGCGCCTGGTACAGGTACGCACCCGGTCGGGCACCCGCCTGCAGATCCTCGCGGATAGCGCGGGCGCGCACCATCGAATCGAAGCGGGCATGCTCAGCCTGACGCTTCACGCTATTCGCCTCGGGACCCTCCGCGTCGGGGCGCAGCGACCAGTACGCCAGCGGCTCATCCACTAGCAGAATATCCGCAACGGAGGCGGCACGCATGTTGAACTCCCAGTCGCCGACCACCGGCAGGGACTCGTCGTAGAAACCGACCAGCTCGTGCAGGCTGCGGCGGTAGAGAATGCCAATCGGCACGGTTCGGTTCGTGCGGAATAGGAACTGCAAACCGACGCTGGGCAACCCGTCGTGGAAAATACGCTCCTCGTACACCTCGAACTCGCCCTCGGCGTTCTTGCGTTCGTATCGCTCCACAACGCGGGTGGTACACATGAGCGCGCCGCTCTCTTCGAGCGCCGCGACGGTGCGTTCCAGGAACTCGGGTGCCCACAGGTCGTCGTCATCGTGAATCGCCACGTACTCGGAGGTGGTCGCCGCCAAACCGGCGTTGGATGCCGCCTCCATGTTGTCACCGGCGGTGGTCAGCAATTGCACGCGGCCGGAACCCAGCGGGGAAGCCTCAATGACAGCGCGGGTTGCCTGCTCGTCGCCTCCATCGTTAATCACACAGACCGTGTAGTCGGTGAAGGTCTGCTGCGCAATGTTTTCCAGCGCGCGGCTCAAGAAGCGGGGGCGGCCCTTCGTGCGGACCAGAATAGCTACGGTAGGGGAAGACATAACCACAATCAGTCGAGGGTGAGCGGGCCCGTGCCAGCCCAGGAACTCAACCCATTATGAAGGTGTGCACTGTTCAGACTCAACCCGCCACCCGTCCACGCAGCAGCAGCAGGCACACAGAGGCATACACCGCCTCTAAAAACTAGCTGATGGACTGTAGCGCCACCATCGCCAGCACACCGAGCACAAAGCATGCCGGAATGGTTACCAGCCACACCAGAAGAATCTGCAGAACAATCCTGGACTTCAACGCATTAAAGCGCTGGTTTACGCCCGCGCCGAGCGCCGATGCCGTCGCCAGATGCGAGGAGGAGAACGGCACCTGCAGCAGGAAGTAGCCGAGCACCTGCACCACCGCGGTCGTACCCTGAGCGACCGCGCCACGGAACGGGTCCAGGCGCACCATCTTGTAGGCGAAGGTGTAGCCGATGCGGCGGCCACCGGTCAGCGTACCCGCACCCAGGCTGAGGGCAATAATGAAGGTGCCCAGCAGCATCCCGCCCCAGGTGAGGGATTGAATCAGCGCCGGATCCATGATGCGTTCGCTCAGCAGCGCCCACAGCAGCAGGTACAGGTAGCCGGTCTGCAGGCCGTGGAGCAGCGAAATTGCGGAGGCAGACACCGCCAGCACCTCGCGGGCATGCTGATTCACCAGGCGCGGGTTATGGCCGACCACCAGCCGGTAGAACGGCACCACCATCAGCCAGGACAGCAGAAAAATGAGCGGCGGCAAGTAGAAGAGCGGCAACAGAGTCGCCCCAAAAATATGCGGCAGGAATGCGAGCGAACCGAACCCTTCAGCGGCGCTGTCAATCCTCGTTTGGGTCCACCAGCTCACACCGGCGAGGGCACCCACCAGCGCGTGGGTCGAGGAGGACGGCAGCCTCAGGAACCAAGTGAGCACACCCCAAATAGCGCAGACCAGCAGCGCCGCAACGATACCGTTCAGGCCGGTGATGCCCTCCGGGGCGCTCACCCACGAGGCGGAATATTCACCGAGCAGCAGGAACGCACCGACCACGCCGAGCACGTTGAAGAGCGCGGCAAGGTACAGGGCGGAGCGCTCGCCAAGGGCGCGGGTACGCACCGGAACAGCGACGGAGTTGGAGGCGTCGTGCACACCGGTAACGTAGACCGCGGCAATGAAGGCGCAGCAGGCTAGAAGACCCAGGAGCATTAGGATTCCTGAACGATAATGCGGCCGATCTCGGCGGACACATCACGCATAGAGTTGGAGGCGGCGGTCAGCTGCGCCAGGAAGGTGGCGTAGCGGCGGTACCGTTCGGGGGTGTAACGCTCGGCAATGTACGCGTCGTATTCTTCGGCGGTGCGTAGCGCCTGGCGAGAGATGCGCAGCATGTCCATCCAGTAGTTGTCGAGGCCGCGAATATCGGCAAGTTTGGGGATGACGGCGGCGGTCAGCACCGCCTGACGCTGAATAATGTCCAGGATTGAGGTGATGTGCGTGGCGAAGCCGTCAATGCTGTGCAGGGACAGCACG
Source organism: Rothia mucilaginosa (assembly GCF_049990865.1). GTDB lineage: Bacteria > Actinomycetota > Actinomycetes > Actinomycetales > Micrococcaceae > Rothia > Rothia mucilaginosa_I. The sequence goes on from NZ_CP188231.1 coordinate 20,382, forward strand.
TGCGCGGCGCTGGTGAGCTTCTCAACGGCGTTGGTGAGCTTGCGTGCCAGCGTGTACAGGTCTTCACGCGGGATGGGCGGGGAGAAGGAGCTACGCACCTCGGTGAGGGTGCGGAACAGCAGGTTCGTAGAGTCCGCCTCGTGGGTGAGCATGCGTTCGAAGAGTTCGGGGTACTCCGCGACGGGGGAGCCGACCATTTCAGAGAGCAATGCCGCCGCCTCACCGACCTGCGCTGAAATTTCAGCGAGGGAGGCGAGGGAGTCGTTGGCGTGGGGGAAAAGTCGGTGCAACATAGTTCCCAGTCTAACCAGTATTGGGTGCTGCGGGTGCACATAGCCCGCGGGTATCTCACGAGCGCCCGACCTGCAAAGGTTATAGCGCCGACCTGTTCGCGGTTCCGCATGAGGGTTTAAACAAAACGGTTTAAACAAAAAACGGTGGGGGTCGATTTTTCGACCCCCACCGGAACGTTTAGGGATGTCGGGTTGGGAGCGCCTCTCGGCGGAAGGCCGCTCGAAGCGGCTAAAGATTTGGAGCCCGGGGCTACCTATTAGCAACCCGACATCTTGTAATTATTATCCACCCGCACCCGGCACAGAGTCAATTGGAAACAGGCTTTTCACGCCTCTGCGACCCAATGTGGAACCTGTGCCAATTCGCGGCACGAACCCGCATTTTTAGGCGCTCAAACGTTGCAGAAGACTAGAATGCTTCGAGGCTGGTTTGCGATTTTTCCTGTGCAGAATCAGCCTCTGAAGCGCCGTTAGCCTGCTGACCAGCCTCAACGGCGCGTAGCTGGGCGGCGACCGCCTCCAAATCGTGCGCGATCTGCTCCATCTGCTGAGCCTGACGCGGCAGACGAGCACGACGCTCCACCGCCTCACGCTTCACCTCGTGGCTACCCGGAACCGCGCCGTCCTGCCCGGCAGAGCGCGCATAATCGGTGCGAATACCCAATGCCACCACGTGCGCAAACGCCGCGCAACGTTCCATCGCAATATCCATATCGCCGGTGTACAGGCCCGCCAGAATCTCATCAATCGTGCGGACCACCTCATCGGCACTCGGCGGGTCGGGAACACCCGCCACCACGTGCGAACGGTAATCCTCCGCCATGCCCAGCTCAAAAGCGCGGCTCACCCCGCGCGGCGAACGATGCACCACATCCCGCAGCCAGTACATACGCCACAGCGCACCCGGCAGGGAGTGGGCGCTCGCGTGCGACCAGAGTTCGGCGAGCATCTCAATACCGTAGTCGTCGGTGAAGCTGACGAGCCGTTCGGTCATCTGCTCGTCGGTGCCGCGTCCGCGCATCAGCAGGATGCGTGCGGAGGCGTGCGCCGCCTCTTCGCGTGCGGCGGGGTCCATGCCGCCTTCGTGGCGTTCAAATTTCTCGGCGGAGTAGAGGACAGGTCGGTGGTGGGTGCGGTGACGTGAGCGCCCGGAGGCGCCGGTTGATGTTGCGGGTGTAGACATAGGATTTTCCAGTGTACCGTTCATTGGCTGGGGGCCGGTAGTGTATAGTATTTCTATCTGCACACTTTCAATTTTGTGTGGATAGGAGCGCCTTTAGCTCAGTCGGTAGAGCTACGGACTTTTAATCCGCAGGTCGTGGGTTCGAGCCCCACAGGGCGCACTAGCCGACCCGTCGCCTCCCGCTTTGCGGGGGTCGGCGGGTTTTTGCGTCTTCACCCTTATGCGCGGGGTTTTACCTCGTGCCTATCCCGTGTGGTGGGGCGTGTCCTGCCGGGTTGGCCTGGCAGTTTTTGATTCGTGTACGTTGACCCGAAAAGATGAGGAAACCCCGTGAGCGTCACCATTAAGAACCCCGAAGAAATCACGATTCTCGCCACTGGCGGCACGATCGATAAGTTCTATTCGGTGGCGGGCACCATGGATATTGGTGAGCCTGCCGCTAAGGATCTGCTGGACCGCGTGATTACCGATATCCGTTTTGATATTCGCCCGCTGATTGGCAAGGACAGCTTGGACATGACCGATGAGGATCGTGCCGAGCTGACCGAGGCGCTGAACGCTGTCACTAACGACCAGGTGCTCATCACCCACGGTACCGACACCATGCCGGAGACTGCCCGCTACCTGGTCGAGCACGCCGACCTGGGCGATAAGGTTGTGGTGCTGACCGGTGCGATGCAGCCCGCCGTGATGGCTCGTTCGGATGCCGGCTTCAACCTGGGTGCCGCTATTGCCGCCCTGAACCTGCTGGAGCCGGGCGTGTACATCAGCATGAGCGGTCGTATTTTCCCTGCCGAGAGCGTGCGTAAGGACCGTTCTCGCGGCATTTTTGAGGGCTAAGATGGCTGATTCCGCTCGTATGCGGCAGGGCGAACCGGTTTCTGCCGCTGAGCTTGCGCAGGTGGAGGGTTCCTCGGATCTTATTCCGCAGGAGCGTATGTCGCGGGAGCATATGTCCCGGGAACATATGTCGCAGGCGCAGCTCATGCAGCTGCAGGCGATGGAGGAGCTGAAGCAGCAGGCTGACGAGTTCTGGAATGTCACCAGTGATTACCCGCTGCCGGCTAAGAACCTGTACCTGGTGCGTGTGCTACTGCTGGTCGTGCCCTCGCTGCTCATTGTTTATTACTTCATCCGCGTCACGCTTTTCCCGATTGGTGCGGTGCCGCTGGTCTACCTGGTGATGCATATGTGGCTTGCCATGATTTACCGGACGAACCGTTCGGTGAAGCTGGTGTTGCTGGCGAATGTAGCATCCGGGGTCGCGGCGGCCATTATGACGGCGTTCTTTGTCTATGCGCTGGTGACGGTGCAGGGCCCGCAGACTCTGCTGGACCGTGTGGGTATGTTCTATACGGTGGGCCTGCTGACAGTTATGGTGTCCTTCGCGTTGGAGGTTCTGTTCTCGCTGTTTTATAGTTTGGCGGTTCGTAGGAGTCTGCGCCGGAGCAAGCTGGAGAAGCAAGCAGGCGCTGAACAGTAAAAGCTATGGTCTTGAGGAGTGGCGTTCATTCGCGCCAGCGGGTGGGGTGTTCCTTCGTGCATTCACGCCTCTGAGAGGGTGATGACGAGGCAGTGAACGACAGCGGGACACGCTCTCAGTGATGCCCAGCCACTGCTCGGATTCCCTTAAAGTACGCGTGATACGGTAGAGAAAGAAACACGACCCGCACCTGCCAGGAGGTCACTCATGGGCGCTACACACCTGAACACAGATGCCGCTTCATCCGCAGAACACCCGGATGAAGATTTCAGTGTGCAGACTCGCTATCAGGCGCCTATCCGCCAGGCGACGCCTGCCACGCCGGAGGTGTCCGTTCCGCTGAACGTGCCGCCGGTGGTGACTGGTTCGCATCCGGTTATTTCGGCGACTTCTACCGTCGTCATTCAGGACGGTACGAACCCGCCGATTGTGGTGCGTACGCACCCGACGGGTCCTCTACCGCCGTTCCCGGGGCAGGGTCAGTTACCCGCTTTTCTGCGCACCTACACCGCTGATGAGGTGAAGGAGCGCAAACAGAAGCTCAAGAAGAACCTCCTGGTCCGCGCCGTTATTTTGTGCATTTTGGCCCTGGTTGAAGGCCTCATTATTTCTCAGTACACGCAGCCGTTGGCGATTTGCTTTGGCTTTGTCGCGGCGCTTTACCTGGTGGTCCAGATGTGGCCGCTGATGCGCCCTCCGCATGATTCGGCGGACGCCTCCGTGTATAGCGTTTGGGCTATCTGCTCCCTGATTGGGTTTGTTGCGATGGGGCTGGTGCTTTCACCGATTACGTTCCTGCTGTTGATGCTCGACTGGGCTGGGGTTTCGATGGGCCTAGACCCCCTGCTGATACTTGTTGTCTTGGGCCTGGTCTGGTTGAGTGAGGTCGGTTTATCGTTGCTGACCATTTACCGCTTCAACAACTTGCGAATTGCGATGGCGAACCGGGCAGATTCTCCGTCGCTACCCGACAGTATTTCTGCGACGGTTGACCCGTCCACTTTTGCCTAAAGTTTTTTGAGTCGGCGCGGTAGATGAACGCCGCGCCGCCACACACACATCACACACTCGCTCATACGTTTTCCGCACACTATCAGCCGATATCCGAAAGATTCAGCTATGTCCGCCGTCGAGTCCTCTCCGCCATCCGCTCCGAACGCCACGCATCCTACGAAGCCCGCCACCCCCACTCTCGTGTCTGTGGCGGGTTGGGTTCTGCTCGCTATTGCTGTGGGCTGGCTGGCGCTGATTGCGTACACCGGCATCTCCTATGCAACCACCCATTTGTCGCATTTTTCGACCTGGCGCGCCCAGTCGCTGGTGGATGCGCAGGCGTACTACCCGGTGCTTTTTCTGATGGTCAGCGCGTTCGGTAACGTGACCCTGCATGGTTTCTGCACGGTGGCGTATCTGCGTGGTTACCGGTGGGCGGCGTTGGTGCTGTCGGTGGCGTTGGCGTTGGGCGTGTTGGCTTCTTTGCTGATTATGCTGACGGTGGCGGCTCTTCTGGGTACGTTGAATGGTGCCCCGAGCCAGGACGTTGAGCTGCTGCTCAGTAGCGCTTCGCCGCTGTACACGCCGGTGTATGTGGCTGGCCCGTACATGCTGGTGTGTGTTGTGGCGTTGGCGCTGGTGTGGTCGCGTCAGTCGCGTTCTTACATGGAGGCGCGCCGTGATTGGCGTGTGCGCCGCAGCGAGGATTACCTGATTTAGCCTCAGAGGTTCTGGCCGCGGGTCCTGCGGCTCACCGATAACTTTATTTATCCAACCACTATTCACCCAACCACAGTTAGGATGACTCGTGCACCCTACTTCCGAACCTGCGCACGAATCCTCATCGCAGACGAGCCCTGGCTCTACCGCCCCTGCCGCGCCTGAGGTGGTGCTCCCGCCGCGGCCGAAGGCGCTACGCGGCGTCATGTGGTGCGCTACAGCCATCATTATTCTGTCGGCAATCCAACGTATTTATGTATCTATCCATAACGAGGTGCCAGATCGCGTTATGGAAATGATGCCGGGCATCATCATTTCAGGCATATTCGCTACCTTCATCTTCTCTCTCATACCGATTTTCGTCCTCCGCCGACTGTTGAAGGGCCGTAGATGGGCGTACTTCCTCACCCTCTTCGGTAGCGCTTTTGCAGTTTTTGTTGGGGCCCTGAGTTTGCAATCTTTCATCTCGGCTGATTATTTCTCCAGGCTGGCAGATGAATCACTGACTTCAAGACCCCGAGACTACGTAGTTTCCATTGTGGTGAGTGACATTATGGGAGCTTTTCTCACGGCTTTCTACCTGCTGATAGTTGTGTTGCTCCTTAGTCGTTCCACCAGGTCGTATGTGGCCACTGCGAGGTTCGAGCGGTTGAAGGCACGCGAACAGATAAACGCCGGTGATGGCTGGGTCGTTCTCCATCAGGATGCAGAAATGGGCGCTCGCCTGGACGAAGAGCAGACACGTCGGGAAGAGAAGGAAGCTAACCGACGGGCTGAAGAAGCGGCCGCACAGCAATACAAGACAACCCGCCGCACGGATGCGCGGAAGAACTCCCGCAACGAACAGCGCGGCTACAAGGATACTTCCGTGTACACCGAGGAAGGCTACCGCCTCAACTAGGGCGGGAAGCCCCTCCTCATGGGGAAACCCTTCTGCACCCACCCTGCGCTATAGCGTGCGGGGCGGGGCGCGAAGAGAAGAAAGGAACAAAGATGTCAGAACGCACCCCAAAACAACCGCTAAACGATCCGGAGTACACGGTTCCCGAATACAGCGTGCTGCTGCCCTCCGACGAGGCTAAAAACAGCACAGCAGAGGGCGACAGCGCCCCCAATAACGTTGTCTCCGGTAACGCCGCAGATAACAGCGCGGCGGAGGGCAACGCACCCGGCGGCAGCGCCCCCGAGCACGCCAGCACCCCCGAGCAAACCATTACCGGCTACACCGCGCCTGTCGCCTCCGAGCAGGTAATTCCGAAGCGCCCGCAGGCTATGCGTAGCGTCATGTGGTGCGCTGCCGCCATTATCGTGCTGGGACCCTTGAGTAACTTTCTGCCGATTCTAAGCCGGTCGTATATCGATTTTGAGATGGTGGTGAGTGTTCTCTTCTCTGCCTTGGTGGTTACCCTCATCATCTCTGCCATCCCGATTTTTGTTCTCTGGAAGATCTGGGATGGCCGCGAGTGGGCGCGCATTCTTACCATCATCTACTGCGCTCTCGCGGCTGCTAGCGGTGTGCTTATTCTTGCGGATAATTTCTCGGGGTTAAGCTCTAGAGCGGCTGCGGCGTCCAGCCTGGTGCGTATCGCGAGCGGCGTTTTTACTCTCGTTCTTTACCTCCTGATGATTGTGCTGCTGAATCGTGCTCCTATTAGGATGTACACACAAATCGTTAGCGGGGCACGTGCGCTAGAACGCCAGCAGATGCTGTCTGAGACGAGACAGGCTGCCGGTCAGGTCCCGGCAGAACTTCGAGAGATTTTCGCTGACGATGAGGATGACGAACGTACCTCATCAGGGGGAAACACCCCTCGACCCCCGCACCGTAGCGCGGGATGGGGCACCTAGAAAGGAACACCAACGTCAGGAGTTCCGGGGCTAGCCCTCGGAATGGTGCACGTGGTTACTCGGATACCTCTGAATACGCTGAGAAAGGGTACCGCCTTCCTAGGGTGCGGCGCGCCTCCTTATATCCTTAGGGTAAGACTCTTTAACACCCGCTCCGTGGCACTGTAGCGCGGGGTGGGTGCCAGAAGAGAAAGTGCCAGGGGAGAAAGGAACGACGATGTCAGAACGTATCCCGAGGCAGCCGCTGAATGACCCGGAGTACACGGTTCCCGAATACAGTGTGCTGCTGCCCTCCGACGAGGCTAAAAACAGCACGGCAGAGAGTAACACCGCCTCCGAAACCAGCGCCTCCGAGCACGCCATCACCGGCTACCGGGAGGCGACTGTCGGCTACAGTGCCCCTACCGCCTCCGAGCATGCGGGGCGGGTACGCCCGAAGGCCCTGCGCAGCGCTAAGCGGTGCATGACCGTCATCATTATTCTGTTGCTTTTCAGGAATATTCAAACGTTCATACTCCTTAAGAACCTAACCTCCAGCTTGGGGGCGCTGTCTCTTCTCTTCACGCTGGGCTTCCCCCTCATCTTCATTTTTATTCAGATTTTCCTCTTCTGGAAGACCTGGGAAGGGCACAGATGGGCGCACATACTTATCCTCGTGTGTAGCTCCTACGAGGTCTTGAGCCGTATGTATTGGTTTGCGCAAGATTTCTTCATGGATTCCAGATATCTCACCTGGCTGATGGAATATTTGCAGTCCTACGACTCTATGGACCTGGCGATTTCTCTTCTCTTGAGTACCGCGGTTGGTGTTGTCATTACTATCCTCTACATCCGGAACATTGTGTTGCTGACCCGTCCCTCTGCGTGGGCGTACACGACTGCCGGCAACACACCGCATAGCCAGGTGACCGGTCAGAATCCGCTAGCACCTGACCCGAACTCCAATGAGGGCGGGAACCGCCTCAACTAGGATGTTTGCCTCAAACGGCGCCACTATCACCAAAAGGCTCAGAGCATGAAAGGGTGGGGATACCAGACGGTATCCCCACCCTTTCGCGTTAAATATCGCAATCTTCTAGCTGGTAAAACCCTTTGAGTTACCTAAAAGGTTCCAGGCTTCGTATAAAAACTCTACTGGGCTCGAAGAGCTTACCCTATACTGAAAAAGTATTATTCTCTCAGCTAACTACATCAAACAACTCTTTTAGGTATGTATCAAGCAAATCTACCTAAACGAGTACAACAATCACCGACTGACGCACCGTAGTGCGAGCATAAGAGAGAAAGAACGACGATGTTTAACAATACTTCCGGCGCCCCCGCGGGCACGCTGGCACCGCAGGTAGCTCAGCCTAATACCGCAGCACTGAACTTTGCGGCACCTCAGCTCCCGGTTCCTGCAAGTGTCCGCCCCGTGCATGGTGTGCCGGGTGCCCAGCGCGCTATCAATCTTCCGCCGCGCCCCATCGCCATCTGGGCGGTATCCCTATTCTTGGTGGTGTATGTGTCCACATACCCCCTACAGCCTCTTGTAGGTCTAGAATTCACGGGTGCTTATATGTTTGCAGGCATGACTATGGGGCTTACGATGATTCTCCCTATTGTTCTTGGAGTAGTCTCTGCCTGGTACCTCACTGAGGGTTATGAGTGGGCGCGAGTGGTGGTTATTATCGAGGGCGCGCTACGCATGATCCTGGATATTGTGTATGTAGCTCTCTGCGCTCACGTTTTCTTTGACAACGAATACGATTCACAAATGCTTAGGGTATTGTTCTTTGGCCCGTTTATGACTCTTGAAGTCTTGTACGCGAAGCTCGCCTTTGATTTCATCAGCCGCATCGTGATTATCGTTCTTCTCTGCCAGCCGCAGGTTGGGCGGTACATCCATATGCGTGGAGACTTGCGACGCATGGGTGCGCGCTAAACATAACCAATCGGGATGCACAACACCTCCCGTTCCTCCTCCGCATAAACAATCACCGGCTCACGCATTAGCGTGGGGCACATACAAGAAAGAACAACGATGTTAAACAACGCTCCCAACCCTTCGGATACTGGTCCGGCGCCTCAGCCTAACGCCGCAGCACCGAACTTTCAGGCACCGAACTTTCCGGTTCCGGGCGCACCAGCTCCTTCGTACGGCATGCCGGGCTCCTACGGAGTCGTTTACGTCCCTACGCAGCCCGTCGCTCTGCGTGCGGCAATGGGGTGCGCAATCGCTGTAATAATACTGGCTGCCCTATCATCCCTCTACATGATGTTCTGGGATGGTGTGGATTTTGATGATTTCTCATGGATTGGCTTTGCCGCTATCGGCGGGCTCGTCATCTGGCAGCTCTGGCAAGGAGCCCGCTGGGCGCACATACTGGTCATCGTTGACTGTGCGCTATACCTCGCCCTTAACCTAACGGGCTTCCTGTTGCTCCCATTTTTGCGTCAGGCTGGTGTGCCCGTCCTAGAAGGGGCGCGGATGGTAGGCGCATACCACTATGGAGATCCTAATGTCTTCTTAGTACTGGTTCTAGGCAGGACCGCAATTGATATTGCCTTGCACATTGCCATCATTGTTCTTCTGACCCGACCGCAGGTCTTGCAGTACTTCAAAGCCCACGAGGACCTTCGAAGCATGGGCGTAAAGTAACCTCGCGGAGGTGCAACCGGCATCCGGGGCGTCACCTCTACCGGGCTTGAGAGAGCACAAAAGGGTGGGGATACCAGACGGTATCCCCACCCTTTCGCATCCCCGGCTCACGACCGAGAAGAACTCACGTATTACTCAGCAGATTCCTGCTTCGCCTTCGAGCGGCCACGCAGGTACTCGATAAAGACCGGCACCACAGAAACCACCACAATAATCACAGCAATGTACTCAATGTTGTTGTGCACGAACGGGATACCGCCCAGCAGCACACCCGCCAGACCAATCGAACCAATCCACGCAACCGCGCCAACAACATTCCACAGGTGGAACTTTTTACGGTCGTACGAAGAAATACCCGCCGCAACAGACACAAAAGTACGAACAATCGGCACGAAACGACCCAGAACCAGAGCCAAGCTACCGCGCTTCTGGAAGAACTCCTCGGTAGTGTGCAGGTTCTTGGTGCTCAGAATCTTCGCGTCATCCTTGAAGATCTTACGGCCGTAACGAGCACCAATCTGGTAGCCAACCTCAGCGCCAGCAATAGCAACCAGCACCAGGACCGGGAACGCAACCCACAGGGACAGGCCCATCTGCTCATGCAGCATACCTAGAGCAAAAATCAGGGAGTCACCCGGAAGAACCGGGAAAAGAACACCGGACTCAATAAATACGATAATTGCCGAAACAACCAGAACCCAGGGGCCGGTATCGAGCAGGAACTGCTCAAGGTCGAGACCCAAGAGCGCAACCGGAAGATGCGCCAAAGCGGTGGCAAGAAAAGTCATGAAAAATCCTGAACTGTGAGTGGACCGCACGCACGGATCGGCGCCGGAGTAACACCAGCATAGAAAGCATACCTATGGTGAACATTGTGCAAAACTATGCGGAGGCTGTGTATTACTGGCACAATTCTACCGGCATTTACGCCGGATGCACGGGTCAGCGAGGCGTAAATCTCCGCACCGGCAGGGCTAAACAGCCCGGGGTGACACGGCGCTCGCACGCCTCCCCAAGTAGTAACCGTCCGTCAGACCAGGGGAGGCGGGGTGTGACATGATGGGAAGAGAGCACGGCGCGTCGCGGCGTAGCGATTGACCCAACCACCCACCGTTGGAGAGAACATGAACCCCCAGCAGTCAGCATCCAGCCCTGCCGATTCCGTGCCTGCCGAAGCCCTACATGCCGACTCCCTGCATGCTGAAGCCCGCGAAGTGTTGCGCCGCCTCACCGGTGTTACTGATGCCGAGTTCCACGACGGCCAGTACGAGGCGATTCGCGCTCTCGTAGCCGACCGCGCCCGCACCCTCGTCGTGCAGCGTACTGGCTGGGGTAAGTCCGCGGTCTACTTCATTTCTTCCCTGCTGTTGCGTGCCCGCGGTATGGGTCCGGCGCTTATTGTCTCCCCGTTGCTTTCCCTCATGCGTGATCAGGTTGAGGCGGCGTCCCGCGCGGGAGTGCGCGCCGCCATGGTGAACTCCGCGAACGTCACCGAATGGGACGAGATCCGTACCCGCCTCGAAGCTGACGAGCTCGACGTACTGCTGGTCGGCCCCGAACGCCTCAATAACCCGGCGTTCCGCGAGCAGTGGCTACCGTACCTGCTGCCGCGCCTGGGTCTGCTCGTTATTGATGAGGCGCACTGTATTTCTGAATGGGGCCATGACTTCCGCCCCGACTACCGCCGTATTGGTTCGCTCATCAAATCTCTCCCGGCGGGCGTGCCGGTGCTGGCGACTACCGCGACCGCGAATGACCGTGTTAGCCGCGATATTGCCGAACAGCTCAGTGCCGATACCAGCGCACCCGTGCATGTGCTGCGCGGTCCGCTGTCCCGCGAGTCCCTGCGCCTGGGCGTTCTGACCCTGCCCAATGAGGCGCAACGCATCGGCTGGCTGCTCACGCACCTGAACAGCCTGCCCGGTTCGGGCATTATCTACACGCTGACTGTCTCTGCGGCAGAAGATACCGCAAACGCCCTGCGTGCCAGCGGCTACGAGGTACTCGCCTACACCGGTAAAACTGACCCGGATGAGCGGCTGGTTGCGGAGCAGGCGCTCAAGGAAAACCGGGTGAAGGCTCTTGTTGCGACGAGTGCCCTCGGTATGGGTTTTGACAAGCCCGATTTGGGTTTTGTCGTGCACCTGGGCGCGCCGTCGTCGGCGGTGAGCTACTACCAGCAGATTGGTCGCGCCGGCCGCGGTGCAGTCAATGCGGATGTTCTGCTCCTGCCCGGTCGCGAAGATCGCGCCATTTGGGAGTATTTTGCGACCGCCTCCATGCCTGATAAGGAGCAAGCGTTGGCTGTTTTGGATGCCCTCGCCCAGTCCCCGGAGGGGTTGAGCATTACCGCGTTGGAGGCGCGCGTTCAGTTGCGCCGCTCCACCCTGGAGCTTCTGCTGAAGGTGCTGGACGTTGAGGGTGCCGCCGTGAAGGAAGGCAACTCTTGGCGTCGCACCTCTTTGCCGTGGCAGTACGATAGTGCCCGTTACGCGGCGGTGGCGCAGGCGCGTGTGGTGGAGCAGAACGCCATGCTCGAGTATGAACGCACTAGTCAGTGTCGTATGCTTTTCCTGGCTCAGCAGCTTGATGATGCTTCCGCTGTCGCTTGCGGTCGTTGCGATGTGTGTGCAGGCCCCTGGTACCCGGTCGACGTTCCCACTGAGGCGCAGCAGGCAGCACAGAGTAGCTTCAATACGGTGGGCGTGCCCCTGCAGCCGCGCCGCATGTGGCCGAGCGGGCTGGATCAGCTGATGGGTGCGGATGCGCCGCGCGGTCGTTTGTCTAAGGACGAGCAGGCTGAACCCGGTTACGCTTTGGCGCGTTTGAGCGACATGGGGTACGGTACTCGTCTGCGTGAGCTTCTGGCAACGAATGAGCTGGGTGAACCGGTTGATTCTGAGGTTCCTGCCGAGCTGGGCCGCGCCTGCGTGAAGGTGCTTGCTGCGTGGGAGTGGGCTGAGGCGGGTCGTCCGGTGGCGGTGTTGACTCTGCCTTCGCCGGTGCGTCCCCGTTTGGCTCAGTCTCTGGGTAGGGGGCTTGCATCGGTGGGTCGTCTGGTGGATTTGGGTCGGGTGTCTCTGGCGGGGGAGCCGCGTTTCTTTGGCGGTAATAGCGCGTTCCGTTGTGCGGATGTGCTGCGCTCGTATCGGGTGCCTGCAGAAGTTTTGGACTATGTGCGGGAGCATCGGTGCCCTGTTCTGCTGGTTTCTGATGTGGTGGATTCGCGGTGGGCGTTTACGGCTGTGGCGCGTGAGCTACGGCTGGCGGGTGCTTCTGCGGTGTATCCTTTCTCTTTGGCTGCCACCCACTAGTTGCGCCCATTAAGGTTTATTTATTCCCCTGACGAGGTTGTATGTCATATTCGGAATATTCAATATTGACGGTCACAGACGGCTCTTCCGCTGTGCTCAGCGATATTCCCGCTCGCCCCGAACACAGCGAGTGGATGGTGCGCGCCCTCGCCGAGGGTGCCGCCGCAGGTGAGCGTGGCGAGATCCCTATCGGTGCTGTGGTGGTGGATGAGCGGGGTGTCATTATTGGTTCGGCGGGCAATACTCGCGAGCGGGAGCATGACCCCAGTGCCCATGCGGAGGTGAATGCGATTCGTCAGGCGGCGGCGCATCGTGGTCGGTGGCGCCTGGACGGGTGCACGCTCGTGGTGACGGTTGAACCGTGCCTGATGTGTGCCGGCACGATTCTGGCGTCGCGCGTTTCGACGGTGGTTTTTGGTGCCTGGGAGGAGAAGACGGGGGCTGCTGGCAGCCGTTACGATGTGCTGCGTGACGGCAGGGTTGCTCCGGCTCCCGAGGTGTATGCGGGGGTGCGTGCTGATGAGTGCGCGCAGCTGATGGTGGACTTCTTTAGGGAGCGCCGCTCCTGACCTTCTCTAAGCCTCACCCTTAAAATGGTTTGTATAACGCGAAAAGCCGCGCAGAGGCTGCGTGGCTTTTCGCGTTATTTGTACGAAAAACCCTATTTCTTTGAAAAATACTTCAAGAATTTCAAAAATGACCCCTGTTTTTCAAGAAAAGCCCACTACATCACACACAACTGGGTCTACCATATATAGGCACTGGAGCCTCCGCCTGCCTGCGCCTGTCGTTTAACACCCCGCGCGGTGCCCGCGGAGGACTCCCAGAAACTCACCCGAACCGTCCATTCTCTGAGGGGATTTAACCGTGTTAAGCGTTGACAATATTTGGGCAAAAGGGCGCCACACTCCGCTTTTTGACCGCACCACCTTCTCAGTGGGTGAAGGTGAAGTCATTATTGTTCAGGCAGATAGCCAGCTGGAGCGTACCTCTCTTGCGTTGGCGCTGACTGGTCGTCTTCCCCTGTCTGGCGGCACGATTAGCTGGAGTAAGGGCGATGATGAGCCTCGCCGTATTTCGATGAAGCGTCTGCGCGCTCTTAGCAGCGTGGTGGATTCCCCCGATGTGACTGCTCCCGAGCAGCATATGCGCGTGCACGATTATGTGTCGGAGATGCTGTCCTATAACCTGCCGATTTTTGGTCGTTCTCGCGCGAGCCGCTGGCTGGCTGAACGCGGCCTGGAGGAGCTGGACGGGCTGTGGATGGATGAGATTAGTGGCGAGATGAACATTGAGCTGATGGCCGCTTTGGCGAAGCATAGCCCCTCTGACCTGCTGGTTTTTGATACTCCTTCCCGCCATCTGAACCACACGTACATGTGGCTTCCGTATCTGGAGGAGCTTGCCGCGGATGAGGACCACCCGCGCACGGTGGTGGCGGTTGTGCCCCATATTTCGGAGTCCTGGCATGGTGCGCGTGCTGTGGTCGGCCGTGCCCCTGAGGAGAACGCGCCGGATCCTGTTGAGGGCGAGGTTGAATCCTCCAATGATTCCCCCGAACATGGCGAAAACGCTGAGAAGGAGTAAGAATGACTGTTCTGCGTGTTGCACTCGTTGAGCTGAAACGCCTGACCAGCGGTGTTCTGCCGGTTTTGGTGCTGCTTGCGATGTCCTGCATTCCGCTGCTGTACGGTGCCCTGTACCTGTACGGTAACTGGGATGCTTACGGCCATGTGAATGGCATTGTGGGCGCCCTGGTGGTTGAGGATGAGGGCGCGACGGATTCTGAAGGTAAGCAGGTGAACACCGGTGCTGATGTAAAGAAAAACCTTCTGGATGCTGGCACGTTTGATTGGCGTCAGGTGCAGACCCGCGCTGAGGCTGTTGAGGGCGTGGAGAACGGCACCTATGACTTTGCGATGGTGATTCCGAAGGATTTCTCCCGTAATTTGCAGAGTGCCGGTTCGTTCAAGCCTGATGCTGACGGCAAGACGGGCACTGTTGATCCTCGTTCGGCGGGTATTGAGGTCATTACAAATGATGCCAATAACTATGTGCTGACGAATATTGTCACGAAGGCGGGCACTGCGGTGCGTGATTCGGTGGCGGAGAAGGTCGGTAATTCTACGGCGAATTCACTGTTGGCTAGCTTCACGACGATTCATTCGAAGATGGGTGAGGCTGCTGATGGTGCGTCGAAGGTGAATAATGGCACGGTGAAGCTGGCGGATGCGATTGTTCAGTTGAAGGATGGCACCGCCACGGTGAATGATGGTGCCGTGAAGCTGAAGGATGGCACGTCCTCCCTGGCTGATGGCCAGTCCCAGTTGTTGGATGGTCAGAAGCAGTTGGCGGAGGGCGCTGCGAAGCTTGCTGATGGTGTCTCGACTTTGGATTCTGGTGCTGCGAAGCTGGATTCTGGTGCTGCGAAGCTTGCCGATGGTGCTTCGAGTTTGAAGGATGGTTCGTCGACTTTGGCTTCGGCGGCTGCGTCTGCTTCTGATGGTGCGGCGAAGTTGAAGGACGGTTCGGCGACTCTGGCTGAGGGTACTGCGAGCTTGAAGAGTGGTTCGGCGGCGGTTGCGAAGGGCGCTAATGATTTGGCGTCTGGCATCCATCAGTTGCGTACCGGTATGGATCAGGCGGGTATTCGTGAGTTGCCGGCTGAGCTGAACGCGATGTGCATGCGCCTGCATGAGACGGATACGTCTGCCGGTAGTGGCGATTTTGGTCGTGACCTGTCGAATACTGTGGTGTCTGCGACTGCGCAGAAGATGCGTGCTCAGTTGGCGCCGTTGGTTGAGTCGGGTACGTTGACTCAGGAGCAGGCTGATCAGCTGGTGGCTGCTGTTGATTCTGAGGAGACGAAGAATGAGGTTGCTGAGCTGAATCAGAAGGCTCTGCAGTCGCATCTGGCTACTCGTGATGCTGCCGCTGCTGATGCTCTGTCGAAGCTGAGCGCGTTGAAGTCGAGCCATTGTATTTCTGATGGTTCGTCGTCGACTGCGGCGAAGATTCAGACTTTGGTGTCTGGTGTGGATTCGCTGGATTCTGGTGCTTCGTCGTTGGCGAAGGGCGCTTCGTCGGTGGCTGAGGGTGCCGCTCGTGTGGATGCTGGCGCGTCTTCGTTGGCGTCGGGTTCGGCGGCTCTGGCTGATGGTAATTCTAAGATTGCTTCGGGTGCTTCGAGCCTTGCGAGTGGTTCTGCGACTCTGTCGGGTGGTGCTTCTGAGCTGAAGGAGGGTACCGGTTCTTTGAAGAGCGGTACCGCCGAGCTGAAGGATGGTAGCGGCACTTTGGCGGAGAAGGAGCAGTCTGCGGTTGATGGCCAGCAGAAGTTGGCTGATGGCGCGAATGAGTTGAAGGATGGTGCGTCGAAGCTTTCTGACGGTACGGCGAAGCTGTCTGATGGTTCTTCGCAGCTGAATGATGGTGCTTCCGAGTTGAAGGATGGTACGTCGTCGCTGGAGAGCGGTCTGGCTTCGGGCGCTAAGCAGGTTCCGAGCCTTGCGCCGACTGAGCAGGCGAAGGTTGCGGATACGATGTCGAACCCTGTGGCTCTGTCGCATGAGTCGCTGGCGTCGGCTCGTAACTATGGTGAGGGCATGGGTCCGTTCTTCATGTGCTTGGCGCTGTGGATTGGCGGCTTGATGCTGGTTCAGACGTTGCGCGTGATGAATAACCGTGCGTTGGCTTCGCATGCTCCGTCGATTCGTGTGATGCTCGGTAGCTGGATGCCGTTCGGCCTGGTGGGTATTGCTCAGGCGACTCTGATGTTCGCCGCGATTAAGTTCGGTTTGGGCTTTGAGATGGCTCATCCGTGGCTGGTGTGGCTGTTCCTCTGCTATGTGGCTTTGGTCTTTACCGGTTTCATCCATGGTTTGACGGTGATTTTGGGTGCGCCGGGCAAGCTTGTTGCTTTGGTCATTCTGATTCTGCAGCTGATTACTGCGGGCGGCACGATGCCGTATGAGACTCTGCCTGAGTCGATTCGTTGGATGCATGACTTCTTCCCGATGGGTTATGCGGTGGCGGGTACGCGTCGTTTGGCCTATGGCATTAATGAGTCGAGCCTGTGGGGCATCATGCTGGTTTTGACTCTGTGGGGTCTGGCTGGTCTGGTGTTGGGTTACATTGGCACGCGTCGTGATCGTACGTGGTCGCTGAAGAAGCTTGCGCCGGAGATTACGGTGTAACGAACCCTGTTTGGTCGCACCGGGGGAAAACTGTCTAATAAAATAGAGATATATCTGCAAAAAGGGAGGGAGGACTTCTGATGTTGCAGCGCCCAGCCGCTGAAGCTGCAAGTCGTCGTCCCGGCCGTACAGGTAGAACTCAGTTGAAGTTGTTCAACGCTGCTATGGAAATCATGACCCAAAAGGGGCTTGAGTACGCCACCGTTGAAGAGGTGGCTGCCCGGGCGGGTGTTTCTAAGGGAACCGTGTATTACAACTTCGGTTCTAAGAAGACCATGGTGGATCAGCTGGTTCAGTACGGCACGCAGTTGCTGCTGAGCGATGCGCGTCGCGCGGCGTCGGTTCATTCTGACCCGCGTGAGGCGTTGCGGAGTGCTATTCGCGCCGCGTTCCAGTATCTTGAGGACCGTCCGGGTTTTACTCGGCTGTGGCTTTCGGAGGCGTGGAAGGGCGCGGATGGTTGGACCGAGGCGATGAGCGATAACCGTCTGAATCTTCTGAATTACTTGGAGGAGATGACGGAGGCTGTGGCTCGCCGCTATACGGTTGATACCGCTCAGAATCCTCGTGCGATTGCGATCTCTATGTTCGGAGCGATTTATATGCTTGCTATGGATCGTGAAGTGCATCAGGCGGAGCGCAATGCTGAGGATGCAACGCGTGCTGTCATGCTAGTTGTAGATGGGTATATCCGTCATTAGGTGGACCCGTTGGGGTCTGCAGACGTGCCGGGACCTCGGTGTCGGGTGTCGAAAAGGGCGCGGTGAAAAGGGGCCGTGAAGAGGGCGACACCCGACTGCCGTACGCGGCACGATAGGTAGGCTCGTTCTTGCCCTCTGGTCGGGGGTGTGCTATAGTTTTCCACTGTTGGTGGTGTGTCCGAGCGGCCGAAGGTGCATCACTCGAAATGATGTTTGGTGTAAAAGCCAACGGGGGTTCAAATCCCTCCACCACCGCACCAACGAAAACCCGTCGAGATTCGTCTCGGCGGGTTTTTGCATGCCCGGATTGTTCTGGGGTGGTGCTGACGGGTGCGTTGGTGGGTGGCTGCGCGGTGGTATTCGCCTGGTTTTATAGGGTGTGTGCCACTTCCAGGGTTTTACCGATGCTTGCTGATTCGGGGGTGGGTAAAATCGTATTATGCGTATTAAGATTCTTGACCACCCGCTGGTCTCTCACAAGATTAGTGTTCTGCGTGATAAGAACACTCCGTCCCCGATTTTCCGTCAGCTGGTTGATGAGCTGGTGACTCTTCTTGCTTACGAGGCGACTCGCGAGATTCGCGTGGAAGAGGTTGAGGTTGTGACTCCGGTGGCGACTACTACCGGTGTTCGTATTGCTGATCCTAAGCCGCTGGTTGTTCCGATTCTGCGTGCTGGTTTGGGCATGCTGGAGGGTATGACTCGCATGGTTCCGACCGCTGAGGTGGGCTTCCTGGGTATGGCTCGTAATGAGGAGACCCTGGATATTGTGACTTATGCTGAGCGTCTGCCGGAGGACCTGACTGGTCGTCAGGTGTACCTGCTGGATCCGATGCTGGCTACGGGTGGCACTCTGATTGAGGCTATTAAGTTCCTGCGTGAGCGTGGCGCTGAGTCTGTGACTTGTGTGTGCCTGATTGCTGCTCCTGAGGGCATTGCTGCTCTGGAGAAGGGTATTGAGGGCATGGAGAATGTTGACCTGTTCCTGGCTGCTCGTGATGAGCGTCTGAATGAGAAGGCGTACATTATTCCGGGTCTGGGCGATGCTGGTGACCGCCTGTACGGTTTGGCTGAGTAGTCTTTCAGCGTTATTCACGTGATGTGAGTGGGGCGCCTCTGCATATGTATGTGTGGAGGCGCTTCGCTATGTCTTGCGGGTGTTCGGCTGGTTGCGCGCCGCAGTGTGGCGGTGCGTATCAGTGTGTGTCTAATGCGTCTGGGGCTTGGGTGGCGATGGTGCTGCTGGGTGTCGGCGTGGGTTTTTGAAACACACCACCTATTATGTGACAAGGAACACAATAGAGTGCTTGAGGGTGCATCGAAACTTCAAGTATATTCACAGCTTCACATGAAAATGCAGGTTGCAACCCATACATAACAGAAACCGTGAATATTTATGTGATGAAAAAGCTGAAAGCCTCAGGTTCCGCATGAAATCTCCCAAAATGGGGAAGGGTATTGTACTCCTCTTGGCGACAAAGGAGAATCCACTATGTCGAATCCGCTTGATTTATCCGTCAAATAGGAGAAATATTAAGTAAGAGGATTGAGACTCGAACAGGTATTGGGGACTGTTTGACTCGGCGTCACTTCCGGCGCACCCCACACCACGTACGACTGGGATCCCGTACACAGACTTTGAGAGAAGGTTGAACCATGTCAGGCGCTGTACCTGGATATGTACACATCTCCCAGCGCGGCCGCGCTGCTAAGCGTCAGGTCGTGCAGCCTCAGCGTCCCGCTGCGCCGGCTGCCACGTTGCGTCCGATGACTTTCTCAGCCGGTGACTCTGCCCATAAGCAGGCTCAGGAAAATGAGGCACGCGGCTTTGTGCTCTATGTGGGTTTGAACGAGGAGCTTGCTGCGGCGAACGGCACCTCCCTGGTGCGTATCGTTCAGGATTTGCGTACTTATGCACACCATCTGGCTCCCGAGTCGGAGTCGTACGCCGCTGTGGCGTTGGCTCCGGTGAATGCTGAGGGTAGCGACCTTGAGGTGGTGCGTAATGCGCTCGGCGATCCGACCGCAATGTACATGCACCCGGAGGCGCATGCCATCCGCGAGGCAGAGAACACGAATAGCCACTCCTCGGGTGTGCTGATTGACTTGGCTCGCCGCGAGGTGTTCCTGGATGGTGAGCCGCTCATGCTGACTTTCAAGGAGTTCGAGCTGCTGGCACACCTGGTAGAGAACGCATCCCGCACTGTGGGTCGTGAGGAACTGCTGAAGGCGCTGTGGAGCTCGGGCGACGAGCATCCGCATGAGCGTACGATTGACGTGCATATTCGTCGTCTGCGTTCGAAGCTGGGCCGCTTGTCGGGTACCGTGCGTACGGTGCGCGGTCAGGGTTACCGCTTCTTTGAGCACCCCGAGGTTGTTGTCTGGGCTGCTCCGGAATACTCGATTTAGCGTGTACAGAATTTAGCTTCTGCAGAGTGCACCCCGGTGTGCTGGCGTGATGCCGGTGCGCCGGGGTTTACTTGTGCCCGCCTTATGGGTGTTAGTGTGCGTGCTGTGGTGGCGTACGGGACGTTCCGGCGCCCTCTAGCTAGAATGGGTGTATGGCTGAAAATTCTTCCAACACTGCATCTGGCTCGCACTGCAGCGGGGTCAAGCGTCTGATTATTATGCGCCATGCGGAGGCTGATTGGGGTCTGAATGATTTTGATCGTCCGCTGACGAAGCGCGGTCATGAGCAGGCTGCCGCCGCTGGTGCCTGGCTGGCTTCTTGCGGTTATATTCCGGAGCAGATTATGTCGTCGGCGGCTTTGCGTACTCGCCAGACGACGACGTGGGTATCGGATGCTTTGGGGGCGAAGGCGCCTACAGCTCATCTGGATGAGGGCTTGTATGAGGTGTCTGCGTCCCGCATTATTGCGCGCATTAACAGCGTTTCGGAGAATGTTCATTCTCTGATGGTGGTGTCTCATCTGCCCGGTGTGCAGGATGCCGCGCAGCGTTTGATGAGCCCTGATTCTGACCCGAACGCGTCGATGGATGTGTACTACGGCTTCCCGCCCTCTTCTATTGCGGTGTTTGAGGTGCCGGGGGAATGGGCTCTGCTTGATGGTGCGGATGCGCGCCTCGTGGACTTCAAGAGCTTCTAGGTTTTGTACCTGAAAGGGTAAAGTAAAAGCCCCGTACCAGCTGGTACGGGGCTTTTTGTGGCGGAGACGGGGGGATTTGAACCCCCGGTCGAGTTTAACCCCGACCCTTCATTAGCAGTGAAGTCCATTCGGCCGCTCTGGCACGTCTCCACGGTGCGCTCGTGAGCGCATCCCTATAAGAATATAGGCTGTTTTGCGCTTGGTCAATTCGGCCCGTGCTTTGGGGGATATCTCTGAGTATGTATTGCTTTATAGGGCGGACTATGGGTTGTAGGCTTTGAGGCTCATATACATTTTCGATAGACTGCTACTGTCCGACCGATAAATAGAGGGCGTCTCTGGCGTGCGATTTTTCCGTACAACGTTGCCAGAGTTGTCTTATTTACTCAACGAAATGAGAAATTATGTCTGAAAACCCCAACAACCCCCAGCCCCAGTTCAACCAGGACCCCCAGTTTAGCCAGCAGGCACCCCAGTACAATCAGCAGGCTCCTTACGGTGTGGCCGTTCAGACCCCTGAGCAGCAGGCTCAGGCGAAGAAGGCAAAGACCCTGTCGATTGTCTCTCTGGTGAGCGGTATTGTGAGCTTCTTTGTCCTCGGTTTCATCCTTGGTGCTGTAGCTATTGCGACCGGCCGCCTGGCTATGAACAACCCCGAGCTGAAGAACCGCGGTATGGCTATTGCCGGTACTGTTCTGGGTGTCGTCAGTATTATTTTGCTGGTCGCTCTGAAGATTTTTGTAAAGCAGTAAGATTGAAGCTACCTGCAGTAGCCTCATGATTCGAGAAAGCCCGCGAGCGCCCCGTGCGCACGCGGGCTTTTGCATATCCGTTAGAGCGGCTAGCTAATGCATTGGGGTGCGTTGTGTAGGCTTGGAAGACGGATGTAGTTGTACCCGTTCCATTCATGGGTTAGGGTGAATTAGGTTTAACATACACCAGCCGTACGAAAGTGAGATGCCATGTCTCAGAATCCTCGGGGTTCAGACCCCTACGATTACAATCCGGACTACAACCGTCTGAACGAGCAGTATAACCAGAACGGTCAGTATGGGCAGAATACTCAGTACGGCCAGTATGGTCAGGGTTCTTATGGTCAGTACGGGCAGAACTCCTACGATCAGTATTCCTATGACCAGTACGGTCAGAATTCGTACGGTCAGGACTCGTATGGTCAGAATCAGTATGACCCGTACGGTCAGCAGTACCAGCAGCCCGACCAGTACGGTCAGCCCATGATGGTTCCTGTGGGCTTTTTGCAGAAGACTCCCGAGCAGCTTGCCGGTGAGAAGGCCGCTCAGAGTTCCACGGTGCTGGGTATTATCGGTTTAGCTTGTGCTCTAACGCTTGGCTGGTTCTTGCTGGGTATTCCCTCCCTGATTCTGGGTGTTATCGGCGTTATGAAAGCTAATGAGGCTGAG
Organism: Rothia mucilaginosa; assembly: GCF_049990865.1. Lineage (GTDB taxonomy): Bacteria > Actinomycetota > Actinomycetes > Actinomycetales > Micrococcaceae > Rothia > Rothia mucilaginosa_I. The sequence continues at coordinate 42,282 of NZ_CP188231.1, forward strand.
CGTTTCGGCGTGGCGGCTTCGGCTGGCCGCATCCTGAACTGGATTACTATAGTTATTGGTGGCATTTTCCTGGTGCTTTTGGGTGGAAGTCTTCTGCTGGCGATTATGCTGGCTCTTTCTGATTCCGCAGCCAATTCCAGCCTGGTGGATGCCGCGCAGATGCTGGCACTTGTCTAAACGCTTTCGCTCTCATTGGAGGGTACGCAAAGGCCCCGTTCCTCAATGTGAGGAGTGGGGTTTGCTGTGTATATGCCGTATGTTTTGCGGATTGGTCCTGACATGCTTGTTCCCGTGTGGGGGAAGGTTTAGGGTGAAGTTAACGCCCCTCGTGTGTGGAATGTGAAAGGTTGTGGATGCGATGTCGCAGCTACCCCAAAATAATGAAGCTTTCGATTACGAGCCCGAATACGCCAAGCTCTACCAGGAAAATGACAGCCAGCCGTCCGACGCTGAGGACACGGACGAATGGTCGCAACCTGCAAGCGAGCTACCTCCCGAGGTGCAAGGGACACAAGACGGTAAAAGGGCAGCGAACTTCTCCCTGCTTTGCGGCTTCCTCGCCCCGCTGTCTTTCTTTCTAGGGTTCTGGTTGCTCGTCCAGGATTATGAAGTAAGCGGTCCTCAGGTAGCTCTCGCTGCGCCGGTGCTGAACATCCTGGGCATCTGGCAGGGGCGGGTAGCGCAGCGGCACGGTGTGCGCGCCCTAGGAGGTCGTATTCTCAACGGGCTGGGGCTATGCTTCTTCATTGGTATCGCCTTCCTCATCATGTTGATTGCAAACGCCTTGTCAAACATGTCAAACATGCACTAACGACGCCCCCGGTAACTCGAAATAGCATACGCAAAGAGCCCCGCTCCTCAATATGAGGAACGGGGCTCTTTGCGCTCCACACGAGGAGCAGAAGCTATAACGCGGATGGTAAGGGATTTGAACCCTTGAGACGGGGTTACCGCCTACTGGTTTTCAAGACCAGCTCCTTCGGCCGCTCGGACAACCATCCATACGCACCAGAGACCGGCATTTTATGGCAATACCGTGCCGCAGGGCACTACGAGATTATCTCATGCGATAAGCTTTCTGTAAATCGCGCACCAACGATGGTGCTTCCGGCAATGAGGAGGACTCATGAGAGCAATTATTGAGAACAGTCACGGTGGACCTGAGGCTCTGACAATCAGCGAAGTCCCCGCCCCCGTACCCCGATCCCACGAAGTTCTCATCCGCGTTCACGCCGCCGGAATCAACCGCGCCGACGCGCTACAGCGCCGCGGATTCTACCCGCCGCCCGCCGGGGCAAGCCCCATCTACGGCCTCGAAGTAGCCGGCGTTATTGAAGCGGTCGGTGAGGGTGCCTCCGTGGAGAACCGCGGCACCCCCGTCATGGCGCTCCTCGCTGGAGGCGGCTACGCCGACTACGTGACCGTCCCCGTCGACCACGTGCTGCCCGTACCCGAACAGCTGAGTTTCGCTGAAGCCGCCGGCATTCCCGAAGTCGCGGCAACCGTCTACTCGAACCTGGTGCTCACCTGCGGTATGAGCATGAACCCCGCCGAAAACCTTAAAGAAGACGGTGAACCCGCGGTGGTGCTCATTCATGGCGGTACCGGCGGTATCGGTGTGCACGCTATTCAGCTGGCGCTCGCCGCGGGTACTCGTGTGTTTGCGACCGTTAGCACCGAGGAAAAAGCAGAATATGTGCGCTCACTAGGTGCTGAACCCATTATTTATACCGAACATTCGTTCCGTGAAGTTCTGTTGGCTGAAACCGGCGGACGCGGCACCGATTACATCCTCGACGTCGTGGGCGGAAAGTACCTGGACGATAACCTGCACACCCTCGCCGACGGCGGGCACCTGTGTATTATCGGTCTGATGGGCGGTGCCAAAGCAGAAGTGAACCTGGGGTACATGCTCTCCCGCCGCCTGTCGGTGCACGCTACGAGCCTGCGCACCCGCTCGGACCGACAGAAGGCTGAGATTCTGCGCGGTGTGCGCGAGCACGTGCTACCGCTGATTGAATCTGGCAGGATCGGTGTGGGGCTCGACCGTGTCTTCGATATGGAGGAGGCGGCTGCCGCCCACGAGTACTTCGACTCGGGTCAGCATCGCGGCAAGGTTGTGCTGCGCATGGTCTAGAAATCGTTGCGCTCCCCGTGGCGTCGCATCATCTGGGCGTCGCATCAGGTGGGTGCCGCGGGGAGCGTTGCGTGAGGGGCGTGATGAAAATCAGGGTCGAAATGATTAACTGACTGCTGACATCTCGTCACTAAAAGAGATTTAGGGTAACCTAAGTGTAGGGAGGTTTGCGGGTCGCCGCAGAGCCCAACGCCGGCAACCTCCACAGACTAACCAATACGGCACACACACCACGCAGAGGAGGACACATGGGACTTAAAAGCTACCTGCAATCACGCCGCGACGACGCCGAACTCGGCAAGGGCATCTGGCGCCGATCCCACGACCGGTTCATTCGCGGTATTGACCGCTTCCACCAGGTCCTCGAACGCCTAGCGGCAACCGATTCGTCCGCCTCCATGATTGAACTCATTGTGCCGGACGCCAACGCACTCGCCGACCTCATCCCGCGCGTGCGTGCAGTCGCCATGGAAGCGCACCGCCTCGCCCCCAGCGACGGCGATATTCCCGCCTCCCCGTTCGGCACCTACTCCGACCTGAACCGCGCCCTCTCCAAGGCGGGTAACGCCGTGGCACTCTGCGCGGAAGCGCTCGCCATGGCACGCTGCTTCGGCGAATGCGCCACCGGATGCGACCGCCAGGTGAGCGTGCACCGTCGCGTGGAAACCGTCATCCAGCACATTGAGGACGCCGAACGCCTGATTCAGCGCGCCCAGAAAGAAGCCGCCGGCGAGCTGATCTTCGACGATGGAATCCCCGTGGGCCGCACCCAACTGGTCGAGGCGTAGTACTGATGGAGGCATAGCGCTGGTTGATGCATAGCACAGGGGCCTAAATTGCGGTCAACAGGCGAGTTAGTTTGATGTGCACTTCAACAGGCGATACGCTTAAAGAGGAGGTGTAGGACGCTTCTTATGCGGTTCCGTCACAATGGAGGTGACGACACAATGCGATGGTACGCGCGGAAGAACCGCAGGCTTTTTCCTGCCCCTCTACGGCACAACCCAATGCATATACAATTCACGGAAGAAGTCACACACCATGTTTGAATTCCACCGCAATGAGCGTGCGCGTCAGCTGCGCCCCAGCCTCTCACGCTCCTGGCTCCTCGTGCGCGCCAACTCCTCCGAAGAAGTTTTTGAAGAGGCCTTCGAATCCGAGGCTGACTCCATCATCATCGACCTCGAAGACGGCTGCCCCCCTGAAGAGAAGGACGCCGCCCGCGAGCAGGTCGTCCGTATGCTCAACTCCGGCGTCGTCGCATGGGTGCGAATCAACGCCATCACCACCGAACACTGGTGGAAGGACGTCAAGGCCCTCAAGAACGTGAAGGGCCTGCGAGGCGTCATGCTCGCCACCGCAGAGCACGCCACCGACATTGACCGCACCGCAGCCGAGCTGCCCCCCGGAACCCCCATCATCGCGCTGATTGAGTCCGCACTCGGTGTGCACCACTCCGTCGAAATTGCCCGCACAATCGGCACTTTCCGCCTTGCATTCGGCGCAGGCGACTACCGCCGCGACACCGGCTCCTCCGCAACCCCCATGGCGCTCGCCTACGTGCGTTCGCAGCTGGTCATCGCCTCCACCCTGGGTGGTCTGCCCGGCCCCATCGACGGCCCGACCCTCGGCGCATACGGTGCTGACCTCTCCAAGGCATGCGGCTACGCGAACGACCACGGCATGACCGGTAAGATTACCCTGGACATCCGCCAGACGGAGACCATCAACGCGGCATTCTCCCCCAGCGAGATCGAAATCGAAGAAGCACACCAGATGCTTGACGTGCCCCTCGACGGTCCCCGTGACGGCTCCTACCTGCCCCGTTACCTGCGTGCCAAGAAGGTCAAGGAACTCGCCAAGGTTTACGGCCTGTGGGGCAAGACCGACAGCGACTTCCAGCGTGCCTCCAAGTAAGGTGCTGACGTAAAGTACACGCGTAAAAAGCCGCGCATCCGAACCCTGACCGGGGAATCGGATGCGCGGCTTTTGTCTGCCTAAAACCTCATGAGGCTACAGCCTGGCGGGCTGTCGGTCGGCGGTCTAGTTGCGGGGCGACTTGCCGCCCGTCAACGCATGAGCGCACACGTACGAAGTCACCAAAGAAATCACAATCGGCACCAAGAACGAGGTGTCATCCTCATACACGGAACGGTAGAAGAACCACACCGCCAGGGAAACCACCAGCGCCAACACGTACACCAGAGCAAAACGCATCGTCGGGCTCATCGGGCGTGCAGAGCCCGCGGAGGTGCGACCAGCCTGCGAACGGTTCTGCAGGCGCTGAGCATGCGAAGAACGAGAAGACATGAGAATCTCCTAAAAAATCGACGGTGGCATCTTCAAGAACACAACATCTCTCAGATGCTAAAAACCGCCGCAACACACCGGAAACCGGCACGCGTTACGGCGGATGTGGAGCCCCCAGTGGGATTCGAACCCACGACCTTTTCTTTACGAGGGAAATGCTCTACCCCTGAGCTATAGAGGCACATACGCTACCGCTCCCAACTGCTCGAAAGCAACCGGCGAACAGTGCATACCCCGCAATAGTACCAAAAAGGCGGGGGAGAGGCTAATTACTTTCAACATCGCGCCCGCAGGCGCGAGCAGGCGGCAGGGATCCTATGGTGTGCACTGCATTCACCCCGCAAGCCCGCCCGAAGATAGGGAATGTTCAGGGCAGGGGCATACAATAAATCCTGTAACCACGGCGGCTGAGCGCACCTCACAGTGCACCTTAACCACAGACTGATTGACCACAGACTGATTACTCACAGGCCAGCCCGCCACCCATAGAGAGAGGAACCCCCATGACTTCACCCCTCAACCGCCGCACCCTGCTGCTGGGCGTAGTACCCGCCGCCGCCCTGGGACTGAGCGCATGCGGTTCCAGCTCCTCCCAGCCCTCCGCCTCTGCAAACACCGCCGCTACCTCGGCAAGCGCATCCGCAAGCGCCACTGCGAGCGCTTCGGCATCTGCTGACCCCTCAGCTTCGGCTACTGCTTCGGCAACCGCCGATGACGGCTACGTCGGCTACCGCCTCAACCGCGAAGTACCCGGCGCAGGCACCGCAACCCTGTACACCGACTACCAGTGCCCCTACTGCGCCAAGGCAGAACCCAAGTTCGAAGAAGCCGCCAAGAAGCTCGACGGCATCATGAACGTAACCGTGCGCCACATGCCGCTGAACATGCACGCCAACGCCGTACCCGCCGCACTCGCCGTGGAGGCCGCTGAGGCGCAGGGCAAGCATCTTGAAATGGCGAACAAGCTCTTCGCCACCCAGAACGACTGGAAGAGCATCAAGGAACGCGACAAGCTGCGCACCCTCTTCAACGACTACGCCAAGGAACTGGGCCTGAACACCGAAGAATTCGACAAGGCTCTGCTCGCCTCCGACACCGTCAAGCCCATTCAGCGCGACTACGAGCACGCCGTGAAGATCGGTGTGAAGGGCACCCCCACCTTCGCCGTAAACGACAAGGTCGTTGAGGGCCTGGACTCCTCCTCCTCGGTGGATGATCTGGTCAGCACCTTCAAGCGTGAAGCTGGCGTGAAGTAGTGGCGCACATTCAGCTCTCCGGCGGTCAGCGCGCCGAAATTCACCCCGACGGGTTCAGCGACCACGGCTACGTCCTCGAAATCGGTGGCGCCGAGCAGTCCCACGTGGACGTGCAGAACCCCGACTACGTGTTCTACGAGTACCTGCGCCGCATTGCGAACACGGTGGATGCGCTCGCACCCGCCGGCGAACCTATCACCGCCGCACACCTGGGCGCCGGTGCGCTGACCCTCGTGCGCTATATTCAGGCGACCCGCCCCGGCTCCCGCCAGGTTGCCGTGGATATTGAGCCGGAGCTCATGGGCTTCGTGACGGACCGCCTGCCGCTACCCGTCGGAACCGACTGCCGGCTGGTGGTGGGGGATGCCCGCGAACAGCTGGCGAACCTGCCCGAACTGCTGGGCGTGCCTGGCTTCGATGCGATTATCCTCGACATTTTCACCGGCATGGACGCACCCGCCCACCTTGCAAACCGCGACTTCTACCGCGAACTCAAGGATGCCCTGAGCGAGCGCGGCATGGTCGCCATCAACGTGGGTGACGACGCGGGTCTGCCCTTCTTCCAGCTGCAGGCAACCGCCATGCTGGAAGTCTTCGACCACGTGTGGTGCCTGTGCGAAAGCTCCATGATTAGCGGGCAGAACGAAGGCAACCTCGTGCTGGTTGGCACCTCCCGCGAGCTGGACGAGGACACCCAGGACTGGCTGTACGCGATGGGTCCGCATCCGGCGGAGGTGCTTACCACCGATGAGCTGCGTGACCTGCTGGAAGAGCTGGCTGAGAGCTAAACCCGGCATACAAAACCGTTGAGGCGGGTACCTAGCCGGTACCCGCCTCAACGGTTTTCTCTATGGGTTTTCTATAGGGGGGTTTCTATATGTCGCGCGCCATATGCCGGCAGAATTTGGATTTTTACTCAGGATTTTGGCTTTACTCGGGATTTTGGCTTTACTCGGGTAGCGGCACGGGAACGGGGTCCTCACCGTCATCCTTCTGTTTGGGGGAATCGCCCTTCGTGGTGGTCAGCGTAATACCCACACTCGCCGTCATCAGCAGACAGATTGCCACCCAACGAATCGGGCCGGTCTCCTGATCCAGCAACGCCCAACCGGCAATCGCCGCAATCGCCGGTTCCATGCTCATCAGCACACTAAACACCTGCTGCGGCAGGTTACGCAGAGCCATCAGCTCCGCGCTATAGGGAATCACCGAAGCGAACATCGCGGTACCAAAAATCATGAGGAGCAGCATCGGATCCTGCGCCGCATTCCACATCGGCTGAGGAGCCGGAACAACCGCTGCCACCGGGGCAATGAATGCGGCACCAACAAGCATCGCAACCGCCAGACCGCTCGCACCCGGAACCAGGGCACCCACCTTCGCGCTCGAGCGAATATACAGCGCCCAGAACACGCCAGCAATCAGCGCGAACGTCAGACCCAGGTAGTCGGTATCCTTACCGACCGCCGCCTCATAGCCGAGCACCAGCATGCCCGCCAGAGCGCAGAGCACCCATACCGCGTCGCGGAGCCTGCGCATCAGCATGGACGCCAACGCCAGCGGGCCCAAGAACTCCACCGCAACCGCCAAACCAATCGGGATGCGGTCAATCGCGCAATAGAAGAAGCCGTTCATCAGACCGAAAGTCATACCGAAAATGATGACGGCATGCCACTGCTCCTTCGACCAAGACAGCGCACCCGGCGGCATTTCGCCGCCGCATCGGGTACGCCAACGCGCCGCCAACCACACGGCGCTACCCACCACCATGGAAGCAATCGCCAGACGGCTGACACTAATAGCCAGAGCACCAAACAGCGGGAAGAGCGTCACCGCGAACGCGGCACCGAACTGCAGCGATGAGCAGGACATCAGCACAAACATAATGCCCAGTGCGGGGCGTTGAGATGAAGTATGCGGCATGATTCTCCTTCCTGCGCCTCACAAGGCGGTACTTCTCCACGTGTGCATGCTGTGCCGCTACGGGGCAGAACGAACGCTCCAATAGCGCCGTTTAAAGAGCGCGCCCCCCGGGCAACACGAGATACTATCCTACGTGCTACCCGGGGGTCCAGAAACTGCCGACACGGCTAAAGCTCAGTCGTTAGAGGCCCTTCGCCTCACGGTCAGCCTTAATCTGCTCGGCAGAAGGAATCGTAATGGAGCTAGTCGCCATATGCGCAATATCCACGCCGTGAGCATCCACCGCACCGGGCAGATAACGATCGGGATCCTCCAAAGTGCCCTCCTCCTGCGCCTTCTTCTGCGCACGAGCGTGAGAAATTGAAATGCCGATACTCGCAGTCACCAGCAGAGCAATAGCAGTCCAACGAACCAGGCCGGTAGCCTCACCAAGCATCACAATACCCACAGCCGCCGCAATCGCAGGCTCCAGGGACAGCACCACGCTATAAATATGCGCGGGCAGCAGACGCAGGGAAGAAACCTCACCCAGCGCCGGCAGAGCAGAAGCCAGCAGACCCATCAGGCAGCCAATAGCCAGCAGGTTCACATCCTGAGTGACCTTCAGCAGGTTATTGCCGCTCAGAATAAACGGGAACGGCAGAACCAGCAGGGTCGAAACAGCGTTACCCATGACCATGCCACCCATACCCGGGATCAGCGCACCCACCTTCTCCGTCGCCAGAATGTAGGCGGCACGAGAAATAGCGGTCAGCACCGCAAAGAACACACCCACCAGGGCGAAATCCTCCGGCTTCGCCTGCGACTCAGCCGTCAGAATCGCCATGCCCGTAAAGGACAGCGCAATCCACACCAGGTCCAGCTTGCGACGCGACATAACCGTCGCCAGCACCAGCGGACCCATAAACTCAATAGCCACCGCAATCGCCAGCGGAACCTGCTCAATCGCCACATAGAAGAACGCATTCGCACCCGTCAGCGCAATACCCATGACAATGACCGTCAGCCACTGTTGGCGGGTCCACGAACGAATCTGCGGGCGGAAGAACACCCACATCAAAATGGTGGAGGTCAGCAGGCGCAGAGTCACCACGCCCCAGGGGCCCAAATCGCCCATCAGCTGCTTAGCGAGAGCCGCGCCGAACTGCGCCGAAATAATCGCGCCGGTCGCGTACGCAACACCCAACCCCTGAGTCATGACGGGGGAACGCGCAGCATTGGGCGTATGGGTGGAAGAAGTCATAGCAATCCTTATTGGTCCAGAAGAGGTGTCAGCCGCTATCTGTTATCAGGCGCAACCCGAATCTTCGTGAAACAGGTCACGCACTATGCAAACAATGAATAGTGTGTAATCTACGACAATTTTACGCGCTTTAAAATCCGGCGCAAATAAAGACCAAAACACCTTAACAGGCGGTCAAAAAACCACACGCCCTCGGTGAAATTTCACCCCCCACACCCCACCACAGGCCCCATATTCAGGAAATATTCACCAAGCCGTGATTTACTGAGAGCATGCTTGACCCGAAGAAGTCTCTATTCGATGAAGACGGCAACCCCCGTCCCGCGCTAACCACCACCCTCGACAACGTACTGCGCATGCAACGACCGCTCGCGCTGTCCATCGTCAAAAAACTGCGTGAAGCGCACCCCGACGAAACCCCCGAACAAATCCACAAGCGCCTCGACCGCACCTACCTGCGCGACATCACCGCCATCGGCGGCGTCACCGGCGCATCCGCATTCGTGCCCGGCGTAGGTACCGTCACCTCCATGAGCCTGTCCGCGCTCGCAGTCGGCGGCTACCTCGAACGCACCGCACTCTACGCCCAGGCAGTCGCAGAACTGCACGGCGTGCACGTACACGACGCCGAAACCGCCCGTTCCATGGTCATGGCAATCATGCTCGGCGAAGAAGGCTCCCAGCTCATGAACACCGTGCTGCTGCAGACCGGTAAGGCAGGCGGCATCTCCAACAAGTGGGGCATGCTGCTCGGCAACTCCTCCAGCGGCAAGATGTTCAGCGTCGAACGTACCATCCGAAACATGTTCATCCGCCGCTTCCTCACCCGCCAGACCGGTGCACTGCTCGGCCGTGCCCTGCCCTTCGGCGTGGGCGCAGTCGTTGGCGGTGGCGCGAACCTGACCCTCGGCAAGGACGTCGTGCGCAACACCCGCCGAGCCTTCGGCGACGCGCCCGCCTACTTCCCCGCAGAGCTCATGATTACCCCGCGTGCACCGCGCGTACAGGGCGGCGAAGGTTCGGACGGCTCCTCCGGCGTGGCTGGCTCCCTGCTCAAGGGCGTCAAGGACGCAGGTAAGGCTGTAGGCAAGGTCTTCACCCGCGACAAGGGCAACGACACCGAAACCGGTCACCACCGCATGCTCGGCCGCTAAAATCCTCGCCGGTCATAAAACCGGAACATAGCGAAGACCCAACACGCTAAAGACCCCGAATCCCTGAATGCAGGGACCCGGGGTCTTTTGTTTATATCTTTGCTACGGACTAAGCGTTCTTCGCGTGATCCAGCAGCTGAGCCGCAATACCGTTATAGGTGTGCGGAGTCAGCGCCGACAGACGCGCTTCAGCCTCGGGGGACAGGCCCAGCGTAGCCACGAACTCCTTCAGACGAGCGGCATCCACACGGTGACCGCGAGTCAGCTCCTTCAGACGCTCATACGGGTTCTCCATGCCCGGAACACCTGCGATAGCCTCAGCACGCATCACCATCTGGATCGCCTCAGCCAGAACCTCCCAGTTCGCATCCAGGTCAGCGGAAATAACCTCGGTCGCAATATCCAGACGCTCAAGACCCTTCACCACATTGGAGATAGCCAGCACCGAGTGACCAAACGCCACACCAATATTGCGCTGAGCCGACGAGTCAGTCAGGTCACGCTGCCAACGAGAAGTCACCAGGGTCGAACCCAGCGAATCCAGCAGAGCGTTAGAGAGCTCCAGGTTAGCCTCCGCATTCTCAAAGCGAATCGGGTTCACCTTGTGCGGCATGGTCGACGAACCGGTCGCACCAGCCACCGGAATCTGACGGAAGAAACCAATCGAAATGTAGCTCCACACATCGGTGCAGAGGTTGTGCAGCACGCGGTTGAAATGAGCGATATCCGAGTACAGCTCAGCCTGCCAGTCGTGCGACTCAATCTGAGTGGTCAGCGGGTTCCAGGTCAGACCCAGGTGCTCCACAAAACCACGAGAAATCTTCTGCCAATCAGCGCTCGGCACCGATGCATAGTGCGCCGCGTAAGTACCGGTCGCGCCATTAATCTTGCCGAGGAACTCGGTCGCCTTCACGTGCTTGACCTGGCGCTTCAGGCGGTAGGCGAGCACGCCCAGCTCCTTACCCAGGGTGGAGGGGGTAGCCGGCTGACCGTGAGTACGGCACAGCATCGGCACGTTGCGCCCTTCCTCAGCCAGCTTCAGCAGAACCTCAATCAGGTTCTCAGCGGCAGGAACCCACACGTTCTCAACAGCATCCTTGATGCCCAGCGCGTACGCGAGGTTGTTAATGTCCTCAGAGGTGCAACCGAAGTGAACCAGCGGCACCAGGTGGCCCAGGCCCAGGCCCTCCAGACGACGACCAATGTAGTACTCGACCGCCTTCACATCGTGAACGGTGACAGCCTCAATCTCAGCCAGCTCCGCCACAGAATCAGCGTTGAAATCGGTCACAATGGCGCGCAGGCCCTTCTTCTGCTCCTCGCTCAGCGGGGACAGACCCGGCAGCACCTCGTGCTCGCACAGGTAAATGAACCACTCAACCTCAACGTGAATGCGGTCGCGGTTCAGCGCCGCCTCAGAAAGGTAGTTGGTCAGGGGTGCGGTGGCGGATGCGTAGCGTCCGTCCAGGGGGCCAAGCGCAAGTTCGCCGGTGCCCAGATCAATACGGCCAGAAGGCAAGAAGGTGTTATTGGTGTGAGACATAACTTTATTTTTGCATGAATTCGCTGAAAAAAAGAGGCGGGCAGAGCATATGGACGTGATGGGTAGCTCGGTTAGTTGCAGAAACATGACAAAACGAGGGGGTACGGGAGGGGTGTTTTTCGGGTCTTAAGGGCGCAAAACGTGCGAATTTTTCGAAACAAGCCTGAGTTATCCACAGGTTCGCGCACTCGGCCTGCACAGTCACCGCGGCAGATTTAGCCTAAAACAAACCCGCCGCGAAAGGACACACCATGAACACCATCGTCGACACCACACCACCTCCCGCACCCCACCTGCCCCGGATCGAACCAACCGACATCCTCCGAGCAGCAGGACACATGGGCATCGGCACCGCAGCCGGACACGCTCTCGCCAGCCAGCTCATGGCCGCCGCCGCGCTCGCCCGAGCCAAAGGCGCAGAACTCTCCCACCGGATGCGCACCGAAGCCCAAGAAATCCGCACCGCACACCAACGCGCCAACGAACTCAACGGCGACCACTGGGCCTCCGAAGCCGGACGCGCCTACCGGCGACAACTCCAAGAACACCGCGAAAAAATCCGCAACCAAGCCGAACAAGCCGAAGGCGCCGCCGCCATGATCGCCGCCGCCGGTGAAGAACTCGCCAACGACCTCACCGCCAAAGCGCAGGCAATCCAAGCCGCCGCCTCCGCCGTAGATAACCTACTCGGCAAACTCGCCGACAGTGCCGCCGACGCCCTCGAAAAACTCAACCCTGGCGAAATCATCGCCCGCTCAGGCGTGCAAAAAGCCCAGTCAACGCTGGATTCACTCATGCACGTGAACCTGCCCGACGGGCTGAGCTCGCTCATCCGAACCCACTAACCCCACCCTAGGAGACACCATGATTACCGGACCCACCGTTGCCCCCATCGGTGACCTCAGCGACTCCGCAGGGCCCACCGCAGGCACCATCAGCGTTGAGCTTGAAGAAATGCCCGCCATTGCCGACGGCCTCGACATTGTTAGCCGCACCTGCGCCGACCGCACCATGCCCATTCTTGGCATCGCCACTGAAACTCGGCTCTTCCTCGGCATCAACGGACGCGCCCAGCAGGCTGCCGCCCTCTGCACCGGCCTCGCCGCAGACCTCGGTATGAGTGCCGCAAAGTTCGGCGTCACCGCAGCCGCCGTCCGCGTAGCCCACAGCTCCTACCTGCAGACCGAAAATATCGTCGCAGGCTGGTTCGAATCCATGGGCATCGCAAAGGACGGCAAGCTACCCGACGGACGTGGCACCCGAGACCACTTCCGCGGACTCATCGCTGGAGAACCCGGCGAAGCTACCTACCTCTTGAAGCTCACCATTCCTGAGCTCGGGTACTTCTCGGCCTCTCGGACGCTGCCGTATTCGCCTATCATCGCCGGTATTCTCTTCGGTGCCACCGTCTACATGGATGCCGTATGGAACCCCGAAATTGCCCGTCAGCGAGCATTTGACCGTCTTGCAGACATGTTGGGCATTCCGCGAGGATTCGTTCGAAAGGCAATGGACGGTGGCCTATTCAGTATCGTCAAATCTGGAATCGATACCTATCTTGGTGCTAAGGCTCATAATATTCGGACCGCTTCTGCCGATGAATACGGTATTGCTGCGCATCGTGGCGAGAAAAGCCAGCTCTCTATAGGCGCCAGCTCGGAGCGTCTGATGGCTATTGGTAATGCACAGGACCTTGAACTTGCGCGTTCTCGACAGAGTCCTTTGACTGCTGAACGCGGTGCTGTGCTCGTCACCGTCATGTACGAAGCAGGACACGAAGGCGACCCCGCCCATGCCCTGTACGTCGTGAGTATCCCCGGTACCGTCTTTGATTCCCTTGGAGGATCTCCTATAGACCCAGCCGGTATCACACATGAATCATCCAGGCTGGGCTACATGAACGCTGCTTACGAGATGGTCTTGCAGGCTCTACGTGATGCCGGAGCACCTCAAGGTGCCCGTGTGTACCTGGAGGGTTTCAGTCAGGGAGCCATGATTGCCTACAACATGGCGAATAGCCACAAAATTGCCGAAGAAATCAATATTGTGGGTATTTACGCCCAAGGCACCCCACTGCGGATTATGCCAGCTAAACAACGTGACTTTGCCGTGGACTACGTGGAAGGAGACGGCGATGGGGTTCCTGATGTGGCAGAGCAGTCTCTTTTTGCTCAGGTTTTCAAGGGAGCGTGGCGTCCCGATGAACGCGATACGGTAATCGCCGTCGATAACTATGAGCATCATGCTGTAAATTACCACGAAGGCCTACAACGTGATGGGCATAGTAGCAAGGTGCCTGGCGGTATGCGCGCCGCAATGGAAGGCAAAGAGTACGTGCTGGGGGAGCAGAAGGTTACCTCCGCCTCAACTATGCCGGATGGTCTACCTCCTGCTGCACGAATCGGTATAACAGCCGGACGTATCGGAACCTACGGTGGCGCTACCGTAGCATCAGGAACTGGGCTTAGTGGCTGGGGCGTACTTGAGGTGATTGATGGGCAGACAGGCGGGCATATGGCTAAAGCAAAGCGTAAAGTGCGAGAAAGCATCGAAAATACTCGACAGAAAATCGAAGATGCCGTCTCAGATGCCCAGCTGGGCATGGAGATTGCCAAGCAGAGGGCCGAGGGCCTCCAGCGAGAAGCTGGAGAAACCGTACAGGCGGCTGCTGGGCAAATTCCCGCCATCATTGAGGGTGTCCAAAAGACCCTCCCTCACCCCGCACCGACTCCAGAGGAAAAACCTCAGAACCCGAAGCCTGCATGGCCCGAAACCCCTGTGCCGCAGATGCCCAAGGTGCCCCTCCTACAGGGATACAACCCGCAGAATATTCCGCCTGCCATCAATATGCCGGGGGATCTGAACCGTCCGGAGCCTGCTCCCATCAATATGCCTGCCCGAATCGAGGCAGAGGGTCAGCTGCCCCCTGCAGGTCTAATCCCGCCGGATATTCTGCCCCAACCCGCAGATCTGCATACGCACATCGAAAAGGCTGTTACTCAGCCAATCATCGATCGCCTGCAGCTCCCTAACGCTGGTTCTGTGCTCCAGGATCCGTTCCTCGGGCCCCGACAGGGCGGAGACTACGACGGTGGCGAGTCGCTCATCCCGACCCTACCGGATCTGAAACCTGCGCCTGCGCCTATGCTCCCGCCTAAGAGCATTGACCCCGGGTTCCTGGTACCGGCTCCGCCCGAGAACATCGACCCCGGGTTTCGCGCCCCAGGCCCTCCCGAGGACCTGAACCCCCTCGAGGAGCGTGAACCCCTGATGGTCTAAAAGCACCCGTCTAAAACCCAGTCTCAAGAACCAATCTTGACGGCTCGGTGGAGGGTGGAGGGGCGAGTAGAGTAGAGAAGAGAAAAGGAGGGGCGTCGCCGGGAACAACCCAGGCAGCGCCCCTCCATCTTTTCGTACTGCCTTTGTGTGCAGCGCTCGCGACTAGTATCCGCTGTCTGCACAGCTACAGCTTGCTCGCGCCCTGCTCTATAGGTGAGAAGCGTTAGCCCCCGAGCCGCCCGCAGGCACATACTGGAACCATGAGCCAGTCAGCTGAACACGCCAATATCCCGGTCCGCCCCGTCTTCAACACCCTGCCCAGCTACGCGGCAGGCAAGCCGCCCGCACCCGTTGAAGGCCTCACCCAGTACAAGCTCTCCTCGAACGAGAACCCGCTGGGTCCCGTACCCGAGGTTGCGCGCGTCCTCGCAGAATTTGCGACCGCGCACCGCTACCCCGACCCGCTCTCCACCGCCCTGCGCCAGAAGCTCTCCGCGCGGCTCGGCGTGGACGCTGACGACATCGTCACTGGTGCCGGAAGCCTCGGCGCGCTCAACCAAATCCTCAAAACCTTCGCCGGCGTCAACGCCGACGGTGTGCAGGACGAAGTCATCTACGCCTGGCGCTCCTTCGAGGCATACCCGATCCTCGTCGGCATTATGGGCGCTCGCAGCGTGCAGGTGCCGAACCTGCCCGACGGCTCGCACAACCTGGATGCCATGGCGGCAGCCATCACCGACCGCACCCGCCTGATTCTGGTCTGCACCCCCAACAATCCGACCGGCCCCGCCGTCACCGAAAGCCAGATCCGTGCGTTCCTGGCGAAGGTGCCCGCCCACATCCCCGTGGTGATTGATGAGGCGTACTTCGAGTTCTGTGCCGCCTCCACCGTGCCGGAGGGTGAAGAAGCCCTGCTGAACGGCCTGGACATCTACCGCGACTACGAGAACGTCATCATTCTGCGCACCTTTTCCAAGGCGCAGGGCCTGGCGGGTCTGCGCGTGGGCTACTCGATTTCGCACCCGCAGATTACACAGCACCTGCGCGTGGCGGCAACCCCGTTCGCCGTGACGGCGCTGGCTGAGGCGGCGGCTATCGCCTCCATCGAGCATGAGGACGCGGTGATGGAGAGGGTGAGCCACCTGGTCTCTGAGCGTGAGCGGGTGACCGCTCGACTGCGGGAGCTGGGCTACGATTTCCCGACCACTTACGCGAACTTCGTGTGGCTGCCCCTGGGGGAGCGCACGAGTGAGTTTGTGCAGCTGATGGCTGAGCATGCGCTGTCGGTGCGTGCGTTCGGTACTGAGGGTGTTCGCGTGAGTATTGGCGAGGTGGAGGCGAATGACCGTTTCCTCTCGCTCTGTGAGGTCTTCGCGAAGGGGCTCTAGGCTCTCTTGTGAAGGGGTGGGGGTGCCCACCCTGCCCTGAGCGAGCCCTAATTGAACAATGTACTATTTTCCCTTGTCGAGGTTCGTTTGGGCTTTTCAAATGGTTCTCGCGCGGGAAAAATGATGGCTCAAAAAAGCTCTCAAGAGTTTAAATTAAGCCTCCTATATATTCCGTAAAAAGAATATATAGGAGGTTTAATTTAATGATGTTCAAATAGTGAATGACAGGGCATAATACGCTGTGTTATCAGCGTAACTGCCGCGAGATAAAGCCGAAAAGAGTAGACTGGTAACTACATATGCCCAGACCCTCACAGGCTTGCTGGAACACCTCAAACCCTGCACCATCAGGTGAAAGTTGAGACTAAAACCCAAGCCGCTGAGGGCCAAGCCCTCGTCACGTGTGGAGGTTAGATGCACGAGAACGACAAGTACCCCGGAGTGCCCGAACGCATCCAGCTCATGGATGAAAACGGCACCGTACACGAACACCCCACCTACAGCCGGTACATCGAAGACGTCAACGCAGACACCCTGCGCGAGGCATACCGCCTCATGTACACCACCCGCCGATTCGACGACGAGGCAACCGCCCTGCAGCGCCAGGGTCAGCTCGCCCTCTGGGTACCCAGCCGAGGCCAGGAAGCCGCACAGGTCGGCTCCACACTCGCCTACGCACCCAACGACTACATCTTCCCCTCCTACCGTGAGCACGCCGTCGCCCTGACACGTGGCGTGGACTTCCGCGACCTGATCACCATCTTCCGCGGCTCCACCACCCACGGCTGGGACATGAAGGCACACAACTTCCACACCTACACCAAGGTGCTTGCCGCGCAGACCCTGCACGCCGTCGGCTACGCCATGGGTCTGAACTTCGATGCCGACATCGAAGCTGAAACCGGCACCCGCCGCACCGGTCAGGGCCAGGCAACCGACCCCGCCGAGGATACCCAGAAGCCCGCCGTGGCGGTCTACTTCGGTGACGGCTCCTCCACCGAGGGTGACGCCCACGAATCCATGGTTTTCGCCGCCTCCTATAACGCGCCGGTGCTCTTTTTCGTGCAGAATAACCGCTGGGCTATCTCCGTGCCCTTCGAGGTGCAGTCCCGCGTGCCGGTGTCCACCCGCGCCGCAGGCTACGGCTTTGAAGGTATCCGTGTGGACGGCAACGACGTTCTCGCGGTGCTCGCCGTAACTCGCTACGCCATGGAGAAGATCCGCGCCGGTGAAGGCCCCGTGCTGATTGAAGCCGAGACCTACCGCCTCGGCCCGCACACCACCGCGGACGACCCCACCAAGTACCGCACCGATGCCGACCTGGAAGGCCCTCTGCGCCGCGACCCCATGCTTCGCCTTGAAAAGCATCTGCGCGATAACGGCTACGCCGACGATGCTTTCTTCGAAGAGGTTGCAGAATCCGCGCAGCAGGTTGCATCCGGCGTGCGTGAGGCAGTGCTGAACTCCGAAGTCGCCGACTTTGAGCGTTTCTTCGACCGCGTCTACGTGCAGGAACACCAGCAGGTGGAAGACGACCGCGAGTTCTACCGTAACTACGTTGCAGGCTTTGAAGAGGAGTAAGCATGAGCGAGAAAATTGAACGTTTGACCCTCGCCAAGGCGATTACCCGCGGCCTGGAAGACGCCATGGAAGCCGACCGCACCGTCGTCATGCTCGGTGAGGATATCGGCAAGCTTGGCGGTGTGTACCGTGTGACCGAGGGCCTGCAGGCGCGCTTCGGTGACCGCCGCGTCATGGATGCGCCCCTGGGCGAGTCTGGCATTATCGGCACCTCCATCGGTATGGCGCTGCGTGGCTACCGCCCCGTGCCGGAGATTCAGTTCGACGGTTTCGTGTTCCCCGCCTACAACCAGATCACGAGCCAGCTGGCGAAGATTCATAACCGCACCGATAAGCAGTACACGGTGCCGGTGACTATCCGCATTCCGTACGGTGGCGTGATTGGTTCGGTGGAGCATCACTCCGAGTCCCCGGAGGCGCTGTTCGCCCACACCGCGGGTCTGCGTATTGTGACCCCCTCGACCCCGCACGAGGCGTACTGGATGACCCGCAAGGCGATTGAGTGCCCCGACCCGGTCATTATTTTTGAGCCGAAGCGCCGCTACTGGCTCAAGGGCGAAGTGGACTTTAGCGACACTTCTTTTGATCCGTTTAGCGCCCAGGTGGTGCGTGAAGGTACGGACGCGACTATCGTTGCGTACGGTCCGCTGGTGCCGGTTGCTCTGGCTGCAGCGGAGGCTGCCGTGGAGGATGGCCGCTCGATTGAGGTCATTGACTTGCGCTCGATTTCGCCGCTGGATGTGCCGACCGTTGCTGCTTCGGTGGCGAAGACTGGCCGCCTGATTGTTGCGCACGAGGCGCCGACCTTCGGTGGTATGGGTGGCGAGCTGGCTGCGGCGATTACGGAGCGTTGCTTCTACAGCCTGCAGGCGCCGGTGATTCGTGTGGGCGGCTACTACATGCCGTACCCGGTTTCCCGTGTTGAGGAAGAGTATGTGCCCGATATTGACCGTATTCTTGAGGCGGTTGACCGCGCTTTTGACTACTAGGCATTCCCTGATCTGACGTATCAGCGTGTTGCGCTATGGCGGGTTGGAAGCCCGCACAGAATATTCCGTATAGGGTATATGCCCTAGTGAGAGGTAGAAATGTCCCAGATTTTCCCGCTCCCTGACGTGGGTGAAGGCCTGACCGAAGCAGAAATCCTCAGCTGGAAGGTGGCAGTCGGCACCGAGGTCGCCATCAACGATGTCCTCGTCGAAATTGAAACCGCGAAGAGCGTTGTGGAACTTCCCTCGCCCTTCGCCGGCACCGTCGAGGCGCTGCTCGTTGCCGAGGGTGAAACCGTTGAGGTGGGCACCCCGATTATCAGCATCTCCGGCGGCGGCGACGCACCCGCAACCCCGGCAGCCCCCGCCGCGGCAGAGGCTGAGTCCGGTACCGCGCTGGTCGGCTCCGGCCCCAAGGCGGATGCGGTGAAGCGTCGCGCCCGCAAGCGCCCCGCCTCCGCAACCCAGCCCGCACCGGCTACTGCGGCACCGGTCGCACCGGCTGTTCAGGCACCCGTGGCGCACACCCCCGCCGACCCGGTGAACCGCAACCAGGGCCTGCTGAGTGAGCTGGCTGAGCGCGCCTCCCGCTTTGTGGAGAACACCCCGCTGAATTCGGTGGTGCAGCGTCTGGCACCCGAGCCCGCAGCGGCTCCCGCGCCGACTTTGGCCCCCGAGCAGGTTCCGCACCGCCCGACCCTCGCGCCGCCTCCGGTGCGTCTTGCCGCAAAGGAGCTGGGTGTTGACCTGGCGAATGTGACCGCTACCGGTGCGCGCGGCCAGGTGACCAAGCAGGACCTCATGAATTATGTGGCGCACCTGAGCGATGTGCAGCATAGCGGCGCCCGCCAGCCCTTCTGGCAGCCCGCAACCACTCCGGGTGACCGCATCGAGCGCATCCCGGTGCGTGGGGTGCGTAAGGCTACCGCGAAGGCGATGGTTGCTTCGGCGTTTAGCGCCCCGCACGTGTCCATCTTCGTGGACGTTGATGCTTCCCGCACCATGGAGTTCGTGAAGCGTCTGAAGAAGTCCCGCCACTTTGAGGGCGTGAAGGTCACCCCGCTGCTGGTGCTTGCCGCCGCGGTCATTTGGGCTGCTGAGCGTAACCCGCAGGTCAACGCGACCTGGACCGATAGCGAAATCCAGATTAAGCACTTCATGAACCTGGGTATTGCTGCGGCGACCCCGCGCGGCCTGATGGTTCCGAATATTAAGGACGCTCAGGAGCTGTCCCTGCGTGAGCTGGCGGTTGCGCTGAACAATCTGACCACTCGCGCCCGTGAGGGTAAGACTCAGCCCGCTGAGATGGCGAACGGCACCCTGACCATTACGAATATCGGTTCGCTGGGTATTGATACGGGTACCCCGATTATTAACCCCGGTGAGGTGGCGATTATTGCCTTCGGCACGATCAAGCAGAAGCCGTGGGTGGTTGATGGTGAGGTTATTCCTCGCTGGGTGACGACCCTGGGCGGTTCCTTCGATCACCGTGTGGTGGATGGTGACCTGTCGGCTCGTTTCATGGCTGATGTGGCTGCGATCCTTGAGGAGCCTGCACTGCTGCTGGACCACTAGGCGGCATGTTTTAGCTAGTCAGCGTCGTATTATTGCGCTGATTAAGTCATGCAGATACAGAAAACCTCCGGTACCTTTCGTAAGGTACCGGAGGTTTTCTGTACGGTTTATTCCTATCGCAACGAGGCGCGGGTGCTTAGAAGACTAGGCGTCCTCGCGTGCCACCTGGTCGCTCGGGTATTTGTCCACGCGGCGGTGGTACAGGCGTCCCAGCAGGCCGCCGAGGATAGCGCCGAGGAAGCTCAACGCCAGAACCAGTAGAACCGCGAGCAGACCGTTCGCGAAATCGCCCGCAATCAGCTTCTGCAGGGACAGGGACGCGACACCGTTCTGGAACAGCTGAGGTGCGAGGAAAGTCGCCAGGGAACCCAGGATGAGCACCATAATCTGCCAGAGCCATACGGCGATGCCCTGCTTCACGCCGGCGAATCGTGCCATGCGTCCTGCCGAGTAACCGCCCACCAGGTAGGCGAAGAAGATGAGCACACTCAACGCCACCGCGACCGGCACGGCGTTCGAAGCGCCGCTGAACAGGCGGGAGACCACCGAGGCGTACTCGATGGACTCGCTCTGACCGGTCAGGGTCAGCCACGACTGGATAGCCCACTGGCCACCGTCCATGAGGGAGAGGGCGATCAGCCAGCCGAGCAGGCCGGGCAGCAGGTGCATGCGGGAGTAGCGACTCTTCTGCATGGACAGCGCGGTTGCGGCGGTGAGGATGGGTTCCGAGCCGGCGGCATCACCTGCGGGGGTGGGGATGACGAAGTGGTCATCTGCCGCGGGGGTGGCCTGCGGGGCGCTCGATGCCGCGTGGGCGTTGCCGGGTGCGGGCACCTCGTAGCTTGCAGCGGTGGCAGGTGCGGTAGCGGGGGCGGCAGTTGCGCCGCCGCGTACGTTGTCCGTGCTGGGGGCTGCAGGCTTGTCGAGCCAGCTGGGGTTGTCGTCTCCGGGGGCACCGAAGTCAGCGCCGGTTTCTGTGCCTCCAGAGGTGGTACCGGGGGAGAGGATCGGCTGGGTTGCGGTAGCCGCCTCGGTGAGGGGGCGGGTCGCATCCTGCGAGGACTGCGCCGAAGAGCTCGACTCGCGCGCCTTTTCGTGGGCGCGGCGTGCCGCGTTCAGCTCCTCATCGGTCAGGACCACGGTGGGGTCGTCGGAGGAGAATGCCGCCTCCCACAGGTCACTTTCGGTAGGCGTGGACGCCGCGGCAGCCGGGCGCTGCTGCGGGGTGTTGTTCTGTGCGTTCATTAAGTCCTTTGAATCTAATCCTGGGCGCTGATTTAGCGGTTGCGGTCAGCGTAGAAGGCGCGTGCTTCTTCCATAGCTTCTGCGGAGAAGGTGTGCGGGTGTGCGGGGCGCTCATTCTCGTCCAGGGTGCGGATGACGCGGCCGGGGTTGCCCACCACGAGGGAGTTAGCGGGGACGTCCTTGGTGACGACGGTGCCTGCGCCGATGACGGAGTTCTTGCCGATGGTCACGCCGCCCAAGATGATAGCTCCGCTACCAATCCACACGTTGTCTTCAACGGTGATGGGTGCGCCTGCTTCCCAGTAGTCGGCGCGGTCGCCGGGGTGGAGCGGGTGGGTGGGCGTCATGAACTGTACGTTGCTACCGACCAGTACGGTGGAGCCGATGCGGATCGGGCAGACGTCCAGGAAGACGGTACCGAAGTTGAAGAAGGAACCGTCACCGATGTAGGTGTTCACGCCGTAGTCAAAGCGTGCACCGGGGCGGATGTGGGCGTGTTCGCCCAGGTGGCCGAGGTGTTCACGGTAGACGTGCATTGCCTGTGCATGTTCACCGCGTGCGTAGTGTTCTTCGGCGAGGATGGTTGCAGCGTAAATGTGCTTGAACTGTGCGGCGCATTCGGCGTCGGGCATGTAGACGGAACCGTTGGTCATGCGGTTGAAGGTCTCGCCGGTGGGGCGCTGCGGGGTGTGCATTAGTGGGCTCCTCCCAGGAGGTAAGCAAGTGCGATGATGGCCATTCCGAACAGGATGACGACTCCTCCGGCGATAGCGAATCGTTTGGAAATTTCGCGGAGGAGCTTCTTGAACTGCTCGTCGGTGATGTCTTGCTGTCGTTTACTCATGCTTTAAGTATCCCAGAGTTGCTTGGATTTACCTGAGTGTTTCGGTGTTTATTGCGGTATCCGGAGTGGGTGTACGGCGTGATTTTCAGTGTGGGAAGACGCGCCGCTGAGTTGAAGCGTGAGGGTGTGGGAAGGCACAATCAATGCATGACTGAGGCTCAGAAGAACACGAACCTGCAGGATGCGGCGGCACCTGCATCCCCCGCTGGCGAGTCGGCTGGCGCATCTGCTGGCGCGCATCCGTTGGCGCATCGCCCCTGGTTGAAGAATTATTCTCCGTGGACTGCCCGCGATATTGAGCTACCCGAGACGTCGCTGAGCCATCTCATTGACGAGGCGGTTCGCACCGTACCCCACAAGGTTGCGTTGGAGTTCTTTGGTGCGACCACGACCTACGCTGAGTTGGGCGATCAGATTGAGCGTGCGGCGGAGGGTCTGCGCGTGGCGGGTGTGCAGGCGGGTGACCGTGTGGCGCTGATTTTGCCGAACTGCCCTCAGCATATTGCGGCGTTTTACGCGATTCTGCGCCTGGGCGCGATTGTGGTGGAGCACAACCCGCTGTACACGGGTGCGGAGCTGCGCCACATGTTTGAGGATCACGGCGCGAAGGTCGCGATTGTGTGGGATAAGATCGCCTCGCATATTACGGGTCTTCCGGCGGATATCCGCCCGAACCATATCTATTCGGTGAACATGATTTCGGCGATGCCCGCGCTGATGCGTACCGCGCTGAAGCTGCCGTTGAAGAGTGCGCGTGCTTCGCGTGAGAAGCTGACCGGTCCTGCACCGGGTACGGTGTCGTGGGCTCAGCTGGTGAAGAGCGAGCGTATTGACCCGTCGCATCGCCGCCCGACGGCGCACGATATTGCGCTGCTGCAGTACACCTCGGGTACGACCGGTCTGCCGAAGGGCGTGATGCTCACGCACCGCAACCTGGAGTCCAACGGCCGCATGGGTGAGGCATGGATTAACCCGGGTGATGACGAGGTGATTTACTCGGTTCTGCCGCTGTTCCACGCGTACGGTATGACCCTGGGCGTGACGATTGCGTCGCTGTGCCGTGCCTGCCTGGTGCTGTTCCCGACCGTGGACATGGACCTGATTTTGAAGGCGATGAAGAAGACCCGCCCGACCATTCTTCCTGCGGTTCCCCCGGTGTACCGCCGCCTCATGGATGAGGCGAAGAAGCGCGGCGTGTCCCTGGAGGGCATCCGTTACGCGGTGTCTGGGGCAATGAACTTGCCGCCTGAGCTGGTTGCCGAGTGGGAGGAAGCTTCCGGCGGTTTCATGGTGGAAGGCTACGGCCTGACCGAGTGCGCGCCGCTGGTGTCCTGCAACCCGCTCAATGACACTCGCCGCGCCGGTTTTATTGGTGTTCCGTTCCCCTCCACCGATATTCGTGTGGTGGACCCGGAAACCGGTGAAGACGTACCCGATGGCGAAGAGGGCGAGCTGTGGGTGAAGGGCCCTCAGCGTTTTGCTGGCTACTGGAAGCGTGAGGACGAGACCGCGAAGACCATCACCCCCGATGGTTGGCTGCGTACCGGCGATATTGTGCGCCTGGATCAGGACTACTTCATCCAGATTGTCGACCGCATTAAGGAAGTCATTATTACCGGCGGTTTCAACGTCTCCCCGACGGAGGTTGAGGTCGCCCTCAAGCAGCACGATACGGTCGCGGACGCGGCGGTGGTCGGCATTCCGCTGCCCGCCGGTGGCGAGATGGTCGTTGCCGCTGTGGTTCCCGCCCCGGGCCGAGTGGTGCAGGAGCATACTCTGCGTGAGCACTGCTATTCGAAGGTGACCCGCTATAAGGTTCCGCGCCGCATCGTGGTGGTAGATGATCTGCCCCGTTCGATGCTGGGTAAGGTTCTGCGCCGTAAGGTGCGTGAGCAGTTGATTGCTTCGGGCGAGTTCGATTAGTAGTACTGGTTGCCAGCAGCACCGGTTGACTGCCCGCCCGCCCGTAACGGGTGGGCGCTCCCGTAATGGGTGGGTAATATGGACGCCGGCTTGGGTTTTTGTACCCGGGCCGGCGTTTTGTGTGCGCCTGAATACACCGTCAGTGATGCTTTGTGACCTGGGAATAATCACTACATGACGAATTGTGACAAAATATGACGACCTTGACGTTCTGTGTCTCATGAATGGCTTTTAACTTCCACACCCGCCCCCGCCCGTGCTGTAATTGTCCCATCATCATTACCATCGGATGTGCTAGTACCAAGGTCAGCACCCGGCGGAACGCATCATCATTCAACAGAAAGATTCATAGCCGTGAAGAAGTTTGCTGCTGCACTCGCAGTTGTCCCCCTGGTCATTGGCCTGGCAGGCTGCGGTTCCACCAACTCCTCCTCCTCTTCCTCCAGCTCCAAGAAGGTCACCATCGGTGTGGTTGGCTCTGAGAAGTTCAACAAGACCCTGAAGGAAGAAGCTAAGAAGCAGGGCATCGACATTGAGTACAAGGAGTTCAGCGCGTACACCGAGCCGAACCCCGCACTGGACGCCGGTGACATCGACATGAACCGCTTCCAGCACATCGCATACCTGTCGAACTACAACGTCAGCGCCAACAAGGACCTGCAGATCGTCGGCCCGACCGTAATCTACCCGATGGCTCTGTTCTCCAAGAAGCACTCCAAGCTGGCTGACATCCCCCAGGGCGGCGAAATCGTTATCCCGAACGACACCGTGAACGAAGCACGTGCACTGAAGCTGCTGAAGACCAACGGTCTGGTCACCTTCAAGAACGCTGACGTTGACGCACCCACCATCGACGACGTTGACACCTCCGCCTCCAAGGTGAAGGTCACCCCCGTTGACGCAACCCAGACCGTGGTCGGTATGGAGTCCGCTGACGGTGCTGTCGTCAACAACGACTTCCTCAAGGATGCAGGCCTGAAGCCCGCAGACGCTCTGGCGCAGGACGACCCCAAGAGCGACCCCTCCGCTATCAAGTACGTGAACCTGTTCGTTGCTCAGAAGGATAAGGCTGACGACGAGACCTACAAGAAGATCGTCGAACTCTTCCACACTAAGGCCGTCATGGACGTTGTCCAGGAAGAGACCCGCGGCACCGCTGTTGAGGTCAACGTAAGCACCGACGAACTGCGTCAGTCCCTGGCTAAGGAAGAAGCCAAGCTGCGCGCTAAGAAGTAATCTTCTGAATACACGCCTCCTCTAGGCATACGCAAAGGCGGTAAGTCTAAGCACCCGAAGCGGGTCACGACAGGCTTACCGTCCTTTGCGTACCGGCGTTAAGACCCTTTAACGCCCCAACCACGACATATAACGGATACAAATTTATGAGTGAACTGGTACAGAGCTTCGGTGACAGCACCGAGCCCATGGTGGTTCTGGACGGAGTCTCCAAGGTCTTCGGCAACGGCCCCAAGGCAGTAGTTGCTGTCGACAATGTCTCCCTCACCATTAACCGCGGTGAAATTTTTGCAATCATCGGCTACTCCGGCGCCGGTAAGTCCACCCTCGTCCGCCTCATTAACGGCCTGGAAACCACCACCAGTGGCACCCTGACCGTTGGCGGCTTCGAGATTTCCGGTAAGCGCGACTCCGAACTGCGTGAAGCACGCACCAACATCGGTATGATCTTCCAGCAGTTCAACCTGATGAACTCCCGCACCGTGCTCGGTAACGTCGAGTTCCCCCTGAAGATTGCCGGCTGGTCTAAGAAGGACCGCCGCGCTCGTGCCCTGGAAATGCTCGAGTTCGTGGGTCTTGCCGACCGTGCCGATCACTACCCGAACCAGCTTTCGGGCGGTCAGAAGCAGCGTGTGGGCATTGCTCGTGCGCTCGCAACCAACCCGGCTCTGCTGCTTGCCGATGAGTCCACCAGCGCGCTGGACCCTGAAACCACCCATGAAGTGCTTGCACTGCTGAAGAAGGTCAACCGTGAACTGGGTGTGACCGTCGTGGTGATTACCCACGAGATGGATGTGGTTTCCACTATCGCTGACCGTGTGGCAGTCATGGAGTCCGGCCGCGTGGTGGAGCAGGGCAACGTGTACGATGTCTTCTCCAACCCGCAGACCGACGTGGCGAAGCTGTTCGTGGCAACCACCGTGAAGCTTGCCCCCACCGGCAAGGAAGCGGCTGAGCTGCGCGCAAACCACAAGGGTTACCTCATCAACGTTGAAATCGTGGAGGGTAACCAGGAGCTCGGTAAGGTGCTGTCCTACCTGGGCGCCCGTAACGTCCGCTTCAACATTGTGGGCGGCGGTATCGAGACCCTGCAGGGTAAAGCGTACGGCACCCTCACCCTGGAACTCCTGGGTGAAATCACCAGTATTGATGCCGCCGTTGCCGAGCTGAAGACCGTCACCCGCGTGCAGGAGGTGCGCTAAATGTTTGCTACTACTCTTCCGCTGGCTACCTCGAAGACGGACTGGTCTGAGTTCCTGCCCGAGAAGCTGATTCCGGCTATTGGCGACACCTTCTACATGGTGTCTATTACGATGCTGTGTGCAGGTCTGGTTGGCCTGATTGTGGGCGCTCTGCTGTACACCACCCGTGCAGGTAATATCTTCCAGAACCGCTTCGTGTACACGGTTCTGAACATTCTGGTGAATGTGATTCGCCCGATTCCGTTCATCATTTTGATTGCGGCTCTGGGCCCGCTGACTAGTGCTGTGGTGGGTACCCGCCTGGGCGTAAACGCGGCGGTCTTCGCAATGAGCTTCGGTGCTGCATTCGCTATTGCCCGTATCGTGGAGCAGAACATGGTCTCCATTGACCCGGGCGTGATTGAGGCGGCGCGTGCGATGGGCGCTTCAAAGCTGACCATCCTGTTCACCGTGATGATTCCGGAGGCGCTTGGCCCGCTGATCCTGGGTTACACCTTCCTCATCATCGGCGTGGTGGATATGTCCGCTATGGCCGGTTACGTGGGTGCTGGCGGTCTGGGTAAGATCGCGATTGTGGACGGCTACCAGCGCTTCAACGATGAGATCACCTGGGCTGTTGTGGCGATTATTATCGTCCTGGTTCAGCTGGTTCAGTTCCTCGGCAACTTCCTGGCCAAGAAGGTTATGCGCCGATAAGCTCGTGCCCCTGTAGGCCTTGCAGGTACTGTAGGCCTTGCAGGTACGGCTGATAAGACATAGAAGACTCCCGGTCTGCTCCTCAAGGAGCGGGCCGGGGGTCTTTCTTTGTACCGGTCTTTTGTCGTACCGAGGGAGGGACGCTAAGTGCTTAGCCCTGCGCCGCCTCAGAGTGCTGTGCCGCCTCAAGCTTGGCGATCCAGGTGCGTGCCGCCTCCCAGAGCTGCGGGTCATTGAACGAATCGAAGCGCCCAAAACCGGCCGGTGCCTTTGCCGGGTCGGTGCCTTCCGGAACGTAAATCATGACCTTTGTACCGGCGTCACGTGCCGCCTGCGCGCCCGCGGGGGAGTCCTCGAACGCCAGCGCCTCGTGGCCCTCAAAGCCGAGGCGACGTGCCGCCTCCAGGTACATGTCCGGGGCGGGCTTACCGGCCGGAACGTCGTTGCTGCTGACCCAGGTGCGCACCAGCGGGGCGTAACCGTAGCTTTCCATTTTCAGGGTCAGAATGTTCGCGGTGGAGTTCGACGCCACCGCAACCGGCATGTGCTCGCTCAGGAAGCCCAGGAACTTCTGCGCACCCTCAATCAGGTCCACGCCGGAGCTGATGACCTCGTGCTCGGTGGTGAGCAGATCCTTCATCACGCGTTCATGGTGCTCGGCGTACTCTGCGGAGGCGGTGTCCGGCTTCTGGCCGTTCTGCGCCTCGTAGGAGAGCAGTGCAAGCTCCTCGGCGACATCGGCTGCCGCCAGACCGGTGAGGCGGTGCTCCACCTCTTCGGTGAAGGGAACAGACCAGCGGGCGAAAAGCTCACGCTGCACATCGTTCCAGACGGTCTCGGAGTCGAGGAGGATGCCGTCGCAGTCGAAGATTGCGCAGCGGGGGAACCAATCGGAGGGTACTGTGTGTTCAAACATAATGTCAGTCTCTCACAGGGCTTTAGGCTATGGAAGCGGTGGCCCGGTGCGTGAGAAAACATGCAGAGCGCAAACCGGATAAGGGCACAAAAGCACGCAGCACAAAAGCGCACAGCACATCAGCAGACATGAAGAAACCCTCCCGCCGCATCCAGAACGGACGCAACGGGAGGGCAGAAACTAAAACAGCTTAGAGAGCGGACACCGGCTTATGGGTCACCTGACGCATAAACGGAATGGTCGCCAACAGGCCCACATAGACCAGTACCAGACCCAGCGCAATAGCGCCGAAGGTCATACCGAACATCTTCGTCAGAATTTCACCGGATAGACCCTGTGCCGCAATCAACGCCGTCAGCGGCAGACCCAGCAGCGCAGAAACCACGCTAATGAGCACCAACGGACCGAAAACCACGGTAAGGCGCGAAGCCTGCAACATCCTCGTGGGGGTACCCATCATATTCAGCGAAGAGTACAGGGAACCACGCTCGTAAATGGCGGCACTCTGGTTCAACACTGCGGAGAGAGTGACCAGCAGGTACGAGAAGAACAGCATGAGCAGCATGCCCTGGAACATGTCCGACATGATGGTCATGAAGGGGCCGGCGGCGGGGCCTACCTCCTTCGCCGTTTTGTTCATCTCACCCGCCAGAATCAGGATGGGGCCGAAGAAAGTCACCAAGAAGGTCGACAGCGCCACACCCGAAACCTGACGCCACGCCCCACGCGGGGACTCCAGCACCGCACGGTAACCCAGCAGAACCGACGCCTTCTGGGTCATACGCACACGAATCTTTGCGTACGCCCACACCAGGAAGGTACCAATCAGGTCGATAGCAACCATCATCAGCAGACCCGGCAGAGCAATAAAAATCGCTAGGTTCTTAATCGCGCTATCGGCACCGCCGTCCTGGAAGGGCGAGAACATGCTAAAACCCTTCGAGGTCGATGCCAGAATCATCACGGCAATGACCAGAACAACACCGATACCCAGAGCAATGTAACCGGCGGAACCAGCCTTCGCGCGGGTACGCACACCCAGCGGGCTAATGCTGACCTTCGCCAGGCCGAAGAGGGAGCTGAGAGCCGCCAAAACCATACAACCCAGGAAGCAGTAGAAAATCACGCTCACCGGCAGGAGCATATTCTCAGCCCCCAGCGGAACGTTCATGAAGTGCAGGGCGCCAAAGGGGAAAATCAGTACCAGGTAAAGCAGCAGACCGATGATGAAACCCACAAGAGAGTACACCAGCGCGTCCGCCACCGACAGACCCACAATCAGGGTCGTGGAGGCACCAATCAGACGCAAGGAAGCCAGACGCTCATCACGGCGGCGGGCACTCAAACGAGCAGCCGAAGCGCCCAGGGTAAAGAGCGGAACAATCAGCACCAGAGCGGCAACCCACGCCAAACCCATGTAGAGCTTCTGAATGCCCATCAGGTTGATCATTTCGTGGTCAACGTTGGCGTGCTCAAGCCACGTACTCAGCGCCTGAACACCACCGGCAACCGTCAAAAAAAGTGCCGAGGAGGCGGCAAAAGCCAGCACGGGAAGAATCGCCTGCGAACTCCATAGGGTTCGCTTGGCGAGTAGAGCATAGATTTGCATTATGCACCTGCCTGAGACTGAGCGCCGAAGCTCTGAGCGTGGTTCTGGGAAGCGGGAACACCGCCCTGGCTATTGCGCTGATCGCTCACAATCTGACCGTCCTGCAGGTACACCACGCGGGAGCACGCCGCCGCCACGTTCGGGTCGTGAGTCACCACCAGCAGAGTCTTACCCTGCTGCGGGATCATGGTCAGCAGCAGAGCCATCACCTCACGCGCGGTCTTCGAATCCAGCGCGCCGGTCGGCTCATCCGCGAAGGTCACGGGGGCACCGTTCACCTGGGAGCGGGCAATAGCCACACGCTGAGCCTGACCGCCAGACATCTCACCCATACGGCGGTCCAGCATCTGACCCAAACCCAGACGGTTCAGCAGATCAGCCGAAATGGAACGCGCCTGCTGGCGGGGAACACCGGCAATCATCGCTGCGAGAGAGACATTCTCCTCCGCGGTCAGCTCGGGAACCAACAGACCCTGCTGGAACACGAAACCAAACGAGTTAGCGCGCAGGGAGGTGCGCTCACGCTCGCTGAGGGACTCCACCGCCACCTGACCGGTCGGGCCATTGAACAGCACAGAACCGGCATCAAGCTTGATAATGCCCGAGAGCGCGTGCAGCAGGGTGGTCTTACCGGAACCGGAAGGACCCATAATCGCCACGGACTCGCCGGGGTAAATATCGAGGCTCACGTTACGCAGCACCGGGTTATTTCCGTACGACTTGTGCAGGTTACGGGCAGAAATAATCGCACCGCGTGCGAAGGGCGCCTGCTGCATCTGCTGAGGCGCCTGAGTCGGGTAGCCCTGCTGACCCTGATAGTAGCCCGCCTGCTGGTTAGGCTGACCGGGCTGAGCGGGCTGACTCTGCTGACCGGGCTGAGCGGAATACTGACCGGCAGGCTGCGCCGCCTGCGGAGGGGTCATTGAGTACGGGTTCTGAGCCTGGAACTGCGGGTTCTGGGATTGAGGATTCTGCGTCATGACAACCTTCATTGGGTATGAACTAACGGAAGTACATTTCTATCATCTCAGCTTCTTGGCGGCTCACCCCTCCGTCTGGGGGCTGAAAAATATGGGAAAACCCTGTAAAAATTCGCCCGACCGGGCGCTCAACCGCCCCGCACCTCATACCGCGGTATGAGCACGCCTCAGCAGAAGGGATAAGCCGCGCACCCCTTGAACTGCACCGAGGCCTTGAACCGCACGGAAGCCTTGAACTACACGGAGGCAGTGCCATACTAGAAGGATGACCGACGCACAGAACACCCCCATCATCACTCCGGTAGCCGACCCCGAGGCAGGAACCCGCATCATCTTCCTGCGCCACGGCCAGACCGACTGGAACATTGACCACCGCTTCCAGGGCGGCACCGACATCCCCCTCAACGACACCGGCAGGGAGCAGGTCCGCACCGCTATCGGCGCCCTGCAGCAGGCAGCGGCTGAGGGCACCACCGTGGACGCTATCGTCTCCTCACCCCTTTCCCGCGCCGTAGAAAGCGCCGAAATCGTAGCCGAAGGCCTGGGCGTACCCTACCGTGGCACCGTTGACGGCTTCCAGGAACGTTCCTTTGGCGATTTGGAGGGTCAGGTCGCTACCCGCGAGCTGATTCTTGCCTCCCGTCAGTCCAATAACGCCTTCAACGTGGAACCGAAGAAGGACTTCCTCGCCCGTTCCCTCGCGGCGCTGAACCGCGTCCGCCGTGAATATGAGGGTCAGACCGTTGTGGTCGCCGCGCACGGCATGCTGATTGCTATGACCATGACCGCCCTGGTCGCTGAACGCCACCCCGAACTGCTCAACGAGGACGGCATCTACCCGATCCCGGTGAACGCCTCCCTGACCGAGGTGCCCCTGCAGTACCTGGACGACGCAATCGACCGCTTGCTCGTGCAGCATCTGGAACCCGAGCTGGGCCCGGAAGAGGTCCCGGCGGGTGCCGAGAACACGACCCTCACCCTGATTCGTCACGGCCAGACCGACTGGAACAAGGCGAACCTGATGCAGGGCATCACCGACATCCCGCTCAACGACACCGGCCGCGAGCAGGCACGCACCACCGGCAAGAAGCTTGCCGACATGGGCCTGGAATTCACCGTGCTGGTGTCCTCGCCGCTATCCCGCGCCCACGAGACGGCGCAGCTGGTCGGTGAGCACTTCGACCTGCAGGTGCACAAGACCTACCCCGAGCTGGTAGAACGCGCCTACGGTGCCGGCGAGGGCCTGGACATTCCCGCCCCTGAACGCCGCGCCCCGGAACGCTACTACCCGAACGTGGAATCCGAGCGTGACGTATACATTCGTGCGGTGCGTACCCTGCGCAATATCGTGCGTGAAATCTCTGAAGCCTCGGGCGACCAGAAGATTATTGCCGTCAGCCACGGCAGCTTTATCCGCCGCGCCCTCTCCGCAGCAGCCGGTGAAGAGTGGACCGTGACCGTGCCGAATGCCGAACCGCTCACGATTGACGTGTCGGGCCTGTTCGCGTGGGACTCGACCAAGCAGTTCGACGAGGCGGGTCGCCTTGTTTGGTAAAGCACAACCCGGTAGCGGTCACTTCGGCGCTCGCGTGTGGCGACTGATTCTCTGGCCCGTCACGGCGCTGTACTGCGCGACGGTGGCGAGTATCGTGTTCGCCCCCGTGCACGTGGACGATAACGAGATGGGCGGCCGCCTGGCGCAGTTTTTGGATAGCGGCCACGCCGAGGGCTGGCTGCCTGCGTTCATCACCTATTCGAGCATCGAGCAGCTCTCGAACGTCATCATGTTCATTCCGGGCGGTTTTCTTTTCGCCCTGCTGCTCAAGCCGAAGGCTCGCCCGCACGTGCTGTACGCGGGGTTCCTGGTCAGCGCCTGCATTGAGACGATTCAGAGTTTCATGCCTGATCGCACCGGCGACCCGGTAGATGTGCTGATGAACGGTTCCGGTGCCCTACTGGGCGCGGCGGGTGCTTTGGGCGTGCATCGTTGGCGTCGTGTGTGTCGCGAACGGCAAGGTAAATAAGGTTTTGTGCCCGGTGGAGGCGCTGGTTTCGAGGGTTCTCGTCGAGGGTTTTCGTCGAGGGTTCTCGGAGCCGGCGCCTCCACTTTTTTGCCCTCATGAGGGCGCAGCGTAGGTATTTGGCAGTGTGCGGATGGTGGGGAGTGGGAAAACCCAACAGTTCATTAGGTCAAACAGACATAAACAGGCAGTGACCTCCAACGTAGTGTGGTTTCGGTAGGGAACATTCGGGTAATATTCCGGTAAATACAGCGTTTTATATTGACTTGCCCACAAAAACCCACATAAAATCAAGTATTACCCTCAAGCGCTCTGCCGGCTCACTGAAACCATGTCTCTCACGGTCCTAAAAAGCCGAGCAGAACGCAGAAAAGAACGCACAGATTTCCTCCCACTAGTCCAAAGGAACACCAGATTTATGTTCGCAGAAGAACGCCGTGCCGAAATTGCAAAGCTTGTTGCCTCCGCACGTCGTGTCAACGGCGCTGACCTTGCGCGCCGTTACGATGTGACCATGGAGACCGTGCGTCGTGACCTCGCCGCACTGGAAGAAGCAGGTAAGCTCCGCCGTGTCCACGGTGGTGCCGTCACCATTGAGCAGTCCACCTCCCTGGAGTCCTCCATCTCCTCCCGACAGGGCATGAACACCCCCGAGAAGCGCCGCATCGCCACCAAGGCATACCAGATGCTACGCGACTCCGAGGCAGGCTCCATCGTCCTGGACGCAGGCTCCACCATCGAAATTCTCGCCGACCACATCGGCGCTGA
The DNA here is from genome assembly GCF_049990865.1 of Rothia mucilaginosa. GTDB lineage: Bacteria > Actinomycetota > Actinomycetes > Actinomycetales > Micrococcaceae > Rothia > Rothia mucilaginosa_I. Next base: position 76,100 of record NZ_CP188231.1, read on the forward strand.
GAATTTCAGTCTCAAGACCGGCAACGACCGCATCATCATCACCCACGCACTGCACATTGCAGTCAAGCTCGCCGAAGCCGAGGGCGTCACCCTTGAACTGGTTGGCGGCCAGCTGCGCAAGATGACCTGGGCTGCTGTTGGCGCACGCGCCGCAGAGCACTTCGGCACCATGCGCCCCGATATTGCTTTCATTGGTGCCAACGGCATCGAATCCCACTTCGGCATCTCCACCCCCGGCATGAACGAAGCCATCGTCAAGACCGCAATTTGCAAGGCAGCCCGCCGCGTGGTCCTGCTTTGTGACTCCGCGAAGTTCGGTCAGGAATCCCTGGTCCGCTTCGCCGGATTTGAGGATATTGACACCCTCATTACCGATCGCGAGCCCGAAGGTGCCCTCCGCCAGGCACTCGAGGCCGCAAACGTTGAGATTGTGATCGCCTAATGATTATTACTCTGACCGCCAACCCCAGCCTGGACCGCACCATTGAACTCGGTGCACCCCTGGCTCACGGTGCCGTGCAGCGTGCTGTCGGTGCCGTACAGGATCCCGGTGGCAAGGGCGTGAATATTTCCCGCGCCCTGCAGGTTTCCGGTGTGCCGACCCTCGCCATCGTGCCTGGTGAAGCCACCGACCCGGTGCTGACCGCACTGCAGGCTGTGGATGTTGAGTTCGCTAACCTGCCCACCGGTGAGCCGATTCGCTCGAACGTCACCGTGGTTGATCCGGATGGTACCACCACCAAGCTGAACGCCCCCGGCACCGTTTTTGATGCCGAACTGCGTCAGAAGCTGGATGCGCTGGTGGTTGAGCGTTCCAAGGGTGCCGACTGGGTGGTTCTGGCTGGTTCGCTGCCTCCGGGCCTGGAGCCGACCTACTACTCCGAGCTGGTGGCGGCACTGCGCGCCTCCGGCTACGAGGGCAAGATCGCTATCGATACCTCTGAGGCGCCGCTGATCGCGACTGTCGCCGGTGAGCACAAGCCCACCCTGATTAAGCCCAACTCGGAGGAGCTGGCTCAGCTGACCGGCAGCGATAACTGGGAGGAGCTGGAGGCTAGCCCCGAGCTGACCGCCCGCACCGCCCAGAAGCTGCTCGGCGACGGCATCGAGTACGTGCTTGCCACCCTCGGCGGCGGCGGCGCAGTGCTGGTCACTGAGCAGGGTATCTGGCACGCTGTGCACGAGCCGATTCAGGTTCGTAGCACTGTGGGTGCCGGTGACTCGTCGCTGTCCGGTTTCTTGATTGCTCACACTCGTGGTGAGGATGCCCCCGGTTGCCTGGTTCAGGCGGTAGCTCACGGTTCGGCTGCTGCTGCTCTGCCGGGTACCCGTATGCCTTCGTTGGAGCAGACCACTCCTGAGAAGGTCACTGTTCGTCAGCTGCAGCTCTAAAGCTCTAATTCGGACTGTTTTCGCACCTCCAGCTTTTATTCCCTGAAGGGAATATAAGCCGGGGTGCTAAACAGCCACGCGCATACGAACGCAACACACACAGCACACACTTTGAACTCATAGGGGAGAAGCCCGGCACCGCTGAGCGAATCCCCGCCCTAACACATACCCGAGGAGGGAATATGTCTGATCTAATCACCGCAGATCTCGTCCTTCTGGACGAGAATCTCGGCGAGACCCGATTCGACGTAATTGCCAAGCTCGCTCAGGCAGTCGTAAATGCCGGACGCGCTACCGACTTCGAGCAACTCTACGCGGCTGCCGAGGCACGCGAATCTAAGACCGACACCGGCATCCCCGGCGGTATTGCGATTCCGCACTGCCGTAGCGCCGCCGTCACCGAGCCAACCCTGGCAATGGCACGACCCAACCCGGCAGTTTCCTTCGGTGCAAAGGACGGCCCCGCCGACCTGATTTTCTTCATTGCTGCGCCCGATGGCGCTGACCAGGCTCACCTGAAGCTACTCTCCACCCTGGCACGCTCCCTGATGAAGAAGAGCTTCACCGCGTCCCTGCGCGAAGCCTCCTCGGCTGAAGAGATCGTTGAGCTGGTCAACGGTGCGCTCGGCGTAGGTGAGAAGAAGGCAGAGGCTAAGCCCGCCGAGGCCGCACCCGCCGCACCTGCTGCCTCCGCTCAGGAAGCTCCCGTTGCTTCGGCTCCGGTGAAGAAGATTGTTGCTGTGACCGCATGCCCCACCGGTATCGCTCACACCTACATGGCTGCGGACGCCCTCAAGTACGCTGCTGAAGAGCTCGGCTACGACCTGAAGGTTGAGACCCAGGGCTCCTCGGGTAACGAAACCCTGAGCCAGGCCGATATTGACGCCGCCGACGCCGTGATTTTCGCGGTGTCCGTGAACGTGCGTGAGCGTAACCGCTTCGCGGGTAAGCCCTTTGTCGAGTCTCCCGTCAAGCGCGGTATTGACGAGCCTAAGGAAATGATTGCGGAGGCTCTGGCTGAGGCTGAGAACCCCAATGGTGCGCGCGTTGCCGCTGCCGCATCCAGCGGTGAGGATAGCGCAGGCGCTACCGAAGGCGCTTGGGGCTCGCGCATCTACAAGGCCGTGATGACCGGTATCTCCTACATGATTCCGTTCGTTGCTGCCGGCGGTATTTTGGTCGCCCTGGGCTTCGTTTTCGAGGCAATTACGGTGCCGAACCTTGGCGAGGTGAACACCAAGGCGATTCTCGACTCGGCAACCCTGTTCAACCTCGGTGATGTGCACTGGACCCTGTACCTGGGTGCTGTTCTGCAGACCATCGGTGGTTTCGGTCTGAGCCTGATGGTTCCGGCTCTTGCCGCGTACATTGCGTACGGTTTGGCTCAGCGTCCCGGTATCGCTCCGGGCTTTATCGCCGGTTCGGTGGCTCTTGCCGTGAACGCAGGCTTCCTCGGCGGTATTGTTGGCGGTATTCTCGCCGGTCTGATTGCGTACGCTCTGGGTACCCTGAAGCTGCCCCGCTGGCTTGGCTCGATGATGCCCGTGGTCATCACCCCGCTGGTGACTTCTCTGGTTGCCGGCCTGGCAATGTACCTGCTGCTCGGTGCGCCCCTGGCGTGGGTTATGACCACCCTGCAGGATTGGCTGACCTCCATGTCTGGTGGCTCCGCTCTGGTGCTGGGTCTGATCCTGGGCGCCATGATGGCTTCTGACCTGGGCGGCCCCATCAACAAGGCTGCTTACCTCTTCGCAACCGCCGGCCTGTCCTCGGGTGCGACCGTAAACCAGGAAATCATGGCTGCCGTCATTATCTCCGGTATGGTTCCGCCGCTGGCTATGGCACTGGCAACCACCCTGCGCCCCAAGCTGTTCAACGAGAACGAGCGTGAGAACGGTAAGGCTGCGTGGCTGCTGGGTGCATCCTTCATCTCTGAGGGCGCTATTCCCTTCGCCTCGGCTGACCCGGCTCGCGTGATTCCTTCGACCATTGTTGGTGGCGCTATCGCCGGTGCAATCTCCATGGGTGCGCACGTGGCTTCCCCGGCTCCGCACGGTGGTATTTGGATTATTGGTCTGGCGCAGAACCCGCTGATGTTCCTGGCGGCTGTTGTTGCCGGTACCGTTGTTTCGGCGCTGCTGTACGTGGTGCTGAAGTCCCTGGGTGCCCGTTCTAAGGCATCCGCATAAAGGCCGTATAACCTCACCTTCATTTGACCGTCTGTTTGCAGGCGCGAGCGTGAAAAAACACGTTACACTGTAGACAAACCACAGATAGGACATGAACTCTATGACTACCTACAAGGGCGTCGGCGTATACGCCGGCCGCGTTATTGGCCCCGTTCTTCAGATGCCTAAGCCCATCGAGGAACCCAAGGACGGTCTGCGTCTGAGCGGTGAGACCGCTGAGGCTGCAGCACAGCGCATCAAGGACGCGTCGGTCCGCGTCAAGGAAGACCTGCTGGCTCGCGCAGAGAACGCAAGCCGTGACGGTAAGGCTGTTCTGAAGTCTACTTCTCAGATGGCTACCGACCGTGCACTCATCAAGAGCGCTATTAAGCTGGTTGAGACTCAGGAGATGGCTCCCGAGCGCGCAATCTGGGAGGCTGCAACCTCCTTCGCAGACCAGATGGCTGCTCTGGGTGGCTACATGGCTGAGCGCGTCACCGACATCCACGACGTGCGTGCCCGCATCGTTGCTGAGCTGACTGGCCAGCAGGCTCCCGGCATCCCCGTTTCTGACGAGCCGTTCATCCTGGCTGCTATTGACCTGGCACCGGCTGATACCGCAACCCTGGACCCCGAGAAGGTTATCGCACTGATCACCTCTGACGGTGGCCCCCAGGCGCACACCGCTATTCTGGCTCGCGGCTTGGGTCTGCCCGCTATCGTTGCGGCTAAGGGCGTGACCGAGATTGCTGACGGCACCATCGTCTACGTGGACTCTAACGAAGGCATCGTTGACACCGAGCCCACCGACGCTGACCGCGAAGCAGCGATTAAGTACGCAAACCGCAAGCCCGTCGCTGACTTCGACGGTCAGGGTGTGCTGGCTGACGGCACTCGCGTACCGCTGTACGCAAACGTTGGTGACGGCAAGTCCGCTGAGAAGGCTGCAAGCCTGAAGGCTGAGGGTGTTGGTCTGCTCCGCACCGAGTTCGGCTTCCTGGGCCACGACGCTGAGCCTTCCATCGAGACTCAGGCTAAGACTTACAAGTCCGTGTTTGACGCATTCCCCGGCAAGCACATTGTGGTCCGTACCCTGGACGCTGGCGCTGACAAGCCCCTGCCGTTCCTGAACGTGAACCCCGAAGAGAACCCCGCACTGGGTGTTCGCGGTTTCCGTACCGACTGGACCGTTCCGGGCGTTCTGACCCGCCAGCTGGAGGCTATTAAGGCCGCTTCGGAGAACTCCGACGCTGACATCTGGGTTATGGCTCCGATGATTTCGACCACCTCCGAGGCACGCAACTTCGCGAACATGCTTAAGGAGATTGGCCTGCCCGTTCACGGTGTGATGGTTGAGACCCCCGCAGCTGTGATGAACGCTGAGGCTATCCTGGGCGAGGTCGACTTCGTGTCTATCGGCACCAACGACCTGACCCAGTACACCATGGCGGCTGACCGTCTGCTGGGCGACCTGGCGCACCTGAACAACCCCTGGCAGCCCGCAGTGCTGAAGATGATTAAGATGACCGTTGAGGGTGCTCAGCGTGCATCGGTCACCGCGGGTAAGAAGAAGTACGTGAGCGTCTGTGGTGAGGCTGCGGCTGACCCGGCTCTGGCTGTTGTTCTGATTGGTCTGGGCGTTGACACCCTGTCCATGAACGCTGGCGCTATCCCCGCTGTGGCTGCGGTTCTGAAGTCCGTGACCAAGGAGAAGGCACAGCAGATTGCAGCTATCGCTCTGCAGCAGATCTCTTCTGCTGAGGCGAAGGAGAGCGCACGCAAGGCTCTGCCGATTCTGGACGAGCTGGGCCTCTAAGCCTTAAAACGATTCCGGGGTTGCCTGCCGCTCCTTGGTGGGGTGTGCTGGGCGGTGCCTGAGTCCACGAAAATGCCGGGTGTAGAGTTTTATTTCTGCATCCGGCATTTTTGTACTTGTTAGCGTATGGCTGAACGGTACAATTTATAGAGTAAGGGCGGGTCCTGAAGCGCCCCGTTCATTTAGAATAGGTACTGATATATTTTCGGTTCCTTAATCAAAGGAGAAACATAATGGCAGAGCGCGAAGCCACTATTGCAAGCCGTGTTGGCCTGCACGCACGTCCGGCAGCTATCTTCGCTGAGGCAGCTGGCGACCTCCCCGTTGAGGTGACCATCGCTGCTAAGGGTGAGCCCGCAGATGAGGCTATGGACGCTGCATCGATTCTGTCCCTGATGTCCCTGGGTGCAAAGCACGGCGACGTTGTTGTCCTGCGCGCTGAGGGCGAAGGTGCTGAAGAGGCTCTGGACTCGCTGGTTAAGATCCTCGAGACCGACCACGACGCTGAGTAATTGACTCTCGCCTCTGAGGTGAACCCCTAAGCGGTGCGCTTCGGATGCTGTGAAGGCTACCGCCTTAAAGCGTGAATATCCCGTCACTTCGGTGGCGGGATATTTTTTATTATGAATAATTCATATTTCATTGCGTTATGGGTGGAGGCATAAGGGGGTTATTTTCCCGCTAAATCTTAATGTATAAATAACCTTTATTTTTTCCTCGAAATACCCGCAAAAATATTCCCCACAATATTTTCTGTACAGTAGCGACCCCGCTTTCTCATCATTTCAATGAAGCTATCCAACGCAGGTCACACATGGTGCCGTTAGTGCAGAAAACAACACCTAGAAAAACAGTATTTTTGCTCCCCGGTGCTACCGCAGAATCGCGCCCTTGTTAGACTAAAAAGGCACTGTCTATCTGGGAGGGACATTGGCAGAATCGAGGAACACCCCCGCGACCTCCACATCGCGGGATGCTTCGCATGCAGGCGAAGTAAACACTGTCGCAACGGAAGGAAGCGAGCAGAATACTACCGCGGGCTACATTGCCGGTAAGCGCGGTTTTCCCCTGGTTTCACTAGACCAGGTTACCGACGAGAAATTGCGCCGCGTGTTGGCTCAGCAGGCCCCTGCCGCGAAGGCTCAGGAAGGTACCGTCGCAGCGGAAGCTGTCAGTGAGGTACTGCAGGAGGCCGCAGCAGACATGGGTATCCCCGCGCAGGAGGTAGAGCCCACCGGCGACCCCGAGCTGCGCCCTAACGGTCACGGTGCGCGCACCGTCATTGACCCCTCCCTCGTACCTGACGACGACCTGGACGCATACCGTGAGGACCCGAACCCCCTCACCGCCAGCAATATGGTGACCGAGGCGGCGTTGACCCGCCCCTCCCAACCGGTGCCCATGACCGGCATGATTCCGCAGGTACCTAACTCGCACGCTGCCCGCCGCTTCGGCGCGGATCCTGCCGCAATGCCGAAGACCGGGCCCGTCTCGATGCCCACGAACTCCGTACCGCTGGTTGATAGGGGCGCTCAGGGCCTCCACGGGCGCGGTAGCGGCGGCCGTTGGGGTTCGCGTCGCCTCCGCTCCTTCGTGCGCACTGAGGAGGCAGCACCCGCCGCCCCGCGTGGCGCCCAGCGCATCGCTCAGCGTCAGTTTGTGCCGACTATCCGCACTGAAGAGCATGAGCGTCGTGAGGCGTTCCGCCGTGAGAAGGAGTATGCCCGCGATACCCTGAACTTTACCCTGCGCCTGGCTGAGGCGATGTTCCACTACGGTGCGGACGCCATGGACGTGGACTCGGCGATTATTGCGGTCTCTTCGGCGTACGGGCTGGACTCGGTGGAAGTCGATATTACGAACCAGTCGGTGACCATCAACTACACGTCGGACCCCGATATTTACATGGAGTCCCGCATCGCCAAGCGCAATGCGAACGCAGACGAGCGTTTCACCCACACCCTGGTGCGTGTGGTGCGTTCCTCCACTGAGAACTATGAGGCACTTTCTGAGGTGTACGGCCTGATCTATAAGATCACTCGTGGCGGCATGACCCTGGAAATCGCCGATTTGAAGCTGAGCCAGATTACGCACCGACCCAAGCCGTTTCCGCCTCTGGTGGTGTGGGCGGCGAATCTGGCGTGTGCTGGAACCCTGACGGCGGCGCTGGGGGCGAGTTTTGCGACGGCGTTGAGTGCGGTGATTATTTTTATTCCCGTGTACTTGCTGATTCAGTGGTTGAGTTCGATTGGTATTCCGGCGTTCTTCCGCATGGCCGCTAGTGCGGGTCTGATGACCTTCTTGGCGATTTGGCTGGGCGGTGAGGGATCCATTCTTTCGGTGTTGCAGCGTCAGGGGGAGGCGATTTCGGCGCCTCTGGTGGTGGCTGCGGGCATGATTATGTTCTTGCCAACGCCGCGTCTGGTGGGTGCCGTGCAGGATGCGATTAACGGCTTCCCGGTGACGGCTGCGGGTCGTTTCGTGTCGACGGGCATGAGCTTCTTGGGTCTGGTGGTCGGCATTGCGACTGCGGTGAGTGCGATCAATATTTTCAATGGCCCGACCCTGGATATTGAGCAGCTACGTTTTGAACCGACGACCCCGCTGGCGGCGTCTTTCTTCTTCCTGGTGGCGATTGCAACCTTTGCAATTACTTTGCAGACGAAGCTGGTGAAGGTCGGTTGGCTGATGGTCATTACGGGTTGCGGTTTGGCGGCGTATTACGGCTATGAGTTGCTTGCCGGTCCGAGTGCTGGTCGCGGTCCGACGGCGTGTGCTGCGGTTGTGATTGGTGCGTTGAGCACGTATTTTGCGTACCGTCTGCATGTGCCTCAGGCGATTTTCTCGATTCCTGCGATTACGTTCTTGCTGCCGGGTCTGTCGTTCTTCCGCGGTATGTATCTGCTGACGGTTGAGACGGATGTGATTCTGGGTATGCAGAATATGATTACGGCGGTTTCGATTGTTGTGGCGATGGCTTCGGGTGTTGCTCTGGGCAATTACACGATGCAGTATGCGCTACAGCATTTTACGACTCCGCGGAATGTGGAACCGGCAGATTCTTAGCCCTCCTTCAAGGGTATATAGCCAATATTGCATATATTGATGTAGGGAAGGGGCGGTAGCTTGCGAGTTCACCTCACAAGCTACCGCCCCTTCGCTACACCCACTGAGCCAGCTCTTACACCGGCTCTTGTGCTGCGCCTAACGGACCGTCCAATCCACCGGCTCCGCACCCTGCTGCACCAGCAAAGAATTCACGGTCGAAAACGGGCGCGAACCAAAGAAACCACGACGAGCAGACAGCGGCGAAGGATGCGCCGACTCCACGCTCGGGTACGGCTGCAGCATGGGTGCGCACTTGCGTGCATCCGCGCCCCACAGCAGACCCACCAGCGGCTGGTTACGCGCCACCAGCGCACGGATAGCGCACTCGGTAATCTCCTCCCAACCCTTGCCGCGGTGCGAACCCGCATCAGACTCACGCACCGTCAAAACCCTGTTGAGTAGCATGACGCCCTCATCGGCCCAACAGGACAGGTCGCCGTGATTAGCCGGGGCGATACCCAAATCGTCCTCAAGTTCCTTGTAAATATTGTTCAGCGAACGAGGCAGCGGCATGCCGCGGTGCACCGAGAACGACAGACCCATCGCGTTGCCCGGGGTGGGGTAGGGGTCCTGGCCAATAATGAGGACCTTCACCCGGCTCATCGGGCGGCGGAACGCATTGAAAATATCGGCGGCAGGCGGGAAAGTACGGTACCCCGCCGCGTGCTCCTCACGCAGAAAAGCGCCCATGGCGTGAATCTGCTCTTCGACGGGGGCGAGCGCTGCCGCCCAATCCTCGCTCATAATGCTGCTGAGGGGCTGGTTCATGAATCTCCTCGGGGAATCTCCTGGTGCTGATGCGACCCGGACGGTGACGGGGCCGGGCGCGGGACGAATGCTTCTCCTCTAGACTGAGGCTCTCCTCTAGGATGAGGTTCTCTTCTAGGCTAGGTTTCTCTTCTAGACTAGGGGATGACGAATACACACGCTAGGAGACGCCAGCCGCAGCGGGCGAGCTACAGACAGGAGGGAACGTGTCAGAACAGGAACGCGCTGAAACCGCACAGAGCCAGCCAGAAGCACAGAGCCAATTGGAAGCGCAGAGCCAGCCGGAAACGGAGAACCAGCCCGGCGGCCTAACCCCGGTGGAGCGCCGCATCCTTGAGGTGGAGCGCCGCCGCTTCAAACACCAGGGTTCCAAAGAGAAAGCGATTATCGCCGCCGGTTTCACCCCGATTGCCTACTACCAGCGCCTGAACGTGATGCTCGACGATGAGCGGGTACGCGCCGCAGCGCCGCAGATTATTGACGTTCTACGCGCCCGCCGAGACGCTGACTAGGGGCTCGAATTGCGGGAGCCGCGCGAGCTCTCCAACTTATGCATCCAACCCCGCACACCTTAGGTTCAACCAGAGATTGAACACTGTGCGGTGTCCGTCTCTTTCGCAGCCGGTTGCGGGGCGTTCACATTGGTTCTCGCTAATTGAGCCGGTACTCTAGGTACTAGAACACCAAGACCGTACCTTCCGCAGCCGCGCCCGCGCGCCAGGCAGGGAGGCACGGTACCAGCCGGTAAACAGAGACCCGTGAAATGAGGATAAATGAGCTACCCCCGCGACGAATTTGACGAGGTAGACGAAAATACCGCCCGCCGCGGAACCTACCGCGCGGTCAATGCTGACCCGGCAAAGAGCCCCAAGGGCGCTATCCCCCTGGTAGCTGCAGGCGTAGTCGGTCTGCTCATCGGCGGCGCGATGTACGTGTACGCGCCGCGCACCGCCTCCCCGCAGTACTCGGCGTCCACCGCGAAGAGCAGCTCCGCCCCCGCAAGCGCGTCGGCGTCCTCTGCGCCGTCTAAGGCTTCCGCATCGGCAAGCGCTACGAAGACCGGTCTGGCTGAGTCCATCTCCGTGGCGGTCTACAATGCCGCGGCTCCGGCGGGTAGCGCATCCGGTGCGGCGGCACTGCTGACCGGTTACACCATCAGCGAGACAGCAAACTACACGGGTGCGGCACCGGCAACCAGCGTGGTCTACTACGCTGAGGGCTACCAGTCGCAGGCGCAGAGTATCGCCTCGAAGCTGGGTATTGCTCAGGTGCGTCAGGCAACCTCCGATGTGCAGATGGGCAACCACGAGGTCATCGTGGTTCTGTCCTCGGACTACACCGGCTCCGCTACTGCGGCGGAATAGGTTCAGACGGTTGCCCGGGTGATTCTGAGCCCGCGCCGACTGTTTCTGCCATAACGACTTCTGCTCAACCCCATCTCAACCCCATCCGCGCAATTCCACTGATGCGCCGGGTGGGGTTGATGCTTTTAGCGCCCCTCACGCGCCCCCGGTAGGCACACCGGTAACGCCCCTTTTGGCGGGCTTAATGAGTGCAGATTAAGCACTGGGCGATTAACCCTTCAACCTTGGGCTTAAACGTTTGCTCCATGCCGGTGCGGGTGCCACAATTGATGTAGCATTCGGGTGCTTTACGCCCTACTCTGCCCGCGCCTTACGTAACGGGGACGTTGTGGAGGGGCAGCCACCCGATTTTAGATGTACCGCACCCGCAAGGGTGAAGGAAAAAATCCGATCGTCCAGGAGGACACTTATGGCAAAGCTCATTGCTTTTGACGAAGAGGCACGCCGCGGCCTTGAGCGCGGTTTGAACACCCTCGCCGATGCAGTGAAGGTGACCCTCGGCCCCCGCGGCCGCAACGTTGTGCTGGAGAAGGCGTGGGGCGCCCCCACCATCACCAACGACGGTGTCTCGATCGCGAAGGAAATCGAGCTGGAGGATCCGTACGAGAAGATTGGTGCGGAGCTCGTCAAGGAAGTTGCTAAGAAGACTGACGACATCGCAGGTGACGGTACCACCACCGCTACCGTTCTGGCTCAGGCACTGGTTCGCGAGGGCCTGCGCAACGTGGCTGCTGGTGCTGACCCGCTGAGCCTCAAGCGCGGCATCGAGAAGGCTGTTGAGGCTGTGACCGAGGCTCTGCTCTCCTCCGCGAAGGAAGTTGAGACCGAGGAAGAGATTGCTGCAACCGCTTCGATTTCCGCTGGCGACGCTGAGATCGGCAAGCTCATTGCTGAGGCAATGGAGAAGGTCGGCAAGGAAGGCGTCATCACCGTTGAGGACTCCAACACTTTCGGTCTGCACCTAGAACTGACTGAGGGTATGCGCTTCGACAAGGGCTTCCTGTCCGGTTACTTCGTGACCGACCCGGAGCGTCAGGAAGCAGTCCTGGAGGACCCCTACATCCTGGTTGTGAACCAGAAGATTTCGAACGTTAAGGACCTCGTCCCTGTCCTGGAGAAGGTTATGCAGTCCGGCAAGCCGCTACTGATCGTTGCTGAGGACGTTGAGGGTGAGGCTCTGGCTCTGCTGGTGCTGAACAAGATGCGCGGCTCCATCAAGTCTGTTGCTGTGAAGGCTCCGGGCTTCGGTGACCGCCGTAAGGCTCAGATGGCTGATATCGCTATCCTGACCGGTGGCCAGGTCATCACCGAAGAGGTTGGTCTGTCCCTGGACGCAGCAACCCTGGACATGCTCGGTTCCGCCCGCAAGGTCGTTGTGACCAAGGACGAGACCACCATCATCGAGGGTGCAGGCGACGCAGCAGCTATCGAGGGTCGCGTGGCTCAGATCCGCGCAGAGATTGCTAACTCTGACTCCGACTACGACCGTGAGAAGCTGCAGGAGCGCCTGGCTAAGCTCGCCGGTGGCGTGGCCGTGCTGAAGGCTGGTGCCGCAACTGAGGTTGAGCTGAAGGAACGCAAGCACCGCATTGAGGATGCTGTGCGTAACGCTAAGGCTGCTGTTGAGGAGGGTATCGTCCCCGGTGGTGGCGTTGCTCTGATTCAGGCTGGCGTGAAGGTCTTCGACAAGCTGGAGCTGACCGGTGATGAGGCTACCGGCGCGAACATTGTGCGCGTGGCTATTGACGCACCGCTGAAGCAGATCGCTGCTAACGCTGGCCTGGAGCCGGGCGTTGTGGTTGACCGTGTTCGTTCCCTGCCTGCTGGTACCGGCCTGAACGCTGCGACCGGCGAGTACGAGGACCTGATGGCTGCTGGTATTGCTGACCCGGTGAAGGTGACCCGTTCGGCTCTGCAGAACGCTGCGTCGATTGCTGGTCTGTTCCTGACCACTGAGGCTGTTGTTGCGAACAAGCCGGAGCCCGCTGGCGCGGCTACTCCCGGTGCGGACGGCATGGCAGGAATGATGTAGTAGAAATTTATCCCTGATGGGGTAAATTTCTACGGAATCCGTGGCACGCGAAGCGTGACATGGTGATGACCTAACGCTGGTACTTGAGCCGGCACAGGTCCACGCATCCGTATGAGGCGGGGGCGGCTACCCATGAGGGGTGGCCGCCTCCGCTTTTTCTGTGCCCATGTGTAGCCGAGCATCCTGTGTCTGTGATGGGTCGGCGGCGTGCCTGCCGGTGGAGGCGGTAGAATGGCTCCTTATGGAATGCGCCTATTTTCGTGATGACCTCTGCTCCTCCTGCCCCAGCATTGAGACCGCCTACACCGCGCAGGTGCAGGCGAAGCAGGAGCACGCCCGCGCCCTGCTCGCCGCGTACCCGCAGTTGCAGTGGTTGGATCCGGTGACCAGTGCGGAGGCGGGCTTCCGCAATAAGGCGAAGCTCGTGGTGGGCGGTTCGGCGAAGAACCCGACCCTGGGCATTGTGGATTACCGTACGGGCGCCTCCACTGATCTTGGCGAATGCCCGCTCTATATGGAGCCGATTCAGGCGGCTATACCGGTGCTGCGTGAGCTGATTCAGCGTGCAGACCTGACCCCTTATGACATTCCGAACCGTCGCGGTGAGCTGAAGAATATTCTGGTGACTGCTTCGGCGGCGGGTGAGCTGATGGTGCGTTTCGTGCTGCGTTCGAAGAAGCTTCTGGTGCCGATTCGCCGCCAGATGGGCTGGCTACAGGAGCGGCTGCCGAACCTGGCAGTGCTGTCGGTGAACCTGCTGCGTGAGCCGGTGGCGCGCGTTGAGGGTGATGAGGAGATTATTCTCTCGGAGCGTCAGACCCTGCCGATGCAGGTGAATGACCTGACCCTGCATTTGCGTCCGCAGAGCTTCTTCCAGACGAACACGAAGGTCGCTGAGGCGATGTACGCGCAGGGTCGTGAGTGGGTGCGTGAGGTGGCTCCGCGCTCACTGTGGGACTTGTACTGCGGCGTGGGCGGTTTTGCCCTGCATGCCGCTTCGGTGATGGACGGCGGTTCGGTGACGGGTATTGAGATTAGTGCGGAGGCGGTCGCTTCGGCGCAGCGCACGGTGGCTGAGTATGGGCTGGAGGGCGTGAACTTTTCGGCGCAGGACGCGCCGGAGTTCGCGGTGTCTTCGGGCACGGTGCCGCAGATGCTGGTGGTGAACCCGCCGCGCCGCGGTATTGGTGAGAGCTTGTGCGCGTGGATTGAGGGTTCGGGTATTGACCGTGTGGTGTATTCGAGCTGTAATGCGGTGACTTTGGCGAAGGATCTGGGGCGCATGCCCTCGTATGTGCCGGTGCAGGGCCGTGTGCTGGACATGTTCCCGCATACGGACCACTATGAGGTTATGACGTTGCTGAAGCGCGGGTAGGTTTCTCGGGTCAAGCGCTCATTCCTATCCCAAGTCCGCGAGCAGATACATAACACTAGGGCGCGAGCAGGTGATTTTTGGCCGAGCAGGTAGTATTTTTCCTGCATGCTCGGCCAAAAATCACCTGCTCGCGGTGTTATCAGGGTTGCCCGCAACGTGGCGGAGGTGAGGCGATGATGCCCCGAGGCGATATACAGAGCACAGTCATGCACCCGCACGGCTCTTTGCCTCATTCCGCGATTCCTGCGCCCGTATCGCTCGCGCAGTCGGGCCGAGAATGAACGTGAATACGGTGGCGATGATGAAGAGTGCCCCTCCGGTAACAATGGTGTTGATCGCGCCGAACGCTGGTACCGCCCATCCGGTGATGAGGTACCCGACCATACCCGCTAGGGAGAAAACCACACCCATGAAGCTGTAGACGCGCCCGCGCATGTGTTCGTCGATAGCGTCTGCGAAGAGGACTTGCCCGAGCACTTCTTCGGGTCCGTAGAACATGCCCCAGATGAACCAGAGCACGAGTACCGCCCACAGCGCCGGGTGTAGTCCCATACTCAGACAAACGGCGCCGTAGCCGAGTCCGGAGATGCACATCCACCCGCGTTTGGTCATACGCACCCGCCCGGCGCCTGTACCGACGCCGAGTTTGGCTGAAAGCCAGGAGCTGATCACGCATCCGGCGGCGTAGACGGAAGTTGCGATTCCGAAGGCGGTGTAGTCGTGCCCGAGGCCGCGGGTGAGGTATTCGAGCATGGGCAGGGTGGTGATGGGTACGGCGGCGATGGAGAGGAACCAGAAGGTGAGCATACCGCGCACGATGGGGTTGTGTGCGGTGTAGGCGGCGCCTTCGCGCAGGAGTCTGCCGGTGTGGTGTTCCTGCACGGTGGCGGTGCGTTCGGCGTGGGTGAGGTCGTAGTTGCGTATGGTGGCGACGGTGAGGGCAGCGAGCAGGTTGAGGGTGCCTGCGAATCCGACGGCGAGGGCTGGGGTGGTGAAGGATGCGACGGCGGCTGCGATGGTGGGGCCGAGGGTTTGGGCGAGGAAGATGAGGCTGCCGCGGCGTGCCATGTATTTTTGGTAGTCGTCGCCGAGCAGGGAGGGCATGGCGGCGGAGGCTGCGGGGGATGAGAAGGTGCCGAAGGTTGAGACGAGGAATGCGATGGTGAGGAAGGCGGGTAGTCCTGCGGCGGCGTAGAGGGCTGGGGATGCGATGAGTAGGGCGGCGCTGGCGAGCCTGAAGCTGACGGTGAGGGTTTTGCGGTTGAATTTGTCGGCGATAGCGCCTGCGAATGGTGCGAAGAGGATGACGGGGACTGCCTCGACGACCATGACGATAGCGGAGTGGGCGAGGTCGCCGGTGGCGCCGTAGGTCAGCAGGGGCATGGCGATAGCTTGGATACTGGACGCAAGAGCATCAGAAACCTGCGCGGTCAGGAGCGTGAGCTGCCCGCGTGCGTTCAGCGGCGTTGCTGATGTGGGTTTTGCGGTCGCGTCTGGTGTGTTTGTTGGAATGCGCGACGCAGGTGATTCAGGGTGCTCAGGCGAAGGGTCTGTGGTGCGTCTCATAATACTGTGGATTCTATCACGGGTAAGAACGCTGTAACCGAGGCGAAACAAGACACAAGATGCGCGAGCAGATAACAGTCCGTTATCTTCTCGCCGAAATATTATCTGCTCGCGGTGTTATCGGGGTTGCCCGCAACCGGGCGGTGGCGCCTCGGGCTGGTTGTGTCCGAGGCGCCACCGCCTTTTCGTTCCCCTCTAGCGGGCGTGAAATCCTAATCCTACGCCGCGAAATCCTGCGCGGCGAGAATACCCGCCGCGTACGCCGCCTGACCCACGTGCTGGGTTGCGTCGTCAATCAGGCTGACCAGGCGCATACCGCGAGTTACCGGCGGAGTCCACGAACGGTCAATAATCTCGCTCAAATCAGCCTCGCTCAGTGTCTGCGCGTAGTCGGCAAGCGCCTCGTCGGTCGCCACAAGGTATTCCACCAGCAGGGCAGAATCTTCAACCACAATGGAGCGTGCTTGCTCGGCGGTGTGGCCGTAGCCCATGGTGTCGCCGAGCTCGCCCAGGTTGAAACGCTCCCTGAAACCCTGAGTCTCCCAGACCTGCGGCTGACCATTCAGAGCAGAAAGCTGCATGTCCATTTGTCGTCCGGCATGCCAGAGGAGCCAGGCGATAGAGTTCGGGTGCCCACCCGGATGTGCGTTCAATGCCTCAGCCGATAGCCCCTTGACGGCTACGGCGGCTTCGATGCCGGGGCGGCTGGCGGCGTCGCGCAGAATATCGTGGGTTTTCATGGAATCCTCCTGAAAATATTGGCTGTTCGTAGGCCGGCTACTCGTAGGGAGCCGGGTAGTTTCAGTCTACGCCCACACTGGCCGAGGGGTGGTTGTAGAAGAGGGGTGGGGGCTTTGCTCATGTCCTAGCGGTGGTTGGGGGAGAAGAAAAAATGTGGCGCGCGGGAATAATACTCATTTCTTCCCGTTGAACTCTGCGAAAACATCATCATCTAAATTTCACAGGAGAATAGTATGACCACCCCCGCTCAGCTGCACTTTGACATGGTCGTCATCGGCTTCGGCAAGGGCGGCAAGACCCTCGCCGGCGCATACGCCAAGACCGGCAAGAACGTTGCCCTCATCGAACAGTCCACCGGCATGTATGGCGGCACCTGCATCAACATCGGTTGCGTACCCACCAAGGCGCTCGTGCACCGCGCCGACGAGTTCCGCGCCAGCGGCGAGCGCAGCCTCGAAGAAGCAAACGCCGCCTACGAATCCGCCGTGGTCTTCCGTGACAAGCTGACCGGCATGATGCGCGCCAAGAACCGCGAAATCCTGCTCTCCAACGAGACCGCTAAGCTCATTGATGGTCACGCACGTTTCATCTCCGACACCGAGGTTGAGGTTACCGCGGGCGAGGACACCCTGCGCGTTACCGCCGACTACTTCATCGTCAACACCGGCGCCGTGTCGGTCATCCCGCCGATTGAGGGCGTCCGCGAATCTGAGCGTGTGCTCACCTCCACCGAGCTGCAGAAGCTCACCCCGCGCCCCAAGCGCCTGGGCATCATCGGTGGCGGCCCCATCGGTGTTGAGTTTGCCGGTATTTTCTCCTCCTACGGCACTGAGGTAACCATTCTGGACGGTGCCCCCGCCCTCTTCGGACGCTACGATGAGGACGTTGCCCAGGTTGCCCGCGAGATTATCGCAGATCAGGACATTACCGCTCACACCGGCGTGCGCGTGCAGTCCTTCAAGGACGGCGCTGACTCGGTGACCGTGACCTACCTCGACTCCGAGGGTGCTACCCGGGAGCTGGAGGTGGACTACGTGATGGTTGCGACCGGCCGCAAGCCCGCCACCGAGGGTCTGGGTCTGGAGAACACCAGCATCGAAACCACCGACCGCGGTGCAATTGTTGTGGATGAGCACCTGCGCACCACCGTGCCGAACATTTTCGCGCTCGGTGACGTGAATGGCGGCCCACAGTTCACCTACATTTCCATGGATGACTACCGCGTGGTGCTCTCTCAGCTGGTCGGTGACGGTTCCCGCTCCACCAAGGACCGCAAGGCGGTGGCTTCGACCATCTACATGAACCCACCGCTGTCTTCGGTTGGTCTGACCGAGCGTGAGGCAATCGAGGCTGGCCACAAGGTGAAGGTCGCTTCGAAGCCGGTTGCCGCTGTTGCCGCGATGCCGCGTGCGAAGACCCAGGAGAACCCGCGCGGCATCATGAAGTTCGTGATTGACGCGCAGACCGACCAGATTCTGGGTGCCCAGCTGCTGGTCATCGAGTCCATGGAAGTTATTAACCTGGTGGCTCTGGCGATGCGCCACGGCATTACCGCCTCGCAGCTGCGCGACGAGATTTACACCCACCCCTCGATTACCGAGGGTCTGAATGAGGTTCTTGCCGTCGCGGTGCCCGTGAACTAGTTTCACAGAGTTAGTTTTAACGAGCTAGATTCGCGCCCGAATTCACGCTTCGCGTAGCGTTTCTGCTTGTCCGAGTGCTTCCCTGCCCGTTCCGCCCGTTGTGCTATCAACGGGGGTGCGGGTGGGGAAGCATTTTTGTTAAGGTTCAGATATACCTTGGTATCTAAGCATGCCCTAAGATGGTTATGAGATAAGCGCAAGCTCACTGTGTGGGCGGTCGGTGCGAGGGGGGCTCGGAGGAGAGCACCCACTCGCCGCTACGCCCGCCACGGTGCACTGCCTGCGCTGCGCATACAACCCATAGG
The DNA here is from genome assembly GCF_049990865.1 of Rothia mucilaginosa. Taxonomy (GTDB): domain Bacteria; phylum Actinomycetota; class Actinomycetes; order Actinomycetales; family Micrococcaceae; genus Rothia; species Rothia mucilaginosa_I. Next base: position 94,378 of record NZ_CP188231.1, read on the forward strand.
CACGAACCGGGAGAATCATGGCACTGCCCAAAATCAAGCCCTACACCTACGTTGACCGTGAACACAGCAATCGCGTGAGCTGGCCTGTGGACCCCTCCCGAGCTGTACTGCTTGTGCACGACATGCAGGTGCACTTCGTTCAGGCTTTCGAAGGCGCTGACCTGGGGGAGGGCTACGGCAATGCCGATGCCCAGATTAACATCGCCATTCGGAATCTGCGCCGCCTCATTGACGCCGCCCACGCCGCCGGAATCCCGGTCTACTACACCGCGCAGCCGCCGCGCCAGAACCCCGAAGACCGCCGCCTGCTCATCGACTTCTGGGGTGACGGCCTGCAGAACGATGAATCCGCCCGCGTGCTCGACGCACTTGCACCCACCGACCGAGACACCGTGCTGACCAAGTGGCGCTACTCCGCGTTCGTGCGCAGCCCCTTCGAGGACCTGCTCAAGGAATCCGGCCGCGACCAGCTCATTATCGGCGGCGTGTACGCGCATATTGGCTGCCTGACCACCGCCCTGGAGGCGTTCATGCGTGACATTCAGCCGTTCATGGTTGCCGATGCGCTCGCCGATTTCTCGGAGGAGGAGCACCGCCTGGCGTGCGAGTACGCTTCGGGTCGTTGCGCCCGCGTGCTGAACACCGCCGATGTGCTCGCCGACCTGCAGACCGCTGAGAGTGCTGAGACCGCTGAGGAGGCGCGCGCATGAGCTGGGTGATTGTGACCGGTGCGAATGGCGGTATTGGTGAGGCAACCGTCCACCAGCTCATTAAGAACGGTTATTCGGTATTTGCGGCGGACCTTGCGGAGCAGCCCATCGCCTCCTTCGGGACCTACGGGGACGCTATCTTCCGTTACCGTGCCGTAGACGTCACGAGCGAAGAGTCCGTCACCGCCCTCGCCAACGCCGTAGCGGCGCTCGAGGAACCCATCACCGGCGCGGTGCTCGCCGCGGGCATCGCCCACAGCCAGCCGCTCCTGGAAACCAGCTTCGACACCTGGAAGCGCCTGCACGCGGTCAACTCCGACGGCGTGTTCCTGTGCCTGCGCGAATTCGCCCGCATCATGATTGACCAGCAGGAAAGCGACCCGACGAACAGCCGGTCCCTGGTGACGGTCGCCTCCAACGCGGCGCGTGTGCCCCGCGCGGAGTTTGGCGCCTACGGTGCGTCCAAGGCGTCGGCGGCGCGCGTGAGTTCCAGCTTCGGTCTGCAGCTTGCCGCGCACGGTATTCGCGCGAACTCGGTCTGCCCCGGCACCACCCGAACCCCCATGGTGACCGACGCCTGGGAGGGTGAGGACCGCTCCGCCCTGCCGGTTGCCGGTAACCCGGAAACCTTCCGCCTGGGCATTCCGCTGCGCCGTATTGCCGACCCGGCGGATATTGCCTCGGTGAATGCTTTCCTCATTTCTGAGGCGGCACGCCACATCACCATGCAGGAGATTGTCGCCGACGGCGGCGCGACCCTCTAACGGCACCGACGCACCCCACTGTATCTGCGCCCGGACTGTACCCGAGCTCGGACTGTACTCTATGTACTTCCGGCGCGAACCCACACACCACTGATAGAAGTACGATGACGAACCTTCCCGACTTTATCTTTGCCACCGGCACCCGCGTCCTGCGCGCATCCGGTGCGATGACCCCTGTCACCTTCGATAATGCCCTGGACGAGGCGAAACGTGCCGGTAGCGCCGTCGTGGGTCTGATTCCTTTTGACCCGGATATGCCCGCCTACCTCTTCGTACCCGAACGCCTGGAAGAGCAGCAGGTGCCGGTCCCCGAGCAGACCGTGGCGCTTGCCGAGCCGGTATCTGTCACCGGCAGACAGAACGACCGGTTCCGTGCCGCCGTGGCGACCGCCGTGGAGCGCATGAAGGCCGGTGAGCTGAGCAAGATCGTGCTTTCGCGTGTGCTCACCGCCCGCTACGCACCCGGCGCCCTCAACCTGCAGGCGCTGTACAACAACCTGCGCGCCCAGCAGCGTTCCGCCTTCAACTTTGCGGTGCGCCTGCCCGATGGCGAGCGCGGCATGAACGGAAGCTACCTGATGGGCGCCTCCCCGGAGCTGGTGTTCCGCACCGAGGGCCGCGCCTTCAAGACCCACCCGCTGGCCGGTAGCGCCCCGCGCATTGCCGAGCCCGGCAGCGCCGAGGACGAGGCGATTCGTGACCGCCTGTTCGCCTCGCCGAAGGATCGCCACGAGCACGCCTACGTCATCAACGATATTGCCGAGCGCCTGGCACCTATCGCCGAGGAGCTGAACGTGCCGCAGGTGCCCTCGCTGCTGCAGACCCCGCAGCTTTGGCACCTGGCGACCCCCATCGACGGCGTGCTGAAGGAGGGCTTGACCTGCCTGGACGGTGCCCGCGCGATTCACCCGACCCCCGCGATTTGTGGTGCACCCACCGAGAAGGCGCTGGAGCTGATTCGTCATCTGGAGTCCTTCGAGCGCCGCTACTTTGGCGGTCTGGTCGGCTACATGGACGCAGAGGGTAACGGCGAGTGGGCGCTGGTTCTGCGTTGCGCCCAGGTCAGCCCGGATGAGGCGGTGCTGTACGCCGGCGCGGGTATTGTGGCTGAGTCTGATCCAGAGCTGGAGCACACCGAGACCGGTACGAAGCTCGGTAGCTTTGGCCGCGCCCTGGGTGTGGACACCCTGGGTGAGGATACCCCTTAGGCGCTGTGTAGGTACTGTCTTGAACGCCTTGACGAGGCGGAATGCAACGACTGAATAAAACAGCAGATTAAAATGACTGAACGCGCTCGCTGGCATGGCGGGCGCGTTCAGTCGTTGTACGAGCTGTTAGGGGATTGAGCGTGGCTAATCGGTGAGCAGACGCTTGAGCTCCAGGGGAGTAGCCACCGGCAGAAGCTGAGCCTCAACCTGCGCGGGCTCACCCCCGTACTCACCCACGGGCTCACCCCCGGTCGGGTTCTCCACCGCCAGGGCGATGAGCATCTTCTGCGCGTGCTCGGGGTTCTCCGCGTCGGGTAGTGCCACGGGTATCCACTGCAGGCTGAAGCTTCGCTCGATAGCTTCGCCGCCGCCCTGAGGTGTGGGTGCGCTAAAGGTCGCACGCGCGGTCAAGCTGTCCTGAGTCAGTACACGCAGGGCGCCAGGCTCGGGGGTGCCACCGTCCAGAAGGTCACTAGGAGCCTCCTCGTTCATGGCAAGTTCGAGCGCGTCCAACAGCTCCTCGGTGAGCTGCACCCGAACCAGGGAGGGCACTACGCTCAGGCCGTGGCCGGTCGCCTTGAGCACCGCCTCCTTAGCGGTCCACAGTGCCACCGAGAGCAGGTGCAGTACGGGTGCGGGGCGTTCCTGCGCCACCCGCTCGTAGAACGTGCGTTCTTCATTGGAGAGCGCCAGACGCGCAAAACCGGAGAACAGGCGCGCATCCAGGGTCTCAACATCCACGCCGAGCACCGCCGAGGAGTTACGGCTAAAAGCACCCACGACCAGCGGGTTTACCTGCGACATATTGAAATTCACGCCCGCAATACGCGGCTTACCGTGCTTCTTACCGCTGGTGCACAGGGTGCAGGAACGATCCACCTCAATCTCAGAAGCGGCACTCGAGGGCACATCCAAACGCGCCGCCGCCATGGCGCGCATGAGTGCCTGAGTGCTCAGATAGCTGACCGCCGCCGTGGAGGTCGGCAACTGCGCCGCATGCTGCTGCTCAGCAAGACCCAGGTAGCTCAACCAGCTAAAACGCAGAGAACCGTACATCGTGCGGGTGGGAAGAGCGAAAATCTGCACGCGCTCGCTCGGACGGGCGGTAGGGTGCTCCGGGCGCTGTGCGCTGGGTGTTTCGGGGGCAGAATAGCTCATAGGTTTAGTGTACCCGCCCGGCATTACGGCAATTCGCGTTGCGAGGCTCCTTGAGGTTATCCACAGCGCTGACCGCGCGCTACGCACCCTCGCCGCCGGTACGGTAAAGTCATCACAGACATCATTACGGACAGCCGCCCGCACAACAGAGGGGCGGCGCAGAAAGAAGGTACCGTGAACAGCACGCAAGAGATCATTGCCGCCGCAGACGGCTCGGCGCTGGGCAACCCCGGACCGGCGGGCTGGGCATGGTATATCGACGACGACCACTGGGCGAGCGGCGGCTGGGCGCACGGCACCAACAACATGGGTGAGCTCAAGGCCGTCCTGGACCTGTTCGAGGCGACCGCATCCCGCCCGGAGGTGAAGCTACGCGTGTACTGCGATAGCCAGTACGTCATTAACTCGCTGACCAAGTGGATGCCCGGCTGGAAGAAGAAGGGCTGGAAGAAGTCTGACGGCAAGCCCGTGCTCAACCGCGACCTTCTGGAGGCGCTGGATCGGGCACTGACCGGCCGCGACTACGAGTTCATTTGGGTGAAGGGCCACGCCGGTCACGAGCTCAACGAGAAGGCGGACTCCCTGGCGAACGGTGCCGCGCGCGCCTACCAGGAGGGCCGCGAACCCGCGCACGGCCCCGGTTTCGGCGCTTCTGCTGAACCCGCTACTGCGGCTGTTGAGGCTCCGGCTGTTGAGACCCCGATCGTGAACGCTCCGGTGGCTGAGCCCGTGCTCGCTGACGCTGCCCTCTCTGAACTGGCATCCTCTGAGCCTTCTGCGGACGCCCACCTGCCCGTGCAGGAATTTACCGCCGCCGAGATTGAGAACGCCCAGCGCGGCGTGGAGAGCCTGCGCCTGTCCGGTCTGCTGCGCCCCGCCTCCGCCGTGAACGCCCCCGACCCGGAGGCGGTCCGCACCCGCAAGGAACAGCTGGCGCTCGCGGCAGAGCGCGCCGCCGAGCGTGACGCAAAGGCACTGGCGCGCCAGCAGGAGACCGCTCAGCAGGCATCCGGCGCCGCCCAGTCGGAAGAAGAGGACGACCTGACCGGTCTGGAAGAGTTCGCGGGCCTGGATCCGAACGATGTTGACCCGGCGGAGCTTCTGGGCGAGACGGAAGAGCAGGCGGTAGAGCCTGTTCAGGATGCTCCGGCTCAGCCCGCTGAACCCGCGCCCGTTCAGCCTGCTGCGCACACTCAGGCTTCTGAGCCCGCGCCCTCTGCTCCCGCCGCGCCTGCTCCGAACCCCGATACGCTGAATCCCGAGGAAGCCGCCGCCGCAGAACAGCTGTTAGAGAGCCGCGGCTCCGTCATGGAGGCGGCACAGCTGGAATCCATGCTGCACGAGCGTCTGGTGTGGGTGACCGCTACCGGCAAGTCGGTGTCCCGCTCCTCGGTGCTGCAGTACCGTGAACGCGCCTTCACCCAGCAGGGTGCCCCGCTCAAGCAGGGTGTTCAGGTGCTGGATTCGTCCAGCATGCTGGTTATGGCGGCGGTTGCGACCGCGCGCGGCCGCGTGAGCCGTTCGAGCATCTGGCATTACGATGCTGAGCGCGGCCTGTGGCGTTTGCGTTTCCGCCAGGAGACCCCCGCCTCCTAATGCTCAGCTCCTAATGCTCAGTGCCTAATTCTTGGGCTCTTGAGCCTCATAATTTCCACGCAATAAAACCCCGCCGCATCCTCGCAAGTGAGGATGCGGCGGGGTTTTTCTCAATAGATGTTCGTCGCCTTCTGGCGAATCCGACGGGCGGTATGCCGTGCGGCCGGGACCTTTAAACCGCCCGGTCTGCCGCCTGCCTGCGGGTGGGCCTTAGATGGTGCTCTGTAGCCCTGATCCCTTAGCCGACGAACATGGAGGCGTTAGCCTGCTCGGTGTCTGCGTAGTTCACACCTGCGCGGGTGAGTGCCTCGTTGATCTGGGTGATGGATGCTTCGACCTGGCGCTGGGTTGCGTGCCACTGGTCCAGCACGCCCTGGAAGTTAGCGGATGCAGAGCCGGTCCAGGAGCTCTGCAGATCGTGCAGGGAGGCGGTCATACCGTTGACGTCTGCGGTGATGGATGCGACGTAGGATCGTGCCTGTGCGCTCTTGGCTGCGATGACTTCGGAATCGACATTGAACTGTGCCATGGTTTTTCTCCTTTGAGATATGTGAGATGGGTGGGGCGGTTGCCCCGTGGTGGCGCTTGGGGTTTGGATCTCTGGAAGGGTTGAGTTCCTGACCGGAAGCTTGTTATCACTATATCTTTCAAAATGTATCAAATGAGCTAAAAAACCATGATTCATTAAATCTGTGGATAAACCCGCTAGATCCACTCCAGCATCTCGAAAAAATCGAAAACCCGCCCGAAAATGACGCCCCCATGACGCGCGCTAGGTTGCTCCCGCTGTTCTTTAGCCGCGCCGCTCCTTCTTACTCGCGCTCTCCTCACTCGCACTGCCGCGAGTCATAGTCCCGCCTCCGGCGCACAGCAAAACCCCCGAACCGTAGAACACTCAAGTTCTACAATCCGGGGGTTTATGCGTCAGTGCTACTTCATCAGCTGCTCATCCGAGACGGGCGGCGGATAGAACGGCAAAGAAATCACGAAGGTAGCACCGCCACCATCGGTCTCTTCAATATGAATCCTGCCATCATGCTGCTCAATAATTGCGGCCACAATGGACAGGCCCAGACCCGTACCACCGGTCTCACGCGAACGCGAAGCGTCGGTGCGGTAGAAACGCTCGAACACGCGCTCGCGGTCCTCGCCGTGAATACCGGGGCCGTGGTCGCGCACCTCCAGCACGGAGAGCGGGAAGCCGGGAACCTCTTCGCGTACGCCCACCGCAATCTCCAGGGGAGAGCCGTCGGGGGTGTAACGCATGGCGTTGGTCAGCAGGTTCGCCACGACCTGACGCAGGCGTGATTCGTCACCGAGCACGGTTGCGGAGGTCGGCGCCACCTCTTCGTTCAGACCCACCAGGGACACTGCACGATCGGGTGCCGTAGCGTAGGCGTCGTTACTAGCGTCCACCGCCAGGTTGAACAGGTCGAAGGGTGCCAGCTTGGATTCGCGGCGCTCATCAATACGCGCCAGGGTCAGCAGGTCTTCCACGAGCTGACCCATACGCTTGGACTCCGATTCGATGCGGCTCATCGCGGTAGCGACAGCCTCATCGGTCGGTAGCGCGCCCTGACGGTACAGCTCCGAGTAGCCTCGAATACTGACCAACGGGGTGCGCAGCTCATGCGAAGCGTCACCCACGAAGCGGCGCATCTTCGCCTCACTCTTCTCGCGGGCTTTGAAGAGCATTTCAATCTGGGTAAGCATCGTGTTCAGCGAAACCGCGAGGTTACCAATCTCGTTGCTGGGGTTGTAGTCCTCAATACGCTGCGAGAGGTCACCGGCAGCAATCTTGGCGGCGGTCTGCTCCACGCGAGCCAGCGGCTCGAAGGTGCGGGTCACAATCACCCAGGTCATCGCAATCGCGGAGGCGAGAGTCGCCAAACCAAACGCGAAGGTCAGCACACCCACGAGGGCGACCACCTGGTTCGTTTGTTTCAGCGGCATGGCAATGATTAGGGATGCTGCCTCCGTCAGTCCGGAAGAGTCATTCGACTCAATGGGTACGGCGAGCACTCGCCAATCGGAGGAGCTGCCCACCGCGTTGACGGTGACTGCCTCCTCGTTTTGCTTGCGAACCTTCTCTTCGGTCCAGCCTTGCAGCGCCGGCTCGCTGAACTGACCGCTGTCCTCGGACTTGAGCGAGTACAGCACGTTGCCGTCCTTGTCGAGCAGGTACAGGCGGTAGGTGCTCAGGGACTGTTCCTGATTGCCGGAGGGGCGCACGGTCGCCAGCTGCACGAGTGAGGGGGCGCTGTTCTTCATCTCTTCGTCCAGCTGGTGCACCATCTGGGCGCGCAGAGCGGAAATCGCCACCAGGCTCGTCACCGCAATGGAGAGGGCGATGAGCATGGAGGTGATGAGCACCAGCTGGGTGCGAAGGGAGAGAGACTGGGGGATCCGGTCGAGGGGTTTGAGCGCCACGTTAGCCTCGAGAACCGCGAATCATGTAGCCCACACCGCGCTTGGTGTGGATGAGCGGCTCGTGGTTTTCACGGTTGTTGTCGATCTTGCGGCGCAGGTACGAAATGTAGGACTCAACGATGGAGGAGTCGCCGTTGAAGTCGTACTCCCACACGTGGTCGAGAATCTGCGCTTTGGACAGCACGCGGTTGGCGTTGAGCATCAGGTAGTGCAGCAGGTTGAACTCGGTGGGGGAGAGGTCAATCTCTTCGTCACCGAGGAACACTTCGTGGGTGTCCACGTTCAGGGTGAGGGCGTCAACGCGCAGTACGGCGTCGTCCTCGTCCTGGACGCTGCGGCTACGGCGCAGAATGGCGCGGATGCGGGCGATCACCTCGTCGAGGGAGAAGGGCTTGGTGACGTAGTCGTCGCCACCGGCACCCAGGCCGGTCACCTTGTCCTCGGTGGCGTCCTTTGCGGTCAGGAAGAGCACGGGGGTGGTGGTGCCGTTTTCGCGTAGGCGGCGGGTCACCTCGAAGCCGTCCATGCCGGGCATCATGACGTCCAGGACAATGAGGTCGGGGTTTTCGGCGTGTGCCTTTTCGAGGGCTTCGCGGCCGTTGCCGGCGGTCACTACTTCAAAACCGGCAAAACGCAGGGAGGTGGCGAGCAGTTCAAGAATGTTGAACTCGTCATCGACGACTAGGAGTTTTGCTTCAGTAGACATACTCTATCTTTCTCTCTGAATGGCAGGCTGTACTTGATAAGTGAATGATGTGTGTGAGCTTGCGGCTCAAATCTTTATGCCTTGTTGCGGCGCATGACTGACAAGATGAGTGCGGCCATGAGGGCAATAAAGGCGACGGGGAGGAGGACCAGGGGAATCTGGCTCATGAGGGCGGGCGGCGTTGCCCCAACCCACTTCATCACGAGCATGGTAACTCCGGTGAGCAGACAGAGCAGTGCGAGAATCGCGCCGCCTGCACCGAGCCAGCGGATGGCTCCGGCGTAGGGAAGGGGCGCGGGTGCCCGGTCTGCGGTGCTGCGCGTGTCCTGTACGGGTTCATTACTCATAAATTTAACGGTATCAGCTCACACATAGCTGTTAATGAGCGAAGCCCCAGATTTAGCGGTTTGAGACTCAAATTCACAGCGTATGTGAAGCTTGGGGGAGCGGCCGCACTGTTTGCGCACGCGAGATGCTTTAATAGGGGTATGTCTGAACAGGTTATTGAACTGCTCCCCGAAACTACGCCCGCTGCTGACGCGCCCGCAGAGTCCGTTGTGCCTTCTGCCGCGCCTGAGAGCACCGATGAGGGTAGCGCTGTACCTGCTGAGACTCAGCCCTCCGTGAACGCTGAAGAGACTGTAGCGGCTGATGCTTCTGCTGAGGAACCTACTTCCGCGGAATCTATCTCTGAGGAATCCGCAGCCGAAGAAGCTGAACAGAACGAAGACTCTACCCCCGACCCCTTCACCCCGCTGGATGAAGAGGTAGGTACCCCCTCCCTGGGCGTTCCGCACAAGCTGCGCCGCACCTCCAAGGTGGATGAGATTCTTGCCGCCGCTAAGGATGTGGCACTGCAGGGCGTTCAGGAAATCGCCCCGGCACACGCTATCGGCCTGGTGCACCACGTGCGCGCCGAGGAAGAGCGCCTGAGCACTCACCTCTTTGAGTGCACTCTGCCTGGCTACCGCGGCTGGTTCTGGTTCGCGACCCTCTCGCGTGCGCCTCGCTCCCGCGTGGCAACGATTTGCGAGGTTGGTCTGCTGCCCGGTGATGACGCGCTGATTGCGCCGGATTGGGTGCCGTGGGCTGACCGCGTTCGCCCCGAAGACCTGGAGGAGAACGCCGCGCAGGAGAGCGCAGAGTCTGCTGAAGCCGCTGAGGCAGAGGAATCTGCTGAGCCCGGTGAGCCTGCAGAGAACAAAACCGCAGAGAACGAATCTGCTGTGGAAGAAATTGCAGAGGCTGAGTCCGCAGAGTAGAGCCTACTATTCGCTCCTCTTAATAAGGGGTGGGCTAGCAAAATGCATATATAAAGTGTTGTATTGAGTCGTCCAACGGTTATCGTTGGGCGACTCAATGACTTAAGCCGTGGCAAAAGCCGCTGAAAAAGTACATAATAGATTATTGAATTAAGTAACGACTTAGGCAGTGCTATCTAAGCACTGTTGCGGTGATAGCTGGGAGAGATATATGACAGACCTCATCGATACCACAGAGATGTATTTGCGCACCATCCTCGAACTGGAGGAAGAGGGCATCGTCCCCATGCGTGCGCGCATCGCTGAACGACTCGAGCACTCCGGCCCGACCGTTTCCCAGACCGTGGCACGCATGGAGAAGCACGGCCTGCTCACCGTTGAGCCGGACCGCCACCTCGAGCTGACTGAGGAAGGCCGCCACAAGGCGGTCGAGGTCATGCGTAAGCACCGCCTGGCTGAGCGCCTGCTCTCCGACATTATTGGCCTGGAACTTGAGTACGTGCACGAAGAGGCATGCCGCTGGGAGCACGTCATGAGTGACAAGGTGGAGAAGCGCATCCTGGAGATGCTCAAGGACCCCAAGTTCTCCCCGTACGGTAACGCTATCCCCGGTCTTGAGGATCTGGGCCACGTGAGCGAGACGAACGACGAGCGCACCGTGCCCATGTCCCTGGCTGCACGCGACTCTGGCCCCGAGGATCGTTTCACCATTTCTCGCTTCCCCGAGTCTATTCAGACTGATGTTGAGCTGCTGAAGCTGCTGGCTGACGCAGGTATTGTCTACGGCGCTTCGGTGTCCGTGGTTGCTGGCCAGAACGATGACGTGATTGTTCACGCCGACGGCGAAGAGGACACCCTCTCCCTGGATATGGACGTGGCAAACGCAATTGTGGTCAAGCGCGGTGGCAGCCTCTAAGCTCCAGTTTTGAGAGTCTACTAACCCGCTTCACGCTTTAAACGGTGGTATCGCCTTCTTACTTGAGGAGGCGGTGCCACCGTTTTTGTGCACTTGTTGGGGTTGCTCTGTCTGGCGGCGGGGGTCAAGCGGCTAGATACCTAGTGGGTGATGTATTTTAGGGCCGGGCTGTGTGCGCGTGCGCATATACTCCTCTCACAACTTTTTAGCAACTGCGCTTGAGTGCATTTTTCGTGTTTTTCGCTTAAATCTGAGGTTGAAACTGAGGGAAACGCCGACACTTGAACGATTTCTAAGGGTGGACACTTAAGAGACGAGGCTCATTCTTAAGAGTTTTGAACCCTGTCCTTAAGGGGTGCTGACGCATTAAAAGCGAATGTGCATCCTTATGAAATGCCTAGTCAAATGCCTTAAGTTGGTTAATCTCCCGCGAATAAACGGGGCTCTAGCCGTTCAAGCTCGCTCTGTTCCGCCGGGGGTGAAAGCTCAAAATTTAAGCCTGAATGAAGTGACAACTGGGAGTTTTCTGTGTATTCTCATTTCTGTGCCCAAATCCTAATCGTAAGAGGGCACCGTCGAAGCGGTTCCGCTGAGTTCTGCCAACGCTTCGATGAACGTCTACCCAATATGGCAGAAGCGGGGGACCCAATCCCCAAGCTGGGATACGGCTTCTCAATCGAGAAGCCTCGGGGCTAAGTCACTTCGGTGGCCGAGCGAATCCATGCTCGAGTCCGACAGCTCACCTCGTCAGGCAATGGAGGAATTACCAATGGCTAAGAAGATCGTACGTACCGCAGGTGCAACCATCGCAGCAGGCGCACTGCTGCTCGGCTCGACCGTTCCCGCGAACGCATTTGCACAGATCCCCGCTGCTGCTGATCTGTCCTACGACTACACCAACTACGAGTTCGACTACACCAGCTACACCACTCCCGCAACCACCTACGTTGCACCTCAGGCTCAGGCACAGCAGACCTACGTTGCTCCCGCAGCAGCTGAGGCTCCCGCTGCACCCGCAGTTGAGACCACCTACGTAGCACCCCAGGCTGAGACCCAGCAGGCTTACGTTGCACCCGTTGCAGCTCCGGCTCCCGCTGCACCCGCAGCTTCCTCCGGTAACGCATCCCGCGACGCAATCGTTGCAACCGCAATGAGCGGCCTGGGTGGCGCATACGTTTGGGGCGGCAAGACCTTCGGTGCATGGGACTGCTCCGGCTTCACCTCTTGGGTTTTCGCTCAGCACGGCATCAAGCTGACCGCTTTCACCTACGCAATGAAGAACGAGCTGCGCCCGACCTCTAACCCCCAGCCCGGCGACATCGTCTTCCAGAACGGCTACAGCCACGTTGGTATCTACCTGGGCGACGGCAAGATGATCTCCGCTCTGAACCCCACCAACGGTACCATGGTGCACCCCACCTCCTGGATGTCCGTTGACGGCTACTACACCGCTCTCTAAGCCTTAGCGCATAGAAGCTGGCTCTAGCCCAACATACTTCAAAAAGGCGCCTATCCCGCACGGGGTGGGCGCCTTTTGTGTACCCGAGATTTGCGTACCCGGGAGATTTCACAAAAATACCGCCGAGAGTGCACCTTAGCGTGGGTGCATTCTCGGCGGTATGTGTTTGAGGTGTATGCGGCTAGGACGCCAGAGCCTGCAGAAGCCTCTGCGGGTCACACCCCCACTCGCTGAGCTCAGCACGCAGATTAGCCCGCGCGGGCTCCTCCCAGAGCTTGAAAGTCTCTTCGGAAAGGAAGATACGCTCACGACCCAGGATGGAACGTAAAAAGGTCGTACGACCGGTACGGAAAGCCTCATCGTCAAAGTGGGAGTATTCACTGCGCACCCCGCGCAGGTAGCGGCGATAGCGCGCCGAATCAGCTGCCAGAATAGCCATATCGGCGTCGAGGAACAGCTGAATATTCGCCGGTTTATAGCCCGCCGGTAGGTCGGCAGACTCGGGCAGTTTGTGGGTTGCCGTGGCGCGCACCAGAAGACTCACCATCTGCAGCTCCTGATCGGTGAGTAGACCCACGGTAACCAGCGGCTTTAGGGAGGTGCTCGCCAGCTGCTCGCTGCGGCGCTCATCCTCACCCGGCGCGCCCTCATAGACCGCGTCGTGGAACCACGCCGCCAGAATCAACGCCAGGGGAGTAGAACCAGCCTGCGAGTGATGCGCGTAGAGGCGGTCCAGGTCGGTGAGCATCTGCGAAAGGTGCCCGCTGTGGTGGTAGGCGCGGTGCGGCTGCTCCCACGCCTGCAGCAGACTCTCACCCAGTTCAGCCACCTGCGCCGTGAGTTGAGCCCGCAGCTCGGCAGGAGCCTCCACGAGCTTGAAGCGGGGTGTAAACGCCGCCTCCCAGGCGCGAAGCAGACGCGGGCGAATTTTCTCGGGGCGCTCCTTCAGCGGAATGCGCAGACCGCTCGCAATGAGCGTGCGAGTCAGCTGTGCACCGCTGAGCTCCTTCGCGCCCGCCCGTACTAGGTCCTCGTAGAGGTGCGCCGGAACATCGTAGTGGTCGCGGTCGAAGGCGTGCTCACTGATGCCCGCCGCTGCGGCGAACTCGTGCAGTTCCGCCAGGGACACATCGGAGATGAGGTGTGAGAAGACGGTGCCGTGTGCGGGCCAGGTGGGCGGGTCAATGTAGATGCTCATTCGTACATTGTAGGAGCGGTTCTGCCGCTGGGCGCGGGTGTCTTCGGGTGGTGAACACTGGGTGGTGAACAGGACTTGGACGCGGTATGAGCGTGGGGCGACTATCGGTGGATACCGACGGCTTGTCGTGGGCTGTGCCGACCGGAGGTGCGGGGTGCTTTATACTGAATAGGTACGCCCTCGTAGCTCAGGGGATAGAGCACTTCTCTCCTAAAGAAGGTGTCGGACGTTCGAATCGTCTCGGGGGCACACAGAACCGGCATTCACGCCGGTACGAGAAACCGCCCGTCGCTTGCATTAGCAGGCGCGGGCGGTTTCGCTGTCCTAGCGTAGCGTGAATATGCTATCTAGCAATCGTATGGGGAACACATTAAAGTTTGGCAAGGTCTATCTTGCCCAGCTGCAGAATTTTTTGGCGAGTTACCTCATCAGCCATAAGCTCAGCAATATTGTGCGGAACAACCTGCCAAGAAACACCCCAGCAATCTACACACCAGCCGCAACGCTCTGCCTCAGGTATAGCCGAGAGTTGCTCCCAATAGTAATCAATCTCCTCCTGAGTGCGGCACGAAAGAACTACTGAAACTCCGGGTGTGAACGTGAAATCGTGAAAAGCGCCGGAATCTGCTGCCGCCATCCAGGTGCCGTGCAGGTTGAAGTCGGTGAACATCACTGCATCTGCCTCAAAGGGGCTATTTTCTGGATAGTAGTACAGGGTGCCGCGGCGAGCGTCATCAAAAAGGGAAATCCAGCGGGTGGTGGCTTCCTCTGCATTGCCGTGGTTTGTACCGCCAAACATGAAAGAGGGCACGACGAAGGGCCGCGGGTCGCCTGCGGGGTTGGTAAGCATCAGCTGCCAGGTCATACCGAAACGATCACGCACCCAGGCGTAGCGCGGGGAGAAAGGATACTCACCCAGTTCCATCAGCACACCGCCGGTACTTAGCTCGTTGTAGAGTTCATCGAGGTATGCTCGCGCCTGCGCCTCACCGCCGAAGAGGAGCGGGTCAAAGTTTAGGATGCAACTGATGGACTGGTTCGGGACGTATTGGTCATCACCGTTAATGAGTGAGAGCTGGAAGCCGTGGATGCTTAGAGTCGTCGTGAGTCCGGGCACCTGTTCCATGATGGAAGCATCGCGAAAAACCCTGGTATAGAACTGCGCGGCTTCGTCGGCTGAGCCATCGCACCATAGGGCTATTGAGAGGCTCGGAGGTAAGGTCTGGGTCATGCGGTCATCCTAACATGACTATTCTGTACCACCGGTGTGCCGTTGCCGATTTAGGACGTGCGGCGGATGACCGAACGGGTGGGAGCCGCGCAGCAAATGCGGTAGCATGGAATATCGAACGTGTATTCTAGGCAGCGAGGTAGATGATGAGCGACAAGCCCGAACAGCAGAAGCAGCCCTTCACCGAACAGGACGGCCTGTTCGCCGCCGAACTCGTCACCCCCGCAGCACCGGTGGACGAGCCGCCCTTCGATCCCTACTACGACGTACCCCCTGCCGAGGATGACTACTACGCCCCTCCCATGGATACCCCGATGACGGAGGCACCCGCACAGGAGGCATCCGCCGCCCTGCCCACCGGCATGCCCGCCTCCAGTGCCTCTGCCACCAGCGCGCCTGCCACCAGCGCGCCCGTTCCTGAATCCGGCGCACCCGCAGCTTTCACCGCCGCAGACCCGCTCGGGGACTTCATGCCGCCCGCCTACCGCGTCGGCGGCTACGGCGAGGACTTCGACCCCGCCGACCCCTACGGCGAACGCACCCACAGCCTCAACGCTGTGGACCCCGCATCCCTCACCGCCGGGCTCAATGAACGCCAGGAAGAGGCCGTGCTGCACTCCGGATCGCCCCTGCTCATCGTCGCGGGCGCCGGCTCCGGCAAGACCCGCGTGCTCACCCACCGCATCGCGTACCTGCTCGCAACCCACCGCGCGACCCCCGGCCAGATTCTCGCCATCACCTTCACCAACAAGGCTGCCGCCGAAATGCGTGAACGTATTGAGGCGCTGGTCGGCCCGCGCGCCAAGCACATGTGGATTTCTACTTTCCACAGCTTCTGCGTGCGCGTGCTGCGCCGTGAGGCCGCCGCGCTGGGTCTGAAGTCCACCTTCACTATCTACGATTCGACTGACTCGCAGCGCCTGCTGAGCCTCATTATTAAAGAGCTCAACCTGGACACCAAGAAGTTCACCGCCAAGGCCGTGGGCAACCGCATCTCCGCGCTGAAAAACGAGCTGGTCAGCGCCGAAGCCTACGCATCCCGCGTGGCGAGCGATAACCCGTACGAGAAGACCATCGCGCAGATCTACACCGTCTACACGCAGCGTCTGCGCGCCGCCAACTCTCTCGACTTTGACGACCTGATTGGCCGCACCGTCTTTTTGCTCAAGAAGTTCCCTGAAATCGCGAACTACTACCGCCGCAAGTTCCGCCACATCCTTGTGGACGAGTACCAGGACACCAACCACGCCCAGTATCAGCTGGTGCGTGAACTGGTCGGCGCCCACGCGAAGGCACCGGCTGACCGCGGCCCCTACCCGGACGCCGTGCCCCCCGCTGAGCTGACCGTGGTGGGTGACTCCGACCAGTCCATCTACGCCTTCCGCGGCGCGGATATCCGCAATATCACGGACTTCGAGAAGGACTACCCGAACGCCCACACGATCCTGCTGGAACAGAACTACCGTTCCACGCAGAACATCCTCTCCGCGGCGAACGCGGTCATTGAACGCAACCCCGACCGTCGCCCCAAGAAGCTGTGGACCGCCTCCGGCGCGGGCGCGAAAATCATCGGTTACGTCGCCGAATCCGAACACGCCGAGGCGCGCTACATCACCCGCGAAATTGACCGCCTTGCTGATGAGCACGGCGTGCAGCCCGGTGACGTCGCCATCTTCTACCGCACCAACGCGCAGTCTCGAACCCTCGAGGACATGCTCATGCGTGCCGGCCTGCCCTACCGGGTGGTTGGTGGTACCCGCTTCTACGAGCGTAAGGAAATCAAGGACGCCCTGGCGTACCTGCGCGCCCTGAGCAACCCTGATGACGACGTGAACGTGCGCCGCATTCTGAACGAGCCCAAGCGCGGTATCGGCGCCAAGTCTGAGTCCGTGGTGGCGGAGTACGCGAGTGCGAACCGCATCTCCTTCTACGCCGCCGCACGCCAGGCCGCCGACATCCCCGGCCTGGGCGCCGCCGCGGTGAAGAAGTACGCCGAGTTCGTGCGCCTCATGGACGACTTGGCGCAGATTGCCCGCACCGAACCCGCCGCAACCTGCCTGGAGGCGGTCCTGGAGCAGACCGGCTACCTGGCGGCTCTGCGCGCCTCCAAGGACATTCAGGACGAATCGCGCGTGGAAAACCTCTCCGAGCTGCTCGACGCCATGGTCGAGTTCGAGACCGAAAACCCCGGCGCTGACCTGGAGCAGTTCCTCGAACACGTGGCCCTGGTCGCCGACGCCGACTCGATCCCGAACCGTCCCGCCAGCGCGGAGGGTGAGAACGCCTCCGCCGCGCAGATTGCCGCCGAAGCAGCTGAGGCGAAGGCCCAGGGCATGGTCACCCTCATGACCCTGCACACCGCCAAGGGCCTGGAGTTCCCCGTGGTGTTCCTGACCGGCATGGAGCACGGCCTGTTCCCGCATCAGCGTGCCCTGACCGACGAGAAGGAAATGAGCGAGGAACGCCGCCTGGCGTACGTGGGTCTGACCCGCGCCATGGAGCGCCTGTACCTGACCCGCTCTGAGACCCGCACGATGTGGGGTAAGAGCCAGTTCAACCCGCCCTCGCCCTTCCTGGAAGAGATTCCGGAGGAACTTATCGAGTGGAAGCGCACCGCCGGTTTCTCGGGCTTTGGCGCCTCCGGTATGGGCGCGTATGGCGCTCGCGGTTCCTACGGCGGTGGCGGCTATTCGGGCGGTTCTCGTTCTGGCTACGGTTCCGGTGGCTACTCGGGCGGCTACGGCTCGGGTGGTTACAGTTCCGGTAGCTCGCGTGGCTCCTACGACCCCTATGAGTCTCGCCCCGCACGCCGTTCTGAGCCGTCCACCGCGGATATTAACGGCTCGGCAAGCTACGGGCTGGCGGCGGCAGCTGCCTCCTCGAAGGTGACGAACCGTTCCCGCGTGCACCAGAGCAAGGAAATCCCGACCCTGGCGGTCGGCGATACCGTGCGCCATACCAAGTTCGGTGAGGGCCGCGTGCTCGCTGTTGAGGGTAGCGGCGATAAGACCGTGGCGAAGGTGCGTTTCGGCTCGGAAGAGAAGCGTCTGCTGCTGCGTTATGCGCCGCTGGAGAAGGTGAGCTAACGCGTCAGGGGCGAGAGCCTAACAACGCCGATGGAGGGGCGGGTACCTGGGGGTGCCCGCCCCGCTCTGCGGGCTGTGCCGGGCGTGTTGTCCGCCTGCTGAGAAAGGCTTCGGGGCTTGGCAGAGCACGGCGGTAAACGCCGCTTTTTCGCCGGTATTTCGCGGCGGATGGGGGAGTGGCAGCTCTGGTTAGTTACCTGGTACACACCCTTTGGGTGGAATCTACCCAAAATATTTGTGAGCTGAGTCGCTAAAATCTCAGATTTGGGGCTCTGTGAGTGCGAGCTCACGCCGAATCCGATAGAGTAGAGACGAGAGAAATTCCCCGCGTCAATGATGCGTGTGCGCCGGGTGCGAGAGATACCTATCGCACGTACCGGACACACAGGGGAAGACACCTCTAATGACCAGGCCGAGTGCACCAGTACTCGGCACCACTTCGAAGAAGAAGGACACCTGTGGACCTTTTCGAATACCAGGCGCGCGAGCTCTTCGCAAAGCACGGTGTACCCGTGCTCAAGGGCATTGTTGCGACCACCCCTGAAGAAGCAAAGGCAGCAGCTGAGGAAATTGGCGGCCTGACCGTCATTAAGGCTCAGGTTAAGACCGGCGGCCGCGGTAAGGCTGGCGGCGTTAAGCTCGCAAAGTCCCCCGAAGAAGCTTACGAGCACGCTAAGGCAATTCTCGGCATGGACATCAAGGGCCACACCGTTCACCGCGTGCTGGTCGCTGACGGCGCAGACATCGCCGAAGAATACTACTTCTCCCTCCTGCTGGACCGCGCAAACCGCTCCTACCTGGCAATGTGCTCGGTAGAAGGCGGTATGGAAATTGAGCAGCTCGCTGCTGAGCGCCCCGAGGCACTGGCAAAGATCGAGGTTGACCCGCTGGTTGGCCTGGACCAGGCTAAGGCTGAGGAAATTGCTAAGGCAGCAGGTTTCTCCGCAGAACTGCAGGAGAAGGTTGTTCCCGTTCTCGTCAAGCTGGGCGAAGTTTACACCAAGGAAGACGCAACCCTGGTTGAGGTTAACCCCCTCGTTCTGACCCCCGAGGGCACCATCCTCGCCCTGGACGGCAAGGTCTCCCTGGACGACAACGCAGAATTCCGCCAGCCCGAGCACGAGGCTCTCGTGGACAAGTCCGCTGAGAACCCGCTGGAAGCTAAGGCAAAGCAGTTCGACCTGAACTACGTGAAGCTGGACGGCGAGGTCGGCATCGTTGGTAACGGTGCAGGTCTGGTTATGTCCACTCTGGACGTCGTTGCATACGCTGGTGAGAACCACGGCAACGTCAAGCCCGCAAACTTCCTTGATATTGGTGGCGGCGCATCCGCTGAGGTTATGGCTGCTGGCCTGGAAATCATTCTGGGCGACGAGCAGGTCAAGAGCGTTTTCGTGAACGTCTTCGGCGGCATCACTGCATGTGACGCAGTGGCAGACGGCATTGTGAAGGCTCTGGAGATTCTGGGCGACGCAGCAACCAAGCCCCTGGTTGTGCGCCTGGACGGCAACAACGTTGCTGAGGGTCGCCGCATCCTCTCCGAGGCGAACCACCCGCTGGTTGTTCTGGCTGAGACCATGGACTCCGGCGCTGACAAGGCAGCAGAGCTCGCTCACAAGGCGTAATCGCCAGCAAAGGATTTCAAGGAAGTAATATGTCTATCTTTGTGAACAAGGACTCCAAGGTCATCGTTCAGGGCATCACCGGTGGCGAGGGTACCAAGCACACCGCACGCATGCTCGCAGCAGGCACCAACATTGTGGGCGGCGTGAACGCTCGCAAGGCTGGCACCACCGTCACCCACAAGGCGAAGGACGGCTCCGACATCGAGCTGGACGTCTTCGGTTCCGTAGCTGAGGCTATGGAGAAGACCGGCGCGAACGTCTCCATCGTCTTCGTTCCCCCGGCCTTCACCAAGGCAGCAGTTCTCGAGGCTATCGAGGCTAAGATCGGCCTCGTCGTCGTCATCACCGAGGGCGTTCCGGTTCAGGACTCCGCAGAGTTCTGGGCAGCTGCTAAGGCATCCGTGGACGAGAACGGCAAGCAGATCACCCGCATCATCGGCCCCAACTGCCCCGGCATCATCTCCCCCGAGGAGTGCCTGGTCGGTATTATCCCGGCGAACATCACCGGCAAGGGCAAGATCGGTCTGGTTTCCAAGTCCGGTACCCTGACCTACCAGCTGATGTACGAACTGTCCGACATTGGTTTCACCACCGCTATCGGTATTGGTGGCGACCCCATCATCGGCACCACCCACATCGACGCTCTGGAAGCTTTCGAAGCTGACCCCGAGACCGAAGCAATCGTCATGATTGGTGAGATTGGTGGTGACGCTGAGGAGCGTGCTGCAGAGTACATCAAGGCAAACGTGACCAAGCCCGTCGTCGGTTACATTGCGGGCTTCACCGCTCCCGAGGGTAAGACCATGGGCCACGCGGGCGCTATTGTCTCCGGTTCCTCCGGTACCGCTCAGGCGAAGAAGGAAGCTCTGGAAGCAGCAGGCGTGAAGGTTGGTAAGACCCCCTCCGAGGCTGCAAACCTGATGCGCGAAATCTTCGCAGCGAAGTAAACAGCATAAAATGCGGCAGATGCCGGTAGTCCCCGAGACTACCGGCATCTGTACGTTAAATCAGGTTTTTGAAAATAGTTCAGTGAGCTGAAGAGCCTGCTTTGTTATATATATCATGGTGAAAAAGGTGAAAAGTCTATGCTAATAGACATATAATAAAGCCCATTGAGCCTAGTCAGATTGTTATACATGTAGGCTCTATCTATATTTCATCACATACGAGGAGAACATTCACTCATGACTCAGCCCATTTCCCGTCGCTCTGTCGCTAAGGCAGGCGTCTGGTCTGCACCTGTTATTGCAGCTTCTGCTGCCGTGCCGGCCTATGCAGCATCTACCAGGAGCGATGATTCTGAGGAGAAGCTGACTATCCAGAGCGGCCTGTTTGTTAGCGCTCAGTACGGTGGCGGCTTTGTTGGTTACGCTTCGTCCACCAGCACCGGTCCGATTCACCCGACCACTCCTGAGGCGTACTTCGCATCTTCTTCCAAGCCCGAATCCGACCTGAACTGGGACGATAGCGCTTCCAAGCCCACCAACCCTGACCTGTTTATCAACGGTGAGGGTACCTTTACCCCGGTCAATAACTCCCAGACTGCATCCCCCGGCTCCTACGTGGCATCTAGCGGTTTCTGGTGGTCTGTTCCGACCACTGCGCCCAAGACTGGTACCGGCTACGTTGCAGGTTCTACCGCAACCCTGGCTGCCGGGGCAACCTTCGTGACTGATGTTGAGTACACCGTGCCTGCTAATGCTCTGAATGCTGCTAAGAGCGGTAGGATTAATGGTCAGGCGTGGACCCCCAACGGCCGTGCGCTGAGCGGTAGGCTTACGGAGCTGGTTGCTTCGGCAGGTCAGGCACGCTACCTGTCGGTTGCTCAGGCAGCGGGCAACTGGTCTGCTTCGGTCCCGACCGTGACCAAGAATTCTGATGGCACCTACACCTTCAAGGGTCGTATTACCTTCACTACTACCAAGGCGTACACTCTGAAGCAGACCGGTAACAAGCTGTACGGTCAGGTTGTCATCATGCCCGGTATTGTGTCCTTCAGCCCGGCACAGGGTTGGGTCTCCTACAAGCAGACCTCCAGCATCCAGAATGCAACCATTACCTACTCCGGTAACGGCTATACCGACACTAAGGCGCTCTCTGGCGCTGAGACTACCACCCAGATTAACCCCTAGTCTGGTTATGTTGTGGGGCCTCAGCTTAACGCCCCGTGGAGTTTTCCCCCACAGTTGCTTGCCCCGTGCTGAGCGGTGTAAGTGCAGAGAGTGATGGAATCCCCCGGTAGATACACTGAATGTATCTGCTGGGGGTTTCTTTGCGCTCAGGCTGTGACACTCGTCAGGCGACGCCACTCATCAGGCTGCGGCACTCGTCAGGCATGTGGCGCTTGCAGGGGAAGCGGCACATGCTTGAGCGGCTATATACACTTGGGAGGGCTTATTGGGGGTGTTGCGACTAGCCGACCGTCGTGCCGAACGCCAGACCCAGCAGGTAGGTCACAAACGCCGCACCGAAACCAATCAGAATCTGGCGGATACCGCGCTTGAGCGGGGATGCACCCGACAGCAGACCCACCACGCCGCCGGTGAAGCCCAGAGCCGCACCCACAAACAGCAGGGACAGCACCATCGCGAACACGCCCGAGAAGCCGAAAATATAGGGCAAAATCGGAACCAACGCACCCGAAGCGAAGAACGCAAACGACGCAGCGGCGGCACCAATATCGGTACCCAAAGCCACGTTCTCCTCACGGTCCTCATCCTCGCGGTGAGACAGCGAGGGGTCGCAATCGCAATCCAGGTAGCCGAAACGCTCCATCGCACGGTGGTGCGCCGCCTCCGGCTCCATACCGCGGGCACGGTAAATCAGCTCCAGCTCGTTCGAATCCAAATCCAAATCGTGCGCAACGCGCAGGGTCACCTGGGTCGGCTGGGAGGCATCCAGCAGCTCACGCTGAGAACGCACCGACACGAACTCACCCGCCGCCATCGACAGCGCACCCGCCAGCAGACCCGCAATACCCGACAGCAGAACCATCGAGCTGGACGCGCCCGAGGCGGTAATACCCATAGTCAGCGCCAGATTCGAGACCAAACCGTCGTTAGCGCCAAAGACCGCCGCACGGAAATTGCCCGAAAGCTTCTCGCGACCATTAGTCGCCAGGGCACGAATAATTTCCTCGTGAATCGCCTCGTCAGCCGCCATTTCCTCGGTGGCGTCCGGATCCTCAGCGTAGGGGGAGCGGGACTCGGCGCGCTGAGCCATCGCCAGAATAAACACCGAACCGAAGTTCTTCGCCAAAAACTGCAGTAGCTGCGATTGCAGGGAGGGGCGCACGTGCACATTCGCATGCTCGCCGAGCATGTCACGCCAATGCTGCTGGTGACGCTTCTCCGCCTCAGCAACCTGCAGCAAAATCTCACGGTCGGTACCCTCGGCACGGCGAGCCAGGTAGCGGTAGATGCGCGCCTCCGACTCCTCATCGGCAAGGTAGCGGCGCCAACGCTTAATCTGCGCGGGGGAGGGGGAGGCGACGGCGCTATGGCGGGTGGCCTGCGGAGCCTCGGTAGCGGTGTTTTCCGGCTGAAGTTTCTCAGTTTCTTCGCCGTGCTCGTGCTGGGTGCTCTTGTGCTGGGCGTGCGTGCTCATAGTTCCCTTTCCACGGGTGCCGTGCGTGCAGGGCTGGATCCCTACGCCTGATGATGCGTTCATGTCTGTGCGCTCTGTCATGAACAGTGAACCACTCTAGAGCACTCTGAACAGAAAATCTAGGACGGCCTAACCCGATAATAATGTTCGCCTCAACGTACTCTAGAGTACCCCGCGGGCGAGGCGAAACGTCGGGAAAAAGCACCGAAACAGCACAGAAACCGGGCGGGTGCACCCTCCACAATGGAGGGCGCACCCGCCCGGTTCGTGACTCTAAAAAGTCGTGTCTTTAGACTACTGGCTTAGATGTTGCCTTCGCCGTTTTCCAGGAATGCGCGGATGAACCACTGGAACTTCTCCAGCTCAGCGGTCTGACCGATTAGCAGGTCCTCGGTGACGGGGTCGGACTCGCCAGCGAATGCAATCGCCTTGCGGTGAGCCTCAATCACGCGGGTGTAGACGTCGTTCAGAGCGCGCAGGTGGTCAGCAACGCGTGCGCGGCCGACGGGGTAGTCCTCAACGGTGCGCTGTGCGACCAGTGCGCCAGCCAGACCGTTGGGGGTTGCGCCCAGGGTTGCCATACGCTCTGCGATAGCGTCAACGAAATCGCGGACGGTGTCGACCTGGGGGTCAATCATTTCGTGAACGGCGATGAAGCCGGGGCCGGTCACGTTCCAGTGAGCGTGCTTCAGCAGCAGGTGCAGGTCGTTCAGGTCGTGCAGACGTGCCTGGAGAACCTCGGAAATGCCCTTGCCTTCTTCGATAGTCAGGCCGGGTGCGGTGTAGTTTGCGAATGCCATGATGGTCTCCTTCATGATGCTGTAATGCTTGTGGTTCGGTGGGGTTTGTATCCCCACCGAATCGTTATTATGAGTAAATCATTTTAAGAAACCAGTGTCAAGTTTATTTTGAGTAATTCGTAATAAATCGTCATCTGCATGTTGCGCCAACCTCAAACCCTCACCGCCCATGCATACGTAAAGGGCGGGACGCGCGGTATCTCGTATCGCGCATCCCACCCTTTACGGTGAAGCGTATTCAGTTTTCTACAGAACTTTCTCTGCAGGGTATTCAGCGTGTGAGCCGGGCGGCTATGCCAGCGCGCGAACCGCCTCCAGGGTCAGCTCCTCATGCTTGAGGCGCACGGTGCCCAGCTCCTCCGGAACCTCCAACTCGCCCGGCACAACAATGACGCGCATGCCCGCCGCGGTCGCACTGCGCACGCCCGAAGGGGAATCCTCAAGAGCCACGCACTGAGTCGGATCAACACCCAGACGCTCCGCCGCCAAAAGATAAGGTTGCGGGTCCGGCTTGGGGTGGGTGGTCTCATCGTTGCCAATAATCACCGAGAACGTGCCCTCGGGTGCCGCGTTCGCGGTGCGGCGAGCCACGGAGGTGGTCGCGTTCGTGACGATTGCCGCCGGAATCTGCGCCTCGTGAACCTCCGAGAGGAAACGCTCAATGCCGGGCAGGAATTCGACCGGCTGCTGCGCCAGGGTTTCGTGCACCTTCGCCACCAGTAGGTCGTTAATCTCCTCGTCCGGCAGGTTTACGCCGCGCTCGCGCAAGCGATCCAGGGTGAACTTCATCGACAGGCCTAGGCAATCGAGGGTGTCCTGCTCGGTCCAGGTGCCGCCAAATTCTGCAGTGAGAGCAACCTTTGCGGCAGCCCATACGGGCTCGGTATCGACGAGGGTTCCGTCGTGGTCGAAGAGAATGGCGGCGGGGAAGGTGTTCGTAGTCGTCATGCCTTAAGCCTACCGGTTTATTTCTGGGGCGAGCGTAGGACGACGTTCCCAATCGTCACCAAAAAATCTGTACCCGCGTTCTGGGGGTTCTTGGCGATAGCGAGCAGTGCATCGGCGACGTCCTCACGGGCAATCGTCGGGATACCTGCAGTCCGCTCGACCTTCGCCATGTCATATATCTTCACCCCGCCCCTGCCGGGCTTATCGGTCAGCCTGCCCGGATGCGCACGCGAAATATACGGCTGATACTCGGCGACCAGGGCGTCCGCCTTAACCTTGTCGGTGAAAATGCCGCGCATAATGACCTTACACACCAGGCGCATGGGCAGGGACGCGGTCCGCACCGTATCACCCACGCCGTAGGCGCTCATCAGAACGCAGTGCTTCACGCCTGCGCCCGTGACCGTCTGCATGATGAAAGGTAGGCGCTCCTGCATGAACGTGGAGGAGAGAAATTCCCGCACCGTGGCTTTCTGGCCCAGGATGCTAACCATCACGTCCTGCCCGGAGGATGCTGCGGCAAGCCGTTCGGCATCGTCAAGGGTTCCCTGAACAATAGTGAGATTTTGGTGCGCCCCCAAAAGCGCTAGTGCCTTATCGGGGTTGCGCACGTAGGCGGTGACCGCGTGCCCCTCCTCCAGGGCTTTGCGGGTGAAGAGGTGACCGGTGCGGCCGGTTGCGCCTAGAACCAGTATTTTCATGTGGGTCCCCATTCGTATTGCGGTCGTTGTGGGAGCCCGTAAGCGCCCAGTCCGGTCAGTATAGCAATGCGGTTTCGACGGGGGATTTCACCCGAGGCTAGGGGCGTGAAGTGGGGAGAAAAAATATGAAAAATTTTTTGTAGGAGGCTTGCGAAACATAGTTGAGTGAAGTAGACTCAATTTATGTAATGCAGGGGCACATAGGATAAGCCCCCTCGAAACACGAAAGGAACGTCATGGAGAACAAGTTCACGACCAAGAGTCAAGAAGTTATCTCGGCGGCAAATACTAATGCTCAAACCGCCGGTAACCCCACTATTGAAACCGCGCACATCCTCAAGGCCCTCATGGACCAGCGCGAAGGCGTCGCCGTAGCAGTCCTCAAGGCTGCAGGCCTGGATGTAGACGCTATCTCTGAGGCGGCATCCGCCGAAATCAAGAAGCTGCCGAAGGCATCCGGCGCTTCCGTGCAGAATGCCTCCCTCAGCCGTGCCGCACTCTCTGCTCTGCAGGCGGCACAGACCCGCGCAGAGGGTTTCGGTGACAGCTACGTCTCCACCGAAATGATTCTGCTCGGCATTGCCAGCGGAACCGATAGCACCGCTGAAGCAATGCACAAGCTCGGCGCTACCGCAGAGCTCATCGCACAGACCATCCCCACCGTCCGAGGAGACCGCACCGTGGATACCCCCGACCCCGAAGGCACCTTCCAGGCGCTCGAAAAGTACGGCACCGACCTGACCGCCATTGCCCGCGCGGGTAAGCTTGACCCGGTCATCGGTCGTGACTCTGAGATTCGCCGCGTCGTGCAGGTGCTCTCCCGCCGCACCAAGAACAACCCCGTTCTGATCGGTGAGCCCGGCGTCGGTAAGACCGCCGTCGTGGAAGGCCTGGCACAGCGCATGGTTTCCGGCGACGTGCCCGAATCCCTGCGCGGCAAGACCCTCATCAGCCTGGACCTGGGCTCCATGGTCGCGGGCGCAAAGTACCGCGGTGAATTCGAGGAGCGCCTGAAGGCAGTCCTCGAAGAAATCAAGAAGTCCGAGGGTCAGATTGTGACCTTCATCGACGAGATTCACACCGTCGTCGGTGCTGGCGCATCCGAGGGTTCCATGGACGCAGGCAACATGCTCAAGCCCATGCTTGCCCGAGGCGAACTGCGCCTGATTGGTGCCACCACCCTGGACGAGTACCGCGAGAACATCGAGAAGGACCCCGCCCTGGAGCGCCGCTTCCAGCAGGTGTACGTGGGCGAGCCTAGCGTCGAGGACACCATCGGTATTCTGCGCGGTCTGAAGGAACGCTACGAGGCGCACCACAAGGTGCAGATCGCTGACTCCGCACTGGTCGCTGCAGCAACCCTGTCTAACCGCTACATCCCCTCCCGTCAGCTGCCGGACAAGGCAATTGACCTGATTGATGAGGCAGCATCCCGCCTGCGCATGGAAATTGACTCCGCACCGGAGGAAATCGACCAGCTGCGCCGCGCTGTGGACCGCCTCACCATGGAGGAACTGGCACTTGCCGGCGAAACCGACCCCGCATCCGTGGAGCGTCTGGAAGCGCTGCGCAAGGACATGGCCGACAAGAAGGAACAGCTTGACGCCCTCAACGCCCGTTGGGAAGCCGAGAAGGCAAACCTGAACCGCGTGGGTGACATCAAGACCCAGATTGACGAGCTGCGTTCCCGCGCAGAGGTCGCACAGCGTGAAGGTAACCTCGCTGAGGCATCTCGCCTGCTCTACGGCGAAATTCCCGCAAAGCAGGCTGAGCTGGAAGAAGCACAGCGCGCCGAGGACAACGCCAAGAACGAGTCCATGGTCTCCGAAGAGGTCACCGCGGACGATATCGCCGAGGTGATCTCCTCCTGGACCGGCATTCCCGCAGGCCGCATGATGCAGGGCGAATCCGAGAAGCTGCTCGAAATGGAGAAGCGCATCGGTGCCCGCCTGATCGGTCAGGAAGCTGCCGTGGTGGCTGTCTCTGACGCTGTGCGTCGTGCCCGCGCCGGTATTTCTGACCCGAACCGCCCGATTGGTTCCTTCCTGTTCCTGGGCCCGACCGGTGTCGGTAAGACCGAGCTGGCTAAGGCACTGGCTGAGTTCCAGTTTGATGACGAGCGTGCCCTGGTACGCATCGACATGAGTGAGTACTCCGAGAAGCACACCGTTTCTCGCCTGGTCGGTGCCCCTCCCGGATACGTTGGCCACGAAGAGGGCGGTCAGCTGACCGAGGCTGTACGCCGTCGCCCCTACTCGGTGGTCCTGCTCGACGAGGTTGAGAAGGCACACCCCGAGGTCTTCGACATCCTGCTGCAGGTACTCGATGACGGCCGCCTGACCGACGGCCAGGGCCGCACCGTGGACTTCCGCAACGTTATCCTGATCCTGACCTCGAACCTCGGTTCGCAGTACCTGGTCAACCAGGACCTGCCCTTCGAGGAGCGCTCCGAGAAGGCGCTGGAGGTTGTGCACCAGGCATTCCGCCCCGAGTTCCTCAACCGACTGGACGACATCATCATGTTCCAGCCCCTGTCGGCTGAGAACCTGGGCCAGATCGTGGGCCTGCAGATCAAGAGCATGGCTAAGCGTCTGGAGGACCGCCGCCTCACCCTGAACGTCACCCCCGCCGCCCTGGAGTGGCTGGGTAAGACCGGCTACGACCCGGCATTCGGCGCCCGCCCGCTGCGCCGCCTGGTCCAGCGCGAGATTGGCGACCGTCTGGCTCGGGGTATCCTCTCCGGCGCTATCCACGATGGCGACACCGTGACCGTGGATGTGAACCCGGACGTTGCCAGCGATGGCCTGTCGGTGACCTCCGAGCGTGAGCAGAAGGCTGAGAACTAAACTCAACCGGCTAGCTCGGAAGACCCGGTTAGCTGGGTAAATCCGATGAGCTGGGCGGACTTAGCCTGTGGCTGAGTTTGCACGTTCGAAACCATAAGAAATAGGCTGTGGGGTACCCTCGAAAGGGGGTGCCCCACAGCCGTTTAACGCGTTAGAACCGCGCTGAACCGCACGAGTACACAGAGTATTGATGCACAGAGCATTGAGGAGAAGAATGGACCGCTGGACTGATCACCAGAACTTTGCCGCCGCCGGTGAGCAGCGCGAAGAAATCGCCTCCGTGCACCGTGCCGCAATCCGCTCGATTCAGCGCGTTGTCTCTGAGAACGCTACCCCGCACGACGAAGAATACGCCTCCGCGGGTATTGCCGAGCTACTCAAGGCGGGTAAGGTTCTCGTGCTCACCGGCGCGGGCGTGAGCACCGAATCCGGCATCCCCGACTATCGCGGACCCGGCGGCTCCCTGCACGACCACCGCCCCATGACCTACCAGGAATTCCGCTACGATGACGCAGCCCGCCAACGCTACTGGGCGCGCTCCTACGTGGGTTGGCGCCGCATGCGCCGCGCCGAACCGAACCGCGCCCACTATGCGCTCGCCGAGCTGGAGCAGCTGGGCGCCGTGAGCGGCGTGATTACGCAGAACGTGGATGGGCTGCACGCCCGCGCTGGAAGCTGCCGCCTGCTGGCGCTGCACGGCGACCTCTCCCGTATTGTGTGCCTGGACTGCGGGCAGGATGAGAGCCGTGAAAGCCTGGATACGCGCCTGGACGCGGCGAACCCCGGCTACCTGGCGCGCCTTGAAGACGAAGACCTGCGCGTGAACCCTGACGGTGACGTGGAGCTGGACGAGCACTATATCCGCGATTTTCAGATGGTGCCCTGCCTCGGCTGCGGTTCGACCCGCCTCAAGCCGGATGTGGTGTACTTTGGCGAGTCCGTGCCCGCCGAACGTAAGGCGCTCAAGGACGCCATGCTCGCCGAGTGTTCGGCGCTGCTGGTGGTGGGTTCCTCGGTGGCGGTTATGAGCAGCTACAAGATCGTGCTGGAGGCTCTGCGCGCCGGCAAGCCGGTCGCTATCATCAATGGCGGCCCGGGTCGTGCGGATGCGAAGGCAACCTACCTGTGGCGCACCGGCGTGGGCGAGGCGCTGGAACTTATGCTCGACGCCGTTGACGTTTAAGGTTGCCGAGGCCGTTACACAGGTCTAGGCGGCGCTGTTTCTCCTGTGAATGCTGTTTCTTCTGCGCATGCTGCTTCTCCGGCGAATCTTACCGCGCGTGCACCGACCCAAGATTAAGTGCACGAAAGTGCTATTTTGTGTTGCAAGTCATTGCAAATAGCCCCTGGACAGGCGGGTATGTCCACCACGCGGGGATAAAATGATGGGATGGACATTCGACACACTATCACTCGCTTCGGTGCCACCGCCCTGATCGGCTGCGGTCTGGTGGTCACCGCAATCCCCGCAACCTTCGCTCAGAACGGTGAAGAATCCGTCACCCACGTCTACTCCGACAAGGCGGCCTCCCACATTTCTGAGGTCTGGTACAAGGGTGAAACCCTGAAGATTACCGGCGAAGGCTTCCTGACCCAGGACGGCACCTCCGGCTCCATCATCGCTATCAAGCTGAACAAGGGCACCGTCAAGATTGACGGCAAGGACTACCTGGAAGTTCAGGCTGATGAGAAGGGCAACTTCTCCGTTTCCATTCCCTGGCAGGATGACCTGGACGAGCGCATCTCCGTGGACGTCTACCTGCTTTCCGGCTCCCTGAAGGATAACGACACCGCTCGCGGCGGCAAGGCAGCTACCGTGAAGATCGAGGCTCGTTCCGTTCAGGAAGCAACCGCTTCTGCGACTGCGAGCGCTTCGGCAACCGCGAGTGCTTCCGTGGTGGCTACCCCCTCCGCTACTGCTACCTCCTTTGCTTCTGTGGCGCCTTCCGCATCTGCTTCGGCTACTGCCGCTGATGAGGTTGTTGCCTCCGTGGATGCTGAGATTAAGAACCGCGCCGATGAGAAGGCTTCCGCCACCGCTTCGGTGAGCCCCTCGGCTACCGCATCGGCTTCCGCTTCTGTGGTGGCGACCCCCTCCGCTTCGGCATCTGCTTCTGCCTCGGGTGCTGCTGATCAGCACGCATCCGTTACGAATGATGCGAAGGATCAGCTGGGTGATTCCGCCTCCGCTACCGAGCAGGTGACCGCTTCGGCTGAGAGCACTCGCTTTGCGAACTGTGCAGAGGTTGCGGCCGCTGGTCTGGCACCCATCCATAAGAGCCACCCGGACTTCCGCCAGAAGTTCGACAACGACAAGAATGATTGGGGCTGCGAGGTCATCAATAGCGAGGTGACCGACGGTTCCTCCTCCAGCATTTCTTCGGGTTCTTCTTCCCGCAACTCTGGCGGTCTGGACAACCTGGGTTCTTCCTCCTCTTCGAGCAGCTACACTTCTAGCCGCGCTCAGCGCTCCTCCCTTGCGAACACCGGTGCTTCCAATGCCTTCACCATTGCTGGTATGGGCCTGGTAGCTCTGGGTCTGGGTGTTGCTGGCGTGTCTGCTGTGCGCAACCGCAAGAACTCCTAAAACTAGTGCCGCCGCCCGGTGGGGTGGTGCGTGAGAGCCCCTTCCCCTGAATGCTTTTGAGCGTTTGGGTGGAGGGGATTTTCGCGTTTAACGGGGTGGTTTTTGCTGTTGGGTCGTGCCGATGGGGTGGGGTATGTACTTGTTAGTTTCTTCAACGTGAAGTTGAGGCTTTAGGGGTGCACGGCGGTGTAAAAGGCTTATATAGTTCAGCCACGCCTTCAAGAAACCTTCAAGAAAACCCCTATTTGTGAGTCAGGTCATGGCAAATTAGCGTCTTGGGAACCGGTATCCCAAGCTTCGCTCGTTAGAATGGGGGGCATGAACATTCGAAACAACATCGCACGCATCGGCGCCACCGCACTCATCGGCTGTGGCCTCGTTGCTACTTCCGTCCCCGCAACCTTCGCTGTTGAAGGTGCGCCTCAGGTTGTCCACACCTACGCAGACTCTGCACAGTTCATTGCCCCCGACGTATGGGTTGAGGGCCAGGGCCTGAACATTGGCGGTGAGGGCTTCAAGACCGCTGACGGTACCTCCGGTTCCGTTCTGGCACTGAAGCTGAACAAGGGTGCCGTTAAGATTAACGGCCAGGACTACCTGGAAATCCACGCTGATAGCGATGGCAACTTCTCCGTTACCATCCCCTGGCAGGAAGAGCTGCACGGCAGCGTTTCCGTTGACATTTACCTGCTGTCCGGCTCCCTGAAGGACGGCGACGTTCCCCGTGGCGGTAAGGCAGCTACCGTGACCATTAAGGTTGCAGAGCAGCCCGCTCCCTCCGAGGCGCCCACCCCCGCACCCACTGAGGACCCGACTCCGACTCCCTCTGAGGATCCGACCCCGGCTCCCACCCAGGATCCGACCACCGAGGCTCCCAAGCCTGCTGACGAGACCTCCGCACCCGCAGTTGAGGACGCTAAGGAAACCAAGCCTGCTGAGGACCAGAAGCCTGCCGAAGAGCAGAAGTCCGATGAGCAGAAGTCTGACGAGCAGTCCGCCCCCGCGGCTGACCGTGGCGAGGGCGAATCCAAGGATTCTAATGGCTCCAAGGGTTCCGATAACCTCGTGCTGGGTTCCTCTGACAATGACAACCTGGGTTCCGGTTCTAACGGTGGTCTGAGCTCCGGCTCGAACGACAACATGGGCTCCGGTTCCTCGAACGCATCCTCCAAGAGCTCTTCTTCCCTGGCTAAGACCGGTGCATCCGGTGCGATGACCGCTGCTGGCCTGGGTCTGATTGCTCTGGGTGCTGGTGGCGCGACCATCGTGGTAACCCGCATGCGCAAGAAGGCATAATAACGCCTAGTCGCTAAGTTTTTAGTTGGTTTTATGGGCTCCCTCCATATCGGAGGGAGCCCATTTTTTGTGCCTTTGCAGGCTGTTGAGGATAGGTGGGGCAGTGTACGAAAAAGGAAAAATTACCTGCACGTAAGACCTTGACAAGTTGTTTTATATGAGATGGTGAACACTTAACTCTAAGTTAAGACTGACACAGGGCAAACACAGCTTCAACCGGGAATCTAGATACCAAGCAGAAAACGAAAAACGCACAGCACCGAGCTGAAGAACAGACAGCGAAGAGCACAGCGGATATCACGACACGAATCTGGAGAACCCAATGAACATCCTCATCATGGCGCTTGCCGATGCGATAGCCATCGCAGCCCTCTGCACCCTCTACATGGTGCGGCACCGCAACCGCGAACTGATGATTTCCTACGCGGTCATCAACGCCGGCATCTTCACCGTCTCGGTGGCGCTGGTATCCGCCGGATCGAACGCATCCGCTATGGGTATGGGCCTCTTCGGTGTCCTGTCGATTATCCGATTGCGTTCCACCGCCCTGAGCCAGCGCGAAGTCGGCTACTACTTCGTGGCTCTCTCGGTTGGCATGATCGCGGGTGTGAATATCAGCCCGGCGTACATTGCCTTCGGCCTTATGGCTACCCTGGTTGCCCTAATCGCAATCCTCGACTCGCGTAGCGCCCCGACCTCTAAGGAACTGACTCAGACCGTTACCGCCGATCGCGCCATCAGCGACGAGGAAGAGCTCAAGAGCTACCTGAGCAAGCACCTGGGCTACACCGTCACCTCGGTGAAGATCACCGAGCTGGACATGGTGAACAACCTGACCCGCGCCACCGTCACCTACCAGCCCAAAGAAACCCCCGAGGGTGGCACCCCCGCGGCAGTGGAAGCGGCAGCGTCACAGATTAGCGCAACCCGCCAGCCGGTAGCACCTACCGCCGAGGCGCACGCCACGCTGGACACTCGGATGGTTCCGCTCCAGCGCACCCCGGTAGGTAAGTAAGACCAGCCGGTATCTAAGCCTCCGATTCACTCCTACCGCACAAACATCTCCGATACCCACGACACGCCGCCCCAGCCCAACACGCAGGGACGGCACCCCAGAAGGACAAAGACCCATGACTAACGCAGCCGCAAACATCATCCCCGCAGAGTGGAAGAGCATCAGCCTCGAAGCCATGAACGAGAAGGCAGCCATGCAGACCCGCGTGGACCGCAAGTACATTGTCGACGCAGAAACCGCCGCCAAGGTACTCTCCACGCTCGACGCAGACGCCTCCGTCATGGAAATCAAGGGCCAGCGCGACTTCGCCTACGACTCGGTCTACTTCGACACCCCGCAGATGCAGAGCTACCACTCGGCAGCCTACAGCCGCGACGATACCTTCAAGATCCGTACCCGTAGCTACCTGGACTCGAAGCTGACCTTCCTGGAAGTCAAGACCGACGGTGAGCAGGATATGACCGTCAAGAAGCGTATCCCGTACACCTTCGAGATGCGCGATACGCTCACCGTGGAAGGCCACGAGTACATCACCGAAGCACTCGGTGACATCCTCGCGGGCCCGGTCGAGAAGCTGGAGGCGGTTCTGACCACCGGCTACCGCCGCACCACGGTCTTCCTGCCGCAGAGCGAGAAGAACCCGGTCGCCTCCCGTATGACGGTAGATACCAACCTGACCTGGACCCCCATGTCCGAGAACATCCTCATGGCGGGCGTGAACTACCGTAACTTCCACGGCAACCTGGTTGGCACCACCTACGGCCTGCCGAACGCGGTCATCATCGAAACCAAGTCCGGCGTGGAGCCCTCCGTGGCAGACCAGCACCTCTGGGATGCGGGCATCACCCCCGCGAAGATCTCCAAGTTTGCAACCGGCATGGCGGCGCTGAACCCGCAGCTGGCAAGCAACAAGTGGGCAGAAACCCTGAAGAACTGGATGCACCTGGAACCGGTCAACGGCACCCGCCTCAACGTGGATGACATGACCGAAGAGGACTACCAGAAGCTGCTGACCGAGCGTTTTGCAGCCGCCTAAAACGGCAACCCGGGATGTGCGGGTAGGGTAGCGCACCTACCTTACCCGCACCTCCAGAACAATGACCCAGAGCCCTGACACAGAACTGACGCCAGGGCTCAACCCAAAGACTACTTACAAGAAACCCGCAGCGGCACTACATAGTGCTGTGATACACGAAGAAGGAATACCGTGAAAAAGAACAGCATCATCAAGAGTGCAACTTCCGTAACCCTACTGGCAGCCCTCGCCCTGACCGGTTGCTCGGCAAACTCCACCTCGACCACTAGCGCTGTGAGCGCAACCGGCACCTCCACTTCGAGTACTTCGGGCACCACGTCGAAGGTGGCAGACTCCTTCTCCACCGACGTGAAGAGCGGCGCGAAGCTCGCCGAGGACACCCACTACTCCGCAAAGGATGTCACCTGGGACTCCTCCAGCGAAGTTACTATCGATCTTTCTAACCCGACCGCGACCGACGGCGTGACCGTCAGCGACGGCGTCATCACCATCACCAAGGCGGGTAACTACAAGCTCAGCGGCACCTACGAGGGTCAGATCAAGGTTGAGGCAGCAGATAGCGACATGGTCCGCCTGATCCTGAACAACGCGACCATCACCAACTCCACCGGTGCGGCAATCAACGTTGTTGAGGCGGACGAGGTCGTTATCTACACCGCCTCGGGCACCACCAACACCGTCTCTGACGGCTCCTCCTACTCCGATACCGCCAGCGGCAGCCCCGACGCAGCCATCTACTCCAAGAGTGACCTGACCCTGGCGGGCGAAGGCACCCTGAAGGTCGAAGGTAAGTACGAAGAGGGCGTCCACACCTCTGACGGCCTGGTGATTGCCTCCGGCACCCTGGAAGTGAGCGCGGCAAACACCGGCATCAAGGGTAAGGACTACGTCGATATCCTGGATGGTACCGTCACCGTGACCGCAAGTCAGGACGGTATCAAGGCAACCAATGACACCGACGGCAACCGCGGCTGGGTACGCCTGAGCGGCGGTACCGTGAACATCTCCGCAGGTGATGACGGTTTCAAGGCTGAGCGCGTGCTTGAAATCTCCGGCGGTACCCTGAACATTACCCAGTCGAACGAGGGTATTGAGGCGCAGTACATCAACATCCTGGACGGTACCGTGAACGTGACCAGCTCGGATGACGGTATCAACGCCTCGTACAGCACCACCTCTACCAGCACCGAGTCGGCTTCGACCTCCTCCACGCAGGCCACGCAGACCACCCAGGGCAACCAGTCTGCACAGGGTAACCAGTCTGCACCCCAGGCACCCAGCGGTAGCGCAGGTCAGGCACCCGCAGGCGGCGGTCAGGCTCCTTCCGGTACCATGGGCCAGCCCCCGGCCGGCGGCGGTGCAGCTGGTGGTATGGGCGGTGGCGGCGGCACCTTCGAGGTCGTCGACGCAACCATCAACATCACCGGCGGTACCGTCACCGTGAACGCGAACGGTGACGGCATCGACTCCAACGGTACTGCGACCCTCTCCGGTGGCACCCTGGTTGTGAACGGCCCCTTCACCGGTGGTAACACCTCCCTGGACACCAACGGCGACCTGCTGCTCAACGGCACGACCGTGGCCGCGGGTAACTCCGGTGACATGTTCGAGGCTCCCTCGACCAACTCCACCAGCGGCTACGTGAAGATTAGCAATGTATCGAACCTGAGCGCAGGCACCACCGTGCAGGTGGCCGACTCCTCCGGTAATGTGGTGGCAAACTACAAGGTTACGAACTCCAACACCGCACTAATCCTGGTCTCCAGCTCCAAGATCACCAAGGGTCAGAGCTACACCGTGTACACCACCACCGATAGCGTGGATGCATCCAGCACCACCCTGGCGTCTAACGCCACCTCGCTGGGTTCTTTCACCGCAAGCTAGCGCTCCTTTACCGCAAGCTAAGCGGAAGGAGCGCCCCTCAAACCCCGTGCTGGATGTCATGACCGGCACGGTACCCTCTCTGAACCCGGTCTTGTGAGTGAGCCGGTAGGGGAGACCCTAGCCCCGCATTGGATGTAGCGATACGTCCGGTGCGGGGCTCTGTGGCCTCTGGGGTAAAAAAGTCGCGGGTGCAAAATAAAACGGTTGTTCCGGTGCGAAGAAGTGCTCTGATACGCAAAATAGGTGACGTTCAGCGAGACATTCAGGGCTGAAACAGGGTACTCTATAGTGTAGTAAAGACTGTTGAACGATCCGAGAGCGATGCGCCGCGCGTGCTGTTCGCCTCGGACAGGATGAAAGAGGGGGTCACGCCATGGGGCGCGGCCGTCAGAAGGCTAAAGCAACAAGGCAGGCTCGGGAGATGAAGTACTTCAGCCCCGAGACCGACTACAGCGCACTCGAGCGCGAGCTCAGTAGCGCGAAGAAAACGAAGTCCTCCGATTCGTCCCGCCGTCGCTATGACGACGAGGACGACTACTCGGCATACGCAGAAAAGTACGCGTCCTACGAGGATGAGGCATAAAGAATACGCGGAATGATTCGGTGCATATCGACCGATCGTATTCGACAGATGATGAACCGGCTTGAGACCCCGCACGGGGTGCTCAGCCGGTTTTTTCGTGCCCGCAGTTTGTGCGGATGCACCCGGGTGGATGCGCGAGGGCGGGTAGCCCACGGGGGTTGTAACTGTGCGGAGCACAAAGCTAATATACATGTTTATACATAGGTGCGCATAAGTCCATCTGGTAATAGAGCATAGTCAGTAATAAAAAAGTTTGAAATGAATAAACATACATAGCTTCTGCATAGCTTAGTCATGCCTGGCACAGAGAATAGACCAGCATTCTAGAGACATGAACAACGAACAGAACATGACTCAGAACATTGACCAGGCCACCCAGACCGCAGCAGAACAAGCTAACGCAGCGCAAACCGCCGCAGAGCAGAAGCTAGCCAAGAAGAAGCTCACCCGTCGAATCTTCATCGGCGGCGGCATCGGCGCACTCGCAGTAGTCGGAGGCGGCGCAGGCTGGGCCTACAACCGCTACCTGGCAGAGCACACCGAAATTGAAGACACCACCGCCTACGAGGCGGCAGCGGCCCAGGCAAACGCAAGCGCCTCCGGTTCCGCCACCCCAGACCCCACCGAACTGACCGGCGTGAAGGTCAACGGTCAGAGCCTCACCGCTAACGAAGGCTCGATTACCATCACCTCCAACACCACCGGCAGCGGCTCGGATGCGGTCGTCTCCTTTGTAGCAGACATCAAGCTCGACAACGCAACCCTGCTGCGAAGCGCCTTCGCCAACAACAAGTTCGGCCAGAACATTATCGACACCCCCTCGAACATCGCCTCCGAACACAACGGCATCTGGGCGATCAACGGTGACTACTACGGCTTCCGTACAACCGGCATCGTGATTCGAAACGGTGTTGTCTACCGTGACTCCGGCGCTCGCGAGGGTTTGGCCTTCTACCGCGACGGCTCCGTCAAGCTCTACGACGAAACCGCAACCAACGCCCAGACCCTCGTCAACGAAGGCGTGTGGAACACCCTCTCCTTCGGCCCGGCACTGGTCAAGGACTCCGCGGTTGTCGACGGTATCGACAGCGTCGAGGTGGACACCAACTTTGGTAACCACTCCATCCAGGGCAACCAGCCGCGAACTGGCGTGGGTGTGCTTGGCACCAACCACCTGGTCTTCATCGTGGTTGACGGCCGCTCCACCAACTATTCGCGCGGCGTGACCATGCCCGAGTTCGCGCAGATGTTCAAGGACCTCGGCTGCGTCAGCGCCTACAACCTGGATGGTGGCGGCTCCTCCGCCATGGTCTTCAACAACGAGCTGGTCAACCGCCCCCAGGGTGGCACCAAGGAGCGTGGCACCAGTGACATCCTCTACATTGCAGGGAGCGCATCGTGATTATCCTGATACCCGCCTATAAGCCGGACCAGTCATTGGTCCGCCTTGCCTGGGCCCTGCGCGAACAGGACCCGGGAGCCGAAATCCTCGTCATTGACGACGGATCCGGCAGCACCTACGCACCGATCTTTACCGAACTGCGTATCGACGGCGTGACCGTGCAGACCCACCCCTCCAACAAGGGCAAGGGTGCGGCACTGCGCACCGGCATCGCCTGGGCGAAAGCAAACCGCCCCGGCGAGGTCATCGTCACCGCCGATGCGGACGGCCAGCACCTACCCCAGGACATCTTCCGCGTGGGTGTGCGCACCGAAACCGCGGCGTCGGCAGGCCAGAAGAGCATCGTGCTCGGTGTGCGTACCAAGCCCGACCCCAACGCCGGCGAAGAAGGCACCAAGGTGCCGCTACGCTCCAAGATTGGCAACAGCGCAACCGTAGGCTTCTTCGCCCTGGCGACCGGCGCCCGCGTGGCAGACACCCAGACCGGCCTGCGCGGCTTCACCCCGCAAATCCTGGACTGGCTGCTGCAGATCCCCGGCGATAAGTACGAGTACGAGTTCTCCATGCTGCTGCGCGCAACCCGCGCGGATGTGGACCTGGTGCAGGTGCCCATCGTGAAGGTCTACGAGCCCGGCAACCCGACCAGCCACTTTAGGCCGCTGCAGGACTCGGCGCTGATTTACGCACCACTGCTTGCCTTCCTGGCTTCGTCTTTCCTGACCGGCTTCCTCGTGGATGCTATCGCCCTGTTCGTCCTGGTGGGCATGGGCGTTCCGCTACTGGCGGCCGTGGTCGGTGCCCGCATCATTTCGGCGCTGACGAACTTCACCGTCAACCGAATGCTCATGCACGACGGGGGTGCACGCCCCTCCGCATCCTCCTCGCTGGTACGTTACACCGTGCTGGCGGTGGGCATCCTCGCAGCCAACGCGGCTCTGATGGAAGCTCTGACCGGCCTGGGCGCGTCCCTGCTGGTCGCCAAGATCCTGACCGAACTGATTCTGATCCCGATCAGCTTCGCGGTTCAGCGCCGCTGGGTTTTTCTACCCACTCGGTGGCAGGAAAATACGCGAGAAAAGACTCAAACAATCGCCGCCTCATCCGGTTTGCGTGCGGTGAGCTACGAGTCCGCTCGCATGGAGGTTGCCGGTATCCGCACCGGTGTGCCCGCCTCCCAGGTACGCCCCTAGCCCGCCTACCCTAGCGGCCAGTTCACTAGTGGCTAGTTCGCTAGGGGCTACCTATACAACTTCTCCCACCCGTCAGTCGTGAGGGTGGGTGGGAGATGCAAGCTGCCGCACCACAAGCGGTAGCATTCTGTTCACGAAAAGCCCCCGCTGAGAAAACTCAACGGGGGCTTTTTGTACATATCTGCCTTCAGAAGCCTATTGGCTCACCGGCTTCCAAAGGATAACGCACCGATTACTGACCGGGAATCAGGCCGTGAGCAGTAATCAGGAACGGCGGGTTGTGGTTAACAGCCGGGTTGGTCACGTAACCAACACGTGCCGCACGGGTCGGGTGCTTGGGGGCACGCTTCGGCCAGGGCTTCGCAGCAGGGTTCGGGTCCTTCTTGCCCTGCAGAGCAGCCAGTGCGCTCGCCGCGTTCACAATGCCGGAGCCGCAAGCGTTCACATTGCAGGTGAGCGGCTTGGAGCTCTGCTTCAGAATCTGCTTTGCACGCTCAGCGTTCAGCGAGGGATCCACGGACTTCATCAGCGCAATCACGCCGGCAACCTGGGGTGCCGCCATGGAGGTGCCGTCGTACTCGGTGTAGCCTGCGCCGGTGGACACGGTGGTACCCAGATCCACGGTGGACATGATGCCGCTACCGGGGGCGCTCACATCAACGAGCTTGCCGTAGTTGGAGAAGTCGCTACGCTTACCCTCCTGGTCGGTAGCGCCCACCACAATCGAGCCGCCGCAGTTAGCCGGAGCGACCTTGGAGGTGTCCTGACCATCGTTACCAGCTGCAACGACGAGAATCGCGCCGCGCTTGTTCACCTCAGCAATAGCCTTAGAGTAGGTTGCGGGGCAGGTACCCTCGCCGCCGAGGGAGAGGTTAATGATCTTGGCGGGGTTAGAGTTCGCGGGAACGCCCTCAACGGTGCCGCCAGCCGCCCAAACCATTGCATCCGCAATGTCGGAGTCGTAGCCGCCGCACATGCCCAGAGCACGCACGGGCAGGATCTTGGTGGAGGGCGCCACGCCGACGATACCGCGCTTATTGTTCATAATTGCGGCGATGGAACCGGCAACGTGGGTGCCGTGCCAGTTCGACTCGCTTGCCTCGGAGTCAGCACCGCAGACACCTGCTTCTTCCCAGTTGCCCTGGTCGGTCGGGTCGGAGTCGCGGCCGTTGCCGTCACGGGCGATGGAGGGCTCGGTGATGAAGTCGTAGCCGGGCAGAACGTTCGCGTCCAGGTCGGGGTGCTTGACGATGCCGGAGTCAATCACAGCAACGGTCACGCCAGCACCCTGGGTGGTCTTCCACGCCTCGGGCGCGCCCAGGCCCTTGGTACCGTGCAGGTTCCACTGCTGCGGGTAGAGGGTATCGTTGGGCGCTACAACCTGGTTCGACGCCTGAGCGGCCTGAGCTACCTGAGCCACCTTGGAGGTGGTAGCGGTACGAGTGCGCGCGGTGGAGCGGCGCAGCAGGTCGGGCTCAACCGATGCGACGGAGGGGTTGGAGCTCAGGGTTGCCATGTACTTCTCCGCCTGCTCTGCGGTGAGCTTGGAGGAGACGGTCACCACGGTTGCCTTCTGGGCGGTGGTGCGCACGTAGTTGGTTTTGATTTTGAAGAGGTCGTCGACGCTCTTCACCTCGGAGGTGAGGCCCTGGTAGAGGGAGTCGCTCCAGGTGGCGACCTGGGTGCCTGCGGGGCTTGCCCAGTTGACGCCGCCCGCGTTTAGTGCGCTATCGGTGTAGGTGATAACGAAGCGGTTGAAGCCTGCCTTCTGCTGCTTGAAGCTGAGGGAGGAGATGGTGGTGTGCGCCTTGGCACGTTCGGCGCTGTTAGCCTTTGCGGGTGCCGCGAAGGATGCGGGTGCGCCCAGGGTTGCGACGAGTGTTGCTGCAGTACCCAGGCTCAGTGCGGTGCGTGCGATGCCGCGTGCTGAGGGGTGAGTGGTAAAAGACATCGGGGTCCTTTGCGTATGTGAGTGCCGGAAGCGGCAAGTGGGTTGGTTATTCACCCACATAAATGCACCTTCGAGAAAATATCTGCATTCTTTTGTGTATTTGCTTGTGAGGAGCGAATAGAAAAAGAAAATGCACATCACTGCATTGATGTGTATTTTTCTCTAAAACCCCCGTGCGGGAGTTCTTCGGAAGTAGTTTATGTGGTGAGATATCGCTATCCTAGCACCTTTTTCCAGGTATATAGCGGCTAAAGCTCGATAGTGTGGCGTAAATAATGAGATTTTTCCTTCATGTAAATGCAGATAAAGAAATGCCTAGTCGAGGTATTCTGGCGCCTTAAAGTGAAGATTTAAATTTTGCTCATCTTTGCATAAAATGATCTGCATCACAAAGGTTATTTTATTCATAAAGTAACCCAAAAAGGGTGCTAGAGTATCTCACGGTGCGTACCCGTGCATGCACATTGTGAAACCAAATCACAGCCCACACAATGCACCAACACCTCACTCTTCCGTATTCACTCGTACCGAGCGCACGCCCTCAACGCGAGTCGGCAACGCTACGCCGCACCGTGCGCACCCGGTACCACTCACCTCAAGGACGTCCATGCTTCGCATTGCTCGCCCCTCGCAGGCACGCTCCTCACAGCGTTCCCTGCTGAGCTTCGTCACCGCAACCTGCCTGCTCTCGGCAAGCGTGATCCCCGCCGTGGCGGCACCCACCGCGCAGGCCACCCAGCCCAAGGCATCTGCGGCGGCACAGGCTTCTAACACCGCCCAGATCTCCAATACCGCGCAGGCCGCGCCCGTGGCGTACAACCGCTTCATCATCACCTACACCGATGAGGCGAAGAACGCCGCCTCCACCGATGCCACCGCAGACCAGATCGACTGGTCCGCAGCCGCCGGCACCCAGCAGGCAACCTGGGCCGACGCACTCTACGCGGGCATCACCTCCGAGGTGCAGAGCATCGACGAGCTACTGAACATTAAGACCAGCTACGTCCGCTCCACCGCGCTGGATGCCAGCGTGGTCACCACCTCCGCGGAGCTCACCCCCGCCCAGGCGCAGCAGTACATGGACGCCCTGAGTGCGAACTCCAAGGTCGCCTCCGTCTCGCCCGATATGC
Organism: Rothia mucilaginosa; assembly: GCF_049990865.1. GTDB lineage: Bacteria > Actinomycetota > Actinomycetes > Actinomycetales > Micrococcaceae > Rothia > Rothia mucilaginosa_I. The sequence goes on from NZ_CP188231.1 coordinate 136,702, forward strand.
GCCGCTACGCCACCGTGGATAGCACCGCAGAAACCGTCAAGATCAACGACCCGAAGATGAACCGCATGTGGTCCCTCACCGGTGAGAAGGGCGTCTCCGCGCTGGAGGCGTGGGGCACCACCCGCGGCAAGGGTGTGACCGTGGCGGTGCTAGACTCCGGCATTACCGCCCACCCGGACCTGGACGCTAACGTGCTGCCCGGCTACGACTTCATCGCTGAGTCGGCGTTCTCCAACGATGGCGACGGCCGCGACTCCGACCCGACCGATGCCGGTAACTGGACCGTAGATAACCAGTGCTTCACCGGTTCGAAGGCGACCGCCTCCGACTGGCACGGCACCCATGTGGCGGGCACTATCGCCGCTATCGCAAACAACAACGAGGGCATCGCCGGTGTGGCACCCGAGGCGAAGATCGTGCCCGTGCGCGTTCTGGGCGCCTGCGGCGGCTTCGATTCGGACATTACCGACGGCATTATTTGGGCTGCTGGTGGTAGCGTGCGCGGCGTACCCGCAAACCAGAACCCCGCCCAGGTCATTAACATGTCCATCGGTAGCGAGGGCACCTGCACCACCCCGTACCGCCAGGCGATTGCTCAGGCGAATAAGCGCGGCTCCATCGTGGTTGTCGCAGCGGGTAACAACAACTTTGATGCCTCGAAGTCTAGCCCCGGCAACTGTGAGGACGTCATCAACGTTGGTGCGACCGATAAGAACGGCAAGCGCTCCTACTTCTCCAACTACGGCTCCCGCGTGGACGTGAGCGCACCCGGTGGCGACCGCCGCTACTGGGGTGGCGGTATTCTCTCCACCCTGAACGCCGGTAAGACCGCTCCCGGTAAGGCTGACTACGCCGAGTACCAGGGCACTTCCATGGCGGCACCGCATGTTGCCGGTATTGTGGCGCTCATGAAGGCGGTCGACCCGAAGCTGACCTACGCTCAGGCGAAGAAGGTTCTGCAGTCCACCTCTCAGGGTGTTGAGTGTGACCAGTCCGCGTGCGGTTCCGGCATTGTGAATGCGGCGCGTGCGGTTCAGCAGGTCCGCTCCGACCGCGAGGTTGCCGATGCTGCTGCGGCTGAGGCGGCACGCAAGAAGGCTGAGGAGGAGGCCGCACGTAAGAAGGCAGCTGAAGAGGCAGCCCGCAAGAAGGCTGAAGAGGACGCCAAGCGTCAGCAGGCCCCGGCTCCGAAGGCAACCCCGGCGCCTAAGGCTACCCGCCCCTCCCGCCCGGTGACTCGCCCGTCCCGCCCGGTCACTCGCCCCTCCTACCCGTCGCGTCCGCGTCACGGCCACACCTCCCGTTACCGCTCCTGGTACGGTGCTTCTGCGAACACCTACCCGAACACCGGATACCTGGGTTTCGCGAGCGGTAACCACCGCTAATCATCTCCACTAGCTGAACCTCGTTGTAGACGTGAAAAGCCCCCGATGATTTCTTTCATCGGGGGCTTCGCTATGCGCTGTCGGCTGGGCCCGGTGTGGCGTCCGTAGCGGATAGCTTATTGTTCATTGACCTCGCGGGGCTTCTGCGCGGGGTTGGTGACCAGCGGCTCGTCCTGGGTGATGGGTTCGGCGTCACCGTTCAGGTCATAGACCTGGGCATCTTCGGGGATTTCCGTGGCGGGGGCGCCGGGAATCCGGTCGTCAGGAATCTGGCTGTGGGCATCGGTGCGGTTTTCCTCGGTGGTGGCTACGGCCCCGGTGTCGTCCGCAATCTTGGTGTTAGACGCTCCGGCGCTCAGACCCTTAGAAATGACCTTGCGCGGCCGCAGGAAGGTCACCTTACCATTCGCGTCCAGGTTTCCAGCTTGTTTAGCCAGTTTGAAGCTGTTGATAATGCCTCGTCCACAGAAGTACTTATCGCACTTGATGCGGTTCGTCCCCGTGAGAGTAAACGCCTCCTCGACCTGCTTGGTGGTCATGGAGGTGCCGTTGACCAGCTGCTGCGCCAGCAGAGCGGAGACATGAGGTGCCGCCATGGAAGTGCCGCTCTCGTAGTCGTAGCTGAACTTAGTGTAATCCGGGCGGTTGAGGCTTTTCATGGACAGGGTGAGAATGTCCTCACCCGGCGCCGAGATGTTAACCCTCGTGCCGTAGTTTGAGAATGACGCTCGCGTGCCAGCCTTGGTGGTTGCGCCAACCGTGATGACGCCCATGCAGTTGGCGGGCGCGTACTTGGAGGCTTCCGTGTTGCCGTTACCAGCCGCGGCGACCACGAGTGCGCCCTTGGAGCGGGCAATGTCGATCGCGCGCTGGTAAGCGGCGGGGCAGCGGGTCACAGTGCCGATAGACATGTTGATGATCTTGGCGGGGTAGGTGTTATCCGGTACGCCGTCAACGTGTCCGCCGGCTGCCCAGATGATGGCGTCGGCAATGTCGGAGGTGCGGCCACCGCATCGGCCCAGCACGCGCACGGGCTGCACGCGGGCGAGGTCGGCGGTACCAACCATGCCCATGCCGTTGTTGCCGCGGGCGCCGATAATGCCGGCAACGCTGGTGCCGTGCCAGGTGGAGATGTGGGCGTTCGCCTGATCCTTACAGAGGTTGTAGGGCGCGTAGTCGCCTTCATCCCTGGGATTGGGGTCGCGGCCGTCGCCGTCGCGGGCACTGAGCGGGTCGCTGACGAAGTCGTAGCCGTTCGCCATGCCGGTGACCAGGTCGGGGTGCGGTACGTAGCCGGTGTCGAGTACGGCGACCTTCACGTATGCGCCGCGGCGCAGGCGTGCGTTACCGGTGTTCTGAACGCCGGTGGTGGGGTTGGTGAGGTTCCACTGCTTGCTGTACTGCGGGTCGTTGTACTGGAAGGTGATGTCGCCTTCTGCGGCGGGGTAGTTGATGTAGTCGGGTTCGACGGAAGCTACGTCCGGGTCGGAGGCGACCTTCGCCATGAACTCCTTCGCCTCATTTTTGTTGAGGGTTTTGGAGGTTTGGATGACGGCGTCATTGGTGGAGGTACTGCGCAGGGTTTGGGTGTCGATGTTCAGAGATTCACTGGCAATATCAACGGTGTCTTTAACGTCATTAGCAATGTCTTGGATTGCATCCCGATTGCCTTCGTTCTGCTGCTTACGCTGCTTGGCTTCGTCGGTGTAGGTGACGATGAAGCGGTCGAACTTCTGCTGGGGGAGCGTACCTGGAGCAGGCGCGGTGGGGGTGTTAGGGCGTGCTGCGCCATTGCGCATCAGATTGAGGGGGCTGACGGGCCCTTCGATTTGGGGTGCCGCCTGGGCTGCTGCCAGGATGGCTTCGTCGCTGGGTGCCTGCGCGAGGACGGCGGGCAGGTCGCCTCCGAAGAGGAGTGCGCCGGCGGTGAGCAGGCTCATGGCTGCGTGTGCGGGGCGCGTGCGGCGACGGTTATCGGGGTAGTGGCGAGGAGGTGTTTCAGCGCGGCATGCGCCGATGTATGGAAGCCCCATCTGGTTCTCCTGATGTAGGTGGTATACGGACTGCGTGATGTGTACTGCTGTCTCCGTCTGTAGGTGCACAAGGTGCGTATGGAGTTTTTACTGGGCGGCAAAAGGGGCCTGTTTTTGGGCGCGCTGAAGTAATGAATGGGGTGAGGGAATAGCGTTTATTTGACCCTTTTTCGTCCCGGAAGAACTCATTTTGGACGGTGTGCAACGTACATTTCTAAGGTATCACTTCAGGGTGAGCTTTAGGGATTTTTAAGGCAGTTTTCTTGGGTTAATGTGCATAAAATCAACCCATACAGGCTGAATAGTGCCTAATCATTAAGGGTTTATGTAAGTGAAACTTGAATGTTTAGGTATGCGAGGTGAGCTACGTGGTGCCCTTGGAAAGTGGGGTGATAAGTAGATGTTTTAACACTGTGGTGTAAGCACTGAAATGCATTAAAAATGTGGTTGATATTAAAAGATAAAAACCAACCGAAATGTGCGTGAAAATAAATAAAAACCTGGTGGCACTCATAGCTGGCAGTGCTGACAGCACACCCTGCCGGTAGGCACACAAAAGACCGGGGCGGCCACCGCATGGTGACCGCCCCGGCCCATCGAATCATCAGCACCAGCAAACTAGCGCTCGCTGTCTACTGGAGAAAGCCTCCTTAGGAAGCGTAGGAGCCCAGCAGGCGAACCGCGCCGCCGTCCACGCCCTTAGCGCCCTGAACGTAATCGGGGTTGTTAGCCTCGGGCTCGCCGGCGGCAACAACGTCACCCATAATCCAGGAGGGGATGCCGCGGTCGTTCAGGCGCTTGGTAGCAGCCTCAGCCACGGAGGGGTCAACGATAGCAATCATGCCCACGCCCAGGTTCAGGGTGCGCTCCAGGTCGGCAAGGGGCACGTTGCCCAGCGAACCGATTAGGGAGAAGATTGCGGGAATCTGCCAGGTGGAGCGGTCCACGCGGCCCTCCAGGCCCTGGGGCAGAACGCGAGCCAGGTTAGCAGCCAGGCCGCCGCCGGTCACGTGGGAGAAGCCGCGCACACCGCTGCCGGTGGTGCCGTCTTCGCCGTTGACGGGGAATGCTGCCGCCAAATCCAGGCAGTCTGCCGCGTACACGCGGGTGGGTTCGAGCAGTTCTTCACCGATGGTGCGGCCCAGCTCGTCCACCTGGCGCTCCAGGCCCCAGCCGGCAACGTTCAGGACCTTGCGGACCAGGGAGTAGCCGTTGGAGTGAATACCGGAGGACGCCATAGCGATCAGCACGTCGCCCTCACGCACGCGCTCGGGGCCGAGCAGCTCGTCTGCCTCAACCAGACCGGTTGCTGCGCCCGCAACGTCGTACTCGTCCTCTGCGAGCAGGCCGGGGTGCTCAGCGGTTTCGCCGCCGACCAGTGCGGTACCAGCCTGTGCACATGCGCCAGCGATACCGCGCACAATGTCAGCGATACGTTCGGGAACGACCTTGCCGGTGGCAATGTAGTCGGTCATGAACAGCGGCTTCGCACCGCACACGACAATGTCGTCCACGACCATGCCGACCAGGTCGTAACCGATGGTGTCGTGAATATCCAGTGCCTGCGCAATAGCGACCTTGGTGCCCACACCGTCGGTGGAGGTAGCCAGGTAGGGCTTGCGGTACTTGACGAGCTCGGAGACGTCGTACAGGCCCGCGAAGCCGCCCACGCCACCAACGACGGAGGAGTTGTGGGTCGCCTTGATAGCGCCCTTCATCAGCTCAACGGCGCGATCGCCAGCCTCTACGTCAACACCTGCGCTTGCGTAGGTTACGGTGGTGGTGTTCTCGCTCATTAGGATTCCTTCGGGGTAGTGGTAGCGGAGGAGTTTGCGGGGGTGCGGTCCTGCTCGGTGAGCAGTGCCTCGAGGTCGGCGTCGGGGCCGGGGTTGCACATGCCCATACCGGCATCGTCTTCGGCAATCTGTACTGCGGAGGGGTCGAACTTCGTTTCGAGAGTTTCGGTGCCTTCGCGGGTTTCAATGGAGACAGCCTCGGCGTGCTCGGGCTTGGAGGGAACGGGGCGTTCCACGGTCACCTCAGCAGCCTTACCGGCGAGGGGGCCGCCCTTGCCCTTCTCCTCGGAGTCGAAGAGGGACTTGCCGCGTCGTTCCTCGCTGGGCAGCTCAATCGGGTATTCGCCGGTGAAGCATGCGGTACACATGTTTTCGGCGGGCTGCTCGGTGGCTGCCATCATGCCGTCCTGGGAGATGAAGCCGAGAGAGTCGGCGCCCAGGGAGGAGGCGATTTCGTCCACGGACAGGCCGTTAGCGATCAGTTCCGCGCGGGAGGCGAAGTCAATACCGTAGAAGCAGGGCCACTTCACGGGCGGGGAGGAGATGCGCACGTGCACTTCCTTCGCGCCGGCTTCGCGGAGCATACGCACGAGGGCGCGCTGGGTGTTACCGCGAACAATGGAGTCGTCAATGACGACGAGGCGCTTGCCGGCAACCACGGACTTGAGCGGGTTCAGCTTCAGACGGATACCGAGCTGGCGAATCGTCTGCGAAGGCTGGATGAAGGTTCGACCCACGTAAGCGTTCTTGACCAGGCCGTTACCGTAAGGAATACCGGACTCTTCGGCGTAACCAATAGCGGCAGGAACACCGGATTCGGGGGTGGGCATGACCAGGTCAGCTTCAACAGCGTGCTCACGAGCGAGCTGACGGCCCATTTCCACGCGGGATTCGTAGACGCTACGGCCGGAGATGGTGGTGTCCGGGCGAGCGAGGTAAACGTACTCGAAGACGCAACCTGCGGGCTTAGCTTCTGCGAAGCGCTGGGAACGCAGACCGTTCTCGTCAATGGTGAGGAATTCGCCGGGCTCAACTTCACGCACGAAGGACGCGCCGACAATATCAAGTGCCGCGGTTTCGGATGCGACAACCCAGCCGCGCTCCAGGCGACCGAGTACGAGGGGGCGAACGCCCTGCGGGTCGCGTGCAGCGTAGAGGGTGTTCTCATCCATGAAGGTGAGGCAGAAAGCACCGCGCAGGGTCGGCAGCAGGTCGAGTGCTGCTTCTTCGAGGGAATCGAAATCGTGCTCCGCCAGCAGGGCGGTGACGAGTGCGGTGTCGGTGGTGTTGCCCTGGGCGAGTTCGCCGTGCTTGGGCGGCTTGCCGCCGTTCTTTTCGAGCACACGGTCGTAGAGATCAGCCGAGTTGGTGAGGTTACCGTTGTGCGCCAGGCAGAGCGTGCCGTGCGGGGTGGTACCGAGGGTGGGCTGTGCGTTAGCCCAGTGGGATGCGCCGGTGGTGGAGTATCGGGCATGGCCGATAGCGTGGTCGCCGGGCATGGAGCTGAGGGTGGCTTCGTCAAAGACCTGGGAGACGAGTCCCATATCTTTGTACACGTGGATACGTTTGCCGTTACTGGTTGCGATACCTGCTGATTCCTGGCCGCGGTGCTGGAGTGCGTACAGGCCGTAGTAGGTTAGCTTTGCCACGTCCTCGCCGGGAGCCCAGACGCCGAAGACGCCGCAGGCGTCCTTGGGGCCGTGGTCAATCGGATCGAGGTCGTGAGTGAGTTTTCCGTCGGGGCGAATCAATTCACTTCTTTTCGACGTTGGGACTGCGGATGCGTCTGCGCAGGCGCAAGATTGGGGCGTGTTGCCGCACTCACACCTGCCTGCGTGTGCCATAGCATACACCAGACCCTTAAAAGTGTACCGGGTTTCAGAGACGCTGTGGTGAAGGATACGCTAAATACCTCAGGATGGAACGCTAGAACGGGCAGCAAACACACCAAATCATGAAACTGCGTGGGCTTGTGGGCTCGTAGCCTGCGGGCTCGTAGCAAATTCTAGAAGAGCGGCAACAAGCCCGAAAGGTCACTGCGCTCGCCCGAGGCATCCAGCGCACCGGCACTCACCGCCTGCGCCCACGAACACGCACCCAGCACCAGCGCCGCCCACACGAGCGGGCGCGCTTCCACCACGGACGGGGGAGTGCCGCGCGTATGGCGAGGACCCGCCACGCACTGGGTCACGCCCAGCGGGGGTACGCGCACCTCCACACTATTGCCGGGGGCGAGGGTCGCCAGCTCCTCCAGGGTGAAACGCACGAAGGTTGCACGTACCGAGCGGGGGAGCGCGGCAAACGTCTGCTCCACCTCGGCACTGTTCAGCAGGTAGCTGTTCAGCAGGTACTCGCCTCGGGCATGCGAATCTGCGGGCTCGCCGGTTGCCGCACACTGCGCCTCAAAGAAGGCACGTACTTCGCAGACCGCCGCCATGCCCACTTCCTCGCTGGTCTTACGTCGAATCGCCACGACTAGTCCTCTTCCTGGGCGTTCTCTTCGGGGTCGCCGGGAGTCGGATCCTCGCGGGTGAAAAGCTCCGCATGTAAAAGCTCCGCATGTACGCGCAGCTCACCCACCACAACCGGCTCACTGTCCACGTAGCCGCCGGTCACCGGGCGAACCACCAGAGCGAGTAGGCGCTCGTATTCCTCGGCGCTCAGGTAGCCGCCAGCAACGAGAGCACGCAGAGCCACGGCGTACATGGCGCGGTGCGAACCGTCGCTCATCTTCACCACCACGGACGCGCCCGAACGCAGACCAATGCAGAGCACGCCCTCCGCGCCGCCCTTGACGATTGCATCCAGCTCTTCGCTGAGCACGGTGTCGGGGGAGCCGGGCGCCTGAATCAGCTCGGGGTAATCCACCATGGCGGTCGCGACCGTGGAGGCGCGCGCATCCGCCCCGAGGTTGCGGATTGCCGAGCCGAGGGTCGAGTAGGCGCGTGCGGCACCCAGCAGGGAGACGGCGTGCACGGGGGCGCCGCAGCCGTCAACGCCGATGGCGGCTACCGGCTCGCCGGTGAACGCCTCAATTTCTTCGGTAATGACCTGCTGCAGCGGGTGTGCGGGGTCGAGGTAGTTGTGCAGGGTCCAGTTCTGCGAGCCCTCTTCGAGGTCGCCGCGCTCAAGCTTGGCGGTGCATGCCCATAGGAACGCGGCGTGCTTGCCGGAGCAGGGATGCGCCAGGGCGGTAGCGGCGAGGTTTGCCTGAGTCATGGCCTGGCGTGCCTGCTGATCGGAGGGGAGCGTGGGCTTGAGCGCCAGGTGTGCCGGGGTGAGCGGGTTGGTTTCGGTGCTGCCCTGGGTGAGTACGTCCTGCACGGCGCGCATCTGCTCGAAGGTGCCGCGGTGTGAACCGCAGGCGATGGCGACCTGGGAGCCGCGCAGGGGCGCGCCCGCCTTCATGGATCCGATGGCCTGCAGGGGCTTGGCGGCGGAGCGCAGGTAGAAAGGCTCGTGAATATCACCGAGGGCTAGCTGCACATCGCCGTCGGGGCCCAGCAGGATGAGGCGGCCGCGGTGGCGTGCTTCAACAAGGTTGTTGCGGGTGAGCTGCGCGAGTTCTACGTCGAAGGCGCTGCTCTGGTGGGTGGCGTGGGAAATGGCCTGTGTGGTGGTGCTGTTGGTCATTCTTCTAGTTTAAACGGGGTGTGCGGCTTGACCCTATTCGCGCTCGGTGGCGCGGAGGTGAGCGTGGGGCTGGCATGCCCCGATATGCAGTCTGAGAACGGGCGTAATGCATCCGGTAGGAAATTGCTGCAGCCCAGGGACCCCTATATCTATGCGAAACTAGTTAGACGCGACCCGGTACGAGTATGCATCCTCAGCGCCCCTCACCTCCTCAACTTACTCTTGATTGGTGAGCGGCAAACCATGTAAAGGAGTACATCCATGGCAGAGCAGAACAACACCTCCGCAACCACCTCCGCACAGAGCACCTCCCCTAAGGGCGGTTTGAGCGCAGAATCTGAATTCCACGCAAAGTTCTTCCCCATCCTGGCTCGCGTTGCTTCTGTGACCGCAGTGCTCATGTACGTCTTCTACTTCCCGCAGATTATCGGTAACCTGAGCGGTCACAAGGGTGACTGGATTCAGCCTCTGGTCGCTGCTGTGAACTGCACCCTGTGGGTTCTGTACGGTCTGTGGCGCCCCAAGAAGGACGTCCCGATCATCATCGCGAACGCTCCCGGTATTGTCTTCGGTGGCCTGGCTGCTATTACCGCCCTCATCTAGTGCTTTAGCTTGATTCGGTAGCTTCAACTGCCGAGCTGTGCGGCTCTTCTCCCAGCGCGCATTCTTACGAATGTGCCGCTACATGAGAAGAGCCGCATTTTTAGTGTGCTCAGCTCACATTTTTGAGAGGGTACCGGGTACCCTAAATACTATGAAGGTTTTGGTACTGGGCCCCGGTGGCCGTGAACACGCTATTATCCGTGCGCTTCTGCGCGACCCTGAGGTGACTGAGGTGCACAGCGCCCCCGGCAACGCCGGTATTGCTCAGGATGTTCCCGTCCACGCAATTGATGCGAATGATCCCGCCCAGGCAACCGCCCTGGCACGCGAACTGAACGCCGACCTGGTCGTTATTGGCCCGGAGGCGCCGCTGGTCGCCGGTGTTTCTGACGCGTTGCGTGAGGCGGGTTTTGACGTTTTCGGCCCCTCCGCAGCTGCCGCTCAGCTGGAGGGCTCTAAGGCTTTCGCTAAGCAGGTCATGGAAGAGGCTTCCGTGCCGACCGCCCGCGCCTACGTGGCAACGAACGCCGCTGAGGCGCAGGCGGCACTGGACGAGTTCGGTGCACCCTACGTGGTCAAGGACGACGGCCTGGCTGCAGGTAAGGGCGTTGTGGTGACCGAGGACCGTGCTGCGGCACTGGAGCACGCGCAGGCATGCTTCAACGCTGGCGGCACTGTGGTCATCGAGGAGTTCCTGGACGGCCCCGAGGTGTCCCTCTTCGTCATCTCTGACGGTAAGAACGTTCTTCCCCTGTCTCCCGCGCAGGACTTCAAGCGCATTTTCGACAATGACGAGGGCCCGAACACCGGCGGTATGGGCGCCTACACCCCGCTTCCCTGGCTGCCCGAGGGCTTCGTGCAGGAGGTCGTGGAGAAGGTCGCACGCCCGACCGTTGCACGTATGGCTGAGCGCGGCACCCCGTTCGTGGGCGTGCTCTTCTGTGGCCTGGCCGTGACCAGCCGCGGCGTGCGCGTTATCGAGTTCAACGCCCGCTTTGGCGACCCCGAAACCCAGGCGGTTCTGGCGCGTCTGCGCACCCCGCTGGGTCAGCTGCTGCGTGCGGCTGCTCGCGGTGAAATTTCTGAGGGTACCGAGCTGGAGTGGGATCCCCGCACCGCCGTTGACGTGGTCATGGCTGCCGAGAACTACCCGGACACTCCCCGCAAGGGTGACGTCATTTCCGGTCTGGATGAGGCGAACGCTCTGGAGGGTGTGCACGTGATTCACGCGGGCACTGCCGCATCCGAGGAGGGCGTGCTGACCGCTGGCGGTCGTGTGTTGGCTGTTGTTGCTCTCGGTGACGACCTGGCTGCCGCCCGTAACGCCGCCTATGAAGGCGTTCGCGCTATCTCTTGGGCTGGCGCGCAGTACCGCACCGATATTGCGCTGAAGGCTGTGGAGAACCGCATCCAGATTCCCGCTCCGCGCGGCTAAAACCTTAGTGTGACCGGCTTCCCCGCTTGAGGGTGGGGAGCCGGTCGCTTCTTTGCCTCAAGATTGTGCTGTATTGGTGACTGCTTGGCACTATCGGGAGCCGTGCCTGTCGCGGTATTGTAATTACACAGACTTTTTGCATCCACATCACACCACCTCATCAGGAGAAATTCTCATGACTTCTCGTTCTAACCCCCTGGAAATCCCGGGCTGGACTCACATTTATTCCGGTAAGGTCCGCGACCTGTACGTTCCGAATGAGGAACGTTTTGACGCTACCGGCTTGACTGTCAATGATGACGCTGAGCTGCGTGCCGGTTCGGTTATGGTTGTCGCCTCGGACCGTATTAGCGCGTTTGACCGTATTCTGCCCACCGAAATCCCGGATAAGGGCAAGATTCTGACTCAGATGTCCCTGTGGTGGTTTGAGCAGCTTAAGCAGGTTCCGAACCACGTGCTGTCCACCGACGTGCCGGATGTTGTGGCTGGTCGCGCGATGATTTGCCGTTCGCTGAACATGTTCCCGGTGGAGTGCATTGTGCGCGGTTACCTGACTGGTTCGGGCTTGGCGGCGTATAACGAGACCGGTGAGATTGCTGGTGTGAAGCTGCCTGCGGGTCTGGTGGATGGTTCCCGCCTGGACACCCCGATTTTCACTCCGACCGGTAAGGCTGAGGTGGGTGAACATGATGAGCTGGTGACCCGTGAGGAGCTGTACGCTGAGGTGGGTCAGCCGGTGGGTGAGCGCCTGGAGGAGCTGAGCCTGAGCCTGTACACCACTGCGGAGAAGATCGCTCGTGAGCAGGGCATTATTCTGGCGGATACCAAGATGGAGTTCGGTACCGATTCGTACCGCGGCGAGATCACCCTGGGCGATGAGGTGCTGACCCCGGACTCTTCGCGTTTCTGGGATGCGACCCAGTACGAGCCGGGTCGTGCGCAGCCGAGCTTCGATAAGCAGTATGTGCGTGACTGGCTGCGTTCGCCGGAGTCGGGTTGGGATGGTTCGGATAATGTGCCGCACCTGCCTGAGGATGTTGTGGAGAAGACTCGTGCCCGTTACGTTGAGGCGTATGAGCGTCTGACCGGCACGAAGTTCTAAACTCAATATTTCGGGCCGAATAAGTCTTTGAGATAGCTAAAGGGCGGTGCCCCGGAAGGTCATTCTTCCGGGGCACCGCTCTTTAGTGCTGGGCACTTATTGCAGGAGCTCAAGCGGCTGAACCTTCGTTGCCGCGTAGGCGGGCAATGCACCCGCCACGATACCCACAGCCAAGCCGAGGAAAGGAATCCCTAGGATAAGGGGTGGCAGAGATAGTGCCCATCCGTTGAGAAGGCACACAACCCAGGAACCGAGAACACCGAGGATGAAGCCTCCAAGAGCGCCTAGGGCCCCGAGGAGGGCTGCCTCCGCCAGGAAGCTCACTGCCACATCTCGCCGTCCCAGCCCTAATGCACGGTTGATGCCGATTTCCCGGCGGCGTTCCCAGACCGAAATCTGCATAGTCATCACAATGCCGAAGCTTGTCGAGACGATAAGAACCACTAGGATGATGGTCGTAAGAGCTCGACTGTCCTTCGTCAAGGAAGCACGAAGAGTCACCGGTGAAGGTGGAATCTCAATGTTTGTATCAACGGGGGTGCGTTGCGGATCGAGCACCTGCTTGAGCTGTTCCGCGACCGTATCTGCACTTCCTGGATTCACGATGACGTCCATACCGCGTTGCAGGGTGTGGGCTTGCGGCAAGAAAGTGGAGGTGGTCGGCAGAATAAGAGCGCTACTGAGAGCAGCGTTTTTGCCACCGTCACGGATAATACCGAGCACATAGGCTCGCATTCCGTTGACCTCAATTATGTTCCGCCCGGGCTCAGCGCTGACCCCCAGCTCCTTTGCGAGGGCAACACCCAGATAGACGGTAGGCTCACCGGGGCGCTCGCGGGCAGGCTCCGAAAAGTGCCCTTCGACAATGTGCGCACCTCGTGCTTTCAAACCTGCCTCTGAAACGACTGCAAGGGGCGTTTGCTGGCCCTCATACCCCGGCCTGTTGACTTGTGGACGCGTTGTCTGCGTATCTACGGTGACTGTACCGGCAGCTTTAACCTCTGGAACTTGGTTAACGCGCCAGAGCAGTTCATCCTCCGGTATATCCCAGGTCTGCGGCTGGAGGCGCACACCGAGCCGGGTGGAATCGTAACTGGCCAGCTGAGAGCTTGTATTGAGCGCTGACGACTCGCTGACGCCCACCAGCATGATGATGGTGGTTGTTCCCGCGAGCATCGCCAGTACCGTGAGCAGGTTGCGGCGCCAACGGCGAACAACTGCAAGGAGAGCGTAGTGAAGGTTGTTCCTTAGCATCTATCCTCCCCTGACAACGGGTTCTATGAGCGTTTGGTGGGCCGGTTCTTCGGGACGAGTGAGTTCGGGGCTAACGAGCATCCCATCGACCATGTGTAGCTGCCGGTCGCAGCGAGCCGAGATATCGGGTTCATGGGTGATGATGACCAGGCTTTGCTTCTCCGCACGGCCGGCGAGGAGCAGATCCAACACCTTGTGAGAGTTTTCAGTATCGAGGTTTCCTGTAGGCTCATCGCACAGTAGGATACGCGGGGCGCAGGCTAACGCGCGCGCAACCGCGACTCGTTGCTGTTCACCACCGGACATATTGCGTGGAAGAACCTCCAAACGGTGCCCCAAACCCACCTGTTCGAGTGCCTGCAACGCACGCTGATGTGCCTGACGGCCCGGTACGCCGCGCATCCGGAGGGTATGGGCAATGTTCTCGGTGGCGTTCAGATGAGCGATAAGGTGGTACGCCTGAAAGACAAAAGCGATGTGCTCACGGCGTGCTACAGTTCGCTCGGTGTCGCTGGCGGTGCCCATGTTTTGGCCCAATATTTTCAGCTCACCTTCGGAGGGCTGATCGAGTAGCCCGATGATAGAGAGGAGCGTAGATTTTCCGCTTCCGGAGGCGCCGGTAATGGCCACTGATTCGCCTTCATGAATGCTGAGGGTCGCGTTTTTGAGCGCCCAGGTGGCGGGCGGGAAGAAACGCGCAATATTGTGGCACTCGATATTAGGTTTTGAGGCGGTAGCGCTTGCGGGGAAGGCGCGTTCTGTCTCGTGATGAGGCATTTTAGCGCTCCTTCAGCTTTACGACGGTGCCTGCCTTGAGTTCTGCTGTGGGGTTGACGAGCTCGCAGATTCCGGCGGAGCATACACCGAGGGTGACGGGAACGCTCTGACCGTTATCCAGGGTGATGGAGTGCGTTCCGTTTTCTTCGGTTTTGACGGCTGCTTCGAGCACCGCGAGGGCGTTTTCAGCGCCTCGGTTGAGAGTGACGGTTGCTTGAAAACGTGTTGATGCCGTCGTGTTTTCCGGCACGTCGGTTGTGATGGGATAGCGTTTCCGCGCAGTAGCTCCCGGTGCGGAGGTATCGCTGTTAGATCGCGCGCTGTTCTGCGCACCGTTGGAGGCACCTGCGTTAGCGCCGCCGTCAGCGTTAGTTGAGCCTTCGGGTGTGAGGGCCGCGCCCAGAGTGCCTTCGAGCGGACTTCCGTTATCGCTAAGAATCTGGACTTTCTGTCCCTCAGCGAGTTCATTGCTGAGAGCGCTACCATCCGCGGAGAGCACCAGACGGTACCCACCCGCGGATAGGGTGCACAGCGCCGGAGTTGAAGTTTGGCCTTTGGCACCGCAGCTGTTGTCTACGGTGTACTCGTTACCTTCAGCGAAGAGGTATTCAGAAAGCGGCAGGGCGGTGTTGTAGCGTCCTTCTTCGGTTCGGTCAGTATCCCCGGGAGGGTAGTAGCCTCGATCGAGGTAGAAACGGTAGACAGCGTTGGCGGTTGCTTCGCCGTAGTTTCCTTCATCATCCCAGATGCTATAGCCGAGCGATTCTAGAGCTTCTTGGAGCTGTTTAACATCATCGCCGCGAGCGCCTACGACAAGGTCACGGTAGGCGGGGATGCTACCTTTGAACGCGATGATGGGACGCTCGTTGATAGTGGTGATAATTGAGCCGTTACTCAGCTGGGTGCCCGCTTTGGCGCCGTCCCTGGTCACCACTCCTTGAGGGGTTCCCACGGTGTAGCTTCGGGCAGACGACACGCTGACTTCTCCCGAGTATGTGCGGGTAACAGTCTGCGTGCTGATGCGGGTTGTTAGTTGCGCGGCTCGGGATGGCTGCGCGTTGGATTCAACATTGGTGCGTAGCCCCGTGTTGAGCGCGTAGATGGAGAACCCGCCGGTGATGACGAGCAGAATGACGAGCACTGGAACCAGGTAGGCGCGTATGGTTGCCGTCGTGGCGGCGCGGCGGGGGTTTTCTGAACTCTGCTGCGTGTTCATGGGTTCACCTTTCTGCGGTGAAATATGGGGTGGGACTAGGGGTAATTGCTGAGGGTAACAACGTGGCGGGGGCTGAATAAAGGGGTGTATCCTCTGCTCTCATCCGCGGGTGAAAGCGGTTGAGAGCAGAGGATCGGTAGAAAAATCTCGCTAGAAAATGTCCAACGAGGAATCAGCGTTTACTATTTGCCGTTGGCTAGTTGCCCTTGGCTAGTTGCCGTTGAGTAGAGCTGCGGCACGCTCCTGGGCCTGACGTTCGATATCGCGTACTTCAAGGATGAGCGGTTCATGCTCATTGAGCCAGGTCGCAGCCTTTTCGTAGTAGATATTCTGTGCTTTAGTCAGGATTCCAGTGGACTTTTGGCAGTTGTAGTCAGCATGAGCTAGGGATTGCTCTTCCGCTTTGACAGCTACATTGGTTGCCTTGTACTTACCCCAGGTTTTCTGTGCGTAGCTGGGAGCATCTCCGAAGTGCTGGATGTCGGCGTATCCGCTTTCTTTCATGCAGGCACCGTAGGTGGTGTCATCGCGGTAGTATTTCCCCATTTCTTCTACTGCGTTATTTTTGGATCCACCCACGATGAGCTCGTTAATGAAGTTGATGTATTTGAGGTAGTTTTCTGCTGAGCCAAAGACAGCCTCTGCCGCACGTCCCAGGCATGAATCTGTTGCCATGCTGGTCTGGGCACCGTTACTCATCGTGATGGTGACAGTTTTGCTGTCTGGGGCTTGAGAGTCGCCTAGGAACGCCTTCTGATATGCCGGGTTTTCCATCGCGGGTGCATTGCTGGAGCTAGCGTTGCCCTGCCGGGTGGACCAGTATCCCTGGGTGGCCGCTTCTTCGTTGGCGAAGTGGGCGCCACTCATCGCAAGTTCATGAACGGAGGAGCCGTCAATAATGTTCTGGCTACCGGAGTAGGTGAAGGACTTCTCGCTCATACACTTTTTGACCTCGTTGACGAGGGCCACGTTAATGTCCGGGGAGGGATTCTCGTAGCTTGCCAGGACATTGCGAATGTCTTGCTTAACTTCAACGGTGGTGGAGCAACTCGATACACCCAGACAGCAGGCAATACCGATAAGGGCGAGGGATGCGAAGGGCTTCTTTGCCATGGACTTCACCTTTCTCAAGCATCATTGATGGGCGAGAATCGGCAGTGATACGGGCGTATCGTGGATGCTACCTACAGACCTGCTATATGGTGTGAACCTGCGTTTGTGGAGTAGAAGCGTAGTGAGCCGATTACTAACATGATAGAGTGTTACCCCCCCCGTACAACAGATACACAACATATATTTATGACGTATAGCACCTATAAGAATGCATGTAATAGGGCTTATGAATTAAAGGGCGGTGCCCCGGAAGGTCATTCTTCCGGGGCACCGCCCTTTAGCTATGTGGGGTTATGAGGTTGAGAAGCAAAGCCTAGCCAGCGTGCGTGTTTTCATCGTGTACGTTCTCGTGGCACAAATCCTCGTGCAGAATATCCCGCGCCGGGTGCAACCGCGCCCGCTCCTCCGCAGCACGGTCAGACAGCGAATAAAACCACGTAATATGCTCGCACACCCGCTCATAGGCTGCCTGCTCATCGTGAGAAGCAATCGCCTCAATAATGCCGTAATGCTGCTGCTGCAACGTGCGCTTGACCGCCTCCCAATCCTTCAAGAAAGGAACCGCCTCCTGCACATAACTCATCGTCGCCATGTGCAGAGAGTCAATCACCGTATCAAGCACAATATTACCGCCAAGCTTCGACAGCTCATAGTGAAAACGCGTATCGCAGAAATGGAAGCGCTCATCGCTGATCTGCTCATCCATCTCCGCCAGATGCGCGCGCGCCCGCTCCAGCGCCGCCGCACGCTCCGGAGTATCCGGCGCGGCAGCCGCCGCACGTGCCGCAGGGCCCTCCAGTAGCAGGCGGGTTGAGACAACGTCCTTCACCGGCAGGCTACGGGTCGCAATGTGCATGCGCAGCGCCCAGCTGAGCGCATCCGACGGCTCCGAAATGATAATCGCACCCGACTTCGGTCCCGAACCGGTGCTGGAACGAATCAGACCCAGCGCGTTCAAAACCCGAAGGCCCTCACGGACCGAAGGGCGGGAAATACCGTGCCGTGCCGCCAGCTCACGCTCGGAGGGGAGCTTATCGCCCACACGCAACTCACCCAGGCGCAGACGCCGCTCAAAGGTCTCCAGAATGATGCTGTAGCTGCGGTCCGCCAGAATCGGCTGACGCTCAACTACAGGGGGCGCCTCTGCAGGCTGGGTGTCGTCAAAAGAACGAGGCATACTCTCTCCTGATAACGAGGCGGATAACGAAAAGAAGTCTCGACTCAGCATGTTCTCCCAAACTATTGGGGCAACGTATCGAGTCATAAGGGGCATAAAAAGCGGGGCGGCAGAACCGAGAAGGTTCGCCGCCCCGCCGTGGCCACCGGAAAATACCGGGGCGAATGTCCTACGGCCCTTGAGGCTTTCACCTCAAGAACTCTCTAAGGGGTGAGCCTCAGATTAGGGAACCAGGAAGGACAGAACGTTGGTCTGCAGGAAGACCAGGACGCAGACGAACAGGAGCATAGCGAAGGACCAGGGGAGGACAGCCTTGAGGATGTCGGATTCCTTGCCTTCCATGTCCACGGAGGTAGCAGCAATAGCCAGCGACTGCGGGGAGATCATCTTACCGACCACACCACCGGTGGTGTTAGCAGCCAGCATGAGCTCGGGGGTTGCGCCGTGGATACCTGCGTGCTGCAGGTTCTCAGCAGCAGACACCTGCAGCTTGGAGAACAGTGCGTTCGCACTGGTGTCCGAACCGGTCACAGCGGTACCGATCCAGCCCAGAGCCGGTGCGAGGAACGCGTAGACGGTGCCCAGGCCTGCCAGGAAGGTACCCATAGCAATGGTCTGACCGGAGAAGTTCATGACGTATGCCAGTGCCAGAACCGAAGCAATGGTCAGGATGGACCAACGCATGCGGTAGACAACGGAACCGAACTCGGTGAAGATTGCCGGGAACTTGAAGGCGTAGCGGCCCTTCTCGTTGAAGAAGAAGTAGACCACAGCAACAACCAGACCGGAGATGATCAGCAGGGTGCCGGGGTTGGACATCCACGCGAAGTTGTAGACTGCATCCTTGACGGGCTTGCCGTCAGCGGTGACGAGGCGGGAGCTCAGAGCCTGGATGTCGATCTTGAGGACGAAGCTCTTCAGCCATGCCTTCAGGCCAGCGTGCAGGTTAGCAACACCGAAGATTGCAACGACGATGACGTAGGGCAGCAGTGCCATCCAGACGCGAACGGCGGGCAGAGCTTCCTTCTCTTCAGCCTGTGCGGGCAGGCCGTAGCGTTCACGAACGCCCTCGACGCCGCGGGGCTTCCAGAACTGCAGGAAGATAACAGCAACACCCATGGAGACGATGCAAGCAACAACGTCGGTCAGGTTGAACGCGGGGGTAGCAGCGGTGACCCACTGGGTAATTGCGAAGGAAACACCGATGATCAGTGCGGGCAGCCAAGCGTCCTTCAGGCCCTTCATACCGTCGAGGATGACGAGCAGGATGAGCGGAACGAGCATTGCCAGGAACGGAGCCTGGTGACCAACGATGGTTGCGATAACGTGTGCGTCCTTGCCGCCGACGTCAGCTGCGGTGGTAATCGGGACAGCAACTGCGCCGAATGCCACGGGTGCGGTGTTAGCGAGCAGAACGGTAATAGCAGCCTTGAGGGGCTTAACGCCCAGGGCGAGAATCATGGTTGCGGTAATTGCAACGGGAGCGCCGAAGCCAGCCAGTGCCTCGAGCAGACCGCCGAAGCAGAATGCGATGAGGATAGCCTGGATGCGCAGGTCGCCGCCGCCGAGGCGGTCGAAGACGCGGCGCAGGTCTTCAAAGCGGCCGGAGAGAACGGTGAGCTGGTAGAACCAGATTGCACCGAGGATAACCCAGCAGATGACCAGGCCGTAGATGCCACCGCGGACGGCGCTCAGACCGGCGAGGTCAGCGGGCATGTGGAAGCCCAGCGCTGCTACGAGGATGGATGCTGCCAGTGCCACGAGTGCGGACCAGTGAGCGCGTGCCTTAACGCCCAGTAGCATCACAAAGAAGGTGAGGAGGGGAATGGTTGCCACGAGCGCGCTGAGGCCGAGGCTACCTCCCACTGCATTGGTTACAGCGGTATAAGTTTCCACTGGAACTCCTTTGGTTCAGGGTGTGTTTTGTGTGTGGTCAGACCATAGATAATTCTGTGGGGAACGAGTCATTGTTCCCTGCATGGGGATGTGGTCAGACCATTGATCGCATGTTTAGAAGAGTACCGGATAATGTGGTGTTTCACCAAAAGTGACCTGACTCATTTTTGTGGAAGGCGACCGGAACCTGGGCTCGCTTCCAGTGAAACTGCCGAAATATTGCGGTTCTGATAGTTAATTCCAGGTTCTGAAACTCGAATATTTTCAGATACATCACGAGTTGGGTGTATGGGTCATTGGTTTACCCAGGGGAGAGTCTTCATTTGGACGCATATACCCGAAAAGAATGTTGTTTTAAAAAGGAAAAGCCCCATAAAACAACCATAAAATCTTCAGAACGGCGGATTTCTAGGGGGTTTATGGTCCACTTCTGTGTGTTTGATAAATGTTCAATCTGCGAAAAGAATATAGGGGTCTTACGGGGGGTGCATGGGAGATGAGGTCACATGTACCGGAAGGTAGGGAAATATACCTTAAGGTCAGGTCGACCTAACCCGTTATTTAACAAGGAAAGTATGCTCTATTTCGACTAGAGAAAAGCCGCACGACGGTGTTAAATGGCAAGGAAGATAAAAGACATCACCACGGTTTCTGATCCCACCGCATCCCACCTCCACTTGGGGCGCGCACACCAGCCGGAACCTACCGGCTCAGCTTCCCCGGTTCACCTCCTTGAACTGCCGTACACGGAAGACCGAACTTATTCGGACTGTGCCTCGCCTGCCCCAGGCGCAGGCGGTGAGACCGAGAAACTCTGAACACAGAGGAAAGGACGGACAAGTCATGCGCATTGCACTCTTCTCCACGTGCATCGTTGACGGCATGTACCCCCGCGTAGCACGCGCCACCGTCGAAATTCTTGAGCGCCTGGGCCACGAGGTTGTCTTCCCCCCGAACCAGACCTGCTGCTCCCAGATGCACGTCAACTCCGGCTACTTCGATGACGGCTACGAAATCGTGAAGAACCACGTTGAGGCTTTTGACTCCTGGGACTGGGACGTTGCTGTAGCCCCCTCCGGCTCCTGCGTTGCATCCCTGCGCCACCAGCAGGCAATGGTCGCACGTAGCCGCGGCGACGAAGCACTGGCTCTGAAGGCAGAGCAGATTGCTTCCCGCACCTTCGAGCTCTCCCAGCTGCTGATTGACATCCTCGGCATCACCAACGCCGCTGAGCAGCTCGGTTCCTACTTCCCCGAGCACGTCACCTACCACAGCTCCTGCCACGGTATGCGCATGCTCGGCCTGGGCACCCGCCAGCAGGACCTGGTCCGCACCGTTGAGGGCATCAAGTACACCCAGATCGAGGGCATGGACCAGTGCTGCGGCTTCGGCGGTACCTTCTCCTTCAAGAACGCTGACGTCTCCGGCGCAATGGTCAACGACAAGGCAGACAACGTTGAAGCAACCGGTGCATCCGTGTGCACCGGCGGCGACTGCTCCTGCCTCATGAACATCGGTGGTGCGCTCTCGCGCCGCGGCTCGAACGTTCAGACCATCCACTTCGCGGAGATCCTCGCATCCACCAAGGAAAACCCGCTCAAGATCGACTCTGAGCACGTTGAGCTCTCGATCGCCTAAGGAAAGATAAGACCTCATGACCGCTATTCAGCTTGGTATGCCCAAGGTCGTTCACTACGGCGAGGGCAACATTTTCGAAGAAACCCCCTTCCCCAAGTACGCGAAGGAAGAACTCAAGAACGAGCAGCTGCGCTCCAACCTGCGCTTCGTGACCCACGCGATCCGTAACAAGCGCGCTCGCGTCACCGCAGAACTGCCCGACTGGCAGGAACTGCGTAACACCGGTGAGTCCGTCAAGAACTACGTTCTGGCGAACCTGCCCGAGCTGCTTGAACAGTTCGAGCGTAACTTCACCGCCGCAGGCGGCCACGTGCACTGGGCACGCAACGCCACCGAGGCAAACCAGATCGCTCTGGACCTGATTCGTGAGCAGGGTGTGGACGAAATCATCAAGATCAAGTCCATGGCAACCGCAGAGACCGGCCTGAACGAATTCCTCGAGGAAAACGGCATCAACGCTATTGAGACCGACCTCGCGGAAGAAATCGTCCAGCTTGGCCACGACCGCCCCTCCCACATTCTGGTGCCCGCAATTCACCGCAACCGCCGCGAAATCCGCGACATCTTCCTGCGCGAAATTGAGGGTATCAACCCGGACATCACCGATGAGCCGGCAGAACTGGCAGAGGCATCGCGTAACCGCCTGCGCAACAAGTTCCTGAACACCACCGTGGCAGTCTCCGGTACCAACTTCGGTATTGCCGAGACCGGTACCCTGACCATCGTGGAGTCCGAAGGTAACGGCCGTATGTGCCTGACCCTGCCCGACACCCTCATTACCTTCATGGGTATTGAGAAGATCCTGCCCACCTTCCAGGACTACGAGGCATTCCTGCAGCTGCTGCCCCGCTCCTCTACCGGTGAGCGCATGAACCCCTACACCTCCATGTGGACCGGTGTGACCCCCGGTGACGGCCCGCAGAACATGCACGTCATCCTCATCGACAACGGCCGTACCGCCGTTCTGGCTGATGAGCTGGGCCGCCAGGCACTGCGTTGCATCCGCTGCTCCGCTTGCATGAACGTGTGCCCCGTGTACGAGCGCGCAGGCGGTCACGCCTACGGCTCCACCTACCCGGGTCCCATTGGTGCGATTCTGTCCCCGCAGCTCTCCGGTATCGAGGCTGCGCACAACAACTCTCTGCCGTACGCATCCTCCCTCTGTGGCGCATGCTACGAGGTTTGCCCCGTGAAGATTAACTTCCCCGAGGTCCTCGTGCACCTGCGCGCTAAGGATGTCGAGTCCAAGCACGCTGTCCGCGAGTTCGAGGGCAACAAGAAGGCTCCCTTCTCGCAGATGGACGGCATGATGCTCGGCGCGAAGAAGCTCTTCACCTCCGGCAAGATGATGTCGATTGCAGAGCGTGGTCTGCCCATGTCCCGCCTGATCAGCGGCCGCAAGCACAAGATCACCGCTGTTCCCGGTATCGTCGGCGGCTGGACCGCTTACCGCGACATCCCCGAGCCCCCCAAGGAATCCTTCCGCAACTGGTGGAAGAAGGAGAAGGGTCAGGCTCCGGCACGCGATAACGCTCAGCGCGTTGACATTCAGGCCCTCATCGAGGCTAACAAGGGTAAGGCAGCTGAAGCGGCTGCAAACGCTAAGGCTGCTCAGGAAGCCCGTGAAGCTAAGGAGAACAACTAATGTCCTCTGCTAAGGAAGATATCCTCGCACGTATCCGCTCGTCCCTGGCTGACGCACCCGTCGCCCCCGAGCCCGTACGTAACTACCGCCGCGTCAGCGAGCTGAACGAAGAGCAGACCATTGAGATGCTCGTCGACCGCCTCATTGACTACAAGGCAAACGTGTTCCACGCGAACAAGGAGAACATCTCCAAGGTCATCGCAGAGCGCCTGGGTGAAAAGTCCACCTACGTGGTTCCCGAGGGCCTGAACATGGAGTGGCTGCCGGCTGACACCGCTGACCGCAAGCGCGTCACCGACTCCGGTAGCACCCTCAAGCCCGGCTGCCTGAGCCTGAAGGAACTGGACGCAGTTGACGCTGTGGTGACCGGTTCGACCGTCTCCTGCGCAGAGACCGGCACGATCTTCTTGAACACCAACCCCGATGAGGGTCGCCGCGCCATCACCCTGGTGCCCGACCACCACATCTGCGTGGTGCCCCGTTCCACCGTGGTGGAGCTGGTTCCCGAGTCGATCGAGCGTATCACCTACACCCGCCCCGTGACCATGATTTCCGGTCCGTCGGCAACCAGTGATATCGAGCTGATCCGCGTGGAGGGCGTGCACGGCCCCCGTACCCTGGACGTCATTATCTACGACGCCTAAGGTAAAGCGCCAGACGGCAAACCTCTAAAGAAACCGCCCGAGAGCTAAGGCTCCCGGGCGGTTTCTTTATACCCTCTTCTTGATGCCCTTTTCTTATGCCCCCGCGGCTTCTCGTCTTCAGAGGCGCAGGTGCCAGTTGTGAGGGCACAAAAACGGTGGCGGGCCCATGTTCCCGCCACCGTTCTGTGGAGTAGTATCTTGTGCTGTATCGACGGTTAGCGTCCTAGCGCCCCGTGTGGGTGCTTAGGCGCGTGCGTCGAAGTGCTGCAGACCGGAGTCCTCGCGGCTACCGCCCTGGCCATCGCCAACATCGCGGTAATCCTTAATCCACTCAATCTTCTGAACCCACTTGACCATCTTGTAGCCGTGCATGGAGTCCGCACGCAGACGGAGCGGGCCACCGTACACATCCGGCAGGGGCTTGTCGTTCATGCCCCACGCCAGGATGGTCTCATCTTCCATTGCCATGGAGATGTCCAGGCACTCGTAGTAGGGTTCGGTCGGACGGCCGTCGTAGGTGTGGCCCACGTGGCCGAAGGAGGTCACCATGACGTAGCGAGCGTCGTCAGTCTTCTCGACCAGTGCGAGGACGTCACGCAGGCGCACACCCTCCCACTTGGCGATGCCGGTCCAACCCTGCATGCAGGTGTGCATGGTGATGTTAACTTCCTTGCCCAGCTTCTTGAGGTCATCAATGCTCAGGGACTTGGATTCCTTCACCAGACCACCCAGCTCCAGGCGGTAGTCAACGAACTCGTGTTCCTTCAGGCGGTTCCACTCGGTGCTCTCACGCTCTGTCGGCGGGCGAGTGTTAACCCAGTGGAAGGGGGAGATATCCGCATCGGTGAAGGTCTTCTTCTGCACCTGACGGGAGGTGATGCGGTCCAGCAGGACGTTACGAATCGGCTGGGTCAGACCCCAAATGAAGGTCTGAGTGAATCGCAGGTCGCGCAGGGACCAGTACGAAGCGAAAATCCACAGAGCCACAGCGAAGACAATGCCGCCAATGAGCATGGTGACTGCCTGAGCGAACTGTGCTGCGTCCACCTCGTTGTAGGGCTTGTTCAGCATCATGTGAGCGATGTTGTACTGGGGGTGAACCACGAACACCAGCGCCACGTGAATGACGGTGAAGACGCAGTAGAACGCCATACCCAGGAAGTGGATGGAACGCGCGGTCTGGCGGTTACGGAAGAGGCGCACGTAGCCGGGGAAGCGGCCGCAGAATGCCGGGCTCATGATCGGACCGGTTGCAATCATCAGCGGTGCCACGATGAACACCACGGTGAAGTACATAATCTGCTGCAGAGCGTCGTACGGCTGGAAGTGCTCAATCGAGGGAATCTGGAAGCCAGCGTAAATCTGGATGGATTCCCACGCCTGCGGGATGATATCCCAGCTGGTCGGGACGATACGGCGCCACTGACCGGTCAGGAACAGCAAGGAGACGTAGACGAGACCGTTAACGATCCAGATGACGGTCACCAGCGCGTGCCATGCGCGGCCCAGACCAATCTGGGCCTTGCCGGGCAGAGAAATCAGGGGAGACAGGGTGCGCTGGTCATCGCGCGCAGTAAATGCGCCGGGGGTGGTAGGGACCTTGTCCTTGGTGAACTTGAGCCACTCGGAACCCGGGGTGCAGTGGTTGTTCCAGTACAGGCGGGGGTGAGAGGCGAGAACTTCCCAACCTGAACGAATCAGGAAGCCCATCATAATGAAATTGATGAAGTGCGTAATTCGGAGCCAGGCCGGGAAGTCCAGCTCTACGCCACCAGTGCTCGCGGTGAGGAGTAGTTGGTGCATGATATTTCCTTCGGAAATGACTGTGTGTGCAGACAATCGTTAGGATTCAGTGCGAGGCTTTGAGATGTGAGGTTAGAAATAATTACCTTTCTGACCCATATGATCCTCCTCAGTGATTGGGAGCCGCCGGGGGTATCGTCGCGGATACTCCCGAAAGGAGCACCTCCCGTGTGTGAGAGGGGAGGTGCGCCAGCTCCCGCTGGGGCGGAAGCGACTCTGTGTATGTATGTTGGTTTATGTGTGTTTCAGGGAAATTCCCTGTCCGCTTTCAATTTTATAGGACAAGGTGTCAATCGAGAAAGCTAAGACACGTCATGTTCTGTAATATTTGCATTAAAAATCCGAATTTAAGGAAGATTCTCATTTTCCCCCGATTTATCGGGGCATTCGGGCGCAAAAAACCCGCTGCAGCCTCTGGAGAGGACGCGGCGGGCTTTGACTCTATATGTGGGATGCATGTTGGTTTACAGGGCTTTGACTGTCTGGCATTGTGTGTGGTTTTGTAAACCCAATCCCACATAGGGTTGAGGTGACTGTAAGCGGGATACCCCCTCAAAACGGCTTATTGACCCGCCCATGTTGGCCTACCCGTGAAAGGCCGAAAAACCACAGCGTAGCCGCAGCTATTTCTGTGCAGAACCCCCAGCTGAGCCCTTACCCTTCTTCACCTCAGCGGCAGCCTCAGAGGAAGTATCAGATGAGGTTTCAGATGAGGTTCCGGAGGCGGTGCCAGCATCAGAACCGGTAGCGTCAGAACCGGCACCGGCATCAGAGGCGGCATCAGACTGCGATTTCAAACGAACCACCGGAACCACGCCCGTGGCAAGCTTTGTCTGCGCATTACGCTGAGCCTTCAGCGCATTCATCTGCTCCTTACGGCTCGGCGCCTGCGCAGACGGTTCAGCAGAACCAAACGCCTGACGAATGCCCAACGCCCACAGCGGGAATAGCAAAACCGTCAGCGCGCCACCGGCAACCAGCAGCGACGCCGTGGACTCCTCCAACAGGCCCGAACTGGTCGCAACCTCCGTCACCGCCACAATAATCGGCAGACCCGCCGCCGAATACAGCGCCAACTGCACCTTCTGCGCGCGAGTGGTCAAACCCGAACGGGTATCGAAAAAATGCTCCGCCAACAGAACCGGAACACCACGACACAGCAAAATACCCACCACCACGGCAAGCAGACCCAAAGGATTCGCCACCACGGCAGAGACATCAATACCCATACCGCTGACCACAAAGAACAACGGAATCATGAAGGTAAAACCAACCACCTCAAGGCGGCGAGTCATCATATGCAGAGCCGCCGGAGGGGTCAGCGTACGCAGAATCAGGCCCGCCGCAAAAGCGCCCAGCACCGCATCCAAATCAAAGAGAGCAGTGCACATGATCAGGGTCGCCAGCAGGAACATCGCAAGACGCAGAACCGTCTGACCGGTCGTATTCGCCTCCGCAGCCATAATCTGACGCAGACCCGGCACATGCGCAAACAGACGATGCGGAATCAGCGCCGTAACAACCGCAACCACCATAAACGCCAGCAACACCACAATCGCCATACCCGGCGAACGCGAAGACAGCAACAACGAAATAGCGAAAATCGGCAGAAGCTCACCCACAGCACCGTGCACCAGCACCGCATTACCCACCGGCGTACCGGCAGCACCGTGAGACTTCAACATCGGCAGCAGCGTGCCCAACGCCGTAGAACTCAGCGCCACGCCCACCGCAATATACGTATTCAGCTCATGCGAGAACGACGTAATCACCGCCGCACCCGTCATACCCAACGCAAAGCACACAAGCCACGTGGCAATAGCGCTATAGCCCTGGCGGCTACGCAGTGACGACACGTTCATCTCAAAGCCCGCAATCAAAAAGAGCATGCCCAGACCGAGCTCCTTCAGCAGCGGGATACCGCCTTCACTGCTGGCAAGGTTGAGCATATTCGGGCCAATCAGCAGACCAAAAATGAGCAGGAAAACCACATCAGGGATCTTCTTACCCGTCAGCCGTGAAAGAACCGGAGAAATTAGTGCCACCAAAGTAATCCAGAAAATGGACACAAACTGTCCGTTATCGTGGCTCGACCCATCCGAAAGAGTCGTGCCCGAAGCCAGAAGAGCACCGGAAGTCCCCCAATCCGTCAGAAAAAGAGGGGAAAAAGTCGAAAACATAAAACCTCAACGTGGTGTATGTGCAGGTGGGGCGCGTACAGAAAAGTAACCGGGGCGAAGCATTCGCGGGATCGCCCCACCGTATAAGAACGTACCAATGGTACACACCCAACCCCGCATAAAAACACTTGAACAGCACTCACTAGGGGCAAGAGGTACCCGCCAACGGCCGAGACAGAAGCGGCATGAGAGCAAAACCTCCGCGCCACCGCCCGAGCAGACTCAGCTTCCACCGTTACACTTAACACCTATGCCAGAGCATCCGGCACACATCACCGGATGCGGCAGATATCCTGGCAGGACGCACACCCCTGGCAGGGCCACACCCCCTGGCACGCGCACAGACTCTCAAACACGGCACTACAAGGAGCGAGGACATGGCAGCAGGGCGCACTCAACCTATCCCCACCGTCAGCAGCGGGGTACGCGCCGCCTCCCTCGGAGGCACCCGACGCGACCTCGGGCTCGACCTTGCCCGCGCCTTCGCCGTGCTCAGCCTGCTCATTCCTTTCGGATACTGGCTGCAGCTGATCCCGGTGTCCTGGAAGTTCTGGATTCCGCAGACCCTTGTACCCGCTGAACCGCTCTTCGCCGCAATCCTGGGCGCTGCCGCCTGGCGGTACGCACGCACCGCGAACTTCCCGCAACTCTTCGCCGGAACCATCGTGCGATTCCTGGCGCTACTGCTACTGGGCGTGGCGCTCATGCAGGGCATCACCTACCTGCCGCAAGCCGGAGTAACCGTACCGGCACAGGGCTTCAGCTACACGCTGCCCTTCGACATGCTCGTGCACCTGGCGCTACTCACCCTGCTCACCCTATTCATCGTGCACCTGCCCCTGTGGGCGGTCGCCGCGCTGGCGGTGGTCACCAGCCCCTTCATCACCTGGACCTACACCCTCCTCATGGACGTAGCCGCTCAGGCCGACCAGTGGACTGCCGTGCAGCTGCCCTTCCTGGCGACCCACGGCGTCAACCACGCGCAGAGCGCACAGCTCATCTGGGTCATGTGCCTGGGCATCGTGCTCGTGCGCCTCTACGACAACCTGCAGGCGAAGCTCGCAATCCCCGTGGTACTTGCCGTGCTGGCGCTCGCCGTCTACCGCACCTTCAACCCCTACACCGAGCTGGGAATCCTCAACAGCCCGCAGGTGCTGCTCACCCTGAACCTGGCGGCAACCCTGTACTTCTGGGCAGAATGCGCGCGGCTGCTCTCCGCGCAGGCGGGAATGCTCACCCCGATCGCCCGCCTGGGCCAGATGTCGCTGAGCGCCTCCATTGTGCTGAGCGGAATCATCATCTACGCAGGTCCCACCGTTAAGGCTCTCACCGTGGGCGAACACTACGTCGCCACCGGAGGCTGGGGCACCGCCGTGTACTGGAGCGCCTTCCTGCTGCTTGGCACCGCAATCGCCCTGGGCTTCTGCACCCTCTGGTCGCGCGTGGCGCGCTCCATTGCCGGACGCGGCCCCCTGGAGGCGATTCTCGCCCTCATTTCCGGGCGCGGCTAAGCATGCCGAAAACCACAACCTAGAACCACAGCCTAGAACCACAACCTAGAAAGCGACCCTCTACCTGCGTTCCTGCGCCGGTAGGGGGTCGCTTCTATGTACTTAGCATCTGCGGCGGAATATGCGCCGGAATCTGCTGAGAGACCTGCGGCAGAATTACTGGGGGTACGACAAAGCCCCGGTCCAATGGACCGGGGCTAGTTGTCGGGATGACAGGATTTGAACCTGCGACCTCGTCGTCCCGAACGACGCGCGCTACCAAGCTGCGCCACATCCCGATGTTGACCTATCAGCGAATACCGTAGGCAACTCACCTAGGATAACCCAAAAAAATTCAGAACGCAACACAGCGGCACGCCACCGGTCGGGGAGAAGCAAATAAAGGTTCTAGGCTTCAGCCTCCTGAACCTGATTCAGCTCATCCCAGGAGGCGTACATCGCTGCAAAACGACCGCCGGAGGCAATCAGCTGCTGCGGGGAGCCATCCTCCACCACGGAGCCCTCATGAATCACCAGCACACGATCAGCACCCAGAACCGTCGAGAGGCGATGCGCAATCACCAGCGCCGTACGCCCCGCCAACACGGTCCGCAGCGCCGCCTGCACCGCGCGCTCACTCGGAATATCCAGCGAAGCCGTCGCCTCATCCAGAATCAGCACCCGCGGATTCGCCAAGAACACGCGAGCAAAGGACACCAGCTGACGCTGACCCGCCGACAGGGTAATACCGCCACGACCCAGCTGCGACTCGTAACCATCACGCAGACGCTCAATGAACGCATCAGCACCCACCGCCTTCGCGGCAGCCTTCACCTGCTCATCGGAGGCCTGCGGGTTACCCATGCGGATATTCTCCAGAATCGACGCGGAGAATAAGAACACCTCCTGGGTCAGCATAAGCACCTCACGGCGCAGCTGCACATCCGCCAGCTGGCGAACATCCACGCCGTCAATACGCACCTGACCGGATGAAACATCGTAGAAACGGGCCACCAGCTTAGCGATCGTCGACTTACCGGCACCCGTAGCACCCACCAGCGCCACGGTCGTACCCGGCTCAATGCGTAGGCTCGTCTCCTTCAGAGCGTGACGATCCGAGGTGTACCCAAAGACCGCCGAATCCAGCTCCACCAGGGCGCCGCGAACCGTGCCGGTTACGCCGCCAGTAGTAGACTCAGCGGCAGGCTCGGATGCAGGCTCTACAGCGCGCTCATACGGATGCTCCGGCTCAGCAACCTCCGGCTCCTCAGCCAAGAACGCCGACAGCTTCTCCAGCGCAGACATTGCCGACTGGAACATGTTGTAGAACTCAGAGAGCTGCATGACCGGCTCAAACACGCGGTTCGCGTAAATCACCAGCGCCAGCAGGGTACCGATCTGCATGGTGCCGCCGAGTACCGCATAACCACCCAGCACCAGTGCACCGGCAATAAATAGATTGCCCAATAACGTTAGGGTTGGGGCATAAACACCGAAAATCTTAATCGAATCCATCACCGCCAGGCGGTAACGCTCCGACGCCTGAGCGTACTCGGTGCGCATCCGCGCCTCCGCACCAAACGCCTTCACCGCGCGGATACCCGTAAAGGTCTCCACAAAACGGCTCGTCAAATGCGCAGACTCGGTACGCATCGTACGGAAAACCGGCACCGCCGCCTTCTGGAACCAGCGCGTCAAAAAGTAAATCGGCACGCCCATCGCCAGCATGAGCAAACCAATACGCCAATCCAGAAGGAAAATAGCGACCGCAGAAATCACCATGGACAGCAACGTAATCGCCAACTGGCTGATGCCGCTATCCAAGAAGCTGCGGACCGTATCAATATCGCTCGTCAGACGCGAAATGACCTTGCCCGAAGTGTACCGCTCATGGAACGACACACTCAGCGACTGCGCGTGACGGAACACCCGCTTACGCAGGTACACCACCACACCCAGCGACACGCGCACCGTGTACGCCACGTTGACCCACGAAAAAATCGCGGTCACCGCGGTAGCCGCCACAAAAAACGTCAACAGGGTCAACAGGACAGAAGCATCACCCTGCTTGAGCGGCTCAATGGAACTATCCAAAACGCGGGCAATCAGAATCGGCGCAACCGCCGAGGAACCCGACACCAAAAGCACAGAAATAATCGACAGAGCCAACGCCCCACGGTGCGGGCGCAACATCTGACGCAGCAAAGCTATCGAGCGTTCACGGGTCTGTGCGCGCTCCTGCGGGCTCAACTGCTCCCGCGGCTCCGCCGGACGATGATGGGCCATTAGCCTTCCTCCATCGTCATCAGCTGGCGGTACTGCTCCGAAGAGTCCATCAGCTCAGCGTGAGTGCCCTCAGCGACCACGGCGCCATCAACCATCAGCAGCACGCGGTCCGCCAACGCGACGGTGGAGGGGCGGTGCGCCGTCAACAGGGTCGTAGCGCCGCCCAGACCGTCCAGGCCCTCACGCAGGCCCGTAATAATACGCTCCTCGGTGTTCACATCCAGCGCCGAGAAGGGGTCATCCAGCAGCAGCACGGAGGGACGCTTCGCCAGGGCACGCGCCAACGACAGACGCTGACGCTGACCACCCGAAAGGCTCATGCCCTCCTCACCAATGACGGTATCCAGACCCTGCGGAAGCTCCGCCACGAAATCGCAGGCAGCCAGCTGCAGCGCGGTCTGGAGGGTCGCCTCCAGCTCCTCTGCGGCGGGGTAGTCCTCATCCTCGGTGCCGCGCTCGTACTGCTCAGCAACGCCCATCAGCACGTTCTCACGGACCGTGCCGGAGAAGAGCACCGCCTCCTCAAAGACGAACGCGGTCTGGGCGCGCACCTCCTCAATAGACATGTCGGCGGCATCTCGCGTGCCAAAACGCAGGGAACCGGAGGTCGGCTCGTAGAAACGCGGAACCAGCGACAGCACGGTCGACTTGCCGCTACCGGTTGCGCCCACCAGCGCCAGAATCTCGCCCGGGAAGACCTTGAAGTTTACGTCCTTCAGCACGGAAACCTCCGGTGCCTTCACCTCAGAGCCCGCGCCGGTAGCCTCAGCAGGAACAGGTGCATCGGCAGCATCGTAGCTGAACTGAACGTGATCGAAAGTGACAGATACTGCGCCACCGCTGGGGTACTGCATAGTTTCCTTCCCGGAGCCGCCCTCGGCAGACACTCCAGCTACTGTTGACGAATCAGAAGCACCCTGCGGATGCTCGGGCCCAGACATAGCCGCGGAGCCACGAACCAGCGGCACAACCTCAAAGCCGGGCTCGTCCATGACCTCGTTGTGGCGTTCCAGTGCCACCTTATAGCTCAAATAGGCAGACATCAGCGCGGTCGAGCGCGTCACGTGGCTGAGCACGGTCGTCTGTACCGCAAAGTAGGCGGTCATCGCGCCCAGACTCAAGGTGCCCGCCGCAACCTGTGAAGCGCCCACAGCCAGCGCCACCGCCGTGGAGACACCCACAATCAGGCCCTGGTACAGGGCAACACGAGCCACCAGCATCGACCTGTCGTACTCGCGCACCTGCAGGGCATCCACCGACTCGGAATATTCCTGAATCTGCTCGGGGGAGCGGCCCAGCGCCTTAATCACGCGGATGCCGCGCACCGACTCCTCAATACGGGTGGACAGATCGCCCGTCATCTTCTGAATCTCATGCGAGGCACGGTAGTACTTGCGGGTGAAATTCACCAGCGACAGCACCAGAATCGGCACGGTCACCACGAACACCAGCGCCAGGGACGGCGAAGAACGCAGCATGAAGAAGCCGCCGACCAGGAACATCACCACAACAGTCAGCATCTGCACAATACCGAAGGACAGCCAACGGCGAATCGTACCCAAATCGCTCATGGAACGGGTCAACAACTGACCGGAGGGCCAACGATCCAGCAGAGAAAGCGGGGCGCTGAGCAGACGGTCAAAGAAGTTCATGCGCATGGACAGCTCAATCGTGGAGGTCGGGTCCACAATCAGCCAGCGCCTCCAGTACATGAAGGAGGCGTGCGCAATACCCAGCAGAAGCACCAGGCCACCGGCAATCCAGATAGCGCGTTCGGTGGTGCTCTGCGAGAGATGATCCACAATAATCTGCAACATCTGCGGAATAGCAATCTCAAGGGCACCGGCACCGAACGCCACGAGCAGACCCACACCCCAGCGCACACGAATCGGACGCGCATAGGCGGCGAGGGTGCGCGGGGCACGCTGACCGTGCGCGTAGTCAATCGGATCGGGGGTCGGTTCGCTCGCCGTCTCCAGGAAAGGGTTACGGCGGCGCTTAGTCGTGCTCGCTGTAGAAGCCTCAGACATTAGAGACGACCACCCGCCGAGGTAGCGGAGGCGCCCTGCTCCTTATCACGAGCCGTGAGAGTCACCAGGATCGCTTCCGGCGGGCAGAACAGACGCACCGGCGCAAAACGAGAGGTACCCAAACCGGCAGAAACCTGAACCGGAATACCGGACTGCTCACTGACACCCTTCGCACGCGAAGGCGGCAAATCGCAGTTGCTGACCAGAGCATGACCGCCGGGCAGGCAGACCTGACCGCCGTGCGTATGACCGGCAAAAATAGCCTGCGCACCGTCCTGCACGAAGCGGTGCAGAGTACGCATGTAGGGGGCGTGCGCCACGCCGATACGGATGCTCGGCTCCTCACCCTCATCGAAGGCGCCGGGGGCGAATCCGGGGTGCTCATCGTAGCGCAGGTGCGGGTCATCCACACCGGAGAACTCCAGGCGCAGACCCTTGAGGTTTAGCGTGTCGTAGCGGTTAATCAGGCCCGTCCAGCCGCGCGACTCGAAGGCGTCGTGCATCCGCTCAATGGGCAGGGCTACGCGCGAGCCTTCCTCAATCATCTGCGGGGTGCGCGGCTGCCACAGGTAGCGTGCCGGGTTCTTAAAAACTGGCGCGAAATAGCAATTGGAGCCGGGCACAAACACACCGGGGAAGTCCATGAGTGGGTCGAGCGCCTCCAACAGCGGACCCATACCGTCCACGTGGGAGAGGTTATCACCCGTGTTCATCACCAAATCCGGTTCCAGAGCAGCCAGCGAGTGCATGAAGTCAATCTTCTTCTGCTGGCCCGGGATCATGTGCATATCCGAAATATGCAGAATCCTAAAGTCGGGGCTACCGGCGGGCAGCACTGGCAGGGACTCGGTGCGGAGCTGAAAATTATTCAGTTCAATAAAGTGCCCATACGCCGCCGTGGCGGCCCCCAAGGCTGCAGTGGCGGCTACCGCCCCCGCTACCTTCTTCAGGAGCGGGGAGGAGCCGCGTGCGCCGGGGACCGCCACGGGGACGCGGGCGTTGACTGCGTTTTCACACATCATCAATCGCCTTTCAGACTTCAGCTGATGAGCCGTGATTCTAGCTGTACGACAGAATCTTATCGCTGGGGGTGGTGAAGTCCTTCGTGTTGTACTTCGGTGCGATGGCCTTCATAAACGACTGCCACTGTGCACCTGCGTAGGTTGCACCATCGACGTACTCGAGGACTCGACCGTTAATACCCACACCGTTCAGGGAGCGGAAGCCGAGGTTGTTCGAACCAACCCAAGACGCGGTGGACAGGCCACGAGTGTAGCCCACCTGCCAGGTCTGGGAGGAGTTATCGTTCGTACCGGTCTTCGCAGCCGAACCGTTCGGCAGACCAATACCGCGCTGAGAAGCGGAACCGCCGGGCTGGATAACGCCCTTCAGAACCCAGCTGACACCATTTGCGATATCAGGATCCATAACCTGCTCGCACTGGTTCTGGTATTCCTTCATGGTCTCACCATTGTTCTTGGTGATCTTCTCAATCGGACGCGGGGTGCAGTACTTACCCTCGGAAGCGAAGATAGCGTACATGGATGCGCTGGTCAGCGGGGAGATACCGTACTTGGTACCACCAATGTTGGTACCCAAATCGGGGATGCTGTGCAACGGTTCGCCGGTACCGTCCAGAGCGTGCATCTTGATCGACAGGTCGTGCACATCGCACAGGTCAATCTGGGAGAGCATGCCGTACAGGTACGAGTTCAAGGACTGGCGAATACCATACGCAGCGGTACCGTAGGTCAGACCGCCGTTGACTGCGTTCTTGTAGGACCAGCCGTTCGGCTGACCGGTGTAGTAGTACTTACCGCCGTCGTAGCACTTGGCATTCCAGCCGAAGCTGGTGGGCCAGAACAGCTGGGTACCGTTCACGGTAGCGTTAGCGCCGCGGCCGCTGATGAGCCACTGCGCCAGAATAATCGGCTTGAACGTCGAACCGGGCTGGAAGCCGCGGGTACCACCGTAGGCGCTATCAACGTTGTAGTTGTACTCGGTCTTGGAGTGGTCGTTTGCGTCTGCGGGGCTACCGAGCTCGGTGTTCTGCGCCATGGCGATGACGCGGCCGGTGCCGGGCTCAACACTGGTCAGCGCGGAGTTCACGTCGTTCCAGTTGGTTGCTGCCGGCTGGGTGGAGTCAACTGCCTGCTTTGCCGCGGTCTGAGCCTCGGGGTTCAGGGTGGTGATTACCTTCAGGCCGCCACGCTTGATGGCGGTGTTACGCAGCTCAGCGGTTGCGCCGAGGGACTCATCCTGCAGCAGGTAGTTGACCACGTAACGGCAGAAGAACGCCTTGTCGCCTGCCAGGGAGCAACCCTGGGACTTGGTGTGGACGTTGAGCTTAACGTCGCTGGCGATAGCGTCGCTGTATTCCTTATCGGTAATCTTGCCGTCGCGGAGCATAGTGCCCAGAACGATGTCGCGGCGTTCACGGGCGAGTTCGGGGTTCACGGTCGGATCGTACACGTTAGGTGCCTGCACCAGACCGGCAAGAAGCGCGGACTGCGCCACGTTCAGGTCCTTAGCGGAAATACCCCAGTAGTACTGTGCAGCAGCCTCAACACCGTAGTTCGAACCACCAAGGTTCACGATGTTCAGGTAGCCTTCGAGGATTTCGTCCTTGGACTTGTTCTGCTCCATAGAAATCGCAAGCTTCATCTCGCGAATCTTTGCAGCGTAGGTCTTGTTACCGTTCAGGGTTGCGGTAGCGTCCTCACCACGAGCCACAGCGGCATCAACAATGAGGTTGTTGACGTACTGCTGGGTCAGGGTGGATGCACCCTGACGGCGGCCGCTGTTGGAGTTAATGATGTTGTTCAGGAACGCACGACCGATACCGATAGCGGAGACAGCACCGTGCTTGTAGAAGTCACGGTCCTCAACCGAGACGATAGCGTCCTTCATATGCTGAGAAATCTGATCCAGCTTGACCGGTTCACGGTTCTCTTCGAAGAAGGTCGCGATTTCGGTCTTGCCGTCAGCAGCGTAAATAGTAGAAGGACGGGAAGAGATGCCATCGGCAATGTCGTCAGGAAGGTCCTGGAACCATGACATCGACGCGTTCGTGACCATACCCAAGCTCACGGCAGGGGGTACGACAATGATTGCCGCGAGGAAACCGGCAATCACACTGAACGCGAGGAACTGCAAAAAATCTCCCGGACGGCGACGCGAACGGGTTTTCTTAGATGAAGCCATTCATTCAGTTTATCCCATGAAACTGTGAGAGATAGCCCGTCTCGGCACCCCACAGGGATGCGGGTTTCTCAGCCCTAAGAATAAAGCCCTCAAAAGCGCCGGACATTGACCAAAACCATAGTGAATCCCTTTTACTTATTGAACACCGGGCGATAGTCTAGAGGGTATGAAGAAATGGGAATACGCAACTGTACCGCTGATGATCCACACGACCAAGGCAATCCTCGACAACTGGGGTGAAGACGGCTGGGAGCTCGTAACTGTTCTCCCCGGCGCATCCGCACCTGCCGGCGCAACCCCCGCGTCGAACATGGTCGCTCCGACTCAGGGCAACCCCATCGCCTACTTTAAGCGCGAGAAGGCTGACTAAGAGCAGCGCACCCGGCGGTCACCTCAACGCCCGCTTTCCCCTACCTATAGGGGAAAGCGGGAATAGATGAGGCAGGCCGCCGGTTAGCCGTTTAACAGCTGCCTGAATATCAGTAGCGTTTAGGTTTACGGCATTTCCCCTATCACCGTTTGGGTGCCAGCACCCGCCATCCTTCTGGAGTAATCATGACTGAATCCCGTATTGAAGCACGTATCCGCGAACTCGGTTACGAACTGCCCGTAGCACCCGCCCCCGTTGCTGCTTATGTTCCCGCGGTAACCTCCGGCTCCTACGTGTACACCTCCGGTCAGCTGCCCTTCGTCGACGGCGTCCTGCCCGAAACCGGTAAGGTGTCCGACTCCGGCGCTGAAGGCTTCGTGACCCCCGAGGACGCTAAGAAGTACGCGGGTATCTGCCTGCTCAATGCCCTGGCAGCAGTCAAGTCCGTTATTGGCGACCTGGACCGCGTGCAGCGCGTCGTGAAGGTTGTTGGTTTCGTGGCATCCGAGGTGAACTTCACCGCTCAGCCCGCCGTCATTAACGGCGCCTCCGAACTGCTCGGCGAAATCTTCGGCGAGGCAGGCCAGCACGCCCGCTCCGCCGTGGGTGTTCCCGTTCTTCCCCTCGATTCGCCCGTAGAGGTCGAGATCATCGTTGAGTATGTCTAAGCTGTACACCGGCGCTCTGCCGCTGTCTGCTATTCGTGCTGCCCAAGCTCAGCGGGCAGCGCAGAACGCTCCTGACAAGACTGCACGCACCGAATCCGCACGAGACAATGGCACCGCCCAAAACATCAAGACTCTACCCCTGCCGGTGCAGGAACGCCGCTTCGGTACTCCCACTCCGGCTGAGGGTGTGGAGCGCCCCCGCATGTTTACCGGCCGCCAGTCTGTGCCTAACCCGCGAACCTCCTGCATTCAGCGTCTCTACACGATTCCTGAGTTCATGCGCACCGCCGCCGAAAGCTGGCGCGAAGGCGGTAACGAAGGAGCGACCGGCTGCACGATGCGCCAGGCGGCATCCGTTATTTTTGTGCGCGATGGCGACAACGGCCTCGAAACGATTCTGACCTACCGCCCCGGCACCTCTCCGCTGGGCGTGGTGGCGTTCCCCGGCGGTACGGCTCTTCCCGGTGATGATGAGTCTGCCTCCTGGGTTGGCCCCGGCGCTGACTACTGGCAGGAACAATTCCACTTCTCCGATATTACGCAGGCACGCCGCAGCGTCATGGCTGCTGTGCGTGAATCCTTCGAAGAGACCGGCATTCTGCTTGCTGGCGAGGACGAACAGGACGTCGTGGAACGCTCCAGCACGCCCGAGTTCATGGCCTGGCGCGAGGCAGTTGCGGCTCAGGATAAGAGCTTCTCGGACTTCTTGACCTCCAGCGGTTTGAGTGTGCGTGCCGACCTGCTGCGCCCGGTCGCCCGTTGGCAGTCCCCGGACTTCTTCCTCAAGCGCTACGATATCGCCTACTTCAGCACGGCTCTGCCCGTCGGGCAGGATCCGAAGCTACTACTCGGTAAGGGAGTGTGGGGTGACTGGCTGAACGTGCGCGAACTGCTCGAAGCCAAGGACACCAGCGAACTGGGCGACCGCATCGGCCAACCCAACACGGTGGGCCGTACCTTGGACCAGCTCATCACCCCCGGTGTGATGTGCCTGCTCGAATCGCTGGCGAAGGCTCAGACCTCCGTGGCGTGGCTGTCCAAGCGCCGCAAGATTGAGGTGAAGAAGCCCGTGCTCGTGACCCACAACGGTGCGTGCATGCTCTCCTTTACCGAGGTGGTTCCGGCTACGACCGGTTCCGTGTACACCGGCGCGATGGGCGTGCTCTAACGGGCTTGCCGCATCCGCCCGCTCGTGAACTCTTATGAGATGAAGCGTTAAAGAATTCAGGAGCCGTTTCCCCATGCAGAGGGAAACGGCTCCTGATCTATTTAAGTCGCGTGTCTTTCAGCGAGGGCGCCCTAGAATGCCCTAACTCAAAGAGGCTTTAGCGGGAACGCTGGCGCAGGCGGGGCAGATCCAGAATGACAACCGCGCGTGCCTCCAGGCGGATCCAACCGCGGGAAACGAACTCGGCAAGAGCCTTGTTCACGGTCTCGCGGGATGCACCAACCAGCTGTGCCAGCTCTTCCTGAGTCAGCTCGTGAGCAACGAGCACGCCGTCGGTCGCGGGGCGGCCGAAGCGGTCAGCCAGGTCCAGCAGTGCCTTAGCGAGGCGGCCGGGAACGTCAGAGAAGACCAGGTCAGCCAGTGCCTCATTAGCGTGGCGCAGGCGGCGAGCCAGAGTCTTAATGATCTGATCGGAGATCGTGGGGTCCAGCTGCTGTGCACGTTTGAAGGACTCGTGCTTGATGGCAGCCAGGCGAGTCTCAGAAACAGCCACAGCGTTGGTCGAACGGGGCGAAGGATCGAAGAGAGCCATCTCGCCGAAGACGTCACCGGGACCCATGATTGCGACCATGTTCTCGCGGCCGTCAGCGGCGGTGCGACCCAGCTTGACCTTACCGGAGAGCACAGCGAAGAGCTGGTCGTCCTGGTCGCCCTCGTAGAAGAGGACAGCGTTGCGGGAGAGGTCAATCTCCTGAATATCATCGGTCAGCAGAGCGAAAGCTGCGTCGTCGAGGTTAGCAAAGAGAGGGGTGCGACGGAGGATCTCGAGATCCATAAAGTTCTCCTAGATATGAGGTGATGAGCCGAAGCTCGTAAATGTTCAGTGAGTGAGCCCGAAC
Source organism: Rothia mucilaginosa (assembly GCF_049990865.1). Classification (GTDB taxonomy): domain Bacteria; phylum Actinomycetota; class Actinomycetes; order Actinomycetales; family Micrococcaceae; genus Rothia; species Rothia mucilaginosa_I. Next base: position 176,147 of record NZ_CP188231.1, read on the forward strand.
CGGTGTCATGCGTCTCAACATCTGAAATGTGAGAAGGCTCAAGCTAGTGTGACATATTCAACTGATATGAGCGTACCCTAAAAAAGTGCTTTATGCATTCCAATAGGACAAGCTTTACAACAAAAGTTATTTCTTTCGGGCAAATTCAAAGCTTCCCCACAGGTTCGGCACCTAATATCAAGCATTCAGGTGTGTCCTTTATCGGCCCAACAAACGCCACCACACTCACCGGGCGCAGCCCGCACCAACCACAATGGGCACACCGTGACCATTTCTACCCACCAAGGAGGCAATTAGTCGTGACGACTGGCATCAACCTGCTTGATATTGCTATCCCCATCATTCTGCTGCTCTACTTCCTCGCCGGAGTCCGCAGCGGATTCTTCACCACCCTCGGAACCTTCCTCGGCCTGGGCCTGGGCGTCTGCGCCGCAGCCTGGCTCGTGCCTCTCGCCGTGGCATCCGTGGGATCCCAGTGGAGCCTCATTACCGCCGTCGGCGTGCTCATCATCTGCCTGACCATCGGACAGTGGCTCGGCCTCATCGCCGGACGCACCATCCGCCACGTCACCGACATCACCCCGCTCAAGGGCATTGAACGCTTCTTCGGCGGCGTGCTGAACCTCGCCGCCTGCGCCCTGGTCATGGTCGTACTGACCATCTCCATGCGCACCGTACCCATCCCGCAGCTCAACACTGCGCTCAGCGACTCCAAGACCCTCTCATGGATGGTCGCTGCCACCCCCGAGGTCGTCAAGGACCGCATCAACACGGTACGCAATGACGTGCTCGCCTTCGGAACCATTCCGGAAGTCAGCCAGCTCATCGCCCCCGAAACCAGCGCCCCCACCCAGACCGTAGAATCCGCGGCGCTGGATCGGGCTGCAGCCTCCGTGGTTGAGATTCTGGGCGCTGCAGAGCAGTGCGGCTACACCTCCACCGGCTCCGGCTTCGTGGCAGATAACGGCCTGGTCGTCACCAACGCCCACGTAGTTGCCGGCGTGACCTCCCCGGTCGTACAGGACTCCCGCGGCCGCACCTGGCCCGGCACCGTCGTCTACATGGATAGCGAACAGGACATCGCCTTCATCAGCGTTCCCAAGCTGCCGCTCGAACCGCTGAACATCGGCACCAACGCCGCCGCAGGTAGCCTCGTAACCTTCATGGGCTACCCCAAGGGCGGCCCGTTCAAGGCACTGCCCGCCACCGTGCAGGGCATCGGCAACACCCAGACCATCGACGCCGACACCGGCCGCGCCAACGCCATGCGCCAGGTCTACCAGCTGGCAGCCGACGTGCAGCACGGCAACTCCGGCGGCCCCGTCCTCGATGAAAACGGCAACGTGGTCGGCATGATCTTCGGTAAGGCAACCAGCGGCCAGACCGGCTACGCCGTCACCGCAAGCACCCTCAAGCAGGCACTGGCTGAAGGTGGCGACAACACCGCCGCAGTCTCCACCGGCTCCTGCCGCAAGTAACCAGCCGCTAGATAGCGATAAAAGTTCAGGCTCCCGCCCTCAAGTAAGGAACGGGAGCCTGAACTATTTAACGACAGGACGCGGGGCGCTGTTATTCCGCCAGATGCTGCACTGGGCTAATCGGCAAGATGCTGAGCTGTTATTCCGCCAAGTGCTGAGCGAGGAAATCAACCGCCATGACATAGCCGTACGCACCCGCACCGGCAATCACCGCAGTAGCCTGCGGCGACACAAACGAATGATGACGGAATTCCTCACGGCGATGCACATTCGACAGATGCACCTCAACCACCGGAAGCTCAGCCGCCTCCAGCGCATCGTGCAGCGCCACCGAGGTGTGCGTGTACGCCGCCGGGTTGATAATAATCGCCGCGCCACGAGTACGAGCACGCTGAATCTCATCCACCAGCGCCCCCTCATGATTCGACTGCATAAACTCAACATCAAAACCATGATCCGCCGCGCGCTCACGCACCATACGCTCAATATCGTGCAGAGTGGTGTAGCCGTACACCTCGGGGCGGCGCTGCCCAAGCAGGTTCAAATTCGGTCCGTTAAGCACAAAAATCGTATCTGACATAAAACCAGTGTGGCACAGCGGGCGCCCGCCAAGCGCTAGGCGGCGCGAACTGCCCAGAAAATGATGAGGTACAGAAAATGATGGGGGAGCGAGCCAAGTACGGTGAACCTCGCTACCGCCCACACACCCAAGCCCGGTACCCTCGCGCTATGACCGAGAACGCCACCCAGCCCGCAGCAGACGCACAGAACAACGCAACACAGAACAGTACGGCAGAGAACACCGAATCGCTCCTGCAGATCCGATTCGTTCCCGAATTCAAAGCCGCAGCCGCCGCACGCCGCCTCAACGCACGCGCACCCGAAAGCCACCTCGCCACCGTGCGCCGCGCCCGCAAAATCAACCGCATCCTCGGCGAAACCTACCCCTACGCCGTCGCAGAACTCGACTTCAACAACCCCTTCGAACTGCTCATCGCCACCGTGCTCTCGGCACAAACCACCGACGTGCGCGTCAACTCCGTCACCGGTGCACTCTTCGCACGCTACCCGGACGCCGCCGCGCTCGCCTCCGCACGCACCGAAGAGGTCGAACCCTACATCCAGTCCCTCGGCTTCTACCGCGCCAAGGCACGCTCCATCGTCACGCTCTCCCAGCAGCTCGTCGAACGCCACAACGGGCAGGTTCCCTCAACCCTCGAAGAGCTCGTAGAACTCGCCGGAGTCGGCCGCAAAACCGCGAACGTCGTCCTCGGAAACGCCTTCGACGTGCCCGGACTGACCGTAGACACCCACTTCGGCCGCCTCGCCCGCCGCATGGGATTCACCACCGCAGATGCCCCCGAAGCAGTCGAAAAAGACGTCGCCGAACTCATCGAACGCAAAGACTGGACGCTCTTCTCACACCGCATGGTCTACCACGGCCGCCGCATCTGCCACGCCAAAAAGCCCGCCTGCGGCGTATGCCCCGTCGCCGACCTCTGCCCGTCCTATGGAGCCGGGGAGACGAACGAACAAGCAGCACGTAAACTCATGAAATACGAAATGGCACCCGGCCGAGAAGACCTGCACTTGCGATTCCTGCAGGGCGCAACCCGCCGCGAACTCATGGCAGAAGGCTACCCGCTCAGCGCCTAACGGTGCCTAAACCGGAATGCAGCCGCACAGAAGAGAGGTACACAGATGAGCGCACCCGAGCAGTCGGTACACCCTGAGCAGGCGGGGCAGGACGCGCAGCACCCCGCCCAGCAGGCACTGGCGGCTCTCGCAGCAGGCGGCGTGGAATTCGACGTCCAAGCCCTGCTGTGTAGCGCACCCGCCAGCCCCCTGAGCAAAGAAGCCGCCGTGCTGATTCTCTTCGGCGTGCTCGACAACTCGCCCTCCACCGGCGAATTTGAAGGCTGCCCCGAAAACGTCAGCGCCGACCTGGATGTACTGCTCCTCGTGCGTGCCGCAACCCTACGCTCACACGCCGGTCAGCCCGCCTTCCCCGGCGGCAAAATCGACCCCGAAGACTATGCGCTCGCCGAAACCACCGGCGAACCCGTCGCCCACATCGCCGCCCTGCGCGAGGCGGTCGAAGAAACCGGGCTCGACCCCGCCGGCGTGCAGATCCTCGGCCAGCTGCACACCCTGCCGCTACCCATCAGCAACTTCATGGTCACCCCCGTCATCGGCTGGTGGAACAGCCCCGTGCCCGTCGAAGTCGTCGACCACAATGAGTCGGCGCTCATCGCCCGCGTGCCCGTGCGTGACCTGCTCAACCCCGCCAATCGGCACACCGCCTACGTCAAACGCGGCCGCACCTCACACCGCACCCCAGCCTTCGAGGTGCGCATGCCCGGCGGCGAAGAATTCACGGTGTGGGGATTCACCGCGATTCTGCTGGACCGAATCTTCGACTCGCTCGGCTGGACTGTGCCCTGGGATCAGAAAAAGATGCGCCCGGCACCCGGCTACGAGGAATAAAAACCAGCTGGATAAGTGCCTGACCAGTGGATATAGGGTGCAGAATAGTGCGCAGATAGGGGCGGCAGGTAGCTTGAATGAAGCTACCTGCCGCCCTATTTTCGCTGTTGCACGGTTATGTACCGCTGATTATTTGCCGTCCGCGTAGTTGCGCACCCGCGCCACCGACACCGGAAAATCAACCGGAACCCGACCGAAGAGCAGACGCGCCGCCTCCGCAGCGCCCTCACGCACAATACGCTCCACGCGATCGGCCTCCAGCTCGGGACCGCACAGCAGAAGCTCATCGTGCAAAAAGTACACAATGCGGGTGCGCATCGGCATACCAAAAATCCGCTCCGACAACAGACGAGAACGCACCGCGCCCATCCAGCACAAAGCCCACTCCGCCGCCGTACCCTGCACAATAAAATTGCGGGTCATACGCCCGTGCGCACGCGCAGTCGACACCGCACGCGACTCAGCCGCCGGCGAAGACCGATCAGCCACAATCTCACGGAAACGCTCATCCACCGGCGGGGACGTACGACCCAAAAAAGTCGTCACCTGACCGCCCGCCTCACCAATACGAGCCGCACGCTCCGTAAACTCCATCGCCTGCGGAAAAAGCGCCGCCACATGCGGCAACAGGGCACCAATCTCACCGCTGCGGCCGCCATACATAATCGCCAGCATACCCACCTTCGCGTGGGAACGCTCCGTCAAACCCACACCCTTCAGGCGCGCCAACTCGGCAATACCCGCATACAGGTCAGCGCCACGACCCGCCGAAGCGAGCGCCTCATCACGGCTCAACGCCGCCAAAATGCGCGGCTCAATCTGCGAGCCATCCGTCACCGTCAGCACCTGACCCTCCGGCGCCTGCACCGCCTGACGAATCTCCGCAGGAAGCTGCAACGCACCACCGCCGGAAGCGCCCCAACGCCCGGTCGCGGCGCCACCCACCTCAAGATGCGGGCGGAACGCACCCTCAGAAACCCAAGTATCAGCCCACGTCCAGCCGTTAGCAGTCCAAATACGGTACAGCTTCTTATAGCGCAGAATCGGGTCAATCAGCGCCCAACGCTTCTGCCGCTGAGCCGGAATCGCATCCGCCCAACTCTTCAACTCCCACGAACGCGTAGACTTCACCGAAACCCCCGCAGACTGCAAAGCACGCAAAAGATCCTGCGGCGAATCAGGGTTCAACGACGGCATAAACAGCATGCGCTGAATCTGCTCCGCCAACTCCTGCATCTTCTGCGGACGCTCCCCGGGTGCCGGGCGCGGACCCAACAACTCGCACAGATGCTCATGATGCGCCTGCACATTAAACGGGATGCCGTAATAGCCAATTTCAGCCGCCACCAACGCACCGGCAGACTCAGCCGCCGCCAAAAGACGCAGCCGCTCCGGGTGCCTCGACGCGCTAATAGCGCGCGCCTGCGCCAGCCACTCACGCATCAGCACACGCACCACCGGATGCTCAGGCAATAGAGTCACCGGGCCCGCCGCCAACTGCGGGGCAAAAGGCTCATGAGGCGTCGCCTCAAGGAAATCGGGGGAGGGGTCTGCGGGGGACTGGGGGGCGTCGGTAGCGGGCGCACTCAAAAAATCGGCGCCGAACAGCTCCTCCTGACCCTGAATCTGCCGCGCCACCGGCAGATATCCCTGAGGCTCCACCGCCTCACGCACATCAGAAAGATCCAGCACCGGGCTGTACTCCACAAAACCGCTCGGATGCGTAGCGGCAGTCACCAAAATTCGCTGCACCAGACGCAAATCATGGCACAGATGCACCCGCACCCCGCGGCGCAGAAGCAGCGGGTCAACGTGGCGGGTATCAGCCCAAATCCAGCGGGAAAAACGCGCCTGCGCCGAATCCGCTGCCTGCCGCTCTACCTCTCGCACATACGCCGGAAGATTCGCCGCGCTCACCCGATCCGCACGCGTAATCCGCGGAATAAAGGTAGGGTCCTGCAATTGCTCAGCGGTCGGCGCCGAAAAATGAAAAGCACCCCACGAGGTCACCGGCTGAGCACCGCGCGAAGACGCACCCGCGGCAATAGCCGAGGTGACCGGGTGCGCGGGGGTACCGGTCTGGGCGGTAATACCCGCGCCGGTGGCAGGACTGAGCAGAACGTACATTCTTCCATTATCGGTGACCGGGTGCGAAGGCGCGTGGTTTGTGGTCGCGGGCGGGCAGTTTGAGGAAGGGGCGGGGGCGGTTTGAGGAAGAGGAGGGCTCGGGATACGTGCGAAAAGTACCTCGGGAGCGAGAGGGCTGAACGCGCCGCGGTTTGTCATAAAAACGTCGGATGCGTGCGTTTTGTTCGTTTGAGGTGCGTGCATCGTGGATATTTCGGGGTGCGCGAGGAGTTATCCACAGAACGCTCATTCTCTTAAAAATTTAGGGTGGGCGCAATGCTCTCCTAGAGCCATGAACCCCACCAGCAATCCCGCCAACCCTAACGGTTACCCGACCCGCACTGCGCAGAATTCCACCACGTATGCGCAGAGCCCAACCGCGAATGCGCCCGATACCCGCGCGCACTCGCTACCCGCCCTGCTCATTCCCGAAGACTACCGCGCCCGCGCCGTCGCCCTGCACGCCCGTGAGCTGATCCTGCGATCGCCGCAGATGAGCGCTATCGCCCTGGGTGGTTTTAGCGGCGGGTTTAGTGTTGGGTTCGGTGGCGGATTCGGTAACGGATTCGGAGCCGGGGTCGAGAAGGCAGGGGAGCGGCCGCCCGCAGAAGGGGGAACTGCCGCTGGCAGTGCAAACACTGTGAGTGCCGCGGACGGCGGGCTACTCCAAGAGTCCCAGCCCCTCCGCGAGATTCTCGAAAACGCCGTGGACGAGGCAATCTGCGCCATCGACGGCGGACAGCCGGGGAACGCGAGCGCAGCAGGGGTGGGCGTGGTGAAGCCCCGAAGATTCCGCGCCAAAACGGTGCAACCCGCGCCCGCCTCCTGGAGCTACCCCAGCGTGGAATACGTGCCCGTCAACCGGCAGACCGCGCTGCGCTATCTCGCCGCGGAACTCTACGGCCTCGGCGCCCTCGACCTGCTCCTTGACGAGGGGCAACGCGCCGGAATCATCACCGACATCTACGTGAACTCGCCCTGCGATATCTGGGTTGGCATCAACGGAACCGTCCGCCCCGTGGCGCTGAGCCTCGGCAATGAGCGGCGCGTGCGTGACCTCGCCGAGCGGCTCATCCGCAGGCACGGCGGGCAGCTGGATGCCGCGCATCCGGCGGCTGACATTAGCGACGAGCACGGCAGGCGCATCCACGCGATTATTCCGCCGCTGAGCGAACGCACCCGGCTCTCCGTGCGCCTACCCGCCCGCGAGCGCCCCACCCTGGCGCAACTACAGGCCACCGGGCTGTGCGATGAGGCGACCGCCGCCTACCTGCGCCGCATGATTGCTGAACGCCGCGGGTTCCTCATTAGCGGGGGCACCGGCACCGGCAAAACCACCCTGCTCAACGCCCTGCTGGGGCTGTGCACGCCGCAGGAGCGCCTCATTCTGCTCGAAGACACTCCGGAACTTGCGCCGCAGCATGAACAGGTTATTGCTCTCAAAACCCGCGCCGCCAACTCCGAGGGCGCGGGCGAAATCGGGCTGGGTGAGCTGATCGTGCAGGCGCTGCGTATGGGCCCGGATCGGCTCGTGGTCGGCGAGTGTCGCGGCGCGGAGGTGGTGCACCTGCTGACCGCCATGAATACAGGTCACCGCGGCGCCGGAACGACCCTGCATGCCAATAGTGCGCAGGCGGTGCCCCTGCGCCTGTGTGCCCTGGGTGCGCTTGCCGGACTGGATAGTAGAACGGTCGCTCTACATACGGCGACGGCTTTTGAACGCATTATCCACCTGGAACACCGGGACGGTCGCCGCCGCATCGAGGGTATCTACAGCCTGCATCCCGCAGTGGAGGGGAGCGAAGAGTATTTGCAGGTCAGGCGCATTTCTACGGGCTCCGAATTGGGGTACTAGCCCCCGTAAAGGGGAAACAGAAAACGTGAAAGGAGGAAGCAATGAAGCAAAACGAGAAGAGTAACGGAAGCCTTCGCGAACGCTGGGCTGAGCGCCTAGCTGGGCCCGCCAGCGCCGAGGAAATGCGCATGTGGCCGCTCATGCTACGCACCCTCGCCCTGAACCTACGCGCCGGCATTCCCCTGCAGGAGGCGGTGCACGCCGACCCGGGCTCTGGGCAGTTTGCGGAGTTCGGGCAGTTTGCGCAGTTCGGGGAGAACGAGCTGGTGCCGGATGCGGGGAAAGCACACGCGAAGAACACAGCCGACCGGAAAAGCGCCTGGAAGAGTGTCCAGAAAAGCGCCCGACCTCGACGGGCACGAGGGCCTTTTTCCGAAGACTACGGGCACAAGCGGTGCGCCGAGGATATTCGCCGCTTCACGCAGGCGCTCGCCACGCTTACCTCCTGGGGTGTCCCCGCACATCTCGCCTGCGCGCAGCTACTTGAAAACAGTGCCCGGATGCGCCCGCACAGCCGCGAGCGTCTGCACGACCTGCAGTTGAGCCTGCGCATGAGTGAGAGTGCCGGTGCGCCGCTTGCCACGAGCCTGGAACGCGCCGCAGAACACGCCGAAGAGCGTATCGACGCGCTCCTGGGCAGGCAGAGCGCGCTCGCCGCGCCGCGCGCCACCGGTAGGATCCTTTCCTGGCTTCCGTTGCTCGGCCTGGGGCTGGGTGTGCTCATGGGAAGTGACCCCGTGGGCGTGCTGACCGGCTCCATTCTCGGGGCGCTCACCGGCATGCTCGGGCTGGGTCTCGCCTTCGCCGGGCGCCGCTGGACCGCCGCGCTCGTGCATCGGGCGGAGATGGAGAGCACTCGGGCCACGAAGGCTGAATCTGAGGCGAAAAAGTCTGCCTCGCCAGCAGGAGCCGTGCCCGTTGATACCGCTCTCGTGCTGGAACTACTCGCCGCGCAGTTGAGAGCCGGGCTTGCACCGCTCGCCGCCCTGGGCACCCTCGCCGATGCGCTCAATAGTCGCCCCCTGCATGCGGTCTGCCAGCGCCTGCAGATGGGCAGTGGCTGGGGGAGCGCTTGGTCGGGCCCCGCGGCGGGAACCTTCAGCGAGCTGCGGGATGCACTCGCCCCCGCCTACACGGGCGGCGCACCTAGCACCGCGCTGCTGCTCTCCCTTGCCGATGCGCACCGCCTCAGCGAACGCCGCGCGGCAGAACGCGCCGCCGGAAAGCTCTCGGTAGCGCTCGTGGTACCCCTCGGGCTGTGCTCGCTGCCCGCTTTTATCTGCTTGGGTATCGTGCCCATCCTCATTTCGCTACTGCCCACGCTGACCGGCTAAAGAATCGTGCCCATAAGTGCTGTTGACCAGCTGAAATGCCGAAAATTTTAGACCCTCGCCCATCTGCCGTGAACGCGGATGAGCACCCACCCCACCCCGAACGAACGGGGCACAACGAAAGGAAAACCAATGACGAACACCCTCTGCGAAGCAATCCGCCACGACCTGCACACTGCCGGCGCTCCGGTAAACGCCCCGGTCGGTGCTCCGCGCGAAATTCAGCCCGCCGCACCCGGTGCAGAAACGCAGACCATTCTGGGCCCCGTGCCGCTGTCCGTTGCCATCGCCACCACCATGAAGCAGCTGCGCGAAGAATGCCCCGAGCTTTTCACTGATACCGGGCTCTTCACTGATACCGAGTTTTTCAGCGATGCTGAACGTTCCGTCGGTGCTGAGCAGAAGCACACCGGCCCCAGGATTGACCCCGCCGAAATGGAGATTGACATGAACACGGATCGTCTGAGCCCCGAGCAGGCGTTGACCATTGCCCACGCGCTCGCCGAGGGTTGCACCCTGGACGAATGCGGCACCACCTGCCGTAGCCTGGGTGAACACGCGCCCGGCTGCGCCGAATATGTGCCCGCTGAGAGTGACGAGAAGGTGCTCGAAGAGTACGCTCCGGCGGGCGATCCGGAGGAGGGTGCCTCCACAGCGGAGTACGGCATTGTGATGCTTGCGGCGGTCGGTTTCGCGGGTCTGCTGGTGCTGATTCTCAAGTCAGATGAGGTGCGTTCCATGCTCCTGGATATTGTGCGTAACGCCCTGTCTATTGCGGGCAATACGGGGCTACTCTAGAAGCCTTGGTCTAGAGATCTTGGGAGGCCTGCCGCAGGGTTTTAGTTTAGATGCTAGATTCTGCGGAAAATCAATCTAGAAAGGAGGAATAAAGAATGAACGCTCATGTGAATTTGGGTGCTTGGGCACGCGCTCTCCCTGCAGGAAAAGCCGGGGTGGGACCTGCACCCTCGACCCCGCACAAGAACCCCGCGGAAGAGGGTGTGATTACCGCCGAATTTGCGGTCGCCCTACCCGCCGTGACGGTGGTGCTCGCCCTCTGCCTGGGCGCCGCCTCCACGGGGGTTGCGCAGCTGAAGGTGGAGGAGTCCGCGCGAACAGCTGCACGAGCCGCCGCCCGCGGAGACTCCGAGGCGCAGATTCGCTCCGCCGTCAGCCGCATCGACCCGGTGCAGAGCGTGCAGATTTCCGTTTCTCCTGATGATGTAGCCGCGGCAGAGGCGGGGCGTGCCCGGCAGGTGCACGTACGGGTGAGCCGCCCCGCCCCCGGCGTGATCGGCTCGGCAACCGGCTGGGTGCTACGGGCGGATGCCCACGCCCGTGTTGAAGGCGGCGGCGGTAGTGAAGAAAGCGCCGGCAATGATGGTGAATAAAAGCTCGGGTCTTGCCCGGTCCGCGGAAGAACACTCCGAGGAGGGCAGTGGCACCGTCCTCGCCCTCACCATTATTGCCGCGCTACTGGTGGTGACCGTGGTGATTGCCGGGCTCATCGGGGTGGTGTCCGCGAACCGCAGGGCTTCCGCAGCCGCCGATTTGAGTGCGCTCGCGGCGGCGGATGCCTACCGCGGGCTCACTGAGGGGGACCCGTGCGCGGTCGCGGCGGATCTTGCCGAACGCCACGGTGCGCACTTGGAATCCTGTACGTTTCCGGATCGCCCCGAAACGGTGGAGGTGACGGTCGCCGTCCCGGTTGCAGGGCCCATGGGTGCGCTGGGCCCGGCGAGGGTGCGTGTCCGCGCCGGAGCTGAACACCCCGAAGAAGAGTATGCCGAAGAAGAACACGCGGCGGGGAACGCGGAGGAGCTGAGCCCCGATGAGGTTGCCGAGCTGGAGGAAGAACTGGAAGCTGAGCGGGACTCAGCGTCGGAACCTCCCGAGCCAGAGAATCCAGCTGAGCCAGAAAACCCCGCAGAATCAGAGAATCCGCCCGAGCCAGAAAGCCCCACCGACTAGGCTATTTACGCTCATCGGGAGTCGTCATCCCAGCATGCACCACGCCTCCTGCAAGCAACCTACGCCTCCGCCATGCTCCGCAGCATCGCCTGCAGTAGCGCCCGCGCGCCGTGCTTGCTGAGCGGCTCGTTGCGGTTGCCGCACTTGGGCGAGTGTACGCAGGAGGGGCAGCCGTTTTCGCATCCGCAGCTTTCGATGGCTTCGAGGGTGGCGCTCAGCCACTGCGCAACCGCGTTGAAGCCGCGTTCGCTAATGCCAGCGCCGCCGGGTGCGGCGTCGTAGACGAAAATGGTGGGCCTGCCGGTGTCCACGTGAAGCAGCGTGGAGAGTCCGCCCAAGTCCCAGCGGTCGCTGGTGGCGATGAGCGGCAGTAGCCCGATGGCGGCGTGCTCGGCGGCGTGCAGGGTGCCGGGGCTGTCCTCTTCGGTCACGCCCGCGCCGAACAGGTAGCTGGGCTCGAAGGTGAACCAGACCGCCTCGGTCATGAGCACTTCCAGCGGCATGGGTTGTGCCTCTTCGCCCAGATATTCGCCGCCGTAGACGGAGAAGCGCCGGTAGCCGGTGACCTGGTCGGTGACCTGAACCTGCCCGCGGTGCATGGTGAGCGGGGCGAGCTGCTGCGCGTCGGTTTCGGGGATGGAGATTTCGGGAACAGGCTCACCGGGAACCGCTTCCCCAACATTTTGCGTACCGTAACTGACCCGCGCACGCTCCGCCAGAATACGCACCTCGGTACTCTCAATGGCGCGCGTGTAGTAGTCCGGGTAGACGCGGCTGAGTAGGATCACGCGCTCGCCCTCGCTGAGGGACTCGACCACGTACTGCGCGTTCTGGTGAATATAAATCGCGCCGGGGTGCCCCTGGCTCATGGCGTGCGCGGCGTCCATGGTGCCAACGAGGGTGCCGTCTTCGGCGTCGATGAGCTGGTAGGGTCCGCCACCGGTGCCGCGGATATCGACCAGGTCGGCGGCTGATTCGGCGTGCGTCCAGTACCAGCCGTCCGGGCGGCGACGCAGGTACCCCTGCTGTACCAGCCGATCCAGCAGGGCGGCTGTGTGCGGTCCGAAGAGGCTCAGTTCTTCGGCGCGGAGGGGTGCCTCCTGCGCGGCGGCGCACAGCTGCGGTGAGAGCACGTACGGGTTCGTCGGGTCGAATACGGTCGCCTCAACTTCCTGCCCGAAAATCGCCTCCGGATGGTGCACTAGGTAGGTGTCGAGCGGGTTGTCGTCGGCAATGAGCACGGCGAGCGCGTCCTGACCGCTTCGACCCGCGCGGCCCACGCGCTGCATGAAGGAGGCGCGGGTACCCGGCCACCCCGCCACGAGTACGGCGTCCAGTCCGGAGATGTCGATGCCTAACTCCAGCGCGGAGGTGCTCGCCAGGCCGAGCAGTTCGCCGTTGCGGAGTTTGCGTTCGAGTTCGCGGCGCTCTTCGGGGGTGTACCCGGCGCGGTATGCGGCGACGCGGTGGGCGAGGCCCGCCTCCACCTCGTCGAGGTAGCGTTGGGTCTTCTGCGAGAGGATTTCTACGCTGCGGCGCGAACCGGCGAAAACCAGCGAGCGGGTGCGGGAAAGCACCAGGTCGGTGAGCATTTGCGCACCCTGCTCCACGGGGGAGACACGGCGCGGCGCCTCCTGCTCAGCCTTCGACTGGACCGCCTGCTGCTGGGTGCTGCGGGCGCCCTTGGCGAGCTGATCGTGCGCCTTGGGCGGCATGAATTCGGGCTCCCAGAGCGCGACGGTGGTTTCACCGCGCGCGGAGGTGGACTCGGTAATGGCGGTGACCGCCTGCTGCGGCACGCCAATGAGCTTGGAGAAAGACTCGACCGGGTTGGAACTGGTTGCGGAGGCGCCGTAGAACACGGGCACGGTGCGGTAGAGCGCGCAGACGCGGCGTAGGCGGCGCAGCAGGTTGGCGATGTGCGCGCCGAAAACGCCGCGGTAGCTGTGCGCCTCGTCGAGCACCACGTAGCGCAGCCCGCGCAGGAAGGACGCCCACTGCCGGTGGTTGCTCAGGATCGAGTAGTTGAGCATGTCCGGGGTGGTGAGGATGAAGTTGGCGTGTTCGCGGATCCAGCGGCGTTCGCCGACGGGGGTGTCGCCGTCGTAGCTTGCCGCGTGGAGTCCGGGTAGGTTGTAGGAGGTGAGGGCGGTGAGCTGGTCGGCGGAGAGTGCTTTCGCCGGCGAAATGTAGAGAACGTTCGCTCTATTATTGAGATTTTCCGCCACAGAATACGCGGAAGTTGAGCTCACCGGATCGCCGCAGGATGCGCGGTAGATAGCGTCCAGAGTGGGCATTAGGTAGCTCAGGGTCTTGCCCGAGGCGGTACCCGTCGCCACGATCACGTGCCTGCCGCTGCCGGTACCATTCGCGTCTTCGGCGCGCGCTGCCGCCGACCCCTCAATACGCCCCGCCTGCCAGCCGTAGCGTGCCGCGCTCGCCGCCAGCGCCGCATCCAGACCCGCGTGGGCGGCGTTCGCCGCCTGCACCTGGTGGGCGTAGGGCTCGGCAATACCGAGTGATTCAAAAGCCTCCACCACGCGCGGATGCAACCACTGCGGCCACGGCGCATAGCTCGCCTCCCTGGCGGCAATGGTGTGAATATGGGTCACCTGCTCGGGCAGGGTTCCGGTGCGTTCCGCCTCCGGCAGTAGGGGTGCCAGTACCTGCTGTGCGCTCGCGGGCAACTCGCGGTAACGCAGCACTTTTGGGCGCGCCGCAGACTGCACCTGCTCGGGTTGCTGCTCGGGCCGGTGCGCGGGCTGCTGGTCGGAGTGCTGGTTGGTGTTCTGCGAAGGGGTGCTGTGCGGCATGGGTTCCATTGTAGAGCGGCGGGCTACAACCCGACCTGCCGCCGGTCGCTCGCTACCCTGAGCGTCGGCTCCGAACCCGCTCGAATCCTGCCCCGGCTCCGAGTTCAACCCCGAACCTAACCCCGCCCCAGCATCGCTCCTGCACCGCCTCCAGCACCGCCGACCCCGTAGTCAGCGCGCACATATCAAAAAATCTGCATGTTTTAGGCGTATATGACGATAAAATAGTTTCGTGGCTCAAAATAAGATTATTCTGTATTACCAGTTCGCCCCCATCGCCGACCCGCAGGCGGTCATGCTCTGGCAGCGTGCCCTCTGCGAGAAGCTCGGCCTGCGCGGGCGCATCCTCATTTCCAAGCACGGCATTAACGGCACCCTCGGCGGCGAAATCAACGCGGTCAAGGCGTACACCAAGGAAACCCGCAAGTACCCCGGCTTCAAGAACATGGAGTTCAAGTGGTCCGAGGGCGGCGCGGAGGACTTCCCCCGCCTGTCCGTGAAGGCACGCGACGAGATTGTGGCTTTCGGTGCTCCCGACGAGCTGCAGGTGGATGAGAACGGCGTCGTTGGCGGCGGCGTGCACCTGAAGCCTGAAGAGGTCAACAAGCTTGTTGAAGAGCGCGGCGACGAAGTAGTCTTCTTCGACGGCCGTAACGCGTTCGAGGCGAAGATCGGCAAGTTCAAGAACGCTATCGTTCCCGACGTGCGCACCACCCACGACTTCATCCGTGAGATCGAGTCCGGCAAGTACGATCACATTAAGGACAAGCCGGTCGTCACCTACTGCACCGGCGGTATTCGCTGCGAGATTCTCTCCGCGCTCATGAAGAACCGCGGCTTCAAGGAGATTTACCAGATCGACGGCGGCATCGTGCGTTACGGCGAGAAGTACGGCGATAAGGAACTTTGGGAAGGCTCGCTGTACGTCTTCGACAAGCGCATGCACATGGAGTTCACCCCGGACACCGTCACTATCGGTAAGTGTGAACAGTGCAGCGCCCCCTCGAATAAGTTCGAGAACTGCTCTAACGACTCCTGCCGCGAGCTGGTTCTGCTCTGCCCCGAGTGCGCAGCTGATGACGCGAAGCGCCACTGCGTGCCCGAGTGCTCGGTGGATCGCGAAGCAGCTGAGGCGAACGCCTAATGGCAGCCGCTAAGGGCGGTGCGGTTCAGATTTCTGAACCTCGCATTGAGGAGCACCCGGCAATGGTTGTTGCTGGCGTTTCGCAGGTGTTCCCCCTGGATGGCGACTTCTCCTCGCTGTGGGATGAGCTGAATCAGAAGGCGTCCCCGGCGATGCTGGATGTCCTGAACGTGACCCAGTACCTGGGCGTGTGCACTCAGCCGAACCCGAAGGGCCAGGTCCGCTACACGGCGGGCTTCCTGGTGTCGGAGCCGGCGAGCGCGGCGAAGCTTGGTTTGGGCGTGCTGGAGTTGCCTGCGAGCACCTATGCGGTGGTTGAGGTGACCGGCCCGATTTCGGAGTCTATTCCGGCTGGCTTTGCGAGCTTTGAGGAGGCGTTCTTCGCGAAGAATCCGCAGTACCGCCCGGTGGGTGGTCTTGAGGTGTACGGTCGCGGCGATATGCAGGCGGCTGATTACCGTATGGAGCTGTGGGTTCCGCTGGCGAAGCGTTCCT
This sequence comes from Rothia mucilaginosa, assembly GCF_049990865.1. Lineage (GTDB taxonomy): Bacteria > Actinomycetota > Actinomycetes > Actinomycetales > Micrococcaceae > Rothia > Rothia mucilaginosa_I. Next base: position 191,848 of record NZ_CP188231.1, read on the forward strand.
AAGGCAGTTTGTTTCTGTTGTTATGGCTGCAGTTTTAGCTGTTGAATAGAAGAGCCCGGTGGTGCGATGTGTTCGTGCCGCCGGGCTTTTCTGTGCCCTTTTTGGCTGTATTCTGCGTAAGCATTTTGTGGTGGTATGTGTGTGCCGGGTGGGTGGGATGTGCGGGTGGTGTGTGCGGCGAAGGGGGGCGGTGCTCTACGCGTCATAGTCCGAAATAAAATACTTGACATGTAAAGTATTCGGGTTTAGATTTAAACCACCAGCCCGGCACTACACAAGCCCGAGCGCAACTCGCTAAGGAAAAAACCATGAGCACCCCCAACAACCCCGGCACCCCGCAGTCCGACCCGCAGCTCGACGAATCCATCCGCATCAGCCACCTCGAGCCTATGCGTGGCGACGAGAAGAAGCTCGGTTTCCTCTCCTTCGGCCACTGGGCTGAGGTCCCCGGCTCCCGCGTACCCTCCGCCGCAGAATCTCTACACCAGGCAATTGACCTCGCCGTAGGCGCCGAAGACATCGGACTGGACGGCGCGTTCTTCCGCGTGCACCACTTCGATCAGCAGCAGGCGACCCCCTACCCGCTACTCTCCGCAATCGCCGCCAAGACCGAACGCATCGAGCTCGGCACCGGCGTGATTGACATGCGCTACGAAAACCCGCTCTACATGGCAGAGCTCGCCGCCATGGCTGACCTTATCGCGGCGGGCCGACTGCAGCTGGGTGTCTCCCGCGGCTCGCCCGAATCCGTTATTCGCGGCTTTGAGAGCTTCGGCTACTACCCGGCAGAAGGCGAAAACGAGAGCGACATGGCGCGCCGCCACCTCGACATTTTCCTCAAGGCAATTGAGGGTGAGGGCATGGCGCCTAGCGCTCGCGTGGCGGGCAAGTATGCCCCGGTTCAGCCGCAGTCGCCGGGTCTGCGCGACCGCATCTGGTGGGGTGCGGGCACCGATAGCACCGCCGTGTGGACCGCGCAGAAGGGCCTGAACCTCATGTCTTCAACCCTGATGTTGGAAGATAAGGGTATTCCGTTCGATCAGCAGCAGGCGCAGCAGATTCGCCTCTTCCGCTCCGAGTGGGTGAAGGCGGGCAATTCGGGTGTTCCGCGTGTTTCGGTGTCCCGCTCGGTGCTGCCCGTTATCGATGAAACTTCGGCGCGCTATTTCGGTCGCCGTGCCGCGGAGGACTCGCAGGATTACACCGGCATTATCGATAACAGCTTCTCCCGCTTTGGTCGCAGCTACATTGGTGACCCGGCGGATATTGCCGAAGAGCTCGCCCGTGACGAGGCGGTTCAGGCGGCGGACACCGTGCTGCTGACCATCCCGAACCAGCTGGGCGTGGACTTCAACCTGAAGATGCTTGAGGCAATCGTGAAGGAGATTAAGCCCGCGCTGACCACTAAGTAAAGCCCCTGAGGTGAAGACTCCGCAGAACCTTCTGCGCTAGCAGGGTTTCGCGCCAGCGTGCCGCCGTCGCTTCCGTGATGGGCGGTGGTCGCTGATGAGTGCGAACTCTGCCGCCTCCCGAGGGCAAGGGCGCGGAGCACGTGCGGCAGCCCGCACAAGTGGACAATTGGTCAGTTATCACTGTATAGTCATCGTATGCTGACTATTGCTTCACGCCTCGACGTCATGAACCGGCTCGGCCGCGCCATGGCAGACCCGACACGTTCCCGGATTCTGATGACCCTCCTCGGCGGCCCGAGCTATCCAGCCGTGCTCTCGCGCGAGCTGGAGCTGACCCGCTCGAACGTGTCCAACCACCTGACCTGCCTGCGCGATTGCGGAATCGTCGTCGCCGAGCCCGAGGGCCGCCAGACGCGCTACGAGATCGCTGACCCGCACCTCGCCGCGGCGCTGACGTCCCTGATCGACGTCACGCTCGCGGTGGACGAGGCCGCGCCGTGCATCGACCCGGAATGCTCGGTGTCGGGCTGCTGTGGAACGGCGGCGGGAGCATGAGCGAGACCCTGACCACCGCGCGCCGCGCGATGCTGCACCGGCGCGTCCGCTTCATCGTCGGCTTCACGATCACGTACAACGTAATCGAGGCAATCGTCGCAGTCTGGGCAGGCGTCCTCGCCTCGTCCGCGGCGCTCATTGGCTTCGGGCTCGACTCGGTTGTCGAGGTACTCTCGGCCGCGGCCATCACCTGGCAGTTCACCCGCAAGGACCCTGAGCAGTGGGAAACGGTCACTGTCAAGGCCATCGGCATCGCGTTCTTCGCGCTGGCGGCCTACGTCTCGATCGACGCGGTGCTGGCCCTGGTCGGCCAGGAGGGCCCCGACCGCAGCCCGCTGGGTCTCGGCATCACCGCGCTGAGCCTGGTCGTCATGCCTCTGCTGGCGTGGATTGAGGTCCGCACCGGGCGGGAGCTGGGCTCCAAGAGCGTGATGGCCGACGCCAAGCAGCTCATCCTGTGTATCTACCTCTCCGGTGCAGTGTTCATCGGCCTCGTCCTCGACAGCCTGTTCGGCTGGTGGTGGGCTGACTCGGTTGCGGCGCTGGTCGTGGCGGTGCTCGCAGTGCGCGAGGGCCTGGAGGCCTGGCGCGGCGACGTCGAGTCGCCGTTCGAAGTGCTAGAGGACCTCGAAGACGAGGACGACTGACCCGTCACCCGACGATGAAGAGCCAGTGCTGCAACCCAGACATGCGCTACGAAAACCCGCTCTACATGGCTGAACTTGCCGCCATGGCCGATCTCATTGCGGCGGGTCGACTGCAGCTGGGTGTGGACTTCAACCTGAAGATACTTGAGGCAATCGTGAAGGAGATTAAGCCCGCGCTGACCACCAAGTAAAGACACCGAGGTAAAAATACTGAAGTAAAGATCTTGAGGTAAGGACACCGTTCCAAGCTGTTTTTAGCGCTCTGCGACGCGCTGAGATGCTTGTTCCCATACAGCTTGAGCCATACATGTAGCAATGCCCCGGCAGGCACCCGCAAGGGTTACCGCCGGGGCATTACTATGTTCACGTTCTTAGAACTCTTTCGTCTTTTCCCAGGGCTCAATAGCGCCCGGCACCACCTCAAAAAGCGGATGCGCACACGCCGCCAACTCGCCGCGCGCCGCCAGGCGCTCGCTCAACCGATGCTCCCACTCCGGGTCGCGGCCCGCCACCTTGTGCCGCAGAAAAGCGAGCTCGTACTCCAACTGACCGAGAGTAACGGGAATTAGTGCGACCGAAGCATACGGATTTTCTGCCTTGTCGGCACCGTTTTTGTTGGCTTTATCAGTGCAGTTTTTGCCAGCGCTATTTTCGCCCGCACCATCTTCGCCCCCACCAATCAGCGCACGGTTGAAAGAATAACCGCGGGCATCCGCCTCATCCGCTAGCCCCGACAGGTAGGCGGCAACCGCCTCCAGAGGCTGCGGATGCGCACGAAAACGAATCAGCTGCGGATGATTCGTGTACCCGCGCGTCAGACCCCGCAGCACCTTCTGCGCCAGCAGTGTTTCACGCCAGCAGGCGACCAGGGCGCGGCGATCAAGCAGGGAGGGGTGAAGGGACCAAATACGCACCCCTAGCTCTGTTCTTCAGCAGTGTTTTCGCCAGCCGATTCTGCGTCCGCGTGCTCGTCGCTAAAGTGCAGGAAGCTTTTGAGCACCAGCTCACGCACCGCATGTAGCAGGGTGTCACGCGGATGCTGCTCCTGCGTACCGCGTGCCGTGGCGGCGGCCTCGTCGTATTCGGGCCAGGACAGCAGCATGGCAAGAGCCGCCACAATCTGACCCACGGCAAGCTCACCATCGCTCGCCGACGCAAAGCCCGCCGTCTCGGTGGAGAGCAGCTGGGTGCGGCACAGACCCGAACCGGCACGCAGCAAAATCACGCTGGGATGCTCGGCACCGGGGCGGCCGTGGCGTTCCTCGGTGACGTCCTCGGCGACCTCCAGGTGTGCGGCGAGGAGCGCCTCATCGTCCATGGCGGCGAGGCGGTCGTAGCGGCGCACAGACTCGGTGAGGGCGCGGGCGATGGGCTGCTGAATCGGGTAGGTGATCTCCTCGAAACGGTGCAGGGGCTCGGTCACGCCTGCCGCGGTCGCCTCGGTCGGGCGGCGCAACCAAATCATGCCGAAACCAATAGAATGAACGTTCCGGGAAGCGAAGTCGTTCAGGTACGCCACGTAGGTCTGCTCGTAGTGGCTGCGGTCGCGGTTCTCGCTCGCATCCTTCAACCAGGTCTCCGCGTAGGAGGCGGGGCTCAGCGCCTCACGCTGAATAAACCACGCCTCCGCGCCGCCGTCGGCAACCCAGGCGCGCGGGCGCTCATCCCACGGACGCGGTGCTTCCGGGTCCTCGGAATCGCGAATAATCTCCCAGTTACCCAGCATCTGCGCGCGACCGCCGGGCACCAGCACCGACGGCAGCTGACGCACCATCGTGCTCACAATTTCGTCACCGGGCAGGCCGCCGTCACGGTAAGTGAACTGCTCTTCGGCGCTCTCACCGGCAACGCGCGGGGTAATTACGAACGGCGGGTTCGACACCACCAGGTCGAAAAGCTCACCGGCGACCGGCTCCAGCAGGGAACCCATGCGCAGGCTCACGCGCGCCTGCGGGTTCTGCGGGTCAATATTGAGCGCCTGCGCGTTCAGCAGCAGGTTAAAACGGGTGAACGCCAGGGCACGCTCCGAAATGTCGGTGGCGGTCACGTGCTCAGCGTGGGCGAGCAGGTGGAAGGTCTGAATACCGCAACCGGTGCCCACATCCAGGGCACGCTTGACGGGGGTGCGCTCGGTAATCTGCGCCAGAGTCAAGGAGGCGTGACCAATGCCGAGCACGTGATCCTTACGGAGCACGCCGGGGCGCTGATGCGCACCCAGGTCGGCGGCAACAAAGATTTCGGTGCCGTCATCGGCGGCGTGCGGGCGCAAATCAACGCTCGCGGTCCAGCGGGCAGAATCCGCAGCGTCGCGCTCAATCAGCGCGGCATTCTCGAAGTCAACCAGGGCATCGCCGAAAACCTCGGCTGCCTCAGCCTCGGTGAGCGGGCGAGCCAGCAGGAAAAACGCCAGCAGACGCGCCAGGTTCTTCTCACCCGCACTGTAACCGCCGCGCAGAATGTGCTCCACACGCCACAGGCCCGGAACTACCTGGTCGCGAGCCATCGCCTCAGCCGCCTCAACACCCAGCAGCTCCTGCACAGCGTCATAGCTGTAGTTCAACGCCAGCAGGCGTTCACGGATGCGGGTCAGGCGGGCGTAATCATCGCTGCGGGGTGCATCCGCAACGGCGGCGTACTCGGGGGCGAAAGTGGCGGCAGAAATAGTCATGCACACCATTCTACGCACCCGGCGCAACCGGCCGCCCTACCTACCCGTATGAACGCGGCGGGTAGAGAACACCGCACGGACTAGCGGGGAAGAACCCCTCACCTCATGAGCTCCGACCCACCCACTGACCAAAACTGTCATCTACGCAAGAGCACCCGCCCCATCGCATACACTGAAACCATGAGTAACCTGTACCCCGATGAAAGTATCAGCGTCGACAAGTGCTGGGAGCGTCTGCACGCGAACACTCTCGGCCGGCTCATCCTCACTGACGGACAGCACGTCGATGTGCTGCCCGTGCTCTACGCCGTCGCCCACCAAAACGACAAGCAGGAAATCTACATCCGCACCACCCGCGGCAACAAGTTCTCCTCCGTGGTGGTCAGCCGCCGCGTCGCCTTCGAAATCGACGAAACTCTCGAAGACGGCATCCGCTCCGTCATTGTGGTCGGTATTGCCCACTGGCTGCCGCCGGAAATGACTCCGCAGATCGTGCGCACCTTCGATCTGCCCGATTCCGAAACCCACGAAATGCAGTGGGTGCGCATCGCGCCGCAGACCGTGTACGGCCGCGAATACCCGCTGCTGCCCGCATACCTGGACGGCACCCACCCCGACTCGGACACCCTCACCAGCTAGAAGGGTTGGCTAGCGGGCTAGAAGCACAGGTGCGGGCGCCGTGCGGTGCGCCCCAGCCCCCCCGCGCACCCGACCCTGTGCACATACCCCTGTGCACACACCACCGCTTCCGGTACCGTATGATGTACCGAGTACCCTGCGCACACGTGCAAGCTCAACACGCCCGGTCCACATCAACCAGAACCGGGTTAGCTCGCCCCGCGCCGGGCCACCACGCGCTCGCCGCATGAAACGCACCGAGTGCACCACATAAACCCAACACAAATTACACCCCCACAGATCACCTCACCCCGCGTACACCACAGCCCGTCGGCGCCCACAAGCGCCAGCGTAGGTTATGGTTGAATACGTAGCTTTTCAACACACAGATAGAGGAGTGCCGTGCCCGCTCAGGCAAAGAACGGAAAAGCCCTGCTGATTGTGGAGTCTCCCTCCAAGGTCAAAACCATTAGCAGCTACCTCGGCGAGGACTACCTTGTCGACTCGTCCATGGGCCATATCCGCGACCTTCCGCAGCCCTCCGAACTGCCCGAAAACCTCAAGAAGAGCCCCGTCGGCAAGTTCGCTGTCAACGTTGAAGAGAACTTCGAACCCTACTACGTGGTCAACCCCGACAAGAAGAAAAAGGTCGCCGAACTCAAGCGCAAGCTCAAAGAAGTAGACGCGCTCTACCTGGCAACCGATGGTGACCGCGAAGGTGAAGCCATCGCGTGGCACCTGAAGGAAGTCCTCAAGCCTAAGGTACCCGTCTACCGCATGACCTTCCCCGAAATCACCCGGGAAGCCATTCAGCGCGCCTTCGGCGAACTGCGCGACATCGACCTGCACCTGGTCGACGCGCAGGAAACCCGCCGCATCCTCGACCGAATCTACGGCTACGAAATCTCCCCCGTGCTCTGGCGCAAGGTCGGCCGCGGCCTCTCCGCAGGTCGCGTGCAGTCCGTCGCAACCCGCCTCGTCGTCGAGCGCGAACGCGAACGCATGGCATTCGTCGCCGCCAACTACTGGGACCTGTCCGGACGCTTCCTGACCGCATCCTCCGAAGGCTTCGACGCCAAGCTGGTCGCCGTAGACGGCAACCGCGTCGCCACCGGCAAGGACTTCGCCGACGACGGCACCCTCAGCTCCTCCAAGGTCACCCACCTGAACGAGGAAGCCGCCCGCGCGCTCGCCGCAGCCCTGCAGTCCGCCGCGTTCTCCGTACGCTCCGTCGAGACCAAGCCGTACAAGCGCCGCCCGGCAGCGCCGTTCACCACCTCCACCCTGCAGCAGGAAGCCGCACGTAAGCTGCGTTTCTCCTCCCGCGTGACCATGCAGGTGGCGCAGCGCCTCTACGAAAACGGTTACATCACCTACATGCGTACCGACTCGGTGGCACTGAGCGAGCAGGCAATCTCCGCCGCACGCCGCCAGGCATCCGAGCTGTACGGCGCAGAATTCGTGCCCTCCGCACCGCGCGTGTACACCTCCAAGAGCAAGAACGCACAGGAAGCCCACGAGGCAATCCGTCCCGCGGGCGACACCTTCCGTACCCCGGACGCTGTGCGCGGTGCCCTGTCCAACGACGAATTCCGACTCTACGAACTGATCTGGAAGCGTACCGTCGCCTCCCAGATGGCTGATGCGACCGGTTCCACCGCCTCCGTGCGCCTGGGCGCCGTGGCATCTAACGGCCAGGACGCCGAGTTCGCTGCATCCGGTACCGTCATCACCTTCCGCGGCTTCCTCGCCGCCTACGAGGAGGGCGTTGACGCATCCCGCGTGGCTGAGCGTGAGGCGAAGGACGCTGAGAAGCGCCTGCCGAACCTGACCACCGGCGAGGCACTGACCGCCGAGGCGATTGAGCCCGCCGGTCACGAGACCCTGCCGCCTCCGCGCTACACCGAGGCGTCCCTCGTGAAGACCCTGGACGAGCTGGGCATTGGCCGCCCGTCCACCTACGCGGCGGTTATTTCGACCATCATGGACCGCGGATACGTGAACGTTCGTTCTGGTTCGCTGATCCCGTCCTGGATCGCGTTCTCCGTGGTGCGCCTGCTCGAATCCAGCTTCGGTCCCTACGTGAACTACGAGTTCACCGCGCAGATGGAAGAAGACCTTGACCGCATCGCACGTGGCGAAGAGTCCCGCGTCGAATGGCTGGGTGAGTTCTACTTCGGTGGCGGCTCCAAGCGCGGCCTGAAGTCCATCGTCGATAACCTCGGCGAGATTGACGCCCGCAGCATCAACTCCATCCCGATCGCGGACGGCATTGTGCTGCGCGTGGGCAAGTTCGGCCCCTACCTGGAAGCCGAAGGCACCCTCGACACCGAAACCGGCGAACTGACCGAACCGATCCGCGCGAACGTACCCGCCGACCTGGCACCGGACGAACTGACCGAAGCGAAGGCACGCGAACTGCTCGAACAGGGCAAGTCCGACGGCCGCGTGCTCGGCGTGGACCCCGTCTCCGGCAACCAGATTGTGGCACGCGACGGCCGCTACGGCCCCTATGTCACCGAAGTTATCGAAGAGATGACCGAGGAGCAGATCCAGGCGTACCTGGACGCGCAGCCGACCGAATACTACAAGAACGGCAAGCCTAAGCCGAAGAAGAAGCCGAAGCCCGCCAAGCCGCGCACCGCGTCCCTGTTCAAGTCCATGGACCTGGCGACCGTGACCCTGGAGCAGGCACTGCAGTTGCTGAGCCTGCCGCGCGTGCTCGGTACCGACGCTGAGGGTGTGGAAATTACCGTGCAGAACGGCCGCTTTGGCCCGTACCTGAAGAAGGGCACGGACTCCCGCTCGATTGGCAGCGAGGACGAAATCTTCACGATTACGCTGGAGCAGGCGCTGGAGATTTACTCCCAGCCGAAGCAGCGCGGTCGTGCGGCGGCTAAGCCTCCGCTGGCTGAGCTGGGCGTGGACCCGGTCAGCGAGAAGAAGATCGTGGTGAAGGACGGCCGCTTTGGCCCGTACATCACCGACGGTATTACGAACATTACGGTTCCGCGTGCGGAGTCGGTCGAGTCGCTGACCCACGAGCGTGCGGTGCAGTTGCTGGCTGACAAACGTGCGAAGGGCCCGGTCAAGCGTAAGACCACCGCGAAGAAGACCACTACCGCTAAGAAGACTACTACCCGCAAGACTGCGGCGAAGTCTACTACCGCGAAGAAGACGACCACTCGCAAGACCGCGGCGAAGAAGACCGCCGAGTAATCTGCCGCGTCGTCAGCCGAGTAGCGTTTCTACTTGAAGGCGCAGGATGTGCCCCCTGAACCCCATAGCGGGGTGGGGCGCCTCCTGCGCCTTTTGCGTGCCCGGGGAAAATGGATGCCCTGCGAACGTTTGTGCTCGGGGTGCTCGGAGGTTCGGCGCGTGTTTGTACCCGCGCTGTGCTGATGCTGGGCATCCGCCCGGATTGTTTGCGGAGTGAGCCGCGCCTCTGACAGACTGGAAGAGGCACCGCACCTGCGGTACCGCACACAGACAATATCCCGCCGCGCGGCGGGGGAGGGGAGCGCATCGTGCGCCTGGGAGTTCTGGATGTCGGGTCGAATACGGTCCACCTGCTACTGATTGACGGCAGCCCCGGGGCGCGCCCCGAACCGTACGCGTCCCATAAGATTCCGCTGCAGCTCGTGCAGTACCTCGACGCTGAGGGCAATATTTCGCAGGAGGGCGCGGACGCGCTGACCCGCTTCGTGACTAGCGCCCGCGACTTCGCGATTGAGAATGAGGCGGAGGACCTGCTGGCGTTCTCCACGAGTGCTATCCGTGAGGCGGGTAATGGTGCGGCGGTGCTGCATCAGGTGCGTGAGCAGACCGGTGTGAGCCTGAACGGTATTTCGGGCGACCAGGAGGCGGCGATTACGTACTTTGCGGTGCGCCGCTGGCAGGGCTGGGGTGCGGGTCGCATCCTTGATTTTGATATTGGTGGCGGCTCGTTTGAGTTTTCGACGGGTACGAATGCGTTGCCGGATGCGGCGATGAGCGTGCCGTTGGGTGCGGGCCGTTTGACGCGTGAGTTTTTTGATGAGCAGCCGCCGAGCCCGAAGCAGGTGAAGCGTCTGCGTAAGTATGTGCGTGAGCAGATTGCCCCGGTGGCGGAGAATCTGTTGCGTTATGGTGCGCCGGATATGACGGTGGGTACGTCGAAGACGTTCCGTTCGTTGGCGCGTATTTGTGGTGCGGCGCCGTATTCGGCGGGCCCGCATGTGAAGCGTGAGATGCATTTGCAGGATTTGCGCCTGTGGACTCGTCGCATGGAGGCGATGACGGTGAAGGAGCGCGGCGATTTGCCCGGGGTTTCGAAGGCGCGTGCGGAGCAGATGCTGGCGGGCGCTATCGCTGCGGAGGCGGCGATGGAGGCGTTTGGGGTTGAGACGATGCGTGTGTGCCCGTGGGCGCTGCGTGAGGGCCTGATCCTGAAGCGTATTGAGCACCTGGCGGAGGGTACGGGTACTCCGGTCAACCCGAAGACCCTCCTGGGCGCATAGCCCCATGATGATGAACCCCGCAGGCTGGTAAGCACCGGCCTGCGGGGTCACCGCTTTTCTTTTGTATATAACCCGCCGACAAAGATGTAGGAAAGGAACAATCACCGATGAAAATCCAAGAAGTTATTGACGAAGTCAACAACACCTGGGGCGAAGAGCACGAAGAAAAACGAAAAAAGATATTTCGAGAAAATATTTTTTGGAAGCCTTTAAGATATTTTAGAGACATCTCTTTGCTTTGTCTCCTTGTTAATTGTATTTCTGGGCTTTCCTATATGTCCAGCTCTGTTAATGCGCCAAAAATTTTTCCTGCATATTTTTTTAATATTCCATATTATATATTTGATGTACGTGCCGGAATTATTGCTTCTCTAGCGAGTCTGCTATTAAGTCTATACGTTAGTGTAGGGAAATTTGCAGATGGGCATGAAGGTATTTTGGGTGAAGCTCGCCGTGCTGCTTATCGTAAGTTTGCTAAATGTGTTAGCTATATCATTTCTGCAGTTTTTATTATAAATTTTTGGCATGCCGCTCTCGCAGGTTATCTTCAAGGGACCTCGTACGCACCGGATTTTTTCAGGGGTTTGCGGATAGGTCCAGAGTGGGGTAAATATTTTGTTCCTGCAGAAATTGACCTTTCAAGATATGGTGATATTCCCTCATGGGTTATTGCATTTTTTGCCTGGTTTACGCTGGTGTCTGGATTGATGCTTACTTATAATGAAAAAGATATCTTAATCGCAAATGTCTATAAGCTTAAAAAATTTAATAAGATATACAAAAAGATTAATAAATCTCATGTTAATGAGTATTCTATAGTGGACTCTTTGCTTGCAGAGCCAAAGATTAAAACGAGTGATTTTTCTTCTATAGATGGGAATAATGATTCGGGCTGTGAATATGGAGACCGTTTTATATCTGAGTTTGGTTATCTTGGATTCAGTTTTAAAGTCAAAACAAATCTATACCTCAAGGGTCTCGTTGAATTGCTTAGAAATCCTGGACTGAGGTTCTTGTGCATTATTTGCTTATTTTTTAGTCCGCTATCATTTTTCCTTGTTACGGAGTCATCTGAGTTTGCAGTCTCAGTTTCTGGTGTTATTCTGAGTGTTTTTCTAATTGAGTTGCTTATTAGACTCTTTGAAGTTGGATATTTATATAGGGGGCTTTTGTATGTCGCGGAAACATCAGATTTGAGATGGTGGCATAGAACTTTAGTTTGGGGCAGGTATTTTTGGGCTGACTTGATCGGAAAGTTGCTATACAGAACTATATATATTCTATTTATCTTATTGGTATTGGTGTATTTGTATGCGTCATATTTGGAATCTATTGATGAATCAGTGAAGTCTAGTCTCTTGGCTCTCATGGCTATATTTATAATCTCAATATTTAGTGCTTACTTGGTAATGAAATTATGGCAGTATGATATAAAGTGCATTTTTGACAAAGAACTTAAATTGTACTCTGATAAGTTTATATCCTGCTATATTGAAGACTCTAAAGGTGGTAAACCTCTGGATTATTTAGCTATAGCTTATATTTATATGTCAGTGCGGAAAATTAGTGATTACTATGCGGCATATAAATCTGAATTAGGGGAAGATGATTTATCTCCTGTATATGGTAGAAAAAAACTTTATCGATATTCAAGGGCATCTAATTCTAGGCCTTCAAAATCTCTCCGCCACATGTGGCCTTAAATATTTTTGGGTTTACAGATGGGTAGGAATTTATGTGGTTATGAGAAGTGCAAAATTTTTTGCCATAGTAATTAATCGACAATACGAAGAAAGGAACAATCACCGATGACGAACCAACTACTGCTAGCGCAGGTGCTAGCTGAGGGATTTACCTGGGATTATCTCTGGCATTGGACCCATGATCCGGATGCATGGAAGGCTATTCTCCCCGCCTCTGCGACCGTTATTGCTGCAGCTATTGCCGTAATTGGCGTTGGTTTAACGGCTCGTAAAGCAACGCAGCAGATGGAGCTCTCCAAACAAGGAACACCTCCTGAGCTGACGCGATATAAAGAATGGCTTGAAGTTTCAGAGAAATACAAAGATCTTGTTGATTCAACGAATGTTCATGTATTGGTCAAAAATTCACCAGAATATCAAGAGATTGAGTCTTCACGAAAGGAAGCTCTCACACGCGCAATCTGGGAGAGAAAGGTTCTTGCCTCCTGCTCTAATATACGTGGACAGAAACGGCTCCTAAATATTCCGGCAAGTCTGGTCGTACACGGTGATAAAGAAATTAGTTCTCTGCCAAACTTTAGATACGGTAAATATCTCTGGCTAGAGGGTCTATTTATTTTGCCTGTATTTGTGGGAATGTTGCTTCTCATGCTTATGTTGACTATTGCATATATCGCCTGGGTGTTATCAGGTGGTGAGGATTTTATTGGGGTGACCATATCATTTGCATTTAAGGTACTATTCTGCTTATATGCCTTGGGTTTTGGGGTTAATCTGGCTGAATCTACACGGATGGGTCTGTCGGGAGAATGGTTCGCTGAATATGGTTATCTCCGCATCCTTCAAGAGGATTTACCGAGTGATAAATTTAATGATTTATTTCAATCTTCCTTGAATAAAATCAATAATTCGCAGAGATGCTTATTTGCTCTTTGGGATGAGAACTATCGAAATTTTGTTTATTGTCCCAAGTGGGTGGAATCTAAGTTTGCATCTATTTTAGAGCCAATTATTTTTTGCCTTCCCTATTGGATTGTAAATATTAGGCATAAGAGTCGTGGATACAACTACGGTGAATATAGACCAGAAATTTTTGGAATTTCAGAGGAAAATTTGGAGCGCAAAGATACTCAAGCGCTGAATTCTGAGATTCAAGAAGAATCCCAGCCTACGCCTCCGCAAGGGTAAACGTTGAGAAGCCACATGTGTTTCGAACAGCCACGTCATAAGTGGCTTCTGGAAATACATGTGGCTTCTCACTATGGGGCTGCAACCCCTGCAGAATTTGTGCCATGGTTTAGTGTCTTCTGCCATGGCTTTTAACTATGGCCAAAGACGCTAAACCATGGCACAAATCCGTAACCCATGACCGAATCTCCGGCTGCGCCAGGTAGGCGGGAACCGGTAATGACTTAGTGTTTTCGTCGATAGGTTAGTGTCTTCACTGTGGGTTAAAGACCCACGGCAAAGACACTAACCTATCGAAAACCTCAGTCTAAAAAGCAGGCAGCCCCGGACGCACACACGCATCTGGGGCCGCTTCTTTCGCTTTTTGACGAATTCTCTATTGCCATTTTGATATAATCATAGGAGGTGTAATTAATAGTCAGAAGGACTGGGTTATATTGATATATTGCAGAATTTTTTCATATTAAAATTTAGTGAAGTAACAAGAGAAGTGACTCTACGAGAGGCTATTGGAGGTATCGATGACTTTTCTAAACTATAACAAAGATGAAAAGTTGGAATTTAACTATAAGAGGGCCTGCGGGCTGTGGCTAATTGTGGTAGCGGCAGTTATAGCAATAGCCACCATGACCGGAGGAAAACAAATAATAAATATGCAAGTATTCAGCATTGGGTACGTCGTCAGCTTTTTCTCAATCAACATGAACAAGAAGGTGCTGAATAGACTAGCCGATGGCCCTTCGAGCGAATTTCAAAAGAAAGTATCTTCACGTGCCGTTATTCTATTATTTGTCTTGATGATTTTGCTGGGCGGCCCATTCTTCGCAACTGAAAATTGGAGGCTGATTTGGCTGGGAGCGCTGATGGCAACCGCACTGCATTTCTTCCCATACTATTTTGTGCATGGAAAGTCAATGATATACCTGGGTCTTATCTGTGCCATTAACGTGTTTGCGGGATATATTTTTACCAACATCCCGTTAGAGGTAATTGCATATATCGACGCGGCGATTAAGCTCATCTTCGGAATCTATCTGCTATTCCTTTCAAAGCCGTCAAAGCAAATTTAAGGCAGCTCTTCGGCACAACAAATCAGGGCGGCCCCGGACGCACACACGCATCCGGGGCCGCCCGCCACCTGTCAGAACCTACTTCTTAGTGCCAAACGCCCGCGTCCACGCCCAACGCGTCAGCACCGCCGTGCCCACCGCAACCGCCATCGGCAGCCACGCACTCGCACCCTGACCCGTAAAACCAATCAACAACGTCAACGCAGACAGCGGCGCATTCATCGACACACCCAGAAACGCCGCCGTACCCGTCAACGCCGCCGCATACAACACCATCGACGCGCCACCCGGCACCCCATCCAAACCCGGGAATGCCCACAGCACCAGCGCCGCCACGCAAAACGCAGCCGCCGCACCCAACGCCAAACCCGGCGTCAGCGTGCCGCCATACGAACCCGAACGCAGACTCAACAGCACCACCGCAGCCTTCGCAACAGCCAACGCCAACACATACACTGCCGCCGCCGCAGACAAACCGCCTGCCGCCGCATCCAAAGACACATTAAACGTGTGCTGAGTCAGCAGACGACCATTACCCAGAATCTCCGGAAGCCACAGCGAAACCACCGCGACCAGCGCAAACGCCACCGGAATACGCCACAGAAGAGAACGATCCTTCGCCTTCAACTTCTCCGCACGCTGCGACAACGCCCTAAAACCCAACGCCAACGGAGTCAACACCACACCCGTCAGCGCCGCCACCGTCAGCGTCGTCGCATCCAACGGAAGCTGCGGCACCGGGTACGTCGGCTCATTGA
The DNA here is from genome assembly GCF_049990865.1 of Rothia mucilaginosa. Classification (GTDB taxonomy): domain Bacteria; phylum Actinomycetota; class Actinomycetes; order Actinomycetales; family Micrococcaceae; genus Rothia; species Rothia mucilaginosa_I. Next base: position 206,966 of record NZ_CP188231.1, read on the forward strand.
CAATCACCAGATTCGCCGTGACCGTCGCCGTCCACACCGTTACCGCCCCCACATACAGCGACCGCAGGCTCAAACCAACAGCCATCGTCTCCACAAGGTACACCACGCCACCAATCGGCACCTGATACACCGCCGCCAAACCGGACGCCGCACCCGCCGCCACCAGCAGGCGACGCTCACGATTACCCAGCAGCGGCGAACCATCCGGGCGAGGGCCACCCACACGCTCCAGAAAACGCGCGCACCGACCCGCAGCCAGCGCACCCAGCTCACGAGGCGCGACCTCCTTACCCACCGGGGAACCCGCACCCACCGCAACAATCTGAATCACCGAATGCGAAATCTGCCGCCACAGCGACGGCGCACGATCCTCCTCGGTAGCACCCGCAATCTGCGACTTCACACCGACCACACGCCGACCGCCCGACTGCAGGTAATACCAAACCAGCGCCACAAACGGCCCCAGCGCCGCCAGCACCAGGGCACGACGCGCCGGGTCAGCGCCGTCAGTGACCATCGGATGATGTCCCTCAGCCTGACCGAAAGTTAGCTCCTGCATAAAATCCAGAACATAATGCAGGGCAATCGCACCCAGGCCGCTGAACACGCCTGTGACCAGCGCGGCAAGGGTCAGTCCCAGAAGGAGGCGCAACGAAAAAGATCGGGAACCAGCAGGATTCTGCGGACTATTCGAGGAAGAACCAGTATGAGAAGACATAGAAAAAGGGGTGTGTTGCGTGCTGTGTGTTGTTGAAGGCTTCATGCCCGGCACAAACTGCCGCGGTTGAAGTTGCTTTCATTCTACGCCTGCACTTTACGCCTTATGGGTGGGCCGCAGGGTGGGAAGCTGAGCCCGGCACATGGGGGCGCGCTGAGTGAAGCCGCCGCCCAGAAAACGCGGAAGAAACACGAGCCAGGTCACACCCTCACCGGCGCACCCGCTATGCTGGAAGGGTACGCCTCCACGCGCCCGCCGCGCACCGAACAGTAGCCCCCGGAACACACCGGCGCACGCCTGCCGGCACCCGGCGCAGGCACCCCATTAGGAAGGATCAACGATGACCGCAACTATTGCTTTTCTCGGCACCGGCTCCATGAACGGCTCCATCGCCGCAGGTCTGCTCGCCGCAGGCCACGACCCCGCCCACATCCGCGCTACCGTGCGTAGCGAAGAATCTCGTGCCGCCCTCGCCCAGCGCCTCGGCGACAAGGTAGAAATCATCACCACCGGCGGCGAAGCCGACGGCAACCACAAGGCAACCGCCCACGCAGACGTCGTGCTGCTCGGCGTGAAGCCCTACGGCATCGTTGAGCTCGCCCGCGATATTGCGCCCGCCCTCGCACCGAACGCCGTTGTGGTGTCCGTTGCTGCTGGCGTGACCCTCGAAACCCTCGCCGAGTGCCTTCCTGCAGGTCAGCCCATTGTTCGCTGCATGCCGAACACCCCCTCCTCCGTGGGCAAGGGCGTGCTCGCCATCTCCACCACCGACACCGTGAAGGCCGAGCAGAAGAAGCTCGTCGAAGAGGTCCTGGGCACCGTCGGCTTGGTCGTTGAGGTCCGCGAAGACCAGATGGATGCGGTCACCGCCGTCTCCGGTTCCGGCCCGGCATACGCGTTCCTGCTTGCGGAGGCGATGGCAACCGCCGGTGAGAAGCTCGGCCTGGACGCAGACACCGCCCTCAAGCTTGCCAGCGCAACCGTTGCAGGTGCCGGCTTCCTGCTCGACACCAACCCGGATGCGCCCGCCCTGCGCCGCGCCGTGACCAGCCCGAACGGCACCACCGAGCGTGCACTGAACACCTTCGTGGACGGTGGCCTCTTCCAGCTGACCGAGGACGCGATGCGCGCTTGTGCGGCACGTTCGGCGGAAATGAGCCAGCTGTACACCGCTGACGAGGACTAGTCATTACGGACTAACCAGCGGGGACTAATACCGTCCGGTAGCATCCCTATGATTGGGTAAAACCACAGAAAACAGCCTCCTCCCGACAGAACGGGAAGAGGCTGTTTTTCTATGTCTATTCGCAGGCTTCTCAAATACGGGCCCTCAAATACGCGCTCCTCAAAGCCGGCAAAGACAGGAAAAGTAACCGCCGCGGGGTATGGAAAAATGCGCTTAGGGGCGCGCCGCGAAACGCTCAATCAAATCCACCTGACCGGACACAATCAGAATGTCGCGCGAGTGAATGCGGGTGGTCGCGTCCGCGTAGGTGAAGTCCTCACCGGGGGACTTAATACCGACCACGGACACGCCGTACTTGGAGCGGATATCCGACTCGGCGAGGGTGAAGCCGTGGGTTTCCTTCGGTGGGCGCATCTTCGCAATCGCGAAGTCGTCATCAAACTCAATGTAGTCCAGCAGTCGACCCGAGACGAGGTGCGCGGCGCGGCGGCCGGCATCCGCCTCCGGGTAGACCACGTGGTGCGCGCCAATACGCTCCAGAATCTTGCCGTGCGCGGGGGTGATAGCCTTCGCCCAGATACGCTCCACACCAATGTCTACGAGGTTCGCGGTAATCAGCACAGACGCCTCCACGGAGGTGCCCACGCCCACCACGGCGGAACCGAAATCGTCCGCGCCCAACTGGTGCAGGGTGTCGATATCGGTCGCATCGGCGGAGACCACGTGGGTCAGCACGCCGGACCATTTCTGCACCAGCTCGGGGTCCTTCTCGATGGCGAGAACCTCTTTATTCTGCAGGCGCAACTGGGCAGCCACAGCCGAACCGAAGCGTCCCAAGCCGATGACGAGGACGGGGGCGTTATGTGCACTAGCCAATGGTGGGCCTTTCTTCGGGGAACTTGTAGAGGCGGCGGCGTGAACGCATCGCCAGGCCGGTTGCGGCGGTTGTAGTACCCACACGACCAATGAGCATCAGAACGCTGAGCACGTACACGCCTGCCGGAGGTAGGCTGGCGGAGAGGCCGTTTGAGAGGCCGCAGGTCGCGAAGGCGGAGATGACCTCGAAGATGACTTCTTTGAGATCTGCGCCGCTAATGATGAGAATCGATGCGGTGCCAACACCTACCACGGTAGCACCCATAACGATCACAGAGATGGCAATGCGCAGAGAGGATTCGGGGATAGTGCGATTGAACGCTACGACCTTCTGGTCACCTCGCGCCTCGGCAAGAATCGACAGGGCAATCACGGCGATGGTGGTGACCTTCACGCCGCCTGCGGTCGAGCCGGAGCCGCCACCAATGAACATGAGCGTATCCGTCAGTAGCGTGGAGACGGGGGTGATGGCGTCCATGTCAACCAGGTTGAAGCCGCCCGAACGCATCATCACGGAGGCGAAGATGGCGTTGAGGATTTTATCGCCGGGAGAGTAGGAACCGATGGTTGCGGGGTTATTCCATTCGAAAAGACCCCAGAAGAAGGCACCAAAACCGAAGAAGAAGAGGGTGGTGACCACGGTCAGTTTTGCGGTTAGCTGCCAGTGTGAGGGACGGAAAGGGTTGCGCTGAATCGCAATGAACACGGGGAAGCCGAGCGAGCCGAGGAACACCGCGATGCAGATGGGTACGAGCAGGAAAAGATCGTGGCCGTAGGGTACGATGCCGTCCGAGTGCGGGGTGAATCCGGCGTTGTTGAATGCCGAAACCGAGTAGAAAATGCCGTGCCACAGGGCCTCGTGTGGTGCTTCACCGAGCGCGAGGAATCGCGGGGTGAGGAGCATTGCAATGAACGCTTCGATGGAGAAAGACGCGTACGCCACCGCTTTAACGATGCCGCCGACCTCGCCGAGTCGGCTGATGTTCAGGTCTTCCTGGGCGATGAGTTTGGTGCGCAGACCCATTTTGCGGCCGATAGCCAGCGCCAGTAGGGAGGTGATGGTCAGCGTGCCCAGGCCACCCACCTGGCAGGCGAGAAGAATCATTGCCTGACCGAAGGTTGACCACTGATCTGCTGTGGAGACGGTGGTCAGACCGGTCACGGTGACCGCGCTGGTTGAGGTGAAGACCGCGTGGTGTAGCGCGACGCGCTGCCCGTCTGCCGAAGAAATCGGCAGGGACAGCATGACGGTGAAGAAGATGATGACTAGAAAGAAGGCACTGATTGCAGTGCGTGAGGGGGATGCCAGAACCGAGGAATCAATGAAGTCGCGGAAGCGTTCGAGAGTCTTCTGGTTGAACTCTAGTGGGGTTCGTTTGCGCTGAGTCTCGGAGTCTTCGTGGTCACGTAGGGTAGGCAGACGGTCAAGATCGATGCCGGGCACGCTGGTGAGGATGCTGAGGTTTTCAGCTTCGAGGCGGTCGCGGCGGCTTCGGCGAACCTGTTGCTTTTGGGGTTCGGAGGTGGCACCGCTGAGGGTGTCCCAGCGGCGGTTGAGCTGGCCCTGGGGGTGGTGGTGTCGGCGCCGGGTGCGGCGGATGATGCGTCCCATGCGCCTCCTTCAGCGGGTGTCTGGGTGTTGGTGTGTTGAGCGGCTGTTTGAGCCTGTGTTTAACGCCTTCTAGTGTATCGCGCCAGGTGCCTGCTGAGGGGGTTGAGGCTCTGGTGGTTTGGGGGTAAATATGTGAGCTTGGAGAAGGCATGCGGTTGGTTTTGTGGGTGGAACCACGAAAACTATATATTCTGTATTAGCTATATAAGTATTGAGGGGTTGGGTGGCTTGCATATGCCTAGGATGAGATACAGGAAACCATCATGAGATGTGATAGGCACTTCATGCTTTTCTCCCCTTCAGTGCTCCATATTGAGCTAGTACTCAGTAGTCTTTCAGAATTTTTGAAGGTAATTTCTGTATCACCCTCATTCTAAGCTTGAGGCGCCACTTTATATGTCATAATCGCTATATGCATTCTGATGTTTTTTCTGTCATCGCGGATCCGACTCGCCGCCGAATTGTGCGTATTCTCGCTGAGCAAACCCACACGGTGGGTGCAGTGGTTGAGAAGCTGGGCATGAGCCAGCCGACCATTTCGAAGCACCTGAAAGTCCTTCGCGATGCAGATGTGGTCTCCGTGACCGTGGAGGGGCAGCGTCGCCTCTACTCCCTGAATCCGGATGTATTCGCCACCGTGACCGAGTGGATTAATGAGACCGTTCAGATTGCGCACCAGTCCAATGAGGCGCACGCGCCCGTGGCACTGCCCGGTGGCGTGCCTGCATCTGCCTCCAGCAAGGCGACGGCTGAGAAGCCGGTCGAGAAGACCTTCGAAAAGAGCGCTCCGAAGCCCGCAGTCGAAGAACCCGCTCAGAAGCTTGCACCCGCCGCAACTGCACCGGCTGCATCCGAGAAGAGCGCAACCGCGGAGAAGCCCGAGGCGACCGACTCTGAAACTCTCACCGTTGAGGCACCCACCCCCGAGGAAATCGAGCAGGCTCGCATTCAGCGCGCCCGCGCACAGCACCTGACCCCCAGCGCGCGCATCTACTCGCGCCCTGCGGAGCAGGCTGCTGATAGCACCGATTCCGAACCTGTCGCTGAGAAGGCGGGAGCTGCTGAGCCCACCTCGCAGGAAGAGGCAGTGGATAGCACCCCGATGCGCCCCTTCACTCCCGCATCCTACGGTTACGATGCTGGGGTGGCCCCCGCGGCGTCGGCAACCCCCGCTCAGCCCGCTACCCCTGCGGCATCTGCTGAGGCTAAGCCTGTCGTAGCGCAGAAGCCGGTGGTATTCCCTCAGCCTGCGGCTGTGGTGCCTTATGGCATCGACCCCGCTGCGGTTGTGGGTGGCTCGATTCAGCCTATCGCTGTGATCCCCGAGGCTGTTGTGCTTGAAAAGATCGCCGAGGAAAAGGCTACCGACGAAAAGGGCGCAGCTGAGAAGCCTGTTACACCCGCTGAGTCCGTCAAGGAAGAAGCAACCCGCAAGGAATCTGCAGCTGAGGATTCTGCAGCTGAACAGTCTGTGATTGAGAAGAACGTAGTAGATGAAGCCGCGGCAGAAGAGCCCGTGAAGGCTGAATCTGCTGAGGAAGTAGCTTCGCCTGCAGAAGCTACTGAGAAGGCTGAACTCGGTAAGGTCGAGCCTGCCAATGATGAGCTCACCAATGATGAGCCCACCAATGATGAGCCTGTTGAGGGTGAGCCTGCTAAGGCTGAAACCTCCGCTGAGGAGCCCGAGTATCAGACCATGCCCGCCTACGATTCGGTGTACCGCCCCAGCACTGAGACGACCAGCACCGAGGCGAAGGATAACCACCGCGGTGGCCTCTTCGGCTTCCTGCGTGGCCGCCGCCGCTAAGACGGGCGGCTAGGGTCTGCCCTGCCGATCACTTCCGGCATGAACTCTCTGTAAAACACACACTCACTCACTTTTAACCGAAAGACGCATTCACGTGGCTATTCATCGTAAAATTCTGCGCTGGCTCGAGAACGAACTGTTCGAGGGCAACATTCAGCTGGGTCAGGATCTGCCCAGCGATAGCGAAATTGCGCGCGCTATTGGTGTGGGTCGTTCCCGTACCCGCGAGGCACTACGCACCCTGGAAGATATGGATCTGGTGCAGCTGTACAACGGCCGCGGCAAGGAAATGCTGGTGCACCTGAGCGATGAGCCGGCTTCCGCGGCGAGCGCCGCTCTGCGCCTGCACATGTCTAGCTCGCGTTACCCGACTCGTGACCTGGTGCAGACCCGTATTCTGCTGGAAAGCTGGGCGATTGCGCGTATTGACCCGAAGACCGCCTCCTTCGCGGAGCTGGACGAGGTCCTGGCGCAGATGGAAGATTTCGACCTGTCGATTCGTGATTTCCTGGAGCTTCTGCTGACTTTCCACCACCAGGTGATGCGTTGTGCGGGTAATGAGCTGCTGGTGGGTCTGCTCGCGTCGGTGCGTCAGCCGAGTTTTGAGTCGATGCTGTCGCTGGTGGGCCGTATGCCGCTGTGGAGTAGCGCTGTGGAGCGTCTGCGTGCTGAGAGCCGCGCTATTGCGGAGGCTTTGAAGGCGGGCGATTCGGCGACGGCGCGTGCCATGGTGATTGGTCAGCTGCGCGGCATGTATGCCGATGCCGGTATTGACCTGGAGCAGGAGGCGACCTCTGCGAACGGTCTGCCGGGTGAGCCGATTGCTTCTGAGTTTGCGCCGGTTGATGTGGATGAGTTTGCCGCCGATGACTTTGACGATTTGATGCAGGATGATGCGTCCTTCGCTGATGCGGGTGCGTTGCCCGCCGCGGATGCGCCTGAGCATGTAGTGGAGCCTGCTGTTGAGGCCCCGGCTGAGCCTGCGCAGTCTTCTGCCGTGGAATACAAGGTGCCTGAAGGCGATGTCGTCTACATTGAGGAGGCGGCGTCTGAGATCCCCGCCGAGCCGACTGATACCTCTGCTGAGACTACTTTTGGCGCGGATGTTTCCGCTTCTGACAAGGTGGAACATGTCATTCCCACTGTGTCCCAGCCCGCACCTGTTGCGGCTTCCGCAGCTCCCGCACGGCCTGCCGCTCCTTCGGCGAGCCCGGATGTGCCGCTGAGCTTCGGTACCCCGCGCCGCAACACCCCGGTAGCGCAGGCCGCACCCGCCTCCCAGGCTCCCGCCTCGCAGACTCTCAGCTCCCAGACTCCCAGCGGTCAGTTGCCGAGCGCTCCTGCCGCGTACGCGCAGGAAGAGGCCGAGGGCCCCGCGAAGGTTCTGCGTGCTTCTACGGCGGCTCCGCGTCGTCGTAGCGGCCAGATTATTTCTCCGGTGCGTGCAACCATCATTAAGCCGGTGGACCGTAGTAGGGTGCTGACTGCGCCTGCCCGTACCGCGCGTTCTGCGGCTGTTGTGACTGCCGCGGTGCCCGCGGAAGCTGAGTCTTCTGAGAAGGTTCTGCGTGCTCCGGCGCGCCAGGAAGCGCCCGCCGTTCAGCCTGCTGAGCCTACCCGTCTTGAAGCGGCAGCGACCATCCACGACACCTATGAGAAGCTTCCGCATGATGAGCCGGTGCAGGAGCGCCGCGGCATCTTCTCGAAGATGAAGCGTTTCTTTGGCGTGGATGTGTACGAGCCTGAGGAAGCTCAGGAGAGCCCCGAGAAGGATCAGGCAGTGAAGGAACAGGCTGTGAACGCTGAGGCGAAGCCTGAGCCCCAGCCTGCTATTGATCAGGAGGCGCTGGCTCGTGCCGAGGCTGAGCGTGCTGAGCGTCTGAAGGCGTTGCACGCGGCGGCTGAGGAAAGCCCCGCTGAGAAGGTTTTTGCAGAAGAGCCGGTTGAAGAAACCGCTGAGGAATCTAACCTCGCGCAGGAATTGACGCAGGAATCGGCTGAGGAATCAGTAGAGGCCGCCTCCCAGGCTGAGGAGAGCACTTCTGAGGGCGTTACAGCTTCTTCCGGTTCGGTGCTGTCTCACGGCCGCGGTAAGGGCTTGAAGAAGTCGAAGAAGAAGCGCCGTTAGGGTTGCCGAATCCCCGTTTTCACCCGGAAATACCCTCGATATACCCGCGGGAAAAGCGGAAATTCAGGGAAAAACTCCTGAAAAGCCGCTCTCGAATGGTGAAAATGGGGGTAAACCTAGTACTCTAGGTAGGTAGCGCTCTAAAACGCAAGGGTATTTCTGTGCCTAAAATGCGTTTTGGATCGGTTATACCGGTATAAATATCCCCGGGTAGCTACCGAGTCGAATGGCTCGGCCGGGTACGAGTAAAGTGAGGAAATCCTATGGGTTCCGTTATCAAGAAGCGCCGCAAGCGTATGTCCAAGAAGAAGCACCGCAAGCTGCTTCGTAAGACCCGCCACCAGCGCCGCAACAAGAAGTAAATAGACTTCTTTCGCCCCGCCCTCCGTACGGAGAGGCGGGGTTTTTGCGTTCTGGCAGTTTTGCGGGCGGGGTTTTATGTGCGGGGTTTTGTACGCCGGGTTTTGTATTTGCAGAGGGGATGTGCGGGTCACCTGTTTGGGGTGCGGCGTGCTATCTGAGAGACTGGGATTATGACTGAAACTTCCACCATTAAAGTTCACCTCATGCGTCACGGCGAGGTGCACAACCCCGAGCGTATCGTGTACGGCCGTCTGCCCGGCTACCGTCTGTCCGATAAGGGCCAGCAGATGGTGCGTCTGAGCGCTGAGGAGTTCGCGGCTCGTGCTGAGCGCGGCGCCCGTTTTGTGCATCTGGTCTGCTCGCCGTTGCAGCGTACCCGTGAGTCTGCCGCCCCGGTTGAGGAGCTGCTGGGTCTGACCGCGCAGCCGGATGAGCGCGTCATTGAGGCGGATAACTACTTTGAGGGTCTGCACGTGAACGCGCAGGAGTTGCTGAAGAACCCGCGTCACTGGACGAAGCTGTACAACCCGGCGCGCCCCTCCTGGGGTGAGTCGTATCTGGATCAGATTCGCCGTATGGCTGCGGCTGTTCAGGATGCGGCGCGTACCGCCTACGAGTTGGGTGGCGAGGGTGCGGAGGCGATTATCGTGTCGCATCAGCTGCCGATTTGGATTACTCGCCTGGGTGTTGAGGGTCGCATGCTGCAGCATGACCCGCGTGCCCGTGAGTGTAACTTGGCGTCGATTACGACCCTGGCGTTTAGCACCACTGATTTTGAGCATGAGATGCCGCATTTTGTGGGGTATTCGGAGCCTGCTGCACCGCTGTACGGTGGCGTGATTCAGCTGCCCGGTAGCTAGTTCCTCACGCTGTTTCGAGCATAGTATGAGGCTGTGAGCCCATCCGTTACGGATGCGCTCACAGCCTCTTTCTGTACACCTTGAGGGGCGCGGGCCTAGCTGTCTCGGCTAGTTCTGCCCGTTACCCTGATTCGGGGTGCCGTCCTCGGGATCTTTACGTTCGGAATCCTGCTTGTTGTTTGATTCTGCCTCGCGGCTACGGCGTTCGCGTTCTGCTTTTGCTTTGAGCCAGCGCAGGTACTCTTCATCGTCGTCGGGCGAAGACACTGAGGGCGCGGGGGTGCTGCGTCGCTGACCAAAGCCGCGGCGAGCGCCTGCTGCGGGCTGCGCCTTGGGGCGGCCCAGGATAAGCCACATGAGCGGGCCCACCACGGGGAAGAGCAGGGTGACGAGAACCCACAGCCACTTGGGCAGGGTTCGCGCCTCGTGTGCGGGGGTGCGGACGGCGTCCAAGAGGGTGTAGAGGGTCAGCCCCACGATGAGGGCGGCACCGCCAATAATCAGCATGGCTCGAATCATAAGCACTACTATGACACACCGCCGCGTTATCGCAGAACTATGAACCGGGTGCCCGCTAGCGGCGTAACGGCGCGGTAATCTGGCGCAGATTCGTGGGTCGGCTTAGTAGCCGGTCTTAGTAACCGGTGAACACCTGAACCTCGTGGCTAATAATATCCAGCGAACCCAGCCACACGGCGAGGGCTAGAATCACGGAGTACACGAGCGCCACAATACCCGCCTGCTTGAGCACGGGAATTAGCTCGCGGCCGCCGCGTGTCCACACGGTCACGCAGGAGTGGATGGTCGGGCCGACCAGCAGGAAGATCAGTAGGAACCAGGGGTTCTCATCGAGTAGGAGCACGCCCAGACCCAGCGCCAGCGCCATTTCCACAATGTAGGTGATGCGCGACCATCGTTCGCCCAGGCGGACCGCCATGGTCAGTTTGCCCGCCTCAATGTCGGTGGGAATGTCACGCACGTTATTTGCCATGAGCAGCGCACAGGAAATCAGACCAATGCCGATAGCACCAACCCAGCCGAGCAGGGTCAGGGTGTGCGCCTGCGTGTAGAGGGTACCCAGGGTCGCGACCAGACCGAAGTAGACGAAAACGAACACGTCACCCAGGCCCATGTAGCCGTAGGGGTGCTTGCCGCCGGTGTAGCCCCACGCCGCGAAGACGCTGGAGGCGCCAATCGCCAGGAACCACCACTGGTTCGCCAGAGCCACCAGGACAAGACCCGCAAGCATCGCTAGGCCGAAGCATGCGAAGGCGGCGAACTTGACGGAGCGGGGGCTTGCCACGCCGGAACCGACGAGGCGTAGCGGACCCACGCGGTCTTCGTCGGTGCCCTTGATGCCGTCGGAGTAGTCGTTGGCGTAGTTCACGCCGACCTGCAGGAAGAACGCGACGAGGAACGCCAAGAACGCGTAGAGCGGCTTGAATGCGTTGATCTCGTAGGCGGCAGCTGAGCCGGCAATAATGGGGGCGACGGCGAGCGGCAGGGTGCGCAGGCGAGCGCCTTCAATCCATTGGGCGGCAGTTGCCACAGGGGTTCCTTCCGGGTCTAAGTGCGTATGATGCGTGAGTTTGTGCGTGAGGGGTTGTGATGTGACGGTCAGGGCGTGTGGGCGGCTGCGTGTACGGGGCAAAAACCCGCGGATGAGCCTGCTTTAGCCCTGACGATAGTCTCTGTCCAGGATACTGTATATTTTTGCGCGGTCCGGCTTGCCGGTGCTGGTGAGCGGGAAATCCGGCAGGATGCTCAGCTGCTTGGGTGCGGCGGGGGCACCGAGCTTTTCGGCGCAGCGGGCACGCAGCAGGGCGCAGAGGTCTTCGTTCAGTGCGGGGTTATTCTCAGTAGGTGCAGCCGCGGCACCGGCAGAGGGTACCAGCGTGACCGCGGCGGCAATGGCTGTGCCCCAGCGGGCATCGGGTAGGCCGATGACGCAGGCCTCGCGTACGGCGGGGTGCTCTTCGAGGACGGTTGCCACGGCGCGGGCGGAGATTTTTACGCCTCCGCTGATGAGCACGTCATCGCTACGGCCGAGCACCTGCAAGCGCGGCTCGCTACAGTTCTTGTTGCTGTTGGGAGCTGCTGCAGGGCTCAACAGCCCGTAGTCGTCGGTGCGGTACCAGCGGGTGCCGTCGGCGGCGGTGAAGAAGTGCTCGGCGGTGCGGGCGGCATCGCCAATGTAGCCGCTGGCGAGGTGCGCGCCGCTGATCCAAATACGGCCCACCTGCGCGGGCTTCCCCTCAATATCCGGCGCTGTGGGCATACTTTTTTCGGGCATGCCTTCTTCGGGCATGAGCTCCACCCGCACGCTGGGCAGAACCGAGCCGGAATAGACGCATCCGCCGGCGGTTTCGGCACTGCCGTAGGTGGTCACCGTGTTCAGCCCTAGCGCGGTGGAGGCGGCGAGCAGGTCGGCGCTGGAGGGGGCGCCTCCGAGCAGGATTCCGGTGAAGGAGCCGAGCGCCTCGTGAATCTCAGCGCCCAGGGACGGGTTGGCGTCCGCGCTTTCAAGGAGCTTATGCAGCTGGGTGGGCACCAGGGAGATAAACCGGCCTGCCGAGCTCATTCGCTCAACCGCCTGCAGGAAAACTTCGGGGCTAAAGTGCACCGGCTCGGTCACGGAGCGGGCAATGACGGGGGAGGTGCCGGCGAGCACGGAGCGGGCGAGCACCTGTGCGCCGGCAATATAGTGCGCGGGAAGCGCCAGGAGCCACTGCGAGGCGGCATCGGAGTTTGAGCCGAAGAAGTTCTCGGTGGCTGCCGCACTGGCGGCAAGAGCTCGTGCAGTCAGTGCGGTGCGTTTGGGGGTTCCGGTGGATCCGGAGGTGCCCACCACCAGGGCAATAGGCTCTGCAGCCTCTACACTCTCCGCACCAGCACCCGCCGCGTACCCACCCAGTAGCTGCTCAAAAGCACCCAGCATGGCGTGAGGGTCAGCGGGCTGATCGGCGCACACCTGTACCGCCTGTGGGTGCAGGGCAGCCTCCTGCGGGGCGGGGGAGGGCACGAGCCCGGGTGCGGGGGTGTTCATCATGGCTAAGTCCTTAGCGGCTGTTGGTAGCGGCTGCGTGCTTATGAGCTGGGGTGTCATATGCCGGGGGGGGGGGAAAAAAAAAGCATCAAATGCGCCGGAGCCGGATTCTTAGCTGAGGGTATCAGGGTTGAATCCGGCTCCGAGCCTATGCATCTGAAACTACTTCTGCGGAAGGTACTTCCTCTGAGAAGTACTGCTTAGAAGTAGTAGGGGTAGTTGGACCAGTCCGGGTCACGCTTCTGCAAGAACGCATCGCGACCCTCCACGGCCTCGTCGGTCATATACGCCATGCGGGTTGCCTCACCGGCGAAGACCTGCTGGCCGAGCATACCGTCGTCGGGCAGGTTGAAGGCGTACTTGAGCATGCGGATTGCCTGCGGGGACTGGCGGGCGATGTGCGCCGCGTATTCCAGGCCCTTGTTCTCGAGTTCGGCGTGGGGGACTACGTCGTTGACTGCGCCCATTTCGTACATGCGCTGTGCGTCGTATTCCTTGGCGAGGAAGAAGATTTCGCGGGCGAACTTCTGACCCACCTGGCGTGCGAGCAGTGCCGAACCGTAGCCTGCGTCGAAGGAGCCGACGGTTGCGTCAGTCTGCTTGAACTTGCCGTACTCTTCGGAGGCGATGGTCAGGTCAGCAACCACGTGCAGGGAGTGGCCGCCGCCTGCCGCCCAGCCGGAGACGAGGGCGATAACGACCTTGGGCATGGTGCGGATGAGGCGCTGCACTTCCAGGATGTGCAGTCGGCCTGCGCGTGCCGGGTCGATGCTTTCTGCGGTGTCGCCGCTGGCGTAGTGGTAGCCGTCGCGGCCGCGGATGCGCTGATCGCCGCCGGAGCAGAAAGCCCAGCCGCCGTCCTTGGCGGAGGGGCCGTTGCCGGTGAGCAGTACGGTGCCTACGTTGGAGGTCATGCGGGCGTGGTCGAGGGCGCGGTAGAGTTCGTCCACGGTGTGCGGGCGGAATGCGTTGCGGACCTCGGGGCGGTCGAATGCGATGCGTACGGTGGGCAGATCGCGCAGAATTTCGCCGTTTTCGTCGCGCTCAACCTGGCGGTGGTAGGTGATGTCGGTGAAGTCTTCGAAGCCTTCGACAACGCGCCAGTCGGCGGGGTTGAAGATGTCCGAGACCTTTTCGGGAAGTTGTGCAGTCATAGACCCTATTCTACGTTGCCCTCACGTTGCCCGGGGGTTGCCCAGGTGTTGCTCGGGCGTTGTCTGAGGTTGTGGCATGGGTTGCCCGGGCATATAAGAAGGCCCGGACCGCGTGTGTGCGGCCCGGGCCTTAGAAGTTAGGTAAGGAACCTTACCCGGCCTCGGTTAGTTGTAGGCTACGGTTATTTGTGGGTTACTTGACCTTTGCGAGCTCTACCGCGCGGTCGAACTCTTCGTCAATGGTCTGGTTCTTCTTGTAGGTGACCAGGGAGACGATGATTGCGACCAGCATTGCCGAAGCGAAGCCGGGAACCATTTCGTAGAGCACGGACTTCATCGGGCTCTGGCCCCATGCGAATGCCACAACGGCACCGGTGATCATGGAGGCGAGTGCACCCTGGGTGGTCAGCTTACGCCAGTAGAGGGAGAGCAGAACGGTCGGGCCGAACGCCGAACCGAAGCCAGCCCAAGCGAATGCGACCAGCTGCAGAATGGAGCTGTTGGGGTTCCACGCCAGGGCACCGGCGACCAGCGCCACGATTGCCACGCCTGCACGGCCGAGCCACAGGGACTTGCCTGCGCTGAGCTTCTTCGAGGAGAAGATGCCGTAGAGATCCTCCACCAGAGCGGAGGAGCACACGATCAGCTGCGAGGAGAGGGTGGACATAATTGCCGCCAGAACCGCAGCCAGAATCAGACCCGCAACGAGGGGGTGGAACAGAATCTGGGAGAGGTCCAGGAAGACCGACTCAGCGGTTTCCGGGTTGGTGAGGGATGCCTCGGGGTGGCGTGCAAAGTATGCGATACCCATGAACGCACCGCTCAGTGCGCCGAACACGGTCAGGACCATCCAGCTGATGCCGATGCGGCGGCCGGACTTAGCGTCTGCGGGGGTGCGCATTGCCATGAATCGCACGATAATGTGCGGCTGACCGAAGTAGCCCAGACCCCATGCGAGGGACGAAATAATACCGGCGAAGGTGGTGCCTGCGAAGATGCTCAGCGCGTCGGGACGTACCTGGCTGATGGACTCAACCACGGGGCCCACACCGCCGAGGTCAATAATGGTGACAACCGGAACGGCAATCAGCGCTGCGAGCATGAGCAGACCCTGAACCATGTCGGTGTAGGATGCGCCCATGAAGCCGCCGAAGAAGGTGTAGAACACGGTGATGCCTGCCAGCAGGAGCATACCGGTGTGGTATTCCTGGCCGAAGGAGGACTTGAAGAACAGACCGCCGGAGACCATACCGGAGGAGACGTAGAAGGTGAAGAACACCAGAATCACGACACCGGAGACGATGCGTAGCACGCGCTTGGTGTCATGGAGGCGGTTGCTCAGGAAGACGGGGACGGTCACGGCGTCGCCTGCTACTTCGGTGTAGCTACGCAGTCGCGGTGCCACGAACTTCCAGTTGCACCATGCGCCGATGGTCAGACCGACGGCGAGCCATGCCTGGGAGAGGCCGCTGAGGTAGACGGCACCGGGCAGACCCATGAGGAGCCAGCCGGACATGTCGGAGGCGCCCGCTGAGAGTGCGGCGACGGTGGGGGAGAGCTGTCGCCCGCCCAGCACATAGTCGTCGAGGCTGTTGTTCTTGCTATTTGCCCATAGGCCGATTGCGATCATGGCAACAAAATAAATCGCCAGCGCGATGACCTGGTATGTACTCGCGGCCATAATGTTCCTTCTCTCCTGGTGGTAGTGTGCGCCTGTGTGTATTTATGCGCTACCCCATAACTTTATGAGTGGCATAGGATACAGTCTAGGCTTTGAAGGGCTGAAAATAAAGTCTATTTGACGCTTAGGGGTAAGGAACTATGGAATAAATATGTATTTTCTGTGTAAACTTCATGGTCGTACACGTGGGGCAATGTGGGAGCGTGTGCGAAAAAATGCCCGAAAAATCCCTAGAATTCAGGGTTTCGGGCACTTCGGTGCAAGAGAAGTAGTTTAAAAGCAACGCAAACGTTCAGAGACGTATGCATCTAAAACGAATTAAACAAAAAATTTAAAAGCCGTTCGGAGTGTTGAACTGTTACACGACAATGTCACAGAGGCTTAGAGATCCCTCACGACCCACGGCTCAGTAGCCATGCGAGCCGGGTCAAAACGCTCCAAAATCGCCGCCGCATTAGGCATCGGAACATCCGCCGAATGGGCAGAACCATCCGCGTTATACACCGGAATAGAAGCGGCAATCCACCCCAAAATCGTAGGGATTTCAACGCCCGCCTCACGCAGCTGCGGCAGGGTTACCGCACCATCACGCTTCGCCAGGCGCTTACCCTCCTCATTGAGCGCCAGCGGCACGTGAGCGTAACGCGGCTGCGCCAAGCCCAAAAGCTGCGCCAAATACGACTGGCGAGGCGCCGAAGGAAGCAAATCATCACCGCGCACAATCTGCTCAACCCCCACAAAAGCATCATCCACCACGGAGGTCAGGTTATAGGCGTAGGTGCCGTCATTGCGCACCAGCACAAAATCATCCACCAGCCCCGTGTAGGCGCCGTAAAAATCATCCTGCACCGTGTAGCTCGTGCACTCGGCGCGCAGACGCAGAGCCGGCGGACGCTGAGCGCGGCGCTCTTCCCGCTGTGCTTCCGTCAGTTCACGGCAGGTACCCGGGTATGCACCCGGCGCACCGTGCGGGGCGCTCGATGCCTCCTGAATTTCGCGGCGAGTACAGAAACACTCGTAGACGAGGTTCGCCTCGCGCAGCTGCTGAACCGCCTGCTCATAGGCGGCAAGGCGTGTGCTCTGGTACAGCACACCCGCTTCTCGCCCGTTGACAGTCTCCGAGGAGGCGCCGGGGCTCGCATCCCAATCCAGACCCAGCGCCGCCAAGTCAGCAATCTGACGCTCCGCGGCACCCGGGCGCACGCGATCTAGATCCTCCACGCGCAGATAGAAGGGCTTGGAGCCGCGGCGCGCCATCGCCCACGCCAAAATAGCGGTACGCAAATTGCCCAGATGCAAGTCCCCCGAGGGGGAGGGGGCGTAGCGTCCGGTACCGCTGGGGAACGGCTGAGTCGAGGGGTGAGAAGAGGGGGTAGGCGAAGAAGTCATACTCCTATCCTATAGGGGTGTTAGATGCGGGTTTAACCGTGCGCACGACTCTGGGTTGAGTGGCATTGAGGTATAAATATTGCTTCTACGGATGCGCGCCGGGCTCTTTGAGGAGCTCCTGTGGCGATGATGGGCTGTTCAAACAATCCGGAGAGGTTGATAAGGCTCACCACTTTCTTGACGCTAGATATAAGTTTGTGCAAAATAATGCACTTTTATTGCCTTGAATTGTTACCGAACCGTAAATTTCTGTTCTCTGAAGCCCGAATAGTCCCGCAAGCGCTAAAAATTCCAGTAGGGTTGTATCTATGGCTCGTACTATTGAACTCGCAGACGGCGTGTACCGTATTGCGACCGACAACTACCGACTGAACACCGGACTGGTCCTCGGACTGGAACGTGCACTTGTCGTGGATACCGGCGCAGGTCCCCGTCAGGCAACCGAAATTTATGATGAGGTTCGCCGTCTCACGCGCCTTCCTATTACCGTCGTAAACACTCACGGACACTATGAGCGTTTCTTCGGCAACGATGTTTTCGCGGCAATGGGTGCCGAAGAATTCTGGGCGCATCCTCGCGCCGCGCGTGCAATTCGTAAATACGGTGAGGCGCAGCGTCCCTACGTCGAGACGCTCGAACCGGAAATGGCGCACCACCAGGGTGCAGCCACCGACATTATTGTTCCCAACCGCCTGGTCGCCAATAGCGGTGACGGCATTACCTTTACCCCCATTGACCTGGGTGAGCGTAGCGCAACCCTGATGTACATGGGTCCTGGCCACACCGATGGTGACATCCTGGTCGGTATTGAGGATGTGCTCTTCATGGGCGGTCTGATTGAAGAGGGCACCGACCCCTACTTTGAGGATTCTTTCCCCGACCGTTGGATCGATACCCTCGGTGCGGTGCTCGAATTTGATCGCTACCGTGTGTACGTGCCCGGTAACGGTGAGCCGGTGGACCGCACCTTCGTGGAGCGTGAACGTAACACCATGGTGACTGCGATTGAGTTGATTCGTTCCTCCACTTTGGATCGTGATGACGAGGCGACGACCGCAGCAATGTATAAGCTGCCGTACGCACCGGGTGCTACTCGTTTCCTACTGGATCGTTTGGCTCAGCTTGAGAACGCACCGGTGGCGGCGTACCTGGACGCGGAGCACCCGGATACCAGTGGTTTCACGGGTCCGATTACTCTGGGTCAGGCTTCGTACTAAACCCCATATGCAATATGCCTCATAGGGCATAAATACAGGTGAGGGCTGGTTTCTACGGTAGAAACCAGCCCTCACCTTTTATATGCCCGTAACCTTAGGGCACGTATTTAGTGCTGAACGTACTGGGCTCGCATTGCCTCGCAATCAGCCGTCAAAGAAGCCGGGACCTCGCCCATCGCCTCGCACAGCTGCACAAAACGGTGGCGCCAATCCAGGTGCTGCAGCGCCTGACGAATCTGCTGTTCACCCTGCGCGGGGGTCCAACGGGAGGCGGCGTCGGCAACCTGCGCGAGGCCCGCGCGTGCATCCGCGTGATCAATATCGATGGTTGCACCGTCCCACAGGATGTCACGTACGGTGGTGGTGTTCGGGACCTTGCCGACCACGGTCACGCCCGAAGCCAGGGCATCGGTCCAGCGACCGGTAATGTACTCCTTGGTCGGGTGGGTGTACGGTGCCGGGCTGACCGAAGTGGAGAATGCCAGCAGGAACTTCGCGCGGTTCAGTGAATCCTGCAGGTGCTGAGCCGACTCGCGGTCGTTCGCGCCGAAGGGCGGGCGGCCCTCAAAGCTTAGACCCAGCTCGGCGGCAAGAGCTGCGGTCGCCTCGTCATCTTCGTAGGCGGCGGGCTGGCGACCCACACGCAGCAGGTCGGTGCTCTTCGACTCCAGCGCAGCCAGACGGTCGCTGAACTTGCTCCAAACATCCGCGCCCCAGGGCAGAACGCCGGGAGTCTTCACGCCCGCAGCGGTCCAGGGCTGAACGTCATCAACGTCCGCAACGAAAATACGGTCGTAGGTGGAGGACTTAGCCACCGCGGGAATACGGTCATCCCAGAAGCTATCAATCACCCAGCCGTAAATCGCGCCGTAGCGGCGGAACGCGAAGGAGCGCTGCGAAATGGCGTACAGCTGGCCGGGATCAGAAGCAATCACCAGGCAACGCTTGGAGCCGCCCTTGAGGCGGGGCAGACGCGCCAGAAGCTTCGTTTCCTTGCTGAGGGATGCGCCCACATCCACGGTGTGTACGGTACCGCCGGTGTAACGGGCGAGAAGCTCCGCCATAGCGTGTACGGGAACCCAACCGGCTCCGGAGGGGACGGCAACAATAATATCGAGTGAGCTCATGAGATTCCTTGGGAGCAACGCCCGCCGCATGCACCGGGCTCACCGGGGTAAACCCCCGGGTCGCGTGCGGTGCGTATCAGCGGCGAGAGCGTGAATGTCAATACATGATAGATAGGGTGCCGTACGTCAGCAGGCGCGCAGAAAAACGCGAAGGTAGCGGCGAGTGAAACCGCTACGACCGGCTAGCTTTCAGCCACCGAAGGCTACGACACAGGTAGTTTTCAGTATATCGGTCAACCCCGCGCACGGGGCTTAGCCTGCACCCTTTAGAAGCGGCTTTAGGGTGTGTGAATGCGCACCTCAACGCCCGATTCGGTACCAAAACCGGCAGCCATGCGCGCCAGAACAGTATTCGGGGCGGCAGCCACCGTGAAGAAACGATCCACAGCGGCGGTGAACTGCTCCTGACGAGCCATATCGCCGTGCTCAAGGGTCGTGAAAATACCGCCGCCGGCATCGTCAAAGACCTCAACGCGCAGTTCGGGCAGAAGCTCAGTATTCGGCAGGTTCAGCGAGGACACATCGTGCTGGAAGGTCAGGTCGCCGCACAGTAGGGTCACCGGCAGGGCGGCGCCACCAATCATCGGGCGGGAGTTCTCATCCACACCGGCAGGGTAGTAGCCCGACAGGGACACCCCAATAGCGGTCGCAATGGTGCCGTCAATACCGGCAAGACCGCGGTTAGCAAACACGCGCGCGGGGGCGGGTTCGCCCAGGGCGGGGGCTGCCGCATCCAAATCACGCACCAGGTTTGAGGAGCCCAGCACCAAGAGGCGGCGCTGAGCCACCGCATCCTGCCAGACACGGCGGGCGTAGGAGCGGCCAGCGGTGCGGTTGCGGTAATCGGTGTAGTCAACCGAGCTCTCGGCGTCGGGGTGCTCGTAGGCGGCAATGGTGCGCAGGCACTCGTCCTGCAGCGTGCGTGCCGGGGTAACCCACTGCTCTAGCCAGCTCAGCTCGTCCGCCAGCTCATCTGCCAGCTCATCGGTGGCAACAGAGGACGCGCACGCAAACTCGGCGAGCTCGTGCGGGGTCGACAGTTCCACGAAGGAGCGCGCGCCCGGCTCGTACCAGCTGGCGCGGCGCGGGGCGTAGAACGCGCACTGAATATCTTCGCGTTCCAGTAGCGCCGTAATCGGGCGCGAAAGCGTCGGGTGGCCGAAGAGCACCACACGCTCAATCTGGGCGGCGGGGGCGAACGAACCATCAGCGAGCAACTGCGGGTAGTGAGGAATCGAGGTAGCGCCGTGGCGCGCCTCGGAGGAAGGCTCCGCAAATAGCGGCAGGTTCAGCACGCGCGCGAACTCCGCCGCGAACTCGCCGGCACCGTCAGCGGCAACCACCACGGTGCGGTGCGCCGGGGTGAACTCCGCCAGGTCCGCCTGCGCTTCCAAAGAATCCAGAAGCCAACGCTGCTCAGCGCTGGAAAGCCCGGAACCCTCAGCGCGGGCGGCACGGGTGCGGCCCTCAGCCTGCGGGTCGTAATCCTCCAGCAGGCTCTGCGCCCACTGCGGCAGCATCTGCGCAAAACGACCCGAGGGGGTCAGCGGGGTATCGAAACAAATATTCAGGTGCACCGGGCCAATCGGCTCCGTCGACTGCTTGCGCCAGTGCTCGGCGCTACGACCGGTCAGCGCATTCAGGCAGGCGGCAAAAGCCTGAGTCTGCTCACCCTCCACCTGCTCGGGGTAGGAGGTCAGATCAGCTTCAGCACGCACAAAAGGATGGAAGAAACTCGCCTGACGGGTCGTCTGATTCACACCGCTACCGCGCAGACGCTCCGGGCGGTCAGCACTGAGCACCGCCAGGGGCACGCCGGCGTGGTACGCCTCCATAACGGCGGGCATGTACTCGCCCAGAGCCGTACCGGAGGTGCACACCAGGCCCACGGGCTGACCGGATGCCTTGGCAATACCCAGGGCGGTAAAGGCTGCACTTCGCTCGTCCACGCGCACGTGCGCAATGAGCGCGCCGGCTTCAGCGGCGGCGGCAATAGCGTACGCAAGAGGTGCGCTGCGGGACCCCGGAGACACGACAACATGCCGCATGCCGGCACGAATCAGCGAATCGAGCACGGATACTGCGGTCAGCATGGCGGGGGTTGAGCGGTTTTCAGTCACCGTACCATTCTAATGCCGTAAGGTTTTTCGTTCAGTTATGGTTACCCTTCACAGGCGCAACCTTGACAGCTACAGTCTTCACAGCCCGGAGGCGCGTTCCAGCACCCGGTAGCAGGCGGTGACGCGCTCCACCCACCACTGGCGGGTCTGCTCATCGGTGGCAAGACGCTCCAGACGCTGCGGGCTGGGGGTGATGGCGCGCAGGTCCATGAACCCGTCGCGGGCGATGAGCGGCTCATCGGTGACATCCTCAGCCATGAGGGAGACCGTACCCAGACCGCACCCGTACCTCAACGTCGGTAGGGAAGCCGCCAGAGAGGCACCGGTGGCAATACCCACCGAAGACTCCAGCGCGGAAGAAACCACCGCCGGAAGCTGCGCCTGCTCCACCAGCGCGAGCGCACGACGTACACCGCCCAGCGGCGCCGCCTTAATAACCATCAGATCCGCGGCGTTCGCGCGGGCCACCTTCAGCGGGTCTTCCGCCTTACGAATCGACTCGTCCGCGGCAATGCGGACGGGCAGCCCCTCCTTAGCGATGGCAAAGCGGAGCGCCGCCATGTCCTCAATGGATGCCACGGGCTGCTCGGCGTAAATAATGCCGTACTCGCAGAGCTTGCGCAGCGCATCAAGGGCGCTGTCGAGGGTGTATCCCATGTTCGCGTCCACCTTCAGGCGGGCGTTCGGGAGGGCATCTCGTGCCGCCGCCACACGCGCAATATCGTCGGCGAGGCTCTGACCCTTCTCCGCCACCTTGATTTTGAGTTCCTGAATCTCACCCTCGTACTTGGCGAGCACCCGCGGAACACGCTCCGCCGGTACCGCCGGCAGGGTCGCGTTCAACGGGATGCGCGTACGCACCGGCTCCGGGGCGGGCAACCACGCCGCCTCCAGCGCGCAGGCAAGCCACGCGGCAGACTCCTGCACACCGTACTCGAGGAAGGGGGCGAACTCGCCCCAGCCATGCGGGCCGTGAATCAGCTCGCTCTGGCGGCTATTGACCCCGCGGAAGGTGACCGTCATCGGAATTTCGACCGTGAACAGGTTCTCCAGAACCTCCTGCAGCGGCGGCAGGGGAGTGTTCGTGAGGTGAAAACCGTAGCCGAGAGGCGGCACGCTCATACTGGTGTTCAAGGTATCTGCCCTTCTTCGATGCGCTATGAGCTCACCATAGCATTCTGCTCTGACGCTGGTGCGCTCGCAGTCCGTTTCGCATTCTCTGGAAACTCTCAGGTTGTGGTCGAAAAAACTTTAGTTTTTCATAGCTTAACCTGGAATAGTAGGTAGTTATTCGCCCCAGAGAACCGGCGCTGTGGTACGAGAAAACGGTAGCTTGGGGGCTACCGCCCAAACAGTGGGTGCCAGCAGGGCGAATACCGCTAACAGATATGAGGGTCAGAAGGTACGGAAGAGGTTATGAAGAAGACATCAAAGGCGCAAACAACAGGTGCGGGGAACCCCGGTTGGGGCGATTCGGAGAACCTGGAGGCTACTCGCGCTCTTCACTCTTCTGATGACGCGCCCACTACGGCTTTTAGCTCTGATGCAACTGAGGTGCTCTCTGATTATCAAGACCCTACCCAGGTGCTTTCTGACTATCAGGACCCGACTGCGGTGCTTTCTGACTATCAGGACCCTACTGAGGTGCTCTCTGATTATCAGGACCCGACTGCGGTGCTCTCTGACTATCAGGATCCTACTGAGGTGCTTAACTCCCACGAAACGGCTGCCCCTGCAGCGGGGCACAGTGATGACCGTACGAAAGTTCTGACCGATTACGGTTCATCGCCGGCTAACGAAGCTGCGCCGGCAGGTTCCGCGAACGCTGAATCCGCGAACGCTGAATCCGCGAATACCGAAGTTATTTCTTCGCACCCCGAACATACAGAGGTTATTGGTGCGACCCGTCCTCTGCCGCGCGCCTACCGCGCCCCGATTAAGATTCCTGAGACGATTCCCTCGCCGCAGGAACGCGCTTCCCAGGGGCACTACGGTGCGGATGAGCCGATGCAGGCTACTCGCCGTCTCGATCCGCCGAAGCCTCCGGTGAGCGGTTTTCCGCTGAACAATCAGATGGGTGCCTCTCCAATGGGTGCGCAGCAGCCGCTTCCTCCGCAGATGCCCCCGCAGGCGCCTCCGCAACCGGTGGCTTATCCTCCCGAGGCGTATCCTGCCGCCGCATACCCGAACGGTGCGTATGTTCAGACCGGTCAGGTTCCCGTGGATGCTTCGGGCCGCCCGGTGGATCGTCCCGGTGAAGAGCAGGGGCACCACCTTCCGAGTACCGGCGTTTTGATGCGTCACGTGATGGCGTTGCTGTTCTTGGGCCTGACGCTCTACGGTGCGTTCGTGTTCTTTATTTACACGGCAACCGGTCAGCAGGTGGATGAGCAGGCGTACACCGAGTACGCGCACCAGTTCAAGAGCTACCGCGGCCCGACCCTGACCGCGCTGGATTCTCTTCCTGTGGTTGTCGGCGTGATTGCCGTTTTGGGTCTGGTTGCGGTGCTGATTTGGAAGCACCGGTTCCTGCCCTCGCTGATTGGTGTGCTGGTCGCGGCTGCCGCGGTGACGAGTACGTATCTGCTCAAGCACTATCTGATCGTGAAGCCCGACCTGGGCGTTCAGGAGGCGCTGAGCAACTCGGCGCCCAGCGGCCACACGACATTCGCTGCGGCGGCTGGCGCGGCGCTCTTCCTTGCGGCGCCTCGTTTCTTGCGGCCCACGGTGGCTCTGTGTGCGGCGTTTGCTACCTGCCTGACGGGTGCCTCCACGATTATTAATGGTTGGCACCGCCCGGCGGATGTGGTGACCGCTATCCTGGTCACCGCCATCTGGACGGTTGTGGGTATGGGCGTGCTGCGTTATGTGCGTCCGGCAGATTTTGCGGTGCCGGCGCGTGGCGGTTTGGTGCTGGTGCCGTTGATGACGATTGCGACGCTGTTCCTGTCGTTCTGCGCGGTCATCCTGTATCTGATTGCGATTTTTGCGCCGATTCCCGGTGGCGCGTTTACCGCGGCGACCTGCATGATTATTGCGGTGAGCTTTGGTACGACCGCGTTGATGGTGAACCTGTTGCGCCCGCGTAATAGTAATCGCTCCGCCTATTCGAAGGTGTGGAGTTACCAGTAAATGTTGTTCCCTTCCTTGCTCGGGGTGTTTCAGTTCGGTGTGAGCTGAGGTATTGTCCCGTTGCGGGGAGGGGAATACAATATAACTAATTTAGTATTTTATATACCAAATATAGGGAGGGGGTGCGCGCCCCCTTTCACTCATCCCTGACAAGAAAGGTTTGTACCATGGCAGGTACCCATGAAGGCCGCGTCCTCGTATTTCCCCAGCTCACCGAAGCGCTGACCCCCTTTGACGATAAGCCCCAGGCTCGCAAGATTGTTGATGCCGACGGCGGCAACCTGACCCTCATGGAATTGGCTGCGGGCCAGTCCTGGCACGAGCACCACAGCGTGCACCCCATCTTCGTGCAGGTGCTCAAGGGTGAGGTTATCTTCCACGTGAAGGACCGCGATATTACCCTGGTGCCCGGCAAGCCGATTCACGTGACCGCCAAGCTGCTGCACTCCCTGCGCGCCGTGAAGGACTCCACCCTGCTGGTGACCATGCTGACCGGCGAGTCGCACCCCGAACCCAAGGTCAATATTGACGTCGAAGAGGTCTAAACCACGACCCCTAAACCCCGACCTCAAAACATTAGCTCGCCGCCGTATCCGCACAGGATGCCGCGGCGAGCTTTCTATATGCCGTCCTGCCCTCACATATGTCGGAGAGAATCCCCCCACGCTACGCCCTGAGCTTTCTGCACGCCCGGACGCCGCGCGTGAGCGTACCCTAAGAAGTACCCCCAGCTAACACCTCCCCGCTAACACTGCAGGGAGCAACCCGAGGGGGGGTAACCCGAAAGGGGAGTAAGCCGAAAGGATACGCAATGCCCAAGTCACTGCAACGCCCCGTCGTTCTTCTCACCGGCGCCAGCTCCGGTATCGGCTACGACGTGGCGCCGCTACTGGTACGCTACGGCTACACCGTCTACGGTGCCGCCCGCCGCGTTGAGAAGATTGAAGAGCTCGCCTCCGAGGGCGTGAAAGCGCTCAGCATGGACGTTACCGATGAGGCGTCCATGGAAGCCGCCGTACAGCAGATCATTGACGCAGAAGGCCGCATTGACGTGCTCATCAACAACGCGGGCTACGGATCCTACGGCGCTATTGAAGACGTCCCCATCGACGAGGCACGCCGCCAGTTCGAGGTGAACCTCTTCGGCCTGGCGCGCCTCACCCAGCTGGTGCTGCCGCATATGCGCGCACGGGGTTGCGGGCGCATCCTGAACATCTCCTCGATGGCGGGGCGCATTACCATGCCCCTCGGGTCCTGGTACCACGCCACCAAGTACGCCCTCGAGGCGTTCAGCGATGCACTGCGCATGGAAGTTGAAGAGTTCGGTATTGACGTGGTCATTATCGAGCCCGGCGGCATCAAGACCCCCTGGGGACTCATCGCGGCAGACCACCTGGAGGAATCCTCCCGAAACGGTGTCTACGCTGAGCAGGCGCAGCGCGTTGCGGCAAATATGCGTAAGCTCTACTCGCCCTCCTCCAGCCTCTCAGAGCCCAAGGTGATCTCTAAGGCTATTCTGCGAGCCCTGGAGGCGCGCTGCCCCAAGACCCGCTACCTGGTGGGTTTCGGTGCTAAGCCCTCCGTGTTCCTGCATACCGTGCTGCCGGACCGTCTCTTTGACAAGGTTGCGCGCCGCATCTTCTAGGGCCGAAGTAGCCGCGAACTAGAATATTAAAAAGCGGGCGGTGCTGCGCGAAACAGAATGTTTCGTACAGCACCGCCCGCTACGTTTTTCAAGAGCTAGTACTAGTCTACTACGGCGTGGGTCGGATCGAGCACGCGCGCCAAGAAAGCCTGAGTACGTTCGTGCTGGGGGTTGCCAATCACCTGATCGGCGGGGCCCTCCTCCACGACCACACCATCGGCCATGAAGACGACCTTATCGGCGACCTCGCGGGCGAACGCCATCTCGTGAGTCACCACGATCATGGTCATGCCCTCGTCAGCAAGGTTGCGCATAATGCTCAGAACCTCGCCGACCATCTCCGGGTCGAGCGCACTGGTTGGCTCATCGAAGAGCATCAGATCCGGGTTCATGGACAGCGCACGCGCAATAGCCACACGCTGCTGCTGACCACCGGACAGCTGAGCCGGGAAGCGGTCTTCCTTGCCTTCCAGACCGACCTTGGCGAGCTGCTCGAGGGCAACCGCCTCCGCCTCTGCCTTGGAACGGCCCAGAACCTTAATCTGAGCGATCGTGCAGTTATCCAGAATGTTCAGGTGACCGAACAGGTTGAACTGCTGGAACACCATACCCATGTGGGTACGCACGCGGTTAATGTCTACGTCTGGGTCGGTGACCTCGGTATCGCCCACCATGATGGTGCCGTCGTTCGGCTCCTCCAGCAGGTTCACGCAACGCAGCAGGGTGGACTTACCGGAACCCGAAGGGCCAATAAGGCACACGACCTCGCCCGGCTCGACCTGCATGTCAATGCCCTTGAGAACCTGAACCTTGCCGTAGGACTTGTGCAGGTTAGAAATGCGCACCGAGGAGGCGGCCATGGATGAAGTTGAAGCAGTCATAGTATCTTCCGTAATCCGTATCTGTCGTTGCGCTTACTTGCGGCCGGCAAGCTGGGTGCGGCGCTCAAAGTATGCGGAGAGCTGGCCCAGCGGAACAGTGATAATCAGGTAGCACAGACCCGCAACCACCAGGGGAGTCAGACCCGCGTTAGCGGCGGTCAGGCCCTCACGACCGAACTTCGCCAGCTCGTACTGAGAAACCGTCACGCCCAGCAGGTACACGAGGGAGGAGTCCTTAGTCAGCAGGATAACCTCATTGGTCAGCGGCGGCAGAACCACGCGGAACGCCTGCGGAATAATGATCGAAATCATCGCGCGAGTGTGGGACATACCCAGGGAACGTGCCGCCTCCATCTGGCCCTTCGGAATCGCCTGCAGGCCCGCACGTAGAACCTCACTAATGTAAGCTGCCGAAACCATACCCAGGGACAGGGTCACCGGAATCAGGTTATCCACAAAGCGGATCTTGAACGCCAGAGGAATACCGTAACCGAACGCGAAGAAGACCAGCAGCGCCGGGATACCGCGGAAAAGCTCCACGTACAGGGTCGCAATCCAACGGTAAGGGGCGATGGAGGAAATACGCATGAGCGCCAGCAACAGGCCGCCGGAGAGGCCCACGATGAAGCCCAAGGCGGTGTACAGCAGGGTGTTCTTCAACGCCACGGTGATGACATCGGGGAACTGCCGCGCCGCAACGTCCAGGTTGAATACCTGCTGGCTGAGGGTCTTCCAGTCAGCCAGAAGAATGGCTGCCAGGGCGATAACTGCCAGAAGGGCGTACTGTGCGTAGCGGAAGAGCTTCTGCTTCTGGCGGGGTGAAAGTTTAGAGGACATGCGCTTTCTTATCCGTGTGCTGTTCGGTCAAGAGCGTTGTACACGCTCACAAAGGTAAAGGCCGGAGAATCCCCCAACCCAAAAGTAATAAGGGTACTCCTGAATTAGGGGAGAGGCTAGTGAATTGGGGGAGAAGCTAGCCGGCTAGACGCTTAGGAAGCGGAGGACGAGGCGCTCGCAGAGGTGGAGGAAGTGGCACCAACCCACTTGGCCTTCATCTTGTTGAGTTCGCCGTTTGCCTTGAGCTTGTCGATGGTGGCGTTTGCCTTGGTCAGCAGTGCCTTGTTGTTGGAGGAAACTGCTGCGGCAATCTGCTCGGTGTTCTCGGAATCCTGGTAGGCGATCTTGAAGGAGTCCGGGTCATTGGTCAGTGCCTCGGACACCACGGAGAGGTTCGCTGCGACTGCCTTGACCTGACCGGTCTTCAGCGCGGAGAACATGAGGGAGGTGTCTTCGTACTGGATGACCTCTGCGCCGTTTTCCTTGGCGTAGGTTTCACCGCTGGTTGCCTGCTGCGCACCAACGCTCACGCCCTTCAGATCTGCGGCGGAGGTGATGGAGGAACCCTTGGGGACCAGGATTGCCAGGTTGTCGTCGAAGTAGACGGTGGTGAATTCCATCTTGCTCTTCCGCTCATCGGTCACGCCGATACCCGCCAGGGCGATATCGCACTGACCGGTGGCAAGGCCGGTGCCGGAGTCCAGGCCCTCGAAGCTGATGGAGGTCAGCTGAGCCTTCACGCCCAGGTCAGCGGCAATAGCGTTGGCGATGTCTGCATCCAGGCCGACGATGGTGCCGTTTTCTTCGTATTCGAAGGGCTTGTAGGGGGTGTTTGTGCAGACGCTGAGGGTGCCGGACTTGACGAGGCTGACCTCGCCGTTGGGGTCGGTGTTCTCGTTGGCGGTGGAGACGCAACCGGTCAGCGCCAGGGGTAGCACTGCCAGCAGTGCGAGGGGCTTGAGGGAAGCCTTTTTGAGGATTGAGGTGTTCATGAGGTGCTCCTGTGTGAGGTGTGTTCTATGAAGTCTAGGCTCCATTGTGCGCCCCTATGTTAAAAAATGCAAGCAGACACATAAATATTCATAAATTTTTGCTGAATATGGATAAAACCCACCCCAAAAATTGAATAAAACACCGGATTGGCGGCTCAAAAACAACTCCAGAACGCACCTTAGCGCACCGTGCGACACTACTACGGTTTACCCAACTATCGAATCTGGTAACCTCCATGCCACAATTGAGAGCGTGAACGCAGAGAAGAACACCCGCGCCAACCGCGCAACCCTAGACAAGAAAACCGGCGATATTGCCGCCATGTTTGATACCGTCGCTGAACGCTACGACCTCATGAACGGTATCCTCTCCCTCGGCCAGCACATCTACTGGCGCAAGCAGGCAGTCGCCGCCGTAAACGCGCACCCCGGTCAGAAAGTGCTGGACGTAGCCGCAGGTACCGGCGTCTCCTCCGAACCTTTCGCCGACGCCGGCATAGATGTCATCGCAGCAGACCTCTCCGAAGGCATGCTCGACGTGGGCCGCCGTCGCCGCCCCGACATGACCTTCGTGCAGGCAGACGTCACCGCCCTACCCTTCGACGACGAAACCTTCGACGCAGTGACCATGTCCTACGGCCTGCGCAACGTCGCCAACTACCCCAAGGCACTGAGCGAAATCTACCGCGTACTCAAGCCCGGCGGACGCATCGTCATCCTCGAGTTCTCCACCCCGACCTTCGCCCCCTTCGGCGCGGTCTACAAGAACTACATCATGAAGGCAATCCCGCCGATCGCCCGCGCAATCTCCTCCAACCCCGAATCCTACGAATACCTCGCCGAGTCTATCATCGCCTGGCCCAACCAGCTGGAACTGGCGCAGAAGTTCAAGGAGGCGGGCTTCACCTCCGTGCAGTACCGCAACCTCACCGGCGGCATTGTCGCGATTCACCGCGGTTTCAAGCCCGAAGCGCATAGCGCCTAAACACCGCGTTCACACACCACCGAAGACACCAACACCAAGAAGATAGAAGACACCGTGAGCAACGCAGAGCAGCCCATCGCCGCAACCGACCTGCTGGGAGACCTCGACCTGAAGCTTCCCGCAGGCTTCGAACTCATCGCCGCAGACCCCAAGCTGGGTCCGCAGATTCTCTCCTCCCTCGCGCGTATTGAGGAGCGCCTGGCAGAGGCAATCGCCCAGACCGACCACCTGGCGGATGTCGCATCCCGACACCTGCTCTCCGCGGGCGGCAAGCGCGTGCGTCCCCTGCTGGCTCTGCTCTGTGCAGCCGTAGACGGTGAAATCAACGACGAGGTCATTGAGGCTGCCGTGGTCGTTGAGCTGACCCACCTGGCAACCCTCTACCACGACGACGTGATGGACGATGCCCCCAAGCGCCGCGGCGTGGACAGCGCCCAGATGATTTGGGGCAACTCCGTCGCGATTCTCACCGGTGACCTGATCTTCTCCCGCGCATCGCTGCTGGTGTCCGAGCTGGGCACCCGCCCCATGAAGATTCAGTCCCAGACCTTCGAACGTCTGGTGCTCGGCCAGCTCTTCGAAACCACCGGCCCCCGCGAGGGTCAGGACCTGCTGGACCACTACATTGCCGTCATTGAGGGTAAGACCGGCTCCCTGATTGCCGCAGCCGGCGAGTACGGCTCCCTGCTTTCGGCCGCTTCCGAAGAGGTCATCTCCATGGTCAAGGCGTACGGCGAGCTGGTCGGCGTGGCATTCCAGCTGGCTGATGACGTCATCGACATTGTCAGCGATGGCAAGACCAGCGGTAAGACCCGCGGCACCGACCTGCGCGAGGGCGTGCCCACCCTGCCGACCATCCTGCTGGACCGTGCGGTAGCCGCCGGCGACGAATCCGCTATTGCTGTTCGCGCCCTGCTGGATGCCGACCTGAGCTCCGACGAGGCACTGGAGGCAGCCGTGGAGGCGCTCGCCGCTCACCCGGTCACCCAGGAAGCATGGCAGATTGCCTACGACTGGGCGGATCGTGCAATCGCTGCGATTGCTCCGCTGCCCGAGTCCACCGCGAAGGCTGCACTGGAGTCCTTCGCGCACGCTGTGGTTCACCGCGAAGGCTAAAACCCGCCGTGTAGCGTGTGCGCTGGCGTAAGCGCTGATGCGTCTCATACTTCAAAACCCCCGCTGAATCTGCCCGGATTCGGCGGGGGTTTTCTGTGTTACGGCTAGTCAGCGCCGGTTTTTGGGGTTGCTTGGGGCTGCTCTCACCCTCCGAAAGCTTCCGCATGCTGGGGTCTTCTTGACCGCCATATGCCTTTAAGGTAATCCTTATAGGCATGCCTGAGGTACACATCCACCCCTCAGACCTCTGACGGCTCCCACGCCCAACCCGTGTTGGAGAGCCGTTTACTATTTCTGGACGCGAGCAGAGCCCCACCACCCCGCCGGGTTATTCTCGCACCAACCATCCGCGTCCCCACACATTCGAGGTTTACAACTATGGGAGCATCTACCCCTAAGGCGCCCACGAAGCGCGAAGGCTTCTCTAGCCGTCGCGTCTTCATCTTTGCCGCCATCGGTTCTGCTGTTGGTCTGGGCAATATTTGGCGTTTCCCCTACATCGCATTTGATAACGGCGGCGGCGCCTTCATGATTCCCTACATTGTCGCCCTGCTGACCGCCGGTCTGACCTTCCTGTTCTTTGACTACGCGATCGGTCACCGTGCGCGTGCGTCGTCCCCGCTGGCTTTCCGCCGTCTGAACCGTAAGACCGAGTTCATCGGCTGGTGGCACATGGGTATTAACTTCGTGATTGCTATCTACTACGCCGCTATTGTGGCGTGGGCTCTGCGTTACATGGTTTTCTCCTTCACTAACGAGTGGGGCGATAACCCGAAGGCGTTCTTCCAGGGCGAGTTCCTGAAGGTTGCGAAGGATCCCGGCGTCTCCCTGGACTTCAACATGAACGTCCTGATTCCTATGGTTCTGGTGTGGGGCGTTCTGCTTGCTGTGATGGCTCTGGGCGTTCAGAAGGGTGTGGGCGCAGCCAACATTATCTTCATCCCGCTGCTGCTGGTCATGTTCGTTGGTTTGGTGATTTACTCGCTGACCCTGCCCGGTGCTGTGGACGGTCTGAATGCTCTGTTCACCCCCAGCTGGGACTCCCTGGCTAACCCGGAGGTGTGGGTTGCTGCGTACGGCCAGATTTTCTTCTCGCTGTCCATTGGCTTCGGCATTATGGTCACCTACTCTTCCTACCTGAAGCCTAAGACTGACCTGACCGGTTCCGGTGCTGTGGTTGGTTTCGCGAACTCCGGTTTTGAGCTTCTTGCCGGTATCGGTGTGTTCGCTGCTTTGGGCTTTATGGCTCAGGCTGCTGGCACCCAGGTGAGCGAGGTTGCGACCAGCGGTATTGGTCTGGCGTTCATTGCGTTCCCGACCATTATTTCTCAGGCTCCCGGTGGCGTGCTGATCGGTATCCTCTTCTTCGGCTCCCTGCTCTTTGCTGGTTTCACCTCCCTCATTTCGATTCTTGAGGTGATTATTGCGGGTATTCAGGATAAGTTCGCGACCTCGCGTCTGGCATCTACCACTCTGGTGATTGTTCCGATGGCTCTGATTTCGTTGCTGCTGATGCCGACCACCACCGGTCTGTACGTGCTGGATATTCTCGATAACTTCGTGAACCTCTTCGGTATTCTGGCTGCTGGTCTGTGCGCCATTATCGTTGTGGCGTATGTGGTGCGCGCGCTGCCCGCTCTGGCTGAGCACCTGAACCGTTACTCCTCCATCAAGGTCGGCAAGATTTGGATGATTCTGCTGGCTGTCGTGACCCCGTTGGTTCTGGGCTACTCCCTGATTCAGAGCGTCATTAAGCTTGTGGCAACCCCCTATGAGGGTTACCCCACGGATCTGCTGGCAATCTTTGGTTGGGGCATGAGCGCGCTGATTCTGGTGGGCGCGATTGTTGTTTCTCTTCTGCCCTGGTCGAAGAAGTCTCGTGCGGCTGAAGAGCCTCCGGCACCTCCGGTGATTGCCGGTCAGGTTGAGCACGGCCACGTTGATTCGACCGTTACCCGTTAGGAGCCCTCATGTCTATCTCTGCAATTGTGATGCTCGTTGTGGCAATCCTGATCATTTGGGGTGGTCTGGGTTTGGCTCTGCTGAACCTGCACCGTCATCCGGATCTGGATGCTCTCGATGATGCTGCTGAGGCTCAGGGTTCTGAGCTTTAGCGTGTGAGCGTGATATAAAGTGATGCCCCGTAGGCTAACGCCTGCGGGGCATCACTGTGTTTTATGCACTGTGTTTTATGCGGATTTTGGGAGAGCTACTTGCTCTGTACGTCTTCTGCCTGCACGAGCGGGATTATGCCGGTTTCCGGGTCGGACAGCGCGGAAGCGCGGTAGGAGCGGGAGGCGCGCAACGCATCCACGGTGAAGATGATGAGAGCGATCCAGATGAGGCTCAGGCCCAGCACCTTATCGGCGCTCATCTGCTCGTGCAGAACGGTCAGCGCCAGAACAAACTGGATGGTCGGGCCCAGGTACTGCACCATGCCAATAATCGACAGCGGAAGGGCTTTGGTTGCCGCCGCAAAGAGCATGAGCGGCACAACGGTGACCACGCCGGTGGAGGCGAGAAGCCAGAAGTGTCCGGGACCTTCACTGAAGAGAGTCATCTGTCCCTGTGCGTTGAGAATAAACAATGCTGCGATGCCGAAGGGCGCCAGGATAAAGGTCTCCAGAGATAGCGAAACGATGGGGCTCACGTCGTGGGCAACGCGCGCCTTGAGCAGACCGTAGATGCCGAAGGAGAACGCCACGCCCAGACCCGTCCAGGGTACCTGGCCGTAGATGAGGCTCATCATCAGCACCGCAATACAGGAAATCGCGACGGACACCCACTGCGCCGGGCGTAGGCGCTCTTGCAGGAAAATCACGCCCAACACCACGGAGACCAGCGGGTTAATGAAATAGCCCAGGGACACGTCAATTGTGTGGCCGCTGGTTGTTGCCATCACGTAGATAAGCCAGTTCGCGCCGATGAGGAACGATGCCGCCGTCAGCACCAGCATGATGCGGCGGTCCCGTAGCGCGCGGCGGAAGTCAGCGGTTGCCCGCAAAATCGGTAGCAGCAGGGCGCAGAAGATGAGGGAGAAGACCACGCGCGCCACGACAATCTCAATCGGTCCCGCCGGTGCCATCATCACAAAATACAGGGGGAGCATGCCCCAAATAAGGTAGGTGCCGATGATGGTGATAAACCCGTTGCGGGTAGTGTGCTTCTGCGTTTCTGACATGGTTTCTTCTTCTGACCTGATTCTTTAGTTACGTTCTTCTAATGCTAATCGTCGGGATGCGCCAGCGGGGGCATTGATGCGCGCTGAGGCTACTCTAGCTGCCGGGCACGCCACAGGCGCGGCACCACGAGGATACCGCGCCTGAGGAATGTTGCGTATTCGGTTTAGAGGCCGAAGAAGCGGGAGAAGAAGCCCTTCTTCTTGGGCTGCTCTGCCTCGCGGCGTGCAGCTTCTGCCTGCTCGCGGCGGGCTGCCTCTTCGTGCTCTGCCTGCAGATCGGGAGCTGCACCAGCGTTGCGGATGGGCTCCACGTGCTGCTCCTCGTACTCTGCAGCCTGCTGCTCAACCTCGACGGGCTGCTCAGCAACAGGCTCAGCCGCGACCGGCTCCTCAGCGTGCTCGACGGAAGCCTCAACGGCCTCGTACTCGGGCTGCTCGGCACCGATGGATTCGTCGGTGTAGACGCGAGCCTGCTCGGTCTCTTCTGCCTCGTACTCGCCGGGCAGGGTTTCCACGGTGACCAGGCCGGGCTCTGCGTGCTCTACCGGATCCTGATCGAAGGGAGCCTCGTCGGCGGGGTAGAGGTTCTCGGTGCTCTCAACGCCGGCAACCTCGGTCTCTGCGACCGGTGCGTGCTCGGCAATTTCGACGGCGCGCTCAGCCTCAGCTTCGGCACGTGCGGCGGCGCGTTCTGCCGCCTCCTGCTCGCGCTGTGCGTTCTGTGCGGCTGCCTCAGCGGCTGCCACGCGCTCAATCTCGGCGCGCAGTGCCGCGAGGGATTCGCGACGCTGTGCGGCAGCGGCTGCGCACTGCTCCAGAACCTCGGGGCCAACCTGAGGTTCAGCCTGCTCGATGCCGCTGATGCGGCCCTCGTCGAACCACAGGCGCAGAGCACCGTCGGTTGCGGTCAGCACGGCGGTTGCCTCGGTGTCCCAGGCAATGTGGAAGCCACGCTGCTGAGCGTAGGAGTCCACCGCCAGAACCTGGTTGTGGATCTCTTCGCTCTGCAGGGTCTTAGCAATGACGCGGCCGATACCCTTGTAGGTCGGTGCTTCAAGGGTCAGCTCAGCGCCCTCCAGCAGGGTCCACGCGCGCACGCCAGCGCCGGCGGGCAACGGGTAGTGTGCGTACAGGCCGCTGACGGTCTTGGTCGCCAGGGTCAGGCGGCGTGCCAGGGACTCGGAGAGGGGCAGTTCGTCGGTGATCAGCTCAACCAGGCCGTCACGCTCACCGGTTTCACGCGCCTGAATAGCGGCAGAAACAACGGAGTCGGGGAAGTAGCCCAGCTGCTGCCACGACCAAATCCAAGTACCGCGGTTCTCAGATTCAGTGCCCAGCAGGTGCGGCTTGAGCGAGAGCGGGGGAGTGGTCTCAAAATCCAGAGACTGGGAGGTGAAATCCACGTTCCACTCGGAGGTACCCACGAGCTCAGCGAGTCGAGCCTGGTACTCGGTGGAGATAAAGATCGATGCGTCGATAAGGTCCTGCAGAGAATTCGTCATGCTTCAAGATTAGCAACCTTTTAGCGTTCACTATGCCGTGTATCCCCGGTTTTAGTGTGCACTTTAGGCGTATTGGGCTCTAAGGTGCCTGATTGAGCCGTGTCCAAGAGCTCTGAGGGAGAGATAGAGCATATATCTTTCGGCGTAAACTATCTGCTTTGAGTGCCTGTGTTCGTTAGAATCGAAGGGACGGCTTCTTCCGGCACCCTGTAAGCCGACACTACGACCGAACACGGATGCCTCCAGCCGCGCCGTATTCACACTCAAGGATGTATGAACTATGACTGAACCCCGCCTCCCCGAGACGAGTAGCCGCGCCGCGCGCATCCAGGACGCGCTGAACAACATTGGAAGCTGGCTGCTGGATGTCGTTAGTGTTGACCCCGGCTGGAGTGAAATGGTGCTGGACGTTAAACCTCTGGCAGGTCAGATTTTCGTGCGCGTGCGTGAATTCCGCGACGGTGAAGAGTTCATTGGCACCATCGGCCCGCTCAAGGACGGCTCGCCCATTATTGCTGAGGTCCGCAAGCTACAGCGCGCCGCCTACGACGGTAACCGCGGCACTTGGTTTACCGCCTCCATCGTGGTTGCGGCAACCGGCTGGCCCAACCCGCAGTTCAGCGTGGGTGCCTCCTATAACCGTGACGATGAGCCTGCAAGCTGGAAGAACGAAGGCACCCTGACCGCAACCGACGTGCGTGAGCACCTGGCTGAGTTCCCTCGCGATGCTTCGCGTATCCCGCAGTGGGCTCGTGAGCGTATGGAGGGGCGCGCCCGCCACTCTGCCGCCGCGACGCTGTCTTCGAGCGAGCATGAGATTCCGAACCCGTACCTGGTCGCCGCCCTGGAAACCTTCCGCAACGATGTGCAGGAGCGAACCCTCATTAACGTGGTTCGTACGATGCTCGGTGGTGACGTTCTGCTCGACGCTACCGGCTCCCTGCTCATTCCCTCCGAGACCGACCCGATGGGCCCCGACTCGGTGCTGACCCACCAGGTCATTCGCATGCCCGAGACCGGCATGCAGGCGCTGTGCGTGTTCTCTTCCTCCGAGCATATCGGTAAGAGCTACGTACGTCAGGAATCCGAGGGTGACGAGCTGATTCTGCGCGAACCGGCGATGAAGGTCTTCATTGACTTCCTCAGCAATGAGGCACTGGACCTGATTGTGGTTGACCCGGGCACCGATCACGAGTGCTACATTGAGCGCGCTCAGGTGCACTGGATTGTCACCTCTCCCCGCAATGACGGCGCGAAGATGGCGCTGGTGCAGGACAACATGCAGATGCTGCTCGGCTCGCTGGTGTCCCCGGCGTCCGTACTGCTGGTGGGCGTTGACCCGGCCGACCCGTCCGGCACCTCCTTCGTG
The DNA here is from genome assembly GCF_049990865.1 of Rothia mucilaginosa. Classification (GTDB taxonomy): domain Bacteria; phylum Actinomycetota; class Actinomycetes; order Actinomycetales; family Micrococcaceae; genus Rothia; species Rothia mucilaginosa_I. The sequence goes on from NZ_CP188231.1 coordinate 243,890, forward strand.
TTTGACCCGGATGAGAACGGCAACCCGCAGAGCCTGCTGGTGTTCACCTCGCCCATTGAGATTGCGGCACTGGACCCGCATATTGAGGTGCGTTCGGCGAACGCTCTGGATATTCTGCGTTACGCCCTGGAGATTGGCGCACCGAGCGTGAAGGTGAACGCGATTAACCCGTCCACCGTGCTGACCGCGGCGCAGATTCGCGAGCTGCTGGAGATTGTGGGTTCGCAGCCCCATATGGGTGCCTAAGTTCCTGCTTCATATACCTTAAACCGTTGAGGCGGCGACACGAGTTGTGTCGCCGCCTCAACGGTTTTAAACGCTCATGACCGAGCCTGCCCGAATCCCCGGGCTATAGGGTTATGCCGCTAGGATGCGCGCTGCCGCTTCCTGCTGGGTGCGGGCGAGTGCCGCCTCCTGCTCGGTCTGGCAGTCCACGCACACGCCCTGATAGAGCACGTCTGCGCTGAAGAGCGCCATGCCGTGAAAATCGCTGGGGGTCAGGCAGGGCGCGGAGCCGACCGCGCAGTCCACGTCTTCGACCTTGCCGCAGCGTACGCAGAAGGCGTGGTGGTGGTTGTCACCCGTGCGGGTTTCGTAGAGGGCGGGGGTTCCCGGCGGCTCAAACTTGCGCAGTAGGTCGATATCGGTCAGGTCGGCAAGAATCACGTAGACCGACTGAACAGTGATGGCGGGGATGCGCTCGCGGACTGCCTGCACGATGGTGTCGGCGGTGGAGTGCGGGTGTTCCTGCACTGCGTGCAGTACGGCGAGGCGCTGCTTGGTGACGCGGCGGCCCTTGGCGCGCAGACCGGTGGTCCATGCTTCTTCGAGCTGTTCGGGGCTCATTGCGGAGAGCAGGGGCAGGCCGATGGTGTGGGCGCAGCCGGTATTGTGATGGTCTGGGTGCTGGGTCTTCTTCGTTTCGGAGGTTGTCTTTGCGTCGGTCATAGGTTTAAGTCTACACATTATTATGAGAAATTCATCATTATCTTATGAAAAACTCATAATAAGCCGGTGGGGCGTCCCTTTCATCCACTCTGTGGCACCCCTTCTCGCTCTGGCCTCGGGCGTGAAGAGATGCCGTACAATCAAAGAACCTAGAGTAACCCGCACCGGCGATCACCATCAAGGAGGATAGGGTCATGGTGTATGACTTCACAAACCCCATCTATATTCTGCTGATGATTCTGCTCTTTGGTGTGCCCATCGTGACCCCGGTGATTTACGGTCAGTACCGCAGTACTACCACCGGTTTTGATTTGGAGGGGCAGCTGATGCTCGGCCTGCTCTTCACCCTTTTCCTGGGTGCTTACGGCACGATTCTGCTGCTGGGTATTTTTCCGACTGCTACGGCGCAGGTGCTGGAACAGGTGCCCCTGGTGAATATTCCGGGCGCCATTCCCTGATCCTTCGTGCGCTTTTGGCATATGGGTGACGCTCTGGGTGAATCCGCGCGCCATAAGGTGCGCCGGCGGGTGCTTGCACGTATTCTATAGAGTCAAGTACACGCTGTACGCGCTGACCTATTTGCTCAGGAGGATACCCATGCACAGTCATAACAACGGACTGAAAACTGCCCTGTTGATGGGCTCCATGGTGGGCATGATGCTGCTCATCGGTGGTCTGCTTTCGGCGACCTTCCGCACCTCTTTTTTCATCTGGATTATGGGTCTGGTGAGTTTGGCTTCGGTCGCGTACACCTACTGGAACTCCGATAAGCTCGCCCTGCGCTCCATGAATGCGTACCCGGTCAGCCGTGAAGAGGTTCCGGTGCTTTACGACATTGTGGAGGAGCTGTCTTCCCGCGCGGGTCAGCCCATGCCCGCCCTCTACGTGGCACCGACCATGACCCCGAACGCGTTCGCAACCGGTCGTAACCCGCAGAATGCCGCGGTGTGCTGCACCGAGGGTATTCTGCAGCTGCTGGATGAGCGCGAGATGCGCGGCGTGCTCGGCCACGAGCTGATGCACGTGTACAACCGCGATATTCTGACCTCTTCGGTGGCGGCGGGCATCGCCTCCATTATCGGTACTGTTGCCCAGTTCCTTTCGTTTGGCGCGATGTTCGGTGGTTCCAACCGCGATGGTGAACGTTCGAACCCTCTCGCCATGTTCGTGGTTGCCATGCTGGCTCCCATTGCTACGCAGGTTATTCAGATGGCTATTAGCCGCACCCGCGAATTTGATGCCGACGAGGATGGCGCACGCCTGACCGGCGACCCGCTGGCTCTGGCTTCGGCACTGCACAAGCTGGAGAGTGGCGTGTCCATGTACCCGATGGACCCGAACAACCGCAACGCTGAGGCGGCGAGCGCCATGATGATTGCGAATCCCTTCGGTTCGCTGAAGGATATGCTCTCTACTCACCCGCCGATGGATCAGCGTATTGCGCGTCTGCAGCAGCAGGCTCGTGAGATGGGTCAGTACTAGGCCTTTTCTCGGCTGAACCATTCGGGCGCGCATGTGGCGCTGTGTGAAGTATTGCGCTGCATGAATATGGCGTTGCATGAAATATGACCCGGGGTGACGATTGTGACCCGCGATGACGGGTCGGCAGACAAAAAGTCTTCGGGGTGGCTACTGTGGAAGTAGCCACCCCGAAGACTTTTTGCATGAGGACTTTTGCGTTTCGGCTTCTAGTCGCCTCCCCTCACCCAGTGCGGGGCGGGGGAGGAGGGGCGAGCTTCGCCTGAGCTTAGCGGTAGTTGACGAACTGCAGGTCAACCTCAAGGTCGGCGGACTTGAGCATTGCAATGACTTCCTGCAGGTCATCGCGGGACTTGGAGGAGACGCGCAGCTCATCGCCCTGGATGTTTGCCTTCACGCCCTTGGGGCCCTCTTCGCGGATCATCTTGGAAATCTTCTTTGCCTGATCCTGCGCGATGCCTTCCTTGATGGAGCACTCGATGCGGGTTTCCTTACCGGATGCGTAGGGCTTGCCGGAGTCCAGGGACTTCAGGGAGATACCGCGCTTGACCAGCTTGGACTGGAAAACGTCGAGTACTGCCAGGGCGCGCTCTTCGGCGTTTGCCTTGATGAGGATCTTGTCGCCGGAGTAGTCGATTTCTGCACCAACGCCGCGGAAGTCGTAACGCTGGGAGATTTCCTTCTGCGCCTGGTGCAGCGCGTTGGAAACTTCCTGCTTGTCCACCTTGGACACAATGTCGAATGACGATTCGCTAGCCATGGGCTTTCCTTTCGTGAATGAGGTGCTACTGGCACCGGTTAGTACTAGCCTACCGGGTCGGGGCTCTTGTTCACAGCTAACTACCAGAATAACGGGCCTGTTTTACAGGCGTTACTAACCTAAAAAGAGGACAATAGAAATATGACCACTCCTAACCTGTCCGCAACGGACCTGCGCACGAGCGAGGAAGCTCGCGACCTGCAGACCCTCCTTTTCATCGACCTGCATACCTCTTTGGGTGCTGAGCCCGAGGGTATTCCTGAGGCGGAGCGTCTCAACGAATCTGATCGTCACGATATTCAGCTTGACCTGCATGAGGAAGATACTGAGCCTTCTCCCTTTGACGGTATCGGTATCACTCTGACGGAGCCTTCGCTGGTGGCACGTTTCCGCGGTGTTCGCCGTGACCTGGAACGTGAGATTGCCGGTGACATGTGCACTGTGGAGCAGGCGCGCCGCTACCTGGAGCACCTGGAGATTGTGCTTCTGCTGGAGCAGGATGGCGATACTCCTTCCCGCTCCTTCTAAAACTGCTGTAGGCGCTGGCTTTATTTACAGGCTTTATTCACGGCTTTACTTATAGGGTGAGAGCGCGGGCTGCGATAAATACAACCAGATATATAACCTTCGTCACAAAACCCTATGTGAAGTGTACAAGTTCCTAAAACTGCTGTAGAGTAGTCTCTGTTCGCTTGAGCGAGCAACTAGCACCTAGCTAGGCGGCAGGTTACCCGAGCGGCCAAAGGGGGCTGACTGTAAATCAGCTGGCACTGCCTACGGGGGTTCGAATCCCTCACCTGCCACAAATAGCCCGGTTACGAAAGTAACCGGGCTTTTGTGTATCTAAAACCAGTTTCACGGTGCCTCCCACTGTGGTCTTTCACCGCAACCGCCTTCTACGGTTGCGCTCGTATTTTCCCGATGCTCGCATCGGGATTTTCGTAAGGATGCTGTAGGTGGCCGCCCGGGGCTTCGGGAGCAGGGTAGAGCGCCTCCACCACCCGGCACGGAACCGTTCGCTGGATTAACCGCGACACGCCTAAAACCCGGCGGAACGTACCGCAGAAAGAACCAACTATGACGGCAAGTTGTCATATCTTTCACAATGTTTGAATCCCAGGGCGAACAATTCGCGATTAGGGTCTTGAGGGTGTAGCTTTATCTCATGGCTACTATTGAAATTACTCAGCAGAACCTGACTGCTACCGTCGAGAGCAACGACATCGTCTTCCTGGACTTCTGGGCAGATTGGTGCGGTCCCTGCAAGCAGTTCTCCCCCGTCTACGAGGCAGCTTCGGAGAAGCACAGCGACATTGTTTTCGGTAAGGTCGACACCGAGGACCAGGGCCAGCTTGCTCAGGCAGCAGGCATCACCTCCATCCCCACCATCATGGGCTTCCGTGGCGGTATCCTGGTTTACCAGCAGGCTGGCGCACTGCGTGAAGACCAGCTGGAGACCGTAATCGCTTCGATCCGTGAGCTCGACATGGACAAGGTCCGTGCAGAGATCGCAGCAGCAGAGGGCTCTGCAGAGAAGAGGTAAGCTCACCACCACAAAAGAGCTTGAACGGGGCGCACCCGCCGGCACAACCGGCAGGGGGCGCCCCGTACCCTTTTAAATCCGTCCCCTTTTAAAGCAGAGGCGCCCCGTACCCTTTTACTCTCGTGAGGGTGTAAGAGTGTTAGCGGTTGCGGTGATCCTCAATGCTCATGCGCGCCCCGTAGCGTTGCTTTGAGAAGCCCGAAGCGTGCATGAGCCGCACCAGACGCTGCCGATGCGGGCTGTAGGGTGCCAGCAGGGCGAGCATTCCCGCATCATCGGTGCGCTGACCTGTGAATAGCTCACCGATCGCGTGCGCCAGATGGTAGTCGCCCACGCTGATGGCGTCCGGGTGCCCGCACACGCGTTGCAGAGCCTCGGAAATGCTCCACGGGCCCACGCCGCGCACAGCGTGCAGGCTCCGCGCCAGTAGCGCGATGTCGCCTGTAGCCGCAATGTTTTTTAGAGACTCGGCGGAACGAGCGTAAGCGTACACGGCATCGTAGCGGCTTTTATCAACGCCCGCCCGATGCCAATCCCAGGTAGGAATCGTCGCCAGGGTCCGGGCGGTAGGGTAGACACGCATCCCTTCCGGCTGATGCCCCAACCCGGTCGAAGGGGCGGGGGAGCCGTACTTTCGCAGAACCCAGCCCAGGGTTCTGAACGCTTCGGTCTGGGTGATGCGCTGCTCCACAATGGCGTTGAGCATCTGCCGGTCCAGCTGCCCTGAGGCGCTGAGGCGGAGCCCCGGATTCTGCCGCCACGCCTGCTGAATACGCGGCGGAAGAGACTCAAAAGAAGATAGAGCGCCAAACTGCTCGGCGGGGTCGTGCAACCCCAGCCAGTACGTCATTTCCTGCGCTAACGCCTGAAGGTCGGCTCGCGCCCGCATCTGCTGATCAGCGGCACTATAAGAAACCCAGAGGCGAATACGCACCGGGCGCATCAGCAGACGATGAAGAGCGGCAAGACCCTCCGGAAGCTTAGCTGGCTGCGCCAACCGTTCGGCGTACAGCACCGCCGGGAACTCGTGAAACGGCGTGCGAGCTGTCAACCAGATTCTCTCGGCACCATCCGCACGGCTCAGTGCGCGATACGAAAGATCCTGAGCGCCGCGGCGTAGCGACCCCAACGTCTGCGCCAACTGCACCGGAACATGCGGCTCAATCACAACCTCGCACACCTCCGCACTCAGAGCGCCCGGAAGAGACGAAACAGCGGGGGAGAGAGTACGAATCTGAATGTGCGGTTCGTGAAAATCATCCGCAAGCGCCTGCGCATAGGGCACACCAGCTGCCGCCAAAGGATGCCGGATGCGCCGCGCATCCGCTGCCGGGCGGCTACCGGTAATCGCAACGCCGGGGGTTGCGCCGCTGGGGGTCGCGCCGCCGGGGGTTGAGGAAGGAAACGTACTCACCACACCAGTCTATGCGCCCAAACCGGGCGGCAACATTCGGGGTAGATATTTGAGGAATAAGATACAAAAAGTGCAGGAAGGGCAGGTATGCCACTAATGCGATACTCTAAAAGGTAGAGCGAGAACGAACGCCAACCCCGGCACGACAGCGGCGACGCGTTCCACCCGCTCACCGTTCCACCCGCTCACAAGGGCGCCTGTAGCCCGGATACACACCCCGAGAGAAGGACGCCTATGGCAGCGGAAGCACACGAAGTATCCTCGAAGACGGACGCACCTGAACAGAAGAGTCGCACCGCCACCAGTGCGGGCCGTACTCAGCGCGCCAAGAAACAGCCGCGTCAGTCCCTCACCGAGCGCGTCAAGAGCATCCGCCCCCTCGAACTACTACCCGGTCTGCTGCTTGCCGCCGCCGTCATGGCGTTGTACACCTACTACTCGCTGCAGCAGGTGAAGCACTGGATTACGCCCTCCTGGGACCTTGCGATTTTCACCCAGATGGCGCAGGCGTACGCGCACTTCTCCGTGCCCATCGTGCCCATTAAGGGACCCGACTTTAACCTCTGGGGTGACCACTTCCACCCGATTCTGGTGCTCCTGGGACCCTTTTACGCGCTGTTCCCATCGCCGACCACCCTGCTGGTGGTGCAGAACGCCCTGGTCGCTTTCGCAAGCTTCGCCATTGTGCGCTTCACCCAGCGTGCCTTCGCGCTCGCCCAAAAAACTGAAGATGCGCAGAAGAGCGACCCGGCGCAGAATGCTCAGTCCGCAAAACTTCAGGGCGTTATCCCGACCATCACCGGTCTGCTCCTCGGCGCCGGATTCGCCCTCAGCTTCGGCGTTCAGCAAGCTATCGCCGCCCAATTCCACGAAGTAGCCTTCGCCGTGCCTCTGCTCGCCATGAGCCTCGGCTACCTGGTGCTCGCCTCACGAGTGAGCGGCACCGAACGCGCACGCTACCTCGCCTACGCCTGCTGGTGGGCTCTACCCCTTGCCTTCGTCAAAGAAGATATGGGCATTACTGTCGCAGCCATCGGCCTGATTATCTTTATCCGCACCGGTTGGCTGAGCACCGCCGTCGACATTCTGATGCCGCGCCTCTCCGCAGGCACCCCCGCCCCCATGCGCACCCGCATGCAGCAGCTCTACTCCTCCTGGGCGCGCACCCCTGCCGTCGCCGAATCCACCCTGGTCATGATTTGGGGCGTCTTCTGGTCCGCCGTCGCTATCTACGTGATCCTGCCCTACTTCAATAGCGGCGGAAACTTCGACTACGCCGACAAGGTGAACTTCTCCGCAGCCCTGGGTGACCCCTTCGGTTCGGTGCTGCAGATGCTCAGCAATAACACCAAGCTGGCAACCCTCGGCCTGCTGCTCATTACCGGAGCGGTCCTCTGGGTGATTTCTCCTCTGGCGGCAATTGCCCTGCCGACCCTTGCATGGCGTCTGCTCTCCACCATGGAATCCTACTGGGCGAGCACCTGGCACTACTCGCTCGTGCTCATGCCCGTCGTCTTCCTCGCCCTGCTCGACGCTGTCATGCGGATACGCTACGACGTGGTTCCCGCAGCGATTCCGGTACGCTCGGCTGCGCGAGTAGCCGATAGCGCCCCCGCACAGGAACCTCAGAGCAACACTGAGCCCGGTCGCCTCACCGCCCTGGCACGCCGCATCCCCGTGTGGGCTCTACCCGCCGCGGCGCTCTTCCTTGCCGCATCCCCGATTTTCGTGCCCGGCTCCCAGCAACCCCTCGCATCCCTGGGTAATGCGCAGTTCACCGCCTCCGCGTTGACTACGACTGACCAGATGAAGCAGGACGCCGTGCAGAAGGTACCCGAAGGGGTGTCGGTTGCATCTGACCTGTCGATTCTGACCCAGCTGATTCCCGGCCGCACCGTCTACTGGATTGGCCACACCGGTGAGCCCGCACCCGATTACGTGGTCATTGACCGTAAGAGTAACTCCTGGGGCGGCAACCCGCCGACCAACGCCGCGCAGTACGCGGCTGACCGCTACGGCCACTCCTACGCGAAGTACGCGACCGTCGGCACGATTGATATTGTGCGACGGGTCGACTAGCCCCTCCTAGCCCCTCGGCTCAGCATCTTAATGAGCGCCCACCCCGCAATCGCTGGGGTGGGCGCTCGCCGTTAAGAGATGAGGTTTTAAGCACCTTTTTATAGCCTAGGTGGGCACCCTACTGTACACTGGATAGAACACGGGAACCCCCGATGAAGGTCTTGTGCGCACCCGGCACCCAAGGTGGTGCTGGAATTGTAGGTGCGCCGTACTCACCATCACCGATTGATACGCCCCATAAACTTGCGGTTCACACCGTACACGCGGGCTTCTCTTAACGATCTCTGGTCCAGCGTCTTTGCTGCGTCTGCTGTAACAGACACACCACCGCCGTAGAGCGGGAAGGCGAACCACCAGGAATACGTGACATTGCATGTGAGCATTACCCACCCTGTACACCCCTGAATCACAGGGACTACTGCGCGCCGAGCGTAGAGCACGAACAGGCGTGCGGATAATGTGCCGAGAAATTCAAGACCACCCCCAGCAAAGAGCCGCTACCCGCAGCATCCGCAGAACACCTCTGCAGAATGCGCCGGTAACGGAGGACCCCTGGACGCTCTACTCCCCAGGGGATGATGTGTGGCTGGGCCGTGAAGGGGACACCCGGTAAGCGCCGAAAAGCGTGCGCTATCCACCCCTACCGTATAGAGGAAAAATTGACTGAGAATACTGCTACCCCGGCCGAACTGAACGCCGAGGCAGAGACCGCTGTGACCACTGAGAACATCATCGAGAACACCGCAGAGAATATCGTTGAGAGCCCTGCTGTAGAAGCAGAAGAAACCACTGCAGAAGCACCCGCAGAAGAAACCGCGGCAGAAGAAACCGCCGAAAAGGCTGAAGAAGAGGGCGTACGCTTCACCGACCTGGGCCTGGACGCCCGCGTCCTGGCAGCCCTGGAAGAGGTGGGCTACGAGAAGCCGTCCCCCATCCAGGAACAGACCATCCCCCTGCTGCTTGAGGGCCACGACGTGGTTGGTCTGGCGCAGACCGGTACCGGTAAGACCGCAGCATTCGCGCTACCGGCACTGTCCCGCATGGCTGAACTCGCCGACGTCAACGGCGTCTCCCGTGATACCCAGGTCCTGGTCCTGGCACCCACCCGCGAGCTGGCTCTGCAGGTTGCAGAAGCCTTCTCCTCCTACGCAACCCACATGGAGGACTTCACCGTCCTGCCCATCTACGGTGGCTCCCCCTACGGCCCGCAGCTGGCCGGTCTGCGCCGCGGTGCGCAGGTCGTCGTCGGTACCCCCGGCCGCGTGATTGACCACCTGGAAAAGGGCTCCCTGGACCTGTCCAACCTGCAGTACCTGGTACTCGATGAGGCAGACGAAATGCTGCGCATGGGCTTCGCCGAAGACGTGGAAAAGATCCTCGAAGGCACCCCCGACAGCAAGCAGGTTGCGCTCTTCTCCGCAACCATGCCCAACTCGATCCGCAAGATCGCTCAGCAGTACCTGAACGACCCCGTCGAGATCCGCGTCAAGGCTAAGACCACCACCAGCGCAAACATTACCCAGCGCTACATGCAGGTCATGCACTCCCACAAGCTGGACGCAATGACCCGCGTGCTTGAGGTCGAGAACTACGACGGCATCATCGTCTTCGTGCGCACCAAGAAGGAAACCGAGGAAGTTGCCGACAAGCTGAAGGCACGCGGTTTCGCGGCGGCAGCGATTAACGGTGACATCCCCCAGCAGCTGCGTGAGCGTACCGTTGACGCCCTGCGTGACGGCCGCATCGACATCCTCGTGGCAACCGACGTGGCGGCACGCGGCCTGGACGTTGAGCGCATCTCCCTGGTCGTCAACTACGACATCCCCCACGACACCGAGTCCTACGTGCACCGCATCGGTCGTACCGGCCGTGCAGGTCGCGAAGGTGCCGCAATCCTCTTCGTCACCCCGCGTGAGAAGTACATGCTGCGTCAGATCGAGAAGGCAACCCGCCAGAAGGTCGAGCCGATGCACATGCCCACCGCAGAGGCAGTGAACGAGACCCGTAAGCAGCGCTTCGCACAGCAGATTACCGAGACCATCGAGTCTGAGGACCTGAGCTTCTTCCGCCAGATTATCGAGGACTACGAGAACGAGCACGACACTACCGCTGAGGACATTGCAGCTGCACTGGCTGTTATCGCCCAGCAGGGTCGCCCCTTCTTCCTTGATGAGAGCGAAGATATCGCCCACAAGTCTCGCCCCTTCTCCGACGATGATTCGGATCGCGGCGGCCGCAAGGCAAAGCGCGCGCATAACGACGAGGGCATGGTCAACTACAAGCTGAACGTTGGCCGTTCCTCCCGCGTGACCGCAGGCGCTATTGTGGGTGCACTGGCTAACGAGGGTGGCATTAAGGGCTCCCAGATTGGCTCCATCGACATTCGCCAGCACTTCACCATTGTTGGCCTGCCCGAGGACCTGCCCCGCGACTTCTTCGATCGCCTGCGCGACACCAAGATCGCTGGCGAGTTCATCAACATCCGTAAGGACAATGGTCCCAAGGGCGGCGGTGGCCGCGGCTTCGGTGGTGGCCGTCGTGAGGGCGGTTTCCGCGACTTCGATCGCCGCGAGGGTGGTCGTCGTGAAGGTGGTCGCCGCGAGGGTGGCTACCGCGGTAACCGTGACGGTGGCCGTGACTTCGGCGGTGACCGCGACTTCAAGCGCGGCGGCCGTGACTTCGGTGGCAAGCGCAATGACCGTGACTTCGGTGGTCGCGACTTCGGTGGCCGTGATAACCGCCGTGAGGGTGGCTACCGTGGCAACCGTGATGGTGGCCGTGACTTTGGCGGTCGCGATAACCGTCGCGAGGGCGGCTACCGCGGTAACCGTGACGGCGGTCGCGACTTCGGCGGTCGCGGCAAGCGCTACTAAGATTTCGGCTAAGCCTGGATTCGCGGTATGAGGGGCTTGCTGAGGCTATCGGCTAGCAGCCTTGTCTAGTAGCCTTGTCATCCGCATATGATTCAAAGACCGGCAGGGGAGTGATGAGCTCTCCTGCCGGTCTTTATGTATTTGTGTGTTGATGCGTTTGCATTAGCTGTTGCGGTGGCGCCTGGTCAATGCGATGGTGCCGGGGCAATGTTGGGCTCTCAGGCGGCAGCGTGAAGAACAACCAAACATAAATGTGGCATATGCCATAGCTTCTCCGCTTGCGAGCATTCGTGAAGACCTGTATAGTTTTACCTGTTGCCCCGATAGCTCAGTGGTAGAGCGCCATCTTGGTAAGATGGAGGTCCCGGGATCGATTCCCGGTCGGGGCTCTCTCATTAATTCATGCGAGAGCACGTATTAATGATGTGGCGGTGTAGCTCAGCTGGTTAGAGCGCACGACTCATAATCGTGAGGTCGACGGATCGAGCCCGTCCACCGCTACGCCCCGATAGCTCAGTGGTAGAGCGCCATCTTGGTAAGATGGAGGTCCCGGGATCGATTCCCGGTCGGGGCTCAGATAAGCCTGTCTCTTCGGAGGCAGGCTTTTTTGTTTGCCTAATGTGTGGGCCCCAAGCCCGGTCTGCAAGTGCCCGGCGCACGGCTCGACGCCTGGTAGAAGAGCATGCCGGGTAGAGCAAAGCCCCCGAGAAAAACTCGGGGGCTTCGTCTTTATGCTCTGATCAAAGCGTTAGGAAGCGCGGCGCACCACCGGCAGCTGGGACAGCAGCTCGTAGGAGCGCAGGCGGTCCTCGTGCTCCCACGCCTCGGTCATGACGATGAGCTCGTCAGCGCCCGTGCGCGCCACCAGGTCCTCAATACGAGCCTGAGCGGTGGCGGGGGAGCCTACGATGGCTTCGGCGGTCATGCGTTCAATGTGCATCTTCTCCGCGTCGGTCCAGACGGCGTCCATATCTTCCACAGGAGGTGCGAAAGACAGATTGCCGCGCACCACGCCCAGGAAATGCTGCTGCTGGGTCGTGTACAGGTAGCGTGCGCGTTCGTCGGTATCGGCGAGCATTGCGGTCGCACCCACCATGACGTAGGGCTGCTCCAGGTGTTCCGAGGGCTTGAAGTTCGCGCGGTAGGTGTCCACCGCCTCCTGCAGCATTGCGGGCGCAAAATGCGAAGCGAATGCGTAGGGCAGGCCCAGCTGTGCGGCAAGCTGTGCACCAAACAGGGAAGAACCCAGAATGTACATAGGCACCTTCGAGCCCTGACCGGGAATGGCGTGCACGCGGTGCATGGGGGAGGGCTCGCCCAGGAAACGCTGCAGCTGCTGCACCTCGGCGGGGAAGCTCATGGCGGCAGAATCGTCGCGGCGCAGAGCGGCGGCGGTCATCGGGTCGGTGCCGGGCGCACGGCCCACACCCAGGTCAATACGGCCGGGGTGGAACGCGTTGAGGGTACCGAACTGCTCAGCCACCACGTAGGGTGCGTGGTTGGGGAGCATGATGCCGCCCGAACCCACGCGAATACGCTCGGTTGCGGCGGCAATCTCCGCCATGACCACGACGGTCGCAGAGGACAGCAGGGAACCGGCATTGTGGTGCTCGGCGACCCAGAAACGCTCGTAGCCGTAGGACTCAGCCGCGCGGGCGGCATCGATGGTGTTGAGCATGGTCTGGTGCTGACTCTGATCGGGGCGGTGCGGCATCAGGTCAAGTACCGAAATTTTTACGTTGGAAGACATAACTTTTCCTTCTTGATAGATTGCGAGTACCCGTTCAGACTACGCCTGCTCAGACTGTAAGGGAAGGGGTGCGCGTGCTGCCTTCGCTAACAGGTAAAAATGCGACGAAATACTTCAGAGCTGCACGCTGGTTGCCTGCATGCCGGTTACTTGCACAGTGTTCTGTCCACTCTGTGCGTTCGAGCTGAACACTGTGCACAAGAGCGGTAGACTGAAATCATGAGCATTAACCCTGAGATTGTGGGCAGGGTCTACCCGTCCGAGAACACCTACGTTGTCGGTCGTGAAAAGATCCGCGAATTTGCCCGAGCAGTTCACGCAGAAAACCCCCTCCACCACGACGTTGAGGCAGCCCGCGCGGCAGGGTACGCAGATGTGATTGCCCCGCCGACCTTCGCCATTATCCTGGCGCAGGCAGCTGACGCGGCACTCATCAACGACGATTCCGCCGGTATTGATTTCTCCCGCGTGGTGCACGCCGACCAGCGCTTCACTCATCACCGCCCCATCGTTGCCGGTGATGAGCTGCGCACCGAAGTTCACGTGGACTCCGTGCGCGTGATGGGTGCCGGCGCAATGCTGACCACCCGCGAAGAAATCGTTGACGCGCAGGGCGAGCCGGTCACCACCTGCATTTCTTCCCTGCTGGTTCGTGCTGAGGAGGAGAACTAATGGTGCGTTTTGAAGATCTTGAAAAGGGTCGGGAGATCGGTTCGCGTACCGTGGAGCTCTCCCGCGCTTCGCTGGTGCGTTACGCTGGCGCATCCGGTGACTTCAACCCGATTCACTGGAACGAGCGTTTCGCTCAGTCTGTGGGCCTGTCCGGCGTGATTGCTCACGGCATGCTGACCATGGGCACCGCCGTGCAGCTCGTGAGCGACTGGGTGGGTGACCCCGGTGCGATTGTGGACTACCAGACTCGATTCACCAAGCCCGTTCCCGTAGCGGATGCGCCCGGCGGCGAAAACCCCGACGCCCCCACGAACGCCCTGACCATCAGCGGCAAGGTGGGCGCCCTGAATGAGGAAGAGCGCACCGCCCGCATTGACCTGACCGTCACCGCTCGTGATGAGGAAGGCAAGGAGCAGAAGGTTCTGATGAAGAGCCAGGCTGTGGTTCGTTTCTCGGCATAGAGCTTCTGCGTGTGCGGATAACTGCGTAAAAGCAACAGCGTGAAAGCCCTGGGGCTACCCGATGCGGTGGTGCCGGGGCTTTTGTGCGCTCGGCTGTGTACTCGGATGCGCGCTCGCCGGCGGGTGGTGGTGCTTCTTCTTTGTGGGAGGAGCACCGGAAAATGAAGGCAAAATCACCATAAGGTTTTCGTGACTTTAACGTGTGGCGGGTGTTGACCCCGCACAACGACCGGTATTCTTAACCTATGACTGAAAAGCTGTTGAGCGAACTGACCACCGCCCAGGTAGGCGGCCCCGCCAAGACCTACGTCCGTGCTACCTCCGAGGCAGAAATCATCGAGGCGGTCTCCGCTGCAGACGCCGCAGGCGAACCCGTCCTCATCGTGGGTGGCGGCTCCAACCTCCTAGTTTCCGACGAAGGCTTCAACGGAACCGTCGTGCACATCGCCTCCGAAGGCGTAGAGGTTCTGCCCATCCCCGCATGCGGCGGCGCGAACGTGCGCGTGCAGGCGGGCACCATCTGGGACGACTTCGTGAAGCTCAGCATCGAGAATGAATGGGTTGGCCCCGCGGCTCTCTCCGGCATTCCCGGCACCGTGGGTGCAACCCCCGTGCAGAACGTCGGCGCATACGGCGTTGAGGTGGGCGAGTTCATCGCCTCCGTACGCACCTGGGACCGCGAAAAGAACACTCGGAAGACCTTCGCGAGCGCAGACCTGCGCTTCGGCTACCGCGACTCGGTACTCAAGCGCGCAACCGTCAACGGCTCGCCCCGCTACGTGGTGCTGACCGTTGATTTCCAGTTCACGCTCGGTAGCCTGTCCTCCCCGATTCGTTACGCTGAGCTGGCGAAGAGCCTGGGCGTTGAGCCCGGTCAGCGCGCCGAATCCGCACTGGTACGCGAAAAGGTGTTGGAGCTGCGCGGCTCCAAGGGCATGGTGCTCAACCCCGAGGACCGTGACACTTTCTCCACCGGTTCCTTCTTCACCAACCCGATTGTTCCGCGTTCTACTCTGGAGTCTCTGCCCGAGGGCGCCCCGAACTTCCCGGTGGTTGTGAAGACTTCCCCGTTCACCGCGGGTGTCGAGGACCCTGATCACGTGAAGCTTTCGGCTGCTTGGCTGATTCAGCATGCAGGCTTCGATAAGGGCTTCGGTCTGGAGGGTGAGTCCCGCGAGATTGCTCAGGGCCGTGCAAGCCTGTCGACCAAGCACACCCTGGCCATTACGAACCGCGGCGGCGCCTCCGCCGAGGATATCTTCGCGATTGCCCGCGCCGTGCGTGACGGCGTGCGCAAGCGTTTCGGTGTGACCCTGGTTCCCGAGCCTGTCGTGGTCAACGGCGAAATCTAGATTCTCAACTTCTCGCCTTTCGTAGCGTGAGGACGCATAGAATAAACACTTCAGAATAAACGCTTCGGGCGGTCTCTTCATCGGGAGACCGCCCGAAGCGTTGTATTGACCCGCTGAGCTAGTGGCGAGGCGAAGAGACGCGCGCCTGCCCCGGCAGGTACGGCCTGCGCTTGGGCGCTGTGCGCGTTGCTGCCAGGGGAGCGGCGGGTAGGTGCTCCATCAACACCTGAACCGCCAGGGGAAGCTTCTGCGGCGGGCTGGGGGCGTGGAAAATCGGCTTATGGCGCGTGGGCCGGTAGGGGTAGTATTCCGCGTCCTCGCTGTGGGACCAGACAAGGTTGCCGAACTCGCCGGGGACGGGGGAGAGCACGTTGGCGTAGTAGGCGCGTGCCTGCAGGTCGGTGCGCTCGGAGGCGCCGGTAGATACGCCGCCGGGTACCCGGTCCTGCTCGATGATGAGGGCGCGGACCATGCCGCCTACGGTGCTGACCGCGTTCACGTGCAGGGCGAGCAGGTCCCCGTCCTTGTGATCGACCTGTACCTGCCCGTCCGCGAGGATTCGGGTGTCCATTGTGATACTGCTGGCGATTCCTTCGCAGAGGGCGCGGATGAGTGCCATGCGTGCCGGGTAGAGGTCTGCGATATCCCAGCCGATGAGGGCGGGCGCGGCGGAATTGCCCGCGTATTCCGCGCGGGATTCGTAGGAGGCGACGTCCACGTAGCCGCGGGCGATGGGCTCGCGGTCGTAGGGGCGGCCGTCGCGCTGCTCCCAGAAGCTGAGGGCGGTTGCGGTAAAGACAGCCTGGCCGTCGCGTACGACGACGCTGAGCGTAAAGTCCTGCGGGTAGCCGTTTTTGGTGCGTGGGCGCAGGGTGATTGCGCGGGTGTCTTCGTTGAATTCCTCGGGCCAGTCCAGGTAGTAGCTCATTTTTGCCCCGTCGCCACGGTGCACGGTGAGTTCGCCCGGCAGCAGCATGGCTTCGGGCACGCCGCCGGCGCGTTCTGCGGCGTAGTGTTCGCTCACGGGCCAGGGGCTGAACTCTGTGCGGTAGAGGTTGGAGAGGAAGGAATCGAGCATAGAACGTATCCTCTCATAGTTTGAGGTTGTGGTGCATGGTTAGAGGGCTTAAATGACAAATGAGCTGTCCCTTCTGGCTACTCGGAAAGAGCGTTCAGAAGGGACAGCTCATCGTGTAGGGTGGGCGACTCGTTAGAGAGATTCGCCGCGGCGTTCAGGCAACAGGAACACGGTGGTTGCCGCTACCAGGAACGCGGTGGAGAAGAGCGTAAAGAGCAGCGGGGTTCCACCGAATGCGACCAGCGGCGGCACAATGAGCGGTGCCGCGATGGAGGCGATACGACCAATACCGGCGGCGGCACCGGTGCCGGTTCCGCGCAGGTGGGTCGGGAAGATCTCCGGGCTCAGGGCGTAGAGGGCACCCCACGCACCGAGGTTGAAGAAGGAGAGCATGCAGCCGGCGAGGATAATGAATACCTCGGCGTGCGCCATACCGTAGCCAGCCGCCGCCAGTGCAGAGCCGAGCAGGAAGGCCGCCAGGGTTGCGCGTCGACCCCACTTTTCGATGAGGTAGGCGGCGACCGCGTAGCCGGGCAGCTGGGCGAGGGTCATAATGAGCGTGAACGCGAAGGACTTCACGAGGCTGAAGCCCTGGGCGTTCAGCAGCGCCGGAATCCAGATGAACGCGCCGTAGTAGGAGAGGTTGATGCAGAACCAGATGACGCACAGGGCGATGGTCTTGCGGCGCTGACCGGCAGCCCAGATCGAGTGGATCTTCGCGGATTCTGCGTTGTCGGCGCTTTCTGCCGCGCCATGTACGGAAACGTCTTCGGTCTGCTTCTTGTCGGTTCGGGAGAAGAGCGCGGGGGAGGCCTCGAAACGTTCAACAATCTGGCGTGCCTGATCGTGCTTGCCGACCGACTCCAGGAAACGCACCGATTCGGGGGTTCCCATACGGATTACGAGCGAGTAGATGGCGGGAATCAGGCCGATGGCAAGTGCCCAGCGCCAGCCGTTCGCCTGCGGAACGATGAAGGTGCCGATGAGAGCGGCGAGGATCCAGCCCAGAGCCCAGAAAGCCTCCAGGGCGACCACGACGCGGCCGCGAATAGCGCGCGGCGAGAACTCAGAAATCAGGGTGGATGCCACGGGAAGTTCCGCTCCCAGACCCAGACCGACCAGGAAACGGAAGACGAGCAGCACGCCCAGGGAGGTTGCCAGGGCGGAGGCGCCAGTCGCCAGACCGTACACCAGCAGGGTGAGGGCGAAGATGTAGCGGCGGCCGAGCTTATCGGCGAGTAGACCGCCGAAGGTTGCGCCGAGCGCCATGCCTACGAATCCGATGGAGCCGAGCCAGGAGGCTTCGGTGGGGCTGAGCTGCCATTCCTTGATGAGTGCTGCCATGACGAAGGAGATGAGGCCGACGTCCATGGCGTCTAGAGCCCAGCCGAGACCCGAGATGCCCAGGAGCTTGCCGTGGGCGCGGGTGAAGGGCAGGTTTTCGAGGCGTTCGTTGAGAGTCGGTGCGGCATTGCGTTCAGCAGCGGGTGCAGAGGTGCCAGCGGGCGCAGCAGCGTTGGTGCGGAGTGAGTCCGTCGATGCGGGACGTGAGGAGGACACGGTGGTGGGTCGCTTCCTTAGTGTTTAGGCGTAGTGCCGGGTGAATTGGTCCTTTACAGTGTATAAAGGTACTTTCGACTTGAACACCATTGAAACGAAAAAATTTTAAAGATGACGGAAAAATCTCATCATGAAGAAATCTTTCACAGCCGCAACCCAGCTGTGAATGCTATTCTCTAACCACCGCCGCCCGGTGAAACTCACCTACGGCACGTTTGGAAGGACCACCCCTGAAAACCATTGAAGATGAAGTCAAAGAAAGCGAGACCAGCCGCTTTCACCGCTGGCTCGAAGCCCGCAAGGAGCGCATGCACGCGCATCCGGTCATGCGTCATCTCTACAAGCCCCTCGTCATCGGCGTGGGCGCCTTCTGCTTTATCGCCGGACTGATTATGCTCGTCACCCCCGGCCCCGGCTGGCTGTTCATCTTTATCGGCCTGGGCATTTGGGGTACCGAATTCACCTGGGCACGCCGCGCCAATATTTTCATGAAGCACGTGGTGCTCACCGCCTGGTACCGCTACCGCGCCTGGCGACAGCAACGCAAGGAACGCAAAGCTGCACGCAAAGCAGAACGTAAGGCGGCCGCCGCAAACCAGCGCTAACCCAGCTCTCATTAACCCGGTCCGCGCAAGATATACGCAGACACAAAAGCCCTCGCTCCCATCCGATAAGAATGGTAGCGAGGGTTTTTGTTATAGCTTGTCAGTGAGCTTTAGAGCTTGCCAATAGCAATCTGCAGCATGCGGCGAATCGGCTCAGCAGCACCCCAGAGCAGCTGGTCACCCACGGTGAACGCGCTAATGTACTCGGGGCCCATCGCGAGCTTACGCACGCGACCAACCGGAATCTCCAGAGAACCGGAAGCAGCCACGGGGGTCAGCTGCTCCATGGAAGCCTCACGCTCGTTCGGCACGAAGCGAACCCAGGGGTTGTCCTCAGCGATGATGCGCTCAATCTCCTCGAGCGGCAGGTCCTTCTTAAGCTTGATGGTCAGCGCCTGAGAGTGCGAGCGCATCGCAGCGATACGGACGCACAGGCCGTCCATGGTGATCTTCTCGTCCTCGGAGCGGCCCAGGATCTTGTTGGTCTCAACCTCAGCCTTCCACTCCTCGCGGGACTGGCCGTTACCCAAATCCGAGTCAATCCAGGGAATCAGGGAGCCGGAGAGCGGCACACCGAACTGGGTGGAATCCAGCTCACCGGAACGCTGCTTCGCGAGAACCTTGCGGTCGATGTCCAGAATTGCGGATGCGGGGTCGTTCAGCTCCTCGGAGACCTCGTTGCCCAGGTCGCGGAACTGTGCGAGCACCTCGCGCATGTGGCGGGCGCCGCCGCCGGACGCTGCCTGGTAGGTCATGGAGGTAGCCCACTCGACCAGGTCATTCTTGAAGAGGCCGCCCAGACCCATCAGCAGGCAGGAGACGGTGCAGTTACCGCCGACGAAGTCCTTCACGCCGGATGCCAGGCCGCGGTCGATGACGTCGCGGTTGATGGGGTCCAGCACGATGATAGAGTCATCGTTCATGCGCAGGGTGGAAGCTGCGTCAATCCACAGGCCGTCCCAACCGGCCGCACGCAGCTTCGGGTGCACAGCCTCGGTGTAGCCACCGCCCTGAGCGGTCACAATAATCGAGTGCTTACGCAGCTCGTCAATGTCGTATGCGTCCTTCAGCTCGGACGGCTCAATCACGCCGTCGAAAGTGGGCGCAGCGCCACCAACATTAGAGGTAGTGAAGAAGACGGGGGTAATGCCCTCGAAGTCGCCTTCCTCAACCATACGCTTCATGAGGACCGAGCCCACCATGCCGCGCCAGCCAACAAAACCTACAGAGTCACCGGGATTAAAGTTCATGGTTCCCAGTGTACTCTCAGGTTGGCGGGTGCGGACTGACACCGTACAAAAAATTTGATATTCGGAACGGTCCGGTACCGGCACGTGCGCGAGAGCTACAGACGCTCCAGAAGCTGGAACGAGAAGTACATGGGGTTCTTCGTGCCCGACTCATCGAGCAGGTAACCCTTCTCGCTCTTCTCCCAGGCACTCTCGGAGGTGACCCGCCAGCACCCGTTCGGGGAGCTGCCCTCGCAACTGCCCGCAGAATTTGCAAGCTGCAGTTCGGGCGCTCGCGTATCGCCGGTGATCTCGTTACCTTCCTGGCAGTAGAAGAGGGTACGCTCCACCGTCTCTACCCGACCGAAGGCGGGCAGATCGGTGCGGGAGAGCGCCTCCGCGTACACGGAGCCGCCGCCAATAATCCAAGCATCAACTTCGGCGGTATCTGCGGGGATATCTTCGACCGCTGCACCCGCGGCGTCACGCGCCGCGTACAGCGCCGCATCCAGCGAAGGAACCCACAGCGCACCATCGCGTTCTTCCGCCTCGGCGACCGAACGGCTAATCACAATATTCGTACGACCCGGCAGGGGGCGAAAACGCGGCGGGAACGACTCCCAGGTGCGGCGACCCATAATCACCGGAGCACCCAGCGTCACTTTCTTAAAATGCGCCAAATCTTCCGGAGCGTACCAGGGCATATCCCCGTTACGACCAATGATGCCGGCATCAGTTTGAGCCCAAATAGCGCCCAGACGATACATCATGACTCCTCACAACCTGCAATTAGACCGCAATCGGGGCGGCAATACCGGGGTGGTGCTTGTAATCCACCAGCTCAAAGTCTTCATACTCGTAATCGAAAATAGAAGGCTTCTTGGTCTTAATAACCAGCTTCGGGTAGGGGTACGGTTCGCGCGGCGGGTAGGGGTTGCCCTCCGGATCGGTGCCGTAGCCCAGCTGCTTCTTCACCTGCTCCAGGTGGTTTGAGTAGATGTGGCAGTCGCCGCCGGTCCAGATGAACTCGCCCGGCTCCATGCCCACCTCCTGCGCAATCAGGTAGGTCAGCAGCGCGTACGAGGCGATGTTGAAGGGCACACCCAGGAACATGTCCGCGCTACGCTGGTACAGCTGGCAGGACAGCTCTTTCACACCGTCTGCGCGTTCGTGCACGTAGAACTGGAAGAGCGCGTGGCAGGGCGGAAGCGCCATGTTATCCACCTCAGCGGGGTTCCACGCCGAAACAATGTGGCGGCGAGAGCTCGGGTTGTTCTTCAGCGAATCAATAACCTTCGCAATTTGGTCAATCGTGCCGCCGTCGGGGGTCGGCCACGAACGCCACTGCACGCCGTAGACCGGGCCCAAATCGCCGTTCTCATCAGCCCACTCATCCCAAATGGTCACGCCGCGCTCCTGCAACCAGCGCACATTCGAAGAACCGCGCAAGAACCACAGCAGCTCAATAGCAACGGACTTAAAATGCACGCGCTTGGTGGTAATCAGCGGGAACGACTCACGCAGATCAAAACGCATCTGACGGCCAAACACGCCGAAGGTACCGGTGCCGGTACGGTCGGAACGCTGCGCGTCCGCCGCAATGGCGTCCTTGTTCTCCTCGAGGATTTCGCGCAGAAGATCTTCGTAAGGGGTGGGGATTGCATGAGTCATAAGAAAAACCTTGAATCCTATTTAGTAGGCGTCAGAAGCGGCACAATCAGCCGCCCCTCTATTGTAAAACTCTCGAAGATGTACGGATATAGCAAACGCGCTGAGCATAAAGCCCAGCGCGCTCGCCAGCAGAAGCTAAAAATCTAGCTCAGAAGTCTAGTCCAGGGCCGCGCGGACTCGCTCCACCGAGACAATACGCGGGTCATCGCCCTCAGTTACCTGCAGAACCAGGGCATCGCCGGGCTCCAGGTACGGGTCCTCGGTCGGAAGAACCTCCGCGGAACCCTCAAACAGGTACTCGCGCAGAACATCCATCACCCGAGGCAGCACCGGGCGGTGCGTGCACAGCAGCGAGGAAGAATCCTTATCGAACAGGGACGCCACGGTACGGGCAACACGCGCCGGGTGACGCTGAGCGCCCGCCTCAGACAGGGACTTCTTCTCCTTCACCGACACACCATAATCCACCGAGTACGGGGTCACAGTCTGAACGCAACGCAGCCACGGGGAAGAAATAATGCGGCTCGGAGCCCACGCCGCAAAGAGACGGCTAGAAGCCAGTGCCTGACGCTTGCCGGTCGCCGCGAGCGGACGGTCATCCTCAGCGGCCGCCCAATTCGAACGCGGCTTAGCCTTCGCGTGGCGGGCAATGAGAATCGGGCGGGTACGCAGCGCATCCGCCTCAGCCAGGGCTTCCAGAGATTCCAGAGGCGCCAGGTCATCCTGATTGGTCAGCAGCGCGCGAGCCGCGTCAGTGGTTACCCAGCGCAGCTCATCCACTTCACCCTCATCAGCCAGGGCACGGGCACCATCGGGCAGCTCAGCAGCCCAGTAGAAAACATCCTTCGGGCGGCCACCCACCGGGTAAGACGTCACCGCCAGGGGCACACCCAAAACAACCTGCAGGCCGACCTCTTCGCGGATCTCGCGAATAGCAGTCTCTGCCAGGGACTCGCCCGGATCCTGCTTGCCCTTAGGCCAGGACCAGTCATCGTAGCGGGGGCGGTGAATAATCAGGACCTCAAGCGCACCATCGCGCATGCGCCAAATCAGTGCGCCAGAAGCAACAATATCCGCAGTGTTTGTGGGGGCGCGGTCAATGCTGTTGACCGCATCAAAACGTCGTGCCGAGTAGTAGATGGAGGGGGAATCCAGCGGTGCCATATCTCTCTCTGATCCTCTTCGCTAGGCTGCGCACAATGCCAACGGGCACCATGCTCCGCGTCTAATTGTAGGGGAGAGAAGCGTCAAGTTGTAATCTCAACGTAACCTGTTGTTCACTTTTGCGCTAAGTGCACTAGTCCACCGCACGTTTTTGCACGACACGCGGAAAACCCCGCCTGCCCCACACCATAAAGCGCGAGAACAGACGGGGTTCACCACCAGAAATCACCGGTAGGTCAGCGGCAAATCCTTAGACCTTATCCACCACGTTCTTACGGGAACGCGAGCTCAGGTAGTACGACTGCACATCCTGCAGCGGGTTGCCCTGATCATCGGTGTCGTGGCGGGTCCAGTTACCCTCAGAATCCAGGTGCCAAGTACGCGAAGAATCACTCATGTAGATGGTGAACATGTCACGCAGGTACTTCACGTGGCGCGGATCCTTCACCGGTACCAGAGCCTCAATGCGGCGGTCCAGGTTACGGTGCATCATATCGGCAGAGCCAATGTAGACAATCGGATCGCCACCGTTCTCAAACGCAAACACGCGCGAGTGCTCCAAGAAGCGGCCCAGCACCGAACGGACGCGAATATTCTCGCTCAGACCCTTAACGCCCGGGCGCAGCGCGCAAATACCGCGAACCACCACATCCACCGGCACACCAGCCTGCGAAGCACGGTACAGCGAATCGATGATGGCCTCATCCACCATGGAGTTGCACTTAATCTGAATCTTCGCCGGACGGCCTGCCTTGTGGTTCTCAATCTCCTGATCGATGCACTCAATCAGGCCGCTACGCAGAGTACGCGGCGCCACCAGCAGCGACTGGTAGTTGGTCTTCGGCGCGTAACCAGACAGCTGGTTGAACAGGCGGGAAACATCCTCACAAATCTGCTCATCGCAGGTGATGATGCCCAAATCCTCGTAGAAACGAGCGGTCGACGGGTGGTAGTTACCGGTACCAATGTGCGCGTAACGACGCAGGTGGTTACCCTCGCGGCGCACCACCAGCGACAGCTTGCAGTGAGTCTTCAAACCCACGATGCCGTACACCACGTGCACGCCCGCGCGCTCCAGCTTACGAGCCCAGGAGATGTTGGCTTCCTCATCAAAGCGAGCCTTAATCTCGACCAGCGCCACAACCTGCTTGCCAGCCTCAGCCGCCTCAATCAGCGCATCCACGATGGGGGAGTCGCCACTGGTGCGGTACAGAGTCTGCTTAATCGCCTGAACACGCGGGTCAGCGGCAGCCTGAGCCAGGAACGCCTGCACACTGGTCGCGAAGGAATCGTAGGGGTGGTGCAGCAACACGTCGTGGTCGCGGGCGGCAGCGAACACGTCCGCAGCCTTCGCCGTCTCGGTGGCGTTGAGCCAGCGGGAAGTGTGCGCAATGTGCTTGGGGTAGTGCAGAGCCGGGCGGTTCGCACGAACAATCGCGCTCATGCCGCGCAGATCCAGCGGAGCCGGCAGGCGGTACACCTCAGACTCATCAATATTCAGCTCAGAAATCAGCAGATCCAGGATGGTCGGGTTGATGGTGTCCTCAACCTCCAGACGGACCGGCGGACCGAAACGACGGCGCAGAAGCTCCTTCTCCAGAGCCTTCAGCAGGTTCTCGGCGTCGTCCTCTTCCACCTCGAGATCCTCGTTACGAGTCACGCGGAAGACGTGGTGCTCCACAACCTCCATGCCCGGGAAGAGCGTATCCAGGTGTTCAGCAATGATGTCTTCGAGCGCAATGTAGCGGCTCTCGCGGCCAGCAGTGTTGGCGGCACGCGAACCATCCACAGAGACCATACGGTCCAGCTGATCGGGCACCTTCACGCGAGCGAACAGCTCCTTGCCGGTCTGCGGGTTACGCACCAGCACCGCAAGGTTCAGCGACAGGCCCGAAATGTACGGGAAGGGGTGCGCCGGGTCAACCGCCAGCGGAGTCAGAATCGGGAAGATGTCCTGCATGAACTCCTGACGCAGACGCTGCTTAGCGTCCGTATCCAGGTCGTTCCAACCCACGATACGGATGTTCTGCTCCTCCAGAGCCGGCAGCACCTGGTTGTGGAACACATCAGCGTGACGAGCCTGCAGCTGGTGAGCGCGCTCAGCAATCTCTTCCATCTGCTCCTCGGGGCTCAGACCGGCAGCCGAAGGAACCGCCAGACCGGTCGCAATGCGACGCTTCAGACCCGCCACACGCACCATGAAGAACTCGTCCAGGTTAGAGGCCACAATCGCCAGGAAGTTCAGACGCTCCAGCAGGAACAGGTTCGGGTCCTCCGCGAGCTCCAGCACGCGGGTGTTGAAGTCCAGCCAGCTGCTCTCACGGTCAAAGAAACGCTCCGGACCGAACTCCTCTTCAAGGCTGAAGTAGGAGCGCTTCTCGCCCTTCTCAATGCGGTCACCGCGAGATTCGGCGCGCTCAATCTTCGAAATATCGTGGCCAATGTGAATGACACCGGTCATGGGCGCAGGCTCAGACGGCTTGGGCTTAGGCGCCTTATTCAGGCCATTGGGGGCGGGTACCATACTGTACTTGCCTTTCTGATCGGGGATAAGTCGTGAAGAAGCACGCCGGAGACGGCGCACAGAAAACTAGGCGGCAGGCTCACCCTGCTGCGCGGGAGCGTACATGCGGTCAACCGTCGCCACGCCAAAGCCCAGGGACGTGTAGAGGGCGTAGGCGGCGTCATTATCGGCGTCCACGTACAGGTCGATGGCGCGCAGCGGCTCACCGTTCTCATCCTCAGCGCACGCCAGGTATGCCAGCGCGCGCAGAGTGAGGGTGCGACCCAAGCCGCCTCCCTGCGCCTGCGGGCTCACACCCACCACATAAATCTCGCCGGAGGGGGACAGCTCGCCCTGCTCCTGACCGGTCGGGATCTTCGTCCAAGTGAATGCCGCAATGGCGGAGTCATCATCCACCTCGGAGGCGATGAAGAAACCCTCGGGACGGAACCAGGGGGAGCCGGTGCGCTCGCGCAGATCAGCAAGGGTGAGCTTGCCCTGCTCCGGGTGGTGCGCAAAAGCGGCGGCGTTCACGCGCAGCCAGGGGAATTCGTCCGCGCCGGTGAAGGTGCGCATCCGCAGGTTTTCCGGCAGGGTGCGCGCATCGGAGCGTTCCACGAGCTCTTCGCGGGTCTGTGCGTCCAGGGGCAGAATCATCTTGTACAGCACGCGTACCGGCTCAAAACCGTGCAGGGTCGCGAACGCGTGGGCGGGGCTTTCAATGCCGGTGTCGGTGGCGCTACCGTGAACCCAGAGGCGGTATCGTACGGCGTCTTCACCCAGCTGGCGGACGGCGTGGTCGAAGAATGCGCTACCGGCGCCTCGTCCGCGGTATTCGGGGGCGACGGCTGCCTCAATCACGCCGGTATCTTCGTCGTTGGCGGGGGTGAGCGCCACAAACACGGCGGCGAGGGTGCCGTTATCCTCAGCGACAAAGAAACACGGAGGGGTCAGGGTGCTTTCGTGGAGTGCCTTACTCAGCTCAATGCGGGTCTGCTCAGAGAACGCCGAGACGCCGTCATGGCTGGCAACCTTCTGCGCGAAGGAATCGAAGCGTTCCAACAGCTCTTCGGTGAGCTGCGGTTCCGCGTAAACAAGGGAGCTTTCAGCGGGCAGGGTGGAGGAATCGGGTGTCTGACTGTGTACCATCATCGCCTTCTTTCGTAGCCTTCTGATTCAACTCTACCGGGGATAGTTGCTCTTTGGAGAGTTTGTTCTCCGTCCTGGGCGAATATGACAAGAACCGGAACATTTACGCATTCTGGTACTCGGCTCAGCGGCGAGGCTACTTAAGAACGGGCACACCAAAACAGCGGTTGGCACCGCAAAATTTAGCGGGTGCTGTTGAAGGAATAGCCCACGTTACGCACGGTCGAAATCATCTGCTCGTATTCGGTGCCGAGCTTGGAACGCAGACGACGCACGTGCACGTCCACGGTGCGGGTGCCGCCGTAATAGGAGTCGTAACCCCACACCTCAGAGAGTAGCTGGGCACGGGAGAAGACGCGTCCGGGGTGCTGAGCCATGAACTTGAGCAGTTCAAACTCTTTGAAGGTCAGGTTCAGTGCGGTACCGGAAAGGTGCGCGGAGTACGCCTGGGTGTCAATAACGAGGTTGCCCGCGCGCACGATGCGCTCTTCGGTGTTCTCTTCTTCTGCACCGGCGTCGCTCTTGATGGCGAGGCGCAGGCGCGCATCCATTTCGGAGGGGGACGCCTGGTCAGAAACAATATCGTCAACCTGCCAGGAGGCTGCAACCGCCGCCATACCGCCTTCGTTCAGGAGCGCGATGAGCGGCAACTGTACGCCGGCGGCGCGCAACAGCTGGGCGCATTGGCGTGCCTGTACGAGTGCGGTGCGGGCGTCGACCATGAGCAGGTCGAAAGCCTCGGATTCGAGGGCGGTGTGGGCGGTGTCGAGCGGGAAGACGTGTACCTTGTGGCTGAGTAGACTCAGCGAGGGGATTATATCCTGCGCGGCGGTATCGCTCATGAGCGCAATACGGTACACACCCTCTCCTTTCCCAGTAAAATATTAGGCTCTTTCTAGTGTACTAGCCCGCCTATGCTGCAGCTGTGGAGGCGGTAAAGAGCGGGAGCAGATATCGTATGCCGGACTGTTTACCCACCCCTCTGAGCAGGTCGTTGCCGATAGCTCTGTCCAGTATGTCTTTAGCACCGATTCTGCACCCTTTTCAGGGGGAGTCTATGGTAGGTTTAAGGCATGGAAAACAATCTTATGGCTCTTGAAGCTCTCTTCATGTCGCTGATGGCTATTATCTCCGTGTGCATCGGTATCGGTGCATTCGCAGTGTTGCGTGGCCTCTTCAGCGGTCAGAAGTAATCTTCCCGCACAGAGCAGAAGCATCGCCCACAGAGGGCTTTAGGCGGTTGCCTCATACGGTTCGTACCGCCTCGCCAATGACGGCGTGAACCCCCACCCGGTCCCCTCCGGTTGGGGGTTTTCTTTATGTCGCCCACCGCACCGTTCACTTCACTCTGCAGGCGGCGACGCTACCCCGTGCCGTGGACGAACGAATAGGGCACTGTTTTACCCACGGGTACTAGAATAGAAGGTATGGCTATTGAAATCCCTACTAACCTAACCCCTGAACTTGTTCCCTTCGCATGGCTGCTCGGCACCTGGGAAGGTACCGGAACCATGTGGTACGAAGGCCAGGAAAACACCCCCTTCGGCCAGATTATTACTTTTGAGCAGGACGGTCTGCCCTTCATCGAATACCGCGCTGAGTCTTTCCTGCTCGATGACGAGGGTCAGAAGCTGCGCCCCATCACCGTTGAAACCGGTTTCTGGCAGATTGACCGCCCCCTGACCGACGCCGACGGCGGCTTCGGTATTGTCCCCAAGGATGTTGTACCCGCCTTCCCCGACGCCGAGAGCGTTGAAACCCTGCGCAACGAGGACGACGGCTTCTCCCTGCTGGCGACCATCGCGCACCCCGGCGGCATTAGCGAAAACTACGTGGGTATGGTCAAGGGCCCGGTTATTCGTATGCAGACCGGCAACCTGCTGCGCGACGACATCTCCCACGACTACGTGGGCTCCGTGCGCCTGTGGGGCCTGGTCAACGGTAACCTCATGTGGGACTGGGAGGTTGCGGACGCCGAGGGTAAGCTGCACAAGCACGCTTCCGCTGAGCTGCGTAAGACCTCGTCGATGACCGGTGATTCCCTGGGCACCTCGATGTTCGGTTCTCTGGACGGCGAAGAGCCCACTGGCGAGCCCGGCTCCGAGCCCACCGCCTAATAACTAACGTGTGTCTGCCCCGCTGGTCGGCGGGGCAGACTCTTTGTGTGAAAGGTGCACCTTCCGTGACTGAATCTTCGCTTGAAGCGCCTCAGGGTGAGGTATCCCAGCCCGATGCTACCCGTCCGGCGAGCCCCCTGCTGAGCCTGCACGGCGCTTTTGCCGCCTCCGGGCTGGATGCCAGCGTCGCCGCGCACTACGGCAACCCCATGCTGGAGCAGCGCGCCCTCAGCTTTGACCGCTCCGCAGAAGCAGGCGAACCGCTGGTGCTGGTGGATCGCTCCTCCCTGGGCGTGGTGCGCGTTGAGGGGCCGGACCGCCAGAATTGGCTGACCTCCATCGCCTCGCAGATTCTGACCGGTATGACCGCGGGGGAGAGTCGCGAGTTCCTGCTTCTTTCCCCTCAGGGGCGCGTGGAGTATGCACCCGCCGCTATCGAAGATGGCGAGGCACTCTGGCTGATTGTGGAGGGAAACCAGGCCCAGCCGCTGACCGATTACCTGAACCGTATGAAGTTCATGATGCGCGTTGAGGCGCAGAACCTCAGCGACGAGTACGCCGTGCTGGAGAGCGCCCGCAACCCGATCCTTCAGGACGGTTCGGTGCATCCGGCGCTCGCTGAGGCTCAGCCGCTGGTGTGGGAGGATCCTTGGCACACTCCGGCACCGGGTAGCTACCGTTACGATGAGGCGGGCGATAACCACCCGGGTGCGGACTACGTGCGTTTCTTGAGCATTGTGCCGCGCTCTGTTCTGCCCGCCCTAGCTGAATCTTCGGACGCGCGTTTTGCGGGTCTGTGGGCTGCGGAGGCTCTGCGTATTGAGGCGTGGCGCCCGCGCTACGGCACCGAGGCTGACGATAAGACCATCCCTCAGGAGCTGGATTACACCCGTACCGCGGTGCATTTCGATAAGGGCTGCTACAAGGGCCAGGAGACGGTGGCGCGCGTGCATAACCTAGGTCGTCCGCCGCGCCGTCTGGTGTTCTTGGATATTGACGGTTCGGAGCACACCCTGCCGGCGGCAGGTAGTGAACTGTTTGTGGAGGGCAAGTCGCGCCCGGTCGGTCGCATTACCTCTGTGGCGTTGCATTATGAGGCGGGCCCGATTGCGTTGGCTGTGATTAAGCGCGGCGTTGATCCGCAGGCGCCTTTGCGTGCGGTTGATGGCGGCGACTTCCTGCCCGATGGTTCGCCGGCGCCGGCGACCGAGTACGCGGTGGCTCAGACGACGGTGGTTTCGCCGGAGTCCGGTGAGGTGGCGCGTCGTTCTTTGGCGGGTCAGGACTTCTTGAAGCGCTAGAGCATCTGACTGGGCAATAGCATCTGACTACCTGCATAAAACCGCGGAGGCGGACACTCGTTGCGAGTGCCCACCTCCGCGGTTTTAGTATGCGCGCCCAGCTAATATGCTGAGGCTGCCTCATGTGCTGAGGCTGTGGGGTTTAGCGGCCGAAGAGGACGGCTGCTTCTTCCCAGCGTTCCTGAGGTACGGACTTCAGACCGTCCAGTGCCTCTTCGAGGGGTACGTACTTGATTTCGGTGCCCTGAACGGAGACCATCTTGCCCCACTGCTTCTGAGCGACCATGTCGACTGCGCCCATGCCCAGGCGGGTTGCGAGCACGCGGTCGTAGCCGGTGGGTGCGCCACCGCGCTGGATGTGGCCCAGGATGGTGTTGCGGGTTTCGATGCCGGTCATCTTCTCGATCTCGTGGGTGATGTATTCACCGATGCCACCGAGGCGGGGACGACCGTCCTTTTCGGTACCCTTGTTTGCCATGACGTCGTCGAAGCCTTCGGGGATGAAGCCTTCAGCAACAACAACCAGGGGAGAGCGGCCGCGGTCGTGTACTTCCTTGACCCATTCAGCAACCTGCTCCATGGAGACCTTGACCTCGGGGATCAGGATTGCATGTGCGCCTGCTGCCATGCCGGAGTGCAGTGCAATCCAGCCGACGTGGCGGCCCATGACCTCGGCGACCATGCAGCGGTGGTGCGATTCGCCGGTGGTGCGGATGCGGTCCATTGCCTCGGTTGCGATGGACACTGCGGTGTCGAAGCCGAAGGTGTAGTCGGTTGCGCGCAGGTCGTTGTCGATGGTCTTGGGGACACCGATGACGGGCAGGCCTGCGTCTGCCAGGCGCTTTGCGCCTGCGAGGGTGCCTTCACCGCCGATAGCGACGATTGCGTCGATGCCGTGGCGTTCCATCATGATTTCGATGTTTTCGGGGCCACCGTTGGGACCGTCGAAGGGGTTGGTGCGGGAGGTACCGATGATGGTACCGCCCTGGGATGCCAGGCCGCGGACCTTCTGGCGGGGCAGGTCCATGTAGTCGCCTTCAACGACGCCGCGCCAGCCATCACGGAAGCCGACGAACTCGTAGCCGTACTTCTTGACGCCGTTGAGGACAGCGCCGCGGATGACAGCGTTCAGGCCGGGGCAGTCGCCGCCGGAAGTAAGCAGACCGATCTTCATGGTTGGCTCCTAATGTCTGCGCGTTTTAGGTGTTGTGCGCGCGTGTATATAACTATGACCTCCACAAATTCGGCGCGCGGATGTACACCGGTCGGGAGGTCGTTCTCTTGGTCTCTATTTTAGCGATGTTTGGGTTGTGTGGGTAGTGGTGGAAAGCCGTGGGAACGCCCGTTTTGGTGCTGAAAAGTTCAGGTTTTTGGTACCTGTATGTTTGGGTTTGAAACACAAATAGCCGCCCTTTCCCACCTATGGCACCGAAGAGACGAATGAGGCTTCCTCGCATCTGTAAAGATGCGGGAAGCCTCATTCGTTTTAAAAATATTTTTAAATATTTGTGGGATTCTCGGTTTCTAGGGCAAAAAACGGTCAATAGCCCTGTGATTGATCGTTTTGTGCCGGTTCATCCCACGTCTGAACCGCCGTCCCTACCGAACCGCAGCCTCCATCGAGGTGAGTTGCACGGTTCAGTGAGCGGGGTCAGGGGTAAGGAACTAGTCGCGTGCCTGACCGAGGAACTTCTGCAGGCGCGCCAGGCCCTCTGCCAGGTCCTCATCGCTCAGTGCGTAGGAGAGGCGCAGGTAGCCACTGGGGCCGAACGCCTCACCGGGAACCACGGCGACCTCAGCCTTTTCGAGGATGAGCTCAGCCAGTTCTGCACTGGTCTGCGGGCGTACGCCTTCAATTTCCTTGCCGAGCAGTTCGCGTACGTCCGGGTAGGCGTAGAACGCGCCGGTGGGTACGGGGCAGTGAACGCCTTCAATAGCGTTCAGGCCCTCCACAATGGTGCGGCGGCGGCGATCGAAGGCGGCGTGCATGATTTCCACGTCATCCTGCGGGCCGGTCAGTGCTTCAAGAGCGGCACGCTGGGCGATGTTGTTGACGTTGGAGGTCATGTGGGACTGCAGGTTGGAGGCTGCGGCGATAACGTCGCGCGGGCCAATCATCCAGCCCACACGCCAACCGGTCATGGCGTAGGTCTTTGCCACGCCGTTGAGAATGACGCACAGGTCGGCGAGCTCGGGTACTGCCTTCAGGATGGAGACTGCCTTAACACCGTCATAGGTGAGGTGTTCGTAAATCTCGTCGGTCAGCACGAAAATACCCTTGGACAGTGCCCATTCGCCGATGGCGCGGGTTTCCTCTTCGGTGTAGACAGCACCGGTCGGGTTGGAGGGGGAGACGAAGATGAGTGCCTTGGTGGCGGGGGTGTATGCGGCTTCGAGCTGCTCGACGGTGACCTTGTAGTGCTGGTCGCTACCGGCGAACACCTCGATGGGGTTGCCGCCTGCCAGGCGGATGCACTCGGGGTAGGTGGTCCAGTAGGGTGCGGGCAGTAGGACGTCGTCGCCTTCGTCGATGACGGTTGCGAAGGCCTGGTAGACCGCCTGCTTGCCGCCGTTGGTGACGATAACCTGGGAGGGGTCAACCTCTACGCCGGAGTCGCGCAGGGTCTTTTCGGCGATGGCCTTCTTCAGCTCGGGAAGACCGGAGGCGGGGGAGTAGCGGAAGTTCTTGGGGTCGTTGAGCGCTTCGCGTGCTGCGTCAACAATGTGCGCGGGGGTGGGGAAGTCCGGTTCGCCTGCGCCGAAACCGATGACGGGGCGTCCCTGAGCCTTGAGTGCTTTTGCCTTTGCGTCGACGGCAAGGGTTGCGGAGGGTGCAATGGCACCGATGCGGCTTGAAATACGCGCCATGGGGCTCTCTTCTCTTTCTTCTTGTGCGCTGCCGGCGTGAAGTCGACAAGGAAATAGGTGATGGGAATACGCGTGGGGGACCAATTCGCGCGTGATGGGCGCGGGTGTGAGCGGCGTTCCTTAGTAATAGAATACGGGTCACTAGTGGTGATGCGGAACCCTTCGTCAAGGTATCTCAAGAGGTTTTTCGAAAAAATATTACATTCTGAAGTTGCATCGGCCCCGAAAGATGGTTTACAGTTAGTTCTGCACCCGAAAGGGTGTAATTGTTTGCCCCTCTAAAGCCACGGCTTAGGAGGCAGTGGAGGAGTAAGCACGTGAGAAGCAACTCTCACACCTGAAGTGAAAACTTCAAAGGGTGGTGGCTCAATTGGTAGAGCAGCGGTCTCCAAAACCGCAGGTTGCAGGTTCGAGTCCTGTCCGCCCTGCTTTTATTGCCTCAATAACATCTTCGTACGCCCGTTCCCCGGGCGTACTTTTTTAGACTCAGAAAGGGGCAGAAGAAATGGCATCGTCTGCTACCGCCGAGAAGGCTGTTCAGCCCGGCGCATCGTCGAAGAGCGATAAGAAGCTCGGTTTCTTCGGCCGTATTTTTGCATTCCTCCGTGAAGTTATTGCGGAGTTGAAGAAGGTTACTACTCCCACCGGACGCGAACTGGTTGGTTACTTCTTCGGAGTTCTGTTCTTTGTCGTGGTGATGCTCCTGCTTATTTCTGGTCTGGATTATCTTTTTGGCCAGGGAGCATTCTGGATTTTCGGTAACGGAACGATTCAGCGTAACTAGTACTGGCTGCATCCTTATTCTGGGTGCCCCATCAGTGATTTCCCTCAGCGTATTGGTGAGTGGGAGTCCCCTCTGGATGATTAACGATAGAAAGTAGGAGCGACGTGTCCGAGCAGGAACTGGTATCCGAGATTGAAGAGGTCGAGGTAGCCGCTGCTGAGGCTACTGAGGAGTCTGCGGCTATTGAGCAGCAGGCTGAGGAAGCTACCGAGGCTGTCGCGGCGGCTGAAGCAGCTGCTGAGGCGGCTGAGGAAGTCGACGCTCTGGAAGAATTCAAGTCCAAGCTACGCCGTCAGGCGGGCGACTGGTACGTGGTGCACACCTACTCCGGTTACGAGAACAAGGTGAAGACCGGTATCGAGACCCGCATCCAGAACCTGGAAGCTGAAGATGAGATCTTTGAGGTTCAGGTTCCCATGGAGACCGTGGTTGAGTTCAAGAACACCGTGAAGAAGACCATCCGTCGCGTGCGCGTTCCCGGTTACGTTCTGGTGCGTATGGAACTGACTGACCACTCGTGGGGCGTTGTCCGCCACACCCCCGGTGTGACTGGCTTCGTGGGTCAGGATGCGTACAACCCGGTCCCGCTGCGCATGGACGAGGTCTTCGACATGCTCCTGCCGGTCTTTGAAGAGCAGCAGCAGAGCCAGGGCTTGCCCGTTTCCAAGCCTGTTATCGAGTCCGACTACACTGTGGGCGAGAACGTCCGCGTGAAGTCCGGTGCTTTCGAGGGCATGGACGCTACCGTTTCGGAGATCAAGGGCGAGTCCCAGCAGATTGTCGTGATGATTTCCGTCTTCGGCCGCGACACCCCGGTGACCTTGAGCTTCACCGAGATCGAAAAGATTTAACGCTTTTAGCGTGTGAATATGAGCCTCGCACTTCGGTGCGGGGCTCATATTTTGTGGTGGCGTTATTAGCGGCGGCTGTGCGGACGAGGTTTAACCTTTCTGCTAGCTGGCGCTGGATTAAGTCGCTGATTAACGCTAGAATGTTGGTTTGTGTATGCGCATGTCACGCTTTCATGCGGATGCACGGGTGACCGCGCCACGGTCACCGTCTTGCCGGCGTACGCTCCTGTGCGTCGGTTCCCAGCTAAGAAAAGGACCCTACATTGGCTCCCAAGAAGAAGGTCACTGGCCTCATCAAGCTGCAGATCCAGGCAGGCGCCGCTAACCCGGCTCCCCCCGTCGGCCCCGCACTGGGCTCGCACGGTGTGAACATCATGGAGTTCTGCAAGGCATACAACGCTGCAACTGAGTCGCAGCGCGGTAACATCATCCCCGTTGAGATTACCGTCTACGAGGATCGCTCCTTCACCTTCATCACCAAGACCCCTCCGGCTTCCCAGCTGATCAAGAAGGCTGCTGGCGTTGCTAAGGGCTCCGCTGTTCCTCACACCACCAAGGTTGGTTCGCTGACCGAGGCTCAGGTGCGCGAGATCGCTGAGACCAAGATGCCCGACCTGAACGCAAACGACCTGGATGCTGCTTCCAAGATCATCGCAGGTACCGCTCGTTCCATGGGTATCACCGTCGAGTAATTTCGGTTCGCCGAATAGCCGAGTAATCGGCACCGTAGATTTTTCTACACAGAACTTGTAAATGCCCGTCGTATGGACGGGATGTGGCAGAGCCGAGCGCGGCTCACGAGACCACAACTGCATAAGGAGAAAAGCAGATGGCAAAGCGCAGCAAGGCGTACAAGGCAGCTGTAGCCAAGATTGAAGAGGGTAAGCTCTACACCCCCGCTGAGGCAGTTGCCCTGGCGAAGGAGACCTCTTCCACCAAGACCGACGCAACCGTTGAGGTTGCAATGCGTCTGTCCGTTGACCCCCGTAAGGCAGACCAGATGGTTCGCGGTACCGTGAACCTGCCTCACGGCACCGGTAAGACCGCTCGCGTGGTTGTTTTCGCAGCAGGCCCCAAGGCTGCTGAGGCTGAGGCAGCTGGCGCTGACTACGTTGGTTCCGACGAGCTGATCGCAAAGGTCGCTGGCGGCTGGACCGACTTCGATGCAGCGGTTGCAACCCCCGACATGATGGGCAAGGTCGGCCGCCTGGGTAAGATCCTGGGTCCCCGTAACCTGATGCCGAACCCCAAGACCGGTACCGTGACCATGGATGTTGCAAAGGCTGTTGCAGACATCAAGGGCGGTAAGATCGACTTCCGCGTTGACCGTAACTCCAACCTGCACTTCATCATCGGTAAGGCTTCCTTCACCGCTGAGCAGCTCGAGGAGAACTTCCAGGCAGCTCTGGAAGAGGTTAACCGTCTGAAGCCCTCTTCGGCTAAGGGTCGTTACATCTCCAAGGCAACCGTTGCTACCACCTTCGGCCCCGGCATCCCCGTTGATCCGGCTGCCGTTGCTGCCTAAGGTATGCACCTGTAGCTTCTAGCATTTAGCTAGTAGTCGCCCCCGACGTTTAGGCGTCGGGGGCGATTTTTATGCGCGGATTTATATGAAGAAACACGACGTTACGTGGCGAGCATCGGTTAATGTACGTCATAGACTTCCAGCTTGTATAAGGTTAAAACGTAGAATGAACCCCTGGCTGTGATTGCTTCTTCCGGTATCTGAACCGTTGACGGAAGAAGCCCGTACGCTTCCTTATCACCCCATCCATGACGAGAGAGAGTTTATGTCTTCTTCTACCCAGAATGCGCAGATAGCCCGTCGAGGCCTTAGTGTGCCGGTTAATTATTTTGCGGTGGCGCTGGGTACCGGCGCATTGGGTGCCGCTTGGCGCACCGGTGCGTCGAAGGGAATGGCACCCGATTGGGTGGGCGAGAGCATCCTGGCTTTTAACGCCGTGGTGTGGCTGCTCCTTGTGGGTTTCCTGGTTCACTCGGTGGTGAAGTACCGTGCGTGGGTGCGTGGTTTTTGGGAGCACCCGGCGCGTACCTGCTTCTTTTCGCTGATTCCGGCGACGACGGCGCAGGTGGGTGCGGCTCTCTACCCCTATGCTGAGGCTCCGGCTCTGACCCTGGTTGTGCTGGGAGCTGTGGGTCAGCTGTACTTTGCCTCTCACCGTATCGCCGGCACGTGGCGTGGCGGGTATGCGCCCGAGGCCGCCTCGCCGGTGCTGTATCTGCCGACCGTTGCGACAAACTTTGCGACCGCTACGGCGATGGGTTTTGTGGGGTGGCGCGATATGGCGATGCTTTTCTTTGGTGCGGGCCTGATTTCGTGGTTCAGCATCGAGGCTGTGATTCTGAGCCGCCTGCGCACCCTGACTCCGCTGCCTCAGGGGGAGCGCGGCATTATTGGTATCCAGATGGCACCGCCTTTTGTGGGTGGTAACGCGTACTTGGCGGCTAATGGCGGCACGGTTGACTGGTTCTTCCTGGTGCTGACCGGTTACGGCATTCTGCAGCTGATTTTCCTGATGCGTTTGCTCCCGTGGGTGCTTGAGGGCGGCTTCTCGATGAGCATGTGGGGCTTCTCCTTCGGTATGGCTTCCATGGCGGCGAGTGGTATTCGCTTGACGGCTGCTGGCTCGCTGGGGCTGGTGGGTCCTGTCTTGACGGTGGCGGGTACGGCTTTCCTCATCTTCCTGTGGGCGGGCACGCTATATCTGGCGTTGAAGGGGCGTTTGCTGGTGCGCCCGAGCTAGGGCGCTCACATAAGACTCTGGCGTGAGGTTCACGCACCGTTTTATGACGGCGCTTATCTTCTGCGCCCCTGCCGGATGTGAGTTTCGGCGATAATAGGGGAATGACTTCTGCATCCCACTCTTCTGCCGAGGCGGA
The DNA here is from genome assembly GCF_049990865.1 of Rothia mucilaginosa. Classification (GTDB taxonomy): domain Bacteria; phylum Actinomycetota; class Actinomycetes; order Actinomycetales; family Micrococcaceae; genus Rothia; species Rothia mucilaginosa_I. The sequence goes on from NZ_CP188231.1 coordinate 281,002, forward strand.
GCCCTTTGAGGGCCTACGTATTCGAGGCGTCGCTAAGACCTTTGGCTCCGATACGACGGTTCTGAACGAGATTGACCTGGATGTGCACCCCGGCGAGCTGATTTCTCTGGTTGGTTCCTCGGGTACGGGTAAGTCCACTCTGCTGCGCATTATTGCCGGCCTGGAGGAGCCGAGCGCCGGTCGGGTGACCTATGCCGGGCAGCCTCTGGAGCGCGGCTCGGTGGGTGTGGTTTTTCAGCGCCCTATTCTGTACCCGCACCTGAGTGTGAAGGACAATATTCTCTTCCCGACCAGGCTGGGCGCGTTCTCAGGTGGGGCTGATATGGACTACTACCGTGAACTGCTGGAGGCTTTGAAGCTTGAGGGTTTGGAGTCTCGTAAGCCTTCGCAGCTGTCTGGCGGTCAGGCGCAGCGTGTGGGTATTGCGCGTGCTTTGATTCGTCGTGCTCCGGTGGTTCTTTTCGATGAGCCGCTGGCGAGTGTGGATGAAGAGATGAGCGCGAGTATCCGCGCGGATATTGTGCGTCTGCACGAGCGCTACGGTTTTACGGGTCTGTACGTGACCCATGATCAGAATGAGGCGCTCATGCTGGGTCAGCGGGTGGCGGTGATGGACGCCGGTTACCTGGTGCAGGTGGATACTCCGGAGCGTCTGCTGGCGCATCCGCATACTCTGCAGGTGGCGAAGCTTATGGCGGCGCCCGCGCTGAACCTATTGGCTCTTGAGGATTCTGAGGCTCTTCCTGCTGGGTGCGAGTTGGCTATTCGAGCGACCGCATTGCACCCCGTGGCGGCAGATGCTGCTCATTCCCTGCCGGTGCAGGTGCTCGGTCACCGCCACCTGGTGGGCGGCATGCTGTATCGTGGGCGTCTGCTGGATGCGGTTTCCCTACCTCTGGAATCTCGGCGGGCTTCGGTGGATTCTGAGCCGAGTGACCGAGTGTATGCGCGAGTGCGTGCCGGTCAGGAGCTTGAGTTCTTTATTCCCGATGCGCAGAGCGGCTCCTCCCTAAACGTGGGGGAGCGGGTGCACCTGGGTGTGGCTGCTGAGCGTTGCTTCGTGTTCTCGAATGGAAAGCGTTTTTACCTCTAAAACGCGTCTTTACTGGCTTTTAGCCGGACCTTTCAGGCGGGAGAAAGCGCGGGTTAATCGGCTTAAAGAGGAGCTTTAAGTGATTAACCCCGCTTAATCACGTTTTTAACTTGCGACTCGGGCTTTAACCTGAGATGATGAATAAACCAAAGACCGCCGGTCTAGAACTATGTCCTTTATCGCCATCTCGGTGGAGACGAAGAACAGAGTTCTGATAAGAGCAGATTTCACTAGAAATCGCCGCCCGCGTAGGTAACTCGAAGTGAATAGCCGTTGCCCTCATTCAGGGTGCCGTCTATCGTGCCTCGTACGCCTACGCGTCGGGGCATTTTTTATTGCTTGCAATAAATGCTTCGAGGCTCTACCGGCGACCTTACAAGAATCGGAAGAAGGAACTACCATGGCGACTCAGGAAAAGATCGCTGCAGTATCCGAGCTGAAGGAACTCTTCGAAGCTTCGAACGCAGTCATCCTGACCGAATACCGCGGTCTCACTGTTGCACAGCTCAAGGAGCTGCGCCGCGCACTCGGTGCAGAGACCGAATACGCCGTGGTGAAGAACACGCTGGCTGCTATCGCAGCTAAGGAAGCTGGCATCGACGCATTCGAAGGCCACCTCCAGGGTCCCTCCGCACTGGCATTCATCAAGGGCGACCTGATTGATGCTGCTAAGGGCCTGCGTGACTTTGCCAAGGCTAACCCCCAGCTGATTGTGAAGAACGGTTACTACGAAGGTGCCGCTCTGACCGAGGACGACGTCAAGCGCTACGCTGACCTGGAATCCCGCGAGGTTCTGCTGTCCAAGGTTGCAGGTGGTGCAAAGGCTACCATCGCACGCATCGCACAGGTTGTGGACGCACTGCGCGTCAAGCTGGAGGAGCAGGAAGGCGCAGCTCCCGCTGCTGCCGAGGAGGCTTCGGAAGAGGCATAAGCCCCTTTCGTGCTACTGCACCAGCGCTGAGATACTCAGCAGCGTGAACGCGAACAGCGTGTAACGCACCCTAAATTTGACCGACCCTTTCGGGTAGGTACTGAAGATTTACACCGCGGGCGTCAGCCCGCACCAGATAGTGAAGGAGCCAAACAATGGCTAAGCTGTCCATCGAAGAACTCATTGCAGCATTCAAGGAACTGTCCCTGGTTGAGGTTTCCGAGTTCGTTAAGGCATTCGAGGAAGAGTTCGACGTCACCGCAGCAGCTCCCGTTGCTGTTGTAGCAGGCGGCGCAGCAGGCGGCGACGCTGCTGAAGAGAAGTCCGAGTTCGACGTTGTCCTGGAGTCCGCTGGCGACAAGAAGATCGCAGTGATCAAGGAAGTTCGTGCCCTGACCTCCCTCGGCCTGAAGGAAGCAAAGGACCTGGTCGACAGCGCTCCCAAGGCTCTGCTCGAGGGCGTTTCCAAGGAAGACGCTGAGAAGGCTAAGGAACAGCTCGAGGCTGCTGGCGCAACCATCACCCTCAAGTAATCGACTTCTTCTCGATTCTTACGCGGGGCGGTGCATCCAATGGATGCGCCGCCCCGCGGCTTTTAACGGCACCCGCCGCTTCGCCCCACTATGCTTAGGCGAGGCTGCGGGTTTTGCCGTATCAGCCCTTTTTCTCCTGTAGCAAACGGGGTATGTGCTATCTCCTCGGCAGGTGGCGGTATAAGCCGCTGTGACCGCCCTGTGCCTTGGATGAGAGAAGCTGAGAGCATTGTGGTGCCTCTCTCCTAGAGCCCAGCAGCGGGGGAGAGGTGCCGTATGATGGGATGAGATAACCCAGACATTCCCCATACACGAAAACGGATAGACATGAGCGAGCAGAAGAAAAAGAAGAAGAGCGCAACCGAGCGACCCGCCCGCGACTTGGCTGCTGAAGCGCAGCAGATCTTGGATGCCTTCGGCGCTGGTGTGCGTGAAGACCGCGACTACCCGGCACTGCACCTGGCACCTCCCGTGGGCCGTCTGAACGACCCGAACGGCCTGGTCTTCGACGGCAAGCGTTACCACGCCTTCTACCAGTACTCGCCCCTGCACCCGGAGCGTATGGTCTATTGGCGTCACGCCGTGAGCGAGGACCTGACTCACTGGACCGATGAGGGTACCGCCCTGGTTCCCGACAGCCGCTACGACTCGCACGGCTGCTACTCCGGTTCCGGCATTAAGGTGCCCGGCGGTTTTGAGTTCTTCTACACCGGTAATGTGAAGGATGAAGAGGGCAACCGCGAAACCTACCAGATCCTCGCAACCGCGGGTGAGGACGCGAAGCCGACCCGTCAGCTGCCCCCGCTGATTTCCGGCCCCGAGAAGGGCTATACCGCGCACTACCGCGACCCGCACGTCTTTGAACGTAATGGTGAATGGTGGATGGTCATTGGTGCTCAGCGTGAGGACCTGACCGGCGCCGTGGTCGTGTACACCTCCGCTGACCGCCGCGAGTGGACCTTCCGCGGTGAGCTGGGTATCAAGGATAAGACCCTCAAGGGCACCTACATGTACGAGTGCCCCTCGCTGCTGAGCATGCGTGATGAGCTGACCGGCGAAATCCGCGACGTGCTGATTTTCAGCCCGCAGGGCATGCAGCCCCTCGGTGAGAAGTACAACAACATTTTCCAGAGCGGCTACATTGTTGGTTCGCTGGATAACGAGACCCTCAAGTTCACCGTGGAGACCCCCTTCACCGAGCTGGATGCAGGTTTCGAGTTCTACGCCCCGCAGACCATCTCCGGCACCGGCCTGACCGCCGACCCGAAGGCACCGCACGATGTATGCGGTGACGCCCCGGTAATGATTGCTTGGCTGGGTAATGCTGACCAGGACGACCTGCCCTCGTGGAGCCACCGCTGGGTGCACATGTTCACCTACCCGCGTGAGCTGCACCTGCGTAACGGCAAGATTTTCCAGCGTCCGGTGCCGCAGCTCAACGACGCGATGAAGATGACCCCGCTGTACCGCGAGGAGGAGAAGGGCAAGCTCGTTGAGCTGAAGAATGCCCTGACCTTCCGTCTGCGCGGCCGCGTGAATGTCTCTGATGAGCGCGTGAAGCTGAAGATTAAGGACACCCACGGCGTGGCTCTGAGCATCGTTCTGGATAAGGACTTTGTGCAGATGGACCGTGGCGGTACTCGCTACACCGAGGGTGGTAGCTTGCGCCGCCGTACCCTGAAGCGTTCGAAGATTCGCGAGTTTGACCTGCTCGTGGACGGTTCGGCTACCGAACTGTATGTGGGCGGCAAGCTGATTGCCTCCATGGGCGCTGAGGTTATGACCGCTCGCACCTTCTTCAAGGGCGATAAGCGTCGCGTCCGCCTGACCGGTGGCGAGGTGCTGTCCCTGGAGTATGGCCGCCTCTAAGCCGTTTTCTACGCGTTGGGAGCCGCCTACGCGGGGGCTTTCCGGTAATTTCTGAATATGTCTGAGGGCTCACTCTCCGTATGGAGGGTGGGCCCTCGCTTTTAAGAACTTTCCCGTGATACCATGTTTTACATCTGATATGTCAAACGTATGACATACACATGACATGCACACACAGACATGTCACCCCACCCCATTCACAAAGCATCATACGGTGGTGCTCCAAACAAAGGAGAGCGAGCGTGGACCACAAGTCAGTGGCACAGCGCGTGCTGAAGGACGTCGGTGGCGTCGGCAACATTCTTGCTGCCGCACACTGCGCAACCCGCCTTCGCCTCGTCCTGAAGAACCAGGACAAGGTCGACCAGGCAGCAATCGACAACGACGAAGACCTCAAGGGCAGCTTCCTCAACGCTGGCCAGTTCCAGATCATCGTCGGCCCCGGCGACGTCAACGAGGTGCACAAGCACCTCATCGCCGCTGGCGCACCCGAAGCCTCCAAGGATGAGCTCAAGGAAATTGCCTCCAAGCAGGGCAACATCGTTTCCCGCTTCATCAAGACCATCGCTGACATCTTCGTCCCGCTGATCCCGGTTCTGGTCGGTGGCGGTATGCTGATGGCGCTGAACAGCGTGCTCACCTCCAAGGACATCTTCGGCCCCGAGAGCTTCATTGCAATGCACCCCGAGTGGGCTGACTTTGCAGACATTGTTAACCTGCTCTCCGCAGCTCCCTTCGCCTTCCTGCCCGTGCTGGTCGGCTTCTCCGCTACCAAGGTCTTCGGCGGTAACCCCTACCTCGGTCTGACCATGGGTGCCGCAATGGTCTCCCCGGCACTGATGAACGGCTACAAGGTCGCAGCATCTCTGGCGGGTGCTGAAGGCACCGACCCGATGAAGTACTGGAACCTCTTCGGTCTGCAGGTTCAGCAGGCGGGTTACCAGGGTACCGTGCTGCCCATTATGCTGGTCGCCTTCATCCTGGCGAACATTGAGAAGTTCTTCCACAAGGTCCTCAAGGGCACCATCGACTTTATCTTCACCCCGACCCTCACCATCCTGATTACCGGCTTCCTGACCTTTATTCTGGTCGGTCCGCCCATGTTTGCAGCCGGTACCTGGCTGGGTGAAAGCATCAACTGGCTCTACACCGTTGCTGGCCCGCTGGGTGGTCTGATCTTCGGTACCGCTTACGCCTTCATCGTGATGACCGGTATGCACCAGGCATTCCCGCCCATCGAGATGAGCCTGTGGGCAACCGGCGGTTCCTTCATCTTCGTTGTTGCCTCCATGTCTAACGTGGCTCAGGGTGCTGCCGCAGCCGGTGTCGCGCTGACCACCAAGAACAAGAAGATCAAGGGTGTTGCTACCGCATCTGCACCCTCCGCATTCCTGGGTATTACTGAGCCCGCAATGTTCGGCGTGAACCTGGCGCTGCGCTGGCCTTTCTACATTGCAATCGTCTCCGCTGGTATCGGCGCAATGGCCGCCTCCATCCTGAATGTGAAGGCAAAGGCACTGGGTGCTGCTGGCTACATCGGCTTCCCCTCCATTAACGCTAGTGTTGGTGCCGGTTGGGCCGGCTTCTTCGGCTGCCTCATCCTGACCACCGTCATCGCTTTCGTTGCCTCCTTCATCTGGGGCAAGAAGGTTGAGGCTGGCAACACTGAGGAAGCTGAGGCACCCGCTGCAGCCGCTCCCGCCGCTCCCGCTGCAGCCGCTCCCGCTGCCGCTGTAGCGGCTGAGGCTGGCGAGAGCGTCGAGATTGGCTCCCACATGGTCGGTTCCGTGGTTCTGCTGGCTGACGTCAAGGACCCCACCTTCTCCTCCGGCGCACTGGGCGCAGGTACCGCAGTGGAGCCCACCGAAGGTAAGCTCTACGCACCGGCTGACGGCAAGATTACCGTTGCATTCCCCACCGGCCACGCATACGGTCTGCGCACCGAGGACGGCCTGGATCTGCTGATGCACATCGGCATGGACACCGTTGAGCTCGACGGCAAGCACTTCGAGCCCAAGGTTGCTAAGGGCGACACTGTCAAGCGCGGCGACGTCATCGCCGAGTTCGATATTCCCGCCATCAAGGCGGCTGGCTACCCGCTGGCAACCCCCATGGTGATCACTAACGCCAAGAAGGCAGCTGCTTCGGTTGAAGATGTCCAGGTTTCGGGCGCATCTGTGACCAGCGCAGATTCGCTTCTGAAGGTTGCACTGAAGGCAAAGGCTAACGCATAGTCTGCACTCTTAGTGAGTAGATAACCTCAACGTGATGTACACCCCGTACCGCTCTTCCTAGAGTTGGTACGGGGTGTGCGATTTTTCCTGCAAAAACATGTAAAAATAGTGTGAATAAATATGCATAAAAATTATGCATAATAGTGCAATATAAGTTGGCACATATTCGGTGCATGGCGATGAAAAATGTCTTGATAAGGCAGAATTTATTAGCCAGGAGTGAATAATCCAGCTAATATTTATGTATAGTTTCAAGCTTTTGTAAAGGGTGAATATGACCTCAGCTCCCTATACCGTCCGCACCGCCGAGTCTCATGAATATGCAGATGCGCTCGAGGTGCTGATTGCCGCATTCGACGGAGATCCCGCCATGATGGCAGTCATTGCAGGCGGTAGCCGCCGACAGGAACTTGCCAAGCTCCGCGCTATCATGACCCTGCAGGTCTACGGCAACTTCCAGGGTCGCGGACGTATCGACATCGCTATTGATGACTCCACCGGCAAGATCGTGGGTGTCTGCCTCTGGAACACCCCCGAATCTCACGAAGGTTCCTTCGCTAACGAGCTCAAGCAGTTTGGCGCCTACTACAAGGCGCTCGGTTGCAAGACCCTGCTGAAGGCGATCCTGATGGAGCTGCACCTGCTCAAGTACCGCCCCGCCTACAAGCACTGGTACCTCTTCAACATCGGTGTTCTCGAAGAGTACCGAGGCCGCGGCATCGGCTCCCGGCTACTCGATTACGGTACCGAACGCATCGGTGATTACCCCGCCTACCTCGAAGCATCGACCTACGACAGTGCACGCCTCTACGAGCGCCGCGGATTTTTCTCCCTCGGCCCGCTCCACGGCATCTTCTCTGACGCACATGCCGTCGGTATGGTCTACCCCGGAACCGGCCCGACCGAGATTGTGCAGCGCACCTCCTAAACTTCCGGATGCCAACACAAACCGATAAATACATAAACGAAAGCCGCCCCACCGTGAGCACTCGCACGGTGGGGCGGCTTTTTATGGTCAAAGGATGAGGCTTCTTATTGCAGCTCATCCGGGGCAGAGGTATCAGGCTGAATCTGATCCAGGTTTGGGATAGAACGCACCGTTGCCCCCAGGTGGAGCTCAACGGGGAGTACATCCTCAGGTTGGCTGATCGGGGGAGTATCTTCCTCAGCAGATTCTCCCTGCTGCAGCTCAATGAGTTCCACCAGACGCTGCGCGGTACGCTTCGCCATACCCTCAATCGGCTGAACCACGGTTGCAAGTTCCGGCATGAGCAGTTGAACGCTCTGCGTGCCGTCATAGCCAACCACCTGGAAATCCTCGGGAACGCGGATGTTTCGAGCACGTGCCCACCCCAGCGCCAACGCGGCGTAACTATCGTTGGAAGCAAAGACCGCGTCCACCGGCTCGGGGCTTTCGGCGCGTTCATCCAGGTAACGGTAGAGCACCTCGCGCTTAATACCCAGCGAGGGGCGGAAGCCCAGCTCCACAAACTCCGGTATGAGTCCCGCCTCAAGCATTGCCTCGCGGTAGCCACGCTGACGCTCATTGTGCTCACCCAGAGTCGACGTCACGTGGACGATATTCTGCGCACCCGTGGCAATGAGGTGCTCCGTGGCGGCGCGGGCGCCTCCGTAGTTATCGGAGCGAATATTCGGGTAGAAACCGCTTTCGAGGCGGTCTACGGTCACCAGAGGAGCCTGTGCATGCGGAATATTGACCAGGGCGTCTGAGTGGGCGCCGCTAATGATGCCGTCCACCTGATTGGCAAAGAGCATCTCCAGATAGCGCTTTTCCTGTTTGGGGTGATCGTCGCTATTGCAGAGAATGACCCGGTAGCCTTCTTCGGCGAGGTGGCTTTCGAGGCGGTACACCATCTCCCCGTAGAAGGGGTTCGCGACCGTGGGGAAGATGAGGCCCACCATCTGCGAGCGCTGACCCTGTAGGCTACGGGCGATGGCGTTGGGTCGGTAGCCGAGCTCCCGCATGGCCTCGTGGACCTTGGTGCGGGTGCTTTCGCTCAGGTAGCCGCGGTTATTGAGCACGCGGGAGACCGTGGTGGGGGAGACACCCGCTAGTGCTGCAACGTCGCTGAGTTTGGGCTTTGCCACGGGGGCTCCCTTCGATATGCTAAACGATTGACATATCTCTCTACTATACCCTCTCCACGGAATCTACCTGAGCCCGAAAAACGAGAAAAGCGCTTTTCGGCTGCACCCTCTACCGCATCGGCTGACAGCACCGGCCTTACAGCACCGGAATAATCGGCACCCGAGTTCCTACCTCGTGGGCAGAACCCCGAACCGAAGAATCATCCAACACGGCACAATGAGTAGCCGCCGCCAACGACGACAACATATGCGACGCCGACTTCGGCAGAGGATACGCCACACCATCACGCACCGACACCGGAAGCAGGCGAACTCCCGCCGGCTTACGCAAAGTATCCACCGGCCCGCCCAAAACCGCCGAATCCAGCTCAGGCAGGGGCATATTCCGCATACCAGCCAAAAGCGGCGGCAAATACGAATACAAAGCCGTGTACGCAGCCAAAGGATTACCCGGCAGACCCAACACAAAACGCTCACGACCAGAATTCGGGCCCGTCTCCGGAACCGGCAAACGCGCAGCCAACGCAGGATGACCCGGACGCACATCCACCGACTCAAACAGGTACGTTGCACCTATATCGTTGAGTACCTTACGCACCAAATCAACACCCGAGGTGCTCGACCCACCCGTAAACACCAACACACGAGCCGTCGACGTAGACAAGAACGTGCGGAACTCAGACTCAACATCCGCCAGGCGAATCGAAGGGCGCGCCTCGCAGCCAGCAGAAATAATCGCATGCTCCATAAAGCCGCCAAACGCATCACGCACCTGACCCGGCGCAGGCACACCAAACGTAATGACCTCGTTACCCGTAAACGCGCAACGCACCGGAATCGGGGCGTACACCGGCAACTCATCAAAACCATTTGTGCCCAAGAACGCCGCCATACGCGCAGAAATACGGTCACCGTGGCGCGCCAACAACTCGCCACGCTCCAGCTCAGCACCGGCATGGCGAATATCAGCACCCACGGCTGGAGGCTCAAAACCCTCCGCCATATCCAGGTAATGAATGCTCGACGCAGTCTCCAAATGAGCAGCAACACCAGGGCGAGAAGAAGCCTCCGCACCCTCATACAGGCGCGAATGCTCCTCACGCACAATCGCCTCAGTGCCCTCAGGAATCAACCCGCCCGTCAGAATCGGGGTCGCCTCACCCGGAGCAATCGGCACCGTCAGACGGTGAATATTCGCGCGAGAATCCTCCGGGTACGCGGGGGTCACCAGACGCCACGGAGGCGCACCCGCCACAGCGTAACCGTCCATCGCCGAAGAGCTGTAGTGGGGTACCGGCATGACCGAATGAATATCAGCCGCCAAGTAGTGGCCAATCGTCGCCAGCAACGGCAAAGACTCCGTCTTCACATGGTGAGCAATATCCAGGCCCTGCTCATGCAGAATTTGGCGGGCCTGGTACCACGAAACAGAAGGAATATGGTGAGACATCGTACCTCGTAAAAGTGTGTGCGGGACGCGCAACAGCGCACGGGGCTCATAAAAACGCCACATGTACACGGCATCTAGAGCAAAGACTTATCCCCTAGGGTACTCGTAGTCAGGCTCTAATATCACACCGCGGTAGCTCAGCTACTAATAACTTGACCACAGCGAAGTCGTATAGCCGAGCGCCTGCGCCTGCTCCCAGGTATCAACATCGGCGGTGTCAGCGGCAGACATCTGAACTGCTGCGGGGTTTAAACGACGCAAAAAAGAACGAACAGAAGCGTCGGTGGTACCGGTCGAAAAGACCGAACGGATCGCCTCAAAACGGTAAATACCCACCAGCGGCTGATAGATGCCCTCAGCGACACCCCAAAAACCTGCAGACGATTCAGAACCCTCAGATGCTTCAAAACCGGCGGGCGCTTCAGAATCGGTGGGGGAGAAGTCCGCCGCACGCTCAGCACACGTCTGCTCAACGCCCCGCGCCGCAGCAATCAGCTGCTGAACCGCCGGAGCAATACGCGGAGTGTCCACGCCCAAAATCAGGCACCATTCAGGCATGGGAGCCTGCGAGCGCTCGCAAGCCGCTGCAATACACTCCAACCCGGCATGAATCGCCGCGGCAGGACCCGAAAACGGCGGATCCTCGCGAGTACGCAACACCTCGGGCGGCAACGGCAAGCTCTCAGGACCCACCACCACGCGCGGGGATGCGGCGGCCACCGCCTCCAGGGCACAATCCAGCAGGGTACTCGTGCCATCAGAGAGGGACGCCTTCGGCACGTGGTTCAGGCGGCGAGAAGCGCCTCCGGCAACAACAACCGCGGCGCACGAAAAATTGGCAGAGCCCTCAGTGGGAAGCGCAGAACCGGGCATCTTATCCGCCCGCATTATCCACCCGCAAAGGGAGGCAGAACATCCACGCGGTCGGCATCCTGCAGGGGAGCTTCCGCATCCGAACGGGCACCGTTGACCAGGAACGAGCACTGCTCCATCACCTGCGCAAGAGTCAGACCCGACGGGGTCGTACCCTCCAGGCTCTGACCCAGATGCTCAACGAGCGCGCCAAGAGTCGCAGACGACAGCTGCGCCAGGGGCACCGACAGCTGCGCGGTACCTGCCGCAGAACGCGCAGCAGCGAAAAAATGAACCTGCATAATGCTCCTCAATCCTTACGTCAGGGGACAACCGAGAATCACGGGCGCAAGAAGCCAGTAAAACGCCTTATCCGTGCATCTTCGGCTGAGAACAGTGGCTTCCTTAGCCACCAATAGCGCTCATCGAGCGGCTCGCCTTAGCGAACTCCTCAATATCGAAGTCAGCGTCTTCCTTGCCGTGGGCGCGCGGCTTGAACCACATGCCCTCACGCCAACGCAGAGCCAGCTGCTTATCGTCAGCGCCAGAACGCAGAAGCTGCATCAAATCAGTCTCGGTATCAGAGAACAGACAGGAGCGGATTTTGCCGTCCGCAGTCAGACGGGTGCGGGTGCACGCACCGCAGAACGACTCCGTCACCGACGCGATAATACCCACACGGCCCAGCGACTCGGTACCGTCAGCCGGGAAGCCAGCCTCGTCCAGGGCAGTACCGAGCGGGTACACCTCCCACAGCTGGGCGGGGGAGTCGCCACGCGCCTCCGCCACCGAACCCAGAACATACTCAGCCGACAGTTTCTCGCGAATCTCAGCGGCAGTAATCGTGCCCTCACGGGTCCAGCGGTTATCGGCATCCAGCGGCATCTGCTCAATGAAACGCAGCTGATAGCCGCCCGCCAACGCCCAACGCAGAAGCTCCGGAGCCTGATCATCGTTCAGGCCCGGCATCAGAACAGCATTAATCTTGATGGGCCACAGGCCAGCCTCCGCAGCACCGTCAATACCCTTGAGCACTGCGTCGAGCTTATCGCGGCGGGTCAGTTCGGCAAAGGTTTCACGGCAAATCGTATCCAGAGAAACATTGATGCGGGTCAGACCAGCCTCCGCCAGGGCGGCGGCACGCTTCTCCAAACCAATACCGTTCGTCGTAATAGCAAGCGGAACATCCGGATGCGCCTGGTGGATGCGGGAAATAATGTCCACTAGATCGGCGCGCACCAGCGGCTCACCACCGGTAAAGCGGATCTCCTCAACGTCCAGCTCAGTAATCGCAATGTCGGCAAGGCGCGCAATCTCCTCGGCGGAGAGCAGATTTTCCTTCGGGAGCCACTGCAAACCGTCCGCCGGCATGCAATAAATGCAACGAAGATTACATTTATCGGTCAGAGAGATACGCAGATCAGTCGCCACGCGACCCCAACGGTCCAAGAGCGGACCGCTATTCGTAATATTCGGGAGCTTACGCTGGGCCTTTACGCCACTCTCAGATTTTTTGGGCGTCACAAAAGCAGCCCCGTTATCCTCCGCAGAAGATAAGGTGCTTAACGTTGGGCCCGCAATGAGCTCAGAAGAGGCCGAATTCGCCGTGTACGCCATGTAAAACCTATGTGGAAAATTTGCATATTTCAGGTGACAATATGATTATTCCATGTTCAGGCGCCCCGTACATAGTGTGTGCAGGGTAAGTTACAACTGCGCCACCGCAGACCACAGTGGCAAAACAACACCACGTGTACAAGCTAGGGACGTACACGAAACGTCATATTAAAGCCCGCACATGGACGCACCTCACCTCCAATAGCAGTACGAACCAACCAAGGAAATACCTCATGAAGAGCCCCCTCGCAGCCCTCAGTGCGCTCGCTGCAGCAACCCTCGCCCTCACCGGATGCGGCGCCACCCAGAGCTCCTCTTCTTCTACCGCCTCTGCAACGAGCAGCCAGGCAGCCTCCGGAAAGATCGAAGTCTTCGCCGCTGCCTCCCTGAACAACGCCGGCGCAGACCTCGAAAAGGCATACGAAGCCGCCAACCCCGGCGTAGACATCACCTTCGTCTACGAAGGCTCCGCAAAGCTCGTCAACCAGATCGAGCAGGGCGCAACCCCCGACCTGCTCATCACCGCAGACACCAAGAACATGGACAAAGCAAAGAAGCTCGACCAGTTCTCCGACTCCAAGACTGACGTCCTCGTCACCAATAAGCTCGTGCTCGTCACCGCCGAAGGCAACCCCGGCAAAATCAACAGCCTCGACGACCTCAAGACCACCGACGGCGTCGTTGCAGTCTGCAAGGAAGACGTCCCCTGCGGCACCATCGCCCACCAGGAACTGAAGAAGCACGACATCACCCTCAAGAACGCAACCACCGAAAGCAAGGTCACCGACGTAGCCACCAAGGTCACCACCGGTAACGCCGATGCGGGCTTCATCTACACCACCGACCTCGCCGCAGCCAAGAAGAAGGGTGCCAACCTCGGCTCCATCGAACTGACCGACGTGGAACGCAACGAATACCCCGCAGCGCTCAGCAAGACCGGCTCCTCCTCCGAAACCGCCAAGAAGTTCAACGAATGGCTGAAGAACTCCGACGAGGCGAAGAAGATTCTCACCGAGTACGGCTTCAGCACCGCAAAGTAATTCAACACAGTAGGGAACAACCCGCGTCTCACCACCCATGACAGACACTACCGCTACCCATCGCAACGCCGGAACCTCACGCACACCCGGAAGCAGACTCTTCGCCTCCGTGCCCGTGCTCTTCCTGGTTCCGGCGTCGCTGGGTATTTTCCTCATTGCCGGACCGCTCCTCGGGCTCTTCCTCAACATCCCCTGGAGCCAGCTCAGTAGCATCTTCACCCCGCAGGTGCTCGGGGCGGCGAACCTCTCCCTCAGTACAGCCGCCGCCTCCACCCTCATCTGCGGGCTTCTTGGTGCACCCCTGGCGCTCGTGCTCTCCAAAGTGCTCAACCGCTCGCGGCTGCACCGGTTCGGGTCGGTCCTCTACGCCATCATCTACACCCCGGTGATTCTCTCCCCGGTCGTCTCCGGCCTCGGGTTGCTCTTCTTCTGGGGACGAAAAGGCATGATCGGCACCTACCTCTACCAGGCAGGAATCTCCATCCCCTTTACCCCCAACGCGGTGATTATCGCCCAGGTATTCGTCGCCCTACCCTTCTTCGTTGCTACCGCGGTCACCACCCTGCAGGCTATTCCCCGCGAATACGAAGAAATCGCCCTCGTCGAAGGTGCTAAACCCGCAGAAATCACCTTCAAAGTGCTACTACCCCTCGCCGCGCCCGGCCTTGCCACCGCCTTTCTGCTCTCCTTTGCCCGCGCTCTCGGCGAATACGGCGCAACCGTCACCTTCGCCGGTAACGTGCAAGGCAAAACCCAAACCATCCCACTTGCCATCGACCTGGCCATCAACAGTAGCGACATCCCCAGTGCCCTCGGAAGCGCCCTGATTCTCATCAGCCTCTACCTAGGCATCTTCGGGGTCCTCGGCCTGATCCGCGCCCTGAAAAAACTACGCGAAAGCACCCGATAAGCCGCCCCGTCGCTTGCCCGGCACACCACCCGGCCCACACCGGCCCTTAGGTAAAACTGCATTTACCAGCCCGCAAACACACACCTACACTAGTTATAACTGCCGCCGCACGATTGGAATCGCCATGATTTCCCCCGAATTCAACGGAACCCCCAGCACCGAAGAATACCGCGCCTACCTGGCACTACTGCTACGCGAAGTCTTCATCGGCACCGCAGAAACGGTTCCCCTCTACCAAGCGGCAGGACGCGTCCTCGCCCAAGACGTCACCGCACGCATGGACGTACCCAGCTTCGACAACTCCCAAATGGACGGCTACGCCCTCACCGCCGAAGCCGCAGAACGCGAAGACCGCATCTTCACCGTCGGACGCGAAATCCCCGCCGGCCGCCCCCTTCAGCGTTCCCGCTCTTCCGACGACCTGACCTACCCCATCATGACCGGCGCACCCATGCCCAAGGGCTACGACGCCGTCATCCCCGTCGAACAGTCCGAACGCATCGAATACCCCGACCTACCCGAATCCTTCGGCCGCCCCAGCGAAAAGGTTAAACTCGCCCCCGGCAAGCCCGGACAGTTCGTGCGCCGCCGCGGCGAAGACGTCGTCACCGGCCAGATCCTTGCACGCGCCGGTGAACGCATCACCCCCGCCCTGCTTGGTGCGCTCGCATCCCAGGGCTATGCGCGCCTGACCGTTGCGGCCGGCCCCCGCGTGCTCGTGTGCACCGGCGGCGACGAGATCCTCTCCGGTGTTGAAGAAGATGGAAGCGCCACCACTCAGGAGCTCGGTCAAGGCCAGATTTTTGATGCCAACGGCCCCATGCTCACCGCCATGCTCCGCGAAGACGGGGCGGAGGTGCGCCGCATCGCTATCGGTGACGACCCCGTAGAGCTGCTGCACCGCCTCGCAGCAGAGTACGAGAGCTTCAAACCGGACATCATCATCACCTCCGGCGGTATCAGCCACGGCAAATACGAGGTGGTCCGCAACGCCATCGCCAAGGCACACGAAGCCGATATTCTGGTGCCCATCTCCTGGTTTGGCCACGTCAGCCAGCAGCCCGGCGGCCCCCAGGGCGTGAACCTGCTCGACTTCAAGGGCCACCGCGTGCCCATGATTTCCTTCCCCGGAAACCCTGTGAGCACGCTCATCTCGTACGCGCTGATTCTTCGCCCCTACCTGCGTGCCGGCGGCCCCTACGGCGTGCCCTACGCGGTCGCCTCCGAACAGGCAACCCTGAACAACGCACCCCGAGGCGTGCTCGTCACCGAAGCCCCGCTCACCGCACCTGCGACTAAGCGCCAGTTCCTGCGCGGCACCCTCGCCATGGTCGAGGTGGAACCCGGAACCTACCGGGTGGAGCTCTACCCGGACGTCCTCTCGGGATCGCACCTGCTGCACCGCGCCGCTCAGGCGGATGTGCTCATTGAGCTGGCGCCCGGAACCACCTACACCGGGGGAGAGGCGGTGCCCTACCACCGCATTCGCCTCACCGATAACTAAGCGAAATGCCCCCGCATTGTTCCTTGCGTCAACGACAAGGAATAATTGAGACTCACACTAAGTAACGATTCGCGGCAGAAGAATACCGCGCAGAAGCCAGGAGAAACGATGACCTCTACCTCGCAGCCCAACCAGGAACTGACCCACGTGCGCGCCGACGGCTCGGCGCACATGGTGGACGTTACGGAGAAGTCGGTCACTACCCGTACCGCCCTGGCCGAGGCAACCGTGCGCACCCGCGAAGACGTTATCGCCATGATTTTTGACGCTGACCTGCCCAAGGGGGATGCGCTTCCGGTCGCACGTGTTGCCGGCATCATGGGCGCTAAGCGCACCCCGGAAATCATTCCCCTCTGCCACCCGCTGCCGCTGGGCAAGATCACGGTGGACTTTGAGCGTGGGACCGACTTTGTGCGTATTGAGGCGTCCGTGAAGACCCGCGGCGTCACCGGCGTAGAGATGGAGGCGCTGACCGCTGTCTCCTCGGCGGCACTGACCGTTTTCGACATGATTAAGGCAGTCGATAAGCACGCCGTCATTACTAATATTCGTGTTCTGGAGAAGAGCGGCGGCAAGTCCGGCGACTGGTCCGTCCGCGAGGACTCCTAAGCTACAGCAGCACACCCCCGTCATCTGATAGATACAGAAAAGGAAAGCCAATGAGTAGCGAAGACTACACCATGCCGGAGAACCTCACCGGCCTGGTCATTGTCGCCTCCACCCGCGCAGCCCGCGGCGTGTACGAGGATAAGTCCGGTCCCATCGCCGTGGAGTGGTTGCGCTCGCGCGGCTTTGATACCCCGGATGCCGTGGTCATTGAAGACCGCGATATTGTCGAGTACTTCAACACCCTGGTGGCCGAGGGCAAGAAGAACGGTAACCTGCCGACGTTCATTCTGACCAGCGGCGGTACCGGTCTGAACTCTGACGACCAGACCGTGGAGGCGGTTCGCCCCCACCTGGATAAGGAAGTGCCCGGCATCATGCATGCCTTCTGGATGAACGGTCTGAAGAACGTCCCCGCGGCGGTGCTTTCACGCGGCGTGGCGGGCGTCATTGATCGCACCTTCGTGATGACCCTGCCCGGTTCGCGCGGTGGCGTGAAGGACGGCGTGGCAACCCTCGACCCGCTTGTTGAGCACATTTGCCGTCAGATGGAGGACTACCATGACCACTAAGTCGCAGAAGGAAGAATCCCTGGACCATTCGGGCGCGCACGGTGCTGAGCCGAGCGGCTCGACCGTGGTGTTCACCGATATTACGGAAGCTCCCCTGGAACCGCTGTACGCGGCGGCTAAGGCGGAGGTCATGACTGACGCCATGGGTGCCCTGGTAATTTTTGATGGCATTGTGCGCAACCATGATCACGGTAGCGCGGTGCGCGGGCTGTCCTATAGTGCGCATCCGCAGGCTCGTGAGTATATTGCGGAGGTTGCCGCCGAGGTTGCTGCCGAGCTGGACGGCGTGCGTCTGTGGGCTGTGCACCGTGTGGGGCCGATTGCTATTGGTGAGTCGGCTCTGACCGTAATGGCTTCTGCTGCTCACCGTGGCCGCGCATTTGATGCCTGTGAGCTGGTGGCTGACCGGGTGAAGGCTCGTGTGCCGATTTGGAAGGAACAGGAACTGCTCGATGGAAGCATCGAGTGGGTTGGTGTGGATACTTCGCCCGCTTAGCCTTCTGAGTATTCTGATATCGCTATATAAGTCTGCCAGGGGGATTTCTCTCGGGCAGGCTTATTCTCCTTGAGGCTTAGATTCCTGAAATTGCAAGCTACCTCTACTACTTGATGCGAGGAACCCTTATGTCTTCTCACACCTCTCGCAGTGCGAGCGAGCTCTCTGCCGCTGAGCGTGCGTTCTATTCTCGTCAGCTGATTCTGCCCGAAATGGGGTATGAGGCTCAGCTGGCGCTCAAGGGCGCACGCGTGGTGGTGTTGGGTGCTGGTGGTTTGGGCGCTCCCGCGCTGCTGTACCTGGCGGGTGCCGGTGTCGGTCAGATCGTGGTGGTTGATGATGACTTCGTGGATGCTTCGAATCTGCACCGCCAGGTGATCCATACGCATGCCAGGGTGGGTAATTCTAAGGCTGAGTCTGCCGCTGAGTCTTTGCGCTCGCTGAATCCTTTGATTGAGGTGTTGCCGGTACGTGAGCGTCTGACGGAGGCGAATGTTGATGAGCTTTTGTCTGGTGCTGATGTGGTGCTGGATGGTAGCGATAATTTTGAGTCTCGTTATGTGGTGTCGGCGGCGGCTGCGCGTGCTGGGATTCCGCATGTGTGGGCTGCGATTCTTGGCTTTGATGCGCAGTTGAGCGTGTTTTGGGCGGGGCACGGTCCGGTGTATGAGGATTTGTACCCTCAGGCTCCTGCGGCTGGCAGCGTGCCGTCGTGTAGTACCGCCGGTGTGGTGGGTGCTATGGCTGGCGTGGTGGGTGCCGCGATGGCTATGGAAGCCGTTAAGTTGCTGACCGGGGTGGGGGAGCCGCTGATGGGTGAGGTTGGCCTATATTCGGCGTTAAGCGGGAGGTGGGAATATATACCTCTTGTAGCTAGCGTGCAAGCTCAGCCTAAGAAAAACGCTGATTTGCCGGCTAAAAAGAGTCATAACCCCAAAAATAATGTAACAATTCGTAATATTTCTCAGGATTTTACAAGCACTTCTGCCGACTCAAAACCTCGCTCGATAAGCGCTCAGGACCTTAAAAAGGTGTCATTGGGTGAAAATATTGCCCTTTTGGACGTTCGTGAGCAGGTGGAATTCAATGCTTTCGCCATTGAGGGCGCTATTAATCTGCCCCTCACTGAACTGCTTGAGGCGGCACGAAATGGCTCTCTCAAGGCCCTAATTGAGCGTAAAATCCCCGCAAATGCCCAGAAAATCGTTATTTACTGCACTGGATACACTCGAACGGTCGAGGCTGCTCGTGAAATAGCCCCTCTGGAGGAGCGTTCTGTGTACATGCTTGAGGGTGGAATTTCTGCCTGGCTTACGGTCTAAAACACCCTTATTTCGTATGAATTAGGCAAGGTTTTTATCTCGTATTTTCCATGCCAATTTTCAGATATATTGGGCAGTATGGAACAAGCATCACAGATTAAGGGCCCGGATGGCCCCCTTACCGATCAGCTGATCAAGTTCGGTAAGTTCTTCTCCCGCTGGGATGAGACTGAAGACGGCCGCGCCGTCTTCCGTGAAGGCGGCCGCGAAGGTGACGCCTTCTACCGAGACCGTTGGAGCCACGATAAGGAAGTTCGCTCTACCCACGGCGTGAACTGCACCGGCTCCTGCTCCTGGAAGGTGTACGTCAAGGACGGCATTATCACCTGGGAAGCACAGGAAACCGACTACCCCTCGGTTGGTCCCGACCGCCCCGAGTACGAGCCCCGTGGTTGCCCCCGCGGTGCAGCATTCTCGTGGTACACCTACTCTCCCACCCGCGTTAAGTACCCCTACGTTCGCGGTCTCCTGCTGGAGATGTACCGCGAAGCGAAGGCAATCCACAACGATCCCGTGGACGCCTTCCACTCCATCGTGTCCGACCCCGCCAAGCGTGCACGCTACGTTAACGCACGCGGTAAAGGTGGTCTGGTGCGTTCGACCTGGGCTGAGGCTCTCGAGCTGATGGCTGCTGCTCACGTGCACACCATCAAGTACTACGGTCCCGACCGTAACACCGGCTTCACTCCGATTCCGGCAATGTCTATGGCCTCCTTCAGCGCGGGTGTTCGCTACATCCAGCTGACCGGTGGCGTCATGACCAGCTTCTACGACTGGTACGCCGACCTTCCCGTGGCTTCCCCGCAGGTCTTCGGCGACCAGACCGACGTTCCCGAGTCCGGCGACTGGTGGGACGCTGCATACCTCATCATGTGGGGTGCAAACGTTCCGCTGACCCGTACCCCGGACGCTCACTGGGTCTCCGAGGTTCGCTACCGCGGTACCAAGGTTGTCACCGTGAGCCCCGACTACGCCGACAACACCAAGTTCGCTGATGAGTGGCTGCCCGCACAGGCAGGTACCGACGCGGCACTGGCTATGGCAATGGGACACGTCATCCTCAAGGAGAACTACGTCGACCAGCGTGTCGAGTTCTTCGAGGACTTCTCCCTGACCTACACCGACCTTCCCTTCCTGGTCACCCTGGAAACCCGCGAAGACGGCGTGAAGGTCCCCTCCAAGTTCCTGACCGCAGCTAAGCTCGCTGGTGAGGCTGAGCAGGCGAACGCTGACTTCAAGCCCGTCCTGATGGACCGCGAGACCGGCGAGGTCTTCGTGCCCAACGGCACCATGGGCCACCGTTACGCTCAGGAAGACCAGGGCAAGTGGAACCTGGACCTGCAGGGTCGTAAACCGATTCTGTCGATTCGCGACCTGCCCCAGGGTCAGTCTGCAGCTGTTGAGATTAAGATGCCGACCTTCGATAACCCGAAGGGTCACGGCGACGTCATTACCCGCGGTGTGCCCGTAGCCTACGTTGAAGGCCACGAAGTCACCACCGTCTTCGACATCATGCTGGCACAGTACGGTGTGGGCCGTGAGGGTCTGCCCGGTACCTGGGCTAAGGACTACGAGGACTGGAACGTTCAGAACACCCCGGCATGGCAGGAGCAGATTACTTCTGTCCCCGCCGAGGCTGTTATCCGCGTTGCCCGCGAGTTCTCCAAGAGCGCCCTGGATTCCGGCGGTCGCTCCATGATTATCTTCGGTGCAGGTATCTGCCAGTGGTACCACGCTGACACCACCTACCGCGCTATCCTCGCCCTGCTGAACCTGACCGGTTGCCAGGGCCGTAACGGTGGCGGTTGGGCTCACTACGTGGGCCAGGAGAAGGCACGTCCGCTGACCGGTCTGACCAACATTGCGAACGCTCTGGACTGGAGCCGCCCGCCGCGTCACATGATCGGTACCGGCTTCTGGTACATGCATACTGACCAGTTCCGTCAGGATGCATACTCCACCGACTACCTGCAGTCCCCGCTGGCTAAGGGCGAGCTGCGCGACGTTCACACTGCTGACGTTGTGGCACGCTCCGTGCGCATGGGCTGGATGCCGTTCTACCCGCAGTTCCCCGAGAACTCATTGGAACTGGCTGAGAAGGCAGAGCAGGCAGTGGCACGCGGTGAGGCTTCCTCGAACGCGGACTACATCGCAAAGCGCCTGAACTCCGGTGACCTGGAGTTCGCCGTTGAGGACGTCGACAACCCCGTCAACTGGCCTCGTACCCTGACCCTGTGGCGTTCGAACCTGTTCGGTTCCTCCGCTAAGGGTGAGAGCTACTTCCTGAAGCACCTGGTCGGTAGCATGGACAACGTCCAGGGCTCCGATTCGGAGAAGCTGCCGAACGAAGTGAAGTGGGTTGATGAAGCACCTCAGGGCAAGCTGGATCTGCTGGTCACCTCGGACTTCCGTATGACCTCCACTACCCTGCTGTCTGACATCGTTCTGCCGACTGCAACCTGGTACGAGAAGCACGATATCTCCTCGACCGATATGCACCCGTTCCTGCACGCGTTCTCCCCGGCGATTGACCCGCCGTGGGAGGCAAAGACCGACCACGAGACCTTCAAGGCTCTGGCATACGAGTTCACTCGCCTGGCTAAGAAGCACCTCGGCGTCCGCAAGGACATCGTTTCGGTCCCGCTGCTGCACGACACCCCCGGCCAGATTGCTCAGCCCGGCGGCCACGCACCCGACTGGAAGAACACCCCCGGTATGGAGGGCGTACCCGGCAAGAACATGCCGAACTTCGTCACTGTCGAGCGTGACTACGGTGCCCTGTACGACATGTACACCACCGTTGGCCCGCTGTTCGATAAGCTCGGTGCTACCACCAAGTTCATCACTTACGATCTGAAGGACGAAGTCGCGAAGATGGCTAAGGAATTCGGCGTGATGGACTCCGGTAAGGGCGCAGGCCGTCCGGCACTGGATACCGACGTGAAGATTTCTGAAGCAATCCTCATGATTTCCGGTACCTCTAACGGTGAGGTTGCTATCAAGGGCTTCAAGGAGCTCGAGAAGCAGACCGGTCTGCACCTGATGGATCTGGCAGAAGGTAACGAGGAACGTCGTATCACCTTCCCCATGACCCAGTCCGCACCGCAGCCCGTGATGACCTCCCCCGAGTGGTCCGGTTCGGAGACCGGCGGTCGCCGCTACGCTCCGTTCACCGTCAACATCGAGAAGAAGAAGCCGTTCCACACCCTGACCGGCCGTATGCACTTCTTCCTCGACCACGACTGGATGCACGAAATGGGCGAGGCTCTGCCGATTTACCGTCCGCCGCTGGATATGACCGGCCTGTACAACGAGCCCGAGCTCGGTACTACCGATGGTGTTTCGGTTGCTGTTCGCTACCTGACCCCGCACAACAAGTGGGCAATTCACTCGCAGTACTTCGATAACCACTACATGCTCAGCATGTTCCGTGGTGGTCCGACTGCGTGGATGAGCCCGCAGGACGCTGAGAAGATTGGCGTCAAGGACGGCGAGTGGATTGAGTGTGTGAACACCAACGGTGTCTTCGTCGGTCGTGCGGTCGTTTCGCACCGTATGCCCGAGGGTATCTGCTTCGTTTACCACGCTCAGGAGCGTATGGTTAGCCCGAAGTCTGAAGTCACCGGCAAGCGCGGTGGTATTCACAACTCGGTGACCCGTATTCTTCTGAAGCCCACCCACATGATTGGTGGCTACGCTCACCAGGCGTTCGCCTTCAACTATCTTGGACCGACCGGTAACCAGCGAGACATCGTCTCGTACATCCGTCGCCGTAAGTCCCAGGAGGTAACTTTCTAATGCGCGTTATGGCACAAGTTGCGATGGTGATGGCGCTCGATAAGTGCATCGGCTGCCACACCTGCTCCGTGACCTGTAAGCAGGCATGGACGAACCGAGCCGGTACCGAGTACGTCTGGTTCAACAACGTTGAGACTCGTCCCGGTCAGGGTTACCCCCGCCGTTACGAGGATCAGGAGAAGTGGAAGGGCGGCTGGGTGCTGAACAAGCGCGGTCGTCTGGAGCTCAAGAGCGGTAACCGCTTCCAGAAGCTCTTCACGATTTTCGCTTCCCCGATTCAGCCCGAGCTGAACGACTACTACGAGCCCTGGACCTACGATTACCAGAACCTGACCAGTGCTCCTCTGGGTGATGACTTCCCGGCTGCTAAGCCGGTCTCCCTCATCACCGGTGAGGACACCAAGGTCGAGTGGGGTATGAACTGGGACGACAACCTGGCTGGTGCGACCGAGTACGGTCACCTGGACCCGCTGGTTGAGAAGGTTCGCAAGAAGGCTGAGGACAAGATTAAGTTCGAGTTCGAGCAGACCTTCATGTTCTACCTGCCTCGTATTTGTGAGCACTGCCTGAACCCCTCCTGCATGGCTTCTTGCCCCTCCGGCGCTATCTACAAGCGTGCTGAGGACGGCATTGTTCTGGTTGACCAGGACCGTTGCCGCGGTTGGCGTCAGTGCATCACCGGCTGCCCCTACAAGAAGGTGTACTTCAACCACAAGACGGGTAAGGCTGAGAAGTGTACCTTCTGCTACCCCCGTATTGAGGCTGGTATCCCGACCGTGTGTGCTGAGACCTGTGTTGGTCGTATGCGCTACATCGGTATCTTCCTCTACGATGCAGACCGCGTGACTGAGGCTGCTTCGGTTGAGGATGAGAAGGACCTTTACGAGGCTCAGCTGTCGCTGATGCTTGATCCTTCGGATCCGGCTGTGATTGAGCAGGCTCGTAAGAACGACATCCCCGAGGCGTGGATTACTGCAGCTCAGAAGTCGCCCGTGTACAAGCTGGCGAAGGAGTGGAAGGTGGCTCTGCCCCTGCACCCCGAGTACCGCACCATGCCGATGGTTTGGTACGTGCCGCCGCTGTCTCCGATTGTTGACCTGCTCAAGGAGCAGGGCCACGATGCAGAGAACAGCAACAACCTGTTCGGCGCTATTGAGTCTCTCCGTATTCCGGTTGAGTACCTGGCTGAGCTGTTCACCGCTGGTGACACTGAGGTTGTTACTAACGTTCTGCGCCGCCTGGCTGCGATGCGTTCGTACATGCGTGACATCAACCTCGGTGGCGAAGGCAACGAGGAGATCGCTCAGGCTGTCGGCATGACCGGTCAGCAGGTGTACGAGATGTACCGTCTGATGGCTATTGCTAAGTACAACGAGCGTTACGTCATTCCTAAGGCTCACATGGAAGACGCCCACAACCTTGAGGAAATGGGCTGCTCCCTGAGCGTGGATGGCGGACCCGGCATGTACGGCGATGCGTTCAACGACATGGAGGGTCGCCCGACCCCCGTGTCCACCGGTGTCTACGAGGCTAACAACAAGGTCAGCTTGTTCAGCTGGGACGGTTCTTCCCGTCCTGACGGCCTCTTCCCGAATACCACCGGAAAGAAGTAATAAGTGGCTGGATTCTTTTCCAAGCTCATGGGCAAGGCCGGTTCCGAGGCTGCTGTCTCGGAGCCGGCTCAGCCGGAGAACCCGTTCGATATCGATTACGGTCCCGGCGAGGATAAGGACTCGGTAATCTACCAGGTGAGCGGTATGCTCCTGGGCTACCCCGATGAGGAAACTCTGAAGGTTCTGCCCGAACTGGTCGAGATTGCCGCTTCCACCCAGGATGAGGCTTTCATTGCTGCCGTTGATGCGGTTCAGCAGTGGCTGACTTCTAAGGACCTGGAGGATGTGCAGTCCGAGTACGTGCAGGAATACGACCTTTCCCGTCGTCATTCGTTGCATCTGTCCTACTGGACCGATGGCGATACCCGCCGCCGTGGTGAGACTCTTCTGCGTTTCAAGCAGATGTACCGCGACTCCGGTATGTTGACCGTTTTGAATGGTGAGCTTCCGGATTACCTGCCGCTGGTGCTGGAGTTCTGTGCGTTGGTGGATCGCCGTAAGGGCCGTTCTGCTTTGCAAGCGTACCGTCCGTCCCTTGAGCTTCTTCGTCTGTCCATGAAGGACGGAAATCTGCCCCACTACGGGTTGTTGCAGAGCATCTGCGATACCCTTCCTGGCGTCTCTCCGCAGACTCAGGAGGAGGTTCAGAAGATGGCTGGCTACGGCCCTCCCGTCGAGACTGTTGGCTTGAATGGTTACGCTGATCATCAGCTGCTCCAGCAGGCTTCGGCTCGTTCTAACTAGTTTTATCCCTTGTGAGGAGACAACACGTGTACGTACTTGCTTCTGAGAACGCAGGACATGCTGCACAGGCTGTAGCCGATCCGGGTATTGTTGACATCCTGCTGTGGGGCGTTCTGCCCTATGTTGCACTGGTCGTTCTGATTGGTGGCACCATTTGGCGTTACCGTACTGACCAGTTCGGATGGACTACCCGCTCGTCCCAGGTCTATGAGTCGAAGCTGCTGCGCATCGCTTCGCCCCTGTTCCACTACGGTCTTGCGGCCGTGTTCCTTGGCCATGTTGGTGGTCTGCTGGTGCCTAAGGCACTCACTGACCTGGTCATTTCGGAGGACACTTACCACATTGTGGCGCTGGCTGGCGGTTCTGTTGCCGCGGTTGCGACCATTATTGGTATGTTCGTTCTGATTGGTCGTCGTGTTTCGAACTCTCGTGTGCGTTCGGCTACCACTCGTAATGACGTTCTGATGTATGTCGTTTTGGTTCTGGTGATTCTCGCTGGTACTGCGGCTACTCTGCTTTCGGCTGTGAACCCCTCGGGCGGTTTGCCTCCGGTAAATGGTCACGAGGTTCACTTCAACTACCGTGAGACCATTGCTGTTTGGTTCCGTTCGCTGTTCTACTTCCACCCTGAGGTGGCTCTGATGGTGAATATTCCTGTGGCTTTCAAGATTCACATCGTGGTGGCTATGGTTCTGTTCATCATTTGGCCCTTTACCCGCCTGGTGCACGCACTGACTGTGCCCCTGCACTACCTCTTCCGCCCCTACACCGTGTACCGCTCTCGTGGCGGCCAGCGTGTTGGTGCACGTCGAGGTTGGGACCCGGTAGGCACTCTCCCGCGTGAGCGCGCCGACCGCTAATACACACATCCATATTGCAAAAGAGGAAATATGAGCACCCCTGCTGCACCGAGCTACGACCTGAAGAATGGTCAGCTCCGTAACGTTTTGCTTGCAACCTTCGCCTCAACCATTGGTTTCTGGGCGTGGACCGTTGTTGGCCCGCTGGCGAAGATGTATGCAAAGCAGATGCACCTGGACGCTGGTATGACCAGCCTTCTGGTTGCTATGCCGATTTTTATCGGCGCTATTGGCCGTATTCCCGTTGGCGGTCTGACTGACCGCTACGGTGGTCGTATCATGTTCACCGTTGTTCTGGCGATTAGCGCGCCCCTGGTCTTCCTGGTTGGTGTTGCTGGTCAGCTGAACTCGCTGCCCATGCTGCTTGTTGTGGCATTCTTCCTGGGTATTGCGGGTACCGTGTTCGCTGTGGGTATTCCCTTCAGCTCCGCATGGTATGACGCTTCCAAGAAGGGCTTTGCGACCGGTGTGTTCGGTGCCGGCATGGTGGGTACTGCAATTTCTGCATTCGCTACCCCCCGCCTGGTGCAGGGTATTGGTTACTTCCAGACTCACGTTCTAATTGCTGTTATCTGTGCTGTGACCGCTGCTATTTCTTTCTTCTTCCTGAAGGATTCTCCGGCAACTGTAGGCCGTGAGGTTACTCCGCTGATGCCGAAGATTATTCAGGCATTCAAGGTGAAGACCACTTGGCAGCTGTGCTTCCTCTACGCTGTTGTGTTCGGTGCGTTCGTGGCATTCTCGAACTACCTGCCTACTTACCTGAGCAACATCTACAGCTTCAACGCTAACGACGCTGGTATGCGTGCGGCTGGCTTTGCGGCTGCTGCTGTGATCGCTCGTCCCTTCGGTGGTGTTCTGGCTGATAAGTTCGGTCCGAAGGTTATCTCCCTCATCTCCCTGGGTGGTGTGGTGATTCTGGCAGTTATTACCGCGTTCCAGCCTAATGCTGAGCACGTGTATGGTGCTGTCTTCATTCTGATGGCTGCTCTGCTGGGTCTGGGCCACGGCTCGGTCTTCGGCTGGGTGGGTCGTGCAGCTGACCCGAAGAACGTTGGCGCGGTGTCCGGTGTGATTGCTGCTGCTGGTGCTCTGGGTGGCTTCTTCCCGCCGCTGGTGATGGGTGCAACCTACAACCAGGAGCACAACAACTACTTTGTTGGTCTGATGCTGCTGGCTGTGACTGCGGCTCTGGCTTTCCTGTCGGCATTCCTGGTGCCGCACGGTGGCAAGCTCAACCACGCTAAGTAGGGTCTTCTAGTACATCCTTCTGCGGGATGTATGTGAAGTTTGCTTTGGCTGAGTCCGGCTCGTTTTCTCTTCGGAGAGAACGGGCCGGACTTTGTGTTTTCTGCTGTTTTTCGTCTAACGGGGAGGGGGTTTAGCGGGCAGATTAGCGGGCAGAAGAGCTTGATATTCTGGCATGTCGAATGCTGATAAAGCTGGCAAAACTTTGTGGAGATGTGGGACACTTAAGATGTTCGACTCGTCGCAATAGCGCGACGTGACCCCTCTACGGTTTGCGCCGACCAATAGGAGAACCCTATGTCCTTTATTGAACGTCATCTCGGCCCCCGTTCCGCAGACGCAGAGCAGATGCTCGAAACCCTGGGATATTCCTCCCTGGATGCGCTGATGGACGCTGTTGTCCCTTCTCAGATTCGCCTTGACGGCGATCTGCAGCTGCCTGCTCCGCTGTCGGAGCATGAGGCTCAGGCAAAGATTGCCGGCTATGCAGCGAAGAATAAGGTTCTCGCCCAGATGATTGGTGCCGGATACTACGATGCTGTAACTCCCGCAGTTCTGCGCCGTAACATTCTGGAAAACCCCGGTTTCTATACTTCTTACACCCCGTACCAGGCTGAGATTTCTCAGGGCCGTCTGGAGGCTCTGCTGAACTTCCAGAACACCGTGATGGAACTGACCGGCTTGGAGATTGCAAACTCCTCCCTGCTGGATGAGGCTTCTGCCGTGGCTGAAGCAGCTGTCATGATGCACCGCGCAAACCGCAAGGTCAAGAACGGCTTCTTCGCCATTGACTCCCGTTGCCTGCCTCAGGTTATTTCGGTGACTCGTGGTCGTGCAGAGATGCTCGGCATTCCTTTCGTGATTACTGATTTCTCTGAGGGCCTGCCCGAGGGCGACCTGTACGGTATCGTCCTGGCGTACCCCGGCAACGAGGGCGAGATTCGCGATATTGAGCCGCTGATTAAGGCCGCTAAGGAGCGTAATGCTCTGGTCACCGTTGTCGCTGACCTGCTGGCTCTGACCCTGCTGAAGTCCCCGGGTGAGCTGGGCGCTGATATCGCTGTGGGTAACACTCAGCGTTTCGGTCTGCCCTTCTTCTTCGGTGGCCCCCACGCTGCGTACATGGCTGTTCACAAGGGTATGGAACGCACCATGCCCGGTCGTCTGGTGGGTGTTTCTAAGGACTCTGCCGGTAAGCCCGCGTACCGTCTGGCTCTGCAGACTCGTGAGCAGCACATCCGCCGTGAGAAGGCTACTTCCAATATTTGTACTGCTCAGGCTCTGCTGGCGATTGTTGCTGGCGCTTACGCGATGTACCACGGTCCTGAGGGTCTGCGCGCTATCGCGAACCGTCTGCACACCAACGCCGCTCGTGTTGCTACCGCGCTGAAGGCTGCGGGCTACGGCATTGCTCACGACACTTTCTTCGACACGGTCGTGGTGGAGGCTCCTGGCCGCGCTGACGAGCTGGTTGCGAAGGCTCTGGAAGCTGGCGTGAACATCCGCCGCTTCGACGAGAACCGTGTTGGTATTTCCGTGGGTGAGTCTCACGGTGAGGAACTGCTCAAGAGCCTGGT
This sequence comes from Rothia mucilaginosa, assembly GCF_049990865.1. Classification (GTDB taxonomy): domain Bacteria; phylum Actinomycetota; class Actinomycetes; order Actinomycetales; family Micrococcaceae; genus Rothia; species Rothia mucilaginosa_I. Next base: position 309,980 of record NZ_CP188231.1, read on the forward strand.
TGAGGCTCTGGGCGGTACCCTGGGTGAGGCAGATGCACAGTACGATCTGCCCGCTGAGCTGCTGCGTACCGACGACTACATGCAGCACCCGATTTTCCACAAGTACCGCTCCGAGACCGAGATGATGCGCTACCTGCGTCACCTCGCCGATAAGGACCTGGCGCTTGACCGCACCATGATTCCGCTGGGTTCGTGCACCATGAAGCTGAATGCAGCTGCTGAGATGGAGCCCATCTCCTGGCCCGAGTTCGCGAACATTCACCCGCTGGTCCCGGAGGATCAGGCTGAGGGCTGGCACGAGCTGATTAAGGACCTGAGCGAGTGGCTGGTTGCTATTACCGGTTACGATGCTATTTCCCTGCAGCCGAACTCGGGTGCGACCGGTGAGTACGCTGGTCTGCGCGCTATCCGTTCCTTCCACGAGGCTAACGGCGACCACGAGCGCGATACCGTCCTGATTCCGCTGTCTGCTCACGGCACCAACGCGGCATCTGCTGCTCTGGCTGGTCTGAAGGTTGCCGGTGTGGCAACTGCGGCTGACGGTTCTATTGATGTTGACGACCTGAAGGCAAAGATCGAGAAGTACGGTCCCAAGGTTGCCGGCATCATGATTACCTACCCCTCCACTCACGGTGTGTTTGAGGAGCAGGTTGCTGAGGTTTGCCAGCTGGTTCACGAGGCTGGCGGCCAGGTGTACCTGGACGGTGCGAACCTGAACGCTCAGATGGGCTTCGCTCAGCCCGGTAAGTTCGGCGGCGATGTTTCGCACCTGAACCTGCACAAGACCTTCTCCATTCCTCACGGTGGTGGCGGCCCCGGTGTTGGCCCGCTGGCTGTTCGTGAGCACCTGGCGAAGTTCCTGCCCGGTGACGCATACCGCGCTGATGCTGAGGGTAAGCTCCCCAACGATGCTGCACTGCCGATTTCGCAGGCGTTCTTCGGCTCTGCCGGCGTTCTGCCGATTAGCTGGATGTACATTGCGATGACTGGCGCTCAGGGTCTGAAGGACTCTTCGCAGTACGCGGTGCTGAACGCTAACTACATTGCGAAGAAGCTCAACGACAAGTACCCGGTGCTGTACACCGGCCCCGGCGGTCTGGTCGCTCACGAGTGCATCCTGGACCTGCGCCAGCTGACCGATCAGTCTCACGTGACTGCTGAGGATGTCTGCAAGCGTCTGATGGACTTCGGCTTCCACGCTCCGACCCTGGCGTTCCCGGTTCCGGGCACCCTGATGGTTGAGCCGACTGAGTCTGAGTCGAAGGAAGAGCTGGACCGCTTCATTGAGGCAATGGAGACCATCTACGACGAGATTATCGAGGTGGCTGAGGGCAAGGTCGCTGTGGAGGATTCGGTTCTGCGCAACGCACCGCACACCGTTGATGTGGTGAGCGCTGATGAGTGGGATCGCCCCTACAGCCGTACTCAGGCCGCTTTCCCGGTTCCGAGCCTGCGCGCTAACAAGTACTTCACTTCGGTGGGTCGTATTGATGGCGCGGGCGGTGACCGTAACTTCGTGTGCGAATGCCCCCCGATGGAGGCTTTCGACCTGGAAGCATAAGGAGCCTATAACGCTCCTGGGTAGGCTGTAGCGGTCTACCTGCCTCACCCGTCCTCAGGTTTCTGGGGGCGGGTGGGGGTCGCCTCCGCAGCGTATCTCGTGTCTGTGGGGGCGAATCAAATCTACGACGATTGAACGATAACAGCACAAGGCTGTGCGTGAGGAGAATCTAATGTCCCCCAAGAAGACCTCTCTGTACTCTGTCCACGAGAAGCTTGGCGCTTCTTTCACCGACTTCGGCGGCTGGGATATGCCCCTGAAGTACGCTAACGACGTTGCTGAGCACGAGGCTGTCCGTACCCGTGCCGGTATTTTCGACCTGTCCCACATGGGTGAGTTCCGTGTGACCGGTCCGGATGCGGGTGCGTTCCTGGATTACGCTCTGGTGTCGAACATGTCCATCCTGAAGGTCGGTAAGGCGAAGTACTCGATCCTGGTTAACGACAAGGGCGGCGTGATTGACGACCTGATTACTTACCGTCTGGGCGATGAAGAGTTCATGGTTGTTCCGAACGCTTCGAACATTGACACTGACTTTGCTGCGATGAGCGAGCGCCTGGGTGATTTCAATGTTGAGTTTGTGAATGAGTCGGATCAGACCTCTCTGATTGCTGTTCAGGGTCCTCGTGCTGAGGAGATTCTGCTGGCTGCTGGCGTCTCTGATGAGGAGGCTGTCCGCGAGCTGAAGTACTACGCTTCGGTGCCGCTGACTGTTGCTGGCGTTGATGTTCTGCTGGCTCGTACCGGTTACACCGGTGAGGATGGCTTTGAGCTGTTCGTTCCGAATGAGAAGGCTGTTGAGCTGTGGGATAAGCTGGCTGTTGCAGGTGAGCCTTTCGGCATGATTCCTGCCGGTCTGGCTTCTCGTGACTCCCTGCGTCTTGAGGCTGGTATGCCGCTGTACGGTCATGAGCTGGGTCTTGAGATTACTCCGTTTGAGTCCGGTCTGGGCCGCCTGGTTGAGATTGCTCTGGAGAAGAAGGCTGCTGACTTTGTAGGTCGTGAGGCTTTGGCTGAGCTGGCTAAGAGCGATTCGAAGCGTATCCTGGTTGGTTTGAAGGCTCAGGCGAAGCGTCCTGCTCGTGCCGGTTCTAAGCTGGTGGATGCTGAGGGCAATGAGATTGGTGAGGTTACCTCCGGTATTCCTTCCCCGACTCTGGGCTTCCCGATTGCTATGGCGCTGGTGAACCGTGAGTTCTCTGAGGTTGGTTCTACTGTGGATGTTGATATCCGCGGTAAGCGTGCTCCGTTTGATGTTGTGGCTCTGCCGTTCTACAAGCGTGAGAAGTAAGAGTTTTTCTGCAGGTAATCTGTAGGGGAGAGGCGCCGTGTCCTGTGTGGGCACGGCGCCTTTTCTGCGCTGTAACGTGGGGTTGAGGGGCGGGGAAGGGCGCGAAGTGTTCCTAGCCTTAGTTTGTGATGGTTCTGAAGTGCGTTAGGATTAGAGCGGCCAGTCAAGGGTGATTGTCCGCACGCATAGACCGCAGATTGGTGCGTGGTTCCTCCGTTGAGGGGTGCGTATTTTTTGGTGCGGTGCATAGACATTTTTATTTGAAGGACAGAACGTGGCTATTGACCAGAGCGCACCCAGTAGTGCCCAGAAGAAGGCAGAGGCTCTGCCGTATGACATCAGCGTTTTTGAGATGTTCAGCATTGGTGTGGGTCCTTCAAGCTCGCATACGGTGGGGCCGATGCGCGCTTCGAATCGTTTTGTGGCGGAGCTGATTGATGAGGGCCTGCTGGACCATGTGACGGGTGTGCACATTGACCTGTATGGTTCGTTGGCGGCTACGGGTGCTGGTCACGGTACGATGAGCGCTGCGTTGAAGGGTCTGTGTGGTTTTGTTCCGGAGACGATCAATATCGCTGATTCTGAGGCGATGATTGAGCGTAATAGTGTGGACGGTACGCTGCCTCTGGCGGGTTACCCGTCTTCTGCTTACGGTGTGACTGCGCCCGGTGGTGAGGAGCAGAAGGTGTACGGCCCGGTGGTGAAGTACCGTGAGCTGGATATGACTCTGCGCCCTCTGACGGTTCTTCCGCGCCATACGAATGGTATGAAGATCGCGGCGTTTGCGGGTGAGCAGCTGCTGTTGGAGCGCACCTACTATTCCATTGGTGGCGGCTTCATTGTTGAGGGTGATGAGGAGGCGACCGGTGGCGCGTCGCTGATGAATCCTCCGTATCCGTTTGGTTCGGCCGCTGAGTTGCTGGAGATGGCGAATGAGTCTGGTCTGTCTATTGCGCAGTTGAAGATGGCGAATGAGTGTTCGCTGCGTTCTGAGCAGGAGGTCCGTGACGGCATCTTGCATATCTACCGTGTGATGAAGGAGTGCATTGGCTCTTCTTTGGCGCGTGTGGGTTATTTGCCGGGCCCGCTGAAGGTGCGTTGCCGTGCGGGTGCGTGGCATCGCGATCTGATGGTGGAGGATCCTTCGAAGTCTCCTGAGTTCGCTATTGACTGGGTGAACCTGATTGCTTTGGCGGTCAATGAGGAGAACGCTTTTGGTGGTCGCGTGGTGACTGCTCCGACGAATGGTGCTGCGGGTATTATTCCGGCAGTGTTGCATTATGCAATGAACTACACGCAGGGTATTCGTCATTGCGGTCAGGCTGCTCGTGATCAGGCGGTTGTTGATTTCTTCTTGGCGTCTTCTGCTGTGGGTGTGCTGTATAAGAAGCGCGCGTCGATTTCTGGTGCTGAGGTTGGTTGCCAGGGTGAGGTGGGTAGTGCCTCCTCGATGGCTGCTGCCGGTTTGGCGCAGGTGATGGGTGGTACTCCTGAGCAGGTTGAGAATGCTGCTGAGATTGCGATGGAGCACAACTTGGGTCTGACGTGTGACCCGGTGGGTGGTTTGGTGCAGATTCCGTGTATTGAGCGTAATGCGATGGCTGCGTCGAATGCTGTGACGGCGGCTCGTATGGCGTTGCGTGGCGATGGTACGCATCGTGTGTCGTTGGATCAGGTGATTGAGACGATGCGTCAGACCGGTTTGGATATGTCTCACCGTTATAAGGAGACGTCCATGGGTGGTTTGGCTGTGAATGTGGTGGAATGCTAGGTGCACGCTGTGGCAGGTTTGCACTCCTGATGAGGGTGTGGTAGACAGAAGGGATTTCTTCCTGTATCGTTAGTATTTACGCTTTCCCTAACCTTTGTGCCTTCATATAGCGGTGGGCACGGGCTGAAGGTGACGTTTTTCCGTCCGACTCTATAGCTTCGAGCACCGTTTTATTCGGGGGCTGAGGTTGTCGTGTCGCCGGTAATGTCGCCGGGAGGCTGATTGCTAACAGACATGTCTGTGGAAGGATCCCCATTTTGGTCGCTTCGAGCACCTCTAACCATGACGCCGCTAACGGCGCAGAGAACGTCTCGCGCCGAATTTCATTCGCGAAGATTAACGAACCGCTGAAGGTTCCCAACCTGCTTGCTATCCAGACCGATAGCTTCGACCGCCTCGTGGGTAACGAGCGCTGGGCGGAGCGTCTGGAAAAGGCGCAGGCTGCTGGTGACACTTCTGTCCCCGCTCAGTCCGGTCTGGCTGAGATTTTTGAAGAAATCTCCCCGATTCGTGACTTCCAGGAGACTATGCAGCTCTCCTTCTCTGAGCCTGAGTTTGCTGACCCCAAGTACTCTGTTGAGGAGTGCAAGGACCGTGACGCAACCTACTCGGCTCCGCTGTACATTAAGGCTGAATTCATGAACCTCGCTACTGGCGAGGTCAAGCAGCAGACCCTGTTCATGGGTGACTTCCCCCTGATGACCGAGGCCGGCACCTTCGTTATTAACGGTACTGAGCGTGTGGTCGTTTCTCAGCTGGTGCGTTCCCCCGGTGCTTACTTCGAGAAGGCTCCGGACCGTACCTCCGATAAGGACATTTACTCTGCCCGCGTGATTCCTTCCCGCGGTGCATGGTTCGAGCTTGAGATTGATAAGCGCGACCAGGTTGGCGTGCGTCTGGACCGTAAGCGTAAGCAGTCCGTGACTGTTCTGCTGAAGGCTCTGGGCTGGACCGAGTCCAAGATCCTGGCTGAGTTCGGTCAGTACGATTCCATCCGCGCAACCCTGGAGAAGGACTCCGTCAAGGACCGCGACGAGGCTCTGCTGGACATCTACCGCAAGCTGCGTCCGGGCGAACCCCCGACGGTTGAAGCTGCCCAGGCTCTGCTGGACAACATGTACTTCACCCCGCGCCGCTACGACCTGGCGAAGGTTGGCCGTTACAAGCTGAACCGTAAGCTCGGCGTGGACGTTCCCATGGATTCCCCCGAGGCTTCCGTTCTGAGCCAGGACGACATCGCTCAGATGATTCGTTACCTCTGCGCTCTGCACGCAGGCGAGACCAGCATCCCCGGCGTCCGCGACGGCGAGGAAATCTCCCTCAAGATCGATATCGACGACATTGACCACTTCGGTAACCGTCGTATCCGTACCGTGGGTGAGCTGATTGAGAACCAGATCCGTACCGGTCTGTCCCGTATGGAGCGCGTGGTTCGCGAGCGCATGACCACCCAGGACGTGGACGCTATCACCCCGCAGTCCCTGGTGAACATCCGCCCCGTCGTGGCAGCTATCAAGGAGTTCTTCGGTACTTCTCAGCTGTCGCAGTTCATGGACCAGAACAACCCGCTGGCAGGTCTGACCCACAAGCGTCGTCTGTCCGCACTGGGCCCGGGCGGTCTGTCCCGTGACCGTGCAGGCATGGAAGTTCGAGACGTCCACCCCTCGCACTACGGTCGTATGTGCCCCATTGAAACCCCTGAAGGCCCGAACATTGGTCTGATTGGTTCGCTGGCAACCTACGGTCGCATCAACTCCTTCGGTTTCATTGAGACCCCCTACCGCGTGGTGACTGACGGCCGCGTGACTGATGAGGTCCGCTACCTGACCGCTGACGATGAGAAGGGTGTCGTCATTGCGCAGGCAAACGCACCGCTGAACCCTGACCGCACCTTCGCTGAGAACGAGGTTCTCTGCCGTGCGGGTGACGGTTCTGGTGAAGCTGTTATGGTTGCTCCCGGCGCCGTACAGTACATGGACGTTTCCCCGCGCCAGATGGTGTCTGTGGCTACCGCCCTGATTCCTTACCTGGAGCACGACGACGCTAACCGAGCACTGATGGGTGCTAACATGCAGCGTCAGGCTGTGCCCCTGCTGGAGTCTGAGGCTCCCGTGGTTGGTACCGGTATGGAGAAGTACGCAGCACTGGATTCCGGTGACTCCGTGCTCGCGAAGAAGCCCGGTGTGGTTTCCTCCGTGGACGCTAAGACCGTTATCGTCCGTAACGACGACGGCTCTGTCTCCACCTACCCGATCATGAAGTTCTCCCGCTCGAACCCGGGTAACTGCTACAACCAGCGCGTTGTGGTGAAGGAAGGCCAGCGCGTCGAATACCGCGACGTTATTGCTGACGGCCCCTCCACCGACGGCGGCGAGCTGGCGCTGGGCAAGAACCTGCTCGTGGCATACATGCCGTGGGAAGGCCTGAACTACGAGGATGCGATTATCCTCTCCCAGCGCATGGTTTCTGAGGACGTGCTGACCTCGATTCACATTGAGGAGCACGAGATTGACGCCCGCGACACCAAGCTGGGCCCCGAGGAGATTACCCGCGATATCCCGAACGTGTCCGAGGATGTTCTCTCGGCTCTGGACGAGCGCGGCATCATCCACATCGGTGCTGAGGTTGAGGCTGGCGACATCCTGGTTGGTAAGGTCACCCCCAAGGGCGAGACCGAGCTGACCCCCGAGGAGCGCCTGCTGCGCGCAATCTTCGGTGAGAAGTCTCGCGAGGTTCGCGACACCTCCCTGAAGGTTCCTCACGGCGAGTCCGGTACCGTTATCGGTATCCGCATCTTCGACCGCGAGAACAATGATGAGGACGATCTGCCCCCGGGCGTGAACCAGCTGGTCCGCGTGTACGTGGCTCAGAAGCGTAAGATTACCGACGGCGACAAGCTTGCAGGCCGCCACGGTAACAAGGGTGTTATTTCCAAGATCCTGCCGATCGAGGATATGCCCTTCCTGGAAGACGGTACCCCCGTGGACGTTATCCTGAACCCGCTGGGTGTGCCCGGTCGTATGAACATTGGTCAGGTTCTGGAAGTCCACACCGGTTGGCTGGCTAAGCAGGGTTGGAAGATTGAGGGCGAGCCCGAGTGGCTCAAGCGCATGCCGAACTTCCCGAAGGAATCCGGCCCGACCCGCCTGGCAACTCCGGTGTTCGACGGTGCCCACGAGGATGAACTGTTCGACCTCCTGGATCACTCGAATCCGAACCGCGATGGTGACCGTCTGATCAACCGTTCCGGTAAGGCACGTCTGATTGACGGCCGTTCCGGTGAGCCGTTCCCGGACCCGATTTCGGTTGGTTACCAGTACATCCTGAAGCTGCACCACCTGGTGGATGACAAGATTCACGCTCGTTCCACCGGTCCGTACTCGATGATTACCCAGCAGCCCCTGGGTGGTAAGGCTCAGTTCGGTGGTCAGCGCTTCGGTGAGATGGAAGTGTGGGCGCTGGAGGCATACGGCGCCGCATACACCCTGCAGGAAATCCTGACCGTCAAGTCCGATGACGTGGCGGGCCGTGTGAAGGTTTACGAGGCTATCGTGAAGGGCGAGAACATCCCTGAGCCGGGTATCCCCGAATCCTTCAAGGTTCTTATCAAGGAAATGCAGTCTCTGTGCCTGAACGTCGAGGTGCTCTCCACCGACGGCAAGATTATTGAGATGAGCGACTCGGAGGAAGAAGGCTTCCGGGCAGCAGAAGATATGGGCGTGAGCCTGACCCACGACGAGCCTAGCTCCGTCGACGAGGCATAAGCACCGCCTCCTTCTAGGGTGGGGAACCCCGCATGCGCTCGCGTGCGTTGTGGGGTTCCCGCCCGCTAACCCAAGTCTTCAGAAACTTACAGAAAGAGATTAGGACCGATATGTCCAACGAATCTTCGCTTGGTTTGATGCGAATTGGCCTCGCCACCGCCGACGACATCCGTCGTTGGTCTTTTGGCGAGGTTAAGAAGCCCGAGACCATCAACTACCGTACCCTGAAGCCCGAGAAGGACGGTCTCTTCGACGAGCGTATCTTCGGCCCCACCAAGGACTGGGAGTGCTACTGCGGTAAGTACAAGCGCGTGCGCTTCAAGGGCATTGTGTGTGAGCGCTGTGGTGTTGAGGTGACTCGCTCTAAGGTACGTCGTGAGCGTATGGGCCACATTGAGCTGGCTGCTCCTGTTACCCACATTTGGTACTTCAAGGGTGTTCCTTCCCGCCTGGGTTACCTGCTGGATCTGGCTCCGAAGGACCTGGAGAAGGTCATTTACTTCGCTGCGTACATGATCACTAAGGTTGACGAGGAAGCTCGTCACGAGGATCTGCCGATGCTGCAGGCTGCTCACGACCGTGAGAAGCAGGAGCTTGAGGCTGCTCTGAACGCTGATGTGAACGCTATCAGCCGTGAGGTTGAGGCTGAGCTGGCTCGTATTGAGGCAGAGGGCGGTAAGGCTGCTGAGAAGCGCAAGCTGCGCGATAACGCTGAGCGTCAGCTCGCGTCGGTGCGTAAGCGTTACGAGCGTGAGGCTGAGCACCTGGACCGCGTGTGGGATCGCTTCAAGAACCTGAAGGTCGCTGACCTTGAGGGTGACGAGGCGCTGTACCGTTCCATGATTGATAAGTACGGCCTGTACTTTGAGGGCGCGATGGGCGCGGAGGCTATTAAGAAGCGTCTGGAGTCCTTTGACCTGGAGGCTGAGGCTGAGGCTCTCAAGGAGATCATTCAGACCGGTAAGGGTCAGAAGAAGACCCGCGCTCTGAAGCGTCTGAAGGTTGTTAACGCCTTCCTGACCACTAACAACTCCCCGCTGGGTATGGTCCTGGATGTTGTTCCGGTTATTCCGCCGGAACTGCGCCCGATGGTTCAGCTGGATGGTGGCCGTTTCGCGACCTCCGACCTGAACGACCTGTACCGTCGTGTGATTAACCGTAACAACCGTTTGAAGCGTCTGCTGGAGCTGGGTGCTCCCGAGATTATCGTGAACAACGAGAAGCGTATGCTGCAGGAAGCTGTGGACTCGCTGTTCGATAACGGTCGTCGCGGTCGACCGGTGACCGGCCCCGGTAACCGCCCCCTGAAGTCTCTGTCTGACATGCTGAAGGGTAAGCAGGGTCGTTTCCGTCAGAACCTGCTTGGTAAGCGTGTTGACTACTCGGGTCGTTCCGTGATTGTGGTTGGTCCTCAGCTGCAGATGCACCAGTGTGGCCTGCCCAAGCAGATGGCTCTGGAGCTGTTCAAGCCCTTCGTTATGAAGCGTCTGGTGGAGCTGAGCCACGCTCAGAACATTAAGAGCGCTAAGCGTATGGTTGAGCGTTTCCGCCCGCAGGTTTGGGACGTCCTGGAAGAGGTTATTGCTGAGCACCCGGTTCTGCTGAACCGTGCACCTACTCTGCACCGCCTCGGTATTCAGGCGTTTGAGCCGAAGCTGGTTGAGGGTAAGGCTATTCAGCTGCACCCGCTGGTTTGCTCCGCGTTCAACGCTGACTTCGATGGTGACCAGATGGCAGTTCACCTGCCGCTGTCTCCTGAGGCTCAGGCTGAGGCTCGTATCCTCATGCTGTCCTCGAACAACATCCTGAAGCCTTCGGATGGCCGCCCTGTGGCTGTTCCTTCGCAGGATATGATCATTGGTCTGTACCACCTGACTACTCCTCGTGATGGTCAGAAGAACGAGGGTCACGCATTCTCCTCGGTGTCTGAGGCTCTGATGGCGATGGATCGTCACGAGATTGAGCTGTACACCAAGGTGAAGATTCGCCTTGATGGTGACCAGTTTGTTGCTCCTGAGGGCTGGGAAGCTCCCGAGGGTTACAAGCCTGGCGACCCCGTTCTGCTGGACTGCACCGTTGGTCAGGTTCTGTTCAACCAGGCTCTGCCGAAGGATTACCCCTGGTTCTCCGGTGTGGCAGATAAGAAGGGCCTGGGTAGCCTGATTAATGATTTGGCTGAGCGTTACCCGATGGATGTTGTGGCTCGTGCTCTGGACAACCTGAAGAACTCCGGTTTCTACTGGGCTTCTCGTTCGGGCGTGACCGTGGCTGTTTCTGATATTGCTACTCCTGCTGAGAAGCCGGCAATTATGGAGCGCTACGAGAAGCAGGCTGCTGCAATTCAGGATGACTTCGAGATCGGTACCATCGATGACGAAGAGCGTCGTCAGGAGCTGATTAAGGTTTGGACCGAGGCTACCGACGTGGTCGCAGAGGCTATGCGTGAGAACCTGAGCTCTCACGGTGGTCTGAACACCATTTACCGTATGGTGACCTCCGGTGCACGTGGTAACTGGATGCAGGTCCGTCAGATTGCGGGTATCCGTGGTCTGGTGTCGAACCCGAAGGGTGAGATTATGCCTCGCCCGATTAAGTCCTCGTACCGTGAGGGCCTGTCGGTTCTGGAGTACTTCATCGCAACCCACGGTGCACGTAAGGGTCTGGCTGATACCGCGTTGCGTACCGCTAACTCGGGTTACCTGACCCGTCGTCTGGTGGACGTTTCGCAGGATGTTATCGTTCGTGAGCACGACTGTGGTACTCGCCGCGGTCTGGTTCTGCCTCTGATTGATGAGGACGGCGGTCTGCACCAGGATGTTGAGACTTCGATTCACGGTCGTACCCTTGCGGTTGACGTGAAGGACGAGGCTGGCAACGTTCTGGCTGCTGCTGGCTCGGATGTCTCTGATGAGCTCATTGAGAAGCTCTTCAAGGCAGGCGTGAAGGAAGTTCGCGTCCGTTCGGTTCTGACCTGTGAGTCCGCTATTGGTGTGTGTGCACTGTGCTACGGTCGTTCGATGGCTTCGAACGTTCTGGTGGACATTGGTGAGGCTGTTGGTATTATTGCGGCTCAGTCGATTGGTGAGCCCGGTACCCAGCTGACCATGCGTACCTTCCACACCGGTGGTGTGGCTTCGGCTGACGATATTACTCAGGGTCTGCCCCGTATTCAGGAGCTGTTCGAGGCTCGTACCCCCAAGGGTGTCGCCCCGATTTCTGAGGTGTCCGGTCGCGTGACCATTGAGGATACCGAGAAGTCCTACAAGATTGTGGTGACCCCGGACGATGGTTCTGAGCCCCAGTCCTACACTGTTCTGCGTCGTGCAGCTTCTAAGCTGCAGAACGGCGATCACGTTCAGGTTGGCGATCAGCTGGCTACCGGTTCTGTTGATCCGAAGGAGGTTCTGCGTATTCGTGGTCCTCGTGAGGCTCAGAAGCATCTGGTGAGCGAGGTTCAGGGCGTGTACAAGTCGCAGGGTGTGGAAATCCACGACAAGCACGTTGAGGTTATTGTTCGCCAGATGCTGCGTCGCGTGACCGTGATTGAGTCCGGTGATACCGATCTGCTGCCCGGTGAGCTGGTTGATAACATTGCTTTCCAGACTGCTAACCGCAAGGCACTGGCTGAGGGTAAGAAGCCCGCAGCTGGCCGTCCGGAAATGATGGGTATTACCAAGGCTTCGCTGGCTACCGAGTCCTGGCTGTCGGCGGCCTCCTTCCAGGAGACCACCCGCGTCCTGACTCAGGCAGCTATGGAGGCGAAGACTGACCCGCTGCTCGGCCTGAAGGAGAACGTGATCATCGGTAAGCTGGTTCCCGCCGGTACCGGTCTGGCACGTTACAACGATATTGAGGTTGAGCCCAGCGCCCAGGCTACTGCTGAGCGTATGCAGGCTCTGGACACTTTTGGTGGTTACCCGAGCGCATTCCAGATGGATAACGAGGTGTACACTTACGGCAACGGCGGCTTTATGGCTGTTTCGCTGGATGAGTACGGTCGTGGTCTGGACTAAGGCTTCTGCCGTGAGGGTTGGGTTGGGGGTTTAGAACTCCGACCCGCTCCTTGATAAAGAACGCGGATACTCGAGTTGTTTCGGGTATCCGCGTTCTTTGTTTATCGAATAGGTGGGGGAGGGGAGAGTCTTTCTTTTAGGCAGTGCTTTAGTATTCTTTATCCTTCAGGTGAAGGTTGTATATTTTTTGCCTAGTGGGTGAAATTTATTTATAAAAAAATCATTGGAGTGCATTATTTTTCAAATTGGGAAAATTTCTTGACTGGGCAAGAAATTAGGTGGTGATCAAATTTTGTGGAACTCCCTGTAATTCGCCCCAATACTGCTATAAATAGAATATTTACTCGTTTTTCTTTGAGGTATAAAAAGAAGGAATATTCTTCATTTGAACAGTGCTAATTCGACTGGAAAGCCTTTTGACTAGGTTCTATTCTTGAAGGCATGCATATCACTCCATTCTCTTCCGGACGGGTGACTACTGGCGGCACCCGACTGTCTTCCGGAATGTCACAGCTTCACGAATCTGAACAGAATTCCTCCTTGTCTGCAGGGGAGCAAAAGCGCTCTTCTGTTTTTTCGCGTTTTAAGGCACCTGCGCATTCTCTTGCTCGTATTGGCGCGGCCTGCCTTATTGCTGCTTCTGCAATTCTTCCCGCAGGTCAGGTTGCAACTGCGGCCCCTGTTTCTCAGAGTGCTAGCGCTACCCCCTACCTGGTTGGTGCGGGTGCAGCGGATATTACCGGTGAGCCTGGTGAAGTCGGCTTCATGGGCTATGGCGACTCTTCACAGAAGGGTAGTGGCGTGCATACTCGTCAGTATGCGCGTGCTTTCATCGCTGTGGATCGCGCTTCGGGCAAGCGCAACCTCATTGTTGTGCTCGATACGCTGACCAGCTGGCAGTCGCTGCGCGATGAACTGGTTAAGCGTATCCGCGCTGAGTTTGGCCCCGCGTACGATGAGTCGAACATTATGATTACCGCGACCCACACCCACGCAACTCCGGGTGGCATTACGCACCAGAGCCTGTACAACATTACGACTCTGGGTTTCCATCAGGACACCTTCAACGCCCAGGTGGATGGTTCGCTGAAGGCAATCCGCCAGGCGACCAAGGATCTAGCTCCGGGTAACCTGACGATTTCTTCTTCGAAGCTGACTGGCGTGGGTGTTAATCGCTCCCGTGAGGCATTCAATCTGGACTCTCCTGAGCTTCGTTTCAAAATGCCCGGTGGTACCGATCCGACCAATATGACTCTGCGCCTGGAGCGTAACGGTAAGACTCGTGCGGTTCTGAATTGGTTCGCGATTCACCCGACGTCTTTGACCTCGAAGAATACTCTGATTTCGAGCGATAACAAGGGTTATGCGGAGTACCTGCTGGAGACTGAAGATCACGGCGTTGATCGCAATGTTCCCGGCAGTGGTGATGGTTTCGTTGCGGCGTTTGCAAATGCTAATGCTGGCGATGTTTCTCCGAATACCTGGCTGAAGCCGGGTCAGGGCCCGACTAATGATCAGTTCAAGAACGTGAAGATTCAGGGTGAGAAGCAGGCTAATGCAGTGCGTTCTCAGCTCAAGAGTGTGGGCACTCCGGTGGGTAAGGGCCTGGATTCGCGTATCTCGTACTTCAATTTCTCGGGTATGAACGTGGATGCCAAGTACACCGGTAGCGGCCATAATGAGCGTACCTGCCAGGGCTTCCTGGGTACTCCGTTTGGTGCCGGTTCCACTGAGGATGGCGGCGGTGGCTGGGCTGTCTATAAGGAAGGTTCGGGTCGCCCTTCTATTCTGGGTACTTTGGTGTTCACCCCGAGCGCGGCGCAGACGCGTTGCCAGCAGCCGAAGGGTATTCTCTTCTCTGCAAAAAATGGAACGATCATTCAGGAAAAGTATCCGGTGCAGATTATGCGCTTCGGTGACTACTACCTGCTGGGTATGCCCGGTGAGTTCACCGGCGCGGTGGGTGTGCAGTACCGCCAGGATGCTGCCAAGCTCTTCGGTGTTCCCGAATCGCACATTATTCTGCAGGGTTACACCAACGCCTACGACCACTACGTGACGACCCCTGAGGAGTATGACTCTCAGCAGTACGAGGGCGGTGCGACCCTCTTCGGTCGTTACACCTCCAGTGCGTTCCGCCAGACCATTAACATTGTCGGAACTTCGCTGAAGAACGGCACTCCGCTGGGCATTGGTGACCGCCCGAATGATCGCCGCCCGGTTGCCAGCCTGCAGGGTAAGGTCGTCTACGATACCCCCATGTTTGGTATGCGTTACGGCCAGGTCACTCAGCAGCCCCAGGATGCTATTGCCGGCCGCGAAGAGGTGACGGCTCGTTTTGCTGGTGCTCACCCGAATAACAACATGCATCACGATGGTAGCTACTTCGTGATTGAGCGTCGCGTGGGTAATACCTGGAAGTACTACACCGCCGATAACAACCCGGATACCTTCTTTGAGTGGAAGCGCATTGGTGTTTCGGCTTCTCAGGTGACGGTTCGCTGGAAGGTGCCGGCTAATACTCCTAAGGGGCAGTACCGCATCCGCTACTACGGCAACGCCAAGAAGAACTCGAAGACTATTACCCCGTTTGAGGGCCAGACTCGAGTCTTCCAAGTGGCATAGCCCAGTAGCCTCAGCGGACCTATAACTGAATACTCTCTTTCGGGAGGCGGGTGTAGCTAGGCGCTCGCCTCCCGTATTTGTTGATGCCGCCAAGAACCGTCGAGAGGGCTCTTGGCGGTTTTCTGCTTTAGATTGTGTCAAGGAGTCAAAGGAAGCAGGGGGGCAGTAGGGAACAGTAGGTGGAGTGATAAATCCCAAAGATGTAATTTAAGTGAGGCAAATCATTGGCTTTTAGCCTTAGATGGGGGCTTAAAAGCAAAGAATCCCAGCTCTAGCGCTAGATTAAGCGGGATTTAACCTGTATAGTCTTATCCGAAGTACTTGAGCTCGGTGCACAAGGATCCACCTCCGGTGGGTTTACGCGGGATATTTCCCGAGGGCACGGGCATGATGAATCAATGGCAGTATGGATACCGTCCTTTGGCGTTGCTTTTTGCTGACGCCTAAATGCCATTTTTAAGCGTGCCCAAAAACTTTTTCACCTCTGATGGTGGGGATTTTTAGCCCTGAGAACTCGCCGAGATGTCGAGGAACCTATAGAAACCAACCGGATATGCATCCGAGCGTTTCTGATAACCGAGAGCACCCATCCAACGTGATGGGGGCCAGTAAGTTTACACGGGATTTTCTAACGAAGAACCCGATCAAGCAACGGAGAAAACGTGCCTACTATTCAGCAGCTGGTCCGTAAGGGCCGGACTCCCAAGGTCGTTAAGACCAAGGCGCCCGCACTGAAGGGCAACCCCATGAAGCGTGGCGTGTGCACCCGTGTGTACACCACCACCCCGAAGAAGCCGAACTCGGCACTGCGTAAGGTCGCTCGTGTCAAGCTCAACGGCGGCGTCGAGGTTACCGCATACATTCCCGGTGAGGGTCACAACCTGCAGGAGCACTCGATCGTGCTCGTTCGCGGTGGTCGTGTGAAGGACCTCCCCGGTGTTCGCTACAAGATCGTTCGTGGCGCTCTGGATACCCAGGGTGTTAAGGGTCGCGGCCAGGCTCGCTCCCGCTACGGCGCTAAGAAGGAGAAGAAGTAATGCCTCGTAAGGGTCCCGCTCCCAAGCGTCCCCTCGTAAACGATCCTGTTTACGGTTCTGCACTGGTCACCCAGCTGATCAACAAGGTTCTGCTGGACGGCAAGAAGTCCGTCGCAGAGCGCATCGTCTACGGTGCCCTCGAGGGCGTCGAGAAGAAGACCGGTTCTGACCCGGTCGCAACCCTGAAGAAGGCTATGGACAACATCAAGCCTTCTCTCGAGGTTCGCTCCCGCCGCGTTGGCGGTGCAACCTACCAGGTTCCGGTTGAGGTTCGCCCCGGCCGTTCCACCGCTCTGGCTCTCCGCTGGCTCGTTGGCTTCTCCAAGCAGCGCCGCGAGAAGACCATGACTGAGCGTCTGATGAACGAGATCCTGGATGCATCCAATGGTCTCGGTGCCGCTGTGAAGCGTCGCGAGGACACTCACAAGATGGCCGAGTCCAACAAGGCCTTCGCACACTACCGCTGGTAATTCTCCGTTTAGAGCCTGCCGAGTCGATTCGAGTCGGCAGGCTTTCGGAGTATCTCATTTAGGGAGAATAACGTGGCACTTGACGTGTTCACCGACCTTAACAAGGTCCGCAACATCGGTATTATGGCGCACATCGACGCCGGTAAGACCACCACCACTGAGCGCATTCTGTTCTACACCGGTATTAACCACAAGATCGGTGAGACCCACGACGGCGCTTCCACCATGGACTGGATGGCTCAGGAGCAGGAGCGAGGTATTACCATTACCTCCGCAGCAACCACCTGCTTCTGGAAGGACAACCAGATCAACATTATCGACACCCCCGGTCACGTCGACTTCACCGTTGAGGTTGAGCGCTCCCTGCGCGTCCTCGACGGCGCAGTTGCTGTGTTCGACGGCAAGGAAGGTGTTGAGCCCCAGTCTGAGACCGTTTGGCGCCAGGCTGACAAGTACGATGTCCCCCGTATCTGCTTCGTCAACAAGATGGACAAGATGGGTGCTGACTTCTACTTCACCGTTCAGACCATCATCGACCGCCTGGGTGCACGCCCGCTGGTTGTTCAGCTCCCCATCGGTGCTGAGAGCGACTTCCTCGGTGTTGTCGACCTGCTCGAAATGAAGGCATACGTCTGGCCCGGCGACGCCAAGGGTGACGTGACCATGGGCTCCTCTTACGAGGTTCAGGAGATTCCTGCTGACCTGGTTGAGAAGGCTGAGCAGTACCGTGCTGAGCTGGTTGAGGCTGTTGCTGAGGCTAGCGAAGAGCTCATGGAGAAGTACCTCGAAGAGGGCGAGCTGACCATCCCCGAGATCAAGGCTGGTATCCGTCAGCTGGTTATCTCCGGCGAGGCATTCCCCGTTCTCTGTGGTTCTGCATTCAAGAACCGCGGTGTTCAGCCCATGCTGGACGCTGTGATCGAGTACCTGCCCTCCCCGCTGGACGTTCCGGACGTTGTCGGCTCCAACCCCTCCAACGAGGAAGAGAAGCTGACCCGTAAGGCATCCGCAGACGAGCCCTTCGCAGCACTGGCGTTCAAGGTTGCAGCTCACCCGTTCTACGGTCAGCTGACCTACACCCGTGTGTACTCCGGTACCGCAGCTCAGGGCCAGCAGGTTCTGAACTCCACCAAGGGTAAGAAGGAGCGCATCGGTAAGCTCTTCCAGATGCACTCCAACAAGGAGAACCCTGTTGAGGAGATCACCGCAGGTCACATTTACGCTGCGATCGGTCTGAAGGACACCACCACTGGTGACACCCTGTGCGACCCCGCACACCCGATTGTTCTCGAGTCGATGACCTTCCCCGATCCCGTGATCTTCGTGGCTATTGAGCCCAAGACCAAGGGTGACCAGGAGAAGATGTCTACCGCTATCCAGAAGCTTTCCGCTGAGGACCCCACCTTCACCGTTTCGCTGAACGAAGAAACCGGTCAGACCGAAATTGGTGGTATGGGTGAGCTGCACCTGGACATCATCGTTGACCGTATGAAGCGTGAGTTCAAGGTTGAGGCTAACGTTGGTAAGCCTCAGGTTGCTTACCGCGAGACCATCAAGAAGGCAGTCGAGAAGGTCGACTACACCCACAAGAAGCAGACCGGTGGTTCCGGTCAGTTCGCAAAGGTGCAGGTCTCCTTCGAGCCCCTGCCCCTGGATGGCGAAGAGCTGTACATGTTCGAGGACAAGGTCACCGGTGGCCGCGTTCCTCGCGAGTACATCCCCTCGGTCGACGCTGGTATCCAGGACGCTATGAAGTTCGGTGTCCTCGCTGGCTACCCGATGGTGGGCGTGAAGGCAACCCTGATTGATGGCGCTTACCACGACGTCGACTCCTCCGAAATGGCGTTCAAGATCGCTGGTTCGATGGTCTTCAAGGAAGGCGCTAAGCGCGCTAACCCGGTCCTGCTCGAGCCGCTGATGGACGTTGAGGTTCGTACCCCCGAGGAGTACATGGGCGACGTTATCGGCGACCTGAACTCCCGCCGTGGCCAGGTTCGTTCCATGGAGGACGCATCCGGCGTTAAGATCATCAAGGCTATCGTGCCCCTGACCGAAATGTTCGGTTACATTGGCGACCTGCGTGGTAAGACCCAGGGTCGTGCAGTGTTCTCGATGGCATTCGACAGCTACGGCGAGGTTCCCAAGAACGTCGCTGACGAGATCATCCAGAAGAGCCGCGGCGAGTAATTTCCGCGTCTCACCCGTGGGCCACGGGTCAAAAACCTGTGGCCCACGCTAAAATTTTCAATTAAATCCATTATTGAGAGCATGAACAGTTTCATCTCTGCGGCGTAATCCGCTATTGTAGACGCTAGACCGTTTTATAACGGGATGCGCCGGAGCGAAGATCCGCGTGCATGTTTTCAATCGTTCTAGGAGGAACACTCTTGGCTAAGGCTAAGTTCGAGCGCTCCAAGCCTCACGTTAACGTCGGTACCATTGGTCACGTTGACCACGGTAAGACCACCCTGACCGCAGCAATCTCCAAGGTTCTGGCTGACAAGTACCCGGACCTGAACGAGAAGCGTGACTTCGGTATGATCGACTCCGCTCCCGAGGAGCGCCAGCGCGGTATTACCATTAACATTGCTCACATCGAGTACCAGACCGAGAAGCGCCACTACGCACACGTTGACGCTCCCGGCCACGCTGACTACGTCAAGAACATGATTACCGGTGCGGCTCAGATGGACGGCGCAATCCTCGTGGTTGCAGCTACCGACGGCCCCATGGCACAGACCCGCGAGCACGTTCTGCTCGCTCGCCAGGTTGGCGTCCCCACCCTGCTGGTTGCACTGAACAAGGCAGACATGGTTGACGACGAAGAGCTCCTCGACCTCGTCGAGATGGAGGTCCGTGACCTCCTCTCCTCGCAGGAGTTCGACGGCGACAACGCTCCCGTTGTTCGCGTTTCCGCACTGAAGGCTCTCGAAGGCGACCCCGAGTGGGTTGCTAAGGTCGAGGAGCTCATGGACGCAGTCGACACCTACATTCCGGACCCCGTGCGTGAGAAGGACAAGCCCTTCCTCATGCCCATCGAGGACGTCTTCACCATCACCGGTCGTGGCACCGTTGTTACCGGTCGTGCAGAGCGCGGTACCCTGAAGATCAACTCCGAGGTCGAGATCGTCGGTATCCGCCCGATCCAGAAGACCACCGTTACCGGTATCGAGATGTTCCACAAGCAGCTCGACGAAGCATGGGCAGGCGAGAACTGTGGTCTGCTGCTGCGTGGTCTGAAGCGTGACGATGTTGAGCGTGGTCAGGTTGTCGTGGAGCCGGGCTCCATCACCCCCCACACCGAGTTCGAGGCAAACGTCTACATCCTCTCCAAGGATGAGGGTGGCCGTCACAACCCCTTCTACTCCAACTACCGTCCTCAGTTCTACTTCCGTACCACTGACGTGACCGGCGTTATCACCCTCCCCGAGGGCACCGAGATGGTTATGCCCGGTGACAACACCGAGATGACCGTTACCCTGATCCAGGAAATCGCAATGGAAGAGGGCCTCGGCTTCGCTATCCGTGAGGGTGGCCGCACCGTTGGTTCGGGTCGTGTTACCAAGATCATCAAGTAATTGCCGTAAATTTACGACAATTCGCTAAAGATCTGCCGGAGGGGAAACCCTCCACCAGGTAGCGATACTCAAGGACCCCCGCATCTGCGGGGGTCCTTTTGTTATGCCCTTCTGAAGAAACGGGGGAAGGTGAAGCTCTGTCTGCTTTTCTGCTGTGGAACCCATACACACGCGGTCATGGGCGCATAGTAGCCGCTGAGAGCTTCTGAGAGCTTCTGAGAGCCGCTGAGAGGAGCAAGAGGATAAAGCCCCGAAAGTCACGGTAGAAAACGCCAAGGGCAAGGGTTACGAGAGCTATCTATGCTGCACGGCTGATATTTCTTCTTAGGGACTTATCAAGGGCCTCCTACAGCGATGCGCCTTCGACGCCGGGACCGCAGATACAAGCCGCAGCGAATCTTCTCATTTCCCGCGTACTGCGAAGCCCCACGGGGCCCTACAGACAGAGAACGCTAACCTCCCTATAAGTGACTCAGGAACCGCACAAGCGCTCTTGCAGAGCACAAGCTGAGATGGTGAAGATAGGGAATCTGAGAAGCGAAGAACCAAAGCTGATTTCTCGGCGTGGTTCTCGGCGTGGAGAAAAAACTAAAGCTGGCTGCTTGAGAGTAAAGAAAAAACGGTTCCCAGCCCGAAGGCTGGGAACCGCAATTCGAATGACTGCCCCTCGGAAGGGACATAGGTAATCCTACTACAGAATGCTGTAGGAGCAGAACCTATACCTGCAACAGGCTAGATATTTTCTCCGTCACGAGGCTGGTAGCACTGCGGAGCAACCTGGTGCTGCTGTACCTGAGCGTTAGCCACCTGGTTCTGAGGGGAGGTACCTTCAGCCTGGGGCTCCTGAAGCTCCTGGGGGTAGTCAACAATCTGAGCGGAATCCTGCTGGGGTGCGACAGCATCCTGTTTATTCTGTCGAGCCAGCAGACGCCAGATAACGCCTGCGATGAGCAGAATAGAGATGATGAACAGGGTGAGCGGGTTCAGACCGTTGAGCAAAATTGCCAGGTCGAGGGTGACCAGGGCTGTTGCAATATAGGTCCAGACTCGGTCGAGCAGCAGAGCACTCAGGAGAGTCAGGGTGATGCCGAGGACCAGCACCACGATATCCGGGCCGTCAGCGGGAACTGCCCACGTTACCAGGGTGAGGAATACCTGCAGACCCAAAGCCCAGTACAAGGGAGCGTCCGATACCTGCGTATCCAACGGCTTCTTTGCAATGAGGTTGCTGAGGACCTTTGCAGTGGTGAACGCCAGGAGCGCCAGAAGAATAACCTCAAGAATCACACTCAGCGGGTTGTAGCTTAGGTAGTCAAGGACCAGACGGGCAATGAAAAGGGTAAACGCAACGGTGCCAATAGCCGGCAGGCTCTTAGGCTTAGAGACCGATACGAAGGACAGAGCAAACAAACCCCAGAGAAGGGCGTTGAGTTCCACCTGCTCGTAATCGAAAATCAAGCCGAAGAAGGTCATGAGTCCCAATGCGTACACTGCCGGAATCATAAGCAACGTATTGACCGGAGCGTAGATGGCTTGAGCCAAGGGACGGCGCGGCATAAAACGCGGATAGGGTGAACCAAGCGGACCGTGCATCGGCAGTTCAACCCTCCTGTTACCGGCGGGTACAGAGATGTACGGGCGAATAGTAGCCTTTGCGCCAGATACCTCGACCGGGAGCATCACCTTCAGAACGAAAAGGATAATAACGGCAAAGAGCGTGTAGTACCCCAGAAGAGTGACTTCCATGGTGCTCTTCTCTGCGTGGAAGAGATTCCACAGGGAGCCAATGCAGAAAACGGTAACGCTGATTGAAGCGCCAATCTGCATGTGAGGCGCCTTGAAGAAGATCGCCACCGCCCAGAGAACAACCAGGAGAGCCGGAGCAGCTACTGAAAGTAGAAGCTGATCAATATCTGCCACAGTGTGGATTGCGCTCAGTACAGCGCCAAGGGTGAAGAAGGTAGTGGCTGCGTACGCCTCGTAGATTCGCTTGGAACGTGCGTAGAGCAGTACGCTACACAGAGCTTGACCAGCCAGCAGAACAATGATGAGGAAGCTGACTACCGAATCCTTCACGTTGCCGCTGATGGCCAGCAGAACAACAGACCAGCAGATGGGGAAGCGAGCAATAGTGAGTAGCTCGGAACGGACCGAAGAACCTGCAGCCATGAAGAGGCCAAGTGCCAGGTAAATGACAGTCAGAACGGCAGGCAAAGCTACCGCAACATATTCTTTCTGCGGACCGAAGAGCAGATAGTGTCGAGAGCCAATCATGGCGATGGCGAGGGCTGTGTAAAGTGCGATACGCACGGCGCTGACCACGGTGGAGCGGGCAGACCCAACAACATCCGGAAGTTGCAGGGCTCGACCCAGCAGAAGAGCGCTCAGAGTGCTGACGAAAAGAACAGCTCCAGCGAACAGGGAGAAACTGATCCAGAAGCGGTCATGTACGGCACCATCAATAATGCTGATGCTATATCCGGCAAACAATGCGAAAACGCTCAAGATGAGGTATGCCGACATCTCGTTGAGTCGGTAGCTCACATTCTGCGCTGCCCCATTCTGAGAGAACGCAAAGGTCAAGAGCGCGATAGCTGAGCAGACCATAGCAAACATCAGAAGCGATTCAGAGGTCCGCATCTCAGGGATAAGAGCAAGGAAAAGCTGAATCATGCCGATGGCATAACCAATATTGCTGAGCACAGCTCCAGCAGTGCGCACCTCTGGGGCTTTAGTGCTGAGCAGGTAGATAACAATAGCAGCGGCAAAGAAGAGGTAGAAGGTGCCCTGATTATTGGGGGAGAGGTACATGGCAATCACAGGAATGATTGCCGCAAAAATCATGAGTACCAGAGGCTGAACTGCCTTGCGGTAGAGCAAGAAACTCACAATGCAGAGAACGCCAATAACCCAGGGAGCGGGGAAGAGCCCCTGCCGGCCTTCTGCATAGGGGAGGAAAGTGCTCCAGCGCGTTACATGTGCCGAGCTGTGAGTCGCATAGGCTGCGTAGAACGCATCCAGGACCGCCAAGAAGGAGAAGAAAACACCAACGCACGCGTCAACGGCAGGCAGCCATGCTTTCTTGTCGGCGCGAGGCTGAAGAGCATCCTGAGCCCAGGGAATAAGGGGCATCTGCTGATTCGGCGCTGCATGATCCTCGTGAGAGTCAACGCCCTCACCAAGGTTCTGCTGCAAACGCGGAACAAAAGCGTATACGGAAATCACGTTCACAAGCAGAACTGAAACGAAGAAAATGCTGGGGAACCACGGGCCGTGATTCGAATCCAGAACGAAGCACAGGACTGAAGCAATGGGGTAGACACGTGCCTGAGCGTAGTAATCCGCCGTGCCGTTCAGCCAGGTGAAAAGAATGGCGTGCACAGACATAACTGCGAAAGCAATACCCGTGTCTGCATAGCTCAAATCGCTGGTGAAAAAGAAAATAGCGATGGCGGTGGCAGGAACAAAAATGCGGGAAGAATCAACAAGACCTTCGCGGATACCCTTCGGGGCAGCGTTCGGGGCAAAGTGCAGAATCAGTCCCAGTACGGTGGCAACAACGGTCAACGAGACGAAATACCAAACGAACGGTAGAGCTGCCACCTTCGTAGCTGCCAACGAGTCCGAAACGATAAACGAAATCAGCAGGTACGCCATCACGCGGTTACGCATGAGAGTGCAGGCTCCCACAATGGCGGCTGTGCCAACCAGGGAGGTGAGAAGCCAGATGTAACGTCCCTCTGTCCAAATCTCAAGGACATAGACGGCGATACCGGTCAGAGGAATAAACGCCAGACCGGTTGCTGCAAAAGAGTAGGAAGCGATACGCAGACGCTCAACGAAACGGTAGGTGAGCAGACCAGCTCCGTAGAAGATAACTGCTCCAAGCGCCATTGCGAGGACACGGAAGATTGCCGTTTCATCCTGAGAAGAAGTCACTGAGGTGACAAAAAGACCCGCGGCGCCGATGAGCAGGAGCGAACCAATGTACAGAACAATATTGAGGAAGATATCCTCATTGACTCGGCGTCGCTGCGTAGGAGCCTGAGTATACGCACCCGATAGGGATGGGGGAGCATACAACCCGAGACCTTGCTGCTGAGCATACTGAGGGCTCTGAGACGAAGAATGAGAGCTAGAGGATGCCTGATGAGGTTGTGTCGGCTGAGACATGGTTTCTCCTTAGGCTGTAGTGATACTTCTACAATACGAGAGTCTTTAGGTCTAAAAGCTTTATTAAGAGCAATAAAGCGCATGGAACTTACTGAAAGTAGATTGAAAGCTCCCTGAGAGTTACATCGCGGGAGTACCCCCGGGTTGACAGAGATAGTTAAGTGTTCTTAAGCACTTAACTTGTGTTCGTATTGCATAAGGGCTCTATCTCTGAGAGAATTGACGACGTTGTCAAAGCGTCTACCTGCACTAAAGGTAGGCCCACGTATGACCCGGTCCGAAGGATGACGGGACGAGTTTGTCTAGAGCATAGGCGACACGCCCGAGTTCGGGGGTCGGTACTCAGACGGGGTGAGGAACCCGGCAAAGCCGGATTCAGTCCGTTCTGAGTGGCGCACGTGATGAATATATCGCGTTCCTTAAGCGCTATAACAAAGGGGCAAAAGCTCCGATACAGGGAATACATCAAGAAAGAGAGTCCGACAGATGGCGGGACAGAAAATCCGCATCCGTCTGAAGTCCTATGACCACGAGGTCATCGATTCTTCGGCACGGAAAATCGTCGAAACGGTAAAGGGCGCAGGCGCAACTGTAGTTGGCCCCGTGCCGCTGCCGACCGAGAAGAACGTTTACTGTGTTATCCGTTCTCCCCACAAGTACAAGGACAGCCGCGAGCACTTCGAGATGCGTACGCACAAGCGTCTGATCGACGTTGTTGATCCGACCCCCAAGGCTGTTGATGCCCTCATGCGTCTTGACCTGCCGGCAGACGTAAACATCGAGATCAAGCTGTAGAGGATCGCATCTAATGACTAACAAATTCGAGCGCCAGGTGAAGGGCCTGCTGGGCACCAAGCTCGGCATGACCCAGGTCTGGGACGAGGACGGCAAGTTTGTGCCCGTCACCGTCGTCAAGGCTGATTCTAACGTTGTTACCCAGATCCGTAACCAGGAAACTGACGGCTACGAAGCTGTTCAGATCGGTTTCGGTGCAATCGACTCTCGCAAGGTTACCAAGCCCCTGGCTGGTCACTTCGAGAAGGCCGGTGTTACCCCCCGTCGCCACCTCGTCGAGCTGCGTACCGCAGATGCTTCTGAGTATTCCCTCGGTCAGGAACTGACCGTTGAGCTCTTCGAAGCAGGCCAGAAGGTCGACGTCGTTGGTAAGACCAAGGGTAAGGGCTTCGCAGGTGTTATGAAGCGTCACGGCTTCAAGGGTGTTGGCGCGTCTCACGGTCAGCACAAGAACCACCGTAAGCCCGGTTCCATCGGTGGCGCATCCTACCCCGCACGCGTGTTCAAGGGTATGCGCATGGCTGGCCGTATGGGCGCAGCACGTCACACTACCTTGAACCTGACTATCCAGGGTGTGGACGCAGAGAACAATGTCCTGCTGATCAAGGGCGCAATCCCCGGTCCCAAGGGCGGCGTTGTTCTGGTTCGTACCGCTGTGAAGGGAGCCTAATACATCATGGCTGTTAAGACCCTTAAGGTAGACCTGCCCGCAGAGATTTTCGACGCGCAGGCATCCGTGCCCCTGCTGCACCAGGTTGTTGTTGCACAGCTCGCTGCTGCACGCCAGGGCACCCACAAGACCAAGAACCGCGGCGAGGTTTCCGGTGCAGGCCGTAAGCCCTTCAAGCAGAAGGGTACCGGTAACGCACGTCAGGGCTCCATCCGTGCACCGCACATGACCGGCGGTGGCGTTGTTCACGGTCCGACCCCGCGTAACTACGCACAGCGCACCCCCAAGAAGATGATCGCCGCTGCACTGCGCGGTGCTCTCTCCGATCGCGCTCGTCACGACCGCGTCCACGTTGTCGAGAACTTCATCTCCGGTGAAACCCCCTCGACCAAGGCTGCAAAGGCTGCATTCGCAGCTATCACCGAGCGCAAGAACATCCTTCTTGTGATTGCTCGTGCAGAGGACGTTGTGGCTCTGTCCGCACGTAACCTGGAGAACGTCCACGTTCTGTACGCAGATCAGCTCAACACCTACGATGTGCTGGTTTCTGACGACGTGGTCTTCACCAAGGCAGCATTCGACGCATTCGTTGCTGCAGCTCAGAAGAAGGAGGGCGCTAAGTAATGAGCGTTTCCACCAAGTCTGTATACGACGTGATCATCGCTCCCGTCGTTTCCGAGAAGAGCTACGGTCAGCTCGACGAAGGTAAGTACACCTTCGAGGTCGCAACCGATTCCAACAAGCTGGAAATCAAGCAGGCCATCGAGAAGATCTTTGACGTCAAGGTTGCTTCCGTCAACACCATCAACCGTCAGGGCAAGCGCAAGCGCACCCGTTTCGGTTGGGGCGCTCGCAAGAACACCAAGCGTGCGATTGTGACCCTCAAGGAAGGCACCATCGACATCTTCGGCGGTCCGCAGGCATAAGCCCCGCGGAGACCACTTTAACGAAGGAAGAAATATCTAAATGGGTATTCGTAAGTACAAGCCGACGACCCCGGGTCGCCGCGGTTCGAGCGTTGCTGATTTCTCCGAGATCACCCGCTCCACCCCGGAAAAGTCCCTGCTTCGTCCGCTTCACAAGACCGGCGGCCGTAACAACACCGGCCGCATCACCACCCGTCACAAGGGTGGCGGCCACAAGCGCCAGTACCGTCTGATCGACTTCCGTCGTCACGACAAGGACGGCGTTAACGCACGCGTTGCACACATCGAGTACGATCCCAACCGTACCGCTCGCATCGCGCTGCTGCACTACGTCGATGGTTCCAAGCGCTACATCATCGCTCCGAACAAGCTCGCTCAGGGCGACATCGTCGAGTCCGGCCCCGCAGCTGACATCAAGCCCGGTAACAACCTGCCCCTGCGCAACATCCCCGTTGGTACCGTGATTCACTGTGTCGAGCTCCGCCCCGGTGGCGGCGCAAAGCTGGCACGTTCCGCAGGTGCTTCTGTACAGCTGGTTGCTAAGGAAGGCAAGTACGGTCAGCTCCGTCTGCCCTCCGGCGAAATCCGCAACGTGGATGTTCGCTGCCGCGCAACCGTTGGTGAAGTTGGCAACGCTGAGCAGTCCAACATCAACTGGGGTAAGGCAGGCCGTAACCGCTGGAAGGGCATCCGCCCGACCGTCCGTGGTGTGGTCATGAACCCGGTTGACCACCCGCACGGTGGTGGTGAAGGTAAGACCTCCGGTGGTCGTCACCCGGTTAACCCCAACGGTAAGCCCGAGGGTCGTACCCGCCGTCCCAACAAGGAAAGCGACAAGCTCATCGTTCGTCGCCGTCGTACTGGCAAGAAGCGCTAAGGAGCCTGAAACATGCCTCGTAGTTTGAAGAAGGGCCCTTTCGTTGATCAGCACCTCTACCTGAAGGTTGCAGCTCAGAACGAGAAGGGCACCAAGAACGTAATCAAGACTTGGTCGCGTCGCTCGATGATTATCCCCGACATGCTCGGTCACACCATCGCAGTGTACGACGGTCGCAAGCACGTGCCGGTGTTCATCACCGAGTCGATGGTTGGTCACAAGCTCGGTGAGTTTGCTCCGACCCGCACTTTCCGCAGCCACGTGAAGGACGACCGTAAGGGCAAGCGTCGCTAATCGGTTCACACCGATAAGCTAACGTTTCCCTTTCGGCAATAGACGAAAGAGAGATAGGCAATGGAAGCCAAGGCATCAGCGCGTTTCGTTCGCGTTACGCCTATGAAGGCCCGCCGTGTCGTCAACCTGATCCGTGGTAAGCAGGCGGAAGAGGCTCTGGCGATTCTGAAGTTCGCCCCCCAGGCAGCTTCGGAACCGGTATACAAGATCGTTGCTTCGGCAGTAGCTAACGCTCGTCAGAAGGCAACCCAGCAGGGTCTGCCCTTCCGCGAGGAAGAGCTGTTCATTAGCGAAGCATTCGTGAACGAGGGCCCGACCATGAAGCGCATTCAGCCCCGCGCTCAGGGTCGCGCATACCGAATCAACAAGCGCACCAGCCACATCACCGTGGTAGTTGCTACCCCGGAGAAGGAGGAGGACCGCTAAATGGGTCAGAAAATTCACCCGAACGGTTTCCGACTGGGCATCACCACTGACCACGTCTCCAAGTGGTTCGCTGATTCCAACAAGCCCGGCGAGCGTTACGCTGACTTCGTCCGCGAGGACGTAAAGATCCGCGAGCTGCTGGCAAAGAACCTGGATCGCGCAGGCGTTGCAAAGGTCGAGATCGAGCGTACCCGTGACCGCGTGCGTGTGGACATCCACACCGCTCGTCCCGGTATCGTGATTGGCCGCCGTGGCGCAGAAGCAGACCGCATCCGCGGCGAGCTCGAGAAGCTCACCAACAAGCAGATTCAGCTGAACATCCTCGAGGTTGCTAACCCCGACCTCTCCGCTCAGCTGGTTGCACAGAGCATCGCAGAGCAGCTCGCATCGCGTGTTGCATTCCGCCGTGCAATGAAGAAGGCAATCCAGTCCGCACAGCGTGCAGGCGCAAAGGGTATCCGTATCCAGTGCTCCGGCCGTCTGGGTGGCGCTGAAATGTCCCGTTCCGAGTTCTACCGCGAAGGCCGTGTGCCCCTGCACACCCTGCGTGCGAACATCGACTACGGCTTCTTCGAGGCTAAGACCACCTTCGGTCGCATCGGCGTGAAGGTCTGGATCTACAAGGGCGACCTGACCGACAAGGAGCTGGCAGCTCAGCAGGCAGCAAACAACCGCCGTGGCAACCGCCGCGATGGTGACCGCCGCCGCCAGGGCAACCGTGGTCCTCGTCGCGAGCGCCGCAACGAGAACGCTTCGGCAAAGGTCGAGGCCAAGACTGCAGAGAACGGTGAGGCATAAATGCTTATTCCCCGTCGAGTAAAGTACCGCAAGCAGCACCACCCCAAGCGTAGTGGTCTCGCAAAGGGCGGCACCGAGGTTAGCTTCGGTGAGTGGGGTATTCAGGCCCTGTCGCCCGCATACGTGACCAACCGCCAGATTGAGGCTGCACGTATCGCAATGACCCGTCACATCAAGCGTGGCGGTAAGGTCTGGATCAACATTTATCCCGACCGTCCGCTGACCAAGAAGCCTGCTGAAACCCGTATGGGTTCCGGTAAGGGTTCGCCCGAGTGGTGGGTCGCAAATGTCAAGCCGGGTCGAGTCATGTTTGAACTCTCCGGTGTGTCCGAAGAAGTGGCTCGCGAGGCAATGCGCCTGGCAATCCACAAGCTCCCGATGAAGGCACGTGTTGTGCGTCGCCGCGAAGGTGGTGAATAAGCGAGATGGCAGTAGGATCCAAGGACCTGAGCATCGATAAGCTCGCAGAGCTCTCCAACGAAGAGCTGGCTGCAAAGCTGAGCGAAGCGAAGAAGGAACTCTTCAACATCCGCTTCCAGGAAGTCACCGGTCAGGCTAACGCAGGTCGTCGCCGCACTATCAAGCGCGACATCGCACGTATCTACACCGTGCTGCGTGAGCGCGAGCTCGGTATTCGTCCCGCAACTGAAGGTGAGTCCAAGTGAGTGAAGTAAAGAACGAAGAGCGCGGCTACCGCAAGACCCGCCGCGGCTACGTTGTCTCCGACAAGATGGACAAGACCGTTGTCGTCGAGGTCGAGGACCACGTTAAGCACGCACTGTACGGCAAGGTCGTTCGCCGTAGCTCCAAGATCAAGGCACACGACGAGCAGAACACTGCTGGTATTGGTGACCTCGTTCTGATTGCAGAGACCCGTCCGCTGTCCGCTTCCAAGCGCTGGCGTATCGTGGAGATCATCGAGAAGGCTAAGTAAGCCCTTTTCATGACTCTCTGCTAGAGCAATAGAAGAACCCCTCTCTTACCTAGGTAGGAGAGGGGTTCTTTGCGTTTAACCTTGTGCGGGAAAACCCGGGAAGGTGCCCTAGGACATGGGGCAATAACAGGCGCTATGACAACAGCTGTCATAAATGCCTTGATATGTCATACGAGAAAGTAATATTTTTTCTCTCGATTCGCTGGTGTAGCCCATGAGTAGACGCTGCTAGGCAAGAAAAGCGCATGTGGAGACGGAATTGTGGTGAAAAAATGAAAAATAGTGCGTGAGTAAGGTGCCTAGAAACTATGACTTCTGAGGAACAGCACTTGAAAATAACCTGATTGGGCACTTATTATCAACTTTATAGTTGCTTAGCATAACCTTGCCTAATAATTGGTGGGGTGGCTCTGCACCTTCCGGAGGTTGCACGACCTTTGGAGAAGTACCACTACACATCATCGAGGATCAGCATGACTTCTTCACCCAAGCCCTCACGTAAGTTGCTCGCCATTGCTGGCGCACTTTCCGTTGTTGCAGGCTCTTTTGCTACCGTTCCCGCTACCTTTGCGGCAAATGTCTCCGCATCCGTTCCCGGCGGGAACTCCCAGACCGCTACTGAGGAATGCCGTCACATCGCAGTAAGCGCTACCCAGTACCAGGGTCTGCCCGGCCAGTACCAGCTGGCATACTCGGCAGCAACCTCCTCCCTCTACACTTCCTTCTCCTCCGGACGCCCGCCGATTCTGACCGGTGGCGTCGGCACCTGGAACGTTGCATCCACCCCGAGCCTTGCCACTGTCTACCAGTTCCCGACCGCGGACTTTATTGGACGTGGTGCTACCGCACCGACCGGTAAGCAGATCGAATCTCCCTACGGTATTGCCTACGACGAAGCAACCGGATACGTATGGGTGACCCAGACCCGTGTCAACAAGGTATCTGTCTTCGATCCCGCGACCAACAAGATTATTTGGAGTAGCGCAGAAGGCGATGTCAACCACCCGCGTGAGGTACGCATCGACCCCTCTAGCGGCAAGGTCTTCGTATCTGGCTCCGGCGGCATTAGCGTCTTCGACACCACCCTGCACGCCCTGGTCAAGAAGATTGAATTCACCGACGCCAAGGGTGAATCTGACATCGCAATGAACATGCACGTAGACTCCGCTGACGGCAAGCTCTACGTGCCCTCCCTGAGCGCCGGCACCGTGAAGGTGATTGACACCAAGAGCTACGAGGTCGAGAAGACCATTCAGCTGCACAAGGAAAATGCTGAAGCTGCTCTGAACCCCTCGGACGTCACTATTGACAAGTCCCTGAAGGAAATCTACGTCAGCTCCCAGGGTGACCGTAAGGGCGCTAACTCCGGTATCACCGTCTACGACCTGGAAACCGGCGCCTACAAGAAGACCATTCCTTTCGGCACCCAGGCCCTCGCCCTCGCCTCCGACGAAGCCCGTGACCTGCTGTACGTGACCGATTACGGCACCGGTAACGTCGGTGTTGTTGATGCACGAACCGGCACCGTTGTTTCTCAGGTGTCTACCGGCGCAACCAGCGGCGCAAATGATGTTCTGGTCACTGCAGACGGCAGCGCATACGCTGTAGCACGCAGCATCGAAGGCGCTTCCGCTATCGAAACCGACTACACCATCGATAAGACCACCGGCGAATACCGCACCTCTAGCACCGAGCCCAAGGGTAAGGACAACGCAGATTCCCCGATCGTTCCCGGCGTCATGGTGAAGATCAACACCACCGTTGAAACCACCGCAAAGCCTGCCGCACAGACTTCTTCTGAAGAACTGGTGAAGACCTACGCCGACGGCGCTAAGCTGTACGCTACGAAGGACTGGACCACCGGCGAAACCCTGAAGCTGCGTGGTGAAGGCTTTAAGACTCAGGACGGTTCAAAGGGTTCCGTACTCGCAGTCAAGCTGAACAAGGGCCGCATCTCCGCGAAGGAAGAGCCGAAGTTCAACGGCGCTGACGGTAACAGCGCAGGCGTCTGGGCGTACATCCAGGCAGATGAGAATGGTAACTTCACCACTGAGCTGCCGTACCCGACCACTGAGAACTCCAACCTGACGGAAAACCTGAAGAGCGGCGATAAGGTATCGGTCTTCCTGCTCTCCGGCTCCATGGTTGAAGGTGATACCGCACGTGGTGGTGAAGCGCTCTCCGCAACTGTTGCAGAGAAGAAGGCAAACACCGCTGAGACCTGCGCACCGGCAGAAACCACCCAGGTCGCTGCTGCTCCTTCTGGCGTGACTACCACTTACCCCGCCGGCACTAAGCTGAGCCTGCCTGATAGCAACGAGCCCACCCCGGCTCCGAGCGAGTCTGCTAAGCCTGAGCCGACTACTCCGGCTCCGAGCGAGTCTGCTAAGCCTGAGCCGACTACTCCGGCTCCGAGCGAGTCTGCTAAGCCTGAGCCGACTACTCCGGCTCCGAGCGAGTCTGCTAAGCCTGAGCCGACTACTCCGGCTCCGAGCGAGTCTGCTAAGCCTGAGCCGACTACTCCGGCTCCGAGCGAGTCCGCTAAGCCCGAACCCAGCACCCCGGCACCCTCCGAAAGTGCAGAGTCCAATGAAGTTGTACACGAGTACAAGGACGGCGCTAAGGTTTACTTCCCCAAGACCTGGGACGGCCAGAAGCTGACCTTCCGTGGTGAAGGCTTCAAGACTCGGGATGGCAAGGGCTCCATCATCGCCGTCAAGCTGAACAAGGGCGCTATTTCTGCAAAGGAAGAGCCTAAGCTCGAAGGCGTTGAAGGCAATAGCGCAGGAGTCTGGGCTTACATCAAGGCGGACGAAAACGGTAACTTCACCGCAACTATCGACCGCCCCACCGTGGCAAACTCTAACCTGACTGAAGAACTGAAGACCGGCGATCGCATTGCTATCTACCTGCTCTCCGGCTCTCTGGCAGAGAACGATAATGCACGTGGTGGTGTGGCTGCAGAGTACACCTTCAGCATCGAGAACCAGGCACCTGCGCCGAAGGCCTCTGAACCGAAGGCATCCGAGTCGGCTAACGCACCTGTAGCTAACCCCTCTGCTGCTCCGTCTGCACCTGCAGATGCCAAGGAACAGGCAAAGGACCAGCCTGCTAAGGATCAGTCCAAGGCTCCCGCAGATTCTCTGAACTCCGAGACCCAGAAGAAGGACAGCACCGCCCCGAAGACCTCCGGCTCTTCGTCGCAGAATGTCACCTCTTCCAGCAACGGCTCCACCTCTTCGAACTCCTCGAAGTCTTCGCTGGCTAACACCGGTGCTTCGGGCGTAGTCGTTGCAGCCGGAATTGGCGTCCTTGCCCTGGTCGTTGGTGCAACTGTACTGGTAGCACGTCGCCGCAAGGCATAGTCCGTACCCCACGGTAGCCCACGCTACTGCCGCTCGGTAGTAGTGAAAGAGGTAGAGCGGGATCTGCTAGATAATCAAGCACCCGATTGACTCTCTGAAACTGCCGATACACACTGAAAGGGGCGGTACCCATCAAAGCGATGGGTACCGCCCCTTTCAGTTTGTCCGTATGCCTGTTATTTAGGCGGAAGGCCTCGACCAGGGTCAGAAGTAGCAGCGGGGAAGAGGGAATGAGTAGAGATGCAGGAAGGCGAGGCGCCCCCCTGTACTAGCCCCGCCTATATTTGACGAGTTAACAGCCCCCAGAGAATGAAATGTAGGGTTCTAGCGCCTCAGATATAAAGAAAACCCGCACCGAAGTGCGGGTTTAGTGTCAAAGCGAGGTTCGGTCCCTAGACAAACGGATTAGCGAGGAAAAAGGGACCCAAGAAATCTGTCCGATAAGGACCGAACCTCTTATTTGACGCATGCGTCTCTTCTATTATGGTACATCTCGCTGATTTTCGCACCTCGAAGCGCGTTTATTACCAAAAAACTTGTTTTTTGAAAAAACGACCCTTAATTTCTAAATTTTTGAGCAGATTTTTTCAGAATACTGCTTTGATAGGGGGTCAGAGGTGACGAAATATTACGGAATTCATGGCTCTAGACACCTCAGGGTAAGCTTATAAATTCTCTAAGCTGTCAACATCTCTAGTTTGATGTCTATTGTGGTTATTATATGTAGAATGCAAAGCCTTCCTTGAGTAAATCCACCCTGCTCAGAGCCTGGGGGAGAGCAATATGTACTGCTGATAGAGGGTGTCTTAAATATCAAAGGTGCAGTGCATGGAGTGCGCTAGAAAAGCCTCAAAATGGAGGGTAAAGCGTAAAATATACAGCAGAAAGCTCCGGAGGCTAAGCTCGCAAAATATGAGACGAGCTAGCCTCCAAACTACATAACTCTGGAGATATCTATGCTTCCCTCGGCTGCTGGAGAAGAACAGAAGAATACGCTGGATACCAAGCGTTTTTCCGTAGATCGTTCTGCGGGACTCGCCGGTCAATATCAGGTGGCATACAACCCCGAAGAGAACGTTCTTTTTGTGAGCGGAAGCTTCAACCATGCAAAGACCCACGGCACTCTCTGCGCCACAATTGCTCGTATCAATGCAGATACCCTGCAGATTGAGAAGACGGCTGTTCTGCCTGCTATCCCGGAAAATAAACCCGAGCTAGAAAACCTCTTCCAGATTCAAGCTGCCTATGGTCTAGCTGTAGACAATCAGCGAGGGCTTCTTTGGACCGGAGGAACCCGTACAAACTCGGTAACTGCATACTCCCAAAAAGACCTATCGCTCGTATGGGATTCTCTCACTCTAGGGGAGGAGATGCTGACGCCGCGCGAGCTATACGTTGCACCCAACGGCGCCGTACTCGTTACCGGAATGGGTGGTTACCAGGTAATCTCTGCATCCACCGCGGAGGGGGAACGCACGGTTAGTCCCCTTCAAGGGGAAGGCCTCGCCATGCTGCTAGGACCCATAGCGGATGAAGCTCGTAGCCGTCTGTACATCCCGAATATTTTGCGAGATGAAATCTGGGTTGTGGACATGAATACCTGGGGTCTCGTGCACAGACTGCCCGTAACTGGTGGGGAAGACTCCAATACTCCAGTTGGCGTTCACGGCGTAGAGATTGATCCGACCCGTGGTGAACTTTATGTCTCTGCACAAGGACGCGAGGGTAAAAATGGCGGTCTATACGTTCTGAGTATTGAGGGTGAGCACCTCGCTTATCTTCCATTTGGCAAAATGCCCACCGATATCTTGCTCGATACAGAACGTCATCTGCTCTACGTTGCTGATTTTGGAGGTAAGGGAGAGTCGGCAGTCGCCGGTGGCGGAACCATCACCGTCATTGACACGCTCAATCGAACCATCATCGAGACCTTGCAGGTAGCCCCGACCCGTATTAATCACCAAGTTCTGCTGGAGGACGGGAGCGTTATTGCTATCGACAAGGCGGGGGATTACCCCGCAGTTGAGGTTCCCTACGTGCTGGATGCGCGCTCTGGCGAATACTACGAGGCAGCGGAAGAAAATCGGCCGGGAGAAGCCCCTCGTCCTATTGTTCGTGACGGTATCGCGAAAGTATATGTGTCCTAGCTGCTGAGTGAAGAGCAGCTGAGAGCAGCTGATATATCAACGTAGCGCGTGCTGTGCTTTTGTGCTGTGTGTACGCTCTCGGGGTGGGGAGTAGGGGCGGGGTGGTCTCTTGCTCATCCCGCGGCAAGTCTGTCGTAGAGGGACATTAAAGCGTAGTAAAATATAAATATCTATCATCCTTGTTTGACACATTGTTTGATAGATTTCTCGAGGCCCCTTCAGTTTCTTATGCGTCAGGAACTACACGAAGGGGCCTCCTGCTTTAAGTGTCAAATAAGGGACCTTCTCAATCGATGGTGATGTGGGATATGAGGTTTTTACTCTCTAAACCCGACTCTTCCCCAGAGATAGGGTAGGGGAGACTGAAATCATAGTCGGCAAACTCTTGCGCTACATACCTGCTTCCTGTACAGTGTTAAGACTGTGTGGCTGTATCCAAATAGCCGCACAACCACGGGCTTCTCGTGCCAGTGCATAATGCCGCTACTTACGGGTGGGATACGCCCGCTTCACGCGGGTCCAAATGCTTCTGGCATGGGTTTGCCCCAGGCGTTTCCGCTAACCCCTTCCGCAGAGATGGGGCCCGGGGCGTCAACCAATCCCGTAAAAATGTTCCGCAAGGCTGGCTCGCGCCTAAAGCGAGTCGGAACCGGCGAGACGACAGGAGAAATATGATTCAGCAGGAGTCGCGACTGAAGGTCGCCGACAACACTGGTGCGAAGGAAATCCTGACCATCCGTGTTCTCGGTGGTTCCTCGCGTCGCTACGCAGGCATTGGCGACATCATTGTCGCAACCGTCAAGGATGCAATCCCCGGCGGTACCGTAAAGAAGGGTGACGTTGTCAAGGCAGTCGTCGTCCGCACCAAGAAGGAAACCCGTCGTCCCGACGGCTCCTACATCAAGTTCGACGAGAACTCCGCAGTGATCCTGAAGAACACTGATGGTGATCCCCGTGGTACCCGTATCTTCGGCCCCGTGGGTCGTGAGCTTCGCGACAAGAAGTTCATGAAGATCGTTTCGCTGGCTCCGGAGGTGCTCTAATTCATGGCTAAGATCAAGTCCGGCGACCTGGTTCAGGTTATTTCCGGTGCAGATAAGGGCAAGCAGGGCAAGGTTCTGAAGGTTCTCCCCAAGGAAAACCGCGTGATTGTTGAGGGCGTCAAGGTCGTCACCAAGCACACCAAGGCTAACCCCCTGACCGGCGCAGCAGGCGGCATTCAGAAGGTTGAGGCACCGATCCACGTTTCTAACGTTGCGATTGTTGACCCCGAGACCAAGAAGCCGACCCGTGTTGGTTTCCGCCTCGAGACTGTAGAGCGTGACGGCAAGGAGCGCACCGTTCGCGTGCGCGTTGCTAAGCGTTCGGGTAAGGACATCTAATGACCGAAACCAAGATCACCCCCCGCTTCAAGACCAAGTACGCTGAGGTCGTCGTTCCCGCTCTGCAGGAAGAGTTCAAGTACGAGAACGTCATGCAGACCCCGAAGATCGTTAAGGTCGTCGTAAACATGGGTGTTGGCGAGGCAGCTCGCGACGCAAAGCTCATGGACGGCGCAATCCGCGATCTCACCGCAATCACCGGTCAGAAGCCGATTGTTACCCGCGCTAAGAAGTCCATCGCACAGTTCAAGCTGCGCGAAGGTATGCCCATCGGTGCACACGTCACCCTGCGTGGCGACCGCATGTGGGAATTCCTGGACCGCCTCGTCACCCTGGCACTGCCCCGAATCCGCGACTTCCGCGGCCTCTCGGACCGCCAGTTCGACGGTAACGGTAACTACACCTTCGGTCTGACCGAGCAGTCCATGTTCCACGAAATCGATCAGGACTCGATCGACCGCGTGCGTGGTATGGACATCACCGTGGTGACCTCCGCGAAGACCGACGAAGAAGGCCGTGCAATCCTGAAGGCACTGGGCTTCCCGTTCAAGACCAACTAACGACTACGTTGTAGGTCCAGACCCCGTTACCGCGGGGTAGGGAAACCACAACGAGGAAGGGCTAAAGCCCACAATGACTATGACTGATCCGGTCGCAGATATGCTGACCCGTTTGCGTAACGCAAACTCCGCATACCACGACACCGTATCCATGCCCTACTCCAAGCTGAAGTCTCGCATTGCAGAGATCCTGAAGGCTGAGGGCTACATCGCCGACGTGAAGGTTGAGGATGCAAAGGTCGGCAAGACCCTGACCCTCGTCCTCAAGTACGGTCCGTCCCGCGAGCGTTCCATCGCTGGCGTGCGTCGTATTTCCAAGCCGGGCCTGCGTACCTACGCAAAGTCCACCAACCTGCCCCAGGTTCTGGGTGGCCTCGGCATCGCAATCCTGTCCACCTCTTCGGGTCTGCTCACTGACAAGCAGGCTGCGAAGAAGGGCGTGGGCGGCGAAGTCATCGCTTACATCTGGTAGTCGGTTAGAAGAGAAAGGAAGAGAATAATGTCACGTATTGGACGTCTCCCCATCTCGGTTCCCGCCGGCGTTGAGGTTAAGGTCGATGGCAACCTGGTCACCGTTAAGGGCCCGAAGGGCGAGCTCTCCCACAAGGTAGCTTCCCCCATCACCGTGGCTCTGAACGAAAACGAGATCGTTGTATCTCGTCCGAACGACGAGCGCCTGTCTCGCTCGCTGCACGGTCTGACTCGTACCCTGATTCAGAACCTGATTATCGGCGTTACCTCCGGCTACGAGAAGAAGCTGGAAATCGTTGGTACCGGTTACCGTGTGACCCCGAAGGGTAACGACCTGGAGTTCGCTCTGGGCTACTCCCACCCGATCAACATCACCGCTCCCGAGGGTATTACCTTCGCAGTGGAGGGTGCTAACAAGCTGACCGTGTCGGGTATCGACAAGCAGCTCGTTGGTCAGGTTGCAGCAAACATTCGTGGTCTGCGTAAGCCCGATCCCTACAAGGGTAAGGGTGTTCGCTACGCAGGTGAGCACATCCGCCGCAAGGTCGGAAAGGCTGGTAAGTAAACATGGCTATCAAGTCGAAGGCAGCGCAGCGTGCACGTCGTCACGCTCGCATCCGCAAGTACGTTTCGGGTACCGCTGCGCGTCCGCGCCTGTGCGTCACCCGTTCGACCCGTCACATGTTCGTTCAGGTTATCGACGATGTCAAGGGCGTAACCCTGGCATCCGCTTCCACCATGGAAGCAGAGCTGCGTGCAGCTGACCTGGACAAGACCGCTAAGGCAAAGCGCGTTGGTGAGCTCGTTGCAGAGCGCGCCAAGGCAGCTGGTGTTGAGGCAGTCGTGTTCGACCGCGGTGGTAACAAGTACCACGGCCGTGTTGCAGCCGTTGCTGACGGTGCACGCGAGGGAGGTCTTGCACTCTAATGAGCGAGCAGAACGTAAAGGAAACTCAGGTGAGCGAAGCAGTAGTAGCTGAAACCGCTGAGACCTCCAACCAGCGCGAGGAGCGCCGCAACAACCGCGGCGAGCGTCGTGGCCGTGGTGAGCGCCGTAACAACCGCGCTCGCGAGGAGGAGAAGGACAAGTACATCGAGCGCGTTGTGACCATCAACCGCGTTTCCAAGGTCGTCAAGGGTGGTCGTCGCTTCAGCTTCACCGCACTGGTCGTCGTTGGTGACGGTAACGGCCTGGTCGGCGTTGGCTACGGTAAGGCTAAGGAAGTTCCCGCAGCAATCTCCAAGGGTGTCGAGGAAGCAAAGAAGAACTTCTTCCGCGTTCCCCGCATCGAAGGCCGCACCATCCCGCACCGTGTGCAGGGTGAAGCAGCTGCAGGCGTTGTGATGCTCCGTCCGGCAACCGCTGGTACCGGTGTTATCGCAGGTGGCCCCGTGCGTGCAGTACTCGAGTGCGCAGGCATTCACGATGTGCTGTCCAAGTCGCTCGGTTCCTCGAACCAGATCAACATCGTTCACGCAACTGTTGCAGCACTCAAGGAGCTTGAGGAGCCCCTGGCAGTGGCAGCCCGCCGTGGCCTGCCCACCGATGAGGTTATCCCCAGCTACCTGCGCAACACCAAGTCTGAAAAGGCAGGTGCGTAGTAATGGCCAAGCGTATTCAGCCCAGCGACGCAAAGCTGGAAATCACCCAGGTCAAGTCCTATGTTGGTCAGAAGCAGAACATGCGCGACACCCTGCGTTCCCTGGGCCTCAAGCGCCCCGGCAACAAGGTAGTCCGCACTGCTGACCCCGTCACCGTTGGCATGGTTAACACCGTTGCTCACCTGGTGAAGGTTGAGGAGGTCAAGTAAAGATGGCAGAAGCTATCAAGATTCACGATCTGCGCCCGGCACCGGGTGCCCACAAGGCAAAGACCCGCGTTGGCCGCGGTGAAGGCTCCAAGGGTAAGACCGCAGGTCGCGGTACCAAGGGTACCAAGGCACGTTACCAGGTTCGTGCAGGCTTCGAAGGCGGCCAGCTGCCGCTGCACATGCGCCTGCCGAAGCTGCGCGGCTTCAAGAACCCCTTCCGCACCGAGTACCAGGTTGTTAACCTGGACCGCATCCAGGAACTGTTCCCCAACGGTGGCGACGTCACCGTTGAGGCACTGGTTGCTAAGGGCGCCGTTCGCAAGAACGAGCTCGTGAAGGTTCTGGGCAACGGCGAAATCTCCGTCAAGGTGAACGTTGTTGTCGACAAGGCATCGGCTTCCGCTATCGAGAAGATCGAGGCCGCTGGCGGTTCTGTAACCGTTAAGTAGTCTTCAAGACGAGAAAGCCCCCGTCCGTACACTGTACGGCGGGGGCTTTTTGCTGCTCGAAAAGACTCACAACAGGGGAATATTCCTGTATTCGCATATTTGAACGCTTGGTGTGCGCCACATTTAGCGTCCAAAAATCACGCTAAGAGAATATAAAAGCTACATAATCTGCTAGGGAGTTATCGTTACCCGCTCTAAACACGATAGACTGGAAGATGTGTTTACTGCGCCCTAAAACTCTTTGAGAGGGATGGGCGCCCCATAGACTTACAGGAGGACATGTGCTGAGCGCATTCGGGCGAGTCTTTAAGACCGCCGATTTGCGGCGTAAGCTGCTGTTTACCCTGGCAATGATTGTGCTGTACCGCGTGGGCACTTTCATCCCCGCGCCAGGCGTTTCCTACGGAAATGTACAGCAGTGTCTGAACGCCAATGTTACGAGCGGTGGCGTCTACGATATCGTTAACCTCTTCAGCGGTGGCGCACTGCTGCAGCTTTCGATCTTTGCCCTCGGCGTGATGCCGTACATTACCGCGTCCATTATCATCCAGCTGCTACGCGTGGTCATCCCGCGATTCCAGGAGCTACACGATGAAGGCGCGCAGGGTCAGGCGAAGCTTACCCAGTACACCCGTTACCTGACCATCGCTCTTGCCCTGCTGAATGCAACCACCATCGTCTCGATGGCGCGCTCCGGTGTTCTGCTGGGTAACTGCCCCGGTATCATCCCTCAGGATGATGTACTGCACATCCTGCTGATTATCGTCACCCTGTGTGCAGGTACCACCGTCATCATGTGGATGGGTGAGCAGATTACCGAGCGTGGCGTCGGCAACGGCATGTCCCTGCTGATCTTCACCTCCATTGCTTCCTCCTTCCCGAGCGCTCTGGGCTCCATCCAGCGCACCCACGGTTGGGGTATCTTCGCAGCTGTCTGCGGCATCGGTCTGCTGGTCATGCTCGCTGTAGTCTACGTGGAGCAGTCCGTTCGCCGTATCCCCGTGCAGTACGCAAAGCGCATGATTGGTCGACGCACCATTGGCGGCACCAGCACCTACATTCCGCTCAAGGTCAACATGGCCGGCGTGATCCCGCTGATCTTCGCCTCCTCCCTGCTGACCCTGCCCGGTCTGATTGCCCAGTTCAACACCCCCACCAACGGCTCCACCCCGCCGGACTGGGTTAACTGGATCAACGCATACCTGGTGCGCGGCGACCACCCGCTGTACATTGTTCTCTACTTCTTCATGATTATTGGCTTCGCGTACTTCTACGTGGCGGTCACCTTCGACCCGGTAGAGGTAGCGGACAATATGAAGAAGTACGGTGGCTTCATCCCCGGTATCCGTGCCGGTAAGCCCACCGAGCGTTACCTCAGCTACGTACTCAACCGAATTACGTTGCCTGGCGCACTTTACCTGGGTGTAATTTCCATGATTCCCCTGGTAGCGCTTATCCTATTCAACGCAAACCAGAATTTCCCGTTCGGCGGCGCCTCGCTGCTGATCGTGGTGGGTGTTGGTCTTGATACTCTCAAGCAGATCAACGCTCAGCTCCAACAACGAAACTACGAAGGACTGCTCCGATGAACCGTCTGCTCATCGTCGGCCCTCCCGGTGCCGGTAAGGGCACCCAGGCCGTCAAGATCGCTGAAGCGCTGAAGATTCCCGCGATTTCCACCGGTGATATCTTCCGCAAGAACATCAAGGAAGAGACCGAACTGGGCAAGGAAGCGAAGTCGTACATCGACTCCGGCAACCTGGTTCCCGACTCCGTCACCAACAACATGGTGCGCGCACGCCTGGCGGAAAGCGACGTCGTCAACGGCTTCCTGCTCGACGGCTACCCCCGCAACACTTCCCAGGTGCACGAGCTGGACTCCATCCTCGAAGCCAAGGGCGAGAAGATTGACCGCGTTCTCCTGCTGGTCGCAGACAACGATGAACTCGTCGAGCGTCTGCTCAACCGCGCAGCAGAGCAGGGTCGCACCGATGACAACGAAGAGGTCATCCGCCACCGCCTGAAGGTCTACGAAGAAGAGACCGCACCGCTGATCGCAATCTACCGCGAACGCGGCATCGTCAAGGAAGTTAACGGCCTCGGCGAGATTGCTGAAGTCACCGCGCGCATCCTCGACGCTCTGAAGTAATCTTCTGCTGTACCCCCGCAATTTGAGGTGCATGATGCATCACAAAGACTTGCGGGGGTACAGTGCTGTCTGTAGAGTTCTAAGCTTGGGCGTACCGCCCCACATACCTAAGGAGCCAGAATGGCACGAGTCGAAATTAAAACCAACGCACAGCTTCAGCAGATGGCTCGTGCAGGCGTCATTACCAGCCGTGCACTTGATGCGGCGGTGGCGGCAGCGCGCCCCGGCGTAACCACCGCAGAGGTGAACGCAGCCTTTGAACGCACCATGCTGGAACTGGGCGGCACCTCCAACTTCTACGGTTACTACGACTACCCGGCGACCGTATGCACCTCCGTCAACCACGAGGTTGTTCACGGTATCCCCGGCGACTACGTGCTCAAGGACGGCGACATTCTCTCCATCGACGGTGGCGCGTACGTTATTGATCCCGCAACCAACCGCCAGTGGCACGGCGATTCGGCGCGCACCGTACTGGTTGGCAACGTGAGCGAAGCACGCGCCGAGCTCTCCGCCGTCACCCGTGAGGCAATGTGGCACGGTATTGCTGCCCTGGCAACCGCAAAGAAGGTCGGCGAAATCGGCCTTGCTATCGAAGCGTACGTGACCGAAGAATACGGCGATAAGTACGGCATCATTGAAGACTACGTGGGTCACGGTATCGGTTCGCAGATGCACATGGCACCGGACGTGCTGAACTACGCTGTGCGTGACATGGGACCGAAGATCAAGCCCGGCATGGCTTTCGCTATCGAACCGATGCTCGTCACCGGTTCTATCGAGACCAAGGTGCTCTCCGACGACTGGACTGTTGTGACCGTTGACGGCTCCGACGCATGCCAGTGGGAGCACTCCGTTGCTGTGCACAGCGAAGGTATTTGGGTCCTGACCGCAGAAGATGGTGGCGCAAGCGAACTTGCTCGCTTCGGCGTAACCCCGGTTCCGATCCCCGCCTAAGTCCCACCGCTAGGGGAGGGGCCCCACCTTTAGCTACCCCACCTACACCGAAGAAACCGGCGAATCCGGTCCGGTGCGTGATAGCGCATCCGAAAGCATCCACATCACAAGGAAGAAGCTCCATGAGCGAAACTCTCAACAGCGGCGAGGCAACCGCACCCGCTGCGACCAAGGTGCCGGTTGAAATCTCGAACGTTCGCCCCGCACCCGGCCAGATTGCCCTGAAAGCACCGCGCCGTGCGAAGCCGCCCAAGCATATCGCTGACTTCGACATGGCTGG
This sequence comes from Rothia mucilaginosa, assembly GCF_049990865.1. Taxonomy (GTDB): domain Bacteria; phylum Actinomycetota; class Actinomycetes; order Actinomycetales; family Micrococcaceae; genus Rothia; species Rothia mucilaginosa_I. The sequence goes on from NZ_CP188231.1 coordinate 353,553, forward strand.
CCGCCGCGAATTTCTGAAGGAACTGGGCTACCAGTCGTTCCGTGCATCCCAGCTGTCCAAGCACTATTTTGAGCGTCTGGTCACTGACCCCGCTGAGATGACTGACCTGCCGGCCAAGGATCGCGAGCAGATGGTTGCTCAGGCGATGCCCCAGCTACTGACCCCGGTCCGTACCCTCGAGGCTGACGGTGGCGACACCCTGAAGGTTGTGCACCGCCTCTTTGACGGTGCGCTCATTGAGTCCGTCATCATGCGCTATGACAACCGCGTGACCATGTGCATCTCTTCGCAGGCTGGCTGTGGCATGAACTGCCCCTTCTGCGCGACCGGTCAGCAGGGTTTGACCCGTAACCTGTCCACCGCAGAAATTGTGGAGCAGGTCGTTGCCGGTGCCCGCTACCTGAAGCAGATGAAGGGATTGGAAGAAGCAGAAGGCGGTTCTGAGGATACTCGTCCGCTGCGTGTTTCCAATATTGTCTTCATGGGCATGGGTGAGGCGCTCGCTAACTACAAGGCAACCATGGGCGCTGTGCACCGCCTGATTGACCCTTCGCCCGAGGGCCTCGGTATTTCTGCTCGCGGTCTGACCATGTCGACCGTGGGCCTGGTGCCGGGTATTCGTAAGTTCGAGATGGAGAAGCTGCCCATTACTTTGGCGCTGTCTCTGCACGCTCCGGATGATGAGCTGCGTGATGAGCTCATCCCGATTAACCAGCGCTGGAAGGTCGACGAGACTCTGGACGCTGCGTACGACTACTACCGTACGACCGGCCGTCGCGTCTCCATTGAGTACGCACTGATTCGCGATATTAACGATCAGGGCTGGCGTGCGGATCTGCTCGGTAAGAAGCTGGCTCAGCGCGGTCGCGGTTGGGTGCACGTGAACCCGATTCCGCTGAACCCGACCCCGGGTTCGAAGTGGACGGCATCCCGTAAGGGCGTTGAGCAGAACTTTGTGGAGCGTCTGCGTGCCCACGGTATTCCGACGACTATTCGTGATACTCGCGGTTCCGATATTGATGGCGCATGCGGTCAGCTTGCAGCTAAGGAAGACTAAGCAACTGAGCTTTGACCGATAAGCGGTGCCCCTTTCCTGCGGATGGAAGTCCTTAAGACTTTCTGGAGCATGGGGGAGGGGCTTCTTCCTTTTAAACCTTAAGTGCCTGATGTCATAAAAATCACGGTTGTTTTTCCCATGTCTTTGCCGTACAGTTAACAGTTGGTTGTTTGTGCCAGTGTTAAGTGCGCCTTAAAACGCCCTAGCACCTCACCGCGGTGAGCTCACAAACAGAAGATACATTTGCCCGCCGCACCTGCGACGGGCACCGACGTTAGCGGAGGATATGGCTAAGAAAGACGGCGTCATCGAGATTGAAGGCTCTGTGGTTGAAGCTCTGCCCAACGCGATGTTCCGTGTTGAGCTGGATAACGGCCACAAGGTTCTCGCACACATCTCGGGCAAGATGCGTCAGCACTACATTCGCATCCTGCCTGAGGACCGAGTAGTAGTGGAACTGAGCCCCTACGACCTTTCCCGAGGTCGTATCGTCTACCGTTACAAGTAAACCCGAGATAAACGTCGCCCCTGGCGGCGTTTAAATCGTGTTCAAAGGGATAACGCAGTTCCCCAACGTAAGTGAGGGAACCTCTTATCTCGCCAGTAATCAAGTTGCAATCAAAAGGAATGCGATGAAGGTCAAGCCGAGCGTTAAGCCGATCTGCGATAAGTGCAAGGTGATCCGCCGTCACGGTGTGGTCATGGTGATCTGCGAAAACCCGCGCCACAAGCAGCGCCAGGGCTAATCCCTAGCAGCTGACTTCATAACTGCCCCAACAGAGGGCGGAATTGTCATAGGCACCGCTCCGAAGCAACGCCCACGAGGCGCCTTCGGATACCTCCGGACTCAGAGGCCGGGGACCGGGTAAGAATAACCCGGGCAGTGATGCTATAGACCTCTGGAAAACAACAAGGAGAAGCCAGTATGGCACGTCTCGCTGGAGTTGATATTCCCCGCGAAAAGCGCGTGGAAGTTGCTCTCACTTACATCTACGGCGTGGGCAAGACCCGTGCACACGAAACCCTCGCTGCTACCGGCGTCAACCCTGACACCCGCGTCAAGGACCTGACCGACCAGGAGCTCGTGGCACTTCGTGACTTCATCGAAGGCAACTACAAGGTTGAAGGTGATCTTCGCCGCGAGGTTGCAGCTGACATCCGCCGTAAGGTTGAAATCGGTTCCTACCAGGGCCTGCGCCACCGCCGCGGCCTGCCGGTTCACGGTCAGCGCACCAAGACTAACGCACGTACCCGCAAGGGCCCGAAGCGTACCGTCGCAGGTAAGAAGAAGTAAGCAACGTTGCTCTGTTGGATATCCCTATCCGACCAACGTATTAGAAAACCTTTGTAGGAGAATCAAAAATGCCTCCCAAGACTCGCGCTGCGGCAGCTCGTAAGACCAACCGCCGCAAGGTTAGCAAGAACATCGTTGCTGGTCAGGCTCACATCAAGTCGACCTTCAACAACACCATCGTCTCCATCACCGATCCCACCGGTGCAGTGATCTCCTGGTCCTCCGCTGGCGACATGGGCTTCAAGGGCTCCCGTAAGTCCACCCCCTACGCCGCACAGCTGGCTGCTGAGGCTGCTGCAAACCGCGCCAAGGAGCACGGCGTCCGCAAGGTTGACGTGTTCGTCAAGGGCCCCGGTTCCGGTCGCGAAACCGCAATCCGCTCCCTGCAGGCTGCAGGCCTCGAGGTCGGTTCGATCCAGGACGTTACCCCCGTTGCACACAACGGTTGCCGTCCCCCGAAGCGCCGCCGCGTCTAATTAGGTCTCGACCTAATCCCTCGACGGGTACACTCCGTACGGAGCTGTACCCGGAGAGTACAGACACCCGTCTGCTTCCTAAGATATGTTTTCCCCAACCTGTGGGCTCATATAGCGGAGCTCACCGAAAGGAAACAAAGTGCTTATTGCACAGCGCCCCACTCTGACTGAAGAGGTCGTAGCGCCCAACCGCTCGCGCTTCACCATCGAGCCTCTGGAGCCCGGTTTCGGCTACACCATGGGTAACTCCCTCCGCCGTACTCTGCTGTCCTCCATCCCCGGCGCCGCTGTTACCAGCGTCCGCATTGATGGTGTACTGCACGAGTTCAGCACCGTTCCCGGCGTGACCGAGGACGTCACTGAGATCATCTTGAACATCAAGAAGCTCTCCATCTCTTCTGAGAACGACGAGCCCGTCGTGGCCTACCTGCGCAAGCAGGGCGAAGGTGAACTGACCGCAGGCGACATCGAGGTTCCCGCTGGCGTGGAGATCCACAACCCGGAACTGCACCTGGCAACCCTGAACGCCTCGGCAAACTTCAACGCTGAGCTGGTTATCGAGCGCGGTCGCGGCTACGTGACTGCAGCTCAGAACAAGGTCGGCGATGGCGAGATTGGCCGTATCCCGGTTGACTCCATCTACTCCCCGGTTCTGAAGGTTACCTTCAGCGTGAACGCGACCCGTGTTGAGCAGCGCACCGACTTCGACAGCCTGACCCTGGACGTCGAAACCAAGGAAGCCATCGCACCGCGTGACGCCGTTGCTTCTGCAGGCAGCACCCTGGTCGAGCTCTTCGGCCTGGCACGTGAGCTGAACATTGCAGCTGAGGGTATCGAAGTTGGCCCGTCGCCCGCCGACGAGTCCATGGCAGCTGATCTGGCACTGGCAATTGAGGAACTGAACATGTCCGTTCGTTCCTACAACTGCCTCAAGCGCGAGGGCATCCACACCGTGGGTGAGCTCGTGACCCGCAGTGAAGCTGACCTGATGGACATCCGTAACTTCGGTGCTAAGTCCATTGACGAGGTCAAGGCAAAGCTCATGGAGCTTGGCCTGTCCCTGAAGGACTCCCCTCCCGGTTTCGAGCCTGCTGCACGCCCGCTTGATGACGAAGACGGTTCCGGCGAATAATTTCGACCGAATAGTTCACCCGGTTCCACCGGGATCAGTCAAACTTGATTCCCTAAGAGGCTCCGCTGCTGGGGCGTTAGGGAACGCAACTATGGAGATTTAACTATGCCTACTCCCACTAAGGGTCCCCGCCTCGGCGGTTCCCCGACCCACGAGCGCCACATGCTCAACAACCTGTCGGCGCAGCTGTTCCAGCACAAGCGCATCACCACCACCCTGACCAAGGCAAAGCGCCTGCGTCCGGTGGCAGAGCGCTTCATCACCTTCGGTAAGAAGGGCGACCTGGCTGCTCGCCGTCGCGTGCTGCGTTCCATCACCGATAAGTCCGTCGTGCACGAGCTCTTCACCGTTATTGCTCCGGCAATGGCAGAGCGCCCCGGTGGTTACACCCGCATCATCAAGATCGGTAACCGCAAGGGTGACAACGCTCCCATGGCTGTCATCGAGCTCGTCATGGAGCCCGTTGCAACCAAGGGTGCAGTTGCTGAGGCAACCAAGGTTGCTGAGAAGGCAGCTGAGGCTCCCAAGGCTGAAGCAGCTGAGGGCCTGCCCGCAGGTTCCCACGCACCCCTGGAGTCCGGCGAGGCTCCCGAGGGCTTCGAGGTTAAGGGTAACGCCGATTCCATGAAGTACCACGTGCCCGGTTCCCGTTGGTACTCCAGCACCAAGGCTGAAATCTGGTTCGACTCCGCTGAGTCGGCAGAGGCTGCAGGTTACGCCCCCGCAGGTGGCGCAGCAGCACAGAAGGTTTCCGAGTAATACGGATCTCAGCTGATTTAGGCTAAGCCTAAAATATGTCAATCCGCCGTCCACTATTGTGGGCGGCGGATTGACGTATCTGCATACTTTAAGATGAAGCTGTTCCTGAGGTCCCCTCAATCTTCAAGAACCTGCCAATGTTTTCGTACACTATCACCGCTGAAAGGCACACCAATGCAGAATGCTACTGCTTTAGAGAATCACGAAGAGCAGCTCTTCATTGCTACGCACCGCGTGCGAATTGATTGTGCCTACGACGGTTCCCTTTTCAGCGGATGGGCTGCCCAGCCGAACCTTGTCACGGTGCAGGGAGTCATTGAGAGCGCCCTTGAACTGATTTTGCGTGCACCTCACCGCGTGGTGGTCGCGGGCCGAACCGACGCCGGTGTGCATGCGGAAGCCCAGACCCTGCATTGTGATTTGAATGATGAAGATTGGGCTCGCCTGCAGGGTCGAACGGGGGAGGACGACCCGACGGCTGCCCTGGGTCGCCGCCTCACCGGTGCTCTGCAACGCTGCCTCTACGATGCGGAAGAGCAGTTGAACTTGCCGAAGAATGTTCGCGGTATTCTGCAGGGCGCTATTCAGATTCACCGGGTTACTGAGGTTCCCTTCGATTTTGATGCGCGTTTCTCCGCTACCGGTCGCCGTTACGTTTATCGCATTGCAGATGGCGCGGCGGACGGTCTTAACCCGCTGCACCGCACCTACACCTGGGCGGTGCCTGAGCATCTGGATTGTGCTGATCTTAATCAGTCGGCACAACAGCTGCTCGGTCTGCGCGATTTCCTCTCCTTCTGCAAACCGCGTGAAGGTGCAACCACAATTCGTGAACTGCGAGAGCTTAGCTTCACTCGCACAGAGAGCGGTCTTATTGAGGTGCGCGTGGTGGCTGATGCCTTCTGCCATCACATGGTGCGTTCGCTGGTGGGCGCGCTGGTGCTCTACGGCACGGACAAACGTGACGCCGCCTGGTTGCGTGAGCGGATCGAGAGCCCGGGACGCGAAGCTTCGCTGACTCTGGCGCCTCCGCATGCGCTTGCTCTGGCTGAGATTTACTACCCTGCACCGGAGTTGTATGCAGAGCAAGCAGAGCGCGCTCGAGCGAAGCGTGAAGACCACGAGGCACAGAGTGCTTAATGCCCGGTGCATATTGAGCTGTGTATATTGAGCCTGTATATTGAGCCCAGTCACATGCTGAAAGCGGTGAGGGGCTCAACGGGGGAGTGCAACCGTCGAGGGTGAATTACACGGATGGAATTTAAAATGTGTTTAAGACAAAAAAGCCCTATTTTTAAGGCTTTGGCGGTGGATTAAGCACTCGACGTCCTGTATAGTCTTGATATGTTGTGCGTGTTCTACCCGAGCGCGCTCTAAATCGCTGTCTAGTTGCAGGACGTTAAGGCGGTATAGAGTACGGGCAGAACGGGCGGCAGCTCGGTCCTCACCCGGGTGTTCGTCATGCACGTAAGTAAAAGGCGCGATACCCAACTAAGCGCCGTATGTACATTTCGAGACAAAGGCCAATATTTTGCGCACTTATACTCCCAAGCCCGGCGAAGTCGAGCGCCAGTGGCACGTCATTGACGCCACCGACGTTGTTCTCGGCCGCCTCGCAAGCCAGACCGCTATCCTGCTGCGCGGTAAGCACAAGCCGACTTTTGCTCCCCACGTTGACACCGGTGACTTCGTTATCATCGTGAACGCTGAGAAGGTCGCCCTGACCGGTGCAAAGCTCGAGCAGAAGCGTGCATACCGCCACTCGGGTTACCCCGGCGGTCTGAAGTCCGTGAACTACGCAGAGCTGCTTGAGACCAACCCCGTTCGCGCGGTTGAGAAGGCTGTTAAGGGCATGCTGCCCAAGAACAAGCTTGCTGCACAGCAGCTCAAGAAGCTGAAGGTCTACGCTGGCCCCGAGCACCCGCACGCGGCACAGCAGCCCAAGACCTACGAATTCAACCAGGTCGCCCAGTAATTCGGGCCTACGAAGAAACAATAGGAGAAATCGTGGCTCAGAACGAAGAGCAGATCGTAGTCGAGGAAGAGCTGACCAGCTACACCTCGGAGTCCGCTGCCCCCGCAGCGGCTAAGGCAGCACGTCCGGCACTGACCGTTGCAGGCGCAGCAGTTGGTCGCCGCAAGGAAGCAGTGGCACGCGTTCGCGTTGTGCCCGGTTCCGGCAACTGGACCATCAACGGTCGTAGCCTGGAAGACTACTTCCCCAACAAGCTGCACCAGCAGGATGTCAACCAGCCCTTCAAGCTCCTGGAGCTCGAGGGTGCATACGACGTCATCGCACGCATCAACGGTGGTGGCCCCTCCGGTCAGGCAGGTGCTCTGCGCCTGGGTATCGCTCGTGCACTGAACGAGATCGACCGCGAGAACAACCGCCCCGCACTGAAGAAGGCTGGCTACCTGACCCGTGACGCACGCGTCATCGAGCGTAAGAAGGCTGGTCTTAAGAAGGCACGCAAGGCTTCGCAGTTCTCCAAGCGTTAATCGCTGGTTTTCACGAAGCGTTACGCCCCGCTTCTCCCATTGGGAGGGACGGGGCGTTTTGCGTATCTATCGGTCTCAAACGTTAAGGGTGCTTGTAACTGTTACGTTTGTTCATCGAAGAGCACACCGGTAGAGTTAAAGAGTCAAAGCAGACAGGAAGAAAAGAGTACTCATGGCAGAGCAGAATCCCTCCACCAAGCCCGAAGAGCAGGCAGTGGAGGCTCCTCAGACTGAAGCCCACCAGCACACCGCTGAAGGCGCACACGCACACACCGGTTCTGAGAAGAAACAAGCCATCAAGGAAGCCCTGAAGCCCCAGGCACGCCGCACCTCCGTCGTTGAAGACTACTCGGCAGAACTGGACGAAATGGCTTCCCTCACCCGTGCCCTCGGCAAGGACAAGAAGGACGACGAAACCTCTCAGGCGTGGAAGAAGGGCTACCCCTACGACACCAAGCTCAGCCGTAAGGCATACGAGAAGGAAAAGCGTGCCCTGCAGATCGAGCTGCTGAAGCTGCAGCTCTGGGCTAAGTCCACCGGTCAGAAGATCCTCATCATCTTCGAAGGCCGTGACGCAGCGGGTAAGGGTGGCTCCATTAAGCGCTTCACCGAGCACCTGAACCCCCGTGGCGCTCGCGTTGTCGCATTGGAGAAGCCGACCGATATCGAGCAGACCCAGTGGTACTTCCAGCGTTACATCAAGCACCTGCCCTCCGGCGGCGAAATCGTTCTGATGGACCGCTCCTGGTACAACCGTGCCGGTGTTGAGCGCGTTATGGGTTACTGCACCCAGGCACAGTACTTCGAGTTCATGCGCGAAGTTCCGGACCTGGAGCGCATGCTGGTGAACTCCGGTATCCACATCATCAAGTTCTGGTTCTCCGTCACCCGCGAAGAGCAGCTCGCACGCTTCACCTCCCGCCGTACCGATCCGGTTCGTCAGTGGAAGCTTTCCCCCACCGACCTGGCCTCCCTGGACAAGTGGGACGACTACACCGCGGCGAAGGAAGCAATGTTCTTCTACACCCACACCGGTGACGCTCCCTGGACCGTTATCAAGTCCAACGACAAGAAGCGCGCACGCCTGGAAGCAATGCGTTACGTGCTCACCCAGTTCGACTACCCCGCCAAGGATGAGGCAGTCGTGGGCGAGCTCGACTCGCTGATCGTCCGCTCCGCATCCGACGTCTTCGAGGATGAGTCCGGCGACTCTCCCGACGGCTTCCCGGTTGTCAAGTAAGCGTCGATAGATAGGGGAGAGTAAAAACTCAACCCTGCGGCGATATGGCTGCCAAACAGCTTGCGCTATGAAGGTGCCTGTCTCTCTTTTCCCAACCCGGGAACGGAGAGCAGGCACCTTCGCGCATTTACACGAACCTTAGTTATGAAGCAGATGTGTAGCCGCTGAAAATCACTTTCTGATTCTGAAGAATTTACGGTGTATACGCCTAAGCAGAGTTACTCACAACGTAAAATAAAAGGGTGACTGAACGACTTTTTGGAACCGACGGCGTACGCGGTCTGGCAAACGATGTAATTACTCCCGCCCTGGCTATGGAGCTCGCTCAGGCGGCTTCTATTGTTCTGGGCTTTGACACGGTAGAAGAGGGTGTACGCCCCCGTGCCGTGATTGCAAATGACTCCCGATCCTCTGCAGACTTTATTGTCTCTGCGATGAAGGCTGGCTTCGCTAGCGCAGGTGTTGACGTGCTGGACGCTGGCATTGTCCCCACCCCCGCAGCAGCTTACCTGGTGGCACACACCGGTGCTGACTTCGGCGTGATGATTTCTGCATCGCACAACCCCGCAGCGGACAACGGTATTAAGTTCCTGGCTCGCGGCGGCCAGAAGCTGGAAGACTCCGTTGAGGACGCTATTGAGCGCGTCTACCGCGAGAAGTCCTTCCGCTACCCGACCGGTGGTGCTGTGGGTACCGTCAAGCCCCTGGAGGACGGTACCGAGGCTTACGTGAAGCACCTGGTCTCCACCCTTCCCGAAGGCAAGCCCCTTGCCGGCATGAAGATTGTTCTGGACTGCGCAAACGGTGCAGCCTACGCGGCATCCCCGGCAACCTTCGAGGCGCTGGGCGCAGAGGTCATTGCACTGGCTGTAGAGCCCAACGGCACCAACATCAATGACGGTGTGGGCTCCACCCACCCGGAGAAGCTGCAGGCAGCTGTGGTTGAGCACGGCGCGGACCTCGGCATCGCCCATGACGGCGACTCCGACCGCTGCCAGGCAGTTGACGAAAAGGGCAACCTGGTAGACGGCGACCAGATTATGGCTATCCTGGCTGTTGCCGCTAAGCGCGAAGGCAAGCTCGCAAAGGACACCCTCGTCGCAACCGTGATGAGCAGCCTTGGCCTGGAGCTGTACCTGCGCGAGCACGGCATCACCCTCGGCCGCACCGCGGTCGGTGACCGCTACGTCCTCGAGTCCATGCGCGAGCACGGCTACAACCTGGGCGGCGAGCAGTCCGGTCACGTCATCATGAGCGACTACGCAACCACCGGTGACGGCGTTCTGACCGGTATCCAGCTGGCTGCAGAGGTGGCTCGTAGCGGCCAGACCCTCTCCGAGCTGGCATCGCGCATGCAGCCCACCCCGCAGCGTCTAATCAACGTCAAGGGCGTTGACCGTGCGGCTGTGAAGACCAACGAGGCGCTCGCTGCTGCTGTCAGCGAGGCTGAAGGCGTACTGGGTGCCAGCGGCCGCGTGCTGCTGCGTGCATCCGGCACCGAGCCTCTGGTGCGCGTGATGGTTGAAGCTGCCACCCAGGAGCAGGCTGATGAGGTTGCTCAGCAGCTGGCTGACGTTGTGGCTAAGGAACTGGCACTCTAAACGTATTCTTCCCTAACGGAGGATCGAGAAAGGGCTGGGAAGGTGTAGAGATACCTTCCCAGCCCTTCTGCGTTATCAGGAACAGGCACAGGGGAAGAGGATGCGGAAAACCCCCGTATCCACAGGGGATACGGGGGTTTTGAAAGTTAGTGGTAGAGAGCAGAGAAATTACTTCTTTGCCAGAGCGTCGCGAATCTCCTTCAGGAGTGCGATCTCGGTCTCTTCCTCTTCTTCCTCTTCCTCAGCCTTGTTCTTTGCAGCCAGCTCGGTCAGCTTCTGAACGGGCACAACAACTGCGAAGTACACAGCAGCTGCGATCAGGATGAAGTTGACAACAGCGGTCAGGAACACGCCAACCTTGATCTGGTCGAAGACCAGGAATTCATCGAAGTTGGGGGACTTAACCAGCATCGAGATAGCCGGCATCAGGACGGACTGGACAAGTGCGTTCACCACAGCGGTGAAGGCGGTACCCATGATCAGACCAACTGCGAGGTCGATGACATTACCGCGGATCAGAAAATCTTTAAAACCCTTAAGCATGAGATATAGAATAGCGCCTTTTAGGTGTTCAAAAAGCAGTATCTTGAGAAAATTTTCGTTGTAAAGCATGTGTTTTTCTTCACAGCAGTTCTATGGTGCCCAATACTTAAGGTCTAGGTCACATAAAGCATGAGTAAAAATCTCTGAAACCTGCGAAAAACCGCGGATTTACGGGGTGTACACGCGAAAAAATATGCATCTACAGTGCCTATTTATTTCCGGTGCGGAACCTAGAAATACGACACACATCACCAGTTGGCGCATCCGGCAAAGCCGAAAGCTTAGCTCAGAGCCTAGCTAGCACTTGCATAATCGGGTGCCGCACCCGTACCGATAAACTCCTCAAAAGTCTTCGCACCCGAGGCCACATACTCCTGAGCAATCTGCACACCCACATAGCGGTAATGCCACGGCTCAAAACGATAACCGGTCACCGACTGACGACCATCAGGGAAACGCAAAATATATCCGTAACGCGGAGCATTCTTCGCCAACCACTGACCGGCCAGCGTATCGCGGTAACACTCCTCCAAGCGGCAACCCTCAGGAGAAGCAAAATCAATCGCCAAACCCGTCTGATGCTCCGAATAGCCGGGACGCGCAGACAACTGGTCCGCCACCTTCTGGCCGTTCACCGAAACCCAATACTGATAGGTCTGCTGCTGCACCGCATACGAACGATACGCGCTAGAAACAAGCAGAGTCACGCCATCGGTAGCGGCCGCATCAATCATCGTATCCGCCGCCTTCGCCGCCTCAGCACGCAATTGATGACCGTAGAACTCCACCAGGTCACTCGGCTCCCAATCCTGCTGCGCAAAGGGGCGCATCTTATTCACGAGGCAACGCAACGAGTCCGGCTGAGACTCAACACTGGGCTGAGCAAGAGCCAACGGGGAAGAAGAGGCGCTCGCAGAAGCCGAAGCATTTGCAGAGGCGCTGGTAGCAGAAGCAACAGGGGAGGGCGCGGCAGAAGAAGCCGCCGCAGTGGAAGAGGCACTAGACGAAGCCGCCGCAGACTCAGAAGCAGAAGCGCTCGCTGCAGAAGATGAAGAAGAAGACCCCCGGCCCTGCGAGCCACAAGCCGCCAATAGCGCAGTGCCACCAACACCCAAAGCGGCACCCAAGAGAGTGCGGCGGTTCACCACAGAACTATCAAAAGGCTCCTGAGCGGTAGACGTACGGTGCAGAGACTTCACAATAACTCCTCATCACGGTGTAGGTTCATACAAAAGTAGGTGCATACAAAAAGCGCCGGAGACCTAAAACCCACCCCGAAAGGGAGTGGAGCCTCCGGCACCTTCTACTAGAATGCACCACAAACGCACTACACGGGCGACTGAAAGCCGCACACGAACACTAAAAACCTAAAAGCCTCTAATTCTTACGCAGAAGAACCTGCTCCACGGTATGCTCGGGGCCCTTCTGCAGAATCAAATGCGCACGAGCACGAGTCGGCAAAACATTCTGCAACAGATTCGGCTCATTCACACTCTTCCAAATGCCGGTCGCCACCTCAACCGCCTGCTCATCGCTCAACTCCGCATAACGCTTGAAATACGACTCCGGATTCGCAAAAGCCGAAGAACGCAGAGTCAAGAAACGATTCACATACCAGCGCTCAATATCCTCAGTGCGGGCATCCACATAAATAGAGAAATCAAAGAAATCACTCAGCGTCAGATCAGAAGTCTCCGGACCCTCAGCCTGAGAAGGCGCCAAAACATTCAAACCCTCAAGAATCAGCACATCCGGTGCGGTGACCTCAATATGCTCATCCGGCATGATGTCGTAATACAGGTGCGAATACTTCGGTGCGACCACACGCTCGGCACCGGACTTCACCTGCGACACAAAATTCAACAGAGCACGGCGATCATAGGACTCCGGGAAACCCTTACGGTGCATAATGCCGCGACGCTGAAGCTCCGCGTTCGGGTACAAGAAACCATCCGTAGTCACCAGCTGAACATTAGGAGTAGACGGCCAACGACTCAAAAGAGCCTGCAAAATACGCGCCGTCGTCGACTTACCCACCGCAACAGAACCCGCCACACCAATAATGAACGGCACGCGGCGCTGAGACACATGCAGAAAATCATTCGTCATATGGTTCAACGAAGAAGCAGCAGTCACATACAGATTCAGAAGACGAGAAACCGGCAGATAAATACGCTGCACCTCTTCAAGGTCGACAGTCTCACCCAGACCTCGAAGAGACTCAATTTCCTCAGCACTGAGGGGAACAGAAATCTCATCGGCTAGGTGCGACCAACGGGAACGGTCAAGATGCATGAAGCGGTCATCGCCAGAAATATACGGTGCGGTGCTCATTTATCTAAGTGTACGAACTTTCAGCCCGCGGGGAAAATACCCGCCCCACGGTTTGTTTCGAGAAATAAATGTATGAGAAGAAAAGGGTAAAACCTGAAAAAGCTAGGAAAGCCACATTAAACGTGACGTATAACTGTATTTCACCGTGCGCATATTCGGATACTTGTGGGATAAACTTATAGCATGTGTGGAATCGTAGGATATGTAGGTCTGGACACTGCTCCGGACGGTAACAAGTTTGACCACAACGCATACGATGTGGTCCTCGAAGGTCTGCGCCGCCAGGAATACCGCGGCTATGACTCTGCTGGCGTGGCACTCGTATGCCCCGACGGCATCGTATTCCGTAAGAAGGCAGGCAAGCTCCTGAACCTCGAAAACGAGGTCAAGGAACACCCCCTGCCGGACTCTCAGATTGGTATCGGTCACACTCGTTGGGCAACCCACGGTGGACCCACTGACAACAACGCTCACCCCCACGTTGTCGACAACGGCCGCCTCGCCGTCGTACACAACGGTATTATCGAAAACTTCGCAGAACTGCGTGCCGAACTGCTCGCCGAAGGCGTAGAGTTCGCATCGCAGACTGACACCGAGGTAGCTGCAGCAACCATCGCAAGCATCTACAACAAGCTCGGCACCGGTGACCTCACCGAGGCAGTACGCGTCGCATCCAACCGCCTGGAAGGTGCGTTCACCATCCTGGCTATCCACGCCGACCACCCGGACCGCGTTGTGGCAACCCGCCGCAACTCCCCGCTGGTCATCGGCCTGGGCGAGAACGAGAACTTCCTCGGCTCGGACGTTTCCGCGTTCATTGACTACACCAAGGAAGCCGTCGAGATGGGTCAGGACCAGATCGTGACCATCACCGGCACCGACTACTCCATCATCGACTTCGAAGGCAACCCCGCAGAGGGCAAGCCCTTCCACATCGAATGGGACGCAGCGGCAGCTGAAAAGGGCGGCTACAACTCCTTCATGGAGAAGGAAATCCACGAGCAGCCCGCAGCGGTAGAGCAGACCCTCATGGGCCGCCTGGATGAGAACGGCAACCTCACTCTCGACGAGCTGAACATCGATGACTCGGTGTTGCGCTCGATCGACAAGATCATCGTCGTCGCATGTGGTACCGCAGCATACGCAGGCCAGGTGGCGCGCTACGCCATCGAGCACTGGTGCCGCATCCCCACCGAGGTTGAGCTCGCACACGAGTTCCGCTACCGCGACCCCATCGTGAACGAGAAGACCCTCATCGTGGCACTCTCGCAGTCCGGCGAAACCATGGACACCCTGATGGCAGTGCGCCACGCACGCGAACAGGGCGCAAAGGTTATCTCCATCTGCAACACCCACGGCTCGACCCTGCCCCGCGAATCCGACGCTGCGCTGTACACCCACGCAGGCCCCGAAATCGCAGTGGCATCCACCAAGGCATTCCTGGCACAGATCACCGCAGCGTACCTGCTCGGCCTGTACCTGGCACAGCTGCGCGGCAACAAGTACAAGGACGAAATCGCTTCGATCCTCGCCGAGTTGCAGAACATGCCCGCAAAGATTCAGAAGGTCATCGACAACGACACCCAGGTCAAGGAACTGGGCGTCGAAATGAAGGATGCCTCCTCCGTGATCTTCCTCGGCCGCCACGTGGGCTTCCCCGTAGCAATGGAAGGCGCACTCAAGCTCAAGGAAATCACCTACATCCACGCTGAAGGCTTCGCAGCAGGCGAGCTCAAGCACGGCCCCATCGCACTGATCGATGAAGGCCAGCCGGTCATCGTAGTGGTTCCCTCCGCAAACGGTCGCGACTCCCTGCACGGCAAGGTCGTCTCCAACATTCAGGAAGTGCGCGCTCGCGGCGCCTTCACCATCGTCATCGCCGAGGAAGGCGACGAGGCCGTCAAGCCCTACGCAGACCGCCTCATCACCGTCCCGGCATGCCCCTCGCTGCTGCAGCCCCTGCTGGCAACCGTGCCCCTGCAGATCTTCGCATGCGCACTGGCAGAAGCTAAGGGCCTGGACGTTGACCAGCCGCGTAACCTCGCAAAGTCCGTGACCGTGGAGTAATTCTCTGGAGTAAATCTCTGGAGTAATCCTCGGAAATCGCCTGAGCGATAACGAAAGGGCGGTGGTTGAGTTCTCTAAGAACTCAACCACCGCCCTTGTCGTTTAACCGGGCGGTTATTCGTGAATCAACCAACAAAAATAGACGCTGTGAAACAGGTATCAACCAGGCGTCATATTTGACGCTATCCCACCTAAAAGAAGCGAATCTCGCTAGACTTAAAACAAGAGAAACCGCAAGCAGGACGCGGTCACCACCCCTAACGTAAAAGGTGCAGCTCATGATCATGGGAATCGGCGTAGATACCGTCAACATTGAACGATTCGAACGAATCGTCACCGAAACACCCGCCTTCGTCCGCCGCGTCTTCACCCCCAACGAACGCACCCGGAACGTACGCTCCCAAGCCGTACGATTTGCCGCCAAAGAAGCCGTCGCAAAAGTACTCGGAGCACCCGCCGGACTCAACTGGCAAGACTGCGAAGTCGCCACAGCCGAAAGCGGCCAGCCCTACCTCATCATTGAAGGCACCATCGCCCGCCGAGCCAAAGAACTCGGCATCAACCGCATCCACCTCTCGCTGACCCACGACGAACCCATGGCTATCGCCATCGCAACCGCCGAATACCTCAGCGACGCAGAACTGGCGCACCTGCAAAAGTTCAACCCCGAAAGCTACCGACTCAGCGTCATCGCCGGCGACGATACCACCGACAAAAACTAACGTCACCAACGAAAACTAACGCAGAGCCACATCAACACCACAACCGGTCACCCCTAAGGCCCGCACGGTGCCACCTAAGGAGACAGCAATGAAGCTCATCTACACTGCTTCCCAGGTACGCGAAGCAGAAAAGCCCTACATCGAAGCCGCCGACTACGACGGCTACCTCATGCAACGCGCCGCAGACGCCGTCGCAGCCGAAGCGCAGGAACTGCTCCACGGCAAAGACACAGCAAAAATCCTGCTGCTCATCGGTCCGGGCAACAATGGTGCAGACACCATCTACGCCGGCGCCCGCCTCAGCGCCAAGGGGCACCGCGTTGACGCAGTCATCTTCGACCCCAGCGAAAAGAACCTCGAACTCATCGCCCGCGAAGGCGGCGAAGGCACCCGCGTACTCGACCCCGAACACACCCTCGAACAGCTTGCCGGCTACGACCTGACCATCGACGGCATCCTCGGAACCGGCTCCAGCGGTGCCGTACGCGGTAACGCCGGCGAATACCTGGGCGTACTCCGAGCCGCACAGCTCGACGGTAAGCTCGGCGCAGTCCTCGCCGTCGACACCCCCTCCGGAGTCGACAACAACCGCGGAACCGTGCACGAACCCTCCCTGCGCGCCGACCGCACCGTCACCTTCATCGGTCACAAGCTACCGGCAGGCACCAGCCACAGCGTCCGCTCCGGAGACATCAAACTCTACGACCTGGGCGTACCCGAAGCCCTCGACGCCCACAAGCCCGCCCTGCGCGTTCTCGAACGCGAAGACTACCGCGAACTCATCGAAATCCCCGACGAACACTCCCACAAGTACACCCGCGGCGTACTCGGCATGCTCACCGGAAGCCTCGAATACCCCGGCGCAGCCCTCATGAGCGTGCGCGCAGCCCTCAACACCGGCGTTGGCATGGTCCGCTTCGGTGCCAACTCCCACGAGCTGCGCCAGCTCATGATCGCCCACAACCCCGAAACCGTCTACTTCAGCGGCGCACCCGCCCTGCAGAGGGTCACCGTGTGGGCCGGCGGCTCCGGCTCCAGCTACGACTCGCTGGACAAGAACCGCTACCTGCTCCACTCACCCGAACCCGCCATCCTCGACGCAGGCGCCTGCGACCTGGCGGCAGAATACATGGCAACAGGTAAGCACCTCGGACCCCACAAGATCCTCACCCCGCACGCGGCAGAACTCGAACGATTCCTGCGCATCGTGCACGAACTCGCCCCCGAAACCTGGAAAAAGCACCTGGGCGACGCCATCGTACCCAGCCGCAAAGACATTGACGCAGAGCCCTTCCGCTGGGCCCGTTCCGCCTCCGAACTCTCCGGAGCCACCGTCATGCTCAAGGGCGGTTACACGCTCATCGCGGCACCCAATGGCGCCACCTACAGCGTCGCCGGAGGAAGCCCCTGGCTCGCCACCGCAGGCAGCGGAGACACCCTCACCGGCATCTACGGCGCACTGCTCGCCCAGACCGTAGCCGCCTTCGAAGCCCGCGGAGAAGCCCTGGAAGGCTGCACCTTCGCCTCTATCGGTGCGCTCGCAGTCTACCTGCACGGCGAAGCCGCACGCGCCAGCGCCACCGGAAGTGTCAAGGACGCATTGCTGGGTCCCGCCCCGGCAACCCGCGTCGCGGAGATGCTCCCCGAAGTCATTGCGCGACTCATCGCCGAATAGGGCAGAGGCGCCCAGTACGCCGCCTCCAGCCTAACGCCCTCAAGAGACCCCTAGAGCGTCTCTCAAAGCACTCTAGGCAGAAGGCACAAAGGAAGGGGCGTGAATCCACCGGAAATGGATTCACGCCCCTTCTGCGCGTTTATATCAATGGATGATGCCAAGCTGCCTGTGCCGGAGCAGCGTCTTCAAAGGAACAGCGTCTTCAAAACGGCATACATACCAGTGGGAGAAACCCCGACTATTCTTAGTACGCGCCTTCCTTAGCGAAAACCGCACGGACAGTACGCAGAAGAATAATCAGGTCACCGGTCAGCGACCAGTTCTCAACATAGTAGAGATCCAAACGAACCGACTCTTCCCACGAAAGGTCACTACGGCCCGAAACCTGCCACAGACCGGTAATACCCGGCTTCACCAGCAGGCGACGGTACGCAATATCCTCGTACTGCTCAACTTCCTCAACCAGCGGAGGACGCGGACCCACCAGCGACATATCGCCAATGAACACGTTCCACAGCTGAGGCAACTCATCAATCGAGTACTTACGGATGAACTTACCAACCGGGGTAATACGCGGGTCATCCTTCATCTTGAAGAGCACACCATTACCCTCGTTCTGCGCCATGAGGCGCTTCTTAACCTCTTCGGCGTCAGTACGCATCGAACGGAACTTCACCATCTTGAACATTTCACCGTTCAGACCCACACGGTTCTGCAGGAAGAAGACCGGACCGCCATCACGCTTGACCAGCAGCGCCACCACCAGGAACAGCGGAGACAGCAGAATCAAACCCAGACCCGAAGACACAACATCCATAGCGCGCTTGAAGAACGCCGACAGACCGGTAATACGCGGAGTCGACACGTGCACCAGCGGCAGACCATTCAATGGCTGCATGTGCATACGCGGACCGGCAATATCGGTCGTCGCAGGAGCCATAATCAGCGAAATATGCGCATCAGCAAGCTTCCAACCCAGCAGGCGAACCTGATCCGGGCTCAAGTGGTGACCATTCGTCACAGCAACCATGTGAATATCGTTCTCGCGGATGGCTTCCATAATGTCAGCCGGAGAAGTGCTGTAACCAAGCACCGGAATCGGCGCGCCAGCAACAGTGGTACCGGGAGTAAAACCGGGCAGATAGAACGCAGCGGGGGACAGGCCGGAAGCAACCACATCCTTCAGGTTCTTGTACAGGTGCTGGCCGGTCGTCACATCAGAAATAATCATGACGCGAGTCAACGCGCGACCGCGAGTACGCGAACGTACCAAGCCCTGACGAATAACCCAACGCTCTGTCAGCAGGAAGAACAGACCCAGCGGGTAAGCAATCAGCAGGTACATGCGGGTGACGTCAACCTTGAGGAAGAACGCCACAATAATCAGCAAGCAGAAGAAATAAGTGCTGCCGCGAGTAATGAGGCGGTACTCCTCAGTACCGAAACCCATGATGCGCAGGCTACGGGAGCCGTTGACCTGGAGGATAAACCACCAACCAACGGTCAGGCCAATACCCAAGAAGATGTAATCTATCGCGGGCACGCGGCCATCGAGGACGTTAATAGGCCAAACGTTCACGTAGGGCAGGTCAGCATTCTCCCACCCGAAACGAATCAGATGCGCAGCGATAACCGCAACAGCAATGGCGAAAAGGTCGCCAAGGTAAAGGGCACGCTGAACCTTGGGGTGCCAGCTTCGCTTGATAACGAAGTCTGAACCCCACATTTTTTTAAGACGATCTTGTACTTTCAACGGTGTAATCTTCCCCGGAAATTTGTCCTGTGTTATGGACCGAGAGCGGCGAATAGGCACATTTACCCCTAATTATCGGTGTAAGGGAGACGTGTCCTAGTCTTTATCCTGATGAATGAGTGAACCCCTAATCTTGCTGAGTGAATAATGGCAGAGATTACGGTAAAGGCGCTGGTAAGACGCCTAGTGGAGCGTTAGATGAGCG
Source organism: Rothia mucilaginosa (assembly GCF_049990865.1). Classification (GTDB taxonomy): domain Bacteria; phylum Actinomycetota; class Actinomycetes; order Actinomycetales; family Micrococcaceae; genus Rothia; species Rothia mucilaginosa_I. The sequence goes on from NZ_CP188231.1 coordinate 372,910, forward strand.
CACAGCGCGCATAAACGTGTTCCGTAAACTATTCTACGGGGTCGGGGGGTCTTCAGTCTCGAAGAATGAAGACGCAAAGTCGCTCCAGTGTGATGAAATCAATCACAGAAAAAAGAAGAAAAAGGGCCTTCGGGAAGAATGCCTAGTGGAGCTAAGAAACCCCAAAACCATCAGCATGTTTCACGCACTTGCAGGAAAACAATAACCGACAGATAAAAGACAAACCCCGAAGACCCCAAACCCTAAACACAGGGTGCAGAAGGGGACATTAAGGACACTCAAGCCCCGCACGATCCAAAATGAAATCAATCATCGGCTCATAACGACGCGGCGGAACGTTATCGTCCATCGGCACGCACACCGGCAGATCCCCCTGCTCAGCCGCCACAAACAGACCCGGATCATTACAATCCGCAATGCCAATTGTCAGCAACTTACAGGTCGAAGAAGCATAACCAGCCATACCGTGATCCGAAACCACCAGATCCGGAGTCACACCGCGCGCCTTCAACTGATCCAGCGCGATGCGCATCGGGCCAGGGAAATGCGTATGCTGCAGATTACCGTATTGCTCAAACATCACGACATCCATAATCTGGCGGACGTCACCGTCCAGGAAGCGCTCGCCCTCCTCAATCTGAAGAACCTCAGCACCGGCAGCCTTCGCCGCCGCAGCCATCACCGCATACATGGGGAACAGGCCCGCCGGGTGGCCGGTTGCAAACAGAATACGAGAACCGGCACGCACCGCCTCGCCAAAGATACGGGCGTACTCCTCCAACGCGCTGATGCACTGCTCGGCACCAATAGTGTCCTGACCGTGAGTATGCGAACGGTCCGGGTTCAGACCCGCGCGGCGGACCATCACCTCAAACACCGAATCGTAATCCCACTCGCGGGTCCACTGCACACCAAACTCAAGGTGCTCATTACCATCCAGGAAACCCTGAATATGGTCCAGGTTATTCTCGCGGGGGGTCGCCACCTCACCGGTAATACGCACCGAATCCAGGTACGCGGCGAACTCATCGCGGCTCATGGAGAAAGACATTAAAACTCCTCACAACGTGAAAAATACATTACTGCGAGATACCCTGACGTACCTCGGCATAAGCTTCAAGGGTTCGGCGCGCCGTCTGATCCCAACCCATCGTGCGGGCACGCGCCGCGGCGTTCGCACCCAACGAATGACGTAGGTACGGGGCACGCACCAGACGCTCAATAGCCGCCGCCCAACGCTGCGGCGTACGAGGCGCCACCAGCAGACCCGTACGGTGGTTCTCCACCGCATAGCGCAGACCGTCAGCATCCGTAGCGAGCACCGCCGCGCCGCACGCCTGCGCCTCCAACGCCACCAGGCCGAACGTCTCAGATGAGGACGGGGACGCCACAATATCGGCGGCACGGAAAATATTCGCCAGCTCAGACGCCGGAACCGGGGCCTTCAAATGCACCCAATCTGCCACACCCAGCTCAGCCGCACGCTGCAATAGGCGGCGCTCATAATCCGAATCGGAACGACCAATAATATCCACGTCCACCTGCAGGTCGGAGGGGAGCAGCGCGAGCGCCTCCACCAGCAGATGCGGGCCCTTCAACGGCTGAGGCCTGCCAGCAAAAACAATGCGGCAACGAGTCTCCGAGGTGTCATTGAGCGGATGCACGCCAGGAATCGTATGGAAAATCGAGGTGTCAACACCCGGCGGGATAATGGCAAGCTTCTGCGCGTCCGTACCGTAGTACTCGCCCATCTGCTGCGCCTCCAGGGGAGTATTCACAATCACCCGGCTCGCGGAGCTACTCATCAGACGCTCGGCGGCATAGCGTTCCGCAGGCTCGGGCGCCTCACCTTCGCCGCGGCACGCATCCTTAGCGGCAGCCGTCGTATGCGGAGTAAAAAGAACAGGAACCGGGAAGCCAACGCCTTGAGCCGACCACAGCTGGGACGCACGAGCCGCAGCCTGACCCGACAGCCAATAGTGGGCGTGAATAATATCCGGGGTGTACAGTGCCTGCTCGACGCACGCCTGCGCAAAATCATCGGTGACCGTAGCCAACTCGTTCTTCGAAAGACCACGAGCGGACGGAAGATCAAGGCTGTGGCGCACAATGCGCTCGCCGGGCTGAGGAGGCTGACGGAACGGCGAATCGGTGGGGAGCGCCTCACTGCGGTCCAGCGTGAAAACCTCAACCCGCAGCTCGGGATCTAGCTCCAGCATGGCGTGCACCGACCGGGCAATATAGACGTTCATGCCGCCTGCATCTCCGCTACCGGGCTGCGCAAAAGGGTCGGTGTGCATGGAATACACGTGAACCGTCCGAACCGGCGGCAGAGTGCTCATCGATGCTTTCCTCTCTCAAAGGTGTACCTGACCTAGTGTAGCGCGACAGGACTTTCGCACACCGGGCGGTCTAGAATTTAGTAGAAGAGAGGCTGCCTAGTACAGCCTGTACCGTGAACCCACCGTCAGAAGGACCGTGAAGGACCATGACTCACCCTCAGCAGCCTGCCGAACCGCTCTACTGCCCGCCCTGTACACCCGGCCAGGTAGAACGAAGCGCCACCATTGACCTTGATGCGCTGGAACATAATGTGCGCCGACTCAAGGAACTGATTGGCGACCGCGCGCTCATTGCAGTAATTAAGGCGGATGCGTACGGTCACGGCGCGTACCCGGTGGCGCGTTCGGCTATTGCCGCCGGTGCTGACCTGCTGGGTCTGGTGCACGTGAACGAGGCGCTGGAACTGCGCGCTGACGGTATTGATGCGCCGCTCATGGCGTGGCTGCACACCCCCTCCACCGATTTTGAGGCGGCGCTGCAGGAGAAAATCCGCCTGGGTGTTTCCGGTTGGGACCTGGAGGCGGTAGCCGCCGCCGCTGAACGCACCGGCGAGCGCGCTATCGTGCATCTGAAGGCTGATACCGGTCTGGGTCGTAACGGTGCTACCGCTGCGGATTGGCCTGCGCTGGTGGCTCGTGCCGCTTCCCTGGAGGAGTCTGGGCTGATTACGGTTGAGGGTATTTTTAGCCACCTGGCGGTTGCGGATGAGCCGACCCGCGCCGAGACTGCTCAGCAGCTCGACACCCTGGATACTTTTGTGGCTCAGGCTCGTGAGGCCGGCCTGGACCCGAAGACGGTGCATCTGGCGAACTCTCCGGCGACCCTGACCGCCTCGCTGGAGGGCTGGGATGCGGAGGAGCGTCTGCTTGGCGATGGTGTGCGTTGCGGCCTTGCACTCTACGGTCTTTCCCCGCTGCCGGAGGTCACCGCTGAGGACCTGGGTCTCAAGCCCGTCATGACGGTGGGTAGCTACATTGCCGCCGTGAAGGAAGTTCCTGCAGGTCAGGGTGTTTCCTACGGTCTGCGCTACCACACCGAAAAGCCGACCACCCTGGCGCTGGTGCCGCTCGGCTACGCTGACGGCGTGCCGCGCATTGCGGAGAACGCGCCGGTGCGCATCTACCCGGGCGCGCAGAACGCACAGAACGCACAGAACGCACAGAACGCACAGGACGGCTCCGTGCCCAATAATGCGGAGGGTAAGACCTACCGCGTGGTCGGCCGCATCGCCATGGATCAGATGGTCGTTGACCTGGGCGAACCCGGCCTGAGCGACCCCGCCCTGGGTTACCTGGGTGCCCCCGCCATCCTTTTTGGTGCCGGTGAGAACCCGCCCGTGGAAGAGTGGGCGGATGCCGCGCAGACCATTAACTACGAAATCGTGACCCGCATTTCGCCCCGCGTGGAGCGCCTCTACGTCGGCGGCTCCTGGGTTGAAGCTGAACTGAATGAGCTGTGGGGCACCGGTCAGGAGGAGGGCTAATGAGCGCTGAGTACATTTCTGCCGCCCTCGAGCTGGATGTGACCGGCCCCGACCATACCCGCCGCCTGGCGCTCACCCTGGCGCAGCACCTGAACGCCGGGGATGTGCTACTACTCTCGGGTGAGCTCGGCGCGGGCAAGACCACGTTCACCCGCTCCCTGGGTGAAGGCCTGGGCGTGCGCGAAGGCGTGATCTCACCGACCTTCGTGCTCTCGCGCGTGCACCCGAACCTGCCGGACGGCCCCCGCCCCGGCGGTCCCGACCTGGTGCACGTGGATGCCTACCGCCTCTCCAGTGCTGAGGAGCTCGACGACCTGGACCTGGAGTTCTCCCTGCCGCGCTCGGTGACCGTCATCGAGTGGGGTCGTGATAAAGCTGAGCACCTGAGCGATTCCCGCCTGGAGCTGGACTTCACCCGACTGACCGGCGCGGATGCGCGCTTCGCCTACTCGGGCGCCGAAGAATTCAGCTGGGACGACGAAGATGAAGACGAAAGTGACGAGGAAGCGGACATCCCCGAACCTCGCCTGCTGCGGGTGCGCGCCTTCGGCCCCCGCTGGGAGCATGCTTTCGACGCTCTGAAAGAGGCCCTGCAGAGCGCCTAGAGCCCGCGCGTTAGAATGATAGGGTGCTAGTACTTGCCCTTGATTCATCCGCCACCGCATCTGTGGCGCTCGCCCGTGTGCACGGCTCCGAAGCCGGTGCGTCCTTCGAAATCCTCGCCCGCTACGAGAGCGAAGATACCCGCTCCCACGCTGAGGTGATGGGTCCCTACGCGCAGGCTGCCCTGCAGGACGCTGGCGTGCGCGGCGAAGATTTGGATGCGATTCTGACCGGTACCGGCCCGGGACCTTTTACGGGTCTTCGTGCCGGTATCGTTACTGCGCGCGCTCTGGGTTTTGCCTGGTCGGTGCCGGTGTACGGCATGATGAGCTTGACCGCCCTGGCTGAGCGCGCTGTATCCGGTGCGGCTGCCGGTGCCGCCGCGGTGAATGCAGGGGAAGCTGCCGGGGAAGGGAACGTAGAACGAGCATGCGCTCCCGGTGAGGGTGCTGAGCTGCTCGTGCTCTCCGATGCACGCCGCCGCGAAGTCTACTCCGCCCGCTACCGCGTGAACGTCGAAGGCTACAGCCTGGTGGACGGGCCGAACGTATGCCCCGCCTCCGAAATTCTGCCCGGCGGGGCTCCCTCCTACGCCTACGGCTACGGTGCCGGCCTGTACTCCGAAACCCTCGAAGAGCACGGCTGGACCATCGTCGAATCTGCCCGCGAGGTTCACCCCCACGCCGAGTACCTGGTTGCCGCCGCGGCACGCCTGGGCGTAGAGAACCTGAGCGAGGACACCTCCGCCCAGTACCTGCGCGACTCGGACGCAAAGGTCCCCGCCGCAATGCTCGCCCGCCAGCAGAAGCAGGCAGCTACTCAGGGTTCCGCCGCACAGGCTGCCGCGCAGAAGGAGAGCTAAATGAGCGCTACCGAAAATATTGTGCGAGATGACCTGGCGCTGAATAACTTGGCCTTGGGCGCCCGCCTGCGCGTTGCCGAACTTGCCGACGTGCAGGCAATGCACCGCATGGAAACCACCCTGTTCCCCGCCGACGCCTGGCACATCGACATGTTTCTCGAAGAGCTGACCCACCCGACCCGCACCTACTACATGCTCGAATTGCCTGCGGAAGGTTCGGAAGATAACGAGGGCAGCTGGCGCGCTATCGGCTACTGCGGAACCATGGTCGTTGCCGACACTGCCGACGTTCAAACCATCGGCGTGCTCCCCGAGTACGAGGGCCACGGCTTCGGTCGCGCCATGCTCGAGCAGATGCACGAGCGCGCCCGCGAGCAGGGTGCCGAGCGCATCCTGCTGGAGGTGCGTGCCGACAACCCGCGCGCCCAGCGCCTCTACGAACGCAACGGCTACCGTGCGATTCACGTACGCCGCGGCTACTACGATGACGGAACCGACGCCATCATTATGGAATGCACGTTCTAAATACTCCGTTGGGCTAAACGGCAATCCCCCGCAGTAGGGGTAAGCTTCCGCCGCCCTCTACATCGCAGTATCCCTACGCCACAGCATCCCTACATCACTGCAACTAGAAGCACTACGCGCAGACAGCGCAACAGAAAGACGAACTATGAGCACTCGCGAACCCCTCGTTCTGGGCATCGAATCCTCCTGCGATGAGACCGGTATCGGCATTGTGCGCGGTGCACAGCTGCTCAGCAACACCATCTCCTCCTCCATGGAAGAGCACGTGCGCTTTGGCGGCGTGATCCCCGAAATCGCCTCCCGCGCTCACCTGGACGCCATGATTCCCGCCCTCAAGGCGGCACTCGCCGAAGCGGACATCACCCTCGATGAGGTGGACGCTATCGCCGTCACCGCGGGCCCCGGCCTGGCGGGCGCGCTCATGGTCGGTGTCTCCGCGGCGAAGGCGCTCGCTATTGCCACCGGCAAGCCCCTCTACGGCATTAACCACCTGGTCGCCCACGTTGGCGTTGGTCTGCTTGAGGATAACGGCACCGAGGACGGCTCCGACCTGCTGGCGAATGCCGGTTCCGGTGGCCTGGGCGCGCTGCTGGTTTCTGGCGGTCATACCGAAATCCTGCAGGTGCGCGACATTACCTCCGATGTGCGTCTGCTCGGCGCGACCCTCGATGATGCCGCAGGCGAGGCCTACGATAAGGTTGCTCGACTGCTCGGCCTGGACTACCCGGGCGGCCCCGCGATTGACCGCGCCGCCGCCGAGGGTAACCGCAACGCCTTCGTGTTCCCGCGCGGCCTGTCGAACCGTAAGTTCATGGGCACCGCCGAGGAGCCCGGCGCGCACCGCTACGATTTCTCCTTCTCGGGCCTGAAGACTGCCGTGGCGCGCGTGATTGAAAGCTTTGAAGCAGCCGGTGAGGAGGTCCCGGTTGCCGATATTGCCGCGTCCTTCCAGGAGGCGGTTGTGGACGTCATCACCAAGAAGGCGATGCTTGCCTGCCGCGAGCAGGGCATGAAGACCCTGCTGCTCGGCGGTGGCGTGGCGGCTAACTCGCGCCTGCGTGAGCTGCTTGCCGCCCGATGCGCCTCCGAGGGGGTGCGCCTGATTATCCCGAAGTTCACCCTGTGCACCGATAACGGCGCGATGGTTGCGGCACTGGGTGCCCGCCTGGTCGCCGCCGGTCGTGAGCCCTCGGGCGTGGACTTCACGACGGACTCCTCGCTGCCGGTGACCACTGTCTGCTTCTAAAGGGTAATGCGAGCGCGTTGATGCGGCTCGCCTCGAAGAATACCTACAGAAATGCCTCGGCACAGTCTCCCAAGAGGATTCTCCTAAAGGACTGCGCCGAGGCATTTTCTGTATTCAAACTTGAGCTGCGGGGGAATTCTAACGCAGCGCTCGTGCACGGGACTGCGCGGCAACATCTAGCGCCACCTCACGCAGAGAGCCGGTCTTCTCAAAGACCGCACGCTGACGATCCGCACCCGTACCCTCGGTAAGGATGCGGCGCACCTGCGCCAGCTCTACCTCGCAGTCAAGGTCGCGTGCCACCGGCTCCAGCTTGGGCAGAAGCAGCTCAAAATCTTCACGCAGGGTGCGCTGCACCGGCTCGTTAGAGACCACAATCTTAGCCTCCAGGCCATAGCGAGCAACGCGCCACTTATTCTCCTGCGCGTGCCAGGGGGCGAGCACCTCGATGCTTTCACCCGCCTCAATACGGCGGGAGAAGTACTCCACCAGGCACTGCGTGAACGCCACGAGCGCCGCAACATCCGGCAGGGAGGCGAGGCCATCGCAATAGCGCATCTCAATGGTGCCGTAACGCGGAACCGGGCGAACATCCCAACGGTCCTCGCTCGGGTCGTTAATCACGTCGGTCGCCACGAGCGACGCCAGGTAGTCGCTGTACTGCTCCCAGGTATCAAAGTGGAAAGGCAGACCGTTCGTCGGGAGCTGCTGATAAAGCTGGGTGCGGTGCGAAGCGTAACCGGTATCGATTCCATCCCAGTAGGGGGAAGAGCACGAAAGCGCCAGCAGGTGCGGACCGTAGTTGGTCAGCGCGTCAATGAGCGGCAGAACCTTATCGCGGGAGTCAATACCCACGTGCACGTGCACGCCGTAAATGACCATGCGGCGGCCCCAATACTGGGCGCGCTCGACCACACGCTGGTAGCGTTCCTTCGCCACGACCGGCTGGTCAGCCCAATGGGAGAATGGGTGGGTGCCGGCGGGGTAGAACTCAATGCCGAGCTCATCGGTGATTTCACGGATGATGTCGGTGAGCTCCTGCAGCTGACGGCACGCCTCAGCGACGGTATGGCAGATGCCGGTTACCACCTCGATGGTGTTCTCCAGGAATTCGCCGGTCACGTGCGCCCGGTCGGAGGCGGGCTCGAGCAGTTCGGGGCGGCGCTCGCGCAGGATGGCCAGCACCTCGCTGGCACGCTGGGTCAGTTCGCCGCTTTCACGGTCGATAAGTGCAATCTCCCATTCCACGCCGAGAGTGGACTGCGGGGAGGAAGCAAAGTCGATCATATGGCCTTTCCTGCGTCTGGAAATAGGGTCGTGCATGGTGCCGACTGTGGAAGTTATTATCGGTGGGCTCTACCCCGAGTAGGCGCCAGCTCAGCTGATGGCCTGCCCGGCCAGTACAGAAGCACCTCTAGTAGGCACTGTATCTAGTGTACGGTCTGAGGAAGATGCAGGTCCTGTTGAGTGCAGAATCCGGAACGGGAAACGTCACGAATCGTCATGAACGGTAACCCGTCCTCGGGTCTGGGTAGCCCGGGGCTGGGCAGTCGGGGTTGAGTGGCCGGGGTTGGGTAGATAGGGCTGGCGAGGCTAGAGCGGGCGCACATGCCAGCCGACGCGGCGTGAATCCCTACCCGAGCCGATGCGGGTAAAGACCAACGTTGCCGGACGGTACGAAGGTTCCTGTGCACCCTCCTGCGTGCTAGAAGAAGAATTAGCGTTCTTTTTCTGTTTCTTCTTGGACGGCTTAGAACCCGCAGAACCCAGTAGGCGCGCACGCAACTGCTCCGGAACAATATCCACGCCACGCTTCTTAATCGTCAGCGCCGTAAAGCCCTGCTCACGCACCCAGCGCTTCAGCTGCTTTTCCTGCAGGGGAATCTCCTCCAGCACCTCGTAGCAAGCAACCAGCGGATGCTCCACCGGCTCAGCAGAACACAGGTACGCCAGGTGCTCATCCAATAGAGACGCGCCAATACTCTGCGCAAACTCAGCGACCAGATGCGAGCGCACAATCGCCGGGGCAGGCTCCAGCAGGTAATCACCGGGCTGCGGCAGGGACACCGGAACGTCAACGCTCTGCTCCGCCTCTTCCGCCCTCAAGGGGCTACGGAAGCTGACCGACTCGTACGGCGGCAGCAGGGCACTGGTTTCGGCGGGGCCTTCGTTGGGGTCGGCTTTTTCGGCAGGTAGCTCACGCACAGAGGTTGCCGTGCGAGCCACCCCCTCCTGAGCCAGCGCGTTAAACCAGAGCACCAACTCGGCGAGGGAACCCTCAGACTGAATCCACTCCGCCTCAACGCGCGGGTTAGGGTTCGCCTCCGAGGCAATATCTTCGGGCGAGGGGATGCCCTCATGTGGAAAACCGGGACCCAACTTCACGCCCATCGGCACGCCCGTACGAGCCAGATTTAGAACGAACGAGAACGGGGGAGAGAACGCCTCCGGATCAAAAAGGCGCTCCGTCTGAGCCTTCTTCGTACCCCGCAACTCGCGGCGTGCCGGGTCCATCCACACAATGCCCACCGGCTCACCGGCAGCGTCCAGAAGTTCACCGTGCACGTAATCGGTCACATCCCCCGAATACACGCGCGCCTGCGGGCAAAACTCAAGGTTCTTCGCCGCAAAAGAAGCCGTCAGCGGATCCAACTCCACCGCAACCACGGCACCGCGATCGGCCGCATACACGGCAGAATCCGAGGCGATACCGCAACCCAAATCAGCCACCGTGCCGGCAACCGGGCGCAGACGCTGCGCACGATAATGCGCAATCACCGGGCGGGTCGCCTGCTCCGCCGCTTCCTGAGTGAGCATGAGGGTGCGGGCGCGCTCGCCGAACTTGGCGCGCGCACGGGTACGAGCCTGCGCCAGCGAAATAATCTGTGCAGACTCCTCGGGGCTGAAACCTCGCGAACGCAAAGAAGTAACGGCGCTGAGCGTATCCGAGTCCAGCGGGTAGAGCTCATCGGCTGCCGCGAGCGCTTCGGCGCTGAACGGAAGCTTAGCGGCGGGAGTAAAAGGGGATGCGGGAATAGGCATGCTCCTCATTTTACGGGGTGCCGATTTTGGGAGGTGGGGAGCCCGATCTGCTCGGCTTTTTGCTCAGCGTTCGCCTTGCGGTGAAACACCCCGGCAGAGGGGCGCTTTTCTTGACCGAAAGCACAGGTGAAACTAGAGTTGAGGTAGCACTCGAGACAGTCATCGGGCGCGCCACTGCGCCGCTGTCTCGCATCAAACGTAAATCCACAACCCGGAGGAACCGATTATGGCTATCAAGCCCCTGGAAGACCGCGTCGTTATCAAGATTGAGCAGGCTGAGCAGACCACCGCATCCGGTCTGGTTATCCCCGAAACTGCGAAGGAAAAGCCGCAGGAAGCACGCGTTGTCGCCGTTGGCCCGGGCCGCGTGGATGAGAAGGGCAACCGCATTCCCGTAGACATCAAGGAAGGCGACGTTGTCGTGTTCTCCCGCTACGGTGGCACCGAGGTTAAGTACCAGGGCGAAGAGTACCTGATTCTCTCCGCACGCGACGTTCTGGCAATCGTCGATTAATACTTTCAGATGCTCATGCGCCGTACCGCTCATCCGGTACGGCGCATGAGCTATCATCTGCCCCTCAAAATTTCTTTTCTGTGACGCACTAGGAGTAGCGAACACATGGCTAAGCAGCTTGAATTCAACGATGCCGCCCGCAAGTCCCTGCAGGCCGGTGTCGATAAGCTGGCAAACGCGGTCAAGGTAACCCTCGGCCCGCGCGGGCGCAACGTTGTGCTCGACAAGCAGTGGGGTGCACCCGTCATCACCAACGACGGCGTGTCCATTGCCCGCGAAATTGAACTGGACGACCCGTACGAGAACCTGGGCGCCCAGCTGGCGAAGGAAGTCGCCACCAAGACCAACGACGTAGCCGGTGACGGTACCACCACCGCAACCGTGCTCGCACAGGCACTGGTCAACGAGGGCCTGCGCAACGTCACCAGCGGCGCGGCACCCGCCGACGTCAAGCGCGGCATTGAGGCTGCTGTGGAGGCTGTCTCCGCACGCCTGCTCGAGAACGCACGCCCCGTGCAGGGCCCCGAAGTGGCGCACGTTGCCGCTATCTCCGCGCAGTCCGAGCAGATTGGTGAGCTGCTGGCTCGCGCCTTCGAGAAGGTCGGCCAGGACGGCGTCATCACCATCGAAGACGGCTCCTCCACCGAAATCGAACTGGACATCACCGAAGGTATGCAGTTCGACAAGGGCTACCTCTCGCCCTCCTTCGTCACCGACGCTGAGCGTGGCGAAGCAGTGCTGGAGAACAGCCTCGTGCTGCTCTACCAGGGCAAGATTTCCACCATCGCAGAAATCATGCCCGTGCTCGAGAAGATCGTTCAGGCGAAGAAGCCGCTGACCATCATCGCAGAAGACGTTGACGGTGAGGCGCTTTCCGCACTCGTCGTGAACAAGCTGCGCGGCACCATCAACGTGGTCGCCCTGAAGGCTCCCGGTTTCGGTGACCGCCGCAAGGCAATCATGCAGGATCTGGCAATCCTGACCGGCGGCACCGTCGTGACCGGTGAGCTCGGCATCGACCTGCCGCAGGTCACCCTGGAGCACCTGGGCTCGGCACGCCGCGTGACCGTCACCAAGTCCCACACCACCATCGTTGACGGCGGCGGCGACCCCGAGGCAATCGAGGACCGCGTGCAGCAGCTGCGCCGCGAAATTGAGCGCGTGGATTCCGAATGGGACCGCGAGAAGCTCAAGGAGCGCCTGGCTAAGCTCGCCGGCGGCGTGGGCGTCATCAAGGTCGGTGCCGCAACCGAGGTTGAGGCGAAGGAACGCAAGCACCGCATCGAGGATGCTGTGTCCTCCACCCGTGCAGCACTGGAAGAAGGCATCGTCTCCGGTGGCGGTTCCGCACTGGTTCACGCGCTGAAGGCACTGGACGGCATGGACCTGGGCAACCACGACGCAAACGTGGGTGTACAGATTGTTCGCCGTGCCCTGGTTCAGCCGCTGCGCTGGATCGCTGAGAACGCTGGCGAAGACGGCTACGTCGTCGTCTCCAAGGTCTCCGAGCTGCCCGTGGGCCACGGCTTCAACGCCAAGACCGGCGAGTACGTGGACCTCATTGAAGCCGGCGTGATTGACCCGGTGAAGGTGACCCGTTCGGCTCTGCAGAACGCATCCTCCATCGCGGCTCTGGTGCTGACCACCGAGACCCTGGTGGTTGAGAAGCCCGAAGAAACTGAAGAAGCCTAAATAGCGTGTGTGCCCGGTGCCGCCCCTCCATCGTGGAGGCGGTACCGGGCACTCGCTGTCGGTAGGCTCGGATGCGCTCGCGGTCGCGGGGGCGTTAGAACCTGTCGACAGCCTCCCGCTGAGGAATGCTTACTCTGAGTGCTTCTCAGCAAAGAAACCTTTAGCGGTTTACTATAGAAGGTAAGCTGCTCCCGTTTGCGCTCAAACCACCTTGTGGGGTGCGGGCAGACGGTTCGTACCGCATCTTGACATATGCAACGTATAGGCTGAGCTTCTCACCGATGAAGCCAGCATCCGAAAGGTAGACAATGACCATTCCCACCGCTCTGTCCGAGGATCCCTTCGGCTTCACCGGCCTGACCTACGATGACGTGCTGCTGCTGCCCGGCAACACCGACGTCATCCCCTCCGATGCGGACACCTCCACCCGCCTGTCCAAGCGCATCACCCTGAACACCCCCATCATTTCCGCCGCAATGGACACCGTGACCGACTCCGCTATGGCAATCGCTATGGCACGTCTGGGCGGTATGGGCGTTATCCACCGCAACCTCTCGATCGAGGACCAGGCGGCACACGTGGACCGCGTGAAGCGCTCCGAGTCCGGCATGATCATTAACCCCGTCACCATCGGTGCTGACGCAACCATCGCCGAATACGACGAGGTCTGCGGCTACTACAAGGTCTCCGGTCTGCCCGTCGTCAGCGAAGAGGGCGTGCTGGAAGGTATCATCACCAACCGCGATATCCGCTACATCTCCCGTTCCGATTACGAGGGCATTCGCGTCCGCGACATCATGACCCCTATGCCGCTGGTCACCGCGCACCCCAGCGTCACCAAGGACGAAGCATTCGCGCTGCTGTCCCACAACAAGATTGAGCGTCTGCCCCTGGTTGATGACGCAGGCAAGCTCGCCGGTCTGATTACCCTCAAGGACTTCGTCAAGACTGAGCAGTACCCCAACGCCACCAAGGATGAGGACGGCCGCCTGCGTGCCGGCGCCGCTATCGGCTTCTTCGGCGACGGCTACGAGCGCGCAATGACCCTGGTCGAGGCAGGCGTCGACGCACTGTTCGTGGACACCGCAAACGGCCACTCCCAGGGCGTGCTCGACATGATCGCCCGCCTGAAGAAGGACCCCGCCGCAGCACACGTGGACGTCATCGGCGGCCAGGCTGCAACCCGCCTGGGCGCACAGGCAATCATCGACGCCGGCGCTGACGGCGTGAAGGTCGGCGTTGGCCCCGGCTCCATCTGCACCACCCGCATTATCGCCGGTGTTGGCGTTCCCCAGGTGACCGCTATCAACGAGTCCGCTAAGGCGGCAATCCCGGCAGGCGTGCCGCTGATTGCTGACGGCGGTATGCAGCACTCCGGCGAGATCGGCAAGGCACTGGTTGCCGGCGCTGACTCCGTGATGCTCGGCTCCCTGCTGGCTGGTACCACCGAGTCCCCCGGTGAGTTGATTTTCATGAACGGTAAGCAGTACAAGGCATACCGCGGCATGGGTTCGCTCGGCGCGATGCAGACCCGCGGCCGCCACAAGTCCTTCTCCAAGGACCGCTACTTCCAGGCTGACGTCTCCAGCGAAGAGAAGCTGATCCCCGAGGGCATTGAGGGTCAGGTTCCCTTCCGCGGCCCGCTCTCCGCAGTGATTCACCAGCTCGAAGGTGGCCTGCGCCAGACCATGTTCTACGTCGGTTCCCGCACCATCGAGGAGCTCAAGTACAAGGGTCAGTTCGTGCGCATCACCCCCGCAGGTCTGAAGGAATCGCACCCGCACGACATCATGATGACCGTTGAGGCACCGAACTACCGCGGCTAAAACGCCTCACCAACGATGATTCGCCGCATGGTGTGCACACCGTGCGCCGTTGAGCCCGCCCCATACCCGTTCAGGTATTGGGCGGGCATCGGCGCGAATAACGCCCAGCGGCACCCCTCAAACCGAATTCGAAAGGATTCACCCCATGTCTGAAATTCAGATTGGCCTCTCCAAGAACGCCCGCCCCACCTACTCCCTGGACGATGTGGCGCTGATTCCCACCCGCCGTACCCGCGACCGTCGCGACGTTGACACCTCCTGGCAGATTGACGCGTTCAAGTTCGACACCCCCATCATTGGCGCGCCCATGGACTCGGTCATGTCTCCGGCGACCGCCATTGCGCTGGGTAAACTGGGTGGCCTGGGCGTGCTGAACCTCGAGGGCCTGTGGACCCGCTACGAGGACCCGCAGCCGCTGCTCGACGAGATTGTTGAGCTGCCCGAGGCGGACCCCGCCTCCGCAACCACCCGCATGCAGCAGATTTACTCCGAGCCGATTAAGCCGGAACTGATCACTGCACGCCTGGAAGAGATTCGTGACTCCGGTGTGGTTGTTGCCGGTTCGCTGAGCCCGCAGAATACCCAGGAGCACTACGAGACCGTGGTGAAGGCTGGCGTTGAGCTGTTTGTCATCCGCGGCGCGTCCGTCTCTGCTGAGCACATTTCGACCTCGCACGAGCCGCTGAACCTGAAGAAGTTCATCTACGAGCTCGATGTTCCGGTCATCGTTGGTGGCGTGGCTGGCTACTCGCAGGCTAAGCACCTGATGCGTACCGGCGCAGCCGGCGTGCTGGTGGGCTTCGGCGGCGGTTCTGCACAGACTACCCGCCAGGGCCTGGGCATCTCCGCACCGATGGCAACCGCTATCGCCGACGTGGCTGCGGCACGTTCGGACTACCTGGATGAGTCCGGCGGCCGCTACGTGCACGTGATTGCTGACGGCTCCTTGGGCCGCTCCGGCGACATGGTGAAGGCGCTCGCACTGGGCGCTGACGCTGTCATGCTGGGTGCTCCGCTGGCTCGCGCGTCCGAGGCTCCCGGCCAGGGCTGGTACTGGGGCAACGAGGCGCACTCGCTGGACTTCCCGCGCGGCGTGCGCACCCCGCTGGGTGTTGTTGGCTCCCTGGAGGAGGTCCTGTACGGCCCTTCGCACCACGTGAACGGCACCAGCAATATTGTCGGTGCGCTCAAGCGCGCAATGGCTAACTGCGGTTACCTGGACCTGAAGAAGTTCCAGAAGGCGGACCTGACCGTGGTTCCCGCGTACCGCGGCTAATGTAGCTTCATGAATCACCGCTTGGCGGTTGGCAGGTTTTGGTCTGCCGGTCGCCGGGCGGTGCTTTCTATACGCATGCTCTACCCCCGTTAGGGCATGTAGCAGCACCCCGGGATGGGGGAGCGGCTACGTACCGTCGGCGGCGTACAGCGATAGCGTAAAATAGATGTATCCCCGCGCAAGTGCGCGGATTAGTACCAACACGTTGAGGTAATTTTCGTGACCAACTCTGTGAACCTGGACCAGCTCGAAGAGCGTCCCGTCCTGGTGGTAGATTACGGTGCACAGTACGCGCAGCTCATCGCTCGTCGCGTGCGTGAAGCCGGCATCTACTCCGAAATCGTCCCCCACTCCATGAGCACCGAGAAGATGCTCGCCAAGAACCCGGCAGCCATCGTGCTCTCCGGTGGCCCCTCCTCGGTCTACGCCGATGGCGCACCCAAGGGCGACAAGACCCTGTTCGAAGCTGGCGTGCCGATCTTCGGTATCTGCTACGGCTTCCAGGTGATGGCCCAGACCCTCGGCGGCACCGTCGCCCAGACCGGTCTGCGCGAATACGGCGCAACCGACGCTGTGGTCTGCGCTGAGAACTCCTCCTTCCTCACCGGCACCCCCACCACCCAGAACGTGTGGATGTCTCACGGTGACTCCGTGACCGAAGCCCCCGAAGGCTTCGAGGTGCTGGCAAAGACCCCCGGCGCATCCGTGGCAGCATTCGTGGACGAGTCCCGCAAGCTCGGCGGTGTGCAGTGGCACCCCGAGGTGAAGCACTCCGACTACGGCCAGGTCGCCCTGGAGAACTTCCTCTACAATGTGGCAGGCCTGAAGCCCACCTGGTCCACCAACAACATCATCGAAGAGCAGGTCGCTAAGATCCGCGAGCAGGTCGGTAACGACCGCGTCATCTGCGCGCTCTCCGGCGGCGTTGACTCCTCCGTGGCAGCAGCACTCGTGCACAAGGCTGTTGGCGACCAGCTCACCTGCTTCTTCATCGACCACGGTCTGCTCCGTGAGGGCGAGCGTGAACAGGTCGAGCAGGACTACGCAGCATCCATGGGTATCAAGGTCATCACCATCGACGAGTCGGAGCGTTTCCTCTCCGCACTCGAGGGTATCACCGAGCCCGAGGCGAAGCGTAAGGCTATCGGCCGCGAGTTCATCCGCTCCTTCGAAGAGGCACAGCGCAAGCTGATTGCTGAGGCAGGCGAAGAGGGCGCAGACATCAAGTTCCTGGTCCAGGGCACCCTGTACCCGGACGTTGTCGAGTCCGGCGGCGGCGACGGCACCGCAAACATTAAGAGCCACCACAACGTGGGCGGCCTTCCCGACGACCTGACCTTCGAACTGGTTGAGCCGCTGCGCACCCTGTTCAAGGACGAGGTCCGCGCTATCGGTCGTGAGCTCGGCGTTCCCGAGAAGATCGTGGCACGTCAGCCGTTCCCCGGCCCCGGCCTGGGCATCCGCATTGTCGGCGAGGTTACCCGCGAGAACCTGGAGACCCTGCGTGCCGCTGACGCTATCGTGCGTGAAGAGCTGACCGCAGCAGGTCAGGACGAGCACATCTGGCAGTGCCCCGTGGTTCTGCTGGCTGGCGTTCGTTCCGTGGGCGTTCAGGGCGACGGCCGTACTTACGGCCACCCGATTGTGCTGCGCCCGGTCTCTTCGGAAGACGCAATGACCGCTGACTGGTCGCGCCTGCCGTACGACCTGCTGGCTAAGATCTCGAACCGTATTACCAACGAGGTCAAGGACGTTAACCGAGTGGTGCTGGACGTTACCTCCAAGCCCCCGGGAACCATTGAGTGGGAGTAATCCCGCTGTGGGCTACCTAGCTTTGTAGCGGGGAGCCTGTGAAGAAGCCGCCCGGTGCATCCGAATGTGGATGCGCCGGGCGGCTTCTTCGTATCTTCCTAACGATATATAGCGGGTCTGAAGATGGAGGGGTTGTCGTAGTACTGAAAGGAAAATATAATGTAGCTACGTAGTAACATTCTTTATGTTTTTGTGTTGTGCGTAGAAGGGGAAATCATGACCGTTATGACTAGCCGCGAGTTCAATCAGAACCTCGCCAAAGCCCAGAAGCAGGCTCAGCAATCACCCGTAATTATCACTAAGCGTGGTGAACCCACCTATGTCCTTATGACCTATGAAGAGTATTCGCGTAGTCAGAATGAGAGCTCTTCCCTGTATGACTTCTTCGCCAACTACCCTCAACCTGCTGAAGGTATGGACCTGCCCGAAGAATTCCCCACGGCAGAACGTTCCGCACATCAGCGCCCCATTGTGGAGTTCTAGGGGACAACGATGTACCTGCTTGATACCAATATCATTTCTGAGTTGTGGAAGCTCTCACGCGGTAAGGCTGACCCTGTTTTTGAGTCATGGTTTCGCCGTTATTCAGAAAAGCCACTCTATATTAGCGTCGTGACCCTGATGGAGCTGGAGCGTGGAGTACTCGCCATGGAACGTAAAGATCCAGCACAAGGAGCATACCTGCGTGAATGGTGCTCGGCAGTTCGAGAGAAATTTCAGAAACGAACTCTTGTTATTGACGGGGCTGTAGCTGATTGTTGCGCTGGGCTTCATGTGCCGGATAAAGCACCGGAGAACGATGCCTGGATTGCTGCGACCGCGCTGACGCACGGTCTTACCCTTGTAACGCGCAATGTTAAAGATTTTGAGCGTCTGCATGTTCGACTCCTGAACCCCTTCGAACCTGCAATATAGCGAAGGCAAGGCCTGTGAAGGAGCCGCCCGGCGCATCCGAATGTGGATGCGCCGGGCGGCTTCTTGAGCAAAGTCGTGTAGAAAAAGGGAAAGCGTTTTAGGATTTATAAAAAATCGTCTATTTATTTAAACTGCGAGTCTAAATAAAAATGCACTCCAAATAAATGCCCTAAAAAACTATGCCGAGAAATAAACCTTTTTAGTGCGGATGATGTGGATGGCGAATCGAATCACGCCAATGAGCGCTCGACCCCAACCCAAAATGCAGCGCAAAAAACGTACCAAAACAGCAGAACCCAAACGCGCACGCCATATACACGCCGTAGGTCAGCATCATAAACTCAGAATCGTGACTCACTCCCGAAGCGACATTCAACACCAATGAGACGCCCAGAATGACAAGCCACACAGCGCTCGCAGCCGCAATCAGCCACGAGATAACACTCAACACCGGGTGAGGCACCCTAAAGGTCTGCTCAGGGTTCTCAGAGGCGGGTACAGTGGCTACAGAAGCTGTAGCAGGGGCAGTAAACAGAGCAGAAGAGCGCCGCGGAATATGCGCATCAGCATGCTGGCTAGAAGCCTGCGCAGGACGCTTCACAGATTGCTGGGGGACGCCTCCAGCATCGGGAGGGGAAGAATGATACGGTTGCTGCATTGCGGGCTCCTGCATATTTAGTCTTACGGGAGAAGAAACAGCCTAGTTCCTCATCTCGTAAGAAATGAGTGACGGTGATAGAACGAAAGAATGTGGCGGAAAATATATTCTCTCTATATTTCAAGATTAGAAGCGAACCGTATAAAAAACGAGAGCATCAGCGAATAAGATGCAATATGACGCGAAAATTTCGAAAAATACAACAAAAAATCAATAAACCTCAACCTGAAGGTTCAGGGTAGGGTTATTAGACAGGGACCTTAGCCGTAAAACAACGGCGCAGACACAGCAACAGCGAAAGGAACGAGCATGGGAATGATCCTCCCACTCCTCTACTTAGGGGTAGGCTTCGGACTCGCAACGTTGCTACCCGAGCGCTGGAGCAACCGCCTGAAAGAAAGCGCCTCCGCCCTGCTGACCCGCTGGATTATCCCCACCGTCATCGTCTACATCGTCGCCACCAGTCGTCCCGAACTCTTCTTCATGGCAGCCTCCACCATGGTGCTCATGGCGCTTCTCGTACGCTGCGCCGCCTTCTTCACGAACGACCCGGTACAACGGCTCGCCCTCGTCTACCTCAACGCCGGAATCTTCGGAATCCCCGTAGTCGCCAGCTTCTGGGGCGAGGAAGCCGTACGCCTCTACGTCGGCGCGTACATCGGCAACTCCGTCATGGGTAATATCCTCGGCACCTCACTCATGCGCAGAGAAACCAATACAGACGGACTCACGACTAGCCGAGCCAAGCCCACCCGAAAAGCTGTCACACGCAAAGCTGCCGTCGGTGCAGTACTGCGGTCCCTGCTCACGAACCGCCCCATTATCGCCGTAGCAACCGGGCTGATATGCCTGCCAGTCGGACCGTTCCTCAACACCCACGCCGCCGGTATCTACCGGCTCATCACCTGGGTCTTCAGCTTCGTAGGGCTCATGGTGCTCGGCATGTGGCTGAGCACCGCTCGCCTGCACCGAACCGACCTAACACAAGCCTTCCGGTGGGCCGTACTCCGTGTCGTGCTCGTGAGCGTCTACAGCGTCGGCGTACTAACCGCCGCACACTGGATGCACACGCACACCGGGGTGCACCTTGAGCAGCTACTGGCACACCCGCAGGTACTTTTTATCCTCGGAGTGCTACCGCCAGCCGCTAATATCGTCATTCTGGAAACCCACTACCGGCACGAAGGAACAGCCGCACCCATTATCGCCTCCGGAGCAGTCGTCAGTCTGGGAATGATAGCGCTCGCCGTGCCGATCCTGCAGCTGGTTCTCTCCGGCTAAGCAGAGCCTCCAGCTAAGCCGAGAATCTAGCTAAGCAGAGCCAAGAAAGCACGCCGGGACAACAACCCGGGACAACACAGGGGAGAACGCAGAGGGCAACACAAAAGGAGGGCGGGGGCATAAGCCTCACCCTCCTTCTGCTGTCTATCACCTTATCGGCACGCCGTAGCACTCAACGAGCTACAACGCTTAGCGAACGATGTGGTACACCTTCGCCTCGTAGGGGCGCAGGGTCGAACCCGCATCGTCCTTGTAGTTCGAGCTCACCAGCTCAACACGAGCACCAGCCTCACGAGCCTCATTCAGCACAGCGAAGTCGCGCTCCTGCTCCTCAGCGGTGAAGTTCGAAACAACCAGCAAAGACTCGTTTGCGGGGCTGCCGTCCGCACCACCGGTACGGGTGTACGCGTACACAGCCTCGTCCTCGTTGTGCGGAACCTGAACCGAATCCACCGGAGCGAAGGACGCGTAAACCATCAGGTCCTTCAGCTTGCCGCGGCGCAGAGCCACCAGCTGCTGGTAGTGGTAGAAGACCGAATCCTCATCAGCCAGAACAGCCTCAGCGTTAATTGCCGGGTAGTTCGGGTTCACCGCAATCCACGGGGTCACGCCCTCGGGGCTGAAACCAGCGTTAGCGGAGGCATCCCACTGAACCGGGGTACGAGCGTTGTCGCGGCCCTTAATGTAGATCGCCTGCATCGCCTCTTCGTGGCTCAGACGCTTGTGGTCAACGTGCATGTCCTCGTAGAAGCGAATCGAGTCACCATCGCGGTAATCCTCAATCGAATCGAACTTCACGTTGGTCATGCCCAGCTCTTCACCCTGGTAAATGTACGGGGTGCCCTGCATGAAGTGCAGGGTGGTCGCCAGCTGCTTAGCGGACAGGGTGCGGAACTCATCCGAATCGTTACCGAAACGGGAGACAACGCGCGGCTGGTCGTGGTTGTTCCAGTACAGCGAACCCCAGGCGTTACCTTCCAGGGTGGTCTGCCACTCGTTCAGGATGCGCTTGAGCTCGGTCAGCTTGTACGGCGCGTAGGACCACTTGCCGCCCAGCTTGCCGTTCGGGTCGTTATCCACGCCCATGTGATCGAAGTGGAAGATCATGTTCAGCTCACCGGTGTGGTAGCCGGCCCACAGCTTAGCGTCCTGGGGGCTGGTTGCGCTGGTCTCGCCCACGGTCATCACGTCGTAGCGGCTGAAGGTCTCGCGGGTGAGCTCCTTCATCCACGGGTGCACCATGGTGCCGTTCGAGATGACGAACGGAATCGAGGAAGTGTGCTTCTCAAAGTCGGTGGAGGGGTCATCCGGGAAGCCCTCGGGCTTGGAGATGATGTTGATAGCGTCCAGGCGGAAGCCGTCAACGCCCTTGTCCAGCCACCAGCGGACCATGGAGTACAGGTCCTCGCGAACCTTCTCGTTCTCCCAGTTCAGGTCGGGCTGTTCCTTGAAGAAGATGTGCAGGTAGAACTGGCCGGTCGCCTCGTCCCACTCCCACGCCGGGCCGCCGAACTCGGACGCCCAGTTGTTCGGAGGAATCGGGTTACCGTCCTCGTCGAAGCCCTTCGGGTCCTTCCAAATGTAGTAGTCGCGGTAGGGGTTGTCCTTGGAAGAGCGGGACTCCTTGAACCAGGGGTGCTCATCGGAGGTGTGGTTTGCGACCAGGTCCATCAGGATCTTGATGCCGTGCTTGTGGGCGGTTTCGAGCATCTCGTCGAAGTCTTCCATGGTGCCGAAGTCACTCATGATGGCGAAGTAGTCAGAGATGTCGTAGCCGTTGTCCACGTTCGGCGAGTCGAACACGGGGGAGAGCCAGATGACGTTGATGCCCAGCTTAGCCAGGTAGGGCAGCTTCTCGGTGATGCCCTTCAGGTCGCCGATACCGTCGCCGTTCGCGTCGTTGAAGGAGCGGGGGTACACCTGGTACACCACGGCTTCCTTCCACCACTGGCGGCCTTCGTAGGAGGGAACCTCGTATGCCTCGGAGTTGCTCATAATTGCCTTTCTGTACTGGCTATCCAGCCGAAAAGAGGAACAAATTGTGTCTGTGATTGAAGTATAGGGCGAGGGGGCCCGGAATGTCTGTACCGGATCCCCCTCGCGCATTACATTTTGGGGTGTGCTTACTTACGCGTTACCGAAGAGGTACACCTTCGCCTCGTAGGGGCGCAGCAAGGTGCCCTCGTCGGTGAATTCACGGTTCTCATCGCGGTAGTTCGAGCTGATCAGCTTCGGGCTGTTCTCGATGGCCTTCAGCTCAGTCGGGGAGAGAGCCTGCGAGTTGGTCAGCACCACCGAGTCCAGGTTGCCGCCCGCGTAGTTCAGCTGAACGGTGTCATCGCTGAAGTTAGCGACGACCAGCAGAGCGCGCTCGCCGGTTGCTGCGGCGTCCTCGTCGGAGTTCACGCGCAGGTAGGCGTAGACCTGTTCGTCTTCTTCATCCAGTAGGCGGTACTCGCCGGTCAGGACGATCGGGTGCTCGCGGCGCAGGCTAATCAGGTCGCGGTAGTGGTAGAACACGGAATCCTGGTCAGCGAGCTCAGCCTCCGCGTTGATTTCGGTGTAGCGCGGGTTCAGCTTCAGCCACGGGGTGCCGGAGGTGAAGCCTGCGTTCTCGCCGGCGGTCCACTGCATGGGGGTGCGTGCGTTGTCGCGACCGGAGGCGCTGATGTAGCGCAGCATGTCCTCAGCGGAGACGCGACCCGACTCTTCAACGTACTTGCGCCAGGAGTCGTGAATCTCCAGGTCGTTGTAGTCCTTCACATCGTCGAAGAAGACGTTGGTCATGCCCAGCTCTTCACCCTGGTAGATGTAGGGGGTGCCCTGCATCAGGTGCAGTACGGTGCCCAGCATCTTGGCGCTGACGGTGCGGTACTCGGGGGAGTCGTTACCGAAGCGGGAGACGGTGCGCGGCTGGTCGTGGTTGTTCCAGTACAGGGAGTTCCAGCCGCGGCCGTGCAGGCCCTCCTGCCAGTGGGTGAGGATCTTCTTGAGGTCAACCAGGTTGAAGTGGCGGTCGGACCACTTGCCGGTCACGCCACCTTCGGAGGCGTCCACATCCATGTGCTCGAACTGGAACACCATCTGCAGTTCGTTGCGGTCGAAACCGGTGTAGAGCGCGGCGTCGTCCACAGTCACGCAGGGGGTTTCACCCACGGTCATGACCGGGTACTTACTCAAGACCTCGCGGTTCATTTCCTGCAGGAATTCGTGCACGCGCGGGCCGTTAGCAGCGACAGCCAGGCAGTTGTCGAGGCCGCCAGCGAGGACTGCCGGGTCATCGGGGAAGGAGAGGTCCTTGGAGATCAGGTTGATGACGTCCATACGGAATCCGTCCACGCCTTTGTCCAGCCAGAAGCGCATGATGTCGTAGACCTCTTCGCGGACCTTCGGGTTCTCCCAGTTCAGGTCGGGCTGCTTGATGGAGAAGTAGTGCAGGTAGAACTGGCCGGTCGCCTCGTCCCATTCCCACACGGAGGGGCTGAAGCAGGAAATCCAGTTGTTCGGCGGAATCGGCTTGCCGTCCTCGTCGAAGCCCTTGGGGTCGCGCCAGATGTAGTAGTCGCGGTAGGGGTTGTCCTTGGAGGAGCGTGCCTGCTTGAACCATTCGTGCTCGTCAGAGGTGTGGTTGACGACCAGGTCCATCATGAGCTTGATGCCGTGCTTGTGCGCGGTTTCGAGCAGCTCATCGAAGTCTTCCATGGTGCCGAACTCGGTCATGATGGCGCGGTAATCGGAAATGTCGTAGCCGTTGTCATCGTTCGGGGAAGCGTAGATGGGCGAGAGCCACAGCACCTGAATACCCAGCTTGGCGAGGTACGGAATCTTCTCGGTAATGCCGGGCAGATCGCCGATGCCGTCGCCATTGGAGTCGTTGAAGGAGCGGGGGTAGATCTGGTAGACCACCGGTTCCTGCCACCACTGGGTTTGGGTCGTCATGATTGTTCCTTCTCTTGGGGTCGTAATGGGTGTTGGTGCGATAGGTGCCGTCGTATTCGGCGGCTATAAGTCTGGTGCCCTTAGCGCTGGTTGGTGAGGGGCGTAAGGAGGCTCTGCGGCGCCCAGCTGGAGGGGTCGAGCTCGAGGAGCAGGCCGCTGTGATCGGAAATCGCCTCGGGGGAGTTATCTCGGAAGACCACCTCGTGGGAGGCCACGTCGACGAGGCGGTCGGTGAACACGAAGTCGATGCGCTTGGCGTCCGTGTTACCTTCCCAGCCGGCGATTTCACGGTGTACGGTGTTCTCGCCGTCGGTGTGCTCCGCCAGCGAGCGGGTATCCACCATACCGCTGGAGGTGACCAATGCGTAGCCCTCATCGCTCAGATGTGCGGCGGAGTTGAAATCGCCGCCGAGCAGCACGGGTGCGGTGAGGGCGCATTCTGCGAGTGCCTGCGAGAGGTGGGTGTATTCCTGCGCGAAGAGGGGCTCGCCGTCGAAGTCCCACCAGGACATGTGGGTGGTGGCGCACCAGAAGGTACCCGTCTCAGTTTCGATGAGGGCTGCCTGCGCTGCGCGGCGCTGTACCTGGTGGTAGCCGTAGTCGGGGGACATCTCGATGGGCTTGATGCCGCGAATCGGCAGGCGCGAGAGGATTGCTACGCATTCGTCGTAGAGGTCCCAGCCGATGTGGGCTTCGGTGAGGGTCCACTCGTAGGTTGCACCCATTTCGTTGAGCGCCTGGACGAGGAGCAGGGCGTAGTTATCTTCGCGGACCGGCACGCCTGCGCCGCCGCGGTAGTTCAGGGGTTCCTTCACCACGGGGGTGGAGGTGAGCTGGTTGACTTCCTGCAGTGCAATGACATCCACCTGCTGTTCAATGATGAACTTTGCGAGGGTACGGATTTTCGAAATCTGGTGGATTTCGCACCAGCTGTGGGTGTTGAGGGTGAGGAAGCGCATAAAACTAAGTCCGGGGTAGTGCGTGAGAAAGAAGTGTGAGGGATGCACTCCGTTGTTGACGGTTGGGAGCGTTGTGTGGGCTCTCAACCTACGGGTGCACTGTTTATGCTATCGATTCTGTGGGCTGGGTAATAGAGGAAAAGTCTCATCTGCGGTCAGTATTTTTAACCAGTGCCGGGAGATGTTTCAGGTTCTGAAAAACTCTTTCAAAACTTCTATTTTTGGTATGTGTGGGCAGGTATGACCTGGCATTATTGTTTTTGTCTAAAACACATTCGGCATTTAGCGCACGCAGGTTATGTGGCGCCGCTCTCATACACTTCCATTTGGGGGTATAAAGATACGGCGTTCGAATGCATGAACAGCAGGCTGGCAATGAGCGCCAACCCCTGCGTCCGCTCACTCGACAACCCGAAAGGGCGTATAGCCTCATGATGGAAAAAGTACAGAGGTTCGGCTCTGCCATGCTGGCACCCGTTCTTCTCTTCGCATTCGCTGGCCTCGCGGTCGGTATTGCGATCATTGCACAGAACGGCGACCTGATCCCCCTCGCTGCTGACAAGGAAAGCGCGTGGAACCACTTCTGGTCTGTTTGGGAGTCCGGCGCATGGACCGTCTTCAACCAGATGGAACTGCTCTTCGTGATCGGTCTGCCCATTGCGCTGGCAAAGACCGCTAACGCACGTGCAGTGATGGAAGCTGCAATGGTCTACCTGACCTTCAACTACTTCGTCGGCACCATGCTCAAGGTATGGGGCAAGGGCGGCACCGGTTTCTTCGACCTGGACTACACCACCGACATCTCTGAGAGCGCGGCAGGTACCGGTCTGAAGATGATTGCCGGTATCAAGACCATGGACACCGGTATCTTCGGTGCCATCATCATCTCCGCAATCGTGGTGTGGGCACACAACCGCTGGTTCGACAAGAAGCTGCCCGACTTCCTCGGTATCTTCCAGGGTTCCCAGTACGTCTACGGCGTCTGCTTCTTCCTGATGATGCCCGTGGCATTCCTGTTCTCCTGGCTGTGGCCCTACGCTCAGCACGGCATCTCCTCCCTGCAGGGCTTCTTCATCGCATCCGGCGCACTCGGCGTGTGGGTTTACACCTTCCTCGAGCGCTTCCTGATTCCGACCGGTCTGCACCACTTCATCTACTCCCCGTTCGTCTTCGGTAACGTTGTTACCCCGAACGGTATCGCTAAGGACTGGCCGAGCCACCTGACCGAGTTCGCTAAGAGCGACAAGCCCCTGAAGGAACTGTTCCCCGGTGGCGGCTTCGCACTGCACGGTAACTCCAAGGTCTTCGCACCCATCGGTATCGCAGCGGCGTTCTACACCACTGCTCGCCCCGAGAAGCGCAAGGAAGTTCTCGCTCTGCTGATCCCCGTCAGCCTCACCGCGATCCTGATCGGTATCACCGAGCCCCTCGAGTTCACCTTCCTGTTCCTGGCACCCCCGCTGTTCCTGGTCCACGCAATCCTGGCAGCATCCATGGCAGCAATCATGTACCAGCTGGGTCTGGTTGGTTACATGGGTGGCGGTCTGCTGGACTTCCTGTTCCAGAACTGGATCCCGCTGTGGGCAAACCACTCCGGCACCTACCTCATGCAGATTGGTGTGGGCCTGTGCTTCACCGTCCTGTACTTCGTGATCTTCCGCTTCATGATTCTGAAGTTCGACTTCAAGACCCCCGGTCGTGAAGAAGACGGCGGCGAGACCAAGCTCTACAGCAAGGCAGAGTACAAGGCTGCTAAGGCTGCTGAGAAGGACGGCGGCGCAGCTGCTGAGTCCGCTGATGGCGACCTCTACGCACCCCGCGCAGCAGGCTTCCTCGAGCTGCTCGGTGGCGCAGAGAACATCACCACCGTGAACAACTGCGCAACCCGCCTGCGTGTCTCCGTTGCTGATGAGTCCCTCGTCAGCCCCTCGGATGCAGACTTCAAGAGCGCAGGTGCTCTGGGTCTGGTTCGCAAGGGCAAGGCATTCCAGGTTATCGTCGGCATGGACGTTCCCCAGGTTCGCGAGCGTTTCGAGACCATGGTGAACGAAGCTAAGACCCTCTCCTAAGAGGATTCAGCCTTCAACCGTCTGACGGTATGACGCCTCATAAGGTATAGACTTCGCCGGCGGTATCGGATAACACCGATGCCGCCGGCGAAGCTGTACCCGGGCTCGTGTCCAGACGTATTCCCGGCTCAAATCTGCATAACGCGCCCCTCAACGTGAGGGAAGACCACCCTCACCCACCCTGGCTGATGACCTTAGAGCGTGTACTATTTATATATTGCTCACCATCGGATTCAGGAGCTTTGAGTGGATTTACAAGATGTCGTGAATGCGAACCAGCACCGATTCAGTGAAACTGAACGGGAAATTTTGGCATTCATGCTAGAAAACGAAGAGTTCGTTGCAGAGTCAACGATCAACTCTCTGGCACATAAAACTTATACTTCGACCAGCTCAATTATCCGCCTGACGAAGAAGCTGAACTTCTCCGGATTTGCTGAGTTGAAGTACTTCATTAAGTCCTCTCTGAACCGCAGCGAACCCTTCAACCCGCGGTTCATCGAGAGCGGCCGCGAAGACATTCAGCGCACCTACGACTACCTCGAGCACATGGAGCTGAGCGGACTGCTCAAGCGGATCCATGAGGCTCGCACTGTGTACTGCTTCGGTACCGGCTACGCTCAGCGCAACGCCGTGCAGGAATTTGCCAAGTCCATGCAGGTTTGCGGTAAGTTCTGCCACGTCATTCCGGCACGTAATGAGTTCGAAAGCGCCATGAACAATATGACCCAGGATGATGTGGTCATCATTGTGTCCTTCTCCGGTCAGACCGAGAATATGCGCGAACACATTAAGATGCTGGCGCTACGCCGCATCCCCATGATTGCGGTGACCGCCATTGGTGTGAACTACATGTCCTCGCACGCCGAGTACTCCCTGCACTACCAGACCACCCCCACCCACATCAGCACCCAGCGCAAGCCCTACTACTCCTTCGTGGCGCTGTCGGTGCTGCTGGACTACATCGTGCGCCGCTACATTGAGCACGTTGAACACGAGCGCCGTGAAACCCTGCAGGACCAGGTGGATGACGCCCTCAACAACGGGGGCGAAATCGACGCCTAACAAGGCGTGACTGTGCCCACCTGCTCCTTCACTCAATCCTTCTGAATCCGACCGAATCCGCCTGAGACCATCTGAAAGAGACACCCTGTGACCGCAATTTTCGCGCTCATCGAAAACACCGAGAAGATGCGTAAGTACCTGTTCTGGTACCTCATGATCATCCCCGCGTTGCTGCTGCTGTGGATTGCCCTGGGCGCAGCGAACTCCCAGATGGACTTCCAAGCAGCCCTGAAGATTCCCTTCTTCACCGTGGCGTTCCTAAACGCCTGCCTTAGCCTGCTGCTGGGTGGCACCCTCAAACTCGCAGGTGCAGAGAACGAACGCACCGAACGAGCCTACGCCCTGTACCTGACCGTACTGCTGGTCATTATCGGTAACCTGCCCGGCGCAATCCTGAGCTTCTTCCTCTTCCGCTCTCTGCGCTTCGGCAACCTGGAAGGCGAACTGGCACCCAAGTACCGTTGGGCGCTTCTGCCTGCCCTGGTCTTCTACGTATTGGTGACCGTAGTGCTGCTCGCCGTCAATATCGCAATGTGGTCGAAGTAAGCACACAGGCACAGTAAGCACGCAGGCGCACACTGACACCCGCCCCGCTTGAGGCACACCCGGGCAGAGGACCCCGGAAGAACCACCATCTTCGGTGTGTACGTGCAAACGTACACCGCACTGACCCACAAGGACACTCACGACGTGAACCAGATTCCCGAGCCTACCGACGCGCAGCACGCACCCGGCACCCCGGCTGATACTACTCAGCCCGCCGCAGCCGCCGCGACCTCAGCAGAGGAAACCCACGAAGTAGCCGACGAAATCAACATCGCCGAGCTGCCCGCACACCTGAACCCCGCCCACGAGGACTTCGACCCCTCGGCGGGGCTTGAGCGCTGGGCAGAACAGATGGACGTCTACACCGGCCCCGACGCGATGCTCGACTTCAACCAGGTCGACTACGTGCACATCGACCTGTCCGAGGCGAACCCCTCCGGTCTGGCTCAGCTACTCGCCGGACGTAAGACCCGCCTCTCCACGATTCTGCGCGACAAGTCGCAGCTGGAGGCGGGCATGCGCTCCGCACGCACCCTGCGCACCAAGATTTACGAACTCGCTACCGACCACGGCCTGGACTCGGGCTACTTCGTGGCGGGTACCGCCTCCTGGCTTTCGCACGACACCCGCGAGGATGCCGCCGCCTACGAGAAGCGCTTCATCGCGCCGATTCTGATGGCTCCGCTGAGCATCACCCCGCACCCTAAGGACGACGACTTCGAGCTGCGCCTTGCCGGTTCCGCACGCCTGAACCCGGCGATGGTCCGACAGATTAAGCAGGAGTACGGCATCGACCTGGGCACCATGGATGTGGCTCAGCTGGCGAACTCCATGTCCCGCCTGGACCCCGAACCGGTCATCGAACGTATGCGTGCCTCCGCCGGCCGTATTCCGGGCATGACCATCGAGTCGAAGTACTTCATCTCAACCTTTGCTGACCTGAAGGAAAGCCTGGGCGAACTGCCGCACACCGCCATCACCCCGCTGGTTCGTGACCTGGCGGCGCTGAAAGTGCCCGGCGTGAAGCCGCGTGAGCTCAATGCCCACAACCTGCAGCCGCCCCTGGACCAGCGTGACCCGGCAGAGGAAATGCTCCTGCTGGACGCGGACGCGAACGCCCAGGAGATTATCGACACCGCGGTTAGCGGATTCTCCTTCACCATCACTGCGGCGCCCGGCACCGAGCCGCTGCGTACCGCCGTGAACATTGCATCTGCCCTGATGGGTCGCGGTAAGTCCGTGCTCGTGGTGGGCGAGAAGCGCTCCACCCTCGCTGAGTTCTCGGCGCTGCTCAAGCGCACCGGCATTGAGAGCCTGCGCTACGACCTGCTTGCCGAGCATGATGCTGAGGCTCAGCGTGCCGAGTTTATTCGCGCGATCGTGCGTAATGAGAGCGCCGAAGAGCCGAACTCTGAGGACCTGAACGAAGAGCTCGTGGCGACCCGTGCCGCGCTGCTCGACCACACTCGTGCCCTGCTGAACAAGGACTCGAACTGGCAGATTTCTGTCTACTCTGCGTTGCAGCGTCTGGCTGAGCTGACCGCTTCCGAGGACGGCCCGGCAACTCGCGTGCGTTTTGACCGCCCCATGCTCGATTCGCTCATGGAGCGTGAGCAGGTGCGTGCAGAGCTGGTGCGCCTGGGCGAGATTGATGGTTTTGCGGCGGCTTCGCGTACCTCCCCGTGGTACCGTGCCCGCCTGGTCAATGACGAGGAGGCCGCTGAGGCGTACGCCCTGGTCATTACCCTCAAGTCCTCCCTGCTGAACCTGCATGAGGCGATGAACCACACCAGCGCCATGCTGGGACTGCGCCCGGGTCGTACCATCGCCGAGTGGGAGTCGCAGCTGGCGATTCTGATGCGCATCCGCGAGACGCTCAAGCGTTTCCGCGCTGATGTCTACGACCGCCCGGTGACCGACCTGATTGCGGCGACCGCCTCGGGTGCGTGGCGCCGTGAGAACGGCATCGAGATGAGCAGTATGCAGCGTTCCCGTCTGCGCCGCGCGGCGAAGGAGTACATCCTGCCCGGCGTGAATATTGGTGACCTGCACGAGCAGCTGAAGGTGGTCCAGGCGGAGCGCGCCGAGTGGATTCGCCACATTGAGGCGCCCCGCACCCCGCAGATTCCGGAGAACCTGGATCAGCTGGCTGCCGCCCTGAACTCCCTGGTTTCTGAGCTGGCGGGCCTGGGCATTGTCCTGGCGGACACTGTCGAAGGCATCGATTTTGTGCGCACCGACCTGGATGTGCTGGACGCCCGCCTGGACGCCCTCATGGCGGACCGCGTGCTGCTGATGACCCTGCCGGAGCGTGACGCCCTGACCCAGAAGCTGCGTGAGCGTGGCCTGTCGGAGCTGCTCGATGACCTGTACGCACGTCAGGTTCCGACCGAGGTTGTTTCCGCTGAGCTGGAGCTCGCCTGGTGGCAGTCTGCCCTGGAGTTCTTGCTGCAGCATCACGAAGGTAAGCTGCTGGACGGTGACCGTCTGCGCGATACGGAGTCCCGTTTCCGCCGTGCCGACTACGCCCACATGACCAGCGCTCCGGCGCGTCTGCTGGCGAAGATGGCCCGCGTGTGGACTGACCGCATTGAGTCTGAGCACGACCAGGCGGCGTACCTGAAGAGTCAGCTGCGCGGCTACGAGTTCGTGCTCGAAGAGCTGCTGACTCACGCCCCGGTCATGGCGCGTACCCTGTTGCCGCTGTGGACTGCGAGCCCCTTCGCCCTGGCGCGTAAGGTTCCCGCCTCCATGCG
Source organism: Rothia mucilaginosa (assembly GCF_049990865.1). Classification (GTDB taxonomy): domain Bacteria; phylum Actinomycetota; class Actinomycetes; order Actinomycetales; family Micrococcaceae; genus Rothia; species Rothia mucilaginosa_I. Next base: position 404,322 of record NZ_CP188231.1, read on the forward strand.
TTTTGATACGGTGCTTCTGCTGGATTCCGAGTCGACCCCGCTGGCGGCAAACCTGCCGGCGATTACCCGCGCCGACCAGGTGATTGCCCTGGGCGACCCGCATTCGGGTTACCCCTCGCCGTTCATCGTGTCTGCGCCGACTTTCGGTGCACCCGAGCCGACCGACGAGCAGCTGGACAGCACCTTCGACGTGCTCGCAACCATACTGCCCAACCGTACCCTGGCGATGCTGCATCGCAGCATGGACCCGGTGATTCTCGACTACCTGAACCGTGAGTTCTACGGTTCGCAGCTACATGCGGCTCCGGTGAGCCGCGCCTCCGCTCAGCCTGCCGGTTCGCTGACCGTTGAGTACATTGATACTCGCGGTAAGGTCAGCGATAACGCGAACTTGGATTCGCCCGGTGTTGAGGTGGAGCGCGTCACGAACCTGGTGCTCGAGCACGCGTACCGCACCCCGGACCGTTCGCTGGCGGTTGTGACGGCTAGCCCGAAGCACGCTCAGCGTGTGGCTGAGTCGGTGCGTCACGCCCTGAGCCTGTACCCGCAGCTGGCGCCGTTCTTCGCTGCCGGTGAGGAGTCTTTCCGCGTGGTCGATCTGACCCGCGCCGAGAGCCTCGAGCGCGATACCGTGATTTTCTCCCTGGGTGTGGGCCGTGCCCGCCTGGGTCAGGCGTCGTATGATTTGGGTCAGCTGTCTGCCGAGCACGGTCGCCAGGGCTTTGTGGTTGCGTTGACTCGTGCCCGCCGCGCCCTGCGCATCGTCTCGTGCATTGACCCGTCGGAGCTGGACCCGCAGAAGCTGCACCACGGCGCGGTGGACTTCTACCACCTGCTGCGTGAGCACGCGGAACGTCAGGCACGTGAAGAGGTGGAGGCGAAGGCACAGCGCGTACCGGAGACTCTGCCGCGTAACGCATTCTTGGCAGCCGACGAGGCTGACACCCCGGATTTGGGCGACTGGCTGCTGAACGATTTGGTGGCGCGCCTGCAGGCTTGCGGTGTGCGTGTGACTCGCGGCGAGGGTGATATCGCTCTGATTGCGCACGCCCCGGAGAAGGTGGCGGCTGAGCCGGTGCCTGCGCTGGGCGTGGCTCCCGTGGTCTCGTCGAGCCCGAGCGTGCCGGCGGCTATGCCGCTGGTGGCGTGCTCTGACGGCGAGCAGAATTACGCGCGTGCTTCGGTGCGTGAGCGTACCCGCCTGCTGCCGGAGCGTCTGAGCCGCACGGGCTGGAACTACATTACGCTGGGCACCCTGGAGGTGTTCGCTGATCCGGACGCTGTGGTGGCGCGCGTGCTGCACTACCTGGATATGGATGAGGGCGCTGAGGTTCGTGGCTAGTTATTCGTCGACGCCGAAGCCTCGCCGCGGTCACCGTCGCGTGAGCGGCGGCGGCTCGGTGAGCGGGGCTGAGCCTCTGCTGGTGGGTGTCACGACGCCTCCGGCTTCGGGTACCTCGTCTGTTGTGGGGTTTTCCGCGAAGAAAGCTGATGCTCAAAACCCGAACTCTCAGAAGGCGGGTTCCCAGAAGGCGGCTACTTCCGCGCAGCCGCTGACCCCGGAGGAGCGTGAGCGTCTGGAATGGATGCGTCAGCAGCGTCCTCCGCACTGGGGCAATAACATCGTGTAGCGCACCCGAGCCGGGAGTGCTTCTTAAACGCCGAGGGGCGGGGCAACCTGTGTTGCCCCGCCCCTCTTTTGGCTGGTGTGGAACTTCCGCCTAGGATTTGCCCTTATCGGTGCTGTAGAAGCCGGAACCCTTGAAGGTCACGCCGACGGTGTTGTAGCGCTTGCGCAGGGTTTCTTCGCCGCACTGCGGGCAGACGCGCAGCGCATCGTCGCTAAAGGACTGGCGCTGTTCAAAGACGTGGTTGCAATTCTTGCACTGGTAAACGTAGACCGGCATTTTGTCCTTCTGTATCCGTTTTCGCTGGGATGGTTTATTAACGTGGTTTGAGTGTACCGCTTTTGAAACCTTGGGAGCTATTTGCGTTTTCTTCTCAAATAGCTTTTTCTGGTTTCTTTTTGCCTTTTTCCTGAGCGCTTTTATTAATGTGTCTCGCATATCTTTACGCTTTTGCCTAAAGATTTGGGGTGTCAATCAAGAGCAAACCGGGGATGGGTGAGCCGGGTTCTTTTAGCTCTGCGGGTGAGTGCGGAAAATGCCTTCCTCGGTGAGGATGACCGGCAGAATGGCGTCCCACTGGTCGTAGGGGATAGCTTCGTACATTTCATCGGCAAAGACCACGCCGATGCTCTGCTCCTGCAGCTGCTGTGCGCTGAGCAGGGGGATAATGCGGTCGTAGTAGCCGCCTCCTTGGCCGAGGCGGTGCCCGCCAGCGTCAAAGGCGAGAGCGGGGATGAGGCGCACATTGGCGTTTACGAAGGCTTGATCGTCCTGTTCTTCGCCCTCGGGTTCGGGGATTCCCATGGGGCTGAGCGGGTGCTCAACGGCGGGGTCCCAGTGCACCCAGGCGAGTTTGCGTCCGGGGCGCACGACGGGCACGAGGATACGGTGTCTGTCCTTGTGCAGGCGGGTTAGTGCTTCAATGATGGGCGGCTCGGATTTGGTGGGCAGGTATGCCGCAATGGTGCCGGGGGAGTGGAGGCGCTGCGCGATGGCCTCGAGAATGTGGCGGGTGAAAAGGTTAGTCATCCGCTGCTGACCCTGTTCGCCGCGGTGGCTGCGTGCGGTGAGGCGGTGCGGGCGGATTTGGGAGCGGAGAATATCTTTATCCAGGGCGATATCGTCTGCGCTGGCTCCGGCGTCGGAGTTGCTGGTGGCGGCTGTGGTATTGAGAGGCATGGTGTGTCCCATCGGTATTGCGGGTGAGGTCTTATATGGGGGGCGGAGATGAGCTGGTTTGGGTCATGGTTCCTCCGCGCTGAGGGGGGTGCCTCCGCGCTGAGGAGTGTTTCGAGGCAGCGCGAAAACATCCTTGTGGGTGTCCAAAAGCAATCCGCTCTGCTGGGCTGTAGATTCTACTTTTCAGTATAGGGATTGTAGAAAGTAGCATTGGGCTCGGAAGAACGTATTCTCTCTGCACCCCTAAGAATGTACCTTCACTGATATGTAGTTAGTCACGTTGAAGATTTTTTCATGTCATAGTCTCGATAAATCGCCTTAAGTACTTTACAACTTAGGGTATTCTTGTGGCATGGCTACTGAAATTAAGTCTGTTACTAAGGCAGTTATTCCTGCTGCTGGTCTGGGCACCCGATTCCTGCCCGCAACGAAGGCAACCCCTAAGGAAATGCTCCCCGTCGTCGATCGCCCCGCGATTCAGTACGTGGTGGAGGAAGCAATTCGTGCCGGTCTGAACGACGTTCTGATGATTACCGGTCGTAACAAGCGTGCTCTCGAGGATCACTTTGACCGCGTTCCCGTTCTGGAGCAGCAGCTCGCCGAGCAGGGTAAGGACGCTCTGCTCGCATCCGTGGTAGCTACCAATGAGATGGGCGGCGACCTGCACTACGTGCGTCAGGGCGACCCCAAGGGTCTGGGCCACGCTGTTCTGCGCGCAAAGCGCCACGTCGGCGATGAGGCATTCGCTGTTCTGCTCGGCGATGACCTGATTGACGAGAAGGAAGACCTGCTCACTCGCATGGTGGAGGTCCAGGAGCGTACCGGCGGTTCCGTCGTTGCTCTGATGGAGGTTCCCCGCGAGGCTATTTCCGCTTACGGTGCAGCTGCTATTGAGGCTGTTGAGGGCGAGGACGGTTTCGTTAAGATTACCGGTCTGGTTGAGAAGCCTGCAGCTGATGAGGCTCCCTCGAACTACGCTGTGATTGGCCGTTACGTTCTGAGCTCGAAGGTCTTCGAGGTTCTGGAGAACACCGCTCCGGGCCGCGGCGGCGAGATTCAGCTGACCGACGCTCTGCAGACCCTGGCTCAGGGCGAGGGCGAAGGCGAAGGTGTCTACGGTGTGGTCTTCTCTGGCCGCCGTTTCGACACCGGTGACAAGCTGTCCTACCTGAAGGCAAACGTTATTCTTGCTGCTGAGCGCCCCGAGTTCGGTGACGACCTGCGCGCATGGCTGAAGGACTTTGTCGCAGAGAACTGCTAATTACTCTGCATCCGTCCTCTAGCGAGGGCAACCGATAAATACCAACCACGCTGAGGAAGGCGTTCTTTCCGGTGGGGCGTTAGCTCCGAGGGAGGGCGCCTTCCTTGTTTCGTAGACAGATAGTGCCGAGTGAGAGCTTGGCGATATTTCTGTGGTGAGTATGCTCCGGCATGCTCGGGTGCATATTCCTTCTGGGGTATATGCGCATATCCAGCCCGATTCTTTCCTCTTATGGAAAGCATCGGGAATATAAGGGTATGATTAAAGTCTAGGGATAAAGGGACGATAGAGGGCGACCTGATATGACGCTGTTGAACACCTCCGGTGTGTTGGTAATTCTGACCGTGATTTTGCTGCTGTGGTTTGTGCCCAGGAGCCTCCGTCGCGCGCCCGCAGGTCACGTCATGGAGCCTGAGCGTCCCCTGATTAGTGCCGAGCGTACCGCTGAGGACATTCTCGCCTCCGCCGGCGTGCTGCTGAATGAGTCGGAGGCGTACCAGTCCTCCGATCATGCGGTGGCGCCGGGTACCTCCCTGCCCTCTTCTGCTCTTCCGCAGGCTTCTTCCTCTCACGCTGTCGATGAATCCGCTCAGCCTGCCCCGGACACCGCATCTATCTCACAGATTCGCGAATCTTCCCCCACTGCGCCCTATACCGATGCAATCCCTGTAGTGGAGAAGTCGAAGCCCTCACCGCTGTCTTACTTTGATACTTCGAGCCCGAGCGGTATCGCCCTGTTGGTTGCCGCCGGTCTGGGCGTGCTTGCCCTGATCACCGGCCTTCTGGCACTCTTTGCTGATTTGGCGTGGGGTTGGGCTGTCCTCTTCCTGATTCTTGCCGGTGGTGCGTGGGCTGTGAGCCGTTTTGGTCTGCTGGAGTCTCTTGCCCATCAGGTGAAGGAGAACCGCGATGAGCGCCGCGCCAAAGCTGAAGTAGAGGATGCTGAGGACGATGATGCTGAGGGTGAAGCGTACGAAGGCTCCGACGACGAACCCTACGACGATGCACCCGAATTGGTAGATGGCCCGGCTGCTGAAGGCCCGGATTCTGAGGCTTCTGAGCCTCAGTCGCGCCCCGCTACCCGCAAGCCCGCTGCCCGCAAGTCTGCCGGCAACCTGAACCGTGAGGCGGCACGCCCGAGCCGCGCGCACATCGCGGTGGAGGCATCTGAGGATGCACCCGATGCTACTGCTCGCGAGGCTGTTGCTCGTGAGGAAGTGCCCGCGCCTTCTCAGACTGCGCGTCCCGTTCGCCCGGCACCCGCTCGTTCTGCCGCTACTGCTTCTACCGAGCCGCCTGCAGCTCACCGCCAGGAGCGTCGCCAGCAGCGTCCAAGCCGTTTCCAGCCGATTCGCCGCGGTAGCGTGCTCTTCGACCAGGAGAGCGGTTCCGCTGCTCATGCTTCCGCCACTCGTGCTTCCTCCGCTGCTGCGCCTCGTACCGCGGGGCAGCCTCGGGTAGCGCAGGCGCCGGGTGCACAGCCTCAGCCTGCTCAGTCCGCTCAGCCTGTTCAGCCCGTTCAGAAGGCTCCGGCACCCGCTGCCCAGCCGGTAGCGCCTCAGTCTGCTCAGCCCGCTCAGGTTCAGCAGGCACCCGCGCAGCAGCCGGCAATTCACCCGGATCAGCCGGTGGCTCGTCAGGCTCTGCGTGACGGTTCGCCTGTCCGCCAGGCGCCTGCTACTCCCACGGCTCCTGCCGCTCAGCCGATTCCCGAAGAGATTCCTCTGCCGGATGTCCTGGATGATTCCGAGTTCGACGCACTGGATATCGCCTCGCTGAACGACCTTGCTCACTCTAACGGTGCTATTGCGACCGGTGGTGTTCGTTCGACGAACCGTCACCCCGGTGCTGGCTCCTCCTTTGAGGCGGTCAGCAACACCTGGAACCCGGTTCAGCTGCCCAAGCCGCTGAGCGCCCTGCACCGCCAGGATCAGGGTAAGAATCAGGGTAAGAAGTAGACTTCGCTCTAAATGCGTAAAACCCCGATAGCTTGTGCTGTCGGGGTTTTTCGCGCTGTCCGGTTTTTGCGCTGTCAGTGGTTTGCGTCTATGTGAATGTGCGGTGTGGGTAAAGCTGGTAGTTAAAAAGAAAAGGAACCCCGTCCATGGGGTTCCTTTTCCAGCATCACACACAGGAAGAAAGTCTTCTAGACCGACTAGGAAGACCTTCCCACAAGGCCTGCCCTATTCGGTAATAAAAATATATCCTAATTCCTGCACCTGATACAAGCCGAAAATAGCGACACCCTGTCAATAAACTAAGGTTTGCCTAAGTAAAATCCGCGCCATTGCAGGCGACAAGGGGTAATAACCCTCGGCTGAAAAAAATTTAAAAAACTTTTTAGCCCCTCCATATGTCGAAGTAAGAAGCCTCAAAGAACCTTCAACCAGGCCAATATTGCCCACTCGTGAGAGAATAGCCGAGTGAAAGAATGGTTTGACGCACTCCCGATTGAGGTTGCCCTAGCTTTCATGTGGGTGGTCGGTATCGTCCGCACCAGCATCGTGTACGCTCTTGGTGCGCTCGCTGCTGAAGGTGGCGCGCGCCTCGACCGCATCCGCAAAGCCATGGACAGCCCGCTCTACCGTAAAGCGCGCCGCTTGATTAACCGGTGGGGCGTTGTTGCCGTGCCCCTCTGCTTTCTCACCGTGGGCCTGCAAACCGCGGTCATCATCACGACCGGCTTCACGAAAATGCCGCTGCGCCGCTGGGCTCCGGCGATGCTGGTCGGAACCCTCATGTGGGCGTGCATCTACACCACCATCGGCTTCGCAATTCTTGCCGCGCTCGGCCTGGAACCGTGGATGTTCCCGCTCGCCCTCGCCATTATCATTACGGTGCTGGTCATTGTGTCTCAGCTACGCGAACGCCGCATTAACCGCGAAACCGTTGCGAACGCTACGGAGAATATCGTCGAGAACTAGTCCTGTCTCCAGCAAGGGATAGGTGCACTATCTTGTCGGGTTGAGCCCGCTCACCTGACCCCATACCCCAGCCTAAGATGTGCTAGCGTGGAGGGATGAGTTCATCCGCATCCTCCACCGCAGGTACCCCCGAAGAGCAGCCCGTCAACGACCATGCTCTCACCATCATCGACCCCGAGTTGAGCGCGCCCGAAAACGCTACCGACGAGGTAGAAACCGAAGCGCTCGTCGGGGCTCCCACCCGCGTGTACCTGCACCCCGAGCAGCTGGCAATGATCCAGACTCCGGAGGCTCTGCCCATCCCCGTGCTACAGCGCTCCGTGCTGCGTGTGAGCTACGTGCCGGCGATTATGCCCGGCAAGTGGTTCAGCCGATGGCATGAGCGTTACGGTGACCGCGTGCAGCTGGCGGAGGTGCCCGTGCGTGAGGCGCGCGGCCTGGACTCCCTGCATCAGGACCTGTGCCTGATTGATCCCGCCGCTAACCCCGCCGCTGGATTCGCCGCTGAATCTGCAGAAGCTGCCTCCGAGGCGCCCGCCGAAGCTACCGAGCACGCCCCCACTGAGCGCACCACCATTGAGCACGCCACCATCGAGTGCAAGAACGTACCCGAGACCCCCTTCGCGCACATGAGCATTGTGCGTCCCGACCGCGAGCCGGCAAGCAACGACGGCGAGAAGTACCACAGCATCCGCCTCTACGAGGAGCTGCCCGTGGTCATTCTGCCGGTGGACCACGTGCTCACCGTGCTTGATGAGGTGCCCGTGGAGGAGCTCGCCGAAGAGTTTCTGCTGCAGCCCGCCTCCGATATTCCCGCCTATGAGGAAGTGTCCCGCGCCTGGCGTGAGAGCGCCGGCCGCATCGTGCCCGAAGGCCTGACCGATAAGGAAACCATCGAGCTGGTTGCCGCCGGTGTGGGCCTGTACATTGTGCCCATGTCCATTGCGCGTTTCTACCACCGCAAGGACCTCACCTACCGCCCCGTTGCGGGCCTGGACACCTACCCGGTGCACCTGGTCTGGCCGCGTGCCCCCAAGGGTGAGCCGCGCAGCGAAGAGCTCGAAGCGCTCCTGCAGGACTTTATCGGTATTGTGCGCGGCCGCACCGCAACCAGCGACCGCGGTAGCGAAACCCGACAGGCACGCGCCGAACGCATCGCTGCCGAAAAAGCCAAGGAAAAAGCGAAGGCACGAGCCGCCAACGCCCGACGCGAAGCCCGCGATAAGAAGCGCGCCAACGCCAAGAAAAACGGCAACGCACGCCAGCACGCTCGACAGTCCGCCAAAGCCGCCAGCGCACGCCGCGGCAAGAAACGCTAAAGAACGATAGACGGTAAAATCAAACCATGGCATTAGCAATGGAAACCCGACCCGCAGCCTACGCAGTCATCATCGAGCAGGGCAAGCTGCTCATGACTCGTTGGGTGCCCGAAGACCGCGCGCTCAGCCCCCTCTGGTCCCTGCCCGGAGGCGGCATGGAACCCGGCGAACAGGCGGACGAGACCGCGCTGAGGGAAACCCTCGAAGAGACCGGCTACAGCGTCGCCATTGAAGACATTCTGGGCGTGCACGCCGGACACTTCCCCGTGCGCTCCACCCAGAAAGACCCGCAGGCGCTACCCTTCTGCGCCCTGCGGGTGGTTTTCCGCGCCCACATTGTCACCGGCGAACTGCGCCACGAAATCAACGGCTCCTCCGACACCGCACGCTGGGTACCCATCGCTGAGCTAGACACCATCCGCTACGGCACCCTCATCGACGAGGTCGCCTCCATGATGGGCTACTCCAACGCCGCCAGCTGGGCACGCGAATACCGCGAATTTCTTGCCGACGAAAACGCACGGAAGCTTCCCTAATGAACCGACTGACCATCACCCGCCGTGCGGCGCTCACCTCCCTGGCACTCATGCCGTTGCTTGCCGCCTGCGGTAGCAACGACACGACCCCGCACGTGGATCCCTCCGCGTCCAGCTACGGCACCCTGCGCATCGGCTACGGTGCCCTGCGTGAGATGCGCGCCGTAGCGCACGTGTACGCGCGTGCCCTGCGACAGGTTGGCTACTCCGTAGAACTGGTGGACACTGACAACAGCCGCGCTACCGCCCTGCGCGGGCTCATGGTCCCTTCGGCGAACTCCACCACCCCCAGCGCCACCCTGCCCGACGACGAGGAAAGCAGCGCCGCCACCGTCGAGGCGTTAGACCTGGTCATCGACTACAGCGGCGACCTGCTGCTCTACCTGACCGACGACGGCAAAATCAGCCCCGCCGCCGCGCAGAACGAACGCATCGCAGCCTCCGTGAGCGCCTCCGCTCAGGCAGCCGGCGTGACCCTGCCCCCGGCAGCTACCCCCACCCCGGAGGAGAGCACCGCCTCCGCGCATGCTACGGACGCAACCGCGAGCCCCACCGCAAGCTCCACACGCTCCGCCGATCCCATCAACCTGCGTGCCATGAGCACCACCGACATGACCAACGCTATCTCGCGCATCCTGCCCGAAGAGCTCATGCTCCTCAACGGCGCAAACGCCACCAACAAGGATGTACTGGTCACCACCCGCGCCGTGAGCGCCCGCTACAAGTTCAGCTCCCTCGCGAACCTGCGCGATGTGCAGTCTTCCCTGGCGTTCTCCATTCCGACCGGGTACTCCAGCGGCACCTACGGCGTGGATTCTCTGCGTAGCCTCTACCACTACCGTGTGCACGACCCGAAGATTCAGGACGACCCCGCCGAACGCGTCAACGCCCTCACCGCAGACACCGTGCAGGTGACCCTGCTGCACAGCTGCGACTCCGCGATTGACGATAACCGCCTGGTCACCCTGGAAGACCCGTCAACGGCACTTCTGCAGCAGCAGCTGGTGCCCATTATTCGTCGTACCCTGCCAGATAGCGCCCGTACGGCAATTAACCGCGTATCATCTACATTAGACACGGGTAACCTCTCGTTCCTGTTGCGTCTGACTAGCGGATCCAACCCCATCGCAGATGACGACGCAGCACAATTCATTTTGGATCACCCTAGAAAGTAAATCATCATGACGAAGTACCGTCAGTCCTCAAAGTTGAGCAACGTCCTGTACGACATCCGCGGCCCCATTCTGGATGAGGCCAATCGCATGGAAGCGATGGGCCACCGCATCCTCAAACTGAACATTGGTAACCCCGCACCCTTCGGCTTTGAGGCGCCGGATGCCATCATGATGGACATCATTCGTCACCTGCCCGAAACCCAGGGCTACTCTGACTCCCGCGGCCTCTACTCGGCACGTACCGCCATTGTGCAGCACTACCAGAACCGCGGCATCATGAACCTCGACACCGACGCCGTCTACCTGGGCAACGGTGTGTCCGAGCTGATCCCGATGACCCTGCAGGCACTGTGCGAGACCGGCGACGAAATCCTGGTCCCCATGCCCGACTACCCGCTGTGGACCGCATCCACCGCGCTGGTGGGCGGTAAGCCCGTGCACTACCTCTGCGATGAGGAAAACAACTGGTACCCGGATATTGAAGACATTAAGTCGAAGATTACTGAGCGCACCAAGGGCATCGTGGTTATCAACCCGAACAACCCCACCGGCGCCGTGTACCCGCGCTCCGTGCTCAAGCAGATTGTCGACGTGGCACGCGAGCACGGCCTGGTAGTCTTCTCTGACGAAATCTACGAAAAGATCACCTACGACGGCGCTGAAGCCATCAACATGGCAACCCTCACCGGCGACGACGTGCTCTGCCTGACCTTCTCGGGTCTGTCCAAGGCATACCGCGTCTGCGGTTACCGTGCAGGCTGGGTCGCTATCACCGGCCCGAAGAAGGATGCCGCAAGCTACCTTGAGGGTATTCACCTGCTCGCCTCCATGCGCCTGTGCTCCAACGTTCCGGCACAGCACGCAATCCAGACCGCGCTCGGCGGCTACCAGTCCATTAACGAGCTGATTGTTCCCGGCGGTCGCCTGTACGAGCAGCGCACCCTGGCGCACAAGATGCTCAATGAGATTGACGGCATCAGCTGCACCAACGCGGACGGTGCGCTCTACCTGTTCCCGAAGATCGATATTGAGCGCTTCGACATTACCGACGATGAGCAGTTCGCCCTGGACCTGCTGAAGAGCCAGAAGATTCTCTTCAGCCACGGCCGTGCGTTCAACTGGAAGGACCCGGACCACTTCCGTCTGGTGTTCCTGCCCGATACGCAGACCCTCACCAGCGCCCTGGAGCGTCTGGGTAACTTCATGGCTGACTACAAGCAGAAGCACTAGCCCTGCCGTCTCTGCTACATGTAGACGGAAAATAGCCTGCCCCGCAGTTCTGTTGAGCTGCGGGGCAGGCTATTTTTAGAGGCTTTGCGGATGCGCCAGAGGGCGCAGCAACACGCCGGGAGGGGCATGCTAGTTCGCCGCAGGCTCCCCGTCCTGTGCACCAGCCTGTGCGCCGCGTGCCGCGTTCAGGCGCTCCTGCGCACCCTGCAGCCACGCCTCGCAGCGAGCGGCAAGCGCCTCGCCACGCTCCCACAGGGCGATGGAGGTTTCCAGGTCGCTGGCGCCGGACTCCAGCTGGCGCACGACCTGCTCCAGCTCGGCACGCGCCTGCTCGTAGCCGAGGGTTTCGACGGGTGCGCCCAGTTCGGCGCTGTTGAAGCTAATGTTCTCGCTCATTGAGGAACCTTTCAGAGGTAAAACTTAGGGGTGAAAACCAGGGGTAAAACTTAGGAGATGTTTGAGGGATCCGTAGAGGTCACGGTCGCCTGCGCCTGCCCGGTCGCCGCGCGCACCGTAATCTGCTCGCCCGCACTCAGCGCCGAAGCGTCACGCACAATAGCGCCCGCGGCATCCTGAACGATGGAGTAGCCGCGGTTGAGCGTCTGTGCAGGCGAGAGCGACCGCACCCGTGCCAACGTATGCGACAGAGTCGCCGACTCACGCTCCAGACGGTGCTGCATCGAACGGTGAGCGCGCTCGCGCAGCTGGCTTAGCTCTTCCACACGCATGAGCAGGGAGGACTCCGGGTGGGTGAGCACCGGGCGGCTCCGCAGCTGGGCAATGTAGTTCATCTGCATGCCCACGTAGCCGAGCACCGCACGGTCCAGGCGGGCACGCGCCTCGGTAATGCGGGCGGTTTCTTCCGAAATATCGGGCACAATGCGCTTACCCGCATCGGTGGGGGTGGAGGCGCGCAGATCGGCGACCGCATCGAGGATGGGGGAGTCCGCTTCGTGACCAATCGCCGAGACCACCGGGGTGGTGGCTGCCGCGACGGCGCGGATGAGCGCCTCCTCGGAAAAGGGCAGCAGGTCCTCGAAGGAGCCGCCGCCTCGGGCGATGACGATGACATCCACCTCCGGGTGGGCGTCCAGTTCGGCAAGAGCCGCAATGACCTCAGCCGCCGCACCCTCACCCTGAACGCGGGTATTGCGCACCTCGAAGACCACGCCGGGCCAGCGCAGGGAGGCGTTGCGGATAACGTCCTTCTCTGCGTCAGAATCGCGACCGGTAATCAGACCCACACGATTCGGTAGCATGGGCAGCGGCTTCTTCCGCGCGTCAGAGAACAGTCCCTCGGCGGCGAGAGCTTCGCGCAGACGCTGTAGCTGCTCGTGCAGGTTGCCGGTGCCGACCGCGTACACTTCCTTGCCGATGAGGGAGAGCTTGCCGTTCTTCCACAGGCTCGGCTTGGCGCGGGTGACGATGCGAGCACCTACGGTCACATCAGCCGCCAGGCCGCTACCGGCACGCCCAAAGAGCGCGAGGGTGAAGGAGAAGTCTTCGTTGAGGTCTTTAAGCTCCATGAAGACGTTGCCGCCGCGGCCGTTGAGGGAGGCGACCTGCGCCTCCACCCAAAGCTCGGGAACCTTGTCTACGTAGTTTTTGAGGTTCTGCGCGAGCAGGGCGAGGGGCCAGGGGTTGGTGGCGGTGGTTTCCTGAGACTTCCCGGGAAGCTGCCGCTCGTGCACGGGCGGCACCACCAGTGCGGGTGCCGGTTGCGCTGCGGAGGGGTTGTAGAAGTTCATACCCTCTATTGTCCCTGATTGGTTGGTTATGCGCCTGCTCACAGGTCAGCCGAGCGAATCGGGGTATCTTGCACGCAGTGCAGGTGGAACTTAGCTTCTGGCGCATTCGGCGGGTCTGAATCGGCTTTGAACAGTGTGAGCGGGTACCCTAGGCTCATGCGCTCACCCGATCAGTCAGCCCATCAGAACAACGCCCTCAACACCGCCGCGGCTTCGTCAGCGGCGGGTACTGGCGCGCAAAACTACCCGGCGGACGCGACCCGAGTCGTCGACACACGGATTACCCGCACGGACGGCTATTACACAGCGGATGAAGACACCACCCTGCTACAGCCCACGCGCACGCTCGGCCACGGGACAGCCCCCACAAAGGCCGAATTGCAGGCTGCCCCGGAGCCTCCCTTCGCGGCAGGTTTGCGCAGGTTCCTGACCGTTGTGCTGTGCGCCCTGGCCCTGGTGACCGGTCTGGGCGCAACCGCGGGTGCCTGGGTGAACTCAAAGCTCATGTCAGAGCGCGGTTTCTCACAGATTTCCTCCAACTTGGCGGAGGACTCGCAGCTTGCCTCGCGCATCGCTGACGGCGCGGTGGAAGACCTCATGAACTCCGAGGCTATGACAACCTTCCTCGACGGCACCAAAGAAAGCGGCTTATACTCCATTCTTGTAAAGCCGACACAAGACGGCATACGTTCCCTGCTCAACCGTTCCGCGGCTGAGCTATCAAAAACTGAAGAATATCGAAGCCTCTGGAAGGAAATCGCCGAGGAAACTCGCCGCTACAACCTTGAACACCAGGACGGCCCCGCCGTCATTGTGCTCACCCCCTTCTACCGTGCGCTGGATGCGAAGGTCGGCTCTATCGGATCCTTCGACCCGGACCTAACGAAGCTCGGCCCTGAAACCCTCAACATTGACCGGGTGAAGGACAGCAACAGCCAGCAGGAGTGGTACCTGCACGCCGGCATTAACCGTGCCGCCGCGCTGGGCAAGTCCACCGTGCCGCTGACCATCATCTCGGCGCTGAGCCTGCTGCTGGCTACGTTGCTGGCACCCCGGCACCGCATCCTAGTTCCGGTGGTCACGGCTCTGCTCTACGCCCTGCTGGGATGGGGCGCCGCAGCCTGGTTAGGCGGCCAGAGCCCCGAATCCCTAGGAATTACCAGCCACAGCACCGCCGGAACGGCGCTGATTACCGGGATATGGAACCAGCTCGCACCGTCACTGACCGGGCATCTGGAGGCGGCGGCAAGCTACGGGCTGGTCCTGGCAATCCTCGCCCTGCTGCTCGGTATCCTGATTCGCCTCACCGCCCTGGGCCGAAGCCCTGCGAGCGGTGCCACAGTCATCACACACTAAAAGTCCGAACAACGTAGGATAGTAACCATGTCCACTGAAACTATTGCCCTGGGCCTGCCGCCCGTACCCCGCGAGCGCCGCAGCCGCGCCGAGGTTGAAGCCGCCGCACCCGTCACCGGTGAGAAGAAAGTCCTGCTCGCCACCCCGCGCGGTTACTGCGCAGGCGTTGACCGTGCCGTGATTGCTGTTGAGAAGGCGCTGGAGCACTACGGCGCGCCCGTCTACGTGCGTAAGCAGATTGTTCACAACCGCCACGTGGTGGAGACCCTGGAGAAGCAGGGCGCTATCTTCGTTGATGAAGTGGACGAAGTTCCCGAAGGTTCCGTGACCGTGTTCTCGGCGCACGGCGTGTCCCCGGCAGTGGTTTCCGCAGCCGGCGACCGCTCTCTGAACACCATTGACGCGACCTGCCCGCTGGTGAACAAGGTGCACCGCGAGGCTGTACGCTTCGCCAAGCAGGACTACGACATCCTGCTCATCGGCCACACCGGCCACGAAGAGGTCGAGGGTACCGCCGGCGAGGCGCCCGAGCACATCCAGATCGTGAACTCGCCCGACGAGGTGGACCAGGTGACCGTCCGCAACCCCGAGAAGGTCGTCTGGATTTCTCAGACCACCCTGTCCGTGGACGAAACCCTGGAAACCGTGGCGCGTCTGCGTGAGCGTTTCCCCTCCCTGCAGGATCCGCCCTCGGACGACATCTGCTACGCAACCTCCAACCGCCAGGGCGCCATCAAAGAGATTGCTCCGCGCGCCGACCTGGTCATCGTGGTTGGTTCGGCAAACTCCTCGAACTCCGTGCGCCTGAAGGAAGTGGCACTCGAATACGGTGCTAAGCGTGCCGAGCGTGTGGACTTCGCACACCAGGTAGACGAGTCCTGGTTCGAGGGCGTGGCAACCGTGGGCCTGACCTCCGGTGCGTCCGTGCCCGAGGTTCTGGTTCAGGAGGTGCTGGCTCTGCTCGCCGAGTACGGCTACAGCACCATCGAAGAGGTGGAGACCGCGAAGGAAGACATTCTCTTCTCCCTGCCGAAGGAACTGCGTTCCGCCCTGAAGAATGACGAGAACGTGGGCCGCCAGCTCGGTGGCCGCGGCGCTAAGCCCACTCGCTAAACTCTTATACTGATGACCCCGTGTCCTCTTCCCGCTTTGGGGAGAAGACACGGGGTTTTTCGTGCCTGAGGATGCATGGGTAGGGATGCTTGCGCAGCTTCGCGTTCACGCTACGCGGGGGAGTGCCCCCTCTGCGGCGCTGGGGCGCCTTGAGGACGGAGCCCCCGCTTCGCGCGATCGCCTCCGCAGCTTCGTGGTCTCGCTACGCGGGGAGGGGGAGAGAAAGCACTGGGTTTTCGTGCCTGAGGATGCATGGTTTGGGACAGCGGTACGCGCCGGTTTCCGCTCGCGGGGGGGGGGAGAGAGAGACGGGGCGTGTGTAGGCAGCTTCGCGCTCACGCTACGCGGGGGAGTGCCCCCTCTGCGGCGCTGGGGCGCCTTGAGGACGGAGCCCCCGCTTCGCGTGATCGCCTCCGCTGCAGCCTCGAGGGCCTATTACCCCGGAAATTACCGCGTCATACCACCCCTTCCGTGAACTCATGACATTTGTCATGGGCAGGTCATGACACTCTGTACCGCACCGGTGCGAAAACCGGCGGTGTAATAGAAACATGAACACCGCAGCACTTCAGAACAGCAAGCAAAACACCGCAGAAACCGTTATTTCCGCCCGTTCCCTCCGCCAGGTTTTTACCACCCGTGCGGCAGGCACCGTGGTCGCCGTCGACTCGATTGACCTGACCGTCAAGCGCGGCGAAATCATCGCCCTGCTCGGCCCCAACGGCGCAGGCAAGACCACCCTCATCGACATGATCCTTGGTCTGGCCCAGCCCAGCGGCGGCGAGTTGAGCGTCTTCGGTCGCAACGCCTCCGAGGCGGCACGCGCCGGTCTACTCGGTGCGGTGCAGCAGACCGGTGGCCTGCTCAAGGACCTGACGATCCGCGCTACGGTCGAGATGATTGCGGCGCTGTACCCCACGCCCATTGACGTGGACGAGGTACTCGCCGGCGCCGACCTGACCGATATTGCTAAGCGTAAGGTCGGCAAGTGCTCGGGCGGTCAGCAGCAGCGTCTGCGTTACGCCCTGGCGACCATGCACTCGCCGGAACTGCTGATCCTGGACGAGCCGACCGCCGGCATGGACGTGAACGCGCGCCGCACCTTCTGGGAGCGCATGGAAGCCATCGCCGAGCGTGGAACGACCATTCTTTTTGCGACGCACTACCTGGAAGAAGCACAGAACTTCGCCCAGCGCATCGTGCTCATGGAATCCGGCTCCATCATCGCTGACGGCTCCTCCGACGAGATTCGTGCCCTGACCGGCCACCGCCACCTCAGCTTCCTCGCACCCGCACCCATCACCGACCTGGACGTGCCGGTTGAGGTCACCGAAGAGTCCGGCGGGTACCGCCACCGCATCTCCGTGGTGGAGATTGAGCGGGTACTGCGCACTCTGCTGAACAACTACAGCATCACCGACCTGGAGGTCACCAAGCCCTCCCTGGACGAGTCCTTCACCCTGCTGACCGAGCAGGCCGCCGCCTCCAAGGCATCCGACGCCTAAAGATCAGGCTGCCTAAACACCGCACCGCCTCAACATCACACCGCCGCTACACACCTCAAGGAAAACATCATGCTCCGCTACGCACTCTACGACATCCGCGCTTCTATCCTCTCGACCGACCGTTTCTTCTTCGGCGTGGCACTGCCCATCGTCTTCTTCCTGCTCTTCGGCGCGATGCAGGAATACTCCTCCCAGCCGATGGGCGACGGCAACGTAGCTGCGTACGTCATGATTGGCATGGCGCTGTACGGTGCCGTGCAGAACACCGTGGCGATTAGCGGCAGCACCGTCACCGAGCTGTCGAGCGGCTGGAACCGCCAGCTGGCGCTGACCCCGCTGACCACCGGCAAGTACCTGGGCGCGAAGGCACTGACCGCCCTGGTGATTTCTGCGGTGCCGGTCATCGCGGTGAACATTGTGGGCATGTTTACCGGTGTTGAGATTCCGCTGAACCAGCAGCTTGCCGCCGGTGCGCTGACCGTGCTGTGCGGTCTGGTGTTCGCTTTCTACGGCATCATGATGGGTCTGCTGATTCGTAACGAGAACGCCGTGTCTATTGCGAACGGTCTGCTGGTGATTATGAGCTTCTTCGGTACCGTGTTCTCCCCGCTGAGCACCGACCTGCTGAACTACGCCCGCTTCACCCCGCTGTACGGTGCCGCCGAGATCGCTCGCTACCCCTTCGCCGCAGGTCAGACCATTATTCTGGGCGGTGGTGAGGACTGGTTCGTCACCGAGCCGCTCTGGTACGCCGTGGTGAGCCTGGTCGTCTGGGCGGCAATCTTCCTGGGTGTTTCTGCCCTGCTGATGCGCCGCGCAACCCGCCGCTAAATGCTTCTTCCCGCCGCAGTCTCAAGGGTTCCGTAGTATCAGGGGCTCCCGAGGCTGCGGCGGAAGCCGTACCCACTCACACCGCCTCTGCTAACACAGCCCCTACTGACACCGCCGCACCGGTGGCATCTGCACCCGCGGCACCCGCACGTTAGGCTAGAACCATGACTGAAACCCACCTCCACCCGCACAACACCGACCAGAGTAGCGCCGAGAATGAGGCGGCACCCTCCGCCGCGAAGCGCACCCTGGGTAAGCACCGCTTCCGCTTCCTCCACCGCGAACGCCGCGGCAACGTGAACTGGCTGGCGCTGGGCTTTAGCGCCCCGTGGCTGGTGTTTCTGCTCATGCCGCTGGACAGCTTCCTCACCACCCCGGAGCTGGCGCATGTGCGCTGGACCGGTGTGGCGCTGGTGGTACTGTTCGCGGTGGTGAACTGCTCGGCGTACGCGGTGCCGTGGCTGGTGCCGGTCGCCTCTACGGTGCGTCGAAGCGTCATCTGGACGCTACTGATGGCGCTGCCTGTGGCTGGCCTGACGGCGCTTCGGCTGGAATCTGCGTATGTGGTGTTCTTGTCGTTCAGCATGTACTTTGTGGCGTTCTGGATTTTTGGCACAATCGCCCCGTACCGCCTGCGCTTGGGTGTAGCGGCGATGATTGCCCTGGCCTCCTGGCTAATTTTTATGGCGAGCATCGGCTTTGACGTCACCGCGCGCGGCGGTATCGCCCTCTTCATCGGTGCGCCGATGGTGGGCATGCTGGGCTTCTCCTACCTGATTGAGCTCGGCGAACGCGCGGACGTAGCGCGTGCCTCCCTGGCGCTCTCTGAGGAACGTGAAGAGATCGCCCGCGACGTGCACGACGTGCTGGGCCACTCCCTGACCGTCATCACCCTCAAAGCGGAGCTGGCACAGCGCCTGCTGGAGATTGACCCCGCCCGCGCCGGCGCCGAAATGGAGGCAATCGCGCAGCTGTCCCGCGCATCCCTGGCGGAGGTTCGCTCAACCGTGACGCGCCTGCGTGTGCCCGACTTCTCGGGTGAGATTGAGGGCGCGGGCCGTGCCCTGCAGACCGCCGGTATTCGCGCCGAACTGCCGGAGGCTCAGAGCGCGCTCGCGGTGGCTGGCGTGAACGCGAAGCTGTTCTCCTGGGTTCTGCGTGAGGCGGTGACGAACATGGTGCGCCACTCGGAGGCGAACGCGGCGCGGGTGCGTTTGAGCGCAACCGGTCTGGACATCCTCGATAACGGCGTGGGTGTGGGTGATGCCCGCGGTAACGGTCTGACGGGTATGGCTCAGCGTGTGGCTGCGTCCGGCGGTAGCGTGGTGATTGAGGCGGCTCCCGAGCAGTGGCTGGCGGAGAACCCGAACCCTGCCGGTGGGGTGGGCACGCGCATCCGTGTGAGCATGGATGGCGACACCTCACTGCTGTAGGTAGATGCTGTAGATTGTGGAACTTAGCGCCGCGCCCTAGACGGGGGAGCTACCCGCCCCTGTATGGTGGTGGTAGACAACCTCTTACGGTTGTTCCACCCGGTATTTTCTGCCCCGTCCTTTTCACCGTCTTCAGCCCTGGGAGGCTCCCATGATTCGTGTTCTGCTCGCTGACGATCAGCAGCTCATCCGTGAGGCTCTTGCCGCCCTGCTGGGTCTGGAGGTCGACCTGGAGATTGTGGGGCAGGTCGGTAGCGGTGACGAGGTGTTGGGCGCGGTCGCCCTGTTGAAGCCGGACGTGGTGCTGTTGGATGTGCAGATGCCCGGTGCTTTGCTGGCTGATGGTATTGAGGCGGCTGCGGCGCTGCGTGATGCGGGTGCGTTGAGTGAGTCGGGTGAGCCGGTGCGCACGCTGATTGTGACGACTTTTGGCCGCCCGGGTTATGTGCGCCGCGCCCTGGAGGCTGGTGCGAGTGGTTTTGTGGTGAAGGATACGGGTGCTCGCCAGTTGGCGGAGGCGATTCGTCGTGTGCATGCGGGGTTGCGTGTGGTGGATCCGTCGTTGGCGGCGGATTCTTTGGTGACGGGTGCTTCTCCGTTGACGGAGCGTGAGGCGCAGGTGCTGCGTGAGGCGGCGTCGGGTGGTACGGCTCAGCAGATTGCGGCGGCGTTGTTTTTGTCGGCGGGTACGGTGCGTAATTATTTGTCGGCGGCGATGGCGAAGACGGGTGCGTCGACTCGTCAGGATGCGGTGCGTATCGCCACGGAGAACGGCTGGCTCTAGCGCCCTGCTCTCATTAACCAGGGCGGCTCCTGCGCGAACACGGTAGAATGGTAGTGTCTATGCCCGCAGGCGCCCCGCACCCGTTTCTTCCCGAGACTGGCGGTGCCGCGCTTGGACGCGGGCACCATTTTCGCCCTGTGCCCGCCCGCACCCGCCGCATCACATACGCGGCGCATCCGTGTGTGGCGGGGTACATGATTCGAAGGAAAACTTGTGGCTCTAACTATCGGCATTGTTGGCCTGCCTAACGTGGGCAAGTCCACCCTGTTCAACGCTCTGACCGGCAACACTGTGCTGGCGGCTAACTACCCGTTCGCGACCATTGACCCGAACGTGGGCGTGGTGAACCTGCCGGATGCGCGTCTGAACCGTCTGGCTGAGATTTTTGGTTCGGAGCGTATTCTGCCTGCGACTGTTTCGTTCGTTGATATTGCGGGTATTGTGAAGGGCGCTTCTGAGGGTGAGGGCCTGGGTAACAAGTTCCTCGCGAACATTCGTGAGGCGCACGCTATCGCCCAGGTGGTGCGTGCGTTTGATGACCCGGACGTCATTCACGTGGACGGCAAGGTTGACCCCGCCTCCGATATGGAGACCATCAATACTGAGCTGATTCTGGCTGACCTGCAGACTTTGGAGAACGCTATTCCGCGTCTGGAGAAGGCTGTGAAGATTAAGAAGGGTGACGCCGCTCAGCTGGAGACCTACAAGGCTGCGCAGAAGATCCTGGAGGATGGTGACACCATCATTTCTCGTGCGAAGGACGCGAAGCTGGAGCTGGCTCACCTGAAGGAGCTGAACCTGCTGACTGCTAAGCCGTTCATTTACGTGTTCAACGCGGATGAGGGCATTCTGGCGTCTGAGGAGAAGCAGCAGGAGCTGCGTGACATGGTGGCGCCGGCTGAGGCTGTGTTCTTGGATGCGAAGCTGGAGGCTGATCTGGTGGAGCTGTCTGAGGAGGAGGCTCGCGAGATGCTGGAGATGAACGGTCAGGATGAGTCCGGTCTGGACCAGCTGGCTCGTGTGGGCTTCTCGACCCTGGGGCTGCAGACTTATCTGACTGCTGGCCCGAAGGAGGCTCGCGCGTGGACTATTTATAAGGGTGATACTGCGCCGCAGGCTGCTGGTGTGATTCACTCTGATTTTGAGCGTGGCTTCATTAAGGCTGAGGTTGTGTCTTTCAAGGACCTGGATGAGGCTGGCTCCATGGCGGAGGCGAAGGCTCGCGGTAAGGTCCGCATGGAGGGTAAGGACTACATCATGCAGGACGGCGACGTAGTGGAGTTCCGCTTCAACGTCTAATCTGACGGGTCGATAGGACTTTGAGAATCCGGTGACGGAGGGATGACGAAAATCATCTCACTGTCACCGGATTTTCTGTACCCTTTAAACACAATCTGAAATGGTGTCTAATTCTGAACTTTGACAATTCTTGTGCATTTTCATTATTAGATTCCCCAACAAATTTCAAGCAGGCTATAAAACCTGGCCCTGCAAATATTTGTGGATACCATTTTTGAGATAGTGAGAAGAGGATACAATCGATAGTCTGTGACGGATGCGATGAACATTGATTTGAATGCGTATATGTATACGTGTTGCAGGTGTACATTTTTAGGAGTTTTGGATGATGAAATCACCCTTATTGCTTTGTGAAGAACATGAGTGGCAGGGTTATTGGTGGCTACCAGAGAACCCTGGAAATTTAGTCCCGGGGGTCCTTAAATACGACGGTAAAGGAAAGATATTCCTTGAACTAATCGGTAGCTTTAGTGGATTTAGCTATTTCGATGGAAATCTGTATATCCCAGGCTTGGAGAATTGGGGTATTGTTTATGGAACTTCTGGGAATAGTGAAATTACTCTATTTGGGGTTTCTACTACTGAATCCAATGTGAGTTTTTCCGGAAATCCTGGTGCGGTGCTTCAGGTTGCGGTCGTAGATAGAGCGATTGTTGGCGCGCATATTCTGGATAAAGAGGATAAGATTTTTAGTGGATTCGAAGTAGGTATAGAGGATTTAAATCTTTGGGTTAAATTATCTGAATCTGAATTTAAATATGAAGATATTGAGAATGAAATCGGAGAGAAAAAATGTGGAATTTCATTATCTGTTAAGCCGATACCGGCTGCGGTGGTGAGTGATAACTTATATAATATTATCCACTCTTTTTCACCGGGTAAGATTGAATATTTAGCAGGAGAGACGGTTGGTACCATTAGCGATAAAGTTTGCATGAAAGTTGACTATGCTGATCCGAATAATTTACAGAAAGTCTTAGAGGAAGTTGGAATACTTCAGAAATTAATCTCGTTCGCTGTCTCTCGTTTTGTAGGCATTATTTCACTTCGTCTCTATAGCTCTGAAGGTGAAAGTTTGGACCAAAGTCAACCTGTTGATGTTCTTTATTCTCTCTCCAATGTCGGTTGCCCTGATTCTAAGGGGGCAGATTCTCGGAATGTTCTTTTTACATGTGAGCTTGTTTCGGTTGATAAAGTTCTTCCTCTTTGGTATGAGCTATATGGCCAATTACAGAATGCTGCCAATGAAATTTTAAGTCTACATTATTCCCCTAAGATATCTGATAAAAATGCGCTTCTGACTGCTGTTAACTCAGCTGAGATATTGCATTTTAACTTGGAGAAGCAAGGAAAAATATCAGAAGTTGAAGAGATGGCTGAATGTCAGTCGGATCGAGAGTCTCGGACTGAAAAATCAGGTGAAAAAGATGTCGAGAATCAGAAAGAAGGAGTAGCATCTGCGCCTAAGGTAAATAAAGGCAGGAAGCAAAAACTTCTAAAAGTTCGTCTTAAGGAGCTTGCAAATCGTATTGGTGAAAATATCATCTCTTTAGTGGTTCCTGATGTCGAATATTGGGCAGAAGCGGCTGCAAAATCACGCAATAAGATTTCTCATGAGGGGCATGTATTACATTATGATGAGAATGCGCAGAAGGCTATTATTTTAGTGACTACGTGCGTTGTGATTTTAAATATCTTGAAAGAGCTTGGATTTTCTTCTGAAAATCAGATGAATATTGTAAGGGGCAATCCAGGTATGCGGAGAGCTTTTTATAATGCTCAGTTGTATCTTATGCCTCCAAAAGAGGAAGCTGATGAAAAGAGTCCTGAGGATAACCAAGTATGATGATGACGTGGTGGAGTTCCGCTTCAACGTCTAAGCGATAAAAACATAAAAGCGGAGCCCCGCACTGTGTGTACAGTGCGGGGCTCCGCCCTATTAACCCTCGCGCGCCACAATAGGCAGCCGCCGGGTGTAAGCCTTATCGACCGGGATTAGTGGTCAGCACCAACCATAACGTTGGACGCCTTGATGACTGCGTAAGCGGTCTCGCCAACCTTCAGACCCAGCTCCTTGATGGACTCGTTGGTGATGGACGCAGAGATAACAACCTCGGGAGCGATTTCAATCTTAACGATGCCGTTGGTTGCACCCTCAGTAATCTCAACAACCTTGCCAGCGAACTGGTTACGTGCGGAAAGCTTCATGAAGCCGTGCCTTTCACTCAAAAAACGTACAAATACTTAAGCACTTTACACGCCGCAGCCACTGAGAATCATCTTCCACCCAAAATATTACGCACAAACCATGCAAATTTTATTTTCGGCTTCAACCACGCCCCGAACCCACCCCAAAAGGTCAACAAAAACCAGCCCCGCACATGCGGTTCGCACCCGCCAAATGGTATAGTCAGCACGAACGCGAGAATCCTCGCATCCTCCACCGTCGCACCCCGCCCTCGCTGACGCGCGCCCACACGCCGCAGCCACACACAGCAGGGGAGAAGCGGCGCATCCGCACAGATTGAAGAAGGAACCATGAGCGAAAACCTCAACGAAATCGAAGCACCCACCTGCCCCGAATGCAACGAAAACTACACCTACGAAATGGGCGAACTCTGGGCATGCCCCATGTGCGGCCACGAATGGGAACGCACCGTAGCAGGCGAAACCGAAGAAGCAGCAGGCTCCAAGGTTCTGGACTCCGTCGGTAACGAGCTCGTCGACGGCGACTCCGTCACCATCGTCAAGGGCCTGAAGGTCAAGGGCGGCGCAGACATCAAGGCGGGCACTAAGGTGCGCGGTATCCGCCTGCTCGAATCCCCCGTCAACGGCCATGACATTGAGGCGAAGGTCCCCGGCGCAGGCCAGATGTACCTGAAGTCCTCCGTCGTGAAGAAGGCATAAGCCCAGAAGGCATAAGCCGAGAAGACGTAAAGCGCTTCGCACAAGGCGCAGAAAAGGCGGCACCTCCCGCACTAGCTCACGCTAGGGGAGGTGCCGCCTTTAGTTATGGGGGACTTATTAGCGAGCCCTCAGTAGGCCGGATCGTTACTTCCTGCCGGTCATACCCAGGTACAGGGAAATGGTCAGCATCGCTGCAAAGACCGACAGAATCCAGCGCATCCAGTCGATGCCAGCGGTCGCGGCAACGCCCAGCTGAACTGCCGCCCAGTTGCCGACAGCCGCGCCGACAGCGCCGCAGATAATGGTCCAAAGAATCGAAATGTTCTGGCGGCCTCGCATGAAGAATCGTGCGATTGCGCCAATAATTGCGCCGGTGATAATGGTGCCAATGATAGTGCCCATTGTTCTCTCCAAAGGTTGTACACCTGCCGCTGTGACAGGTGGCGTGTTAGTTCCAGTGTAGGCAATGCTGGTTACGGAAAGCTTAATAACGGGTATGTTAAGGTAAACGGCACCTCAATGTTTTACGTGTAAAACACTGAGGTGCCGTTCCTGACGAACGAAGCGACTACTTCGACTTACGCCAAATCTTCAGAGCGCTGCAAATCATCGGCAACTGCAGGGGCAGGCGACCGTACGCAATAGCCTTACGCTGAGTGGACTGGTTACGCGCATCCAGCGCCATCTGAATGTTTGCGGGGAACACCGCAACAAACAGCAGAGCCGCAAGCAGACCACCGGCACGGCGGGTCTTGTCATTAGCCAGCAGGGCGGCGGTGCCCAGCTCAGCCGCACCCGAAGCGTGAGTGTACGCGTGCGCAGGGCCCGGCAGGTACTTCGGCACAATCGAGTCGAAGGGATCCGGGATGATGAAGTGCAGCGCACCCATCACAGCGAGGGCGCGAGCCATGCGAGTAGCCGAGCGCTCAGCGCTGTACTCTTTCTTCTTAAAAATACTCATGCTCCCATTATGCGCCTGTCAGAGGCGTATTCCTCGGCTCAATGGTGCGCTAACCGTCGCGTGTTTGACTGTCTAGAATGCGGACTCAGCACGCCAAACGGAAATACGTTGTTCAAAAGCAGGTAAGATAGGGAACAACGGCACCACGCGCGGATGACGCCCCGCCTGACCCTCGCCTTTAGGTGAGTCGCCAGATGGAGTAAAACACCGGGTGCCTACCGGAACAATCAAAGGAGTAATACCGTGAAGAAGATTCTGTGCATCGCTATCCTGGCAGGCGCCGCATACTTCGGTTACAAGAAGTTCGTTGCCTAAATAGCTAGCCCTCGGGCACCCTACATATCCTTAAGCAACGAAAACCCGCCGTCTCACATATGCACCATATGCGAGGCGGCGGGTTTCTCGTACGCCCAACCTCCCGGGCATCAAACACGTAGCCTAAGAGTTATAGCTCGGAGGAGGGGTGCCTTCCATATCGACTTGGTTCTTTGCCGGATTCCAAGTGAATTCAACGGTCGTGCGGCCGCTCGCGCTGGCGGAGCTCTCATCACCCTTCACGTAGCGGTAGGTCACGCTAATCGAGCTGTCGGAGGTGCGGGTAATCACCGGGGGGAAAGAGTACGGCTCGTAGGTTGCGGTACCAATGAACTTGCCGCGGTGGAACAGCAGAATATGGTGCACCATCGAGGAGATACAACAATCCTTATGAGAGCTTCCGGGAATAGCGTCAATCCACGACAGCTCAGCACAGGGGTCATAGCCTTCATAGGTTTCTGAAGTGTTCGTCCACTGAGCCCACTTGCTCTTATTCTTCAAATCGCGCAGAGCCTTAGACACCACGGTCGACGCAGAATCAGACGCGCAGGTGGAGTCCTTCTTCGACTCAGACTTGGAATCCGACTTCGACTCAGAGGTCTTCGACTCGGATGCGGTCGGCTCAGCATGAACCGTAATCGTCACCACCGACGGCACCGGAGCAGGCGACGAAGCACTCGGGGTAGCACTCGCGGATGCGCTCGGGCTTGCCGACGGGGTGGGGAACAGCTCCTGCGTAGAAGTAGCGCTCGCGGAGGCAGAAGCACTACCAGAAGAAGACACCACAGTACCCGAAACAGCAGAATCAGTGCTTGCCGAGCAGGACGTGACAACAAGAGCTAGAGCGGCGCCCAGTGCGGGTAAAGCCAAAGCGGTGCGGCCGGTAAAGCGGCGGCGAATAGAAGACATGAATACTCCTGAAGATGCGCGGCAGCGCGCATCGGTGCTGGTCAAGAAGCGAATAGTGAACTCGTCCAGTATAGGGAAAAAGAGGCGGGGACGCAGGGCGCGCGGTCAGCGCCGCTCGTTACCATGGCATGCGCGCTACGTCTGCCCGGCTGCATCTGCCCTGCAACAAAACCCTCGGCAACAAAACCCCGGCAACAGAACCCTCGGCAACAAAAACCGGCTAGCAGACCTTATCGTCCGTCAGATAATGCACCAGCCAGGCGCGCCGCGCGGTCGCAATACGTGCCGTAATCCGCGGAAAAACCCACAGGCTAATAGCGCCCTGCGCCCACAAAATCAGCGAAAACAGCAGCGGCCGGAACGCAATATCGCGCGGATCCACGCCGGGGTTGAGAAGGCGCGCGAGCGCATCCGACAGGAAAATCGACGGGAACATCAGCGACATCAGCACCGTACCCAGCACCCAGCCCGGACCGAAACAGAGCAGAACCCAGCGGGCGCTCATCCGCAGGTTCTTGCGGTGAGACCAGCGGAACTGCCAGCCGCGCAGGCGGTACGGATAAATCACGCCCAGAATCGAGCCCAGGGACACCACAATAGCCGGCACCACAAAGAACGACAGGGACATCATGAGCGTGGGGGTCAGGTTCTTGTCCTGACTGTGCAGAACCAGCGCCAGCAGGGTGCCAGAAACACCCGTGATTAGACCGATTGCAATAGCCTTCGTGCGCACGAACAGGCGCAGGGCGTGGGGGTCGCTACTGCGCAAAGCACGCAGCGCATGCTCCTCATCGTGACCCATCAGGTTCGTTGAGGTGACGTCCGCGACCATCCAGCCGACCATCACCAGCGCAAAACCAGCCGGGCCCTTAAACTCGCTAAACAGCCACGAACGCCAGGCTTCCGGGAGTAGGTACCAGCAGATTGCCGCCAGCAGGGCGTTACACATGAGCGTCTGCGTTTCCACGGGGAGGGGGCGCGTGAACATGCGGCGCAACTCGGCACGCACACTCGGCCGGTACGTATTGTGCGGATCAATGAGGGCACGACCCTCCACCCGCTGACGGCGCAGGTCCTGACGGAGTGCCCTGAAAATCGTCACGGGATGCGCCAGTGGCGCAAGACGGGAAGATACGTGCCTCAAAATGCTCACCTGCCCATTGTAGAGGTGTCGCTGGGGCACAATGGCACCGCAGGAAATCAGCTATGCGGAAACTCCGCCCACTAGTGCCTGTGTCTCCTTGCACACCCGCCCTATCCAGGGGACAATGAAGGCATGGCTGAAGTAACTCTACATAACGAACTCGTAATCCACACCAACGGCGACCTGCCCGCAGTCGGCGCAAAGCTGCCCGAATTCTCGGTTCTCGCGGCTGATCTCTCCGAGATCTCCTCCGCAGATTTCGCAGGTAAGAACCTGGTGCTGAACATCTTCCCCTCCATCGACACCGGTGTGTGCGCAACCAGCGTCCGCACCTTCAACAAGCAGGCTGCGGGCCTGGAGAACACCGTCGTGCTGTGCGTCTCCAACGACCTGCCCTTCGCAATCGGCCGCTTCTGCGCAGCCGAGGGCATTGAGAACGTCGTCACCTCCTCCGCTTTCCGCTCCTCCTTCGGTGAGGACTTCGGCGTAAAGCTTGTGGACGGCCCCCTGGCTGGTCTGCTGGCACGCTCCGTGGTCGTCGTGAACCCCGCCGGTGAAGTTGTCTACACCGAGCTGGTTCCCGAAACCACCAACGAGCCCAACTACGAAGCAGCCTTGGCAGCTATCAAGTAAGCAACTATCAAGTAAGCTTGGTATGGGAGCCGGACGCAATCTAGGCACCCGCGCTACTTCCGTCAGGGACACCTGGCGGTTCACAGCACAGCAGATACTGAACGTCTACAGTGCATGATCTAGGGTTCACCCACACATGCGGCTGGCGACAGCATAACGCCCCGCCCACCCGGTATTTCGGGTGGGCGGGGCGCTTTACTATATCCAGACGCTAGTGCTTGGAAGCGTTGGAGGTTTCGGCGGCTCCGGCGGGATCCTCATCCGCAACCAGCATATGCTCCGGCAGAGTGCCGCGGCGCTTAGCCACCGCAAAACGCGACACCAACAGCAGAATGTACACCACCATAGAAATCAGCAGCATCGACTGCGGCGCCAACACCAAACCAACCACAGCGGACACACCCGCAATAGCTGCGGTGGTATGGTCTTTTGAGCTCTGATAAGCATCGATGGCGAGCACCGCAAATAGCGCCGTCATTACAAAATCCAAGCCCTTGAGTTCACTCAAGAAACTCGCACCCAGCACGTAACCGAGCGTTGCGCTCGCCAGAACGCTCAGGTGCAGGCCCGCATGAATCCATAGGATGCGGGATGCACGAAGCTTATGGCGGTCCGGTCCGGTGTTCAGCGCGTACGCCTCATCAATGAGTGTGTACACGGTGTAGAACTTCGCCAACCCACCACGCACACGCTCAATCGGGTACGACAGGCCATACATGAGATGGCGCGAATTAATGAGCAGAGTCATCACCGCAATAGAGAACAGCGAAGCATGATTCGAAACCATATCGATCAGCACGAACTCCACCGAACCGGCAAACACCAGCATCGGCAGCAGAGGTGCCACCCAGAACGGCAGACCGTAACTGTGCACCAGCACGCCCAGACCAATGCCGACAAAGAATAGGCCCAGCATGATCACGCCGGCAACGCGAATCGCCTCCGCAAAACCGCTCTCGCGCGGGGACTGAGAGCCCTGCGCATTGGGGGAGGCGGTCGCCTCCACTACCGGAATCATGCCGGTCAGCGGAAGAGCAGATGCAATAACCTGCTCAACCTGCTCCTGGGTCGCCTGGTGAGGTGCCTGCTGCGGTGTGGGCTGAGAAGAAACAGCGGGGGAAGAAACAGAATTCTTAGAGATGCTCATCGTAACCCCCTAGAAAACCCAGTTAGCCAGCACAACGCAGGTGACGGTACCCGCCACCATGCTCAGCACCATATTCTTACGCCACAGGTGCACCGCCACGGTCACCACCAGACCTGCCAGGTACGGTGCCGCCGTAGCGAACGAAGAATAATCAATCTTCGCCACCGCATAGATGGCAAGCAACGCGACTGCGCCGAGCGGAATCCAGTGGCTGAGCGCATCCAAAAGTTCGGAGCCAGCCAGAGCCTTCTTCAGCCCGAAAGGAAGCAAACGAAGCAGGAACGTAATACCTGCAGCCACAAGAATTGCGGCAAGAATATAGCCGGTGGTCACTTCACTGTTCATGAAGATTTTCTCTTTCTGCACATACTCAGCGAAAGAACCCGAAAAGAGCGGAAGATCCCTGAACGAGGCGCGCGGGTGAAGCCCTAAGAGCATCCGCGAAAAGGGTAGGGAGAGCCCAGCCGAAGAGAGGCTGGGTGCTAAGTAGTGCGGTAGGTACGTGAGTTGATGAAAGCCGCGAAACATGGAGGCGGAGGGCCGTTCCTCCTGCACGAGTTTTTCAGTGCAAGTTTTCTGCGCGGGTAGTTGCGCGCGTCAGTAGTTCTCGTGCGTGACCTCGGGTGATGCCGCTCCCGGTGCGGTGTTACTCCGGGGCGGCACAGCGTTCTGCGTCGCTAGTTTCCTTAGCGGTGTCTTTCATCTGAGTCATGGGGTACCTTCACCTCTGGGAGCCTCCGCGCAGGTTCGCGCGGGAGGCATTATGCGAATCCTAGAAATAGAAAGAGGGGAGAGCGAAGCTCCACTCATCTATCCTAACCGGTTTTGAACACGTATGTAACGTTCTTATCGCTGTGTGGAAGCGGGCGCGTCAGGAGTAGCGGCGGTGGCTGGGCTCTCTGCGGCGCTTTCAGGCCTCAGTCGCTACCTCATGCCCCGCACGATGCGGCAGAGTACCGCGGCGCTTCGCCACCAGGAAACGCGCCAGTAGCAGCACCACATACGAACCCAACGCCACCACCAGAAACGAGGACGGCGCAAAAATCAGCGCCACCGCAGCCGAAAATGCGACAAAAAGCGCCGTCACACGATCCGGGTTAGCGCGGTAGCCGTCCATCGCAAGAACCGTGAAGATAGCCACCATCACAAAGTCCACGCCCTTCAAGCTGCTCAGGAAGCTCGCGCCCAGCACATACCCGAGGACTACGCTCAGAATCCACGAGACGTAAATCAGCACGTTCACCCACAGAATGCGCGCCCCCGAACGCTCATGACGATCGGGACCGGAATTAAGCGCGAACGCCTCATCACACAGAGTATGAACCGCCAGAGCCTTAGCCCAGAAACCCTTCACGCTGTGCAACGGGTAGGAAAGACCGTACACCAGATGGCGCGCATTCACCAGGAACACCGTCAACGCAATCGACGCCAGGGGCGTGCCCGTGCTGACCATGCCCACCATGAGGAACTCCACCGAACCGGCAAAAACTAGGGCAGAGAGCAGCGGCGCAGTCCAGAGGGGCATGCCGTGCGCGTTGAGGATAATACCCAAACCCAAACCCAACACAGCGATACCAAGCATCACCACGGAAGAGTCCGCAACAGCCAAGCGGAAATCATTCTGCGCGCCGGCGCTCTTAAGTCGAGTGCCCTTAAACCGAGTGCCCTGAAGCTTGGCGCCCTGATGTTTAGCGCCCTGACGCTTGGGAGTCTGTGCCATAAGTGGGTTCCTCGTATGCGTTACGTTCTGCGAAATGCCTCGTCTGCCTGTGCGCGGGTCAAAACAACGCCCGCCGCGGCTTTCCAGTGTATAGGAGCGGCCGGTTGACCGACGAGAAAAAGAGTCCGGGAATAAAATATGAGAAACACGCTTATAGTGAATGACACTAAACAAAGAACCACCCGAAAGGGCACCCCGAAAGGAACCTCAATGGCTGATCAGAACGCCTCCCAGAACACCGCAGAAGAGCAGAAGAAGGTGTACTCGCGCCAGCAGGAACGCCGCGAACTCGACAACTACCGCCAGACCAAGATCGAGCGCATCGACCGCCTGCGCTACCGTGCCTACGGTGCCAACGGCGCAACCCTCGACTTCGGTGTGGGTGAGGGGCTGCTGACCCCCGTCGAGCTGCTGCTTGCCGCAATTGCCGGCTGCTCCTCCGTGGACGTGGACGCGGGCACCTCCCGTCGCGCCACCCCCGAGGTGTTTGAGGTGCTCGCCTCGGCGCTGAAGCAGAACGAAGACGGCGCGGTGCGCCTCGACGACGTTGAGGTGGACTTTGATGTGCGATTCCCTGAGGATGAGCAGGGCGCCAAGGCGCAGAAGATGGTGGACCGTCTGATTCAGCTCAGCGAGCAGAAGGACTGCACCGTTTCCCGTACCGTGGAGCACCCCACGAACGTTTCGTTCCACAACCTGGCTGACTAAAGCCGGGTGAGCTGAAAACCTGGGCGAACTAGCCTGATATGGGACCCTCCCGTACCGCTTGTGATGAGACGGTGCGGGAGGGTTTTTCTGTGTTTTTGTGGTTTTGGGTGGAAAAGAGCTTGAAAAGCGGGTAGGATTGACCCTCAGATTAGAAAAACTTACGGTACGTAAGAAATCCTTATGATTGAAGAATTTCTTGACCGCAGGCCAAACCTTCGGCGGCACTACGCACAGCACGACTAGACTGGACACCAGACTAGACCGCTAGCAAACGCACGAAGCAATAGCCTCAGAAAGAAGACCTGACATGGCACAGCCTACAGAGACTTCCGGCGCTGCATCGGAAGCCACCCCCGCAGAGGGTGAACTGAAGCGAGGCCTCTCCGCCCGCCACATGCAGATGATCGCAATCGGCGGCGCAATCGGCACCGGCCTCTTCGTCGCCTCCGGCAAGACCATCTCCACCGCAGGCCCCGGCGGCGCAATCCTCGCCTACGCCCTCATCGGCATCATGGTGCTCTTCCTCATGCAGTCCCTCGGCGAGATGGCCGCGCACCTGCCCGTCCCCGGCGCATTCCAGACCTACGCGGCACGCTACGTGTCCCCGTCCTTCGGCTTCGCCATGGGCTGGAACTACTGGTTCAACTGGGCGATTACCGTCGCCGCCGAGCTCGTCGCCGTCGGCGAGGTGATGAGGTACTGGTTCCCGGACATCCCATCCTGGGTGTGGGCGGCAGGATTCCTTGTGCTGCTGACCGGCATTAACGCCCTCTCGGCACGCTCCTACGGCGAAAGCGAATTCTGGCTCGCAACCATCAAGGTCGTCACCGTGGTCGTCTTCCTCATCGCAGGTATCGCTATGATCTTCGGCATCCTGGGCGGTAGCTCCCCGGGCGTCTCCAACTGGACCGTCGGTGAGGCACCCTTCGTCGGCGGCGCCCCCGCCGTACTCGCCATCTTCATGGTGGCAGGCTTCTCCTTCCAGGGCACCGAAATGATTGGTGTGGCTGCCGGCGAATCTGAGAACCCCCGCCGCGACGTGCCCCGCGCACTGACCAGCGTGTTCTGGCGCATCATGCTCTTCTACATCGGTGCGATGGTCGTCATCGGCTTCCTGATTCCTTACTCCGACCCGAACCTGCTCACCGCAGCGGACGGCAACATCAACATCTCCCCGTTCACCCTCATCTTCGAGCGTGCGGGCATCGCCTTCGCGGCAGCCATTATGAACGCCGTGATCCTCTCCGCCGTGCTCTCTGCAGGTAACTCGGGCCTGTACGTTTCGGCTCGTATGCTCTTCGCACTCGCCCAGGAGGGTAAGGCACCGAAGATGTTCACCCACATCAACTCCGGCGGCGTGCCCATGAACGCGCTGCTGGCAACCGCAGCTATCGGTGCAATCGGCTTCATCGCCGCGCTGCTCTCGCCGGATGGCGCGTACCTGTGGCTGGTGAACGTGTCCGGTCTGGCTGGCTTCATCACCTGGGTGGGTATCGCCGTGGCTCACTACCGTTTCCGCCGCGCATACCTGAAGCAGGGCAACAGCCTGAAGGACCTGCCCTACGTGGCGCCGTTCTTCCCCGCGGGCCCGATTATCGCCTTCCTCATGTGCCTGGTCGTTATTGGTGGCCAGAACTACGAGGCGTTCCTGAGCGGTGACTGGGCTGGCGTGCTCAGCTCCTACATTGGTCTGCCCGTGATTATTGCGGTCTGGCTGGTACACCGCGTGGTCACTCGTGACCGCATCATTCCGCTGGAGCAGATTGACGTGAGCGGCATTGAGGTGAAGACTTCGAAGTAACGCGAACGCCAGCTGATAACGCCTGTGCCAGCTGATTGAATGAGCTGATACGTAAAGAGCCGCCGGTTCCCCTTGCTGAGGGGAGCCGGCGGCTCTTTGCTATCCGCAGTTTATTCCGCACGGGTGAGCTAGTCCGTATGCCCTGCAGCTCTTAGGAGTGGCGGCGCGAGCGCAGAACGCTCAGACCCAGACCCGCGCAGATTGCGGCAACGCCAATGCCAACAATCACGCCAACGCTGGATGCGCCGGTGTTCGCCAGGGTAGCCTTCTTGGGGCTGCTCTCCTGAACCGGTTGATCCTTAGCGAGGCTGTCCTTTGCCAGGTTGTCCTTAGCCGATTGAGCGGCGGTCACCGGAGCCTCCTGAGCGGGATTGCTCTGAGCGGGCTTACTCTTGGGATGCGCCACGGTCGCGTCCTCCAGCTTGTCAGCGTTGGGGGTCTTATCGGCAACCGACGCCGGAGCGACCGTTGCTTCCGGCAGCGCGGGGACGGTGGGTGCATCAGTCGGGTTTACGCCCACGGTTGCTTCCGGTAGGGGTGCCACGGTGGGTGCATCGGTCGGGTTTACGCCAATGGTTGCTTCGGGCAGGGGTGCCACGGTGGGCGCGTCAGTGGGGTTCACACCCACGGTTGCTTCCGGTAGGGGTGCCACGGTGGGCGCATCGGTCGGGTTTACGCCCACGGTCGCTTCCGGCAGCGCCGGGACGGTGGGTGCGTCAGTCGGGTTCACGCCGATAGTTGCCTCAGGCAAGGGCGCTACGGTCGGCGCATCGGTCGGGTTTACGCCCACGGTTGCTTCGGGCAGGGGAGCTACGGTCGGTGCGTCGGTCGGGTTTACACCGATGGTTGCTTCGGGCAGGGGTGCTACGGTGGGTGCATCGGTCGGGTTCACGCCCACGGTTGCCTCAGGCAGGGGAGCTACGGTCGGTGCGTCAGTGGGGTTCACGCCGATAGTTGCCTCAGGCAGGGGTGCCACCGTCGGCGCATCAGTCGGAACCGCAGACACCACGGGCTCCTGCGCGAAAAGCTCA
This sequence comes from Rothia mucilaginosa, assembly GCF_049990865.1. Lineage (GTDB taxonomy): Bacteria > Actinomycetota > Actinomycetes > Actinomycetales > Micrococcaceae > Rothia > Rothia mucilaginosa_I. The sequence continues at coordinate 438,919 of NZ_CP188231.1, forward strand.
AGAGGCTTCTGAGCATCAAACGAGCCGTACTCAGCACCCTGAACGCCAGCCGCCATGGTGCCCGCAATGTACTTGTGAGAGGTATTCAGCGTCGCCGCGACATCCGCCGGAACCTTCACCTCCGTCTCAAAAGCACCGTTGTGAATCTGCGAAGCAGGTACGGTCACCTCGGCCACGAAGCGCATACCCGTCTGAGGAAAACGACCGGGAACCCACACATTCGTATCAGACACCACCACGCGCACACCGTGCGGGGTCGCCTCACCGGTGTAGCCGGTACCGCGCACCTTCAACACAGTCTCACCCTTGGTGTTCAAGCGCGGCGAATCCACCTGAAGAACCGGTGCGGCGCTATCCTTCACAACGTCCATGCTCAGCACCTTGCCGCCCGAATAATGGCCATCAACGGCGATATTGGCGACGAAGCTGTAGTTCTTCGCCGGGTCAATCAATTCTCCAGGAACGTAGTGGGTCGCAGTAGCTGTACCATCCTTGAACGGGCCCGCAACGTGCACCGTCTGGATCGGGTTCAGGAACGGGAAACCCCTATGGTTTGCCTCATGCAAGGCCGGGGAAAAAGCAGTGGTTTTCGCGGGCAGCTTCGTCGCCTTGAGCGTAATCTTGTTCAGACGCAGGGCGGTCTTCAGCTTACGGGTATTGGTCTCAACCTTGTAGTTGTAGACCGTAATAACCGGCGGGTTAACCGGATCCGGGGTATTAGCCGCTGCAACAGAAGGCAGAGCGCACAGGCTCAACGACGCGGCAAGAAGAACAGAAGCGCCAGCGCTACCGTAGCGGCGGGAACGAGAAGAGTTAGCCATCATGAAGTTCCTTCTACACGGGTGATTGAGTGATCCGCACTCTTCCTGTATCGCGCCAAGTCGAGTGCGTATACGGTACCGCGACATCGCGGTTAAATACACCGTAACACGCGCCTAAACGCATGAACCGGACATAAGATAACTCGCCGAAATATTACATAAAACCAACGCCTACAGGGAGCACAATAGGGCGGATTAATAAGACAAACACGCACTGCGCCGGGTGGAGGATACGGAAATGCTAGGGTAGAAAGATGCCCACGCAGAAGAACCCACAGAACCGAGTAGAAGCAGCCCAGCCCACCGAGCACAGCGCTACTGAGCACAGCGCTACTGAGCACAGCGCCATCGACAGCACACGCCGCGTCGTGAACGTGTGCGCTGTAGCAATCCGCAACCGGGATGGGCTCGTACTCACCGTGCGCAAGCAGGGCAGCGAGGGGTTCATGATGCCCGGCGGCAAACCCGAACCGGGGGAGACCCCGCTACAGACCGCCTGCCGCGAAGTGAGCGAAGAAATCGGACTCACCCCCGACCCCACCCGGATGCACCACCGCGGACTCCTCGAAGCGGCGGCACTGAACGAGGCGGGCTTTACGGTACGCGCCGAAACCTACGAGTACGCACCCACCGACGAGCAACACGAACAGCTGGCTACGCTGGTGCCGCAGGCAGAAATCGCTGAGCTGCGCTGGGTTGACCCCGCCATGAGTAGCCCCTCCGATTCTGTCGCACAGGCACCGCTGAATACCGAGCAGATTTTCCCGCTGCTGGCGCGTACCCCGCTACCGTAACCACCGCGCTCGTAACCACAGCGCCCAATACGCGCCCCCAGCGCACGACCCTGAACTGGCGGGTGGCACACATGAGGTACACAGGTGCATCCGGTACCCTCAACACAACAACATCTATCGCGGGTAGAACGCATAGAGGCGCTCCACTCCGCCCCCCCCATACACCCCAAGGAGAACCATGAAGAAGACCAACTACAACCTTGCCGTCTACTGCGGTGCACGCTCCGGCAACGACCCGCTCTTCACCACCCGCGCCCAGGAGCTCGGCACCCTCTGCGCCCAGAACAATATCGGCGTGGTGTACGGCGGCGGCCGCACCGGCCTCATGGGCACCGTCGCGGGCGCAACCCTGGACGCTGGCGGCGTGGTCTACGGCGTGGTCACCCACAAGCTAGTTGGCCTGGAAGGCGTGTACCCCGGCCAGACCACCCTCGAAATCGTGGACACCATGCACCAGCGCAAAATCGCCATGATCGACAAGGCTGACGCGTTCGTCGCCATGCCCGGCGGCCCCGGCACCCTCGAAGAATTCTTTGAAGTTTTCAGCTGGCAGTTCCTCGATATTCACTCCAAGCCGGTCGCCTTGCTGAACGTCAACGGCTACTGGGACAAGCTCATCGACGCCATGCACTACATGGCGTCCACCGGCCTGCTCAACGAACGCTACCTGGACGAGCTCATCATCGCCACCACCCCCGAAGAGCTGCTGGATGCGCTCGCCAAGGACCTGGAGCGCCGCGCCGCCGAAAAGAACACTGCTGAATAAAGCCAACACTGCATAAAACCAACGCAGGAAACGAGATTGACTATGGCAACCACCCCCAACCAGGCACGCACCCTGCTGCTGACCTTCTTCGGAGCCTTCCCCGGCGTGCCCGTGAACCCCACCGTGGCGCTCGCCGAAGGTGCCCAGCGTCTGCTGGCTCAGATACGCCCGGATTTGCACGTCATCACCCGCGAGCTGCCCGTCAGCTACGACGGTTCCAGCACCGCTCTGCGCACCGCCCTGCAAGATGTGCAGCCCGACGCGCTCATCAGCCTGGGCGTGGCGGTTGGCCGCGACGCGGTCAGCCTCGAACAGGTCGCTATCAACCTGGACTCCGCCGGTATTGAAGATAACGACGGCGACCAGCGCTGCGATGAGCTAATCACCCCCGGCGGTCAGGAGGCGTACTTCTCCTCCCTGCCGGTGCGCGCCAGCTTTGAACGCCTGCGCGCGGCGGGGGAGCCGGTCGAGATTTCGTACACCGCCGGAACCTACGTGTGCAACCACGTGTTCTACGAGGGCCAGCGCATCAGCCGCGAGCTGGGCTTGAGCATCCCCGCCGGATTCGTGCACGTTCCCGCAACCTGCGCCGACGGCGAAGAGCCCACCGAAAGCACCGGCATGACCGCTCACCGCGACGCCGGTGGCGTAGTACGTGACGAGCAGGGCATCCCGCAGCTGCCCGAATCCACCGTGGTGCGCATTATTGCCGAGATCGCCTCCGACACCCTGCCTGCAGTGAACTAACAGCACGGTATTGAGCTAAAACCCATATAACAAAACCGCCGGATAGCCTCCCTAAGTGGGAGCCTATCCGGCGGTTTGCGTATTTATGCTGAGCTAATTTGTGCTGACTCTACACAGCCGGGCTATAAAACCGGCACATGCAGGCTCAAGCTACTACTTGGTGCGGTTCTTCAGGTAGTAGTCAATCAGCGAAGCAGTCGAAGAATCCTGACGAGCCAGAACCTCACGGTCACCCTCAATAGCGGGAACCAGGTCCAGCGCCAGCTTCTTACCGAGCTCAACACCCCACTGGTCGAAGGAATCAATACCCCAAACAACACCCTGAACGAAGGTGATGTGCTCGTACAGGGCAATCAGGGAGCCCAGAACGCGCGGGGTCAGGCGCGGCGCCATGATGGAGGTAGAGGGGCGGTTACCGCTGAAGATACGTGCGTTGACCACGTGCTCTGCGGTGCCCTCTGCACGAACCTCTTCCTCGGTCTTGCCGAAGGCGAGAGCCTGAGACTGCGCGAAGAAGTTAGCCAGGAACAGCTCGTGAACGTCCTGCTCGCCGTCCTTGGTCGGGTGGACCGGGTTTGCGAAGGCAAGGAAGTCCGCGGGAATCAGGCGGGTACCCTGATGGATCAGCTGGTAGAAAGCGTGCTGGCCGTTGGTGCCGGGCTCACCCCAGAAGACCTCACCGGTGTCGTAGGTGACGAAGGAGCCGTCCGCGCGAACGGACTTGCCGTTGGACTCCATGGTCAGCTGCTGCAGGTACGCGGGGAAGCGGTGCAGGTACTGGTCGTAGGGCAGAACCGCGTGGGTCTCTGCGCCGAGGAAGTTCACGTTCCAGATGTTCAGCAGACCCATCAGAACGGGCACGTTCTGAGCCAGGGGAGCGGTGCGGAAGTGCTCATCCATTGCGTGGAAGCCGGCGAGGAATTCAGCGAAAACCTTCGGGCCGAACACGATTGCCAGGGAGGTGCCGATTGCGGAGTCTACGGAGTAGCGGCCGCCAACCCAGTCCCAGAAGCCGAAAGCGTTCTCGGGGTCAATGCCGAATGCTGCAACCTTGTCCAGTGCGGTGGAGACAGCCACGAAGTGCTTAGCCACAGCCTCGGACGCTTCCTTACCTTCCAGAGCGCCAGCCTCAGCCAGGGCGGAAAGCAACCACTCGCGTGCCACGCGCGCGTTGGTCAGGGTCTCCAGGGTGCCGAAAGTCTTGGATGCGACGATGAACAGGGTGGTCTCGGGATCCAGGTCGGAGACCTTCTCAGCCACATCGGTCGGGTCAATGTTGGAGATGAAGCGTGCGGTGATGCCTGCATCTGCGTAGGGCTTGAGAGCCTCGTACACCATGACCGGGCCCAGGTCGGAGCCACCGATACCGATGTTCACAACGGTCTCGATGCGCTTGCCGGTGATGCCGGTCCATTCGCCGTTGCGCACGCGATCGGCGAATGCGTAGATCTTCTTCAGCACGGCGTGAACGTCTGCGTCTACGTCCTGGCCGTCAACGGTCAGCGCCGGGGTGTAGCCCTCGGGGCGGCGCAGTGCGGTGTGCAGTACGGCGCGGTCCTCGGTGACGTTAATGTGCTCGCCGGAGAACATTGCCTCGCGGGCCTGCTCCAGCTTGACCTCTTCAGCGAGCTTGAGCAGCAGCTCGACGGTTTCGGAGGTAATCAGGTTCTTGGAAAGGTCGACGTGCAATTCGTCGGCGGTGAAGCTGAACTTCTGCGCACGTTCCGGGTCAGCGGCAAACCATTCACGCAGGTTCGGAGTGAGGGACTTGTGATGAGCGGACAGAGCAGACCACGCGGAGGTGGTCGTAGGGTCAATAGAAGTAGTCATAGTTCCATTCTCTTATTTTCGGGTGCCTCTGTCACCTCTTTCGGGGGTGATATGGGACGATACGGCGAAAAAATCGGAACCCGGCACGCTATTGTGGGCCTTGCAGTGGCAAGATGTAGAGTAAAATCCATGACTTCTTCACCTGAACACACGCCCGCTGACACTCACGCGCAGCGCTACCTGCTCATTTCCCGCGAAGGGGAAACCCTACTCAACGATGACGGAACCCTGCACTACCTGACCGGTCACGATGCTGCCGAGCCGCTGACCGAAGAGGCGATCCTTGCGCGCAGCGTCATCCGCCCCGCCGCCTACGATGCTGACGCCCAGAAGAATATCGGGGCGCAGGTGCATGTGCTCTACTGCGAGGACGAAACCCTCACACAGGTCGCCGCCGACCTGAACAACCCTCGGGTGCGCGCCTCCACCAGTGGTTTCCGCTACTACCCGGTCCACGAGGATCCGGAGGGCCGCGCCCACTACGCCACCGCCCTGGCACGCCGCGACTACCTCATCGACATGCGCTACTCCGCATACAGCGGCGAGGAGGCGGCCCTCGGCTCCAAAGGTATCCGCCGCACCGTCTCCGGCGAGATGGTGTTCCCCCGCATCGAACCCGCCGTCATGGCGCTGGTGGCCAGCCGTGACGGCGAGCGCGTGCTATTGGCGAATAACCGCCAGTGGCACCCCAACCGTTTTGCCCTCATTGCCGGATTCGTTGACCCCGGCGAAAACCTCGAAGAGGCAATTGCCCGCGAAGTCTACGAAGAAACCGGCCTGCACACTCTCAGCACCGAGTACCGCATGAGTGACGTGTGGCCTTTCCCTCGTTCGCTCATGATTTGCTACCGGGTGCATGTGGATGAGAATGAACCCATCATCCATCACGACGGTGAGATTCGTGCCGCACGCTGGTTCACCGCCGCTGAGCTGCGTGAGGCGATTGCTATTTCGGAGGAGCGCGGCAACAGCGACGAGGACGACCCCGCCAAGCTGGAGTTGCCCGGCACGAACGCCGTCGCCCGCCGCATGATTGATGAGTGGCTCGCAGAAAAGCCCTAGTGATACACTGGTAGCTAAGCCCAACGGAGGGGGGTCCGTTTTGGCGTGCCCGGAAACGCTCTCATCGCAGAGCGGGTTCACCGGCAAACACTCAAACCGGCAAAACACCCCCAGATACCTATCTGAAGGTACTGCCCCGTGACCCCTGCGCCTTCTAGCGCGCACCCGTTGGCGAGACTATCCCCTAGATTTAAGCGAGAAACTTAACGCATGTCTGAAAACACCGCTTCGCGCCCCGACCTTCGCAATGTGGCCATCGTGGCACACGTTGACCACGGCAAGACCACCATCGTCGACGCGATGCTGCAGCAGACCAACGCCTTCTCTGCCCACGCAGATGTTGAAGACCGAGTCATGGACTCCGGCGACCTCGAAAAGGAAAAGGGCATCACCATTCTGGCGAAGAACACCACCGTGTTCTACAACGGCCCTTCCGCCAACGGTGAGACCATCACCATTAACGTTATTGACACCCCCGGCCACGCCGACTTCGGTGGCGAGGTGGAGCGCGGCCTGTCCATGGTTGACGGCGTTGTGCTGCTCGTGGACGCATCCGAAGGTCCGCTGCCCCAGACCCGCTTCGTGCTGCGTAAGGCACTGGCTGCTAAGCTGCCCGTGATCCTCGTGGTGAACAAGGTTGACCGCCCCGACTCCCGTATTGACGAGGTTGTTGGCGAGTCCATGGACCTGCTGCTCGGTCTGGCATCTGACCTGGCGGACGAGGTTCCCGACCTGGACCTGGACGCTGTGCTGAACGTTCCGGTGGTGTACGCATCCGGTAAGGCTGGCGCTGCATCCCTGAACCAGCCCGTAGACGGCCAGCTGCCCGACAACGACGACCTTGAGCCGCTGTTCAAGACCATCATCGAGCACGTGCCCGCCCCCACCTACGATCCCAACGAGGTTCTGCAGGCACACGTGACCAACCTGGACTCCTCCCCGTTCCTGGGCCGTCTGGCACTGGTCCGTATCTTCAACGGCACCCTGAAGAAGGGCCAGACCGTTGCGTGGGCACGTCACGACGGTGAAATCAAGAACGTCCGCATCTCCGAGCTGCTGGCGACCAAGGCTCTCGAGCGTGTTCCCGCAGAGTCCGCTGGCCCCGGCGAGATCGTCGCAGTGGCTGGTATTGAGGACATCACCATTGGTGAAACCCTCACCGACGCTGAGAACCCCAAGCCCCTGCCGCTGATCAAGGTGGACGATCCCGCGATCTCCATGACCATCGGTATTAACACCTCCCCGCTGGCTGGCCGCGTCAAGGGCGCAAAGGTCACCGCACGTCAGGTGAAGGACCGCCTGGACCGCGAGCTGATCGGTAACGTGTCCATCAAGGTTCTGCCCACCCAGCGTCCGGACGCGTGGGAAGTTCAGGGCCGTGGCGAGCTCGCCCTGGCTATCCTCGTGGAGCAGATGCGCCGTGAGGGCTTCGAGCTGACCGTGGGTAAGCCCCAGGTGGTTACCAAGACCATCGACGGTAAGGTCTACGAGCCCATGGAGCACATGATCATTGACGTGCCCGAGGAGTACCTGGGCGCTGTTACCCAGCTGATGGCTGCGCGTAAGGGCCGCATGGAGAACATGGCGAACCACGGTACCGGCTGGGTCCGTATGGAGTTCGCTGTTCCCGCACGTGGTCTGATTGGTTTCCGCACCCAGTTCCTGACTGAGACCCGCGGTGCCGGTATTTCTTCCTCCTACTCGATTGAGCACGAGCCCTGGGCTGGCGACATTGAGTACCGCACCAACGGTTCGCTGATTGCTGACCGTGCCGGCGTGGTGACCCCCTACGCGATGATTAACCTGCAGGAGCGCGGCACCTTCTTCGTGGAGCCCACCTCTGAGGTGTACGAGGGCATGATTGTTGGTATGAACTCCCGTGCAGACGACATGGAAGTTAATATCACCAAGGAAAAGAAGCTGACCAACATGCGTTCTTCGACCGCGGACAACTTCGAAAACCTGACCCCGCCGAAGAAGCTGACCCTGGAAGAGTGCCTGGAATTCGCTCGCGAAGACGAGTGCGTTGAGGTGACCCCCGAGGCGATTCGTATTCGTAAGGTCATCCTGGATTCCAACGAGCGTGTCCGCGAGTTCCGTCGCCGCGCCCGTGCGAACGACTAATACAGCGCGACTATTAGCGCGTTAGCGACTAACCTGCTGTAGCGGGTGCTGTCGTTACCCAAGCGCCGCGGCTGCCCGCGCTGTGGTTACCCGCGCTGTGGTTACCCGCGCTGTCGTTGCCCAGTAGCTGTGGTTGACCAAGCGCCGCCGCTACCTTCTGAAGAGGAGGTAGCGGCGGCGCTGTTTAACCGCCCGGATTCGTTCGGGACATAATGGCGGGGCAATGGGGGAGGGGCGAGGAGAGTCGAGCGCTTTTGCTTTCTGCCGAAAACCACCTCCAAAAACCGCTTCTGAAAAGCCCGAACACCCCGCGCTGCACATGCGAGTGTGTAAGATAAAATAATGCGCCTGCACGGTGGTGGCACTTATCCGCTGCTCACCTCTGCCGCTCAACGATGTAAATTGCCGGCGCGCTTTGACCATCCAAGAAACCCAACCCTGCGTATGAGAGGGAAAGCCTGTGTCTGAAACCGAGAACACTCAGCCTGATTCTGCGACCCCCAGCTACCCCACGCAGGGTGAGCGCATCGCTCCCGGCTCGCGCCGTGACCTGCTGCCGAATAACTACGATGCGAAGAAGGCACGCATCTTGTTTGTGCATGCACACCCGGACGACGAAACCTCCTCGACCGGCGCGACCATGGCGTACTACGCGCAGAAGGGCGCGGAGGTGTACCTGCTGACGGCTACCCGCGGTGAGCTGGGCGAGGTCATCCCCGAGGAGCTGCACCACCTGGAGGTCGGTAAGCCCGGCTGCCGTGATAACGGTGAGGCGCTGGGCGAGTACCGTACCGGTGAGCTTGCCGGCGCTGTTAAGGCGTTGGGTGTGAAGAAGCAGTTCTTCCTGGGGCAGGAGCCCGCTGTCGCTGAGGGTGCGCTGCCGCTGTACCGTGACTCCGGCATGGCGTGGGGCCCGGAGGGTAAGCCCGTTGCCAACCCGGTGGCGGCGGAGGATTCGTTGACCGCGCAGCCGCTGGAACCGCAGGCTCAGGCACTGGTTGCCGCTATCCGCGCCCTCACCCCCGATGTTCTGGTCACCTACGATTCGGACGGCGGCTACGGCCACCCCGACCACGTGCGCGTGTACGAGATTGTGCGCCGTGCCCTGCAGATCCTTGACGGTGACGAGGACCGCCCGATTCTCACCTGGGGTATTGAGGGTGAGTTCGACGCGGCTGATCAGCGTCTGCAGGCCGCCATTTACGGTGACGGCACCGCCAAGCGTAAGGCAATGGAGGCGCACCGCACCCAGATTACGGTCGTGGACGAGAAGACTTTTGAGTACTCGAATAAGGTGCCGCAGAAAATTTCTGCCGTGGAGACTTTCCGTGTGCTCGACGGTGACCCGACCGCGACCGTGCACCCGAAGCCGCAGGAGGCGGGCCTGGTGTCGAGCCTGCTGACCGGCTCGATTCTGGGTATTTTTGCCGGTATCGCCGGGTCGATTTATCACGCCTGGGTCGTGTACGCGGGGGATACCGCCCTGCCCCTCGGCTTGCTGGTCGCGTACCTGACGGTTTTCTTCACCGCCCTGTGGTGTGCCCTGTCCTTGCGTCGCGGCTACGCTGCGGCTGTTGTGGCTGTTGCTGTGTTCGTGACCGTGTACGTGCTCGGTTACGGTCGCCCCGATTCGCCGTTTGTTCTGGTGAATCCGGGCCATTCGGCGATTGGCCTGTACGGTGCCCTGTGGTGGTTCGGCGCCCCGGTCGCGGCGATGCTGGGTATGCTCGTGTACACGCGCGCTCGCGTGAAGGACGCGCAGTATTTCTCGCCGCGTGCGGCGCATCAGCGTGCTCGCACCAAGAAGTAGGCGCCGAGAAGTAGGCGCCAAGAAGTAGTCTGAAGCCTATCACTACGTCATAACATCAGGGAGGGGTGCTCCGATTAGCCGGGGCGCCCCTCCTGCTGTTTTTGGGAATGCTGTTGTGGGTGCTTGCGCCGCTACGGTCTTCTCAGCCCGCAGGGTAGAGGGCAATAGGAAAGAAAATGTATGCGTTATTCGGTAAATTGTGCGGGGTGGAAATAGCGGCGACTTCATCAAAAAATTCATGTGACGAAGATTTCATTTTTGGCTTAATTTATTTTTAAAAGCCTTTCGACTAGTAATAACGCAAAGAAATACCAGGTCAGCCTAGCCTAAAAAATACCCCCACAAACCCATAAGCGTACTGTCTGCTACACCACGAAAATACGGTTAAACAGCCGGTGCGCGATAGACTATACACAGACTTCCCCGCCGGGTACCAACTACTCGGCGGTTTACTCTGTAGATTCTGCCCTGCAGCAGACGACCCGCAGAACGGCGGGCACGGGGCGAACAGCTTGTAGAAAGGCACACCAATGACCTACGTAATCGCGCTTCCCTGCGTGGATGTCAAAGACCGCGCATGCGTTGAAGAATGCCCCGTCGACTGCATCTACGAAGGTGATCGTACCCTCTACATCCACCCGGATGAGTGCGTGGACTGCGGCGCCTGCGAGCCCGTCTGCCCCGTAGAAGCAATCTACTACGAAGACGACGTCCCCGAAGAGTGGACCGAATACGTCAGCGCCAACGCAGACTTCTTCGACGACCTGGGTTCCCCCGGTGGCGCAGCAAAGCTCGGCCCCACCGGCAAGGACGTGCCCTTCATTGCGGCGCTGCCCCCTCGTGGTGAGTAGTAGCCTGCGGCGCGTAACCCAAAGCGGCGAGTAATAGCTACAACCGCATAGACTAATCGCACCCGCTCACGGGTGCCAAGAGCCTCCATCTAGCACCCGGTGCCCAGGCACCGTCTAGGCGCTGGAATGGAGGCTCTTGCCATAGGCACAGAAGCGCCCGGGCGCTAGACTAAAATGACAAAAACTATTCCCAAGCAACCAGGTGACACAATGACTTACGGCCTGAACCTGCCCGAATACCCCTGGGAGGCGCTCGCCCCCTACCGCGCAACCGCCGCCGCCCACCCGGACGGTCCGGTGGACCTGTCCATCGGCACCCCGGTCGACCCTACCCCGCAGAACATTCGTGAGGCGCTGGCGGCTGCCTCCGACGCACCCGGCTACCCGACCACTCACGGCACCCCCGCCCTGCGTGAGGCTATTGCCGAGTGGTTTGCGCGCCGCCGCGGCGTGACCGGTCTGAACCCGGACGCGATCATGCCCACGGTCGGTTCGAAGGAGCTCGTGGCGTGGCTGCCGTTCCTGCTGGGCCTGGGCCCGGGCGATGTGGTCGTGTACCCGCGCGTTGCGTACCCCACCTACGATATGGGTGCCCGTTTTGCCCGCGCCGAGTCTGTGCCCGCCGACAGCCTGGACGAGTTGGATGCTGATACCCGCAGCCGTGTGAAGCTGATTTGGGTGAACTCCCCGGCGAATCCGAACGGCGTGGTGCGTACCGTGGAGCAGCTGCGTGAGATTGTAGCGCAGGCGCGTGAAATTGGTGCCGTGGTGGCGTCCGATGAGTGCTACGCGGAGCTCGGCTGGGGTGCTTGGGATGAGGCGCGCGGCGGTCAGCCGGTGCCGTCCATCCTGGATTCTCGCGTGTGCGATGGTGACTTCACCGGTCTGTTTGCCGTGTACTCGCTGTCGAAGCAGTCGAACCTCGCCGGTTACCGTGCCGCGTTCATTGCCGGTGCCCCGGAGCTGATGCCGAACCTGATTAATAGCCGCAAGCACGCCGGCATGATTGTGCCCGCCCCCGTGCAGGCCGCCATGATGGTGGCGCTGGCTGATGAGGCGCATGTGGCGGCGCAGAAGGACCTGTACCGTGCCCGCCGCGAGGTGCTGGAGGAGGCGATTATCGCCGCCGGTGGTCGCATTGAGAATTCTGAGGCTGGCCTGTACCTGTGGACCACTTTCGGCGAGTCCACCTGGGATTCGATTGGCCGCCTGGCGGAGTTGGGTATTATTGCTGGCCCCGGCGTGTTCTACGGCGAGGACGGCGAAGGCTACGTGCGTATCGCCCTGACCGCCTCCGACGAGGCGGTGGCGAAGGCTGCTGAGCGTCTGAAGGCATCTGCATCTAAGTAACGTTGCCGTCGGGTAGCTCCCGGCTGGGCTACAGTTCCGGTAGGGGTACAGCTCCGGTAGCTACCTAGCCCGAAGCGCACAAGAGTGCCCGATAGGTGAGATAACACCTATCGGGCACTCTTCAACACCCCTCACAAGGGGCTAAAACAGCTTAGGCTTCGTAACCGTTGGGGTTGTTCTTCTGCCAGTTCCAGTGGTCGCGAACCATGGTCTTAATGTCGCGGCTAGCGCTCCAACCCAGATCCGCCAGAGCAGAGGAAGGATCAGCGTAAGAGACCGCAACGTCACCGGGACGACGATCCACAATCTTGTACGGCAGCTCCTTACCGCAAGCCTCCTCGAACGCGTGCAGAACCTGCAGAACCGAGTAGCCGTTACCGGTACCCAGGTTCCAGGTGTGCAGACCGCCGTGCTGGGTAATGTAATCCAGCGCCTTCAGGTGGCCGTCAGCCAGGTCAACCACGTGGATGTAGTCGCGCACGCCGGTACCGTCAACGGTCGGGTAGTCGTTACCGAAGACGTTCAGGTGCTCGCGGCGACCCACAGCAACCTGCGCAATGAAGGGCACCAGGTTGTTCGGGATGCCCGCCGGGTCCTCACCGATACGGCCGGACTCGTGCGCACCAACGGGGTTGAAGTAACGCAGCAGAGCGATGTTCCACTTGGAGTCGGACGCAGCCAGGTCGACCAGCATGTCCTCGATGTGCTCCTTGGTGCGGCCGTAGCAGGACTGCGCATCCATGTTCATCTTCTCAATCAGAGGCATGGACTCGGGCTCGCCGTACACGGTAGCGGAGGAGGAGAACACGATGGAGTGGCAGTCAGCCTCATCCATTGCGTACAGCAGGTTCAGGGTGCCAGCCACGTTGGTCTGGTAGTACCACAGCGGCTTCTCTGCGGACTCGCCCACAGCCTTCAGACCCGCAAAGTGAATCACAGCGTCGGGGCGAACCTGCTTGAAAAGAGCCTTCATGCCTTCGAGGTCGAGCAGGTCAACCTTGTGGAACTCGGGGGCGCGGCCAGCGAGTTCAGCGACGCGCTTGAGGGACTCCTCGGAAGAGTTTGCAAGGTTATCCATGACGACGACGTCGTGACCTGCCTTGAGCAGTTCAAGTACAGTGTGGGAGCCGATGTAGCCGGCGCCGCCGGTAACGAGTACCTTCATGATGTCCTTTCGGGCTTTATATATCCGGAAAAAGTGCTCCGGATGGGGGACAAAAGCTGTTGAGCTGTATCTAATAGTACAGCCGTGCACGGGGCGTAAGTACTGCGGGACACTGTGCGCTTGTGCACTCTGGTGTGAGCACGTGGGAGGCGCTATTTAGGTGTGTCGACACTCGCCCCCACCCGCAATCTGAACCCGCCTCTCAGTTGATTTCTGAGCCGACCTCTAATCCCACCAGAAATACCACTGGCGGCTCTGGTGAATAAACTCCGTCAGCTGCTCAAAATCCTCAAACACCTGGAACGGAAGATCGGAACAGAACGCGAACTGCTCGACCGCCAGCTTCTTCGCCTCCAATGGATCGGCAACGGGGCGTTCCACCAGAAATTCCAGGCAATCAGCATTGTCAAGAGCCGCCGGGATTGCGCCGTACTTTTCACGCCAATAGTGGGTGAACGCCAGCTGCGTTTCGGCGTTCGGGCAGTCATTCCAGCCGCCGAAGGGCAAGTACGCGGGAATATCGGCGGGGTCATCGGTCGGAATCTGTAGCAGGAGCATCTCGCCCTGCTCCTCATCCAAGAGCTCGTAGCAGAGCAGAGCAGAAAGAATCGGGGCGTCATCTTCGGGCTCCTCATCGGGCAGAAAATCGGAGCTCATAAACTCGTCAACAAGCTCATTGAGATTGAACTCGTCCAAGCCGTCCTCGTGAGCATTTTCGCCGTCATCGGTAACCCTGCGTAGCTGCTGGGCAATCGCGGTGCTGCCGTACTCTTCGGCGGAGGCGCCGCCTCGGGCGGTACGGTAACGCTGCAGGACAGCACGAGTGTAGGCACTCACCTGCTCGAGGGTCAGCGTCTCAACATCGTCAATGATGTCGTGCTCAAGGGACACCGCAATGACCATGCTTTCAAGCACCGTATCGTTCAGGTTCAGGAAGAAGGGGACGAACCCCTCCGCGCGTCCCAGCTTAGCCAGCTCATCGTAACGGGCCATGGCATCAGTAGCCGCAGTGCCCATCGGAATACGCTCGTGCGAGTAGGGGAAGAGGCGCGTGAAGTGCCGGTAGGTTTCGCTCATCGTCGGCTCGGGTGCTGTGGATTCGGACGCTGCTGATTCGGGCGCTGTTGATTCGGACGCTGTGGCTTCGGGCATGGGGGGCTCCTCTCTGAACGGTACCTATCGCTTGCAATGGTCGCCTGCAGTGGCGGGTGCGCGGTACCCGGTACTACAAGCCTAGCGAAAGCTCGAGCGGCCCGCCCTGAAAATGGTCATCGTAGCCGCTGTGGATCCGCGCCCAGCCTATGAGAGCGGCGGAGAGGGAATAAAGAGCATAAAAAGGGGCCGGGATGCTTCACACATCCCGACCCCTAAAGTTCATGGCCGACCCCTAAAATTCGCAAGGGCAACCACTAGTCCAGGTACAGACTAGTTCAGGTGCAGGGCCTCGTTCAGCTCCACGGTGTTCTTCGCACGCGGCAGAACCTCAATCGCGCCGCTGATCGAGTTACGGCGGAACAGCAGGTTCGACACACCGGACAGCTCCGCAGCCTTCACCACGCGCGCCTCTTGACCCGGCAGCAGAACGCTCACGCGCGAACCAGCGGTCACGTACAGGCCAGCCTCAACCACGCAGTCATCACCCAGGGCAATACCGATACCGGACTCCGCACCCAGTAGAGAACGCTCACCAATGGACACGCGCTGAGTGCCGCCACCGGAGAGAGTGCCCATCGTGGAGGCGCCGCCACCCACATCCGAGCCGTCGCCCACCACAACGCCCTGAGAAATACGGCCCTCAACCATGGAGGTGCCCAGGGTACCGGCGTTGAAGTTCACGAAGCCCTCGTGCATCACGGTCGTGCCGGACGCCAGGTGCGCACCCAGGCGCAGGCGGTCACCGTCACCAATACGCACGCCGGCGGGAACCACGTAATCCACCAGGCGGGGGAACTTATCAATGTGGCTCACGCTCAGGTGGCCCAGCTTGCGCAGACCAATCGCAAGCTTCTGGAACTCGGCGGCAAGCACCGGGCCGTGGTTAGTCCACGCAACATTCGCCAGGGTGCCGAACAGGCCGTCCAGGTTCAGCTCATTGGGGCGAACCAGGGTGTGCGAGAGCAGGTGCAGACGCAGGTACGCGTCCAGAGCGTCTTCGGGTGCCTCATCCAGGTTGATGGAGGCGGTACGCACCTCGGTGCGGGCATTGCGCGCCGGGTGCTCAGCGACCAGGTCCTCCAGCTCGTCCGCGATGGACAGGTCGGGGGTCTGGGTGAGGGAGGGCGCGGGGAACCAGGCATCTAGGACGGTGCCGGCGTGCTCGCCAGAGACAACAACATTGACCAGTGCAACGCCGGAGGCGTAACGGGGAGTGTTTTCAGACATGCCTTCCATTATAGTTTTGGGGCTTGGCGTCCATTCAAGACCGTCTCAAATGCTCGATGTGGGCGTTGTGTGCGCGGGCGAACCTGTAAGGTGGAAGGATGAGCCTTTCCCCCAATAATTCTGATCCTCACGAGGTTCCGCAGCCACCGCTGAACCTGGACGTCTCCATGCCCGAGCTGACCCGTGCCCTACTGGATTACGAGTCGGTTTCCGGTAACGAACGAACGATTGCTGACGCCGTGTACACGGCGCTGTCGTTCTGCCCGCACCTGCACCTGACCCGTGACGGGGACGCCATCATTGCCCGCACCGAATTCCCGCCGCTGCCCGGCGCTGAAAGGGAGGGGGCTGAGGGGGAGAGTGCTGAGGGGGAGCGTACCCGCATTATCCTTGCCGGTCACCTGGACACCGTGCCCCTGCCCACCGTTGAAGGCTCCCTGGGTACTGTGCCGTCCACGGTGCGTGAAGAGGACGGTCACAGCGTGCTCTACGGCCGCGGTGCCACCGATATGAAGGGCGGCGTGGCGGTTCAGCTGAAGCTTGCCGCCGAGCTGACTGCGCAGGACACCGACTACAACCTGACCTACATCTTCTACGACAACGAAGAGGTCGCCAGCGAACTCTCCGGCCTGGCGCGTCTGATCCGCAACCACGGCGAACTCATCACCGACGCAGACTTCGGTGTGCTACTCGAACCGACCAACGGCACCATTGAGGGCGGCTGCAACGGCACCATGCGTTTCTTCGTGCGCACCCGCGGCCTCGCCGCCCACTCGGGACGCGCCTGGCGCGGCGAGAACGCGATTCACGCCCTGGCACCGGCGTTGGCGGCGCTCGCCTCCTACGAGCCGAAAACCATTGCCGTGGAGGGTCTGGATTACCGTGAGGGCCTGAATGCGGTGCAGATTTCTGGTGGCGTTGCCGGTAACGTGATTCCTGATGCGGCGGCAATGCACGTGAACTACCGGTTCGCGCCCGATAAGACCCTGGATGAGGCGGTCGCCCACGTGCGTGAGGTCTTCGCCGGATATGAGCTGGATTTTGTGGATCTTTCCCCGGCGGCACGCCCCGGCCTGGACACCCCGCTGGCTGCTTCTCTCATTGAGGCGGTGGGTGAGGAACCTCAGCCGAAGTACGGCTGGACGGACGTGGCGCGCCTGAGCGAGATCGGTATTCCCGCCGTGAACTTCGGCCCCGGTGACGCACTGCTGGCACACACCGATAATGAGCACGTGAGCTTTAGCCAGCTGACCCGCTGCCACGCGGATTTGCGTGCCTGGCTGCTCAGCGACCGCGACGAGGACTAGTCACAGTGCTGATTCTGCCGGTGCTGGCGCTACTATTTGAATTTAGGTGACCGTCAGGGGTTGACGGTCCTGCATGATATGAGATTGACATGAACTTTCTTCTGATTCTGCTTGCCCTGCTGATTGTGGGCATTACGGCGCTCTCCATTGTGGCGCTCGGCGGTGAGCGTGCCGTGCCCGGTGCCGCGTTCTTTAGCGGTGTGGGCCGTGACGGTTTGGGTACCTTTGACCGCGTGGAGGATTTGACGACTGCGGTTCGTTTCTTCGGCGCTTCCGAGGACGAGAAGGCACGTGAGAATGTGCACGGTGCGAAGGATTCTTCTGCCGCGCCGACCGCAGAATCCGCTGATGCTAACGTGGCTGCCGCTGAGCCGGTTCGCCGCGGTGCGGTTCCGCTGGCTGATGATGCGGAGAGCACTCTGAGCGCTCACGAGTTTGTGGAGAAGCGGAAGAACCCGCAGGCTGAGGGTGCGTCTTCGGCGGCTGAGGGGAGCTAGCGTCGGTGAGTGTTCCTTCTCAGCACACTAATCCTGTCCCGCCCGCCCGCGCTAACTCCGCCGCTGACTCTGCCCCTCGCACCTCCTCCGCGAAGGAGCAGAGCGAGTCTTTTGACGAGCTTCTGACCTGGGCGTACACCGTCGCCGGTGAGCGTCTGCACCGGGTGGGGGCGCGTCTGCGTGCCCTGCCCGCGTGGCTGTCGGTGCTACTGATCTATGGACTGTCCCGCGTGTGGGGCTTCATCGTGTTTGCCGTGGTCGGTCAGCAGCAGCTGCACGGTCCGTGGGGTCAGCACCTGGATTATTTGTCGTTCATCAGCACCTGGGATGCCGGCTGGTATGAGCAGATTGCGAAGGAGGGCTACCCGAGTGAGCTGCCGGTGAACGCGGCGGGTGTGGTTCAACAGAATCAGTGGGCTTTTTACCCGATTTTCCCGCAGCTTTCCGGTGCTATTAGCCATGCGACGGGCATCGGGTATTACCCGGTGGCGGCGACGGTTGCTCTACTTGCCGGTTTCGCGGCGGCGTGGGTGATTTACCTGCTGTTTGAGGCGTCGTTGAAGGCGACCGGTTTCACCAGTGAGGAGTCGCCTTCTGCGCTGTCCATGTGGGCTGTGGCGTTGGTATCCTTCTTGCCGGTGGCGCCGGTGCTTCAGGTGCCGTATGCGGAGTCGCTGAACCTGGTGTTCCTTGCCGGTGCCCTGCTGTGCCTGGTTCAGGGACGCTACGGTCTGCTGGTTCCTGTGGCTGCGTTGGCGTGCCTGTCCCGCCCGGTGGGCGTGCCCCTGGGCGCGGCTGCCGGCCTGTGGTGGTTTGCATGCTGGGTTCGTTCGAGCCGCCAGTCGGGTATGGGTACGGCGTTTGTGCGTCATCTGGGGCAGCTGGTGAGCGCCCTGGTAGTGTGTGCGTGTGCGCTGGTGTGGCCTGCGATTGCGTGGTGGGCTACGGGCCGTGTGGATGCGTACACCGCCACGGAGACGGCGTGGCGCGGCACCCATTTGGCGCCGATTCAGCCGTGGCTTTCGCAGGGTTACCTGTACTTTGGGTATGCGGCTCCGGTGCTGCTGACCCTGCTGATTTTGGGCTTTATTGCTCTGTGTTTGAGCCCGTTGGCGCGTAGGGTTTTGGCGACTCCGCTGAACCTGTGGTGTCTGAGCTATTTTGCGTATTTGATTCTGTTTTTGAATCCGCAGTCGTCGACGTTCCGTCTGTTGTTGCCGTTGTTCCCGCTGGTGATTGTGGTGGCGGCGGCGAGCCGTTCGCGGGCGTATCGTTGGGCGTTGCTGGTGGCGGGTGCATGCACGCAGTGGGGCTGGGTGGGCTGGCTGTGGCATTGGAAGCAGCTCCCCGGCGGTGGGGATTACCCGCCGTAAACCGCTGTTGTGGTGCTCTTAGCCGTGGGCGCAATACCCCTCCGCGGTGCTGTAGCGTACGCCTTCTGCTTGTCCAGAGCTTAAAGACACGTCCAGAAAGCGCCGCGGGTTCGGCGGTGCTGGCTCGGAACTGATAATCTATATTCTGTGTTTGGTATTAGTGGCACCGAGTTGATTATTTTGGCCATCATCACGTTCGTGGTGATTGGTCCCGAACGCATGCCCGAATACGCCCGACAGATTCGTGAATTCGTCAAGATGGTGCGCCGCATGGCGTTCGACGCGAAGGACGACTTCAAGGAAGCCCTGGGCGAGACGGGTCTGGAAGATATTAACTGGCGCCAGTACGACCCCCGCCAGTACGATCCGCGCGTGATTGTGAAGCAGGCATTCGCTGAGGACGACGCCGAACGTGAGCGTGAGGCAAGGGAACGTGAAGAGGCGCTGCTGAAGGAGAAGGAAAAGTCGGAGAGCCGTGCTCTTCCGCGAGGCGCATACGCCCCCTTCGACGTGGACGCCACCTAAGATTTTGAATAGAAAGAACCCCGTACCGTGATGGTGCGGGGTTCTTTCTGTATCAGCTGTTTGCCGTCAGCTTCTAGATGCTTGGGTTTAGACAGCTACATTTTAGACGAAGAGCGGCAGGCTCTGACCCGCCCTCGACTCGCCCGAGTGTAGTAGCTGCGAGGCGATGGACTGAATCTCTTCGGCGGTGGCCGAATCCGGGTGGCCCCAGACCACCGGGGTGCCCTCGTCGCCGCCGGTACGCAGGTTCACATCCAGCGGGACAGAACCGAGCAGCGGCACAGGGTAGGAGAGCGCCTCCGAAAGACGCTCAGCGAGCACCTGACCGCCGCCAGAACCGAACATATCGAGCACGGTACCGTCCGGCAGAGTCATAGCCGCCATATTCTCGACCACGCCCACGACCTTCTGACCGGTCTGCAGGCTCAGGGTGCCGGCACGCTCCGCCACATCCACCGCGGCGTGCTGCGGGGTGGAAATGAGCACCAGCTCAGCATTCGGCAACAGCTGAGCCATGGAGATCGCAATATCACCGGTACCGGGCGGCAGATCCAGCAGCAGCACATCCAGGGCGCCAAAGTGCACGTCCATGATGAACTGCTCCAGCGCGCGGTGCAGCATGGGGCCGCGCCACGCCACCGGCTCGTTGCCCTTGAGGAACATGCCGATAGAAATCACGCGAATAAAGCCGCCGCTGACCTTCTGCTCACCCCAACGCTGGGCGGGGGCGGGAACATCCACGGTCGGCGGAAGAATCAGGTCATCCAGGCGGGTCGGGGCGTCGGTAATACCCAGCAGACCCGGGATGGAGAAGCCGTGCACATCCGCGTCAATAATGCCCACCGCAAGCCCGCGCGAAGCGAACGCCGCGGCAAGATTCGCGGTCATGGAGGACTTACCCACGCCACCCTTACCGGACACCACGCCGAACACGCGGGTCAGCGAACCGGGGGCGGTGAACGGGTTGGACCGCTCCGGCTTGAGCATCGAACGCAGGGCGGAACGTTGCTGCGGGTTCATCGCGCCCACCTGCAACTGCACACGCTCAATGCCCTCAACGGTGGCGGCGGCGTCACGAACCTGCTGCTCGATAGTGTTCTTCAGCGGGCAGCCCTCAATGGTGAGCAGAACCTTCACCTCAGCCCAGTGGCGGCCGGGAATCGGCTCACCGCGCTCATCCAATTCAGGATGCACGAGCGCAGTCTCAACCATGCCCAGCTCCGTAATGGGGCGGCGCAGTTCGGGATCCTCGACGCGGGAAAGCGCCGCGTAGAGCGCATCCTGCAGGGGCGAATTAGCGGTCACGGGCGCCTCCCTCACGGGCGCGGTGTGCCTGCTGTTGCGCCTGCTGCTGTGCCTGCTGGGATGCGCGGCTCTGAGGCTGGCTCAAATCGCCGCGGTGGGGATCCTCGCCGCGGTGGGGATCCTGCTCGGAGTCCTTCGCGGAGTGTTCAGCCTTGTCAGAGGCCTGCTCGGTACCGTTCTCAGTACCCTCAGAGCCCTGCTCCTCAGCGTCCTTCTCCTCACCCTCGGAAGTGTCGATATCGTCGATAGCCTCCTCCAGGTCCTCAATGTCCTCACTGATGTCCTGCAGCTGCTCAGCGTGACGCTCCTGCTCCTGCGCAATGTTCTGCAGTTCCTCAAGAATGTCACGCAGCTCGCTACGGACGAAGTCACGGGTCGCAACCTCACGCAGAGCAATACGCAACGAAGCAATCTCGCGGGTCAGGTACTGGGTCTCCTCCAGGTTCTGCTGGTCGCGCTTACGGTCCTCAGACGCCACCACGCGGTCGCGGTCATCCTGACGGTTCTGCGCCAACAGCAGCAGGGGAGCAGCGTAAGAAGCCTGCAGGGACAGCATCAGGGTCAGCAGGGTGAAGTTCAGGCTACGCGGGTCGAACTGCATCTCCTCCGGCGCCAGGGAGTTCCAGGCAAGCCACACGCCACAGAAAATGGTCATCCACATCAGGAACTGCGGGGTACCCATGTAGCGTGCGAACGCCTCAGTCATGCGGCCGAAAGCGTCCGGGTTGGGGCTCGTGAACAGCTTCGGCTTGCGGGTGCCGGGGGTGCTCAGCTGCGAGTCGCTACGCTGCGTGCGGGAGTCGCCGCGCTCGCGGTTGCGTTCAGCGTACTTCTTCTCCAGGCGGTCTTTGAGAATGCGCGCCTTATCGATGCGGGGGTTCTCTTCGGTACGGTTTGCGTCACGGCGGTTCGAATCAGCCAAAGCGTCGTCCTACCTTTCGTACGGGAGTTCCATCATCGTAAGTTCGCCAGTCTTCGGGCAGGAGCGCATCGAGCACGTCGTCGATGGTCACTGCGCCTACCAGGCGGTGCGATTCGTTCACAATGGGAACGATGGTCAGGTCGTAGGTTGCCAGCACGCGTGCCAGCTCTTCCAAACTTGCCTGGTCAGAGACAGGCTCAGTGTCGGTATCGAGGATGTGACCGATCGGCTCGCTCGGCGGCACACGCAGCAGCTTCTGCATGTGCACCAGACCCAGGTACTTGCCGGTCGGCGTTTCCAGGGGCGGGCGGGTCACCATGACGGCAGCCGCCATCGCCGGAGGGATCTCCTCGGCGCGGATGTGCGCGAGCGCCTCCGCGACGGTCGCCTCGGGGGAGAGGATGATCGGCACCGGGTTCATGAGCGAACCGGCGGTACCTTCGTCGTATTCGAGCAGTCGACGCACGTCGTCTGCTTCGTCGGGTTCCATGAGTTCGAGCAGCTTTTCACGCTGGGCGTCGTCCAGCTCGATGAGAAGGTCGGCGGCGTCGTCCGGTTCCATCTCTTCGAGGACCTGCGCGGCACGCTCGTCGTCCAGGTGCGACAGAATCTGCACCTGGTCCTCAGCGGGAAGCTCCTGCAGAACGTCCGCGAGGCGTTCATCCTGCAGTTCTGCGGCGATTTCGACCATGCGCTTATCGCTCATCTCGTGGATAGCATCCGCAAGGTCGGCGGGCTTGGAGTTCTCGTGGTTAGCGACGAACGCGGTTGCCGCCTGCGGCTCCACGTCGGTGGAGAGCACCGCCTCGTCCCAGTCGACAATGAGGGTCTCCTTGGAGCGGCGGCGCCACGTGCTGGAGCCGGAGTTGACGCGGGAAACGAACAGCTCGGTCACGCCCCAGTCGCCGTTGCGGCGCTGCTCAATGGCGACGTCCTCAATGACGGCGTCGCCGCTGCCGTCGAGCAGGCGCACGCGGCGGTCAAAGAGCTCACCGACAATGAGAGTCTCAGAGTTGCGCTGTTCGAAGCGGCGCAGGTTCACCAGGCCGGTTGAAATGATTTGTGAGGCGTCGATACTTCGCACACGGGTCATGGGCATGAACACGCGTTTCTTGCCGAGCACCTCAACGATGATGCCGACAACAATGGGTTCGCTGCCCTTGGCGGGGCGGGCGCCCGCAATGGATGCGCCCAGGCCGCGTTTGAGCACGACGACATCTCGGAGACGGCCGAGGCGGTCACCGAAGGGGTCAAAAACGTCGAGGCCCAAAAGGCGGGCAATGTAAATCTTGCTGGGGGTGCTGAACTTCGAATTGCTCACCTCTCTAGGGTACGCTCCGCCGCGGGGATTCGCACTTTGAGAAGCCGAATTGAACAGGTGTTCGCTACGCCTGTAGAGGAGCTGACTGCCCACCGGGTCCAGGGTTGGGGTGGGCGGTAGAATAGGAGCCATGACTTCTAACCTGCCGAATATTCCCTCGACCCCGCCTTCTTCATATCTGGCGTCGCGCCTGGCGCAGGCTCAGGGCAAGCCCCTGCCCGCCGGTGAGGCGATTGCCTCCTTCGTTCGTCACGATGATGCGCTCGCCGCTTTTGATGTGCTCAGCGAGCAGGATTATCCGGTCACGGCGCTGTACCTGGTCAACGACGGTATCCGCCAGGTGGAATACCCGGTACCGTTGCCGTATGGCCGTATCTTGACTTTTGCGGCGCTTCGAGGGGCAGGATTCGGTGCGTTTTTTGCACTGCTGGTTATAGCCTCGACTAATGACTCCTCTGCGTTTGAGGTAATAAAGTATGTGCTACTGTCGATGGCTATGTTTGTGCTCTGGCAGATGTTCGTTTTGCGTCGCTCTCACGGGAGTCGCCACCCGATGCGTGCCGAATCAATTCCCTCACGTACCGTGATGTACGCCCTGCCGGAGTACGCTCAGGATGCGCGCCGCGTGCTGGGTGCCCACCCTCGCTTCTCGGCGGCGGTTGCGGCTGCGCGTGCGGCAGCTGCTCCGGAAGCTTCGCAGGCGCGTGCCGCTCAGAGCACCGTCTCGATGAATGGTGCACCGGTTCCGACCGGTGCGCCGAAGGCTCCTTCGTACCGTGCGCAGGCGGGCAGCCAGCCAGCACCGAACCAGAACCTGCCCGAGCGTGATACGACCGCGCAGAACGCGGTGGCTCAGAGCGCGGCGCAGAACATGCCCGCACCGGTTGCCCCCGCTCAGCCCGTACAGTCCGCCCCATCCGCACAGTCCGCCCAGCCCGCACAGTCTGCCGAACAGGCAAGTACCGGCCAGGCGACCGCTCAGAAGTCAGATACGCAGAAGCGCCCGGCTCAGCGGTACGGTCTGCGCGTGGATGACCCGGAAGAATACGCGAAGCTGATTCAGCCCAAGCCGCAGCGTCCGACCCCGCGACCGCAGGGCCTGCACGATAAGTCCTCGCACGATAATTCAGCGAAGGACTCCGAATAGCTGTAAGGCACAACGGCGGGAAACAGGCATAGAAGATACGCAGCGTAGAAGATACGCGAAAGCCCCTCACCGAACGAATCGGTGAGGGGCTTTCGCTATGCACACACAACCGGCACTAACCGGTGTTGGTGGCGTGAAGAGCCAGGCTTACTTCGCCAGCTTCGCCATCCACTCCTCAATACCCTCAACGGTGCGCGGCAGCGCAGCGGAGAGGTTCACGTTGCCGTCCTCGGTGCAGAGCACGTCGTCCTCAAGGCGGATACCGATACCGCGGTACTCCTCGGGGATAGACATGTCCTCTTCCTTGAAGTACAGCGCCGGCTCAATGGTGAAGACCATGCCAGGCTCCAGCTCAGCCCACATGTACAGCTCAGCCTTTGCCTGCGCGCAGTCGTGCACGTCCAGGCCCAGGTGGTGGCTGGTGCCGTGCGGCATCCAGCGGCGGTGCTGACCGCCCTCAATGGTGAGGGAAACCTCGGCAGAAACCGGCAGCAGGCCCCACTCTTCCAGACGGTGAGCCAGAACCTCCATAGCGGCGTCGTGAAGTTCGTGGAACTTACGGCCCGGCTTAGCCACAGCGAATGCGGCATCAGCAGCCTCCAGCACAGCGTTGTAGACCTTCGCCTGAACCTCGGTGAACTTACCGTTCACGGGGAAGGTGCGGGTCACGTCTGCGGTGTACAGGGTGTCGTCCTCAACGCCTGCGTCCAGCAGCAGCAGCTTGCCGTCGTCGACGGTGCCGTTGTTGCGGATCCAGTGCAGGATGGTTGCGTTGTTACCGCACGCTGCGATGGTGTCGTAGCCCAGGTCGTTACCGTCGGTACGTGCCACGGAGAAGAACGCGGTCTCAACGACGCGCTCGCCGCGGTGGTGTGCAACAGCCTTCGGCAGTGCACGAACGACCTCTTCGAAGCCCTTGACGGTCAGGTCAACGGAACGCTGCAGGTTCTCAATCTCGATAGCGTCCTTAATCAGGCGAGCCTCGGAGAGAGCCACAGCCAGTTCGGAGTCCAGCTTGTCAGCCTGCTCCAGCTCCACGCCGGTGTTGTAGCGGGAAGTGTCAACCAGAGCGTCAACAGCCGGGTCAACGTTGCGGACCAGGCGGATGTTCACGCCACCCAGGCCCTGGTTGCCGGCGTTCTTCGTGATAGCAACCTCAAGCTCGGACAGGTCGCGGGTACGCAGACCGTAACGCTCGGAGAATTCCTTCAGGGTGGGGCGGGGGCCAACCCAGAACTCGCCGTAGCGTGCATCCGCGTAGAACTCTGCGGTGTCGCGGCCAGCCAGCGGACGGAAGTACAGGGTGACCTCGTGGTTGGAGCCGTTGTCGCCGGTACCCTCTTCGACGGGCTCGAAGATCAGCACAGCGTCAGGCTCGTGGTCGATGCCCAGACCGGTCTGGTGCGCAAACGCCGAGTGGGGGCGGAAGCGGTAGTCGCAGTCGTTGGAGCGGACCTTCAGCGGGCCTGCGGGCAGGACGAGGCGCTCGCCGGGGAATGCCTTGGAGATCTTGGCGCGGCGCTCAGCGGCGTAGTCTGCTACGGGCTCGCGGGTGTAGCCGTCATCTTCGGCAGGTGCCCAGTTTGCGGCAATGAATTCGGTGAACGCAGACGCCTTAGGGGTGCTGCGGTGGTCAGTCTTCTGAGCTTCGGTGCTCTTCTCATTGTTCTCAGTCATGGGTTAATCATAGCCTCTTCATTACAGGTGGGCAGGTGTTTTATCGCTTTTGACCATAAGAGAGGGCGCGGTGGGTCAGAATATATCTTTGACCTGCGACCAGGTACCCGATATTGCGCCGCCGATATTGGTAGGGTTGAATCAGAAGAGTAGATGACATGCCTTAAAACCCCGCTGAGGTGGCGACGAACTAGCGGGGGCGGGGAAGGAGAGAAGATGACGCAGACAGAACACCGAAATAGTGCACCTAATGCGCAGCAGGTACCGCAGCCCGCTGAATCGGGAGCGCCTGAAAACCTGAACCGTGCCGGGCGCTACGATCTGCATATTCACTCCGCTATTTCTGACGGCACGCAGAGCCTGACCGAGCTGGTGCCGCTGATTGCTCGCGCCGGGTTGGCGGGTTTCGCGCTGACTGATCACGATACGACGGCTGGTTGGGCGCAGGCGGCTCAGCTGGCGGATGAGCACGGTCTGGATTTTCTGCCGGGTGCCGAGTTCTCCTGCCGGTACCGTTACACCGATGGTGAGGGCCGTGCACGCACGAAGACTATTCACCTGCTCGCTTATGGTTTTGACCCGGTGGATTCGGAGCTTGCGCGCCGTGTGGAGGCGATTCGTGCCAGCCGTGCGGGCCGTGCGCAGGCTATTGTGGACCGCCTTGCCGCCGACTACCCGCTGACCTGGGATGACGTGTTGGCGCAGGTGGGGGAGGGGAACGCGGCGGTGGGCCGCCCCCATATTGCTGATGCGCTGGTTGCTGCCGGCGTGGTTGCTGATCGTTCTGAGGCTTTTGCGAAGCTGCTGTACACGGGTAGCCCCTACTATGTGCCGCAGCAGGCGCTGGACCCGTTGGAGGCGGTGCGTCTGGTGCGTGAGGCTGGGGGTGTGCCGGTGATTGCGCATCCGATGAGTACGATGCGTGGGCCTGCGTTGAGCCTGGAGTACCTGGGTTTGATGGTGGATGCTGGCCTGGTGGGTGTGGAGGTTTATCACCGTGAGAACTCCCCGGAGGACCGGGCGCGTCTGCTGGAGTTCATTGAGCGTCAGCGCGCGGCGGGCCGTGAGGTACTGGTGACCGGTTCGAGCGATTATCACGGCGCGGGCAAGCCGAACCTGCTGGGTGAGAATACGACGGATGCGGTAACGGTGGCGCGTATCCGTGAGCTACTGGCAACTCAGTAGTAAGACGAAAGAGTGTGGGGCGGGTTCCTTGATGAGGAACCCGCCCCACACTCTTTTGTTTTCACCCCATTGCATATTCTCTAAATCTCTACCTGAAGGTTAGGATTTTTGATACGCTGAGAACGTTCTACTCATTGGGGTGCACAAAGATTGTGTCCCCTTAGTGTGAAGGAGCTATGATGCTTCGACAATTATTCGCCCGTCCTACGAAGCGGGCTATCCAGGCTGGCGGCACGGTACTGCTGGCTGGTGCCATGGTGTGCGGCAGTGTTCCGGCGTATGCCACCGGGCATTTGAAGCCTCACGAGGTGACCCCTATTGTGCAGCCTGATGAGCCGGCAGTGACCTGCAACGACCGGGCAGATTTTGAGTACTATCAGGACAACGGCAGGTTGGGGCGCCGTACTGTTTTTAATTGGGCGCAGTGTGTTGGCCTGATTTCTGAGTATCAGAAGTACCAGATGGTCAAGAAAGATAGTGTTATTTCTCGTGGTCAGTTTGTGGAGTATTTGTATCGTCTGTCGGGTTCTCCCGAGGTGAAGAATCTTCCGGGGCAGTCTCCGTATGGTGATATTAAGACTGATGATCCGCGTTTTCCTGTGGTGATGTGGGCTCGTGAGCGGGGTATTACGTGGGGTTGGAGTGATGGGAATTTCCATTACGATACCCCTGCTAGTGAGGCTGCTACTGCCTTGATGGTGTATCGATTGGCGGGTAGTCCAAACGTAACGGTAGAAGTAGACGATCCTAATGCCTATTTCCTATATACTCCTTGGAAGGAAAAATGGCCGAATATGCCCTATAATTCGGAGCTTCATAAGGCATACACCTGGTTATACTATGGTCTTCAGAATCCAAATAATAAAGATTCTGTCGAGAACGTATCGTATCGACAGCATGGTATCGTATCACCTAATGATGAATTTGAGTGGTTGACTTACGCTACGTATGAGCAGGCCTTTGAAGTGATTCGTCTGGCAGATAAATCTTTCAAATTTAAATAAGAAACGTATCCCCGCTTATGTATCAATACATAAGCGGGGATATGTTTATGAATTTATTCCACAACTATATATTCTTTTTTATTGGAAGTTCCCACTGGAGTCTCAGTAGATTTATAGACATACTGATTAATTTCAATCTTGTAGGGTGGGTTCAGGGAATTTTTAATAGAAAACTTCCATTTATCGTTCAGAACCTTGGGTTTAGGTTTGTTATTGTCTTCGTAGTCCATGTGGCATTCGTCGTATGCGTTTGCTCCAATAATATTCAAACGCCTAACACTACCTTCAAGATAGAAGCCCCACAGTGAAGCGAGGATTCTTTCTAGGGGTACTTCTTGGCTTGGCCCGTAGGGGTTGTCTGAGCGTACTCCTGTAAAGGTGCAGTCGCTAGCCCATGAGCTGATATACCAGTTCGCTGCCTCATGATTACCCGCTGTACCTGAGACTGCGTCATGCCAGCTGGAGGATTCACTGATACATCCCACATACTTATATAACACTCTTTTACTTTCGTATCATTGCATGTTCCCTAAATCTTTACCTGAAGGTTATGATTTTTGATACGCTGAGAACGTTCTACTCATTGGGGTGCACAAAGATTGTGCCGCCCCTCTGTTCGTGAAGGAGCTATGATGCTTCGACAATTATTTGCTCGCCCTACGAGGCGGGTTATCCAGGCTGGTGGCACGGTACTGTTGGCTGGTGCCATGGTGTGCGGTAGCGTGCCGGCATATTCTCTTGGTGTTCTGAAACCTCGCCAAGTGACACCTATTGTGCAGCCCAATGAACCGGCGGTGACCTGTAACGACCGCGCAATCTACGAATATAAGTACCTTCCGAATGCTTATGTGACTTACAGTCGCAAGATTATCTACGACTGGGCTGAGTGCGTTGGTCTAATTTCTGAATACCAGAAGTATCAGCTAATCGAAGAAAACACCGTAATTTCCCGTGGCCAGTTTGTGGAGTATTTATATCGCCTGTCGGGTTCTCCTGAGGTGAAGGATCTTCCGGCTCAGTCTCCGTATGGTGATATTAAGACTGATGATCCGCGTTTTCCTGTAGTGATGTGGGCTCGTCAGCGGGGCATTACCTGGGGTTGGAGTGATGGGAATTTCCATTACGATGCCCCCGCGAATGAAACGACGACAGTAATCATGGCATACCGCCTAGCTGGTAGTCCGGCGGTCAAGCTACCCGATATGAATCCTCCGAATGAGGAAGAGCCCTGGACCAAGCGGAACCCCAACCTTCCTTACGGCTCAGAGTTGCATCGGGCCTATGTTTGGTTGAAATACACTGGAGCCGGCTCCGATAAGAAGTACACTGGCTTCCACGAATCGATTAGACACCATGACGTAGCGAGCATGGACTATGAAGGTCGACGAGTGAGCCAATGGACTTTCCAAGCAACATATGAACAAGCTTTTGAAGTATTGCGCATGGCAGATACTCGAGGTGCATTCTAAAAACTTTTATAAAGAGAAGGCACCTTAGAACAGAACACTGGGGCAACACAAAAGAGTGTGGGGCGGGTTCCCGATTAGGAACCTGCCCCACACTCTTAACACGTGCTCTCACGAACGCGCAGACAAGACCGCCTAGACGCTCTCACGCGAGGCATGATGCTGCAACACCGCACCCGCAGCCGCCGCATCCATCTGAGCAGTCGCCCGCGCCGCACGAGCCTTAGCCCGCGCCTGATGCTGACGCTGACGACGCAACTCATCACGACCATCAATACGCATCTTCTTATCCACCGCATCCATCGAACGGTGACGCACAAACCGGCACGACGCACCCTCAACCGGCTGCGTAGTCTCCGTGAGCGTATCCAACACAGCCTTCAGCGCATGACGGCTCGCCGCCGTCAACGCATCACGACTCGTACCGCCACGAACACCCACCGTACGCTTCGGCGTGAACAGCACACTCGCCCCACGCGGCACACCGCGATACTCAGCGAACGACACCGGATCCACACCCAGACGCTTAGCCATCACCTCAATAGCCGGCGGATTCTGATCCACACACACGAACTTACGGCCCAACTGAGCCGCCGCCGCACCCGTAGAACCAGAACCAGCGAAGAAGTCCAACACCCAATCACCCGGGCGGGAACTCGCCGCAATCATACGACGCAAAAGGCCCGTAGGCTTCTGCGTGGGATACCCCGTCTTCTCCTTACCCGTCGGCGACACAATAGTATGCCACCACACATCCGTAGGGAGCTTACCGCGAGAAGCCTTCTCCTCAGTCACCAAACCGGGAGCCATATACGGTTCACGATCAACCTCCGCAGTATTGAAGTAATAGCTGCGGTGATCCTTCGCGTACACCAAAATATTGTCGTGCTTCGTCGGCCAGCGGCGCGTAGACTTCGCGCCGTAGTCATAAGCCCAAATCAGCTCATTAATGAAGTTCTCACGACCAAAAATCATGTCGCACATAATCTTCACATAATGAACTTCACGCCAATCCAGGTGCAGGTACAGGGTGCCGTCCTGCGCGAGCAGACGATGCGCCTGCTCAATACGCGGCGCTAGGAACGCCCAATAATCCTCGAACGAATCGTTATAGCTCGCCAGAGTCTGCAGGGTGCTCGAATAGCTCTTGCCCTTAAAACCGGTGCGGTCACCCTTCTCAGAAGCCTCCGCGCTCAAGGTGCGGCGCGTCTGCTTCTTACCCGTATTGAACGGCGGGTCAATATAAATCACGGTGAACGCACCATCGGGCAGCTCACGCAGATACTCCAGGTTATCTGCCTGCACCAGCAGCGACGGGCCCTGCGGATCGAAAACAGCCGAATCCGTGGGGTGTGCCTCAGCGGCAGGGGAGGGCGCGGCGGGCGCCGGGGATGCTGAAATACCCAACCCCGGCCCTAGCCTTCAGAACCAGCACGGTCAGCGCCACGGCCCTTACCACGAGAACCCTCAGCACGCGAGCCCTCAGAGCGGCGGCGGGTACGGCGGCGGCCCTCACCCTCCACGGGCTGACCCTCAACACGGCGGGTACGGCGACGCTGACGAGGCGCACGCTCAGTACGCTCGGATGCGCCCTGCTCGGAACGCTCAGTGCGCTTGCGGCCCTCGGAGCGGCTACGGCGCTCGCCGGAACGGCCCTCACTGCCACCGTCACGGGAGCCGCGGGAACGGCGCGAGCCCTTCTCACCGTCACGACCGCCAGAACGACCACCGTCGCGGCCACCGCGAGAACGAGCCGGGCGGCCATCACGCGAGTCACGGGCGCTCTCAAAGAACTCATCGCCCATGCCCTCAGCCACACGCTCTTCACGCGGCAGGCGGCCCTTGGTACCAAGCGGAATGTTCAGATCGTAGAACAGGTGCTCAGAGGAAGAGTAGGTTTCAACCGGCTCGGGAACACCCAGCTCCAGGGCGTCGTTAATGACCTTCCATCGCGGCAGGTCATCCCAGTCAACCAGGGTCACGGCGGTACCCTCATTGCCCGCACGACCGGTACGGCCGGTACGGTGCAGGTAGGTCTTCTCATCCTCAGGCACGCGGTGGTTAATCACGTGGGTCACGTCTTCAACGTCAATACCGCGAGCCGCCACGTCGGTCGCAACCAGAATATCGACCTTGCCGGTGCGGAACGCTTTCAGCGCCTGCTCACGCGCAACCTGGTTCAGGTCACCGTGCAGGGGAGCGGCAGCGAAGCCACGGTTCACCAGCTCCTCCGCCACGCGGGCAGCGTCACGCTTGGTCTTGGTGAAGATGACGGTACGGCCGCGGCCGGTAGCGCGCAGAATGCGGCCAATCATCTCGTCCTTGTCCAGGTGGTGTGCACGGTAGACGACCTGGCGGATTGACGCCTTAGTCTTCGAGGCGTCCTCGGGGTCGGCGGCGCTAATGCGCATGGGTTTGGTCATGTACTGGCGTGCCATCGCAATGACCGGGCCGGGCATGGTTGCGGAGAACAGCATGGTCTGGCGGTCCTCGGGCAGGTAGCTGAGGATCTTCTCAACCGACGGCTGGAAACCCAAATCCAGCATCTCGTCAGCCTCATCGAGGACCACGATCTTGACCTGCTTCAGGTTCAGGAAGCCCTGCTGGTACAGGTCGATAATGCGGCCGGGGGTACCCACCGCAACCTCCAGGCCGCGGCGCAGCAGCTCAGCCTGAGGCTCAATCGGCACACCACCGTACAGGGTGGCGACGCGGGCGTTGCGTAGCTTCGCAGCAATCGCCAGGTCCTCACCCACCTGAATAGCAAGCTCGCGAGTCGGAACCAGAATCAGCGCCTGAGGTGCGCCGGGGTACTCCAAATCAGCCCAACCCTCATCGTCGCGGCCGACCACGCGCTGAATGGTGGGCAGACCAAAGCCGAGGGTCTTACCGGTACCGGTCTTCGCCTGACCAATGATGTCCTGGCCAGACAGAGCCACGGGAAGAGTCAGCTCCTGGATGGGGAAGGGGGAGGTAATGCCAACCGCCGCGAGGGCGTCGCTAATATCCTGGCGAACGCCGAAGTCGGCGAAGGACTTTGCAGTCTGAGTGGTTTCCTGCGTGTTCGTTTCAGTCACTGGACCGTATCTTTCTACCCCAGCTCGGGGTGTGTTTCTCCCCGAATCGGGGTGCACCAGCCAGCGCCCCAACGGTGGAGGCGGTGACGGGCGGGCGTCGAAAGCCGGCCGCGGGAAATTCTTACACGGGAAATTCTTACCGAGACGCCGCCTGCACGCATGGTCAATGCACATGGTTAGTGCTCATGGTTATTCATGATGAGAAGGCGGTGCAGCCTCGGGGTCTTGAAAGGGGTACGACCGGTCATTCACTTAACCCCTCAATATTAACCCGGATTTGCTTCCGGCGCACCCCAGGCCGGTTGTGGTGTGCGCCCGTGATGGGCGATATACCGCCCCAAAACCGGGTATCGTGAGGTTTTCGCATGGGCGGTTTAAAACGCAAACCCCCGCATTCGGCACGGCGTAACCGTACGGCGCATACAGCGCACGCACACAGCGCATACAGCGCGGTTACGCATCATTGCGGATGCGGGGGAAAGCTAAAGCTTATAGGGAATTTAGTCGCCGAGGTAATTAGGCGCCGATACCGAAGCCCACGTGACGCTTCGCGTCGGAACCCAGCTCAACGTAGCCAATCTGAGCGCCAGAAATCAGGGTGGTGTTGCCCTTATCGTCCATAATCTGCAGCAGCGAGCCATCCTCAATAGCCTTCGAGACCTTCTCCATGAGGATTTCCTTAGCCTCACTGGTCTCAACAATAATTTCACGAGCAATGTGGCGAATGCCAATCTTGATTTCCATGAGTCTCCTCGCAGAATAGTCCGGCGCCGTCAAACGCGCGCCGGGTATGGGAACTTATCTTATCTAGCATCTACTCTAGCGTGAATGCGCTCGTCGGCACCGTGAACGGGCGGTACTTCGCCGGGGGCTAATAAAATACTCCACCAACGAACACCAGCAGCAAACGCAAAACACAGAAAAACGTGGCGGGGGGGGGGCAGGCTCTTAAGAGTCCTCCACCTGAATACCGTAGAGAGTCTCCAACGCCTGCACGTAATCCTCCGTGCGGCCCTCAGCCGCAAGCTTCTTGGCGCGCACCGTCGGGGTGTGCAGCAGAGACTTCACCATGCGACGCATCGCCAGCTCAAACTGCTCCGTCGCCGCACCGCAACCAAACTGGCTACGCACCTTCTCCAGCTCGGAATCCAGCACAGCCATAGTGTGCGAGCGCAGCGCAACAATCGCGGAGTCAATCGTGCGGGAACGCTGACGGGACAGGAACGCCACCAGCTCAGACTCCACGATGCGCGTAGCCGTCGCCACGGACTCTTCGGTTTCCTCGGGCGCGGCAAGGCGCACCGATTCGAGGGTAATCAGCTCAACGTTCGGCAGGTCAGCGACCGAGGGGTCAAAATCACGCGAAAGCGCCAGGTCGAGGATCGTGTGGTGACCGGCCGGAATCTGCTCGGGAAGCAGCGGATCGGAGCCGCCGGAGCAACCGATAATGATGTCGGCAGAAGCCATCGCCTGCTCCATGCCGTCCACCGGCACCGCAGAAACCTCGCGCTTTGCCGCGAACTCGGCGGCACGACCCGAACGGGAATTGACCCAAATATCGGTGCAACCGCGCTCGCGCAGTGCCGCAATGGTCGCGCCCGCGTAAGCACCCGTACCAAAAATCAGGGCGCGGCGGGTTGCCCAATCCTTTTCGGCAACCTCATCCGCAAGATCGAGGGCAACAGACACAATCGAGCGGCCCTGAGCGCCAAGCGCCGTATGCTGACCCACCTGACGAGCGGTATGCGCCGCATGCTCAAATAGCTGAACCAGCTCACCGGGAAGAGGCACGCCGTCCTCTTGTGCCTTCGCCTGTGCGGCAGCCAGAGCGCGGCGCACCTGACCGGCGATTTCGCGCTCGCCAACCACGGCAGATTCCAGGCCGGAGGCGACCGTCAGCAGGTGGCGTGCGGCCTCGTCATCGGCGTACACATCGAAGCTGGAATTGACCAGTTCTGTGTCCAGGCCGGAGGTGCGCGCAATAGAGTCGACAATCAGCTCACGAACCATGGGGACATGGGCGGATACGTGTAGCTGAACATACATTTCAAGACGGTTACAGGTGGCAAGAACGACTGCACCCTTCACGCCCAGCTGACGCGCCATATCGCTCGCCAGAACATCGGGTACGCCGGAGGCACCGGCGCTCAACGCAGCGACGGTGGTCAAATCTACGGTGTGGTGCGATGCCACAAATGCATAAGTACTCATCTAGGGGTTAATCATAACCACGCCGACTAAGCCCCTGTAAAGCTCACAGAACCTAAGTTCACGGCTCTACGGGGCTTAGTGGGCGCCACATAGTGGACAAGAAGCGGGGGTATTCGCCGGGGCGTTGTCGGGGTGCTGGCGGCAATTCAAAAGCGCAGGTAGGGGAGAATGCACCGGAATGTGAAGGGGTGTATTCGGGGCTTTACCTGCGTATTCTCTACGCAAATCTCCGCGCAAACGGGCGAAAACAGAGGGTCAGCAGGGACCTAACGGGTGTGAACTAAGGTGTCCCTCACCACTAAGGAAGCCACCTTTAGGTAAAAGTCGCCATGACATAGTGTCGCAAAAACGCCCACATAAACCTGTCACACTAGACACTATGAGCGAAAACCAGCACACCACTCTCGCATCGGAAAAGGGCCCCGCAGCGGCTGCCGCACAGGCACCCGCCCTGCCCGCACACCCCACCGACGCCCAGCGACCCCTACTCACCGACGAGCAGCTCGCACACCTACCCGCCAACCACCCCCTGCGCGCAGGCACCACCGCCGACTCGCCCATGCTCCGCGCCCTCACCGGCCGCCCCTCCAGTCACCGACCCGTCTGGTTCATGCGCCAGGCAGGCCGCTCCCTGCCCGAATACCGTGAAGCACGCGAAGGCATCCCCATGCTGGACGCATGCCTCACCCCCGACCTCGCCGCAGAAATCACCGTGCAGCCCGTCCGCCGCCACAAGGTCGACGCCGGCATCTTCTTCTCCGACATCGTCATCCCCATGAAGCTCGCGGGCGTCAACGTCGACATCGTGCCCGGTAGGGGCCCCGTACTCGACCAGCCCGTACGCACCCTCGACGAGGTGCGCGCCCTGCCCGAACTCAAAGACAGCGACCTCGACCCCATCCGCGAAGCCGTCGCCGCCACCGTAGAAATGCTCGGCGACACCCCGCTCATCGGCTTTGCCGGAGCCCCCTTCACCGTCGCCGCCTACATGGTCGAAGGCGGCCCCTCCCGCGACCACCTGCGCCCGCGCACCATGATGCACGCCGACCCCGCCGCCTGGCACGAACTCGCCGCCTGGGCATCGCGCACCGCAGGCCAGTTCCTGCGTGCACAGATTGAAGCAGGTGCATCCGCCGTGCAGCTCTTCGACTCCTGGGCAGGCTCCCTCGGTGAAGGCGACTACCGCCGCTACGTGCAGGCACACTCCGCAACCGCCCTCGACATGGTGCGTGAATACGGTGTGCCGCGCATCCACTTCGGCACCGGCACCACCGCCCTGCTGCCCGCCATGCACGAAGCCGGCGCAGACGTCATCGGCGTGGACTACCGCCTGCCGCTGTCCGCAGCGAACACCCTGCTCAACGGCGCCGTACCCCTGCAGGGCAACATCGACCCGGCACTGCTTGCCGCAGGTAGCGAAAACCTCTACGCACACGTAGACGAAGTGCTCGCCGAAGGCAACGCCGCCCCCTCGCACGTGGTCAACCTCGGCCACGGCGTACCCCCGACCACCGACCCGCAGGTGCTCACCGACCTCGTGGCGTATATCCACGAGAAAACGGCACGCTCAGGCACACGCTAAGGCAACAGATCCGCGGGGCTAACACATATCAGCGCCGCGGGCCCCCCCCAACAACCACCGCGCCCGCTGATAAAGCCAACACCGCAGGGCAGACCCGCTGACAGACCAAAGGAGAACCACCATGGGCCAGCACACCAACCAGGCACCGCACCGGACCGCACAGGCCAGCTCCTCCACCGCGCCCCAGACCGCACGAGCATTCACCCGCAACGAGAAGGTACCCACCGCCATCGTTATCGGTGGCGGCCCCTCCGGCCTCATCTCCGCACGCCGCCTCGCCGCAGCCGGCATGCGCGTCACCCTGCTCGAACAACGGCACCACCTCGGCGGTGCCGTCGGTGCCCACGAAGTTGGCGGCCTGCTCCTAGACTCCGGCGCCGAATCCTTCGCAACCCGCAGCCCCATCGTCAGCGACCTCGTCAAAGAACTCGGCCTGGGCGACCAGATCGTCACCCCCAACTCCTACGGCTCCTGGCTGTACCTGCCGCAAGGTGCCCGCCGCACCCCCAGCACCGGCATCATGGGCATCCCCGGCAACGTCAACGACAAGTCCCTCATTCCCGTCATCGGCAAGAACGGCCTGCGCCGCGCCCAGGTGGACAAGTTCCTGCCCGTATCCGCTAGCGAAAACGCGAAGACCCTCGGCGAGCTCGTGCGCATCCGCATGGGTCAGAAAGTGCTCGACAACCTCGTCGCCCCCGTCGTCTCCGGCGTGTACTCCACCCACCCCGACAAGCTCGACGTGGACGCCACCATCCCCGGCCTGCGCGCGGCACTGCGCAAGCACCGCTCCCTCTCCGCAGCAGCGGCAGCCTTCCGCTCCGCAGCACCGGCAGGCTCTCAGGTGGCAGGCATCGTCGGCGGCATGAACCAGCTCTCCGAACGCCTCGTCGAAGACCTCTACGCCGCCGGTGTTCGTATTGTCACCGGATTCGACGTCATCGCCGTAGACCGCGACGAATCCACCGGCCAGTGGTTCATCATCCAGCGCCACACCACCGACGGCGAAAACACCCCCCTCTACGCCGACTACCTGGTAGTCGCCACCGACGGCCCGACCGTAGCCCGACTCATTGGCCCGCACGTCTCCACCGCGCTACCCGCCCTGGAACCCGGCCCCGAAGTCGCCCTCGTCACCCTCGTCGTCGACGCCCCCGCCCTGGATAAGCACCCGCGCGGCACCGGCCTGCTCGTCTCCGAAGAAGCAACCGCCGTCCGCGCCAAGGCCCTCACCCACGCCACCGCCAAGTGGCAGTGGGTCGCCGACGCAGCAGGACCCGGCCGCCACGTCGTACGCCTCTCCTACGGCCGCGGCGGCGAAGACTCCCGCTTCTCCGAAGTCGCACTCGCCGACGAGCAGCTCATCACCCTCGCCCTGCGTGACGCAAGCCGCATGATGGATGTTGCCCTCACCCACCGCAATCTCGTCGACGCGGACGTCGTACGGTGGCGCGGCGTACTGCCCGCCTCCACCCCCGGACACCGCGAACGAGTCAAAGAATTCCGCGAACGCGCCAGCGAACTCGGAACCCTCAGCACCGTCGGCTCCTGGGCCGCCGGATCCGGCCTAGTCCTCACCGTCAAAGACACCTACGAGCAGATGGACCAGCTGATCTACCACGCCGCACAAGACTGGGAAGGCATCACCTCCCCGAAGGTCGCAACCGCGAAGTAGACGGCACCGCAACGGCAGAAGCTCAGCCAACAACTCAGCTCAGCCAACAACAAAGCCAAAAATTGAGAAAACGCGCAGCTACGGAAGCCGCGCCTCCAGCACAGCGAACCCTCGCTGAAGAAAGGAACACACAATGTCTCACGATCACGCAGCACACGGCCACGGCGGCGCACACGGTGCACAGGGCCAGGGCGGCTACACCCACCCCGGCCACGGCTACGGCGGCGCACCCAAGGGCTACGCAGTCCAGCACTCCGCAGCTGACGAAAACCGCCGCGGCCGCGAAGAAGGCGAAACCCTGCACTACGCCCTCTACACCGTGTTCGCACGCTCCGGCGCACGCCCCGCAGAAGCAAACACCGACGAAGCACGCGCAGAATTCGAGAAGGTCGCCGAGCAGCTCGCAGCCGACGGCGTGACCCTGCGCGGCATCTACGACGTCTCCGCAATGCGCGACAATGCAGACATCATGATCTGGACCCACGGCGAGAGCCCCGAAAAGCTGCAGGCAGCAGTCCGCAAGATCCGCCGCACCGCACTCTTCGCAGGCACCACCATCGTCTGGTCCACCATGGGCGTACACCGCGAAGCAGAATTCACCCGCAACCACGCACCCGCCTACGCACGCGGCAAGGCACCCGAAGCATGGGTCTGCGTCTACCCCTTCGTACGCTCCTACGACTGGTACTACATGAACCCCGAACGCCGCGCAGAAATGCTCAAGAACCACGGCATGAAGGCAATCGACTTCCCGCAGATTCTGGCAAACACCGTCGCAACCTTCGGCATGAACGACTACGAGTGGGTCCTCGCCCTCGAAGCACCCCAGCTCGTTGACCTGGTCGACATGATGCGCCACTTCCGCAACACCGAAGCACGCCTGCACGTGCGCGAGGAAACCCCCTTCTACACCGGCCGCCGCATCGGCGCAGACGAAGTAGCAGAGGTTCTGGCGTGAGCCATCAGCCGAACAACGGCGTAACCCTCAACGGCACACTCCTGCCGGACGACGTGGTACCCAACCGCACCGACCCGGCGAACACCGCCTCCAACGGCCCCGCCGCGCTCAACGAGCAGACCCTCGGCGACTACCGAAGCGAACGCAGCATCACCCGTGAACGTGCCGAAGAGGCACGCCCCTACGACCTGGTGATTCTCTCCTCCTTCGGTGGCCCCGAGGGGCAGGAGGACGTCATCCCGTTCCTGCGCAACGTAACCGCTGGCCGCGGCATCCCGGACGAGCGCCTCGAAGAGGTCGCCACCCACTACCGCGCCAACGGCGGCGTCTCGCCCATTAACGAGCAGAACCGTGCCCTGCTCGCCGCATTGCAGCAGGCGCTCGCCGAGCGTGGCCCGCACATCCCGATTACCTGGGCGAACCGCAACTGGAAGCCCTACGTGAAGGACGTACTCGCCGAAGCCTACGAGAACGGCCACCGCAACGTGCTCGTGCTGGCAACCAGCGCCTACCCCGGCTACTCGAGCTGCCGCCAGTACCGTGAAGACTACGGCATGGCGATCGAGCAGCTCGGCCTGGAAGGTCGCGTACACGTGGGCAAGATTCGTCAGTTCTTTGACGTGCCCGGCTTCTCCCGCGCCTTCGCTGACGGGCTGAAGGACGGCCTCGCCACGGTGCGTGAGCAGCTTGCCGCACGCGATAGCGGCTCGCCGAACCCGCGCCTGCGCATCATGTTCTGCACCCACTCGGTGCCGACCTCCGCGGCGAACGAGGCAGGCCCGCGCGGCGTGAACTACGAGGGTGGCTCCGCCTACGTGGAGAAGCACCTGCAGGTCGCTCGCGCCGTGCTTTCGCTGGTTCGCGATGAGGCTCCGCAGCTTCTGCAGAACGTCGAATGGGAGCTGGTGTACCAGTCCCGTTCCGGCCCGCCGTCCATGCCGTGGCTCGAACCGGACGTCAACGACGCACTGGAGGCGCTACCCACCCCCGCCAACCCGGCGGAGGACGGCGAAGCCCCCGTGGAAGGCGTCGTGCTGGTGCCCCTCGGATTCGTCTCCGACCACATGGAAGTCAAGTGGGACCTGGACACCGAGGCGCTAGACACCTGCGAGCGCCTGGGCGTGGTCGCCGTGCGCACCCCCACCCCCGGCACGCATCCGGCGTACGTGGAATCGCTGCGCCGCCTGATTGCCGAGCGCGTGGAGAACGGCGTTTCAGCCGACCTGCGCCCCGAACGTGAGAGCGTCCTCGCCCCGAGCGCGAGCGGTCAGTACGGCTGGTTCGACGAGTGCGAACCGGGCTGTTGCAAGCCCGGCCGTGGCGCGCCGAAGCCGGTGGTTGCAGAATACGCGCCCGCCGTTTCTGAGGACGCCGCCTCTGCCGCAACCGCTGCTGAAACCTCTGCCCGCCGCTCCGGTGGCTGCGGCTCCGGCGGATGCTGCTCCCACTAACATCACCCCTGTAGCTCCGGCTCGCCCCAACACCCCCCTAACCGGGGTACGCGGGCGGGTCGGAGCGCACGTGCCTACGGGCTATCACACACATCACTGATAAGGAGAGATATGAGCCATCACGAGTACATCTTGGGCACCCGCGGGTCTGCTCTCGCCCTGACCCAAAGCCGTATTGCTACTGAAACTGTCACCTCCCTCTACACCGAACACCAGGCACACCACGGCGCCGCAGATGCCGAGGTTGTGGACTTCACCCTGCGCACCGTCAAGACCGAAGGCGACGTGCTCACCGGACCCCTGGCAACCCTGGGCGGCACCGGCGTATTCGCGGCGGCACTGCGCCAGCGTCTGCTCGACGGTGAGAACGCCTCCGAAGAAAACCGCGTGGACATGGCAGTACACTCCCTCAAGGACCTGCCCTCCGCACCCTGCCCCGGCCTGGTCATCGCCGCAACCCTCAAACGTGAAGACCCCCGCGACGCCCTCGTAGCACGCGACGGTCTGACCCTGGACACCCTGCCCACCGGCTCCCGCGTGGGCACCGGTTCACCCCGCCGCGCCGCCCAGCTGCGTGCACTGCGCCCCGACCTTGAAATCGTGGACATTCGCGGTAACGTGGGCACCCGCATCGGCCGCGTGAAGGGCCTCGAAGAGCACGCCGGCAAACAGGTCGTGCTCCGCCAGAACACCGAAACTTCCGAACGAGCCGACCACGGTGTAGGCACCGAACGCAGCGGTGACTGCGACGCCGTGGTGCTCGCCGTCTCCGGTTTGAAGCGCCTGGGCAAGGAAGAACTCATTACCGAGTACATGGACCCCACCCGCATGCTGCCCGCCCCCGGCCAGGGTGCGCTTGCCCTGGAAGTGCGTGAAAGCGAGTTCGAGAACCCGGACCCCGCCGCGCTCACCGACCCCGAGGTGGCACGCCCGGTCCGTGCCCTCGGCCGTGCCCTGCTCGCCGCAAACCACTACGAAACCCGCCTCGCCGTCAGCGCCGAACGTGCCCTGCTGCGCCGCCTCGAAGCCGGATGCGCCGCCCCCATCGGTGCGTACGCGCAGGTGGTTGAGGGCGACCTGGTGCTCAACGTTGTGGTGGCCTCCCCGGACGGCACCGACATGCTACGCCACACCTCGGCAACCGCCGAACTGGATGTGCCCGGCGCCGAACGCCTGGGCGTGCGTGTGGCGGAAGACCTGCTGCAGATGGGCGCCGCCGCCCTGGCTGGATTGGATTTGAAGTAGGCATCATGTCTGCCTCGTGTTCTGAATACCCGCACACGGTTCTGCTGACCCGCTCCGCCGCCCAGGGCGCCGCCTTCGCACGCGCCCTCGCCGAAGAATGCGCACAGAACGGCTTGGGGGAGCCCCGGGTACTTTTCGCCCCGCTACAGCAGGCACGCACCGTCGAGCCGGGCGAAGAGCATACCGCCGCGCTGGAGGCGCTCGCCTCCGGTCAGTACGCGTGGGTGAGCTTCACGAGCGCCAACACAGTTCGCGCCTGCGCCGAGCTGTGGGGTGACCAGTTCGCCCGCGCCTGCGCGAGTGGGGGAGCACGCATCGCCTGCGTGGGCGCGGCGACCGCCCGCGCCGTGCACACCCAGCTGGGGCTGGGCACGGATTTTCAGCCGCAGGTGCAGAGCGCCGCCGGTATGCTCGCGGAGTTTGAAAAGCCTGCAGCTGATGTCGCCGCCGTGCTGGTTCTGGAAGGCTCCAACGCCCGCCCGACCCTGCGCGAAGGCCTCAAAAACCTGGGCTGGGACAGCCGCCGCTGCGTGCTCTACGACATGGTGCCCGCCGAGCAGGTGGCACCCGGCGAGCTGAGCCTCAGCGCCGCCCGCGTGCTCGTGCAGGGGAACACAGCTCAGGTGAGCGCCCCGGAAAACCCCGTGCCGGATGTGCTGGTGGTGACCGCCCCCTCCCGCCTGCACGCCCTGCTGGACGGCGCACCCGCGCTAGCGCCCGAATCGGTGCCGCCCGAGCCCGTGCCGCCTGAGTCCGTGCCTCCGGTGGTGGCGATTGGGGCGAGTACCGCCTCCGCATGCCGCGCCCTGAACCTGCGTTATGTGCAGGCCGATTCGCCCTCCCCGCAGGATTTGGCGCGCGCCGCCGCATCCCTGATTTAGACGCATCCCTCATCTAGGCCTCATTAAGACACATCTAAGACCACATATTTTTATCGAGTTTTCAGGAGAGATCATGAACCTCACCCGCCGCCCGCGCCGCCTGCGCACCACCGCAGCCATGCGTTCCCTCGTTGCTGAGACCACCCTGCGCCCCGCGCAGCTGATTCAGGTGTTCTTCGTTCGCGACGGCATTGATGAGCCGCAGCCGATTCGTTCCATGCCCGGCCAGTACCAGCACACCCTGGAGAGCATCATCCCCGCCGTGCGTGAGGCGTACGAGGCGGGCATCCGCTGCATTGACCTGTTCGGCATTCCTCGCGATGAGGATAAGGACGAGGTCGGTTCGACCGCCTGGGATTCGCAGGGCATCCTGAACCGTGCGATTGCGGTGTGCCGTGAGGAGTTCGGTGACGACCTGGTGGTTATGGCTGATACTTGCTTGGATGAGTTCACGAGCCACGGCCACTGCGGTGTGCTGGTTGATAACGGCCACGGCACGCTTGTTGTGGATAACGATCAGACTGTGGAGCTGTACTGCAAGATGGCGGTTTCGCAGGCGCGTGCGGGTGCGCACACGGTGTCCCCGTCGGGCATGATGGACGGCCAGATTGCGGCGATGCGCGCCGCCCTGGACGAGGCTGGTTTTGAGGATGTGTCGATTCTGGCGTATTCGGCGAAGTACGCTTCGGCATTCTTTGGTCCGTTCCGTGACGCGGTGGAGTCCAGCTTCACGGGTGACCGTAAGACCTATCAGCAGGATCCGGCGAACCGCCGCGAGTCGCTGCTGGAGGTGCGCGCTGACCTGGAGGAGGGCGCGGATATGGTAATGGTGAAGCCTGCCGGTAGTTACCTGGATATTGTGCGTGAGGTGGCGGAGTTTTCGCCGGTGCCGGTGGCGGCGTATCAGGTGTCGGGTGAGTACGCGATGATTGAGGCTGCTGCGGCGAACGGCTGGATTGACCGTAAGGCTGTGGTGTTGGAGTCGCTGCGTTCGATTCACCGCGCCGGTGCGGACGTCATCTTGACCTACTACGGTACGGAGGCGGCACGCTGGCTGCGCGAGCAGGACGCCTAACCCCTCCGCATACAAGACTATAAACTGGTTTATTGTAATTATTTTTAAGTATTATGATTGTGGGTCTTCCTAAATATTCTAGGGAGACCCACAATCATTTATCTACATCGTAGTATGATGTATTTGAGATAATTATTTTATTGGGTAATTTATTTTTAGGTAGTTATACTTTCTACTCCTGCGGAGCCCATGAGTAGTAACCATTGAATTCATAGAGTGATTTGAATCTCTCTGTTTCAGGGGGGGTAGTTTTCATAAAGGAATCATAAAATGTATCGTACCTAGGCCTCGAGAAGTAACTTATGTTGATATAGTATCTTCCATCTTTGAGGTTGCAATCGATATGCCCGTCTTCGACTTGAATTATTTGTTTATATCCTGTAAGTGGTATATCTTTCTTGATATTCGCAATGATTTCATCCATTAGAATCTTATTTCCTGAGATGTTTTTTGGAAATGAAAGAAACCAAAG
The DNA here is from genome assembly GCF_049990865.1 of Rothia mucilaginosa. Taxonomy (GTDB): domain Bacteria; phylum Actinomycetota; class Actinomycetes; order Actinomycetales; family Micrococcaceae; genus Rothia; species Rothia mucilaginosa_I. The sequence continues at coordinate 482,977 of NZ_CP188231.1, forward strand.
GGCTTCGTTATGAATAAAATTCTTGTCTTCAAGAATTACTTCTTGATTTTTTTGCAGGGAATCTTCATTGCTTGCTACGACCCACTCCAGGGCGCTTCCCATAAGGAGCTTATTGATCTCTTCTGTAACGGATACCTCACCGTTACCCTTGGGGCATGAGTCGCAGTCAATGTACCGAATTGGGATATACCCTTGTCGCCCTGAAGGTGTATCTTTGTATATTGCGGTTGGGATGATTTGTCGAGGGGTCATTTTTACCGCAATGTTATTGCTTAAAGGAACTAGATACGAAGGGGGATTGATTTCGCAGCGCTTGCCATTCTTGTAGTACTCTCCATACCACTCTGTTTCTTTTTCCCAAGTGTAATCCTTGCGGAACATATCTTCGGAAGCTCTTAGATATGCCATGCCTAGGTCTGGGAGAATGAAATTGGATTTAGAAGTATATAGAACATCGATTGAGTACAGGGAGAAAACCCTTCGGCATTCAAGTCGAATGGTTGTTCTGAGCATGGCAACTAAATCTTTTTTGGATTGTTTAAATTTTCCTTCATCTTCCTGACTTAGAGGCAGTAATGCTTCAAACTGGTTTTCGTAGTTCTGCCTAAAGCCGGGGCTGCGAACCCATAAGTCGGCGACATATGGGATAAGAACTTTTTCCCATAAATTAATGGAAAGTGGTTTCTTCTGGGTGAAAATCTCTGAGAGTTCAGGCAAACTGCCTTCATATTCGTCCCACAAATCATCGACAGCGCGACCGAAGGATGAGTCATACTCTCCCTTCACATATCCAATAGTCTCTGCCCTTTTGTAATGGGGAGAAGTCATTCCTTTTCTGTGTAGGTAGTACACTTTTCTTTCTCGAGGGGAGTCATCCTTGCTATCTGAGAAAGATCCAATAATGGAGGCGGGTACGGTGTGGTCTTTTAGGTTAGTCTTCTTCTTAGTCATAAATTCTCTCCTATGAGAATCATTGCAACGAGAACTTTCGTTTCTTAGCCTATCATGTATACATAAAAATCCAGTCAAGAATGATGAAATAACGTGGGCATTCATATGTGATTTGCTGTATACATTCGGTTTTCCAAGGGACGTATTGCTATTTTTCGGGTTCCTCGTTGATGGGTTTGTACCCGAGGGAGGTGCACACAATGTTGCCGTTGGTGAAGTATTCCGCGAGCTTCTCGCGGTCAGCGGGGGAGCGCAGGTCCGCCCAGCGTTCCTGCTCCAGATAGAACGCAACCTGGGAGGTTAGGCAGACGACGCGCTCATCGTGCACCGCCACAATATGCCTGCGCAGCCACGGCATGCGCTTGGCGAGGTTCGGCGGGATTCTGGACGGCACCTTGATTTCTATCTGCCACTGTGACGGTTCGTAGAAGGTCGGCTTGATCTGTTCGGGGTTCTTCGGGAAGACACAGAACTCCTCAATGTCGGGGTAACTGTACTTCTTCGCGGGCAGGAAAAGCCGCCCAATGTAGAACGAATCGGGGTTGAACAGCAGGTAGCGCCTCCTGCAATACCACCGAGTCGCAAAGGTTATAGCGGCAACAATCCCCAACAAGATGGATGCGTCACGGCGGGACATCGGAATAACGCCCAGAACGCTCCAGCCAACGAGCGCGTAGAAGAAAACGCAGAAAGCTAGAAACAACACAAAGTGGGTTTCAGCATAGAAGTTATTTCTTTTCCAGACTCGTCTGGCTCGGGGAGGAATCTCCTCCAGCATTGGTGGAGTGCTTAGCTCCATGAGTTGTCCTCTCTACGGGGTATCGGTGATGAAGTGTGGCTTTTCGCCATTTATGCTAATTAGCCGCTAATCCACTGCGCGGAAAGACGCGATACGCGCCGCCTTCTTCGTCAGCTCATTCGCCGGCTTGTAACCCAGCGTGAGGCAAATAGCGCGCCCCTCCACAAAATACAGGGGCAGCTTCTCGCGGTCTGCCGGGGAATCCACATCCGCCCAGCGTTCCTGCTCCAGATTGAACGCAATATGCGCCACCAAACAATCGATACGGTAATCCCCGAAGCCAAAAGTCTCCAAGGAACCGTTAGAGAAAGTGACGGCAAGACGCCAATCACTGGGCATCTGCTCATCAGGGTCTATATCCTCGGGATCGCCCGTGTACCAGGGGTAAACCTTGAACCGGTCAATATCGGAGTACTGGTAGACCTTGGGCGAACGGAAAATACGCCCACGCTTCACCACGGTCGGCGTGAACTGGTAGTACGAACGCACCGTACACCACAGGTAAGGAATGGCTAGCGCGTAGACAACAAGAAACGCTATTGACGTCTTACCAATGTAGGTGGGCTCATAACCGAGCAGCTCAGTATTCGCGAGCGAATGAAGGTAACAGAGCAGAAAGAAACCACCCACAGGAATCGCCACAAAGAGGAAGATTCCCTGCCCCTTCCAATCAACCTGAATGGGCTCACTACTGGGCATAGCGGTTGTGGTGCGGAACGGGGCGCTGAGCCGACCCAGCGTCCTGGCGTAGATAGCGGGCATGCCCAGGTGACGTTCATTGGGGCTGAAACCGCGTGCGACGCGCCAGCCGCGGCGACCCCAACGCGCCGCCCAATACACCATGAGGAACGGCAGAAGCAGCCCCGGAATCAGGATTCCGTCGTACGCCATATCCCAGTACAGAACGAACGTCGAATAGACGATGACACACGCCCAGCCGTACACGAGGATATGCCCGAAATCCATAATGGCGTTCGAGCCCTTGATGCTTTCCAGCTGGGCTTCAGCCTTGCGGAATGCCGCTTCTTCTTGCTCGGAGGTGAGGTAAGTGCCAGCATCCGCGAGCTCTGTAATTGCCTTCTTCACATCCTCGACGGGCGAACCCATCACCGAGGTGTAGACTTCGCGCGCCCGCGAGGCGCCAATAAGCGTAGGGTAGGCGACCTCCACCAGCAGGCAGCACGCCAGGTAGATGAAGAACGCCACCAGCCACATGTTGCGCACCTGCTCCAGGGGCAGGCCGAGGGCTGCAAGGTCCATGAATTGTCCTCTCTACGGTGTCTCTCTACGGGGTATCGGTGATGGTGTGTCTATGGTGCTCAGAAGCCACATGTGTTTCGAAAAGCCACGTCTTATGTGGCTTCTCGAAACACATGTGGCTTCTCGCGGTATAAGAGCGGTATAAAAGTCGCCTACTTGTACTGCGCCTTCTGGAAGGATGCGCGGCGTGCCGCCTCCTCCGCATGCTTACCGGCAGGCTTGTACCCCAGGGTCGTGCAGATCACTCGGCCGTCCACGAAGTACTTCGCCAACATTTCACGGTCCGCCGGTGAATCCAGCTGCGCCCAGCGTTCCTGCTCAATCTTGAACGCAATCTGCGCCACCAAACAATCAATCTGGTGATCATTGAGCGCATAGTTGTGCTTGCGGCCGCCGGGAAGCAGAATCTCCAGCCGCCACTGGCTCGCGTCCTTCGGGTTCAGCTTGATAGCGTCCGGGTTCTTCGGGTACACACGGAACGCGCGAATCTCAGAGTAGGGGCGGGCCTTCGCCGGAAGGAGCAAGCGCCCAGCCTGGAACGAATCCGGGTTGTACAGCACGTAATCGCGGTTGTACATCAGCAGCATGATGATCAGCGGAATGTACGCCGCCGCCAAGAACCAAGACGCGTTACCAATATAAATCGCTTCCCAATCCTCATCGATGCTCCAGCCCGCTAGCGACGTCAAAAAGACCGCGGCGAGCAGGAACGCAATACCGTTGAGCCCCCAGTAGAAGGTGCGGTCGTCACGAATCGGCTCCACGCCCGGCACCGTGCCGCGCACACGGAACGGTGCGCTCAGCTTACCCAGCGTCGCCGAGTAGATGCGCGGCATACCCAGCACACGGTCGTCCTTGCTGTAACCGCGTGCTTCACGCCAGTGACGGCGACCCCAACGGGCACCGCAATACACCATGAGGAACGGCAGAATCAGCGCCGGCAACAGGATGCCGTCGTACACGATGTCCCAGTACAGGGTGAAGATGGAGACCGCCACAATCCAGGCCCACAGGTACATGACCGTGTGGAACCAGCCGCCAAACACGCCGGCACCCTCAATAGAATCCAGCTTCTTCTTCGCCTTCTTCGTGGCGCTACCCTTGCGGGACGAGCTCAGCGGCGCACCCATCGCGGTACGTTCCGCGGTGGCGCGGCGCGCCTCATCAACGGGCGAGCCAGACACCTCAAGGTACAGGTCGGCTGCCTTCTCCTTCTTGATGGGCACCGGGTAGGCGATATCCACCAGCAGGCACAAGCCCACGTACACCATGAAGGCGATCAGCCACACGTCGCGTAGCTGCTCCATGGGCAGGCCCAGAGCGCTCAGATCCATGAGCGGTTCACCTCCTTACGTCTCTCAAACCCTTACGCGGATGCGGCAGCGGCGGCGGCAGCCGGAAGAGCCGAGATGATACGGTCCATCGCCTCATCGTCGTGGGCGGCAGAAACGAACCACGCCTCGAATGCGCTCGGCGGCAGGTACACGCCGGATTCGAGCATGGAGTGGAAGAACGCGTTGTAGCGGCTGGTTGCCGAGGCCTTGATGTCGGCGTAGTTGTGCACGCCCGCCTCGGAGGTACCAAACGCCACCGAGAAGAGGTTACCGGCGCTCTGGATGGAGTGGTCCACACCGGCGGCGTTGAACGCCTCGGTCAGAGCCTGCTGCAGCTGGGCGCTGCGCGAATCCAGGTGCGCGTAGACGGCAGCATCAGCCAGGGTCAGAGTCGTAATACCCGCCGCGACGGACAGCGGGTTACCGGAGAGGGTACCAGCCTGGTAGACGGGGCCGACCGGCGCCAGGTGTTCCATGACCTCACGCTTACCGGCCAGCGCCGCGATGGGCATACCGCCACCAATAACCTTGCCGAACGTGAAAATATCGGGAACCCAGCCGCCATCCTCGGGAGCCGCGTAACCCCAGTAACCAGCCGAAGACACACGGAAACCGGTCAGCACCTCATCAAAAATGACGAGCGCACCGTTCGCGTGAGCAATCTCGTGCAGGCCACGGTTGAAACCGGGCTCGGGGGTCACCACACCCATGTTGCAGGGCGCCGCCTCAGTAATAATTGCGGCAATCTGACCCTCATGGTTCGCGAACGCCTCACGTACAGCGTCCAGGTCGTTATAGGGCAGAACGATGGTCTCCGCGGCGGTTGCGGCAGTCACGCCAGCAGAACCCGGCAGCGCCAGGGTTGCCACGCCCGAACCAGCCTCGGAAAGCAGCGCGTCCACGTGGCCGTGGTAGCAGCCCGCGAACTTAATGATCTTGTCGCGACCGGTCACACCACGCGCCAGACGAATCGCAGTCATGGTCGCCTCAGTACCGGTGGACACCATACGCACCTGATCAATCGCACCGGGAATCGCCGCGTTAATACGGTTGACCACCAGCTCAGCCAGCTCAGCCTCCGGCGCGCTCGCCGCACCAAAGGACAGACCGCGCTCAGCCGCCTGCTGAACCGCCTCAACCACCTGCGGATGCGCGTGGCCCAGAATCGACGGGCCCCACGAGCAGACCAGGTCAATGTACTCGTTGCCGTCCGCATCGTACAGGTACGCGCCCTTAGCCTTCGCCGCAAACGCAGGGGTGCCGCCCACAGAATTGAAAGCACGCACCGGGGAATTCACACCGCCGGGAATCACCGCGCGAGAACGCTCAAACAGCTTCTCGCTAGCTTCGTGGTGCAGCGGGTGGGTAGAGGAAGGAGTCATCGTATCGGTGCCTTTCAACAGAGACGGCGAACTAAAGAATTACAGGGGACGATGCACGCCAGGCAACGGAGCCTGCACGCTATGAGCGTCCCGTACCTAACCATCATAGGCGCTACAGATGAACCGCAGGTGACAAGCACCTGAACGTACCGAAAGGTGACGATAAAACACAACAGACAAGTTAGGTAACAGAAAGAAGAATACGGCGGCTACCGCAGGTGCCGGTCGGTGTCCAGACGGTTCAACACCTGAGTGTCCTGATCAAACAGCCAGTTCTTATCAAAGAGCAGACGCACAAACGCCAGGCCCATACCCAACGCCATGAAAATCAGTAGGGACTGCACAAAACCGGTCGCCGCCGAATACATGTCACCGCTGGCAAAATGCGACATGGAACGGTAGAACAGCACACCCGGAACCATCGTCACCACCGCCGGAACCGACAGGGAAATACGCGTGTACTTACGCTGATGCAGCGGCGCCACAATCTCAGCCAAAATACCCACACCAAACACGGCAATTGTCGCCGCCATATGCGCGGGCATACCCGCCTCCACCATGTGAATACGGGCGGGGTTCGCCACCGCAGCAATCACGCCACCCCACACGCACGCCACCGGGGAGGCGGCAAAAAGCATCGCGAAGCCAGCCGCCGCAACACCCGAAGAAAGCACCTGCAGAACCAAATCCAGGGTCGGATCCAGAGTAAGAGGCGCCGGAGTAGCCAACGGCAAATGGAACAGCGAACCCAACAGCCACACCGCAAACGACGCACTAATCAGCAGCAAACCCACATACGTCAGACGCGAAATACCCGCCAAAAAGTCCATACGAGAAATGTCGAGCATGCCCGTCACCATGGGGAAACCCGGCACCAAGAACAGCACCGACGAAATAAAACCAATCATATGGTTCGGGCTAACCCAACCCGCCGCAACCAGCACATTAACAACCGCAATGTACAGGCCCGCCGCCAGGAAACCACACGCCATCCACGTCGCCATGTGGCTCACGCCGCGCTTGAGCAGAGTCGAACGCAAATACTGGCCGGCACCCGCCGCCAAGAACACGACCGAGCACTCCACCAGACCGCCACGGTTCAGAAACGCGAACCCGGCACACGCCACAGCCGACGCCAACGCCAGCATCCACGGGGTGTACAGCGGCTTCGCCGAATCTATACGGTCCAGCTCGGCGTTCGCCTCCGCCGGGGTAATCTTCTCGGGAAGCTCAGAAATGAACTTACCCAACTGATCCAGCTTATGAGCGTTAATGCCCATCGTGCGCTGCTCAGCCACCTCAGTACGGAAATTACCGTCCGTGTACGAAGACGTCGAAATCTCGGTGAAGGTCACCTGCGCGTGATGCTCCTTCAACCCCACAGCCTTCGCCAAACGCGCCATCGACGCCTTAATACGGTACGCGCTCGCACCCGACTTCATCAGGATGCGGCCCAGGCGGAGCACCACCTGAGACTGCGCCACCAAATGCTCATGCGCCAGGCGGGTAGAACCCAAATAAATACTGCGCGTATTGGTGTCAGGGTACGGCTCGGTAGTGCGGGGCTGATCATCCATGAGAGGCCTTCCGGGTCGTGCTATTCACGTGCTATTCGTTGCAGGTGCGGTCACCTTCTAGCATAGGGGAGAAGCCCCGGAGGGGATAGTGTCAGCCCGTCAATAAAGGCGAGATATGATGGGTGGCTGGGGAGGCGAGAGCGAGTTTAGCGGCGCAGTTTTATCGGCGCACCGGCCAGCGGCCGTCAATGACCTCAGATTCCTTACCCGGCTGCGTACGCAACCACGCCTGGAAGCTCGCCGCCTGCTCCGCCGCCCACTGAATCTGCTGCTCGTGTAGCTGGCGCGCATCCACGTTGAGAACTTGCGGGAACTGCTCGGTCAGCTTCACCAGCAGACGCTCCGCCGCCAAGGCGTCATCAGCGGACGTGTGCGCGTTTTCTAGGGAGACACCGTACTCGGCGGCAAGAACCTCCAGGGTGCGCTTGCCGCGCTTACGTGGAATCACGTGCTTATGCAGAACGTACGGGTCGAGCACCACACCCGGCGGCAGCTCACCGTTGGCAATATTGTGACGCAGCATCTCGTGGTGCAGCACCGAAAAATCGTAGGCGGCATTGAACGCAATAATCGGCACGCCGTCAAGGTTCAACGCACCAATCGCGCCGGCAAGCTCCCACACGACCTCGCGGGCGGGACGACCGTGCTTACGCGCGTACTCGGTCGTAATACCGTGCACGGCGGCGGCACCGGCAGGGATCTCAACGCCGGGGTCAGCCAGCCACTCGCCACGGCGCACCACATTACCCTGAGGGTCCAGCAGAATCAGGGAAGCAGTCACGATGCGGGCGGTGGTGACGTCCACACCGGTGGTTTCAAGGTCAAAAGTGGCGCGCAGGCCGTTCATCCAGGTCATGCTATAAGACTAACCCAGTAGAGAAGGAGGCGCGCGTCTGGCGGTCATGCTGCTGTGGATAAGCCGTTCTCGGGGCAGTATATTAAGCCCCCCGGGGGTTGCATATTAAGTCGCCGGGGCGGCGCATAAGCCGCCGACGAGCCTGAATGACCGCCGACAAGGTACAACCGCGCTACAGCCGATAGACTGAAACCATGACAACCCAACTTCTCACCGGCATCCCCGGAACCGGTAAAACCCATCACCTCACCGAACGCGCCCTACGCTACCTCGCCGACGGCAACGACCCCGCCCGCCTGCTCATCCTCGCACCCACCCGCACCGCCGCGACCCGCATGCGAGACACCATCGCCGCCTCCAGCGATCGAAGCCTCTCCGTAGCACCCACCCGCGCCTGGGCCGCATACGCCTTCGACCTGCTCAAACGAGCCCAAACCCGGGGTCTACTCAGCGGCGTAGAAGGCAATCTCAAACTTCTCTCCGGCCCCGAACAAGACGTCATCATCGGCGAACTACTCGCCAACCACGCCGAAGGTATCGCACCCGGACCCGTCTGGCCCGACGTACTCCGCGACGCCCTCGCAACCCGCGGATTCCGCCACGAAATCCGCGACTTCTTCGACCGCATGGCAGAATACGACCTCACCGCCGAAGACGTACACGCCCTCGCCACCGAACACAACCAGCCCGCCTGGCACGCCCTCGCCCAACTGCACACCGAATACCGTGCCGTGCGAGCCCTCCGCGCCAAAAACGCCTACGACCCGGCAGTACTCATCAACGACGCCTGCCGGCTGCTACTGCGCGCCCCCGAATTCCTTGCCGAAGAACGCCGCCGCTACGACCTAATCCTCATCGACGACGTGCAGGAACTCAGCCCCTCCATCTACCGGCTGCTACGCCTCATCGCCGCAGAAGTCGCCCCCGCAGACGCCGCGCACCTGACCGAAACCCACCCCGACCTCTTCGCTGAAGGCCCCCAGGTTGTCATGACCTACAGCGACGAAGCCGTGGTCCAGGGCTTCCGTGGCGCCCGCCCCGACCTCGTCACCACCCTGCAGGCAAGCTTCCCGAGCATGCGCACCCGCACGCTCACCACCTCGTACCGCCTGCCCGCACTCATGATGCCGCTCGTGGCGGACATTCGCCGCCGCCTGCCGCGCTACACCCGGTTCGTGCCGCTCACCCCCGAGCAGGAAAGGGCAAAGAACGGCGCGCAGGCAGGGGAGAAGAACAGTGCGCAGGAGGGGGTGAAGAACGGCGCGCCCGCAACCTTCGGACGCATCAACACCACCCCCGCCGACGAAGCCCTCACCTGGGGTGCCGCCGACGAACCGCTGCTGCACCTGGGTGCCGACGGCAAAATCCTCGACCCCGCACACTACCGCACCGCACCCGCCGGAGTGTATAAGTATGCGCTCTCCAGCTCGCAGGACGAGGCGAACCTCATCGCCCAAATGCTGCTCGAAGAACGCATCTACGGCAACCACCCCTACCGCGAGTCCGCCATCATCGTGCGTAGCAGCGCGGACGTGGCGCGCATCCGCCGCGTGCTCTCCTCGAACGGTATTCCGTCGCGTACTTCCGCGGCGCTCGTGCCGGTGCGCGACGAGCCTGCCGTACGCCCCTTCCTGGACGCGCTCAGCCTGCTCGTTTACGCCCGCAAGCGTGGCGAGAAGGCGCTCAACCCCGCCGTGCACATGCCTGCCGGAGGTAGCGCAGAAGGTGCGGAGGCAGGGGAGCGGGGCGGCTACGAGGCCCTCAGCGCAACTGAAGCTGAAGAGCTCATGCGCCGAAGCCTCGACGACGTCATCGCCGAAGAAAGCCGCGCTAACCCCCTCGGCGGCGCGCAGAGCGCCATCACCCTGCTCACCTCTCGGCTCGGTGGCGCATCCAGCATGGACGTGCGACGACTCCGCCAGCAGCTGCGATCCATCGAACTGCAAAGCGGCGGCCACCGCCCCAGCGAGGACCTGCTCCTCGGCGCCCTGCTACACCCCGAAACCCTCCCCGAAGAGGGCGTAGGACGCGCCGTGCACCGCATCGCAGCCGTGCTCTCCGCCGGACGTAAAGCACTCGCGCGACCCGAATCCACCAGCACCGAAGTGCTCTGGGCGCTCTGGGAAGCCAGCGGCTTCGAAAAGACCTGGGTCGCCCAGTCACGCGGCGCAGGCCCCGACGCCGATGCCGCCCACCGAAACCTCGACGCCATGATCGGTCTCTTCGAAGCCGCCGACCGATTCGACGAGCAGATGCGCGGCGCCGGTGCCGAGCAGTTCCTCGACTTCATCGACGCGCAGGACCTGCCCATGGACACCCTCGCCGCCCGCGGCGTACGCCAAGACGCGGTCGAGATTCTCACCCCCGCACTCGCTGCCGGTCAGTCCTGGCGCACCGTATATGTATGCGGTCTGCAGGAAGGCACCTGGCCCAACACCACCGTGCGCGGCTCCCTGCTGAGCACAGGCGACCTCGTGGATCTGTGCGATGCGCGCCTCCGCCAGCGCGCCCAGCAGGCAGAACAGCAGGAGGGGGAGGGCGAGCAGCCTGTGCCGCCCGCCCGTATCCGCAGCTACCCCGAACGCGTGCGCGACACCCGCCACGACGAGCTGCGCATGTTCGCCGTCGCCGCCACCCGAGCCAGCACCCGCCTCGTGCTCACCGCCGTACGCAATGACGATCAGGCACCCGGCGAGTTCTTCGACTTCGTGCTGCCCACCGACGCGGTTGGCGACTCCACGGAGGTGCCCATCACCCGCGTGCGCCGCCCCGCCACCCTGCGTTCCCTGGTGGCGGAGCTTCGCCGCACCCTCGTTGAGGAGTCGCTGAACGCCATGCGTGCCGAAGACGCTCAGCACGGCGCGCAGGTGCACAACGCACCGGAGGAAGATGCGCTCAGCCCGGAGGCTTCCGCGTACCGACTCGATGCTGCCTCCCGCACTCTGGCGCGCCTGGCGAATGCGCAGGCACCCGGTGCCGCTCCCGACGAGTGGTGGGGCCTGTTGCCGCTTTCTAGTACGGAGTTGCTCTTTGCGCACAGCCCGGCAGACCACGCTGAACTGGACGAAAACCACGGTGAAGATGGCGAAAGCCACGCCGAAGAGCCTGCCGAAGAACCGGCTGAAAAGCCGAGCCGCCGCACCATTGCGCTCTCGCCCTCACGCCTGGAAACCATTCACAGCTCCCCGCTGGACTGGCTGGTTTCTGCCGCCCGCGCGGAAGCCCAGACCGACCTGTCCCGCTCGCTCGGCACGCTCATTCACGCCATCGCCGAGGAGTACCCGACCGGCACCCTCGAAGAGCTCCAAACAGCCCTTGACGAGCGCATTAGCTCCCTCGGCGTGCCCGCCCGCAAGGACGATGAAACCGATGAAGAGTACCGCGAGCGCGTGCCCTGGGAATCCTACGCCCTCTACGAGCGTGCCAAGCGCATGATTCTGTGCCTGAGCTACTACTACCGTCAGCACATGGGTGATGCCGGCTGGCAGAACCTCGGTGTTGAAGGCTCCTTCTCGGTGCGTGTGCCCGTGCCCTTCGACCCCGCCGGTGAAGTCGGTGAGCTGGATGCACTGCTCACCGGCCGCGTGGACCGCCTCGAGGGTACCGCCCCGGCGGAGGACGGCACCCGCCGCTACGCCATTGTTGACCTGAAAACCGGCAAGTCTAAGCCGACCGGGTCGGAGATGGAGACGCATCCGCAGCTTGCCGCCTACCAGATTGCGGTGGAGGCTGGCGCGGGTGAGCAGCTGGAGGAGCGTTACCGCGCCGAAGCCGCCGCCCTGGAAGCGGGCGAACCGCTACCGGATGCCCGCCCCCAGGAGCTGGAGTACACCGGCTATACGGGTCGTTCCGGAGGCGCGGCGCTCGTGCAGCTGGGCGCCTCGGGCGTGAACGATGAGAGCAAGACTCGCCTGCAGGTTCAGCCCGCCCTGACGGAGCACGATTCGTGGGCGGCTGAGCTGGTGCAGCACGCCGCGGAGCTGATTGCTGGCTCGCAGGTGCAGGCTCGTCACCGTGAAGGCGGCTACGGGTGCCGCCTGCCGGAGATCTGCCCGATTTGTACGCGCGGCCGCCAGGTGACGCAGCCCTAGTAGTCGCGTACCCTACGTTTACTTTCGATATCACTCACCCCGAACCTCCCATGAGAATGATCCATGAGGAAGAGGAATCATGACTGACTCTGGCGCATACGGCGCTACTAACCCCGGCGCTCGCTCCGGTACTAACCCCGGTTCTGGTGCCGGCATGCTCACCCCCGCCCAGTGGTGCGAGCACAATAGCTGGCAGCTACCCGACGGCACGCTCTTCTCGGCAGAAGCCGCCGGGAACGACCCCGCGCTCAAACCTGCCAACTACCGCAGCGCCCTTGACATTGCCGAGATGCTCAACGGCGCTGACGGTAAGAAGCCGACCCCCGAGCAGGTCCGCATGATTGAGGCGGGCCCCGCCCCGACCCTCGTCATTGCCGGTGCCGGCTCGGGTAAGACCGCGACCATGGTTGACCGCGTGATTTGGCTGGTCGATAACGGTTTTGTGCGCCCTGAAGAGGTGTTGGGCGTGACCTTCACCCGCAAGGCGGCAACCGAGTTGCGTAGCCGTATGCGTGCCGGTCTGAACACTCTGCGCCGTAGCCGCCGCGTCGCCCCGAGCGATGAGGAGCTGCGAGAGGGCATCGCTGACCCGACCGTGCTCACCTACCACTCCTACGCGAATAACCTCGTCAAGGAGTACGGTCTGCGCCTGGGCGTGGAGCAGGACGCGCAGATGCTTGGCGATGCGCAGAAGTGGCAGCTTGCCGCGCAGATTGTGCAGTACTGGGAGGGGGAGCTTCCCCTCGATAAGGACGGCGTGCCGGTGTCTGCGGCGACCATGATTAACCAGATGCTGCAGCTTTCTGACGAGTGCGCGGAGCACCTGGTGGAGCCGCAGGAGGTCATTGACTTCTGCACCGAGCAGCTGGCGGCGTACGCGGCGGTGCCTGATCCGCGCCGTGAGACGAAGACCGAGAGGGACATTCTGAAGGTTCAGCGTCTGCTGCGTAACCGCCGAGTGTACGCGCGTATGGCGATGAGCTACGCCCGCGTGAAGGCGCGCATGCAGGTGCTGGATTTCGGTGACCTGATGCGTTTTGCCGCCCGCATTGCGGAGGCTGACCCGGCGATCCGCGAGGGTGAGCGTGCCCGCTTCAAGGTGGTTCTGCTGGACGAGTTCCAGGACACTTCGCACGCGCAGATGAGCTTGTTCTCCTCGATTTACGGTGCCGATGAGGCGGCGGGTATTCCGGCGCATCCGGTGATGGCTGTGGGTGACCCGAAGCAGTCGATTTACGGTTTCCGTGGCGCTTCGGACGGTCAGATGTTCAGCTTCTACCGCCATTTCCCAACCAAGCATGTGCAACCGCTGTTCCTGTCCATTGCGTGGCGTAACGACATTTCGGTGCTGAACGCGGCAAACCACGTGGCGGAGAAGCTGAAGGAGGTTCCCGAGTGGGTGCGTGCCGCAGACGGCGATATTACCGCCGCTCAGGTTCCTGACCTGCGCCCGCGTTGCGCCCTGGTGGGGGAGCCCGGTTCGCCCGCTTTTGAGCAGGCTGCCGCGGGCATGGTGGGGCGCGTTGATTTGACGTACCACGACTCTGACCGCGAGGAGGCTGTGGCTATCGCCGAGCGTATTGCGGCGATGCGTGCGCAGGCGGTGCGCGAGTATGAGCGCGCCTACGCGGCGCATCGTTCCGGTGATGGTTCGGTGCGTCCGCGCCTGAAGATGCCCGAGATTGCGGTGTTGGCGCGTGTGCACGGTCAGCTGGACCCGATTCGTGTGGAGTGCGAGCGTCTGGGCATTCCGGTGCAGCAGGTGGGTTTGGGCGGTTTGCTCTCCCAGCCGGAGGTTGTGGATTTGGTGTCGGCGTTGCGTGTGCTGGCTGATCCGAACCGTTCAGATGCCCTGGCGCGCCTGCTGACGGGTGCGCGTTGGCGTTTGGGTGCGGCGGATATGTTGGCGCTGGGTGATTGGGCGCAGTCGCTGGTGCGTGAGCGTGAGCGCGCCCTGCGTGAGCAGATGGCGTTGCGTATGCTCGCCGAGGCTGAAGACGCCGACGACGCAGCGGCTATCAGCCTGCAGGCGGAGCACCTGCGTGCCGCCCAGGAACGCCTGGACGAAACCCTCAAGGGCGCGGTGGAGGATTCCTCCGGCTACGCCTCCCTCATTGAGGCGGTGGAGAACCTGCCGCAGGACGGCGCGGACGGCGAACCCCTCTACGGTGAGCACTACCGCGGCCGCCGCTTCTCCCCGGCGGCGCTGGAGCGTCTGCGTGCTTTTGCCGAGCAGATGCGCGTGCTGCGTGCCGGTTTGAGCGAGGAATTGGGCACGCTGCTGTACGAGATTGAGCGCACCATGCTGCTCGATATTGAGCTGGCGGTCCGCCCGGGTACCGACCCGCTGGGTTCGCGCGCGAACCTGGACGCTTTCCACGAGGTTGCCGCCGCCTACGGCATGTCGGCGCCGCGTATTAACGCAATGATTTACGCCGGTTCTGACGGCGTGAGCGCGGAGGAGGGCGACCCGGGTGCGCGCCGCTTCCTGCTGTCTTCGGGCGGCGTGAGCTACGTGATGGGCTTCCTCGCCTGGCTTGAGCGTGCCGATGACGAGGAGAAGGGCCTGGCGCTGGGCGCTGTGGAACCTGACCCGAACGCGGTGCAGCTGATGACCATGCACGCGGCGAAGGGCCTGGAGTGGGATCATGTGCTTCTGCCGGGCCTGTGCGGTAGTGCGACCGGCGGGCAGACCCCGAACCTGTGGCAGATGTCGGCTAATGCGGCTCTGCCCTGGCCGCTGCGTGGCGACCGCGAGTACCTTCCCTCGATCCTTGAGACCCCGGAGGAGATTACCGCCTTCGAGAAGGCAAAGGACCTGGAAGACTACCTGGGCGAGCATAAAGATGATGCTGCCGAGCACGCCGGTATGGAAGACCGCCGCCTCATGTACGTGGCGATGACCCGTGCCCGTAACCTGCTGGCGATGAGCGCCTACCGCTGGAAGAGTGCTTCTGTGGCGCCTCAGCCGGTGCAGCCCTTCTGGGAGGAGCTGATGGAGATGCTTTTCAAGTCCCTCTTCGGCATGGGCACGCCCACGGTAGATGCGCCCTCCGTGCGTTTCCAGGAGACGATGGATACCCCCTGGGCGGCGCCTCAGCTGGTGGGTATGGGCCTGTCGTACACGATGCCGAACCCCGCCGATAAGCGCAAAAAGGTGCACCTGAACCATGTGCGCCGTTGGGTGGAGCAGCTGGCCGAGTCGAAGTACCGCCTGGTTGAGCCAGTGACCCTGGTGCACGGTACGGTTGTGGATCCCTCGAACCTGCCGCCCGCCCCCGATGAGGCGGCACTGCTGGAAGAGCTGGAACTCTACCCCCTAGACGCTGACGAGCTCACCCCCGTACAGGCGGAGGCGCGCGCGAACGCTCGGGCAACCTACGCCGAGCAGGTGCAACGCTACGCCTGGGCGCTGGTTGAGGTCATGGCTCCCGCCCTCGCGCAGGATTGGCAGCTGGCGGCTCCTTCCGTACGAGCACGCACGGTGGCGGAGAACTGCACCCGCCTGAACCTGCCGGTGCCCGAATGGATCATCGAAGCCACCGAGCGGGAGAAATGGCGTGAGACGCAACCGCCTCAGCCCGGTTTCTCGCCCACGGTGGCGGCGGCGCTGCCGATTGAGGTGCGCGGCCAATTCGCCCAGAAGAACTACGAGGACAGGAACCCGAACCTGGGTGCGGTGCTGACCGCCATGTGGCCTTTTGATCCACTGGAGCGCCCCGTAATTTGGCGTTGGGCCTCTGACGACGCTCTCACGCAGGGTACGAAGGAGATGCTTCGCCGCGGCCAGCATGAGCACCTGGAACGTGAGATTGCGATTAACTCCTCGAGCCGTCGCGAGGCGGTCGAGCGTGCCGCCCTGGCGGTGGAGCTCGCCGTCGGCGCGGGGGAGGATGACCTGCACCAGAGCGGGGATGTAGCGGGGGAGAGCGCAAGCCACCCTGCACCCGCCGCATCTGCCGCAGCCGCGGTACAGGGTGAGTCCGCCATTCCCGAATCCCTGCGCCAGCAGGCGGTGGACTGGGAACGCGAAGCCGACCTGCTTCTGCTCATGATGGGTCAGACCGACCCGGTGCTGCGCGATCAGCTGCCGGGGCACCTGTCCGCATCCACGTTCGTTCGCCTGAGCGAGGACCCGCAGGGCACGGTGTATCAGCTGATGCGCCCGGTGCCTCAGCGTCCCTCGCGTGCGGCAACGATTGGTACGGCGGTGCACGCGCTGATTGAGGAGCACTTCGGCGTCGCACCGAGTGCCGACCCGCTGGAGGCACCCGACGCGGAGGACACGGTGGGTGTTGACCTGCCGGGTTCTGCTGCCTCCACCGCGCCCGCTGAGTCTGCAGAAGACCCCGCAGACCCCTCTGAATCTGCAATCCCGGCTGACCTGCAGGAACAGGACGAGTTCACCTTCGAGGACGCCTACGAGGAATCCGAAAGCGAACTGGAGGCCTCCGTCCAGCGCCTCTGGGAGCGCTTCGCCAACAGCGAGTGGGGCAGCGATGAGTGGAAGGAACGCATCTGGGCGGTCGAGTACCCGGTTGAAACCCACATCGAGGGGCTAAGCCTGCGCGGCCGTATCGACGCGGTGTTCCGCACCGAGGACGAAGACGGCGAACGCTGGGTCCTGGTGGACTGGAAGAGCGGTTCCCGCCCGAAGATGTCGACCATGCAGTCTCGACGCTTCCAGCTGGGCCTGTACCGCATCGCGTTCTCCCGCATTATGGGCGTGGACCCGGAGCGTATCAGCACCGTGTTCGTGTACCTGGGCGGCAAGGGTGTTGCGGAGGTGTGGGATCACCAGATCCGCGGCGGCCTGCCCACGGAGGCGCAGCTGGCGAAGGTGATTCGTGAGGCGCGCAAGGGCTAGGTAGCGGATTTCAACAGCGGATCTCCCAGCGCCGGGCGGGCGGCGCTCGCGTACTAGTGTGCCCCGCTAGCCTGCGCCGTGCCAGCCAGCACCGTGTTATCGCTTGCTGTCACCGAATAGAGAAAAGCAGCTCACGTAGGCGTTGTGCCTCGTGAGCTGCTTTTCTGTGCGGATTTCTACGGTTAATGGCAGAGGACGCCTCTTCACCCCACTGCATTAGGGTGATGAGGCGTCCTCGGCCGCTGAAGAACTATAGAGGTACTTCGTGCCCTCGCACGCTCCGGGAAAGAATCGCGCCGAACGACTGCCGCTTTCGCGGCCTCACTCGCGCCGCCGGCGCCCCGTGGGGTTTGCGTGCGTCTTTACTCTCAAACACAACCTCGAAAGTAGCTCTATAGATTTCTGCCATCGGTGATTGGTTGCGCGGTGCATGAATCCGGCTCGGGCCTGACATGACCGGTCAGGGTCCCGTCCAATCTGTCTCCCCAATTTATCGCTGCCACGATATTAGCGCTGGTCAGTGCGCTATGGGGAGTGTGTCCGCTGGTTTTCTCGCGGCACAGCAAAAGTATTCCAGGAGTTTTTGGAAAAATCTACAGGGAAAGTTTTTACCCTAAAATGCACTATTTTGAGCATGGTTCAAGATGAAGTTGAGGCCCTGTGGACTCCCAAAACCAAAAGTTGGTTTTTGTGGGTTTGTGGTGTATTTGCACCCGGGAAATATTGTGAATGGCGTCCTTGGCACACCTTCAAGTCTCAGGCTTAATCTGAGTCATTCATGCACAAAAATGCAAAACTGGTGCTCAAAAGGTGAGGGGAAACACTTAAATAAATTTTGATAAAAGGCCCACTAAGGCCCCTCCACTAGCCCTTATGGGCATAATTTCGTCGGTTTGACAGACACTCAGGGAACTGGTTTCACCGGGCACAGGCAAGCGGATATAAAACCCCCGTAGATACAGTTCAGCCCCGCAGCGCAGTACTGCGGGGCTGAACCGAAAACCTATGCGGTAGGTAGAAACCTAACGGCTACCCGAGCCAATAGCTACTCGGCGGGGCCGACCAGCGGGCCGACCTCCTCCTGTCCGAGCAGTTCGCCGGAGGCGCGCAGGTCGTCCTGAATGTCCAGGAGCATGGACACGGCGTGGGTTGCGCCGTCGCGGTCGCCGACCTCCACGGTGTGGGTGAGCCACTGGGCGATCGCGAACTCCGCGTAGAAGTTCGCGCGCTGCGCCAGGTAGGCGTCGGGCAGCTGGGGCATCTGCTGGCGGTACACCTCGATGGCCTCGTCGGTGAAGTCGATGTCCTGGCAGGAGTACAGCCAGGCGAAGTCCTGCGCGGGGTCGCCCACGTGTACATCGGACCAGCCGGTGACCTCCACGATGCGCGCGGTCGAGGGCGTTACGTGCAGTACGAGGTTCTCTGCGCCCATGTCACCGTGGACCACGCGCGGGCGGAACTGCCACATGGGTCCGGGGGAGAGCACGGTACGCCAGTGCGCGAGCAGGTCGGCGGGCACCTTGCCGGTTGCGGCGGCACGCTCGAGCTCGGCGTTCTTGCGCAGGCGAATCTGCTCCGAAGAGTAGGAGGGCAGGTCGGCTTCGTAAATGATGTCTTCGGGCATCACGTGCAGGGTTGCGATGTCCTTGGCGATGATGGATGCCAGGGAGGGGCGGTTCGCCGCAACTTCGCGGCGGCTCAGCTCGGCGAGCTGGTCCACGTCGTAGATGGTGCCGGGGATGTGCGTGTACACGAAGACGTTGCCGCCCGCGTAGGGTACGGTGCCGGCGACGGTGGGTACGGCGAAGGGCAGTCGTGCGCGCAGGCCGGGGCTGAACGACTGCAGGATGAGGTGTTCAGCTTCAAGGCGCATGCTGGCGTCGGGGCGGCGCGGGGCGCGCACTCGCCAGCGGCGACCGGTGGAGTCGGCGATGATTGCCGAGTCGAAGTCGTCGCTGTCTTCGCGGACCGGTTCGGCGCCGACGGGGTAAATCCCGGGCACTCCGGCGGAGACAATGGCTGCTAGCTGAAGGGGAGATAAAGTCACGGGTTAAGGTTACCAAACCAATGTGTGCCGTTTAGTAGTTTTTAAGATCTTTATGCCAAGTGGTGAAGATACTTGTGGACAAGCCTAAACGTGCTCGTCTGCGTATTTCTGCGCATTGCGTTGCGCTTCTCACCATGCGTGTCCAAACAGGCGGGTTCCTCACGCCTTGAACCCTCAAGCGCTGAATCCTCATGCACTGAATCCTCACGCCCTGAATGAAAGCATCAGCTAAGAAACCGCGGCGGGGCTGGAGAATGCAGTCTGGGAGAATACAATGGAAGACCGGCTATCAGCGCCTCGCGCACCCGCATGCCCGTATATCCGCATGCCCGCGCGAGCGTAAGCCGTCTGCCTGTACCGCCCGCCTTACTGATGGAGCATTATGACCGCCATACCTCAGCAGCCTCAGCATATGATCTCCGCAGACGATATTCTTGCCGGGCTTGACCCGGATCAGCGTGCGGTCGCCACGGAGCTGGACGGGCCCATGCGCGTGCTGGCGGGTGCCGGTACCGGTAAGACCCGCGCGATTACGCACCGCATCGCCTACGGTATTGCGATTGGTCGATACCAGGGCCCGCGTGTGCTCGCCTTGACCTTCACCCTGCGTGCTGCGGAGGAGATGCGCACCCGCCTGCACCAGCTGGGTGCGCACGGCGTGCAGGCGCGTACTTTCCACTCGGCGGCGCTGCGTCAGCTGGTGTATTTCTGGCCGCAGGTGGTGGGCGGTACGTTCCCGTCCATCGTGCAGAACAAAGCCTCGCTGATTACGGAGGCGGCGAACCGTCTGCGCATCAGTACGGACCGTTCCCTGCTACGTGATTTGGCGTCGCTGATTGAGTGGGCGAAGGTTCAGCTGCTCACCCCGGACACCATCATGCAGCGTCTGAGCGAGAAGCAGCTGCCCTCGGCGATTACCCCGCAGAATATGCAGCGTATTTTCCAGGCGTATGAGGACCTCAAGGACGAGCGTAACCTCATCGACTTTGAGGACGTGCTGCTGCTGACCATCGCCATGCTGGAGGAGGACGAGAAGCTCGCCGCGACCGTCCGCAACCAGTACCGCCACTTTGTGGTGGACGAGTACCAGGACGTCTCCCCGCTGCAGCAGCGTCTGCTGGATGTGTGGCTGGGCGGCCGCGACGATATTTGCGTGGTGGGCGATGCCTCCCAGACGATTTACTCTTTTACCGGCGCGACCAGCCGTTACCTGCTGGATTTTGCGCGCCGGTACCGTGGCGCGCATACGGTGAAGTTGACCCGCGACTACCGCTCGCACTCGCAGGTGGTGGAGTTGGCGAACCGTCTGTTGGCGGCGCGTCGTCCGCATCCGGATTCGAGCCCGCATTCGTGGGCGCCGCCGCTGGAGCTGATGTCTCAGCGCGGTCCCGGCGTGGATGTGGAGTGGTTCGGCTACGCGGACGACGAGCAGGAGGCCGCCGGTATTGCCGAGGATATCCGCGACCTGATGGAGAAGGACGGCGTGCCGCCTTCGGAGATTGCGGTGTTGTTCCGCACGAACGCGCAGTCGGCGGCGATTGAGTCTGCTCTGGCTGCCGCCCACATTCCGTACCAGCTGCGTGGCGCGGAGCGTTTCTTTGAGCGTCCCGAGGTCAAGCAGGCGATGCTTGCCCTGCGTGGTTCGGCGAAGTCCACGGACGGTACCGAAGACGTCACTCGCTACACCCGTGACGTGCTTGGTGGCCTGGGTTTTAAGGAGGAAGGCCCGCTCACTGGCGGTGCTGCCCGCCAGAAGTGGGAGTCCCTTGCCGCCCTCGTGCACATGGTGGACATGATGGCGCAGAACCGCCAGGAGCAACTTCGGGAGCACCGCGCGAACCCGCGCCCGGGCGTACCCGAGCCGCTACCTTTGACCATGCACGAGGTGGTGGCGACCCTGAACCACCGCAGCGAATTCAATGACGCCCCGCAGGTCAATGGTGTAACCCTCGCCTCCCTGCACGCGGCTAAGGGCTTGGAGTGGGACGCCGTGTTCCTGTGCGGCCTGAACGAGGGCCTCATGCCGATTACTTTTGCGACCACCCCGGATGAGGTGGATGAGGAGCGCCGCCTGCTGTACGTGGGCATTACGCGCGCCCGCAAGTACCTGTGGCTGACCTGGACGATGACCCGCACCGTGGGTGGTCGCGGTCAGCGGAAGCGTTCGCGTTTCCTAGACGATATTGATCCGGCGAAGCGCCGCCGCAGGGCTGAGAGCGCCGGCTCGTCGTATAGCCCAGCTCGCCCGGCTCGTTCGACTCAGCCCCGTGCCGCACAGCCCCGCCGTTCGTCGAAGGGAAGAGGAGACTATGGCTCAGCGTTTTAAGCGTGAAATTCTGCCCGCCACCGAGGATCGCCCGCAGATTGAGCTGGTCCGCTCGGCACGCCGCACCCGCACCATCAGCATGCAGCGCGACGGCGAGGATGCGCACGGCAACCCCGCCTACCGCCTGCTCATTCCCGCCGCGAGCACGAGCGAAGAGATTGACGAGCATATTGCCCGCCTGCTGCCGCGCATTCAGCGTCGTGCCGCCCGCCGTGAACGTGCCACGCAGCTGACGGTCACGGACGAGTACCTGCGCTCCCGCGCCCTGCACCTGGCGCAGAAGCACCTGCCGGAGCTGGTCGCCTCGGACAGGCTGGAGAAGCTGTCGATTCGCTGGGTGAGCAACCAGCGTCAGCGCTGGGGTTCGGCAACCTACGCGAACACGCAGATCCGCATCTCCTCGGAGCTGCAGGGCGTACCCGAGTACGTGCTGGATTCGGTGATTCACCACGAGCTCTGCCACCTCATCCAGCCGAATCATTCGGCGGCGTTCCGCACTCTGGAGGCGCGCTACCCGCAGCTGCTGCGGGCGCAAGCCTACCTGGAGGGGTACGCGCTGGGGCGCTCGCGGGCTGAGGGTGAGCGCGGCGAAAACAGCGCCAACTAAAGCACCGCTGAAAACCTATCAACCAAAACACTCCAGCCAAAACACTCGAGCGGGGGTGGCTTGTACATCTACAAGCCACCCCCGCTCGAGGTATCAGTTATTCACTTCGCTCAGCTTTACTTTTCTTCGGGCGCGTCGCCGAAGCCGCCGTCCAGCAGCTTCTGCAGCTCCGAGTCGAAGTCCACGTCGTCCAGGCTGATTTCGTTCATGCGCGCATCGTATGCGGTGAAGTCTTCCAGCTCGGCGGGGGTGGGCAGGGTCTCCGGGGTGTCCCAGAGGCCGTCGCGCGCCTCAATACCGTGGGCGTTTTCGTACCAGCGCCAGAACTGCTGTGCCTCACGCACCAGGCGCGGGCGCAGTTCCAGACCGACCAGGTTCTCGAAGACCTGCTCGCTGGGGCCGCCGTCGATGCGGCGGCGCGCCATGATTTCGGTCAGCTGCGGTGCCTTGGGTAGGTTGCGGGTCGCGTCCTCGGTGACGACGGATACCCAACCTTCGATGAGCGCGAGCAGACCCTCCAGACGCTGCACCGCCAGTTCCTGGTCTTCGGTGCGCTGGGGGCTGAACATGCCGCCTTCAAATGCTTCCTGTACGGCGTCGGGGTTGCTCATATCCACCTGGGATGCGGCGTCCTGCATGCGGTTCATGTCCACGCGAATGCCGCGGGCGTAGCGCGCCACGAGCTGAACCAGGTCTTCACGCAACCAGGGGTTTGCCTTGTGCAGGCGAATCAGCGCGGATTCACGCACGGCAAGGTAGAGCAGAACCTCCTGCGGGGGCACCTCGATGCTCTCGGCGAGCTGCTGGTAGCCGTTGGGCAGCAGCGCGGAGGAACCGGGTGCGAGGGGGAAGCCCACGTCGGTGGAGGAGTAGACCTCACCGGCGAGCTGTGCGAGCGCCTGCGCCATCTGTGCACCAAAAATCACGGAACCAATGTTGTTCAAGAAGCCGCTGTTGAGGATCTGAGAGATCTCTTCGGGCACGTCTTCGGGTGCGCCGGGCATGACCATGGACTGGGTGACTTCGGCTGCGACCGGCTCGACCATTTCGCGCCAGGAGTCGAAGGAATGCTCAACCCATTCCGCCTTGGACCACGCCTGTACCGGGTGGTTGTGGCGTTCGATGGTGGTCACTGCGTCCAGCCAGAGGTCGGCGAGGTTCGCCGCGTCTTCTACGGCACGCTTGAGGTTTTCGGGTACGGAGGGGTCTTCACCCATGGATGCGAGCATCTGGCGGGTCTGGTTCTTTACGTTATCCCAGTTCACGCCGCTGGGGCTGTCGGATGCGCCCGCACCGGAGAACATTGCCTGCACCTGCGCGAACATGCTCTGCATCATGGCGGGATTGAAGCCCATGCCCATGTTCTTCAGGTCTTCGGGGTCGATGCTGATGCCGAAGGGGTTCTGACCGCCTTCGCCGAAGAGTGCGCTGAAGGGGTTCTGTGCGCCGAAGGGGTTCTGTGCGTTGGAGGAGCCGCCCTTGCCGCCCTGGCCGGTTGCCCCTGCGGAGGGGTCGAAGCCCTGTTCCTGCATCTTCTTAATGAATTCTTCGAGGGGGTCGCGCTCGTTGGAGGCGCCGCCGGTGGGGTTCTCAGACATGTAGAAGCCTTTCGTAATCCGGGGGTGGGCGCAGCTGGCCCGCTCGCTGTCCAGCCTACCGATTTTTGCTGAGAATTTCCCGTGCCATTGCTGTGGAGGCGGGTTAATCAGCTGAGGGCACACAAGCTTGTCTTCGGGGTCGGGGTTTGGGAGCTTTTTCGTGCCGCCGTCACCGCCAGGTGCTGACACAGCGCGGCGCGGGTCAGGTACGGGTCAGAGCGTGAACGCCTCCTGGGGCTCTATTTTTAGCGGGGTCCCGGTGCCCGCCCACGTGTTGAAAAGCAGGTTTATCCGGTACTGTAGAAACCATGACTAAGTCCACCCCCGATGCTGAGCAGCAGCCGAACGCCGCCTCCGCGAGCGTGAAGAGTAATGAGAAGGCGACCAAACGCCGTCCGCGTTTTGCGCCGCGCCGCGTGAACCTGCGTTCGGTTAGCGCTGTGGCGACGTGCGCCCTGCTGGCTGGCGCTTTTGTTCTGCCCAGCTCCTATGTGAAGGAGGGCCCCGGCCCGCTCTTTGACGTGCTCGGAACCTACCAGGATAAGGACGTCATTGAGATTTCTGGCGCGCCCAGCTATAAGACGTTCGGCAAGATGAATATGACCACGGTATCGGTTTCGGGTGGCCCGTACACGGAGCTGTCCGGCGCGGAGGCGTTCTACGGCTGGTTGGCGTTTGACGGTAACCGCAGCCTCGTGGTGCCGACCGATGCCCTGTACCCGCACGTGAGCCATGAGCAGGCGACAGCGGCGACCGGTGCACAGATGGCTGATTCGCAGACTCAGGCGAAGGTCGCGGCGATGCGCCAGCTGAAGATGGCGGTGACTGAGAAGGTTCAGGTGCTTTCCACGGTGGAGGGTTCCCCGGCGGCGAGCGCGCTGAAGGCTGACGACCGCATCGTGAAGGTGGGGGAGAAGCAGATTGAGACTCTCACCGATGTTCCGAAGGCTGTGAACGCTTCGAACGGTTCGCCGATTGACGTGACCGTGGAACGTGACGGCAAGCAGCAGACGTTTAAACTGACCCCGGTTCGTTCCAGCGACAATAGCCGCTGGATTCTGGGCGCGGGTTTGAAGCAGAGCTATGACCTGCCGGCGCACGTGCAGTACAACCTGGACGGTGTGGGCGGCCCGAGCGCGGGTCTGATGCTGGCGCTGGGCACGGTCGATAAGCTGAGCGAGGGTACCCTGCTCGCCGATGAGGATGCCGGAGGCGACCCGTACCGCAGCTACATTTCGGGTACCGGCACGATTGATGCTGACGGTAAGGTTGGCGCAATTGGTGGTATTAAGTACAAGATTTTGGCGACGGGTCGTTATGGTGCGCGTTATTTCTTGGCGCCTAAGGAGAACTGCGATTCGATTGTGAAGATGCAGGCGCAGGACCCCGACCTGTTCAACTACTATCACGCCGGTCAGGTGCGCGGCACGATGGTGGTTGTGCCGGTGTCGACCCTGGACGAGGCAGTGAAGACGGTGGAGGCGATTAAATCCGGCACCCCGGATGATTCCCTGCCCCGTTGCGGTTCCTAACGTAACGTTTCTCTCCGCGAGGTTCTACCCCGTATAACGTAGAAGTCAGCCCCGGTACCTTAAGGTACCGGGGCTGTTCTGCATCCTCTTCTCTGTCCTCACCAGCCCCCTCACCTCATTATTTCGCACCCCACAACCTCTCAACCCGGGGTCATATTTCGCCCCGAGCTTCTACGAGGTTCTGCCCTTCTGCTGTACCTCTGAGATACTTAAAGACAGTTATTTTCTCTGAACGTATGATGAGCGAGGAATTGTGTCTGAGTCGACCAATAGCACCGCGCATCCCAAGCCGAAGAAGTCAACGCCTAAGCGCCGTAGCCCCCTGAGGGTGACGATTGCTGTGGTGGCGGTGCTCATTGCTGCTTTTGTGGGTGCGTCCCAGGTGTACACGGACTGGCTGTGGTTTGATCAGCTGGGTTATAGCACCGTGTTCACTACCCAGATTTTGTTGAAGGCGGCCGTATTTGTGGTGGCTGCCGTGGTGATTGCCGTGCCGCTGTGGGCTTCGATGTCCTATGCGGTCCGTCATGCTGATGTGGCGCCGGCGTCCGAGAAGAAGCCGCAGGAAGCGCCGAAGCCGGACCAGAGCGTGCCGACGAGCGGCACGGATGCTGCCGAGCAGATGCTGCGTGACGTGTTTGGTCAGCAGCGTGCTGAGGAGAGCATGCGCCGCTACCACG
The DNA here is from genome assembly GCF_049990865.1 of Rothia mucilaginosa. Lineage (GTDB taxonomy): Bacteria > Actinomycetota > Actinomycetes > Actinomycetales > Micrococcaceae > Rothia > Rothia mucilaginosa_I. The sequence continues at coordinate 508,884 of NZ_CP188231.1, forward strand.
AGAGCGTGGATAAGGCGCGTAAGGTTCTGCTGGTTGCGGTTCCGCTGCTGTTGGGTCTGTTCATTGCTTCGGCGACGATGACTCAGTGGAGTACCGTCGCACTGTTCTTCAACCAGCAGTCCTTCGGTAAGACTGACCCGGAGTTCGGTCTGGATTACGGGTTCTTCCTGTTTGCGTTGCCGTTCTTCCGCATGGTGGTGACTCTGCTGACCTCCGCTGTGGTGCTGTCGGCGCTCGCGGGCGTGTTCATGCACTACTTCTACGGCGGTATTAAGGTGCAGCCGGGCGGTGTGAGCACTACCGTGGCGTTCCGTCGTCACGCTGCGATTGTGGCGGCTGCGTTCTTGCTGACTCGTGCGGTGAGCTTCTGGCTGGATCGTTATTCGTCGACTCAGCAGCAGGTGGGTCGCTGGGCTGGTGCCATGTACACGGACGTGAACTCGTCGATTCCGGTGAACGCTATTTTGGCGATTTCTGCTCTGCTGGTGGCTGTTATGTTCGTGGTCGCGGCTTCGATGAATCGTTGGCGTCTGCCGCTGATTAGCACCGCGATGCTGGTGGTTGTTGCTCTGGTTGCAGGCGGCCTGTACCCGTGGATTGTTCAGCGTTTCCAGGTGGTTCCGAATGAGCAGGGTGCTCAGGCAAAGTTCATTCAGCGCAATATTGATGCGACCCGTTACGCGTACGGTCTGGACAAGATTGAAACCACCCCGTATGACGCGACGATTGATACTCGTGCCGGTGCGTTGAGCTCTTCGAGCGCGACCATTGCGAATATTCGTCTGTTGGATCCGAATGTTGTGTCTTCGGCGTTTGCGCAGATGCAGCAGTTCCGTCCGTACTACCGTTTTGATTCGCAGCTGGCGGTGGACCGCTATGCGGTGGGTAATACCACGCAGGATACTGTGTTGGCGGCTCGTGAGCTGAACCCGGCGCAGACGAGCGGCGATTCTTGGTATAACCGCCACGTGGTGTACACCCACGGTTACGGTGTGATTGCCGCGTACGGTAACCAGGTGGATTCTGCGGGTAACCCGAAGTTCTTGCAGTCCGGCATTAAGGCGACCGGTACCCTGAGCGAGGATTATGAGCCGCGTATTTACTTTGGCATGAGCTCGCCGGAGTATTCGATTGTGGGCGGTAAGGGCGACACCCTGGAGCTGGACCGTCCGCTCTCTGCTGAGGAAACCAACGCCTCCGATGCGAAGTACACTTTCGCCGGTTACGGTGGTCCTCGCGTTGATTCGCTGCTGGCTCGTCTGTCTTACGCGATTAAGTTCCAGTCCTCTGACATTCTGCTTTCGGATGCGGTGCGTGAGGGTTCGCAGATTCTGTACGAACGCAACCCGCTGGATCGTGTGCGTAAGGTGGCACCGTACCTGAGCGTGGATTCTAAGCCGTACCCGGCGATTGTGAATAACCGCGTGCAGTGGATTGTGGATGCTTACACTACGAGCGATCAGTTCCCTTACGCGCAGGGTAGCTCCCAGGATGCGGCGACCGCTGCGGGTGCTCAGCGTTCTAACTCGGTGAACTACATCCGTAACTCGGTGAAGGCTACCGTGGACGCGTATGACGGTTCGGTAACCCTGTACGCGTGGGATGAGGAGGACCCGGTGCTGAAGGCGTGGCAGGGCGTTTTCCCTGGCACGGTGAAGAGCTACCGTGAGATGAACGCTTCGCTGATGAGCCACGTGCGTTACCCGACTGACATGTTCAATGTTCAGCGCACCATGCTGAATAAGTACCACGTGACGAACGCGAATAGCTTCTACGCCGGTGACGATGTCTGGTCGATTCCGAATGACCCGACCAATGATCGTAACCAGCCGATTTCGCCCTACTACCTGTCCCTGCAGATGCCCGGTGATTCGCGTGCGCACTTCTCGTTGACGACCACGTTCATTCCTCAGCAGAGCGATTCGAACTCTCGTAACGTGATGTACGGCTTCCTTGCCGCTAATGGTGATGCCGGTACCGGTAAGGACGGCGAGCGTAGCCCCGATTACGGCAAGCTGCGTCTGCTGGAGTTGCCGCGTTCTTCGGTGGTTCCCGGCCCGGGTCAGGCTCAGAATATTTTCAACTCTGACGCTGAGGTGTCGAACCAGCTGAACCTGCTGCGCCGCGGTTCGTCTGAGGTTATTAACGGCAATATGCTGACTCTGCCGGTGGGCGGCGGCATGCTGTACGTTCAGCCGGTGTACGTGCAGTCGAGCGGTGACGCTAAGTACCCGCGTCTGCAGCGTGTGCTGGTGAGCTTCGGCGATAAGGTCGGTTTCGCTCCGACTCTGGAGGAAGCGCTGAACCAGGTGTTCGGTGGCTCTTCGGGTGCGAAGCTGGACGGTTCGGCGGCTAGCCCCTCGGCTTCTGCCTCTGGCTCCTCTGGTTCTTCTGGTTCTTCGGGGGCTTCGACCGGCGGTTCGTCGGCTTCGCAGTCTTCGGAGCTGAAGCAGGCTCTGACGGATGCCTCGAAGGCGATGACCGATGCTGATGCGGCAATGAAGAAGGGCGACTGGGCTGCCTACGGTGAGGCTCAGAAGCGTCTGGAAGCAGCCGTGAAGAAGGCTCTGGAGGCTGAGGAGGCGCAGAGCGCGGCTTCCGCTAAGGCTTCGGCAGCGCCCAGTGCCTCTGCGGCTCCGAGCGCCTCTGCAGCTCCCAGTGCCGCGGCTTCTGCAAGCGCCCCCGCAAGCGCGAAGCCCAGCGCCAGCGCCTCGGCTTCTCGCTAAGACTAAGAGGCTAAGCCTAAGAGACAGCGGGGGAGTAGCCCATACCGGATGCTCATGGGTCTAGCGTCCTCGCTCTAGATCCGGGGCCTGCACTGGATACGGCTCCTACCGACTAGCTCTAGCGGTCTCTGCGGGAACATCTCTGCGGGAACGGGGTGGAAGTGATTCACTTCCACCCCGTTCCTGTATGTTCTACCCCTGGCACTGCCCCGTAGCCCCTATTCCTACCCAACTGCTTTCTACCCAACAGCCCCTATTTTTGTGTGCTTGGTTACAAATCGCGTTTTTGGCTTGCATGCCCGGTTTGGGGTCTGTATAGTTGTATGAGTCGCCGCGGGGTGGAGCAGTTCGGTAGCTCGCCGGGCTCATAACCCGGAGGTCGCAGGTTCAAATCCTGTCCCCGCAACCAGAAAAACCCGGTATCTCAACGAAAAGTCGCTGAGATACCGGGTTTTGTTTTGCCCTGACGAGACCGAATCCCTATGTTATTCCCTACCTTTCAGCCAAACTCAGGCCCGTCGTCGAGGTGGGGGGAGGGGGGACTATCACCCAACATCGAGGACTATCATCCAACGCCCCTTCGGGGCGTATGACTATCTTCGCTCGTGCATGATCTCGTGGGAGGGAGGTTGCAGAGGAGGATTTTCACCGCCTAATCGGCGTTGATACCGGCTGTTTACCGCCTGAAAATGCAAAAGCGGTATAGCATTTTCCCTCGTATCTCAACCGAATCCCAACCCTTTACCGCCTTCACCGCCTAAAACCGAAAACTTTTATATATACACACGCATATGTAGGAAGATGAACACTCGCGTGTACACTTTTTAGAAATTAGGCGGTAGAGGCGGCAACACACCATGTTTTGACTGATATACCAACGTTTTCGATATACCGCTTAGCCTCAAACAGGCGGTAACTAAGCGTGAAAGAGTAGCGTCCCGCATAGTGGTGTAACCGTGTGGTGATCGGCCCGTTGCTTGTGATGGGTGCGGTCACCGTGTGATCCTTCGAGAAAGCTCTTCTACTTCTGACTCGAAATGATTTGGAGGCACAACGATGACCGCTCCTCATATTATCGACCCTGCTGGCATGCTTGGCGAGGCGTTGTCCCAGGCATCCCCAGATTTGATGCGTTCCTTGCTCCAGCACGTCATTAACGCGTTGCTATCAGCGGACGCTGATGCGGTGTGCGGGGCCCAGTGGGGTCAACAAGATCCGCAGCGTCACACCAGGCGCAACGGGTATCGCTACCGGCCCTTGGACACCAGGGTCGGCACCATTGACGTGGCGATCCCCAAGCTGCGCTCAGGTACCTACTTTCCAGAGTGGTCCAGAGTGGTTGCTTCAACGCCGCAAACGCTCCGAAAGCGCCTTGATCACAGTGGTCGCTGACTGCTACCTAGCAGGAGTGTCTACACGCCGTATGGACAAGCTCGTCAAAACCCTGGGGATCACAGGACTGTCCAAGTCCCAGGTCTCACGCATGGCAGCCGACCTGGACGAGCACGTGGATCAGTTCCGCAACCGGCCCCTCCACGATGCCGGGCCTTTCACCTTCGTTGCCGCTGACGCACTGACCATGAAAGTACGCGAAGGAGGACGCGTCGTCTCGTGCGCGGTTCTGGTTGCCACCGGAGTCAACAATGACGGACACCGCGAAGTGCTGGGGGTGCGCGTGTCCACCAGCGAGACCGCTCCAGCCTGGAAGGAGTTCTTCGCCGACCTGGTCGCCCGAGGCCTGACCGGCGTGCGCCTGGTCACCAGTGATGCCCATCTGGGCCTGGTTGAGGCCATCGCCGCCAACCTACCCGGAGCCACCTGGCAACGATGCCGTACCCACTACGCCGCTAATCTCATGTCCGTCACCCCCAAAGCACTATGGCCCGCTGTCAAAGCGATGCTGCACTCGGTGTATGACCAGCCCGACGCGGCATCGGTCAACGCTCAATACGACCGGCTCTTGGACTACGTCCACGACAAGCTCCCCGCCGTGTGTGATCACCTCGATCAAGCCAGGGCAGACGTCCTCGCGTTCGCGTCCTTCCCCACCGGGGTGTGGACCCAGATCTGGTCCAACAACCCCAATGAACGCCTCAACCGCGAAATCCGCCGCCGCACCGACACCGTGGGAATCTTCCCCAACCGACAAGCAATCATCCGCCTAGTCGGAGCCGTCCTCGCCGAATAAAACGACGAATGGGCCGAAGGCCGACGCTACCTCAGCCTCGACATCCTCACCAGATCACGACTCACACCACAACCCACCGGGCAGGAGGACACCCCACTCCAACTCAGCGCATAACCCAACCCGAAGGACACAAAACGATTACACCACTCCACAGTACTTGACCGGTCGTAGATCCGCTTGTGGTGGCCGGCGGTGGGGTCAGGCACATCAACGAGCCAGCACCACTTGAAGCGCCGCTTCATGGTGGCGCGGCTAACACCGTTTCGTTTGGCTAGGTCGTCGAGTGATATTGCGGTGGTGCAATGCTCGATGAACTGGGTGAACACTGCCGCGTTGGTGATGTCGTTTCGACGTTTGACGCTGGAGGCGCCGCATTGTTTGCAGCGCCATCTGGTGGTGCCTTTGCTGGTGGTGCCGTTGCGTTTCATTTCACCGCCGCAGTGGCAGCGTGGTTGGTTCTTCGACATTGCGACACCACACCACGCCGCGCATAGCACATCACGGCTGCCACACCGAGGATTTCCCGTCGGGGGCTAGATATATGCTTCCGGAGCATATACTTTCCGGAAACCTACAGGTCAATCCGTGAAAATCCGCGATTCCGGACACACATTTTGACCCTTAACCCTGGGTATCGCCACCGGCCCTTGGACACCAGGGTCGGCACCATTGACGTGGCGATCCCCAAGCTGCGCTCAGGTACCTACTTTCCAGAGTGGTCCAGAGTGGTTGCTTCAACGCCGCAAACGCTCCGAAAGCGCCTTGATCACAGTGGTCGCTGACTGCTACCTAGCAGGAGTGTCTACACGCCGTATGGACAAGCTCGTCAAAACCCTGGGGATCACAGGACTGTCCAAGTCCCAGGTCTCACGCATGGCAGCCGACCTGGACGAGCACGTGGATCAGTTCCGCAACCGGCCCCTCCACGATGCCGGGCCTTTCACCTTCGTTGCCGCTGACGCACTGACCATGAAAGTACGCGAAGGAGGACGCGTCGTCTCGTGCGCGGTTCTGGTTGCCACCGGAGTCAACAATGACGGACACCGCGAAGTGCTGGGGGTGCGCGTGTCCACCAGCGAGACCGCTCCAGCCTGGAAGGAGTTCTTCGCCGACCTGGTCGCCCGAGGCCTGACCGGCGTGCGCCTGGTCACCAGTGATGCCCATCTGGGCCTGGTTGAGGCCATCGCCGCCAACCTACCCGGAGCCACCTGGCAACGATGCCGTACCCACTACGCCGCTAATCTCATGTCCGTCACCCCCAAAGCACTATGGCCCGCTGTCAAAGCGATGCTGCACTCGGTGTATGACCAGCCCGACGCGGCATCGGTCAACGCTCAATACGACCGGCTCTTGGACTACGTCCACGACAAGCTCCCCGCCGTGTGTGATCACCTCGATCAAGCCAGGGCAGACGTCCTCGCGTTCGCGTCCTTCCCCACCGGGGTGTGGACCCAGATCTGGTCCAACAACCCCAATGAACGCCTCAACCGCGAAATCCGCCGCCGCACCGACACCGTGGGAATCTTCCCCAACCGACAAGCAATCATCCGCCTAGTCGGAGCCGTCCTCGCCGAATAAAACGACGAATGGGCCGAAGGCCGACGCTACCTCAGCCTCGACATCCTCACCAGATCACGACTCACACCACAACCCACCGGGCAGGAGGACACCCCACTCCAACTCAGCGCATAACCCAACCCGAAGGACACAAAACGATTACACCACTCCACAGGACTTGACCTGAGCAAGAGCACGTTCTACAATTGACGCATAGCTTCAAGGAGGTTCGCATGACCGCCTACGACCACTCGTCGGGGTACACCTACGGCACCGATGCCGTCCCCACGTCTCCGCTCACACTCGAGGATCTACGCCAGATTGAGGGCGCCGCGCACGTCCAGCCCGGTGACGCAGAGCTGCTCGCGCGAGCAGAACCCATCCTGGCGCCGCATGCCATGGAAATGGTCGACACGTGGCGCGGGATTTTGGCTCAAAAGACCTACCTGGCAGCACATTCCGCGCATCCGGATGGACAGCCGAACCCCGAGTACGCGCAGGCGTCAAAGCCCCGATTCGCCCAGTGGATCATCGACATGTGCACGCGCGAGCGGGATCAGGCGTGGTTGGACTACCAGTACCTGATCGGAGCTCGACACATGACCGCGGCGAAGAACGCGGCGGATGGGGCGGACTCGACGCCATTCGTGCCTCTGCGCTACGTGCTCGCCTTCATCGCGCCGACTGTGGAGGTCGGGCACCGTCTCCTGGCGGAGGGCTTCGAGGGCGCAGAACTGGACGCTGTCCGTGACGCGTGGACTCGCGCTGTGACTGTCGCCGTGACAGTGTGGGCGTATGCCTACCGCGATCACCCCGAGCAATTCTGATCCGGCGCTCGCCACCTACGACTCCCCCATCGGCCGCCTCACGCTTGATAGCGGTGTATTCGTCTTTCGCACTCTCTGACTGCTCTCCCTGGAAGCCTCAGTGGCTTCCAGGGAGAGCTTTCTTTCTGGGTTATAGGACACTACGTGTTGCTGGTTGGGTGACTTTTCGGCTTTCTGGTGCGGGAAAGTCACTCTTTCAGTTGGTCGTGTTTGCCTCGTTCCTGTGAATACTGCATCGTGCTCTGTGTGTGGCTGCCCCATGATCCGTCACGGTAAGAAGTCAACAGGAGGTCCTTTGAAGATCGCGGTGGTAGAAGTCCGCTCATCATCAAGGACCTCGACCTCTACCCACAACCCCCGACCAATACCTGGTCACCCACACTCAACTCGGAAGAGCCGGAAATAGCCTTCGTGATAGCGGAATAAAACGAAGGTGTGGAACTTGCAAGGACCGATCTCAAACTGGGATTCGATAGAACAGTTTAGCAAACGCTGACTTCGCTTTGCCGTCACTTGGAAACCTATCCGTTGGAAGTGCAGCTATCCTCACATACGCTTTTCCAAGTGAAGTATAGCTATGCACGTTTCACCGACGTTAGTAAAAACCCCGAACTTATCGCAGCCAACAGAAACCCGGTAGAAAATATATAGGAGCCAAAGGTGGCGCCTTTTAAAATCCAAGTCGTGGGAACGACAGCAAACAAGATCGGTGAGGTCGCAGGTTCAAATCCTGTCCCCGCAACGGATAACTCCCGATAGCTTAGCTATCGGGAGTTTTTTTATTCCCTAAAACCCGTACTCCCGCCGACCTGTCTCCTTCTGCTGTCCTCCCGTCACCTTCCGACCGCCGGTCTGCCTTCTTTCGCCACCTTCCTGCACCTTTCCTGTCGGCGACCTGTCTTCATTTGCCGCCTACTTTTCTTCTTCTTGTGCTACCTTTCTGCCGCCTGCTGGGCGGCTTTCTTTATATCTCCTGCCTCTCCGTATCTCCTGCCTTCTGTAATCTGCGGAGGGGGTCTTCTGAACCTTGTCGGGGCGGTGCTTCGGGGAGACTGATGGGGGGGGCAGCCTGCTGCCCCTTCCGGGGTGCTTGAGGTGGATCTTTCGGCCTCTCGAAACCCCTCTTGAAACCTCCTCACGGAATTTCATAGAACCGTCGTGAAAGTACCCTGGACTGGTTTCGGAACGTCTCCCGATGCGTCTTTCGAGGTATTCCTCAGTCCGTCTATCGGGGCTTCAAGCGGGTGTGCCCATGGGGGTGGTGGAGTCACTTCCGAGCGGTTGCTGGAGGGTGGTTACGCCTTCTTGAGACGCTGCTTTTGAGCTCCTTGAAAGGGGATCTGAAAGGGGTCCTGAAGGGGGCTCTGGGGCGGGTCTCAAGAGCGTGATGAGGGGTCCGATAGGATGCCTGGGTGGGGGAGTGGCGAGGGGGCTGTTTTTGCCTCAAAGTGCATTCTCAAAGTGGAATATGCGAAAGGTGCCTATATTCCGGGCTTGGAAATCACCCGTTTTGCCCCGGAATTCCGCGGTTTTTGGCAAAAATTGGGCTTCGAGTGCAACAATTCACCCCGAAAGTGATTGTAATCACATACCAAACATTCAAGTTAATTGTAGAGTTTTTTGAAACCCTTTCAAAAAACGCTCAAAAACCCCGGAAAATCAAGGAAAAACAGTACATTCAACCTCTGCTTGAAGGTGACTAAAGTTCAACTAGAAGTTGAGAAAAAGCTCTTGTTAAGATTGAATCTTGTTCGATACTCAAAAATAGCCCCAAAAAACCGCTGGAAAAGGCTTTTTGACCTGGTAGCTTTGAGTACGTGGTCACCGCGGTCCGCCGCGTAGCTCTCCGAAATGAATACTGCAGCCCTCCATCACATGAGGACGTCCCCGCAACACACACGGGACGGTTACTGGACTTGCTCCATGCGGCATCACATTCGCAGGCCGACCGCCTATAGGCTTCTCACCTATAGACCACCTATCACTCAACCACTCTCGGGCGTTCGCGCCCCACGAAACACCAACAACGAGGACAACCCATGGCACTTCGCCCCCGCACTGTTAAGGCTGGCTCTCTCGCAGTCATCGCTGTACCCTCCGTGCTCGGTAGCACCCTGGTAGCACCCGCTTCGGCTTTCGCACCCGTCGTTCAGGACATCCCCGGCGCAGCTACCCAGGCCCCCAAGTCCCTGTTCACCTCCACTGTGCAGCCCACCCTCTCGCAGGTTGCTGTGCAGATCCGCCAGCAGGCAGAACAGTCAAAGCAGACTCAGCAGGCTCCCGCAACGACCGCGGTTCAGCCCATCCAGAAGACCTACACTGCCCAGGCAACTCAGCAGACAACCCCCTCGGCTACCTTCCAGTCCGCACAGGCGGCTCAGCCTTCCGCTCAGCCCACACTGGCACAGGTTGCACAGACCCCCGCAGCTACCCAGAGCGCTGCAACCCCTGCCGCGCAGCCCGCGCAGATCGCACAGGCTACTCAGGCGGCATCCGGTGTGGCAGCAACCCGCACCAACCAGACTTTCCTGTCCTACACCTCCCCGGCTGGTACCACCTCGCAGTACCACGTCTACGCTGAGGGCGTGGACTTCTCCAAGCCCGTTGGCGTGGTCTTCTACTTCGACGGCGACTACTGGCGCAACGACCAGTCCAAGGTCTACGACCCCTCCGGTGAGCTGGCTCAGATGGCTGCCTCCGCAGCGGCACAGAACATGCTGTTCGTGCCCGTCATCTCTCCGGACGCCAACCGTTACGATGCTGGCGTGACCTGGTGGGAAGACATGGAGCGTAACGGCGAGTTCTTCCGCTCCTTCGCGTCTTCCTTCATCGCGGCTAACGGCGTGGACTCCTCCAACGTGTGGACCATGGGCTACTCCGGTGGCGCTGAGTTCATCACCTACGAGCTGAACACCAAGCCCCAGACCTGGCGCAACGGCGGCGGCTCCATCATGGTCGCTGGCGGTGGCCTGGACGAGGGCACCCCCTCGGCTGCGCTGAAGTCCCAGCCCATGTTCTGGTACGCAAACTCGAACGACGGCACCGGTGAGACCTACCCGCAGACCTGGAGCGCACGAGGCGCCGTTGAGGGCGGCTACAACGCCTACCGCAACGCTGGCTACACCAACGCTTCCGCGACCGTTCTGAACGGCTCGGGCCACTTCGACTACAACTTCTCCGAGATTCTGAGCAGCTCGCTCACCAAGGGTAAGGCAACCGCCGCTCCCAAGGCCGAGCAGAAGGCAGAGCAGAAGACCGAACAGAAGTCTGAGCAGAAGCAGAACAACGCTCCTCGCGCCCGCACCATGAGCTCCGCAACCTACCAGAGCTACACCTCCCCGGCGGGCACCACCTCCCAGTACCACGTATACGCGAACAACCTGGACTACTCCAAGCCTGTTGGCGTTGTCTTCTACTTCGACGGCGACTACTGGCAGCGTAACGAGTCCAAGGTCTACACCCCCGACGAGGGTATGCTCGCGGCAATGGGCAAGATCGCTAACGCCCGCAACATGGTCTTTGTGCCGATCATCTCCCCGGACACCAACGCATCCGGCGACGGCATCACCTGGTGGGAAGACATGAACACCAACGGTGAGTTCTTCCGCTCCTTCGCGAAGTCCTTCATCAGCCAGAACAACCTGGACGCTTCCCAGGTGTGGACCATGGGCTACTCCGGTGGCGCTGAGTTCATCACCTACGAGCTGACTGACCACAACACCGCTTGGCGTAACGGTGGTGGCTCCATCATGGTCGCGGGCGGCGATTCGGACGGCTCCGTGGACGCTGACGCAACCACTAAGGGCTTGCCTATGTACTGGTGGGTCGGCGCGAATGACACCTCCGGTAACACCAACCCCGTCACCTGGAGCGCACGAGGCGCAGTTGAGTCCGGCTACAACGCATACCTGGGCGCAGGCTTCTCCGACGCCCGCGTGAAGCTGATTGACGGCTTCAGCCACCACGACTACGACCTGCCGCACATCCTGGCGTCCTCCCTGGACTTCGCCGGTAAGACCCCCGCGCTGGGCTACCGCGACCTGTCCGACTCGGACCCGAACTACAACGAGATTAGCTGGAACTCTGATAAGCGCATCATGCTCGGCTTCGCGGACGGTACTTTCCGCCCGAACGCTTCGGTCAACCGCGCGCAGCTGGCAACCTACCTGTACCGCGTGGCTGGTCGCCCCGCAGTGAACGCACCGGCTGTTTCGCCGTTCAGCGACGTTCCGGTCAACCACCCCGCGTACAAGGAGATTTTCTGGCTGAGCCAGCAGGGCATCAGCGGTAGCGACTTCCGCCCCCTGGAGGCCGTCACCGAGTCCACCATGGCTGAGTTCATGTACCGTGCAGCTGGCTCCCCGGCACAGGCTCAGGGCGGCTACGCGTCCCAGGCTCTGGCGTGGGCTGCCTCCAACGGTATTGGTACCGGTTCCACCTCCAATGCTGCGGTCACCCGCTCCGCGATGGCAGGTTACCTGTACATCTACGCGAACTAAGGCTCGCATCCCCTAACGCATAAAGATCCGCCCCGTTCCTAAAGTTCAGGAACGGGGCGGATCTTTTGAGGTTTAGCTCAAGAAGCTAGGCACTAGACCGGGCTTAGAGGGTCTGGGTGGGAGCTTCCACAGCCAGGGGAGCCGGAGCAGCCGGAGCGTTCTTTGCCTTCAGAGCAGCCAGACGAGCGTCCAGCTCGGTCTCGCGCTCCATCTGGTCCAGGGTGTTGAACTGAGCGTCCAGGGAGGAAGCTGCCAGCTCCTGCTGACCGATGACGCGTGCCTCTTCGCGGCGAACCTTCTCTTCGAAGCGGCTCATCTCGCTGGTCGGGTCCAGAACGTCGAACGCCTTCAGAGCGTCGTTCACCTGGGTCTGAGCTGCTGCAGTCTTCTGACGCGCGGTCAGCTCATCACGCTTGTACTTGACCTCTTCAAGCTTGGAGCGCATCTTCTCCAGGCCGTCCTTGAGCTGGTTGACAACCTGAGTCTGGGAAGCCAGCTGAGGCTCAACAGCCTGTGCAGCCTTCTCAGCCAGCAGCTGCTTGTTCAGAGCGATCTTAGCGAGGTTGTCGAACTTGTCAGCGTTGGCAACGTCGCCAGCTGCGCGGAATTCATCAGCCTTGTTAGAAGCTGCCAGAGCCTTGGTGCCCCATTCCTGAGCGGCCTTGACGTCCTCTGCGTGGTCCTTCTCGAGCAGACGCAGGTTGCCGATGGTCTGTGCTACTGCAGCCTCCGCCTCGCGGATGTTGTTGGTGTAGTCACGAACCATCTGGTCCAGCATCTTCTCCGGGTCCTCAGCTGCATCAATCAGGGCGTTGATGTTTGCCTTAGTGAGCTGTGCAATACGGCCGAAGATGGTCTGCTTAGCCATAATCTCCTACTTTCTGTTCACGGGCTGCGGGGGAGCACTACGCTCCTCGTGAGCCGTGCCCGTATAACTAATTATGTGGCAGATTTCTGGGTGCATGCTGTGAAAATGATGCACGCCTGATTTCTGTTACTTAAACTTTTGGTAAATTGCCTCGGGTGTTTTCCGACTGGGGAAAAACCGGTGAGGTAAGCTACGTGCCCCGCCGGTCAGACTGTAGAAATACCTGCAGAAACCGACCGGCAGGATCGCCAGCACCGGCAGGACAGCCAGTGTGGAGGCGGTTAGAAGCTGCCGCCGTCACCGCCGCCGCTACCCCAATCGCCGCCTCCGCTGAAGCCGCCGCCCCAGCTGCCGCCGCTACTACCGCCACTGCTGTGGCCGCCGCTGCTACCCCAGCTACTGGTGCCGGAGTTCATCGCGGTCATCAGAGCGCCCAGCAGCAGACCCTTCGCCAGGTCACCGCCGAAGCTACCGCCGCCGCGGTCGTTCTGGTTGTTGTAGTAGTTGCCGACCTCGCTCTGAGCGCGGTTCTGCGCGTCGGTCGCCTTCTGGATAGCCATATTGGCTTCCTTCATGGCGTTCAGTGGATCCGAAGAAGCCAGGCGCTGAGCCTGACCCAGGTGACGCTCCGCCTCAGAAACAGCGGTCAGGGTCATCGGGCCCACCGCAGCGCGGCGGTTATTGATGTAGCTACGCGCACCGTTCACCGCGGCGTAGGCAGAACGCATCGTACGATCCAGGTTCTGCGAAGCCGCACGAGAACGCTCGCGGGTAGCACGCATATTCGTCATTGCCTTATCCAGCTCAGCGGAGAGCTGACGCAGCTGGTTCGCCAGAGTCAGCGGGTCATTCGGGCGAGCCGAAGCACTCTGGGTGACCTGGTTGAGCACCGCCTCCATACCGGCGGCGACCGCACCCAAATCATCGCGACGCTGAGAAGCCGCGAGGCTCTTCGCCTCAGCCACATCACGCTGAATGCTCAGCAGATCGGTGCTCAGACCCAGCTGAGCCTGCTCCAGCTCCTGCGAACGGGTATGCACAGCCGCACCCAGCGCCTGAATCTGCGAGGCAGCTTCCTCAGCGGTACGCAGGTGAGCGACCGCCTCCGAACGTGCCGTAGCAACGGTTGCCTGAGCCTTCTCAACCTCAGCGGCGCACAGCACCATGTTCGACTCCAACAGGGTAGGAGTCTTGGAAATGGGCTCCAGAGCGCTGGGCAGGTAACGTTCCTTCAACGCGCGGTACTGGGCGGCAATCTCTTCCACCGAGGCGCGCAGCTGCGGCAGACGCTGAGCCAGTGCCTCAATAGCTTGAGGTGCCTCCTGTTCCAGGTTGCGCAGCTGAGCCAGCTTAGCGTCCTGCTCCTGAGCAATACGGGTGACTTCCTGAGAGTTATCAATAATCTCAGTCAACCAGGCACGCTGCTCAGCCTCGGTATCCGGGATGCTATCGGTTAGAAGCTGCTGACGCTGGAAGGACTTACGCATCAAATCCTCAGCGCGCGCAATCTCCTGAGCGAACTCAGCCACCTGCTGGTCGCTGTACTGTGCACGCGCAAAATCCAGTTCCTGCTTCGCGTGGCTCATCGTCGTATCAGCCTGAAGCAGGGCGCTACCGGCGCGAGTGCGCAGCTCCTCCAGCGGAACCTCCGGGATGGGGGAGTAGTTACGAGGCGCACCGTAGGAACGCTGAGGCTGCTGCTGAGCGTTCTTCTTCTTACGGCGGCGGTACATCGCGTAACCACCAGCACCCACGGTCGCCGCCGCACCCACACCGAGCACGCCGGTCACCACGCCAGAAGAGCTACCGCCCTTCTGAGCCTCGATACCCTCAACCGCAGCCAGCGCCGCACCCGAATAGTCGCTGTTCTGCAGCTTCGGCTTAATGTAGTTCTGGTACACCTTCGTCTGCTGATCGCTCGACAGGGTCTTGGTGCTACCGGCCAAGAAATACGCCTGGCGAGACTCGGTAGCAATCACCAGCACCACATCGGCAGAACCCCAATTGTTCTTCGTGGCAAGCGCCTTCGTCCAGCTCGAAGAAGTAGACGGGTTCTCAAACTTATCGATGACCACCACGTGCAAATCCACGTTGTGCTTCTTCGACAGAGCCGAAATCTTAGACTTCAGGGTAGAGGTATCACCCAAAGAGTTCGTGGAATCGTACACGGTGGTGCCCGTAATCTGCATCGGGGCAGCAGCCTGCGCCGACGTGCTCAAAAATGCAGAACCAGCCGGTAGAACCGCCGGGGCACAAGAAAGACCTGCCGCCAGCACTGTGGCACCCAAGATAGTGCGCAGGCGAGGGCGTGCGGGACGAATCTGACGCGCAAAGGCGTGCTCGGTCATGGTCTTTCCTCCGTTGTCGTGAAGTATGAACGGACCTGCACTTCACGGCGTGCTTGAACATCGCACACCTTAGTGCTGGTCACATTATTAGTGTAGCGGTGGCTCAGCCACGCAAACACACAGATACGAGAATGTTGCGCCGCTGTTTGCCACCCGTTTACCGACTTCCCAGGCTTTATACAGGAAAGCCGGTATACAGGAAGGCCGGTATACGGGAAAGCCGGGCCCTAGCCTCATGCTAGACCCCGGCTCACCGGATATTCAGTCAATTAGCGCCGACGCGCAATCTCCAGATTGCTCATCAGATGCTCCACTACCTCCGCGGCATCAACATCGTGGATACTCTGTACCATGCCGTCCACCACCTGAACCCGTGAAGACGAGGCGTACATCCAGCCCAAGAACTGCACATGATTCAGCAACCTAGAACTGCGATCTGCCTGCTTACGCATCTGCACCCATAGGAAGGGCGTAGTCGGCACGCCGCGGCCCTTGTACACCTGGGAGCTAGAGTGGGCGTCCAGAAGCTCAGCGAGCGCCTCAATATTTTCGGTCAGCTCCTTCAAATCCTCATCAGCGGCAGAGGGGCCAACGAAATGGCGATCAACCAGGGACCAAGGCATGTAGCCGCTACAGCTACTTACCCACGCCAGCTTCAACCGCAGATTCTGCAGGCGAAGCACCTGCTGCAGAAGCCGCGAATGGGTGCGCAACACCGACAGCGGCATAGAAGACAACTTCTTCTCCTCCGAGAGCAGGCCCTCGGAGAGGCTCTCCCCAGAAAACGCCTTATACGGATCTGCGACGCCCGCCAGAAGCGCCGGTCCCTCGTAGTGAACGAACGCCAGAACCTCGGGCACGCTCGAGAGGGCACGGATGCGCTCGCCAATGGTCGGCAGATCCTCCCCATCGGGGGCGTACTGTTCGCGGCTGAACATCAATGTCTGGATGGGCAGCTCGGCAAGGTCGGGTGAGTGGTGAGCAAGCGCCCGCAAATCAGTCACAATCTCCGCCAGAACGCCGTCCTGCTCGACCTGCAGAAGCTCCTGGAGAAGCTCAATGACAGCGCGTGCCTGCAGGCTCAAAACAGCGGCGCAGAACTCCGCATCCTGAAGCTCAAGACGCACCTTCTCCAGGCGCTCTTCCAGCGTGGACTGCACGCCCTTGAGCTCAAACTCGCTCAGCTGCTCCGGGCGGAGCATACGGTGCGTACCATCCTCGCTGGAACGGTAGAAAAGCTCGCTAAACTCCAACGTAGACTGAACGCCCTTCAACGCCTGCTCTCGCAACTCGGGCAGAACGTCAAAGGCAACTTCCGTCATCTCATTCCAGACCTTGACCTCATCGAGATTCGAATCCTTGCGCGCCGTCTTCTTCCAGGTCTCAGCAAGCTGCATGGCGCGATCAAAATCGCTCAGCTCCACAAAAGCCGCCAGCTTCTGCGCGCTCTCACGCAGATAACGCACCGCGTAGAGGCGGTCGTTCAAAGAATCCGGGAGAGTATCCTCCAGCAGACGCCAACGGAAGGTACGCTCAAAGCACTGCTCCGTCAGGCTAATGACGGTGGCACTCAGGGAGAACGCATGATCACGGGCAAAAGCGAAAGAGCCCGGCGCCTCCGCCAAACGCGGCAACGATACATAGAACTCCAACGCCCCGCTCAGCTTCAGCCGAGATACCCGGATGGTTTCTTCCAGCTCGGCGGCAAGCACCGCGCGGTCAGCCTGGGCAGTCTCCTTGAAACTGTGTAGCGGTGAAACCTGCGCACGCTCCAGCGTCTGCAGGTTCATGACGGCACGCATGAGGTAGTTCTCTAGAATTTCGATCTGCTGCCAGCGCTGACGCTGATTCAGCGGAACATGATTCTCTTGCGTGCCCACCAGCAGATGCTGCGGCACACCGCTAATCGACGGCAACGCAAAAACTTCATCCTCAGATGTACTGACAGAAAGCACCATGGGGTAGCGGCTGCGCTGCGCGTTCTCGAGCGGGAAAATGAGCTTGTGGTTGGTACTCAAAGAGAAACGATCGGAGGGCTTGCTCTCAGGAGCCTGCTGGGGAGCCTGCTGCTGCGGGCGCTCTTCAGGCTGCGCTCGCTCCTCACCCTGTACCGAGGTGTTCTGGGGCATGCTCTGCTGCTCCTGGTTCTCTGCTGAAGGGCTTTCTGCTGAATGGTTCTGCGCCGAATGGTTCTGTGTTGAATGGTTCTGGGCTGTAGAAGAACTAGACTCGCCACCTACCTGCATCGGCTCCAGCGGGGAAGGCGCCGCCACCGGCTGAGGAGGCTGAGGCGAGGGCGTCTGAGTCTGCTGAGTCTCGACAGTCTGATTCGGCTGGGGGAGCGGCGGCTGAGCACTATGACCCGGCTGCGCCTGCTTCGGCTGGTAATGCATCGGGTAGCTCACCGCGCCCTGTATTGGCTGCGAAGGAACTTGCTGAGGCTGTGCCTGCTGAGTGGGTACTTGCTGTGAAGGCGCCTGCTGGGGCGGTACCTGCTGATTCATCGCCTGGTTCTGCTGCTGTTGCAACACCTGCCGCCTAATCTCACGCGCACGACGGCGTGAGGGGCTCAACGACGCAAAAAATGCTACCGCCGCGCAGATCAGAACAAATATAAGCAGCGCGTACAGGCGGGTTGCGCCGTCCAAAGAAGACGCCACCGCCGCAGGCATGACCGGCAGCGCGCCAACAAGAGCGAAAACAGCAGAAATAATCCTCATAACTTCACCATAACCCAGCTAATCTCCCGCCGCTCATAGCACCCTCGCCTTACCGCATACTAAAAGGGAAGTAGCCGGGGTACCGGGTGCTTTCCATTGGGGCTTTCCACCAGTGCCTCCCGTGCCCGCTCACGGTTAAAAGATGATGCGGCGCAAACCCTCATACAGGGGCTCACGCCGCATCAGTCATCACTCAACTCACTATCACACCCGGGCCGGTCCTCACACCGACCCTTCGGGACATACTGGGGATTCTCGCCCCTTCCGGTGCGGGGCTCTCATCTCCCGCCCCGGAAAACTATCAAACTCGAAAACTATCAAACTCGAAAACTATCAAACTCTATGCGCTACCTACCGCCAGTCAACGCCTGGGTAGTCAGCGGCTGCGCCAACTCGGCGGCTTTCTCCGCACGATGACGGCGGTACACCATTCCCGAGCAACACGCCACAATACCCGCACCGATACCGATGGAGCTTGCCAAGACCGCACAGAAGATTAGGGTTCCGATCATCATGGGTTTCTCCTTTGCCTTTGTCCTTTGCCTTTGTCGTCGGCTCTACGTGCCTTCAACATTACGGAGCGACCCTGTGCTCAAGCTGTGTATGCGGAGGCGTCATGCTGTGTAAACCGTGGAGAAAAACCGAGTGCTTTAAAAGAGAAGCCTGAGAGCGACGAAAAATAGCGGACAAAGCATAGGAAATAAAGCTAACTTTCGCGGAACGACAGGGCGCCCCACACCAGCCAATCTGCACTGAATGAAAAAATGGGAGAAATTCCCAGGGAACTCCCCGATAACCAACAGCAAAAAGATATAGAACACCATAAAACACCCTCTACAGTAGAAAGATAGCGTGCGCCCAGGGCGACGCACACGCGCGACTCTAGGAGAACTTATGACTCAGAACAACGGATGGTCTTACGGTGGCAACGACGGCGTCACGGATGCAACCCGCCCCCTGCAGAGTGTGAACGGACAGGCAAACTACCAGCAGGGTCAGAACGCATACCCGCAGGCATACGCTTCGCCCGGATACACCTACCCCCAGGCGGCTACCGCCCAGGCTACTTCGGCACAGCCTGCACCCCAGGCCACCGATAACAACAAGCGCTACGGCGCCGGTGTTGTGCTCACCGCAGCTCTGCTCGCAGCCCTCGTCGGCGGCGGCGTCGGTGCGGGCGTCGGAGGCGGCATCGCAGCATCGAACAACAGCTCCTCCAGCGCTTCCTCGCGTGGCTCCGTCAGCTCCAATATCAGCAACTCCTCCACCGTGGCAGGCGTAGCAGAAACCGCGAAGAAGGTCCTGCCCTCCACCGTGACCATCATGGCGTCAAACGGCTCCAGCACCGGCGGCGGTAGTGGCGTTATCCTCGATAAGGATGGCCACATCCTCACCAACAACCACGTGGTCACCCTTGCATCTTCGAACGCTGCATCCACCATTGAGGTGCGCCTGAGCGACGGCACCGTGCGCACCGCATCCGTAGTGGGCCTGGACTCTGCCGCTGACCTGGCGGTTCTGAAGATCAGCCCCTCCGGCCTGGACCTGCAGCCCATCACCTGGGGCGACTCCTCCAAGCTGGTCTCCGGCGAAGCCGTGGTTGCCCTCGGCGCACCGTATCGTCGTAGCGAATCGGTGACCGCCGGCGTAGTCTCGAACGTCAACCGCGTGCAGCCCGCTGACTCGAAGGGTCAGAACTACATCCCCATGATTCAGGTTGATGTGCCCATCAACCACGGTAACTCCGGTGGCCCGCTGGTGAACCTCAAGGGCGAACTGGTCGGCATTAACGCGCAGGGCCAGGCAAGTCAGGATGGCGGCACCGCCGACGGTATGGCGTTCTCCATTACCTCCAACTACGCCAAGCGCATCTCCTCCGAGATCATCGCCAAGGGTAAGGCAACCCACGGCTACCTGGGCGCGAGCGTAAAGAACAGCCCCGCGGACACCGGTTCGGGCTCCTCCAAGCTCATCCCCGGTGGCGTTGAAATTGCCTCGGTAGAATCTAACAGCCCCGCCGCGAAGGCAGGCCTGCGATCCGGCGACGTCGTGATTGAAGCCGACGGCCACGCCGTGACCAAGAGCGACGAGCTCAACGGTACCGTGCGTGCCGCAGCAGCAGGCTCTGATCTGAAGCTGAAGATTAAGCGCGGCTCTTCCACCCATGACATCACCGTGACCCTGGGCGACGCCGACAGCCAGAAGTAACCCCTTAATCCTGAAGTAGCAGTGCGGCACAGCTGAGAAGCATCCGCTCAGACGAGACTGCTCGGTCAGTCTAAACAACGCGCACAATAAAGATGCTCCCACCCCATACGCGGGGTGGGAGCATCTTGCATGAGCGAGGCAAAACTATAGCGATACTGCAGAACGGGCGGGCTAAGCGTCCTTGAGAACCTCTCCCACACGCTTCTGCAAAGCCGGGATGACCTCCTGCTCGAACCACGGGTTCTTTGCCCGCCACCTAAAATTCAGCGGTGAAGGATGCACCAGCGGCAGGAACTTCGGAAGATAAGACTCCCACGCACGAACCGTCTCCGTCAGATTCTTCTGCGCCTTCGGGGCATGCACACCATCCAGATAGTGCTTCTGCGAGTATGCGCCCACCAGCAGAATCAGCTGAACATTCGGCATGAGCTCCAGCAGCTGCGGATGCCACTTGGGTGCGAAATCCTTACGCGGCGGGTTATCGCCGTGCGCGCCCTTACCGGGATAGTAGAAATCCATCGGTAGCAGCGAAATCAGCTCGGGATTGTAGAACTGCTCATCCGTCACGCCCATCCACTCGCGCAGCTTCACGCCGCTCGGGTCATTCCACGGGATGCGGCTCTCCTGAGCGGCGCGTCCAGGCGCCTGACCAATCACCACAATACGGGCATGAGGGGACGCCGAATAGACCGGCTCCCAGCCCCGCTCCGTGAACTCCCTATTCTGCGGATCCAAACGAATCTGCTCGGCCAGGGGAGGGGTTGTCTCCAGAATCTGCTGAACCAGAGACCCTGACAGATTATGGTGTGCTGTAGCCATGCTAGATGGCGCCTCCCTCAAAACCGTTCTGACGCCACGCCTCAAAAATCGCAATGGATGCAGAGTTGGCAAGGTTCAGCGAACGGCGGCCCGGCTTCATCGGAATCTTCACACGCTCAGTTACGTGCGGGTCCTGCTGAACCTCAGCGGGCAGACCCACCGACTCCGGGCCAAACATGAACACGTCACCGGGACGGTACTCAATATCCGCGTATGAGGTCGATGCAGTCGTCGTAAACGCAAAAACACGCTCCGGAGCCAGAGCCTCCCACGCATCCTCAAGGGTCTCATGCACCGTCACCACCGCCAGGTCGTGATAATCCAGACCCGCGCGGCGCAGATGCGCATCATCAAAGTTAAAACCCAGCGGCTTCACCAGGTGCAGCTCAGCGCCAGTAATCGCCGCCAAACGGATAGCGTTGCCGGTATTGCCGGGAATCTCAGGGGTATAGAAAAGAATCTTGAACACGTTCCTAAGTGTACCGCGCAGCCTACAAACAGCCCTCGAACAGCCCCGCACGTCCCGGGGGAGTAGCGCTCGCCAACCCAGCCGCAGGTGAACACGCCTAGAAGAGCGCGGATAGAGCGCGATAAAATAAGCGAGGCGAAAAACCGCCCAACAACCCAGCAGGAGGAACCATGAGCGCAGAAACCAACCGTCAGAACGGCCGCGTCTACCTCGACCACGCCGCCACCACCGACGTACTGCCCGCCGCCATCGACGCCATGGTCGAACAGATGCGCAACGGCGGCAACCCCTCCTCCCTTCACGCCGTAGGACGCGACGCCCGCGCCACCGTCGAATACGCCCGCGAACGCATTGCTCGCGCAGTCGGTGCCGACCCCGCCGAGGTTATTTTCACCTCCGGCGGCACCGAAGCGGACAACCTCGCCGTCAAGGGCATCTACTGGAAGCGCCGCGAAGAAGATCCGCAGCGCACCCGAATTCTCGTCTCCTCCATTGAGCACCACGCCGTGGAAGAAACCTGCGAATGGCTCGAAAAGGCAGAAGGCGCGCAGCTCGAATGGATCCCCGTAGATGAGCACGGTAGCGTCAACCCGCAGACCGTCCGCGAACTCATCGAAAAGAACCCCGAAGACGTCGCGCTCGTGACCGTCATGTGGGCGAACAATGAGGTCGGTACCGTACAGCCCATCCCCGAGATCGCCGCTATCGCCGCAGAATACGGTATTCCCGTGCACTCGGACGCGGTGCAGGCATTCGGCGCGGTGCCCATCGACTTCCACGCCAGCGGGGTGGCGACCCTCGCAATCTCCGGCCACAAAATCGGTGGTCCCATGGGCATCGGTGCGCTCGTTGCAACCCGCGCCGTGCAGATGACCCCCGTCCTGCACGGAGGCGGCCAGGAACGCTCCGTACGCTCCGGCACCATCGACGCACCCGCCATCGCAGGTTTCGCAGAGGCTGCCGTGCACTCGGTACAGCACCTCGAAGAAGAAGCCGCCCGCATCGCCGCGCTACGCAACGAACTCGTCGCGGCAATTAGCGCGCTCATCCCGCAGGCGCACCTGAGCGGCGAAAACCCGCTCACCGAAGAATACCCCGGCCAGAAGCGACTGCCCGGTAACGCCCACTTCACCTTCGAAAACGCAGAAGGTGACACCCTGCTCTTCCTGCTGGACATGCAGGGCATCAGCAGCTCCACCGGCTCCGCCTGCAACGCCGGGGTGACCCGCCCCTCCCACGTGCTCATGGCAATGGGAATGGACGAAGACACCGCCCGCAGCGCCCAGCGCTTCACCCTCGGTCACTCCACCACCGGAGCCGATATTGCGCGCCTCATCGCGGCACTACCCGCCGCCTACGAACAGGCAGCAAAGGCGGGGCTGTCCTCGCAGCTGCCGGATGCCTCCCGCTGGCACTAGAACACTGGCACTAGAAAACCAGAAGAGAAGACACCCAACCGCCCTCAGCCTGCAATCTCAGCGTTCGCTGAGGGCTGGCTGAGGGGGCACTGCCCAATATCCCGCCGAGCCCCTGCGTACAATGGGTAGCTACAGTAACGGAAAGTCCGCCCACACCAACAAGGCGTACTTTTCTGGAAGGCTCAACACAACAGAAGGATAGGCAGTGAAAATTCTTGCAGCTATGAGTGGCGGCGTTGACTCCGCAGTCGCCGCAGCCCGCGCCGTAGAAGCAGGACACGAAGTAGTCGGCGTTCACCTCGCCCTATCCCGCATGCCCGGCACCCTGCGCACCGGCTCCCGCGGCTGTTGCACCCTCGAAGACTCCATGGACGCCCGCCGCGTCTGCTCCCAGCTGGGCATCCCCTTCTTCGTCTGGGACTTCTCAGAACGCTTCAAAGAAGACGTCGTCGACGACTTCATCTCCGAATACGAAGCCGGACGAACCCCCAACCCCTGCATGCGCTGCAACGAAAAGATCAAGTTCGCCGCGCTCCTCGAACGCGCCCTCGCGCTCGGCTTCGACGCCGTGGTGACCGGCCACTACGCCCGCGTCATCACCACCGAAGACGGCAACCGCGAACTGCACCGCGCCGCCGACTGGGCCAAGGACCAGTCCTACGTGCTCGGTGTGCTCACCCACGAACAGCTCAAGCACGCCTGGTTCCCCCTGGCGGACACCCCCTCCAAGGCACAGGTACGCGCGGAGGCGGCAGAGCGCGGCTTCTCCGTGGCGAAGAAGCCGGATTCCTACGACATCTGCTTCATCCCCGAAGGTGATACCCGCGCCTGGCTGGGTGACCACATCACAATGCGCCCCGGCCTCATCAAGGACACCCACGGTGAGGTGCTCGGCGAGCACCCCGGCGCGCAGGCATACACCGTAGGCCAGCGCAAGGGCCTGGCACTGGGCCGCCCCGCCGCCGACGGTAAGCCCCGCTTCGTGCTGGAGGTGCGCCCCAAGGAAAACGAAGTCATCGTCGGTTCCCGCGAGCTGCTTGCCGTGCACGAAATACGCGGTATCCGCGCCACCTGGGCGGGCGTACCCGTGGAACAGGCGGCACGCTTCCTGGAAGAGCCCGCACAGTTGGGCGCTCGCAGCGAAGAGTTCGAGGTGACCGCACAGGTGCGTGCGCACGCTGACCCGGTCCGCGCCAAGGCATACATGACCTGGGCACCCGACCCCGAAGCTGAAGAAGAAGGCGCGCTGCGCCTGGAAACCGTAGTGCGCCTGTTGGATCCGCTCTCCGGCGTGGCACCGGGACAGACCATGGTGCTCTACCAGGGCACCCGCGTGCTGGGTCAGTCCACCATCGCCCGCGCCTACTCGCTGGACCGCGAAGACATTCAGGAAACCCTGTCCGCTAGCGCCTCTACCGGCGCCGAATAATCGCGCCGAATAGTAGCGCCGACTAGCCGCGTACCCCCGCTATTCCCAGCTGTTGCCGCAACAGCCTGCTTGAACGCAACGCACAGAAGACCACAACCGATCTGAGGAGAGACCGATGAGCCCCGAAAACACGTCCTGCGAATTTGACCCCCACGCCACCTCCATGGGCGATGAAGTCGCACCCGAGGTTTACGAGGAGCTCTTCGCCATGCGCCGCTCCATCGACAACTTCGATGCAGCGCTGGTGCACATCCTCGCGGAGCGTTTTCAGGCAACTAAGCGCGTGGGCATCCTGAAGGCTGAGCACAACCTGCCCGCCGGCGACCCCGGCCGTGAAGAGGCGCAGATCGCTCGCCTGCGTGCCATGGCGAAGGAATCCAGCCTGGACCCGGAATTCGCGGAGAAGTTCCTGAACTTCATCATCTCTGAGGTGATTCGCCACCACGTGCGCATCGCGAACGAGCACGCTGACCATGACGAAGAGACTGAAAAGTCTGAAAGCTAAGAGCCTGAAAAGCTAAGACTTTCTGAGAGCTCTGCTCTCATCCGTGCTGAGCCTCCATCAGCAGAGCTTCGATCTGCCCGTACTTTTCCCTAACCTGCCTTAACCTCACCCGTTTATGCTCCCTCAATCTTCCTCCCGCCAGAATGCCCGCACCGAGCCGGTGCCTGAGCGCTTGCTGCTGCCCGGTGAGTACCGCGCCCCCGAACGGGACGAACTGACCGAGCAGGACCTTGCCGCGCTCGCTACCGAGCGTCCGCTGGTGTGTGCTAGCGGTCGGGGCGATTTTCCCGGTGACGATTTGGCTGAGGCGATGTCCCGTGTAGAAGGTGAGCTGGGTGCCCCGCACCTGCCGTTCCTGCCGCATCTGCCGGCGCTGGGCTGGCGGAGTACCCCGCTGGCACGCACCCTGGCGGTGTGCGAGGGACTTGCCTTTGACGGCGTCTCGTTTGGTTGGCGCATGGTGCATAGCGGCGGCAGGGGAGCGCGCGAGTCTGCCCTGGCGCAGGACCGTCTGCTCTCCGATATCAATCTTCTAGCTGACCGCGTGGGCGCGCAGAAGAAACGTTTTGGCTCAGGACAGGACACCACCCCGGTGTATAAGATTCAGCTGGTCGGACCGCTGACCCTCGCAGCCAGCATCTACCTACCCGGCGGCGAGCGTGCCATCAGCGATGCAGGGGCGAGCCGTGACCTGCTGGAATCGTTCCTGGAAGGCCTGGAGCGTTGGGCGGAGTCTCTGCGTGAGGCTCTGCAGGCTCCCCAGGCGCTGATTGCCGTGCAATTGGACGAATCGGAGTTTCAGCGTCTGATGGAGGGGACCATTCCTACCGTGAGCGGCTTCCGCTCCTTGTCGGCGTTGCAACCTCACTATTATCAGCAGGTGTACCGTCGGGTGGCGGAGCGTTTTGCCGAACTCAACCTGCAGCTCATCCTGGACGTGGATGGCACCGCGCTCAAACCGGTGCAGGAGCTGAAGCTTCTGACCCAGCCCCGTCCCGCCCTTGACGCTTTGGCGCTGTTGAAAGCTATGCAGGTCGAGGGTGCCGTTCCCTGTGCTCTGCTGTTGCATCCTGACCGCGCCCGTTTGAAGGGGCCGGGCATGTTGCAGGTTCCGCCGCTGAGTGACCCTCGTTCCTGGGAACCTGTGGCGCAGCTTCTGGAGGCTCAGGCTCAGCTGTGGCTGCCGGTGGTGACCTCTGCGCGGGTTCCTGATCAGGTGCGTCGCCTGTACAGCCTGTGGCGTGAGGTCGGTCTTGAGCCGACGCAGTTGAATGCGGTGGGTTTGATGGCTGATGAGCGCCCGCAAACGGGTTCGGTGTCTTCTGCATCCACCCCGGGCGCGGTGAGTGTGCTGGATGCCACGGCTTCGCTGGCGCGAGTGACAGAGTGTGCCCGTGCATTGGCTGAGTGCGCGGTATGATTAGAGAATCAGCATTTTTATGTAAGTATTTACGACATTTCTATAGGGAGGTACTGTGAGTGCAAGCGACGCACACACCATTTTGGTGGTTGATGACGATGATGCTCTGGCGGAAATGATTGGCCTCGTGCTCGCGCAAGAGGGCTTTAACGCTGTTTTCTGCGAAAATGGCGGCCGCGCTTTTGAAACTTTTATGCGCTCCACTCCCGATTTGGTGCTTTTGGATTTGATGCTTCCTGGCATGAACGGTATTGAAGTGTGCCAGCAAATTCGCCGCTCTTCTAATGTGCCGATTATTATGTTGACCGCTAAAAGCGACACTGAAGATGTTGTTAAGGGGCTTGAGGCTGGCGCTGATGATTATATTGCTAAGCCTTTTAAGCACGCTGAGCTTTTGGCGCGTATTCGCACTCGTTTGCGTCCGCGTGAGAGCCGTCAGCTGGTGGTGTCCATTGGCGATATTGTCATGGATATGGACGGTCGTACCGTTAAGTACCACAGCACTGAGGTTCCCATGACTCCTCTGGAGTTTGACCTGCTGGCTGCGCTGGTGCGTCACCCGGGTCAGGCGTTGAGCCGCCAGGAGCTGCTGGATATGGTCTGGGGTTACACTGATGTGAGCGATTCGCTGGTAAACGTGCATGTCCAGCGTTTGCGCGCTAAGTTCGATGAGCTGGGCGCGGAGCGTTTTATTCAGACGGTTCGTGGCGTTGGCTACAAGATTCCGGCCGAGCTGGTGGGATCTTCCGGTAGCTAAGCGGAAGCTATTCATAGGCGAAGGGATAACCTGA
The DNA here is from genome assembly GCF_049990865.1 of Rothia mucilaginosa. Taxonomy (GTDB): domain Bacteria; phylum Actinomycetota; class Actinomycetes; order Actinomycetales; family Micrococcaceae; genus Rothia; species Rothia mucilaginosa_I. The sequence goes on from NZ_CP188231.1 coordinate 535,676, forward strand.
TTGTCTGTTGCGAAGTCGAGCCATGAGCACGGCGCTTTGACGGCGGAGGCGGTAGCCTCCGCCTCTTCGCGTACCCGCACTTCCAAGCCGCGTAAGGCGAAAGAGCAGCGTAGTAGGAACCTGATGCAGCGTGTTCAGCGTCTGTGGAAGGAATCCCTGCAGTTCCGCGCCCTTGGCACTGCGGGCATCATGATGTTCCTGAGCTTCTTGATGGTAGGTTGGTCCTTGTCGAGCCAGATTGCGACGAGTCTTTTTGAAAACCAGAAAGCTCAGGCGCTGGCGGAATCGGAGAGTGGTTTCCGCAACGTTCAGAGCGTGCTGGACTCCTCTGAAGCCCGTAGTGACAGCGAGATTCGCCGTAATGTGAGCCGTACCCTGACCATCTTGGACGCGGGTAGCTCGGGTAAGCGAAATTGGATTCTTGTGCCTTTGGAAGGCCAAGGTAAACAGGGCTTTATTCCTGAGCAGAGTAGTAATAATTCTTTGAACTCTTCGAGCATTCCGAATGATTTTAAAGAAACTGTTCGTGGTAAAGAAGGTATTTTCTGGCAGACGTCTACGGTGACTACTGTTGAAAATAACCGTGAGCGTACCTATCCGGTGCTTATTGTTGGCACCCATATTTCTATTGCGCAGAACCCTAATTATGGTTTGTTCCTTGTGTACGATATGACGGATTCTTCCGCCACGATTGCGCATATTAACTTTGTTCTTTTTGGTGGTTTCTGTGCACTGCTTGCTGTGGTGCTTTCTGTGGTGTGGATTGTGACTCGTTTTGTGGTCCGACCGATTACTCAGACCGCTATTACGGCGGAGAAGCTGGCTGCCGGTGACCTGGATCAGCGTGTGTCTGTACACGGTGAGCATCAGGCGGCGCGTCTGGGTTATTCCTTCAACCTGATGGCTGACTCGCTACAGGAGAAGATTGTTCAGCTGGAGCGCCTGTCGACTCTGCAGCAGCGATTCGTTTCTGACGTTTCGCACGAGTTGCGTACCCCGCTGGCGACGGTGCGTTTGGGTACGGAGCTTCTGTACGATTCGCGTGAGGATATGGACCGGCCGCTGAGCCGCACTGTGGAGCTTCTGCACGATCAGGTGGATCGTTTCCAGTCGATGCTTTCTGACCTGCTGGAGATCTCTCGCTTCGATGCCGGTAGTGCAATGCTGACCATCGACACTGAAGACTTTATGCGTGTGCTGTCGAATATTCTGCAGGAGGCTTTGCCGCACCTGGAGCGTACGAACACGAAGCTGAACGTGCATACGAGCCATGAGAGCATCATGGTGGATATGGACCGCGTACGTATTGAGCGTGTGCTCCGTAACCTGCTGTACAACGCGATTGAGCACGGCGAATCCCGACCGATTGACGTGTACGTGGGTGCGAACGCCACGAACCTGGGTGTTGCGGTGCGTGACCACGGTATCGGTCTGTCTGAGGATGAGGCCGTTCAGGTGTTCAACCGTTTCTGGCGTGCTGATACTTCGCGTAAGCGCACCCTGGGCGGTACCGGTCTGGGGCTGTCGATTGCTGCTGAGGATGTGCGTCTGCACGGCGGCACGATTGAGGCGTGGGGCGAGAAGGGCCGCGGTGCCTGCTTCACGATGAACCTGCCGCTGATTCACGGTGCGCCTTTGGGTGAGTCGCCGGTTCTTGTGACGGGTGAGCCTGAGGCAATCTCGCATCGTTCGGCGACTGCGAAGGATACGCTGCCCAATATTGCTCCTCGTGTGAACATTGAGGACGAGCTCTAAGGGGTTCGGGCGGGGAGAGGCTTACGCTTCTGCCGTATATGGGTGTGTTGGTGTTGCTCGGCTGTATTTACGCTTATCCTTGCGTATTTGCACTGTTTACCCAGTACAATCAATGCAGGTATATTTTCACGGTGTTGCTATTTCACTGTGGTTATCTTTTCACCGCGCTGCAATGGCCAGCAGCGTTAGCAGGTGATGGTTTGTCTTTGTTCGTAGAGGAAGGTTAAGACCTCCATGTCTCACAGGGCTATTGTTTCTCGACGCGCCGTGCTGTCTTGGGGTGCGGTGTCTTTGGCGACGCTCGTGAGCTCTTGCGCGGGTCTTCCCTCAAACAATCGAGTGACTCAGCACAGTAGCGGTCTGGAAGTGAAGAGTGTTAATACTTCTCCGGCGCGTGCGCCGGGTCCGCTGGCGGGTGCTACTCCCGAGGCGATTATTGAGGGCTTCGTGCGTGCTGGTGTGGATAGCATTGAGAACTATGCGGTGGCGCGCCAGTATTTGAGTTCTTCTTTTGCGGGCCGTTGGAATCCTATGGGTACGACTCGTGTGTACCGTAATACGGTGCAGCCTCGTAGCGACGATAGCGGAACTGCTGAGGGGATGTACCATGTGCGTTTCCAGCAGACGGCGACTGTGAATAGTCAGGGTATTACGAGCACCTTCCCGGAGGCTCAGACTGAGACTCAGGATTTCACCATGGTTATGGAAGATAACCAGTGGCGTATTAGCTCCTGCCCGGATGGTCTGTGGCTGGATGGTGCCGAGTTTGAGCGCGTGTTTAGCCCGTGCCGCCTGTACTTCTACGATCGTGCGTTCCGTTATGCTGTGCCGGATATTCGTTGGTTCCCGCATACGGACCGTTACTTTGAGCTGCTGGTGCGTACCCTCATGATTGGTCCTGCATCCTACTTGAAGGATGTTGCGTTCTCGGCGTTGAATGAGTCGATGAGCCTTGAGACCGCTAACATGAGCGATAACCAGGATGTGCTGGTTCGCCTCTCGGGTGAGCACCTGGACGATAACCGTTTGGCGCGTGTGCGTGAGCAGATTATGCACGGCTTGGAGAACTTCTCCGGTCTGGGTAAGACTGAGGTGTTTTATAACGGCACTCTGATTCCTGAGAATGCGCCGAGCGGCTTTTCTGCGGTGAAGCTGAACCCGGGTGTTCCTGCCCGCACGGTTGCTATTAATTCGAACGGCCAGATGGTAGCGCGCGATGACTATATGAGCAGTGCGGGTGAGCAGTTGCTTCTGCGCGGCGTGAGCCAGTTGAGCTCCCCGGCGATGGGTTACTCGGCGGATGTCTACGCCTGCTTGGCGAATGATGCCGCGAGCCTGTACACGGTGTATCAGGGTACTGCCCGCCGCGTGTGGCAGAGTACTGCTCTGACTGCCCCCAGTTTTGATGCGTATGGCTGGGTGTGGGCTGCCGATGGTGAGGGTATTGTTCGTGCCTTCAAACCGGATTCTGAGGACGCGACCGAGCGTGAGCGCGGCGTGGATATTGGCCTGTCCTGGCAGCGTAATTTGAGCTTTACGAGCGTGAACATTTCTCACGATGGTGCGCGCATGGCGATTGTGGCGTCCACTGAGGGCGCGTCGGCTGTGATTATTTCCGGCATTGTGCGTGATGATGCCGGTAAGCCTCTGCGCCTGACGGAGATGGTGCGCCTGAGCTCTTCTGTGACTCCGCGTAATGCCCGTTGGGCTGGCGACCAGAGCGTCGTGGTGGTGAACGTGAAGAATGGTGAGTCTGAGGTGATTTCCCTCAGCGGTGAAGAGACGAAGCTGGACCGTTTGGATGGTGTGATGACCATTTCGACGGCGGATAATACGTCGAATATTATTGCTCATCGTTCTGACGGTTCGTGCTACCTGATGGAGGAGCGCGGCTGGATTCGTCTGGATACGACTCTGCACGAGATTAGTTACGCCGGTTAGCCTCGGGCAGGCGCGAGCGAGAAAGGGTGCTTTCGGTGAGTTCAGAACAGCCTGGTTTGAACAAGCCCGTGAACGGGTCCCTCACCCGGCTTGTTGGCGCTCTCAGGAGCGCTGGCGGGTCTTTGGGCGAGGTTCTGATGCCGCGTACCTGCCCGTGCTGTGCGGTGCCGGTCGCCTATGATTCCGGCTCGCCGCTGTGTAAGGCGTGTCTGCCGCAGCTACATTCGGCGTTGGCGTGTGTGGAGCGAGTGCAGGTTCTGCAGCCTCTTGAGGGCACGGCTGCTCCTGAGGTGCGTGCGGCATCCCGTTATGAGGGGATTATGCCGCGTGCCCTATTGGCGTTGAAGAACGCGGGACGCACTGACTTGCTGCCCCTGCTGGGTGAGGGGTTGGCGCGTAGCGTGTATGAGCTTCTTCGGGCGCATCGGGCTGAGCTTCAGGCAGGGACTGTTCAGGCAAGGACTATTCAGACAGGGACTGGATTTTCTGATTCGGTTGAGGTTCTGCTGGTTCCGGCACCGTCCTCGGCGCAGAGTGTGCGCCACCGCGGTTATGCGCCGGCGAATCTTCTGGTGCAGGAGGCGGTGCGTCAGCTCAATCAGCGTCTGCCCGCATCGGTGCGGGTGCGCGCCGTGGATGTTATCGGTTATGCGCCTCGTAATCGGCGGGGCAGCGGCGCCTCCTTATCTTCTCGTGTGTCTTCTCTTCTAGGTGCTTCTGAGGCAAAGAACGAGCAGAAGAGCCTGGGGGCTGTGGGCCGTGCCGAGCGGATGCACGGTGCCTTGCGCGTCATGGAGCCTGCCCTGTGCGCGGGTCGGGTGAGCATTATTTGTGATGATGTGGTGACCACCGGCGCGACCGCCTCTGAGATGGTGTGCGTGCTGCAGGATGCGGGTTCGCGGGTGCTGGGTGTGTGCGCGGTTGCTGCGGTACCGAAAAGAATGCTGACATAGCGTTTCTTGTAGTTAGTTGCAAGAGATACACGATTTTTAGCTTTTAAAGTTCGCAGACGGACAAATGGCTATTATTTGGGCTAAATATTTGTCATATCTAGTGATATACGGCATGTTTCGTACTAAAATATATACAAGGGAACGGCATTGGAGTCGAACCCCCGTACCGGGTCCAACCGGACGCGGTATAAGCCCCCAACCTGGAGGGAATGATCGTGGAAGTCAACATCTACGGCCGCAATATCAAGGTCACCGAACGCCTGGAAGAATACGTGAGCGACAAGGTTCAGAAGTTCGCTCAGCTCGGCGATAACGTGAAGGACATTGACGTCAAGTTCAGCAAGGACGGTCATCTGGGTGGCGAGTCCATCCGCGTTGAGATTACCGTTGTTGGTACCGGCCCTGTCCTCCGTTCCGAAGCCCAGGGTCACGACAAGTTCGCGGTCTTCGATGAAACCTACGGCAAGCTCCTGGAGCGTCTGCGCCGTGCACGTGACCGCCGCAAGCTGTACAAGCGCGGTGGCAAGCACCCCGTCTCTGTTGCGGACGCTACCGGCTCGATTCCCGTGGTCACCGAAGCAATTACCGAGATTCTGCTGCCGGATATTCCGGTGGAAGAAGCAGCATTCGATAACAGCGAGGTCACCCTCGCCGATGAGGCAGCATCTCCCATTGAGATTCGCCGCAAGAGCTTCAAGGGCGAGCGTTTGACTCCCGCAGAAGCTGTTGACCGTATGGAACTGGTCGGTCACGACTTCTACCTGTACATTGACAGCGAGACCGGCGCACCGGCTGCGGCATACCGTCGTAAGGGCTGGAGCTACGGCATCATCACTCTGGACAACGAGTAAAACCAACGTACCTGCTGATTGCTGAGGTGCATGACTATCTCAGGCGGCATGCTCAGTAAGCAGGCTCAGGGCCCGGGTGCCTCCGACAGTACTCTGTGTACTGTTGAGGTACCCGGGTTTTCTGTGCCTTCTACTGCGCCTTCTACCGTGCCTTCTACGTGCCCGTTCCTGTAGCCTACATGTTCGTTCCTTCAGCTGGATGGGGCGGCTCTGCCTCAAGCGGAAGGTGAAAGATTCGAGCGTCACCAAATGTCACCTCGTGGGCGCACAGCGTAAAAAAGAGCTCGGACGGGCGAATTAGGCGGCTCTGCCATACAATATGTAGGAAGGCCTCACCGCGCGCACTTTCGCGCGCCCTTGGTGAGGGTACCGAAACAAGCAAGGAGTAGAAGCTCAGTGGCATCTTTCTTGGAGAAAATCCTCCGAACCGGCGATAAGAGGGTTCTGCGACAGCTCGAAGCGTACACTAAGGCGGTGAACTCGCTCGAGGACAGCTTCGCATCCATGACCGATGAGGAACTGCGAGCAGAGACCGACAAGTTCCGCGAGCGCGTCAAGGACGGCGAATCCCTCGACATTATGCTGCCGGAGGCCTTTGCGGTAGTCCGTGAAGCATCCAAGCGCACCCTGGGCAAGCGCCACTACGACGTGCAGCTCATGGGTGGTGCAGCGTTGCACCTGGGCAACATTGCCGAAATGAAGACCGGTGAGGGTAAGACCCTCGTCGCGACCCTGCCCGCATACCTGAACGCGCTGAGCGGCAAGGGCGTTCACATTGTGACTGTGAACGACTACCTGGCTGAGTACCAGGCGAACCTCATGGGTCGTGTGTTCCGCTTCCTCGGCATGGAGTGCGGCGTGATTCTCTCCTCCATGGAACCTGACGAGCGCCGTAAGCAGTACGCCGCAGACATCACCTACGGTACGAACAACGAGTTCGGCTTCGACTACCTGCGTGACAACATGGCGTGGACCGTGGAGGAGCAGGTTCAGCGCGGCCACAACTTCGCCATTATCGATGAGGTGGACTCCATCCTGATTGATGAGGCGCGTACCCCTCTGATCATTTCCGGCCCCGCAGCCGGTGAGGCAAACCGCTGGTACGCAGAGTTCGCGCGCATTGCCGCGACCCTGCTCAAGCGCGGTGAAGACTACGAAGTAGATGAGAAGAAGCGCACCGTCGGCATCCTCGAATCCGGCATTGACAAGGTGGAAGACCACCTGGGTGTGAAGAACCTCTACGAATCCAAGAACACCCCGCTCATTGGCTTCCTGAACAACTCCATTAAGGCGAAGGAGCTGTTCACCAACAACAAGGACTACGTGGTCATTGACGGCGAAGTCCTGATTGTTGACGAGCACACCGGTCGTATTCTGCCGGGCCGCCGCTACAACGACGGCATCCACCAGGCGATTGAGGCGAAGGAAGGCGTCGAAATCAAGCCTGAGAACCAGACCATGGCGACCGTGACCCTGCAGAACTACTTCCGCATGTACGACAAGCTGGCCGGCATGACCGGTACCGCGGAAACCGAAGCGGCAGAGTTCATGAACACCTACGAGCTCGGCGTGGTGCCCATCCCCACCAACAAGGGTGTGCAGCGCATCGACAACCCCGATAAGGTGTACCGCGACGAAATCGCCAAGTTCAAGGCGGTCGTCAAGGACATTAAGGAACGCCACGAAAAGGGCCAGCCGATTCTGGTCGGTACCGCAAGCGTGGAGAACTCCGAGTACCTGTCCCGCCAGCTGGCGAAGGCAGGCGTGCGCCACGAGGTGCTGAACGCAAAGAACAACGAGCGTGAGGCCGCTATTGTTGCGCAGGCGGGCCGTAAGGGCGCCGTCACCGTGGCAACCAACATGGCTGGTCGCGGTACCGACATTATGCTCGGCGGTAACCCCGAATTTGAGGCCGTCGAGAAGATGCGCGAGCTCGGCCTGGACCCGAACACCAACTCCGAAGAGTACGAGGCACGCTGGCCCGAGGTCCTGAAGGCCTGCGAAGACGCCGCTAAAGAAGAGCACGAGGAAGTCACCGAGCTCGGTGGCCTGTACGTGCTCGGCACTGAGCGTCACGAGTCCCGCCGTATCGACAACCAGTTGCGCGGTCGTTCCGGCCGTCAGGGCGACCCGGGCGAGTCCCGCTTCTACCTGTCGCTGACCGACGAACTGATGCGCCTGTTCAACACCGGCATGGCAACCCGCCTCATGGCGGCAGCCCCCGAGGATTCCGCACTGGACTCCAAGATCGTTAGCCGCGCTATCGCCACCGCACAGGCAAACGTTGAGGGCCGTAACGCTGAGCAGCGTAAGAACGTGCTCAAGTATGACGACGTGCTCAACCGCCAGCGCGAAGCGATCTACAAGGACCGCGGCCGCATCCTGCACGGTGACGACCTGAAGGAACAGATTTCCGGCTTCGTGGACGAGGTGCTGACCACCATCATTGACGACCGCGTCTCTGAAGGCCACGCCGAGGACTGGGACTTCGACGAGCTCTGGGACGCACTCAAGCAGGTGTACCCCATCTCCATCACCGTGGACGACCTGGCAGAAGACGCCGGCGACCGCACCAAGATCACTCGCGACCAGATCGTGAAGGAAGTTTTGGCGGACGCACACCTCATCTACGATGAGCGTGAAAAGAGCGTCGGCGAAGAGAGCATGCGCGAAATTGAACGCCGCGTCATGCTGTCCGTCATTGGTGAGCGCTGGCCCGAGCACCTGTACGAGATGGAATACCTCAAGGAAGGTATCGGTCTGCGTGCGATGGCTCAGCGTGACCCGCTGGTCGAATACCAGCGTGAAGGCTACGACATGTACCAGGCGATGCTCGGCGCGGTCCGCGAAGAGACCGTGACCTACCTGTTCAACCTGGACCTGTCCAAGCAGCGTACTCAGGCTTCTGCCGTGCGCCTGGCTGAGCCTTCGCGCCCGAAGTTCCTGCAGTACTCCGCCCCCGATGAGGACGGCCACGAGCAGGTTCACGTGGAGCGTTCGAAGGAAAAGTAGCCTCGGCATAAATCCGAAACCGCTATAGACGCGCAGAGAGGGTGCGAATCCAATACCGGATTCGCACCCTCTCTGCGTGTCTGTGCCTGTTTTGTGCCGGAAACCTTAGTCTTCGTCTACGCGGCTCTGCGGCTGCTCGATGGAAGTAATCAGCCAGGTGCCGTAAATCAGGCGCATCTGCATGGTCACCACGCGAACCTTATCCGCACAACGCAGCAGCGCCACCGCCTCGTAGAGCTCCTCGTGCACCCTCTGCGCTCGCACCCGCAACAGAACCGGCGGAAGAGTCAACAGCATCTCCTTGCGCACCTGACGCGGGTTCTTCGGGAAGAGGGGCAGTAGCCGGTGGAAACAATCCGCTGACACCCACTGCGCCAGCTGCTGACGCGAACGACGAGCCGACATGATCTCCAAGTAAGCAATCGCCACACCCGCGCAACGACCCTCTAGTTGGCGAGCCAACGCATCCGCAGGGCGCAACGGGCGGCCCCTCCTCGCTACCGGCGGGCGCTGCGCCGAATGCTGCTCATAACGCGGCAGCGGCAACAGCGAATAGACCGACGCGCTGTTCCGCCTCTGCACCAGCGCCATCGTGCCCTGCCCCTGCTCCGGTAGCGGAGCGATCTGCTCTGCAATCACAGGCTGAGCCACCGGCTGGGAGGTGCGTGCCGCCTGACGCTTTGAATACGGGCGGGAAGGCTGATCGTTACGGGAGGCGGGCTGCGCAGGCTGAGAACGCGGCGGCGTCCACGGGGCGCGGGGGAGAAGGTGGGCGAAGCTCATGACGGCTCCTTTCGGTGCAGAAGGATGTGTGAGGTGGGTTGAGTGAATGAGATTGAGCGAATAAAAAGCTAACGGGTGAGGTAGAAGAACCGAGACCGCGAAATTGAGATGGCGGAATTGAGATGGCGAATTGAGGTAGTGAGGGGGGGCTAATGAACGGGCTGATCGGGAATCTGCAGAACCTGCCCCTCGTAAAGCAGCTCGGCGTTCTGCCCCAGAGCGTCTCTATTCGCCTCGTAAATATCGAGAGTGTAGTTGTAAATGGTGGAGGCATCGGTGCCTTCACCCAGCTGCTCGGCGGCAATGGACCAGAGCGTATCGCCCGCCTGGACCGTGTAGGAATAGGTGCCCGCCTCAGCGCGGGGAGGGGAGAAGAACGGGCTGCGATCGTGCGGTGAGCCTGCCGCCTCCGTGGGGTGAGGAGCCAACGGAATATCAGGAATCTCGGCAGAGAGGGTTAGGGGAGCGGAGGGGGAATCTGCGGTGGTGCTGTCCGTGGCGGTGCTGTCCGTGGTGGTGCCGGCGGGATCTGCATCTGACACGGTGGCTGGGTTGGTGTCTGGGTTGGTATCTGGGCTGGTTCCTGCCGCCGCGGTACCCGTTGAAGCGCCCATTGAATCTGCGGTCATGACCGCCGAAATGGTCGTCTGCGGCAGACCCTCCGTGCCGTTTGCCCCGGCGTTGCCGGGCGTAGCCACCGCAGCCTGCGCGGGAGCCAAGACCGCGCCCACTCCAAGAGCCGTGCCGCCGAGCGTCAGAACGATGCGGCGCATAAAGCGCGGACGGAAAAATGCCGGAACCTTCAGTACCGCGCGGTCAGCGTTGCGGCTCGAAAAGCGCAAAGATCGAGCGTAGAAGAGCGCGTAGATAAAGCTGATGAACCACCAGGCGGTAATAAGGATTGCCGCCGCACCAGCGCAGAGCAACGAAGCATCAGTAAGAGGATGCGCCGAAGGGATGCGGTGCAGGTTCACGCTCAATGCGCCCAAGACCGCAGCGGAAAGCAGGGGAGGGGCGATGAAGAGCAGCGCGTCCTGGTAGTTTGCCCTAGCGTCGGACTCGGTTGCAGAGCCGGTTGCGGCGGCTACCCCGGTGCTGGCTACCCCTGCGCTGGCTACTCTGGCGCTGGCAGTACGAGGCGCGACCGCGGGACGCGAAACGAAAGTGGCAGGGCGTGAAGCCAAGGTTGCTCGGCGTGAAGCGAAGGCTTCGGGGGCTGAGCCCGGAGTGGAAAGATGGTCCACGATGACCTCCAGATGGTGTGTTTGATAGCTTTTGGTGTTGCTTCATTTATACAGGAGGTTGCACCAAAACTGAAGCAAAACGCATCAAAATGTATAAAAAACATGTAATTTGGTGGAATTTGCTTCAAAAATCAGGCTCAAGAATCATTATTCGACCAGAAAATGCCCCGGTTCGTATCCGCACCCCTCCTCGGGTAGGGTCATAGTATGAGCATGGAAAAGTTCCTACGAGACATTGAGGCGCGCCTCGCCTCCGAACGCGCCTGGGATATGGAACAGGACGCCCGCCAAGTCGCCCGCGTCCAGTACTCCACCATCACCCTCGACGACCGCCTCCTCGCACAGGTCGGCGGCCCCATCCGCATCTGCGCCACTGACATGCAAACCTATGAAGGCAAGCTTGAAATGGTCGGCGAAGAATGGGTCAGCATCGAAGCGCGCGGCGAAAACATCATCTTCCCCCTGCGCGGAATGCTTTGGTGGGAAGGCGGCATTGCTCCCGGGCGCGCTGATATTCGCCCCGAACGCTACCGCATGAAAATCCAGCTCGCCCTGCGCTCCCTTGCCATGGCGCGCGAACCCGTCCGCCTTTCCCTCGAAGGTGGCACCGTCAGCTACGACGGCGTGATCGAGCGAGTTGGCGCCGACTTCCTCGAACTGCGCCTGCTCAACGGCGGCCAGTACCCGCGCATCTACGAACGCGACCAGCACGCGCGTGCAGCCTACGGTGCGCAGGGTGGTTACGGTCAGGCTGGTTACGGTCAGAGCGCCGCCGCCAGCTACTCCCGTGCACCTGGCGGTGCTGGCGTGCGCACCATTCCGCTGGCTCGTATTAGCGCAGTCATCGCTCGTATTTCACGCTAGGGCACAGGGTGAATAGCGGGCAGTGCCCTCCGTGGGCACGCCCGCAGAAACGCCTCGACAACCATAAATACCCTGATGAAAGCGACAATAAACACAAAAAGGTCCGCCCCTCTCCGTTGAAATCTCAACGAGAGGAGCGGACCTTTTAAAGCACTCGAGCATTACGCCCGCGAGGTGCATGTTGAAATACTAATCAACCTTAGCCTTTGCGGTGAGCTTGCCGGAAGCAATCGCCTCCAGAGTCTGCTCGTGGCGCTCGGTAATGTACTCTTCAAAACGAGAACGCTCAATACGCCACTGGTTACGTCCACCAATCTGAATGGCGGGAAGTTCGCCGCTACGCACCAGAGCACGCACCTGCGAAAGCGAAACCTGCAGCTCCTCGGCAACGTCGCTCAGAGTGAGGAAACGAGGTGCAGTCATCGAATTATTCCTTTCCGTGAGTGAAATCCTGGGCCCCCTAGCCACCGTTGGCGGCCTTTTACATAGAGTCCATACAGAACATCTATTGAGTACTTTCAGTATATGCCATCACCGTGAAATTTGCTCACAAAAAGCCTTATATGAGCTGAAAAGTTATCTAATTACCCCTTCAAAAGGGGCAAGACTCAAAAATATTTCATAAACACGACTCTTGTTGAGAGAGAGTACTAAATGAAATATGCTGTTAGGGTTAGTGTCAGACTCAACCAAAGCACTATCGAAAACACACCACTCGCTCATCGGTCAGTTGAACAACACCGGAATCACCGCCGGCTTCCGCACCGAAAGGCACAACCACATCATGCGCATACGACAGAACGCGACGAAGCGTTCCACCCTCACCGAGCCCCACGCCAAACGCCTCAAAAGGCCCACCATCAAAGACTGGCGATTCATCCTCGGTGTACTTCTCGTGCTCGTCTCCATCACCGGCGTGCAGCTCTACGTGCAAGCCAACAACAGCAAAACCGAGTACTACACCGCCAAAAGCGAAATCCGCCTGGGCGAGAAGATTACCGAAGACAAACTCACCCGAGTCGAAGCGAACATCGACTCCGCCAAAGACAAGTACTTCACCCGCGCCGAAGCCGCACAGATGAACGGCAAAATCGCCACCCAGCGCATCCCCGCTGGCAACTTCATCAGCAAAGAATCGGTAGGCACCGAAACCTCCCCGGGCCGCCGCCTCGCCACCGTCAGCATTGACCGCACCGCCGCCTCCGCACTGAAGGCAGGCGAGCGCGTGGATGTGTGGACCTCTGGCCCGCGCAACCCCGACACCAAGAGCGATAACCGCACCGAAAACGGTGCCCGCGCCATCGTCACCAACGCCGAAATCGTCGCCGTAACGGTCGACGAAGGCGTGCTCGGCGCCAACGGCAAGGCAACCGTGCAACTGTGGGTCAAGGAAGAAGCCCTCGCCGCCCTGGTCAAGGAAAGCAATAGCGACTCCAAGATTAGCCTCATCCCCGGCACCTACGGGGAGGGCCAGTGAACATCCCCGTCATCCTCTACGGCGATGACGGCTCGCTCCTGAACCGCATCGAATCCCAGCGCGGCCGCGTCTCCGTGGCGCGCACCGTGCAGGACTTCAGCGAAGCCGTCGGCATGGCGCACACCGGCATTGCCCGCGTGCTGCTCTGCGCCCACGTGCCCGCCGAAATGAGCGTCTCCACCGTGGACGCGCTCGCCGCCTCCGAAGTGCTCCTGGCGGTCATCGCCCCGGACAACCTGCCGCTGCCCACGCAGGCGCACCGCATCCGCCCCGAAGCTGCCCTCGAGGAGATCCTGGGCTCGCTCGAACAGGCTGTGGATGCGGCACTCGCCCGACCCGTAGCAGGCTACGGCGTGCCCGCGCAGATTCCGACTCAGCCGCCCGTTCAGCCCGTTGCCCACCGCCCCGAGGCCGCCTACGGTCAGGATGCAGGGTACGGCTACGACAGTGGATACAGCGGCTACGGTCAGGGTTACGGTGCTGCTGGCTATGGTGCGGGCGGCTACGGCGCGGGCGGCTACGGCGCGGGTGGCTACGGGTACGACCCCGCCGCGGGCGCCGCCTCAAACACCGCCGCGCCCTACGGCGCCGACTATGGAAGCTACGGAATCGACCCCGCGGCACCCGCTGGAAACGCACCCGGTGCACCCGGCGCGCACGACCCGGCAGAAGCCTCCTCCGTTGCGCCCAGCAACGAGGAATCCGTGCTCAGCCAGGCCGCCGCCATCGTCGACTCTTTCGCACCCGGTAGCGACTACGCCCTGCACGTGCAGAATGAGAACAACGACGGCACCCTGCCTCAGCACCCGGACATCAACCAGGACCCTGAGGCGCCCTCCCGCTACCAACCCGGCCACCGCCTCGGCAAGATCGTGACCGTCTGGGGCACCCACGGCGCGCCCGGTCGAAGCACCATTGCCTTCAACCTCGCCGCCCTCGCGGCGCAGCAGGGCCAGCAGGTCTGCCTCATCGACGCAGACACCTACGCGCCCAGCCTGGATGCACTCATGGCGCTCGAGGACACCGGCTCCGGCCTGGCAATTCTCTGCTCGGACGCCGACCGTGCCCAGCTCGACGAGAAAAAAGCCGGCGCCATCATGGAGCGCGTGCCCCTCAAAAACGGCACCTTCGACTTCTTGAGCGGCATCACTTCCTCCTCGCGTTGGCCCGAGGTGCGCGCCCGCGCCTTCTCCGAAGTACTCGAATGGCTCAAGCACCGCTACGACCTGGTCATCTGCGATGTTGCCGCCCCCATCGAGGTCGACGAGGAACTGACCTTTGACGGCCCGGCACCGCGCCGTAACGCCGCGACCCTCACCGCGCTCGCCTGTGCCGACCGCGTGATTACGCTCGGTGAAGCGGACGTCATCGGCCTGCCGCGCCTGATTAACCTCGCCCGCGAGGTGCAGTCGCGACCGGATCTTTTCGCCCCCGAAACGGATGTGCAGTACTGGCTCAACCGCAGCCGCCGCGAAGCCGCAGGGTTCAACCCCGAGGCGAAGATGCGCGATAACTGGGCGCGCTACCTGCAGGTTCCGCTCACCGGCGTGATTCCGTACGAGCGTAAGGTCATGGACCGTTTGCGCCGCAACGGTGAAGCGCTGCTGGAGGTGGCGCCCCGCCACGCGGTGGTGCAGTCCCTGGAGGCGATGCTTGAGGGCATGTATGCGGTACGCCCTGGCGCGTAAGCCCGTCAGATAAGTCCGTCAGATAAGCTCGTCAGATAAAACTAGTGCTGCTCAAAGACCCGGCTTGTTGAGGTGTCCCGTTCAGAGGCTCCGGCAGGCCGGGTTTTCTGCGTCTCAAGCGGATTTAGGGTAGGGGAGTAGTGCGAATATTTCACTTCAAAATTGAGGGGTTTATCTCACCTCACAGCGTCATATTTGGGAATAAAAGCATGCTTCAAGAAATGCTCTGTAAACTATTCCAGGTATTGCCGTTTGAATGGGAATTGCGGCGAGCAAACCGTAAAATAGTTGAACCCACCCGAACTCATGGGAAGCACACAAACATATGTCTTTTGCAGAAGGAATTATGAGCGCCTGCGACTTCGGTCCCGGCGACACTGAACGCGTTCACCTCATCATGGGTGAATGGCAGGTCATCTCTGATATCGCTCAGAGCGATCTGGTTCTATGGTTCCCCACCGATTACATCGTTGCCGACGGCAGTTCCCCGGACGCCGTCTCCGGCCCCAGCGAAACCAGTACTTTCCGCGCCTTCGCGCACGTGCGCCCCTCCAACGTCCGTACCCTCTTCCACCACGACATCATCGACCACGACATGGAAGACGGCATCCGTGACGAAGCCTACCGCGTCTGGATCAACCAGAACATCAGCACCTACACCGACGAAGGAAGCGGTGAAGGCGTTGGCGCCCGCCCGCGCGTGAACGTGACCTTCGTGCCCATCGTGCGCAACAACCGAACCATTGCGTTGCTGACCAGCCACAAGATTGCTACCCCCAATGGTTACCCCTCCATCAGCGACGAGGTCTACGAATTCGCCGCTGACACCATGCTCTCCATGGTGCACTCCGGCCTGTGGCCCGACCCCCTCGCTCAGGGCAACAACACCCAGGGCAACCCCCGCGTGATTGACGGCATTATTGTGCTCGACCGCTCCGGCCGTGTGGTCGTCGCTTCCCCGAACGCGAACTCCATGTACAACCGCATGGGCATGACCGGCTACCTCGAAAAGCGAAACCTTGCCGATGTCACCCGAGCGATGCTGCCTGCCGGTGAGCAGGCGGATGAAACCCTGCAGCTGGTCCTTGCCGGTCGTAGTGACCTGCGCACCGAACTGGTCATTGCCCGCGCTCGCGTGACCATGCGCTCCATCCCGCTACTGGTGCAGAGGCGCGCCCGCCTTGAGAGTGAGGGCGCCGTGATTCTCTGCCGTGACGTGACCGAGTTGCGCCGCCGCGAGCTGGAGCTCATGACGAAGGACGCGACCATCCGCGAAATTCACCACCGCGTGAAGAACAACCTGCAGACCGTGTCCGCTCTGCTGCGCCTACAGTCGCGCCGCATGACCACGGAGGAGGCGCGTCAGGGCCTGGAGCAGGCGATGCGCCGCGTGGCAACGATTGCTACCGTGCACGAGGCGCTCTCGCAGGGTCTGACTCAGAACGTTGACTTTGACGAGCTGATTGAGCGTCAGTTCCACCTTGCCGCTGAGCTTGCTTCCCCCGGCCAGCATGTGTCCACCAAGCTGATTGGCTCCTTCGGCGCGTTGCCGAGCCAATTCGCTACCCCTCTGGCTCTGGTCATTAACGAGGTTGTCGCGAACGCCGTGGAGCACGGTCTGGACGGCGAGACCGGCACCGTGACCCTTGAGGGCATTCGCGGTACCAACGATGAGGGCGAGAATATCCTCACCGTCGTGATTACCGATGACGGTAAGGGCATGGGCGATAAGAAGATTGAAGAGTCCGGCCCGGACGCCTACCGCCCGGTGACCGGCAAGGAAGGCCTGGGCATGCAGATTGTGCGTACCCTGGTGGCGAGCGAGCTGAACGGCTCGATCCGCTGGGAGGCTAACGAGCCGACCGGTACCCGCGTGGTGATTACCGCGGTGCTCGTCTAAGCCCCTTGCTCGTATGACGTTATAGAGCTGCCGCCGCCCCGAGCACGGGGTGGCGGCAGTTTGCTGTCTAGATAGGTTCTGTATATGGCAAAAGCGTGGTGCAGTGATATTGAATCACTGCACCACGCTTTTGATGCCCTATTGAATACTCCGGAAGTTAGGATGCACGGCGGGCACGAGCTGCGCGACGCTTCATCGCACGACGCTCGTCTTCACTGGTGCCACCCCATACGCCGGAGTCCTGGCCGGTCTCGATGGCCCACTTCAGGCAGACGTCTACAACCTCGCAAGAGCGGCAGACAGTCTTGGCCTCTTCAATTTGCAACAGGGCAGGTCCGGTGTTTCCTACGGGGAAGAACAGCTCCGGATCCTTGTCCAAACAAGCTGCACGACTACGCCAATCCACGGTGGACCTCCTTCATGATTTACGGTCTCACGCGGTGGCAAGACACATCTATATTTCCTGTGTGCGTGTCAACCACATCCGCTGATGGGATGCTCACCCAGCGTTAGGGTGAAAATTGACTTATCAACTTTCGCATGTTGGAGCGGATGTGACAAGTACTTTTCTCTAAAAACTTCAGTATTACACTGAGGCATCTATCACTTAGGCAAACCTTTGTCTAATCGAGGGGTGGGGAATCGCATGCTGACACGCATCTTCTGAACCCCCGTCTCATAGGAGAGACTCGGGCGGCTGGGTGAGCGGCACCTCAGGCATAATATAAAGCGGTACCTACCCCCGACATACCGCACCGATGACGAGGCGGTGCACCCGAGACGGGGGAGCGCCCACCCGCTAATGCACCAGCACATCGGAAACATACCAGCACATCGGATCGAATACACCCCGGTCTGCCGCCAACACTACCTCTGAGGAGCCCACCGTGCCGTCACGCCCGTTCAACGTCATCTACGCATTCGTTCTGACCGAAACCTTCGCGGCATACATTCTGATTCGCGGTATCCTCTACCCCTTTATCGTCAGCGAGATGTCTACCGCCCAGGCGATTGTGGGTGGCGTACTCCAGGTGCTCATCGCCGCGGGCATGACCTACTTCGGCCTGCGTTTCTACCGCGGCCGCTTCGGTTCGCGCCTGCCCATGATCCTGATTACCCTCTGCGCCCTGTGGGTCACCGCAAGCACCCTCGTCTTGAACGTGAGCGCTTACGGCCTGAATATTGGCCAGTCCATCACGATTGCGGGTGTTATTGGCGCGGCGGCTGCCTTCATCTTCGTGCTCATGCCCAGCAGCCGCCGCTATATTGAGGCGGTCACCGAGGCGTCGGGCGAAGAAGCGGAGAAGTATAGTCGCCGACGCCGCTAAACCCCTCCCAGAGCGTAGATCTCTAGAGCGTAAACCCCCAGAGCCGCTAAACCCTAGACCGCTCAACTTTAGACCCCTACCGGCACCTTCTGCGTAGCTGCTACAGCCTGTGCTGCCGTGCTCAGCGCCAGGGGAACCTGCGCCGCGCACACGGAGGCGCCATCCACCACCACGAGACGACCGGCGGGCTGCTCACCCTGCGTGAATCGATCCAGCGGCAGCGCGGTCACCGTGCACATGTCGGCATCCGCCAGGGACGCGGGCGCGAGCAGAAGCGCACGCGAGCATCCCATGAGCGCAGCCAGCAGGGGTGAGGAGGCGCGCCTCGGCCAGGGCGTGTAGGCGACCAGCATGGCGCGGAACTCGCTGCGACGCTCCAGAAGTAGCTGCTGAACGGCGGGGGAGAGATACTGCAGGTCATCGACGAACACGAGCGTGTGCGCGGGGTCCTTCACCGAGTCCAGGAGCGCACGGGTACGCTCCACGCTCGGCGGCTCACCCGTAGCGCCGCCAGAACCCTCAAGGACGAGGGCGCTCAGTTGCGGGTTAAGCTGAGCAATACTCTCCAGCAGGGTGCTTTTACCCGCCGCCCGGGAGCCCTGCACCGGAACTACCGCGCCAGCCGGGGCGCTCAACCACACCGGCATCTGCTGGCGGTCAAACGCGACCAAGAGCTTAGCGCCCTGCGGATTGCAGGCGGCGTGGGCGGCGGTCACGTACTCGGTCGAGGGCATGCGATAGTATTCGGGGAACTGCCGCAGAAGCATGCCGGGGCGAGTGTTTGACCCGCTAGAAGCGCTCGCGGCGTTACCCCGCAGAACCTGAACCAGCTCCTGGAAACCCGCAACACAGGGCGAAAGAATCGAAG
The DNA here is from genome assembly GCF_049990865.1 of Rothia mucilaginosa. GTDB lineage: Bacteria > Actinomycetota > Actinomycetes > Actinomycetales > Micrococcaceae > Rothia > Rothia mucilaginosa_I. The sequence goes on from NZ_CP188231.1 coordinate 554,340, forward strand.
CGCTCAGCGGCTGATCCCCAATCAACTCCTCATTGATGGAACCCTCCACGCAGTAGTGGCTCTGTGCCGGGGCGGGGTAGTCCTTGCTCGTGGAACGCATCAGGTCGGCATCCAGGAAGCGGCGGCTCAGCAGCGTGGAATGCGCCGCAGCGGCGAAACGACCGCGCGGGTTCAACGCGGAGGTGAACACCACCGAATAGCCGCGACGGCACCCCTGCGAGAGCAGGTCGTAGAGCAGGTTCTCCGTATCGGGTTGGCGAACCAGCGCTTCCAACCAACTGTCCAGACCGTCCACAACAATGAGCGGGCGGGTGGAGCCCTCGGTGCCCCACAGGTTCGGGGTGCGCAGCTGCTCCAGGCAGAACCGCAGATGCGAAAGTTCCTGCGCCCCCACGAGCGCCTCAAAAACGCCAGCATAGGGTTCCAGGTCTCGGTAGAGTGCACCGTCAGAGGTCAGCAGAACAACCGGCGTGCGGGCGGTGAATGCCTGAGCTAAAAGCCCGTAGAGCATCGGGGCCCGTTCGGCACTCTGCGCCAGCAGCGCCAGCGCCTGCTGACCCGACCAGCTGATCGGGCGGCGCACACCGTAGCGGGCAATCTCCAATTCACCCAACAGATACCCTTCGGATGCGGCACCAGAGTCAGCGGGTTCCTGCGGGGCAGCCGCCGGGTCAATGCCGTACGCTACCGGTTCGTTCACCGGCGCCTGTACCGCGGGCAGCGGGGTGTTCTCGGGAAGCTCCGGCGGAATCGGGCAGTATTCATCCTGAACCTCCGCATTCTTCTGCTCACCCCTCGGTGCGTGACTCCTCGGTGCGTACTCGCGTTCATAGAGCGCACGAAGCTGCTGCGCCGAACGAATCAGCAGCTCATCCTCATTGCTACCCAACGTCTGAACGGCAGAAGCGGCAGTCAGCTCACGCCAGCCGCCCTCCTCAAGACCCAGCACCTGCACCGGACGGGCATCGCTGCTCGATGGGACCGCATCAACCAGTGGGGCGCGGAACGGCAGGGAACGACCATCCGGCAGACGCACATACCCGGCACCCGGATGCGCCGCCGAAATATACGCCGCAGACTCATGCTCCAGCAGGTTATAGGAATCCTGTGCGCTCGCCACACGTAGACAAATGCTCGTGGCAATATTGGCGCGAATATCCTGCGAAATGGCACCCTGCGGACGCTGAGTCGCCAACACCAGGTGCAGACCCAGCGAGCGGCCAATCGTGGCGATGCGCATCAGCTCAGCCATAGCGTCCGGCATGGAATCGATGAGCATGCGGAACTCATCCACCACAATCAGCAGCTCGGGGTAGCGCGGAGTGGTGCCCGCCGCCTGGCAGGAGACCAGGTAGTCGCGGTAAGAGTTCACGCCGAGCGCCTGCAGATCCACCTCGCGGCGGTGAATATCGGCGCGCAAAAATTCGAGCGCACGCTCCACCGCGGACACATCAAAATTGCTCAACACGCTGAGTGCATGCGGCAGCTGAGCCAGAGGACCCAAACCCGCCGAGCCCTTGAAATCCACCAGAATCAGGCCGAGGCGCTCGGGTGGGTAACGTAGCGCAGCGCTGAGCACCAGTGAACGCAGTAGCTGCGATTTGCCGGCACCGGTCGTGCCACCGAGCAGCCAGTGCGGGCCGTGCTCAGACAAGCCAATATTCAGCGAACCGCCCGAAGAAACACCCAGGTAGCAGCGAATATCGGAGGCGTAACGCTGAGCGGACCAGCGCTGCAGAACAGACTCCACCGCCATGTCATCGGTGCGGTTCTTCTGCCGTGCGCTCTGCGCCTGGAGGGAAGAGAAGAGATGCGCCGACTGGTGCACCTGCGCCTCACTGAGCGCGCCCTGCTCCTGTTCGCACCCGGCGCGGTACAGGTTCTCAAGAGCGGCACAGAACGCCTCAACGCTGAGCCCATCGGCGTGCTGGCACAGACCCTCACACGCCAGAGGATGCACTTGGTAGACACCCTCGGTGGGCTGCACCGCAGGCGCCACATAACCCTGCGCACGGTATCGGATACTCTGACGGTGGCTACCCTCACTCACGCACTCAACCCAGGCGGCACCAAACAGCGCGCCGGGTGCGTGGGCGGAACTATCACCCTCAGCGCTGCCCAATACGCAGAGCGCCGGGGCGTTCATCTTCTGCTCACGCGGGGAGGCGAACGCACGGGACTGCGAAGACTCCGCGACCGCCCCAGAAGTCAGCGCGGTCAGCAGCGGAGCGTAGATAGCGCTCGCCTGCAGGGGCATGAGAATCAGCGGCGGAACAGATGCCGAAAGCTCCGACTGCAAGCTGCTCTGCAGCGCCTGCAGATACTTCTCCTGCTGCACGCCCGGCAGACAACGCACGCTCACGCCCGGCACCACAGCCAGAGTCTGCACCAGACGGTTGATTCGCTGCTGATCAGTGCTATCAGCGCCAGCCAGTAGAACGTGTACCGAACCCGGATAACCCGCCACCAGCTGCACCAGGTAGGCGCGCAGGTGCGCCTCCTCCAGCTTCAGGTAGTGACCGAGAGTCGGGGTGGGGAGCGGTAGATAGTGGGGTGAATCCTGCTTCTCCAGAGTGCCCAGCGGGAGGTTGCGGCCGCGCAGGTAGGGCTGGCGAGGGCCGCACCCGAGCACAATAGCCGGGTAGACGGCATCATGCAGGGCAGAGGGGCCCGAAATCGCCAGGTCGCCCGCGGTCGGCAGGGCGAGGGCACGTTCCTTCTCCTGCAGCGCCGCCTGATGAGTCTGCTGCGATGCGGCACGGTTCTCCGCCCGACCGCCAAAGAAATGCAGAAGCATCAGCAGCGAAGACGCCGCAGACATCAGCAGAAGGAACCACATGCCGGTCACCAGCGCAATAATCAGACCCACCACAATCGGCAGGCACACGCTCAACAGAATCTGTTTGAGCTTACGCGGCGCCGGAGGGTTTACCACCACCGGCTCGAAGGGGTTGCTGGCATTGCCCAGGGGAGCGAGCGTCTGTGCGGGCTCGCCAGAGGAAGATTCGGGGGAAGAAGCGAGGGAAGAGCCGGGGGTAGCGGTGGCGGTGCTCGCATTCTGTGCGGTGTGTTCGCCGTCGGCGCTGGGTGAGGTGAGCATGCAAAGTGAGGATCCGAGGCGGAAAGGCTCGTTCCAGCGCAGGATGCGCGGCTCAGCGCCCTGCGCCCTCTTGCCACCCTGCGCCTTCTCACTACTCTCGTTCGCGGCGGGGCGCTTCTCAATCCAGCGGATGCCGGAGCTGTCGGCGTAGAAGTTGCCGTGCACCGGCTTGAGGAAGGGGTCCTGCAGGTGAATATGGCGTGGCTGTTCTCCTCCGCGGGCAGCTAGTGCCGCCCTGCCGAGGCTGGTGCGGCCGCGGCTGATGGGGAAGGTTGCGCCCGCGTCGGGTCCGCGCAGAATGTGCAGGAGGCTAACGGCGGGCGCGTTCGGAATGTGGTTATTGAGCGCAATCGAGGCGCCGACGGGGTCCTGATTGTGCGCGGGGCGCAGCTGGAACGTTGCCTCTTGTACCTTGGCGTGCGCGCCGGGCGCGCAGTGTTGCAGGGCTTGGTTGAGTGCCTGCTCTAGGGCCTGCTGGTTTGCGCTACCCGCGCTGCCGGGGTGCAGCTGTATTCCGTTGGGTGCCGCCTCGCCGTCGAGTCGGAGTACGCGGGGGTAGGGGAGCGCATCGGTGGTGTTGTGGTGGTCGAGAAAGAAGAGAGTCATACCCTCAGAAAACATTAAAAAGCATTAAAGCTCAATAAATCACCTTTATATAAACTTACATGTTCGTATTTTTTGAATTTTTCACCCCATTTTTCAAAAATTTGTGGATAAACCGCCCCAACCACCGCTTGCCTGTGCCAGCGTGTATCCCCAAATGTGCCGGTAGGGGTGCTTCTTTGTGGCGCATGGGAGCCTTGAAAAACCCGCCCTAACCCACCCCTGTATCTGCGGCTCTACGCGGCGGCTAACTGCCACAGTAAACAGGGCAGGGTGAATATTTACCCGTAAACAAAATTCCTTCCCAAAAAGCGGACCGTAAAAATGCGCAGAAGAAAGAGCTTTCTTGAACCCGCTTGACCTCGGGGTTCGTGAAGAATATTCACCCAGGGAAAGAGTGTGCGAACAATAGTCCAAAAGCCCCTAAAAGCACGTCATAAGTATGCGTAGTGCTTGATAAACAGGTATCTTAGATTATGACTATATCCATCGCGGGAGGGGCTTTTTATACCCAACCGTGCGGATTGCGGCGCGACTGAGAACCCTCGGATGTGTCCAATCTGGTAGGTGAATACCGCCCTCGCAGAAGCGGCGGTGCGCCGTGATAATACAGGAGAAAACATTGACCGCTGACCTCGTAGTAGTCGGTTCGGGCCTCTTTGGTCTGACCATCGCAGAACAGGCTGCCACTGAGCTGGGCCTGAAGGTTGCCCTGCTGGACCGCCGTTCCCACATCGGTGGTAACGCATACAGCGAGAAGGAGAAGCAGACCGGTATTGAGGTGCACCGCTACGGTGCGCACCTGTTCCACACCTCCAATGAGCGTGTCTGGGAGTACGTGAACCGTTTCACCGAGTTCACCAACTACGTACACCGCGTGTACACCCGCCACAACGGCATCGTGTACCCCATGCCCATTAACCTGGGTACCATCAACCAGTTCTTCAACGCCGCTTACTCTCCCGCAGAGGCAAAGGCGCTCATCGCTGAGCAGGCTGGCGAGCTGGCTGGTACCGACCCGCAGAACCTGAACGATAAGGGTATCTCCCTGATTGGTCGCCCCCTGTACGAGGCGTTCATCAAGCACTACACCGCTAAGCAGTGGCAGACCCCGCCGGAAGAGCTGCCCGCGTCCATCATTTCCCGCCTGCCGGTTCGCTACACCTACGACAACCGTTACTTCAACGACAAGTACGAGGGTCTGCCCGTTGACGGCTACGCAGCATGGCTGGAGCGTATGGCGGCGCACCCGAACATTGAGGTGCACCTGAACACTGACTTCTTCGAGCCCGGTCACCAGTACTCTCGCGAGAACGTTCTGGGTCAGATTCCCGTGGTCTACACCGGCCCGGTTGACCGCTACTTCGACTACGCTGAGGGCGACCTGTCCTGGCGTACCATCGACCTGGAAGAAGAAGTCCTGCCGATTGAGGACTTCCAGGGTTGCTCCGTGATGAACTACCCCGATGCTGATGTTCCGTTCACTCGCATCCACGAGTTCCGTCACTTCCACCCCGAGCGTGACTACACCAAGGACGCAACCGTCATCATGCGCGAGTACTCTCGCTTCGCTGACAAGGGCGACGAGCCGTACTACCCGGTCAACACCTCCGTGGACCGTGAGAAGCTGCTGGCGTACCGCGACCTGGCTAAGGGCGAGAACAATGTGCTGTTCGGTGGCCGCCTGGGTACCTACAAGTACCTGGATATGCACATGGCTATCGGTGCTGCACTGTCCATGTTCGACAACAAGATCCGCCCGCACTTTGCTGACGGTGCGAAGCTCGAGTCCGGTGGTGTTGACGCATAACCATGGCTGATAAGACTTTGAAGAACCTGCAGCGGGTTATTTTCCCGAGCGCAGTTGAGACCGACGTTGTTCCCCTGTACGTGGATGCGAGCGTTGCAACCGGCGTTCAGCTGCCCACCCGTATTGACGGTGACGCTTCCACCTCCATTGCGGAGGCGATGAACACCTCCGGTCAGTCTGTGTCGAGTGCCAGCGCGAACCGTGATGCCGCGAACAGCCTGAACAGCCGCCGCTCCATCACCGTGAACGCGGGTCAGAGCTTGTCTTTCGGTACGTACTTCAACGCGTTCCCCGCCTCGTACTGGCGCCGCTGGACCGACCTGAAGAAGGTCGTTCTGAGCGTTCAGACTCGCGGCGAGGGCATGGTCATTGTGTACAAGTCCAATGGCCGTGGTGTGATTCAGCGCGTGGATGCGAAGCTGCTCTCCGGCGAGGAGACCAACACCTTCACCCTGCCCCTGGCACCGTTCGGTGACGGCGGCTGGTACTGGTTCGACCTGGCTGGCACCGGCGACCTTGAGCTGATTGAAGCGAACTGGCTGGGCGACATTGAGCCCCGCGCAGACGTGAAGGCCGGTCAGGCGACCGTGCAGATTACCACCATGAACAAGGTGGAGTACTGCATCAACAACATTCGTGCTCTGGGTGAGAGCCCCGAGATTTTCGATGCTGTGCACGAGTTCCTGATTGTGGATCAGGGCACCCAGAAGGTGCAGGACCACGAGGACTTCGAAGAGGTCGTCAAGCCCCTCTCCGGTAAGTTCCGCATTATCAACCAGGGCAACCTGGGTGGTTCCGGCGGCTTCTCGCGCGGCATGTTCGAGGCTGTCAACAACGGCTCCGACTACGTGCTTCTGCTCGATGACGACGTCATCGTTGAGCCCGAGTCGATTCTGCGTATGGTGACCTTCGCGAACTACTGTAAGGAACCCACCATCGTGGGTGCGCACATGTTCGACATGTTCGACCGTTCGGTCCTGCACGCATTCGGTGAGGTTGTTGACCCGTGGCGTAACTTCTACGCTAAGCCGCACGAAGATATGGCGATGGGCCACAACCTGGGCCACCACAACCTGCGTAACACCCCGTGGCTGCACCGCCGCGTGGACGTGGACTACAACGGTTGGTGGATGTGCCTCATCCCGACCACCGTCATTAAGGAAATCGGTCTGTCTCTGCCCCTGTTCCTGAAGTGGGATGACGCTGAGTACGGTCTGCGCGCTAAGGCTGCGGGCTTCGCTACCGTGTCCTTCCCCGGTGCGGGCGTGTGGCACGTGTCCTGGACTGATAAGGATGACTCCGTCGGCTGGCAGGCGTACTACCACGAGCGCAACCGCCTCATTACGGCGCTGCTGCACTCGCCCTTCGATAAGGGTGGCCGCGTGCTGCTGGAGTCCCTGTTCTTGGACGTCAAGCACACCCTGTCCATGCAGTACTACACCGAGGCTGGCCGCTTGATGGCGCTGGAGGATCTGCTCTCCGGCCCCGAGCACCTGCACCCCTCGCTCTCGCAGCGTCTGCCGGTGATTCGTGCGATGGCTCAGGAGTACCCGGAGTCTCAGGTGAAGCCGAACGTGGATGACTTCCCGGCTATTCAGACGAAGAAGCCTCCGTTCCGTGGTCGCCGTTCCTTCGCATCCCCCGGTTACAAGAAGCTTGCTTCGTGGACCGCGAAGACTGTTGCTCGTCAGCTGTTCAAGCCGGTGAGTGAAGAGGCGAAGGCTCACCCGCAGATTCAGTTGAACTACGGTGAGACGAACTGGTGGACCCTGTCGAAGTTCGATTCGGCTCTGGCGACTAACGCTGAGGGTACCGGTCTGTTCTGGTACCGCCGCGACCCCGAGCAGCTCAAGTCGAAGCTGGCTCAGGCCGCTAAGCTGCACGTTCAGCTGGTGACCGGCTGGGATAAGCTGCGTGAGCAGTACCGTGCGAAGGCTGCTGAGGTTGCCTCCTACGATGCGTGGGCTAAGACCTTCGCTGAGCATACGGATTCTGAGCTGACCCGATGAACGATCTGAAGTCTGTTCCCCTGAAGGCGCCCGGCCGTGGGCGCGGCATCCTGGATGCGGTGAAGAACCGCTACCTGCTTCGACTGCTGGTCGATAAGGAAATCCAGGTCCGCTACCGCGGCTCGGTGCTGGGCATTTTGTGGTCGTACATTAAGCCGGGTGTGCAGTTCCTGGTGTTCTACATTGCCATGGGTATGTTCCTTGGCTTGGAACGCGGTATGCACAACTATGCGGTGTACCTGTTCTCGGGCATGATTGCCATTAACTTCTTCTCGGAGGGTTTTGGCAATGGTGCTCGCGCCATGGTGGTTAACAGCGCGCTGATTCGTAAGATTTACCTGCCGCGTGAGCTGTTCTCGCTGTCGACGGTGTGGGTGGCTCTGGTGCATTTTGTGCCTCAGATCGCCGTGATGTTGCTGGCCTGCTTCTTGGTGGGTTGGTCCCCGACCTTCCTGGCGTTTGGGTCGATTCTGGCGGGCATGCTCATCGTGATGCTGTTGTCCTATGGTCTGGGTCTGATTTTCGGTGTGGCTAACGTGTTCTTCCGCGATTCGGAGAACATTGTGGACATGCTGCTGATGGTGGCTACCTGGTTCTCGCCGGTGCTGTACTCCTGGACCATGGTGCGTGACACCCTGTACCCGTGGGTGTTCAACGTGTTCATGCTTAACCCGCTGACCGTTGCGGTGGAGCTGTTCCACTATGGCTTCTGGCATCCGACGCTCCGTCCTGAGGATTTGGCGCTCCCTGCTTCGCAGGTGGTTCCGCATCTCTTCAGCTTCTGGACTCCGATTGCCATTGGCATTTCTCTGCTGACCGTTTTGATTGGTGATTTGCTCTTCCGTAAGTTTGAGGGCAACTTCGCCCAGGAGCTCTGATTCTGTGGATATTAAGAAGCTTGAGTTCCCGCCGGTGAGCCCGGACGCTCCCGTGGTGATTCACGTGGAGAATTTGGTGAAGCGCTTCGTTCTGCGCCACACCCGTTCGATGAAGGAAGCTTTTGTTTGGCTGATTAAGGGCCGCAAGGGCGATCTTTCGGAAAAGTTCAATGCGCTCAACGGTGTGAGCCTGGATGTTCGTCAGGGTGAGCGTGTGGCTCTTCTGGGTCTGAACGGCTCGGGTAAGTCCACGCTGCTGAAGATGATTTCTGGCGTGATGCGCGCCGATGAGGGTGAGGTTCTCACTCGCGGCAATATTGCGGGTCTGATTGAGGTGGGTGCTGGTTTCCACCCGGATCTGACTGGTCGCGATAACGTGTACCTCAACGGCGCGATTTTGGGTATGTCCAAGGAGGAGATTGAGGCTTCCTTCGATTCGATTGTGGATTTCGCTGAGATTCACGACTTTATCGATACCGAGGTGAAGTTCTACTCTTCGGGTATGTACCTGCGTCTGGCGTTCTCGGTTGCGGTTCATACGAACCCGGATATCTTCCTGGTGGATGAGATTCTTGCGGTGGGCGATGAGCCGTTCCAGAAGAAGTGTATTGCGAGGATTCAGGAGCTGTGCTCTGCCGGTAAGACTCTTGTCGTTGTGAGCCATGACCTGGATCTGGTTTCTAAGATTTGTGACCGCGGCGTGGTGCTGGAGCACGGTAACCTGCGTTTTGACGGTCCGATTAAGGAAGCCGTGAAGGTGATTCGTGGCGGCGACTAGCCGCTAGATGATTGCTGGTGATGGGGCGTGTATTCCCGATGGGGGAGTGCACGCCCCTTTGCTGTGCCCGAAAGTTATACCCGAGAAGTTGCTGTTGCTCGATAGGGTTCTAACGTTTCGGCATGGGCGGCATGGGTACTAGGGGCGGCAGACGGCGACTGCGGGGTTTTAAGACGAAATGTTACGTGTGCACCGCGTGCAATATAACGGTGAGCAGCGGTAGGCGGTTCGAGAGGTGCACGCGCCACTGTTCTGCAAGTCACAGCTGACTAGGCGTTTTGGATTTTGATGCACATTGGGTAACGATGTGTGCAATTCTGTGCATCAAAAATACTCAAATACTATACTCGTAAATATTAAGGGGCGTTTTATTACATTTTGATAAATTTGATGCGCTGAGGGTAAGGTGATGATGGCATTGATGCATCAATGCTTCACCGTATTCCACACAACCACACCACGCACAGCATCGGATCATTTCAATGGAGAACACCGTACTGGATATCCGGGCGGAGCATCTAACTCTGCTCGAAGAAAATATCCGTGAGGCAATGCGCCACCGCAGCCTGGACCCGCACGAGGACCAGCACGCCGTTCGCGGACTCATTGACGAGCACCTGAACGATTACGAACAGCGACGCGCCCGCATCTCCCTGCCCGATTTGGGCGATCGCGAATCCGTGATTCAGCGCCTGCACGATGAAATCTGCGGCTTCGGCGTGATTCAGCCGTTCCTTGATGATGAGAGCGTTGAAGAAATCTGGATCAACTCTCCCGATGAAATCTTTATTGCCCGCAACGGCGAAAGCGAATTGACCGGCCTGCACCTGAGCGCCGAGGCGATCAATAGCCTACTGGAACGTATGCTCAAGCCTTCGGGTCGTCGTGTGGACCTTTCCTCCCCGTTTGTTGACGCCTCCCTGCCGGATGGCTCCCGTTTGCACGCGGTGATTCCGGATATTACCCGCAGGCACACGAGCATTAACATCCGTAAGTTCGTGGTGCGTGCCCGCCGCCTGCCCGACCTGGTGCGCATGAACTCGCTGAGTGCCGGCGCGGCATCCCTGCTGCACGCGGCGGTGGAGAGCGGCATGAACATCCTTGTGTCGGGTGCGACCCAGGCGGGTAAGACCACGATGCTGAACTGCCTGTCGGCATCTATTCCGCCGCGTGAGCGCGTGATTACGTGCGAAGAAATTTTTGAGCTCGCGGTTCCGCTCCGCGATGTGGTGGGTCTGCAGTGCCGCCAGCCGAACCTTGAAGGCACCGGTGCGATTGAGCTGCGCCGCCTGGTCAAGGAGGCTCTGCGTATGCGCCCGGACCGCATCCTCATTGGCGAGGTGCGTGAGGCGGAATCCCTGGATATGCTCATTGCGCTCAACGCGGGTCTGCCGGGTATGTGCACGATTCACGCGAACTCGGCGCGTGACGCGGTGACCAAGATTTGTACCCTGCCGCTGCTGGCGGGTGAGAATATTTCCTCGGCGTTCGTGGTGCCGACCGTGGCGTCCTGCTTTGACATTGTGGTGCATTGCGGTCGCGATTCGCGTGGTCAGCGTCAGGTCGAAGAGATTAGCATGCTGGGCGGTCGCGTTGAGGACGGCGTGATTGAGATGTCCCCGCTGTTTGTGCGTCGTGACGGTCAGATGGTGTGCGTGGCGTTGGAGCTGCCGAACCCGGACCGTTGGATTCGTGCCGGTCACCGCCCCGAGCAGGTGCTGGCGGCGGCGAAGGCGGGTCAGTAATGCCTCTGTTTCTGAGCCTGATTTTGGGGTTGGGCGTCTGCCTGATTTACCTTTCCTGCTTTCCTGATAATGGCAAGCCGCCGAAGCCGAGTAACGACCCGGCGCTGGTTGTGGCGCTGCGTAAGGCGGGTATGCATTCGCTGACTCCACGCACGTTCATGTGGGTGAGCGTTGCCAGCGGCGTGAGCGCGTCGGTTCTGCTGCTGATGCTTACTCAGCTTCTGCCGCTGGGTCTGCTGGGCCTGATTGGTGGTTTTGTGGCGCCTCGCGTGGTCGTGAATCATCGTGCCCGCGCGGCGGATGCCCGTATTTGGCAGTTGTGGCCGGATGCGGTGGACCACCTGCGTTCGGCGATTCGTGCGGGTTTGTCCCTGCCGGAGGCGTTGATTCAGCTCTCGTACCGCGGCCCGGAAGAGCTGCGTGATGCTTTCGCTCATTTTTCGCGTGATTACCGTGCGTCGGGTGAGTTTGTGCCGTCGCTGAACCGTTTGAAGGAGTACCTCTCTGACCCGGTGGCGGACACCATCATTGAGGCTTTGAAGATTGCCCGCGAGGTGGGCGGTTCGGACCTGGGTAAGCTGCTGGGTACGCTGAGTGATTTTCTGCGTGAGAATGCGCGTACCCGTTCGGAGCTTCTGGCGCGTCAGTCGTGGACCGTAAATGCGGCTCGCCTTTCCTGCGTGGCGCCCTGGTTTGTGCTGTGTCTGATGGCGACTCAGCCTGCCGCGCGCATGGTTTATAACTCGTTTGCCGGTGCGATGCTGATGATTGCCGGCGCCGCTATTTCTTTGGCGGCGTACCGCCTGATGCTGCGTATTGGTGAGTTGCCGCGTGAACGGAGGGTTTTCGGGTGAACCTGCCTCTGATTTTTGGTCTGCTGTTGGCGACCGGCGTGGGTCTGATTCTTTCATCGGTGCTGAATACTCGCAGTATTTCGTTCTCGGATCGTGTGGCGTCGCAGCTGCGCGGTGAGACTCTGCGCGAGTCGCTGTTGAAGGAGCAGGAGCGCCGCGAGCCGAGCCTGCTGGAGGCGATTTCGGCGTTCTGCGCGCCGCTTCTGCGTTCGTTGTCTTCGTCGTTGAGCGGCTCGTCGCTGAGTGATAGTTCGGTGCAGGAGCGTCTGCGTCGGGCTGGCTCTTCGCAGAGTGTGAGCGCGTTTCGTGCTGAGCAGCTGCTGTGGGCTCTTGCCGGGGTGACCGTCATGAGTGCCCTGACTGTTATCGGCGTGGTGCAGGAGCGTTTCTCCATCCTGGTGGCTCTTGTGCTGGTGCTGGTGAGCGGTTTGAGCGGCTTTCTGGCGCGTGACTGGTGGCTGGGCGAGGCGGTGACTAAGCGTGAGAAGCAGCTGGTCGCTGAGTTCCCGGCGCTGGCGGAGATGATGGCGCTGTCGGTGACGGCGGGTGAGTCTGCGCTGGCGGCTTTGGAGCGTATCTGTTTGACTTCTCGCGGCGAGTTGGCTCGTGAGTTTTCTGAGATTTTGGCGCAGACCCGCACCGGCGTTTCGCTCTTGAGTGCGCTGCAGGAGTTCGCGGAGCGTACTCGCGTTCCGGCGTTGAGCCGCTTCGTTGAGGGTATTGCTGTTGCGATTGAGCGCGGTACCCCTCTTGCTGATGTGTTGCGTGCGCAGGCTCAGGATGTGCGCGATAACGCTAAGCGTGAGCTGATGGAAACAGCAGGCAAGAAGGAGATTGCGATGCTTGCCCCGGTGGTGTTTTTCATCCTGCCGCTGACCGTAATTTTTGCGGTCTTCCCGGGCCTGTCGCTCATGCGTCTGAACTTTTAGATTTTGCGGCGGGTACACACCGTACCGGCCGCGCCGCGGTGGGCTGGGCTGATTGCCCGGTGCGCCGCACCAACCACACACTACACCCTTTGATTGAAGGAGAAAATCATGTTCCGTCGTTTCCGCACCACCCTCACCGTGCTGATCGCCCTGGCTGTCGCATCCGTGCTGGCTCTGCGCCTGAAGAACAAGCAGGATGACCCCGAGCGCGGCGACGTGCCCGGTTGGGTCATGATCACCATGATGAGCGCCGTGCTGGTTGCCGCTATCCTGGCGATTGCTCAGCCCGCTCTGACCAAGATGTTCAATGACGCGATTGCTCTGGTTCACCAGTAATGCGTATGCCCCGCTTCGCTTCTGAGCTGACTGCCGCTGAGCTCTCCTCCGCGGAACATTCTGTGGAGGATAGCGAGCGCGGTGACGCCAGCACGGAATTCGTCATGGTCGGTGCCCTGTTAGTGTTGCTGACCATGGCGATTCTGCAGGTTTCTTTCGCCCTGTACACACGAACCATGTTGGTGGATGCTGCAGCGGCTGGGGCACGTTACGGTACGATGCGTGACCGCACTCCGCAGGAGGGCATGGAGCGTACCCGTCAGCTGATTGAGGGGGCTCTTCCGTCTTCGTATGCTGAGAACATTTCGTACCGTCAGAGTAGTGATTCTACGGGTGTGCGCACTTTGGAGGTGACGGTGAAGTCTCCGTTGCCGGTGCTGGGTCCGTGGGGTTTTCCGGATTCTATTGAGGTGAAGGGGCATGCGATTTATGCGGAGCATCGTTCCGGTGATTAGTGGCTTTTCGCTTCGGCAGCGTGTGAAGGAACGTCTGAGGAGCCGGTCTGACCGGCGTCTTACTAGCCAGCACAGCCCCGAAGAGGGTAGCGCCATTGTGGAGTTCCTGGGTCTGGGTATTACTCTGCTCATCCCGGTGCTCTACGGCGTTCTGACGGTTTTTAGTTTGCAGTCTTCGGTGATGGCGGCTCATGCGGCGAGCGCCCAGGTGGTGCTGTACGTGCAGGAGCAACCGCAGGATTCGTCGGTGGGCCCGGATTTGGCTCAGCGTCTGGCGGTGCATGCTGCCGCGGATTACGGGGTTGAGCCCTCCGATGTGAGCGTGTCGTTGAGCTGTGCGTCGGGGGAATGCGTCTCAGGTACGAAGGCGTACGCCACGGTGACGGTTCAGGCGCGTTTGCCGCTGCTGCCTTCGTTTATGGGTGGCGGCGTGATTCCGGTGAGTTCTCATGCGACGAGTTGGGGGTCTGGTCATGCTGAATCCTAATGGTTCGCCGACGCGTGCCCACCTGCTCACTCGAGCCCACATGAAAATTCGAGCCAGTGTGCAGAGCCGGGCGCTCGCCTCTGACTCGCTTGCCTCTGAGCCTCTTGCCTCAGGCCCGGAAGAGGGCAGTATCGCCCCGTTGATTGTGGGCATGCTGGCGTTGCTTCTGCTCATCGGTTCGGTGACGGTGGCAATTACCGGCGCGTATCTGCAGACTCAGCATCTGCAGGATATGGCGGATGCTCAGGCGAACTCGATTACCCGCACGATCCGCACTCCGGAGGAGGCGAACAGTTCGGCAGCGTGGGAGTATGCGAGCGCGTACCTGGCGGAGGTTCAGCCGGGGCAGGATTTTCATGCGTTGCGTCTGGAGAATGTGTCCGTGGATTCTGACCACAGCGTGCACGTGTACCTGTCGGCTCGTATTCGTCCGCCGCTGCTGTCGATTCTGGTGCCTGATGGTATTGAGGTGACCGCTCATGGTTCGTCGCGTTTGAAGACGAGTCAGGGCCCGTCCACCGATTAGAGGCGTTGTGAGCCCCATAGACTGCGAGGGTGCATCCGCAAGGTAGTGTAACGGCTAGCGGATGTGCCCTCGTTTTATGCCTTCTTTTACGTCTTCGTTGCCCGCTATCTGCCCCATCCTTCTGCGCTGTGGGCTGTTGCGGGCTGTAACGGCGGGACTTTCTGGCCGTTTCGCGATAGTGTTAAAAGCTATGGCATCCTTCGACTTTTCTGCTGAGATTAAAGAGCTTCGCGCGATTTTCGACTCTATTGCTGCTGTGAGCGATATTGAGGGGATTGAGCGCGCCATTGAGGACCTGTCTGCGCAGGCTGCCGCACCCGATTTGTGGGATGACGTGGAGAACGCGCAGAAGGTGACGAGTGCACTGTCGTATAAGCAGTCGGAGCTGAATCGTCTGCGTTCGCTGTCTTCTCGCATTGATGATGTTGAGGTGATGGTGGAGCTTGCCGAAGCGGAGGATGAGGAGATTGCCGCCGAGCTGCTCGCTGATGCTGAGCGTGAGTGCGGTGAGATCCGCGCCAAGCTGGAAGAGCTTGAGGTGCTGGTGCTGCTCTCGGGTGAGTACGACCAGCGTGAGGCTGTGGTGACGATCCGTTCGGGCGCCGGTGGCGTGGATGCCGCTGATTTCGCGGAGATGCTGCTGCGCATGTACCTGCGTTGGGCGGAGAAGAACGGCTACCCGACGAAGGTTCTGGACACCTCCTACGCTGAGGAGGCGGGCCTGAAGTCGGTGACCTTTGAGGTGAATGCGCCGTACGCTTTTGGTCGCCTGTCGGTGGAAGCGGGTACTCACCGCCTGGTGCGTATTTCGCCGTTCGATAATCAGGGCCGCCGCCAGACGTCGTTCGCGGCGGTTGAGGTGATTCCTCTGATTGAGCAGACGGATGCTATTGAGATTCCCGAGTCTGAGATTAAAGTGGATGTGTTCCGCTCGTCGGGCCCGGGTGGTCAGTCGGTGAATACGACGGATTCGGCGGTGCGTATGACTCACTTGCCGACCGGTATTGTGGTGTCGATGCAGAATGAGAAGTCGCAGTTGCAGAACCGTGCGGCGGCTTTGCGCGTGCTGCAGTCTCGCCTGCTACTGTTGCGCAAGGAGCAGGAGGACGCGAAGAAGAAGGAGCTTGCCGGTGACATTAAGGCAAGCTGGGGCGATCAGATGCGTTCCTATGTTCTGCATCCGTACCAGATGGTGAAGGATCTGCGTACCGGCTACGAGGAGGGTAATGCCTCTAATGTTTTGGACGGCGGTTTGAACGCCTTTATTGATGCTGGTATTCGCTGGCGCGCTTCGGGGCGCGCGGCTGAAGAGAGCTAAGACGTATAAGGATTGAGTGATGGCTCAGAAAAAGAAGAAAGACGCGAAGAAGGACCCGAATAACGCGATTATTGCCCAGAACAAGAAGGCTCGCCACAACTACAACATTGTGGATACCTATGAGGCGGGCATTGTTCTGCTGGGTACTGAGGTGAAGTCTCTGCGTGATGGTGGGGCGTCCATTGTGGATGGTTTCTGCCAGGTGACCGATAACGAGTTGTGGCTCGAGGGTATTCATATTGCGGAGTACGGTTACGGTACGTGGACGAACCATGCGGCTCGTCGTCGCCGTAAGCTGCTGCTGCATCGTTCTGAGATTAATAAGTTGGCGCAGAAGCTGAAGGAGACCGGTTACACGGTGGTTCCGTTGAAGCTGTACTTCTCGAATGGCCGCGCGAAGGTTGAGATTGCTTTGGCGACCGGTAAGCGTGAGTACGATAAGCGTCAGGCGTTGCGTGAGCGTCAGGATGACCTGGAGGCGCGCCGCGCGATGCGTTACCGCAACCTCGGCTAGAGCTGAGACAAGGGCAGGGGCCTGTCTAGCCGGTCCCTGGCTATCCGGTCCCTGGCTAGCCGGTCCCTGGCTATCCGGTCCCTGGCTATCCGGGACCTATCTGGCCGGTCCCTGTCTAGCTGGTGACTGCGGCTGGGGTCTGGGAGCGTTTCCTCGCGTATAATGGTTGGAAATTCGTAGCGTACCGCGAGCACCATACTTTATGAGGAGACACATGTCTGAGAACCCGAACTACCAGCAGAACCCGGGCGAGTTCATTCCCGCACCGCAGCAGGCACCCGCATACAACATGCAGGGTGGCTACCCCGGCTACCAGCCGACCCCGAGCTCGGCGCTGGCGATTGCTTCGCTGATTCTGGGTATTATTGGTCTGCTGACTGGCTGGCTGATTTTCGGTGGCGTGCTGGGTCTGGTTGGCGTGATTCTGGGTATTGTTGCCCTGGTGAAGGTGAAGAATGGTACTGCCTCCGGTAAGGGCATGGCGATTGGTGGTATTGTCACCGGTGCGCTGGGCATGATTGTTGCTGTTGTTGTGCTGGTTCTGGGTTTGATCGGCATTGGTATGCTCAGCGAGTGCGCTGAGAATGCCGAGCCGGATTCGAACGGTAACTACGTGTGCACCATTCATGGCGAGACTATGACCATGAGCCCTAAGGAATATAAGGCTGTCCGCCGCTAAGTCGCGTTGAGTTTTCGAAACGTTGAGGGACCGAATAGTGTTGAACTATTCGGTCCCTTGCTCTTTTTCGGCGCTGAATCTGCCCGATTGGTGGATTCTGGGGGCTGAATCTGAAATCTTGGACTTCACAGATGACCCAAATGACGGCTTATTTATATAATGGAACCGAACTCAGCGCGCAATGGTGCGTTGGGCGAGTATAAATTGTTCGCTGCAACTGTGAAGGAAAGAACGACGGATGTCTGAGAATAACTACGGAAACAACCAGGGGAACGCACAGAACCCCTACGCTGCTCAGCAGCCTAATTCTTCCGCCCAGAGCTCGTACGGTCAGGATTACGGCCAGGCTCCTGCAGCGCAGAACACTTACGGCCAGGATTACGGTCAGAACGCATCCGCTCAGAACAGCTACGGCCAGACTCAGCAGAACACTGCTGCGCAGAACGCGCCCCAGCAGAACCAGTACGGTCAGTTCGGTGCGCAGTCTTCTTCTCAGAATGCTTATGGCCAGAACGCCGCTCAGGGTGCTGCAGCGCAGAACACCTACGGTCAGGCGCAGCCCGCGCAGCAGCAGTACGGCTACGGCCAGGATGCTTCCTACCAGGCTCAGACCGCGCAGCAGAACCAGTACGGTTACGGTCAGGACGCCTCCTACCAGGCACAGCCCGCTGACTACAACTACCAGCAGAACTCCTACCAGCAGCAGCCCCAGCAGGATGCATACGGTTACGGCCAGCCCGCGGGTTACCCGTACGCGGCTCCCGTGACGAAGAAGGCTCCCGGCATGGCGCTGGCGGCGATGATTCTCGGTATTGCGGCTGTGCTGACCGGTTTCCTCGTGTTTGGTATTCTGCTGGGTATTGCCGCAATCATTCTGGGCGCGCTGTCCCTGAAAAAGACTAAGGAAGTTGGCGCGGGTAAGGCATTCGCGCTGACCGGTATTATCACCGGTGCGGTGTCCGTCCTGATTTCGATTTCCATGCTTTTCGTATACATTTCCTTCTTCCAGACTACTGAGAAGTGCCTTGAGGTTGGTACCGATGACGGTCACGGTAACGTGGTCTGCCAGATTGGTGACAACCCGAACAACCGCATGACTGTTCCGGCTCACCGCTAAGGTTTGACCGTCTAGCACGGTACGCGAGCGGGGTGAGGCTCCCAGACAATCTGGGGCGCCTCACCCCGTTTTCTGTGCCCATGATTTCCTACGCCCGGGATTTTAGCGCCCGCCGTTGATTCGGGTGTGTGCGGTGGAGGCGCGCCCGCAGGGGCCTCTACAGGTGTTCTCTGTCAGTGAGAGCGCCGTGTGTGTGGGGTGGGGGAACTTGCACGCCGTTAAACACCTCGGATATACTGAATCTCTACCGTGTTTGAATGGCACCGCGGCATCAAGGTATGTCGAGGAAAACTTTCAGAAGACGGTGGGCTTTTTGATAAAAGCATATGGGGATGATCGGTTTCGACGATGTGAGTTGAGATGGGTGAAGCGTGCCGAGGATGCAGGGTTATCTCGTTAACGCCCTCTGCAAAAAATTAAGTGCAGAATCTAAGCGCACTGACTTCGCACTCGCTGCCTAAGCGCGAGTTGCCGTCTGTCGGCCTGAGCATGCCTTTGGCTCAGTTACCGGCATCGACTTAAAAGGCCACTGCTGCTAGCCCTTGTTGCGGGGGCTGGCGGGACTTTTACGTGACTAGGTTCGTCGGTATATGTGTTTATGCAAGTACCGGAGCCGAAAAGTAGCGTTCGCATAAACTGCGCACGGAGAAGCCCCGTTGACGCCACATCGGACCGGGGTTCGATTCCCCGCATCTCCACAATCTCCCAGCCGTCCGCTATCCCGTATGGGGTGCGGCGGTGATAATCGGTTCCAATCCAGAGGAAGAACCGCGGTAGGTTTCTACCACCCGGCAGGACGCCCCACGGCGTCACCTGCCGGGTATTTTTATGCCCAAATTCGGTCCGTTCCGGGGCGTACCGGCGTGGTGGCCACCATCATGGGCCTCGACCGCGCGATGAGATGCGGCAGCGGACCCGCCACTGAGAGTGTGTATGACAGAAGAAGCATATTTTTCATGTAATGTAAATTTACGTGTTTCATCTGAGGAGACTCTCTGATAGACTGCTGAGTAATAACGTAAGATACGTCACTATGTGACGTGGGAATACAAACACAACCGCAATTTCTGCTTGGAATTGGGGGCTAGCTGCTTCCACGATTGCAAGAGCTTTAGGGCCAGCATTTGTTGGTGGTTTTGGAAAAGCCCTTGGAGGTCCGGCAGTAATTGCCGCTGCGCTAGCTGTTGCAGCAGTGTCCTGCACTCTCACTCTTTAACCTGGGAGAGGTCCAATGCGTACGAAGAATATATTTACACTAGGATTTTTTCTCACTATTGTTCCGGTGTTCTGGGTGATTATCTCATTTGCCAGAGACGGGGAGTTCTTTAATCCAGTATCAATTCTAAGTGCAATTTTAGGAGGTCTTTTGGTCACTTTTGCAGCCAGAAGGACGCTTGAGAGTGATTCAAAGTTCCCTAAGGGACCCCCTAAAGGACCTAGTGTGTAAAACATCGCTTAGAAGTTTCTAAGAGGAAGAACCGCGGTAGGTTTCTACCACCCGGCAGGACGCCCCACGGCATAACCTGCCGGGTATTTTTATGCCCAATTGTCGGTCTGCATTGTCGGTCTGCTCTGGGGCGTACCGGCGTGCCCGAGGGCGCTCAGGTGACCGCATTGTAATGAGAACGCCATCAGAGAAGACGAAAACGCACCCTATGCCGTAGTATCGAAGGGTAGATATCGTTGTTCGGCGTTATTGTTCATTCAATCTCACCGGCAACATTCGAGAGCAACCACAGAGCCACCAAACGAGCCACAAAGTAGCCGGTCATACAGAATAGCCGGTCATAGGGACGCCGCCGCTACGACGCGGTAGCTACACAGCCGCTATGACGACCACTCAAGGACACACCATGGAAAACCAGATTCCCGCCCCCTCCTTCCCGGAGCAGAACAACGCAAACTCCCCGCAGCCGGTACCTGCAGGCGTCGCACCCGGCGCTCCCCTCGGCGCAGCACCCGCACCCGCCCTGGGCGTGGCACCCGCTAACGTGCGCGACCGCGACGACAGCTACCAGCGCATCCCGGACATCTACCGGGTGCCGACTGAGCATCGCCGCCCCTACGGTGAGACCACCGGCGACTTCCGCGGCCCCGGCTACTTCTACTCCATCGGCGCGTTCGGTGCCTCCCTGGGTGCCCTGGTGCTGACCCTCTACGCGTGGATTCAGGTCGCGGCACTCCACGCTGAGGCAAGGACCAGCTCCGGCGATTACAGCTCCTCTGCTTATAGCTCCAATCTGAGTCTGAGCCCCAACATCATGGTGATTGCTCTACTGCTCGTGGGTCTGATCCCGGTAGGCGTGTCTATCTGGCTTGCCATCTACTCGGCGAAGGTGAACGCCGGTCACACCACCAAGTACACCTCGAAGATGACGACCTTCAACATTCTGGCGTACATCATCTCGGGTCTGAGCCTGCTGGGTCTGCTCGGCACCCTCACGATGCTGTCCTAAAACAGGCAATACGTGCTCTCATAGTGATAACAGCGAGGCGGCGGCTTTCCACTGACCGGAAAGCCGCCGCCTCGCTGTATTTTTACTGCCTCCTGCTTTTACTGCCTCCTGCTCAGGGGAGGGGAGGCTAGGGTCGGGGTGCGAGCGCCTCCAACACCTGCTGCTGGACCGCCGCCGTATTACTTGCCACCAGGGACACCGGGTGCACACCGGCGACTGAAACACCCGCGTGCTCGGGCAAATCGCCCTCCAGGGTGGAGGCGACGCCGCCAGCCTCACGGATCAGCGGCAGTAGCGCCGCCACCTCGTAGAACGACAGGGATGCGTCCACGACGGTATCCACGGCACCCTCAGCGAGCATACACGCCGCCCAGAACGAACCGTACGCACGGGAACGACCCACGCGACCCAGAAGCCGTACAAGCTCGCCAGAGCGGTCTACAGCGCCTTCAGCGGCTGCCTTCCAGGATACGAGGTCGGTATACGCGGCAGACAGCTGATCCAGCTGAGTCAGCGAAGACACCTCAAGACGAGTCGCCTGCGCCAAGGACTTACCCGTGTACGCGCCCGAACCGCGAGCAGCCCACCAGCGGCGACCCAGCGCGGGTGCAGACACCACACCCACCACCGGCTCACCCTGATCCAGCAAAGCAATCAGAGTCGCCCACACCGGCACGCCGCGGCGAAAATTATCCGGCTCAGCAATCGGCGCAATCACCCACTGGCGCGACGCCTGACCGTTATAGCCGGCATGCGCACCGGCAATACCGTCGCGAGTACGCACACGCGACAGCTGCGCGCGCAGAAGCTCCTCAACCTCTCCAGCCACACCCGAGGCGTAATCGTCAGGCTCCTGCACCGGCGCCTGCGGTTCCGCGGGCTGCTGAGTAGCCTGCTGCCACGGTGCCAACGGTGCTGTAGCGGGTGCCGCCTCGGCGGGCTCTACCACCTCGGAAGCGGGGGAGAAAACCGGGCGGTCACGAAAACGCATGGCGCTCACACGATCGACGCTATCGGCAAGAATATGCGCAAGACGCAAATCGTCGGTGTACTGCTGGGGACGGCTCATAGTAATGCTCTTCTTCAGTATTCGGTGATGTAGTCAGCAAAAATGTGTGTGTAATGCTGTGTGCAGTGCAGGGGAGAGATGCTAGACGAGAGCGCCCAGTTCCTTCTCCGAATCGCCCTCTTCAGGAGTCAACAGCAGCAGCTTACGCAAGGAGTCCAGGCGGGCGGGACCGCTCTCACCGGCGTGACCGGCAGCAACGTACGCTTCCAGACCGCACTCGGGAGCCTGCGCCGCGTGAGTACACGCCTTCGGGCAATCCGCCGCACCGGGTGCCAGGTCCACGAACGCCTCCACGACGGTCTCCGGCGGCACATGCGCCAGACCGAAAGAACGAATACCCGGAGTATCAATAATCCAGGTGCCCGGCTCCATCGGCTCACCGTTCGCATTCACCGGACGCAACGCCAACGCCGACGAGGAAGTGTGGCGGCCACGGCCCGTCACCGCGTTCACATGACCGGTCGCGCGCTCGGAACCGGTCAGCGCATTCACCAGGGTCGACTTACCTACACCCGAATGGCCCAGAAGCACCGACACCTGACCCAACAGCTCCTGCAGAAGCTCCTGAACCGGCGCCGACTCCAAACCGGCAGCACCCTCCTGACTCGGCGCCAAACCATCCGAAGAGGAGGACAGCACAATCTTCAAACCGCTTGCCGCATAGTAATCCAGCAGGTTCTGCGGGTACCGCACATCGGTCTTCGTAATGCACAGAATCGGCTCAATACCGGCATCAAACGCCGCCACCACGGCACGATCAATGAAGCCGGTACGCGGCTCCGGGTTCGCCGCAGCAACCACAATCACCAGCTGCTGAGCATTCGCCACGACCACGCGCTCCGACGGGTCGGTGTCATCGGCGCTACGGCGCAGAATCGAGGTGCGCTCACCCAGACGCACAATGCGCGCCAGGGTATCCTTCGCGCCGGAGGTGTCACCCACCAGGTCCACAAAGTCGCCGGTCACAATCGCGGTACGGCGTAGCTCCTTAGCGCGCGCCGCAATGAGGGTACGCTCCTTCTCGGTACCCTCATCAACTACAACCGACCAGCGGCCGCGGTCCACCGTAATGACCCTGCCACGAATCGCTTCTTTGAAGGTCGGGCGGTCCTTCGTGCGGGGTCGGGAGCCCTTCTTGTTCGGGCGCACGCGCACATCCGACTCATCCCATTCGGAGAAATCGCGCACGTTCATGCGGGAAGAACCCATTTAGAAGACCTCCTGGTCGGCGGTAACGATGGAAGCGCCGACCTGCCATTGCGCCAGCATGTCCTCCCACATTGCGGTAAATTCGGGCATGGTCTTAGCCACGGTGGCAACATTCTGCACCACCACATTGGGGCGGCGCAGACCAATAATCGCCGCGAAGGTTGCCATGCGGTGATCGTCGTAGGTGCGTGCCAGAACCTGCGCAGCCTCAGCGGCAGCGGGGATGGGCGCCTCAATCACCAGCGAATCGGCGGTGTCGTGGGCACTGCCTCCCAGGCGGTTAATCTCAGCGGCGAGTGCGGCGAGGCGGTCCGTCTCATGACCGCGCAGATGCGCAATACCGGTCAGCTCAACGCGGCCCTTTACGAAAGCACAGGCGGCCGCCATGGTCGGCGCCAGCTCGCCACCGGCAGACAGGTCAAAGGAGAAATCGCCCTCGGGAAGCTGCGCCGGACCGGTCACGGTCAAACAGCCCTCAGCGTAGTGCACCCGGGCACTCAGCGCGGGCAGAAGCTCACGCCACATATCGCCCACCTGGGTCGTACCCGCCGACGAATCAGCCGCGGGTGCCGGCCAGTGAGGAATAGTCACAGACTCGCCGGTGACCACGGCGGCGGCAAGGAACGGGCCGGCATTCGACAGGTCCGGCTCAATGGTCATCTCAAAGCCGGGGAAGGAACCGGGGTGAACCGTCCAACGGTACTCGCCACCCTCTGCTTCGTTGCTTTGATCTGGGTAGTGCTCATGCACCCGGATACCCATCTGGCGCAGCGCCTCCACGGTCATCTGAATGTGCGGGATGGACGGCACCGAAGAACCCTCGTGCACCAGCACCATGCCCTGCGGCAGGCGAGGCGCCATCAGCAGCAGAGCGGAAACGAACTGGGACGAGGCCGAAGCATCAATACGAACCATGGGCGCCTTAGAGACACCCTCCGCGCTCGCCAGACCGGGGGAGCGTAGAACGAAGGGCAGAGCATTCTCGCCCTGTTCACACTCCACCTGCACACCCAGCTGACGCAGACCCTCCAGAACAGGACCCATCGGACGCTGACGGGCGTGCGGGTCACCGTCAAAAGCGAACTCACCCGGCAGCAGCGCCGCCAGGGCAGGCACAAAACGCATCACGGTACCGGCAAGACCGCACTCAATCGACACCGCCTGCGCCTGAGCGGAATCAGCCTGTGCAGAATCTGCCTGTGCAAAGTTGAGGGGAGTGACCCTCACATCCGGACCGAACGGCGAATCGGTCGGAACCAGCTCAATACCGGCGCCCAGCTGACGTAGCGCCTCAACCATCAGCGCCGAATCGCGCGAATGCAGAGGCGCACGCAAATACGAGGGCGAATCAGCCAGAGCAGCGAGTAGCAGATAGCGGTTTGTGAGCGACTTAGAACCCGGAATATGCACCAGCGCGTTCTTGCCAGCGGCGTTGCTGGAGGCGGGTGCCAGGGGAGCGGGCCAATCACCGGGGGAAAGCTGTACTGCTGCGTCGCTCATACATCCTCTTCTGGTTCAAATCATGGGCATGACGCAGAATCAGAGATGCTGCGCCGGTTGACATCTACCCCTATTCTACCGGTTGAGGGTTTGCGAGCCGCTGAGGGCTCCAGCGATGAGATAGGCAGCGCGAACCAGGCAATACGAACCGGGCAGCGCGAACCAACACAGTACGCAGGAAGGCGGCGCACCCTCATCGGTACACCGCCTTCACACATCGTCAGAATTCTGTCCCCTCAGCGAGGCAACAGCTTGGGGCAGCTTAGAGCTTTGCCTCGGCGCAGAACTTCTGCACATCCTGCAGCAGGCGAGCCTTCAACTGCTCGGGTGCCTGCTGAGCACACGAAGAACGCATCTTCTCACGAACCATCAGCTCAAAGTCCTTCACATCCTCGCACTCGGGGCAGGCATTCAGATGCGCCTGAATCGTGCGCAGCTGCTCGGGGCTCAGCTCCCTATCGAGGAACTCGTAGAGGTGCTTGAGGGTCGACGAGCAGGGCAGGCCGCCGCAATCCTCCAGCAGCTCGGAGGCTGCGGGGACGGAAGAATTCTTGTCTGTGCTTGACATCGGGGTTCCTTTCACACGGAAGGTATAAAGCGTTAGGGGAGAGCCGCCTCAACCTCATGGAGGCTAGCTCACGTGGAGAAGAGCGGAACTAAGAATCCGCAGGCGCCTCGGAACGAGAGCTCTCCGGCGGGGACTTTACGCCCTTGGCCTTGGTAGCCTTAGCCGGCTGCGCCTTAGTGCTCGCCTTAGCACCCGCCTTTGCTGCAGCTTTTGCCTCAGCCTTCGCTTCTACCTTTGCGATAGTCGAAGGGCGCAGGCCGTTCTCACGCGCATAATCGAGTAGCTTCTCACGCAGGATCCGGCGGCCACGATGCAGACGAGACATCACCGTGCCCATGGGAATATCCAGAATCTCCGCAATATCCTTGTACGCGAACCCCTCCACATCGGAGTAGTACACCACCATGCGGAAATCCTCAGACAGCTCATTCAGAGCCTCACGAACCTCCGTATTCGGCAGGGCACTCAGCGCCTCCGCCTCAGCAGAACGCAGACCCACCGCGTCATGCTCACCGGCCTGAGCCAGCTGCCAATCCTCCACCGTCTCACCCTGAGACTGCTGCGGCTCACGCTGACGCTTACGATACAGGTTGATGTACGTATTCGTCAGGATGCGGTACAGCCACGCCTTCAAGTTCGTACCCTCGGTGAACTGGTGGTACGAGGCAAAAGCCTTCATATAGGTTTCCTGCACCAGGTCTTCAGCATCGGCAGAGTTGCGGCTCATCCGCAGGGCGGCAGCGTAGAGCTGATCCACATACTGCATAGCGTCCGCGGTGAAGCGTTCGCGCAGCTCGCGGGTATCCGCCGCAGTGTTGGTTTCAGCCATGTTTCTCCTCTACAGGAACGCGCCAGGCGTTCACATCCATAACGTAGAATTCTTCTCTTTATTCCGCAGAACGTGCACAAACATCTGCGGGTAAAGCAAAACCCCGGGTCCGAATAATATCCGAAACGCCGGGGTTTTAAAGTGTATGCAAGATACCTTATGCGTTGGGGCGCTTACCGTGGTTTGCGCCGCCCTTACGACGGTCCTTGCGCTTACGACCGCGCTTGCTCATCAGAGCCTCCTTATAGTGTTCATGGATGCACGCCCCACCTTCGCGGTGCGCGCTCCCTATTACCTGCCCTAGCAGAGGCGGTCACCGAAAACCGGTGCTCCACGCTATAAGGGCAACGCCGTCTATTTTTTCATAGAAACGGCATGATTGCATCTTGGAACCGGGATATGAGCTAAAAAACACGAACTTTCTTCGCATCAACTCACAGTCCCAGCCGGGGGAGCGGGCTCTTAGCCGTGCTCAGGAATGTTCAGCCAGTTGTACCAGCCGCGGTGCAGAACCAGCCACGCCATCAGACCGTAACCGGACTGACCCGGGCGACCATCATTCGCGGCAAGATCGTTGCGCCACTGCTCGTGGTGAAGCAGCGGGTTGAACGTATCCACGTACACGTGGTTACGGCGGGTCACCACATCCGCGTACGCCGCCGACAGATCAGCGATACGGCGGTTACGCTCAGCGTCCAGGGTCGGCGGCGGGCCAACAACCAGAACCTTAATGTTGTTCTGCGACGCCATGTCCACAATGTTCGCCAGGTTCAAACGCGAACGAGCGCTGGTCAGACCCAAATCAATGTCAAAGGTCGACGGAGCAATAATGAGGCGGTTATCTGCACCGGGAACGAAGCGGCGGCGCGCCTCCTCGAACCAGCGTGCATTCAGCTGCTCGCTACCTTCATTGGGGGCGGCAAGGTTATATGCCGCGATGGATGCAGTGGTCTGCGGGGTGCGCGCCATAACGCGGCCAAACCAGCCCAGGGTGCGGGGGTCGCCAACACCGGCGAGCAGGTCATCGCCGACTGCCACAATTCGAATATTGCGTTGCTCCACGGAATTCTTTCTTCAGCAGGATGCGCCCGCCGTGAGAGGCGGCAAGGCACGTGAGTAATAGTCTTCATATCTAGGATAAGCGCTTACCGGCCTCTTTTCGAACTTAATACTCTATCCGGTAAGTATCCGAGACTAAAAAACCCGTCTTCCCACCAGAAACATCTGACGGGAAGACGGGTTTTGAAGAGCTAAAACCTTAGCTGTTTAGCCGTAGAAGACCTTAGCCTTCGAAGACCTGGTTGAACAGAGCCTCAGCCTCAGCTGCGTGCAGCTTACCGGTACCGGCAGCCGGGGAAGCAGCTGCGGAGCGGGAAGCAAGGCGCATACGGCGGTCAATCAGCGGCTGCAGGTTGAGAGCCATGAACGGCCACTGACCCTGGTTAGCAGGCTCGTCCTGAGCCCACACAACGTCGGTAGCGTTCGAGTACAGAGCCAGCTGCTCCTTGATTTCGCTCTCGGGCAGCGGGTACAGCTGCTCCACCGAGACAATAGCGGTCTTGGTGTCGCCGCGGCGCTCGCGCTCCGCTTCCAGATCGTAGTAGAGACGGCCGGACACGAAGACCAGTCGCTCAACCTGAGCCGGGTTGATACCCGAACGATCGCCAATCACCGGCTGGAACGAACCCTCGGTGAAGTCCTCGATGGAGGAGGCAGCAGCCTTCAGACGCAGCAGCTGCTTGGGGCTGATCACCACGAGCGGCTTGTACGGACGGTGCTGAGAGTGGCGACGCAGCAGGTGGAAGTGCGAAGCCGGAGTCGAGGGGCAAGCCACGGTCATGTTGTTCTCAGCGCACAGCTGCAGGTAACGCTCAACACGAGCCGAGGAGTGGTCAGGACCCTGACCCTCGTAGCCGTGAGGCAGCAGCATAACCAGCGAGGAGCGCTGGCCCCACTTCTGCTCGGAAGAAGACACGAACTCGTCAATGATGGTCTGAGCGCCGTTCGCGAAGTCACCGAACTGAGCCTCCCACACCACGAGCGAGTCGGGGCGCTCCACCGAGTAGCCGTACTCGAAGCCGAGAACACCGTACTCAGAGAGGAAGGAGTTGTAGATACGGAACTTACCCTGGTTCTCAGAGAGGTGCTCCAGCGGCGACCACTCTTCATCAGTGAGGTGATCGTGCAGAACAGCGTGACGCTGAACGAAGGTACCGCGCTGAACGTCCTGACCGCTCATACGAACGTCGGTGCCCTCCATCAGCAGCGAACCGAAGGCGAGCAGTTCGCCCATACCCCAGTTGATGTTGCCGGTGCGGCCCATCTCAACGCGCTGGTCCATGAGCTTCTTCAGCTTCTTGTGGATGGTGAAGCCCTCAGGAGCCTTACCGAACGCATCTGCAATGTGCTGCAGGGTCTCGCGGGAGATTGCAGTCTTGCCGGAGTGAACGACCTCGGTGTTCTGCTGAGCAGCGGGCAGTTCCAGACCGGAAACGTGCGCGCCAGCAGGAGCCGGTGCCGAAGACTGAGTCTCGACGAAGATAGCGTCCAGCTTCGAGTGGTACGAATCCAGAACCTCGTCTGCCTCCTCCTGGGAGACGTCACCACGGCCCACCAAATCCTGTGCGTACAGGGTGCGGGTCGAGGGCAGAGCGTCGATGTCCTGGTACATCTTCGGCTGGGTCATCGACGGATCATCAGCCTCGTTGTGACCGCGGCGGCGGTAGCAAATCAGGTCAACGACAACGTCGCGGCCAAAGCGCTCGCGGTACTCGAATGCCAGGCGTGCGGCACGAACCACCGCGTCCGGGTCATCAGCGTTGACGTGGAAGACCGGAGCCTTAGTCATACGCGCAATGTCGGAGGCGTGGGTTGCGGTGCGGCCGTCGTTCGGCAGGGTGGTGAAGCCAATCTGGTTGTTCACCACAATGTGTACGGTGCCGCCGGTGGTGTACGCCTTCAGGCCGGCCATCTGCAGGGTCTCCATGACGATGCCCTGGCCAGCGAACGCTGCGTCACCGTGAATCAGGATCGGCAGAACCGGGTAGCCCTCAACACCCTGCTCGCGGTAGACGTCCTGCTTAGCGCGGACGATACCCTCGAGCACGGTGTTTGCAGCCTCAAGGTGCGAGGGGTTAGCAGCCACGTAAACCTGGGTCTGCTTACCGGAATCGGAGATGAAGACACCCTCGGTACCGAGGTGGTACTTCACGTCACCGGAGCCACCCTCGTAAGGTGCTGCGGTGCCGGAGAACTCACGGAAAATCTGAGCGTAGGACTTACCAGCAATGTTGGTCAGCACGTTCAGGCGACCGCGGTGTGCCATACCAATGGCAACGCCCTTCAGGTCGTTGTTAGCGGCCTTGTCCAGAACAGCGTCCAGCAGCGGAATCAGGGACTCGCCACCCTCCAGGGAGAAGCGCTTCTGACCCAGGTACTTGGTCTGCAGGAAGTTCTCGAATGCCTCGGCCTCAACCAGCTTGGACAGAACACGCAGCTGCTCCTCGCGGGTGGGCTTAGCAACGCCGCGCTCCAGACGCTCCTGGAACCATGCGCGAACCTCGGGGTCTTCAGAGTACATGTATTCAACGGACAGAGAACCGGAGTATGCCTCATGCAGGCGCTCCAGGATGGTGCGCAGCGGCAGACGCTCGGAACCGCCGAAACCACCGGTCGGGTAGACACGGTCCAGATCCCACAGGGTCAGACCGTAGTTCTCCAGCTTCAGGTCCGGGTGCGAACGCATCTTGTAACCAACGGGGTTGGTTGCTGCGGTCAGGTGGCCGTGCACGCGGTAAGCGTGAATCAGCTGCTGGATACGTGCAACCTTGGAAATTTCGTGAGCGTCATCGACGTGGTTGTCGCGTGCCCAACGAACCGGCTCGAAAGGAACCTTCAGGTCGCGGAAGATTGCGTCGTAGAAGTCGTCGCCGCCGAGCAGGTAGTGCTCAACCAGCTTCAGGAACTCACCGGAACCTGCACCCTGAATGACGCGGTGGTCGTAGGTGCTGGTCAGGGTGATAATCTTGGACAGACCCTGCTGGGTGATGAGCTTCTCGGACAGGCCGCGGAACTCAGCCGGGTACTCCAGAGCACCCACACCGATGATGGCTGCCTGGCCCTTGGAAAGGCGGGGCACCGAGTGGACGGTACCGATACCACCCGGGTTGGTCAGCGAAACAGTGGTGCCGCGGAAGTCCTCAATGGTCAGCGCGCCGTTACGGCCACGCTTAACGATGTCGTTGTATGCGTCCCAGAACTCGCGGAAGCTCAGCTGCTCAGCGCCCTTGAGGTTCGGAACGACCAGGTTGCGGGAACCATCGGGGCGGGGCAGGTCAATAGCCAGACCAAAGTTCACGTGCGCGTTGTGGATTGCAACGGGCTTGCCCTTCTCATCCACACCGTAGGTCACGTTCATCGAAGGCATAGCAGCCACCGCGCGGATCACTGCGTAACCGATGATGTGGGTGAAAGAGACCTTACCGCCGCGGGTGCTTGCCAGGTACTTGTTGATAGCAGCACGGTTCTCGATGAGCAGCTTTGCGGGGACCGCACGAACGGTGGTTGCGGTGGGGACAGTCAGCGACTCTTCCATGGTCGTGACGACTGCCTTAGCAGGGCCGCGGAGGGGGACAATCTTGTCTTCAGCAGGTTCCACAGGTTCAGCCTTCTTGGTAGCAGCGGGAGGGGTGGTGGGGGCAGCAGGTGCAGCCGCAGGCTTCGGTGCCGCGGGAGCGGGAGTTGCTGCAGGCGCTACAGGTGCAGCAGCCGGTGCGGCAGGTGCCGCAGCAGGTGCTGCACTCGCGGTACCGGCGCCTCCCAGCGCCTTGTCGATGGTCTCAAAAATGGGCCACCACGATTGGTCCACAAGGTTCTTGTCCTTCTGGTAACGCTCGTACTGTTCTTCAACGAACCATTCGTTACCGGCAAATTCCTCAGGCACCAGATGTTCTGGCAGATTTGGCACGTTAAACGCCTCTTCCAATTAGTGTGAATTTATCCGTCGCGTCCGGGACTCACCCGGCATAGACGACCCGCGTCTTCGAGGGGCGAATCATCACGCTGAGCATGTGCGCATCGCCTTTGGTGGCTGTTGCGTGCGGGGTGTGCACCGTACCAACCTGCCTAGCGTGCCGTGAACGTCGGGGTTCATCCGCTTACCTGGCGGCACACTCATGCTCCTATGTATAAGTGTAAAGAGAAGCACGGTGAACTTTCCAGCTCATCGCGCCATATCCACAATGCAATTTTTCACTCTTGCTGATTCGCGATGACCCGCGTGTGCACCCAGCGCGGTCTTACACGTGTGAGCAGGCACTCTAAGGCACCTGGAAGAGGCGAAACCTTCGCTAAAATATTGGGTATGGATGACCCTTTGAGTAAGACTCTGACTACTAGCCAACGCAGAATACTGCCGGCACACGCTGCGCCCTATGGCATCAGTGCACCCGAAAACAACCCCTCCTCGGGTGCTCAGCATCTGGACAGGCTGCCTGTTGAATCTCTACACCAGAACCAGCACAGCGCAAACCACCCCGCGGAGGCGGTGACCGCGTGGATCTGATACTCCTGTTCATCGGCCTACTCCTCATCCTGGGTACCGGATTCTTCGTCGCCGTAGAGTTCTCCCTCGTGGCGCTCGAAACCGCGACCGTGCAGCAGGCAAAAGACTCCGGCGATAAAGCCGCCGACGCCGTCCTGCGCTGCCTCAAAACCCTCTCCACTCAGCTGTCCAGCTGCCAGATCGGCATCACCATCACCACGCTGCTGACCGGCTACACCCTCGACGCCGCCATTAAGGCGCTCACCACCGGTGTAATCAACAGCATGGGGCTGCCCAGCAGCGTGACCGATATGCTCACCCTGCTGCTGGCAATGCTCATCGCAACCCTGCTGTCCATGGTTGTTGGTGAACTACTGCCCAAGGGCCTCGCCATCGCCGAACCCTATGACGTGGCACGCCGAGTTGCCCCCGCACAGCTGGCCTTCACCCGCGTCATGTCCCCGCTCGTGCGCCTCATGAACGGCTCCGCCAACTGGATCCTTGGACGCTTCGGCATGGAAGCCAAAGAAGAACTCTCCGCCGCACGCACCCCCGAAGAGCTCTCCTCTATGGTGCGCCGCTCCGCAGAAGAAGGCACCCTCGACTCCGACGCGGCACGCTTCGTGGACCGCACCCTGCGCTTCTCCGAGCTGACCGCCTCCGAAGTGATGACCCCGCGCGGCCAGGTCGCCATGCTCGAAGACACCGCCCCCGTTGCCGAAGTCATCAAGCTGGCACGCTCCACCGGCCACTCCCGATTCCCCCTCTACAAGGGCGACCACGACAACATCGTGGGCGTCGTGCACGTGAAGAAGGCAGTCGGCGTGCCCCCGGAGGTTCGTGAAACCCTCGAAGCTGGTGCCCTCGCAGAAGACGTGCTGCAGGTCCCCGAAACCCTGCACCTGGACGCGCTACTCACCCAGTTGCGCCAAGGTGCCCTGCAGCTCGCCGTGGTCCTCGACGAATACGGCGGAACCGCGGGCATCGCAACCCTCGAAGACCTCGTCGAAGAAATCGTCGGTGAAGTCTCCGACGAACACGACCGCGGCCGCACCGAACGCCCCCTACGCTACGGCAACGGTGACTGGGTGTTCTCCGGCCTGCGCCGCCCCGACGAAATCAACGCCCTCATCCCCGGGCTCGAGGTTGAGGAAAGCCCCGAATACGAAACCGTCGGCGGCTTCATGATGGAACGGCTCGGCCGCATCCCCGAAGTAGGCGACAGCGTCCCCGTACCCGGCGGCACCCTGCGCGTGGACACCCTCGAAGGCCGCCGCGTGGACCGCATCCGATTCACCCCCGCACCTAGCGCACAGGCACAGACCGAGAAGGGAGACCGCGCATGAACGACTGGGTAGCCATCGCACTGCTCGTCATCCTGCTCGCCGGAAACGCCTTCTTCGTCGCCGGTGAATTCGCCATCATGTCCACCCGACGAGCACAAATCGACCCGCTCGCCGAAGAAGGCAATAAGCGAGCGCAGACCGTCATCTACGCGCTAGAGAACGTCTCGCTCATGCTCGCCACCTGCCAGCTGGGCATCACCATCTGCTCCCTGCTGATCCTGAATGTCTCAGAACCGGCACTGCACCACATGCTGGAGGTGCCCCTGCACCTGGTCGGCCTGCCCCACGCAATCGTGGACGTCATCGCCTTCGGCGTCACCCTGATCCTGGTCACCTACCTGCACGTGATCTTCGGCGAGATGGTTCCCAAGAACGCCGCCGTGACCCTCGCCGCCCGCGGTGTGGCTCTCTGGATTGTGCCGACCCTGGTGACCTTCTCCAAGATCTTCGCCCCCGTGGTCGCCCTGCTGAACAACCTGTCCAATAAGCTGCTGGCGCTCATGAAGGTCGAAGCGAAGGATGAAGTCGCCTCCACCTTCACCCTGGGCGAGCTGCAGACCATCGTGGCAACCTCGACCGCGGAAGGCACCGTGGAAGACGATGCCGGCGTGATCGAAAGCGCCCTCGAATTCACCGAGAAGGACGTCTACGAAATCATGGTGCCCGGCGATAAGCTCGTCACCCTGCCCTTCGGCAGCACCCCCGCCGAGCTGGAACGCGCCGTGGCACGTAGCGGCTACTCCCGCTTTGTCATTACCGACAGCGACGGAACCTACATGGGCTACCTGCATGTGAAGGACGCCCTCGCCATCGCCCCCGAGCGGTTTGAGGAGCCCTTCCCCTGGTACAAGCTGCGTTCCCTGGACACGCTCACCCCGACCACCGATATTGACGATGCGCTCGCCTCCATGCAGCGCAGTCGAACCCATATCGCGCAGGTTATGGATGAGCACGGCACCACCCTCGGCGTGGTCTTCCTCGAAGACGTGCTGGAGGAGCTTGTCGGCGAAATCAACGACACCACCCAGGATGCGGTGCGTGAGCGTATACGCCGACAGCAGTCGCGTGAAGCCCAGTAACCGCGTGAAGCCCAGTAACCGCATCGTGAGATACCCCGAATAAAATACCCGAGTAAAACACTCGAGTACAACGGGGGAATCTTGAACACAGCCCGCCCCGCACTCTCGTGAAAGAGAGCGCGGGGCGGGCTGTTTTACTATCAAAAACGGGTTGATGGGCGCACGTAAGGGGCAGGCTTAGGCGGTAGTCTCAGGCGGCGGTATGAAGCGGCGGCAGGGGAGCGGAGTAGGTATAGCTAAACATCCCTGCACCATAAGCTATTGAAAGAAAAAAGGGTAGCCTAACATCACTCAAATGAGACCAATAAAGAGTTGTTTATACGGGTGTTCGCATGATGTAGTTAAGAAACCTACAGACTAGAACGAACCGAAAGAGAGCCCTCATGTCGCACCTGAAGATCACCCGCAAGCACTTCCTCACCGCAATGGGCTCACTCGCTGCATCCTCCCTGCTGCTGGCAGGCTGCGCAACCGAGAACAGCACCTCCTCCGGTTCGTCCTCCTCGGCTGGCTCCAACAGCGGCAAGGTGAAGGTCGTCGCCTCCACTGACGTCTACGCAGACATTGCCAAGCAGGTCGGCGGCGACTACATTGAGGTCACCGCGCTCATCGCCTCCACCAGCACCGACCCCCACTCCTACGAAGCCACCAGCGCCGACCGCCTCAAGGCGAAGGACGCATCCCTGATCGTCATCAACGGCGCAGGCTACGACCTGTTCCTCGAAGACCTCGCCGGTAAGGACAACACCTCCCAGAAGATTGTGAACGCGGTCAAGGTCAGCGGCAAGCTCACCGACGCCGAATACACCCACCTGGTCGAGGACCACCGTGGCGGCGAACACCACGAAGACGGCGGCGACCACGCCCACGCACACGAGTTCAACGAGCACCTCTGGTACGACTTCGAAACCGTGAAGAAGGTCGCCCAGAAGATCGCTGAAGAGCTCGCAGGCATCGACTCCGCACACGCTGAGGCGTTCCGCACCAACGCATCCACCTTCTCCAAGGAACTGGACGCACTGAACGCAGCAGCTAAGGCAATCGCCGGTGAAGGCAAGAAGTACCTGTCCACCGAGCCCGTGCCGGACTACCTGATTTCCTCCACCGGCGCAGAGAACGCAACCCCCAGCGAATTCGCTGAGGCTGCCGAAGCCGGCAACGACGTTCCCGCGCTCGTCCTGAAGGAAACCAAGGACATGGTTACCGAGAAGAAGGTCCAGCTGCTCGCCTACAACGAGCAGACCTCCACCTCCCAGACCAACGAGGTGCTGCAGGCAGCTAAGGACGCCTCGGTGAACTACGTATCCTTCACCGAAACCCTGCCGGAGAACACCAACTACCTGGCATGGATGAAGACCAACGTCAGCAACCTCGAAAAGGCGCTCTCCTAAGTGACTGACAACAATAACGGTGCCGCCCCCGCGATTTCCATTCGCGGGGGTAGCCTCGCTTTCGGGGCCCGCACCCTCTGGAAAGATCTAACCCTCGACATCGGCGCAGGCGAATACTTCGCCGTGCTCGGACCCAACGGCTCCGGCAAGTCCACCTTCCTCAAGGTCGTTCTCGGTCTGACCGGGCTCAACGCCGGCGAAATCTCTGTGCTCGGCAAGCCCGCACGCTTGGGCAACGCCGGTGTCGGCTACGTACCGCAGCAGAAGTCCATCCCCACCTCCACCCCGATGCGCGCCCGCGACCTGGTGGGACTTGGCGTGGACGGGCACCGCTGGGGCATCCGACTGCACGGCCGCAAATACCGCGCCAAGGTGGACGAGCTCCTCGAAGCCGTCGGCGCGACCGAGTACGCGAACGTGCCGGTGGGCCTGCTCTCCGGCGGCGAGCAGCAGCGCCTGCGTATCGCTCAGGCGCTCGCGAACGACCCGAAGATTCTGCTGGCTGACGAGGCGCTGCTCTCCCTGGACCTCAACCACCAGTACGCGGTGGCTGAGCTGATTCACCGGTTCAACCGTGAACGCGGCGTGGCGGTGGTGTTCGTGACCCACGAAATCAACCCCATCATTGAGCATGTGGATCGCGTTCTCTACCTGGCGAATGGCCGTTTCACGGTCGGCTCGGTGGAAGAGGTCATGACCAGCGAGACTCTCACCTCCCTGTACGGAACCCCGGTGAGCGTGCTCAAGGCTAATGGCCGTTACGTGGTGGTGGGTGAGACTCACGCCAGCGACCACTGCCATATTGAGGGCACCGACCAGAACATTCACGGCTCCCACCTGAAGTCTGGTCTTTCTGAACCGCAGCGCACCCTACACCTTCCGGGAGGAACCACTCGATGACCATTCTTGCTTCCCTCCCCGCCCTGGCTCCGGTTGCCGCCGCGCAGAATGATTTGCTCTCCCGCATTTTCGTCTTTGACCGCTACGGTGAGCTGCTGCAGATGCTGCAGAACTCCATTTTTGCTGGCGCTGTTCTGGGCCTTATCGGCGGTTTCGTCGGTATTTTCGTGATGATGCGCGACCACGCCTTTGCGGTTCACGGCATCTCTGAAATGTCTTTCGCGGGTGCCGCCCTTGCCCTGCTGCTCGGCTATGACGTGGTGACCGGCTCCATGGTGGGTTCGATCGCCTCGGCTCTGCTGATTGCCTTTCTGGGCTCTAAGGCGAGCAACTCGAACTCGGTGATTGGTGCACTCATGCCGTTCGGCTTGGGCTTGGGTATTCTTTTCCTCTCCCTGTACCAGGGCCGTAGCGCGAATAAGTTTGGTCTGCTGACCGGTCAGATTGTGTCTGTGGACGCCGACCAGCTGAACACCATGATTATTGGTGCGGTGGTTATTATCTCCCTGCTGGTGATGGTGTGGCGTCCGTTGAGTTTCGCCTCCCTGGACCCGGAGGTTGCGCGCGCTAAGGGCGTGCCGATGCGTTTCCTGTCCCTGATGTTCATGGTGATTCTGGGTATTGCTGTGGCGCTGTCGGTGCAGGTGGTCGGTTCGCTGCTGGTGCTGGCGCTGCTGATTACTCCGGCTGCTGCGGCGATGCAGGTGACTGCTTCTCCGGTGCGCACCCTGATCCTGTCGGTGCTGTTTGCGGAGGCGTCCATTGTGGGCGGTATTCTGCTGGCTCTTGCCGGTTCGCTGCCGATTAGCCCCTACGTGACCAGTATTTCCTTCCTGATTTATGTGGTGTGCCGTGTGATTGGTGGCGTGAAGCGTCGCCATAGCGCGTCGGGCCGCCAGCTGACTGAGAAGGCGTAGGAACTATAAGAAAGAGCCCCACCTCGGGAATGAGGTGGGGCTCTTTTGTTGTCGTGCATAGGTGCCGCGGTAAAGGGGGATGTCCCGGTGCGGCGTGGACTTAGTCTGTGTGGCGTTGTGTTGCCCTGTCCATATGTCCAGTCCAGATGCCCTGTGTGTCGTGCTGTTGCGGCGTCAAAGATCCTTAAAGGCGTCAATCTTTGAAAGCGCATGTCTTTGAAAACGCCGTATCCTTCGTTGAGAAGGTTTTCCCTCGAGGAGGGGCTCCTCAGAATGAGGGGCTTGGGGGTTGCGGCTTAGCCTGCAATGTTAGCGTGCACCGTTAGCGTGCAGTGCCGCCCTGCGATTCTTCCTCGCGACGCGCCAAAGTGCAGTCCGGGCAGTAACCGGTCACTTCAACCACGTGCTCCAGCTCCGAGAAGCCGTGCTGCTTGCCCATCGCCAGTGCCCAATCCTCAAGGGCGGGTGCTTCCAGCTCAATGGCGGTGCCGCATCGGCGGCAGAGCAGGTGGTGGTGGTGATCTTTCACCCGGCAGTGGCGGTACAGAGTCTCACCCTCAATACCCTTGACCGAGTCGAGTTCACCGGCGTTAGCCAGCGACTGCAGCACGCGGTAGGTGGTTGCGAGAGAGACCTGTTCCTTGCGGTTCGCGAGGGTCAGGTGCAGATCCTGTGCTGAGATGAAATCGCCGAGCTCTTCCATGGTCGCCTTGATGATGCGACGCTGGCGGGTATTTCGGGCTTCGGCGGGCTTCGTAATTCTCCGTACGGGAATATGAGTGTCCATTGCTGAACCTTTCGGGGTGGAGATCCGCCCCATTGTGTGGTCGATCTTGTCTTACGACTTTACACTAGAGGCGTTCAAAAGGTGGTTGATTTGCGCTTTATCTCAAAAATTGAAGTTACCAACAGGCACGAATGAGGGTTAACGGTAGACTAAAACTATGAAAATGACGAAGTACACCCACTCATGTATCCGCCTTGAGAATGAGGGGCGCACCCTCGTTCTTGACCCCGGCAACTTTGCCGCTGAAGGCGAACACGCCACCGCGCTGGAAGGCGCCGATTACCTGTTCGTG
Organism: Rothia mucilaginosa; assembly: GCF_049990865.1. Classification (GTDB taxonomy): domain Bacteria; phylum Actinomycetota; class Actinomycetes; order Actinomycetales; family Micrococcaceae; genus Rothia; species Rothia mucilaginosa_I. The sequence continues at coordinate 592,363 of NZ_CP188231.1, forward strand.
ACCCACGCGCATCCGGATCATTTTGATGGCCCGTCGGTGCTGCCGCTGATTGCTCAGCGCGCCGAGTCGCAGACCCCGTTGAAGATTTGGGCTCCCGAGGCTGTTGCCCAGGTCATCAAGGAGGCTGTGCCCGCTGCCGAGGTCACCGTTGTTTCCTCTGATTCTGAGTTCAGCATCCCGGGTTTTGAGGTGAAGACCTACGGTGGTCAGCACGCTCTGATTCACCCGCTGATCCAGACCATCGCCAATGTTGGTTACCTGATTAACGGTGCAGTGTACCACCCGGGTGACTCGCTGGTGGTTCCTCACCGCGTGCGTGCGAATACTGTTCTGGTGCCGATTCACGCGCCCTGGTCGAAGGTTCAGGAAGTCATCGATTTTGTGATTGCGACCGGCGCTCAGCGTGTGGTTCCGATTCACAACGGCATGATTAACCAGAATGGCACCGGCATTATTGAGGGCCTGGTGACGAACTTCGGCGCGAAGTATGGCACTGAGCTGAAGCACCTGAACCCCGGCGAGAGCATTGAGGTTGAGGCGTAAGCCTGACCGTTGAGCTTCAAACGCGCCGATGACGGCGCATGAAGGAGAGTATTATGAGCACGATTTTTACCAAGATTATTGAGGGTGAGATTCCCGGTCGCTTCGTCTGGAAGGACGAGCACTGCGTCGCCTTCCTGGACATCATGCCTCTGTCGGAAGGCCACCTGCTACTCGTTCCCCGCGCTGAGGTCGACCGCTGGCCCGACCTGCCGGCTGAGCTGGCAGCGCACCTGTTCGCTGTGGCGCACAAGATTTCTGGTGCCCTGGACCAGGCCTTTGATAAGGACCGTGTGGCTCTGATGATTGCGGGCTTCGACGTTCCGCACACTCACATCCACCTGTTCCCGGCTGACGGCATGGCTGATTACGATCCCGCTAACGCAAAGAAGGACGCGACCGCCGAAGAGCTGGATGCGGCCGCTGAGAAGGTGCGTGCCGCCCTGCGCGAGCGCGGCCACGGCGAGTTCGTGCCCGAGGCGTAAGCGCCGTTTGTAGCGCGCGTATCAACACGAAGGAGCCGCCCTCTACAGATTTGTAGAGGGCGGCTCCTTCGTTGCTAGCTATATCCCGTTGCTATATCCCGGCGGGGTGAAGCTTAGTGCTTCTCAGCCTTGGAGATCTGATCAGCCAGGTCCTCGGGGGAGAGGTTAGCGGAGGAGAACTCGGGGGTCAGCGGCAGGTGCAGCTGCAGACCGGTACCGGGGCAAATCTCGACCTTTGCGGAGCGCAGCTTGAAGTCGACCACGTGGCCGCCCTGAACGCGCTCATCGTCGATGAAGTGGGCGTGGCAGCCGGGCACCGAAATGCCCTGCTCGTAGATGGGGGTACGGAAGCCAACGATCGTGCCGGTCACGTTGTCGAACTGGACGATGTCTTCGTTCTCGGTGGCGGCAACCATCTTCGGGTAGGGCTTCTCCTGCTTGATGACAGTGCGGGTGCGGACCCACTCGAACTCGCCGTAAATCTTGATGGCGTACATGTAGTTCTTGGAGACGGTGAAGTCATCCAGAATCTGCGAGGCAGACTTGCGCAGCAGGTTCTGCGGCAGTTCGCGCTTAATCATGGGCACGAAGTTGGTGACCACGGCGTAGGGGGTCTGCTGGCGCAGGTCGGGCAGGGATACGGAGCCGTCGTGGCGCACCTGGTAGCAGACGCCGTCGAGGACGACCATTTCGCCGTCGAGGCCGTTGAAGGTACCCACACCGAAGTTGCCGTGGCTCAGGAGCTCACCGATGGTCATCTCGCCATCGTAGATGCCGTCCAGCAGCTGGGACATGAGGCCGGTCTGAAAAACTTCGTTACGGAAAACAGTTTCACCGTTTAGGATGGTCGGCTGATATGCCATGAGATTTCTCCTCGTTACAGTGGATGCGGCGTCAGACGGGTCGGTCGGTCATCGGCGATACTCGCCCCAGCAGATGCTGAAAGTATGAGGGGCGGTGGGGAGAACACGGCTTCGTGATGTCGTTTCTCGCGGAATTCGTAGGTGCCGCCGGCCGGGCGCACGCACTTTCATTGTACGCCCGTCTCTGAACATATACCTACCGGTCAGCGTGCCAGCATCTTATGATGTGACCTCTAGAACTCTGAAAACAGTCAACTGCACGAGGGCATAAAAATAGACTGGCGTTCCCTCCGGTTGCACGACAAAAAGGGAGGGAACGCCAGCATCAACAGCTTAGCCCTTAGAGCCGCTCTAAGCGCAACTCTAAGCGCAACTAAGGCACGCGAGGCTCATCGAGGCAGAAAAATATTAGACACGAACCGTCACCAAAATAGTACGGTGAGCCTGCACCCTGCAGAAACCCGGTAGAACCCCTCCGCAGACCCCGCAGAACCCCTCCGCAGAAACTTCTCAGAGCACACAACAACGGCCTATACGCTCCCCAAGGAACGTATAGGCCGTTGCCTGTTTTCAGATTAGACGCCGTAGTACAGCTGGTACTCAAGCGGGTGCGGAACCAGCGAGAGCGGCTCCAGCTCGTTCTTACGCTTGTAGTCAATCCATGCCTGAATCAGGTCCTCGGTGAAGACGCCGCCCTCGAGCAGGAAGTCGTGGTCAGCCTCCAGAGCAGCCAGCGCCTCCTCAAGGTTAGCCGGAGCCTTCTTGATGTCCTTAGCCTCTTCAGCGGGCAGCTCGTACAGGTCCTTATCGATCGGTGCCGGCGGCTCAATGCGGTTACGGATACCGTCCAGGCCGGCCATCAGCTGAGCAGCGAATGCGAAGTAGGGGTTAGCGGAGGGGTCCGGTGCGCGGAACTCCAGGCGCTTAGCCTTCGGGTTGGTGCCGGTAATCGGGATGCGGATACCTGCGGAACGGTTACCCTGCGAGTACACCATGTTGACGGGAGCCTCGTAGCCGGGAACCAGACGCTTGTACGAGTTCACGGTCGGGTTGGTGAACGCCAGAACAGCGGAGGAGTGCTCAATCAGACCGCCAATGTACCAGCGTGCGATGTCAGAGAGGTTAGCGTAGCCGCGCTCATCGTAGAAGAGGGGCTCGCCGTCCTGCCACAGCGACTGGTGGCAGTGCATACCGGAGCCGTTGTCACCGAACACAGGCTTAGGCATGAAGGTCACGGACTTGCCCCATGCGTCTGCGGTGCCCTTGATGACGTACTTGAACTTCAGCAGGTCGTCAGCAGCCTTGGTGAGGGTGTCGAACTTGTAGTTGATTTCTGCCTGGCCGGCTGCGCCCACCTCGTGGTGGCTACGCTCAACCTCAAGGCCAACCTCGTCCAGAGCAACGCACATTGCGTCACGCAGGTCAGCCTGCTTATCAACAGGAGCAACAGGGAAGTAACCGCCCTTAATCGGAGTCTTGTTACCCAGGTTGCCACCCTCTTCCTTGCGGCCGCTGTTCCAGTACGCTTCGTCAGAGTCAATCTTGTAGAACACAGAATTCGGCTCGACCTGGTAGCGGACGTCCTCGAAGACGAAGAACTCAGCCTCAGAGGCGAAGAACGCGGTGTCTGCAATGCCGGTGGACTGCAGGTAAGCCTCGGCACGCTCAGCGACGCCGCGGGGGTCACGGTGGTAGGGCTCGCCGGTGCGGGGGTTCACAATGGAGCAGATGATGACCAGGGTCTTCTCAATGCGGAAGGGGTCAACGTACGCGGACTGAACATCGGGGATTAGCTGCATGTCGGACTCTGCAATGCCCTGGAAACCGCGAATGGAGGAGCCGTCAAAAAGCTGGCCGTTGACGAAGAAATCGTCATCAATCGCCTTAGCGGGCAGGTTGAAGTGCTGCTGCACGCCGGGCATGTCGGTGAATCGGATATCAACGAAGACTACTTCTTCGTTCTTGATAAAGTCGAGAACTTCCTGGGGGCTGGTAAACATGAGGACTGCTCCTTGTTTGACTGACCGTGAAGGAGGGTATCTTCCCTCATCGCATTCAGTCTGTGGTTTAGTTTTTGGCCGCGGGCAAAACCCTGTGACATATCAAGCATAGTGGTTATTTTTTGCGCGTGCGTGACTATCGTGTTTCGGTAATGTTACAAATCTTGGAAAGGAGTTACATCTGTGTTGCCTCCCGAAACACAACAGAGATGCTAACGCCCTCTAACAAAGCCGGCAGCGGGGCCAACAACAGCGCCAACAGCAATGCTGGCAACAGAGCAATAACCGGGCGCAAAAAGGCCCCGACACAAAAGGCTCCGGCCCTCCCACTTGGGGAAGAGCCGGAGCCTTCAAAACCTATATCAGCGCCTCGCTTAGCGGCCGCGCATCGCACGACGGTCGGGGCGAGCACGCATCGGGTCAATACCCTTAGGAACAGCGTTCATCGGGTTACGCATAGTGTTCAGGGTGCTCAGGCGACCAGAAATAGCCTGCATTTCCTGCTGAGTCAGAGCCTTCGGAAGCTTGTTCATCGTCTTCACAACGTCCTTGAGCTCAACCTGACCCTCTTCGTGACCGGTCTCAATCACGTGAACCGGAACGCCGGGAGCCACACGGTTCAGGTGCTTCTTCTCAGTGTTCACCAGGGAAGTCACGCGGCTGTGAGGACCTTCGGTCACCAGCACAATACCGGGACGGCCCAGCGCACGGAAGACCAGATCCTGGTGGCGGTTCGCAGCAACGGGCTGCTCCTCAACAATCCAACCGCGGCGCACCGAGTTCATCGCCGCACCACTACGACCGGGCTGGTTCTCAATCTGGGCAAAAGCCGCAGTCTGCGCGCGGCGACCCAGCAGAAGCATCGCCACGATAGCGGCAACGCCCAGACCCAGAATCAGGAAAGTAATCCAGTTACCCAGAGCAATACCGATGAGGAGGAAAACCAAAAGGGTACCCAGAGCCGACAGACTCAGAATCCAACCGATATTCGGGTCGGACTTCTTGGTCATCTGGTAGACCTGCTTCATCTGGGCGAAAGTGCCCGGAGTGCGTTCCTTCTTCTTTTTCTTCTCTTCGCGCTTATCTGCCACGATTCTTCCTCGGCTGGTTCTTCCGCGGCCCCGAGAAGCGCCTCAAACGCTCACGGAACCATAGTGACGTAACGATGCAGTGTATGCCTGCAATTTTTCTAGTTTACCCTACCCACACAAGGGGCGGGGCATAAGGGGAGGCTCCCCGAACACCGGACGAACACCGGGTTCGAGGAGCCTCAACGCTCTCAGAAAGATTCTGAAAAGGCTTAGTAGCCCGCAGCCACCAGGGAGGAGGCTTCCTGCAGGGCTGCACCCTCACCCTCAATGTGGGCAAGGTTCTCAGGAATCGGGTAGCCGTTCTTACGCATTGCACGAGCCCACAGGCGACCTGCACGGTACGAAGAACGAACCATCGGGCCCGCCATAACGCCGGCGAAACCAATTTCCTCAGCCATGTTCGCGAAGTCCACGAACTGCTGCGGCTTCACCCAACGCTCAATCGGGTGGAAGAGCGGGCCGGGGCGCAGGTACTGGGTGAGGGTAATGATGTCACAGCCAGCGTCGTGCAGATCGCACAGTGCCTCGTAAATCTCCTCATCGGTCTCGCCCATACCCAGAATCAGGTTGGACTTGGTGACCATGCCGCCTTCCTTAGCCTGGGTAATAACATCCAGAGAACGCTCGTAACGGAACGCCGGGCGAATCTGACGGAAGATGCGGGGGACGGTCTCCAGGTTGTGCGCAAACACCTCAGGCTTAGCGTCAATCACCTTCTGAACATGCTCGGGAACGCCCTTGAAGTCGGGGACGAGCATCTCAACGCCGGTGTTCGGGCACATCTTGTGAATCTGGCGGGTAGTCTCTGCGTACAGCCACGCACCGCCGTCTTCCAGGTCGTCGCGAGCAACACCGGTCACGGTTGCGTAACGCAGACCCATGACCTTCACGTTCTTAGCAACCTTGAACGGCTCAGCGTAGTCAACAGCAACAGGCTTGCCGGTCGCAATATTGCAGAAGTCGCAACGGCGGGTGCACTCGGAACCACCAATCAGGTAGGTTGCCTCACGGTCTTCCCAGCACTCGTAAATATTGGGGCAGCCTGCCTCTTCACACACGGTGTGCAGGCCCTGACCGCGAGCCAGCTCGCGCATCTCGTTGTATTCGGGGCCAACAATAGCCTTGGTCTTAATCCAGTGAGGCTTCTTCTCAATGGGAACCTCAGCGTTGCGGGCCTCCACACGCAGTAGCTTGCGTCCTTCAGGTGCGGTGCTCAAAAGTCTTCTCCTTGGTCTAGATGTGCCCTCTGTGCAGGTGGGCCACCTTCTATATTACGCCCGCTCAGGCGTAGGTGAAACTGGTTTTCGTATATGACGAACAAAGCCGGACGCGTTACGTGCACGGCCCGATTGATGCTTCTTGACTGCGTCTAACCCTGCGTTTAGTTCTGCGTTTAGTCCTGTGCCGCGACGGGCTCGAAGGACTCCGCCAGACGGTCCTGGTACTTCAGAAGCTCCGCCTCCAGCGGCTCCAGAATATCGGCGGGGGTGACGGTGCGACCCAGCTGCTCCGAAATCGTGGTAACGCCCGCATCGCTAATACCGCAGGGAATGAACTGCTGGAAAGGCGCAGTGTCATTGCAGCAGTTAATCGCGAAGCCGTGCATGGTGGTGTTACGCGAAACGCGCATGCCCAGCGCCGCAATCTTCTTGTCCTGGGTGATGCCGTCGCCCAGAATCCACACGCCGCTACGGCCCTCAACGCGCTCACCCTTAATGCCCAGACCAGCCAGGACGTTAATGATGATCTCCTCAATGATGCGCACATACGCCACCACGTCAATGGGTTCGGGCAGACGCAGAATCGGGTAGCCGGTCAGCTGGCCGGGGCCGTGCCAGGTCAGCTTGCCGCCGCGGTCAATCTTGACGACGGGGGTGGACTTGTCTGCGGGGTACTCGTGGTCTTCGGTGCGTTTACCGGCGGTAATCACTGCCTCGTGTTCGAGTAGAAGAATCGTATTCTGGCGGGTGCGGTTAGCCACCTCATCGTGGATGCGGTACTGCTTGTCCAGGCACTCAACATAGTTCACATAGTTCGGGGCGAAGCCCACGCGTTCAATCGTCACAGACATACTTTCTACCATAGTACTGCTAGTGGAGGGAAGAAAATTAGGGCGCCCTGAATCACGTGATGAGCGAACACGTCGAAATGTTACGTGAGGGCGTGCTCGGGGGCAGGAAGGACGAAAGGGGAGGTAAATACCTGAATTCATCTATGGGGCTCTTTGGAGTATTTGAAGTATTTTAGTGTGCTTGAATATATTATTTGATGCGATTTGATAACATAATGGTATGAGAAGCAAAGAAGCACACGTTCTGGAAAGCATCGCCAACCCGGCTCTACCCACCCTGCAGATCGTCGAGTACCGGGGTGAAACCACCGAGAGCGCACCCTCCGTAACCTCTGCGTACCCCGGACGCTACACCCTGCGCGCCATTTCCCAGCCCGCTCCCTCTACACCGCCAGCTTCTACCGCGCCCACCCTGCGGGCGGCAGCCAACGGGTACGGATTCGAGGAAAACACGGATGCATCCGCTCAGCGGCACGCCCAGACCCCACAGGTAGCCGCCGCCCTACGCAACGCGCCCGGACTCGCCAAGCTCCACGCTGTTACTGGTGAATGTGCCGATCGGCTGTGTCTCTGGTACGAGCCCCTCGACGCGGGCACCCTTGACAAGCTCCTGCGCGCTCGCACCCTGACACCCGCCGAGCTCATGACCCTGGCGCGAACCCTGCACCGGGCGCTCGGCAGCCTCAAAAAGGTGGGGGAGGGGCGCGCCGAACTAAGCGCCGAATACATCGCGCTGAGCGCCGCCGGAGTGCCCAAACTCCTTCTGCCCGACGCTGTCTATTGTGAGGCGGACTCTCTAGACACGGATCAGCTCATCTCCGCTCGGGGCAACTACGAACGCTCCGCAGCGGCACTGCTATGGCAAGCCGCCTGCGGGCACACACCGGAACCTTCCTCCGCCCGCGTACCCCTCTCACTGCGCATGGTCTTACCGCGTATGGGAGCCACCGGCACCGCAACCGAAGGGGCACCCAGCAGCGAGTGGATTGAGCGCCTCGGCAGAGCCCTCGAATACCTGCTGGACGCGCCTGCCCAGGAGGCGGCGCTCGCCGGGCTGGGCTCCGTGGTCGCCCTCGCGGAGGAGGTGCCGCCTCGCCCGCTCAACGTCTACCTGAGCTGTTCAGAAAGAGCCCGCGCCCTAATTCCCGCAGCAGTGGAATCTGAACCGGTACAGAAGCTCTCAAAGGCACAGAAAGCGCAACGCTATCTAGCGGAACGTTTGCCGGGCGTGAAGAAAGCGGGGCGCGCAGTTACGACCGGTTCTAAGCCGTTGAGCTCTGCAACGAGCCCCGGGGTGAGCCTCACAAAGAATCCTGCAAAGACTGCGCCCGCCCCAAAGACCACAGAGGCGACGGGCACATCCCGCCTGAGGGCGCTACGCGGCGCGTTCACCCGCCCCACTGCGCGGCTGGGACTGGCCTCGCGGCTGGGACTGGCCTCGCGGCTGGGCATCGCCGCGCTCGCGCTGGGGGCTATCGCGCTGCCGCTCGGGTTCACCCTCTACGGGCAGAACGCCCCGGCAACGGCACAGCCCGTATCCGCTCAAGCCGTGAACGCAGCGGGGGAGCAGGCACCCGACGGCACGGCAACACAGGATCAGAGCGTACAGGATAAGGCATCGCAGGGCGAGCAGATTCTGCGAGCCCTCATCGACCAGCGGAATCACGAACGGCGCATGCGAGGCGGCGCAGAGCTCACCCTAGACACCGCCGAAGAACTCAGCCGCGACAGCGAGAACATCCGCGTGATGGCGGTGGTCTCCGCACCCGGCTACCGCGCCGATAAAACCGAGCAGGAAGCCCGCAAACTCAGCGAAGAAAACGGCGTCACCCGCCAGAAAGTCATCTTCGACCTGCACCGCGGGGAGAAAGGCTGGGAAATAGCTCGCGCCGAACCCGTCCCGGCATAGCTGACACTGTAGAAGCGAGGATACAACAAAAGCGGCGGCCCCACCCACCGAAGTGGATGGAGCCGCCGCTTTTTGCTCACCGTCCGGGAAAACCCGGAGAGCTACGCTCGGTTACCCATCAGGGCACCGCCACAAGGAAACTTCCTTGAATCTTTGCAGGTCTTAGAGGCCCAGCTCAGACTCGAAGTTTGCCTCCTCCAGGCGGGTCTTGACGGTGTGCAGGAAGCGACCAGCGTCCGCACCGTCGACCACGCGGTGATCGTAGGTGAGGGACAGGTAGCACATGGAGCGGATAGCGATAACGTCGTTACCGTCAACATCCTTAACAACCATGGGGCGCTTCACGATAGCACCGGTACCGAGGATTGCCACGTTCGGCTGGTTGATGATCGGGGTGTCGAACAGTGCACCGAAGGAACCAATGTTGGTGATGGTGAAGGTCGAACCCGACAGCTCCTCGGGGGAGATGTCGCCGGTACGTGCGCGGCCACCCAGGTCACCAATAGCCTTTGCCAGGCCAGCAATGCCCAGGTCGGAAGCGTTCTTGATGACCGGAACCAGCAGACCCTTGGGGGTGTCCACAGCAATAGCGATGTTCTCGGAGCCGTGGTAGGTGATCTGCTTGTAGTCTTCGGTCATGGAAGCGTTCAGAGCGGGGTGCTGCTGCAGAGCCTCAGCGGAAGCCTGGACGAAGAAGGGCAGGAAGGTCAGCTTAGCGCCCTCACGAGCAGCGAAGCCGTCCTTAGCCTTTGCACGCAGCTGAACGATGCGGGTCACGTCAACCTCGGTGACCTGAGTCAGCTGGGTGGAGACGTCCAGGGACTCACGCATACGCTTTGCAATAACCTGGCGGATACGTGCGGTCTTCTCGACGGTGCCACGCTTGGGGGAAACCTCGAAGGTGTGCGGTGCCTTTGCGGAACCAGCAGCCGGAGCAGCAGCTGCAGCGGGTGCAGCAGCGGCGGGAGCAGCGGAACCCTTAGCAGCGATAGCAGCCTGAACATCCTGCTTACGGATGCGGCCACCAACACCGGTGCCCTTGACGGTGGACAGGTCGATGCCGTTGTCCTTAGCGAGCTTACGAACCAGCGGGGTCACGTATGCTTCGCCCTCAGCAGCTGCCGGAGCGGCAGGTGCAGCGGGAGCTGCAGGAGCTGCAGGAGCTGCAGCGGGTGCTGCCGGAGCTGCGGGAGCCTCAGCAACCGGAGCGGGAGCAGCCGGAGCAGCGGGTGCAGCAGCAGCGGAAGCGTCGCCGATGATAGCCAGAACCTGGCCAACCTCTGCGTCCTCATCCTCGGGGATGCGGATCTCGAGCAGGGTACCTGCTACGGGGGAGGGAACCTCGGTGTCAACCTTGTCGGTGGAAACCTCAACCAGGGGCTCGTCAACCTCAACCTGCTCGCCAACTTCCTTCAGCCAGCGGGTAACGGTGCCCTCGGTGACGGACTCGCCCAGTGCGGGCAGTACGACCTCGATGCCTGCAGCAGCAGCTGCGGGAGCAGCCGGAGCAGCGGCGGGTGCTGCGGGAGCAGCAGGAGCCTCAGCAACCGGAGCGGGAGCTGCGGGAGCCTCAGCAGCTGCGGGAGCAGCCGGTGCAGCAGCGCCGGAACCGTCGCCAATGATAGCCAGAGCAGCGCCGACCTCGACGTCCTCGTCCTCGGGGACGAGAATCTGCTCAACAACGCCTGCTACGGGGGAGGGAACCTCGGTGTCAACCTTGTCGGTGGAAACCTCAACCAGGGGTGCGTCAACCTCGATGGTGTCGCCGACCTCAACGAGCCAGCGGGTAACGGTACCCTCGGTCACGGACTCGCCCAGTGCGGGCAGTACTACGGTGTGGGACATAATCTTTCCCGTTCTCCTTGTGAATGCTTGAACTAGAAAAATGTGAGCGGTGACCCGGATGCGCGCCGTATGCGTTGAAGCACGTCGACGCGCATCCGGATAGGGGCGTTGTTCAGCGGATACGCCCGGCAACCGCTAACGACCAACGGTCGTCAATACTAAGCTGACGCGCTAACGCCAGTCAGCAAAAATTATGCGCTGTGCAGCGGGGTGCCGTTCAGGACCATTGCAGCCTCACCCAGGGACTCGTTCTGAGTCGGGTGTGCGTGGATGAACTTAGCGACGTCCTCGGGGAATGCTTCCCAAGCAACCCACATCTGAGCCTCACCAATCTGCTCACCCATGCGCTTACCAATAGCGTGAACACCAACGATGGGGCCGTCCTTCTGGCGGACAACCTTCACGATACCGGTAGCACCGAGGATAGCGGACTTGCCGTTACCAGCCAGGTTGTACTCAGCGGTCTCAACGTTCTCAGCGCCGAACTTCTCCTTAGCCTTGGGCTCGGAGTAGCCAACGGAAGCGATCTCCGGGTCACAGAAGGTGACCTTGGGGATGTTCACGTCTTCAACGATGGAGGGGTTCAGGCCAGCGATTTCCTCAGCAACGAAGATACCCTGCTGGTAACCGCGGTGAGCCAGCTGAACGCCGGGGACGATGTCGCCAACAGCGTAGATGTTGCCAACGCCGGTGTGCAGGCGCTCGTTAGCCAGGACGAAGCCGCGATCCATGGGGATGCCCTGCTCCTCGTAGCCCATGTTTGCGGTGTTCGGGCCACGACCAACAGCGACCAGAACGATCTCTGCCTCGAAGACCTTGCCGTCAGCCAGGGTGACCTTAGCACCGTTAGCGTCCTGCTCAACCTTCTCGAAGAGGGTGCCGGTGTTGAACTTGATGCCGCGCTTCTTGAACGCACGCTCCAGAACCTTGATGATTGCCGGGTCCTCGTTGGGAACCAGGTTCGGCAGGCCCTCGATGATGGTGACGTCAACGCCCATAGCGTTCCACATGGATGCGAACTCGCAACCAATCACGCCGCCGCCGAGCACGATAGCGCTCTTGGGCAGGTAGTCCATTTCCAGTGCCTCAGTGGAGGTCAGAACGCGACCCTCAATGGGCAGACCGAAGGTCTTGGAGACCGAGCCGGATGCCAGGATAATGTTCTTACCCTTGTACTCAACACCACCGACGGTGATGGTGTCCTGAGCGGTCAGCTTACCCTCGCCGGGGATAACCTCCACGCCCTTCATCTTCAGCAGGCCTGCAAGACCCTTGAACTTACCGGAGACGATGTTGTCCTTGTAATCGCGAACCTTGCCCATCTCGATGGACTGCAGAACAGCGTTAACGCCAACCTTGGACGCTTCGCGTGCCTCTTCAGCCAGCTCAGCAGCGTGCAGGTACGCCTTGGTGGGGATACAGCCGGTGTGCAGGCAGGTGCCGCCGACCTTTTCCTTCTCGATCAGGCCGACGGTGAAGCCTAGCTGGCGTGCGCGAATAGCTGCAGAGTAGCCAGCGGAACCGCCGCCGAGGATGAGGATGTCGAATTCTTGAGCCACGATATTGCTCCCTTGCATAGTTGTGGGGGCTAAAGACCCCTGCAATGAGTTCTTTACCAATTTATTGGTAGGTTCCCCAGCATGCGCGAAAGGCCCGCGACTCACAAAAATCGCGCGCCCCTCTGCGTACGCAGAAAAACACTTAATACAACAATACCCCCGTTGAGGGTCGTTTAAGTTCACTCAGGGCGGTTTTAGCTGATTAATCACCCAAACAGCGCAAATTTTTCACCACTCAAGAAAAGCGGTGCGTCATAGAACGGCGTGGTGACAGGACCACCACAGCGGTCGCACAGAACGCAACCAAGAAAAGACACCAAGAAAAGATGCCAAAGAAAGACGCAGAGGAGGGCTCCCCGGTAGAAATACCGAAAAGCCCTCCTCTGATTAGTTAGCTCTATGCTGTGCGGCTACACACCAGATAGGGGTGCACCAGATGAGGGGCACCAGCTAGGATGCACCAATCAGGACGCGCGCCCAGTGCAGCAGACTACTTGGCGTAGGACTGGATGAAGTTCACCAGGGTAGCGGTACCGAAGCCGGTACCCTCCTTCGGGGTGAAGCCGTAGGGTGCCTCCTCGTTGAACGCGGGGCCCGCAATATCCAGGTGAGCCCAGGGGATGCCCTCGCCCACGAACTCCTTCAGGAACAGGCCCGCAGTCAGCGCGCCACCGTAGCGGGAACCAATGTTCTTGATGTCAGCAACGGGGGACTCCAGGCTCTTACGCAGGTAGGACTCCAGCGGCATCGGCCAGTACGCCTCACCCGCAGCGGCACCGGCTGCAATCACACGGTCGCGAATCTCCTCGTCGCCGAGCAGAGCAGCAGTGCGCAGACCCAGGGCAGCCATAGCGGCACCGGTCAGGGTAGCGATATCCAGGATGACGTCCGGGTTCGACTCAGAAGCCAGGGCAATACCATCAGCCATGACCAGGCGGCCCTCAGCGTCAGTGTTCAGCACCTCAACGGTACGGCCATCACGCATGGTGATGATGTCCTCCGGGCGCAGTGCGTGACCGCCGGGCATGTTCTCCGCCAGGCACAGGTAACCGGTCACAGCAACCGGCACATCCAGCTCAGCGGAAGCAACCACAGCGTTCAGAACGGCAGCAGCACCCGCCATATCGCACTTCATGGTCATCATCGAAGCGGCAGGCTTCAGCGAGTTACCACCGGTATCGAAGGTAATGCCCTTACCAACCAGAGCAACGTGAGCCTTCGGGTTCTCCGGGGTGTACTTCACAACGGCAAGAACCGGCTTGCGGGGCGAACCCTGACCAACACCGGAAATGCCGCCGAAGCCCTCCTCAGCCAGGCGGTCGTGGTGGAACAGCTCAATCTCAATGTTCGAGTAATCCTCAGCGACCTCAGCAGCGAACTCAGCGAAAGTCTCCGGGTACAGGTGCGACGGAGGCAGGTTCACCAGACGGCGAGCATCCTTAGCGGTCTCACCCAGAACCAGGGCGTGCACCAGAGCCTCTTCAGCCTCTTCCTGATCAATCGAAGAAACAATCAGAATGGACTCGATCTCTTCCTGGACCGAATCCTTGGTCTTGAAACGCAGGCCCTCCTCAACGAAGTTACCCAGCACAGCGCCGTGAGCAATAGCCTCAATTTCCTCTACCGAAGAAACACCGAAGTCGAAAGCAATTTCCTCAGCGGAACCAACCAGCTGACGAGCCGCAGAACCGGCAGCGTAACGCAGAGCGTCCAGACGCTCCTGACCCTCAGCGGTATCAGAGCCCAGACCCGCCAGCGCCACAATACCGGCGCCGGTGTCCTCAAGGCCGGGCAGACGCAGCAGCTGATCGGGTGCGCCCGAGGCGCCCAGCGCCTCCAGCAGCTCGTTAATACCCTCAATAGAGTCCTCAGACAGGGAGTTCGGCGCCAGGTACGCGCCGTCCGAACCCTTCAGAACGCCCAGAACCAGAACGTCAGCTTCGAGCGCTTCAAGGTCGGTGCTGTGAATAGACAGAGACAGAGACATCGTTACTCCTTTGCGTATGTCTTCTCAAAATAGTCAGGGCACATCCTCGCGCCCGAAAAACTCAACTGTAGGCCCTCGAAGAGTGAGGATGAATACCGCCGCGCAAAGCCGCGCGGACTACTGCTTCTACTCTACACGGATATGTAAGAGGGCGTGAGGTTCAGCTCTCACCCCGAACAGCCGACAGCACAGAAAAACGCACAAGAAGCCGAGCTGCAGCGTCTTAAGAACGTCGATGGGACGCCAAACAAGTTCACCTACTGCGAGAAAAGCCCGCACACTGTCGAGACAGCGCCGTCGTGGCATAAAATGAAAGACTACGGAAAGCGTCAGATAACAGAAGACGCCCCTTCGCCCCAACACCTCGGGTACCGGCAGAAAATACTAAGCCCCCCGAACGCGGCGCGAACCAGACAGAAGTGAGGAGGCGTAATGCTCAACCCCGAAGATCTCTACTTAGCCAACACCAAAATATTGGACGACCCCAGGATGCACGGGCTAACCCTCATCATCGCCCTCTCCAGCCCGCAAGACGCAGGATCCACCGCAGGCCAGCTCGGACAGGTGCTGCTCAGCGAACTCAAAAACATTGAAATCGTCGAGTTCGACAGCGACCAGCTGCACGACTACCGTGCCCGCCGCCCCTACATCCGCTACGAAAAAGACCATTTCGAAAAGCCGCAATACCCGCAGCTGAAGCTCTACGCCGTAGAAGACAGCCTCGACAAGCCGTTCCTGCTGCTTACCGGCGCCGAACCGGACCTGCAGTGGCAGCGCTTCGAAAAGGCGGTGCTGACCATCGCCCAGCGAGTCAAGCCCTCCCTGGTCGTGCTAGTCTCCGCATTCCCCATGCCGGTGCCGCACACCCGCCCCTTCCCGATTACCGCGCACGGCTCCCGCAAGGACCTGATTCGCGGCATCTCCCCGTGGAAGCCCAGCGCGGACGTGCACGCGACCATCACCAACCTGCTGGAAGTTCTCTTCACCGAAAACGGAATCGACACCGTCGGCTTCGGCGTGAACATTCCCCAGTACATTTCGGAGGCGGACCTGCCGCAGGGTACCCTCACCGCGCTCGAACACGTGGGCATGGCGGCACACCTCTCCCTACCCACCGAGAACCTGCGCGAAGCCGCACGCCACGTGCACAGCCAGATTAACGATCAGGTCAAGCAGAACCCCGAGATTGGTCGCATGATCACGACCATGGAGGAGAACTACGACGAGAACTTCCGCACCTCCGACATTGCGGTTCCCCTCTCGCGACGCGACGCGCACAACGTGCCCAGCCGCGACGAGATTGGTGCGCTCTTCGAGCGGTTCCTCGACGAACAATAAGTGCTCGCAGTAGGGGATGCTGCGGAGGAGCGCGAGTCATAGGGGCGCGGAGGGTTGCCCGCCGCGAACCTGGATCATGGATACCGTCTGGCACGTCGGATACCGCCCGCCAGGTATTGCGTGACAGGTATTGCGTGACAGATTATGACGCGGCACCCCGCGCCCCTGTGGACAAACCCCCGCGCACAAACGAACAATACGAATAAATCTGTGGATACTTCGGATACATGAACCGAAGTATCCACAGATTTATTTGTTTAACTCCGAACCCGCGCAAACCATGCCACCGTGAAGGCATGAACGCAAACAATACCCCCAACGGCAATACCCCCAACAACGACCACCTCCGCAGCGATTACTTCCACAACGACCACATCCACGGTGGCTACGACACGCCCCCGCCCATCCGCAACGAATACGACGTGCTCAGCTGCGCCCTCCACCAGCACGGCTACTGGCCCGACCACTCACTCATCATCCTCACCGCAACCGACAACACCCTCGGCCCCAGCCTGCGCGTCAACCTACCCGACGAACCCTGCACCCACAGCGAACGCGCCGACTTCCTGCACGAAACCTTCGCCAAACTCCCCACCTGCCACAACGGCGAAACCCTCACCCGCTTCTACGCCATCATCA
The DNA here is from genome assembly GCF_049990865.1 of Rothia mucilaginosa. Lineage (GTDB taxonomy): Bacteria > Actinomycetota > Actinomycetes > Actinomycetales > Micrococcaceae > Rothia > Rothia mucilaginosa_I. The sequence goes on from NZ_CP188231.1 coordinate 608,690, forward strand.
TCGACGGCGACAACACCGTACGCCAACGCCAACTGCACCCCAACACCGCACAACTTGCCGCCATCGAAGAAATCCAACGGGACGTTGACACCCAAATCCCCATCAACGCATGGCTCCACCTGCTCCACGACCCGCGCATCGTCAGCGAACTACGCTGCGAAGACGTCATCTACGCAGGCGGTGCCAGCATCTGGGCGCTCAACCCCGAACAGCAAGCGCTCACCCTCCTCGCACCCATCGAAGAAATCCGACACAGCAGCTACTACAACTGGCTCACCCGCCACGGCGACACCATCGCCGACACCGCCCACCACAACTACGCCCACAGCCCCTGGGACACCGACCCCACAACCAACCCCGAAACCCGCCACGACTGGGAAAACGCAGTAGAACTCTGGGACCACACCCATACCACCCGCCACGACGAAGCCCGCAAGGGCGTCCGCACCATCTACCGCCAAGCTCAAATCGACCTGTGCTACTGGGACGCCGCCATCAACGCTGCCGCGCACCTGCTCGCCACCCACCCGGTCGATCACGCAGGCAACCCCGCCACCGGTGATGCGCCCACCATCGGCGACGCACTCCGCGAACTCATCCCCGCCGAGGTCGCCGGGCACCTACGTGCCTCCATCGCACCGGTAACCCTCAACCCCATCACCGCCGAAATGCTCACCTACCTCGCCGGCTACGGACTCAACCACGCCCAAAAAGCGCTCGCCTACCTGCACTACTCCGCCCAATACACCTACCACGCCTTCGGCGGCGAATACCCCAGCACCAGCCCCAACCGCGCGCCGCTCGAACCACCCCACTACGGCACCCGCATCACCCGCAAAACCTACATCCCCGCCAGCTTCACCCACGCACTCAGCGCCACACCCGGCACCGAACAGGCACACGTACGCGCCGTGCCCGAAAAATGCGTGCAATGGCAAGACTGGATCCGCCGCACCCACCGCACTATTCAAGAGAGCCGTACCAGTCAACAGAACCGCAGCAACCAGCACGATAACCTCAACGGCTGGGCACTCGAAAACCTCACCCCCGCCGACCTCGCCAGCGCCGCCGAACTCAACACCATCAGCCGCGACGTGCTCCCACGCCTCGAGGAACACCCCAAAGACCACAACGCCCACAACAAACTCGAAAACCTCCAACAACGAATCGACGAAAGCTGCACCAACAGCGAATACCTCACCGAACACCACGCCGTCTACGCCCACTACCTCAACGCCCTCAAAGGAAAACTAGACAGCCCCCACTGGGCACGCCTCAACGCACTCGAACTACTCACCAGCCTGCTCACACCCCACAGCACCGACGGAGAATACGCCGCACTACGCAACACCCAAGCCTGGGCCAACTGGTACAAGGGCTACAGCACCTACGCCCGCCTGCTCCGCCAAGAAGCCCACCGCCACACATTCGGAAAGGACCTCAACATCCTCGACGTACACCTCAACGCAGGCAACCTACCCGCCTGGATCAAACACACCATCTGCGGCGAACCCGGAACACACCGCCGACCCATCAGCACCCTCAAACCCCGAAAACCCTAAAAGCCCGGCACCTAAAACCAGCGCCTAAAAGCGAAGGCATAAAACGAGGGAGGGGCGCGCCACCCCGGCACGCCCCTCCCACATGCGCCTACTCCCACACACAATCGCACCCACCCGAAACACCCCCAAGCCCACCCCGACCAGCGCGTCAAGTTGAAAGCAATTGAAAATCTGCAATACTTATATATTGACCCCGTACAGTCAATGCGCTACAACGCGCCCTCAAACCGCTCCACACAACGAGCAACGGAACCCTGCAAACCGCCCAACGCACGCGGAATAAAACCCGCCCCCACAGCGTTAAACCGGACAAACGCAGCAAACACCCCGACCGAGGACGCCAGCACAGACTTGACAGGGTCTTAGGTGTTTTGCAAACAAAACACCCCACCACAAGCCAGAAAGGGTTCTAGTGGCACCTGCAACCAGCAAGAAGACCGTGACCGGCGACGCAACCGAAGAAACCGTCGCAAAAACCACCACCAAGACCACCCGCACCAAGAAGGCAACCACCAAAGCCGCAGCGGCAACCGAAGACACCACCGGCGCAACCGCCGAAACCGGTGCTGAAACTACTGCCGAAACCGAGGCAGACAAGCCCAAGCGCACCCGCAAAACCACCACCACCGCAACCAAGCGCAAGACCGGTGGCCGCCGCAAAAAGAGCGACGACGACGAATTCGACCTCGTACTCGACGAAGACCTCGAAATCACCGACGGCGAAGATGAAACCGAAGAAGAAGACGAAGAAACCGTAGCCAAAAAAGAAGAAAAGAAGGCCGCAGAAGAAGTAGCAGCCAAGGGCTCCGGCTTCGTCCTCACCGCAAACGACGACGACGACGCACCCGCACAGCGCGTCGTCACCCCCGGCGCAACCGCCGACCCCGTCAAGGACTACCTCAAGCAGATTGGCAAAGTCTCCCTGCTCAACGCACAGCAGGAAGTCGACCTTGCCAAGCGCATCGAAGCAGGCCTCTACGCCGAACACAAACTCGCCGAAAACCCCGACATGGACAAAGACCTCCAAAAAGCCCTGCGCTGGGTCATCCACGACGGTAAGCGAGCTAAGAACCACCTGCTCGAAGCTAACCTGCGACTCGTTGTCTCCCTCGCCAAGCGCTACACCGGCCGCGGCATGCTCTTCCTCGACCTCATCCAGGAAGGCAACCTCGGCCTCATCCGCGCCGTCGAAAAGTTCGACTACTCCAAGGGCTTCAAGTTCTCCACCTACGCAACCTGGTGGATCCGCCAGGCCATCACCCGCGCAATGGCAGACCAGGCCCGCACCATCCGCATCCCCGTGCACATGGTAGAAGTCATCAACAAGCTCGCCCGCGTGCAGCGCCAGATGCTCCAGGACCTCGGCCGCGAACCCACCCCCGAAGAACTCGGCAAGGAACTCGACATGACCCCCGAAAAGGTCATCGAAGTCCAGAAGTACGGCCGCGAACCCATCTCCCTGCACACCCCCCTCGGTGAAGACGGCGATTCCGAATTCGGTGACCTCATCGAAGACTCCGAGGCAGTCGTCCCCGCAGACGCAGTGTCCTTCACCCTTCTGCAGGAACAGCTCCACTCCGTGCTCGACACCCTCTCCGAGCGTGAAGCCGGCGTGGTCGCAATGCGCTTCGGCATGACCGACGGCCAGCCCAAGACCCTCGACGAAATCGGCAAGGTCTACGGCGTGACCCGCGAACGTATCCGCCAGATTGAGTCGAAGACCATGTCTAAGCTCCGTCACCCGTCGCGTTCGCAGGTACTGCGAGACTACCTGGACTAGGAAACACCACCTAGCTTGAGCGGACGTAGCCGGTTCCCGCTCGCGGGGGAGTGCCCCCTCTGCGGCGCTGAGCGCCTTGAGGACGGAGCCCCCGCTCCGCGTGACCGGCTACTCCGTAAAGGCTTAGTTTTGCTAGTTCTAGCGCATACAGAAAAGGCTCTCCGAGATACCGGAGAGCCTTTTCTGTACCTATATGCAGTTTGTTACGACGGCTTGCGGGCGATGCTCGCGCAAGTTCAGCATGACCGGCTTGCGGACTATGCTCGCGGGGGAGTGCCCCCTCTGCGGCGCTGAGCGCCTTGAGGACGGAGCCCCCGCTACGCATGTCCGCTATGCCGTCAACGTTCAGTTCCACAGAGGCTGAGTATGTCAGGTTGGCTCTGCGGACGATGCTCGCGGGGGAGTGCCCCCTCTTCAGCGCCTGGGGGCGCTTCGAGGACGGAGCCCCCGCTACGCATGTCCGCTGCGCCGTCAACGTTCAGCGCCGCTACAGACCCAGCTGACGCAGATAACGGTCCGCCACCGCCTCCACCTGATCCAATCCGCGCACACGATCCAGCGCCTGCGACCACGCATCAGCCTCACCGCCAGCCACCGGCAAACCAGCCGCCGCCCACAACGCCGCCGTCATCGCACCCACCGAATCCGAATCCGAATCCACCGACACCGCACGGCACAACCCTTCAAACAGGGCGCCACGCACCGTCGCCTCATCGGCATCAGCAGGCAAGATCTTCACAGCATACGCCGCACACCAGAACGCCACACCCAACAGCTCCGGCGCCGTCCAACCCGTACCAAAATGCTCCGCCACAGCCCCCGGAACCGGGGCCACGCCGCGCTCCAGCAGCTCAACGGCACGACTCAACGCCGCCGCCGTACGCGAAGCATCACCCGGAATCGAATCATCCGCCGCCACCGAACCACACCACGACACCACACGCCGCGCCGCCTCTAACAATGCATCAAACGAGCCAGCCGGGGACGCCAACAAATCACGAACCAACAACGCATACGCCGCCGCCGAAGCCAACGCCTCCGGATGCCCATGCGTCAACGCCGCCGCACGCACCGCCAACAAAACCACCGTACGCTCCTGCGCCACTGGCAACACACCCAACGCCGCCGAACGCACCAACGCACCACTACCCAAAGCATCAGGATTCAACGACTTCGACACCAACTGCATCTCACCCGAACCCAACGCCCGCAACGTCGCCGCACCCGGACCACGACGAGCCGTCAACTCCGAAGACCCATCAATCTCACGATCCAACGAAAACGGCGCAGAGTCCGGCAGAACCTCACCAATACCGCGGAACCACCGCAAATACGCCAACCACAAACACGCCAACTCATCCGCCGCCGCGCCCTCATTATTCCACTCCAAAACCTCCGTCAGGCCATCCAGAGTGAAACACATCAGCTGCGTATCATCACTGACCAACAGCTCACCAAACGCCGAATCCCACGGCTTAGGGGCGCACTCCGCAATCTGCTCAGCCGACAACAACTCCAACGGATAACCCAGCGCATCACCCAGCGCAGACGCACACAACAAGCCGCGCACCCTGCCCGCAAACTCAGCCGAAACCTCAGGCGCACGCGTGAACTCAACAGAAGAAAAACTCATAGGGCGATTATCCCACGTGCGTTCAGGATGCGGAGGGTAGAGTATTCAGGCGGCTTTGGGCTCACGCTCGTGGGAGGGAGGATGTGCCAGGCGGGTTTGCACTCACGCTCGCGGCTTCGTGCTCATGCTCGCGGGGGAGTGCCCCCTCTGCGGCGCTGGGGCGCCTTGAGGACGGAGCCCCCGCTCCGCACGAGCACCTACGCCGCGGGTTGGGTGCCTGCGCCGCTGTGGGGTCCGAACCGCAAATGACGAACTGTGAGGCGCAAAACATGACGCAGTGCCATACTGAAACCATGAAGATCCTGCACACCTCCGACTGGCACCTCGGCCGCACCTTCCACCGCAGCCCCCTCACCCGCGAACACCAGCAGTTCATCGACGAACTGCTCAACTACGTGCACGCCGAAGGTATCGACGCCCTCCTGATCAGTGGCGACGTCTACGACAGCACCATCCCCACCGCCGAAAGCACCACCCTGCTCGACCAGGCACTCACCCGCCTCATGCGCGCCGGCGTGCAAGTCATCCTCAGCTCCGGCAACCACGACTCCTTCCGCCGCCTCAGCTACGGCGCCGCCTTCTTCGAAGCCTCCGGCGTGCACCTGCGCACCAGCCTCGAAGACGCCACCCGCCCCGTCGAACTCACCGACGGCACCTTGCGCGTACACGTCTACGCCATCCCCTACCTCGCGCCGCGCCTTCACGCCACCGCCCTCGGCGTTGACCCCACCCACCAGGCGGTCCTCGGCGCTGTCACCAACGCCATCCGCGCCGACGCCGCCGAACGTCACGCCCGCGGCGAAGGCGCCGACCGCATCATCGTCATGAGCCACGCAACCGTCAGCGACACCACCGGCAGTGACATTGCTGGCAGCGCAGACACCACACCCCGCAGCGACTCCGAACGCGACATCAGCGTCGGCGGCATCGACTGGGTACCCGCCTCCCTCTTCGACGGCTTCGACTACGTAGCCCTCGGCCACATCCACAAGCGGTACCCCGTCACCCCCACCATCCGGTACAGCGGCTCGCCCCTCGGCTTCTCATTCAGCGAAGAACACAACCGCAACGGCGCCTACCTCATCGAACTCACCCCCGGCGAAGAACCCGCCATCAGCGGCCACGAATGGGCAACCCGCGTACACATGAAAACCCTGCGCGGCACCATGGACCAGCTGCTCAACAGTCCCGAAAACAGCCCCTACGAGCAGGGCTACTACTGCCGCATCGAACTCACCGACGAAACCCTACCCGTCGGCGCCGTCGACCGCCTGCGCAGCCGCTACGAAACCATCTCCCACTTCAGCTACCGCAGCACCCAACCCGCCGCCGACAAACCCGCCGCCGCACCCCCCACCCGCGACGCCGACCCCGTCGAAACCTTCGACCAATTCCACCAATACGTACGCAACCGCCCCCTCACCAGCGAAGAACGCGACGTCATCACCACCCTCAGCGACCACATCAAAAGCCACAAGGACAACGCATGATCCTGCACAACCTCGAATTCGAAGCCTTCATGGCATACCCCAAGCGCCAAGAAATCAACTTCGACACCCTCAACAACGCCGGCGTATTCCTCCTCAACGGCCCCACCGGCGCCGGTAAAACCACCATCCTCGACGCCATCTGCTACGCCCTCTACGGCGAAACCAGCAGCGACCGCGAATCCGCCAAACTGCACTCCACCTACGCGGCACACAGCGGCACCAAACCCCGCGTACTACTCGACGTTACCCTCCACGGCAAACGCCTGCGCATCGACCGCACCCCCGCCTACAATAGGCCCATCACCCGCGGCGCCCGCAAAGGCCAAATGCGCGAAGAAAGCGCCAAAGCAACCCTCGCCGAACTCGCGCCCGGCGCCGACCCCGCCGACGAAAAAGCCTGGACCCCTATCTCCAGCAGCGTCGCCGAAGTCAACCGCACCATCGCCGAACGCACCCACCTGACCAAAGAACAATTCCTCAAAGTCGTACTCCTGCCGCAGGGTCAGTTCGCGCAATTCCTCAAGTCCAAGCCCAAAGAACGCAAAGAACTGCTCAAAAAGATGTTCCCCGTCGAACACTACGAGCAACTCTTTGCCGCACTCACCGAAGAAGCGAAAACCGCCCAGCAGGAAGTCGCCCAGGACGAAAACACCCAGCGCGGCTACCTTGAACGTGCCCGCGTAGAAATGCTCGCCCTGCAGGAGCTACTGGACGCTGTGGATCCGGACGCTGAGGAACCCGCGGAGGCGGGGAATGAGACTTCCGAACAGCTCACCGCTGAGAGCGTCACCGCCGAAACCCTCGACGCATGGGTCGCCGGCGGGGTAGAACGCGCCCGCGAAACCTCCGCGCGCGAAAAGCAGGAGCAGCAGCGCCTCACCGACGAAGCCGACCGGCACACCCGCCTGCTCGCCGAACGCGCCCAACTACAGGCCGACTGGCGCGAATACGAGCAGCTCTGCGAGCGCCGCACCTGCCTGACCGAACGCGCCGACGAGCACAAGGCACAGCGTGAAGAGCTGGCGCAGGCGCGTGCCGCCGCGCCCCTGCACGCACAGTACGCGCAGGTCCACGCCGAATCGCAGGCGCTTGCCGCCCGCCAGCAGGAGCAGGCAGCCTGTGCTTCCGCGCTGGATGAGAACGGCAACGCCCTGCTCGTGGCACTGCGCGATGAGGAAACCTCGGATGACGTCACCTTCCCCGAGGAGACGACCTTCGCCTCATTCCCTTCCTTTGAGCCCGCCGAACAGGAAACCCAGCTCGAGGCGCTCCTCGACACCCTGCGCGCCCTGCAGAAGAAGGACGCGCAGCTTACCGAAGAGGAAGCCGCCGCAACTGCCCTGCTGAAGCAGGCTCACACCCTCGAACAGGACAAGTCGCGTGCCGAAAAGACGCTGAGCGACCTCACCGCCCAGGCCGAGCAGCTTGCCGAAGAACTCGCCGGCTACAGCACCGCCGACGAGGAACGCACCCTCGCCGCGCACCTGGTCACCGAGGCGCAGCAGAAGCACGACGCCGCCCAGCAGATGCAGCAGAAGCTGGATACCGCCTCCGCCGCGGTCGCCGCTGCCGAGAAGCAGAGCAAGCGCACCGCCACCGCCGAGCAGAAGGTGCAGGAAAAGTGGCAGGCTTCGGCTCAGCAGGCGCTCGCGGCGACCGAGGAGTTCAAGAACCTGCAGGTGCTGCGCCTCGCTCAGGCCTCCTCCCTGCTGGCGCGTGAGCTCAAGGACGGCGAACCCTGCGCGGTCTGCGGCTCGGTCGAGCACCCCGCACCCGCGCAGATTGCCGAGGGCGAGCAGCTGGTGGAGCGTGCCGACCTAGACGCCGCCAAGGAGCGTGAAGATAGGGCCCACCAGCAGGCGCGCACCCACGAACTGGCTAAGGACCGGGCGACCAAGGCGCATCAGGAAGCCTCCGAGGCGCTTGCCGCCGCCCGCACCCAGTACGAGACCCTGGCGGCTCAGGGTGAGTGCGATGTTGAGCAGACTGCCGCCCAGTTGCAGCAGACGCAGACCCGCCTCGAGCGGGCTCAGTCCCGTGTGACCGCTCGTGACGGCGTGCTGGTGAAGGTTGAGCGGGTGCGGGGGCAGCAGCAGAAGGCTCAGGAGGCGCTACGCACCATCGAGGGCGCGGCGGTTGAGGCTCAGACTCGTCACCGTGACGCTGCGGCGCGCTGTGAGGCTGCTGCGGCTGAGTTGGCGCCTGCTCGTGCGGCGGTGGGTTTTGCGCAGCGTGTTGAGGCTGTGGAGGGCTACCGTGCGGCGCATCAGCGTCTTGCTCGTGCGGTGTTGCTGCTGGGGCAGGCGCGTGAGCGTCATGCTTTGGCGGCGGAGCAGGCTGAGCGTCTGCTGGCTGAGTCTTCGTTTGAGAGCGCTGAGCTGGTGCAGGCGGCGGTGCGCACCCCCGAGCGTGTTGACGCCCTGGAGCAGGCTGTTGCCGCGTATGAGTTGGAGCACGCCCGCCTCCTTGAGGGCTTTGGTCGTGAGGCGATTGTTGCGGTGGCAGCTCGTGTTGCCGCCGGTGAGCAGGCGCCGGATGATCTGCAGGGTGTGCGTGAGCAGGTTGAGCAGTTGCGTGCGGCGGCGCACCGTTTGACTCTTCGTGAGGGCGAGCGGGAGAGCGTGCTGCGTTCTTTGCAGGGCCTGCGTGCCGAGTATGCGGCGTTCCGTGCGCAGACGGCGCAGCGTTATGACCGCGCGCAGATGCTGGCTAACCTGGCGGCGGCTGCCCGCGGTGACACTCTGGGCGGTTATGAGCATCAGGTTGACCTGGTCAGCTATGTGCTGGGTGCCGAGTTTGAGCGTATTCTGCGGTCGGCGTCGCTGCATCTGGACCGGATGAGTGAGGGCCGCTACGGCATGGTGTTCAGCGATCACCGTGCGAAGGGTAGCCGTTCCGGTGGCGGCCTGAACCTTGAGATTACTGACACGTGGACGGGCGAGCCGCGTGAGGCGTCCTCGTTGTCCGGTGGTGAGTCGTTCTTGGCGTCGCTGTCGTTGGCGTTGGGTCTGGCTGAGGTTGTTCAGGCGAATAACGGCGGTATCGAGCTGGATACCCTCTTCATCGATGAGGGTTTCGGCACGCTGGATGCCGAGACCCTGGACATGGTGATGGGCACGATTGAGTCGCTACGTGATAGCGGCCGCACTATTGGCCTGATTTCGCATGTGGAGGAGATGAAGAACCGTATTCCCGCCCAGATTGTGGTTGAAAAGGGACAGAACGGCTCGTCGGTGAGGGTAAACTCCTATTAGGCATAAATTCGCTTCCGGGCCTCTGTTGTACCATGTCCGGCGGCTTATTCGTGAAAGAGATGATGACCTCGACACCTCAGGATAGGGACCCGAACTCAACGTATCGTGTGGAGCCTCCGGCTGATGCGCGCGCTAGCGCATCCGCGCCGGAGGTTCCTCCGCGCACCACGAAGGTGAGCCCCGCTTCCGATGCGCTGAATAAAATGCGTGCTTCGGGCACGGGTATTCCGACGGTTCCGGGCACCTCCCTGACGGATGTGGTGCGCAACAATGAGCACGTGTTGCAGGAGTTGCCGCCTCGCCCGGTTCCGGCTGCGGATGAGATTAATACGAACGCTTCGCTCCCGGATATTTTGCGTCAGCATTGGGCGTTGTTCCAGCGCAATGGTAAGGAGCAGCGTCGTCACCTGTATGCGGTGCTTCGTGCTGAGGGTTTTGCCCGTAATGTGTTGACGATTCTGTTCCACATTCCGGCGGCTTCTTCGGCGTTTGCGCTGTATATTCTGTTGGCGAGCCATCTGGGTAGTGTGCATGATGGCGGCTATGCGGTGGCGGCGTTTACTGGCGCGTATTCGGTGCAGATTATGCTCGGCCCGATGCTGGTGCGTGCTCTGGGTTTGCGGTCGTTGCTGGCGATTACGTCGGTGCTGAATATTGCTGCGGTGTTGAATATGCTGGTGATTGGTTGGCGTTTGACGGTTGACCCGAATAACGTGAGTACGACCTACCATGCGCTCTCTTGTGTGGCGATGGGCTTTACGACTCCGCCGTGGACTCCGTTCGCTCTTGAGTCGTTGTATCGCCGTAACTACCAGTACAGTGATGTTCGCTTGTCGACTGCGGTGTCGTGGGGTACGACGGCGAATATGTCGATGTACCCGCTGGCTGCTCTGCTGGTGTGGCTGGGCGATGCGTACATCACCCCGAATCATGAGTATGCGGGCTTCTGGATCACGATGATTCTGGATGCGCTGCTGTTCATTGTGGTGCTGGTGGCACCGAGGGTTCTGCCGGATATTTCGCGTATTCGTATGGCTCCGCCTCAGAATCTGGTGCGTCCGAGCCGTCAGACGGTGGTGCTGATTCTTGGCCTGGTGCTGCTGGGTGCGTGCATGGGTTCGGTTGGTTCTGGTCTGCTGGGCTTCTCGCTGATCCACGGTTCGATGAACCTGTTTATGGCGATGGTTGCGACCGGTACCGGCGCGCTCGTGGTGGTGGCTTTCCCGGTGGTTTTGGGTGGCCGTTCGGTGAATCCGTGGCACGGCTGGCTGGTGAGCGGTATTCTGCTGATTATGGCGGCGCTGTATTTGCCGGCGAGCGATGATACATCCACGATTTTCTATGCGTTGGCCTTCTGCGGCGCGGTGCTGGGTGTTGCGTTTGGTGGCCATGAGCTGTGGCTGAACCGTTCGCTCAAGCATATTCCTGATTCGCAGGCAAGCTTCTTTACTCGTTCGATGTTGGGCGTTGGTCTTGCGATGGGTTGCATGTGGGGCGGCTATATGGGCGATGCTCCGTATTACCGTAATGCGTTTATGGTTCCGGTGATTATTGCGACGATGTATTTTGCGTTGGGCCATTTGTACGGTTACCTGTGGCGTGAGGAGCATGAGGAGCAGCTGGCTCCTTTGGCTGAGACGGAACGCGGCTAGTTTAGGGCGCTGCTAGTTCCTTGCGGCTAGTTCCTTGCGGCTTGTTCCCTGCGGGCAGCTTGAGCGTGCCGAGCGCATGCTAAAAGGCGGATGCCCCGCCACCTTTTGTAGGTGGTGGGGCATCTGCCTTTTGCGTACCGTGCTTGGCGTGTTGTGAGCCTCCGCGTAAGAACCTCTGCGTGAGGCTACCGGTTTAGTGACCGCGCTTGATCCACGCCGGAAGCTCGGGTGCTTCCAGGCCGATGCCGGTGCTGTCGCCGTGGCCGGTGAGGACCGCGGTGGACTCGGGCAGGGTCAGCAGGCGGGTCGAGATCGACTCGATGATGGTGTCGAAGTCGCTGTAGGAGCGTCCGGTTGCGCCGGGGCCGCCGTTGAAGAGGGTGTCGCCGGAGAAAACGACGCCTTCGCTGTTCTCCCAGCTGAGGGTGGGTGCATAGAAGCACACGGAGCCGGGGGAGTGGCCGGGGGTTGCGATGACCTTCAGCTCGGTCTCGCCGATGCGCAGCACATCGCCGTCAGCGAGTTCGTGGTCGAAGTCCCAGGAGGGGTACACCATTTCCCAGAGCACACGGTCCGCGGGGTTCAGGTAGACGGGCGCGCCGAAGCGTTCTGCCGCCTCCTTGGCGCTGCGGATGTGGTCGTCGTGGGCGTGGGTCAGCAGAATCTTCTCCACGGTGCGGCCTGCGACGGTGCGGGAGATCTTGTCGACGTCGTGGGCGGGGTCAATGATGATCACGGAGGAGTCATTGCCGATGACCCAGACGTTGTTGTCGACGTCCCAGCAGCCGCCGTCCAGCGAGAAGGTGCCGGAGGTGACGACTCGTTCAATACGTTCGCTCACGCTACGCTCCTAGAGTTCCACGACCGAGCGCAGCACGCGGCCGGTCTTCATGGTTTCGAATGCTTCGTTGACGTCTTCGAGGCGGATGCGCTCGGAGACGAAGCCGTCCAGGTCGAGGCGGCCGAGCAGGTACTGGTCCACGAATTCGGGGAAGTCGCGGGAGGGCAGGGTGTCGCCGTACCATGCGCTCTTGATGGAGCCGCCGCGGCCGAAGACCTCATCCAGCGGGATGTTCCAGGTGGTCCCGGGTGCGGGCACGCCGACGAGGACGACGCGGCCAGCCAGGTCGCGTGCTTCGAAGGCCTGCTTGAAGGTGGGGGCGATGCCGACAGCGTCGATGACGAGGTCTGCACCGAAGCCGCCGGTGAGTTCCTTGATGGCCTCGACGGGGTCGACCTTGGAGGAGTTCACGGTGTGGGTTGCGCCGTGCTCGCGTGCGCGTGCCAGCTTCTCTTCGTCGATGTCGACGGCGATGATGGTGGTTGCGCCACCGAGCTGTGCGCCTGCGATTGCTGCGGTGCCGACGCCGCCGCAGCCGATGACTGCGACGGACTCACCGCGCTTGAGTTCACCGGTGTTCAGAACAGCGCCCAGACCTGCGGTGACGCCGCAGCCGAGCAGACCGATTGCTGCGTACTGTTCGGGGCTGATGTCAGCGGTAATCTTGGTGCACTGACCTGCCGCGACGAGGGTCTTCTCTGCGAAGGAGCCGATACCCAGTGCGGGGGTGAGTTCGGTGCCGTCCTCGAGGGTCATCTTCTGGGTTGCGTTGTGGGTTGCGAAGCAGTACTGCGGCTGGCCCTTGCGGCATGCGCGGCATTCGCCGCAGACGGCACGCCAGTTGAGGATGACCAGGTCGCCGGGGGCGATGTTAGTGACGTCATCGCCGACAGCCTCGACGATACCTGCGGACTCGTGGCCGAGCAGGTAGGGGAAGTCCTGGCCGACGCCGCCGGTGACGTAGTGGTGGTCGGTCTGGCAGACACCGCAGGTGAGGACCTTGACGAGTGCTTCGCCCTTGCCGGGGTCGGGTACGTTGATGGTGGTGACGGTGACGGGTGCGTCCTGGGCGAGGGCTACGACAGCCTTAACCTTGTGCATGCTGTTCCTTTGCTTGGGGATTGCGGTCGATGCTCAACAGCAGATGAGGTTCAACCGCAGATAAAGGTTTTTTGATACGTTCCATTCTACGAGCAATGGAGCACCCGGCGCACGATAAAGCTGATAGTGAAGCGCCCCCGCGAATTTGACGTTTTATGACGTCGCCGCCTCCACCTCGGCAGCAAAGGTGAGCGCACCGCGTCGGAACGCACCCGAGGTCAGTGCGTTGACGTGGTCGCGGCCGGGCAGGGAGATGAAGTGGTTGAGCGGGTTGTCCTCGCGCACCATGTCGTAGAGTTCCGCACCGTCGGCGGCGATGGTGTCCGCGTCACCGAGAACCACCGTAACGGGTACGCGCGGATGCGCGCCCGGATGACCCGCAGGCAGGTCCGGGGAGCCTGCACGCAGGGCGGGCACGTCGAAGAACGGGCCGAAGGGAATCCGCACGAACTTCAGCAGCGCATCGGGCTGAATGGGGGAGTTGTCAATAATCGAGGTGAAGGAGGCAATCGCCTCGTCGGTGGAGTCCGCCGCCGGGGTTTCTGCGCTCGCGGAGGCGCTGGTACCCTCGTGCGCTTCGAGCATGGTGCGCAGGGTGATGAGGTGGTCGTGCAGGGGCAGGCCGCCCAGGGTGAGGGATGCGACCGCCTCCGGGTGGGTGAGGGCGAGTTCCCAGCCGACGCGGGCGCCGAAGGAGAAACCGATAACGTGTGCGCGGGGCTCCAGTTCAACGCCGAGGTCGTTCTCGGTGGCGACGGTGCGCAGCAGCTGGGCGAGCAGGTTGGTGTACAGGTGCATGGGGGTCAGTGGCTGACCTGCCGCGTCGACAGAGGGCACCGAATCGAACGGAATTGTGCGGCTGCGCACACCCGTGTTGTTGGGGAGCTTGCAGTCGATGGCGTGCATGGATTCGGGGTCTTTGAGGTATTCGTCTGAGTGGTAGGGCAGGTCAACAATCAGCACGGGGTATCCGGCGCGCAGGTATTGGCGGATCCAGCCGGTGCCGCCGTAGAGCTGTTCGCCGCGGGTGGCGAAGCCATGAATCATGAGGGCGGGAACGCGGCTTTTGAGCTGCTGCGGCTGGTAGAGGGTGTACGCGAGGTCGGGCAGGGCAACGCTGGGTACAGCAAAGGGCGCGGGAGAGAAATCTGCACTGGTCATATGTCTATCTTAGTGACCAGCGCGGGGTTTCTGTCCTGCGCCCTTTTCTATCTCGCGCCCTTGAAAGGTTGAGGCGATACGCGCTCAGCTGAGCTGCCGCTTAGTTCTTCTGCGACTCACCGGTTGACGTATCGGTGCTCGGGTCGAAGAGCGCCTCCTGCTGAGGCTCAACCTTTGCGCTCGCATCTGCCTTTGTGCTCGTCTCAGAAGCCTGAGCCTCGGAGGCATCGGCATTCGCCTGCTTTTGCTGCTCCTTGCCGTTTTCGATGCGTCCCTTACCGTCGGCAATGAGCGTGCGAATACTGGTGGTGCTGGTGTCCACGGCCTTCTGCACGCGATCCGCAATGGAGGGGCCCTTCGGCTTGGGGAGCATTCCCTGGCCCACCGCCTGCTGCTGCAGTTCGTGCCCGGCGGACATGAGGCGTTCGCGCTGTTCTTTCATCGCACGGGATGCGGTGGTGCTGCGCGGCTGAACCTTCAGGAGTCCGCGGTCGTCTTCGCCGGCAATGATTTGGCGCATGAGCATGATTTCTGCGTCCAGGTGCGCGCCGAAGAGCAGCATATTGTTCATGATCCAGATGAACAGCAGCATCACGATCACACCACCGATCAGGCCGTAGGTGGCGTTGTATTTGCTGAAGTTATTGGCGTAGAGGGTGAAGCCGAAACCGCCCAGACCCATACCGAAGAGTGCCAGCGCCGCGCCGGGGGAGAGCTTCCACGGCTTGAAACGGCGAACGTTCGGGGTGGTGGAGTAGAGCAGGGTAATCAGGGCAATCGCCATGAATAGAATCAGCACCCAGCGGCCGTTGAGCCAGATGAGTTTGATGAGCTCCATGTCCACGGTTTTGGGTACATACTGACCGACCATGTCCAGGACAGTTACGCCCAGTAGCAGCATGAGCATCATGAGTACTACGAGGATGATGATCACGGTGGTGACGAGGACGTTCAGCGGCTTGAGAATCCAGCCGGGGCGGCCTTCACGCACACCGTAGACGGTGTTGAGTGCTCGGCCGAAGGATCCGGTGTACCCGGAGGCGGACCAGATCGCACTGAGGATACCGGTCAACAGCACCAGGCCTGCACCATGGTCGCCGGTAATCTGCTTGATGGGGTCTTCCATAATGGCGTACATCTGGGCGGGTGCGTTGTCCTTGAGGAAGGCGAGGATGACCGCGGCGCTTTCCTCACCGTGCCCAAACACACCCAGTAGCGAGACGATCGCCAGCAGGGCGGGGAAGATGGACAGCACGGTGAAGTAGGTGAGTGCTGCCGCCATGTCGCTTGCGCCGTTTACGCCGAACTTGAAGATGGCACGGCGCAGGATGTAGAGGATGCTGCCCTTGGGGAAGTCGCGTAGCTTTACGCTTGCGTACTTGGGAGCTGCGGGCTTCTTCTTACGGGAGAAGAGTCCGCGTCGAGCTCCGGCGGACACCGTGGTTGAGGAGGTGTCCGTGGAAGAGCCGGTGTGTGCAGCCAATGGGGCTCCTTGAATGAGTGGGATGTACACAGTGGTGCGCCTGTTAGCTTTAGCATGCGGGTTTCAGCGTGTGGGTGCACAGAAGGGGCAGGGAGAACAATGAGCTGTCCTTCCCGCCCCTGCGGTGACATTATAGGGTTTTCTGACCCTCCCGCATTTTTCTGCGAGTGCAGATAGGTGACCTGCTGGTCAATTAGAGAGGGTCGCCGCTCCGAAAAGCTTCAAAAAGCCTTGTCGGATGCTGTTGTCGACTAGCTGAAAACTAGTTGTGAATACCCAGAACCTTAGCGGTGTGAGCCATCAGCTCATCAGCCAGGTCGTGGTTGTCGTTGAGCTTCACGCCGTAACCGGGGATGAGCTCCTTCAGGCGAGACTCCCAACCGGCAATCTTGGAGGGGAAGCACTTAGCCAGCAGGTTCAGCATAATCGGAGCCGCAGTAGAAGCACCGGGGGATGCACCCAGCAGCGCCGCAATGGAGCCGTCAGCTGCAGAAACAACCTCGGTACCGAACTGCAGGATGCCGCCCTTCTTCGCGTCCTTCTTCATAATCTGGACGCGCTGGCCGGCCTCGATGAGCTCCCACTCGCCGCCGTTAGCCTCGGGGTAGTACTGGTACAGCGATTCGAGGCGTGCGTTCTTGTCCTTGACCAGCTCGGAAAGCAGGTACTTGACCAGGGAGAAGTTATCCAGACCTGCACGGGTCATCGGGTAGATGTTGTGCGGGCGCAGGGACAGCGGCAGGTCCAGCAGGGAACCCTGCTTCAAGAAGTTCGTCTTAAAACCAGCGTAGGGGCCGAACATGAGGGCGCGCTTGCCGTCCACGTAGCGGGTGTCCAGGTGGGGGACAGACATGGGAGGTGCGCCCACCGAAGCCTGACCGTACACCTTAGCGTTGTGCTGGTTTGCGGTGGCCTCGTGGGTGTTGCGCAGGAACAGGCCGGAGACGGGGAAGCCGCCGTAGCCCTTACCCTCTTCAATGCCGGACTTCTGCAGCAGGTGCAGGGCGCCGCCACCGGCACCGAGGAAGACGAACTTCGCGTTGATGGTCAGCGGCTCTTCCTTGTTGATGCGGTTGATGGCGTCAATGGTCCAGGAGCCGTTGGATTCGCGGTTCAGGTTGGTGACCTGGTAGCCGTAGCGAACCTCAACGCCCTTGGTCTGCAGGTGGTCAATCATCTGCTGGGTGAGGGCGCCGAAGTCAACGTCGGTACCTTCGGGGGACCAGGTCGCGGCGATCGGCTCGTTGCCCTTGCGGCCGTTGACGGTCAGCGGTGCCCACTCGGCAATCTTCTCGCGCTCGGTGGAGAATTCCATGCGCTCGAAGAGCTTCTCCTTGCGGAAGGAGTCGTAGCGTGCAGCCAGGTACTTGGAGTGGTCTTCACCGAAGACCAGGGACATGTGGGGGACCGGGTTGATGAAGTCGGTGTTGTCCAGGATCTTCTCTTCAACCAGGGATGCCCAGAACTGGCGGGAAATCTGGAACTGCTCGTTGATATTCAGTGCCTTAGCTGCCGAGACGGTGCCGTCGGGGCCAGCGGGGGCGTAGTTGAGTTCGCACAGTGCCGAGTGGCCGGTACCTGCGTTGTTCCAGGGGTTGGAGGATTCCTGAGCGGCCTTATCGAGGCGTTCAAGCAGGACGATGTTCCAGCTCGGTTCGAGTTCCTTGAGGAACACACCGAGGGTGGCGCTCATGATGCCGCCGCCGACCAGGACGACGTCGGTTCGTTCAGTACGTGCTACCACTGAATTCTCCCTTAGGGGTGCGGGTGCCCGGCCTTGGGCACAATGACTGTGGGGTACATCATCTAGCCTACTCCTTTTAGCGGGGGAGGCATAGCTAGAATCAGCAAATAACAGGAGAGTATTGCAGCTCACATGCTAGCTTCCCTGGAGGGCAAAAACCCTCCAAGGCACGCCAAACACATGCAACGCAACACTCAAACCTGAATTGTCTACAACTTACGCAGCTTACCGAACAGCTCAATCGCATTCTGCTCCGTCTGATAACCCTGAACCTCACGGCTCACCGCCACCTTAGACGTCACATTCAACAACGGAACCGCCGGCATAAACTGACCCAACTGAGACACAACCTTCGCATACAACTCACGCTGCGAATCCATCGAATCGGCAGAATCCGCGGTACGAATCGCCTCCATCACCTCAGTAAAACGAGGCGACGGCGCCACCGCCGCAGCAGTAGGCAACGGCGAAGGAGTTACCGAAGGGCTCGGCGAAGCAGAAGCCGAAGCCTCCTCCTCCGGAGACAATGGATCCGGCGAATAACTCGGCTGCGGGCTCGGAGACGCAGAAATCCGCACATTCGAATCCGCACCACGCGACGACGGCACATCAGAACTCTTCTTCGTCAAACCCGTCGTCATATCCGATGGCGCATTCGTAATCAACGAACGCACCTGATGCTCAGCAATCAGCGGCGCCAACACCGGACCAAAGAACGCATACGGGTCACGGTACATGCCGTAGAAACCGGCCAACGTAATACCGCGCTCAGAAGAAACCTCACGGCTCTTCGGCAGATACTCAGCCCACGGCAGAGGCACCGGCTTAATATTCAAATCCACTTCAATCAGCGAAGCCACCATCTCCGAATACACCTTCTGTGGAGTATCCATCCACGGCAGAGACACATCAGCCGGGTAGTAGCACTCAATCACCTGATTGTCGTACCCAGCCGTCGCCAACAGCGAGCGCGCCGTATCCTGATTGCGGTCCGTGTAATTCTTCGCATCATCAGCCTTAATGCGGAACGACGGCGAAATCAACGTCTGCGCTTCCGAGGTGCCCTGCGGATAATACTGGCGCAACGCGCCACGATCCACCGCATGCGAAATAGCGCGACGCACCGAAATATTCTTCAACACCGGATGCGCCGTATTCAGGCTCAAATACACCAGCGAGAACGGGTCACGGCCAGGAGTCTGATAACCATCACGTGCCAGCTGACCCAGATCAGAAGAATTCACCTGATCGCAGGCGTCAATATGACCCTCCATCAGTGCAAAATAACGCTTATCCGACGAAGTGAGGGTCGAAATCTGAATCTCATCCAGCTCAGGTGCCTGACCCTCAAAATGGGTGTTCTTCAGCAGACGCACCGTGCCGCCCTCGAACGACTCCACACGGAACGCACCCGTACCCACCGGGTTGCCCGTCAGCTTCTGATCAGCACCAAAAAGCGAAGGCTCAATAATGCCGAACGCCTGCTGCGTCAAAATACGCGGGAACGCCAACGAAGGACGCGACAGGGTCACCACCACGGAGTTGCCCTTCGCCACCACCGACGAAACCAACGGCATAAAAGACTGCACCGCATACGGTTGAGAATCATTCTGTGCGGGCTTCTTATCGCCCGGACGCGCGGCATCAGAGGCGCTCGGGGAGGCGGTCTCAGAAGCTGACGCACTCGGAGTAGCGGTCTCAGAAGCAGTCCCAGAAGCGCTCGGGGAGGCACTCGCAGAAGCACCCGGAGTCGCCGCACCCGACGGAGACGCCTGAACAGGCGCAGGCTCCACCGCCGAAGGATCAATAGAACCCGGCTTCGGCACACCAAAACCCCACGCAAACAAAGGCTGAGCAGGCACCGCCAAAGCAGCAGTACCCTCACCCGTAGCCAACGCCTGCCACCTCTGGAAATTCTGCACCACAGCATCCGCAGTCAACGCAACGCCATTACTAAAATGCGCCTCACGCAACACAAACGTATGTGTCAAACGGTCATCAGAAACCTTCCAGTCACTACACAACGAATCCTGAACCTCAGGATCACCCGTGTAATGATTCGCCACCAACAATGTCTGCAAAACCTGCGCCGTCACCTGATACGTACTCGCCACAGGAAACAACGCCGGGTCCAAACCCAACGGCGCCGCACCCTGCGCAAAACGGAACACACGACGCGCATCAGCAGACGACGCGCTCGCACTCGCCGAAGAACCAGTAGACGAACCGGCAGAAGACTGACCAGAACACGCAGAAAGCGCCAAACCAGCACTAAAAAGCGCGCCAAAACGCAAAACGGCGCGTCGACTCAAGCCACTCGAGCCGGCAGTAGCTCGCAGCAGCGCATCAGAATTGCCAACAGCTGACGATGCATAAGGCTGATGCTGCACGGGAGGGTCCTCTCTTCCGTCGCGGATGCTTATCTCTCAGGATAACGGTTCAACACCCAACCGGGCGAGACACACCCACCTCGGCAAGGCACATACAAGAGAGCCCGCCGCCACGAAAACCGTGACGGCGGGCCCAATGTAAATGTGTGTGTGCGCGAGGGGGGACTTGAACCCCC
The DNA here is from genome assembly GCF_049990865.1 of Rothia mucilaginosa. Taxonomy (GTDB): domain Bacteria; phylum Actinomycetota; class Actinomycetes; order Actinomycetales; family Micrococcaceae; genus Rothia; species Rothia mucilaginosa_I. The sequence goes on from NZ_CP188231.1 coordinate 628,957, forward strand.
ACGCCATAAGGCACAGGAACCTAAATCCTGCGTGTCTGCCAATTTCACCACTCGCGCGCAGTGTCACCCCCACATCCGAAGATGCATGCGTCTGAGGCAACAAAAAATTAGTGTACACCAGGAACCAAGGTTCTCCAAGCCTTAAAAGAAGCCCCCATAGGGCAAAAAGCCCGCAAACACGCCGAACAGCAACCCCCACACGGAGGTGCTACACAGCGCCGCTGCCCCTCACGCTACACACACAGAAAGCACGACCCTACTTCGGGTCAATACCCAAATCACGACGCAACTTCGCCACATGACCCGTCGCACGCACATTGTACTGAGCCAAAGCAACAACACCCTGCTCATCAATCACAAACGTCGAACGGATCAGACCCTCATACACTCTGCCGTAATTCTTCTTCTCACCCCACGCACCATACGACTCAGCCACCGCATGATCAGCATCAGACAGCAACGGGAACGTCAACGACTCCTTCTCCACAAAACGCGCAATAGCCGCCGGCGAATCCGGAGAAACACCCAACACCACATAACCCAAGGACTTCAACGACGCCAAATTATCGCGGAAATCGCACGCCTCCTTAGTGCAACCCGGAGTCGACGCCTTCGGGTAAAAATACAAAATCACCTTACTGCCCGCATAATCACTCAGACTATGCTCCACACCCGACGCATCAGCAAGGGTAAAAGCAGGCGCCGGAACACCCGGCTCAAGACGAACACTCATCAAAAACTCCTCAAAACAACAAAGGGGAGGGGACAGGCGAGCCCCACACAGTACACACACTAGTGTCCCACATACCCCACCCAAACAATGTGTCCAGGCTCACCTCAAATCAACTTGCGTACACCACAAAAACTCGCGTATAGTATTTTTCTGTTGCAAGGGAAACCTTGAAAAACAAACAAGCGCCTCTAGCTCAATTGGCAGAGCAATTGACTCTTAATCAATGGGTTCTGGGTTCGAGTCCCAGGGGGCGCACTTGAAAGAAAATCCCGCTGATTCTTCGGAATCGGCGGGATTTTTGCGTTCCCTCTGAAAATGCAGTTTATAGGCTTGAGGAGTCGGGGTTCGGCTTCACTTCTGATGGTGCGCGCCGCATGTTTCCTCCGCGCCTACGCAGGGGCACCCGTCACCCGGACGCTCCGCCCCTCCTTGCTTCGCTGCGGAAGAGCGTCCGTGTGACACCCTGAGGGCGCATCCGGAAAACACGGCGCGCTACCGACGTGCCCCCCCGGCTCCTCTGCGCATCTGTGGTTCAGGGGCTCTTGGAATCCCGCCGGTTCGTTGGGGTGCGCGGTGGTTCCGTGTGTGCGCCCCGTGCCTAGCGAACTGGGGTGGGGGAAGGCTGTCGCCTTTTAGTGTGTTGCTTGGTGGTTGGTGTTTTGCCTGCAAGCACACGAAAGCCCGCCGCAACCCTAAGAGTTGCGGCGGGCATCCAACACAAAAAATCTCTATTACAGGACCGGCCAAATCCGCGTCACAAACTCACGGAAATCCTCCACATCCTTACCCTGCTCCAGCAGGCCAACACCAAAACGAGTCGCCACCTCAGCATTATCCTCAAACGACAAATAAAACGAGCTACCATTCACCGACTCAAGCGTCACCGCATCATCACCCACACGATACGCATGCAGTGCATTCGTATTATCAATCGTCGTAGCCGTACCCGCAGGCGTCAACGCCGGCAAATTCACCGGAGCAATAATCACCTCATCAGGCGCATCCTGATACCCAACAATAAAATGCTGCTGATTAGGATACTGATGCAACGCCAAATCAGGATTACGGTAAACAGCACGACCCGTCGCATACACCAAATTGTATGCACCGTAATTAATAATCTGGTCGTCAAAAACCGGGTGCAGAACCCGAATGAGTTCCTCACCCGTCAAAAACTCGCTACTCTCAACAGAGTTACGGGGGTCAACAACCTCTGCGTACTTACTTGCTTCGGTCAGCTCATCAGCGACCGGGATAATCGGTTCGGTCATAGCTTCAGTCTACCGGGGTAACCAACGAAGGTCACGAGTATTTCGCACATATTACGCGCCATGACGCCCAAAAATGCGAGTTTTTCTCACCTGTTCAAAAACCTGCGCTAGAATCCACGCACGCGCGCAAGGTGTCCACATCATGAAAGAAGAAGGTTGACTTGGGGGTTTCCGTGCAAAAACCACCACGACACCCCATAGAGATTTGACTCACCCCCTCTCAGAGCGCACCATAGAAGGGTGAAGACAACAATGTTCCAGCGAATTCTAAACCTTGTCGACGTCGCCTAGGGCGAGTGGCAGGGTCTATTCACTGCGACTGAGCGCCCCTACCGCTACCACCAACAGCGAGGGGCTTTTTTTATAGCTTGGTACCCCCGGGCATAGGATGCGTGAGGACCACACAAACCCCACGCAGAACATTGAGTACAACGAAGAACCATTAAGACACGAGGCATTTCCATGACCATGGGATTTTCCACTTCTGATGACGCGGCAAACGCTCCCGCAGAACGCATGACCGGTTCTCAGGCAATCGTCCGCACCCTCGAAGACCTGGGTGTGACTGACGTATTCGGCCTGCCTGGTGGAGCTATTCTGCCGACCTATGACCCCCTGTACGATTCCAAGAAGGTCCGCCACATCCTGGTCCGCCACGAGCAGGGTGCAGGCCACGCAGCTCAGGGCTATGCCGTGTCCAGCGGCAAGACCGGCGTGTGCATCGCAACCTCCGGCCCCGGCGCAACCAACCTGCTGACCGCAATCGCAGACGCGAACATGGACTCCATCCCCCTGGTCGCAATCACCGGCCAGGTGTCCACTAAGTTGCTGGGTAGTGACGCATTCCAGGAAGCTGACATCGTCGGCATGGCAATGCCCATCTCCAAGCACTCCTTCATGATCACCGACTCGCAGGACATCCCCCGCGCGCTCGCAGCAGCATTCCACATCGCATCCACCGGCCGCCCCGGCCCCGTGCTCGTGGACGTCACCAAGGATGCGCAGGTCGGCATGATGGAATACCGCGGTATTCCCGAAGACCTCGAACTGCGCGGCTACACCCCCGCCACCCGCGGCCACTCCAAGCAGATCCACGAAGCAGCCAAGTTCATCACCGAATCCAAGCGCCCCGTCTTCTACGTCGGCGGTGGCCTGGTCCGTGCAGGTGCATCCGAAGAGTTCCACAAGCTGGCTAAGCTTATCGGCGCACCCGTCGTCACCACCCTGAACGCTATCGGCGCTTTCCCGGATTCCGACCCCCAGAACCTCGGCATGCCCGGCATGCACGGCACCGTCCCCGCCGTCGCCGCAATGCAGAAGTCTGACCTGCTCATCACCCTCGGCGCACGCTTCGACGACCGCGTCACCGGCCAGGTTGACTCCTTCGCACCCGAAGCTAAGGTCATCCACATTGACGTTGACCCGGCAGAAATCTCGAAGATCCGCTTCGCAGACGTGCCGATCGTCGGCGACCTCAAGTACGTCCTGCCCGAGCTGACCGACCTGCTCTCCACCGAGTTCGCAGACCAGCTGCCGAACCTCACCGACTGGTGGAACGAGCTGAACGTTATCCGCAAGGATTACCCGCTCGGCTACGAGAAGCCCGCCGATGGCCTCGGCTCGCCCGAATATGTCCTCGAGCGCATCAGCGCCCTCACCGGCCCCGACGCATACTACGTCACCGGCGTTGGCCAGCACCAGATGTGGGGCGCACACTACATCCAGCAGGAAAGCCCCCGCCACTTCATCAGCTCCGCAGGCCTGGGCACCATGGGCTACGGCGTCCCCGCCGGCATGGGCGCAAAGGTCGCACACCCCGAATCCACCGTGTGGATCATCGACGGTGACGGCTGCTTCCAGATGACCAACCAGGAACTGGTCACCTGCGCACAGAACAACATCCCCGTCAAGGTTGCCATCATCAACAACTCCTCCCTCGGCATGGTGCGCCAGTGGCAGACTCTGTTCTACGACGAGCGCTACTCCAACACCGACCTGAAGGACGGCCACGGCACCGTACGCATCCCCGACTTCGTCAAGCTCGGCGAAGCATACGGTTGCGCAACCTTCCGTTGCGAACGCGACGAAGACGTGGACGCAACCATCAAGGCTGCCCTCGAAATCAACGACCGCCCCGTGGTCATTGACTTCACCGTCAGCCCCCACGCCCTGGTGTGGCCCATGGTCCCGGCAGGCGTATCTAATGACAAGATTTGGATTGCGAAGAACACTTCGCCCGAGTTCGATCGTGAGGGAGAGAACTAATGTCTCAGCACACTCTGTCCGTTCTGGTAGAAGATAAGCCGGGCGTTCTCACCCGCGTCTCCGGTCTGTTCTCCCGCCGTCTGTTCAACATCCTCTCCCTGGCTGTGGGCCCCACCGAAAACCCCGGTGTCTCCCGCATCACCGTCGTGACCGAAGGTGACGCCCACACCATCGAGCAGATCACCAAGCAGCTGAACAAGCTCGTTCACGTGCTGAAGGTCGTCGAGCTTCCCGCCGACTCCTCCACCCGCCGCGGCCATATCCTGATTAAGGTCAAGGCAGACGCAGTAGCACGCCTGCAGATTGTTCAGGCAGCAGACCTGTTCCGCGCATCCGTGATTGACGTTTCCCCCGAGTCCGTTGTTATCGAAGCAACCGGTTCCGAGGAGAAGCTCAACGCCCTGCTGGACGTTCTGGAACCCTACGGCGTTCGCGAAATCGTTCGCGCAGGCACCATCGGCCTGGCACGTGGCCCCCGCGCCATGAGCGAGCGCATCTAACACCCACCAGGGTGCCACGCCAACCCCGCACCAGCGGGGAATAGCATCGGGTATCGCACCGCCTCAACCGGGAAACCGGCGGGCGATGCGATACCCGCCCCTATGGGCTCACAGACCTTCCGGATACTTCAGATGCTGAGAAGTACTCTCGACAGCCCGCAACTAAACAGCTATCAAGTAGAATAGTCAATGTTGAGCCCAGCCTGGGCCGCATACCAAACTTACTGAGGAGAAGAAATGGCAGCAACCATTTTCTACAACGACGACGCAGACCTCTCTCTGATCCAGGGCCGCACCGTAGCAGTTATCGGCTACGGCTCCCAGGGCCACGCACACGCACTGAACCTGCGTGACTCCGGCGTGAAGGTCATCGTCGGTCTGTCCGAGGGCTCCAAGTCCCGTGCCAAGGCTGAGGCAGAAGGCCTGCGCGTCGCAACCGTTGCAGAAGCAGCAGCAGAAGCAGACGTCATCATGATCCTGACCCCGGACCAGGTCCAGGCAAAGGTCTACGCAGAGAGCATCGAACCCCACCTGAAGCCCGGCAACGCACTGTTCTTCGCACACGGCTTCAACATCCGCTTCGGCTACATCACCGCACCCGAGGGTGTCGACGTGGCAATGGTCGCCCCCAAGGGCCCCGGCCACACCGTCCGCCGCGAATTCGAAGCAGGCCGCGGTGTTCCCGCCCTGGTCGCAGTTGAGAAGGACGCATCCGGCGAAGCACTCGCACTGGCACTGTCCTACGCAAAGGGCCTCGGCGCAACCCGCGCAGGCGTCATCAAGACCACCTTCACCGAAGAGACCGAGTCCGACCTGTTCGGCGAGCAGGCAGTCCTCTGCGGCTCCACCTCCCAGCTCGTCCAGTACGGCTTCGAGGTTCTGACCGAAGCAGGCTACCAGCCCGAAATCGCATACTTCGAGGTCCTGCACGAGCTCAAGCTCATCGTCGACCTGATGATCGAAGGCGGCATCGCTAAGCAGCGTTGGTCCATCTCCGACACCGCAGAGTACGGCGACTACGTCTCCGGCCCCCGCGTGATCTCCCCCGAGGTCAAGGAAAACATGAAGGCTGTCCTGGCAGACATCCAGAACGGCAACTTCGCAAAGCGCTTCATGGAAGACCAGGCTGCAGGCGCACCCGAGTTCAAGGAACTGCGCGCAAAGGGCGAGGCACACCCCATCGAGGCAACCGGCCGCAAGCTGCGCGAGCTGTTCTCCTGGAACTCCGTTGACGACGACTACACCGAAGGTTCCGTCGCTCGCTAAGCGGTAGCTCAGCAATAGCTTTCTAAGAATCCGGTGCTCCACCCACACCCCACACGGGGGAGGGGACGGGGCGCCGGATTCTCGCTGTTTCAGGCTAAATAGCACCACCCACCAAATATGTGATGCAGTTCATGCTTGCTCGAGTTGCGGGCACCCACAGAATACCGTATAGTATTTACTTGTTGCAGGGGAAACCCTGAAAAACAAATAAGCGCCTCTAGCTCAATTGGCAGAGCAATTGACTCTTAATCAATGGGTTCTGGGTTCGAGTCCCAGGGGGCGCACTTGATAGAAAATCCCGCTGATTCTTCGGAATCGGCGGGATTTTTGCGTTCCCTGAATAAATACAGTTTTCATGGGTTGAGGTGTAGATATTCCCCTTACTCCGGTGGTCGATGCTTGGAAGACGGTATTCGCCCTCGTTCCTACAGGGGACCCGTCCTCGCTTCGCTTCGGACACCCTGATGTCACTACGGGCGATACCGTCTTTCCTCGCTTGGTTACCTAGCGTGGCGATGGGGAATATCTATACCTCTGTGCATCTGTGGTTCAGGGGCTCTTGGAATCCCGCCGGGGGTGCGGTAGCTGTGCGGTGGTTCCGTGTGTGCCCCGTGCCTAGCGAACTGGGGCGGAGGAGGGCTGTCGCGGTTTAGCGTGTTGCTTGGCGGCTGGAAGTTTAGGCTGGTGCGCCGCGTTTTCCGGAAGCGCCCTCAGGGTGTCACACGGACGCTCTCCACAGCGAAGCAAGGAGGAAGCGGAGCGTCCGGGTGACGGGTGCCCCTGCGTAGGCGCGGAGGAAACATGCGGCGTGGCAGCCTCCACCCACACGCAATGAGCCACCGCGTATCAGAGTGTAACCCCGGTGAGAGCCTAGCCTAAGACTGCGGTAAACTGAAAGTTATGACTGCAACTCCGTTCTACATCACCACCGCCATCTCCTACCCCAATGGCAACCCGCACATCGGCCACGCCTACGAAACCATCGCAGCCGACGTGCTAGCCCGCTTCAAGCGCCTCGACGGCTTCGACGTGCGCTTCATGACCGGCACCGACGAGCACGGCCAGAAGATGCAGACCACCGCCGAAAAGCTCGGTAAGACCGCCAAGGAACTCGCCGACGAGAACTCCGCACGCTTCAAAGCAATGAACGACGCGCTGAACATCAGCTACGACCGTTTCATCCGCACCACCGACCCCGACCACTACGTCGCATCCCAGGCCATCTGGAAGCGCATGGAAGAAAACGGCGACATCTACCTCGACAAGTACGCCGGCTGGTACTCCGTACGCGACGAAGCCTACTACGCAGAAGACGAAACTGAAGTACGCGACGGCCAGCGCTACGCCATCGCCACCGGTACCGAAGTCGAATGGACCGAAGAAGAATCCTACTTCTTCCGCCTCTCCAAGTACGGCGACAAGCTCCTCGAACTCTACGCCACCGAAGGCTACGTCTACCCCGAATCGCGCCGCAACGAACTGATCTCCTTCGTCAAGGGCGGCCTCAACGACCTGTCCATCTCCCGCACCACCTTCGACTGGGGCGTACCCGTACCCGGCAACGACAAGCACGTCATGTACGTGTGGGTCGACGCCCTCACCAACTACCTCACCGGCCTCGGCTACCCCGACACCGACAACGAACTGTTCACCAAGTATTGGCCCGCCGACCTGCACCTCATCGGTAAGGACATCACCCGATTCCACTCCATCTACTGGCCCGCATTCCTGTGGTCTGCCGGAATCGAACTGCCCAAGCGCGTCTTCGGCCACGGCTTCCTGCTCGTCAACGGCGAGAAGATGTCCAAGTCCGTCGGTAACGTGGTCGACCCCGCAAACCTCGTCGACGCATTCGGTCTGGACGCGGTGCGCTTCTTCCTCATGCGTGAGGTGTCCTTCGGTCAGGACGGCTCCTACTCCGAAGAGTCCATCATCAACCGCATCAACTCCGACCTGGCAAACAACCTCGGCAACCTCGCCCAGCGTTCCCTGTCCATGGTCGCCAAGAACTGCGGCGGCGCCGTGCCCACCCACGGCGAATTCACCGAAGCCGACCGCAAGATCCTCGACGAGGCGGCAGCCCTCTACGAGCCGGTCCGTGCAGACTTCGACGAGCAGGCATTCCACCGCGCGCTCGACCGCATCTGGACCGTCCTCGCAGACACCAACGCCTACTTCGCAGAGCAGGAACCCTGGACCCTGCGCAAGAACGGCGAACTCGACCGCATGAACACCGTGCTGTACGTAACCCTCGAGGTCGTACGCCAGGTCGCCCTGCTACTGCAGCCGGTTATGCCCGACTCCACCGCCAAGCTGCTGACCCTGCTCGGCGTACCCGAAGGCAACGCACGCCAGTTCGCAGCCCTTGGCACCGCACTCGTGCCCGGCACCGAACTGCCCGCACCCGCACCGGTGTTCCCCCGCTACGAAGCACCCAAGGCATAACAGCTACCATTAGCGGATAGCGCCTGAGATAGCGCCGTAACAGATAGCGACAGAAAGCCCTCGGCTTCCCCACCCCAGATGGGGGAGGAGCCGGGGGCTTTTCGCATGCAGATATAGGTGTAGGCGCGGGGCAGAGAAGCGGGGTAGGGGTGCAGGGGTGCACGGGGCCGGGGGGGGGGGGAAAAAAAAGAGAGAGAATGCTGATTGAGCCGCCACTCATCCTTAAGGATGAGTGCGGCACCCCGCCCAGCCCGCCACAGGCTCATCTCAGCCCGCGGAATGAGTGGGGAACCCCTGCATCCGTAAGCAAAGGCCCGGTGAACACCTACCAAAATCAACCTGGAGGATGAGAAAAACCCCGTAGTCAGCGCCACGCTGCGTGAAATAATTGAACTATGACTACGACAACTCCTCACGCCCAGACGGCACAGCCCGCCGTCTCCGCACGAAACCTTTCCAAAACCTACGGCATGGGTGAAGCTACCGTCCACGCCCTCAACAACGTCTCCGTTGACTTTGAGCAGGGCAAGTTCACCGCCATTATGGGCCCCTCCGGCTCCGGCAAGTCCACGCTGATGCAGACCATCGCAACCCTGGACACCCCCGACCCGAACCCGGCAACCTCGATTCGTATTGGCGGTACCGAGCTCTTCGGCCTGAAGGACAACGCCCTCACCGAGTTCCGCCGCGAACACATCGGCTTCATCTTCCAGGCGTTCAACCTGGTCCCCACCCTCACCGCGGGTCAGAACATTGACCTGCCCCTGGGCCTCGCCGGTAAGAAGCCTGACCCGCAGTGGCGCGACTACCTGGTCAAGACCCTCGGCCTGGAAACCCGCCTCGACCACCGCCCCGAACAGCTCTCCGGCGGTCAGCAGCAGCGCGTCGCCATCGTGCGCGCCCTGCTTGCACGCCCCGAAGTGGTCTTCGCCGACGAACCGACCGGTAACCTCGACTCCAACTCCGGCGCCGAGGTGCTGCGCCTGCTACGTGCCGCCGCAACCGACCACGCACAGACCATCCTCATGGTCACCCACGACGCAAACGCCGCCTCCTACGCAGACCGCGTGGTCTTCATCAAGGACGGCATGGTCGCCGGCGAAATGATCGAACCCACCTACGACGCCGTCCTCGGCGCAATGGCACAGCTGGAAGGTCGATAAGCCGTGGCAACCACACTGAACACGGTGGCGCGCTCCAACCTGCGCGCCTCCAAAGGAAAATACGTCCTCACGGGCATAGGCATCGCGATCTCATCTTTCTTCATCGCCGCCATTATGATGCTCACCAACTCGCTGCAGGCGACCGTCAACTCCTCCGTTGGTGACGTGCTCTCCCGCGCCGAGGCGGTCGTCGCCTCCGCCGCTACAACCAGCGACGGTAAAGACAGTAGCGCCATCTACCTGACCCGTGAGCAGATCAAGAAGGTGGAACAGAGCGACCTGCTCTCCGGCTACTGGGTGCAGTACGCCGTTGCGGGTACGATCGGCACCGGCGACCAGAAAGCCCAGGTGCAGTACGACCAGCTGCCCGCCGACTCGAGCCTCTTCCCGTACAAGGTGCAGGGTAAAATCCCCAGTAGCGACCACGAAATCATGCTCTCTACCTACTTCGCGAAGAAGCACAACCTCTCGCTGAACGGCAAGGTCACCAGCACCGACGTTGTAGAATCCGTCAGTGCCCCCGGTACTAATAAGACCGCCGAATACACCGTTGTCGGTCTTTTTGACCCCGGTTTTGAGGGCTCCACCACCAATTATGCTGTCTTCATTGGCGGCACCGCCCTCGGCGAAGCCAGCTTGAAAGCAGCCGAGTCAGAAAACAGCAGCTCCGCGGCAGGCTACCGCAGTATGGCTGGCGCGAACCTCATCTACCTCAAGTTCAAGGACGGCGTAACCGACGCCAAGCTCAAGACCCTGCAGGACTCCCTCAGCACTGGCAACCAGAAAGACGACCCGCGCGTCATGACCGGTCAGAAGCTGCTGGAAGACTACCAGAAGAGCATCTCCACGGTCTTCACCTCCATTAGCGTGGTCCTGGGCGCCTTCGCGGCCCTGGCTCTGCTGGTTTCCTCCTTCGTCATCTCTAACACCTTCGCGGTGCTGGTTGGTCAGCGCATCCGTGAGCTCGCCCTGCTGCGCACCCTCGGTGCCCGCGGCGGCTCCCTCGTGCGGATGCTGCTCGTCGAATCCATTACCGTGGGCGTGGTGTTCTCCCTCATCGGTGCACTGCTGACCTTCCCGGTCGGTGCGCTGGTTGGTGCGAACCTCACCAGCATCATGATCTCGTACTCGATTACCCCGGTAATCATCAGTACCCTGATCTGCACCCTCGTCACGGTGCTTGCCTCGCTCTCTCCGGCACGAAGCGCCCTGCGCATCTCGCCCATTAGCGCAATGAGCGAGCACACCAACCTTGAGGTGCGCAAGCCCGGCAAGGTCGGCCCGATCCTGGGCCTGGTCTTCGGCGCCGCAGGTATCGGCCTGGTTATGCTGGCTCAGAACCAGGGTTCCGGTGAGGGTGCCGGCAATAAGGCCATCCTCCTCATGATGGGGGCCGCACTGCTGCTCGGTATTGCAGTCTTCCTCATCACCCCGCTGGTACTGCCGCCGCTGGTACGCGCCCTCGGCATGGTCACCCGCACCCAGACCGGCAAGCTCGCGCTCGCCAACGCGCTGCGTTCGCCCAAACGCACCGTCTCCACCGGTCGTGCCGTGCTGGTGGGTACCCTGGTCGTGTCGATTGTGCTGACCGGTTACTCGGTGCTGAGCGCCTCGCTGACCAAGGCTCTGGATCAGCAGTACCCGATTTCTGCGCAGGCGAAGTACAGCTCGTATGACCAGTCTGAGGCGGCCTCCACCGTGACCAAGGCGGAGGAGATCGCCTCCAAGGTCAAGGGTATTAAGAACGTTCAGGCATCCGCCGTCGGTTACGCAGCCGGTGTGGTCGACTACACCGTCGAGTACGAGGGACAGACCGCCAACCAGAATTCCGACCTGGTGGCGTTGAGCTCCTCCGATCTGAAGGCAATCTTGCCCGACGAAAACTCGAACCTTGCCGACGACACCGTGCTCGTGCCGCAGGGCCTCTGGAAGTCCGCAGGCTTGAATGAGTCCAGCCGCCTGAAGGCACACGGCCCGCTCGGCGAAGTGGAACTCAAGCCCGTCAAGTCCGCAACCAAGCAGCACCTGCTGATCGTCAACCCTGCCACCGCCGCCAAGCTGCAGGACGCCAAGAACCCGCAGAAGGTTGCCAACCCCGCCGCTGAGGAAGCTCAGAAGCGCCTGGAAGAAGCAATCGCCAGCGGTGACAAGGAAGCTCAGACAAAGGCAGCTCACCTGACCGTCACCAGCCAGGCAACCGGTAACGACACCGTCGTTCTGGTGCGCGCGGCATCCCCGCTGACCAGTAGCGAGAACGCGGCCCTGCAGGCTGACCTGAACCGAGCCAGCCCGAGCAGCTCCTTCACCGGTGGTCTGCAGGAACGTCAGACCTACGACCAGCTGCTGACCGTCATGCTGACCTTCACCCTGGTGATGCTCATGCTCGCAGTGGTCATCTCCATTATTGGTGTGGCAAACACGATGACCCTGTCGGTCAACGAACGCCGCCGCGAGAATGCGATGCTCCGCTCGCTGGGCCTGTCCCGCAAGCAGTTGCGCCGCATGATTTCCATTGAGGCGATCCTGATTACGCTCGCCGCAGTGGTGCTCGGTATGGTTTCCGGTGCGGTGATTGGTAGCCTCTCGGCGCAGATTATTATGTCTTCCATGAGTGCTTCCGCCCCGCTCGTGCTTGACCTGCCGTACGTCTGGTACGTGGTCATCCTGATTGTGGGTGTGCTCGCCGCGATGCTCGCTTCGGCTCTGCCGGCGGCTCGTTCGGCTCGCATGTCCCCGGTTGAGGGTATGCGCGGCTAACCCGGCATAGTCACAGTACCCGGCAAACCCGGATACTCGGCGTGAGATAGTGAAGCCCCGGAGGGTGCCCCAATATGGAGGCGCCCGCCGGGGCTTCACTGTGTCCTCTAATCTGCTAATCTGCCGTGTCCTTATATAAGGGGGCGCTAGTGGGCGATACCCGCCTCATACGCCATAATCACCGCCTGCACACGATCACGCGCACCCAACTTCGCCAACACATGCGACACATGCGTCTTCACCGTCGCCTCCGACAGCACCAACTCCCGCGTAATCTCCGCATTCGACAAGCCGCGCGCAATCAAACCCAGCACCTCAAACTCACGCGGCGACAACTGCTCAATCAACTCACGATGCGGATAATCCTGCACAGGCTCAAAGCTTGCATGCTCAGCCGGAATAAACGTCGCCTTAGGAAGCTCAGAACCAGCAGCCGGGGGAGTAGCCTGCACAGAGTCGGCAACAGGAGCAGCAGGAACAACAGGAGCGGGGGAGTCCAGCACCGGAATCATCTGCTCCAACAGACGGCGAGTCGCAGACGGCGCAATCACCGCATCGCCGCGGTGCACCGTACGAATCGCCTCCAGCAGCTGCTCCGGCGGAGTGTCCTTCAACAAGAAACCGCTCGCACCCGCACGCACCGCCGAATACACGTACTCATCAATATCGAAGGTCGTGAGCATAATAATGCGCACCCGCTCATCCTCCTCACGCTGAGCGTCACGCTCCAGAATACGGCGCGCAGCCTCCAAGCCGTCGCAGTGCGGCATGCGCACATCCATGAGGATGACCTGCGGCGCCTGCCCCTCAGAGACCATGCGGTCAAAAACGTCAATAGCCGCCAGGCCGTCATCAGCTTCCATGACGACCTGCAGGTCCGGCTGGGAGTTGACGAGCATGCTCAGGCCGCCGCGCACCAGGCGCTGGTCGTCGACGAGCATCACACGGATCGGCTGGGTGGTCTGTGGTGCAGAAGAGTACATAGTTTCAATCCTAGATCACGAGGTAGTAGAGGGCACGGGTATTAGAGGTCGCGGTAGGGCAGCGCCGCCTCAACGAGCCAGCCGCCGTCGGGCTGCAGACCGTAGGTGAGGGTGCCGTGGTAGAGGGCGATGCGCTCGCTCATGCCGCGCAGACCGTTACCGCTACCGGGTACCGGGCTGCTGGCGCGCTGATTTACGGCAGAGGCCGAGGCAGAGGAAACAGAGGAAACCGGGTCGTTCTGAATCCGCAAGTGCAGACCGGCCTCACCCCAGTGAATGGTGACGGTGGTTGCCGCGCCGGGAGAGTGTTTGAGCGCGTTGGTGAGCGCCTCCTGCACGGTGCGGTACGCCGCCAGCTCGGCACCCTGCGGCAGGGTGCGTGCCATGGTGCCGGTGATTCCGGTGAAGGTGACGGGTAGCCCGGCGCGGCGGCTCTGCTCCACGAGGGCGGGCACGTCGCTGAGGGTGGGCACGGGCGCGTAGGCGGTTGCCTCGTCCGTGCGGAGTAGCCCGAGTAGGGAACGCATCTGGGTGAGGGAGTCGCGTGCCGTATCTGCGATGAGTTCGAGGGTCTGCTCGGCAATATCCGGTGTGCTCTGCTGCTGAACCTGACCCGACTGCTCAGCCTGACCCGACTGCTCTGCCTGTTGTGTTTGCTGTGCGCGTGCGGTGCGGGCGCTCGCGGCGGCGTAGCGTGCCCCATCCGCCTGAGAAATAATGCTGGAGAGCGAGTGTGCCACAATATCGTGCATTTCGCGGGCGATGCGGGTGCGTTCGTCCTGCGCGGCAAGGCGGCGTTCCTGTTCCTGTTCGTATTCGAGGCGGCGGGCGCGTTCTTCGAACTCTTCGCTGCGCAGTTCGCGCATGCGGCGGGAGTCGCCGAGGAACCAGAAGACGGTGAAGATGGATCCGCAGAGCACGCCGAGCATCAGGGAGATGAAGATACGGGCGGGTATGTCGTCCCAGTGGTAGAGGAGTGAGAGTGAGGCCTGCACGGTGACGGCGAGTGCACCGACCCAGCCGAGGATGAGGGAGCGGAAGCGTGCACGGCGGGTCCAGTGCCTGCCGGTGTGGTAGGCAGCGAGGCTGACCGGCGGGTAGCAAGTGATGACGAGTGAGTCGGGGAAGGGGGACACGAGGGTGAGGCAGAGCGCCGCGATGACCACGTAGATGCTGCCGTAGGGGAAGCGGTAGCGGAAGTAGAGCGCGGTGGTGCTACAGAGTGCAGAGATGACCGGGATCCAGCCGTAGCCGTTGATGAAGGCAACGGAGAGCACGCAGCAGAAGAGCTGCATGTGCGCGACGACGAGGACGTTCATCCAGCTGCGTTTGTCTCTGAGGTAGCTTTGCACGCGGCTGGAGGCGGTGATGGCGTCGGCGGGCAGGTCGCTGCTTTCTGAGATGCCGCGGGTTTTCGTTACGGCGTAGCCGGGTTCGGCTGTCTCTGTGCTGTGCTGTGGGTTCTGCTGGGGTTCGGTGTGCTTGAGGGTCATGTTTCCAGTGTATCGGGGTGGTGGGGCGGGGTTAGGGGCCTCTTTTTGCTCTCACATGCAGGAATATTCTGTGGGTTTGTGTGTGGGAGTGTGTGCTTACGTGTGTGCAACACGCCAAAAACAGTTATTTTAAGTGAGTTCCACCACTTTTTCTTATGATATTTATTCAAGTTGAACTTGAGAGTTTGGGGTTGTATGGGGTTTGAATTCGGGTTTAAGAGACTTGAAGCTCCCTTAAGTAACCTATTTTGGTTGAAAAACCTTCAACTAATGCGGAGAGTTTAAGGAAAACCCCCTCATCAAGCCATTTTTGGAACCATTGCGGTACAGGTCCTTGATGGGTATAGTTTTAGCCGTACCCGAAATCTATGCCGATGGCCCAAGGCCTCGCAGAGCGAACACCAAGCGCTCTGAAGTGCACCTCCCTATATATGGGGAGCGGGATACAACATTATGTCGTTATCACCACAGAGGTTAGGCGCAAGCCTACTTCACTCACTCGAATCTCATCAGGTGACGTTCTTCGCCGTACACGACGGCGGGTGATAACTTTTATTCCTCAAAATGACATCACTCTCGAAGGACATACATGTCTACTAACATTTCTCGCCGCAAGGTTGTAGCTGGCGCAGCATGGGCTGCTCCGGTTGTCGCAGCTTCCGCTGCAGTTCCCGCTTTTGCTTCCTCCACCGAGTGTGAGTGGAACTCCACCGAAAACTACAGCATCTCCGGTCAGCCCTCCGGTGCACGCGACACTCTGAAGATTACTATTCCCGCTAAGGTCGACAAGCTCCGCTTCGAGGTTGCTGGTGGCGCAGGTGGCGGCTCCGCTCAGGTTGCTGGTGGTTCCGGTGCTCTCGTGACCGGTGAAATCCCCGTCAAGGCAGGCCAGGTTGTTGAGCTGGTCGCAGCTGCCGGTGGTGTAGCTTACCTGGCGTCCGAGCCCGGCGTTGACAGCGCGGCTATTTGGCAGACCCGCCCCGCAACCGGTGGTAAGGGCTACGGTAACGGTGGTGACGTAAACGAACAGCCCGTTCCCGCAGACGCCAAGGCTCGTGTTGAGGCTAACGCGCCCATGCCTTCCGATATGAAGCGTTACCTCTACGGTGGTTCCGGTGGCGGCTCCTCCGCTCTGATTATTGACGGCACCCCGATTGCTGTTGCAGGTGGCGGTGGCGGTGCGGGTATCCGTACCCAGCCCGGTACCAACAACATGCCCTCTTCTTCGCCTTTCTACAACCCCAA
Organism: Rothia mucilaginosa; assembly: GCF_049990865.1. Taxonomy (GTDB): domain Bacteria; phylum Actinomycetota; class Actinomycetes; order Actinomycetales; family Micrococcaceae; genus Rothia; species Rothia mucilaginosa_I. Next base: position 645,078 of record NZ_CP188231.1, read on the forward strand.
GGCAGTCAACGCTTCCACCACCAGCCTGGGTGACACCGCGGTTAAGTCCGTTCTGCCCGCAGGTGCAAGCGCATCCGCAGCAGCCGGTGGCGACGCTGAGACCTCCATCTCTCACTACACCGTTCTGAAGCCGTACGCTAACGAGCGTACCGCTATGAAGGTTGCCGGTGGTAAGGGTGGTAACGGCGGCGTCGGTGGCGCAGGTGGCGAGCAGCCCCTGCTGTACAACGACGCTAACTTCTACGGTGTTCTGGGCTTCACCAGCCAGAACAAGCAGGAGCTCTTCAGCTCCGCTACCGCTGGCGACAAGGGTGGCTCCGGCTTCGACGGTAAGGGTGCAGACGGCGTCTTCGCATACTCCTACCAGATCGATAACAACGATATCTCCAAGCTGGAAATCGTTCACCAGACCAACCCCCTTAACCTCAACGAAAAGCGCCCCTACAGCGAAAAGGACACCCGCAAGTCCTTCAACGGCTACCAGACCGTTGTCTCCGCAGGCGGTGGCGCAGGTTACGGTGGCGGTGGCTCCGGTGCTGCTCGCGGTCTCTCCGCTATCATTACCTCCCAGAAGTGGAACGCTAACGAAGAGCCCACTCGTTACCGCCAGAACGTTAGCGCACTGCTGCAGGCAGGCGCAGGTGGCGCAGGTGGCTCCTTCGTTTCCCCCACCGTTCCCAATGGTGAGATTTCCTCCGCTAACAACGCTGCAAAGCAGTCCGGCGTTCGTAACCCCGGTTACGTGAAGGTTACCCTCTGCACCCGCTCCTAATAGCAGTAGCATCTAGGGTCCTCACACTGAGCGAGAACTCATAACAATATTCCCCGGCTGAATTATCAGCCGGGGAATATCGTTTTAATCGGCAGAAGCTGAACGCCACAGAATCCAAGACCCCAGAAGCCAGTGGGCGCCGGGTCGAACCAGAAGGGTAGGGGAGTGGCATGGCAGGAGCTGTAGCTGGTCAGACGTCGTCTAGCCCAGAGTCTGAGAACCCGCCCGCACGCTCTACCGCCCACCCGCGGCGCGTATTACGGTAGAGGCATGACTGAAGCACGTAGCATCGACCTCGCCGTCATCCCCGGCGACGGCATCGGCCCCGAAATCATTACCGAAGCCCAGCGCATCCTCACCCGCGCCTGCGAGCTCGAAAACATCACCGTAACCCCCACCCACTACAAGCTCGGCGCCGAGCACTGGCTGGAAACCGGTGAAACCCTGCCCGACTCCACCATGGACGCCCTCAAACAGCACGACGCGATCCTCTTCGGTGCCATCGGTGCAGACCCGCGCAGCGGCAAGATTCCCTCCGGCCTCATCGAACGCGAAATGCTCCTGAAGCTGCGCTTCGCCTTCGACCACTACATCAACCTGCGCCCCTCCCGTCTGTACCCCGGCGCAGTCTCCCCGCTTGCCAACCCCGGCAACATCGACTTCGTCGTCGTGCGTGAAGGCACCGAAGGCCCCTACATCGGCAACGGCGGCGTTATCCGCGGCGGCACCCCACACGAAATCGCCACCGAGGTCTCCCTCAACACCGCGCACGGTGTGGAGCGCCTGGTGCGCTACGCCTTCGAGCTGGCTTCCACCCGCCGCAAGAAGGTCACCCTCGTACACAAGACCAACGTGCTCACCCACGCCGGCCGCCTCTACAACCGCTACTTCACCGAAATCGCGACTGAATTCCCCGAGGTCGAGACCGACTACCTGCACATTGACGCGACCACCATCTTCATGGTCACCGACCCCGCCCGCTTCGACGTGATTGTCACCGACAACCTCTTCGGCGACATCATCACCGACCTCGCCGGTGCAGTCACCGGCGGTATTGGCTACGCGGCAAGCGGCAACATCAACGCCGTCGGCGAGTTCCCCTCCATGTTCGAGCCTGTACACGGCTCCGCACCGGACATCGCCCGCCAGAACAAGGCAAACCCCACCGCCGCAATCCTCGCCGGTGCAATGCTGCTGCGCCACCTCGGCCACGATGCCGCCGCAGCCCGCATTGAGGACGCCGTCGAGGCAGATATGCGCGAAAACGGTGCCAGTGTGCGCGGAACCGATCAGGTCGGCGCGGACGTGCTCGCACGCCTCGGCTAATACTGGCTCGGCTAAAACTCATCTGCCGTAGCAGTTGAACGCAAAACACTCGTGAAGCCCGGAAGGAACACCCCTTCCGGGCTTCACCCATACCTGCACCCGCGCAGCCCCTGTTCACATCCTGAATGGGAGAAAAGGTGCGCATGCGGCAAACGCATCTTTCCGGTACTCTAAAACAGGTCAGGCACACCCGCCCGGCACCTCGGCGGTGGACACCATCCACCACTAGCTTTGATGCATCCGACTAGCACAGACCGCTAGATGCACCCATCTGCCCCGCACGACAACGCGCCCGGCGGCACACACCGGTCCCTCGCCCCGCCGCGAGAACCGCAATTCAAAGAACGCCCACAGAGGCAACTAGACGAAGAGGAACGCAGAACGATGGCCATCGAATTCAGCCACGAAGCAAACCAGTCACCCGCCACCGCCGAACGCCGCGCCGAAATCCTCGCAAACCCCGGCTTCGGCGACTACTTCAGCGACCACATGGTCACCATCGACTGGGAAGGCGACTACAAGACCGGCGGCACCTGGTACGACGCACGAGTTCACCCCTACGGCCCGCTCGTCCTCGACCCCGCAGCATCCGTCTTCCACTACGGTCAGGAAATCTTCGAAGGCATCAAGGGCTACCGCCACGCCGACGGCTCCGTATGGACCTTCCGTCCTGAAAAGAACGCAGCACGTTTCGCGAACTCCGCACGCCGCCTCTCCCTGCCCGAACTGCCCGCAGAGACCTTCATCGAATCCCTGCGCGAACTCGTGAAGATGGACGAGCAGTGGGTACCCACCGGCGACGGTGAAGCCTTCTACTTCCGCCCCTTCATGATCGCAACCGAGGCATTCCTGGGCGTTCGCCCCGCACGCCACGTGCAGTACCACGTCATCGGCTCGCCCGCAGGTAACTACTTCGGCACCCCCGAACCCGTGGACATCTGGCTCTCCACCACCTACGCCCGCGCAGGCGAAGGCGGCACCGGCGCGGCAAAGTGCGGCGGTAACTACGCAGCGTCCATGATCGCCCAGATCGAAGGCGAAAAGCACGGTTGCAAGCAGGTCATCTTCAAGGACCCGCACCGCGGTGACGCCATCGAAGAGCTCGGCGGCATGAACGTGTTCTTCATTTTCGGCAAGGAAAACAAGATTGTTACCCCCGAACTGACCGGCACCATCCTCGAAGGCGTGACCCGCTCCTCGCTGATTCAGCTCGCCAAGGACCGCGGCATGACCGTTGAAGAGCGCGCCATCACCCTCACCGAGTGGCGTGAAGGCGTGGCAAACGGCGACATCACCGAAATCTTCGCCTGCGGCACCGCAGCAGTGGTTGCCCCCATCGGCAAGCTCAAGGCTGAAGACTTCGAAATCCCGGCACCCACCGAGCACTTCGGCGAAATCTCCAAGAGCCTGCGCGAAGAGCTCGTCGGTATTCAGCTGGGCACCGTTGAGGACCGCCACGGCTGGATGACCCGCCTCATCTAAAACGTGAATCTCAAAACGTGAATCTAACGTAACCCGCGAAATCCCCGCAGGATGCCCGCCCGACCCGCACATCGCGCGGCGAGCAGCCCGCGGGGATTCGCTGCGCCCGGTAAAGATAGGGGAGTGCATAGGGGAGGGGAGGCGCACCTCGCCGCCTCGCTCAAACCCGACCCGCCGCTGCAACCCTCGAAGGCTGGTACCCTAGAAAGTATGCGTATTGCACGATTTACCGTAAATAATGAGCTCCACTTCGGGCTGGTAGAAGGTGACGCAGGCGAAGAAACCCTGCGCGTACTCGCCGGCGACCCCTTCTACTCGGGCATCGAACCGACCGGCACCACCTACCCCATCGACCAGGTGCGCCTGCTCGCCCCGATCATCCCCCGCTCCAAGGTGATTGGAGCGATCGCAAACTGGGCAGGAACCGAGGCGCCCGCCTCCCCGCAGTTCTTCCTCAAGCCCAACACCACCGTGATTGGCCCCGGCGACCCCGTGACCCTGCCCGAGTACTCCGAAGCCGTCAGCGCAGAAGGTGAACTCGCCGTCATTATCGGTCGTATCGCCAAGTCAGTGCCTCTTGAGCGCGTGCACGAAGTCATCTTCGGCTACACCGTAGCCAACGACCTCACCGCCCGCGACCTGCTCGAAGACCGCCAGTGGACCCGCGCCAAGGGCTTCGACGGCTCCACCCCGCTCGGCCCGTGGATTGAAACCGACCTGGACACCGACTCGCTGAACATCACCACCTGGGTTGACGGCGACGTCGTGCAGGAAGGCAACACCTCCGAAATGCACTACTCCGTAGCCGAACAGGTTGCCGCAGCCTCCGAAATCTTCACCCTGCTGCCCGGCGACGTACTGCTCACCGGCACCCCCGCCGGCATCAGCGTACTGCGCGACGGCAACGAAGTAGAAGTCGAAGTCGAAGGCATCGGCTCCCTCGTCACCCGCGTGCGCGACTAAGTAGCCCGCGCCCACAAACGTAACGTACATCCTGAAACACACCGTCAAGGAGACATCATGACCGAATACCACGGTCCCGTACTCAACAGCCCCGCAGACACCCGCGTCCGCTTCTGCCCCTCGCCCACCGGCACCCCGCACGTGGGTATGGTCCGCACCGCCCTCTTCAACTGGGCGTACGCACGCCACACCGGCGGCAAGCTGATCTTCCGCATCGAAGACACCGACGCGGCACGCGACTCCGAAGAGTCGTTCAACCAGGTGCTCGAATCCCTGCACTGGCTCGGCATCAACTGGGACGAAGGCGTGGGCGTCGGCGGCCCCCACGAGCCCTACCGCCAGTCCGAGCGTAAGACCGCAGGCATCTACAACGAGGTCTTCGCAAAGCTCGTTGAAGGCGGCTACGTGTACGAAGACTTCTCCACCCCCGACGAGGTGAAGGAACGCCGCAAGGCAGCCGGTCAGGACCCGCAGCTCGGCTACGACAACTACGACCGCAACCTCACCGAAGAGCAGAAGGAAGCCTATCGCGCCGAAGGCCGCCAGCCCGTGTGGCGTCTGCGCATGCCCGACGAAGACATCACCTTCAACGACCTCGTTCGCGGTGAAATCACCTTCAAGGCAGGCACCGTACCCGACTACGTGGTCGTCCGCTCCAACGGCGACCCGCTGTACACCTTCGTGAACCCCGTCGACGACGCACTCATGGGCATCACCCACGTGCTGCGCGGCGAAGACCTGCTCTCCTCCACCCCGCGCCAGATTGCGCTCTACCGCGCGCTCATCGACACCGGCGTGACCAGCTTCATCCCCGAATTTGGCCACCTGCCCTACGTCATGGGCCAGGGCAACAAGAAGCTCTCCAAGCGCGACCCCGAGTCGAACCTCTTCCTGCTGCGCGACTCCGGCTTCATCAAGGAAGGCCTGCTGAACTACCTGTCCCTGCTGGGCTGGTCCCTCTCCGCAGACCAGGACGTCTTCAGCATCGACGAGCTCGTCGAGCACTTCGACGTACACGACGTTGTCGCCAACCCCGCACGCTTCGACGTGAAGAAGGCAGAGTCCATCAACGGCGACCACATCCGTGCGCTCGACTCCAAGGACTTCCGCGACCGCCTCATCCCGTACCTGCAGGCTGCAGGCGTACTCGGTGAGACCCTCACTGAGCGTGAAGAGCAGGTCCTCACCGAAGCAGCCCCCCTCGTTCAGGAGCGCATGCAGCTGCTCGGCGAAGCACCCGGCCTGCTCGCATTCCTCTTCAAGGCCGACGAAGAAATCAGCACCGCAGACGACGCACGCAAGCAGCTCAAGGAATCCGCACCGCAGGTCCTCGCCGCCGCTATCGAGGCTCTGGAGCCCCTCGAGGACTTCACCGCAGCCAACATTGAGGCAGCCCTGCGCGCCGCAATCGTCGACGGCCTGGAAATCAAGCCGCGCCTCGCATTCGGCCCCGTGCGTATCGCAGTGTCCGGTGAGCGCATCTCCCCGCCGCTGTTCGAATCCATGGAAATCCTGGGCAAGGAATCCTCCCTCGCACGCCTGCGCAAGCTTGCCGCTGAACTGAGCTAACCATGAAGCAGTCGATCATGGGGCAGGCGTTGCTGAAGGGCACCCTCATGGCGCTCACCAACGCCTGCATTATCTGGCTGTTCGCCTACATCGCCGGCTTTGACCGCTCCGTGTGGATGGTCATCATCATTATTGCCGGCGCGGTACTCGCCTACGTGACCGCATTCCTGGAGGCACGCGCCATGCAGAACGCGGCTCGCGGCGGCGACGTGAGCACCTCCTCGTCTGTCGTGGACTCTTCGGATTCTTCTGATTCTTCTGGCTCTTCGGACGAAGAAGAGGAAGAGGACGACTTCGTGGACCCGGGCCCCGACCCGGACGCGGGCGACTTCGACGCCGGAAGCTCCAGCAGCTCTGACTACAGCAGCTCCAGCAGCTCCGACTACAGCAGCTACAGTAGCTCCGACTACTCTGGCGGCGGCGACTCCGGTGGAGGCGGCGATTCCGGCGGTAGTAGCGACTAAGCTCTAGCTAGTTTTGGTGCGCTCGCAGGTACCTGCGGTGTGTACTTTGAGAGCTCCAGCTCAAGAAAATCCCCTGATCCGGTGGGAATCTGACGACTGAAAAGTCTGAAGAAACCCGGCGGATCAGGGGATTTTTCATAAATTTGAGAATATTTTTTGTGATGGATATTTCCTATAAAATTACTAGTCAGTATCTTTTATTGGGGTGAATCTGGTTCCGCTTGGGGGAGCGAGGTAAGAATTTGGTTTGCGCACCCCGACAAAGACTCGTATAGTAGTACCTGTTGTTGCGACGAACTGAAAAGTTCGAATCGAAAACATGCGGTTGTAGCTCAGTTGGTAGAGCACCACCTTGCCAAGGTGGATGTCGCGAGTTCAAGTCTCGTCAACCGCTCCACTAAAGCCCCGAGGTTCGCCTCGGGGCTTTTTCGTTGTCTACGAAAGTTTTGGCAAGTCTTGGCTTTGGAGATGCGGGGTGGGGTGAGGGTTTTATGATCTTTCCCGAGGTGACTGCTTGGGTGACTGTCCAGCCGTCTGACTCTCTGGCTGCTGGGAAGTGGTGCAGGAAGAAAAAATCTTCAAAAAATTTGGGGCGCAAAGCGTGCTGAGGAGGGGGTAAAGCTACTCTCCGAGCCCCCTCGAAGCTGTCTTGAGGGGCGAAAATCGGCCCCAAAACCCTCTTTTTGAAGAAATTTAAAAAACTTTTTAGCCCTAAAAACCCCGGAAATACGCGGAAGTGGCGGGCATGAAACCGTGAATGTGAGGCGGCTCTCCAGATTTCGGCTTGCACGCCTCCAGAAAGACCCGTATAGTTATTACTCGTTCCGGTGATAAGCCGAAAGGCGAAAAACGGAACGGTAACTCAATAGAGTAATGGGATATGGTGTAATTGGCAACACGAAGGTTTCTGGTTCCTTTGTTCTAGGTTCGAGTCCTGGTATCCCAGCTAACCTCCTAACGGAGGTTGCGGCCCCATCGTATAGCGGCCTAGTACTCCGCCCTCTCACGGCGGCAACACCGGTTCAAATCCGGTTGGGGTCACCACTAGGAAAGAAGCTCTTCATCTTCGGATGAAGGGCTTCTTTGTTTATCCGATGAAAACTGTTTTTAGATTCTATGGTGCCGCGGTGAGCCTCTCACGGCGCCGCTCCTTACGTCGCGGCACTCCGGGGCATGATGGGTTTCCTCGCGCGCTCGGCATCATGCCCCGCCACTTCTTACGGCGTGGCATTCGGACGCATAATGAATTCCCTCGCGCGCTCGGCATTATGCGCCCTCATCACCATACAAATCCGGTTGGGGTCACACTAGGAAAGAAGCTCTTCATCTTCGGATGAAGGGCTTCTTTGTTTATCCGGTGAAAACTGGATTTAGATTCGGTCATGACTTAGCGACTTCAGCAATAGTTAAAAGCTATCTCTGAAGACACTAACCCAGTCCCATAGTCCGTAACTCATGACCAGAGTCCATAAGTCATTACTGAACCCGCAGCCGTCTCCGGTCGGAAGACCTCTTAGACTCTGTGGTGCCGCCGCATACTCAATGGGGATAAAAAAAGGGGCGCGCAAAATTTGACCTTCACGCCAAGCCTCGGTATAGTCTTATCCGTAAGCGTGATTGGCGCAGTGGTAGCGCGCTTCGTTCACACCGAAGAGGTCACTGGTTCGAACCCAGTATCACGCACCAAATAACCCCCGTTTCAAGGAACGGGGGTTTTATTATGCCCAACGGTATTTGTGCCCACAAGCAGTACAACACAGCCGCGGACACAACCACCCGAGAATGAGGTACCCCGTGACAACACCCGAACTCGCCACCGCCACCGACTACGGACGCATGTACGCGCGCGTCCGCGGAGGAGAACCCCTCGTCCCCTCCATCACCACCGTCATCGGGCAGCACGCCAGCGACCTCAGCGGCTGGCACGGGTACATGGCAGCCAAAGCCGCCCTCGAAGACCAGCGCGCCTACCGCGCCACCGGATCCCACGGCCTCAAATTCGCCATCATCCGCGACGCAGCCAGCGCCTCCGAACGATACCGCGACGCAGCCGCCGCCCGAGGCGACCGCGTCCACAACTACGCCGAAGCCGTCGCCCTACGCGCCATGGGACGCGAACACAACCTCGACGAAAGCCGCGAACAGCTCATCATCAACGGCGAACAAGCCTACGCCGACCGCTTCGACGAATGGTGGGAAGCCTTCAAACCCCGCCCCCTCGCCGCCGAAATCACCATCTGGAACGACACCGTCGGCTACGCGGGAACCCTCGACCTCGTCGCAGAAATCGCTGGCCGAACCTGCATCATCGACTACAAAACCAAAGGCACCGACAAACGCGGCCGCGTCAAAGCACTCGACGAAAAAGTCGTCATGCAGCTCGTCGCCGGACTCAAAGCCGAAGAATCCCTCGTCGACCCCGACGAAGGCACCTGGGAACCCTGGAAATACGGCGACGCGCCCGTCCTCATGGGCGTGGCCCTCGGCGAAACGCAGGTGTTGCCGCAGCAGGCAAACCCCGCCGTGCTCGAACGCAACTGGTACAAGTTCTGCGCCCTGCGCCGCGTCTGGGAATTCGACCGTCAGGTTCAAGAATTTGAAGACCCCTCGCTCATGCCCGTAGTACCGCCGCCGGTGGCATAGGCCAGTACCCCGCCCGAGGCATAGGGGAGAGGTATCAAAGCCCTGCGGAGGTGAGGCTCAGCCCTCACCCTGTCGCCTCGATTCGTTCTAGATTCGCGCTACTGAATCGGCGACAATAGAACAATAGGCAGAACGGCGCCCGCGCGGCCGCGCGGCCGCTGTGAAAACCCGCTGGGAAAAACCGCCAGCGCAGTTCTGCCGCCATATTGAAATCCGTAAGCACATTCCCGGCACCCGCCGGCAAAGGAGAACCATGACCATCCTGAGCATCCGCACCGTAGGCGACCCGGTGTTGCGCAGCGTCTGCGACCCCATCACCGTCTTCGACGACGACCTGGCACGACTCATCGACGACATGCTAGAAACCATGTATGACGTGGGCGGCGTGGGCCTTGCCGGCCCGCAGGTTGGCATCTCCAAGCAGATCTTCACCTTCGGCGGCATTGACGACCGCGAAGGCTACATCATCAACCCAGTGCTCGAAGTCGGCGAAGAAGACCAGGAAGGCGGCGAAGGCTGCCTGTCCGTGCCCGGCCAGAAGTCCGCGACCCCGCGTAAGAACTGGGCGCGCGTAACCGGCGTGGACCGCCACGGCGAACCCCTCGTGCTGGAAGGTGAGGGCCTGTTTGCGCGCATGCTGCAGCACGAAACCGACCACCTGCACGGCAAGCTCTTTATCGACCGTCTCGTGGGTGAAGACCGCCAGCGCGTGATGCGTGCCCTGCGCGCCGCAGACTACAACACGGTCGCCGCTAAGACCGTGACCGAGCGTGCAGCCCGAGTGGGCGGTGCCTTCGGCGGCGGTGGCGCATTCGGTGCCGGTTCCTCCTTCGGTAGCTTCGGAAAGTAGGCTCACATGCTCAACATCATTTACGCAGGCACCCCCGACGTTGCCGTGCCCCCGCTCGACTACCTGGCGAACTCCGATAAGGTGCGCGTGGTCGGCGTGCTCACCCGCGAAGACGCCCCCGTGGGCCGCAAGCGCGTGCTCACTCCCTCCCCGGTGGCGCAGCGTGCCGAAGAGCTCGGCCTGCCCATCGTGAAAGCAAACCGCTGGAACGACGAAGCTGCCGCGGCCATTGCCGAACTGAACGCTGACGCAGCCGCCGTGGTCGCCTACGGTGCCCTGCTGCCGCTGTCCGCGCTGGAATCCCTGCGCTACGGCTGGGTCAACCTGCACTTCTCCAAGCTGCCCGCATGGCGCGGCGCCGCCCCCGTACAGCGCGCCCTCATCGCCGGTGAGCAGGAAATTTTCTCCACCACATTCCTGCTCGAAGAAGGCCTGGACACCGGCCCCACCTTCGAACAGGAATCCACCCCCGTAGCCGCCGACGACACCGCAGGTGCCGTGCTGATGCGCCTCGCCACCAGCGGCGGCGCACTGCTGGAACGCACCTTCGAACGCCTCGAAGCGGGCGAGAACGGCACCGTGCAGGTCGAGGACGAGTCGGTCAGCTACGCCTCCAAGATGAGCATTGCCGACGGCCGCCTCACCTGGACCGAACCCGCCGAGCGGATCCTGGCACGCTTCCGCGGCGTGACCCCCGAACCCGGCGCATGGTGCGAACTGGGCGAAAACCGCTTCAAGATTGGTGGTCTGGCGGTTGCCGACGAGCGCCTGGTGCAGTCCCTGATCGAGGCGAACGGCGGCCCCCTCGCACCCGGTGCGGTACGTCTGCACGCGAAGAAGGTACTGGTCGGCACCGGTACCGAACCGCTGATGCTGCTGCAGGTTCAGCCTGCCGGTAAGAAAATGATGGATGCGCCCGCGTGGGCTCGCGGCGCTGGCAAGGACATGGCGGAAGGCCTGGTGGTACTCGCATGAGCAACGAAAAGCGCCCCTACAAGGGAGGACACGGCAAGCCCGGTCACGCTGGTAACGCCGGCAACGGCAAGTTCAACCAGGGCAAGTCTCATCAGGGCGGCAGTCAGGGTGAGGGCGGTGCGAAGCGTAAGCGTCGCCGCCGCTCTGGCTCCGGCACTGGTGTGAGTGAGCAGAACCGCCAGCAGTCTCAGAACCGCCAGCGTTCGCAGAATAGCCGTTCTCAGAGCCGCCCGCAGAAGTGGGACGACAACTCCCGCCCCGAATCGCGCACCGGTCGCCGCTTTGACGGCCTGACCAGCGTCGAACGCGCCGCACGCCGCGCCAAGACCGAACACGACGACACCAAACGCGGTGGCGGCGGCACCTCTCAGCGCAATAAGAGTGGCCACGAACGCAACCGCCGCTCCATGTCCGCCCGCGAATTCTCCGCGGCGGCACCCTCCGCACGCTCGCGTACCGCAGACACCGCACGCGCAACCGTCTTCGACGTACTGCGCTCCGTGGCCGAATCTGACGCCTACGCGAACCTCGTGCTGCCCAAGGCGATTCGTAGCCACCGCCTCGACCACCGCGACGCAGGCTTTGCAACCGAGCTGACCTACGGCACGCTACGCCACCAGGGCACCTACGACGCAATCCTCAGCCGCTGCGTAGACCGCCCCCTCGAGAAGGTCGGCACCACCACCCTCATCGTGCTACGCATGGGCGTGCACCAGCTGCTGAACATGCGCGTTCCCGCCCACGCGGCACTGAACCAGAGCGTGTCCCTGGCACGCGAAAAGATTGGTGCGGGCCCGGCAAGCTTTATTAACGCGGTGCTGCGCCGCGTCTCCGAGCGCACCCCCGAAGAGTGGTACGAACTCATCATCGAGGACGCGAAGGACGACACCGAACGCATGGCGCTGCTCGCCTCGCACCCCGGCTGGATTGTGCGTTCCATGCGCCAGGCACTCGTCGCGCACGGCCGCCCCGCCTCCGAAATTGAGCAACTGCTCGAAGCGGACAACCTCGCCCCCGTGGTGAACCTGGTTGCGCTACCCGGCCTGGGTAGCCTCGACGAGGCACGCGAACAGGGCGCCGTCGACGGCGAGCTAGTTGAGGGTTCGGCACTGTACGCCTCCGGCGACTTGGCGCGCCTGGAATCCGTACGCGAAGGCACCGTCCGCGCGCAGGATGCCGGCTCCCAACTGGTGGCACGCGCGCTCGCCGCTGCACCCCTGGACGGCACCGACACCGCCTGGCTCGACCTGTGCGCAGGCCCCGGCGGTAAGGCGGCGCTCCTCGGCGCGCTCGGTATTCAGCGCGGCGCATCCCTGGTCGCCAACGAGGCGGCACCGCATCGCGCCCAGCTCGTGGAATCCTCCATGCGCCCCCTGCCCGAGGACAGCTACACGGTACTCACCGGCGACGGCCGCCAGATCCGCGAGACCCTGCGCAAGAACGCCTCCAACCTGCCCGGCTCCATTGAACCCGGTCAGCTGTTCGACCGCGTCATGGTGGATGTGCCCTGCTCCGGTCTGGGTGCCCTGCGCCGCCGCCCCGAGGCGCGTTGGCGCAAGTCCCCGCGCGATATTGCAGAGCTGCTGCCCCTGCAGCGTCAGCTCCTGGACGCAGCCATTGAGGCGACCCGCCCAGGCGGCGTCATCGCCTACGTGACCTGCTCCCCGCACGCGGCAGAAACCCAGAACATTGTGGCTGAGGTGCTCGAAAGCGGCGCGGTCAGCCTGCTCGACTCCGCCGCCGCACTGCGCGAAGTCGCCCTGCACACCGAGGGCCCGAACGGCGAACCCGTGAGCGTGCTGGAGGGGGAGAAGGACCCCGGTCACACCCCCGAGATCAAGGTTAAGAAGGGCGCCCCGGCCGTGAAGGCTTCGCAGAACCCGACCACCGCTCAGCTGTGGCCGCACGTGCACGGAACCGACGCCATGTTCCTCGCTCTGCTTCGTAAGAACTAGCCGCTTCACCGCCGAGCACCATTCGCCATACGGCACGGATTTGAAAGGAACCCCATGGGTATTGCCATTAACCCGTCGATTCTCTCGGCGGATTTCGCGAACCTGCAGCGCGAGCTGGAGCGCATTTCCACCGCAGACGCCGCGCATATTGACGTGATGGACAACCACTTCGTCCCCAACCTCACCTGGGGCCCGCCCGTGGTCAAGCGTCTGCGCGAAATCTCCCCGGTGCCGTTCGACGTGCACCTGATGATTGAGGACGCCGACCGCTGGGCACCCGAATACGCCAGCATGGGCTGCGAATCGGTGACCTTCCACGCGGAGGCGGCTATCGCCCCCATCAAACTGGCGCGCACCCTGCGTGCTGAGGGCGCGAAGGCGGGTATGGCGCTGCGCCCGGCAACCGCCGTGGAACCCTACCTGGACATGCTCAGCGAACTGGATATGCTGCTAATTATGACCGTGGAACCGGGCTTCGGCGGCCAGGCGTTCCTGGATGTGACCCTGCCGAAGATTGCCCGCGCCGCCAAGGCGATTGAGGGCGCGAACCTGCCGGTGACAGTGCAGGTGGACGGCGGCATCACCGAAGAGACCATCCTGCGTGCCGCGGAGGCGGGCGCAACCTGCTTCGTTGCCGGCAGCTCGGTCTACGGCGTGGATGAGGCGCTCGGCGGCCCGGAGGCGGCCATCGCCTCCCTGCGTGCGGCGGCTGCATCGGTCAAGCGTTCCGGCGGCGGATGCGGTTGCGGCCACTAGCGGTACTCGCCGGTAACGGCGCACGCCAGTAATGGTGCCCGGCATCTATAAAGCCTCAACGCCCCGTTGTGAAGAGCGCCCCGTTGCGGCTCTTCGTGGCGGGGCGTTTTGCGTGCCCGGCTTTCTCAACCGCGGCAGATTCATAGCGAAAACTGGTGGGGAGGGCCACCCATTTAAGCGACATAGTGTCAGCAAGACTGTGACAAAGAGTGAAATATGTTACCCGCGGAATTCCGCGGCAAAACCGGGCATCCTGACGGTCTGAGAAGACAAACAGAACGCGCCTTGATGTAACACTCAGATATCTGTAAGGTTAGGTATAGTTTAGTTATATCTAGGGGGAACTATGTCTTTCAATCGAACCGAGCTGACCGACACCGAAAACCAGGGCGCACCGGGCGTTAACCGCCGTGCCTTCTTTGGCCTCGCGCTCGCCTCCTCGGCTGCTCTCGCCCTCGCAGCATGCAGCAGCGAGACCACCACGACCACCACTTCCGGCGGTTCCACCTCCGGCGGTAACAGCGGCACCCGCACCATCAAGGATATTGACGACGAGAACGTAGAAGTTCCTGCCAACCCGCAGAAGGTTATCGTCCTCTCCGAACCCACCCTTGACGGCCTTCTCGCCCTCGGCGTGACCCCCGTCGGTTCCGTCTCCGGCCGCGGCCAGTCCGGCGTGCCCAACTACCTCGCCGACCGCGCCAAGGGCGTGCAGATCATCGGCACCGTCGCCCAGGTCAACTACGAGCAGATCGGCAACCTTGACCCCGACCTGATCCTCGTCGACTCCACCGGCGTGGACAAGCGCTCCGACGCCTACGAAACCCTCAAGAAGATCGCCCCCGTGGTCTACTGCGGCTACGCGGGCGGCGACTGGCGCATCAACTTCCGCAACGTCGCCAACGCCATGAACATGGTTGACAAGGGTGAAGAAGTCATCAAGGCATACGAGGCAAGCGCCGCAGCGCTGAAGGAGCAGCTCGCCCCCAAGTACGGCGACAAGACCTTCTCCATCGTCCGCTGGGCAGGCAACGGCCCCGCACTGATTCTCAAGGAACTGCCCGCCGGTCAGGTGCTCAACGACCTGGGCCTCAAGCGCCCCGAGGCACAGGACCGCAACGGCCAGGGCCACTCCGAGCCCGTCTCCCTGGAGAACCTGGCAACCATCGACGCGGACTACATGTTCCTGGGCACCCTCGGCGGCGCAAGCCAGCAGAACCCGAACGCGCAGGGCTCCGCAGGCCTGCAGGGCGCCGAAGAAGCACTGAACAAGGCGAAGGAAACCTCCGGCTTCACCAACCTGAAGGCAGTCAAGGACGACCACGTGATTCTCGTGGACGGCTCCAAGTGGACCTCCACCGGCGGCCCGCTGCTGCTCGAAGGCATTGTTGAAGACGTCAAGAAGGCGCTTCCGCTCTAAACGCCCTGTTCTGAACACTCTGTTCTAAACACCTCGTGAAGCAATCACCCGCTGAAGCTTCCTGAACCCCCTTCCCGCCGCACCCTAGACCCGCGGCGGGAAGGGGATGCACGACCCACCACACCATCCTCAAGGACCACAATGACCGAAACTCGACCCGCACGCACCGCAGCCCGCTATGGTGCCGTCGTGGCTCTCGCTGGCGCGCTCATCACCCCGGGAGCCGCGCTGACCGGTACCACCATCGCCTACGCGGAGACCCCCGCAGCCACCCAGCAGGCGGATAAGGCTACCGTCACCATCTCCACCGAGAAGTGGCGCGAAGGTAAGCTCGTGCTACGCGGAACCGGTTTCACTAGCACCGCTCCCAGCCGCGGCGCTGTGTTCGCGGTGAAGTTCCTCGACGCCCTGCCGGATGAGGCTCACCAGGCGATTAACCCGATTACCAAGAAGGGCGGCAACTCGCCCGCAAACTTCATGGCAACCGCCAATGAAGATGGCACCTTCGAGGTTGAGGTGTCCCTGCCGACCCCCGAAAATACCGGTCTGACCGCTGAACAGCTGAAGAGCAAGGGCTGGACCGTGGAGGGTACCAGCCACCGTATCCAGGTGCTTTCCGGCTCCCTGGGCGGTATGGATGCGGACGGTAACACCTACGATCGTCGTGCATCTGTGGCGCAGAATATTACCCTGAGCGACCCGGCTCCGAGCCCCGCACCGACCGCAGAGCCTACTGCGACTGCTGAACCTACCGCTGAGCCTACTGCGGAGCCGAGCGCTACCGCTGAGCCGACCCCCGAGCCGAGCGCAACCGCAGACCCTACCCCCGCACCCAGCGAAGACTCGAAAACCTGCGCCCCCGCTGGCGACTCCTTCACCCCGCGCCTGACCATCGAGAACCCCAAGGCGGTTCAGGGCGGCAAGCTGCACCTGACCGGTGACGGCTGGTGCAACCCCGAAGACAAGAAGGCATCCGTTATCGGCCTGAAGATTGACGATGGCAAGGTATCCCGTAACGACGCCACCGCGGTCAACGATAACCGCACCATCTGGGCTGTCATCACCCCCGATGAAAACGGCCATATCGACACCTGGATTGACCTGCCCACCCGCGCAAACGCAGCCTTCAAAAATGATGAAGACGCCGCCAAGTACGCCTCCGGTGAGCACACTCTGCGACTGCTGACCGGTAGCCTGCGTGAGGGTGACCGATCCGGAACCTACGGCGGCGCCAACAGCCAGGGCGGCATCAACACGACCTTCACCATTGGCGAGTACGCCCCCGGTGACGCACCCGAGCCGGTCAACGCCTCCGATCTGACCGATGGTCACGGCGTGCAGGTGAGCCGTAACGGCTCCACCGTGACCGTGACCGTGCCGAACGCTGAACCGGGCACCTGGGTGTACGCCGCGACCTACCTCGGTAACTCCCCGCAGACCCTCTACGGCTCCGGCTGGAAGCGTCTGGACGGCAACCGTAGCTTCAGCTATGAAACCAGCGTGAGTATGCCCGCCGCCACCTACCGTGTGGTCGTACACAACGGCAACCAGGGTGCTGAAAATGCGGTGCTCGGTTTCGCAGACATGACCGTGGAACGTGCTGTTACCCCTCGTCAGGAAGTTTCCCGCGATGAGCAGGACGCCTCCGACCAGCTGGTCGAAGAGCTGAACGAGAACCCCGCAACCGCAACCTCCACGGCACCTGTGCCCATGCGTAACGCGGGCGGCCGCATCAGCACCCGCGCCACCGACGTGGACGCATCCCTCGCCGCCCTGTCGCAGAGCACCGCTCCGGTTGTGAACCGCGTGCAGGCTAAGGCGAAGGTTCAGAGCGCGCAGAAGTCCCTGGGTACCAGCCTGCAGAAGACTGACGGCGCCGCGAAGAAGGCTGCGAAGGCCGCCGCCGGTTCGAAGAACTCGCAGAACACTCAGGGCTCGCAGGGAACTCAGAACTCCGCAGCAGGCACCAAGGCGCAGGGCCCGGTCATTGAGGGTACCGAGCTGACCGGTCTGACCAAGTGGCTGGTCAACAACGCCAATAACCTGCTGCTCTCGGCGGCTGGCCTGGTGGTTTTGGCTGCGGCTCTGATCCTGCGTACCTCCAAGAAATAAGCTCTCTCAAAAAGTAAGCTCTGACCACACATTCATATCGGCACCGGCTCACGCCCCGTACTCTTGACTCCGCACCCTTGAACAGGGGCGTGGGCCGGATACCCCCAACCACTCGGGTCGCAACCTACTGAACTGTACTGACACGAACCCGGTAGCGTTCAGCTTTGACCCCGGTAATTTTGAAAGGACCACCATGCGTGCACCTTTTTCGGGATCCCCGAAGGCATCCCTGACCTCTAAGGCGCTGACCGCCTGCGCCGCCGCAACCCTGGCGCTGGGCTTGGGTGTTGGCACCGCATCCGCTCTGCCTCCGGGCGGTGCGAAGGCCTCTACCCCCGGCACCTCCTCGACCGTTTCCTCCTCTGTGAGCGAGCACGGCGTGATTTCCTTTAGCGTGAGCGGCTTCCCCACGAACACCGTGGTGTCCGTGAAGGTGGACGACGGCGACCTGTGCCCCTCCGATGCGGCTCAGGGCGCGTGCGTGGTGCACCAGCAGAAGACCGATAACAACGGCAACGTCTCCGGTTCCTTCGTTCTGCCGGATGTAGGCCCTGGTACCCACACCCTGCGTTTCCTTGCGACCGGCGAGAAGCGTGACAAGGACGGTAAGTACCTGGGTACCGAGGCGTACACCAACCGCAGCCCGGAGTTCACCGTGGTGGGCGAGGGCGGTTCGGATAATTCCTCCTCGAATTCTTCGGGTTCTTCCTCGAACCGTGGCTCTTCTGGCTCGAAGGGCAACGGTGGTTCCTCGAACGGCGGCTCGAACTCTAACAGCTCCGACTCCGCAGACGAGGCTCAGGGCTCTAACGATTCCAACGAGTCCTCGTCCAACGGTGGCTCGAACGGTTCCTCGAATGGTTCGGCAGGCGGTGCGGCTGAGGCTGAGACCGTCTACACCGACGCTGAGGGTAACACCATCACCAAGGAGGAGTACGACCGCCTGAACGCGGAAGCTGGCTCTTCCGATACCTCCGCATCTTCTGGTTCTTCCGCCGCTCCCGCTGCTTCGGCTTCTGCAAATGCCCAGAAGAAGGCGACCGCTTCGGCGAGCGCGTCCTCTTCGGCTGTTGCGCGCGGTACTGCGTCGAACCCGAGCGCTTCGGCTTCGGCTAACACCGCGTCCACCGTGCAGACCGTGACCTACGGTGCTGCCTTCCCGTGGATTGGCGTGGTGGTTCTGGGCGTGAGCGTGGTGGTTGCCGCTGCGCTGCTGATTGCCCGCAAGAGCTAAGACTTAACGTCGGATGCGGGTGGGGGAGTGCCCTGCCCGATCCGGCGTTTCTCTCGTTATTTACCGGTGTGCCGGGTGCCCCTCCTGTGGGGTGCCGGGTGTGCCTCCCTGTTTTCTTGTATCGAGCATAAGGAGCATAGTGGCCCGCACGAGCTCATTGTCCCGAGATGTTCAGCAGGAGAGTACGTCCCGTCAGGGTTCTGTGATTCAGGGGCAGAAGTTGGGTAAGCGCCTGGCTTTTCTGTTCTTGTTTGCGGTGCTTTTGGTGGGGGCTGTGGCTGCTTCTTTGCTGTTTGGGTCGAATAATCTTCCGCCGGATCAGGTTCTGGCTGTTTTCAATGGCACTGCTTCTGAGCAGGCGCAGACGATTGTGATGGAGCAGCGTATTCCGCGTACCCTGGTGGGTCTTGCGGCGGGTGCCGCGTTGGCGGTTGCCGGTTCGTTGATGCAGTCGTTGACTCGTAACCCGTTGGCTGAGCCCGGTCTGATGGGTGTGAATGCCGGTGCTGCGGTGGCTGTGATTGCTTCCGTGGTGGTTTTTGGTGTGATGGGTATTTGGCAGTACATGGTTGCTGCGACGATTGGTGGCGCGTTGGCTGCGGTGCTGGTGTATACGCTGGGTCGTGGTCGTGACGGGTCGATTGTGAAGCTTGCGTTGGCGGGTGTGGCGATTTCTGCTGCACTGTCGGCGATTGCGCAGGGCTTGATTTTGGCTGATCAGGATGCGTATAACGAGTTCCGTGTGTGGGTTGCCGGTTCGCTGGAGGGCCGCGGTATGGATATCGCTTCGACGGTGGGTCCGGTGATTGTGCTGGGTGTGCTGGTGGCGTTCTTTGTTGCTCCTGCGATTAATGCTTTGAGTATGGGCGAGGAGGCCGCGACCAGCCTCGGCGTGAGTGTTCGTACGACCCAGAATTTGACGTTGCTGGCGGTGACGGTGCTTGCCGGTGCTGCGACTGCTGCGGTGGGTCCGATTGGTTTTGTGGGTTTGGCGGTGCCGTTTGTGGTGCGTGCTTTGCTCGGTAATGATGTGCGCTGGGTGAATTATGGTTCGGTGCTGTTGGGTCCGGTGTGGCTGCTGTGTGCTGACGTGTTGGCGCGTGTGCTGGTGGCTCCGCAGGAGACTCAGGTGGGTATTGTGGCGACTCTTGCCGGTGCCCCGGTGTTCTTGTTCTTGATGACTCGTCGTAAGGTGGAGGCTCTCTAATGTCGAATTCTTCCGCTCTTTCGATGGCGACCGCCACCACCCCCGCTAATCGTTCGGCGCGTCGTCGTGGCCGCGATTTGGGTGGCCGCCCGGTGCTGACGGTGCGCGGTCCTGTGAGTGCCCAGGTGCCGTGGCGCGTACTGATCCTGAATGTGGCGTTGGTGGTGCTGATTGCGGCGCTGGCGTTTTGGGGCATGTTGCAGGGTGACTACAATATCGCCCCGGATAAGGTGATCCCGGCGTTGCTGGGTGAGGGCAAGCAGATTACGGTGGCTTTCGCTCAGCAGCGTGCGGCGCGTATTGTGGCGGCGCTTCTGGTGGGTGCGGCACTTGGTCTCTCGGGTGCGATTTTCCAGGTGATTTCGGGTAATGCCCTGGGATCGCCGGATATTATCGGTTTCACGAATGGTGCCGCGACCGGTGCGCTGTTGCAGATTATTGTGTTCAATTCCGGTCCCGTTGAGGTTGCTCTGGGCGCTGTGGTTGGTGGCTTGGCTACCTCGGTGCTGGTGTGGTTGTTGACGCGCCGCACGGGTCTGCACGGCTTCCGCCTGGTGCTGGTCGGTATTGGCGTGGGTTCGACCCTGGCGGCGTTTAATTCGCTGCTGGTGGTGCGTGCCTCGCTGACTCAGGCGCAGACTGCGGCGTCCTGGCTTGCCGGTTCGCTCAATGACATCACCTGGGAGCGCACCTACGCGCTGCTGGGTCTGCTGCTCGTGGTGACTCCGCTGCTGCTGATGCTGGTCCGCCCGCTGGGCGCGATTCGTTTTGGTGACCAGGTGGCATCCGGTTTGGGTGTGAGCGTGAACGCGTACCGTGTGGCGGCTCTGTTCATCGGTGTGCTTCTGGTTTCGCTGGCGACCGCGACGACCGGCCCGATTGCCTTCGTCGCCCTGGCGGCACCGCACATCGCGAAGACTCTCGCCCGCAGCGGCGGGGTGGGCTTCACCTCCGCGGCACTCATGGGCGCGCTCATGGTGCTCGGTTCCGACCTGATTGGCCGTTTCGCTGTTCCCGGACGCATCATTCAGGTGGGTGTGGTGACCGGTGCGATTGGTGGCCTGTACCTGATTTACCTGATTTACCTCGAAAGGAAGAAGAGCTAGTGAACACTAGTGTGACGACCCGCCTTGAAGGCGAGAACATGGTGGTTGCCTACGGTGAGCATACGGTGCTCAACGGGGTAGATTTTCAGGTGCCGGAGGGGGAGCTGACCGTCATCCTGGGCCCGAACGCTTGCGGCAAGTCGACCACTTTGAAGGCTCTTGCCCGCGTGAACCCGCTCAAGAAGGGTGAGGTTCGCCTGGACGGCACCCCGCTGCCGCAGATGAAGTCCCGCGCCATCGCTAAGATTCTGGCGATGCTGCCGCAGACCCCGGAGGCGCCGAGCGGCGTGACCGTGGCGGATGTGGTGGCGCGCGGCCGCTACCCGCACCAGTCGCTGCTGCGTTCCTGGTCCGATGAGGACGAGCGAGCCTGCGTGGAGGCGATGCAGGCGGCGAACGTGCTGGAGCTTGCGGAGCGTCCTATTGAGGCGCTTTCGGGCGGTCAGCGTCAGCGTGTGTGGATCGCCATGACCCTGGCGCAGCAGACCCCGCTGATTCTGCTCGATGAGCCGACCACCTACCTGGATATCACGCACCAGATTGAGGTGCTGAACCTGACGAAGAAATTGCATTCCGAAGGCCGAACTGTAGCCGTGGTGTTGCATGACCTGAACCTTGCTTTCAGGTATGCTACTCATGTTGTGTTAATGAAGCAGGGCCGGATTATCGCTCAGGGTGATCCGCGTGCAATAATTACACCGGAACTTATTCAGGAAGTTTTTGACCTGCAATCGGTCATTATTCCTGATCCGTGCACTGGTACCCCTTTGGTGATTCCGAAGGAGAACCAAACGATTCATATTGCCGCTGACGCTATTTCGGCGGCCCGCGAAAGCGAGTAGTTTTCGCCCCTAAGCCGCGTGGGAGTTTGCGCCAACCGTCTCAGTACGGGTGGAAAAGCTCGGCATTGCGCCAAGCAGCGAACGCTAGGATCTGAGGGACCCAGGATCCCCTGCGCGTAGGGCGCCTACCCGGTGCTCGCCCGTCTTTGACGCATGAACGGACCCGAGCACTGGGTAGGTTCCATTTTGGGAACCCGTAGATGAGGCACCGAGACTGCCGCATGAGACCTTCCTCTTGTGAAGGTTTGATGCACGGTCTCGGTGCCTCATCTCATTTAACTGCGCGGTTTGTGCCTGCTGTTTTTGCCAACTATTTTTACCGCCCCAATTTTCGGCCCCACTTTGGGCGGTGTTTGCGTGTACTGTCATGAATGTCATGTTTTGGTTCTTTCGCTTTTTCCTTTGGCTGGAGTTTGGGTAAGGGATACCATAGAGTGAGGCAGTGGAGGCTAACTAACGATAATGCGCCTCCTCACCGATTCTCACCGATTGAGTGTTTTCACAGACCAAGGAGGAACCGTTGGGCGAGCACGAACCCACCGCGACCGTTCCCGCGCAGAACGCTTCTGCACAGGTTGCTTCTGCGCAGCCTCGTACCGTTGCGCCGGCTGTGCGCCCGAGCCCTCCCAAGATCCCGCGCCCTGTACCGGCACCGCGCGTGGACAGCCCCCTCATCAGCGCCCTCATCGCCGAGGCAGTCAGCCCCGAAGAGCTGAACGCCCGCATCGTTGAGGTCGTCTCCGAAGGCACCCCCATCATCGAGCCGGTGCATCTTGACGACGGCACCATCAGTGAGAACGAGCGCATCGTCACCTTCCTGTACTACAACGAGCAGGCGGAGCAGGTGCTCATGTTCATCAACCGCCTGACCGATGAGAAGAACCTTGATCGTTCCCTCATGGCCCGCATCGAGGGCACCGGCTGGTGGCAGCTGAGCATGCAGATGGAAACCACCTGGCGTGCCTCCTACAACTTCTTGCCGGCGCTGCCCGGCGAGCGCCCCGCCTGGCTGGGCGATGACGACCAGGTGCGCCTGCGCGCCGCCCTGGACTCCGGCGAGGGTGACCCGCTGAACCCCGAGACCGTGTGCAACCGCATCGGTCGTTGCATGGGTGTGGTGCAGCTTGAGCACGCGCCGGTGCAGGAGTTTATCCTGACTCAGGAAGAGATTGACGCACTGCCCGCCCCCGAGTGGATGCAGACCTCTGACGGCCACCAGTACGTACTCGGTCGCGTGGGTAACCCCGCCCCGGATGCGCCGCTGTTCATCCAGTTTGACGGTGAGATGTGGTTCAGCCAGGGCATGGAACAGACCCTCAACCGCGCCCATGAGGCGGGCCGTATTCCGGCGATGCACGTGTTCTTCCTGCACTCTGGCGGTCGTGAGAACCGCTGGAAGGAACTGAACGGTGACAACCCGATTGCCGACTACCTGGTGGAGATTGCGTTCCCGCACCTGGAGGCGGTGCACGGCATTAAGACCGACCCGCAGAACATCGTGATTAACGGTCAGTCCCTGGGCGGCCTGTCCTCCCTGCTGGCGGTGCTGAGCCGCCCGGAGGCGTTTGGCGGCGCGATCGCGCAGTCTTCGTCGCTGTGGCAGCCGCAGGTCATGGACCGCCTGGACGAGCTGGAGGCGGCGGGTGAGATCGACCGCCTGCGCCACCTGTACCTTGAGATTGAGGTGGGGGAGCAGGAGTGGGTTCTGGTACCGCCTCACCGCGAGCTGAAGGCGCGTCTGGAAAAGCTGGGCCTGGAGAGGGCACACTGCACGACCTTCAACGGCGGTCACGATTATGCGTGCTGGCGCGGTGCGATTGTGCCGGCCCTGGAACGCATTATTGCTGCCAGCCGGGAGGCTGAACGTACTGAGCCAGGCTCTGAAGAGAACCAGCGAGAGGTAGCCTAGGGCTCCGCCCGGGTAGAGCACACCCCGCATGGTGGGCGTGCGGGGTTCCCGTTAGGGTAAACACCGCCGCGCCCGTATCCTAGAGAAGTACAGCCTAAGAAGAGTGCAGTACTACCGCGCCGCGAGGGGTACCGAAAGGTACCCGGCGTAGGCTGTACACCCGCCCTCATCGACGAGATGGCATCACGCTGCGAACGCACCAGCACGTGAGCGCTATAGAAACCGCAAACGACACAGAAATCGAGAGAAGATGACCGTAGAACGTAGCCCCCTGGCCCCCACACCGCTCATCCCCGAGTCTTTTGCCGCGAAGTACCGCGAAGCCGGCTACTGGATCGACCAGACCATCCCCGAGTTCCTGCTGGATGCCTGCCGCGCAAAGCCGCACTTCCCGGCGCTCGTGGCGATCTCGCACGCGCAGCTCGATGAGGACGGCAAGCCCCAGCAGATTCGCCTCTCCTACGGGGAGCTGGAGGCGGCAGGTCGTGCCGCTGCGGCGCGCCTCATTCAGGCTGGCGTGCAGCCCGGTGACCGCGTGCTGCTGCAGCTGGGTAACACCGCCGAGTACCTGGTGTACCTGCTGGGTATTTTCTGGGCGGCGGCTCTGCCGGTGTTCTGCCTGCCGCAGCATCGCACCACCGAGCTCGTGCACTTTGCGACCCGTACCGACGCGGCGGCGCACGTGTTCTCTTCGCTGACCCCCGGCGCGGATTTCGCCGCCCTGCACGAGGACGTTGCCGCCGAACTGCGCAAGAACTCCCAGGAGCCGCCGGTCGCTATTGACGTTGCCGAGCCGCTGACCCCGCTGACCGACAAGGAGCTCGCTGAAGAGTTCGTGCCCGGCGTCATTCAGAACACCGAGAACCAGCGCGCGAGCGAGCAGGTGGCGTTCCTGCAGCTCTCCGGCGGTACGACCGGCATCTCGAAGCTGATTCCCCGCACCCACGCCGCCTACCTGTACTCGGTGCGCGGCTCGGTCGATATCTGCAAGCTGAACAACAACACGACCATGCTCGTGGTGCTGCCCGCCGCGCACAACTTCACGATGAGCTCGCCCGGTATTCTGGGCGTCATGTGCGTCTCCGGCAAGCTGGTGTTTGCGGCGGATCCGTCCCCGCAGACTGCGTTCCACCTCATTGAGATGGAGGGCGTGACCACCTCCGCGCTGGTGCCGCCGCTGGCTCAGGCGTGGGTCGCCTCCGCGGAGAAGCGCGATGTGTCCCTGCCGTCCCTGCAGACCCTGCAGGTGGGCGGCTCGAAGCTGGCTCCGGCGGTTGCGGGCAAGATCGAGTCCGTGCTCGGTTGCACCGTTCAGCAGGTGTTCGGCATGGCTGAGGGACTGGTGAACTACACCCGCTCCACCGACCCGATTGAGATGCGTCTGAGGACTCAGGGCTACCCGATTAGCCCCGACGACGAAATTCTGATTGTTGATGATCAGGACCAGCCGGTTAAGCGCGGCGAAAGCGGCCACCTGCTCACCCGCGGCCCGTACACGATTCGCGGCTACTACCTGGAGGAGAACGCGAACCGCTACGGCTTCACCGAGAACGGTTTCTACCGCACCGGCGACATTGTGCGCCTGGTCGCCGGCAAGTACCTTGAGGTGACCGGCCGCGCGAAGGACCAGATCAACCGCAACGGCGAGAAGATTGCCGTGGACGAAATTGAAGAGCTGGCGCTGACCCACCCCGACGTTTTTGACGCCGTGGTTCTGGGCATCCCGGATGAGACCGTGGGCGAGCGTGTGGGCCTGGTCATTGTGCCGCAGGAAGGCGCCGACCTGGGCGAAAACCCGCGCCGCACGATGCACGAGTTCTTCACCTCGAAGAAGCTCGCCGACTTCAAGATCCCGGAGCGCGTGCAGGTTCTTCAGGAATTGCCCACCACGAATGTGGGTAAGATTTCTCGCCGCGAACTGCGCGCCAAGCTTGCCGAAATTTTCGGCTAAACCCTTTTCGGCTAAACCCTACGCCCGTATTCCTACCCCTACTTGAGGAGAAAAATGTCCGCATTTGAGACCCTGCGCCCCATCATGGAGAAGTACATCGTCGAGCCCGACTCCCTGCAGACTGCTTTTGACGAGCCGACCACCGACCTGTTCTCGCTGGGCCTGGACTCGATGGGTTCCTTCGCCCTGCTCGACGACCTTGCCGCAGAAGGCGCCGTGATTGAGTTTACCGAGCTGGTGGAGAACCCGACCGTGGAGTTCATCGCCTCCCGCCTGGGCTAAGCGTTACCGCACCCCGAGTGCCCGCCTGCCGCAAATGCAGGCGGGTGCCCGGGGTGTTTGCTACTCGCCTCGCTCGCCCCGCTTAATCTGTGCCGTCTCGCGCCGTATTTGTTGCTATGTTTACCGGCTATGTTTACGCTAGCCAGCGCGAAATGGCGGGGCGGTAGCCTACCTTTCACACACCGCATATCATCCCTAATCCAGACCCTTACTCCAGACCTTTGAGAGGCCACCATGGGCGTAGCTGATACTACCGCACCCGATAGCTTCGGGACTGCTTCCGACCTTCGCACCGCCGCGACTGATCCCGCATCGCACAGTGCTGACAGTCCCTGGC
Organism: Rothia mucilaginosa; assembly: GCF_049990865.1. GTDB lineage: Bacteria > Actinomycetota > Actinomycetes > Actinomycetales > Micrococcaceae > Rothia > Rothia mucilaginosa_I. The sequence goes on from NZ_CP188231.1 coordinate 671,233, forward strand.
TGCCGCTGACCACGAACGCGCGCGGCATCTACTTTGCCGCCGCGATTGACCCGTCGAACCCCTGCTACAACACCGCGGAGGTTCTGCAATGCCCCGCGGACACCGACCTCGATCTGCTGCGTGAGGCGCTGGTGCAGCTCTACCGCGAGAACGAGGGCTTCGGCGTGCGCACCCGCATTGCCGATGGTGCCGCCTCCCAGCAGATTCTGACCGAGGAGGCGTTCCTCGCGGGCATTGACCTGCTCGTGGACGGGGGCGAACTGGACGGGGGCGAGCTGAGCGACACCGCGAAGGCGGGGGAGGAGAACTCCTCTGACCTGCCCGGCTCTGACTTGCCCGCGCCGGTACGCGCCTGGGCGCAGCGCCTACTCGCCCAGCCCCTCACCACCGATGAGGGCGTGACTGTGCGCAGCGCAGTGGTGCGTTACGGCGGGTTCCTCTGGGTTTACCACTCCTTCTCCCACGTGGTTGCCGACGGGTTCGCCGCGTTCAACGGCCTCTCCCGCGTGGCGGCGATATACCGCGCCCTGTCCGCCGGTCAGCCGGTCCCGGCAACCCGCCGCATGAGCCTGCAACAGCTACTCGACGCCGACGATGCCGCCTCCGACGCCCGTGACGAAGACGTCGCCTTCTGGGAGGCGAGCGGCGCCCTGGAACAGGAAGACACCTCCCTGGCGGGTCGTACCGCCTCCCCGTCGGCGCGGTCTGTACGCCTGGCATTCAGCATTGATGTGCCCACCCAGCAGGCTCTGCTGGATGCGGCAAAGCAGCACGCCGTCTCCTGGCCGGTGCTGGCGACCGCCGCCGTGGGCTCGTACCTGGCGCGTGTGGGCGGCTACCCGCAGGCTTCGTTCGGTGTGCCGCAGATGAACCGTATGTTCGCCCGCACCCTGCCGGAGGCGACCCGCGCCCTGGGTGCGGCGAGCGCGCAGACCGGCTGTACCGCGGTGAATGTTCTGCCGGTGCAGGTTGCGGCGACCGGTCCCATTGCGGAGTCCCTGCACTCGGTGAAGGAGCAGTACGCCCGTAACGCTGAGCATCCGCTGGCTCGTCAGGAAGATTTGGAGCGTACCGCACGTAACGCCCAGTCCAGGCTGTTTGGTGCGCAGATTAACGTGGTGCCCTTTGACGCGGTGCTGCCGCTGGCGGCACCCTCCAAGGACGAGTCCGGATCCGCGGTACCGACCGCGCGCATCCACAATATCTCTGCCGGTCCCGTTGCTGACGCGACCTTCACCCTGCGCGGCATGCCCGGCCGCGGCAACAGCATCTCCTGCGAGATTGACATGAACCCGGCGCTCTACACCGCTAAGGAGCTGGAACGCCACGCCGCCCGCCTGAGCGAGTGGCTGCCCGCCTACGCCGCGGAGGCGCAGCGTGAGGGCGCCTCCCTGAACAATCTCGGCTTGGCGACCGAGGCGGAGCTTGCGACCCTGCGCGAGCTGACCGCCCCGGCGCTGACCGAGCACCCGATGGAGTACAAGACCCTGCTGGGTCGCTTCCGTGATGCGGTGGCGGCGCATCCGCGGGCGCTCGCGGTGCTGGATTCTGCCCCCGCGCCCGGTGAAGTGCTCACCCCCGAGTCGGAGCGCGCCTACGCTTTTGACCGCGCCCTCACTTACGCCGAACTGGATGAGCGCGCCCGTGCGCTAGCCGCGCAGCTGCTGGACTGGGGCGTTCGCCCCGCCGATGCGGTGGGTCTGCGTGTGCACCGCGGTGTGGAGCAGTACGTGGCGCTGTACGCCCTGCTGTACGCTGGCGCCACCTATGTGCCGGTGCTGCCGGATCTGCCCGCCGAGCGTGTGGGCGTGATGATGGAGGACGCCGAATGTTCCCTGCTGTTGCACGGCCCCGGTCTGCAGCCGCTGAGTGCGCAGGAGCTGAACCCGCAGGATCCGCAGCGTCATGCGAACCTGCCCCAGCATACCCTGCCGTTGCTGAGCACTGACGAGCCCACCGGGGTAGTCTACTCTGCACCCGCCGCCGAGGAGCTTCCGGGCACGAAAACCGGTCTGGACGAGGACGCTTACGTGCTCTTCACCTCCGGCTCCACGGGCAGGCCTAAGGGCGTTGCCATCAGCCACCGCGCGATTGATAACCGCCTGCGCTGGCAGCAGCACCAGATTCCGGTGGGGGAGGGCGACCGCGTTCTGCACAAGACCCCCATCTCCTTTGACGTGCACGTGTGGGAGCTGTACTGGCCGCTTGCCGAGGGTGCCGCCGTGGTCATTGCCGCCCCGGATGGGCACCGCGACCCCGCCTACCTGGCGCGTGTGATTGCCGAGCAGTCCGTCACGGCGGTGCACTTTGTGCCGACCATGCTTTCGGCGCTGACCTCTTCGCCGGCGGCGCGCCGCATCCTGGCTGATGCCGGATTCGGGCATGACCGGGAACAGCCTCTGCGCTATGTGGTCTGCTCGGGCGAGGCTCTGCAGAAGGACCAGGTGCAGGCTGCGGGCGAGGTTCTGGGCGTGTACCCGCTAAACCTGTACGGCCCGACCGAGGCGGCGGTGGACGTGACCTTCTGGGAGACCTCCGCCGACCCGCAGCGCGAGAGCGTGCCCATTGGCGAGCCCGTCTGGAACACCGGCACCCTGATTCTTGACCCGACCGGCCACCCCGTGCCGGTGGGTGTGACGGGTGAACTGCACCTGTCGGGTGTGCAGCTGGCGCGCGGCTACAAGAACAACCCGCAGGCGACCTCGGCGGCTTTCGTGGAGCAGGCTCCTGCCGGTGTGCTCGCGCTGCTGAACGGTGAGAGCCAGCGTCTGTACCGTACGGGCGATTTGGCGTGCTGGGAGATTCTTCCCGATGGTCGCGCCGTTATCGGTTACCGCGGCCGCACGGACTACCAGATTAAGGTGCGCGGTCAGCGCCTGGAGCTGGGCGATATTGAGATGGCTCTTGCCGCGGTTGAGGGCGTGAGCGCTTCGGTGGCTCTGCTGTACCGCGGTCTGCGTGAGCCTGCCCTGGCGGCGGTGCTGGAGGTGGGCGACGTGCCCGCCGAGCGTGCCGAGCAACTGGTGGAGGCGGCGCGTAAGCATTGTGCGCAGGTTCTGCCGGATTACATGGTGCCGACCCTGTGGCATACTCTGCCTGCTCTGCCGGTGAGCCCCTCCGGTAAGGCTGATCGTAAGCTCTTGGCGTCCCTCGATTTGACCCCGCAGACTTCTGATGCTGAGGGTCCGCACGGTCTGCTGGAGCAGCAGCTGTGCTCGATTATTGCCGGTGTGCTGGGTCGTGAGCGTTTCGGCGTGGATGAGGATTTCTTCGCTTCGGGCGGTCATTCGCTGGCGGCTCTTGAGGTGATTGCCGCGGTTGAGGAGCAGCTGGGTCTGCGCGTGAGCATCGGTGCGCTTTTCACGCATCCGACCGTGCAGGCTTTGGCGGCATCTATTGCGGGCGAGCGCGGCGAGGGTGCGGAGTTCGCGCCGGTGCTGCCGCTACGTGAGCATCCTGCCGCGCATGATGCCGCTGAGCCCGCTCATCAGCCTGCGCCGCTGTTTATTCTGCCGCCTGCGGGTGGTTTGGGCTGGTGCTATGCGGGGTACCTTTCGCATCTTCCGGCTCAGCAGGGTGTGTATGCTTTGCAGGCTGAGGCGTTCTCTGACCCGCAGGCCGGGTTTGCGTCGAGCTTGCAGGAGTTGGCTGAGGGCTACCTGAAGCTGATTGAGAAGACTCTGGCGGAGCGTTCGTTGCCGCGTCGTTTTGCGTTGATGGGCTGGTCTGTGGGCGGTACTGCCGCGGTGCAGGTGGCGGCCCTGGCGCAGGCTGCGGGTGCGCTGGTTGAGCGTGTAATCCTGCTGGATGCGTATCCTTCGGAGCAGTGGCAGGGTGTGCCTGCGCCGGATGAGCAGGAGAGCTTCCGGGCGCTGCTGCGTATGGGCGGTTTGCCGGAGCCTGCCGCCGGTGAGCAGCTTGATTTGCCGGGTACGTTGGAGCGTCTGCAGAAGGCGGGTTCGGCGATGGGTTACCTACCGGAGGAGAAGTTGGGCGTGTGCCTGGGTAGTATGCGTGCTTCGGCGGCGTTGATGCGTGGTGCTGAGCAGGCGTTCTTTGATGGTGATGTGTTGCTGGTGGGTGTGCCGCATGAGGATCAGCCGTATCTGGATGCGAAGGGTTGGGCGGCGCATGCGTCGTCGTTCCGTGCGGTGCTGCTGGAGGGTACGCACCCTGACCTGGTGAATCCGGCGCGTTTGGCGGAGGTGACCGGCCACTTCGCCGATTAGCCCTCTCTATCTGCAGAGTAGTTAATAAATTAAATGTCCCCGATTGATGAATCATCAATCGGGGACCTTCTATTTATTGGTTTTTGAGAACCCACTCTTTATATCGGAGATAAACTTCTGATAGCTGCCGTCGCTGTTCTTCTAGTTTTGTTTCGTTATCTCGAATGAGCGGTTTTTGATATGAAGCTACAAGATTGGCAAGACCTTGAGCCATTCCTGTATCTTTACTGCATTGTGCTTCAATGACACTGATTCGAATTTCTTCTTCCGATGCCGGGGCATTATTATCACCACTAGCGCGGGTTGCATTTGATAGTTCTTGTGTTTCCCATTCATAGTCGCCTTTTCGTGGCGTTAGACCTTTATCCGATAGGCATTTCCACCATGCTTCACGGTATTTTTTCCATTCGGGATGATTCATGGCAGCTGCATAGGATTGGCCGTGGATTCGACGATAGGCTTCTCTGAGGCCACTTTGCTCTTCGAGGCTGATGCCGGCAATCTCTTTCAACGTGGCTAAGATTTCAGGCATGCACTGTTCCATGATTTTTGTGTCATAGCCCCCGGATGATGGTGCATTCCCGGGTCGCTTGTAGTTTCCATATTTGGCGGAGTATTCGGGGTTCCAGAGGCCAAACTCGCGACCGGACGAAAAGAATTTCCTATCTTCTACATCATCCGGGATATATATTTCGTAGGATTGGCCGTGTTTTGCGAAACAGCGCTGCCTGAGAATTTCCAAGGCTTGATTGTAATACTGGGAATTTTCATCGAAACTGTCATTGTATTCTTCGAGTGGAGTAATGATTCGGTTGTTTTTATAGTCTAGAGTTGCTTGGGCTGTTTCATCACGTTCTAGTTGCGGGCCTGTAGAACAGGATGTGCAGGCTAGCGTGAATGCAAATGTTATGGCCATTGCGGGTTGAAAGATTTTCTTGAGGTTCATGATTCTCCCTCCTTAATTGGATAAAGAATATGTGACAGTAAAGAAAGCGGGGCTGTATTTTGCTGATTGTTGCAAAGCATATGCCTCGGTGAATATGGGCGTCGAGAGAATCTGGAATCTATGTGAATCCCAGAGCGATAAGCAGAATCTCGGGGGAGTGCCTGCTAGCTTGGGAGTGCACCCATAGCGAAAGGCCAAGACGCTATGGCAGACCACGCACAAGGGTGTTTCTGCAGCGTCATGACTACTAGGAGAATGTTCTAGAGCTTCATCATGAACCCCTATGAGTTATGGAGGGTAAATGCTCGTAGATGAGTGAGCCGTGCCCTCCGTAATGTGTTGACCGGGCACCCTGAATATCCACCAATGCTGTGGTGAATATCATAGTTAAGGGTAGTTAAAGGCTACCACCGGCTAGGTACACACGGCAACCAAAACTCCGGTCACGTCTGATTTATTACATAAGAAATGCGTAGTCAACGAGAATATCAACAGGAAGCAGCTTGGGTACCCTGCGCCTCCTCACAGTTAAAACACGAATGCCCCCGGTCGATGAATCATCAACCGGGGGCATCGTTTAGCGTCTAACGCAGAACCGGGGTTCTACCGCTAAATGCTTAGTGCTGCTCCAGCTCGGAGTTAGCGTTCACGTTCAGCAGGTCGTACTTAGCGAATGCCTTCGCGGGAACGTCTGCTGCAACCTCGCCGCGCTTTGCCAGCATCTGCAGGGTGCGGACAACAACCGACTCTGCATCGATGTGGAAGAAGCGACGTGCACCCGGGCGGGTGTCTGCGAAGCCGAAGCCGTCAGCACCCAGGGTTGCGAAGTCGTTCGGAACGAACTGGCGAATCTGGTCGGGAACCTCCGAAGCGAAGTCGGTGGTCGCGATGATCGGGCCAGCAGCGCCTGCCAGCTTCTGGGTCACGTAAGGAACGCGAGCGGGCTGGTTCGGGTTCAGCAGAGCCTCTTCCTCAGCGGCAATGCCGTCGCGACGCAGCTCGGTCCACGAGGTGACGGACCAGACGTCTGCGGAGACGCCCCAGTCCTCAGCCAGCAGCTTCTGAGCCTTCTCGGCCCACGGAACAGCAACGCCGGATGCCAGCAGCTGTGCCTTGGGGCCGGAGGTCAGCGGGGACTCGCTGATCTTGTGGATACCCTTGATGATGCCCTCAACGTCAACGTTTGCCGGCTCAGCAGGCTGGTGAATCGGCTCGTTGTACACGGTCAGGTAGTACATGACGTTGTGGTCTTCGTCCTTGGTGCCGTACATCTGCTCGATACCGCGCTCAACGATGTGAGCAATCTCGTAGCCGTATGCCGGGTCGTAGATCTTGAACGCCGGGTTGGTGGACGCCAGAATCGGGGAGTGACCGTCGTTGTGCTGCAGACCCTCACCGGACAGGGTGGTACGACCTGCGGTTGCACCGATAACGAAGCCGCGGCACATCTGGTCGGAAGCTGCCCAGAAGCCGTCGCCGGTGCGCTGGAAACCGAACATCGAGTAGAAGATGTAAATCGGGATCATCGGCTCGCCGTGGGTGTCGTAGGAGGTACCGATAGCGGTGAACGCTGCGGTTGCGCCTGCCTCGTTAATACCCACGTGAACAATCTGGCCCTCGGGGGACTCGGTGTAGGTCAGCATCAGCTGGTGGTCAACGGGCACGTAGTTCTGGCCGTTGGGGTTGTACAGCTTAGCGGACGGGAAGAAGGAGTCCATACCGAAGGTACGTGCCTCATCGGGGGTGATGGGAACGATACGGTGACCGAAGCCCTTCACACGCATGAGGTCCTTCATCAGGCGGACGAACGCCATGGTGGTAGCAGCGGTCTGCTTGCCGGAGCCCTTCTTGGTCTGTGCGTAGACCTTGGGCTCGGGCAGGGTAATCTCGGGCTGTGCGTTTGCGCGACCCGGGATGTAACCGCCGAGTTCCTTACGGCGTGCGTGCATGTACTGCAGTGCCGGGTGGTTTGCCTCGGGCAGGTAGTACGGCGGGTTGTACAGATCCTTCTCCAGCTCCTCGTCGGAGATGGGGATGTTCAGGTGGTCACGGAAGCCCTTCAGTGCTTCCATGGTGAACTTCTTGATCTGGTGGGTGGAGTTACGTGCCTCGAAGTAGGGGCCGAGCTCCGCACCCTTAATGGACTGTGCCAGGATGACGGTGGGCTTGCCCTTGGTCTCCATAGCTTCCTTGTAGGCTGCGTAGAGCTTCTTGTCGTCGTGGCCACCCAGGCGCAGGTTGAAGATCTGCTCGTCGGTCAGGTCTGCAACCAGTTCCTTGGTCTCGGGGTACTTGCCGAAGAAGTGCTCGCGGATGTAGCCGCCGTCTTCGCCGCGGAAGGTCTGGTAGTCACCGTCGAGGGTTTCGTTCATCAGCTGGATGAGCTTGCCGCTCTTGTCCTTCTTGAGCAGCTCGTCGTAGTCGGAGCCCCACAGGACCTTGATGACGTGCCAGCCTGCGCCGCGGAAGAATGCCTCAAGCTCCTGAACGATCTTGCCGTTACCGCGAACGGGGCCGTCCAGACGCTGCAGGTTGCAGTTGACGACGAAGGTCAGGTTGTCCAGGTGCTCGTTTGCAGCCAGCTGCAGTGCACCACGCGACTCGGGCTCGTCCATTTCGCCGTCGCCCAGGAATGCCCAGACGTGCTGCTCGGAGGTGTCCTTGATCTTGTGGTTGTGCAGGTACTTGTTGAAGGATGCCTGGTGGATTGCGTTCAGGGGGCCCAGACCCATGGAAACGGTCGGGAACTGCCAGAACTCGGGCATGCAACGGGGGTGCGGGTACGAAGGAATACCGTTTGCGCCCTTGGTCTTCTCCTGGCGGAAGCCGTCCATCTGCTCTTCGCTCAGGACGCCCTCAACGAATGCGCGGGAGTAGACACCGGGGGAGGAGTGACCCTGGAAGAAGACCTGGTCGCCGCCACCGGGGTGGTTACGGCCGCGGAAGAAGTGGTTCTGACCCATTTCGTAGAGGTCAGCGACACCTGCGAAGGTGGAAATGTGGCCACCAACGCCGATGCCCTTCTTCTGGGCACGCTGAACCATGATTGCTGCGTTCCAACGGATCCATGCGCGGTACTGGCGCTCGAGTTCCTCATCGCCGGGGTACTCGGGCTGCTGGTCTGCGGGGATGGTGTTGATGTAGTCGGTCTTGACCAGAGTGGGGACCTTTACGCCCTTTGCGCCAGCCTCCTTGAGCAGCGCGCGAAGGATGTACTCTGCACGCTCGGTGCCGTGAGTCTTGATAAGGTCCTCGAGGGACTCAGCCCATTCCTGGGTCTCTTCTACGTCGATGTCCTTCAGGCCATCAAGAAGGGTGCTCAGGGAGTGCTCGTTCGGTACGTTAGCCAAACTAATCCAACCTCTCTTCTGTGCGGTTGTGTAGATTGTTCGCCGCGATGTTGCATTGTCGAACAATCTCTGCGTTTAAGCGCTATAGATCCGTGGGGTCTACTTCGCTACTTATCTCTACTATCTTAGACCTAAATGTGGGCTTCTTGGCATCAAACGAAGGTTTTTGTGATGTGGGTTTCGTGGCTTAGCTCTCTGAGCGAAAAATATGCGCATCAAAAGTACTAGTTAGGGTCTTTTTGTATCTAAATAGTGCGGAATGGTGGGGGTGGCGGAATGGCGCGGAATGATGGGGTATGACCTACCTATAAGGCCGGGGGTCAACATGGCTTGATGTGGCTTGCTGTGGGGTTAGTTGCGAAAAAGAAAAAAATATTGAGACATAGAACACGTGTCTCGGATTTGCGTGGCGCCTCAAAAGCCCGTATAGTTTTCTCTTGTGTTCGCCACTGAAACGACAACGAATCAGTGAGAACTACGGGTCTTTAGCTCAGCTGGTAGAGCGCCACGTTTACACCGTGGATGTCATCGGTTCGATCCCGGTAGGACCCACCGCTAACCCCGGTACCGCAAGGTACCGGGGTTTTTGTTTACCCGGTGTTTGCTGACCTATTGACCTGCCGCGAGGGTATGCTGCGAGGTGCCCTGCGGGAAGCTCGCGAAGATAATCCAGCCGGAACTGCGATTCCTTCGAGCATAAAACTGCACTCCACCTATATATAGCCTGCCCTAAGCGCGTATCCTTATATACATGACTGAAAACAAGAAGGCACAGATTGGTGTCACCGGCCTTGCTGTCATGGGCGCAAACCTCGCCCGCAACCTGGCACGTAACGGCTACACCGTGGCACTGCACAACCGTTCCGTAGAGAAGACCGACGCACTGCTGGCTGAGCACGGCGCAGACGGCGACTTCATCCGTACCGAGTCCCTGCAGGAACTCGTTGACTCCCTCGAGTCCCCCCGCCGCATCCTGATTATGGTCAAGGCGGGCGCACCCGTCGACGCAGTGATCGAGCAGCTCACTCCCATGCTCGATGAGGGCGACATCATTATCGACGGCGGTAACTCCCACTTCCCCGACACCATCCGTCGCGAGCACGTCCTGGCTGAAAAGGGCCTGCACTTCGTGGGCGTTGGCGTCTCCGGCGGCGAAGAGGGCGCTCTCTGGGGCCCCTCCATGATGCCCGGCGGCTCCGCAGAGTCCTACAAGCACCTGGGCCCGCTGCTCGAAAAGATCGCAGCGAAGGCACCTCAGGACGGCGCACCCTGCTGCGCATGGATCTCCACTGACGGTGCGGGCCACTTCGTGAAGATGGTCCACAACGGTATCGAGTACGCCGACATGCAGGTGATCGGTGAAGCCTACGACATTCTGCGCTCCATCGCGGGCATTGAGCCGGCACAGCAGGCAGAAATCTTCAAGACCTGGAACGAAGGCGACCTGAGCTCCTACCTGATTGAAATCACCGCTGAGGTGCTCGCACAGGTCGATGCAAAGACCGGCAAGCCCCTGGTCGACGTTATTGTTGACGCAGCGGGCCAGAAGGGTACCGGCCTGTGGACCGCTAAGGCCGGCCTGGACCTCGGTTCCCCCGTCTCCGCTATCGCAGAGTCCGTGTTCGCACGCGCCCTCTCCTCCTCCGAGCGTGAGCAGCGCGAGCAGGCACAGCGCGAACTGCCCGCAGGCCTCATCGCAACCACCGGCATTGGTGCAGGCGACCCCGAGTTCGTTGAGGATGTGCGCCGCGCACTCTTCGCATCCAAGCTCGTTGCGTACGCACAGGGCATGGACCTGCTCACCCGCGCAGGCAAGGAATACGGGTGGGACCTGAAGCTGGACACCATCGCATCGCTGTGGCGTGCAGGCTGCATCATCCGCGCCGAGCTGCTGGGCGACATCATGGCTGCCTACGCTGATGAGGCTCCCGCGAACATGCTTCTGGCACCCGCTTTCAAGAACCTCATGGAGGAGCTCGTTCCTTCCTGGCGTCGCGTGGTGGCTAAGGCAACCGCACTGGGCATCCCCGTGCCGGTGTTCGCTTCCGCGCTGTCCTACTACGACGGTCTGCGCCGCCACCGCCTGCCCGCATCCCTGATTCAGGGTCAGCGTGACTTCTTCGGTGCACACACCTACGGTCGTATTGACGAAGAGGGCGCCTTCCACACCATGTGGAGCGGCGACCGTTCCGAGGTGAACGCAGCGGACATTCACGTTCACTAAGCTCCCGTAGCTGAATACGTCAAGCCCGCCTTCGGCTGGATGAGAATCCGGTCGAAGGCGGGCTTTCGTTATGTCTTATATGGGGCGCCCCCGAGGTGTATTCAGGGGTATAGCAGGGGAGAAGACCTGCAGAGCCTAGCCAGGAGCCGTCAGGCGCGCCGCTACCGCCTCAAAACGCTAACAAGCACTAAATCCACATGGCGGGGTCAATATACTCCACAGCGTCCACCAGCGGCTTCTTCTTCTCCGGGGTACGCGGACGGTGCTTCGCCGGAATACCGGTAATAATCGAATCGGCGGGGTGATCGTTGACGACCACGGCGTTCGCACCGATAGCGCTATCGGAACCAATCTCCACCGGACCCAGCACCTTAGCGCCGGCACCAATGGTCACGCGGTCACCGATGGTGGGGTGACGCTTCACCTTCTCCAGGGAGCGACCGCCCAGGGTCACGCCGTGGTACAGCATCACGTCGTCACCGACCTCAGCGGTTTCACCAATAACAATGCCCATGCCGTGATCGATGAAGAAACGGCGGCCAATGGTCGCGCCGGGGTGAATCTCCACACCGGTCAGAAAACGAGCAAACTGCGAGAGAGTACGGGCCAGAGCCTTCGTCTCATCCTTCTGCCAGAGCTTATGGGTCAGACGGTGAACCCAAATGGCGTGCATGCCCGAATAGTTCAGCGCAATCTCGACAGCGCCGCGCGCAGCAGGGTCGTGCTGGCGGACGTTCTCAATATCTTCACGCAGACGCGCAATAAAACTCATGGGTTCCCTTTCCCTCATCGGTCGTTCTCTGTATATGCGACCTTTCAAAGGTACCAACAACGGGGCCCTTTCGCCTATTCCCGGCCTGCTACATGTCATAGTAGACACGCTTACCAAAAACTCAGTCACACAAACGCGCGGAACGTAATATTTCTGCCGGTCAAAAGATGCAAAAGCCCCGCCTCGGGACCGTCCACAGTGGGACGAGCCGGAGGCGGGGCATCAGCTATCCAAACCCTAGGTCCAAGACCTCAGGCAGGGAGTAGGGGTGGAAACAACGGGCTATTAGCCGCGGATATCCTCGTACAGGGCGGTAGAGATGTAACGCTCACCGAAGTCGGGAACAATAGCCACGATCAGCTTGTCCTTGTTCTCAGACTTCTTAGCCTCCTCCAGAGCAGCCCAGACAGCCGCACCGGAAGAAATACCGCCCAGAATACCTTCCTGGGTAGCCAGCAGGCGGGAGGTGCGCATAGCGTCCTCAGCGCTGACCGGAGTCACCGAATCGTAGACGCCGCGGTCCAGAGTCTCCGGAACGAAGTTAGCGCCCAGGCCCTGAATCTTGTGGGGGCCAACGCGACCCTCGGAGAGCAGCGGGGAGTCCTTCGGTTCAACCGCAACAACCTTCACGTCCGGGTTCTGCTCCTTCAGGTACTTACCGGTACCGGAAATGGTGCCGCCGGTGCCAATACCCGCCACGAAAATGTCGACCTTACCGTCGGTTGCTTCCCAAATCTCAGGGCCGGTGGTGTTGTAGTGAATGGCGGGGTTTGCCTCGTTGGTGAACTGGGACGCCAGAATAGCGTTCTCGGTGGTCGCAACGATTTCCTTAGCCTTCTCCACAGCGCCGCGCATACCCTCGGTACCCGGGGTCAGCACAATCTGAGCACCGTAAGCGCGCAGCAGCACGCGACGCTCAGCAGACATGGTCTCCGGCATGGTCAGGATGACGCGGTAACCGCGAGCAGCACCCACCATAGCCAGCGCAATACCGGTGTTACCGGAAGTACCCTCAACAATGGTGCCGCCGGGCTTCAGCGCACCCGACTTCTCAGCAGCGTCAATGATGGCGCGACCGATACGGTCCTTAACCGAACCTGCGGGGTTGTAGAACTCAAGCTTGACCGCAACGTTACCGGGAAGGCCCTCGTCCAGTCGGTTCAGCTTAACCAGGGGGGTCTGGCCGGTTGCTTCAACAATGCTGTTGAGAATCTTTGCCATGGGGTGCTCCTTACATGAGCTTGGAGGGAGGCCAGCCGCGACGGGGTCTCCGCAATGAATAATCGGTTACGTGGCAACTCTACTACTCGCCGGCGGCAGGTTTAAACCTGCGGTCACAGTTCGTAATAATGCCAGAGAAAAACCTCAAGGAACGAGGTTCAGGAAGAGGGTACAGAAAAGCGCCGCACAAACCCTTTCTCGATAAAGGATGATGAATGTGCGGCGCTCTCTAGAAACATTATGTAGCCCAAAAGACAACCTCTGTATATAAGAGTAATGATGAACTCTGTTCACCGCAAGCTGGAGCCACAAATTTTATTGCCATCAATGGAAAAAACAGTAAAGACCGCATCCTGAGATGGAAAAGACCCAAAAATGGGGGAGAAAACCAGCCTCAGAGGACTAGTTGATGTCCATGTGCAGGTCCCACTTGTTGTTCAAGTAGCGGCCAACAGCCTCACCGAACATCTTCACGTGACGCTTATCAGCCGCCACGGTCTGCTCCTTACCGTCCTTGAACAGCTTCTCACCCAGATCCACGTTCAAAGTCACGGTCCAGTTGTACGCGCCCTGCGCCAGAACCGGCTGCTTAGTGCCGATAGTCAAGGTAGCGGTCGGGTTCACGTACCAGGTCTTCTTCTCGTCAATACCTGCCTTGGTGGAGTCCGCGTACTTCTTCATCGCCGCCAGGGTCTCCTGGTCGGTGCTGACCTCGTTCATGTAGCGCATATCACCGGTACGCAGCAGGTACTCAAACGCCGCACCGAAGTACGCCAGAGCCGCCGCGAAGCCAGCCACCGAATTCTGGTGCATGGCCTCCGGAACAATCGGGGAGGGAACATTCTGCGGCGGGTGCTCAGCGTTACCCGGCTGGTACTCGCCGTGCTCCTCCATCTTCTCCAGCTTCGCTACGCCGCTGTAATCCTTATTGTCGTTAGGCAGCGGAGAATTCGCTGCGGTAGCCGAAGCCGACGCAGAAGCGGAAGGGGAAGCAGATGCCGAAGCCGAAGCGCTCGGCGACGCGGTAGCAGACTCAGAAGCAGCCGCAGAAGCGCTCTCAGAGCCAGAAGCGGAAGCAGACGCCTCAGAAGTAGCCTTAGAGCCACAAGCGGCCAGCAAAGCCATGGAGCTGACGCCCAGTACACCCAGCGCCGCGCGGCGGGTCAGGTTCTCGGACATAGTGATACCTTTCAGTCAGTCGGTGATTGCAACCAGTTTAGCCGCAAACCCAACAGGATACAGAGTCGAGTGGGCGAAGCGTGAGAAGCGCCTCGCAGATCAAAGCGTTATGACGAACTATGACGCCGCGGAGGTGGCGGACGCCTCAGCGGAAGCCTCAGCGGAAGCCCCAGCAGAAGCGGCGGCAGAAGAGGGTGCGGAAGCCGAACCGGATGCCGCCGCGCTCGCGGTGCCACCGGTAGCGCCACCCTGGGCGGTGCCACCTTGCAAGGTCGCGCCGTACGCCACGCTCAGCTCCCACATCTTAGAATCAGCATGGTAGCGGCCGCGGAAATCACACTCCTGAACCGTCACCTGAGAAGCTGGCCCCGCCGCCGTCGCAGAAGCAGAAACAGAAGCGCTGGGGGACGCCGACTCAGACACCAGCGCATCCTCAGAAGGCTCAGTAGGCTCAACCGATGCGGAGGCAGAAGCAGAAGCACTCGCGGAGGCGACCACCGGCTGGATCTTGCCCTCAGCCACCGCCTCCGTACCGAAATCCAGAGTGTACTTGCCCTTAAACAGTAGGTTGCCATCACTCATAATCGACGGCTGCGCACTCGACAGCGCATAAGAAGCCGAGGGATTCACATACCAGGAACCCTTCTGCACACCCGCAAGAATAGAAGCCGACAGGGCATCCACTTCAGAGCGAGTCTTCGAGGATAGGGTAATGCCGGTCGAGAACGCATCCGTACTACCGGTCTTCACCAGATAATCCATAGCCGCCGCAAAATAAGCAATCGCCTCATGAAAACCCGTCACCGTATTGACCGACAGCGCCTCAGTCACCTTCGGCTTCGGAGCATTACGCGGCGGATGCTCCACCGTACCCTGCTCATAATTCAACGCGCCCTCATAGTGGGTGTACTCCACCAGACCCGAATAGTTCTGACCATCATCACTGTACCCATTCGGGTTAGCGCTCGACTTCGAACCGCTCAAGCTACCGCCCTGAGAACCAGACTGCTGGCTAGAACCACCCGAACCGCACGCGCTCAACAGCGCCGCAGAACCGGCAACAGCAGAAACGCCCACGCCCAGGCGCAGCAGGGAGCGGCGAGAGAAAGAAGACTGAGAAAAAGAAGACATACAAAAACCTTGAATCCGGGAAAGTACGTTACTACCAGAGTAAAACAGATCATGCCCTAACCCGAGTGCGAGTTAGGGCATGATGCCTCATCCATCTGAGGGCTTAAAGGTTGTCACCATTAGAATTGCCGCCATTACCGGAGTTGCCGGAATCACCAGAATTACCGCCGTTAGCACCACCGGAATCGCCAGCATTACCGCCGTTAGCGGCACCACCGGAAGCACCACCATTCTTAGGCTGAGCCGAAGCCTGCGCCTCATACTCATCCTGAATAGTCAAAGTCCAATCATTATCGTGGCGCACACCGGTAACCACCAGGCCACGCTCAGTGCGGCGAACCTTCTCAGACATCTCCGCAGGAGCGCCATCAACCACAACGGTTGGACCCAAATCAATCACCAGGTCGAAAGTCCACTGCACGCTCTTCTTCACCAGAGTCGGAACAGCAGTGAACGCAGACATCGTCACCTTCGGCGAAACAAACCAGTCACGTGCCTGAGAGCTCTCATTCGACTCATCCATGAACGAAGAGAACGAGGCAATGAACTTCTCGTCAGCCTTCGACTCACGCAGCGGAGCCGCATCACCGGTCAACACCAGGTAGTTAATCGCCGCATACACGAACGCAATCGAATCGTACAGACCCTGCACCGAGTTCTCCGAAGCACTCGCCGGGCGCTTGGGGACCGGCACGTTCTGCGCGGGAGCGGACTCGGTCGCCGGAACGAAAGTGCCCTTCTTCTCATAGTTATCGAAGGTGACCTCGCCGCTAAAGTCAGTGCGCGCAGAAGCCGAGGGAGACATCTGAGGGGTATCCGCATCAGCGTTCTCGGTGGTGGACGAAGAACCACCGCAGGCAACCAGCAGGGCGCTCAACGACACGCCTGCAACGCCCGCACCGGCGTAACGCAGAGCAGAACGGCGGCTGATGCCGGTAGCGGAACCATTAGAAAGCCCAGAGGTCAAAGGGAAAAGCGCCACGGAGTACCTTTCGAGTGAGAATCTCAGGTGAGAGACGAGTGAGAGTGCGCCTCGACAAGCGGATATCACACGCGGATATCCCTCTAGAGACAGTCCTAAGTATAACGCGCCCCCGCCTTCACACCCGTGCGTACCACCGCTCAAATGAGCGTGATATGCCGCCCATCAGCGAACTTACCGCAACCAGCGGCAACAGCGCACCGAGGGACGCAGGGCATAGTGAAGGAGAGGACGTGTTCATCGTCTATAGGGATTGTCTATAGGGGAGGGGCTACTGGGCACCCCCGGCAGGAGTAGCTTCTCCACCAGCGGCACCGGGCTGAGCAGCGCCGGGATCAGGAGCGCCGGGAGCTACACTCGGCTGAGCCGTCGCAACGGCAGGCTGAGTCGCCACAGGCTGCGCGGTAGCCGCAGGCGCCTGGGTAGCGGCAGGCGCCTGGGTAGCGGCAGGCTGAGGAGCCTGTGCGCCACCATTCTGAGCGCCACCGTTCTGTGCTCCACCATTCTGGGAGCCAGTGTACTGTCGTGCGCCGCCGTTTTGGGTACCACCGTTCTGTGCCGCACCATTATTTGCGGTACCCTGCGCGGCACCGTTACCCGAAGTATTCGCGCCGGTGTTCGCGCCGCCATTAGCCGCCACGGTGCTGTCATCAGTCACCGTCGGAGTGTAAGTCGACGAAGGATGCGCGCGCGGAGTCTGCGTCGGCTTCGGAGTCAACGCGGGATCATACTGCTGAGGCGAAATCACGACCCAGCGCTTCGCCTCCTCATCGTACTCAGCGTACAGAGCCTTAATCTCCGGGGCCTCAGTGTCCTCTAGAGGCTTGGTCGTATTGGTTGCCTTCTCAACCTGCAGGCCGTGCGCCTGCGTTACGGTGCACGCCCACGAATACTTAGTACCGCGGGTCGTCGGCTGCTTATCGGTCAGGCGGAACGTCCACTCGCCACCCACCAGCCAGTTCGTGCCGGGCGCGTAGAACGCACGCAGCTTCTCCAACGCCGCACGGTCGGTAGCGTTCTGCGCCTGAACTACCTGTAGAGCCGGACCGGGATCACCGGTCATACGGGCATAGTTCACCGCCGCCGCAAAATACGCGAAAGTGGCGCGCAGACCGCGGGCATTCTTGTCGTACATGCTCTCATCCTCAACGGGGATGGGCACGGCGCTCGCCTTAGAATCCACGCTTGCCGGGCCGGCGGTCGGCTCAATCGTGTAGACCTGACCGGTCTCCGGGTCGGTGCTACTCATCGGGGCAGCGCCATGACCGGGAATGTACTTGGTCCACTTCAACTCGCCCGACAGGTTATCGTAGGCACCCGCAATCGAAGCGGAAGCAGTGGGGGAGGCGGTCGCCTCCTCAGTCTTTTTGGAACCGCAAGCGGCAAGCATAGCGCCCAGGGCGGCAGTGCCCGTGAGCGCAATAAAGTGGCGGCGGCTGTGAATCATAGTGATCCCCTTGAATGTGCTGTGATGCGGAAGTATCGGTGATAGGTGAAGAGCTCACGCCCTCATCCTCAGCCTAACATCACGCCACTATAGGAGGGCGCGAAACAGTCACCCGCGGGGCGGGCAGAGGCATATTGAGGCGAAAATGGGCGGACCTCATCTAGCCCTAGCCTATAGATTTCACGCGTGGCACACAAATAAAAGCCCTCATCCGTGCCTCATATCACCCAATATGACGGGATCTTTGAGGCACGGATGCAAAGAAGCTTTAGGCTGAACCTCGAATATAACGAGCCGCCTTAGAAGAGGTGCTCTCATTCGGGGTCGGCTGCGCGCTCGGAGTATTCGTGGACGGTTCAGGGTTAGCCGCAGGGGTGGCGGTAGCACTCGGGGAAGACTTCGGATCCTCCAGCATCTGCCAGCCCTCTGGGCCAAAGTAGACGTAAGCGTCCGCCTTCTGATTACTGCCGTAGATACCGGTGAGCTGCTCACGCTGACGGGTCTCATGGTTGAACAGGAACGCGTTCTCGTCCACCTTCAGGGTCGCCTTCCAGCAGTAGACGTCCTGCTCGGTGGCGGGCACCGGCTGCGGGGAGCTCAGGTTAATGCACATGGGGTGGTTGTTCTTAGAGACCAGCCAGCCGATGTTGTAGCGGTAGATATCGCGGTACATCTGCGCCATGTTGCTAAAGTGCTCTTGGCCGGGCAGGTTCATGAAGGGGTCGGTGTCGCCGGTGAGAAGCATATAGTTCTGCGCCGCACCCCAGTACTGCAGGAAAGCGTGCAGGCCCTCAACGGTGCGCTCTTTAGCTTCCGGGGGCATGATGGGGCGGGGGACATTGACAGCTCGATGGCTCAGGGTGCCGTTCGAGAAATTTCCGGAACGCTCAAAGAAGCAATCCGGCAGAAGAGCAGGTCCGCGACCATCCAGAGCCGACGCCGGCAGAGGCTCGGCGTACGTAATACTGCGCGTGGTGGTTGCAGATTTGGTCTGGGTGCTCTGAGGTGCCGGTGCGGCATGATCGGGAGAAGACTTGGTGAGCGGTTGAGGACGAGAAACGACGGGGCTGCAGGCGCTTGCGAGTGCACTCAGAGTCGCACCAGACGTGAGGGCAAGAAGATGGCGGCGTGACAGCGAACCGAACATACGCAACCTTTCGCAAGAGTAAAGACGGGCAGGCAATAACGGGTAGCTCGGATGCAGTGAACCCCAACGGCAATAAATTTTGCATGCAGTTGCGTGAGGGGTCGGTGAGCGTTCCCGATGTGTGGCATACCGCGGTGAGTACGGATGCAATAGAAAGGGCAGGCCAGAAGCCTCCTGAAGGAATCGGTGTGGTTATGACCTGCCTGGTTGTCGTGCTCAACGATTCTAAGCGTACTTTTAGGTTCGAAAAGACCATATCTACCCCTGAGCGTAAAAAGTTATCAAATCTTAATATTTGCCCGTTTTATGCGGGTTATAAAACGTACCAATGTGTTTGGGATAACCGCATTAAAATCTGATGTTTCCCCTAGAAACTTAGGGATTTTTCAATCTTTTCTTGAGCGAATCAAACTCATATTGGAGTTATTGCACCACAACTCAAAGGTACTAAAACAACCCCTCAGAGTTGTTCGAACATCCCTCAAAAATACCTCAGTAAGAGCCCCCAAACTCCCCGCAGCCGCAACGTGCCCACCACAACGCCCACGCATGGCATGAAGCGGCTTCACCCTATGGGACAATAGCGCTGTGACTACCACCGACTATGCGCAGCTCAAAGCAGCTCGCGAACTGCTCACTCGAATCCCCCTCCCGCTCGACGTAGAAGCCGGCGAAACCCCCGGCACCCCCTACACCGTCACCCACGACGGCACCACCGAGCACGGCACCGCCACCGCGCGCACCCTGCTTGCCGCCATGGCACGCCAACTTGACGACTACATCCTGCCGCGCAGCGCCAGCGTCGACAATCCCCTCACCATCGTGGTCGGAGGCTCCACCGGCGCCGGCAAATCCACCCTCGTCAACACCCTGCTTGGAGAGCCGCTCACCCAGTCCGGCGCGATTCGACCCACCACCCGCCACCCCGTACTACTGCACCGTGCAGAAGACGAAGCGGCTCTGTCCCCCGAACGCTTCCTGCCCACCCTGCCGCGTACCCGCACCTCCGGCATGAACGCCGGGTCGCAGGCACTACCCGGCCTTGACCCGAAGATTGCGCGCGCCCTCATTCCTATTACTACCTCTGCGCTACCGCAGGGCATCGCGCTCATTGACGCACCCGATATCGACTCCGTCTCTGAGGAAAACCGCACCCTCGCCAAGGAGCTGCTCTCCGCCGCCGACCTGTGGCTCTTCGTCACCACCGCCAACCGCTACGCCGACGCCGTGCCCTGGGAACTGCTCCACGAAGCAGCCGCACGCTCCATCGCCATCGCCGTGGTGCTCAACCGCGTGCCCGAAGGCGACGAAGAGGCCATCGAAAACGACCTGCGACGCATGCTCGACGAGGCCGGAATCCACGCCGTACTGATTCACACCGTCACCGAACAGCCGCGCGACGAAAGTGGCATGCTCGCCCCCGTCAGTCTCGCCCCGCTGACCCTGTGGATCCGCGAACTCGGCGCCGACGCACCCGCCCGCGCCGCCATTGCCCGGCAGACCCTCGCCGGTGCCGTCGAAACCCTCGCCGGTAACCTGCAGGTGCTCGCCGCCGAACAGGCGCGCCAGCAGGCGGCGCACCAGTCGCTCGCCAGCATCGTAGCCGAAGAATACGAGGACGCGCTGACCACCATCGACGGCGCCCTCTCCGACGGCTCCCTGCTGCGCGGCGAAGTGCTCTCGCGCTGGCATGACTTTGTGGGAACCGGCGACTTCTTCCGCTCCCTCGACAGCACTATCGGCCGCCTGCGTGACCGCGTCGGCTCCGCCCTGCGCGGTCAGCCCGCCGCCGCCCAGAAGGTAGAAGACGCCCTCGAAAGCGGCATCCACGCCGTCGTGCTGGATGCGGCCGCCCGCGCCTCCGAAAATACCCGCACCCGCTGGCGTGCCAGCCGCGCCGGACGCTCCCTGCTGGCGCGCCTGGATGCGCCGCAGGCGGTTTCTGCTACGCCGCAGGCTGTTGCAGTTGCGCCGCAGGCTGTTTCTTCCGCGTCCGAACAGAGCACAGACGGTGAGGTGAAGGGCGAGGTGCAGTCCGCCGAAGACATTTTCTCCGCAGCTGTTGCCGAGCAGATTCGCCTCTGGCAGGGTTCCGTCCTCGAAATGATCCGAGAAGAAGGCGCCGACAAGCGCAAACGCGCCCGCTTCCTCTCCCTGGGCGTGAACGCCGCCGCCGTGATGCTCATGGTCGCCGCGTTCAGCCTCACCGGCGGCATTACCGGTATTGAGGCGGGTATTGCGGGCGGTAGCGGCGTGGTCGGCACCAAGCTGCTCGAGTCCATCTTCGGTGAAGACGCGGTGCGCCGCATGGCGACCCGTGCCCGCACCGACCTGCTCGAACGTATGGCGGATCTGCTCACCGAGCACGCTCAGCCCTTCACCGAGGTGTTGGAAGAAACCGACCCGCAGGCTGATGCCGAGGACATTCACCGCGCCGCCGAGCAGGTGCAGAAAATTGCCGCGGAAATGAGTGTGCAGAGCCAAGCTGCACAGGCAAAGAGTGTACAGACCCCCTGGTCGGCTACAGCATAGTTAAGGGCGGCGCGCTCAACCGCCTGTCAGCAGATAACCCACACCGCGCACCACAGACGAAGAAAACGCACTATGACTACCCCCGAGAACAAACCTGAGAACAAAGGCACTACTCCCGCCGTGGCGGCCTCGCCCTTCGCGCGCTCCGTCGCATCCCTGAAGGAAGCCATCAGCTACGGTGAAGGACGAGTCCCCGAAACCGTCCTGCTTGACGCCGCCGAAACCCTCGAACGCCTCAGCCAGCGCCGCGAACTCTCTACCGAACACACCGTCATCGGCTTCTTCGGCGCGACCGGCAGCGGCAAATCCACGCTCTTCAACGCCATCGCCGGGCAGAATATTGCCCTCTCCGCCCCCACGCGCCCGACCACCTCCACCGTGCAGGCGGCCATCTGGGAGGCAGAAGGCAGTGAAGAACTGCTCGACTGGCTCGGCATTGACAAGCGCGTCTACCCGCAGACTCAGGCGCTCACCGCCGAAGGAGAAGCAAACGGGGGTAACGCAAGCGGGGGAGCGGTGGCACCCAACGCCGTCACCGAACCGGCACCCGGACTCTTCAACCGTATCCGCCGCGCAGTAGGTGGACGCGGCGAAATGCGCACCCGCACCGGTGGCCTCATCCTGCTGGACATGCCCGACTTCGACTCGGTCACCACCACCAACCGCGACCTTGCCGCCCGCATGATGCGCTACGTGGACGTACTCGTCTGGGTTGTCGACCCTCAAAAATACGCCGACGCCGTCATCCACCGTGACTTTATGGTGCCGCTTGCCGCCTCCGGCGCGCAGGCACTCTGCGTGCTCAACCAAGCTGATAAACTGGCGCCCGCCGAGGTGCCCGCCGTGCTCGCATCCCTCACCCGCCTGCTCCAGGCTGAGGGCACCGAAGCGCACCTGCTCGCCGCACCCATCGCCGTCTCCGCGCGAACCGGTGAGGGCGTCGACGTGCTCCGCGACCTGCTCGCCCAGGTAGCCGCCGCCAAGAGCCTGTCCCTGCAGCGAACCGACGCGCAGCTGCACGCCACCGCCTCCCAGCTGCGCGCCTACGCCGGGGGAGAGGGGGCCGTACTCGCCGGAGCCTACGCCCTCGAAGCGGAACAGAAGCTCGTGAAGGCATGCTACACCTCCAGCCAAGCAGAACAGGTTTTGCAGGCGGCAACCGCCTCCTACCGCCGCGCCGCAGGCCAGCACACCGGCTGGATCCTCACCCGCTGGACGAGCCGCCTGAAAGCTGACCCCCTGCGCCGCCTGCACCTGGGGCAACAGGATGAGAAGAAAAGCTCCTCCAAGGCCGCGAAGTCCGCGGGCATGCTCGGCTCCGATAGCGAGAACGCGCCCGAGCTGGTGGCGTCCTCATTACCCCCGCTGAGCGCCGCCCAGAAGGCAGGCATGGCAAACGCCGTACGCCAATACAGCAAGCAGATGGCGGCCCGCATCGACGAGCCGTGGAAACGCAGCATGAAGGAAGCCGCCCTCTCCCGCGAGGCGGAGCTACCCGAACTGCTCGAACGGGACATGATGCGCATCGACTACGGTCTGGGTCGCACCCGCGCCCCCTGGGTCATCTTCAACGCCCTGCAGTGGATTGCGCTACTGAGCGCCCTGGTAGGTGTCGGCTGGCTGACCCTCATCTCCGGCATGGCGTACCTGCAGATTCAACTGCCGCCCGCGCCGACTCCCGAAGGCTCCCCGGTACCCCTGCCGACCCTGCTTCTGCTGCTGGGTATACTCCTCGGCATCGCCTCGGCGGGTGTGGGCAGGCTGCTCACCGCCATGGGCTCACGCTACTACGCACGTAAGTTGCGGGGTCGCCTGCAGACCGGCGTTGAGAAGGCGGTGCAGTCCTGTGTGGTCGCCCCGGTGCAGCTGGAAGCTAAGCGCCTCAACGCCTACCGCAAGGCGCTGGACATTTAGCGGCATATCATCTGAAACCGCATAAAAGAATCCCTCCCCACCTCAATGAGGCGGGGAGGGATTATTTTCGTGAAAACTATCTATAACGGAGCCTTAGCTTTCCTCAACATCCGAGGCTGAGTGAGAAGTAGAAAGCTCACGCAGACCGTTTGTAATCGCCTGAGCAGCCTTGACGACCAGCTCGGGGTAGTTGCGGTTCGGCTGGCGGGTCATACGATCAATCGGACCCGAGATAGAGACAGCCGCAATCACCTTGCCACCGGGAGCGCGCACCGGAGCGGATACCGAGGCGGTACCGCGCTCGCGCTCGCCCACGGACTGCGCCCAGCCGATGCGGCGCACAGCCGCGAGCATGGCGGCGCTGAAGTGTGCATCGCGCAGGCCTTCAACAATGCGGTTCTGATCTTCCCAAGCCAGCAGTACCTGTGCGGCGGAGCCAGCCTGCATGGACAGCTGGGTACCGACCGGAATGGATTCGTGCATGCCGGAGGGGCGTGCCGCGGTCGCAACGCACACGCGCCAGTCACCCTGGCGGCGGTACAGCTGGGTGGACTCGTCAGCTTCGAGGCTGAGCTTCTGCAGGATCGGGTCGGCCACGGTGATGAGCTCATCAGAAATGGTGGCGGAGGCGAGTTCGGTCAGACGGGGGCCGAGCATAAAGCGTCCCTGCACGTCGCGGGCTACGAGGCGGTGATGTGCCAGTGCCACGGCGAGGCGGTGCGCGGTGGGTCGTGCCAGGCCGGTTGCCTTGACGAGGTCGCCCAGGGATACGGGGCCTGCCTCGAGGCAATCAAGAATGAGGGTCGCCTTGTCGAGCACGCCAACGCCGGAGGAGCCGTGGGAGTGTACCTCTACCATCTGCTCGTCGGCGGCCATGTGTTCGGGCGGCTTGACGGGGTCGACAACCGGTGCGTTGTGGTGTGTGGATGCGTTGGGGTGACGCATTCCGTGTGCGTTAAAACGTGAGGCGGAAGGAGTCATTCTTATATTCTATCTCAGAATATGAAAGATACCCCGGACTTCATGGACTCTTTGGGGTGCAGAGCTGAAGATGGAATCACCCCCTACGGGATAAATTATGAATTTTTCATAATAAGTGTTTATGTGGGTTTATGGGGAAAAATATGCGAAAAGCCGCAGAAAAATGCGTGCAATCCCGCAAGCTTACCCTGGAGTCATAGAATAAACCCACACAAAAACACTCGCTGGTTCGGGGTGTTTCTAGGCCGTCTCACAGGCTAAGAATCCGTGAAAAAATGTGCGACACGCCGCAGGGAAATACCGGTTTGAGGGTCCCATCGGGTACATAATCCGCCCCTCAACCCTGCAAACCAGCGGCGCGCATCACACCGAACGCATCCACCGTAGGAACGCATCAAGCAGGAGAAAGCATGACTAGCGAACAGAACGCAACCACCGCGGGCACCCGTCCGCGCACCCTGGCAGAAAAAGTCTGGGACGCACACGTCGTCGTCCCCGGTGAAAACGGCAAGCCCGACCTGCTCTACATTGACCTGCAGCTACTGCACGAAGTGACCTCGCCCCAGGCATTCGAGGGTCTGCGCATCGAGAACCGCCCCCTGCGCCGTCTCGACCTGACCATCGCCACCGAGGATCACAACACCCCCACCGACAACATCTTCGGCACCATTGCTGACCTGACCAGCCGCACCCAGATCGAGACCCTGCGCCGCAACGCCAAGGAATTCGGCGTGCGCATCCACTCCCTCGGCGACGAGGAACAGGGTATCGTGCACGTGGTCGGCCCGCAGCTCGGCCTGACTATGCCCGGCATGACCATCGTCTGCGGCGACTCCCACACCTCCACCCACGGTGCGTTCGGCGCTCTCGCGTTCGGCATCGGCACCTCCGAGGTGGAGCACGTCATGGCAACCCAGACCCTGCCCCTGGCACGCTTCAAGACCATGGCAATCAACGTTGAAGGTACCCTCAAGCCCGGCGTGACCGCCAAGGACATCATCCTCGCCGTCATCGCGCAGATTGGCACCGGCGGCGGTCAGGGCTACGTGCTCGAGTACCGCGGCTCCGCAATCCGCTCCCTCTCCATGGAGGGCCGCATGACCATGTGCAACATGTCCATTGAGGCGGGCGCACGCGCCGGCATGGTCGCCCCCGACGAGACCACCTTCGAGTACATCAAGGGCCGCCAGCACGCACCCAAGGGTGAAGAATGGGACAAGGCAGTCGAATACTGGAAGAGCCTGCCCACCGACGAAGGCGCCGTCTTCGACAAGGAAATCTTCATCAACGCCGACGAGCTCGAACCCTTCGTCACCTGGGGCACCAACCCCGGTCAGGGTATTCCGCTGAGCCACGATGTTCCCTCCCCGGACGACTTCGAGGACGAGAACGACAAGGTCGCAGCAGAACGCGCCCTCGAATACATGGGCCTGAAGGCGGGCACCCCCATGAAGGAAATCCCCGTGGACGTCGTCTTCCTGGGTTCCTGCACCAACTCCCGCATCGAGGACCTGCGCGCCGCAGCAGACATCGTGCGTGGCCGCACCATCGCCGAGAACGTACGCATGATGGTCGTGCCCGGTTCCCAGAAGGTCCGCGCGCAGGCAGAAGCAGAAGGCCTGGACAAGGTCTTCAAGGACTTCGGTGCCGACTGGCGCTTTGCCGGTTGCTCCATGTGCCTGGGCATGAACCCCGACCAGCTGGCACCCGGTGAGCGATGCGCCTCCACCTCGAACCGTAACTTTGAGGGCCGCCAGGGTAAGGGTGGCCGCACCCACCTGGTCTCCCCGGTGGTTGCCGCCGCAACCGCTGTGCGCGGTACCCTGTCCGCCCCGTCCGACGTCGTGGCCTAGCACGCCGCTATAGCTAAGGAGCCATTATGGAACCCATTATTAAGCACACCGGCATTGGCGTGCCGCTGCGTTCTTCGAATGTTGATACCGACCAGATCATTCCCGCCGTCTACCTCAAGCGAGTGACCAAGACCGGCTTCGATGATGCCCTCTTCGCTAACTGGCGTAAGGACCCCGAGTTCATCCTGAACCAGGAGCCCTACAAGCACGGTAGCGTGCTGGTGGCGGGCCCGGACTTCGGTACCGGTTCTTCCCGTGAGCACGCCGTGTGGGCGCTGCGCGACTACGGTTTCAAGGTCGTTATTTCTGCTCGTTTTGCTGATATTTTCCGCGGCAACTCGGGTAAGCAGGGCCTGGTCACCGCGCAGGTTGCACAGGACGATATTGAGTTGATTTGGAAGGCGCTGGAGCACGAGCCCGGCACCGAAATCACCGTTGACCTGGAGTCCAAGACCGTAACCGTGGGCGCGCTGGTCGTTCCCTTCGAGATTGACGACTACGTGCGCTGGCGCCTCATGGAGGGCCTGGATGACATCGGTCTGACCCTGCAGAACCTCGAGGCTATCGAGGCGTACGAGGCGAAGCGCCCCTCCTGGATGCCCCGCACCCAGGAACTCTAAATAGGGGAGCTCTCAGCCGAGCGCTCTAAAACCTAGAGATATAAAGCTCGAAGGCGGCGACTGATTCAGTCGCCGCCTTCGAGCTTTTCTGCATCCGCACCTCGGCACCCAAAACCTCTGGGCACGCATATAAATTGGCACACATATAAATGCGCCTCCCCGGAGCATTAGCTTCCGGGGAGGCGCATTGATTCAATACCTAGAGCTTAGGCGCCCTCAGTGATGGGGGTGTTCAGGGTTGCGTTCTCGGTGCAGCTGTACAGTGCCGCCGAACCGGGGGAGCGCACGCCCGCGGTCGGGTTGGCGTTCTGCGCGGTGGCAAGAGCGAAGTCAGAAACCACCTCGTGGTTAATGTAGCTGCCGCCTGCACCGCCGCCGCTGCTCAGAGAGCTGAGCGAGTAGATGTTGCCTTCGCTCTCGAACTGCACCTGACGGCCGAAAACGCCCTCGTTGTACGTACCGACGGTCCAGATGTTCAGGCCTGCGCCGCCGCCGCCGTAGCCGGCGCCTCCGCCGGATGCCACGGAAGTGAGGGAGAGCTTACCGTAGGTGCGGGAGAGTAACGCGCCCGAGCCGCCCTTACCGCGGTAGGAGCCGGTAGCGTCCGCACCGCCGGTGCCCTTCTCCTTCTCACTCACGGAGTCGCCCTCGTAGCGGTAGTAGCGCGGGAAATCGTAGGAATCGAACCAGGACTCGGACATGGGCAGGAGCTTCAGCTCGTTGTTCTCGTCGAGGACGCCGATCAATGCCTCACCGAGGGTACCCGCGACGCCGGAGCGACCAGCGGTACCGCCGGTGACCATGAGGCGCATGTCGAGGGCCTTGTCGTCCTCGTCGAGGGGCATGAATTCCTGGTAGGGGCTTGCCATGAGCATGCCGCCCTGACCGGTGTTATCGGTGCCCAAGTCACCGCCCGCGCTGCCGCCTGCGGTGGTGGATGCGTCGCGGCTGTCCAGTGCCACGCGCAGTGCCGGGTTCAGCTGATCCTTGGGCTGGGTGTCGAAGAGGCTCTGGTGGGTGGTGAGGGTTCCCAGCTGTGCGCCGCCGCCACCTGCACCCGCAACGGCTACGACGGTGACTGCGCCGTCGCGGACGAGCTCGACCGCGGAGGAGCCGCCGCCGGATGCACCGTACACGTAGCCGCTGTTAGTACCCACTACCTGCGCTGCGCCGGTTGCGGTGCTGGAGCCGGTGGAGTCGCCGCCCGCTGCGTAGCCTTCGCCGCCGAGTGCGGGCTTCGCGCCGGACGCCGAGCCGACGCCGCCGTTACCCGCCCAGACGCGCAGGATATCGCCGGGCTTGACCGCCAGAACGCCGCTGAGCTGCGCGCCGGCACCGCCGCCAGCTAGGGATGCGTTCGTGACGTCGGTCAGGTAGCTGGGGGTGAAGGAAGATGCGGCACCGCCGGCACCTCCCACGAGGTCGAATCGTACTCGTCCAACGCCTTCAGGGACGAGCCATTCGGTGTATGCACCAGCCTTGTCGTCGAAGCCGGTTGCGGTCGGCTTGAGGGTCAGGGCGGGGGAACAGGTGGGCTCGCCGCTTGCCGCCCATGCAGGGACGGTTGTGCTGGCGAGGATAACGGGGGCACTCCATGCCGCACCCTGTACGAGGCGGCGGCGTGAAATAGCTGATGCAGTGTTGTGATGTGTCATATTGGGTCCTCCGGTTGTTTCGCGGATGCAGCCGCGAAATAACCTGTGGCTGGTTGCGATGTGCCCTGGTTTTTAGTTGACTTTCGAATATTTACGGTGATGTTGAGGTGAATTTTTGAAGTTGAAGTGAGTCAGGAAGCCGAACCGTTGTGGTTGGGCGCCATCGCAGGGTTTATGCAGTGAATACACGCCCGTTCCCTGCCGTGAGGCTCCGTACTGCATGGAGCAACGGCAATGCCGGCGCAGATGCCGCAGCTGAGAGCCGATTGGCTCCTCGGTGAGAGTGGAGGCGCCGTTCAGCGGGTAAGAGTGTGCACGTTATTGTAGGGGGGAGGTTACTCTCAAGTTCAAATTCGTGCGTCAAAAAGACGAAACTGGCGTCAAATTTCGGTGAAGAACCAGAAAATGTTTGCATTGTTGTGAATATTTGTGTATCTTTTTGTTTTTTCTGGCACTGAATCTGGAGGGGTCAGAGCGGTTTATCACACACACAACGGAGCAAAATCCCAGTCACGAGTTCCAAAGGCTCTTCAGTGTTTGGAGCACCTTTACGCAGGGCTTAGAATAATGATGAATATATGCGCCCGTTTCACCCTGCTACCGGCAGAGGGCACAGCACGTATGAGCGTATGAGAACGCGGCGTATCGGCACACTGTTAAAGTTCGGCCTAAACCAGCCGACTCCACAAAGGATTTTTAATGACTGAGAACATCAGCAAGCTTCGCATTGAAGGTGGCACTCCGCTCGTTGGTGAGGTCCACGTTCGAGGCGCCAAGAACCTGGTGCCCAAAGCGATGGTCGCAGCACTGCACGGTTCGACCCCCTCGACCCTGCGTAACGTCCCTGACCTGAGCGATGTCGAAATCGTTACCACCCTCGTGGAGCTGCACGGCGCAAAGGTCGACTACGACCGCGAAGCTGGTGTTCTGACCCTCAACCCCGCACAGGATGCAACCACCGCTGCAAAGAACGCAGAGGAGATTCAGCTCTTCGGCGGTAACTCCCGCATCCCGATTCTGATGGTGGGCCCGCTGCTGCACACCCTCGGTACTGCACGCATCCCCAACCTGGGTGGTTGCAAGATCGGTGACCGCCCCATCGACTACCATATGTCTGCACTGCGCAAGTTCGGCGCAGTCGTTGAGAAGGACGATGAAACCGGCACCACCCTGATTGTTCCCGAAGAGGGTCTGAAGGGTGCAGAGATTGTGCTGAACTACCCCTCCGTGGGCGCTACCGAGCAGGTTCTGCTCACCGGTGTGCGCGCTAAGGGTAAGACCGTCCTGCGCAACGCAGCGATTGAGCCCGAAATTATTGACCTGATTGCTGTTCTGCAGAAGATGGGTGCCATCATCTTCATTAACGAGGACCGCACCATCGTCATTGAGGGCGTGGACGAGCTGACCGGCTACGATCACGCGTCCCTGCCCGACCGTAACGAGTCCGCTTCTTGGGCTTCTGCGGCTCTGGCTACCGGCGGCGATATTTTCGTGCGCGGCGCGGCTCAGAAGGACATGACCGCGTTCCTGAACCAGTTCCGCAAGATGGGCGGCCTGTACGAGGTGACCGCCGAGGGTATCCGCTTCACCCACCCGGCTCAGCGCACTCCCGGTGCCCAGCTGAAGCCCATCGTCTTTGAGACCAACGTGCACCCCGGCTTCATGACCGACTGGCAGCAGCCCCTCGTTGTGGCGCTGACCCAGGCTAAGGGCGCATCTATCGTGCACGAGACCGTGTACGAGGAGCGTTTCGGCTTCACCAACGCCCTGAAGCAGATGGGTGCAGATATTGTTGTCATGCGTGACTGCGTGGGCGGCGCACCCTGCCGTTTCGAGGGTAAGGGCTACGGCCACTCCGCTATTATTTCTGGCCCGACCCCGCTGACCGGTGCCGACATTGAGGTTCCGGACCTGCGCGGCGGCTTCTCCCACATCATTGCTGCTCTGGCGGCTAAGGGCACCTCTCACGTGAGCGGTGTTGAGCTGATTGCTCGCGGCTACGAGAACTTCGAGGAGAAGCTCAAGGGCCTGGGTGCTAACTTTGAGGTGCTGGCACGCAAGGCGTCGAAGGCTCCCAAGCCCGATGCGGCAATCGTTGTTGTTGAGCCCGAGGAAGTTGAGGTTCAGGACTAGTGAGCGGACAGCAGGGAAAGCAGGCTCTGCCTGAGATTGAGCCCACCGCCTCCGGTGATGCTCTGTATAAGGTGCTCGGTAACGCTGCGCGCGGGCTGTACAAGCTCATCGCACGCGTTGAGATTACTGGCCGTGAGAACCTGCCCAAGAGCGGTGGGTATATTATCGTGGCTAACCACACCACCGAGCTTGACCCGGTGACCGTGGCTTTCCCTGCTTTCGTTGAGGGCGCCCTGCCACGCTTCTTGGCGAAGGATTCACTCTTCCGCGCACCCGTGCTCGGCTACATTATGCGCAAGCTCGCGCATATTCCCGTGGTTCGCGGTTCGGTGGATGCGCGTAAGTCCCTGATTACCGCCCGCAAGATTGTTGAGGCTGGCGGTGCCGTCGTGATTTTCCCGGAGGGCACCACCACCCACGATCCGCAGTTGTGGCCCATGCAGGCGCGTACCGGTGCGGCTCGTTTGGCGCTTGCGACCGGCGCACCCGTCTTCCCGGTGGCGCACTGGGGTGACGAGCAGATTCTCGGTTACGTGGATGAGGCCGGCGAGGATGGCCGCATCAAGGAGAAGCGTAAGATTTCGCTGTTCCCGCGCAAGACCGTCCGCGTGAAGGTTGGTAAGGCGCTGGACATCGCCTCCCTCGTTGAGGACGCCAGCCCCGAGGCTAAGCACACCCGCACCGAATTGGGCGTGGTCACCGACGCCATGCTGGACGCTATTACCGCCGAGCTGGAGAAGATCCGCGGCGAGAAGGCTCCTGAGGGTCGTTGGAACCCGCGCACGAAGCGTCGTGAAGCTCCCGGCACCCCCTCCGGCCCGGTCGGTGGTGCGCTCGGCGAACCGGACGAAAAGTAGTATTCCCGCTGGGAACCATTGAGAGCCCCGATAGGTACCCGACCGGGCGCCTATCAGGGGGCTCACCCAAGGACCTCATCCAAGGACCTCACAAGGAAGATGGTGTTTTCGTGACCTTCTTTGGACGCACCCCCGCAGCAAGCCCTGAATTTACCCCTCCGGCAACCGTACAGTCTATTGCTGTGCTTGGCGCCGGTAGCTGGGGCACCGCTTTCGCTAAGATCGCGGCGGATGCTGCCCGCGAGCGCGGCGATAACACTCGCGTGACCCTCATCGGTCGTGATGAGCAGGTGATGGCTGAGTGCGAGCGCACCCGTGAGAACGCCCGCTATTTTCCGGAAATGAAGCTGCCGGACAACATGCACTTCACGGCGGATGCCCCCGCGGCGCTGACCGGCGCCGATATTGTGGTTCTTGCCCTGCCCGCGCAGGTTCTGCGTTCGCAGTTGCAGAGCTTCGCCCGCTATATTGAGCCGAACGCCATGCTGGTATCTTTGGCGAAGGGCCTGGAGACCGGTACGGGTCTGCGCATGTCGCAGGTCATTACCGAGGAGCTGGAAGAGGCTATGGCTCTGCGCGGTGCTGATGTGCGCGCAATCGGCCATATTCCGCACCGCGTGTGCGTGCTGTCGGGCCCGAACCTGGCGAAGGAAATCATGGGGGAGGAGCCTACCGCCTCAGTGGTTGCGGCTCGTACCCTGCCGGTGGCTGAGGCTGTTGCTCACGCGATTGCGTGCGCGTACTTCCGCCCGTACACCAACACGGATGTGGTGGGCACCGAAATTGGCGGCCTGGTGAAGAACGTGATTGCCCTTTGCGTGGGTATTTGCGAGGGCCGCAATTACGGGGATAACTCGAAGGCGTCCATTATGACTCGCGGCCTGGCGGAGATTACCCGCCTGGCGGTGGCGTTGGGCGGCGAGGCTGCGACGATGAGCGGTCTTGCCGGTATGGGCGACTTGATCGCGACCTGCTCTTCGCCGCTGTCTCGTAACCACACGGCGGGCCGTCTGCTGGCGCAGGGTATTACCCCTGACCGCCTGCATGAGCACATGAGCCAGACTGCTGAGTCGATTAAGTCGGCGCCGGTGGTGGCTGAGTTGGCTCGTCGTCACGGTGTGGAGATGCCCATTGTTGAGGCTGTGGTGGCTGTGCTTTCGGGCCGTATCGGCATTGAGGATTTGGCGCCTCAGCTGCTGGGGCGTTCCCTTAAACATGAAGGGCATTAAGAGCACGCAATGAACCTGAGCTCGGTAACCACCGCTGTGTTGGGCTCCGCAGGGTATGGGGCGCTGTGTGCTGCAGCTACAGGGTCGGTAGCTCAAAAAACCGAGTGCGATCGCCCGGTATACCTGTGGGAACCCGCCGATATGGGAGAAACCGCGCACCAACTTCCGGTGACTTACACCACCGATATATACGAGGCTCTTGAGAGCGTCGATATTGTGGTGGTTCCCTGGGACGAACAGGCTGATTCGTGCCCCGAGGAGATGACGGGGGTCATGGCATTCCGCCGATGGGCGTACCTGCTGCCTCAAACCGCTATAGTGCTCGCAGCCGCAGGTTCTGCCGAGGACACCATGAACGTGTCTGAATATCTGCGGCAGATACTGCACACTGAGTTTCCAACGCGGCGTGAACGTGTGGCGGTGCTAACTATTACCGCTCATCATCTGGCGGGTACAGGTGTGATGGAACCGGTAAAAACTCACCCCAGGCGCCCCCGCACCGCCACTCTCACCACCGACGATGCGCACATGCATCAGCTGATTACCGCCTTATTTGATGGGCCTGTGCTGCGTATTCACCGTGCGCCATGACCCCGGTATCTGCGGTTACCGCAGCTTGGGTACTAGTGTCAGAAAGGCCCGTAAGAGACGATACAATGGGCTGTAAGTGGGGCGGGTACGCCCCGAAACGAACAGGGAGAAATATATGACCGAGAAGAAGACCGTCGCCCTGCTGTGCGGTGGCCGCTCCTCCGAGCACCCGATTTCGCTCATTACCGCCGCTGGCGTTCTGAGCGCCATTGACCGCACTGCCTACGACGTCATCACTATCGGTATTACCCGTGACGGCCGCTGGTACCTGACCGATGAGCAGCAGCTTGCCGAGCTGACCGCTGGCACTCGCGGTACCGCAGAGTTCCCCGAGGGCACCCAGCAGGTGTTCCTGCCGATGGGTGCCGGCGATTCCCGCCTGACCCTGGTGGATGCTGAGGGTAACGTTACCCGCACCGCGCCGGTGGACGTTGTGTTCCCGCTGCTGCACGGCCCCTTCGGCGAGGACGGCACCGTGCAGGGTCTGCTGGAAATGGCTGACCTGCACTATGTGGGTTGCGGCGTGACCGCATCCGCTGTGGGCATGGATAAGCACTTCATGAAGGTTGCTTTCGAATCCGCTGGCCTGGAGGTCGGCCCCTACGAGGTTGTCACCAACCGCCAGTGGGAGCACGAGGACCGCGAGCAGATTCTGGAGCGTGTGCTGAAGCTGGGCTTCCCCCTGTTTGTGAAGCCGACCCGCGCGGGTTCTTCCTTCGGTATTACCAAGGTGGATTCGGTGGAGGAGCTCGTGCCCGCGATTGAAGAGGCGCGCCGCCACGACCCGAAGATTATCATCGAGGCCGGCATCGTGGGCCGCGAGATTGAATGTGCCGTGCTGGACGGCCACCACGGCGAGATGCCCCGCGCATCCTACCCCGGCGAGATTGAGGTTGTGGACGAAGATCACGGCTTCTACGACTTTGAGGCGAAGTACGTTTCTGAGTCGTCCGCTGTGACCGTGTGCCCGGCGAACCTGCCGCAGGACGTGCAGGATCGCCTGCGCGAGCTGGCCGTGAAGGCGTTCCTGGCGCTGGACGGCGAGGGCCTGTCGCGTGCGGACTTCTTCTACACCGAGGATGGCCGCCTGGTCATTAACGAGGTGAACACCATGCCCGGCTTCACCCCGATTTCGATGTACAAGACCATGTGGGAGAACACCGGTATTTCCTACACCGATCTGATTAGCGAGCTGCTGACCCTGGCGATGGAACGCCCCCTGGGCCTGCGCTAGGTCTTAGGTCTGCGCTAGTTTTTGAATACGTAGCAGTGGGGGGAGTAGCCCCTGCAGTGAGATGCCCCGCCACGGATTCTTGAGGAATTGCGGCGGGGCGTTTTTTGCGCGGTGGGCAAGTTAATGTCTGTGTGGGCGGGGTAATTGGTACGTATTAGCCTCTAAATCTTGATGAGAATCACTCTAGATTCACCAATGAGAAAAATCACTTAAACTCGCCTCGGGGTCCCTTAAATAGGGGAGTGCAAATTCTAAAGCGGTGTTGATAAGGTGAAACGTAATTCTGCTCACAAGTGTATGAAATGATGCTTCTGGGTGATGGAAAGGTGTCGTTGATAGTCTTTGCACATCGTGAAGCTCAAAGATTGGTATGAAAGCGCTAAAATGAGTAATGAAGAAAAAGCCGATTCGGTAGAATAGATGAAGCCATATCCAATCTGCCCTAGCGATTGGGTATCTATTCACTCACAACGTATCAGAAAGTCAAGGACAACCTTTTGGGAAAACGAAACCGTAAGGTGGTCTCTGCGAGTCTGGCGACAGCACTGGTTGCTTCCGGAAGCCCATACGTAGCCTCATTTGCTCAAGATGTGCAGGAGGCAGCGTCACAGCTTCCGCCGAACCCTGTCGGCACCGCAGAACAAACCCTGGACCCCGCCGCGACCGCGGCATCTTCCTCTCGGACGGCAGTACCTACGCTCGCAACCGTGAGCGCATGGCCCACCGCCCAGGGGGATAATAAGACTGACAATGCGCAGGCAGAGCCCACCGCTCAGCCTAGCGCTTCTTCGAGTGCTCAGCCCACGGCTAGTGCTGAGCCTTCCGCGAGTGCTACCGCTACGGCGAGTCCTAGCGTAGAGCCCTCTAAGGACGCGACACCCACTGCGCAGCCCACTGCCGAGCCCTCCGCTTCTGCGAGTGCTACCGCTACGGCAAGTCCTAGCGCAGAGCCCTCTAAGGAGGCGACCGCTGAGCCTACCGTAGCTCCCAGTGCAAGTGCCGAACCGAGCGTTGCTCCTACCGCAACCCCGACGGCAGAACCTACTGTTGCTCCCACTCCGGAGCCGACCGTTGCACCTACTGCGGAACCCAGCAAGGACGCAACCCCTCAGCCCACTCAGGACCCGACTCCCGAGCCTACGGTAGAGCCCACTCCTGAGCCGACGAAGGATGTAACTCCCGAACCGACCCCGGAACCTACTCAGGATCCGACTCCTGAACCCACTCCCGAGCCAACTAAGGACGTAACCCCGGAACCAAATCCGGAGCCTACCCCTGAACCGACTCAGGACCCTATCCCGGAACCGGAGCCTACTCCCGAACCGACTAAGGATCCCATCCCGGAACCGAATCCGGAACCCACTCCTGAGCCGACCAAGGATGTAACTCCCGAGCCGACTCAGGAACCGAGTAAGGAGCCGAGCGAGGCACCCTCCCAGGATCCGACCCAGGCCCCGGTAGTGCCCGCGCCGACTCAGGAACCCACTAAGGATGCAGAAATCCCCGTGATTCCGGTGATTCCGGTGAATCCGCCAGAAGACAACAATGGTAGCTCAGACGCCAAGACTGTTACCCCGATTGAGACTGAGCCTGTTGCCCCGATTCCTCCGGCGAACAACCCGGTGACCGTCCCTGGAAACCGTCAGGAAACCTCGGAGGAAGATGTCGTCATCTCCATCGAGCTTCCGCGACCGGGCAAATCCTCTGAATCCTCAAGCTCCTCTTCGGGATCTTCAAGCTCTTCACCGAGCACCAAGGCACCGAATGACAGGCTTGATGACAACGAGGACGATCCGTTGCGTTCTGGTGGTACCACCCTCGGACGAATCGCAGCCAATAATGGCTCGAATGACTCCATCCCGGGTGCGGCAGACTGGGTTGCTGGATACCTCTCGCGCAATAAGACCGACGAGGACCACTCCCAGGAGACAAGCCCCTCGAGCTCCTCAAGCTCGGTATCGGCTTCGAAGTCGCCCAGCTCCTCCACCTCGGCTAGCGCCAGCCGCTCCGCAAAGAGCGTGACAAAGGCTGACGGTGCGAACGCCGCTCAGGAGCAGACCGTGAAGAACGCGGACGCAGACGATTCCGGACTTTCCGGGATTGCACCGCTGATTCTCTTCTCGCTCATCGGTCTGGTGCTGATTGCTCTGGCAATCCGCTACTTCAGCCGCGGAGCATAAGGTGAACATAACGCGTAAGAATACGCGATAATAGAGGATGTGAATCCTCAGACTTTTAGCGAAACGCGGGACAACCCCATGCGAGAGACACCTCTCTCGAAGCTGGGGGAGTCCCGCGTTCTGCGCGCCTTCATGCCGATTATCAACGCCCACAATGAGCGGGTTGCCGCTACGGCACGCCAGGCGGGGCACATTGAACCGCTCGATGTGGGTCCGGGCGACGACTGTGCCGTCCTCGCCGCGCCTGCGCCCGGTCAGCGTACCGTGGTCACCACCGACACTCTCGTTGAGGACCAGGACTTCATGAACCTGTGGCCCGGCGGTATCGCACGGATGGGTGAAGGCGGTGAGTTCATTCTGGAACCCGCCCGCAGCAGCGGCTACGATGTGGGGCGCAAAGCAGCGACCCAGAACCTTGCCGACGTTGCCGCCATGGGTGCACGCCCGGCGAGCCTCTTCATCTCCTTGAGCCTGCCCGGTAGCACGCCTTACGGCTGGATTGACGGCTTCGCCCACGGCATTGTGGACGGAATCAACGCCTGCGGAGCCACCGAATGCGTGATTGGCGGCGGCGATATTGGCGACTCCACCGAAATGTCGGTGACCGTCACTGCCCTCGGCTACACGGACCGCGCCGTGCTACGCTCCGGCGCACGCCCCGGCGACACCATCACCCTGGCGGGACGTACCGCCTGGTCCGATGCCGGTCTGCGCCTACTGCTCAACCCGCTCTCCCTGCCCGCCACGGCAGTATTGCGTGCCGTTGCCGCAGGTCATGATACTGAGGCGGCGCTGGACGCGGTGAGCCGGGCATGGGCTCAGCAGCAACCGGAAGGTACTGGCGCTCTTCCTGCTGGCGCTCTTCCCGAAGGGCTCATCGAGCTTGCCCGCACCCTCACCCCCGAAGATGCCGCGCACATGATTGCGGTCTGCGAGCGCGCCGTCGAGTCGCAGCACCACCCGGTCAGCCCCATCCCCGCCGGTGAGGTGGCACGCCTGCATAAGGCAAGCTCCATGCTGGATCTTTCCGACGGACTCGTCAAGGACGCCGGACGAGTTGCCGCCGCCTCCGGGGTGCAGATGCGCCTCGACCGCGCCGCCGTGGATGCGTTCGCCGAGCCGCTACTACCGCTGGCGCGCCTGCTGCTGGCGATTGGTGAGCGCAACGAGGCGGGGGAGAGCCCCGCATCCCTGGCGCGCACCTTCGTGCTGGTTGGCGGAGAAGACCACGGCCTGCTGGCGACCTTCCCCGGTGAGGTACCCGAAGAGTTTGTGCCCCTGGGCGCCTGCGTGGCGGACGCCCCGGAGCGAGGTCTGAGCGCCGAGCTTTACGGTGCCGAACGCCGCCACAATGCGGTGACCGGCGCGGCGGTCGTGATGGACGGCCGCTCCCTGGACGGCATGGG
The DNA here is from genome assembly GCF_049990865.1 of Rothia mucilaginosa. Lineage (GTDB taxonomy): Bacteria > Actinomycetota > Actinomycetes > Actinomycetales > Micrococcaceae > Rothia > Rothia mucilaginosa_I. The sequence continues at coordinate 709,046 of NZ_CP188231.1, forward strand.
CTGGGAACACTACGGAGCTTCCGTGTAGAAGCTTGACCCACTACCGCAAGTCACCGAGCGCCGCAAGTCACCGAGCGCCGCGAGGTGCGTGCGGTTTGTGTTCCGTCTGTGTTTTCAGTCCGCGGGATGGGCGGTGGGTAATACCGTACATTTAACCGAAATTGCTTAGAATAGAAGTACGAAATAGGTTGGATTCTGCCCGTGCCGCAGGTGCTGAGACATCAGTTGGGAACTAGCCGAGAACCACGCGAAACTGATAGGGAGGGTAGCGTGAACGCAGAACAGAACCAGCGCACCGAAGAGCGCGAGATTTACCGCCGCGCCTGCGTGCGCGCCTACCGCTTCGGCGTAGCGTGGTCCACTGCCGCTCGCACCACCATCGAACGCTACCGCGAGGCGCTCAACGAACTCAACGGGTTCCCCGTGCCCGATAAGGACACCGGCTCCAATATCGCCCACACCCTGCTGACCCTGACGGAAGAGTTCGAGCGGGGCATGGAGCAGGTTCTTCCTAACGGGGACCTGTCTGGCGGAGAAGATGCGTATGCGCCCGAGGCGCCGGGCGCCTCCGAAACCCTCGCCCACCTGTGGATTCAGCTGGGCGGCATCTACGAGCACGCGATTATGCGCGCATCCCGCGTGGCGCGCGGCAACTCCGGTACCCTGCTCTGCGCCTGGGCGCTGGAGGCGGTGCGCAGCTACTGGTTCCTGCCCGGAAACCTCGCTCGGGAGCTCGGTGACGCAGCCGATGAGCTGCCGCTCGTGCGCGCCCTGGAAGCAGACTACGAGCGCGTTATTGCTCGCGGATCCCTGCCGAAGCACCGCGAAGTGAAGCTGGAGTACGCCCACGCGGAGGCGCGCGCAATGGCGTTTGCGGCGGAGCGTATTCGCGCCAGCGTGGGGGAGCAGATGGTGCCCTCCACGATGCTGTCGGTCATGGTGGAGCTTGCCCGCCTGGACGCACACTACGATGCGGATGCTGCTGACGAGGCGCTGAAAGAGCGTCGACGTGCGCTGATGCGTGCCGCCCTGGAACGTACCGCGCAGTTCCCGCCCTCACCCGAGCTTGCCGGTTTCGTGGATGCCGGCGCGCTCGGCTTCTACCTTGCCGTGGTGCACTCCAACCCGCGCTGGGAGGGGGCAACCCTGAACGAGGCGCAGGTAGAGTCCATGCTGCGCGCGCCCTCTGATGCGGTGCGGGCGGGCTCTGAACCCGCCGAGCACGCAGAAGGTGCGCACGCAGAACATGCGGGGCAGGCCGGCTGGGAGCTCATGGGCACGCTGACCTGCGAGCCCCTCGCCCTGGCGCAGCTGCGCCTCGAACTTGAAGCCATGGGCGACAGCCTGCTCATTACGCCCCTGGACATGGCGGCTGGACTCTGGGCGCTACACGTGCACGTGCCCGAAATTGACCCCGCCCGCGAGCTGATTATGGGTTACGGTCAGTGGTCGGATGAGCGTATTTCCTCCCTGGCGGACGGCCACCACGCCGACCACGCATGCCGTGCGGAGGGCGGCGCATGAGCCCCGCCCGACGTTCCGTGAACCCGCAGCAGGAAGCCCTGGACTTGGGGCTTCCCGAGCCTGCGCCTAACAAGAGTGCGCCGGTCAAAGCTGCGTCGGCTAAAAGTGCAATGGCTGAGGCTACGAAGAGCAAGGCTTCACAGACCAAGCCTGCGAAGGTTGAGGCAGTGCAGGGTGAGCCCGTAGGTTCTGCGCCTGCCTCCCGCGCCGGTTCTGCGACCCGAGCTCAGCAGGCAACACAGGATGCGCCGCTACTGAGCGATGAGCAGCTCCGCACCACCGCCGAGCTGACCGTGCGTGATCTTGCCGCCTACGCCCGAGGCGAGGTGAGCCGCGCCGAGCTGAGCGAACGCGCGGCACAGCGCGCCAGCGCACCCTACCGTAAGGCGCTCAAGACGCTCAAGCATTCGCTGGGTCCCGCCGCGCACACCATGACTGATGACGCTATCTACGAGCTGGTCGATATTGCGTTGGCGGCACGGCAGGCAACTCAGCCGGAGGAACCTGCCCGGAAAGCGCCCGCGCGGAAGAAGCCAGCTCAGAAGAATCCGACTCAGAAGAAGCCAGCTCAGAAGAAAACAGTTCAGAAGGAACTAGCTCAGAACAAGCCGAGCCCGCAGGAGAACGATATTGCCGCGCGGGCTACTTCGGCGCGCCCGCAGAAGGTCACGAAAGCGAGCGAGGAGGTCGAGCAGAAGCCTGCGCCGAAGAAGAACGCTATCCGGAAAACCGCAGACAAGAAGGCAACGCCCGCACCGAAAACCCAGGCGAAGAAGGTCACTGATTCCAAGGCCGCCGCGCCGAAAACCCCCGCACCGAAAACCGCTGTCAAGAAGGTAACACCCGCGCCGAAGACCCCGGTGAAGAAGGCTCCCGCACAGAAGGAACCTGTACATAAGGCTTCCGCGAAGAAGGCAGCTACTGAGAAGGTTGCGGCTGCGAAGCCCACATCAGCTGCCGCGGAGGCTAAGAGCCGCGCCCTGGCGCGCTACGCCTCCGAAGACCGCATCGAAAATGCGCCGCTCAAAAAGTACCTTCCCGCGCCCAGTGCCAAGGCAATCTCCACGCACCTTGACCTGCACACCGTTGGGGAGATGCTCGATTACTTCCCGCGCAAGTACCTGCCGCGAGGTGAGCTCAGCTCCTTCGCCGAACTCGTTGAGGGCCAGGACGTCACCATCATCGCCCGCGTGGTGCACGTGAGCACCCGAACCATGGCGGCGCGCCGCGGCAAAATCACGGAAGTGATCATCACCGACCGGCTCTCCGATGCCACCGGGCAGGATGCGCCCGCCGGTTTTGGCGCCGCTGGTTTTGGTGCTGCTGGCCTCAACGCTGGTGGCCCTGTATCCGTGGTGCCCGGGCGCGCTAACCGCCCCGGCGCATCCGGCGCGTCTAGAGTATCCGGCGCGCCCGCGCAGAACTGGCAGGCAACCGGGATGCACAACCCGCGCATCAACGCGCTCGCTCATTCCACGCACAACTCCGGTGCGCACAACCCTGCCACGCAGAACCCCGCTACCCAGAACCCGGCACAGGGCAGGGGGGCGCAACCCGCCTCCTATAGCGGCTACGCAGACAGCTACGGCCAAGACAGTTTTGCGCAGGATAGTTTTGCGCAGGGAGGCCTCTTTGGCGTGCCCGCACCCAGCATGACGAACCCCGGTGCGATCATCGGCTCGCAGATGAAGCTCTCCTTCTTCAACGCCTGGACCGCCGCCCGCGAAATCCGCGAGGGCGAAACCATGATGTTCTCCGGCAGGGTCGGCATCTACCGCGGCGAATACACCCTCACCAACCCGCACTACGCCCTGCTCTCGAAGGACGCCTCCGGCGCGGACGTCACCGACGCCGCCACCGCCCCCGTGCCCGTCTACCGTGCCCCCGTGAAGCTGCCCACCGACCGCATTAGCGGCTACATGGCGCAGCTGCTCGAAAAGGTACCGCTCAAAGAACTCGAAGACCCTGTACCCTACACGATTCGTCGCGCCCGCAAGGTGCCCTCGCTGGAGTGGACGTACCGCGCCCTGCACACCCCCGACTCGGAGGACACCTGGCGTGCCGCGCAGGCGCAGATGCGTTACCGTGAGGCCTTCGTGCTGCAGAGCGCGCTCGCCCGCCTGCATTCGGTGCGTGCCGCGCACCTGACCCAGCCGCGCCCCGCCGTGGAGGGCGGCCTCGCCGATCAGCTGCTGGAGGTTCTGCCCTACGAGCTGACCGAGGGGCAGCAGAAGGTGGGTGCTGAGATTGCCGCGGATCTGTCGAGCGAATCGCCCATGAATCGCCTGCTGCAGGGTGATGTGGGTTCCGGTAAGACCGTGGTGGCTCTGCGCGCCATGCTGCAGGTTGCCGATGCGGGCGGCCAGTCCGCGATGCTCGCCCCGACCGAGGTGCTCGCCGAGCAGCATTTGCGTTCGGTGCTGGACATCCTGGGGGATATGGCGGCGCCCGAAGACTCTGACGCTGACGATTCTGCCGAGGTTTCAGCCGACGAATCTGCTGCGGGAACTCTCGCGGGGAACGGGGAGGAACCCCGCCGTGTGCGTGTGCGCCTGCTGACCGCCTCCATGGGTACCCGCGCCAAGCGCAAGGTACTGCAGGAGCTCGCCGACGGCACCGCCCAGATTGTGATTGGCACCCACGCCCTGCTCTCCGATGAGGTGAGCTTCCACGATTTGGGTCTGGTCGTCGTGGACGAGCAGCACCGCTTCGGCGTGGAACAGCGCGACGGCCTGCGCGGCACCGACGGCGCCCTGCCGCACCGCCTGGTCATGACCGCAACGCCCATTCCGCGTACCGTCGCAATGACCGTGTTCGGTGACCTGGACGTGTCCGTGCTCGACACCCTACCCGCCGGCCGACAGAAAATCTCAACGCACGTGGTGCCCCTCGCCGAGAAGCCCGCCTGGGCGTCCCGCCTGTGGAGGCGCGCCCGCGAAGAAATCGACGCGGGCCACCAGGTGTATGTTGTCGTACCCAAAATCGGGGAGGACGGCGACAGCCTGGAGGAGGGTGCCGCGTTCTTTGGGGCATCCAGCCTGAACGGTGCTGGAACCGGCGCGGGCAACTCTGCTCAAGGTTATTTCGGTCAGGGCGGTAGCGCGAGTAGTGACGGCAAGGTTCAGCTGACCTCGGTCGCCTCAATGTACTCCTACCTGAGCGCTGAGGACGCCCTCGTCGGCGTGCGTATCGGCACCCTGCACGGCCGTATGGACCCGGCGGAGAAGACCGCTGTCATGACCGCTTTCGAGCGCGGTGAAATTGACCTGCTCATCAGCACCACCGTCATTGAGGTGGGCGTGAACGTCCCGAACGCCACGCTCATGATCATCATGGACGCCGACCGCTTCGGCATCTCGGGCCTGCACCAGCTACGCGGTCGTGTGGGCCGCGGCGGCTACGCGGGCACCTGCCTGCTGGTGACCCGCCAGGAGGAGGGCGGCGTGTCCCGCGAGCGCCTGGATGCGGTCGCCTCCACCACGGACGGCTTTGAGCTCTCCCGCATCGACCTGGCGCAGCGCCGCGAGGGTGATATTCTGGGTGCTGCACAATCGGGCTCGAAGAGCACCCTGCGGTTCTTGCGGGCGCTTGCCGATGCCGACATTATTGAGCGTGCCCGCGAGGATGCCCGCTCGGTGGTGGAGAAGGACCCGACGCTGGCTAAGCATCCGTCGCTGGCGCGTACGATTGACCGTGCCCTGGACGCTGACCGTGAGGCGTTCCTCGGCAGGGGATAAGCGCCCCACGAGGCAGAACACGCCGCCCGCCCTGCCCGCTGCCTACCCACCACCCGCTGAAACCGTGACTTCAACACACCGCACTAGTTAAGAGGAGAGACCCTATGAGCCGTATTATTTCCGGTGCCGCCGGAGGCGTTCGCCTTGCCTCGGTTCCGGGGGATAATACTCGCCCCACCACCGACCGGGTGAAGGAATCCCTCTTCTCCAAGCTGGAGAGCTACGACATTATTCGTGGCGCCCGCGTGCTGGACGCCTTTGGCGGCTCGGGCGCGCTCGGCTGTGAGGCGCTATCGCGCGGTGCCGCCTCCGTGACTCTGCTGGACACCTACCCGAAGGCTGTTGCGGTGATTCGCAAGAACGTTGCCGCGGTGGAGAAGGCGATGGGCCGCAACGGCTCTGGTTCTTCTGGCGCTACCGGTTCTGCGGCGCGCGTGCAGCAGTCTCAGGCGCTGACCTACGTGAAGTCCGCCTCCGGTCCGTGGGACCTGGTGTTTGTTGACCCGCCCTACGCCATGCCGAACGAGCAGGTCACCGAGCTACTGGAGGCGCTCACCCCCAAGCTTGCCGAGGGCGCCGTGGTCGTGGTGGAGCGTTCTTCGCGAGATGCGGAGCCGGTGTGGGGCGAGGGCCTGTACTGTTTTTCGACCCGTCAGCACGGCGAGACGGTTCTCTACTACGTGGAGCCTGACGAGGTGGAGGAACAGACGGGTGACGAATCCAGCGACGAGCCCGGCAACGAATCCGGCAAGGAGGCTGAAGAGCTCGCCGCCTAAGTTTGCCGCCTCATCTCACCGCGCCCCTAGCCTTTCTGCCTCATCTTTCCCCCTCAGCCTGCGCTCGCCCGCATGCCGCTATCCCGCATCCTAAATTCGCCCGCATCTACTCATTCCAACGTCTGATATTTATTCGTGAAGGGACCGCCATGATTGCCCTCTGCCCCGGATCTTTTGACCCCGTGCACCACGGCCACCTGGAAATCATTGCCCGCGCCGCTCAGCTCTTTGACGAGGTGATTGTGGGCGTGGCGCACAATAGCTCCAAGAAGTATCGCTTCTCCCTGGAGGAGCGCGTGCAGCTGGTGCGTGAGTCCCTGCAGGAGCTCGGCATTGAGGGTGTGAGCGTGGAGCCGATTCCGCCGGGCGTGCTGCTTGCCGAGTACGCGGCGGAGCGTGGCGCTAAGGTGCTGGTGAAGGGTCTGCGTTCGGCGACGGACTACAGCTATGAGGCTCCGATGGCGAGCATGAACCGCCATCTGGCACAGGTTGAGACGGTGTTCTTGGCGGGTGAGGACCGCTACGGTGCGGTGTCGTCCACGATTATTCGTGAGGTGGCGTCGCTGGGTGGTGACGTGACTCCCTTCGTGCCGGAGGCGGTCGCCCGCGCCCTGAAAAACGCCTAAAACGCCTCATCAACCCGGACAACCCGAGCAACCCGGGCAACCCGTGTGTGCACCCACCCGACACGCCCGGCATGCCTGACACACTCAACAGGCAAGGCAAACTGCCACTGACTGGGCAAACTGTACCGCCGACCGGGCGCTTAACTACCTGTGGAGTAGCCCGACCGGCCGGTTAAGTACCGCGCGGCGCCTCCTTAAGGGGATATTTAAGAGGTGAGCGCCACTTAAAGAGATTTAAAAGGCGCTTAATCTTGATTAACGGTGCGAACCACCCCTAAAATGGGACTTTGGTTTATACATTTCGTAAGGAGAAACGCCATTTCACGTGCAGACGCATCGCCGCTGGTTGTATCAGTCACTAACCTGATTCACCGCCCCGGCACCATGGAAACTCTCACTGAGGTTCTGCCCGCACCGGCAGACCTGGGTAACACGCTCATCGGCGTGGAAGAGGGTTCGGATATTGACCTCGATATTCGTATGGAGTCTGTTGTTGATGGTATCCTAGTAACCGGCTCCGTTGTTGTGGATGTACACGGCGAGTGTAGCCTTTGCTTGGATCCGATTGATTACGAGATGTCGGCCAATATTCAAGAGCTTTTCGTCTTTGAGAAGGCCCCGGCTGGCGGCCCCGAAGATGAAGTAGATGAGCAGTACGCCGTTGAGGATGATTCCATCGACCTTGAACCGGCTCTGCGGGACGCAGTAATCCTTCAACTGCCGTTCCAGCCTGTTTGCAGGGACACCTGCCAGGGTCTGTGCGCCGATTGCGGTGCGCGCCTGGAGGATGACCCCGGGCATCATCACGAGGTGTTGGATCCGCGCTGGTCGGCCCTACAGGGCCTGCTCGGTGCAGATACCGAAAACTAAATTGTTGTTACTAGAGATTGTGAGATAGCTGTGGCTGTTCCCAAGCGCAAGATGTCCCGCGCTAACACCCGCGCACGCCGTTCCCAGTGGAAGGCATCCGTGCCCCAGCTGGTTAAGACCGTTGAAAACGGTCGCGTGACCTACAGCCTGCCCCACCAGGCAAAGGTTGTAACCGACGCTGCAGGCAACGCCCTGTTCCTGGAGTACAAGGGCCGTAAGGTTGCAGACGCCTAAGAAGCGGTGAATCCTTATGTTTGAATTTCCTAGTGTTGATACTAGGGAGTTGCGTAAACGTCTCGGGGTCGATATCGACGCCGAGACGTTTTTGCTATCCCTAACGCACCGTTCCTACGCCTTCGAGAACCCCGGGGTGGAGCATAACGAGCGCCTGGAGTTCCTGGGCGATTCGGTGCTTTCCCTGGCAATTGCTGAAGAAGTGTACCGACGCTACCCCGACCTGCCCGAGGGTGAGCTCGTGAAGCTGCACCACGTGGTGGTGTCTACGGTGGCGTTGGCGAAGGTGGCGCGCGACCTGGATTTGGGCCGGTACATCCTGCTCGGTAAGGGCGAGATTCACACCGGCGGCGCCGATAAGGACTCGATCCTTGCCGACACCATGGAGGCGATTTTCGGCCTGACCTACCTGGAGTGCGGTCGCGAGGCGGCTCGTGACTTGGTGCTGCGCCTGATTGCGCCGCTGCTCGATGATGAGAAGGTCCTGAACTCTGGACGCGACTGGAAGACCGAGCTGCTGAACCTCGCCACCGCCCGCGGTTGGGGAGACGTGCGCTATGAGGTCACCGGCGAGGGCCCCGATCACGCGCGCGTGTACACTGCGGTCGCTATTGTGGCGAACCAGCAGGCCGGTACCGGTGTGGGTCCGAGCAAGAAGGAGGCGGAGCGCCTTGCCGCTGAGCAGGCGTACCGCGTTCTGGTTTAGGCTCATTCAATCATCCTGCAGGTCTGCTAACTCTGCGGGGCTCTTGATCCTGCAATCCCGTTGAGGTGGTAATTCATGCCCGAACTGCCCGAGGTAGAAACCGTCCGCGCAGGTCTAGCCGACCATTCGTTGGGCCGTCCCGTGCGGGCGGTGCGCGTGGTCGATGCCCGTTCGCTGCGCAGGCACCTGCCCGGTCCCGCCCACTTTGAGGCGGCACTCACCGGCAGGGTGCTGCGCGGTGCCTACCGCCGCGGCAAGTACCTGTGGCTGACCCTGAGCGAGGCGGACGGCACGCTTGCCGACGAGGCGCTCGTGGTGCATCTGGGCATGAGCGGTCAGCTGCTCGTGCGCGATGAGCCGGGCGGCGAATCTGGTAGTGACCCGGGTAATGATTCGGAGGCTCGTGCGGCGTTTGATGAGCAGCCGCGGCACCTGCGCGTGGCGCTCGAGCTAGGACCGGCTGGAAATTCGGAGAGTGCGGCGAGCGCCAATCGGGCAAGCGCTGGGCAGCGCTTGCTCTTTGTGGATCAGCGCATCTTCGGTGGCATGTTCCTCAGCCCGCTGGTACCGGACGTACCCGCATCGGTTGCAGTGGACGAAGTAGCACCGGGTGAAGCAGCGCCGGGTGAAGTACCGGAGCATTTTCTGGTACCGGAGCGTTTTCTCGTGCCCGAGGCGGTCAAGCACATTGCCCGCGACCCGCTGGACGAGTTCTTTGACCCCGCGGCGGTGCGCCGCAAGTTCCTGCGCACCTCCAGCGGCATTAAGAAGGTGCTGCTGGACCAGTCGGTCATCTCCGGGGTGGGCAATATCTACGCCGACGAGGCGCTGTGGCGGGCGCGACTACACTACGCGAAGCCCGCACGCACCCTCAGCGCTGCCCAAACCCGCGAACTGCTGGAGGCGGTCACCCAGGTGCTACGCGAATCCCTGGCGGCTGGCGGCACAAGCTTCGACGCCCTGTACGTGAACGTGCTCGGCGAATCGGGCTACTTTGAGCGCTCACTGAACGCCTACGGTCGTGCCGGGGAACCCTGCCACCGTTGCGCGGAGGCGGGCCGCACCTCCCTGATGGTGCGTGAACCGTTCCAGAACCGCTCGTCCTACCGTTGCCCGCACTGCCAACGGGCCCCACGTGCTCGATAGGTCAAGGTGCTCGATCAGTTAAGGGCTCTCGATAGGTAAGAGCTTACGATAGGTAAGAGCTTACGATAGGTAAGAGCTTACGATAGGCGCAAACTCACGCTAGATATGCACGTGACGGCGTAGCTACGTTCCTCCCAGGAGGGGGGATGTAGCTACGCCGTCATTCGTTTAAACCGTATTCGTTTAAGCTTCATTCGTTGAAACCAGGGGCGGGGGAGCCACCCCGAAAAGAAGCGCTTAGCGGCTGTATTTGTCGCCGTAGAACAAGCCCAGACGCTCGTAGCCTTCCTCAATCGACACCGAGGGCTCCCACTGCAGAAGCTCGCGGGTGCGGCGCTGATCAAACCAGTGCGCGGTCGACAGCTGCTCGGCGAGGAACTCCGTCATCGGCGGCTCATCACCGGCGGTCACGTTCTTCGGCAGACGCTCCCACACGCGCTCAATGACTTTACCCGCCAGTGCCGCAACCTTCGCCGGAACCGAGAAACGCGGGGCGGGAACGCCCACCGCCTCACAGAAACCACCGAGCAGCTCAGCGATAGTGCGCGGCTGACCGTTCGTCACCACCAGCGCCTGACCCGCAAAAGCATCGAGGCGCTGATAGCCGCGCACCAGCGCATCCGCGGCGTTATCAATGTAGAGCGTATCAATCAGGCCCGTACCGCCGGAGAGCAGCGGCAGGCGACCCGCGGCGGAACGTTCCAGAATACGCTCGACCAGCTGGGTATCGCCCGGACCCCACATGATGTGAGGACGCAACGCACCCACGCGCAACACCCCGCCACCGGGCAGTGTGGTGCCGTTTGCCTCCAGCGCCAGGAGCTCAGCGGCAGCCTTCGAACGAGCGTAGTTACCGCGCGCATGCTCCGGGGACGCCACGCCGGCACCATCGCCCACAATCGCCGCACCGGCATGAGCCACCGACGGCGACGAAATGTACAGGAACGAACCCACCGAATGGTTCAGCGCCGCCTGTAGCAGGGTGCGGGTGCCCTCAATGTTGATGCGCTCATAGTCAGCCCACTCGCCGCTGACCGAAACCTTCGCCGCGGCATGCACCACGCCGTTCACGCCGGTTATCGCCAGGTCCACAGCCTGCGCGTTCGTAATATCGCCGCGCACCTGCTCAAAACGGGGGCGAATCGAATCGGGCAGAAGCGCCGCAATACCCGAATCACCACGCTGAAAAACGCGCACATCATAGCCGGCACGCAGCAACGCCAGCACGCTCTCACGACCCAACAGGCCGCTCGCACCGGTAAAGAGGATGCGCTCGCCAATACGCGGCGCGAAATCAGGCTCCTCAACCGGGCGTAGCGAACGCGGGGCGGGGTCGGTGTAGCGCGCCGCCAGCGGCTGCGCCGGCTTGCGGAACCGAGCCGTCGGGGAAGTCACCGCATGCGAGGTCGACAAGCGGTGACCAGACGGGCGGGACGCAGACAAGCGGGGTACAGACTCGTGGGAAGAGGACTCACGCGAAGAATGAGGGGACATCATACTCCTTAGACTTAGGGATCCGGCAGGCGCTTACGCCCCCGCAAGGACCTTCGACGCCCACTCACCCAGGGCGGGGCGGTCAATCTTCGAATTGTGGCGAATATCGGTCGGATGCTCGTGCACCACCAGCACCGCGGCAAGCTCCACGCCGGTATCCTCGGCAACCTTCTGACGTACCAGCTGCGAGAGCTCGAAGGGCGCCACACCCTCCGCAATGGGGAAGCGGCGAGCGCCGGGCACGCGATCGAGCAGGGCACGCTTGAGACCCGATGCCGACTGGCGCGCCTCCAAAGCGGCAGTATTCGCGGACGCCTCAATGACCAGCACCGGGGCGGCGGTACCTGCAGGGCCCACTGCGACCAGGGCGGCGCGGCGCACCTCGGGCAGGGACTCGGCGGACTGCTCAGCCGCAACCGGGGTCAGCACGCCCTGCGAAGTCAGCAGCACGTGCGCGAGGCGACCCTCAACCCACAGGCGACCCGAAGCATCCAAGTGGCCGACGTCACCGGTATGATGCCAACCCGGAGTGCTAATGGACTGCTCCTCAGTCACCCACAGGGTATCGTAGCGGTCCTTCACATGCGGCGCCGACACCAGAATCTCACCGGTCACACCCGGCTCATGGGTCAGCTCATCCGCCACCGAACCGTCCTGCAGCAGAGGCGCAATAGCCACCGCCGCACCGTACACCGCGAAACCAACGCACACGCCGTCACGGGCGAACGGGTCAAGCACCTCACCGGCAGCATTCGGGGTACCCTCAGCAATCGCCTGGCGAATCATCTCGAAAGACACATCGGTCACGGGCAGACCCTCGGTCATGCCGTACGGGGTATGCAGGGAGGCGTTCGGCACCAGGGCGGAGAGCGCCTCCAGCAGCGGCACGGGAATCGGCGCGCCAGCGCTCAGCACAGTCTGAACCTTGGCCAACGCCGCACGCTGCTCAGCGTTCAGCTCGTCGGCGGTCGCCACCACATTCACCAGGGCGGCGGGGGAAGCAAACACGACCGACGCATCAATAGCCGCCGCAGCCGACGCCAATGCCGAAGCCGTCAGGGTCTTCGGGCGGGTCACATCCATCGTCGGGGTCACGCTGGTAGCACCCAGCGCCGGACCCAACAGAGCAAACGGCGCGAAGCCAGCCACCAGGCCGCTACCGGGCGCAAAACCGTACGTATTCGCAATGGCATCACGCATACCCGCCAGCTGACGCTGCGTGTACACGACACCCTTCGCCGGGCCGGTCGAACCGGAGGTGTACAGCACCGCCGCATCAGCCTCCGGCACGGGGGAGGGGAACTCTACCACGGTCGGGGTGGGCACCGGCGCACCCGGAGTGCCGTCAGCGGCGGGCGCGGTAAACACCGAACCGGCAACGCCCAGCAGCTTCTCCTGCACCGAACCCAGCGGCTCCACAGAAATACGCACACCCGGCCACAGCAGGGTACGGGCGGCACTGAGCGCGGCGGGAATACCCACCAGGAAGCTCGGGTTAGCGCCCTTCAATGCGCGAGTCAGACCCGGAATGCCCAGACCGGTATCAGCCACCACAATGACCGCGCCCAGCTTCATGCAGGCGTAAATCAGGGTGGTCAGGCGGGCACCCGGAGGCACCATCAGGTTCACGCGGTCACCCGGACGCACACCCAGGGCGTGCAGGCGGGTCGCGGCGGCGTTGACCTGCTGGTTCAGCTCAGCCCAGGTCAGGGTCACGGACACGGAGGTGCCGTCACCCTTGGGATCCATATCCACCACGGCGGTGGAGGTGTCGTCGGCGCGTTCGGTGAGGGCCGCAAGCATGGGGCGGAACGTTTCGCCACTCTGCACCAGACCGTGGCGGCGCGCGCGGGCGGCACGATGCTCCGCCTCCGCATTACGCGGCGGCACCAGCACGCCATCCTCCAGCGTGCCAAAGGTCTGCGCAAGCCACGACATCATGGGGGTGGCAATATCGTAATCCTCAATGACCAGGTGCGATGCCTTCTCGTAGCGGTGCACCTTCGCCTGCGGCATGCGCTCCATCAGATCAAACAGGTAGCGGCGCTGGAACACCGGGTCCTTCGTGCCCCACTGGAAAAACGCGGGCACATCCAGGTCACGGATCCGCTCGGCAATACGCTGCATCGGGGCGTAGGAAGGAACATCGGCGCCGGTCGGAATATCGCCCACAAAATTACGCACACCCTCACGCCACGCCGAATGAGCGTACGGCGCACGGTACGTACGGTAAATCGCCTCGTTGAGCGGGCTCGGGTACAGGCGCTTAGGCTGCTGACCCACCGGCTGCGGCAGGGCACCATCAAGCGCCCCGGCACCGGCAGAACCCGGCGCGGGCAGACGGCCCTCATTCTGAGCCAAACCCAGGGTCACATCAATAAACGCGGTCGAATCGTGAGTACCCCACTCGTGCACACCCAACGCCAGGCGCAGGGCGGCAGGGATATTCTCAATGCCGTCATGGTAGACCGCGGTGTTCGTCAGCATTACGCCCGAAAGAATCTCACGATGCTCCAGCGCCCAACCAAAGGACACCAGCCCACCCCAGTCATGGGCGAGGGTCACGAGCGGCTTATCGGTCTCATCCAGACCCAGCGCCTTCGTGAAATCACCCAGGTCAGCGATACGGTCGGTCAGGGTGCGGCGCTCACCCTCCAAATCCAGGTGGGTGCGCTCCGAATAACCCATATCAATCTGATCAACCGCAACCACACGCCACGGGGCGCGCTCATTCACGCCCGCATCCAGCACGGTACGCCACAGGTACGACCAGGTCGGGTTACCGTGCACGCACAGGATCGTGCCAATCGGCTCCAAACCCTGCTCGACCAGCACCGGAAGGTTATCCAGGTAGTGCCAGCGGCGCGCGCCAGCCTGCTGCGCCCGCTGCTCAATGGGGGCGGTGGTGGGCACCTCCAGAAGGTGGGAGTAGCGCGGGTTCACGCCCGCCCATTCCTCCGGATTGTAGGGAGGCTGAGCCTTAGGGAAATTCAAATGGCGCATGCTGGGGGAATCCTTCCGGATCGAATCGGTGAATGTCTACCGCACTATGGCTAAAGGACTGCCGGTTAAGGGCAGCGACTATGGGCTACAAGGTTAAGAGCTGCCGGCTAACGGGCTACCACTGAATCTCGAGCAGGGCGGTGTTCAGGCCCGAACCCACACCCATGCACAGAATACGGTCGCCCTCCCTATAGGTGGGGGCGCACTCGGCCAGGGTCATCGGCAGCGCCGCGGCAGCTACATTGCCCCACTTCGGGAAAGTCATGGGGATGCGCTCACGCTCAATACCGACCGCCTCAATAATGGCGTTCGTGTGGGCGTTAGAAATCTGGTGAGTCACGTAGGAGGTCATGTCGTTCCACTCCCAGCCGTCCTGATGCGCCTGCTCCCACGCCTGCGCCACCAGCTCCAGGCCGTACTTGAGCAGGCCCTCGGCGTCAGTGTTCATGCCCTGATCCGCCTCGCCACCGATGCACAGGTTACGGTGCTCAGTGCCCGCGCGGGACACCGAACCGACAATGCGGTGACCCTCCGGGTGACGGTCAGCGCGACCAATCACAGCCGCCGCCGCACCCGAACCGAGGGTCAGGGTCGCGAACTGCGCCAGCACATCCTCGCGGGTCGAATCGGGGTTGTTCAGGATGCGCACCGCGGTACGGTGCCACGGGGAGGGGTCCTCGCCAGCCACAATCAGGGCGTAGTCGATAGCGCCCGCATCAATCATGGTGGAGGCGACAGTCATCGCGTTCACAAAGCCCAGGCAGGCGTTCGTAATATCGAAGTTCAGTGCGTGACGCGGCAACTCCAGGCGGTCGTGCACACCCACCGAAACGGCGGGCTCAAAGTTATCGCGAGTCACCGAAGCGTTAATCAGCAGGCCAATCTGGGAACGGTCAATGCCCGCCTCCGCAATAGCCTTCTCAGCTGCGGCAACCACGCCGTCCTCGAAGGTCTGGCCCTCAGCCCAGCCGCGGCGAGTACTAATGCCGGCAAGACGCTCCAGCAGGCCCTTGGGCATGCGCAGACGCTTGTAGGTTTGGGCCAGCTGCTCATCGAAGTAGTCGCTCGTGACGACCTCCGGAGGCAGCTCATGGGTAATGGACAGTAGAGCTGCATTAGCGTGGCGAATGTCAGAGTTTGTGCCGACCTTCTCGGCGGGTGCATTCAACAATGGTGTGGCCCTTGAAAATAGAAGTCAGTGGGATGCAAAGACGGCGGGGAAACGCACAGCGGCCCCGCAGAATTTGTGATGCTCATTCCAATCTACCGCACAGGTCGGGCGAACCCGTATCCGTAGACCCAATATGAACGCCCCCGTTCACCCGGCGCGTAAGATGGTGCACAATGAGGAACTTTGAGTCCCATTTGCTTCGTGCACGCTAACGCCGCCCGCCCACCGCACCGCGTACACTAGAGGGATGCCGCCACGCACCACAGAACGTGCCCGGCACACACCAGATTCTTTTGCAGAAAGGCCCCTTGTGCACCTGATGTCGCTGACCCTGCGCGGGTTCAAGTCTTTCGCCTCCGCCACCACTTTTGAGTTCACCCCCGGCATTAACGCGGTGGTTGGACCCAACGGCTCCGGCAAGTCCAATGTGCTGGATGCGCTCGCCTGGGTGATGGGTGAGCAGGGTGCTAAGAGTCTGCGCGGCGGCAGCATGAAGGACGTCATTTTTGCCGGCTCCGGCGAGGCTGGTTCGGGCGACGGTGCCCAGCGTGCGCCTCTGGGTCGCGCCAAAGTCACCCTGACTTTCGACAATTCTGACGGCACCTTCAGTATTCCCGCTGATCGGGTGCAGATTTCGCGCACCATGTTCCGCTCCGGCGGCAGCGAGTACGAGATTAACGGTTCCCCGGCGCGCCTTGCCGATATTCAGGACCTGCTCTCGGAGGCGGGTCTGGGGCAGCAGATGCACGTGCTCGTCGGCCAGGGCCAGCTGGACGCGGTCCTGCACGCTACCGCCCAGCAGCGCCGCGACATGATCGAGCAGGCGGCAGGCGTGGTCAAGTACCGCCGCCGCCAGGAGAAGACCAGCCGCAAGCTGGAGTCTGTGGCATCGAATGTGACCCGTCTGAGCGACCTGGTTGCCGAGCTGGATTCGCAGCTGCAACCGCTGAGCGAGCAGGCGGAATCCGCCGCGACCGCACGCCAACTGCAGGCGCGCATCCGCCAGCTGGAGGCGGTACTTTTGGCTCGTCAGCTGGGTGTTCTGCAGGCTGAGCAGGCGCAGGCTCTCGCCTCCGAAGCGGAAGGTACCCGCCGCGCCGAAACCCTGAAAGAACAGCTGGAGGCGGCGCGTGCGGCGTCCGCGAAGCATCAGCAGGAGCAGAACCGCCTGAACACCGAGGTCACCGCCTGCCAGAAAGCCGTGTCGACCCTGCGCGAGTCCGCCGCGCGCGTGCGCACCGTGCAGTCTATCGCCGCCGCGCGCGTGCGCACCTACCGTGTGGAACTGACCGAGGCGACCGCAGCCGCCCGCGCCGGATACGAACGCGCCCTGGAACTGCTGGAGGAGCGCCGCGAAGAGGCAGAGCGCGCGGTGGAAAGCTACGCCAGCTTTGAGGAGCGCTACGATGCGGCGCTGAAGAACGTTGAGAAGGCGGCATCCGAGGTGGCGCAGACTGAGCGTGCCTCGGGTGAGGCGGCGCAGTCTCGTGTCCGCGCGCAGGCTCAGCTGGATGCCGCCCGCGCCGCTGCGGTGGAGGCGACCCGCGCCTACGCGGCGGCGGCTGAGCGTGCCGCAACCCTGCGTGAGGCGCTGGGCCAGAGCATGGGGGAGTCACCCGCCGAGCCGGGCGCTGAATCCGCCGAGGCGGTGTTCGACCCCGAGACCGGCGAGCTCATGGATTCTTCGAGCAAGGGCGCGAGCCTGCTGCGCGTGCTGGATGCCGTGCAGATTGACCCCGAGTATGCGCGCGCGGCATCTGCGGCGCTGACCTCGCTGGCGACCGCGGCGTTGAGCGTGCCGGTTGAGGGTGCCGAGGCATCGCATCTGCGCGGTGATAAGGGTGACGAAAGTAGCGAGTCTGCCGCGAAGGAACTTTCAACAGAACTGCCCGAATCCTGCGCCGCCGAGCTGCGCGAGCTGGGTATCCGCCCCGCAACCGAGATCATCGAACCGCTCAGCGAGGATGCCGCCGCGCTCGCCGGCATCGACGAGCACGCCCTGGCTCGCGTGACCGCGGCGCTGAGTGAGCGCCTGGCGGGCGTGCTATTCGCGCCGGATACCGCCTCCGCAGAGCACGCCCTGCACCTGCTCGCCAAGAATGTAGACGCAGGTCAGCGCGCTATCTGGCGTATTTTTGACCCCGCGGGCACCGAACACACCCGCTACAGCCTGCTCTACCCGGCTGAGGGCGCCAGCCCCCTGGAACTTGCCGCCGCATACCGCGCCGCATCCCAGGTCGTGACCCGCACCCGCGCCGAACTGGACGAGGCCGAGCAGGCCGTTCAGCAGGCTCAGACCGCGGCAGAGGCAGCGGTTGAAGCAGAACGCGAGGCAGCGAAGGCGGCGGGCGTGGCGAGCGCCGAGCATGCCCGCGCCCGCGCCCAGGCGGAGTCCCTGGAAGTCTCCGCGCAGAACATTCAGAATGAGCGCGCCCGCCTGAACGAGCGCCTTGCCGCCGCGGAGGAATCCGTGGCGCAGGCGCGCGTCGCCTACGAGTCGGCGCGCACCCGCGAGGATTCCTACCTGGCGGGCACGGGGGAGCAGGCGCCCGCGGCGACCATTGAGCGCCGCGCCCAGCGTTTGGGTGAGGTGCTTGCCGAGCAGGTGAGCGAGCGTGAGCAACAGCTGCACGAGCTGAGTACCGCCCTGAAGAACGCCCAGGAGGGTCTGACCAGCACCAATGATGAGGTGCAGGACCTACAGGCGGCGCACGCGGCGGCGCTGACCCTGCTGGCGCGCACCCAGACGGAGGCGGTGCGCGTGCAGGAGCGTGTGCAGGCGCTGGCTGAGCGTGCCCGCCTGGTGACCGGTTTGACCCTGGAGCAGCTGGAAGAGGAGTACTCCGAGCAGCTGCCGGTTGACGTGCCCGCAGGGGAGACGGTCGAAAACGCCGTCTCCGAAAATACTGCTACCGAACATACCGCTACTGAAACGGCATCAGAGACCGCTGAAGCCTCCACCGAGAGCGTGCGCGCTCGCCTCAAGGCGACCCGCGCCGAACTGGAGGCGCTGGGCGCCATTAACCCGCTGGCGCTGGAGGAGTACGAAGCGCTTTCTGAACGCCACGCCTACCTGAACCAGCAGATTGAGGATTTGAAGGCGACCCGCCGCGACCTCAACACGGTCATGGACGAGGTGAGCTCCCACATCGCCGAGGTCTTCACCGCCGCGCTGGAGGATATTAACACCCACTACCGCCGCATCTTTGAGACCCTCTTCCCGGGAGGCGAGGGCCACCTGGAGCTGGACGACCCGTCCGATCCGTTGAATTCGGGTGTGGAGATTCACGCGCGCCCGGCGGGTAAGAAGGTGAAGCGCCTGTCGCTGCTCTCCGGCGGTGAGCGTTCGCTCGCTTCGCTGGCGCTGTTGATTGCGATTTATATGTCTCGCCCTTCGCCGTTCTACGCCCTGGACGAGGTTGAGGCGGCGCTGGATGACCGCAACCTGTCGCGCCTGCTGCAGGTGATTGGTGAGCTGGGGGAGCGTTCGCAGCTGATTGTGATTACGCATCAGAAGCGCACGATGCAGATTGCGGAGACCCTGTACGGGGTGTCGATGCGCGGTGGCGTGTCGACGGTGCTTTCTCAGCAGATGGAGGAGCTGCGCGAGCTGCTGTAGCTCGCCGCGCGCACCTCAACCTGCGCGTCCCCGACCCTGCCAAATGCACCCACCCGGGCGAACGTCACATGTCCTAGGAATGGTCATGTGCACCCCAGGGTACTGTTCACCGCCTGCACCCGGGTACTATAGGGGGATATGTGCGAACGCCGCCCCGCCCTACCCGCGGTTGGCGTGGTGTTTCGCTGTGATCAGGCCTGATGCCCCGCCCTACCCGCGGCGCGCATCCGGCGGCAACCATCCAGGGAAGGAATAGTGATGAGCGAGAACCTGGCAGATGCTTTCCTCAACGGCGAGTCGTTGAAGAATGCCCCCGGCCCCTATTTTGGTGAGTACGGCGGGCGGTGGATGCCCGAGTCGCTGATTGCCGCCATGGATGAGCTGGAGGCAACCTTTAACGAGGCGAAGAACGACCCCGAGTTCATTGCTGAGTTCCAGCGTCTTTCTGCTGAGTATTCGAACCGTCCGTCGCTACTGACTGAGGTTCCGAAGTTCTCTGGGCACGCTGGTGCGCGTGTGTTCCTCAAGCGTGAGGACCTGAACCACACCGGTAGCCACAAGATTAATAACGTGATTGGTCAGGCTCTGCTGGCTAAGCGTATGGGTAAGACCCGTCTGATTGCTGAGACTGGTGCGGGTCAGCACGGTGTTGCGACTGCGACCGCGGCTGCGCTCTTCGGCATGGAGTGCGTGGTCTACATGGGTGAGGAAGACACTGAGCGTCAGGCGCTGAACGTGGCTCGTATGCAGCTGTTGGGCGCGAAGGTGATTGCGGTTCAGAACGGTTCCCGCACCCTCAAGGACGCCATTAATGAGGCGCTGCGCGACTGGGTTTCGAACGTTGAGAACACCCACTACCTGCTGGGTACTGCCGCTGGTGCGCATCCGTTCCCGGCGATGGTGCGTTTCTTCCACGATGCTATCGGTGAGGAGGCGCGCGAGCAGATTCTTGCCGAGACTGGCCGCCTGCCCGATGGTATTGCTGCCTGCGTGGGTGGCGGTTCAAACGCGATTGGCCTGTTCCACGCGTTCTTGGACGATTCTTCGGTTGAGATTTACGGTTTTGAGGCTGGCGGCGACGGCGTGGAGACCGGTCGTCACGCGGCGACCATTACTCTGGGCCGCCCGGGCATGCTGCACGGCGCGATGACCTACCTGATGCAGGATGAAGACGGTCAGACCATTGAGTCCCACTCGATTTCTGCCGGTCTGGATTACCCGGGTGTGGGTCCGGAGCACTCCTACCTGTCCGATATTGGTCGCGTGACCTACGAGCCGGTGACTGACACCGAGGCGATGGACGCTCTGCGTCTGCTCTGCCGTACCGAGGGTATTATTCCGGCGATTGAGTCCTCGCACGCTCTGGCGGGTGCGTTGCGCGTGTGCCAGCGTTGGGCTGCTGAGGATCCGGAGGCGGCACGCGAGAAGACGATGATTGTCTGCCTGTCCGGTCGTGGCGATAAGGACATGGAGACCGCGCTGAAGTGGTTCGGTCTGGGTAAGGCGATTCCGTCCTCGACCCTGATGACCGGTAATAAGGAAGCTGCCGCATCCGCTGCACAGAACGCACAGGCTGAAAGTGAGGCTAAGTAATGAGCTACCAGGACGCTATTTCTCAGGCGGCACCCTTTGAGGTGTTGGACGGTACGTTCCCGACTACTAACCCCGATTCGCCTCTGGCGGCTCGTCTGGCTGAGTGCGAGAAGCAGGGCCGTGCGGCGCTGATTGGCTACCTGCCGGTGGGCTTCCCGACCCTGGATGAGTCGATTGACGCGGCGATTGCTCTGGGCAATAACGGCGCGGACATTATTGAGCTGGGCGTTCCCTACTCCGACCCGGTCATGGATGGTCCGGTGATTCAGAAGGCGACCGGCGTGGCGCTGGAGAACGGTTTCAAGCTTCCTCAGCTGTTTGAAGCGGTCCGCCGTATTACCGAGGCGACCGACGCGGTGGTTGTCGTGATGACGTACTGGAACCCGGTTCTGGCGTACGGTGTGAAGAATTTTGCGCGTGATTTGGCGGCTGCCGGTGGCGCGGGCATGATCACCCCGGACCTGGTGCCTGATGAGGCGTCGGCGTGGTTTGAGGCTTCTGACGAGTACGGTCTGGATCGTATTTTCTTGGCTGCTCTGTCTTCTTCGCCGGAGCGTCTGTCGACCATTGCGAAGGCGTCGAGCGGTTTCGTGTACGCCGTGTCGGTGATGGGCGTGACCGGTGCCCGCACCTCCGTGTCGGAGGCGGCTCGCACCCTGGTTGCGGACATTAAGGCTGCCGGTGCGCCTCGTGCGTGCGTGGGTCTGGGTGTTTCGACTCGTGCCCACGTTGAGGAGATTGGCGAGTATGCGGACGGCGTGATTGTCGGTACCGCGCTGGTGAAGGCTTTGGCTTCTGGCGGTGTTGAGGCGGTGGCTAAGCTGACCCGTGAGCTGGCGGGGCGTGAAGGCTAATGTCTGATGTACTGTCGCTGGCGAGCGTGCCGGTAGCTAACGTGCTGGCGTCGATTCCGTCACCGAGCGTTTCGTACCTGCAGCTGGGCCCGTTCCGTGTGCATTTCTATGCCCTGTGCATTCTTGCGGGTATGGCGGTGTGCTTGTGGCTGGGTTCTCGCCGTTGGAAGGCGGCGGGCGGTACCCCTGAGCGCGTTTTCGATGTGGCGATGTGGGCTATTCCGGCGGGCATTATTGGTGCCCGCGCCTACCACGTGCTGATTACTGACCCGGGTAGCTATTTCGGTCCGAATGTTGCTGATCCGTGGGCTTTCCTGAAGATTTGGGAGGGCGGCATCGGCATTATGGGTGCCGTGTCGGTTGGTGCGTTGGGTGCCTGGTATGGTTGCCGCCGCTACGGGATTAATTTCCCTGCCTTTGCGGATGCGGTAGCGCCGGGTATTCTGCTGGCTCAGGCGTTTGGTCGCTGGGGTAACTGGTTCAACCAGGAGCTGTTCGGCAAGCCGACGACTCTGCCGTGGGGCCTGGAGATTAGCGCTTCGAGCGGTAATTTCCCGACCCAGTATCCGGCGGGTACGCTGTTCCATCCGACATTCCTGTACGAGTCGCTGTGGAACCTGCTGGGTGTGGCGTTGCTGCTGTGGCTGGGCCGTAAGGGCGTGCTGAAGCTGGGTCAGACCCTGTGGCTGTACGTGTTCTACTACGGTGTGGGTCGCCTCTTCATTGAGATGTTCTTGCGTATTGATACCTCGGAGATGCTCTGGGGCGTTCGTATTCACGTGTGGACTGCTCTGCTGTTGGTTCTGCTGGGTGCTGCTGGTTTTGTGGTGGCTGGTCGTCGTGCGGCGGCGAAGGTTGCTGCGGGTATTGAGCCGGCTCCTGCGGAGTTCGCTCCGAAGCCTGCCGCAGATGAGTCTGCAGAGGACGCTGAGGAGAAGGCATCCGAGAAGGCAGCCGAGAAGGCAGAGCCCGCCGAGGATTCTGACTCTTCTGAGTCTTCGACGAAGGACTCCCAGGCGAAGGACTCCTAGACAAAGGGCTCCTAGCTTTCATCTAAATTCATAGAAAACCGCCGGATGGGGAAGAACCCCCGTCCGGCGGTTTTTTGTACCTGCTTCTCCACTCTGGCGTTCTTCCAAGCGTATGCAGAATTCATAGGCTGGTATGCGGTAGCGCCATGCATGGATTTAGGCCGCTGAGAAGGCATAATAGAGGTATTGCATGTGGTGGGCATCCGCGTAAGGAGTATGAGGCTCTTCGAGTGGTGATGTCTGCCTCGTCTGCGTTTAGAAACACCCACTCAACGTACAGGATTTTATCGTGAGCTCTTCTTCCGGCGATTTTTCGCGCGCCGTTTCTCCTTCTTCTCGTGCAGGTCTGTCGCGCCGCCGCCTGGTGGCTGGTGCGGCGTGGGCTACCCCGGTCGTTGTGGCGTCGTCGGTGATTCCGGCGTATGCGGCTTCTGATGAGGAAGGCGAGTGCACCGGCCCTTACGAGGATTCGACGATGATCACTGCCGGTGACGGCGTGAAGAAGGTTGCCGTGCTGACGGTTCCTGCGGGCGCTAAGCGTATGCGTTTTACCGCTGTGGGCGGTGCTGGCGGCACGAACTACACTGTGGCTGATGCCGGTTCCGGCGCCATGGTGGAGGGTTCTATGGCTGTGCGCGGCGGCCAGACTATTAGGTTGACTGCCGGTTCGGGCGGTATCGGTAATGGCGAGCTGAACCCTGCTGAGGGCGGCGACGGCTACGGTGTGGGTGGCTCCTCGAAGGCTTCTTCGCCGGTTCCCGCGAATGTTGTTTCTGCAATTAACGATTTGACCCGCATTTCTGGCGGTGTGACCGGTCGCGGCGGCATGAGCGCTGTGCTGTATTCGGCGTCCGGTGGTGGTTCCTCCGCTATTGAGGTGGATGGCGTGCCGATGATTGTTGCCGGTGGTGGTGGCGGTGCCGGTGTGCTGGCGTCGTATGCGACGGTTCTGCCGAACCCCGCGAATGCGGGTGCTGTGCGCCCGACCGCGCACTATTCGCTGGATAGCTCCGGCGGTGAGCACCAGTTCAGCACCGGTGGTGGCGCTGGTTCGGGTGACGGTGACGGTTCGCCCGGTTTTGTTGGTTTCACCTCGTACGAGGCGCAGTCTAATCCGATTTTGACGGTGAACCCGGGTTCGGGCGCTGCCGGTGGTGTGGGAGGCGCTGGCGGCGAGAAGCTGAACCCGCCGACTGCTGACGGCCCGGTGATTGGTTTTTCGAGCACCTCCACTCAGAAGCTGGTGAGCACTGCGACTGCCGGTGCGGCGGGTGCGAGCGGTTTCCGTGCGAAGGGCGCCGATGGTGTGGCGAGCTATTCGTACCAGTGGGATCAGACTCCGGAGGGTGTCGATAACCGCCCGTCGAACGCTGGCGAGCTGTTTAACGGCTACCAGTCGGTGGTTTCTGGAGGCGGTGGCGCCGGTTATGGCGGCGGCGGCTCCGGCGCTGCGTTGAGCGTTTCGGCTCGTGTGGTGTCGCAGAAGTGGAATAATGATTCGGCTCGTGCCCGCTATGCGGTGGGTTCGGTGCAGCTGGCTGGCGGTGGTGCTGGCGGCGGTACGTTCATGGATTCTACGGTGCGCATCATGGATCTGGGTTGGGCGTTGAACGCTCCGAATGGTCCGGGTGAGCGCGGTGCCGGCTATATTGAGGTTGCTTTCTGCTTCTAGACGGCTTCTAGGCGGCGGCTGCGAGCTTCTAGAGCTGCTATGAGCCTGTAGGAATCGTATAGGTGCAGATTGAACCCTTTCTTTAGGGTGGTATGCGCCTCAAACTTAATATTTAAATTTTTTCTGAATGCCTCCCAGACCGCTGGTTTGGGAGGCATTCTCATCTTCTGTGTCGGTTCGTCATAGCGTCATATCAACCTTTGGCGGTTTAGCGCATTGGTCGGAATAGACCTTATCGAAAGCTCATCCTCGCTCGCGTGCCGACCCCTAAATAACCCCTCTGTCATATTCGGGGGTGAACCTTTAGATTGGCGGCTCATCATTTTACGGTGGAGATGTAAAGAATACGCGCGCCCACCCCGCTAGGTTGCACAGCGCAGATTGCGGCTTACAGATTGCGGCTTGCAGATTGCGGTTTGAGCGCGGCCACCGATGACTAAGGAGTTTAGATCATGTGCAAGGAAACCATGAAGGCTGTTGTTGTCCCTGAGAAGGTTGACGGTTCGGTTGTTGTCCGTGAGGTTCCCGTTCCGGCTGTCGGTCACGGCCAGGCGCTCGTGAAGATTGAGTACTCGGGCGTGTGCCACACTGACCTGCACGTGGCTTCCGGTGACTTCGGTGAGGTTCCGGGCCGTATTCTGGGCCACGAGGGTATCGGCCGTGTCGTCAAGGTTGGCGAGGGTGTTGAGTCCCTGAAGGAAGGTGACCGCGTGTCGGTGGCTTGGTTCTTCGAGGGCTGCGGCCACTGTGAGTACTGCACCTCGGGTCGTGAGACCCTGTGCCGTTCGGTGAAGAACGCAGGCTACTCGGTTGACGGCGGCATGAGCGAGTACACCCTGGTGACCGCTGATTACGCTGTGAAGGTTCCCGAGGGCCTTGACCCGGCGCAGGCTAGCTCCATTACCTGCGCTGGTGTGACCACCTACAAGGCAATCAAGGAGTCGCTGGTCCGCCCGGGTCAGTGGCTGGTTGCTTACGGTGCTGGCGGTCTGGGTAACCTGGCTGTTCAGTACGCTAAGAAGGTTTTCGGCGCCAAGGTTATCGCTGTTGACATCAACGATGACAAGCTGGCTCTGGCTCGTGAGACCGGCGCTGACCACGTCATCAACGGCCGTGAGGTTGAGGACGTTCCGGCTCGTATTCGCGAGCTGACCGGCGGTGGCGCTCACGCTGCTGTGGTGACCGCAGTGTCGAAGGTTGCATTCAACCAGGCTGTTGAGTCGGTTCGTGCGGGCGGTTCCGTGGTGGCTGTTGGTCTGCCCTCGGAGATGATGGAGCTGTCCATTGTGAAGATTATTCTGGACGGCATCCGCGTGGTGGGCTCCCTGGTGGGCACCCGTCAGGATCTGGCGGAGGCGTTCCAGTTCGGTGCTGACGGCATCGTGGTTCCGGTGGTTCAGCTGCGTGAGGTTGACGAGGCACCGGCTGTCTTCGAGGAAATGGCGGCAGGTAAGATTACCGGCCGTATGGTTCTGGACTTCGCTAGCCTCTAAGCTGGCGGATGATTCGAGGCGCCCGGTAGGGCTTCAAGGTCTCACTCGGCTGGGGTCTTGCCGGTAGTTTCGATGGTTATAACGCCTAGGGCGCATCCCGTGTGGCGAGGGAGTAGGGGTACTCTTTCTGCTGTGCATACGACGCGGGGTGCGCCTTAGTGTTTTAATGCGGCGTTTTAGGGCCCCGGTTTATAGATACGGGTTTATAGCTGCGGGTTTTTGAGAGCCGTTATCGTAAGGGACTGAAAACCCCTGTGAGTACTAGGTACCTAAACGTAATATACGCGGGAATTTATTTTGAAATATCCGCGGAAATATATCAAAATTCCCGCTAAATTAGTTCAATAGAGCATCTTATTTGACATCTAAAGACCTTAAAATGCATGCTTGAATTGTAAACATTCAACCACTGGTTGAGGCGTAATATTTGTCGAAGAGATAGGTTTTGAACACCCTTGCACATACCCTTGATGTAACGGGATGTAACGTGTGAAGGTTTCGGCCCTCCTAGATATCGATTCCTTCTCCCGGAACGTTATACCCGGGTGAATTTCAGCATCTTCGTACCGTGCCGTTATTCACCGTTGAGTCCTACTTCCGGTTAGGCGCCCCTCTAGACACCTTCGGAAGAGGTCTCACAAGATTAGTGTGGGCCCCACGGACATAGTCAATGGGGACTATGTCCGCCACACTAATCCGAAATTCTTGGACAATTCCGCAATAACGCTTCGCGGCGGCGCACCGCCTCGACATAAATTTACCTGCCGGCACGGGTAACATAGCCGGGTTCTCTACTCACTCGGTAACCCACCCGCTACAGAACGCATCTTGATTTTTGTGTTGTTCAGAAGATGCGCCCTGCAGCAAAAGAACGAGGGGCACCTCTGCCAGGTGCCCCTCGTTTTCCTATGCGCGTTTTATCGTTGGCTAGATGCCACGCTGCTTAGTAGATGCCACGCCGTGCGGTCCAGCGGATCGTGCCGCGCTCAAAATCCATGTAGTACACGCCGTTTACATAGGTTTCGTCGCCGCGTGCCGCACCGTAGCGGGCGGTGTTCTTCTCCCAATGCTTGAAGATTGCGCCGTTACCGTTGGTCTCGTACGCACCGTACGCATCCGACCAGAGCAGTACCTTGCCGGAGGCGAATCGCACCTGAGCACCCGTGGAGGTGGCGGTTTCGTCGGTCACCGGGGCACCCCAGGTACTGCGGTGCTGCAGGAAGCGGTGGTAGAACGCGCCGCCGGTGTGTAGGCGGTGGGTGCCGGTCTGTGCGGACCACACGTAGGTGGTGCTGCCGGTGAATTCCTGCTTGATGAGGCCGTTACCCAGGTTCTGTTCATCGGTGGTGGGGGCGCCCCTCATGCCTGCTTTGCGCCAGGTCCAATAAATGTCACCGCGCTCGTTGATGATGTGGGTGCCGGTAGCGGCAGACCAGTAGCCGCCCTCACCGTTGGCGAAGGAGACCGCCATGGTGTCGGATCGGGTTTCCTCGTTGGTGGTCAGGCCGCGGAATCGTGCCACGTCGGAGCGGAACTTCTGGTCCAGGCCGCCGTTGGTGACCAGCCAGTGCGAGCCGTGGGAGTTCGTCCAGTAGATGGTCTTACCGTTGGTGAACTTCTGCGCGTACACGCCGTGACCCAAAGAGTATTCGGTGCCAATCGGGTTGCCGTAGAAGGCGCGGTTCTTATTCCAGAAGCCACCGATGCCGGTACGAATATCAATCGAGCCGGTCGCAGTGGTCACCACATTCGAATCCTGACCGTTCGCCCAATTGCGGTGTACCGCGTTGGGGTTCTTCGCCAGAACCTTCAGATCGTTCACGGTGCCGGGGAAGAAGTTCGAGTCACCCACGAACGGGCCGGAGTCGGTGAACTGCCAAATGTCGTAGCCGCTCCAACCCGCCGGAATTGCACCGACCACGGTCGAGTAGCTTGCCAAGTGCAGTAGCAGAGTACCGAACTGCGGCGAACCCACGCACTGCGACCACCAGGAGGTTGCAGTGTACACCATCGGGGCGCGACCGGTCAGCGAACGATAGGTGTCCACAAAGTCACGGGTCCAGGCGGTCAGCTGCGCCGGGGTCATGTTGTAGCAGGTGTTGCCGTAGGCCGGGTAGGGGTTGAATTCGATGTCCAGCAGGCCCGGTAGGGTCTGGCCGTCGGCACTCCAACCGCCGCCGTTCTGCACGAAGTAGCGCGCCTGATCGGCACCCGAAGAGGTACGGGGGTTCGCAAAGTGGTAGGCGCCGCGCACCATGCCGACCCGTGCCGAGCCGTTGTACTGCTGAGCGAAGTAGGGGTTGGTGTAGTAGCCACCCTCGGTCGCCTTCACATAGGCGAAGCGGGAACCAGCGGCGTAGGCGCTCGCCCAGTCCACGTTCTGCTGGTGCGAGGAGACGTCCATGCCGAGGGTACCGCCGGAGGGAGCCCACGCGGAGCGGCCTTGTGCCAGTGCCTGACCGGAAGCCAGACCCTGCGCGGAGCTCTGGGTTGCAGAAATACCGCTTGCAGAAATACCACTCAGGGTCGCGGTAGAAGCGGGGGAGGTGGCGCCGGTGCGCGCGTTCGCGGTGCCCAGGCGTTCGCGTTCACCCGCGCCCATGGCGGGGTTGGAGCGTTCGACCAGGGACGCATCCGGGGCGGGAGCGTAGCTGAGCTCTTCGTAGGATGCGTTGGGGTTGACCTCTGCGGCTGCGCTCATGGTGGGAGCGGCAAATGCGGCGGGAACGGAGGTGAAGGATGCAGCGACCAGGGCGAGTGCACCTGCGGACGCCACGATAGAGCGGGCTGCCGCGGAGCGCGCGGCAGTCTGGAGTTTCTTCATGATTTTGCCTGTATTCGAGTGAGTGTGTCGATGTAGCCTTGTGTGTGCGGGCTTACGAGCGAATATGCGGGTAGTTGATTGTTTGGGGTATATCAACCGTTGCTGTGACAACCGGTGGACACAGCTAACAGCCTACGGTACTTGCACCGCTGTGCGCAATGTTTTTTGCGCATCATCCTGCGAGATATAACTTTCACATAGTGCACAGTAATTTGGGGTCTTCTGGGGAACTGTTTTGTTTTGGGGCTTGTCGGTGCATTTATTGGGCTCAAATTTTTGCGAAAAATTTTAGGTGTGCGACACGCCGGGGCATTGCGAATTTCACTCTGTGGACTGCTGTGTCGGGGCGTAGCTGGGGTGTAGCCAGAGCATAAGGAAAGGGGTGGGCCGCACACACAAAGACCCACCCCTCATGTTCCGGGTACTGTAATTAGCGCGGCCTCGCACCGGTACCCGGAGTTTCATGGTCGATGCAGGAGAGATGAAGAGTCATCGACCACGCTATGGTGCCTGTTGGCACGTTTATCTCGGTGAGCCCCGCCCGCTCTCTCGGCTTATCGCCGTGCCTACCCGAGAGGGGCAGGCGGGGTCAACAAAAGTTAGTGTTTCCCGAAGGGTTTAGAGGAACTTTGCGATGTCCTCAATGAGCGGCTTGAGAGTCTCGCGGTCGATGTACTCAGCCTTGCCGGTCTTGTAGCATTCGAGCATCTGCTGAATACCTTCGTTCGGGTGCGGGTTTGCCATGAGCCATGCGCGCACCGGGCCCTTCAGGGCGGTCTTGTGAGCCAGCGAAATCTTGTCGAAGTCGATACCGCCACGCAGGTGGTAGACGGGGCGACCCTCGGTCAGTTCGGGGGTGTAGCTCTTGGCGACGGCCTTGTCCAGCAGCTTCTTGGAGTATTCACCGGTGAAAGAGACGGTGAAGAACGCGGTGCGGTTCTTCTTGGGTGCAATGATAGGCAGGATCTTCTTGCGAAGTGCCGGTGCGCCGTTGAGGAATCCACCGTAGTCGCTGCCGGCAATCACGAAGGCGTCGAATGCCTCTGCCTGCTCGGGGGTGACCTTGGAGGCGGGGACAATCTCAACTTCGGGAG
The DNA here is from genome assembly GCF_049990865.1 of Rothia mucilaginosa. GTDB lineage: Bacteria > Actinomycetota > Actinomycetes > Actinomycetales > Micrococcaceae > Rothia > Rothia mucilaginosa_I. Next base: position 738,513 of record NZ_CP188231.1, read on the forward strand.
CCTGCGGGAGTGCACGCAGATCTTCTGCCAGCCAGGTGGCGTACTGTTCGGTGTAGCCGTAGGTGGAGCCGAAGATAATCAGCACGCGAGTAGTCATCTGTGAACCTTCCAGATATATTTCGCATTTCAAATACTAATTATGGGTTCCAATATAGGCTAGGCGCGCGAAAATGTGAAATCGCCCAGCTTTTGGATGCCCCATCTATCTTCTCACAGCCCACTCTGAGTGTCTCTATGTTTTTGAAACACGCCCGAAGGTTCTCGAGTGTGACTAAATATTGCGCAATGGCTGGTTTCTATGAGTAAAAAGCACCCTAATTTACTTTCCGGGGTGAGGAGGGGTAGTGGGTGTGAAAACTGGCTTTCCGTGGCATGCCTGGCGGGTGGGAGGTGGTGCTCAAAATGCGACGTGAAACACAAATTCTTCGATGGAAAGAGTTGGGGGAACCATACCCAAGCGGGCTTAAAACCCCTATAATTGAGAAAGAGTCCCACACATCCGGCACGTGGTTAACTGTTAGAACGCGTGGGAATAATTGGGAATTTGACGTTAGTCTTCCCCGGAAAACCAGTGTGAACCTCCAACGGTCACACAAAACAACACACAAAGGTTAGGTACATGAGGCGCGCAAAAATCGTTGCAACCATCGGTCCGGCAATCGAGTCCCCCGAGAAGATCTCCGAGGCAATCAAGGCTGGCCTGAACGTCGCCCGTCTGAACATGAGCCACGGTGACCACGCCGAGCACCAGGCACGCTACAACACCATCCGTGAACAGTCTGCAAAGCTCGGTAAGGACGTTGCTATCCTCGCCGACCTGCAGGGCCCCAAGATCCGCCTCGAGCGCTTCGCAAACGGCAAGGAATACCTTGAGCCCGGCGCAGACTTCACCATCACCTCCGAAGACGTTGAAGGTACCGCAGAAATCTGTGGCACCACCTACAAGGGCCTGCCCGGCGACGTCAAGCTCGGCGACAAGCTCCTGCTCGACGACGGTAAGATCCGCCTCGAAGCAATTGAGGTTACCCCCACCCGTGTTCGCACCCGCGTGGTCGTCGGTGGCCCCATCTCCAACAACAAGGGTATTAACCTGCCCGGTGCAGCGGTCTCCCTGCCCGCACTGACCGAGAAGGACGCAAACGACCTGCGCTTCGCACTGAAGATGGGTGCAGACATTATTGCACTCTCCTTCGTTCGTACCGGTGCAGACGTTGACCCCGTCCACAAGATCATGGAAGAAGAGGGTATTCGCGTACCCGTCATCGCCAAGATCGAGAAGCCTCAGGCGGTTGATAACCTGCAGGACATCATCGACAAGTTCGACGGCATCATGGTCGCTCGTGGTGACCTCGGTGTTGAGCTGCCCTTCTCCGAGGTTCCCCTCGTCCAGAAGAAGGCTATCGACATGGCACGCCGCTGGGCAAAGCCCGTCATCGTGGCAACCCAGGTGCTCGAGTCCATGACCGACAACCCCGTTCCTACCCGTGCAGAGGTTTCTGACTGCGCTAACGCAATCCTCGACGGTGCAGACGCGGTAATGCTCTCCGGTGAGACCTCGGTTGGTAAGTACCCGATCCTGACCCTGCAGGCAATGGCTGAAATCGTCAAGGACACCGAAGAGGGCGGCCTGTACCGCGTGCCCGAGCTGGACCGCAAGCCCCGCACCCGCGGTGGCGCAATCACTCGTGCAGCAGTGAACATCGCCGACCAGCTGGATGCGAAGCTCATCGTGACCTTCACCCAGTCCGGTGACTCGGCACGTCGTTTGGCACGTCTGCGCCCCGAGACCCCGATCGTTGCGTTCACCACCAGCCCGAAGGTTCGCTCCTTCCTCTCCATGCTGTGGGGTGTTGACGCTGAGCAGGTTGAGATGATCACCGATCAGGAAGATATGTTCCACTTCGTGGATGAGTACCTGCTCAAGAATGGTCTGGCAGAAGCTGGCGACCTGGTCGTCGTTGCTGCCGGTGCTCCCGCAGGCCGCGCAGGTACCACCAACATGGTTCAGGTACACCGCGTCTCCGGTGCTGAGGGCGAGCGTGAAACTCTGCGTCCTTACGAGGAGGACGAGGTCAAGCGCTAAGCCGCTTGCTCTTTCTGAGTGATTTTTTGAAGGGTAGCCGGGGCTAGTTCCCGGAATATACTGCCCGATGTACAGAAACCACTCGATGCATAGAAGCCGCCGTCCGGTCGTGAATTCTCACGGCTGGGCGGCGGTTTCTTGTGTCTCTTCTCGTGTCTTCATCGTTGCCGTATCTGATGCACGGATGGGCTCTGATGCGTGGGTAGACCGCAAGCGGGCCGCGAGTGGGCGCAGGGCGAATATGCAAAAAGCGGCGGGAAAGCTTCAAACTTTCCCGCCGCTTGTGCGTTGGTGCCCGAGGTGGGACTCGAACCCACACTCCGAAGAACCTGATTTTGAGTCAGGCGCGTCTGCCAATTCCGCCACTCGGGCGTATCACGCATTCGTGCGTAACACCTTTAGAATTCTAACCCAGGCTGTCTAGAAAATCTAATCTATCTGACGTGTTGAGCCGGCTGAGGCGGGGTGCGGGAGGGGGTGTTGAGCGTAAATCCTGAGCTCAGGGTGAACCGGCGCCACTTATCCACAGGTGGAGGCGGGGGAGAAAGCGCGCATCCTGTATCCTTAAAGACTGACTAACCATCCCCGTTCGCCTTCGCGGCTGGGGGCCACCTCAACGTTAAGAAAGTGATCACGGCTCGTGTTCAATTCTCTCTCCGACCGCTTGACGGCAACTTTTAAGAACCTGCGCGGCAAGGGCCGCCTCTCCGAGGCAGACATTGATGCAACCGTCCGCGAAATCCGCCGCGCCCTGCTCGACGCTGACGTCGCCGTCCCCGTGGTCCGCGAATTTACCGCCCACGTGAAGGAACGCGCTCTCGGTGCGGAAGTTTCCGAGGCGCTGAACCCCTCCCAGCAGATCGTCAAGATCGTGAACGAGGAGCTGGTGAGCATCCTCGGCGGTTCGACCCGCCGCATCAACATGGCGAAGAGCGGCCCGACCATCATCATGCTGGCGGGTCTGCAGGGTGCCGGTAAGACCACCCTGGCTGGCAAGCTGGCTCACTGGCTGAAGGGCCAGGGCCACACCCCGATGCTGATCGCATCCGACCTGCAACGCCCCAACGCGGTGACCCAGCTGAAGGTTGTTGGCGAGCGCGCGGGCGTGCCCGTGTACGCGCCGCACCCCGGTGTGACCAGCGAGTTTGACGTACCCACCGGCGATCCCGTGCAGGTGGCACGTGACGGTGTGGCTGAGGCTCGCGCTAAGCTGCACGACGTGGTGATTGTCGATACCGCGGGTCGTCTGGGTGTTGACGCTGAGCTCATGCAGCAGGCACGCAATATTCGTGACGCTATTGAGCCGCACGAAGTTCTGTTCGTCATCGATGCGATGATCGGTCAGGACGCCGTGAACACCGCTAACGCCTTCAACGAGGGCGTGGACTTCACCGGTGTGGTCCTGTCTAAGCTTGATGGTGACGCCCGCGGTGGTGCGGCACTGTCGGTGGCTTCGGTGACCGGCAAGCCGATTATGTTCGCGTCTACCGGTGAGAACGTCACTGACTTTGAGCAGTTCCACCCGGACCGTATGGCAAGCCGCATCCTGGATATGGGTGACATCCTGACTCTGATTGAGCAGGCTGAAGCTCAGTGGGATAAGGCTGAAGCCGACCGCATGGCGAAGAAGTTCATCGATCAGGAAGACTTCACTTTTGAGGACTTCCTGGCTCAGATGCAACAGATTCGTAAGCTCGGTTCCATGAAGAAGCTGCTCATGATGATGCCGGGTGCGGCTCAGATGCGTCAGCAGCTTGAGGCTTTTGACGAGCGCGAGATTGACCGCGTGGAGGCGATTGTTCGCTCCATGACCCCGCATGAGCGTGTGGCTCCGCGCATCATTAACGGTTCTCGCCGTGCCCGTATCGCTAAGGGTGCGGGTGTGACCGTGTCTGAGGTGAACCAGCTGATGGAGCGTTTCGCTCAGGCTCAGAAGATGATGAAGAAACTCGCTTCGGGCAAGATGCCCGGCATGCCCGGTGGTATGCAGATGCCCGGTATGGCGGCTGCGGCGGGTGGCGCTCGTAAGAACGCGAAGAACAACAAGAAGAAGAAGGCTCGCTCCGGCAACCCGCAGAAGCGTGCGGCGCAGGAGGCGGCAACAGCTAAGGCGCAGCAGGCTCGCGCCGGTGCTGCATTCGGTCAGCAGGCTCAGAACCAGGAGATGGATCTGTCCAGCATGAACCTGCCGAAGGGCTTCGAGAAGTTCCTGCAGTAAGAACAAATATGAGCCCCTAAAGGGGTGGTACGGGTGCGCACGTGGTGACGGGGCGCACCCGTACCGGTATGGTGCCCGGTTTGGGCATGTAAACGGGTGTGTGAAGGGAAGGTATCAATGGCTCAGAATGAGCAGAATTGGGATCGAGAGAACGCGGATGATCAGCTGAATGAGCAGATTATGCCGTGGTCTCAGCGCGCCTTCGCTGATGATGCTGTAGAGGGGCCTGCCGGTGAATCTGCCACCGAATCTGCAGACGAGTCTGCCGTTGAGTCTGTAGCTGAGGAGGGCTCACTAGGCTTCTCTGAGGCTTCCGCAGAGGAGGGTGAGGACGAACTTTCAGGCGATTTTGCGGACGACCTTTCAGACGACTTTGCGGATGGCTTCGACAATGATTCGAGCATCCTTCCCGGGTACACCCCCGTCTGGGCGCGTATCGCCCTCGAGTACGGGGAGCACGCCGCTGAACTGGCGGGCGACCTCGTCTACTCCAGCGAGAGCGACGACCCCGCCGTTGACGACGTTGCCGCAACCATCCTGAACCTCATTCGTGAAGCCCGCAGTATGCACGATGAGGTGAAGGCGGAAGACCCCGATAAGCAGCGAGCCTGGAACGACCGCACGAAGGTTGACCGCCTCGCCGCCGCCTTGGAGAGCGAAGAGTGGACCGTCGATAAGCTCACCGGCATGTGGGACGACGCCCCCGCACCCGCCGGAACCGGCGAATCGGATAGCCCCGAGTACCTGCGCGCCCAGGATGAGGAGCGCACCGCCGAGAAGCAGCGCAATGAGCGCATCGAGCAGACTATGGAGCTGGAGGAGAAGATTCAGCGCCGCCGCATCATGGCTCGTTCCACCACCGATGAGGAGCTGATTGCCGCCCTCATTGAGGCGACCGCCGCCTCCCCGGAGCTGATTGCTTACGAGATGGGTGAGCATCAGGTGCAACTCTACGTGCTGTGCGCCGTGGATGATGAGGGCTACATGAACGTGCTGGAGGTCGCTGACGGCCACCTGCACGTGGGTACTCCCGTTGAGGATTACGTGGCGCAGCTGGTGGATCAGCTGCCGGTGACCGGTGCCGCCCTTGAGGGTGAGGCGACCGTGTGGGAGGAGCTACCCAATGGACAGGGTGAGCTGGAGTTCCTGGTGGACGGTGACGCTGCCATGCTCGTTGACCTGCCCATTGACATGATTACGGGGCTTCTTTTGGCGTACCTTCCTGCCGGTACTCGACAGGTTGTTGCCGCGCCGGCAGGGGAGTGGACCCTCATTTCTGCCGACCCGGTGGATCTGATGGCGCTGCTGGGCCTGCTGAACTGCAACGCCCTGATTGCTGAGGGCAACGCGAACCAGCAGCACCTGGTGGTCTATGAGGAGCCCGCCCGCGAACCCTACTCGGATGAGGAATGGTACCTGGAGGCGTTCGGTGAACCCTACGAGAATATCGTGGAGGAGTTCACCTGGCAGCGCGTGCCTAAGCGTCTGAACCGTGCCCTCAGTCGTGAGGAAGTCGCACGTTTTGGCGGTGTGCTGGAGGATTTGCTCTCGGAGCTTCCCGGTAGCGCTCCGGAGCTGTCGGGCTCGAAGATTTTCGGTTCCGATGAGGATGAAATCGAGCAGGGCATCGCTAATGTCATGGCGATGTTTGGTGTGGAGGCTGACTCCATTACCGGTCGCCGCCTGAATGCGTACCTGCGCGATACGAGCAACACCCTGGCGTTGGAGTCGGTGTTGCAGCTGCTGGATGTTCCCACGGAGCTGGCGTTGGTTCCGACTACCGGTTTTGATGTGGCGTCGATTAGCACGGCGCGCGTTTTCGGCAATGAGGATGAGGGCTTCGCGCAGCCTGCAGATGCGGCTGAGCCCGCTGAGACTGAGCCTGCTGAGACCGAGCCTGCCGATGCGTCTGAATCTGCTGATGCGCCTGAAGGTACTTTCTCTGAGGACGACGAGGAGATTGAGCCCTACCCGGGCGGCTACACCTCGCCCATGGACCGTAGCTACCGATTGGTTGCGACCGGTCGCCGCGTGACCCTCGCCGAGTGGATGGATGCCATTAGCGAAGGTCATATTCCCTTCGAGTACACTCATATGTCTTTCCCGGAAGACGCTTTTGATGAGGAAGAAGACGTCCTGGACTCTGAGGCGTTTGATGACTTCGAGGCTCACTATGAGCAGGACCGCGATTCCGATATGGACGAGGCGAACCAGCCTACGGGTGGCAGGAATTTCACCCCGGAGGAAGAAGAAGCTATTCTTGCGCATTTGAGGGCTGCCCTCGCACCGCATTCCGCTAAGTCTGCAACGGAACAGCCTGCCGCAGAACAGCCTGCGGTAGAGCAGTCTGCCGCATCGCAGACCGAGGCGACCCCGGCTGAGGACGCACCATCTGATGCCGCACCGTCTGAGAACGCATCCGCTGAAGATGTTCCGTCTCAGGCAACGCAGGTAGCCCCCTCCGCACGGTCTGCCTCGAAGAAGCCTGCCGCGAAGGAACCTGCCTCGAAGAAGCGCTTGACCGCCGAGCAGATTCGCGCCAAGACCCGCCGTGTGGGTCTTGTCCTGGGCGCGGATGTGACCGCTCAGAGCGCTATCGCCCTGACCCTGGCGAATGTGGCGCGCCGCCGTCGCGCTCAGGGTAAGGCGAGCCGTAAGTTCTCGGTGGCTGCCGCACTCTTTGCGCTGAATGCCACCGTGGAATCCGCCCTGATTCCCACGGTGCTGCGTTCTTTTGAGCAGACTCAGATGAAGAAGCACGCCCGCCCGGTGGCGGATGCTGAGCTGGTGCATCCGGGTGGTAGCGCGAGCGCTGAGCACTCGACCAAGAAGCGCACTCTCATTGACGATTTGCGTGAGGGCCACTACCGCACGGTGGAGGATGCTGCCCCGTCCACGGAGCAGGCACCCTCTGGACTGCGTGAGCGTGCCCTGGGTATAGTGCGTAGCATCAGGCAGCGCGCTGCGAAGAAAACCGACCGCTAAAGGAAAGAAGCCATGAAGGATTCCTATCTGAGCGATGAAGAGCTGAAGGCTTTTATCGCCACCTTGCCCACGCGCCGTTTGGCGGCGGGCGCGCTGATTCGTAATAAGCGCGGCGAGATGCTGCTGGTGAAGCCGAACTATAAGGACGGCTGGATCCTTCCCGGCGGCACCGTGGAGGCGGGCGAGGCGCCCAAGCCCGGTTGTGAGCGTGAGATTGCGGAGGAACTGGGCCTGGATGTGAAGCTGGGTCGTGTGTTGCTGATTTTCCACGGTCTGGCGTTGGGCGTGTGGGGCGATTCAACCTACTACATGTATGACGGCGGCGTGATTGCAGCGGATACGAAGATTACCCTGCAGGATGCTGAGCTGGTGACCTATGAGTGGGTTGCTCCGGAGAACCTGGAGGGTTACGTGCGCCCGTCGATGGTTCAGCGTCTGCGTGAGTGCTACCGCGCCCTGGAAACGGGGGAGACTCTGGAGATGAGCAACCTCGACTCCTAATAACCTCGACTGGCGGCGGCTACGCTGCGGCTCGCCGGGGAGCTACAGGGGTGCATCACGGGCATATCACGGGGCACAGAACGCCGTTTAAAAGTGATATTCGGTGCCTTGGGCAATTATTTTTCCGTGTCGCTAGCTTAAAATCTTGGGCTCTGATACCCTAGCTGAGTACCCGGCGACGCGCGACCCCTCTCTTCGCGCGCCGTTGTGTCCATAGAGGCGCCGTGAATGGCCCGCCCCACGGGTGCTGAACCGTGTGCCTCGCACCAAATTATGAAACAGGAGTAACCACTAAAGTGGCTGTTAAGATTCGTCTCAAGCGTATGGGTAAGATCCGCGATCCTCGTTACCGCGTCGTGATCGCTGATTCGCGCGTCAAGCGCGACGGTAAGACCATCGAAGAGATCGGTATTTACCACCCGACCGAGCACCCCTCGCGTATCGAGATCAACTCTGAGCGTGCTCAGTACTGGCTCTCCGTCGGCGCACAGCCGACCGAGCAGGTTCTGGCTCTGCTGAAGCTCTCGGGCGACTGGGCTGCATTCAAGGGCGAGAAGGCAGAGTCCAAGATTCTGCCCGTCGAGGCTAAGGCTGAGTTCGTTGTTCCCGAAAAGGGTTCCGTGATCCTGCCCGAGGCTATCACCCCCAAGGCTGAGAAGGCTGAAGAGGCTGCTGAGGAAGCAGCACCCGAGGCTGAGGCTGAGGAAGCAGCTGAGTAATTATGTTGGCTGACGCACTCGAACACCTGGTTCGAGGGATTGTCGATCGTCCGGAGGACGTGAAGGTGCGCCTGCGCACTCAGCGTCACCGTGAAACCCTTGAGGTTCGCGTGCATCCGGATGACCTGGGCCGAGTTATCGGCAGGTCCGGTCGTACCGCCAAGAGCATCCGTCTGGTGATGGACGCTATTTCTGATGGCGAGCCGATGCGTATCGACATTATCGACACCGACAAAAAGCGACGCTAGCTCGTTAACGCTTGAAGCCCCCGCTCCCGGAATTTTTCCGGAAGGCGGGGGCTTTCGCGTACCCGGGTCCCGGTGGTAGTGCGGGCGGCAGAATGCACCCGTCCCTGGTGCCCGGTAGAATAGTGGGAGCCGTGCACGTGCACGGCGTAGGTTTTCGACTTGTACCCAGCGGAGGAAAATTATGCAGGTTGTGGTGGCTCGTATCGGTAAGCCTCACGGTATTCGTGGTGAGGTGACGGTTCAGCTCTTTACTGATGCCCCGCAGGAGCGTTTTGCCCGCGGTGAGGTGCTCGGTATCGAGAATTTCAAGCCCGGCTCTGCTGCCGCTTCGGTGGCACCTACCGGTGAGCTGACGGTTGCCGGTGCCCGCTGGAACAAGAAGATTCTGGTGGTCCGTTTTGATGAGGTGACTACCCGCAACCAGGCTGAGGAGCTGCGCGGCAGCCGCCTGGTCTACGAAGTTCCCGAGGATGAGGGCGATGAAGAGGGCTTCTACGAACAGGAGCTGGTGAACCTGCCCGTGTACCTGCTGGCGGATGTTCCCGAGGGTGAGAGCCCCGTGGATAACCCGGCTGTGGGTAAGCCTCTGGGTAAGGTGACCGGTCTGCAGACCATGCCGGTTCAGGATTTGCTGCTGATTAAGCTGGCTCGTTCGCCGCGTCTTGCCTCCGGTGCGGGTGAAGAGATTATGATTCCTTTTGTTGAGGAGATTGTGCCTGAGGTGGTTCCCTCGACCGAGGATGAGCCCGGCTTTGTGCTGCTGACCCCTCCGGCGGGTTTGATTGACCTGGTTGAGGATGCTGAGCAGGATTCTGCGCAGGCAACCGAGCATGCGACCGAGCAGGCGGGGGAGTAGTCCGTGCGCTACGATGTGGTCACGATTTTCCCCGAGTACCTGGAGCCGCTGAAGCTGTCGCTGCTGGGTAAGGCGCGTGAGAAGGGCCTGGTGGACCTGCACCTGCATGATTTGCGTGAGTACACCTTTGACCGTCACCGCACGGTGGATGACACCCCGTACGGCGGTGGCGCGGGCATGGTGATGAAGGCGGAGCCGTGGGGCTTGGCGCTGGATGAGGTGCTTGCCGCCTCCCCGCTGAACGCCGCTACCGAAGATGCTTCTGAGGGTGCTAACTCTGAGGGTGCCGAGGCTGATACCCGCCCTCTGCTGATTGTCCCGTCCCCGGCGGGCGCCGTTTTCGATCAGGCGATGGCGTATGAGCTGGCGGAGGAGAAGCATATCGTCTTCGCTCCGGCGCGCTACGAGGGTATTGACGAGCGTGTGCTGGACTGGGCGCAGGAGAGCTTCCGCGTGATGCCCGTGTCCCTGGGTGACTACGTGCTTTACGGCGGCGAGGTTGCGGTCATGGCAATGATTGAGGCTATCACCCGCCTGATTCCGGGCGCGATGGGTAACCCCGCCTCCCTGGAGGAGGAGTCGCATACGGGCGGTCTGCTGGAGTATCCGGTGTACACGAAGCCCGCCGTGTGGCGTGACCGTGAGGTGCCGGAGGTGCTGCTGTCGGGTAATCACGGTGCGATTGCGCGTTGGCGTCGTGACCGTCAGATTGAGCGCACCCTGGAGCGCCGCCCGGACCTGTTGGAGGCGTATCCGGTGGAGCAGTGGGATAAGAAGGATCGCCGCTTCTTGGCTGAGCGCGGGGTGCATTTTGCGAATCCGGCGAAGGCGGCTCAGAAGAAGGCGAAGAAGAGCTCTGCACCGCAGACCGATAGTGCGGCTCAGGCAGATACCGCGCAGCATGAGGCAGCATGGCCTGATACCGCACAGTCTGATACCGTACAGACCCAGCCGGAGTCCTAAGATTCGAACAGGTGCTCGTGGGCGCCTCGTGATTCTCTGAATGGGGGTTAGCGTCATATAACTGTTAGTTGGCGCTAACCCCTATTTTTTGTGCCCGTGAACCGTTATGCTGAGGTTAACCTCGCTAAGAACCTAGCTTACCTATAGCTGGTGCGAGGTTGTAACTCGCTTTCATTGTTGAAAGCACGTACTCAACAGAAGGAGGACACATGTCCGTTGTTAAGGTTCACCGTTTGACTGTCGTTGGCGACAATCGTGATGAGCTGGAGAAGCGCTTTGCCGCTGCCCGCCACATCGCTGACTCTTTCCCCGGCTTTGAGGGTTTTGAGCTCTGGCGCCCTCTGGATGAGGGTGGCGACTACTTCGTGGTGACCCGCTGGGCTGATGAGGCAAGCCATGATGCGTACGCGGCGGCTCGTCGTGAGCGTGACCCGAATACTGTTGTCTCTCACGCTGATGGCACCATGAGCTTCGAGAAGGTGGAGTTCGGCGAGTAACGGGTTGCTCTGAGTAACCGGTCACTCGGGAAACTATAGATAAATCCCAACGATAATCGCCCTGATGAGGGGTTATCCTATTTTTATCTCACATACTGAGGGGTCGCACTAACTTTTCTACATATTGCTTTAAGTGGGTATTAGCCCATATGGAGGTGATATAAGGAAGGTTTAGGGCGGCTCCTCCTTGATTTTTCAGGGGTTAAAGTCTGCAGGCGTTTTGCCCCGATTGGGTATGTGGGTTTGGCGCTGCAAAACACCTGAAATATGCTCAATAAGTGCTTGCGGAATACCTCAATCCGAAAGTGACACTTTGATGCAAAAAGGTTATTATTATTCCCGAGAGTACACATTCGTCCGTGCCGGTAGTTCGGGCGAAGGCAGTGATTCCCTCTCAGCTACATCGCATGACGTAGCTGAGTCACTCAAGGGAAATATTCCGTGCACCCATGTGAGTGCCTCCTCTGCATAGGAGGTCTGGCAAGGGAGCCGACTCAACTATCACGTATTCACACAAGTGGTGCATGGTACGGACCCCCGCAATATATGGGGTGGGAGCTTGGTGGTTCGAGCGTTCATTGTGGTTGATGACCCATTCAGTCGCGGATAGGAATGTGCTTTGCAAAGCGGGTGAGCAAGCCGGTGGTCCGGACCGGTGCTCACCCGCTCCGCTGTTAAAGACCGCTTTTCACTCGCCTCAAACTCCACGTTTCCCCGGTGCTTTTCGGCCTAATGCTTTTCGGGTACCGGGCGCTCGCGGAACTCGATGGGCCGCTTCGCCTTGGGCAGCGAGTACATGACGCGCAGGTACGCATCCTCTACCAGCTCCTCCAGAACCCGCCCGGTTACGCCTTCGCCGGCACCCACAGAAATCCAGTGCCGCTTATTCATGTGCCACGCCGGAATGATGCTCGGGTAGATGCGCCGCAGCACCTCTGATTCTTCCGGGTCGGTTTTGAGGTTCACGATGGGGTAGCCGATGCCCTCGGTGTACATGGCGAATATCTTGCCGCCCACCCGGTACACCGTGTGCTCGGGACCGAACGGCTGATCGCGCGTCGCCAGCGGCATGGCGAGCGCGAAGCGGTCAACGGCATGTTCGAGGTCCTCGGGTGCCAGAAGTTTGGGGGAGGGGTTTGTGCTCATAGCTTCGAGTCTAATACCCGTGCGGTACTCCGCATAGCGTGCACCCCAAAACTCTCGTACCCTCAGCCGAATCCACGCTAAAATAGGTAACTATGGCTGAATTTATTTATCAGATGATCAAGGCCCGCAAGACTGTGGGCGACAAGGTCATCCTTAACGACGTGACGATGTCGTTCTTCCCCGGCGCCAAGATCGGTATGGTTGGTCCGAACGGTGCGGGTAAGTCGACCATCCTGAAGATCATGGCTGGCCTCGACCAGCCCTCCAACGGTGAGGCGCGCCTGACCGCAGGCTACACCGTGGGTATCCTCATGCAGGAGCCGCCGCTGAACGAAGAGAAGACCGTTCTGGGCAACGTTGAAGAAGGCGTGGGCGAAATCAAGTCCAAGCTGGACCGCTTCAACGAAATCTCCGCCCTCATGGCTGAGCCCGACGCTGACTTCGACGCCCTCATGGAAGAAATGGGTCAGCTGCAGGAAGCTATCGACGCTGCTAACGCATGGGACCTGGACTCCCAGCTGGAGCAGGCAATGGAGGCGTTGCGCTGCCCGCCCGCTGACATGCCCGTCACCCACCTCTCCGGTGGTGAGCGCCGCCGCGTGGCACTGTGCAAGCTGCTGCTGCAGAAGCCTGACCTGCTGCTGCTCGACGAGCCCACTAACCACCTGGATGCAGAGTCCGTGCTCTGGCTGGAGCAGCACCTGCAGTCCTACGAGGGTGCCGTCATTGCGATTACCCACGACCGTTACTTCCTCGACCACGTTGCCGAGTGGATCGCCGAGGTTGACCGCGGTAACCTGTACCCCTACGAGGGTAACTACTCCACCTACCTGGAGAAGAAGCGTGCCCGCCTCGAAGTTCAGGGCAAGAAGGACGCTAAGCTTGCTAAGCGCCTGAGCGAGGAACTGGACTGGGTCCGCTCCAACGCTAAGGGCCGCCAGGCTAAGTCGAAGGCTCGTCTGGCACGCTACGAGGAGATGGCTGCGGAGGCTGAGAAGACCCGCAAGCTTGACTTCGAAGAGATTCAGATTCCTCCGGGACCCCGCCTGGGTAACGTGGTTATTGAGGCTGAGAACCTGCAGAAGGGCTTCGACGGCCGCTCCCTGATTAACGGTCTGTCCTTCTCCCTGCCCCGTAACGGCATTGTGGGTGTGATTGGTCCTAACGGTGTGGGTAAGTCCACCCTGTTCAAGACCATCGTTGGCCTGGAGCCCCTCGACGGCGGCGAGCTGAAGGTCGGCGAGACCGTCAAGATCTCGTACGTTGACCAGAACCGCGCGAACATTGACCCGGAGAAGACCCTCTGGGAGGTTGTCTCTGACGGTCTGGACTACATCCAGGTCGGCAACGTTGAAATGCCTTCGCGTGCGTACGTTTCCGCGTTCGGCTTCAAGGGCCCGGACCAGCAGAAGAAGGCGGGTGTGCTCTCCGGTGGTGAGCGTAACCGCCTGAACCTGGCGCTGACCCTCAAGCAGGGCGGTAACCTGCTGCTGCTCGATGAGCCCACTAACGACCTGGATGTTGAGACCCTCGCATCCCTGGAAAATGCGCTGCTGGAATTCCCCGGCTGTGCAGTGGTCGTCTCTCACGACCGTTGGTTCCTGGACCGCGTGGCAACCCACATCCTGGCGTGGGAGGGCACCGATGAGAACCCGGATCAGTGGTACTGGTTCGAGGGTAACTTCGAGTCCTACGAGAAGAACAAGATTGAGCGCCTCGGCCCTGAGGCTGCTAAGCCGCACCGCGTGGTGCACCGCAAGCTGACCCGCTAGGGTTTGGTTCGGTAGCGAGCCCCGCCTCCTGCGCTGTTGAAGCGTGGGGAGGTGGGGCTTTGCTGTGCCCGCTAGATGCCGTATGCGCTGAATGGTGTACGCGCGGACGAGGGGAATGTGCTGACAAGGGGAGGGGCGCGTGTTCGCCGGTAGAAATAGTTCGCCCAGCGGTGACCGGTACGTCATGGCGGAGTTCACATTCGCGGTTTAATGGATGTGTACAACTAACGCATTTGATACGAAGGATTGGAGATCATGCTTTCAAAATATAACTGGATGTCCCTAGTGACCGGTCTGCTACTGGTCGCAACGGCAATCTACATGTTCGCCAACCCCGCGACCCCGCTGGCAGTTCTGGGTTTTGTGTTCTCCGTTGCGGTGTTGCTCGGTGGCGTGTTTGAGCTGGTACGTTACTTCGGTGCGCTGAAGCCAGCACGTACCGGCTGGGACCTAATCAACGGCATCCTGACCGTGGTGGTAGGCCTGATTCTGCTGACAGCCTCGGCGGGCGCACAGGCGACCTACATCCCGACCATTGTGGGTGTGTGGCTGGTTGCGTGGGCGCTGATTCGTCTGATGACTGCTCAGGGCCTGAAGTACCTGAGCTTCGCCGCCGGACGCCACCTGCAGTTCTCTGCTATCGGTACCCTGATCCTGGGTTTACTCGTGCTGCTGTTCCCGATGTTCTTCGGTGCGGTGGCAGTGTGGCTGATTGCCCTGGTGCTCCTGCTGGCTGGTCTGGTGTTTGTGGGTGACTTCTTCGTTTCCCGCCGCACCAAGCGCACCGTGCACATTTCCCCGGACGGTGTGATTGACGTCGAAGCCCGATAAACACCCGTTAGCGGCGTTGAGCGCATAAACTAGATACGGAAAGACCGTGTGAGACAACCACCTCACACGGTCTTTCTGTATGCTCTAACGTTTGCGCTGAAGCTTTAGGGTGTACTTGCGGCTCTAGCGGCACTCTGCTTTAGCGGTATTCGGGCAGGCGGAACATCATTTCCTGCGCCACGGTCGCCACCAGCTCACCGGAACGATTGAAAATCGAACCCTGCGCGAGCATCCTGCCGCCCTGAGCGCTCGGGGAATCCAGCACGTACAGCAGCCACTCATCGGCACGCGCCGAACGGTGGAACCACATCGCGTGATCCAGCGAGGCGCTCTTGAGGCCCGGCTCCAGCCAGAACTTGCCGTGACGGCGCAGAGCCGGCTCCAGCGGCAGGTAATCCGAAGCGTAAGCAATAGCGGCACGGTGCTCCGCCTCTGACGCCTCAGAACCATCAGCATGCACCAGGCGGTCAAAGGTCTTGAACCACACGCAGGCACGCGGCTGTGTCGAGGAAGCATCCGGCTGAGTGTACAGGGGCGCGTCCACGTGGCGCATATCAATCGGGCGTTCCCACGCGACCGCCTGTGCAATGGGGTGGGGGAGCTGGCCCAAATAGTCGCTGACCATGGGTAGCGACTCGGGGTCCGGAACCTCCGGCATAGTCACAGCGGTGTGCTCCGGTCCGCGGCTATCGGACTGGAACGACATAATCGCCGAGAACATGGGCGCCTCATCCTGGAACACCTGCACACGGCGGGTCGAGAAAGAGCGGCTATCGTTCAGGCGCTGAGTGGCGAAGAGCAGCTCACGCTCAATATCGCCGGGGCGCAGAAAATAGGCGTGAATCGAGTGGATGTCCTTGCCCTCCACCGTGCGGTCGGCGGCAATGATCGACTGGGCAAGAACCTGACCACCGAAAGTACGCGGCTGCTCGCGGGTGAGCGTCACGCCGGTAGACACTTCATCACTACCGAAGGATGCGGGTGCCGCCTCCACGGGGGAGAGGTCCAACATGCGCATGAGGTTTTGGGTCACAGTGGGCTTGGTCATGGTTTCATTCTCGCACGTTTTCAATGAACCGGTTTCTGGCGTAGAGTGGGAGAGCATACTCTGAGACAACTATGATGGGTTGATTTAGAGTATTGACTAGGAACTATGACACCGGATGATTGATCCGGAACGTCACACACCATTGCACAATATCACCCACCAACTTGCCACCGAGCAGGCCAACGCCGAAAAGGAGCAGAAATGACTACGCCGTCTGAAACCACCCCTGACACCGCACAGGACAACGCTCCCGACCAGAACAGCGCACCGAACGCGGCTGCATCTATTGAGCTCAAGTACAACCCCCACGAAGGCGTGGAGGAGCCCTACCTGATCCTGCCCGGCGGCGCCCAGGGTGCCGCAGTGGTCAAGGACCTTGCCACCTACATTTCTCGCGCCCTGGCGGTGAACCCGGACGCCGCTATCCGCCTGACCGCGCGCGGCCGCGTGGTGGCGGTATTCGCCTGCTCCCTGGAGCCGGAGGACGCCTCCTCGAGCACCCCGGTCATCATGGGTCTGCGTGCCCTGCACCTGCTGGCTGACTCCACCCTGGACATGACTGTACAGGCGCAGGCGCTGCTGGACCGTCTGGCGCGTCTGCAGAAGCAGGCGGAAGAGCAGGTCAACGAAGAGAACCCGCAGCTGGTGCTGTTCATGCCGCCGGTGACCGTCAACGCTAGCTGGGCTGGTAAATCGGCCCCGCTCAGTGGCTGGTACGAGGTTGGCACCGTCCCGGTTGAAGAGTTCCACCGCGCCACCGCAGAGGGCCTGGAGGCGGTAGAACGCGCCCTGCCCGAGAACCCCGGCGCCGCGGTGCTTTCCACGGTGCGCTCGCGTATTTGGTCCTCCGATATGGTGCTGGAGTACCTACCTGAACTTGATACCGTGCTTGTGCCGACCGGCGCGGCGTTTGCCCTGCGCGTGTTCGGTTTCATCCCGGAAGGCTTCACGGGCGATCTGCCCCTGTTCGCCGCGCATGTGGGGTCGGATGAGTGGCTGCGCATTGTGGCGCCCGCCGGTATGGTGCTGGTGCGCCGCGGTTCCGGTTCGCTGCTCTAACTCTCATCGAGATACTCAGACTTTTACGCTGGTGGTGTGGGCTCTTAGCCTGCGCCACCAGCCGTTTTTCTATACCGCGTGACATCAATGGGGCAGTTGTAATAATGACACTCGATAGGGCATTACTTTACGAAAATAGGGTATTCTAGAAAAACTACGCCCTCTCACCGGGGCGTCTATGACACACCGATTTACCAGCCACACCGCACGGGAATTCTTCCGCAGCGCCCTCACCAGGCGCATCCTTCCCGTACGGATCGAAAGTGAGACCTAAATGGATCTGATTGCAGTCGACATCGACGGCACCCTTGCCAGCAACCGAGATCAGATGGACAAGTACCTGACCGGTTTCTTCGCAAGCAACCGCCGATTCTTCAAGGCCATCCGCAACGCCACGGTCAACGTTGAAGTTGCCGACCAAGTTCGCGAAATTGCGGCAGAAACCGGCGCAGAGGTCGTAGTAATTACCGGCCGCGACGGCACCTACATGAAGGAACTGAACCAGTTCATCGCCCGTGCAGGTCTGGAACCCAAGCACGTATTCGCTAAGCCCGGTAATGACGGCTCCAACAGCCCCGCGTGGAAGGACTCCATCATTGAGTCCCTGATTGCTGACGGCAACCGCATTATCCACGCTTTTGAAGACACCGACCATGAGGTGTACCTGCGCCGCGGCATCCCCGTCACCTGGATTGCCCCGATTCGTGACTACATTGGCGAATGGCACTACGAGTCGATCGACATTGACCCCGTCGCCTGGGCTGCTGAGCAGCGTGAGAAGGAAGCCGCGCGTGAGCGCCAGAAGCGTCGCCTTGCGGAGGGCGTGCTCGCACACCAGAAGGCTGAGGCGAAGGAACGCCAGGCGAACGTAGCGGTATAAATCCCGCACACTAACTTGAGAGCTGCGGTGGGTAACCCACTCAAACGAATGAGGCGCCGGAAGGATTCAATCCTTCCGGCGCCTCATTTTTTTTTGACACTATATGCGCTTACGCGGCTGATTTAGTGATACCGAGCAGCTCACGCAGGCGGGCCTCGAACGGGGCCGCCAGCTTGTACTGCGCCTCATCCTTCAGGTGTACGCCATCAGCCATGTCACCCTCAGTCAGGTAAATGGTCTGCCAATCCGCGGTGTCCATGAACAGCACGCCGGTCTCGCGGGCACCCTGCCGCGCGACCTCGTTCGCCACGTGACGCTTATGTGCCAGCTGCTTATCCGCCGCAGCGTCCTCGCTCATCGACACCACGCCGCCGAACACAATCTTTGAAGACGGGTACATGCGTCGCAGTTGCTCAATGACCTGAGTCTGGTGCGCGTTCACGTGCTCGCGAGCCTTCGTCTCATCCTCGTGAATGTAAATGTCGTTACCCGAGGCGTCCAGGTAAATCACGCCGGGATTACCGCTCGGCAGAGCCCAACGGCCACCCATCACGCCCTGATAGTAGGAGGGGCACACGCCTTCGCGGGCGGTCACAAAACCCACGCCGCCGCAACGGAACAGGTACGGAACGAAACCTGCCTGCTTCAGGCCCAAACCAACCCAGGAGGTTGCGGTCACCTGCGAGTCGCCAATCACCAGGGCGTCCTTAGCGCCCAGGACGTTCGCGTTACGCGGCAGACCGTTCGCCTTATCCCAGTAGAGTTCAGCCTTCTCAAACTTGGTGTGCAGAACGCCGTTCTCGGAACGCCAGCTCACCGGCAGACCCTCCCAGCCGGCAAAGTCGCTGTACTGGCGCTGCTTCCACCAGTGCTCGTAGACGCCGGATTCCACCGCGACCGGACCGTACTTGGGGGTGTACATGACCACGCCACCCTTGAACTGCTGAACCAGCATGTCGGCGGCATCAGCGGTGGTAGAGAACGGTGCCTGAATCTCACCGGTTGCCTGCGCGCCCTCCTTACCGAAGGCGTTCTGCGCGGTGCGTTCAATCTTCTGCGCCGGGGTAGTCGGTTCCGGAGTCGGCTCGGAGGAGGGGGACTCGCTGGGGCTTTCCTGCGCCGACTGGGTAGGCTCGGCGCTCTCAGCGGCAGTAGCGGCGGTGCTACCGGGCGCGTTGGAGCCTCCTGCGGAGTACACGCCAAAGGAACCGGCAGCAACCACAGCAAGGACTGCGCCGGTCAGAGAAACTTTCGCGATAGGAGACTTGATAGAAGGCATGCACAACAGTATACGATAGGCGCAACCCCAAGTAGAGAGCTTTTGAAGGATATTCAAACGAAAATGGCAAAAAATATGCACCGCAGTGACAAGATTTTGGGCCCTTGATGCAAAACGTCCCCTCCCACCCCGAATCTCGGGGTAGAAGGGGACGAATAAAAACCCATGAGCAAAAACCTATGAGAGCAGGTGGCGAACCCGCCTCAGCTCACAAGCATTGTTAGATGTCAGCCGCCTGAACCTTCAGCGCACGAGCCACGCCGTCGCGTGCCTCCGCAATCTGACGGTACAGAGCCGCAGCATCCTCAGGCAGAGAAGCCAGGTACGCCTCGGTACGCTCCAGCAGTTCAGCGGTCGGCTCGCTCGGGTACATGCCACCAATAATCTGCATGGAAATCTCGTGCGAACGCGAACGCCAAATGCCCTCAATCTGCTCGAAGTACGGCTCATCGTACTGGGCAATCAGCTCGGGCTTGCCGGACTTAAAACCGGAAATAGCGTAACGCTGAATCATGTTCGACAGCTCGCCGGTCACCATGATCTTGTTCCAGTACTCAGCCTTAGCCTCCGCAGTCGGAATCGACGCGTACGCCTGAGCGGCGTACTGCTGACCGTTCGCGGTGTTGTCGTTCTCCAGCTCCGCAGCGATCTGCTCGGCGGAGAAACGGCCACCGGTTGCCAGGCGGCACACCAGGTTCCAACGCAGGTCAGCGTCAATGTCCAAGCCCTCAAGGGTCAGTTCGCCCTCGAAGAGGCGCTGCACGTTGTCGTACTGCTCCTCGGTGCGGGTCTGGTTGATGAACGCCTGCAGCAGCTGCAACTGAGCATCCGAATCGGGCTCTGCAACGCATGCCAGCTCCCAGAGACGGTCAGCGGCACGGTGGCGGGTCTCCTCGCGAGCCTCGGGAGCCACGAAGGAGTGCAGGGTAGCGGACAGGTTGTTAATCTGGGTGCGCAGAGCGGTAGAGTTAGTCTCCTTGCCGATGTTGTTCAGCACCAGGTCAACGTACTTACGCGCCGGCATCTGAGCGTCACGCACGGTATCCCAGAGCGAACCCCAAACCACGCCGCGAGCCACGGACGAGTCAATATCGCCCAGGTGCTTGATAGCGGTCTCAATGGAACGCTCATCCAGGCGAATCTTGGCGTACGCCAGGTCCTCATCGTTCAGCAGCAGCAGGTCGGGGCGCTTCTTACCGAGAGCCTCCTCGACCACGGTCAGCTCGCCGTCAATGTCCAGCTCGATGCGGTCGGTGCGGGTCAGCTTGCCGTCCACCAGGTTGTAGAAACCAATCACCGCACGGTGCGGGCGCAGAGTCTCGAAGCCCTCAGCGTAGGACTGGCGAATACCCAGCGACGAAATGTTGCCAGCCTCGTCGTTCTCCACCTCAACAGCCAGGGTGTTCACGCCAGCAGTCTCAAGCCACTTAGCGCTCCACGCACGCACGTCACGGCCGGAGGTGCGCTCCAGCTCAACCAGCAGGTCATCCAGAACGGTGTTGCCCCAGCTGTGCTTATCGAAGTACACCTTCAGGGCAGCCATGAAGTTCTCCTGGCCAACCCACGCCACCATCTGACGCAGCACCGAAGCGCCCTTCGCGTAGGTAATGCCGTCGAAGTTCACCTGAACATCGGCAAGGTCACGGATCTCAGCCACGATCGGGTGGGTCGAAGACAGCTGATCCTGACGGTACGCCCAGGTCTTCTCCGAAGCGGCGAAGGTAGCCCACGCCTCCTTGGCGTAGCGGGTGTTCTCCGCGGCGGCCAGGGTAGACATGAACTCCGCGAAGGACTCGTTCAGCCACAGGTCGTTCCACCACTTCATGGTGACCAGGTCGCCGAACCACATGTGAGCCAGCTCGTGCAGAACGGTAATCGCGCGGCGCTCACGCAGAGCCTCCGCAACCTTGGAACGGAAGACGTAAGTCTCCAGGTAGGTCACGCAGCCCGCGTTCTCCATCGCACCGGCGTTGAACTCGGGCACGAACAGCTGATCGTACTTCTCGAACGGGTACGGGGTCTTGAACTGCTCCTCGTAGAACTCGAAGCCCTGGCGGGTCAGCTCAAACATGTCCTCAGCATCCACGAACGGCATGAGGGACTTACGGGCGTACACACCCAGCGGAATCACGCGACCCTCAGAGTTGGTCAGCTCGCTGGTGACCTTCTCGTAGGGGCCAGCCACAATCGCGGTAATGTACGAAGACATGCGCGGGGTCGGCTTGAAGAACCAGGTCTTCGCGCGGCCGCAACCGCATTCCTTGTCCTCAATCTTCACCTCGGGCTGGTTCGACACAACCACCCAGTGCGAGGGCACGCGCACGATGAACTCAAACTCAGCCTTCAGGTCGGGCTGCTCAAAGACCGGGAACACGCGGCGGGAATCCGGCACCTCAAACTGAGAGTACAGGTACACCTCGCCGTCAGCGGGGTCCACGAAACGGTGCAGACCCTCACCGGTGTTGGTGTAGAACATCTCTGCGTCAATGACCAGGGTGTTCTCAGCCGCCAGGTTCGGCAGCTGGATGCGCTCGCCGTCAGCCAGGTCGGTGCTCAGCTCTTCGCCGTTGAGGTTAATGGACTTGACCGAGGAAGTGATGGCGTCAATGAAGGTGGAGGCACCTTCTTCAGCGTCGAAGCGGATTTCAACCTTCGAAGAGAAGACGTCTTTGTCCTTCGGAAGGTCAAGCTCAATACGGTACGAGTGCACGCGCTTAATGATGGATGCGCGTTCGATTGCCTCATTGCGGGTTAGGTTCAGGCCGGGCATACAGCTCCCTCTCCTTAGATGTGAATAGCGTGCCGTGGTGACACGCCCTGTCATGGTGTCCTGGTTCCCGAGGCGCGGCTCCTGCGACGCTGCATACGTAGCGCTGGAAGTTTTCAAACGTGGGCGCGGCGAATCGGGACACCAAAAAGTGCCATAACCCACAGTCTACCGTATAGGTGGGGGTCTAGAAGGGTTCCCATTACCCGAACCAGCGCGAATTCGATACAGTTAAGACAGAAAAAACCTAAACGGGGAGGCGCATCCCACCTGATGGATGCGCGGCGCACTCTAGCAACGGCGCTCAGAACTGAGAACCGGCGCCTCCCAAGAACGCACGAACACACGTCACACCAAGACAAAATCACCAGGAGAGTACCCATGCGCGTACACATCGCAACCGACCACGCCGGCCTCGAGCTGAGCCACTACCTGATTGAGTCCCTCACCGCTGCGGGCTACGAAATGATTGACCACGGCCCCGCCGACTACGACCCGCTGGACGACTACCCCTCGTTCTGCATTAACGCGGCCCTCGGTGTGAAGCGTGACCGTGAGGCTGGCCTGGACTCCCTGGGTATTGTGCTGGGCGGTAGCGGCAACGGTGAGCAGATGGCTGCGAACAAGGTTGAGGGTATCCGCGCGGCTCTGGCGTGGAACCACGACACCGCTGCGCTGGCCCGCGAGCACAACAACGCACAGGTTGTTGCTGTGGGCGGCCGCCAGCACAGCAAGGAAGAAGCACTGGAAATCATCAAGGTCTTCCTGGCTACCCCCTGGACTAACGAGGAGCGTCACGCACGCCGTATCGGTCAGCTGGCTGAGTACGAGCAGACCGGCGACATTGCCGGCAAGCAGATTGACGCTGCCTAAGCTCTAAAACATGAGGCGCATAGTGCAGGCTATGCGCCTCAGTCGTTCCTATACTCCATATCATCCGCGCTATTTCTAGCAGATTCTAGCCGACAAGTTTTCGAGGAGAACCCGTGCCCGAAGGCCACTCCATCCACCGTATCGCCCGCCAAATCAGCGACGTCTTCACGGGCGAGCGCGTGCAGGTTACCTCCCCGCAGGGCCGCTACGCTGAGGGTGCCGCCCTGCTGGACGGTCACATCATTACCGGGGCGTACGCGCACGGCAAGCACCTGTTCGTGACTTTCGATAACGATCTGACCCTGAACGTGCACCTGGGTATTTACGGTAACTGGAGCTTCGGCGGGGACGAGACGTTCACGGGTGCTTCGAGCATTGGTGCGCCCCGCAAGATTGGCGAAAAAGAATACGCGGCGGGGGAGGGGGACCCCTACGCCGGTCCTCCTGAGCCGAAGAGTACGGTGCGTTGCCGTATTGTTTCGGAGCACGGCTGGGCGGACCTGGTGGGCCCGACTATCTGCCGCACTCTCACCCCGGAGGAGGTGCGCACCGTCCGTTCCAAGCTCGGTCCCGACCCGCTCAACCCGGATGCCGACCCCGAACAGTTCTACCGTGCGGCCCGCAAGAGCGGACGCCCCATCGGCGTGATTCTGATGGATCAGGCGGCAATCTCCGGTGTGGGCAATATCTTCCGCGCCGAATCGCTCTACCGCCAGGAAATTGACCCGCTACGCCCCGGCAAGACCCTCAGTGACGAGGAGCTGAAGCGACTCTGGGAAGACAATAAACACCTGCTGGTCATCGGCGTGCGCGTGGGTCGTATCATCACCACCGAACCTGAAGACCGCCCCGGCGTACCCGAAACCGAAGCCTGGCCCGACCACGCCAACTACGTGTACATGCACCACGGCGAGCCCTGCCGCCGCTGCGGAACCACCATCCGCGTGGAAGAAATCGCCGGACGCAAACTCTACTGGTGCCCCGGCTGCCAGAAGTAGCCACAGGAGGAGAAGAACAATGGCTGAGGCTCTAATGGTGGTGGATGTTCAGAGGGGTTTTCTGCATCCGCAGCTACCGGCTAGAAATAATGACGGTGCGGAAGAGAAGATGCAGAAGATTATGGAGGCTTTCCGCCGTTCAGGGCGGGAAATAATCCATATTCAGCATCGAGGAACGGACCCGAGCTCTTTCTTTTACGATGAGGAAAATATTAGGTTTCAGTCCGGATTTGAGCCTCATGCGGGGGAGAGGGTATTTACCAAAAATGTGAATAGTGCGTTTATTGGTACGAATCTGCTTGCCTATCTGCGTGAACGCGGGATTGACCGGCTCACGGTGATGGGCTGTACGCTACCGCATTGTGTGTCTACCACTGTGCGGATGGCGGCAAATTATGGTTTTCAGGTGGTTCTTGTTGAGGATGCCTGCGTAACCTTTGCGCTTTCTGATGGTGCCGGCGATTTTCTTTCCCCGGAGATGGTGCACCTCTACAATGTTGCGGCGTTGCGCGATGAATTCGCCACGGTCGTCTCGGCACAGCAGGTGCTTGAGGAGTATGTATAAGCAGGCTGGAGTGTGCGGATTCTGAGCGCGCGAGGAAACAAATCCGCATGCGGAAGGGATTCCCACAGATTCGTTCAGGATAGTTCTCGAGGGGATGACGGGCTGGAGGGCGAAAATCCCGAGCGCGCGAGGGAATGTATTTTCGCCCGTAAGCGATTCCCGTCAACCCCGAGCACAAAAAATCCCCCCGACAACGTCGGGGGGATTGTGCGAGGGGATGACGGGAATCGAACCCGCGTAATCAGTTTGGAAGACTGAGGCTTTACCATTAAGCTACATCCCCGGAATGGAACTTGACCATAGTAACGAGGTTCCATCTGCGCTGTCAAACTCTTAGGCGTGTTGGTGCGGTTTTACGTGGTGACTTTTGTGTGTTCTTGCGGGCGTTTGTCTCATCTTTTTGTGCCGGTCTGCGCATCCTTATGAGGGGAGTACGCGCTCAGTGGAAATAAACCGCGCACGAGCCGCTGTGTTGGGCATTTAGCGGGAAAACAGGTAAACTAGGGCACTGACTGTGTTAAACACGCAAGTGCGCAACACGGTCGGTTTCACGGGGCGTGGCGTAGCTTGGCTAACGCGCCTGCTTTGGGAGCAGGAGATCGCAGGTTCGAATCCTGTCGCCCCGACGTGAAACGGTTGCCGCGACGCTACAGGGTCGTGGCGCTCTTTCCACTAAGCAACCGCGGCACACACGATTCGTGCCGCACCGAAACTATATGAGGAGATCACGGACGTGAAGACCGCCGTCGAGAAGCTCAACCCGACCCTCGCAAAGATTGAGGTCGAGGTTCCCTTCGCAGAATTCAAGCCCTACCTGGACCGCACCTACAAGAACCTCTCGGGTCAGATCAGCGTTCCCGGCTTCCGCAAGGGTAAGCTGCCCAAGCAGCTCATCGAGCAGCGTGCGGGCTTCGACTACATCGTCGAGGCATCCCTGAACGACGCTCTGAACGACTACTACGCACAGGCACTGGGCGAGAACGAACTCTCCCCCCTGGCACAGCCCGAGCTGGACGTTCAGTCCCAGCCCTCCACCGAGAACCGTGAGGCAGACGTCAAGCTGACCATCACCGTCACCGTCCGCCCCGAAATCGAGCTGCCCAACTACGAGGGCCTCGAGGTTGAGGTTGACGAGGTAGAGGTCACCGCTGAGGACGAGGTTCAGGCACTGGACGCTCTGCGTGAGCGCTTCGGCACCCTGAAGACCGTTGAGCGCCCCGCAGCTGACAAGGACTTCGTGACCATCGACATCGCCGCAGAAATCGACGGCGAGCAGGTAGACGCAGCAAACGACCTGTCCTACCAGATTGGTTCCGGCACCATGCTCGACGGCATCGACGAGGCTCTGACCGGCCTGTCCGCTGGCGAGGACGCAACCTTCGAGACCAAGCTCTCCGGTGGCGAGCACGCAGGCGAGCAGGCAACCATCAAGGTCAAGCTCACCGCAGTCAAGGAGCGCGAGCTGCCCGAAGCTGACGACGAGTTCGCACAGCTGGCTTCCGAGTTCGACACCATCGAAGAGCTGAAGGAAGACATCAAGAAGCAGGTTGCAGAAGCTAAGGTTGCCGAGCAGGGCACCCAGGCACGCGACAAGGTCCTCGCAAAGCTCGTTGAGCTCGTTGAGATCCCCGTCCCCGAGAAGGTTATCGAGGACCAGCTCGA
Organism: Rothia mucilaginosa; assembly: GCF_049990865.1. Classification (GTDB taxonomy): domain Bacteria; phylum Actinomycetota; class Actinomycetes; order Actinomycetales; family Micrococcaceae; genus Rothia; species Rothia mucilaginosa_I. Next base: position 764,463 of record NZ_CP188231.1, read on the forward strand.
GCAGCACTTCAACAACCCCAACGCTGAAGCAGGCCACGACACCGAGGAACACCGCGCCGAGGTTCGCGAGAACACCGAGACCGCATTCAAGAACGAGATGGTTCTCGACGCTGTTGCGGACAAGGAAGAAGTGACCGTTGACCAGGCTGAGATGATCAACTACATCATCACCATGAGCTCCCAGTACGGCATGGACCCCAACCAGTTCGCACAGATGCTGGACGGCTCCGGCCAGGCTGGCGCACTGGTCGGCGAGGTTCGCCGCTCCAAGGCTCTGGCAGCAGTGCTGAAGACCGCAGTGGTCAAGGACACCAAGGGCAACGTTGTTGACCTGTCCAAGTACCTGGGCGAGGGCGAAGAGGCAGCTGCCTAAATCCCCGCCACGGTCTGCAAGAAGCCACCCCGCTAGAGGGCGTGAGCTGATTGCTTGAAACGTGTAGCCTCAGCGGGCATCCACCGAGCTTATCGGTTGGGTGCCCGCTGAGGCTCTTTTCACCCCCGGCTATTCCGCCTCTGCTTCACCCCCTGGCGAACGAACAACCCGAAGGGAAGCGGGGGAGAGCAACTATCGGTAAGGTAGTAGCAACGAAACTTTTCGCGTGCGCTCCGGCGCGTAAATCGCGCAAAGATGCAGCGAAGACCCATTAGAGAAGAAGAGGAAGAATGTCCAGCTACATGCCTCTGCCCATCGGCGCCTCCCAGGCAGCCGGCGTGGCGCCCGCGCCGTCTATGGCAACCCCCATCGTTGGTGCCCAGGAAGATTACGTCTACAACAGCCTCCTGAAGGAGCGCATTATCTGGCTCGGCTCTGAGGTGCGCGACTCCAACGCTAACCTCATCTGCTCCCAGATGCTGCTGCTCTCGGCTGAAGACCCCGAGGCAGACATCTACCTGTACATCAACTCTCCCGGCGGCTCCGTCACTGCCGGTATGGCTATCTACGACACCATGCAGCTCATCCCGAACGACGTGGTGACCGTGGTGACCGGCATGGCAGCATCCATGGGTCAGTTCCTGCTCACCGCAGGCACCATCGGCAAGCGCTACGCAACCCCGAACGCCCGCATCCTCATGCACCAGCCTCTCGGCGGCATCGGCGGTACCGCATCGGATATCCGCACTCAGGCTGAGCTGATTCTGGACATGAAGAAGCGCCTGGCAGAGATTACCGCTGAGCGCACCGGCAAGAGCCTGGAAACCATCCTGAAGGATAACGACCGCGACAACTGGTTCAATGCGGAAGAAGGCCTGGAATACGGCTTCTTCGACCACATTGCTACCACCGCCGGTAAGCTGCCCGAATCGAAGAACGCATAAGGGAGATGCACATGAACTACCTGCCGAACGATATCACCACCTCGGCGCCGGCTATGCCGAGCAACCGCTACGTGCTCCCCAGCTTCGAGGAGCGCACCCCCTACGGTTACAAGCGTCAGGACCCGTACGCAAAGCTGTTCGAGGACCGCATCATCTTCCTGGGCACCCAGGTGGACGACGCATCCGCTGACGACATCATGGCTCAGCTGCTGGTTCTGGAGGCACAGGACCCCGAGCGTGACATCACCCTGTACATCAACTCGCCCGGCGGTTCCTTCACCGCAATGACCGCCATCTACGACACCATGCAGTTCATCCGCCCCGAGATTCAGACCGTGTGCCTGGGTCAGGCGGCATCCGCTGCGGCGGTTCTGCTGGCTGCCGGTACCCCCGGCAAGCGTCTGGCACTGCCGAACGCTCGCGTGCTGATTCACCAGCCCGCACTGAGCGGCCAGCAGGGCGGTCAGGCATCTGACATTGAGATTCACGCGAACGAGGTTATGCGTATGCGTGAGTGGACTGCACAGACCCTGGCACTGCACTCGGGCAAGACCTACGAGGAAGTTGACCGCTCCATTGAGCGTGACAACATTCTGACTGCGGCTGCTGCCCTGGAGTACGGCCTGGTCGATAAGGTGCTGGAGTCGCGTAAGCTGCGTAAGCCTGCAACCAACACCGCTATTTCCCACACCTAAACTTTAGTTTTGAGGAATATCCCGAGTATTTTTCGGGGGAGGGGCGGCATCGTGCCGTGTGCGAGCCTTTGGGCTGGTGCGCGGTGCGGTGCCGCCCTTTTTTATGCCCACTGTTTTGTGCCCGCCGGGCAGGTTACGGCGAGGCGAGCAGATAAGCGGCGTTGGCCTGCGCTTTTGTGCCGGGCTTTATTATCTGCCGGGCTTTACCGTCACATACCGGAGTATCAACCTCCGCCGCCGTCATAAAAGACGCGCTTTGTCATATGCCCGGTAAGTCCGTCCATTTGCGGTGCGTAATTCTGAGTTCCGGGGTGAACTCCGGTAGCCTTAGAGAAGGAGAAAATTAGAGTATTTCATACCGGTTTCTCGCTCAAACCAGGGCGCCCACCACCGCCCCTCCTAAGAAATCACCGCAGACATCAGAACGCTGACCCTTCTGCACTGATTTCACCACGCCGATCGAAAGGGAATCTTCGTGGCCACAGACGTCATTGTGCCTCCCGAACAGCCCAACGCCAGCATGCGATGCTCTTTCTGCAAGAAGACTCGCGCGCAGGTTTTCAAGATTGTGCTCGGCCCGAACGTTTCCATCTGCGACGAATGCGTGGAACTGTGCGAAGAGATCCTCGCTGAGGAGCGTCTGAAGGTGAAAGCCCCCGCGGCTGCCCCCGCGCCTCAGCTGGCCACTCCGCGCGAAATTTACAGCTACCTCAATGACTACGTTATCGGTCAGGACGCGGCGAAGCGCACCCTGGCGGTGGCGGTGTACAACCACTACAAGCGCATCCACGATATTGATAACCCTGTGTTGACCTCCCGCATTCTTTCGGCGACCGCGGGGGAGCAGGTGGAGCTGGGCAAGTCGAATATTCTGATGCTCGGCCCGACCGGTTGCGGTAAAACCTACCTGGCGGCAACCCTGGCGAAGAAGCTGGATGTGCCCTTCGCCCTGGTCGACGCAACCACCCTCACCGAGGCGGGCTATGTGGGTGACGACGTGGAGAACATTCTGCTGCGCCTCATCAACGCCGCTGACGGCGATATTGCCAAGGCTCAGCGCGGCATCATCTACATTGACGAGATCGACAAGATTGCCCGCAAGGGTGGCGAGAACCTCTCCATCACCCGTGACGTGTCCGGTGAGGGCGTGCAGCAGGCGTTGCTGAAGATTATTGAGGGCACTGTGGCGACCGTACCGCCGGAGGGCGGACGCAAGCACCCGGCGCACGCGAATATTGAGATTGATACCTCGAACATTCTCTTCATCGTGGCCGGTGCCTTCGACAATATTGACGACCGCATCGCAGCCCGCGTGGGTGCCGGCGGCATCGGTTTCGGCGCTGAACTGGGAGGTTCCGTGAAGAACCCGCTGGACCAGATTATGCCCGAAGACCTGGCACACTACGGTATTATCCCCGAGCTGATTGGCCGTCTGCCGGTCATCTCGACCCTGAGCGAGCTCAACGAAGAAGAGCTGGCTCGCGTGCTGACCGAACCGAAGAACGCGCTGCTCAAGCAGTACCGTCACCTCTTCGCTTTGGACGGCGTGGAACTCATCATCGACGACGCAGCAGTCGCCGCTATTGCCCGCCTCGCCGCCGAGCGCGGTACCGGTGCCCGCGGCCTGCGCTCCATGATGGAGCAGATTCTGCAGCCGATTATGTTCGACATCCCGGACCGCACCGATGTGGTGTCCATCGTCATTGGTGAGGACACCGTGCTCAACGGCACGGAACCTCGCTACGTGCTGCAGGCGCCCGACCCTGAAGCCGAGACCACCCGCACCGTCAAGAAGGGGGAGGCGAAGGCCGCCTCCCTGAAGGACGCGGACCGTCAGGCGGCATAACCGAATACTTCCAGCCGACAGGCTAGGGAATAAAGAAGCCGTCGCCCCGGTTATACGGGGTGACGGCTCACTAGCAGGTACCGCTCTCGTTGGCTTGTCCTGAAGAGCGTGTGCTGAAGAGCGTGTACCGAAGAATAAGCGCCGGCTCATGAAGCGGCTGCCGCAACCGTATGAGAGAGGAACACTCATGGCTGAGAACGCACCCGCACAGGTCGATTTCTGGTTCGACCCGATTTGCCCCTGGTGCTGGATTACCTCCCGCTGGATCGGTGAGGTGCAGAAGGTCCGCAACATTGAGGTGACCTGGCGCCCCTTCTCCCTGTCCATGCACAACCAGGGCCGCGAGCTGCCCGCCAGCTACCAGGCAGCGATGGACAAGTCCTGGGCACCGGCCCGCCTCATCACCGCTGTGCGCGAGCTGCACGGCAACGAGGTCATCAAGCCCCTCTACGATGCTCTGGGCGAGCAGATTCACCACAACAGCAATAAGGCTGATTCCTACCGCGACGCAATCGTCAAGGCGCTGGAGGAGGTCAACCTGCCCGCAGAGCTGGCGGATGTCGCCTTCACCGATCAGTACGATGAGCAGATGCGCGCCTCCCTGGACCTGGCGCTGGAGACCGTGGGTGGTACCGATGTGGGTGTTCCGCTGATCTCTATCAACGGCACCGCTTTCTTCGGCCCGGTCATCTCCCCGAGCCCTGCCGGTGAAGAGGCAGGTAAGCTCTTTGACGGCGCTCTGGCGCTGGCTTCCTACCCCGGCTTCTTTGAGCTGAAGCGCCCCCGTAACGTGGGCCCGATTTTCCACGGCGAAAAGGGCGAAGCCTAGGAACCCTGCAATGTGCTGAGATTCCTGCAATGCGCGCGGGCTCGGTAGAGTCTGCGGCTGCAGAGCAAAAAAGTACCGCCCGGTCAGTACTGACCGGGCGGTACTTTTCTATTCACTCTGTTGCTCTGAAAAGTGCAATCCCTGAAGCATGTATTCTATGCGCGGTGAGTGCGGCTTGCAGAGGTAGCCTTGCGTTCCTTCTGAGCTTTCTGCGCCTGCTGTGCCTTCTGCGTCTTCTGTGCCTTGCGCTGAGCCCTGTGTTCGAGAACCTTCGGGTGTGTTGCCCGCTGCACAATCTTCGTATCACGCATATGGAAGGTGCGGGTTGCCGTGTACTGGACTGCCGCGTCCGAGGTGAACGCCAGCATCGCAAACACGGCAACGCCTAGTTGGAAGAAAATCGTGGACAGCGGCAGGGACTGGTGCCCCCACAGCACACCGCCGGTAATCGCCGCGAAGTTCAGCGCCGTCAACAGCAGAGCCAGTCGGCGAGCCTTCGACGAGCCTCGCAGAGTGCTCCACAGCAGGAACAGGTGCACCGCCGAATAAATCACCACGAAACCAACCAGCACCGTACCGGTAATGGTCAGCAGCACGTCGCTATCCACCTGATCGAAGAGGTTCAGCAACTCAATGTCGTTGCCGGAACCTTCCTCCAGCAGCTTGGCACGCAGAGCCGGGCGGCTGAGCGCCAGAATGACGCTGTTGATAATGTCTGCGAGGGTCACGGCGATGAGCATACCCGAACCGACCAGCAGATTCAGCGGCATGCGGTACGCCAGGTCGTGCGCGCTGGAGAGGTGAATTTCTTCCCGCTCCTGCGGCTCCAGTCCCTCATTGTTCAGCACGATGACCGGGAGCGCGCCGTCCGTGCGGATTGCGTCACCGCCGCCGTTACGGGCGTGGTAGCCGGAGGAAAAATCGTGCAGAATCTCAACGTGAGTTTCCGGGTGAGCGTACTGAATGGACTCCACAATGTAGTCGCGTTCAAAGTCGGTTTCAGCGTCAATGCGGTGCGTGACCTGCAGGGTGAAGAAGCTGAAACCCACACCGGAGTCGTAGGTGCCCGCCGCTAACCAATCCACCTGGTGACCGCCCGGCAGAAGCCAGCCGTCCGGGGTTTTCCAGAAGCGCACGTGGTGGCGCTTCTCGGGGTTGCCGTCCACTTCCTTCTGGTAGGCAAAAGCCTGCGTCTTACCAAAAATTTTCAGCGGGGAGACCGGCGCCTCCGCGTAGGAGCGGCGGGTGATGGTGGAAAGAATAATCTTCCAGGAAGAGACGAGGGTGACGTCGTCAGCGCGGGTCCAGCCGGCGTCCTGCATGACCTGGTGAATCTGCTCCTCGGTACCAATCAGACCGATATTGACCGGGTCGCCGAGCAGGCCATCCGGAGTGCGGGTGCGCCCAATAAAGTAGTCGGGCACGTAGATGCGGGTCATGATGGCGTGAAAACGCGGTAGCGTCAGGTACGCGGTGACCGCCCAGAAAATAAAAGCGATGGGGAAACCCCAAAAAGAGTGGCCCACCGTATTCGCCAGAATCAGGAAGGTCAGCACGAGGGCCGCGACGCCGGCGAAGATGAAGAAGAGAGTGTCCCAGAAATCGACCCAGAGGCTACGCGGGACGAGGTCTTGCGCCGCGCCGCGCGCGTCAATATCACCACGGTAGACCGGTGGCGAGGTAACTGGGGGAGCGACATCGCTGCGTATAGGCCGCAGGACGCGTTTTTGGTGGGACATTCCCGCCCTTTCTGCACATAGTTAGGGTCTTTGAATATCCATAACTATAGCAAGGGGCAGAATGTGCGAAGTATGCATTCCGGGCAGGGCTTAATCGCTTGGTTCGATTGCCCTGCCGCAGAAAACCCTGCCGCAGAAAAACCGCAGAAAAACGCAGTACTAACACCGAGTGCTGGTGTTGCCGCGCGAAAGAAATATAGGGTGTGCCCCTACTCGGGGAGGGGCTTAGCCTCAACCGCGGCACGTGCGGCCGCAATGGAGCTTTCGTGGTGCAGCATATCGCGGCTTTCACGCATGAGGCGCACCCACTTGCGGGTCAGCTCTTCGAGCTTCTGAGCGCTCAAAGAGCCGGAGGCGATGCTCGCCTCATCGGCGGCGGCGCTGGTGGAAATATGCTGATGCCACAGCTCGTACACTTCGTTGGTGTAGTTGGCATGTAGCGTCTGGGCGTACTCACGTGCCTGGCTGATGTATTCGTTCAGGCTCTTGTGGTAGTGCTGAAGTTGATCGGGGGAAATGTTGGCTTGCGCTCCTGGCGGTGAGCTCGGGGTTGAGCTCTGCCTCGCGTGCGGGTTATCAGGGGAACCGGAAGGTAATGAGTGTGCAGTCATGATGATATAGGGTGCGCCCACTTTGGCGCGGGGTCAGAGCCAGGTGGCATCACTGCCCCCTGACCGGTTGAGTTCTTGTCGTGCGGTTGGGCGGTTATGTCTAGTTCGTACCGGTGATTTGTCTGTTGCTGAAGCTGAATAGAGGGTTGTTCCTGGCGGTAAAACCCTCACATCAACAATCATACATAAAGTGACAGTCAATCTCATAAGGTTGATTATGCTCTTTGCACATTGATGAATATAAAAATGGGTTGGAAACCCCACGGAAACCCCATAGAACCGCAAACTAAACCCACATCGTTGGGGGAGGCACTGGCGAAGATTCTCAGAGGGCTGGAGCAGACATTCACGGGCACAGTTTGGATAAAGCCTATAGTCAGGGCCGTAGAGATTAGCTGCCGCACCCTCACACCCGGCGAGCTGCAACGAACAGCAGGCACAGAAAACGGGGCGGTACCGTCAATCGGTACCGCCCCGTCCTCAACGCTCAAGGAGCGTCATAAATTTAAGCGAAGAATGCTCAATTTAGGCGAAATTACTCAGCTGCTTCTTCTACAACGAGCACAACATCGCGAACCTCCAGCTCGCCCTCAGCCGCCACCAGGGACAGCTCACGAGCGTTACCGGCTGCCTTCAAATCAGCCAGGCCAGCGGCAATGCGATCCAGCTGAGCCTGCGGAGCCGCAATGGTTGCGGACTCAACCTCGGTGCGCTGCTTAACCTTCGCGTCGCTCTTAGCCTTACGCAGACCACCCAGAGCCTCAGCAACATCCGGCAGGATCTGCTTCAGCGACTCAATCTGAGCCGGGTCAGCGTCCGCCAGGACCCACTGAGCAGAAATGCCAGCAGTCGGGTTCTGTGCAGAGTACTCAGCCAGCAGGGTACCTTCCAGAATGGGCAGTGCCTGCGGCCACTCGGCGCGGTGCACGCTACCTGCACGCCACCAGGACCAAATCTCTTCGGTCACGAACGGCAGGAAGGGCGCGAACAGGCGTAGCAGAGCATCCAGGGTGGTTGCCAGCGCAGCCAGAACAGAAGCCTGCTCCTCCTCACCGCGAGCACCGTACGCACGGTCCTTAATCAGCTCAACGAAGTCGTCGGTGAAGGACCAGAAGAAGCTCTCGCAAATCTGCAGGGCACGAGCGTACTCGTACTTCTCAAATGCGGCGGTTGCCTCTTCAATCAGGTACGCCAGGCGAGCCAGCAGGGAGCGGTCCAGGGCGTTGATGAGCACGCGGCCCTGAGCCTGCGAGGTGATGACGGACTTCTCGGTAGCGCCCAGGTTCAGCACGAACTTGGAGGCGTTGAGCAGTTTAATGGCAAGGCGGCGGCCAATCTTCATCTGGCCTTCGTCGTAGGCGGTGTCAGCACCCAGGCGAGCGGAAGCAGCCCAGTAGCGCACAGCGTCCGAACCGTACTTCTCCAGAACCTCGTTGGGGACCACAACGTTGCCCTTGGACTTGGACATCTTCTTGCGGTCCGGGTCGAGAATCCAGCCGGAGAGCGCGGTGTTGTACCACGGCACGGAGGAAGCCAGGGTCTCCGCGCGAACAGCGGTGGAGAACAGCCAGGTGCGGATAATGTCGTGACCCTGCGGGCGCAGATCCATGGGGAAGGTCTTCGCGTGCAGGTCCGGGTTTACGCCCCAACCGGTCGCAATCTGCGGGGTCAGGGAGGAGGTAGCCCAGGTGTCCAGAACGTCCGGGTCAGCGATGAAGCCGCCCGCTACGCCGCGCTGATCCTCGGTGTAACCGGGAGCAGCCTGAGATGCGGGGTCAACCGGCAGCATCTCTTCGGTCGGCAGAATCGGGTTCTCGTAGTCCGGCTCACCCTCAGCGTCCAGCGGGTACCAGACGGGGAAGGGAACGCCGAAGAAACGCTGGCGAGAAATCAGCCAGTCGCCGTTCAGACCCTCAACCCAGTTCTCGTAGCGGCTACGCATGAAGGAGGGGAACCAGTTCATTTCACGGCCGCGCTCGATGAGCTTCTCGCGGCGTGCAGCGTCACGGCCACCGTTGCGGATGTACCACTGGCGGGAAGCAACGATTTCGAGGGGCTTGTCGCCCTTCTCGTAGAACTTCACGGGGTGGGTAATCGGCTTGGGGTCGCCGTCCATTTCGCCAGCTTCAACCAGCATTTCCACGACGGTCTTCTGTGCGGTGAAGACGGTGGTGCCTGCCATGCGCTCGTAGCGCTCGCGACCCTCGGGGGAGGTGATCCATTCGGGGATTTCGCGGGAGAAGCGGCCATCGCGACCGATGAGGGCGCGGGTGTCCAGCTGCAGTTCACGCCACCAGGTGACGTCGGTGGTGTCACCGAAGGTACAGATCATGGCGATACCGGCACCCTTGTCGGGCTGTGCCAGCGGGTGCGCCTTGATCTCGACCTCAACGCCGAACAGCGGGGAGGTGACGGTGGTGCCGAATAGCGGCTTGTAGCGCTCGTCGTCCGGGTGCGCCACGAGAGCCACACAGGAGGGCAGCAGCTCGGGGCGGGTGGTCTCAATCCAGACCTTCTCGCCGTTGGGGCGGTGGAAGCTGATGCGGTGGTACGCACCGGGGCGTTCCTTGTCTTCCAGCTCTGCCTGTGCCACTGCGGTGCGGAAGGTGACGTCCCACATGGTCGGTGCTTCAGCCATGTAGGCGTTGCCTGCTTCCAGGTCCTTCAGGAAGGCGAGCTGGGAGACCTTGCGGGAGTGCGCGTCGATGGTGCGGTAGGTGCGCGACCAGTCAACGGACAGGCCCAGGGTGGTGAAGAGGTTTTCGAAGACCTTCTCGTCTTCAACCGCGAGCTCTTCACAGAGTTCAATGAAGTTGTTGCGGGAAATACGCGGCCACTTTGCCTGGCTGCGGTCGGGCTTGGGGGTGCCGTCTGCCTTCCAGGTGATCAGGTCACGGAAGGAGTCGTTGTCTGCCACGGAGGGGTCGCAGAGAACGCCGTAGTAGTTCTGAACGCGGCGTTCGGTGGGCAGGCCGTTGTCATCCCAGCCGAGGGGGTAGAACACGTTCTTGCCGGTCATGCGCTGGTAGCGTGCAATGACGTCGGTCTGGGTGTAGGAGAACATGTGACCCACGTGCAGGGAGCCGGATGCGGTCGGCGGCGGGGTGTCAATGGAGTAGACCTGCTCGCGAGTGGTGTTCTCGTCGAATGCATAGGTCTTCTCGTCGGCCCAGCGCTGCGAGAGCTTCTCTTCGAGGCCTTCGAGGGCGGGGCGGTCGGGAACGTTAATCTGTACGGGCGAGTCTGAGCCCAAAATGTTTTCAGCCATAACGGCTATTTTCTCATATTCACGGCATTCTCTCAGCTCCAGGGGAATTCTGTGCTGCGCTGAGCTGTTCGTACTGCTCGATGGCGGCTTCTAGACGCGCCAGGAGGTGCCGGTACCGGCGCGCGAACTGCGCCCTGCGTGCTGCGGCGCGTACCCCGCTGGAGGCGGTGAGTTCCTGCCAGCTGGCGGGGTCGAGGTAGCTCTGCCCGAGCAGCAGGTGTACCTCAGAGCTGTAGGGGGTTCCGGTGGCGGCACGGATGCTGCGCGCCCTCTGCTGGAGTGTTTGGCGCCGCTCGTGTAGTGCGGTGATGCGCTGGCGTGGTGTTGCTGTCATGTGGGGGTCCCTATATGAGGAGTAATCGGCGATTTAGCGGAAAACTCAGTGGTAAGTTCAGCGGCAAACTCAATGGAAAACGGCAATGGGGGGGGGGAGGGATCCCCTTAACGTACTGCCCTCGGTTACCTGAAGTGTAGGCGCGAAAATCCGCGGTATCAATAGCCGCGGTATCAACAGTGACAGTATCAGTACAGTATCAATAGTGACGGTATCAACAGTTGGTGAATCCTTCTCAGCGGCGCGGCGGCGGCGTAGACTGAAAGTACACGACCTTTGAGGAGTTGCCATGAGTTCTCTGAGTATTTTCGGTTTGGGCACGTCTGAAACTGTTCTGCTGATACTGCACCTGGTGCTGGTTGCGTTGTGCATCTGGCATTTGACGGTGTGTAGCGGTTACGGTGAGGCGCGCATGCGTTTCGTCCTGCCTCTGATTGTGTTCATGCCGGGCGCCGCGATTCTTTATTTGATGTCGGCGCGTGAGGGTACGGTCCCTCCGGATACGATTAAGACCGGTAGTAGTTCGCCCGTGTATTTTGAGCACCGCCTCGGATTCCGTGACGGTGGTAGGAGCCGCTGGGGTCTGCCTCGCCGCCGCAAGTAGCGGCCTGACGGGGTGCCGGGCGGTTGTGGTACCGGCACCTATCTCACTTCTCACTATCGCACTATCGAAAATTTCAAAATATATGCCCGCGAGTTTGCTTGAACAGAGCACCCGCGGGCATCGCTCTACTAGGATTAAAGTATGACTGAGAACACCCACATTCCTGCATCTCCTTTTCTGCCTCATACTGGCGACGGCAAAGTTGCCGTGGTGACTGGCGCATCCAGCGGTATTGGTCGTGCCACTGTGCACCAGCTGGTGGCAAGCGGCTGGACCGTCTACGCTCTGGCACGCCGCACCGACCGACTCTACACCCTCTATGCGGAGACGGGCGCTCACCCGGTGACCTGTGACGTGACCGACGAGCATTCCGTGCGCTTTGTTGCCGAGCAGATTCTGGAAGAGCAGGGCACCATTGACGCCCTGGTCAATATTGCCGGCGGCGCTATTGGCGTGGATAAGGTCGCCGACGGCAAGACGGTTGACTATCTGAAGATGTACCAGATGAATGTGCTCGGCATTCTGCACATGGTGCGCGCCTTCGCGGAGGCGCTGCGGATGAATGGTCACGGTACGATCCTGAACCTGACCTCCACCGCAGCGGAACATGGCTACGAGGGCGGCGCCGGATACAACGCGGCAAAGTTTGGCGCTCGCGGTCTGACCGAGGCGCTACGCCTGGAAGAGGCGGAGCATAATGTGCGCGTGATTGAGATTTGCCCGGGCATGGTGCACACCGAGGAGTTCTCCCTGAACCGCCTGGGTTCCAAAGAGGCGGCTGACCGTGTTTATGCCGGAGTTGAGAAGCCTTTGACCGCCGAGGACGTGGCGCAGACCGTGACCTTTGCGTTGAACGTTCCGCACCACGTGAACCTCGACCGCATTACGATTCGCCCGGTAGCGCAGCCGAGCCAGTTCAAGGTGATTCGTAAGGAGAGCTAAGCTTTGCACTCTTGCGCTCGCTGATGCGGGGTTATTGTGCGTGCCTCGCCTGCATTCCAGATTCTTGGGATGCGGGCGAGGCTTTTTGTGTGCGCGCCCGGTAAATCTATGGCTTGTGTGGAGCTTTGGTTGGGGTGCCGTGCGGGGCGGGAATAGGTGGGGGAGAGATGTCAAGGAGTACTTGATGAAACTATAAAGTGGTACGTGAGACTTTAAGGTTCACCATAGTGAAATGGTTGGGGTGAAATTATCCACGGAAAGTATCATATTTTCTTCAAATACAATCAAAATGTAGGGTTGCCGGTGCTCATATGTCAGTATATGACCACAAAACACCATAATTGGTCTGTAATAACTCTCAACTTGAGGGGTAGTTTTATAACGATTTTATTACAGTTGCTTAAAGCGGGCATTAAGAGGGGAGAAGACTCAGGGTCGGGTGCTAGCCTTTTAGCAGTCACACCCGTATGTGAACCTGCGCGCCCCTCAAAGACGGAGGCGCACCGCGTAGGTTCACCACCGATAATTCAGAGATCGAGGAAAAATGTCGAAGACTACCCGTCGCGTTTACAAGATCGCAGCTGCGGCAGCTTTTACCGCTGGTTCTGTGGCAGCAATCCCGGCAACCTTCGCGGCAGAAGCACCCGCCGATCAGCAGCAGCAGGTTGTCGACCAGAAGGCAACTGCTCAGGCTTCTTCCCTGCCTGGCGGTAACGCAACCGAGACCCCCAAGGCAGAGGCTCCCAAGACCGAAGCTCCTAAGGTTGAGGCAACTGAGGCTCCCAAGGCTGAGGCTCCGAAGACCGAAGCTCCTAAGGCAGAGGCAACTGAAGCACCTAAGGCTGAGGCAACCGAGGCACCTAAGGCTGAGGCAACTGAAGCACCTAAGGCAGAGACTCCCAAGGCTGAAGCACCTAAGGCTGAGGCTACCGAGGCTCCCAAGGCTGAGACTCCTGCCCCCACCGCTCCTGCAACCCCCGAGCCGACCACCCCCTCCACCCCGACCCCCGAGGCAAAGCAGGCTGACCCCTCCATCGTTATCGAGGATGCTCGCTTCCCCGGTAACGCACAGCTGAACACCGTGAGCGTTGTTGGCACCGGCTTCTACGGTGAGAAGGTTGGCCCCGGCGTACAGGTCAGCATCTACGCACTGGACGCAGACAACCAGATCACCGGTGAGGCTCTCGCTACCGTTGTGGTACCCGCAGAGCAGATTCAGGACGGTACCTTCAAGGCTTCCATTACCGTTGAAGCAAGCAAGCTGCCTGCTGGCGCATCCTACGCACTGGCTGCTGTCAGCAACCCGCAGGGTCAGCCCAACGAGAAGCTCGTGGCTATCTCCTCCTTCAAGGTCACCGAGTCTACCTCCCCCGAGGCTCCCAAGAACGAAGAGACTCCCGCTCCCGTAACCCCGGCACCCGAGGCTCCCAAGACTGAGACCCCCAAGGAAGAAACTCCTGCTCCGGAAGCACCCAAGGCTGAGACTCCGGCACCCGAGCAGACCGAGACCCCCGCTCCTGAGGCACCCGCGGCACCCGAGAATGCAACCCTCACCACCGAGGATGCTTCCCTGGATCCGAACGACCAGTACAACGTTCTGACCTTCAACGGCTCCGGCTTCACCCACGAGTCCGTCGCTAACGGTGTCCAGATCGCAATCTACCGTCTGGATGCAAACGGCAACATCACCGGCGAGGCTCTGGCAACCCACGATATTCCCGCTTCTGAAATCGTGAACGGCACCTTCCGCGTCAAGGTTAGCGTTCTTGCCGAGCTACTGCAGCCCGGTTACGCCTACGCAATGGTGGCAACCAGCGACCCCAACGGCCTGGTGCACCAGGTGGCAGTCACCACCGCTACCGTGAGCGATGCGAACAACCCCGCACCGACCCTGCCGGCAGCTACCGAGGGTGACAACACCACCGTTCGCGATAATGGCGACGGCACCACCAGCGTCTTCACCGCTGAAATGCGCGAAGACGGTTCGGTTGTCGTAACCGAGACCCGTATGCCTTCTTCTCAGGCACCCAAGGCTAAGGTTGGCAACGCATCCGCTGCCACCTCCTCTAGCTCCAATGGCCACACTGTAGGTGTCTCCGGCACCAAGGGTTCGACTTCGACCTCTTCTTCGGCTTCCTCGAAGCCGCAGCTGGCTAACACCGGTGCTGAGGGCGTTGCAGGTATCGCAGGTGTTGGTGCCGCAGCTCTGATTGCTGGTGCTGCACTGATGCTCCTGCGCCGCCGTAGCCTCTAATAGCTCAGCCTCTATAGGTTAGGCTCTGAAAATCTGATGCTCACCGCAAGGTGAGTGACACGAGTGCCGCCAATGCTCTAGAAAGAGTATTGGCGGCACTTTTGCGTGTCGGTGGTTTTGCGTGCCGACAGTTTTGCTGAGCTGTTCTGCCGAGGTTATTTATTGGGTGTTTATTGGTATGCACGCTTTTAGTGAATGCGCCGGGAAAAGCGGTGTGACCTGCTATTTTTTCACTTAAAAGAAATAAATTAAATGCATGAATGTGCAGAATATTTTTATCTCAAATCCATTAAAACTGCATATGCATGCAATAAAACCTTGAGCCTCAAGGGAGAGTTTAAAAATTTTGCCTAGTCCATGCAATTTGAGTGCTCTTGATGCTGTTCCGAAGAGTAAAAAATATTCTGTGTGGGTTATTGCACAGGAAAACACTTGGAAGGTAAAGCGGATTTACCGCAATAAACGCAAAAGTATTGTTAGTGTGGAATTACCGATAAATAGAGCGATTCCCTTCGCGGTAACTTCCACTATTACATGAACGTTATGACTAGTCCGTACGTTATAGCGTTCAATCCCGAAGAGGCACCTGTCCACCTTCGATCCGTGGCACCCTCCGGAGGGTATCGTTCACACTCACAGAAAAGGTGTGTTCCATGCCCGAACCCGCTCACTCAAAAACTCGTGCAACAGCCGCTATTGCTGCTTCCGTCCTGTCCGTCACCGGTGTTGGTGCTGCGCACGCAGATGTGCAGGTGCAGAATACTGGAGGAGTGGCTTCAGCGACCACGGTGGAGTCTGATAATCCTCCCTCCGAGGAAGATGTAACCCCCATCGAAAACGTTGCTACCCAGAATTCCCCGCAGGTGTACGTAGAGCAGGGCGTTGTCATTAACCCCGCACGCTCCCAGAGCATCACCGTCAGTGGTGAAGGCTTCACCGGCGGCCCTGTTGAGCGTTACGGCGTGGCGGTCTACGTGAGCGAATACCGCCAGTACCCCCTCTACGCGTTGGCTCGCGGCTCCGCCGTAGCGATGACCCTCGTACCCGAACTCGACGTGGAGGGTGGTCGCTTCAGCACCCAGCTGACCCTGCCCGCAGGTACCCTCGACCCCAACCAGCAGTACGTCGTCGCGACGGCAGTGGTTGACCCCGGCAAGGGCTACGCAACGGAAGACCCCTCCTACAACTCCTCTGCACCCCTGGAGCTGCTGCCTGCAGACACTCAGAATGAGCCGCTCAACGCTCAGATTCTTTCGGGCCAGCTGGAAATCCCGCAGGAAAAGAACCTCATCGTCTACAAGGTCACCGGTCTGGGTGAGGCGCAGGCCTTCGAGGTGATGACCTATGCCTACGCCCTGGATAGCCAGGGTAACCGCATCCTGCTCGCTGCCTCTCCCGCACGTGCCGACGTTATGAACGGCACCCTCTTGGATGGCATTGAGGTGCCCGGGTCCAGGTTGGAAGAAGTGCAGGCTGTTCACGAAGATCTGCGCTATGTGCTCAGCGTTGAAATCGCGCCCTCTGCCGCTAATGGTTATACCGCCCAGGAAGTTGAGGTTCCCTTCATGAATGGTTGGAATGCACAGAATGGCTCCGCTCCGGTTGCTACCGCTGAGCGCGCAATGGCGGAGCAGGCACAGTCTAAGAAGAAGCGGTCTGAAGAGGATGTACAGTCCGAGCAGAGCGCCCAGGCTGAGTCTGTCCAGGCTGCCTCGAATGCCCAGTCTGAGCAGGTGGTTGCCGTGAGCCCCGTCGAGCAGTTCGACCGCGTACTGCCCGAGGATGACCCGCGCCGCCACTACGACCTGCCGCGCAACACCGTCTTTGACCGCGTCCATGACACCACCGAA
Source organism: Rothia mucilaginosa (assembly GCF_049990865.1). Taxonomy (GTDB): domain Bacteria; phylum Actinomycetota; class Actinomycetes; order Actinomycetales; family Micrococcaceae; genus Rothia; species Rothia mucilaginosa_I. The sequence continues at coordinate 780,752 of NZ_CP188231.1, forward strand.
GAACAGAACAACACCTCTAACCCCGTGATGACCGCCCGCCTGCACGTAGAAGAAACCGTAGTTCCCGAAAATGACTCTGAGAAGGCTCTGACCGTGCGCGGCGAGGGTTTCACTGGCGTCAGCTCGGTACACCTGATGGTTAGTGCTGTCGACGAATACGGTGTGGCACGCGGTGGCGTAATTGCCTCGGCTGATGTCTCTGAGATTGACGCCTCCGGTGCTTTTACTGCCCAGGTGCAGATTCCCGGCTCGGAGCTCAAGCCCGGCACTACCTACCGTGTGAGTGCTGTGGCGGAGGATGAGCAGGGCACCGTGCGCATGGTCAATGGTGGTTTCACTGTCGATCGCGATAGCGCGGATAACGTGCCTGCAACCCCTGAGGCGTCGGAGTCTGAAAGCTCTGCGCCTGAGGTTAATGCGCCTGATGCTACCGCGCCTGCTGAGGCTACCGCTCCTGCGGCAGATCAGCAGAAGGCGGGGGAGAGCGCTACCGACCAGAAGGATGATACTTCGGTTCCGGTTCAGAACACCGGTGCTCAGGATGCGTCCGCTCAGAAGGTCGAAGCTCAGGAGGTTGAACTGCAGAAGAGTGGCGAGCAGAAGGCGCAGGCCTCTGGTTCTCAGAAGGTTGCCGCTGGTGCCCAGCAGAAGCGTGAGCAGTTGGCGGCTACCGGCGCCTCCAATATGTTGGTCATTAGCGCTGCTGGATCGCTGTCACTGCTTGCCGGTATGCGTTTGAGCCGCCGTCGCCGTAGTGAGATGCAGCTCAGTTCTCGCCGCTAAAACAGGTCAATTATTGCCCCACTAGGCAAAACATGCACATAGATGTAGGGATGTCCGAAATGCAAGATTCGGGCATCCCTACATCTTTAACTTTTTCTAAGGTTATACCTATAATTTAGAGTGCTGTCATAGACGGTACTATCACTCTTACCACCCCGTTCACCCGGGGTAGGAGTCGCTGTGAAGCGCCTCCCGGTCACCGATATCAGAGAACCGTTATTCTGCGCCTACTTCCGACCTTTGGGCGCAGGAGTCACACAACGATTCATCACACTCACTCACGAAAATAGGTGACCATGTTTTCCACGCAGCGTTCCTGCCGCGGCGCGGCGCTAGTAGCGTCTGCCGCCCTCGGTTTGGGCGGCTCCGTCGCGCCTGCAACTCTGGCCCCCGCTACCTTCGCATCTGCCGCTCACGCGCAGACTCAGCTGTCTCCGAAGCCTGAACTTCCCATCGCCGTTGCCACCGATGTGGTTCAGCACAGCATCACCTTGGATCTGCTGGCTCAGACTAGCGACTACACTCTCCTGCAGGTCAGCGGTGTAACTTCCCTGGATCAGGTGAAGGTTCGCCTGTCTGCCATCTCCGTTGAGGATGGCATTATCGCCACTATGACCGTACCTGATGCTCAGCTGACTGCCTCAAAAAATGAAGAAGGCAACATGGAGCTGAGCATTCACCAGCGCCTCAATGTTGAGCAGCCGTACATGGTCGAAATTGAGAATCTAAGCAACGGCGAGACTGTCTCCGTTGAGTTTATGCCTGAGCATGGTGTAACAGCCGATGAGATTATGGCTAGCCGCCAGAACATTTTCTTCCCCGACACCCCCGGTGTTCCCCGCGTTAACCGCGTGGAGGCGAACCCCGCCCCCGAGGTGTCCCTGAGCCCCAGCGCATCCCCGAGTGCCGCGAAGGATAGCCCGCGCCCGACGGTAGCCCCGGCACCTTCTGAGGCGCCGTCTGCATCGCAGAGCGCTTCGGCACGTCCTTCCGCGAGTGCATCTGCTAGCGCCTCGGCGAATGCGTCGGCGAGTGCATCCGCGAGTGCGTCTGCCAGTGCTTCTGCTTCGGCGAGCTCTTCTGCTGATGATGCGGCGCCTGCTGAGGTGACCGAGGATCGTCTGCTGGTGCACTCCCGCTCTGATCAGGCTCCTGCGGAGACCCGCGAGGCGACCCTGGAAATTTCTACCGCAGAACTGCGCGGTTCGGATGAGGTGCAGCCGATTAGCGTGCGCGCTAAGAACGTGGCAGAGAGCGGCTTGGGTTATGACGTGATGGTCTTTGAAATGCCTGCCGATGGTGGTGCCGTGGGTTCGCCGCTGGCGACCACGCATGTGAGCCCTCAGCAGGTGGCTGATGCTTCTTTCTCTGCTGATTTGAAGGTTCCCGGCACTTCTTTGAATGCGGGTAAGCGCTACCGTGTGGTTGTGGTGGGTGGTGACTCCACTGAGGAGCTGAAGCTCATGGCGACCAGCACTTTTGGTGTGAGCGTGATTCAGCGTGCTGTTCCTGTTGATCCGGCTCCGAGGCATACGAATACTGTTGTTCGCCCGCTGGCCCCGGTGATTTCTGAGGCGAATCAGCGGGTGAGCCCTTCGGCTCCTTCGGGGTATGTGAGCCCTGTGGGCTCTTCAGATGCCTCTGCAGACACTCAGGGTTTGGTGACTGATTCTGTCGCTAAGATTCCGTCGGCGGATGGCGCTCTGGGCTACATTGTGCAGGCGCAGCAGTCTGCGCGTGCGATTACCGCGCAGGCTCGTAGTTCTGTGGCTGAGACTACGGTGGTTCCTTCGACGCTGGTGATGTCTGGTTATGCGGTGATGCTGCCCGGTCGTACCGTGGTGAACCTGTTGGGTTACCAGCCTCTAGAGGGGGAGACGGTGACTGTTGCTTCGCCGCAGGAGAATGCGGGTGCTGCGGGTTCGGGTAGCTTCTATACGCGTAGCTCGAAGTCGCGCGGTGATTCTTCCGGTTCGAAACTGGAGGCGAGCGCCCAGGATAACGGCCCTCTGCCGGAGGGTACCTTGCCGCTGAGTATTGCCCTGCTGGGTTCGGTTGCCTTTGTGGGTACCGCTGTGGCGGTTAATGTGTATCGACGTCGCATTGAGGGTGTTGAGGAGCTGGGCGCTGAGTAGCCCTGCTTGAATAGCTCCGGATTCTGGATCTTCGCGCGTGAGACGTGTGGCTCTCTGTAGGGGAGTCGTTGAGTGGGAGGCGCTCTGCCGGGTGCGTGTTCGGTGGGGCGCCTTTTGCGCGCCTGGTTGCCTGCGTACCTGATGTCGACCCTGCTGCGTGGCGGTCTGTTGCGCTCCGGTCTGGTGTGCCTTGGGGATGGTGTAAAAAATCTCTTTTTCGTGCACTTGTGGGAATATTTTCTTGCATTCGAATTTTGCGTTATTTATATCTCAGTAAAGTATTTAATTCCTTTTATTTTGGCGATTATTGCGACATAAAGTTTTAGCACATGAATGCAATGCAACATTAAGTGCAATATCCGTGTTAGTCTAGGGTGTAACCGACGTACTGATGCGCAAATACCTGGATCAGAAACACCGGCTTGTGGTGAGCCTTCCCTAGTCCAGGCTTTGTGCCTACATCGCTTGAAATGGCACACATGACTATCACTCAACTTCCGAAACGAATTCATGCTCTTTCGCTTGCCGCCGCTTTGGGTGCAAGTGCTTTTGTGCTTCCTGGCGCCTCCGCAGTAGAGGCTGAAGCAATTAATGTGAATGATTGTCTGGCGGCTCTAGTTAATAACGAATTTGATTCGAGTTGCCCTTATGAAGACCTTGAAATTGAGGTCGATACCATCGAAATTCGCGTGCAGTCCATTAAGGATGGCAAAGCGACCCTGAAGCTTGCACCCCTTTACGAGGGTGGCTATGTGGGTGACGCATCCAAGGTCTACTTGGTGTTGCAGTACTACAGCACCACCGGCGCGGTGCTCGGATCTGACACCTACGAGCCGTCTGCCCTGCAGGTCGAGCGCGCTGATGACGGCTCGATGCTTGTCACCTTTGAGTTGCCGCAGACGCCCCAGGAAGGCTACTACTCCATTAGTGCCATGGATCTGATGACCTCCGACGCGGGTTACGGCGAATTCATGATTTCTGGAGGCTCCCTCGTACCGCACGCTATTCCGGTTGAGGATGACTCTGACGAGGTTCTGGTGGACAAGAAGGAGAGTGCCCACCATGTGCCGACCATTGATGAGTTGAAGGCGCTGGAGAAGCTCCGTGAAGAGGAGCAGAAGAACCAGCAGGCTGCAGATCAGAAGGGTAGCAAGGATAGGGTCAAGGTGGAGATTCCCTCTGATTCTTCTGAACACTCGAATTCTTCTGAACACCCGGATCTTGAAACTCACACTCAGAAGCTGGAACAGGTCCCGGGTGGATCGGGCTCTTCTCGTGATACTCAGACCCTGAGTGTTTCGGAACTGAAGGTTGCGTATGCTGAGGTTCGCTCTGATAAGGAAACCAAGCCGGTGACTATCAGTGCAGAGCGCCTGCCCGTGAACGCGGCTGGCTACGACCTGATCGTGGTTGAAACCGATATGAGCGGCAACCACAAGGGCGATGCGCTGTCCATTACGCACATCAGCTCTAATCGCATCGTCAATGGCGCGTTCAAGGAAGAGATTGGTATGCCCGGTTCTCTATTGAAGACCGGCTCGGTGTACACCGCTTACCTAGTCCGTGCGGACGATACTGAGTACGCAGAAGAAGTTGTCTCGGTGCGATTCAAAGTCAGCGGCGAAGCGACCGGTAGTGCAACCTCCTCGACGAAGGATGAGATGCCCAGCCAGGATGCCAACGCATCGCTCACGCCCAGTACCAATGCGGCCGAGGCAACCGGCACCACTGCGGGTAGCTCCTCCGCTGCTAGCGCCGTCTCGACCCGCTCTGATGCAACCCAGTCGGGCTCAGGCCAGTCTGCCACGAGTGCGCCCCGCTCCACCCTGGATGCGGTGAGCGCCATGTCCAAGGCAAAGGAAGCGAAGGCGGAGCGTCAGCGTCAGGCCCTTCTGGCTTTGGCTCAGGCACGTACGATAAGTCCGCGTTCGGCTTTTGAGCCGACCCATACTAACCAGATTTCGGCGTATAGCTCGGGTTCTGACCCGGCGTCGATTGCTGTTGCTGCGAACATGGATGCTCTGACGGATGAAGAAAAAGCGGCGTCGGCAGCTTCTGGTAGTGGCAATAAGGGTTTCACTCCCGTGGTTCACTCCGAGTCTAATACTCGTTCCGCGACGGTGAACTCGAACGTCACCCAGGTGCACTCCAACGCGAATGCTGATCGTCAGGATGGCGTGAAGGCTGTAGCTTCCGCAGCATCTCCTGCTGGTGAAGAGGTCGCGCAGCACGGTGTAGCTTTCTGGGTTCTTGGAGGTGCCAGCTTGATGCTGGTGGTTGGTGCCGCGTGGATGGCTCACCGCAGGGGAATCCTCGGCGGCTAATATTCCTCATCAGTGCTTTTTGACCGCTCTGTATATGATGTTCTTTGTTTCATGAGGAATGTTCGCCCCCGCTATCTGTAGACGCAGATAGCGGGGGTAATTCGTATGTTCAGGGTGTTCAAAAAAACTCTACCCTCGCATGAATAAACCTTAAGGTTCGTGATAGGGTTGACATAACCGATAAATAGATGCGAGCTATTGTCAGGTCTTCGCCACCTGAAATACGAAGCGGAGCGTGGTACGACGAGTCCGGGCGCATGACGCTCCCGAAGGGCTCCCCGCGGCACGTGAAGAACGAGCAGTAGTGCGCACAATTCCACCACGAAAAGACGCATTGCATGAGTATTTATTCAGCGAAGCACCGTATTGTCACCGCAACCATTTTGGTTGCGGGGCTTCAGTGTGGGCTTGTTGTACCCTCCGTCGCAGCGGAAGCCCCCGTCACGACGCACTCTGCCATGCTGAAACCCTCCGCATTGAACGCGGACCAGGCTGAAGACAACCAGAAGGCGCAGAGCGCAGCCTCCACCATCACCATGAAGGCGCAGCTTAGGGATGGCGGCTACCTTCTACGTTGGACGGGCTTTCCCAAAGATCTGGAGGCCTCCAGTGTTCTGGTTGACGTGAACTTCTACACCCCTTCCGGTGAGTATGGTGGCTCCGTGCTGGAAAGCCCGACCCTAACTGAGGGGACCAAGGAGGGGGAGTTCCGCCTGCTGATGAGCCCGGCAACGGACTCTAACGTCGTGTACGTCATTGTTCTGGAAGATACCGTGCACGGCGTCTCCTACGAATTCTTCGTGACCGAGCGGGACAACCGCCTGGTTGAGGCCGCTGATCCGCGCAACGGTAAGGCAAAGCCCACCGAACCGCCGATCGACATTGAGCGCGAAGAAGCCGAAACTGCCGAGGCGACTCCTCAACCAACCCCTGAAACTGTAAACTTGCCTTCGCCCACCGCCATCTCAACTACCGCCACCTCATCCACCGATACGTTACCCACCGATGCGGGCGGTGACACGGTTCGCCGTACCGTAGACAACCGGAAGAACAAAGATTCTGGTCAGTATGTTATCTCCGAAGACACCAGTATGCATGACCCGATGAATCAGCGCGAGGGTAAGGCGCACATGTCCATTCAGGACTCGCAGGGTAACTCTCAGGATGACACAAAGCCCGTCACGGTCCGTGCCACGAACTTCCCTCAGAACGAGAAGGGTTACGACCTGATCGTCATGGAAATCGACTCCAATGGCAACACTGTGGGTGATGCGCTCGCCATCGTGCATGTGGGTCCGGAATCCATTTCTGCCGGTGCTTTCGAGGCTGTGATTGGCGTGCCCGGTGCGTCCTTGCAGATTGGCAAGACGTACCTGGTGGCAGCATTTGACGCCGCCAATGATGGCAACCTTCAGCTGAATACGGTTCGTTTTACGGTGACTCAGGCTTCTGTCGAGAATGGTGGCTCGTCGTCTGATTCTTCCTCTAAGAACGAGAGCGAATCGGCTGCGGAACCTTCTGCGAATCCTACGATTACCACTGATTCTGCAGGTGCATCTGGCGCGAGCACACCCGCCGCAGGATCTAGGTCTAAGACCCGCGGTATTCAGGCTGATACCGCCATGGCTCCGGGCACTAAGGACGCCACGATTTCTGTTCCGCGCCCCTCGGGTGGTTCTGTTACCGAGTCTTCCTCGGCTCTGGGGTACCGCACTGAGGAGGCGCAGCCTGTTCAGGTGCCGACCCCCGACTCTAATCTGCCTTCGGGTATCGACTCGGCGGCGCAGTCTCGCCGCGCCGCGATTCTGAATGGTTCTTCCTCTCAGGTTCGTACTGAGCACGGGTCGCCGGATGGCGTGAAGGCAACGGAGGCGCAGATTACCCGCAATACGAGTAAGAGCTCGCCTCTTCTACCGATTTTGGTAACTTTGGGTGGCGGCCTGATTCTTGGTGCCCTGGGCGTGTCACGTGCGCACACCTCGAAGAAGGATTAGTTGCGTAGATTAGTTGCGTAGGGGCTGGGGGAGTGGTGGCCCCCCGGTGCTTGTTCCCTGGTGCTTGGGCGACGTGCTGGTGTGGGCTAGTTGTATCCCCGTCAGTGTGCGGTGGGGTGTTTTGTCATAAAACGGTTCACTTGGTGTGTATCTTGAGAAATTCTCACACTGTCGATATAGTAAGCCTGTCCTAACAATGTCGATAGTATGGATGCACACCAATGAAGATTTTCACATCTAGCACCCGCCTCTCCAAGGGAGCCTGCGCCCTCGCCGTCGCTGGCGCTGTCGCCCTGCCCCTGGCACCCGTTCTCGCCGAGAACATTAATATCGCTGCCCAGAACGTTGCCGCACAGAACGTCGCTGCAGGCGACCAGGCAACTGCTGGCGCGTCCTTCGGTTGGGGCGTGCGCGCCTCCTTCCTGTCCTATAACGGTATGCCCCGCGAAATGACCGACGGTGCAGCCTGGGACGCAACCGCAAAGCAGTTCACCTTCACCCCGACCTCCACCACCGTCTCTGAAGACGGCAAGCAGGTCACCCTGCAGGCTGCCGGCCGCCTCTGGTTCACCGGCCACTGCGCCGAAGGTCAGGACCCCGAAACCGGTTGCGCCCTGAACCTCACCTTCTCTAACCCCCGCGTGGAACTGAACCTCGCTGACGGTACTGGCTCCCTCTACATGACCGTGCGTACCAAGAACTACGCCAGCGGCAAGTTCGAGGGCCCCATGGAAGTCAAGATGGCTACCCTGAGCACCGGCACCGCCAAGCAGAGCGAGAAGGACGGCGTGGTCAGCATCAGCGGCATCTCCGCGAACCTGACCGCCGACGGTAACCACGCCTTCTCCGACTTCTACAACGAAGGCGCCAGCCTCGACCCGCTGAGCATCTCCTACACCGGTAGCGCAGCTAACGCCTCCAAGAGCGCCTACAGCGCCGCCGAGTCCTACAACACCGGCGCGGGCGTGAACCAGCCCCAGAACACCGCACGTCTGGGCCAGAACCACATCGTGCACGTGGCACCCCCGAGCTTCAGCGGCGACACCACCTACACCGTGCTGAACAGCTCCAACCTGAAGATGACCGACACCGGTGTTCTGAAGGCAATCAAGGGCGTTTTCGCTGTGGACGCTGACGGCAACCGCATGCTCGTCATCGGCAGCGAGACCAACAAGCCCGAGCTTTACACCGTGACCGCTGAGGGTAAGCTCGTCTCCTCCGGTATCTACTCTGACGCGGAGCTCGGCGCCAACACCGTCAAGGCAATCGGCTACAACCCCGCCAACAACACCTGGGGCATCCTCAGCATTGACGGCCAGGGCGGCGGCAAGCTGACCATTATTGACGCATCCGGTAAGGCAACCTCGCAGGCTCTGCCGAAGCCCGACTCCATCGACCCGCAGGTTGTGAACGCTTACTCGCTCGACGAGTACTACGGCGACTCGTTCTCCAACAACACCGTGACCCTCGCGCCGCTGCCCGACGGTAGCTTCGTGTACGCACCGTCGACCTCCATCTACGATGCGTCTGGCGAAAAAGTGGTCCAGAAGGGCCACCTGCTGCACCTGAGCAGCAACGGCGTGTCCCTGGTGCCGAACTCCTCGCCCGAGGGCTACACCACCGCCCTGCCCTCGACCCTGGTCAGCCCCAAGGGCTACATTTACCGTTGGAACAACTGGTACGGCGGTAAGGTCCAGGTTCTCAAGTACGAGAACGGCACTTTCAGCGTGGTCCGCGAGTCCTCAACCCTTGAGGGCTTCGAGAAGACCGAGGTCGCCACCATGTTCCTGACCCGTGCGGGTAACGTGGTCGTGGTGGATGCGTCCGGCTCCCGCCTGGTGTTCATGGATGACACCCTGAACAAGGTGAACGAGGTGGTGCTCTCCTCGATGCGCAAGACCGACAAGAGCGGCGGCTACAACGCCCTCGAGCTGCCCAACGGCGATATTATCTACCCGACCAGCTTCGAGAACCCGAACACCTACGAGGATCAGCTGTGGCTGAACCGTCTGGCAGCGAACTCGGCACCGGCACCGGCACCTGAGCCGACCAAGGCACCGGAACCGACCGTTGCTCCGACCGTGGCACCCTCTGTCGAGCCGACTGTTGCCCCCACCGCGGAGCCGACTAAGTCTGCTGAGCCGACTAAGTCTGCTGAGCCGACCGCGGAGCCTTCCGCAACTGCAGAGCCCTCTGCCACCGCTGAGCCGACCGTTGCTCCCACCGCGGAGCCGACTAAGTCTGCTGAGCCGACCGTTGCTCCGACCGCGGCACCCTCTGCAACTGCAGAACCCACCATGACGCCTTCTGCAAGCGCTGAGCCTACCGTGACCGCTGCTCCGACCGTGGCACCCTCTGCAACCGCTGAGCCCAGCGTGACCGCAGAACCCACCGCAGTGCCTTCGGAGGAGCCCACCTCGCCGTCTCTGCCGACCGCGTCCGTTGCTCCCAGCGTTTCCGTAGCGCCTTCTGTTGCCCCGAGTGCTTCTACTGCTCCTTCTGCAACCCCGAGCGCATCGGTGAGCGCATCCCCGACCGCGGTTCCGAGCGTTCCCGCCGTGACCCCTTCGGCGACCGTGTCCGCGTCGGCGTCCGCATCGGCATCCGCTAGCGCGTCTGCTTCTTCGAGTGTTTCTGCGAGCGCGTCGAGCTCCGCAAGCAGCTCCAGCAGCGCTTCGGTGAGCGCATCGGCATCTTCGAGCGCCTCCGCTTCCGCTTCCGCGAGCGCTTCCGCTTCTGAGAGCAGCACCGCCGACCAGAACACTGCCGGCCACAAGGGTGGCTCCAACGGTGGTTCTGACATGGGTTCCGGCGCATCCGACAACTTGGGTGTGAGCGGTTCCAATGGTGGTTCCTCTAACGGTGGTTCCTCCCTCGGTGGTGGTTCTTCCGCAGGTAGCTCCTCGACCTCCGGTAGCTCCTCCTCGAAGCTGGCTCAGACCGGCGCATCCGGCGCTATGTTCGCCGCAGCAGCTGGTGCTATCACCCTGGCTGCAGGTACCGCACTGGTTGTGGCACGTCGCCGCAAGAGCTAAGATTTAGCCTTCGCGCAACACCCCGCTTCGTTACTCGTGTTCATGAGTAGGGAAGCGGGGTGTTCCTTTCATACAATGGAAATATGACTATTCTGAATGTAATCGCAACCTCGCATGGCACCGACTCGGTCGCCGGTCGCGAGGCTATCACGCTGATTCGTGAGCAGATTAAGTTCCTGCTCGCACAGCGTAACGACGGTGTGGAGTACCGTGTCCACGCCGCATATGTGGATGTGGAATCTCCCAGCGTTGATGATGCCGCAGCCTCCCTGCCCAATGATGAGCCCTGCGTGATTGTGCCGATTCTGCTGTCGACCGGCTTCCACACTCAGGTGGATTTGCGCCGTGCCGCACGCAATAGCGGCATTGAGCGTATCAGCATTGGTGAGTCTCTGGGTCCGGATCCTCGCCTTGCCGCGCTGACCCGCGCCCGCTTGGAGGAAGCTGGTTGGACTCCCGGTGACGGCCCCGTGGTTCAGGGTGCTGCCGGTTCTTCTCGTGCTGATGGTCGTGCGGACATGAGCCGCGCGGCTGAGCTGCTGGCTGAGGAGTTGCACGTTCCGGTGCATCACGGCTTCATTGCCGCTATTGATCCGAAGTTCCACGAGGTGGTTGCTGAACATCAGCCTAAGTTTGCTGCAACCTACCTGCTGGCGGAGGGGTTCTTCGCCGGTAAGATGCGCCGTGATGCTGAGTCGACCGGTGTGCCGGTGAAGGTTGCCGCGCCGCTGGTGAACGCGCAGGGTGGCGCTTCTGCTGCCGTGGTGGCGGAGTGCTTTATTGACCGCATGGATGCGGCTATCGCCCAGCTGGATGCCGCCTAACAACTCAGGTTTGCGGTGCGTGTAGATGCGCTCGTAAGGCTGGAAGTGTTAATACAAAAAACCTCGGGACGTCATGGTCCCGAGGTTTTTGTGTTGCTGTGTTTGAGTAGCCGTAGGTGGCTGAACGTTTAGGCGGTCTTGAGGTAGACGTCGCCGTCACGGACCTCTACGGGGTAGACCTTGATGGAGTAGGAGGGGTCAGAGACGCACTCGCCGGTGGTCAGGTCGTAGACCTCCTTGTAGAGGGGGGAGGTGATGGTGGGGTTGCCGTTCTTTTCGCCGACGATGCCGCGTGCGAGGACCAGCGCCTGGCTGTGCGGGTCGAGGTGGTCGCTGGCGAAGATGCCGTGCTTGGTCTTGTAGATGGCGTACTGGTAGCCGTCGACCAGGGCGACTTCACCCCAGTTTTCTTCGAGGTCAGATTCGGCGCAGATGCGTACCCAGTTCTCAGCCATGGGGGTTTCCTTTCGAAGTGGTGGTCTGCGCCGCGCGGGGTGCAGGACACAATAGCGGTTCGTGTGTTCTTTGTTTGGAGTTTACCTTATGAAACCCACATTTGGAAATGGGGCGCGCGGAGGGTGCTAAAGGTTATTTTTACCCTAAAAAGACACCCTCAAATTTCATAGATTAGCCTTACCTAAATTAAGTCTAGATAAGGTAAGAATACCCTATTCTAGCCCGATATTCCGCGGATTTTTTTGGAAAATTTTCCCAAAAAATGCGGATTTTCGATACCTCAACCCCGCGCTAGCGTGTACGATAAAAGTCGTAGTTTAAAACGCCTTTTGACTGCCTGAAAAAACAACATAATCCCACACAAAAATGTTTCGTAATTTTCAGATGCATTCTAAAGAAGCGGGCGCTCTAACTACTCGGTACGCATCAGATACGAGCCCAACGGCACGGAAACTAGGAGTTCCAACGCCGGGCATGATTCGGTCGCACGCTGAGGGTAGATAAGCGCCATGAACTACCTGCATTACAACTAGGAAGGAAAATCCATGTCGCACACCCCCCGCAACATTCTCGTTGTCGGCGCAGGCCCCGCTGCGTGGCGTTTTGTACGCGCGTACCACGAAGGCGCTGAAGCTGCCGGTCGCGCTGCGGACACCATCACCGTCCTCAACGACGAGCCCTACATCCCCTACGACCGCGTTGCTATCGAGCAGATTTTCAAGGACACCGAGAAGGACCTGACCCTCGGCGATCCCGAACTGTGGAATGCAGAGAACATCAACCTGGTCAACAACTGCCACGCAGAGAAGCTTGACCGCACCCGCCGCGTCGTCACTGACACCGAGGGCAACGAGTACCCCTACGACGTGCTGGTTTTCGCAACCGGTTCCCGCGCGGTTCGTATCCCCATTCTTAACTCGGACGCAGCACACGTCTTCCGCACCATCGATGACGTGAAGAACATGGTCTCCGAGGTCAAGCGCCTGCAGGAGACCCTCGGCCGCGCACCCCGCGGTATCGTCGTCGGTGGCGGTCTGCTCGGTCTCGAAGCAGCTGAGGGTCTGAAGGATCTGGGCGCAGAGCCCACCATCCTGGACGTGGCTCCCTGGCTACTGTCCGTTGAGGTTGACCAGGGCGGCGGTTACGCCGTGAACGCCCAGATTAAGGCAACCGGCATTGAGATTGAGACCGGCGTGTACATCTCCGGCATCAACAAGGATGCTGACGGCAACGTCGTCTCCGTCTCCATCGCAGACTCTCCCTCCGAGGATGCAGAAATCCGCACCCTGCCCGCCGACATGGTGGTCTTCGGTGCCGGTATTCGCCCCAACGACGAGCTGGCACGCGAGGCTGACCTGGCACTGGGTGAGCGCGGCGGTATTCTCGTCAACGACGCATGCCACTCCTCCGACGAGCACATTTGGGCTATCGGTGAGGTCGCCTGCGTGCTGGGCCGCACCTGGGGTCTGGTCGCACCGGCTAACGCTATGGCTGACGCTGTGGCAGCTAACCTGCTCAACGACAACGAAGAAGCTCAGGTTGAAGAGTTCGACATCGCAACCAAGCTGAAGTTCTCCGGCGTTCAGGTTGCCGGCTTCGGTGACCGCCGCGGCACCACCGAGGGCTGCCTCGAGGTTCTGTTCGCAGACCCCGCACGCGGCATGTACCAGAAGATCGTGACCAGCGGCGACGCAAAGACCCTGCTCGGTGGCGTGTTCGTCGGTGACACCGCTCCCTTCGACTCCCTCAAGCCCCTGCTCGGTCGCGAACTGCCCGCTGAGCCGAACGTCTACCTGACCGCAGCTGGCGGCGGCGACGGCATCCCCGACACCGAACTGCCCGACGACGCAATCCTGTGTTCCTGCAACAACATCAGCTTCGGTGCTGTCCGCGAGGCAATCGTAGACGGCAACCACGATGTTGCATCCCTGAAGTCCTGCACCACCGCGGGTACCCAGTGTGGTTCCTGTGTGCCGATGCTGCAGAAGACTCTGGAACAGCAGATGAAGAAGATGGGTCTGACCGTCTCCAAGGCACTGTGTGAGCACTTCGACTTCTCCCGTGCAGAGCTGGCTGAGGCTGTGCGCCTGACCAACCTGGACGACTTCGACTCCGTGCTGGCACGCTTCGGCCACGGCGGCGACGGCTGTGCAATCTGTAAGCCGACCGTTGCGTCGATCCTCTCCTCCTTCCGCAACTCTTACGTTCTGGATGCTGGCCGCGGTGGCCTGCAGGAGACCAACGACCGTGCACTGGCGAACATGCAGAAGAACGGTACCTACTCCGTTGTTCCGCGTATTCCCGCAGGTGAGATTCCCGCTAAGAAGCTGGCTGTTATCGCAGAGGTCGCTGACGAATTCGGCCTGTACGTGAAGATTACCGGTGCGCAGCGTATCGGTATGTTCGGTGCTCGCCTGGAGCAGCTGCCCTACATTTGGGAGCGTCTGGTGGATGCCGGCTTCGAGTCCGGTCAGGCATACGGTAAGTCCCTGCGTAACGTGAAGTCCTGCATGGGTTCGACCTGGTGCCGCTTCGGCGTTCAGGACTCCACCGGCATGGCAATCCAGCTGGAGAACCGTTACCGCGGCCTGCGCTCCCCGCACAAGTTCAAGTTCGGCGTCTCCGGTTGTAACCGTGAATGTGCCGAGGCACAGGGCAAGGACGTTGGTCTGATTGCAACCACCAACGGCTGGAACCTGTACCTGGGTGGTAACGGTGGTGCAAACCCCGCTCACGGTCGCCTCTTCGTGAAGGACGCTTCCAGCGAGGACATCATCCGCTACATTGACCGCTACCTGATGTACTACATCCGTACCGCGGATAAGCTGCAGCGTACCGCTCGCTGGCTTGAGGATCTGGATGAGGAGCACGGCGACGGTCTGGCACACCTGCAGTCCGTCCTCATCGAGGACTCCCTGGGTGTGTGCGAGGACCTGGAGCGCGACATGCAGCGTCACGTTGACTCCTACGAGGATGAGTGGGCAGCAACCCTGAAGGACGAGCGCCGCCTGCGCCGCTTCCGTGCCTTCATCAACGAGCCCAACGGTAGCGACGAGGGTTCGCACCTGTACGTGCTGGAGCGCGAGCAGATTCGCCCCGCAACCCCTGAGGAAATTGCGGCGGCAGAAGCTGGCGAGTCCAACACCGTCCTGCTGACCGGTGCCAAGATTCCCGTGGGTAAGCCCAGTGACCTCAACCCGGTCCCGGCAGCGTAGTATGTGCCCGAAGATTCCTCCGTTCCCGCCCCGCGAGTTCGCCACTATTGACGAGGTGCTCGCGGGCGGGGCGCCCGGGCACACCCTGGACGATAGCGTGACGGAACGCGGCATTCTTCTGCCCGGCGAGCCCGCCGAGAATCCCGGCAAGGTCTACATTGTGGGCGGTGGCCCCGGTGCCGCCGACCTGCTGACCCTGCGTGCGGCACGTGCCCTGAGCGAGGCGGACGTGGTCCTTCTGGATCACCTCGCCCCGCAGGAGTACGGCGAGTACGCACCGAACGCCCTCATCGTTGATGTGGGCAAGGTTCCCGGTAAGCACGCTGTTCCGCAGTCCCGCATTCAGCAGCTCATGATTGACTACGCGCTCTCGGGTAAGACCGTGGTGCGTTTGAAGGGCGGCGACCCGTACGTGTACGGTCGCGGCGCTGAAGAGCTGGATGCGTGCATCGCCGCCGGCCTGGAGGCTGAGGTTATCCCCGGCATTACCAGCGCTATTGCGGTTCCTGCGCGTGCGGCAATTCCGGTGACCCTGCGTAAGGTGTCCTCGATTTTCACCGTCATTTCTGGTCACTCCGGCCTGTCGGAGACCGAAGTGTCGGCTGTTGAGGCGACCCTGCGCGCTCAGGGCACCGTGGTGCTGCTGATGGGAGTTCGTACCCTGCCCGATACGGTGGCGTCTCTGCTCTCTCGTGGGATTGAGGCTGACACGCCGCTGGCAACCATTGAGAACGGTTTCTCTGAGAAGGAGCGTGTGACTGTCACGACCCTTGAGAACGCTCAGGTGGATTGCGCATCGGTCAAGGCGCCGGCTATTACCGTCATCGGTGAGGTCGTGCATTATGCTCGCGATGATCAGAACCGCTTTGTGAGCGAGGTTCACGAGCGTCTGCGTGAGCGTTCCACCTCCTAGAGACGGTGCGCTAGATAGCACGGTGCGTTAGATAATATTGCGCAGCCCCGCATCCTTGGTTTTTCCTAGTTGCCGAGGAGCGGGGCTGTTGCTGTGCCTGCTGGTGTTGCTGTGCCGAGTTGTATTGCTGTACTGGGTCATATTGCCGCGCCGGGAAACGATGCGGCACAAAAACACTGGCATAAAAACAGCGGCGCAAAAACATGCGAAAGCGGGGCGGGTATCAGTTGATACCCGCCCCGCTTTGTCGTGGGTGTTGCTCTCAGTGCCTAGAGCCAGTGCCTAGAGCCTCAGTACCTAAAGTCTCTGAGCCTAGATCTTGAAGTCGTTGCCGCTGCCGGAGCTAGAGCTACCGGAGCCGCTGGACTTGCTGGCAGAAGCCGACGCGGAGGGACCCTCAAAGACCTTGCGGAATTGGTCGCTGTACTGGGACACGAAGTACTCGCGGCTGGTTACGCGCCACTTGCCCTCGGCGTACACCACGTAGATCACGACATCCAGGGTGCTTGCCTTCTGAACCTCACCCTTGCCGTTCTGGTAGATGGTGTATTCCTTGACAACATCCCGGCAGGGGAACGCGACAACAGCCAAATCGGTAGAGGCAAGAGCCTTCCCGTCCTTGTCGTCACGGATGCTCAGCTTGCTCTCGTAGTCCTTAGTCCAACCGCCCGCGGCGTAGAGCTTAGCAATAGCCTTCAGGTTGTTGACCAGACCGCTGTCAGCGCCGTGGACCAGACCCTTGAGGTACTGCAGGTCGCCGTTATACATCGCGGCAATGTACGCGCTCTGGTATGCAGCCAGGGTCTTGTAGGCACCCTCGAGGCTGACGGTGCGCTGAGCCACCGTATCAATGACCGGGATCGGAACATTCTTCGCGGGGGAGGTATCGGTCGGCTCAACGTAGTGCGCAATGGCGGGCTTGTACTCGTACTTGACGTCGCCAATGTACTTCTTATAGTCCTTCAAGAACTCGTCGGACGGAATAATCTTCGCGTTGTTACGGCTTGCCGAGGACGAAGATGACGACGAAGCGGATGCCGAAGCCGAGGCAGACTCAGAAGGCGAAGCCGAAGCTGAGGGAGAAGCGGAGGCGCTCGGGGAGCCGGAGAAAGTATCGCCGGTACCGGTGGGGCGAATATCCTTGTTGAAAGCGCATCCTGCTAGAGCCAAAGCACCGGCGGTCAGGCCGCCAAAAAGAATGGTGCGGCGGGTCAATCCGTTTCGGTCGTTAGCAGAGAGGCTGGCGTGTGCACTCGGCCGGAAGGACATGGTATCTCCTGAAAAGTGGTTGATCGAGGTAGCTCGCTTCACAACGCTGTGATGCGTACGAAAGGATCCGCCTCATCGTTTTTGTATGGTGCGCGGTACCAAGGGGGTACCGGGATACGAGCGTGCCGGAGCGTGAACTGCGGCGGTATGAAGTATCCACTTCCCACTATAGAAGACAGGTTTTAAAACTTCGTCAAAAAACCCTGGACGTTGTCTTTAAGGCACAATAACCCAAAGTCGGTGAGGTGCAGGGGTGATTGTGCCTCAACGACTTTGGGTTATGAGCTATTGGACTGATAAGACGGGGCTACTCTCAACCGGAGATAAGACCGGGGAAGGGGTAGTAGGCCCCTGCGGTGCTAGACCTTAGTGGAGCCGCGACCCGAGGATGAAGAACCGCTAGAACCGGCAGAGCCGGAACCTCCAGAACTAGAAGAACCGGAGCCAGAAGAGCCTGAAGAGCCCTTGCCTCCAGCAAAACGCTCGTCCAGATAGCCGGTACTAATGCGCCACCACTTACCCTCGGTGTAGAGCATGATGTGCGAAACGGATACCTGAGTAATCGCCGGAACCTTGCGTTCGGTGCCATCCGGCTGATGGATGGCGGTGGCAGAATACTGGGAGTCCACCAAGATTTCTACGTAGCCGTCACCGTCCTTCACAGCACTGTCCGGTTCGGTATTCCGCATGGAAATGCTGCATGTGAACTCCATGTACCAGCCGTTCTTCTCGTACAGTTCCTTGACCGCCTTGACCTCATCAATGGCGCTCTTATCAGCCGGGTAGGTCAGCTCAATCGCCTGATCCGCGTAGCGACCGTCCTTGAGTGCGGCGATCTGGGCGCTGTAGTAGGCACGCAACGTCTCGTAGGCACCCTGGAAGGTCGGCTCCTCACGGTGCGGAACGCTCTTGAGGGGCTTGGGTACGTTCTTCGCCGGGGAAGAAGCAGTTGCCGGCTGGTACTCGCCCATGTACTCGCCGGTCAGCTTCAGGGGTCCGGGGTACTTCTGCCAGCCCTCGACCAGCGCATCCTCGGAGACGGGTACGCGTGCCGCACTGGACGAGCTGCTTGTGGCATTTGCTGAAGCACTTGCCGAAGCGCTCGCGGAGGAAGTAGCGGTAGCAGATACCGAACTAGATGCAGAAGGTGAAGCGCTCGCGGAAGGGGTGGGGGAGCCTATCTTAGCTTTTGCCTCTTCGCTCAGCGGGCGAATATCGGAGGCGCAACCCGCCATGAGGGAAACCGCGCCACCGAGCAGCAGGGCGCGGCGGCTTACAAGGCGGGACGTAGCGGAACGGGTGCTCGAAGAGCGGTCGGATGAGAGCATCGGTGAACTCCTTGATCTTTTCCGAGGCGGGCTCGGGGCACCCGGCGGCGGGCGCGTGGTTATATGGCGTGTTAGGTGAGGTCGTGAAAGGGGTAAAAACTTTAGGCAAATGCCGCGGTTTCAGACTCCGTTCCGGAAGTGACCTCGGGTGTACCTCACGCCGTGGGTGAGGGGTACTGGTGAACTCATCGTTGAGACTGCTGCAGTCACGCCCGGGTGAGGGGGTAGATGCTATCGAATCATCATTGATGTGTTGCACGATTCATTTTAGACTATTTTGAGGTCAAAATGCACGAAAAAGCACCTTAGTAATCCCTGGGAGTCTATAGGGTGCTCAAGATATCAATCACTGTAAAGTATTGCGACCATGCCCTGTTAATGGGGAGTTATTGGATGGAGCTAGGGGCCCGGTGGGGGGTGCATGCGTACGCCAAATTAAGTGATTTCAGTCATAATTATGACGTGAAAAATGAAAGAGCTACACCTCGGCGCTCTCAAAAGATGGGGGAGAGGAAGGTGCTTAGTTCAACCTTCTGCCTGTGAGAAGGTCTTCAAAGCCTCAGGAAAAATCCCCGATTCCCAAGGGAAAACCCGCTCGATCAACCCCAAATATGCACTCTATTCACCCGCTATGCATTGGCGAATAATCCAGAAAAACCGGTTCCCACACGGGATGCTGCGGGGGTGAAAACTTGCAGGGGTGAATATCTAGTGGAATTACATCGGTGTTCACCCCATATCTTGTGGTTGCACTGGGGGCAACTCCATGGGCTCCCCTGAAAAAATCGAATCCCACTTAAAGCAACACGCAAGGAATGTAAAAACATACATCCTTAAACACGCCCGAGTGCGGGGTGAGGCAAGACCCCTTAAGCCCCCTACTCGCTCTAAATATCGCCGAACGAAGAACCATTCTGTTTTACGCCTCCAGCATTGGCGCATCAGAAAAGTACTGTTCAAACCCACACCCCGCGGGGTTGCATACAGACACAAAAGCCACATAAACTATTAGTGTTTGCAACGACCCGGCCATCACCGGCGAGCAATTCGGAAGAACGGACCGCACCTGCGGACACCCGCCAATCGCTGCGGCGAGGGTGTCTTAGCGGAAGAGATGTAGTCCCAGTAGAACCGGACGGTTAAGCCCGATATAGCTGTAATAAGCGACTGATACCCGCCCAACGCGCCGCTCTTCCGGTGGCTAGGTATCGCGGACATACGCCGCGGCACCCCGTAGCCCCGGGAGGGTTCGGTGCGTTGAGCTGTTAAATCAGTAAGCAAGGTGGTACCGCGCCGCATCCTGCCCCCGGCACAGCCCGGACCGGTCAGCGATGCCCAGGCGTCCTTGCACCCGTCATGTCAATCCTCACCCGCTGAAACGGTGCGGACGACGAGTGCTACGTACCCTGTCGCCCCAACCTCTCAGCGTTGAGAACAACAGATAAGGGCGCACAAACACATGTCCCATGTATATCCCAAGGCGAGCGCCTTTGAAGCCGCAGGAAGCGGCGTCACCGCATCGCCCAAGTTCCCCGCACTTGAAGAAGCAGTCCTCGACTACTGGAAGAAGGACAACACCTTCGCCGCATCCGTCGAGAACCGCCCCGCAGGCGAAAACGGCGAAAACGAATTCGTCTTCTACGACGGCCCTCCCTTCGCTAACGGCCTGCCCCACTACGGCCACCTGCTCACCGGCTACGCCAAGGACCTCGTCGCACGCTACCAGACCCAGCGCGGCCACAAGGTAGAACGCCGCTTCGGCTGGGACACCCACGGCCTGCCCGCAGAACTCGAGGCAATGAAGCAGCTCGGCATGACCGACAAGCGCGAAATCCTCGAAATGGGCATCGACAACTTCAACGACGCTGCCCGCGCATCCGTGCTCAAGTACACCAACGAATGGGAAAAGTACGTCACCCGCCAGGCACGCTGGGTCGACTTCGAAAACGACTACAAGACCCTGAACGTCGAGTACATGGAGTCCGTCATCTGGGCGTTCAAGCGCCTCTACGACAAGGGCCTGACCTACCAGGGCTTCCGCGTGCTGCCCTACTGCTGGAAGGACGAGACCCCCCTCTCCAACCACGAGCTGCGCATGGACGACGACGTGTACAAGGACCGCCAGGACCAGACCGTCACCGTCGCATTCCGCCTCACCGCAGACACCGCCCTCGGCGCTGACGAGAAGGTCGCTGCAGAACTCGACGGCGTCGAAGCACTCGCATGGACCACCACCCCCTGGACCCTGCCCACCAACCAGGCGCTCGCCGTCGGACCCGAGATCGAATACTCCCTCGTACCCGGCGCAGGCAAGTTCGAGGGCCGCTCCTTCCTGATTGCCTCCGAGCTGCTCGGCTCCTACGCCAAGGACCTCGGCTACGAAGGCGACCAGCCCGAAAAGGACGCAGCTGCAGCCGTCACCGCACGCTACACCGGCTCCCAGCTCGAGCACGTGCGCTACACCCCGCTCTGGGACTACTTCGCAGACACCGAAAAGTGGGGCACCGAAACCTCCTGGCAGATCCTCGTCGCCGACTACGTCACCACCGGTGACGGTACCGGCATCGTCCACCAGGCACCCGCCTACGGTGAAGACGACCAGAAGGTCTGTGAAAGCTACGGCATCCCCGTGATCCTCTCCCTCGACGAAGGCGCAAAGTTCCTGAACCTCTTCGCTGAGCCCACCGCCTCCGGCTCCACCGCCCTGGCTGAGATTGCAGGCGTGCAGGCATTCGACGCGAACCGCACCATCATCAACGCCCTCAAGGCAGATGACGTGCTGATCCGCGAGAAGTCCTACGTACATTCCTACCCGCACTGCTGGCGCTGCCGCACCCCGCTCATCTACCGTGCAATCACCTCCTGGTACGTGAAGGTCACCGACTTCAAGGACCGCATGTACGAGCTGAACAAGCAGATCAACTGGATCCCCGAAAACGTGAAGTACGGCCAGTTCGGCAAGTGGGTTGAGAACGCACGCGACTGGTCCATCTCCCGTAACCGCTTCTGGGGCTCCCCGATCCCCGTGTGGGTTTCGGACGATCCGAACTACCCGCGCATGGACGTGTACGGCTCCCTCGAAGAGCTCAAGGCAGACTTCGGCCGCCTGCCCCTGAACAAGGACGGCGAACCCGACCTGCACCGCCCGTACATTGACGAGCTGACCCGCCCGAACCCGGACGACCCGACCGGTAAGTCCACCATGCGCCGCGTGGAAGACGTGCTCGACGTCTGGTTCGACTCCGGCTCGATGCCCTACGCACAGGTGCACTACCCCTTCGAGAACCAGGAATGGTTCGAGAACCACTACCCGGCAGACTTCATCGTCGAGTACATCGGTCAGACCCGCGGCTGGTTCTACGTGCTGCACGTGTTGGCGACCGCGCTCTTCGACCGCCCCGCGTTCAAGAACGTCATCAGCCACGGTATTGTGCTCGGTTCGGACGGTCAGAAGATGTCCAAGTCCCTGCGCAACTACCCGGACGTCTCCGAGGTCCTCGACCGCGACGGCTCCGACGCAATGCGCTGGTTCCTGATGTCCTCCCCGATCCTGCGCGGCGGCAACCTGATCGTGACCGAGCAGGGCATCCGCGAGGGTGTTCGCCAGGTCATGCTGCCGCTGTGGAACGTCTACCACTTCTTCGCCCTGTACGCTAACGCCGCCAACAACGGCGAAGGCTACAGCACAAAGCTCAAGTACGACTCGCAGCACGTGATGGACCGCTTCATCCTCGGCAAGACCCGCGAACTCATCGAGCAGGTCACCGCAGCGATGGACTCCTACGACATCTGGAACGCCTGCGAATCCCTGCGCCAGTACGCCGACGCACTGACCAACTGGTACGTGCGCCGCTCCCGCGAGCGCTTCTTCAACGAAGACACCGACGCATTCGACACCCTCTACACCGCACTGGTGACCGTGTCGAAGGTCGCCGCGTCCCTGCTGCCGCTCAGCAGCGAGGAAATCTACCGCGGTCTCACCGGTGAACGCTCCGTGCACCTGGCTGACTGGCCCGAGGCATCCGCTTTCGCTGACGAGTCTGACCTGCTGGCTCTCATGCAGACCGTGCGTGAGGTCTGCTCCGCCGGTTCGGCACTGCGCAAGGAAAAGAAGATCCGCGTGCGCCAGCCGCTGCAGAAGATGACCGTGGCGATCGCACCCGAGCAGTTCGCTGCCCTGGGTACCGCTTTCGGTGAGAAGGGCGCGGAGTACTTCGCGAACATTGTCGAGGACGAGCTGAACCTGCGCCAGGTGGAGCTGGTCAGCGCCGACACCGTCGACCCCGCCGACTACGGCATCTCCCAGCAGCTGAAGGTCAACGCACGTGCGGCAGGCCCGCGCCTGGGCAAGCAGGTGCAGGTTGCTATTAAGGCATCCAAGTCCGGTGACTGGACCGTGACCGAGGACGGTACCGTCCTGGTCGGCGTGGCAGCACTGGACGGCGGCCTGGCTCTGGAAGAGGGCGAATACGAGCTGGCAACCGTGGTTGCCGCTGACGCTGAGGGTGCTGAGCACACTGCGGCTGCGGTTCTGCCCGGCGGCTTCCTGGTCCTCAACATTGAGCTGACCGACGAGCTGGTAGCCGAAGGTATCGCCCGCGACACCATCCGCGCTATTCAGCAGGCACGTAAGGACGCCGACCTGAACGTTGCGGACCGCATCAACCTGAGCATCGCGGCACCGGAGGAAACTCTGGCAGCTCTGCGCGCCAACGAAGCGCTGGTGACCGGCGAAACCCTCGCCGTGTCCCTGCAGCTGAGCGAAGCAGCCGAGCTGAGCATTAGCGTAGCCAAGGCATAAAACGCCTGAATCGTACGGCCGTCCCGCCCCCTTGACCGGGCGGGGCGGCCCGTCGTCTATCCCGCCGCACGGTTATCCTGCCGCACGGTGGGCCCCTGTCGGCACAGGCCGGCTATCCCAGTGAGGAGAACAATGAGCGAGAAGAATTACCCCGCAATTCCCGACCCCGAGGGCGTGGAGCGGGTCTACGGTGAACTGCTGGCGCGAGCCCCTGAAAACAAGATGGCGCCGCGCCTGGACGCCGTGGCGCGCGCCGTCGAAATCCTCGGCGATGTGCACCGTGCCGCGCCGGTCATCCACATCACCGGCACGAACGGCAAGACCAGCACCGCCCGCATGATTGAGGCGCTGCTGCTCGGCCACGACCTGCGCGTGGGCCGCTTTACCAGCCCGCACCTCGAAAGCGTCACCGAGCGTATCTGCATTAATGGCGCGCCCGTACCCGATGCCACCTTCGTGCGCATTTGGGAGGAAATCGCCCCGTACCTGCAGATTGTGGACGCGGAGATGACCTCGCGCGGCGAGCCCGCCCTGACCTTCTTCGAGTCCGTTACCGTGCTTGCCTTCGCGATTTTCGCGGACGAGCCGGTGGACGTGGTGGTGCTCGAGGTTGGCATCGGTGGCACCTGGGACTCCACGAACGTTGCCGACGGCGTGGTTTCCGTGGTCACCCCGATCGGCCTGGACCACACCGATATGCTCGGTGATACCCTCGCCGAGATTGCGACCGAAAAGTCCGGCATTATCAAGCCCGGCGGCTTCCTGATTTCTGCCGCGCAGGACCCTGAAGCGGCGGATGTGTTGCTCGCCTCCGCCCGCGAAAAGGAAGCATCCTTCGCCTTCGAAGGCGTGGAGTTCGGCATTATCTCCCGTGAGCTTGCGGTCGGCGGTCAGCTGCTGACCCTGCGCGGCCTGGCGGGCGAGTACCCGGATGTGCCGCTGTCCCTGCACGGTGCGCATCAGGCGCAGAACGCCGTGGTGGCTCTCGCCGCCGTGGAGGCGTTCTTCGGCGGTCAGCGTCAGCTGCCCGAGGACGTGGTGCGTACCGCGTTTGAGACGGTGCGCTCGCCGGGCCGTCTGGAGGTTGTGCGCACCGAGCCGCTGACCATCCTGGATGCGGGCCACAACCCGCACGGTGTGCGCGCGTCTGCGGCCGCGCTGACTGAGGCGTTCAAGCTGTCGCACCTGCATTCTGTGGTCGGCATCCTGGGTGAGAAGGATGCTCTGGGCATGTTTGAGACCATGCGCGAAGAGTACGTGGACGCTTCTGACGGCACGTTCCGCCTGTACTTGGCGGCGTCGGATTCACCGCGTGCGATTGCGCCGGAGCGTCTGCACGAGCTGGCGCTGGATGCGGGCCTGGACGAAGACTCGATCGAGGTGTTTGAGCACCTGGACGAGGCGATTGCCACCGCCATGGAGAACGCCCTCTTTGAGCAGGAGTCGGCGGGTGTGCTGATTACCGGTTCGATTACGGTCATTGGTGAGGCGCGTACCCTGCTGGCGGCACATGAGGAGGCGAAGACCCCCGGCGCTGAGGCTGAGGAGCTGCCGGATGAGCTGCCCGCCG
The DNA here is from genome assembly GCF_049990865.1 of Rothia mucilaginosa. GTDB lineage: Bacteria > Actinomycetota > Actinomycetes > Actinomycetales > Micrococcaceae > Rothia > Rothia mucilaginosa_I. Next base: position 805,399 of record NZ_CP188231.1, read on the forward strand.
AGGGTGCTTATGCGGGTTCTGCGGGTGCAGCATCGGCTTCGGCTCTGGCTGCCGCGGCGGCTGCGGCTGCTTCTGCTGAGCCGGATGAGCTGCTGGACGGCATCATGGCTGAGCTGGGCGGCGAATCTGCGCCGGGTTCTTCGCTGGAGGATTCGCTGGGTCTGCCGCTGGGTGACTCGTACACCGATGATTTCTTCGGTGATGATGACTCCGAGGACGATGCGGATCACTAAGGCGACCTGTTGAGGTTGCAGATATGAGGCGGGGCGCCGCCCCCTAGTTGGTTTTGCCGGCTGGGGGAGTGGCGCCCCGCTTTTTCTGGCGCTGCCCTCATGCTCCCACTCGAACACATGCACTCTCACGTGTTCCCATGGGCTCTCACCTAACCCCAATCGCTCAAATTCAACCGGCATCGCTCGCCCACACTCACCCAAAAATCGAAAAGAACGAAAATTTTCGGGCATCGGGGTACAAAACCGGGCACGCCGTCGCGTCTCGGTGCTATATTCGCTGAGGCGCCGGCCCCACTGTCTGAGGCCGCACCAACACACCCGCACACATACGCATACCAGCGACGGTATGCCACATAGTGAAAGGCACCCATCATGCCCGCACCCTTCACCGATTTGATTGGCACCGATTCGTTCACCGAGTCCCTACGCCAGGAGAACCTCGCCACCTGGCTTTCCGCCACGAATCACCGCTTTGTTGCTGAGCTTTTTGACGGCTCGATTGCCCCGCAGGTCATGGCGGGGTACCTGGTGCAGGATTACCGCTTCCTCGATACCTTCCTCGCCCTGATTGGTGGCGCTATCACCAACGCCGATACTCTCGCGGGCCGCCTGCGCCTCTCCAAGTTCGCGGGCGAAATCGCCGGTGACGAGAACACCTACTTCCTGCGCAGCTTTGAGACTTTGGGCGTGACCGAGCATCAGCGTGAATCCATGCCCGATACGGAGGCGACCACCGGCTTCAAGCGCCTCTTCCTGGATGCGGCGGCAAGCGGCAGCTACGCGGCGATCCTGTCGGTGCTGGTGGTGTGTGAGGGTCTGTACCTGGATTGGGCGTCCAAGGCTCCCGCTAAGCGCCCCGATTCTTTTGTGCACCACGAGTGGATCACCCTGCACGACTACCCGGAGTTCCGTGAACTGGTTGATTTCCTGCGCCGCGAACTGGACCGTGTGGGCCCGTCCGATGCGCAGCGCGCCCGCGAGTTCTTTAGCCGCGCGGTGGAGCTGGAGCAGCTGTTCTTTGACGAGTCGTACACCCACCCGCTGCCCTAAGTAGTACCCTTGATGAAACCCCCGGAAGGTTCCGCCCGCCGCTGAGTTGCGGGCACCTCCCGGGGGTTTTGCGTGCTGAAGAGGCCCTGAAGGCGCCACGAAAGCGTCCCGAAAGCGCGCCCATCTGCGTAAAATAGCATGTCATAAAACGGAACATTTAGGCTGATGGCGTGCCATTTGGTGGTGTGAGAAGCTAGGATAAATGAGGTACCGCTTCCGGGGTGCTGGCTATGCCGCGCCGGTAAGTATCACCGTAAAACACTATCTGAAGGAGTCGTATGAGTACCGCCGCATCGAGTACTACCGAGCCCACCCACGCTGAAAAAGAAGCGCACCACGGGCACGCGGGAACCACGGGCAGCTACTCAGACCGACAGCTCGGATTCTGGCTGGTTGGCGCCGGCCTGATTGCGCTGATTTCTTCGGCGATTCTGGTGTATGAGCGCCTGCAGATTTACATTGATGCCGGCCATTCCACGGTCTGCGATATTAACGCCCTGCTCAGCTGCGGCACGGTGATGCGCACCCCGCAGGCGGAGGCTTTCGGCTTCCCGAACCCGTTCATCGGCCTGGTGGGCTTCTCGATTGTGGTGACGATCGGCGCCGCGATGATGGCGGGTGCACAGTTCAAGAAGTGGTTCTGGGTGTGCATGAATATTGGTTTGGCGGCGGCGACCGCATTCATCATGTGGCTGTGGTACCAGACGACGTTCCAAATCAACGCCCTGTGCCTGTTCTGCATGATCGTGTGGGTTATGACCATCACGCTTTTTGTGAAGACCACGGTCCGCAACGTCTCGGCGGGTGTTGTCCCGGCCTCGCAGTCGATGCGTGAGAGCGCTCGCGGCTGGTCCTGGTTTGCGATTAGCCTGTGGCTGATCCTGATTTTCGGCATTATTGTGATCCGCTTCTTTGAGGTCATTGTGAATATGATGCGCTAAGCGTTCATCTCTGAGCTTGGTTTGAGGGCCGATGCCCCGAACACGCAACGCCCCGGTGCCTGTTGGTGCTGGGGCGTTGCTGTGTCTGCGGGCGGGTGAGGTTGTGCTGGGCTGGGGCACAGAGCTGGGGTGCCGTGTAGCGGGGGAGGCGCCGGTGATCCCGCTGGTGGTGGTCAGCGGGGAAGCGGCGCGGGTGCGTATAATGGTCAGGTATATTCTTGAGCGGCATCGGTCGGAGCGGTCCGCGGGTTTTACCTGCGGCGTCGGTTGCCTGCCGTTCTGATGGACACTAGATTCTTGATACCCCTTCGAGGAGAACCGTGAAGACTGCCGGAATTGCCGCAATGGGCGTTGCTGCCGTTATTTTTCTGACTGCCCTGCTGTTGCTGACCGCCGGTCACTTCTCGCTGCTGTGGGTGATTCTGCTGGTGGTTTCTCCGTTCGTTTTTATTCTGGGTGTTCCGTTTGCGACCGGTTCCGGTCCGGAGTACCTGCCGACCGACCCGAAGCTTGCTCAGCAGGCTCGTGAGGCGCGCGATGCGGAGCTGGGCCTCGACTAGCTTCTAGAGGCTAGCCCCTTCTCTGATAGTTTTTTGAAGCCGGGTGTGCGTAGTGGCACGCCCGGCTTTGCTGTACCCGCCATGCGCCCGCACAACAACACCCGCCGTAATGTGTCCCATGTAATGTGCCCTCGCATCCTGCCGGGAACTGGAGCCCGGATAGGACGGGTGGGGTGGCTTAGAGGCACCCTCTACCGGGTATAATGGAACACGGTGTCTTGTGCGCCCCGCACGCGCATAAAGATCCCCACCAACGCATCGAGGGAGAGTACCCGAAGAGCGTCGGCTATAAGCCGCGGAGCATAACTGTCGCACCGCGCGGGCCGCCCGCCTCGGCGAAGAAACCCGAAGACCGGCAGGGCACCCAGGAAGGGTGTGAGCGTGCCGTGCTCGAGAGCGAGGTGGCTGTGACCGTCGCGGCGCGCTCTGCGTTCCGCCCGCTCGCCCCCTACGGCAGAAGCACTGAACGAGATAGTGCCCGGTAGCGCCAACGAACGCGCACCGTAGGGTGAGGCTTGAGCCGCGGTGGCAGCAACTAGGCTTTGCGCTGTATGCGCGCTGTTAAAATCCTTGCGGTGCGGAGCAGGGTGTAACGAAAGAAGATTAATGTCTGACGAGAAGAACGTCGAACTTGGGGTTTTTGAGGCGCTGAACGCCCTCGCGGAGGAGAAGAACGCCTCTGCAGAGACCCGTGAAACTCTGCGTAAGAATGTTCGCGAGAGCTCTGACGCCCAGCAGGGTACTGAGCGTCGCCGTCCGGGTCGCCCGAAGAAGGAGAAGGCTCCTGAGGTTCCCCTGGATGAGGCGATTGCTGCCGGCCTGACCAACCTGCGTAACGCTAAGGCTAAGCACGCGCCGGCACCTAAGGTTGCCGCTCCCGTTGTGTCTGAGACCGAGGTTGCTTCTACTCTGGATAGCCTGTTTGAGGCTGCTGAGAAGAAGGCGGCTGAGCCTGCTGTCGCGGAGAAGGCCGCGAAGGTGGAGACCATCGAGAAAACTGCAAAGGTTGAGACTGTCGAGAAGACCGCGAAGGTTGAGACTGTCGAGAAGACCGCGAAGGTAGAGGAAGTTGTCGCTCCCGCCGCCGAGTCTGCCGTTGAGGTGAAGGAAGAGACCGCCAAGGTTGAGGTCGTAACTCCCGCACAGGCTGCTGAGAAGACCGAGGCTACCGCTGAAGCTGCTGAGCAGAAGGCTGAAGAGGCCGCCGCAGAGCAGCCCGCTGAGGCTACTGTAGTTGCTGAGGAGTCTGCAACCGAAGAAGCTGAGGCACCCGCCGCAGAAGAGCCCGCAGCTGAGGAGCCTGAAGTAGCTCCCGAGCCGGTCAAGACCATTAGCGATCTGCAGCGCGAAAAGCTGCAGGAGCTGCGCTCGCGTACCCCCATGGGTGCGATGCCGCTGTTCATGGCACCCGAGCCGGAGGAGCTGAGCGAGCTCGCTGTCGCCGCCAAGCTGGAGCGTGAGGCACGCCGCGCCGCTGCCGAGGAGCAGAAGCGTAAGGAGCGCATGGAGCGCCGCCGCGAGGAGGCCGCCGCTGAGGCCGAGGTGACGAGCCACCGTCGCCGTCGCCGTCGCCGCGGTACCGAAGATATTGAGATTGAGGGCGGCGTTGATGATGACGTTGAGACCGTCACCAAGGTGCGTGCACCGCGCCTGGCTGACTCTCACGCATCCAACACTGTGACCGGTGTGCGCGGTTCTACCCGCCTGGAGGCGAAGCGCGTGCGCCGCCGCGAGTCCCGCTCCCTGGGTCGCCGCCGCCACATCGTGACTGAGGCTGAGTTCCTGGCTCGCCGCGAGTCCGTGGACCGCCAGATGCTGGTTCGTCAGAAGGACGGCCGCATCCAGATTGGTGTGCTTGAGGACGGCGTGCTGGCTGAGCACTTCGTGTCCAAGACCCAGCAGGATTCCCTGATTGGTAACGTGTACCTGGGTAAGGTTCAGAACGTTCTGCCGTCCATGGAAGCTGCGTTCGTTGACATTGGACGCGGCCGCAACGCTGTGCTGTACGCGGGCGAGGTCAACTGGGATGTGACCGGCCTGGACGGTGCACCCCGCAAGATTGAGAACGCCCTGAAGCCCGGCGATTCGGTTCTGGTGCAGGTCACCAAGGACCCGATTGGTCACAAGGGTGCCCGCCTGACCAGCCAGGTTTCCCTGCCCGGTCGCTTCCTGGTGTACGTGCCGGGTGGTTCGATGACCGGTATTTCCCGCAAGCTGCCCGATACTGAGCGTGCTCGCCTGAAGAAGATTCTGAAGGACAAGTTGCCCGAGGGTGCTGGCGTGATTGTTCGTACCGCGGCGGAGGGTGCTTCTGAGGAGGAGCTGACCCACGATATTAACCGTCTGCGTGCGCAGTGGGAAGAGATTCAGGAGAAGGCTAACTCCCGCAAGGTGCTGGCTCCGGAGATGCTCTACCAGGAGCCCGACCTGATGATTAAGACCGTGCGTGACGTCTTCAACGAGGACTTCACCGCGATGATCGTTCAGGGTGAGAACGCGTGGGATTCCATTGAGGCGTACGTGACGTACGTGGCGCCGGACCTGGTTTCCCGCCTGCAGCAGTGGGATGGCGACGACGACCTCTTCGACCACTACCGCATCAACGAGCAGCTGGCGAAGGCACTGGACCGTAAGGTGTACCTGCCGTCGGGTGGTTCGCTGGTGATTGACCGTACCGAAGCCATGACCGTGGTGGACGTGAACACCGGTAAGTTCACCGGTAGCGGCGGCAACCTGGAAGAGACTGTCACCAAGAACAACCTGGAAGCTGCTGAGGAGATTGTCCGTCAGCTGCGTCTGCGCGATATCGGCGGCATTATCGTCATTGACTTCATTGACATGGTGCTTGAGTCGAACCGTGACCTGGTTCTGCGTCGCCTGATTGAGTGCCTGGGTCGTGACCGCACCAAGCATCAGGTGGCTGAGGTGACTTCGCTGGGTCTGGTTCAGATGACCCGTAAGCGCCTGGGTACCGGTCTGCTTGAGGTCTTCTCGGAGCCCTGTGAGCAGTGTGCCGGTCGTGGCCTGGTGGTTCACGATCAGCCGCTGAGCGGTCGTAGCGGTGGCGCGTCGGATTACATCCACCGCCATGAGCGTAATGACCGTAAGCGTAGCCGTGCCGCTGCTCGCGAGGATTCTCGTGACCAGCAGAAGCAGGATGCTCTGGAGTCGAAGAAGGCTGAGCGCCGTAACGCTATGGCTGCGGTGGCTGCCGCATCCGCTCACAGTGAGGAAGCTTCGGAGGAGACCGCTTCGACCCGTAAGAAGCGTAAGCGCCGCAAGCGTTCGCGCCGCGCGGAGACCGCTGAGCTTTCGCTTGAGCAGGAGATTCAGGGTATTGCCGAGGCTGCCAGCGAGCAGGCTCACGCGGAGGTTGCTCAGCGTGAGGACAAGGTCGCTGAGGTCACCGAGGGCAACTGGATTGGTGAGCAGGGCGGTTTCTCCCTGGAGCAGTTGGCGAGCGCGTTCGACCGCGTGGAGGAGCAGTCCGCTGAGGATTCTTCGAAGGAGCCTGCTGAGGGCCGTTCGGAGGAGCGTCGTTCGTCCAAGCGTGGCGAGAAGAAGTCTTCTCGTAACCGCCAGCGCCGCGAGCTGACCGATGCGGATATTGCCGCTGTGGAGGGCTCCGGCGCGGGTTCGCTGGAGGACGAGCACCACGTTGACCCGGAGCTCGACCCGCGCTTTACCCGCTCCTCGGATCGTTTTGAGGCGATTCGCGCTGGCGAGGCGAAGGCTCGTGCTTCTCAGAAGGCTGGCCGTCTTGCCCGTGCTGAGGGTGAGTCGTTCCGTTCGGGCCGTGAGGATCGTTCGGAGGAGCGTCGTTCGTCCAAGCGTCAGAACGCTGATTGGAAGAACGCTGAGCAGCAGAACGCTGAGGCAACCTCCGCTGAGGTAAACTCGGGTGTGCAGAAGGCTCAGGATTCCAAGCGTGTTGAGCGTGAGGACCTGCGCATTGAGGATGTTCGTGAGACTCCGCGTGCGTCCCGTCGTCGTGCTCGTCGCGCCGCTGATGAGAAGCGCGCCGAGCAGGCAGCTGAGCAGGCAGCCGCAAAGTCTGATAAGGTTGAGAAGTCTGAGCCTCGCACGGTTGTGACCGGCGTGATTGGTGCTCCGGCTGTGACCGGTGTGGTGGGCGCAGCTCCCGCAGTGGTTGAGGTTCCGGTTGAGGAGGCTCAGAAGCCTGCGGCTCAGGTGCCCGGTTCGACCCCGCGTAAGCGTCGCACTCGCCGTGCGGCTTCGAGCGCCGGTGCCGGTGCTCAGGTCGTGACCGTGGACGTTTCCGAGCGTGCTGAGGGTTCCGTGGTTGCTTCCGCTTCTGTTGCGGATGTGGTTCCGGTGTCTGATGACGCTTCGGCCCCTGTTTTGTTCGGCATTGGCGTTGCTGCTGCCGACATTAAGCGTGAAGGTAAGGACGATTAGTCTTTAGCTTCCGATCATCGGAATTCCGATGGTGTGTTGTATATGAGATAGCCTCGGTAGGGTGAGCCGGAACTTCCCTACCGAGGCTATTTTTTTCTGTGCGTGTGCTGCGTCATTTTAAAGGCGCTATTAAGAGTGCGGTGCAGTATTAGAGGAGCATCACGTGGTGTCTGCGGATAATCCGTGAAACTATCTATTGCGCGGCGCGTAGATCATGCCGTATCCTTAAGGACTGGTGTTTATCTCAGTGAAGCCCTATCGACGCAGGGCCAGCGGGAGACACCGCTCCCACCCGCATCGTCTTCGGCGCGGTCGAGTGATCGGCTGAGTTTGGAACGTGCGGGAGAGAGACACCACCGGTGAGCCTCGCGTGTTGGCTTCGGCGGGCAATCCCGTCGGAACGCACGGGCCGTTCCTCCTTGTTCGCGGTCATTTGACTGGCGGGGGAGGGCGCACAGCAATGAAAGCGCAGGCTGCTCATTCGTGTGAGATCCAAGAAGCAAGTTGTCGAGAAAAGTGAGTCCCATAGTGGCATACGCGATTGTACGCGCTGGCGGCCGCCAGGAGAAGGTTTCCGTAGGCGACCTCGTTACCCTTGACCGTGTTGCAGGCGAGCCCGGCAGCACCATCGAGCTGCCCGTGCTGCTGCTCGTCGACGGTGACAAGGTCACCGCTGACGCAAAGTCCCTGGCTTCCGCCAAGGTTGTTGCTGAGAAGGTTGAGGACCTGCGCGGTCCGAAGATCGTTATTCAGAAGTACAAGAACAAGACCGGTTACAAGAAGCGTCAGGGCTTCCGCGCCGAGCTGACCACCGTCAAGATTACCGCTATCAACGCGTAATCGAAACGACCGGAATTCAACCCTAAGGTAGGAATACAGAATGGCACACAAGAAGGGCGCAAGCTCCACCCGTAACGGCCGTGACTCGAACCCCCAGTACCTCGGTGTTAAGCGCTACGGCGGCCAGTCCGTCAACGCAGGCGAGATTCTCGTTCGCCAGCGCGGCACCCACTTCCACCCCGGCCTGAACGTTGGCCGCGGTGGCGACGACACCCTGTTCGCTCTGGCAGCAGGCACCGTCGAATTCGGTACCCGCAAGGGCCGCAAGGTCGTTAACATCCTGGCAGCAGCTGAGTAATACTCACCGCTAGGGCAGAGGGGGTAGGCGTTAGTCTACCCCCTCTCGCTATGACCTCGAATGCCGTGGATGCCCGCCTGTGCTGGGCTCCACGATGAGGCGCACCCCAACCCGGTCGCGCCTGCCGCCGCATCCGCAGCATGATTGGTGTGTGCCGTGCGGTGGCGAAGTGAAGATTTTCCAAGATAAGGAGAACCCGTGGCAGAGTTCGTGGACCGCGTGGTCTTGCATGTATCTGGCGGTCGCGGAGGTAACGGCTGCGTCTCCGTGCGACGTGAAAAGTTTAAGCCCCTGGGCGGCCCTAACGGCGGTAACGGTGGTAATGGTGGCGCGGTGATTCTGCGCGTGGATAACCAGACCACGACCCTGCTGGAGTACCACCACAGCCCGCATCAGCACGCCCCGAATGGCGATATTGGTCGTGGTGATATGCACCACGGCTTTAACGGTGAGGACCTGATTCTGACCGTGCCGCAGGGTACCGTGGTGAAGGACCGCGAGGGTAATGTTTTGGCTGACCTGCTGCGTGTGGGCGACGAGTATGTTGCTGCCCGCGGCGGTATGGGCGGTCTGGGTAACGCTGCGTTGGCTTCGGCTAAGCGTAAGGCTCCCGGTTTTGCCCTGTTGGGCACCCCCGGTGAAGAGGCTGATATTGTTCTGGAGCTCAAGTCCATTGCGGATGTGGCTCTGGTGGGTTACCCCTCGGCGGGTAAGTCTTCGTTGATTGCTGCGATTTCTGCGGCGCGTCCGAAGATTGCTGATTACCCGTTCACCACCCTGATCCCGAACCTGGGTGTGGTGCAGGCGGGCGATGTTCGCTACACCGTGGCGGATGTTCCGGGTCTGATTGAGGGCGCTTCGGAGGGCCGCGGTCTGGGTCACCGCTTCCTGCGCCATGTGGAGCGTTCTTCGGCTCTGGTGCACGTGATTGACTGCGCTACTTTGGAGCCGGGCCGCGACCCGATTAGTGACTTTGAGGTGATTCGCGGCGAGCTGCAGAACTATGAGGTTGACCCGACTGCGGGTGTGACCGTGCCGCTGCATGAGCGTCCGCAGATTGTGGTGCTCAATAAGATTGATGTTCCTGAGGCTCGTGAGCTGGCGGAGTTTGTTCGCCCCGAGTTTGAGGAGATGGGCTTTAAGGTCTTCGAGATTTCGACGGCTTCCCACGAGGGTCTGAAGCCCCTGATCTTTGCGATGGCAAAGCTCGTTGAGGAGGACCGCGAGGCTCGTGCCGCTGCCGAGAAGGAAGCGGAGCGCGTGGTTGTTGAGGCTCCTGTGGTTCGCCCGAAGGGCTTCCGCGGTAAGAAGAAGCAGGAGTTCATTATTCGCCGCGAGGAGCGTAACCTTGAGCCGCTGTTCCGCGTGATTGGTGAGAAGCCTGAGCGTTGGATTCAGCAGACTGACTTCAATAATGATGAGGCTGTCGGCTACCTGGCGGACCGCCTGGCGCGCCTGGGCGTTGAGGATGAGCTGTTTAAGGCTGGTGCTCGTGCCGGTGACGCCGTGGTGATTGGCGAGAACGACAACTCGGTGATCTTCGATTGGGAGCCGACCATGGTCGGTGGCGCTGAGCTGCTGTCCTCCCCGCGTGGTACGGACGCTCGTCTGGAAGAGATCATTCGCCCGACTCGTGCGCAGAAGCGTGTGGAGTACAAGGAGCGTATGGACGCGAAGGCGGAGGCTCGTGCCGAGCTGGAGTCCGAGCGTGTTGCAGGCGTGTGGACTGAGTCGGTTGAGTACCGCAAGAAGTTGAAGGAAGGCAAGGTCGACGAGAATATCGACATGCCGAACGTTGAGGACTAGTAGCTAGGCGTTAGCTGTTGCCCAGACAGCTGTTACCTCGACGATGATTGGTGCCGCGCACCGGGGTTTGCTCCGGTGCGCGGTGCTTTCTTTATGTGCTGTGTGGTTGCCTCTCGCGCCGGATGTGCGCGTCGGAACATACGGGCGATTCTGCTGGCGATTCTGTGGGTGAACCTGTGGTCGGGTGTGCTGGCTGGGTATTCCACTGGCGGCTTAGCTCACCCCCGTCATTTCGGTTTTTTTGACCGCAAGCAGGTAGCATAGAGGGGAATGTACGCGGGCCATTTTCGGTGTTGCGTACCTTCTGTGTACCTGCCCGCATCCGCACCTGTGGTGGCTCCTTAAGCTGCTGTGGCGCGGTCTCTGTCCCCAGCAAGGACGGCATTTGTGACTGACCAGCCTGTTCACCTTGATTTTGGTGCTCCGAGCACCGAGTCGATTCCCCCGCGCATTCCCGGTCGGGTGCGTCTGGGCGTGATGGGTGGAACTTTCGACCCGATTCACCACGGACACCTGGTGGCGGCTAGCGAAGTTGCCGCCGTGTTCGACCTGGACGAGGTCGTGTTTGTTCCGACCGGTCAGCCCTGGCAGAAGGTGGGGGAGCGGCACGTGAGTGACGCTGAGCATCGCTACCTGATGACGGTGATTGCGACCGCGTCGAACCCGCGTTTTACGGTGAGCCGTATTGATATTGACCGTGGCGGCGCCACCTACACCTTTGATACGCTTAACGAGCTGCGTGCCCTGCGCCCGGATGCTGACCTGTTCTTCATTACCGGTGCGGACGCGATTAGCCAGATTATGACCTGGCGCAATGCCCATAAGCTGTGGGATTTGGCGACTTTTGTGGGCGTGACCCGCCCCGATCATGAGCTGGATCCGCCGATGGCTGAGGGTCGTCATATTACGACCCTGAAGATTCCTGCGATGGCGATTTCTTCGACCGATATTCGTCGCCGCGCAGCTGAAGACGCCCCCATCTGGTACCTGGTGCCCGATGGTGTGGTGCAGTACATTGCTAAGTACGGCCTGTACAAGAAGGACGCCTTGACGGCGTACCGTGACGGCTTGCCCCGCGTGAAGGATGAGTCTGGGCAGGCACCCCAATCGACGAATAATGAGGGAACACATGAGTGAAGCTACGGGTTCGAAGCCCTATAGCGAGGACGAAGCGTACCTCTACGAGACGTACGTGACCGAGGACGGCATTGAGGTGCCGCCGCCTACTAAGGTGATGGGTCCGCGCCGTCTTGCCCGCTACCGTGAAGAAGTTGCCGAGTACTTGCGTGCGGCCCGCCGCGGTGAGCCCGCGAAGCCTGTTGAGAACATGGGCTCCGTGGTTTATACGAACGCTATTGACCCGCAGGTTCTGGCTGTTCAGCGTCGTTTTGCGGCACTGGCGGCTCAGGGCAAGATTGACACTGAGGCGAACGATGAGGAGAAGCTGCACGAGCCTGCTCCTTTGACCAGTAGCCTGCGTGTTCTGCGCCCCGAAGAGATCGCGCAGAACCGTGTGGATGCGACCAGCCCCTCCGCGGTGGATAACCCGATGACTTCTTCAATCCCGGTCATTGCCGTGGTCAAGGAGGAGAAGCCTGAACCCGAGCTGCACCAGTACCTGGTGCGCGATGAGCCGAAGGTTGAGGAGCTGGACAGCTCTGACATTGAGGCTGAGCAGACCGAGGTTGCTTCCGTTGAGGAAGAGACCGTTGAGGTTACTGAGGTTGAAGAGTCCGCTGACGAGCTGCCCACCCGCGTGAGCGCGGTGAACGCTCAGGGTCTTGACCTGAGCGTGCTGGATAGCGCCTCCGCAGGGGATACCGTAGATTCGGTGGACGGCGACCCGACTGTTGCTCTGAGCCCGGATGAGGTTGAGGAGCTGCTGCAGCGCATGGTGGATCGTCAGGGTCCCGACGAGGCACTGGTCGAGGAAACCGCTGAGGAGTCCGACAAGGATTCTGAGGATGAAGAGTCTAAGTCGGCTGAGTCGAAGTCTGCTTCGGCTGCATCTGCTGAGGCTTCGAAGGATGCTGAATCCAAGGAAGCTGCGTCGAAGGAAGCTGGGGAAGACTCTGCTTCTGAGAGTGCTGTTGAGAAGGCTGAAAAGGTTCTGCAACCTGCACAGAAGCCCTCCCTGGCGTGGCTGTGGATTGTGCTGCTGATCGCCCTGGTCGTTGTCGGTCTGATTATGATTTTTGGCCCTAAGTAGGCCGTGAACAATGCACCCCTGTTGCGGGTGCTGCCGGCGGGTGTTCTGCCGGCAAGGAAGGAAAATATGACTGCTGCACAGTCCTCGATTGAGGCTCTGCGCATTGCCGCCCGCGCTGCGGAGGAGAAGCAGGGAACTAACCTGTTCGCTGTGGATGCTTCCGACGCGATGGGTCTGATTGATGGCTTCCTGGTGGTTTCTGCCCACAACGAGCGCCTCGTGAACGCTGTTGCGGATGAGGTTGAGGATGCTCTGCGTGAGCAGGCTGACCTGAAGCCGGTTCGCCGTGAGGGCCGTTCCTCGGGTCGTTGGATTCTGTTGGACTTCGGCGATATTGTCGTGCACGTTCAGCATGAGGAGGACCGCGAGTTCTACGCTCTGGATCGTCTGTGGGCTGAGGCTCCGCGTATTGAGCTGGGCGTTGAGAACGAGGCTCCCTTCGACATCGAGGGTGAGACTGAGGAGGATGCTGCACGCATCATTCCCGCTCAGGATGAGGCGTAGGCTTCCGCTTGATTTTTAGTTGATGAGGGGGTGGGCCCTGTTGGCGCTGTATGGTGCCGCGGGGTCCGCCCCTTTTCTGCGTATTTCGAGGGTGTTTCTGCCCGCCTGGTTTCCCTTTCTGGTTACCTGATTGCCCCTTCTGCCTGCCCGGTTGCCCCGGAACTTTTTTGGGTTTTTGGGTGCGCTGGTTTGCATCGCTGTCCGTGGTGTGTGTAATATATTCATGTTGCCTCGTTGAGGTCACTAACAGAATATGGGGATATGGCGCAGCTGGTAGCGCACCTGCATGGCATGCAGGGGGTCAGGGGTTCGAGTCCCCTTATCTCCACGTTTTCCTCGGTTGAGGAGCTTTTCGCCCGGTTCTTGTGAATCGGGCGATTTTGCTATCTGCCGATAACTCTCGATAGTCAACAACGCAGTTCATAGTTGAGGAGAAGCGCATGGGAGCGCACACACATCACGGCCACCACGGGCATCACCATGGGCACGACCATTCGCATGCCCCGAGTCCGGAGGATGCCGCCTCGATGCGCCCGCGCCTGCTGATTGCGTTCAGCTTGGCGGTTGTTATTGTGTTGGCGCAGGCGATTGGTTCGTTGGTCACGGGAAGTCTTGCGCTGCTGACCGATACGGCGCACGCCATTACGGACGCGTCCGGCCTGCTGGTGGCGCTCACGGCGGCTTCGCTGATGACGCGCCCGGCGACCTCCCGCCGCACGTGGGGTTTCCGCCGCATTGAGGTGCTTGCCGCCCTCGGGCAGTCGGTGCTGCTGCTGGCGGTGGGTATCTACACGGCGGTGGAGGGCGTGCATCGCCTGTTCGCCCCGCCGGAGGTGCCCGGCACCGAACTGCTGATTTTTGGTGTGGTTGGCCTGGTGGCGAACGCTATTGGTATTGCGGTGCTGGCTACGGCGAGGAACGCGAACTTCAATATGCGCGCCGCGTTCCTGGAGGTGCTCAATGACGCCCTGGGTTCGCTGGGTGTGATTGTGGCGGCTATCGTGATTTGGTTGACCGGCTTTTACCAGGCGGACGCCCTGGCGGGTCTGCTGATTGCGGCGCTGATTGTGCCGCGTGCGGCGCGTCTGATGAAGCAGACTACGGCGGTGCTTATGGAGTTCACCCCGGACGGCCTGGACCTGGATGCGATGCGTGAGCATATCTTGAGTGTTGACGGTGTGGTGGAGGTGCACGATGTGCATGCTTCGACGGTGGCGACCGGCCTGCCGGTGGTGACCGCGCACGTGGTGGTTGCCGATTCGTGCTTCCATGACGGCTCTGCGGTGGCGATTCTGGACCGTATCCGTTCGTGCGTGGCGAGCCATTTTGAGGTGTCGGTGGAGCACTCGACCTTCCAGCTGGAGACCGCCGAGTTGGGTGGTCGTGAACCGGATTCGGTTCGCCACCCCTAAGCCACCTGAACCCCTAGGCCACCTGAAAACCTTGCGTGTGTGATTTCTGCGTGCCGAAATAGCGGGGGGAGAGGCGACCGTGATATTTGGCGGCTTATATTTGGTCGCTTCAACACGCAAAAGATACACTCTTTAGGGAGCAAAAGGCGCTCCTCACCCACACACTTTGACAGGCTCGCGGGCAGGCTCTTTAGTTTGGTAGCCGCGGTAGCCTGCAACGATGAGCGCCTCAGCCTGGCCGAAACGGAACAGTGGGCGGGCGCATCCTGAAATTTTTGACGAGAACAACCACGATTAGCAGCAGATACGGAACACTATGCATTCACCTATTGCCACTTACCTGACCGAGACCCTCGAGTCGGTCGCTTCTGATACCTCCGGTGAGCTGGCAAACTACATTCCGGAACTTGCCGCCGTGGACCCGGACAAGCTCGCCGCGTCCATCGCCATGGTTGATGGTGAGCAGTACGCCGCCGGTGACTCCGATGTGGAATTCACGATCCAGTCGATTTCTAAGCCGTTCGTGTATGCCCTGGCACTCGCGGACCGCGGCTATGATGACGTGCTTGCGAAGGTGGGCGTGGAGCCTTCCGGTGAGCCGTTCAACGAGCTGTCCCTGGAGGACGGCTCCGGTAAGCCGCTGAACCCGATGATTAACGCCGGCGCGATTACCACCCATTCGCTGGTGGGCCCTCCCGGTGCGACGCAGGGCGAGCGCATGGAGCGCGTCATTTCTGGTCTGTCTGCGTTTGCGGGCCGCCGCCTGTCGGTGAACGAGCGCGTGTACGAGTCTGAGCTGGAGCACGCGCACCGCAACTACGCGATTGCGCACATGCTGCGCGGCCACGGCATCCTGACCGGTGACCCGACCGTGGCGGTGCAGGGTTATACCCGCCAGTGCTCGCTGATGGTGACGGTCAAGGATTTGGCGTTGATGGCGGCGACTTTGGCGAACTATGGTGTGCATCCGGTGACGGGTGAGCAGGTGGTTCCTAAGACTGTGGTGCGTCAGGTGCTGAGCGTCATGTTCACGTGCGGTATGTATAACGCGGCGGGCGACTGGGCGACCCAGGTGGGTGTTCCGGCGAAGAGCGGCGTGGGCGGCGGCATTATTGGTGCGGTGCCCGGTCAGCTGGGTGTGGCGACGTTCTCGCCGCGCCTGGACGGTCACGGTAACAGTGTGCGCGGCGTGGAGCTGTTTGAGCAGTTCTCTGATGACATGGGCATGCACGTGATGAACGTTCCGACGGTGGCTCGTTCGGCGTTGCGCGCGAACTACCAGATCGGTTCGGGGGACGAGTCGATGCGCCTGATTCAGTTGCAGGGCCGTATCCGTTTTGCGGGTGTGGAGCGCGTGATTCGTGAGATTGTGGAATCCCCGATGGAGGGTTCGAAGGTCGCCCTGGATGTGACGCGCGTGTATGCGGTGGATGAGGTCGCTCAGAGCATGCTCCTGGAGCTGATGCGTCGCCTGCGTAATGACGGGTACAAGGTGTACCTGATTGATAATGACGAGACGATCACGAACACGGATGCGCTGCGCAGCATGGGTGTGAAGGTTCTGACGAACCCGGCGGCGGTGACTTCTGCCGAGTCGGACGCTGAGCGTGTGGCTGAGGCGGACGCCGAAGAAGCTGCGGAGGCTGCGGCTCTGGAGGCGCTGAATGCGCTGGAATCCGCTAAGGCGGAGCAGCCGGAAGCTTCGGAGTCCGAGTAGGTTTCTCTCCGCGTACTTGGATGTACGATTGTGTGAACTTATATATTGAGGCCCCTTTCCCGGGCGCGTTGTGAACGCGTTCTGGGGGAGGGGCCTTGCTGTACTTAGAATTGCGCCCTGCGCTGTGGTTGGAGCTGTAGCTGGATTACCTGGGTTACTTGGATTGCCTGGCGTGCGGGGATTACCTTGCGTGCGGATAGCTTAGGGTGCTGAGCGTGGTATTCGGCGAGCGAGTGGAACGAATGCGCGTAAAGGTTCTTTTATCGCGGCGTTATTACTCATTACGTAATATTTTGAATTTTTCGATATCTAACGGTGGTCTCATCATACACTCGTAATATGAACACTGTTCCACACTCAGAAACACCTATCACTACTCGTCAATCCGCTATTACTGACCTCACTGCTGACCGGGCGGTGGCGGGCGCCTCTGCCCGCGCCTCCATGGGGCGACGGGAACTCTTACAACACGTTGGTACCTTTGGTCTAGGCGCGGTGAGCTTCGGCGTGCTGGGTCTTGGCATCACCGGCTGCACCCCGTCTGCTGCGGAAGGCGCCCACGGAGCGGCGGCTGGCGGGTCTGCCTCGGGTAGCGCATCCGGTAGTGCCTCAGGTAGCGCCTCGGCGACTCCTTCGGCAAGCTCGGCGGCTACCTCCTCCGCATCTGCGACTGCGACCTCGTCGAACCCGGTTCCCGCAGCGCGCGCCTGGACCGGCCCGCAGACCGGCCTACCCGGTGAGGGCAAGTACATTGCGTGGACGGTTGATGACGGCGCTGACCCGGAGGTGGTGCGCGCCTACGCGGAGTTTGCTCACCGTACCGGCACGCGCCTCACTTTCTTTATTAATGGTCAGTACCCGGCGTTTAAGCAGCATCGTGACCTGTTGTTGCCGCTGGTGAAGAGCGGCCAGTTGCAGATTGCGAACCATACGTATAGTCATGCGGCGTTGACGAGCCTGACGGATGAGCAGATTGTGCATGAGCTGACCCGTAATGATGAGGAGATTATGCGGCTTTTTGGGGTGTCTTCGAAGCCGTATTTCCGCCCGCCGTACGGGTATTATGATGCGCGCGTGTTGGCGGCTGCGGCGTCGTGTGGTTTTACGCGCCCGGTGTTGTGGTACGGGTCGTTGGCGGATTCTTCTAATATTTCTTCGGCTGAGGTGTATGCCTATGCGGAGAAGTATGCGTTGGCTCAGCATATTGTGATTGGGCATTTGAATTATCGGGGTGTGGTGTCTGAGCTGGACCGTATTCGGGCGTTGTTGGATCGGCGCGGTTTGACGACTGTCACGATTCGTGACTATTACGGGTAGTGCGGGGGAGTCCTGGCGGGGGTTCCGGTGGGTATACTGGGAGGCATGATGAAGCTTCCTCAGAACCCTATCCTTCGGCAGGTGCACCGTTTCCGTGAGTCGCTGCTGCTTCTGCTGTATTATTCGCTGTCTTTTCTGGGTGTGCGGTGGGTGCGCTCGGGGCATCCGCGTGTGGCGGCGGTGTGGTCTGTGGGTTTGTGGCTGAATTTGGTGGTGCGCGGTATGGGTCAGCTGGTGCGTATGCTGGTGCCGGTTCTGCAGGATGCGGAGGCGCGCCGTGCTCGCGCTGAGCGTGCCCGCGCCTACCAGCCGCGCTAGCCCTGCTGCCCGCAGGTTCTTACCCCGCGCGGATTCTAGGCTGATATGACGAAGCCCCCTTGTACTAGAAATAGCACGAGGGGACTTCGTTTTTAACGTTAGCTTGGTTTCTTTGTCGCTGAAATTTCTATTTCTTCTTTTTGTCAGTCCATTCGCAGGCGATACCGTCATCGTCTCTATCCAACTCAGCCCGATAGCCAGGTTCACCCCGGTGTATGGGCGCAGCACCTGCAGCTCGGGCTTCAGCACAGTTCTTGTAATACACGCTGGACTGCGCCGGGGCTTCCTGAGTAGGCACTTTCTGAACGGGAGCAACTGCCGCAGGCTCCTGAGCTGGAGCCTGCGTTGCCACGCGAGTAGGCCTTGGTTTCGTGGCTCGTGGAGTAGGAGTATATGTCTCCCACGGAGCTACAGAAGGACTGGGAGTTGGTGAAGGCGAAGGAGTTCGTTTAGGACGTTTAGTTTTACTAGGCTTGGGTGAAGGGGTCTTTGAAGCAGAGTCTTTAGCAGGTACAGTTTTCTGTTCAGAGGTCTCCGTCGAGCAACCGGTCAGAAGCAGGGCACCCGCAAGAACACCAACGGTCGCGGCGTGAATTTTCAACACAATATTCCTTTATAAAGTGAGTGGACAAGGATGTTCACCGTAGAACACACACTCAAGTGTAAAGGAAAACTATCCCACCCGCAGGCACTATTGAGCCTTTCAAGCATTCTGACAAGGGAAGAAACACCAACCGGGCACAGCAAAGCCCCCTCGTACCGGTTCACACAAGAACCGGTACAAGGGGGCTTCGCTATATATTCGCTATATCTAGGGGCACCAGCCGGAGGCGCTAGGGGAGTAGCGCCCCCACTGGGATAGCTCTAGCGGGAAGCACTAGCCAGAACCGTTGCCCAGATCCGCTGCCCAGAACCATTGCCCAGAGCCGCCGCTAGGAGCAGTTGCCGTTCATATCGCAGGACGGACCCGCCTCCGAGGCACCCGCCAGCGGGTTCAACAACTCAACCTGATGGGTCTGCTCCCACACCTGACGCAGCGCCTGCACCAGCGCCTCCGCAGGCTGCGCACCACTGACCGCCCACTTCGACTCAATCAAGAAGAACGGCACACCGTTAATGCCCAGCTGGCGCGCCAACTGCTCATCAGCACGCACGTGCTCCGCGTAACGGTCGCTCTTCAACACCGCCTCAACCTCGGCAGTATCCAGGACAATCTCAGAGGCGATATCCAGAATCGACTCGTGATCCTGAACCGAACGGCCCTGGGTAAAGTACGCCTTCTTAAACGCCTCCTCCGCCGCCGACGCCAAGCCCTGCTCCGCCGCATAGTGAATCACACGGTGCGCATCAAACGTGTTACCGTAGCGTGCCTGCCGCCAATTGAAATCCAAACCGACCTCGCGGGCGCGCTCCGCCAACGACTCCTGGGTCGCAATCGCCTGCTCCAACGGCATCTGATACTTGCTAGCAATCATCTCCGGCAGCGAACCAGCCGGGTACTCCGTAGCCGACGGGTCCAGCTCAAAGCTATGCCACACCACCTCAACCTCGTCACGGTGCTCAAACTCGGCGAGCGCCTGCTCCAGGTTACGCTTGCCCACGTAGCAGAAGGGGCACACAATATCGGACCAAATATCAATACGCATGGTATCTATTCCTTTCACACTCGGATGCGGCAGCTGCCGCAACTGTACGCTCACCTAACGCCCCGGCCGCAGTGATTATTCCCCGGCGTTTATTCCCGCCGCTAGTTTCAAGCCCTGCCGAGTGCCGCCCCCTTATAGAAGATGCACGGATAAGAAGCCCCGGCGGGGACAACGCTAAAAACGCCAGCAGAGTTGGCGCGTTTTGCAGATTCCTGGCGCAAATTGCTGTATTGCTGGCGTCTTTTGCTCCGTATAGTAGTAACCACAAGGCAACGGAAACCACCGAAAAACTCGGCAGGAATCCACAACCAAGTTTCTAATCTTCAAGGAGAACACATCATGGCAACCGCACTCATCACCGGTTCTTACGGCGGCCTCGGCACCGAATTCGTCAACATCCACGCAGCAACCGGCGGCGACGTCATCCTGGTTGGCCGCAGCCAGAGCAAGCTCGACACACAGGCAGCACAGGTCGAAAAGGACTACGGCGTGAAGGCATACACCATCGCCGCTGACCTCTCCACCGAAGCAGCCGCCCAGCAGATCTTCGACGCGTGCCAGCAGCTCGGCATCCTGCCCGACTACTTCATCAACAACGCAGGCTTCGGCGGTCAGGGTGACTTCGCTCGTGAGCGTTCCATGGAAGATGACATGTCCATGATTGCTGTGAACATCGAATCCCCCACCCGCCTGCTCAAGCTCTTCCTGCCCGAAATGATCAAGCGCGGTTCCGGTAAGGTCCTCAACGTCTCCTCCACCGCAGCTACCATCCCCGGCCCGCTGCAGGCAGTCTACTACGCTACCAAGGCTTACATCACCAGCTGGTCCAACGCTCTGTGGCGTGAGGTTCAGGGCACCGGTGTGACCGTCTCCTGCCTGATGCCCGGCGCTATGGCAACCGGCTTCGCAGCAGCAGGCGGCCTGGACGACACCAAGCTCTTCGCTAACGCTGTCTCCCCGGCACAGGTTGCCAAGGACGGCTACGACGGCATGATTGCAGGCAAGATCAACGTTGTCTCCGGTCTGGTCGCGTGGCAGAAGCCCCTCATTTCCCTCTCCCCGATGATGCCGCGCAAGGCAATGCTGAACTTCGTCTACGACCAGCAGATTGCAGGTAGCGCAAAGTAACACCCTATGAAAACCTACATACTGGATGCCCAGTTCTCACAGCTCTTCACCGCCTTCGACATTGATCCCGGTGAAGTGCTCCGCAAAGCGGGCCTGGCAGAAGACCTCTTCAGCCGTTCAACACCCGCCCTGTCCGGCTCCGACTATCTAGCTCTCATGGAAGCAGTAGGGCAGTTGGCGCCCTCCGAGGACTTAGCGATCCGCCTGGCAACATCTGACGGTGTTGAGCGTTTCAGCCCGCCCATATTCGCGGCGTACTGCGCTCAAAACGGTCAGCGGTGCATCGAACGGTTAGCTCAGCATAAGCCCCTCATCGGGCCGATTCGTTACCGCCTCGAAACCCTGGGGCAGGAAAGCACCCTCTACATTGAGGCAGATGAACCCGGAATCCAGATCCCCGCATTCCTGGCAGAAGTCGAACACGCTTTTATCCTGCACATTATCCGCTCAGCAACCAAAGAGCAGATACAGCCCCTTCGCGTAGAAAGCGTCTACCCGGTCAGCTCCTCCCTCGAGAAACTGCTCGGTGTGCCGGTAGAAGTGACCGGAGTCAACGCCATCACCTTCAAACTCTCGGATCTGCAGATTCCCTTCATCTCCCACAATGAGAGCATGTGGTCCTACTTTGAGCCGGAGCTCTCACGCAGGCTCTCGCAACTGGACGTGGAGGACAGCACCTCAGCTCGAGTGCGTGCCGCCCTGGTGGAACTCCTCCCGGCGGGGGAGAGCACCATCGAGGACGTAGCCCGCAAGCTCGTCACCAGCACCCGAACCCTGCAGCGGCAGCTCTCTGAGGAAGGCACCACCTTCCGTAAGCAGCTCAACCATGTGCGTCTGCTCCTTGCCAAGCAGTACCTATCCACCACGGATATGAGCATGGACTCTATCGCGTTCATGCTCGGCTACCTTGAAGCTAATAGCTTCGTGCGCGCCTTCACCCTCTGGACAGGTACCACGCCCGCCGCATACCGTGCCGAACACCGTCACGCGTAGACCCACGCATCAAGGTGCGGACACCATACGAATGAACGCATTGTGAGAACGCAAGGCCCCCTCGAACCGGGTTTTCCGGTGCGAGGGGGCTTTTACTGTATCTAGAGCTTTAGCCGAAACGACTAGCGGCGGGCAGTCGCCGAAGCGCTCGTCGTAGTAGCCGGCGCGGTCGTAGCCGCCGGAGCCGCCGTCGCACGAGCAGGCGGAGCAGTCGTTGCCGCCGGAGCCGTAGTAGCCTGCTGGCTAGCCGCTGCCTCATCCTCATAGCGAGTGGTCGGTGCCTGAGTCGGAGCCTCAGTAGTAGGCTCCGGGGTAGGGGCCTCGGTGGTCGCCTCAGGTGACGGGGTGTGCTCCTCCGGGGTGGGGGTCGGCGAAGGAGCCGCCGCCTTAATTTCTTCCTCGGATGCGTCACCGTAGTAGTCACGAATCGTCACCGCAGTCAGGCCGCGGTCATCGAGCAGGCCCTTCACCTTATCCAGGATCGGGATGATCGTCTCGTAGTTCAGGTGACCCAGCACAATCTGCTGCGGCAGCATGTAGCGGATGCAGCGCGTGTAAATCACGCGGGGGCTCGTCTTCGCCTCATCACCGGTAGTACCGTTCCACATGACCGGGCGGGTAAAACCAATCTCGCCGGCTGCCTTCAGCACCGCATCGTTATAGCGACCGTAAGGTGGGCGGAAGTACGGCTTCGACGAGACACCGAACATGCTCATAATCTCGTCTTCGTTACGCTGCAGCTCTTCCTTCACGCCCTCAGCGTCCAGGGTAGTCAGGTCGGCGTGGCTGTAGGTGTGGTTCGCAACCTGAATCTGACCGCTCTGAACCAGCGGACGCAGCAACGACACATGCTCCTTAAAACCGGTGTAAGAAGCGTTAATGAAGAACGTCAGGCGAGTATTCGTACGCTTCGAGAACTCAGCGTAACCGCGAATCGCCTCCGGGCTCGCGCCGTCATCAACAGTCCACGCAACATACTTACCCTCACCAATAAGAGAGTTGCCGATACCGGGCCATTCGCGCGGCTTATCAACCGGGTTGCCAGCAGCGGCAACGGTCGGCGAATTCGTAGGTGCGGGGCGAGTAGCAGCAGTAGTCTCGCCGCCAGCCTGATACGGAGTGAAATTACCGCTGGTGCCGTCGTAGTCATTCGACTTCTTCGAGCAGGCAGCAATCAGCGGAAGCATAGCGGTGCCGAGCACAAAAAGTCGGCGGTTAGGCTGTGAGTGGGTCATACTCTCCAGGATAACGCCCCCACCTGCAAGGAACGAATCTGAACGGCGAATACACCCCTAAATAATGCGCACATCACACCGCGCGCTCAGCACCACAGTATTAATAGGTATAAAAACTAGGTATAAGAACACAAAAATCAAGAAGCCGCAAGCCGGTAACGCTCCGCTAAACTAGTGGGATGGAGAATCTGGGCACTCACGAATTGCGCAACCTTGTGAACGATGCTGCCGACGAGGCAGTCAACATCGGCTACCGCGTTGCTGACCGGCTGCACAGGTGGCGCGAAAAGCGCGCCATCGCCGCCGGTCGCGAGCCTATCCTCGTGCCCACCGAAGGCTACGGACGCGCCGCCTCCGACGGCAACCCCGGCTGGGTCCGCGTTATCGCCCGTGCACTCTACAAAACGGTCACCCTCGAACGCCTGCTGCAGGTTGTAGAAGGTACCCAAGACACCGCCAACCCCATGCGCGGCTGGCGCTCCTTCACCGCCACCGCAATGTCCGATGCGCCCGTCACCATCGTCATCGACGGCACCAAGTATGAAGCGTACACCGACCGCGGCGGCGTGCTCGACGTCAAACTTAGCATCGACCTGGAACCCGGTATCCATGAAGTCATCATGTACGTGCCCGGCTCCCGCGCCGTAGCAACCAGCGTCTACATCGTTCCCGAAAGCCAGAAGCTCGGCGTCATCATGGACGTCGACGACACCGTCATGGTCACCATGCTACCGCGCCCCCTGGTTGCCGCCTGGAACTCCTTCATTCTCGACGAGCACGCACGCATCCCCACCCCCGGCATGGCGGTCATGACCGACCGTATCCGCCGCAGCCACCCGGATGCGCCGTTCATGTACCTGTCCACCGGCGCCTGGAACATCACCCCGACCCTGCGCCGCTTCCTCAGCCGCAACGGCTACCCGCGCGGCACGTTCCTGCTGACCGACTGGGGCCCCACCCCCGACCGCTGGTTCCGCTCCGGCACCAACCACAAGGTCGAGTCCCTGCGCCGCCTCGCCGAGGAATTCCCGCAGATGAAGTGGATCCTCGTCGGCGACGACGGGCAGCGCGACCCGTACATCTACAACGGCTTCGCGGTACGCTACCCGGACAACGTGGCGGCAATCGTCATCCGCAACCTGACCGTGGGGGAGACCATGCTCGCCTCCGGCCGCGTGTGGAGCGACTACCGCGCCGAACAGATGATGCGCTCGCCGCTGTGGATTGAAGCCACCGATGGCGTAACGCTCAGCAAGAAGCTGCGCGAGCTGGGCCTGATCGATTTCTAGCCGGTTGTGTTTCTCCTGCGCCTCACCGGTGCCTCACCGGTTGCTAAAACCAGTGCCGATACCCAGTAAACCCACCGCAAATACCGCGAAATACCGGTATATGCGGTGGGTTTTGCTGTTTCAGCGGAATTAACCAACTTAAACCCACGACACACCGGCTCATCAAAAAGAGTTAAAAATCTTTTCTACAGCTTTAATCACACAGCTTAAAGCCGCTCGAAGGGGGTTAACCCTCGCCATTAAGAAAGTCCGTTCTGCTTTAAAACCGCGCCGTTCCGCGCAAGAACGCGTGAGAGTTAAGATCTCTTTAAAATCAAGCCCGAATCTGCCGGGTTTTATGCCCCCGAAAGCATACATGAGGTTAACTGAACCTCAACTTGGCGGGCGAATGAACCCTTAAAAATCCTGACCAACTTAAACCCCACCTGTGGATAACCCGGCGCACCCCGCGAAAATCCAACGAACTAGCCCCGCGGCAGGGTGTGGATAAGCTGTAGACACCCCATCTTAAGTGGGTTCAGCTGTGGGTTTATCGAACGAAACACGCCCCTCACACCACATCATCTTGTGGTGCAGAAAAATCTCGACACTAGATGTAGTATTAATACTCGGTTCCACCACTACGGCACTTTTGAGCGCCCTGCCCCCGCGCAGGAAACCGCCACACCCCACTAGGAGGGGTAGCGGACGGCACCGCGCTCACCGTCAACACCACGTGGTGAACCACAGACGAAACACGCCAGATTCATTCACGAGATAACCCCGCCTGAGCGGGAGAAAGTAAGAGGCATTCCCATGGTAGTGACCGTGTACACCAAGCCGCAGTGCGTCCAGTGCAACATGACCTACCGCGCCCTCGACGCGAAGGGTATCAGCTACATCAAGGTTGATATCACCGAAGACGCTCAGGCCCTCGAAATGGTCAAGTCCCTCGGCTACATGCAGGCACCCGTCGTCATCGCAGGCGACGAGCACTGGTCCGGCTTCCAGCCCGACAAGATCAACGCTCTGGCAGCGTAACAATCCAGCCGAAACCCGCACAAACGGGAATCGGCACGGAACTCACACCGGCACACGAGAATAAGGAGTACACGTTGAGTACCGCCCTCACGCCCAACCCCGTCGACGAGCACGCAGAAATCCGCAAGATTCTTATGGATGCACGCAACGCCTCCGAGGGTCGAGCGACCGAGGTCCTGGACGACACCGCGCCGCTCATCGTGTACTTCTCCTCCATCTCCGGTAACACCCACAAGTTCGTGGAGAAGATCCGTGCCCGCCGCCTCCGCCTGCCGCTGCGCACCGGCGAAGACACCCTCATTCTTGATGAGCCGTTCGTGCTCGTCGTCCCCACCTACGGCAAGCCTGAAGGCGCCGGTAACGTTCCCCCGCAGGTGGTTAAATTCCTGAACGTGGAGCAAAATCGCAACCACATGATCGGTGTGATTGGCTCCGGCAACACCAACTTTGGTCCGCTCTTCGGTATCGCGGCAGACATTGTCGCCAAGAAGTGCGATGTGCCCGTGCTCTTCAAGTTTGAGCTCATGGGCACCGATTCAGATGTAGAAAAAGTCAACGAAGGATTGGAAGCATTTTGGACGCAAAACTGCCCTCAGCACTAGAAACTCTCGGTGCGAGCCACAGCGGCAAGAGCGTGCCCGAGAAGTTCAAGGGTATGAGCTACCACGAACTGAACGCACTGCTGAACCTCTACGATGAGAACGGCCAGATTCAGTTCGATGCAGACCGCCAGGCTGCACGTCAGTACTTCCTGCAGCACGTCAACAACAACACTGTCTTCTTCCACGACCTGGAAGAGAAGATCGAGTACCTGATCGAGAACCAGTACTACGAGCCGGAACTCTTCGACAAGTACAACTTCCAGTTCATTAAGAACCTGTTCAAGCGCGCCTACGCCGTGAAGTTCCGCTTCCCGACCTTCCTGGGTGCCTTCAAGTTCTACACCTCCTACGCGCTCAAGACCTTCGACGGTCAGCGCTACCTGGAGCGTTTTGAAGACCGCGTCTGCATGGTCGCACTGCTCCTGGCAGAAGGCAACGAGAAGCTCGCCGAAGACATCGTGGACGAGATCATCTCCGGCCGTTTCCAGCCGGCAACCCCGACCTTCCTCAACGCAGGTAAGAAGCAGCGCGGCGAGCTCGTCTCCTGCTTCCTGCTGCGCATGGAAGACAACATGGAGTCCATCGGCCGCTCCATCAACTCTGCACTGCAGCTCTCCAAGCGCGGCGGCGGCGTGGCATTCGCCCTGACCAACCTGCGCGAATCCGGTGCGCCCATTAAGAAGATTGAGAACCAGTCCTCGGGCGTTATCCCCGTCATGAAGCTGCTGGAAGACGCCTTCTCCTACGCAAACCAGCTCGGCGCACGTCAGGGTGCCGGTGCCGTGTACCTGCATGCACACCACCCCGACATCTACGCCTTCCTGGACACCAAGCGTGAGAACGCTGACGAGAAGATCCGCATCAAGACCCTCTCCCTGGGCGTTGTCATCCCCGACATCACCTTCGAGCTGGCGAAGAAGAACGAGGACATGTACCTCTTCTCCCCGTACGATGTGGAACGCATCTACGGCGTCCCCTTCTCCGACATTAACGTCTCCGAGAAGTACTACGAGATGGTCGACGATGCACGCATCACCAAGACCAAGATCAACGCGCGTGAGTTCTTCCAGACCATCGCAGAGATCCAGTTCGAGTCCGGCTACCCGTACGTGATGTTCGAAGACACCGTCAACCGCGCGAACCCCATCGCCGGTAAGGTCATCATGTCCAACCTGTGCTCCGAGATCCTGCAGGTCTCTGAGCCGTCCACCTACCACGCTGACCTCGGCTACGAGACCGTCGGTAAGGACATCTCCTGCAACCTCGGTTCGCTGAACATTGCACTGACCATGGACGGCGACGACTTCGGCAAGACCGTGGAAACCGCGATTCGTTCGCTGACCTCCGTCTCCGACCAGTCCGACATCCGCTCCGTACCCTCCATCGAGCGCGGCAACAACATGAGCCACGCCGTGGGTCTGGGCCAGATGAACCTGCACGGCTACCTGGCACGCGAGCACGTCTACTACGGTTCCGAAGAAGCGCTGGACTTCACCAACATGTACTTCTACACCGTCGCCTACCACGCAATCCGCGCCTCCATGCAGATCGCTAAGGAACGCGGCCAGCGTTTCGAGGGCTTCGAGAACTCGAAGTACGCATCCGGTGAGTTCTTCGCCAAGTACATTGAGAAGGAATGGGAACCGCAGACCGAGCGTACCCGCGAACTGTTCGCTAAGCACCACATCCCCACCCGTGAAGAGTGGATTCAGCTGGCTGCTGACGTGGCACAGTACGGCATGTACAACCAGAACCTGCAGGCTGTTCCGCCGACCGGCTCCATCTCCTACATCAACGGTTCGACCTCTTCGATTCACCCGATCGCTTCGAAGATTGAGATCCGCAAGGAAGGCAAGCTCGGCCGCGTCTACTACCCGGCGCCGTACATGACCAACGACAACCTGGAGTACTACCAGGACTCCTACGAAATTGGTTACGAGAAGATCATCGACACCTACGCTGTGGCAACCCAGCACGTGGACCAGGGCCTGTCGCTGACCCTCTTCTTCCGCGATACCGCAACCACCCGCGATATCAACCGCGCCCAGATTTACGCATGGCGTAAGGGTATCAAGACTATCTACTACATCCGTCTGCGTCAGATGGCTCTTGAGGGTACCGAGGTTGAAGGCTGCGTATCCTGCATGCTCTAGCCCGAATGCTGTGACGCATTCAGCCTGAGCTGGCACACTATAACTAAAGACTGGAAGGGGCGGTTACGGTGAACACGCAAACCGCCTGCGCGACCGGTTGGGCGCGCGTGGGACCGTAACCGCCCCTTAAGAATCGGAGAATTACTAATGAGCGAAAAGGTGAAGCTCGTCGACCACGTGATCGAGGCTATCAACTGGAACCGTATTGAGGACGAGAAGGACCTTGAGGTTTGGGATCGTCTGACCGGTAACTTCTGGCTGCCGGAAAAGGTGCCGCTGAGCAACGACGTGCCCTCCTGGAAGACCCTGACCGAGGAAGAGAAGCAGCTGACCATGCGCGTCTTCACCGGTCTGACCCTGCTGGACACCATCCAGGGTACCGTCGGCGCCGTGTCCCTGCTGCCGGACGCTGTGACCGCGCACGAAGAGGCCGTGTACACCAACATTGCGTTCATGGAGTCCGTGCACGCAAAGTCGTACTCCTCGATCTTCTCGACCCTCGCCTCCACCAAGGAGATTGACGAGGCGTTCCGCTGGGCTTCTGAGAACGAGCACCTGCAGAAGAAGGCGAAGATCGTTCTGTCCTACTACATCGGTGACGACCCGCTGAAGAAGAAGGTTGCCTCCACTCTGCTGGAGTCCTTCCTGTTCTACTCGGGCTTCTACCTGCCCATGTACTGGTCTTCGCACGCGAAGCTGACCAACACCGCTGACCTGATTCGTCTGATTATTCGTGACGAGGCAGTGCACGGCTACTACATTGGCTACAAGTTCCAGCGCGGCCTGGCGAAGGAATCCGCGGAGCGTCAGGCAGAGCTGAAGGAGTACACCTTCAACCTGCTGTACGAACTGTACGAGAACGAGGTGGCGTACACCCACTCCCTGTATGACGGTGTGGGTTGGAGTGAGGACGTGAAGAAGTTCCTGCACTACAACGCTAACAAGGCTCTGATGAACCTGGGCTACGAGCCGATGTTCCCGGCGACCGTGACTAACGTGTCCCCGGCGATTCTGTCGGCACTGTCCCCGAACGCTGATGAGAACCACGACTTCTTCTCCGGTTCCGGCTCTTCCTACGTTATCGGTAAGGCTGTGAACACCGAGGACGAGGACTGGGACTTCTAAACCCCACTCGCCCTGAGATATAAGGCTGAGATAAACCGTGCGGAACCCCCGCGTGTCCACTGTGGATGCGCGGGGGTTCCGTCGTTTAACCGGGCTGCGGAAGCAGGGGAGAAGGGCCGGAGAAGACACGGAGAAGCAGGGGAACGGGAGCGGTTTTGCCGGTTCCGACGGTTCCAACTGCCGGAGTTTTTACCTTCACCCTGTAGCATAAAAAATTATTGATATATCGGGGTACGGGGCGTACTGTTGGACTACTACCCCACAACCCCGAAAGGAACACCCATGCGTTCAGTTGTCATGGAAGCCCCCGGCAAGGTCGTCGTCAACGAAGTCGACAAGCCGACCCTCCTCGAACCCACCGACGCCATCATCAAGCTCGCAGCATCCTGCATCTGCGGCTCCGACCTGTGGCCCTACCGCGGCGCACAGCCCGTTGAGCACCGAGCAATGGGCCACGAATACATCGGCGAAGTCGTCGAAGTAGGCTCCGAGGTCACCACCGTAGCCCCCGGCGACTTCGTCGTAGGCTCCTTCTGCATCTCCTGCGGCGAGTGCGAAACCTGCACCGCAGGCTACCCCTCCCGTTGCCTCAAGGCAATCGCAGCAGGCGACGCCTTCATCGGCGCACGCTCCAACGGCACCCAGGCAGAATACGCCCGCGTACCCTTCGCAGACGGCACCCTCGTCAAGACCCCCGCAGCACCCACCGCAGAGCAGATCCCGCACCTGATGGCGGCATCCGACGTGCTCGGCACCGGCTGGTACGCAGCAGACGCAGCGCAGGCAGGCCCCGGCAAGACCATCGTCGTTGTTGGCGACGGCGCAGTCGGCCTGAGCGCAGTCATCGGCGCTAAGCAGCTCGGCGCGGAGAAGATCATCATCATGTCCCGCAACCCCGAACGTCAGGCGCTCGCTAAGGCATTCGGCGCAACCCACATCGTGGAAGAGCGCGGCGAAGAGGGCATCGCCAAGGTCATGGAGCTCACCGACAGCGTGGGCGCACACGGCGTTGCGGAGGCTGTTGGCACCCAGCAGTCCTTCGACCAGGCGCTCGGCTGCGTACGCCACGGCGGCTACATCGGCTTCGTGGGTGTGCCGCACGACAGCTCCATCGGCACCGATAAGCTCTTCGGCAAGCAGGTTCACCTGGAGGGCGGCCCCGCCCCCGTGCGCAAGTACCTGCCGACCCTCATTGATCTGATTTACAAGGGCGAAATTGAGCCCGGCAAGGTATTCGACCTGGTTCTGCCCATCGACGAGGCAGCTAAGGGTTACGAGGCAATGGACCAGCGTACCGCCACCAAGGTTCTGCTGACCATGCCGTAATAGCCGGTCGTATCGCCGGTTGGCTGTATCGCCGGTTCTTGTGCCTTCTGTACCGGCACTGTACCGGCAAACCGGCGTGTATGCGCTACTGATCCCCGCACCGACCCTGTTCGTTCCACGTGAGCGTAGGGTACCGGTTGCGGGGATTAGTGCATTAAAAATCGGGTTTATTTGCCACCTTCCGGCGAGGTGGGGGACAAATGCGTGAGCTAAGGCATAGAATGAAAGAGCATGATTCGTACAACTCGAAGGATGATAATGACGAAGAAGCCTTTCCCTTCCGACCTCGAAATCGCACTTGCCGCCGATCTTTGGCCCATTAACAAGATTGCAGCGGACAACGGCATCAGCGAAGATCGCCTTGAACCCTACGGTAAGTACGTGGCTAAGGTCCTCCTCGACGAAACCACCAACGCAGAGACCGCCCGCAAGCGCGGCTCCAAGTACATCGTGGTTACCGCAGTCACCCCCACCCCGCTCGGTGAAGGTAAGACCGCAACCTCCGTCTCGCTCGCACAGGGCTTCGCACAGACCGGCCGCAAGGCAATCCTGGCTCTGCGTCAGCCCGCAATGGGCCCGACCTTCGGCATTAAGGGCGGCGCAGCGGGCGGCGGCTACTCCCAGATCGTTCCCATGGAGAAGCTGAACCTGCACCTGACCGGCGACTTCCACGCCGTCACCGCAGCACACAACCTGCTTGCCGCAATGATCGACAACCACCTGCACCACGGTAACGAGTTGCGCATCGACCCGCGCGCAATCGAGTGGCGCCGCGTTATCGACATGAACGACCGCTCCCTGCGCAACATCGTCGTGGGTCTGGGCGAACGCATGGACGGCGTGGTTCGCGAGACCGGTTTCGACATCACCAGCGCCTCCGAAATCATGGTGATTCTCTCGCTGGCAACCTCCTTCAAGGACCTGCGTGAGCGCCTGGCAAAGATTGTGATCGGCCTGAACTACGACGGCGAGCCCGTCACCGCAGCCGACCTGAAGGCTGACGGTGCAATGTCCGTCATCCTGGCAGACGCAATCAACCCGAACCTGCTGCAGACCCTGGAGCACACCCCCGCACTGATTCACGCGGGCCCCTTCGGCAACATCGCAACCGGTAACTCCTCCGTGGTCGCCGACTACGTTGGCCTGGAGTACTCCGACTACGTGATTACCGAGGCTGGCTTCGGTGCCGACATGGGTGCGGAGCGTTTCTTCAACGTCAAGTGCCGCGTCTCCGGCCTGAAGCCCGACGCTGCAGTGCTCGTCGTCACCGTGCGCTCCTTGAAGTCCCACTCCGGCCTGTACAAGATCGTTCCGGGCAAGCCCCTGCCCGAAGGCATGCTGCAGGAAAGCCCCTCCGACGTGGAGAAGGGCGCAGAGAACCTGAAGAAGCACATCGAGATCGTGCGCAACTTCGGTGTTCAGCCGGTCGTGGCAATCAACGCGTTCCCGACCGACTTCGAGTCCGAGCACGAGACCATCCGCCGTATCGCTGAGGAGGCTGGCGCTCGCGTCGCTATTCACCGCGGTGTGGCTGAGGGTGGTAAGGGCACCACCGACCTGGCAGACGTGGTTGCTGAGGCATGTGACGACGTTTCGGATCTGAAGTACACCTACGATCTTGAGGACTCCATCGAGACCAAGATCGAGAAGGTCGCCACCAAGGTCTACGGTGCGGACGGCATCTCCATTGCTCCCGCTGCCGCTAAGCAGCTGAAGCGTTTCGCTGAGCTGGGCTACTCGCACCTGCCCGTGGTTATTGCGAAGACCCACCTGTCTATCTCTTCGGATGCAACTTTGAAGGGCGCACCGACCGGCTGGATCCTGCCCGTGCGCGAGGTTCGCCTGGCTGCAGGTGCTGGCTACGTCTACGCTATCTGCGGCACCATGCGCACCATGCCGGGTCTGAGCAAGAGCCCCGCAGCTGAGCGCATTGGCTTCGACGAGAACGGCGTGATGGTCGGCCTGTCCTAAGGCGACTATTCCGGCTGATCTATAGCTAGTGGAGGCGGCGCTCCTTTCCCACAGCCGGGGGAGGGGCGCCGCTTTGCTGTGCTCCAGTGGTGGCAGGTGCCGGGCGGCAGATGGGGTGAATGCCGGTGTGATTGCCAGTGAAAAGGCTGAGCATTGGGGTTTTGGGTGCTGAACGGTGCTGAATGGCGGGGGAGTGAAGGATAGTGGAACCCCTAGTGGAGGGGTCTTTCACCCTTTCCTTGAAGGCTTCCCGAGTGCCCCTCCGGAGGGTGGGATTGGTATGTGCTGGTTAATAATTGGGCTCTATTTATGCTTGAAAGTCAGTTTTTATTAAACAATCTGTAGAAGTTGATTTTTTAGTGACACACTGTCTTGCATTTTGTGAAAATATGGTATTGACTAGGTGTTTTATTTTTTAACAGGGGTTTCAATGGGTGTACTCAGTGAACCTGAAGGCGGGACTGCTGTTATCGTTTTGTTATAAAAGCTCTACTTTAGGGGGTACCCAATGGGCCCAAACAGACCAATTGATTTTTCCCTCGAGTGTATATCCGTACATGTTTTGAACAGTGCGTGGTGCATTTTTTCCATTCCATGAAGTTGCAAAAGCTTGAAGATAGTTTGACCTTAACCCTCTACTTCCGCGGAATACCGGGATAAAACCGGGTACTGAGTCTTCAAAATTACTGAGCATGAAGCTCAGGTTAAAGATGCACTGAAGTGCCAAATGAGGGAAAATCTAAAATTATTTTGGGTGAAATAAGTCACACTAAAACTCGAAAAAAATGAAATTGGTACGTATGTATACCCTAAAAAATAGCTATTTTTATTACAGAATGATTACATTGAGGCGCGGGTCACTAAAACGGGCTCTCCGTACCAAATTGAGCGGCAAAACAGCCCCCAAAAAGTTCGCTACTATTGAGTCATCAAGTAATCGTGAGATTTCCAAAGTCCTCGGGTTGCTTGTGTTTGAGTGAGTGATAGATACCCCTGGGTGTCATGAGAAGCGACTGCGTATCGATGCGCAGTCGCTTCTCTGTTTAACTTTTGAATTTCGCTGCTTGAATTTCATGGAGCCTCAGATAGACGGGACCTTGGCTAGAGCTTGGACCGAGGGCCTCCAGAACCTGTTCCATATGCATCCCGCACATTCAACGCCGAATGCGCTCGGAATGCGCTCATAGGGAAGTGCTCTATATGGGTGCCTGCCGCATCATGGGAGCCCCTACACTGGAACTATGACTACTTACCCCGAACCCACCCTCATCTTTGAGAACCCCGAACTGACTGTCCGTGCGTTCAGCGTCTCTGAGATGGACAACAGCGTCTACCTCATCACCATGCGCGCCACCGGTGAGCAGGTGCTTATCGATCCCGCGGACGATGCAGAAGAACTCTACGCCTTCACTCTCGATGCGCTCCTGAGTGACTGCCCGCAGCTCGAGCTGGTAGACGGTGAAGAGCGCCGCGTGCGCGTTATGGAGCGAGAAGAGGACTTCAACTCTATTAGGCCCCGCGCAATTGGTCTGACCGGCATCCTGGTCACCCACGGTCACTGGGACCACATCCGCGCTATTAAGGAGCTTGACCGCCTCACCGGTGCTGTCACCTCCGCGGGTGCAGCTGATGTGGCTGACATTAAGGAACAGGAAGACTACACCGTCGAAGAAGAGCTGACCGGCGGCGAAAGCTTCGACTTCTACCTCTCTGATACCGTCATCCGCGCCCTGCACGTGCCCGGCCACACCCCCGGATCCATCGTCTACACCCTCGAAACCACCTGGGAAGACGGCACTCCCGCAACCCTGTTGTTCACCGGCGACACTCTCTTCCCCGGCGGCGTGGGTAAGACCGACTCCCCGCAGCAGTTCGGTGAGCTCTTCTCCAACGTGCTCGAAAAGCTCTTCGGCGGCTTCGAGGACGACGCTATCGTGCTGCCCGGCCACGGCCGCTCCACCACCCTCGGCGATGAGCGCCCCCACCTGGAAGACTGGGGAACCCGCGGCTGGTAAACCGCGCCTGACAGTCCACCTCATATAAGTACTGCACCCTCATGCCTTCACCTGCCGCATAATCCCGCTGGTGAAAGGCGTGAGGGTGTAGAATTTAAGTTCGAAGATAAGACGAAAGGATTTTCGATGACACCCCGCCCGGCACACGGTAGCACCGCACTCAAAGCGAACGATCTGACCAGCATCCGGGTTCAGGGTGCCCGCGAAAACAACCTCAAGAACGTAGACCTCACCATTCCGCGTGATGCGATGGTAGTCTTCACCGGCCTTTCCGGCTCCGGTAAGTCCTCCCTCGCCTTCGACACCATCTTCGCGGAAGGTCAGCGCCGCTACGTTGAGTCGCTGTCCTCCTACGCGCGTATGTTCCTCGGACAGGTCGATAAGCCCGACGTAGACTTCATCGAGGGTCTCTCCCCGGCGGTGTCTATCGACCAGAAGTCCACCTCCAAAAACCCGCGCTCAACCGTCGGTACCATCACCGAAATCTACGACTACATGCGTCTGCTCTGGGCACGAGTTGGTCACCCGCACTGCCCCGAATGTGGCGAAGAAATCACCCAGCAGACCCCGCAGCAGATCGTGGACATTCTGCAGGAATACCCCGAACGCACCCGCCTGCAGATCCTCGCGCCCGTCGTCAGCGCACGTAAGGGCGAGTTTGTGGACCTCTTCAAGGACCTGCTGACCCAGGGCTACTCGCGTGCCCGCGTGGACGGCGAAACCGTGCAGCTCTCCGACCCGCCCAAGCTCGCCAAGCAGTACAAGCACACCATAGAGGTGGTCGTCGACCGTATCGTCATTAAGGACGGTATTCACCAGCGCCTCACCGACTCCATCGAAACCGCGCTCAAACTCGCCGACGGCCGCGTGCTCATCGACTTCGTGGACCGCGAGCAGGACGACCCCGAACGCACCCGCTCCTTCAGCGAAAACCTCGCCTGCCCCAACAACCACCCGCTGCAGATCGACACCATCGAGCCGCGTGCCTTCTCCTTCAACTCGCCGTTCGGCGCGTGTAGCGCCTGTGACGGCATCGGCTCGCGCCTGGAAGTAGACACCGAACTGCTCGTGCCCAACCCCGACCTGACCCTCGGCGAGGGTGCTATCGCTCCCTGGTCGCAGGGCAAAGCAACCACCGAATACTGGCTGCGCCTGCTCGCCGGTCTGGGTGAGGAGCTCGGCTTCGACCTGAACACCCCCTTCAAGGACCTGCCCGCCAAGACCCGCGCCGCCATTCTGGACGGCAAGGACTACAAGGTTGAGGTCTCCTACCGCAACCGATTCGGCCGCGAACGCCGCTACACCTCCGGATTCGAAGGCGTGAAGGCGTACATCAAGCGCAAGCACGAAGAAACCGAATCGGACTTCGCCCGTGACCGCTACGAACAGTACATGCGCCAGGTCGCCTGCCCCTCCTGCGGCGGCGCGCGCCTGAACCCGACCATCCTCGGCGTGAAGGTCGGCGGCAAGTCCATCGCAGACATTACCGACCTGTCCCTGGCTGACGCACTTAGCTTTGTGCGCGGCCTGCAACTGACCGCCCGCGAAGCCAAGATTGGTGAGCAGGTCCTCAAGGAAATTGATGCGCGCCTGCAATTCCTGCTGGACGTGGGCCTGGACTATCTGACCCTCTCACGCTCCGCCGGTACGCTCTCCGGCGGTGAGGCGCAGCGCATCCGCCTGGCCACCCAGATTGGTTCCGGTCTGGTCGGCGTGCTCTACGTGCTCGACGAGCCCTCCATCGGCCTGCACCAGCGCGATAACCGCCGCCTCATCGAAACCCTGACCAAGCTGCGCGATATGGGCAACACCCTCATTGTGGTTGAGCACGACGAAGACACCATGCGCGAAGCCGACTGGATCGTGGACGTAGGACCCGGCGCCGGCGAGCACGGCGGCGAAATCGTGCACTCCGGCAGCTTTGAGGAGCTGCTGAAGAACACCAAGTCCATTACCGGCGACTACATGGCTGGCCGCCGCAGCATTGAGGTGCCCGCATCCCGCCGCCCCGTGGACAAGAAGCGTCAGCTGACCGTGCGCGGCGCCCGCGAAAACAACCTCAAGAACGTGACCGTGTCCTTCCCGCTGGGCGTGTTCACGGCGGTGACCGGTGTGTCCGGCTCGGGTAAGTCCACCCTCGTCAACGACATTCTGTATACCTCACTGGCGAACAAGCTCAACGGCGCCAAGCAGGTGCCCGGCCGCCACAAGAGTATCGACGGCCTGGAACACCTGGACAAGGTCATTCACGTGGACCAGTCGCCCATCGGCCGCACCCCGCGCTCGAACCCCGCCACCTACACTGGCGTGTTTGACCACATCCGCAAGCTGTTCGCAGAGACCAGCGAAGCGAAAATGCGCGGCTACACCCCGGGTCGATTCTCCTTCAACGTCAAGGGCGGCCGCTGCGAGGACTGTTCCGGCGACGGCACCCTGAAGATTGAAATGAACTTCCTGCCGGACGTGTACGTACCCTGCGAAACCTGCCACGGCAAGCGCTACAACCGCGAAACCCTCGAAGTGCACTACAAGGGCAAGACCATTGCCGACGTACTTGAAATGCCCGTGGAAGAAGCCGCAGAGTTCTTCGCCGCATTCACCCCGATTGCGCGCCACCTGAACACCCTCGTGGACGTGGGCCTGGGTTACATTCGCCTGGGTCAGCCCGCAACCACTCTCTCCGGCGGTGAGGCGCAGCGCGTGAAGCTCGCAACCGAACTGCAGAAGCGCTCCAACGGCCGCTCCATCTATGTGCTGGACGAGCCGACCACCGGCCTGCACTTTGAAGACATCCGTAAGCTGCTTGCCGTGTTGCAATCGCTGGTTGACAAGGGCAATAGCGTCATCACGATCGAGCACAACCTGGACGTGGTCAAGTGCGCCGACTGGATTATCGACATGGGCCCCGAAGGCGGTAGCGGCGGCGGCACCGTCATCGCCGAGGGCACCCCGGAACAGGTGGCTCAGGTGAAGGGCTCGCACACCGGCGCATTCCTCGCTGAGATCCTGAACTAGTTGAGAACTTGAACTAAAGGAAATCTACGTGACTGATACTCAAGCAACCGGACCTGCCCGGGGAGCTCAGGCAATCCGCGACGCTGTGAACCGAGGCCCTGTGAACCGGGGCGCTGTGACCACCGCGGACCGTGCCCGGCACATCCTGCACACCCAGCTGGAGGCGGACTTCTGCCAGGCACCCGGCTCGATTAGCCGCGCCCTCGAAGAGCTACGCGACTACCCGGAAGCCGAGAGCCTGCCGCTACTCGCCACCGTGCAGCCGCCCTCCGAGAAGATGGGCGCCGCACGCCGCCGCAACGACGACATCTGGGAGCTGCGCGTCGCCAACTACGCGAGCATCGGCATTCTCTGTGCCAAGCATCCGCGCGTGCTGGAGAAGGCCGTCGACTACATGCTCGGCGACCAGTCGAACTGGCTGGGTGACTACGCGCAGCTGCGCCAGCTCAACGAACTGCTCACCCCCTACACCCAGCAGGTCAGCGGCACGAGCATCTACTACACGCCCGACCGCGCCCTGCTGAACTCGGTCGTACCCGAGGGCGTGCAGGCGCAGGAGGTCAAGTGCGCCGTGCCCGGTGTGGGCATGATGCGCCGCGTTGACCCCGCCGAGCTGAAGGCTGCGCTGCTTGCCGAAATCACCGGCGAGCGCACCATCCGCAGGGAGGCAAACGCCTCCGCGGGTGCGATTGAGGTTGACCCGGAAGACACGGAGGCGCGCGTAACCCGCCTGCGCGTGGAGCTGCTGGACGCTGAGCAGTTTGAGCGCTTCCGCGGGGATAAGCGCTACTCGAACGCGCTGGGCTTTAGCGTGACCCGCCCGGATGTGCTGGTGCTTGCCGCCTACCCGGTGGAGGAGAACGCATCTAAAGCCTCTGAAGTGGCCGCGGCGGGGGAGAGCGACCCGGCGCTCGCAGACCCTATCGCTATGGTTGGTATGAGCGACGATTCGCCGATTATGCGCCAAATCGGTATTGATGTGCTGCCCGCCTGGCGCGGTGCCGGCATCGCCAGCGTGCTGGTGCGTGATGCGGCACGCCTGACCCTGGCGGAAGGGTACCTGCCGTTCTACGGTACGAGCCCCTCGCACATGCTGTCGCAGAGGGTGGCGATGAATGCCGGGTTGGTGCCGACCTGGTGGGAGTACGTCTCTACCAGCCTGAACGACCTACCCATGGACTAGGTGTTATATATGAAAAAGCCCCCAAGATGTGAAGTCTTGGGGGCTTTTTACTGTTGAGTTTTGCTCGCGGTGAGTTTCGCCTGCTGGCTTCTCAGTGTTCAGCGTCTAAAACCTTAGCTTCTACAGCTTCGCGCCGTTGCTGGCAATCACCTCGCGGTACCAGTGGAAGGACTTCTTGCGGTAGCGCGCCAGGGTGCCGGTGCCGTCGTCGTTGCGGTCCACGTAGATGAACCCGTAGCGCTTGGACATCTGCGCGGTGGAGGCGCTAATCATGTCGATGCAACCCCAGGTGGTGTAGCCGAGC
The DNA here is from genome assembly GCF_049990865.1 of Rothia mucilaginosa. Classification (GTDB taxonomy): domain Bacteria; phylum Actinomycetota; class Actinomycetes; order Actinomycetales; family Micrococcaceae; genus Rothia; species Rothia mucilaginosa_I. The sequence continues at coordinate 844,028 of NZ_CP188231.1, forward strand.
ACGTTCACGCCGTCCTCAATCGCCTCACGCACGGCGTGCAGGTGCTGGCGCAGGTAGTCGATGCGGTAGTCGTCTTCCACAGTGAGCTCACCGTTCACCTCGACCAGTTCGTCGCGGGCACCCAGACCGTTCTCCACGATGAATAGCGGCTTCTGCCAGCGGTCCCAATACTGGTTGAGAACCACACGCAGACCGGTCGGGTCAATCTGCCAACCCCATTCGCTGGCGGGCAGGGTCGGGTTCGCCACGCCGCCGAGGATATTGCCTTCGCCGCGCTCGCCTCGTGCCGGGTCGCCGGTCGCGCAGGTGGACATGTAGTAGCTGAACGACACGAAATCCACGGTGTTTTTCAGGTCCTCGCGGTCCTGCTCGGTGATGTTCAGCTCCACGCCCTTCTCACGCAGGGCACGCAGGAAGTAGCCGGGGTATGCGCCGCGCACGTGCACGTCACCGAACGCGAAGTTCGCCTGTTCCGCCTGCATGGCGGCGAGTACGTCGGCGGGGTCGGGGGTGAGCGGGTAGGTGGGCATGGCTAGAATCATGCAGCCGATCTGTGCGCCGGGTGCCAGTTCGCGTGCCGCGGCGGTGGCGCGTGCGGAGGCGACCAGCTCGTGGTGCATCGCCTGGTACAGGTCGGCGTCGCTGAGCTGGTCCGCCGGGGTGTTGATGCCGCCGGACATGAACGGCAGGTGCAGCATCGAGTTGATTTCGTTGAAGGTCAGCCAGTACTTCACACGCTTGCCGTAGCGGGCGAACACGGTGCGGGCGTAGCGTTCGTAGAAGCCGATGAGTTCGCGGCTGGTCCAGCCGTTGTACTGCTCGACCAGGTGCAGCGGCGTTTCGTAGTGGCTGAGGGTGATGAGCGGTTCCATGCCGTGCTTTTCGAGCTCGTCCAGCACGCGGTCGTAGAAGGCGAGGCCCGCCTCGTTCGGGGTTTCTTCGTCGCCGCGGGGGAAGATACGCGACCAGGCGATGGAGAAGCGGAAGACCTTGAAGCCCATCTCCGCGAGCAGGGCGATGTCTTCGCGGTAGCGGTGGTAGAAGTCGACGCCTTCCAGCTTGAGGTTGTCCTCGGTGGGTTCGGCGGTGCGCGGGTACAGGCCGCCGGCGGGTAGCACATCCTGCAGGCTGGGGCCCTTGCCGTCTTCATTCCAGGCGCCTTCGAACTGGTTGGCGGCGGTGGCGCCTCCGAAGAGGAACCCTGCGGGGAACGCGCCGAGCGGCTGCGGCTCGGTCAGCGCCGGGTTGGTGTTGGGCAGCGCGGCGGTTTGGGCGGTGATGTGCTGGTCCTGATGCACGGCATCCTCCAAGGTGTTTTGGGTCTTTCTTCTACCCTAGCGGAGGGGGTGGGGGATTACTAGGTTTGCGCTGTTTTGGGGTTCAGTTTTGGGACTCAACGGGCGCGTAAAAGCCCGGTGTTCTCACACGAAAATTCACGTGAGAATACCGGCTTTTGCAGTGCTTTTATACAGCGCTTTTATGCCGAGCTAAGCTGCTAAGCTTTTACGTCGGGGTAAGCTGCTAAGCTGCCGCGGGGTCTGCGATACTAGTTGGCGAAGCCGAGCGCGAACAGCCACGCGGTACCGACTACGCCCCAGACGACGAGGTTCACGATAGCTGCCATGAAGCCGATCTTGAACCATTCGCCCACGCTGAAGTAGCCGGAACCGTAGTACACGCCCGCCGGACCGGAGGCGTAGTGGGTGATGCCGCCAATCAGGTTGCCCATGAAGCCGAGGAACAGCGCCGCGAACATCGGCGGAACACCGGCAGCTACCGCCGCACCGAGGAACACGGCGTACAGCGCCACAACCTGCGCGGTGTTCGAAGCGAACATGTAGTGGATGAAGAAGTACGCCAGAACCAGGATTGCGAATGCCATAGGCCACGCCATGCCGCTGACGCTGTGCGCCGCCTGCTGACCGATCCAGTCGACGACCTTGAGCTTCTTCAGGTGGTCCGCCATGCCGACGAGCACGGCGAAGAAGATGAGGGTGGACCATGCGCTGGAGTTCTTCGCCATGTCCTTCCAGGTCAGGACCTTGGTGACCAGCAAAATCGCGATGCCGAAGAATGCGGCGCTGGTGGCGTCAATACCCAGGGAGGTACCGGTAATCCACAGGACCAGCAGCAGTGCGAAGGTGCCGAGCATGATCCATTCCTTGGAGCTCATCGGGCCCATTTCGTGCAGTTCCTGGCGGGCGTGCTCGGGGGCGTCCGGGGTCTTCTTGATGGTCGGCGGGTAAATCTTCGACATGATCCACGGCATCACGATCAGTGCGGCAAGACCGGGGACGATAGCGGCGAGCGCCCAGGTACCCCAGTCGAGGTTGATGCCGCGGTCGTGCGCGAACTTCTGCGCCAGCGGGTTACCCGCCATTGCGGTCAGGAACATTGCGGAGGTGATGGTGTTGACCTGCGCCTCCGTCATGAGCAGGTAGGAACCGAGCTTACGGCGCGATTCGGGGGTCTCGTTGGTGGAGCCGTTGACCTCGGAGAGGGAACGGATAATCGGGTAAATCACGCCACCGGCACGTGCCGTGTTGGAGGGGGTGGCGGGGGCGAGAACCAGGTCGGTGATTGCCATACCGTAGGACAGGCCGAGGGAGGACTTGCCGAGCGCACGCACGAACAGCAGCGCGATGCGCTTGCCCAGGCCGGTGATGAGGAAGCCGTCGGCGATGAAGAACGCGGCAACAATAATCCAGATGGAGGAGTTACCGAAGCCGGTCAGCGCCTCACTCTTTGCCGCCATGGTGCCGGTAATCATTGCGGCACCCAGGCCGACGAGCGCCACGGACGGGGTGGGCAGCGGCTGCAGGATCAGGCCGAGGATGGTGCCGACGAAGATGGCGAGCATGTGCATGCCGCGCGGGTCGACGCCTTCGGGGGCAGGAATGAACCAGATGGCGAGGGTCGCTACGAGGATGATGGCAACGTGCAGGATCAGCTTGTTTCGCTGTTTGCGGGCTGCGTTCGCCCCCTGGCTGGGGGCGGCGGCTACCGCTGTGTTGGTGGACTGTGTCATGTCCGTACTCCTTATGTGAAACGTACAGTGTGGTCCGTGGCGGGTGGGCCGTCACGGTGTGCGCGTTTCTTCTGCGTTGTCATGCTGTGTTGTGTACTTGTGGCAATGTGTGGGATGCCACGTAGTCTTTTAATCGTAGTGGTTTGGGTTCACCGAGTGAAGAAAATCGGCATAAAAAATGTGAATATGACCGGGCGTATCGACCGCTGGGCAGTCACCTCTGAGCTGCCCTTGAGACGCCCGCCGACCGCGCATCGTAAGTGACGGGCGTAACCGTAAAATAGGAACGTGCAGATTATTCGAGAGACCGGCCCCGAGTCCGGCGATATCCTCATTCACCACGACCAGACGGTGCAGATGCTCCGTGAGGTGGCAAGCGGGCAGCGTGAAGCCACCCTACGCATGTATCAGCCGAACCCGACGGTCGCTTTCGGCCGCCGCGACGAACTAAACCCCGGATTCGCGGACGCCTCCGCGGCGTGCGCCGAGCACGGTTTCGAGGTGCTGGTACGCAAGGTTGGAGGGCACGCCGCCGCCTACCATCAGGGGTGCCTGGTCGTGGACCATTTTCAGCCCGCCTCCGACGCGCGAAGCGGCAACACCCTACGCTATGAACTGTTTGGTTCCATGTACGCGCAGGCGCTACGCGAAGTCGGCGTGGACGCGCGCATGGGCGAGATCCCGGGGGAGTACTGCCCCGGCGAGTATTCGGTGCACGCGCAGCTTCCCGCCTCCGCAGGTGGTGGCCGCATTAAACTGGTCGGCACCGCCCAGCGTGTGGTGACCGGCGGCTGGTGGTTCAGCACCGGCATCGTGGTCTCTGATTCTGCACCCCTGCGGGCGGTTACTGCGGATGTGTACCGTGCCCTCGGCATGGACCTGGACCCCGCCACGGTTGGCGCGGCGCAGGATGCGAACCCCGCCCTGCTCATGGAAGACCTGGAAGACGCCATCGTTGAGGTGTACGCCCAAAACGGCTTTCGCTGAAACGATTCGCCGAAGTGACGCACCGAGCGATTGGCCGGGCTGATTCACCGGACTGATTTCGCTCATCTTTATCCCTGACTTTACCCATAGACTTTTACCCCTAACCCGCCCCGAACTACCCCCACCTGAAGCGAAGGAGCATCCATGCGTTGGGCACAGATTAAAGACTCGAAGGGCAGCCGCGCAGTCTGCTTCTTCGAAGAGACCGTGTATGAGCTTCCGGCGAAGCTCAGCCCGCTACTGAATTTCTACAGCCGGTTCCGCCTGAACTTTGGCGACCCGAAAAACGCCGTAGCAATCCTGAAGGAGAACGGCGCGACCGTCATGGGTCACGGCGAGGAACTATGGAACTCCCTGCCGTTCATTCGCCCGCTGGATAAGCCCGGCAAGATTGTGTGCGCGGGCTTGAACTACCGCGACCACGCCGCAGAAATGAACCTTGAAGTACCCGAGCATCCGGCGCTGTTCGCGAAGTTCCCGAACGCTCTGATTGGTCCCGGCGAGCAGATCCGCATGCCCGCCGATGACGGCACCGGCAGCACGAAAATCGACTGGGAGGTTGAGCTGTGCCTGGTCGTGGGCGCTCGCCTGCGTAACGCCACGGAGGAGCAGGCACTCGAGGCTCTGATGGGGTACACGGTCATGAACGATGTGTCGGTGCGTGACTGGCAGGGCCGTTCCTCGGAGTGGTTCCAGGGCAAGAACTGGGATGCGATGACCCCGTTCGGTCCGGTGATTGTGAGCCCCGATGAGGTTGACCCGGTTGCCGGCCTGGAGCTGGTGTGTGAGGTGGACGGCGTGGTGCGTCAGCACGGCACGACGGCGGATATGGTGTTCACCCCGGCGCAGCTGCTGTCCTATATTTCGCGGTTTATGACCCTGGAGCCGGGCGACCTGGTGGCGACGGGTACCCCGGCGGGGGTTGGCTTGTCGCTGCATCCGCGTCAGTGGTTGAAGCCGGGTCAGACGGTGCGCACCCGCATTGAGGGCATTGGCGAGCTGGTGAATGTCTGCTCGGAGGCGGGCGCCCTGTAGCTATCCGGTAGCTCCGTAGTTATCGGGTAGCCCCGTAGCTACCGGATATTTCTGTGAGCAACCGCAATTGAACCCACGTGAACCCACTGAGGCGTCTGCGGTGCCTGCTATTGGGTGCACTAGAAGGCACCCATAAATGAATACTTATGCACCCCGCATGTGTTTTTGAGGCACATGCGGGGTGTTTCTATACCTTTTTAAAGCTCCCGGTGGGTGGCTTGGAATTCTTGGAATGTACGGCGAAGAGCGTCCTGTACGGGGGAGTGTGGCGCATGCATGGTTACACGCTGCCAAACACACAAAAACTTTAAGATTTGACCTAAATCTTAGGGTTTTGGGTGGGTTTTGTGGGTCTATAGGGGTGAAACAAGGGGGTTCCTGTGGGTGCGGCCCCTGCTTGAAAGTTGCTGATCTGGCGTACGGGAGCCCCTGTTTCGGTGATTGAGACCATATCTACCCTCGGTACAGAATCCCAATTGTGGGCACGTGTGAGAAATTCAACAGGGGGTTTTGGTGCGTCATTCCGGGAAGTTTGTGGTTGAAGGTTTAGTTTTTCGTGCGCAATTTTCGTTTTTCTCAAGTTACACTCGCCTGACTAGGAGTAAAACTCAAACACTGTGGTGCAAATTTCAAGAGGCTGAACATCTATCGGTGCACACAGGTGTAAAGAAATATGAGCCTAAACCTGAACCTTTGACAAAAAAATCGGTGCCCCAAGTCACAAACTCGTTTTGCGTTCGCCTAAAAGACTATGTAGGGTATGGGGATTATCTGAGAGTTTCCTGAGAATTCCTGCCAGAAGATCAGGACCCACCCGGGCATACCCTCAGATGCATATTTCACTCACGTCCGTGTTTGTTCATACAAACGCACTCACTCAAACAAGCCGACACGAACGGAAGAAAAACATGACCACAACTGCATCCAAAAATCCGGCACAGCGCCCGACAAACCGCCGCCGTGCCACCATCGCTGTCTCCACAGCACTGGCAACCGTCATCACCGGCGCGAACCTCCCCGCGACCTTCGGTGCCACCGCCTCCACCCGCAACGTATCCGGTACCACCTGCGTCGAAGCAGGCTACCGCACCGTGCCGACTCTCGCGAACATTACCAACGTCGCGCCCGGTCCGACCTGCTACTGGAACCCCGACCAGCAGGCACAGACCATTGACACTCTCGCACCGGTCGACTCCTCCCTCACCAAGGAGCAGCTGACCACCACCGAGAACACCTCGCCCCTGAGCGGCAAGCTCGCCAGCGACTCCTTCGCAGCCCAGAAGCTCACCGGCACCGAAGCCGTCGCGCCCAACAGCAGCGAAATTAGCCGCACCTTCCTCGAATACAGCGGCGATGCGGGCAACCACCCCGTCACCACCGCCATCAACGGCGGTACCCTCAAGAAGATTCGCACCCAGACCGTTGGCGGCCACGAGAACATCCCGACCCTCGCCGTGAACTCCGCGAACCCGCACCAGGAGTACGTCGAGGTCGTCTCTCGTGACCAGCGCGTCAACGCTAATCCCGAGAACAAGCGCATTCTCACCGGCGGCATCCCGATCCCGAACTGGCTTGCTGAGGACCACGGCCTCTCCGGCGACCAGTCCATCGCCCTGTACGACGAGGCGACCGGCATCTGGCGCTCCTACTTCAAGTTCGTCAAGGATGCAGACGCACAGACCTACACCAGCACCGCCCGCGTGCAGGTGGGCGGCGGTAACGCATCCACCCCCAAGAGCGCCAAGATTCAGTACGACAACGTCGGCCGCGGCAATGCGGGTCAGACCGTCACCATCAAAGCGCCCGTGAGCATCGATGCGAAGTCCGGCAACGCCCGCACCTCCTACCCGATTGCTCGCGGTGCGAAGTTCCGCCTGGCAAAGAACGTGCCCGGCGCGTCCATCAACGAAACCACCGGCGAGATCACCTACAAGATTCCGGCAGGCACCCGCGGCACCGTGGACATCCCCGTTGCGGTTGACTACCCGGCGACCTACCACGTGTCCTCCGGCGGCTACATGCTCGCTAAGCCGAACTTCGGCGGCGTGGGCGAAGACAACTACTGGCTGACCCTCAAGAACGGCACCTCCTCCGTGGTGGGCCTGGCAAACGAGCTCACCCAGATCGGTGTGGACGAGCTTAAGGCAGGCAAGATCAACCACATGGTGTCCATCACCGCGGCTGACTACGCAGCGATGACCGCCTCCTTCCCTGCGAAGGGCACCGACGGCAAGATTAACCTGAGCAAGTACCCGAACGCACCCCGCGCGGGTCAGCGCGGCTTCCTGCCCGCAAGCTTTGACGTGGAAGAGCACCTGGCAAACACCGGCCACGCCGACGACCAGCTCACCCGCATGATCCTGACCGCGATGAAGGAATACGGCTTCATCCTTACGGACCACAACCTCTTCACCAACGCATTCAACCTGGAGGCGGCAAGCTCCTACGCACCCTACGCCCGCCAGGGTAAGAACGTGTACAAGGAAGACCCGCAGCTGGCGGCAATGTTCGCGAACTTCGTTCCCAGCGGTTTCACCGGCAACCAGTTCCCCTGGCAGCAGGTGCAGTGGATGCCCGTGAACTACACCGAGTCCGCTGAGAATACCGCACGCCGTGAGGGTACCCAGGTTCTGCCGCAGAGCAACAACCAGGCGACCGACTCGAACGCTGACGCACACAAGATTGCACGCCCCGTGACCGTGCGCCGTTCCGCCGTGCGCACCCCCAAGGCTGACCGCATCAGCGATGCCGAGACTCAGAACGCGGCAGTGAACCAATCTTCGGATGCCGTGAAGTTCAAGTACCCCTCGGACGCTTACGGTAAGACCGGCACCGGCTCCGGCGTGATTTACCAGCCCGCCGAGCACCACGCCACCGTCTACTCGGGTGAAACTGCCGTGGCGCAGAGCGTGCACCAGAGCCACAAGGTCTCCCCGAACTACCGCTACGCCCGCGACTACAACTTCCAGGAAATCGAGCAGACCCCGAACTTCCGCCCCAGCCGCTGGGTCAACAAGGAGAAGATCAACACTGCTGGCGGCCAGTTCTCCAGCGCCGAGACCGGCATCCGTTTTGCCTCCAACGGCAAGACCGGCACCTACTCGATTGATCTGAATACCCACGAGGTTACCGGCACCACCTGGGACCTGCGCCGCGATAACGGTAAGAACATCACCGTGAACCGCACCGGCAAGGCACCCGCCCGCATGTCCGATGTGAAGGCGAAGAAGGGTTCCGCCGCACAGCTGTACTCGATCCCGCTGAAGGTGCACGTGGTCGACAAGAACAGCCCCATCGCGCGTGAGGACTCCGTCTCCCTGTACTCGGGCACCACCCAGAACGTGGCAGTGCTGAACAACGACGAGGCGTCCTTCGGCGCGTTCAGCCGCGGCGAGACCGTGAAGAAGCTGGAGCTGCTTAACCAGCGCGGCCAGGCCGTCAGCGCATACAGCGACGAATACGGCACCTACCGTGTGGTGACCCTGCCCGACGGCACCCAGGGCATCGCGGTTTCTGCTAAGAATAAGCAGGGCTTCGCACCGCTGGTCCGCTACCGCGCAGTGACCGACAAGGGCGTAAAGTCCGCTGAGGGTTACCTGCAGGTGGCAGTAGCTAACCGATAGCGGCCGCGCATGTAGTATTAGCGCACTTCAAGAGCGCACATAGGGGAGAGGGGCACGCTCAAGAAAGCACGCCGCACAGGCGTCACTTTCTTGACGTGCCCCCTTCCTGTACCTAAGGTGAAAATACTATGACTCAGAGCCAGCACACAGACCAGACCGAAACTAACACCACCCACAACCACCCCGCAGACCATGTAGCGGCGCACATCGCCGAGCATGCCTCGGCGCACGACCACGAGGTGCCCGCCAACGCGCCCCTCCTTGAAGGTAGCTGCCCCAAGGATTGGGAGGAACAGTTCGGCCCGTCCGTCGCGATTTTCTCTGCGCTCGCGAACCCGCTGCGCCTGGCGCTTGCGCATCACCTGATGCACCGCCCGCACAGTGTGAGCGAGTTGCACACCTGCCTGGGCATTTCGCAGCCTCTCGCATCGCACCACCTGCGCATCCTGCGTGAGGCGCACGTCATTGACCGTGAGCAGCAGGGCCGCACCACCATTTACCGTCTGAAGGACGACCATATTAGCCACATTGTGCTTGACGTGTATGAGCATACGCGTGAGCATCATGCGGACTAGTCTGCCCTTAAGCTGAGCGTTGGCTGGGAGCCGTTGTAAGATGGTGTGTGTCCGTGCACCAGTACAGTGCGGAATAGTATGCGCACCCGCGGCGCCCCGAGTGGCACGCGCGCGCCTGAGTTAAGGAGACTTATGTCTGCCGCTGATTCTTCAGCAATTGTTATTAGCGTTTCTGGTGAGGAGCGCGAGGTCACCGCGAAGACTGCCGCTGAGCTGTTCGCTGACGACCCGAAGATCGTTGTAGCACGCGTGAACGGCGTGCTCGTTGACCTCTCCCACGAGCTGTCTGCTGGCGACTCCGTTGAGCCGGTTTTCATTCACGAACCGGACGGCCTGAACGTTCTGCGCCACTCCGCTGCGCACGTGATGGCGCAGGCGGTGCAGGAGTACCGCAAGGACGCCAAGCTGGGCATTGGCCCGTACATTACTGACGGCTTCTACTTTGACTTTGATGTGGCTGAGCCGTTCACCCCGGAAGATCTGAAGAAGATCGAGAAGTCGATGATTAAGATCATCAAGTCTGGTCAGCTGTTCCGCCGCCGCGTGGTCACCCACGACCAGGCTGTCGCTGAGATGGCGAACGAGCCGTACAAGCTGGAGCTGCTCTCCCTGAGCCAGGGCCCCGGTTCTGGTGCGGATGCTGCCGAGGGTGCATCCGTGGAGGTCGGCGAGGGTGAAATCACCATCTACGACAACGTGAACCCGAAGACCGGCGAGACCGTCTGGAAGGACCTCTGCCGCGGCCCGCACCTGCCGAACACCAAGCTGATCGCTAACGGTTACGCCCTGATGCGTGCCGGTGGCGCGTACTGGCGTGGTTCTGAGAAGAACCCCATGCTGCAGCGTATTTACGGTACCGCGTGGCCGACTAAGGACGAGCTGGTGGCGTACAAGGAGCGCATCGCTGAGGCGGAGCGCCGCGACCATCGCCGCCTGGGCCGTGAGCTGGACCTGTTCTCCTTCCCGAAGAACATTGGCCCCGGCCTGCCGGTGATTCACCCTAAGGGTGGCGTGATTAAGCGCGAGATGGAAGATTACGTGCGTACCCGCCACATTCAGGAGGGTTTCCAGTACGTCAGCACCCCGCACATTTCGAAGGAAGACCTGTTCTACACTTCCGGTCACCTTCCGTACTATGCGGACGGCATGTTCCCGGCTATGGAGCTGGATAACGGTCATTACCGTCTGAAGGCTATGAACTGCCCGATGCACAACGAGATTTACCGTTCTCGTGGCCGTTCGTACCGTGAGCTGCCGCTGCGTTTCTTCGAGTTCGGCACCGTGTACCGTGATGAGAAGTCCGGCGTGCTGCAGGGCCTGACCCGCGTGCGCATGATTAGCCAGGACGACTCCCACTCGTATGTGACGAAGGAGCAGGCACCGGACGAGGTGCGTCACCTGCTGAAGTTCATGCTGAGCCTGCTTGAGGACTTCGGCATGACTGACTTCTACCTTGAGCTGTCCACCCGCGACACTGAGGGCGATAAGAAGGACAAGTTCATCGGTACCGATGAGCAGTGGGAAGAGGCTACCGCGGTTCTGGAGCAGGTTGCGAAGGAGACCGGCCTGGAGCTCGTACCCGATCCCGGTGGAGCTGCGTTCTACGGCCCGAAGATTTCGGTTCAGGCGAAGGATGCTATCGGCCGTACCTGGCAGATGTCGACCGTTCAGTACGACTTTAACCAGCCGAGCCGTTTCGGTCTGGAGTACCAGGCTGCGGACGGCACCGTGCAGGAGCCGGTCATGATTCACTCGGCGAAGTTCGGCTCGATTGAGCGCTTCTTGGGTGTGCTGACTGAGCACTATGCGGGTGCGTTCCCGGCGTGGCTGGCACCGGTTCAGGTGATTGGCGTGCCGGTGGCTGAGGCGTTCAACGACTACATGACCGAGATCGCGGATAAGCTGCGTGCGCACGGTGTGCGTGTTGAGGTGGATTACGGTTCGGATCGTTTCACGAAGAAGATTCGTACTGCGTCTACTGAGAAGGTTCCGTTCATTCTGATTGCTGGCGGTGAGGATGCGGAGCACGGCGCTGTTTCGTTCCGTTTCCGCGGTAACAAGCAGGAGAACGGTGTGCCTGTGGATGAGGCTGTGGCACGTATTGTGGAGCATATCCGCAACCGCGTGAACGAAGACCCCAAGCCCAGCACTGAGGCTGCTGAGTAGTACTAGGCTTCTGGTCTAACTCATATATAGAAACCACCCCCTTTGCGGCGACAAGCTGCGGAGGGGGTGGTTTCTTTTGTGCGCTTTGAGGAGGTGCGGGTGGAGAAAAGTGTGTTGTGGTGGAGTTTTTCCTAGTCTGGGCGGGTGTCTTCGTGCTAATGTAAGTGACGGCGCTAACGTTCGTTGGCGTTCACAAGTATCGATAACTGAAAGAATCGGTTAGAGAAGTGTTTGTGGTCGTAATGCATCATATTGCGACCCGTGGACCAAATATCTTTTCCCATAGTTTAGGAGATGTGATGACGAATCTCGAGGAAGAAATTCGTAAAGCTCGGCGCGAGATTAGGGCAGAGGCCTACGCGATGAGTATCGGTGAGCTGGCGAATATGTACGCTGAAGGTGACTTGCTTTTGACACCTGTATATCAGCGTTTGTTTCGCTGGGATCTACGACAGAAGAGTCAGCTTATTGAAAGTATCCTAATTGGACTTCCTTTGCCTTCTGTTTTCGTCGCTGCAGATACGGAGGGGCGCTGGGAAGTGGTGGATGGACTACAGCGTATTAGTACGCTTTTGGAGTTTATGGGATATCTGAAAGATGAAGAATTAGAGAATGAAGATAATCATAAAATTAAACCTGCATCCGTACTAGGAAAAACTGAATATCTTCCCTCTCTTGAAGGCGTTGCTTGGGATGAAGAGGTGAGAACTAAGAATACACCTAAGGGGTATCTCAGTGAGGCTCAAAAGCGAGACCTTAGGCGCTCAAAGATTGATGTTAAAATCATTGAGAGAGATTCTGACATTAAGGCAAAATATGATCTTTTTAAGCGCCTTAATTCAAATAGCAGTAAATTGGATCCTCAGGAAATTCGTAATGCGGTAATTGCTAGTGAATCCCCGGAAATGGTGAGGTGGATTTCGCGGAAGGCAAGTTCTCCTGAGTTTTTGAATCTTATGACTCTTACTCAAAAGCGATTGAAGAAGAAGTATAATGAAGAGATGCTTCTTCGGTTCTTGTTGCTATCTCACCTGTCCAATGAGAATATTAAAAGCATATCAGATTTCACTAAAGATATAGATAATTTTGCATTTGATATTGCGGTAAATTTTGAATCCAGAAAAGATGCATATGATGAATTGTTTGATGCTACGTTTGGAAAGTTGTCAGAGTTTCGCAATATTTTCCATCCTTGGGACAGTAAAAATAATAAATATATTGAAAAATTTAGCCTTAGTGCATTTGAGGCATTTGCCTCCGGTGTTGGGTATTGTGTCTTCAACGATTTAAAGTTTAATGATAATTTTGAGGAGGTATCCAAGAAATTCTGGGGAAAGCCTGAGGCGAAGAAGATTACTGGGTCAGCGACTGAGGCGCGAATTAAATGGACGGTCCCGGCTGGTCGTGAATTACTAGGCGCTTCGATAGATTAGGGGATTTACTTCTGTGTCTAAAGAAGAAGCAAGCAACCTGGACATTGATTTTGAAAAAGAGATTGATGCAGAAACAGCCTGGAGGAAACGTGAATTAATTCAAATTAAATTTGATATAAAACGGATTAAAAACCAGCAGGAGTCTTTAAGAATTAGTGCAAAAATGTATAGATTAAAGGCTGCTTATGTCATGCTTTATTCACATTGGGAAGGGTGCGTCAAAGAGATGGGATTGAAGTATGTTGAGGCCATTAACTCAAAAAGGTTGTCTCAGTCGGACGTCAATGATTCTTTGAGAGCTGCATTTCTGGCAGATTCTTTAAAGCCGCTTGCCTCTTTGGTAAGTAAAGATGGTTTTGATATATCTAAATTCTTGGACAAGTATTCTGAGTTTCAGGAGAAGGATTTCTTTGTTAAAGCATCGATTGTAAATACAAAGGCTAACCTTGGGCATGATACTCTGTTTAAAATACTTCAGGATTTAAATGTTTATGACTCATCAATCAGAGAATCTCTAGGTGGAAAATTTATAAAATCAAGTAAAAATCTTCTTAGTATGAGAAATGCTGTTGCTCACGGCAATAAAGAGGTTGTTGAAGAAGTAAATGAAGCGATTGATCAGTATTTGGAAATACATCAAGAAATTGTAGATGCAATAGATGTAATAGCGGATGCGTTTTGTGACGCGTGGATTTATAAGAAATATCTAAAGACTGTAGGGTAAAGAGATGTTTGATAGATCTTGTACAAATTGTTTTATATCAGTGTGGAAAGGAGTATCATAAAGGGGTATAGATTTCTGAGGAAATAAGCTTGCATCGGGGTGCTGTAACTGGTCTACCCGTTGTAATCCAGAACAGTCTGCACTCGTAGCCTTGTGGGTTTAGAGTGTCGGGGAGCGCGGCAAATCATCCAAGCCGAACGCGTACGAAACCTCGGACAAGACTCACGAGGCGTAACAACCGTTGCCAGCACATCCGGCGTAACCCAGCCGGAAACCGCACATGAAGACCTAACAATCGGCACCTTCCTGCAGTACGCACAGATGATCCCGAACGGCTCAGTCGTCCTAGAAAGCGACCTGAGCCCAGCACGGAGGCTGCTGAGTAGTACTAGGCTTTCTTGGTCTAGCTCATATATAGAAACCACCCCCCTTGCGGCGACAAGCTGCGGAGGGGGTGATTTTTTGTGCGCTTTGAGGAGGTGAGGGTGGGGGAGGGACGGGTGGGGTGCAGAAAGTTGTGTCGCGGGCTAGTTTTTAGCTCCAGAGTGCTAGCGTGGTAGTAAGGCGAACGTCCATAGTCATTCAGAAAATGGGTAGCTGGATGGTCCTGAAAATGATGTCTCACTGTTGATTATTGAGGGAGCACGAGCGTATGAAGTCGAATAAGTATGTTCCTGTTGGGATGCTGTTCTTGATCCTGGCAATTATCTTGAACGCAGTGTCAAATGTCAGCGACCTAGTGCTTGGAATTCTCTACGGCATCTCAATAGCAGTATTGATTATTGGACTTTTGAATAGTCGAAAATAGGTGCTGCATCAGACAAAAACGGACCCGGCAGCTATCCATCAGATAGCCCGCCGGGTCCCTTCTTTATACCGTTGCTATGCGCTCAGCCCTAGCGGGTGGTGCGCTCCAGCAGCTGCAGCACGTTCTAGTAGGTGTGGCCAGTGCGGGCTGACTGCAGTTGACCGTGGCCAGCTAAGCTAGCGAACTGGCACCGAGCCTATATATAGGACCCCCTGCGGCGACAAGCTGCGGAGGGGGTGGTTTTTGTTGGTAAATTTTACAATATTTGATATTTCAAATACCTGAATACGTCAGTAAATATTTGTGTGATACATTAAAATTATTACCTGATTGGTTAAGGTGTAATAATGGTTGTGCATTAATTATTTTATAAATAAATTTTAAAATACTCAGGAGGAAGATTGGGAAAGAAGAAACCTCGTTTGCAAGAGGGCGCTGTTTTTCAGTGCTTATGTGCATCGTGTCGTAAAACTTGGAATATCCCTGCAATTATCTCATACCTAGATGATGAAGGGAATATTAAAATATCGGACAGGCATACAACTTGCACTAAAACTGATTCTAATAAAAATTTATTCTATAACTTTAGTTTGGAGCTATTGTTTCACGATGATTCTCTTCGAGCTAATGAATATTGGAATATAATTCGTGGGTGTTCCTCTCATCGAAATTTTCATTATCATATTTACCGGTATCACAGTGGCCGTGATACACGTATGGAAAATCATCCACTGAACAGTATTGCGGAGAGTAATGCTGCTTATGAGGAAGCAAATATCCATATTGTAGAAGGTGCCATAGAGAGGATTGAAGAATGGCAAGCCTCGAATTGATGAAGGAGCGAGCTCGTATTGCTGGCCGATTCAATCTGGCTGCTCGTCGGAACTCAAAGTACCGCAATATTGTAGATCTTGTGGCATTTAAATCAAATGGAGAATGCCGTGTTGTTCCAGCTGCGCCTGTAGAAAAGGTAAATGATGTGGTGCGTCGATCTTTAGCTATTGCTGATGGTTTTCCTGTTGTTGTTGTGACTGAGGTGGAGGGGCAATTGTATGCGAAAACTCTGCACAGTACTGCCGAGAAGGTGCTTGACCAAAAACCGCAAGGTGTTGTTCTAGCGTCACCTGAGACGGGTATAACCGAGGCAAAAACATTGCCAAATGATGTGAATATTGGAGATTATTTAAAAAGTATTCAGGGAATTTCTAATGTTTCAAATATATTGGAAGAAGATTATTTGTCTCTCTGGAACGAATCTTCTCATGAAAATAAAATTGAAGCTAATATTACTAAGTTCTCATTTGCCTAAATACTTGTGTGGCATAAATAAATTATATTTAAAACATAGTAGGGACCCGGCAGGCCATCCACATTGGATAGCCCGCCGGGTCCCTTCCTTTATACCGTTGCTATGCGCTCAGCCGTTTAGCGGGTGGTGCGTTCCAGCAGCTGCAACACGTTCTGGTAGGTGTGGCCGGTCGCCTCCGTCATGCCCTGCTCACAGGTGCGGTTTGCCGAAATGTATGCGGCGAACTCCTTCTGCTCGCTCAGCTCCGCAGCCTCCGCCTCCGTAGCGCTCGCAGTCAGCTCAGGGTGCAGCATACCGCGGTCACCCGCATAACCACAGCAACCCCAGTGCTTCGGCACGTACACGTCGTCACTCATCGCGTTCGCAATCTTCTCAAACGCAGGCTGAGTACCCAAGTGAGTCATGGAGCAGGTCGGGTGTAGCGCAATCGACGGCAGGGGAGCAGACACGGTCAGCTTGTCCAGCATGTTATCGGCGGCGAACTGCACCGCGTCGTACATGCGCAGACGCGAGAAGTCCGGCTCACCCGGCTTCAAACCGTTCACGATCTTGTGCTCCAGCGCCTCAATAACCTTCTTGCGCATCACCTCAAGACCCTCAGTACAGGATGAAGCGTCACACACGACCGGCAGGCGGCCACCGTCAGTAGCCTCCCACAGGGACTTCAGCACACGGTCGCTCATAATCGAGTAGCCGTCGGTGAAGCCCTTCGACTTCCACGGGGTAGCACAGCACATCTCACCAATATTGTCCGGGATGCGGTACTTCACGCCCGCACGCTCACACAGGCGAATGAACGCCTGGGTTGCATTGACCGGGTCGTGCTTGCCGTCGCCGTCCACGCCGCCGAACATGGCGTTCACGCAGGCGGGGAAAAACACGATCTCAGCGGTTGCGTCCTTGTGCGGCTTACGCGCCGGGCCACCAACCGGCAGGTCCTTCTTGTAGGAAGGAACCATGTCGTCACCCATGACCTTGCGGGCAATATCGGTGGTGCCGTGTACTACGGGGAACGGCAGCTTCTTCGCCACGGTCAGGGCCTTGCCGGCGACCTTGTCCATGATGCCCCACTGCTGCGCGGCGACCTTCCAGCCGGTAGCGGCCAGCTTGTCCTGGTTCTCAGAACGCAGGCGGCGAATCAAATCACCGGTGTTAATGTTCACGGGGCAGCGGGTCTGGCACATGCCGTCCACGGCACAGGTCTCAATGCCGTAGTACTCGTACTCCTTACGCAGGCGCTCGGCGAGCTCGTGGTCGCCGTTCAACTCAGCGGCGGCAATCTCACGGCGCAGCACGATGCGCTTACGCGGGGTCAGGGTCAGGTTGCGGGAGGGGCAGACCGGCTCGCAGTAGCCGCACTCCACGCAGCGGTCGACTTCTTCCTCGACGGTTTCGGCGACCTTCAGGTCGGTCACGTAGTCGGTGTCCGGCTCGGCGAGCAGCACGCCGGGGTTCATGAAGCCCTTCGGGTCAATGAGACGCTTGATCTGGCGCATCACGTCGAAGAGTTCCTCACCGAACTGGCGGCTCACGAACGGCGCCATGATGCGGCCGGTACCGTGCTCAGCCTTCAGCGAGCCTTCGTTACCGAGAATCAGCTGAACCATTTCTTCGGTGAACTCGCGGTAGCGGTCCAGCTGCTTCGGGTCGCGGAACTGCTCGTTCAGCATGAAGTGGATGTTGCCGTCCTTCGCGTGACCGAAAATCACGGAATCCTTATAGCCGTGTGCGTCGAACAGCTTGGTCAGGTCGCTACAGGTGTTACCCAGAACCTCGACGGGCACGACCACGTCTTCCAGCAGGGCGTTCGTGCCGGAGGGGCGGTTACCCGCAACGGTGGTGTACAGGCCGCGGCGTGCCGCCCACAGGGCGTTACGTTCAGACAGCTTGCTGGTCATCGACACCGGCGAAGCCACCGGCAGGCTCTTAAACATGGGTGCAGCAGCGGCGGCAAGGTCGCTCAGCTCCTGCTCAGAGTTGCCCTGGAACTCAACCAGCAGGGCGGCGTGGTCCTTCACGTCGATGGCGGCGAGCGCCTCCGCAGCCTGACCGGTACGCTGAGCCACACGAATACTGGTGGCGTCCATCAGCTCGACGGTAGCGAGCTTGTTAGCAACCAGTTCGGGTACGGAGCGTGCCGCGTCAATGAGGTTGTCGAACACGAGCAGGCCGGTGGAAATGTTCTTCAGAATCGGCAG
Source organism: Rothia mucilaginosa (assembly GCF_049990865.1). Taxonomy (GTDB): domain Bacteria; phylum Actinomycetota; class Actinomycetes; order Actinomycetales; family Micrococcaceae; genus Rothia; species Rothia mucilaginosa_I. The sequence goes on from NZ_CP188231.1 coordinate 861,914, forward strand.
GGTGCGGTAGGTTGCCGAAGCAACGAAGCCGAGGGTACCCTCCGAACCAATCAGCAGGTGCTGCAGAATGTCCACGGGGGTTTCGAAGTCGACCAGGGAGTTCAGGCCGTAACCCATGGTGTTCTTCATGGAGTACTGCTGGCGAATCTTCGCCATGGACTCGGGGTTCTCGGTGACGCGCTTGCGCAGGCGCAGCAGGCCCTCGTGAAGCTCGGGTTCGAGGGAGCGTAGCTTCTGGTCGGCGTCCGGCTCGGCGGTGTCAATGATGGTGCCGCTGGGCAGCACGAACACCATGGAGTCCAGGGTGTTGTAGGTGTTGTACTTGGTGCCCGAAGACATGCCGGAGGAGTTGTTCGCGACCACGCCACCGATGGTGCAGGCGGACCAGGATGCCGGGTCGGGGCCGAGCTTGTAGCCGTATGGTGCCAGGTAGTTGTTGACCATCATGATGGTCGCGCCGGGCTGCACGCGCACCTTCTTGCCGTCTTCAAGAACCTCGATCTTCTTGAAGTGGCGGCGGGTGTCGACCATCAGACCGTCGCCGCTGGACTGGCCGGAGAGGGAGGTGCCGCCGGAGCGGAAGGTCAGCGGCAGGCCGAGGTCGCCGGCTGCGCGGAAGATGTTGGCGACGTCTTCGGCGGAGTCGGGGCGGATCAGGCCGGCGGGTACGAGCAGGTAGTGGGATGCGTCGTGTGCAATAGCGAGGCGTTCGAGCTCGGAGACGCTGGATTCGACGGCTTCTGCGCGTGCGTCGCTGAGCAGGCGCTTGAGGGTGTCCTCGTAGGGGGAATTGAGGGCTTCAGATGTATTTGACACAACGGTCATAATCTTGAGCTTCCTTACAGATGAAGGGGTGTGTAATGCTGTCTTTCTCAGTATCTTCTTTTGAACGCCGTCTTTTCCGCTTAGCTATGGCTAAGCTTGGCGACTACTTGTCACCATAAGGGAAGCGGGTTATACGCCGGGTGGTGATGTGGTTTCCCTGCGTATTTATTGGTATCCCGTGGGTTTTGTGCATGCGCCTGAAGGAGACAGCTACCCTGCCCGCGGACCGATTTGGAATTTTTTAGGTTCACCTACCAGCTGCTGTAACAATCCAGCAAACAACCCAAAAGAAAACGTGGGGCAGAAAGCTACATGCTTTCCACCCCACGCTTGTGTAACGTTTAGGCTTCGTCGAAGAAGTCCTCATCAATCCTCTTGATGGTGTAGGTTCGTTCCACCTGTACGCCGATACCGTACTTCACCATGAGACGGGCCAGCTGGTCACCATCTACCAGAACCACTGAGGTGCTACCGCTGAGTTTCTTCGCGAACTCCCGCGCGTCGGTGGTGAAAGAGCTCGAGGTGATGAATACGCCCTGCGTACCTTCTGCATGTACCGCACCGACAAATTCTTGGATAGCCGGTCGGCCTACGGTGTTTTTCTCACCGTATCGCTTGGCCTGAACGTAAATCTTTGACAGACCCAGTGCGTCCTGGTCGATGACTCCATCGATACCGCCATCGCGAGATGCCTGGGTGACGATACCCCGCTCTTCGGCGCCTCCGTATCCCATAGCTAGCAGGATATCCACCACCAACTGTTCAAAAGCGCCGGGGGATATGGAACGTACGCGCTCCAGAATATCGTGCACGAGTGCAGACTCCAGCTGAGCGATACTCTCATCAATGAGCTCTTGGGGAGTGCTCTCGTCTACGTTTGCGGGTTCGGACGTGCTGGGGGCTACCTTGGGCACATCGTTCTTCGTGCCGCTCTTAGCCGGCTGAGTCGGGGTTGCTGTGGAGGAGTTCGACTTAACGCCGCGAACAATCTCCGCGACGATTTCCGAAGGGAGGCCCTGAGGGTACTGATTAGCAAGCTTCTTGCCTTCGTCCGAAATCTTCTGACGGCCGCGACCCGGCGATTCAACGGCTCCCCACTGTTTGAGGTAGGTGAGACCCCAGCTAATGCGGTCCACGTATACAAGGCGTCGACGGTTCGACATGAGTTGCTTCATCTGCTTCGGTGAGAGTGCGGAACGCGCGGCAACAGCGGTATAGATTTCCTTATTGCTACGCTCGACGCCGTCGGAAAGGTAACTCAGGATATCAGGAATAAACTCGTAGAACTTGGGAACCACGACCGGTTCGATCTCGGATGCTGACGACTGATTGGTCATCGAGATAATCTCCATTGATTGGTGGATGTATTGTCGAGTACAACTATACCCTCAGGTGGGACAGCTATTCCTGCTCGCGGTCAGCGGTAATTGTTTAGATACTGTTCGGAGGGCACCGGAAGTGCGAGGGTGCTACAGAGGAGAGACGCTCAACCCTAGGCGCGGCCGCCGAGCGCCGTAACATTCCAGCTAGCAGTACTATCAGAAGTCACCACACCACAAAACAGAGGAGAACCCGCTGAAGCACGCACCCCCAAATCCTCCACAAACACGCGGCCACCCGCAGGCACACTACGCTCCTTACGATCCACACCCGCACAATACACCGTCATCTTCGCACCCGAACGGTTCTCCACCGCAACCGAACCGCCACTCGACACCGTATCGTGCACAAAACCGCGGCTGCCCTGCATCTGAATCTCGCCAACCTCCGCGCTCTGACTCGTCAACGGCACACCATCAGGCGCCTCAAACTCACCCGAAGAACCAACACCCGCCGCACGAACCGACACCATCCACTGCGCATCATCAGTCAGCTGCGACGTCGACGCCGTCACACGCGCCGAACTATACGGCACACTCACCGCACCGGCAGACTTCGCGGAACTAGAAGGACCGGTACTAGAAGGAGCCGGCGCAGACGCGCTCGCCGTATTACGAACCCACACGCCCGCACCCTCACCCGAACCGCCAGCAACCACCTCAACCTGAGTGCCCGAACCGTCAGTGACCGAAACCTTCATCGTGCCCTCCGGCTCACCGCGACGCTCAAACTCCACATACGAATAGGAGGCGGGCGCCGCCGGGCCCTCAAAGACCGCCTCCTCAACAGCGCCGCGACCGGTAAACAGGCGGAAACCCTCAGAATCCTGAAGCACCGGCGCCGTCGCGTGGCTCGCCGCAGTCGGCTCAGACGAAGCCTCAGCAGACGCAGAAGGGGAGGAGTTCAGGGAGGCGCACCCACCCAGGGCAGCGGCGAGCGCACCGGAGAGGCACAGGCTCACGCCCAGCTGACGGAAGCTCGGGTGAGGAAAACCTGACTGGCGGAAGCTCGGCAGGTGCAAGAAGGAAGCGGTGATGTGTGAAGGCATAAGGCACTCCGAGGTGCGGGTCGGCAACGCTACGAGGCAGTAACACTGCGGGGGATAGTAACACTGCTGGATAGCGCAACCGAGGTGATGGGTACACCACATATTGTGTCAGGTTAAATGCCCGCAGTGCAATGAAATAGAAACGCAAACGCAACGGCGCGGAGTATCATTCACACTATGGATAAGGCGGAACAGAACCAGGCAGAAAACACGGTAAAGAACGGCACAGCACCCAATACGTCGGCAGGGAATAGCTCGGGGGACAGCCCGGCGGGTGCGTCTGTGCGCCCTGAAACTACCGCATCTAAAACCGCTCCCGCTGAAGCAATCCCCGCTACAGCGAGTCCGGCAGCAGCTAGTCCCGCAGAAGCAACCGCCCTGCCCGTAGACGCCGTGCAGATTGATAGCGCCCGCCTGGACAGCGCTCACTCCGTCTACTCCACCGACCTGGACCCCGACGACGACTACGAAGAAGTCGTCGAAGAATACGCCACCACCGACGCGCCGGACGGCACGCACCGCGAGGAACGCCGCATCACCCGCACCACGCATCACCCGCACGGCAAGGGCGACCAGAAAGCTGGCACTCCGAATACGGGCTCCCCGAAAGCAGGCACCCGGGGCAACCCCGATGATGCCGCCGAGATAATCGATGCGGGCGAACCCGAAACGCACACCACGACCATCCGTACGGTCACCCGCACCGTCACGGACCCACCGCGTCGCGCCCCGCGCACCCGCCTGTTCCGTACGCTCAGCAAGTACCGCGGCGAGAAGAACCTGGCGGCGTGGGAGGAACGTTCCTCAACGCCCATGTTCGTGGCGTCCGTGCTGTACCTGCTCGCGTTCGCCGCACCCATCATGAGCACGCGCATCCAAGAACCGTACGACGGGTACCTCAACATCATTCAGATGATTCTGTGGGGCCTATTCGCCGCCGACTACTGCATTCGCCTGTACCTGGCGCCACGGCGACTCTACTTCATCACGCACAACCTGATGAACCTGGCGATTGTGCTGCTACCCGCGTGGCGTATTGTCAGCTTCCTCGCCATGATTCACCTGACCACCAACCGCCAGTACAAGAGGCTCTCAGAGCTGGCGGTGAAGCTCTTCGGGTACACCGCAATCTTCATCATCATGTTCGCCCTGGCAATCTATTCGGTGGAGTCCTCCGAGCCGGGCGCGATGATTCGTGACCTGCCCACCGCCTACTGGTGGACGTTCACGACCCTCGCCACGGTCGGTTACGGCGACGTCTACCCGATCACCGGCATCGGCAGGGTTATCGCCGTGGTCGTCATGCTGTACGGCGTGGGTATGGTCGCGGTTGCGACCGGTGCGCTCGCCAGCTGGATTATCGAAAAAATCGGTGGCAGGGAGGAGCAAGAGTACCCCGCAACCAAGGCTGACGTGGACGATCTTCGCCAGGAAATTTCTGAGCTACGTGCCCTGCTAGCTCGTGAGTATGCGCGCCGTGAAGCCCACAACTACACCCTGCGTGAGGTCGTGGATGAAGACGGCGTACACCCGATTCCTTCGGAGGCGGAGGCGGCACGCCGCGCCGGTTTCGGTGCCCCCGGTTTCGGTGCTGCTGAGCCCGCCTCGGCTGCTGCCTCGAATACCGCACCGGGCGCCGCGCGGACTGGTGAACCCGCTGATTCCTCGACCTCTCATGAGGTTGCGGTGCGTGAGCAGGAGCCAATCGCCCTGCTGGAGGAGACTCGCCAGACGTTCACGATTATTCGTGAGAAGTTCGCGTTGCGCTCTCGCAAATAGGTGTTGAGTTCTGCTGAGTTCTGCTGTTGTCTGCAACGAAATTGTGGGTTTGCCGGTGGCGCGGCAGAAATACTGGGGCAGAAATCCAGAAAATCTCGCCAGATATTATGTTGTGGCTTGTCAAGGTAAAATTAGCCCGCTCAGAGTGCAAATTGGTGCTCTTGCCTGTGAATAACCCCTCAATTTAAGGTCTAATGTGACCAAACTATCTTTTAAAAATAACCGTCACTAGTGAAACTCCTAGCCAGAGCCTATAAACTATCTACGTGCCGATTACCGAGCACCCTGTAGCCCAATGCGCTACGGGGTGTTGTCGTATCCCCACCTCACTCACGGGCAGACACCACTCAACTCACAAACTCACTCAAACACACACACTCTGTTAGGACACTTTCGTGGCACCTAAGTCCACCCTGGGTGCGCTCGCTCTACTCGTCAGCGCGCTCTCCCTCACCGCGTGCGCATCCGCACCGAATAACGCCTCCGCATCCGCTGTTGTTGACCAGGCTGCTTTTGCAACCGCCGAACCTAGCGCCGTTTCCGCCCCCGGCGACGACAGCACCGGAATTAAGGCGGCGGCTGGCGTCTCGCAGGACCCGTCGATTCACCCGACCGCAACGCAGCCCACCGAGACCCCCGCACCGGATAACACGAGCAATCAGGAACCTGCCTCACCCGCCCCGACCGCTATGCCTTCTTCCATGCTCGCGACTCGTTCGACGACGAGTGCTGACGGCACCTGGGTTCAGCAGGGCGCCGCCGACCTCGAGAACTACATGGACGCCGTCATCCACGACGGTGTTATCGAGGTGACTTACCACCTGAACCACGAAGAGCTGGCGACCCCCTTCTGGGTTGGTGCTTTCGAGGCGAAGACCGGCAACTTTACCTACGTTTCCCGCGTGGATCGTGCGAAGCTGGCCCGCGCACCCTACGCCTCCGACAAGGAAGCCAAGGAATTCACCATGGAGAACGGTGTGCTGAGCTTCCCCATGACCTATGAGGGCGCCACCCGCATCATTCACCTGGAAAAGCAGCACGGCTAAGCGCGCTACCGGGGGAGTCATCTCATATCTGGCACGCATAGCGGATGGGTCGTTCCCGTTGCCGCGTGCGGGCTATAGAATGGGACTATGAGCGAGAACACGACCCCCGAGCACGGCACCGCAGCCTCGGTGCAGGATTCCTTCGAGCTGCCCGGCGCACCGGACCAATTCCAGCGCCTGTGGACCCCTCACCGCACCGCCTATGTGAGCGGTGGCCAGAAGGACTACACCGAGAAGACCTGCCCCTTCTGCACCGCGCCCAGCCGCAGTGACGAGGAGTCGCTGATTGTGCACCGCGGCGAGCATGCCTTCGTGATTCTCAACCTCTACCCGTACAACCCGGGGCACCTGCTCATCTGCCCGTACCGTCACATCCCGTTCTACGATGATGCGACCGAGGCGGAAACCATGGAGATTGCGCAGCTGACCCAGCTCGCCATGAAGGTTCTACGTGAGGTGTCGCATAATGACGGCTTCAACATTGGCATGAATCAGGGCAAGGTGGGCGGCGCGGGCATTGCTGATCACCTGCACCAGCACATTCTGCCGCGCTGGAGTGGGGATACGAACTTCCTGCCGATTATCGCTCACACCAAGACCATGTCCCGCACGCTGGATGATATGCGTGTGGCTATTGCGGAGGGGTTTGCTCGACTCAGCTAGGCAGGCTGGCTAGACGATCCGGTCTAGGTAGCCCGGCCTAGATAGCCCAGTCTAGATAGCTCGGTGGCCCGGTTGGCAGGCTTGGTGGGTTTGAAAATCTGCACTCACTACTTCAATTTGCCAACCAGTGCAGAAAAAACTTGCTTCATAAATGCGTAGATTAGGCGGTCGACGCGTATTTGAATGATGTTATGCCCCTTGGATATGGCAAAGTTTTAACTGCAGCGACGCTGCGGGGAAGCTTCCGGCTTCCATGAACACCGCATAGCTCACCGAAAAATAGCGGTCACCGATCGCTTTCGGGCTTGGCAGGGTAAGCACCCTGCATCAACCACAGAGGTCAGCGCCTCAACTGAGAACCCACCCGGTCGTGCGTGAACGCGCGGCAACACTGCGAGGGGTGCGGATCAGCGTGAAGGCTGCTGGCCTCTTTTGCGCTCCGAGGATGCGCGCCGGGAATGTGTGGAGCGTCTGGGGCAGTCCCGCCAGCCGCGCCGTGAACCCGCCAGAGCCGTGAGATGTGCCAGCACTAGATGCGCCAGACCCGCTAGAGTGGAATGCTATGGACTACCCCAACCTGCTTGAGACTGCTTTCGACGAGTTTAGTGCCGCGCCTGCTGTAGCTACTGCGCCTGCCGCCGGTAATGATGCCGGTGCAGCCGGTGATTCTGCAGGCGCGCCGCAGCTGCTCATCTGGAGGCAAATCCGCTGGTCCAATCGCCGCCCGCTCATTGAGGTGGAACCGGTCGTGCCTGTAACTGGTGGAGCCATTGGCGGGGTCGCTGAAGGAGCTCATCACCGGTCATCTCAAGCGGCAGGGGAGAGCGCTCCTATCCAGGAAAGCGTGCCCGCTCAGCTTGGCGTTCCGAGCGGGGTGCGCATCCAGATTCCGCTGACCCCCGGCGCCTACCTGGGGCTGCGTATTCCGCGCGATAGCGAGGGGGAACTCTACCGCTACTGCGCCGGCTACACCACCGGCGTAAGCGGTGACGCCGCCCCCGAATCTGCCTCCGAACCCGGGGTTACCTCCGCCGGAATCCGCCGCGTACCCTGTCCCGAGGGCACCCGCATCCAGCGTGGCCAGCAGTGCCCGCGCTGCACCGCCCGCGACGAATTCACCGCCCTGCACAGCGCGCACCTGTACCCCGGAACGCTCACCGAATCCATGCGCGCCTACGCCATGCTGGAGCACCGCCTCTACATCGCGACGTTCCCGGACGGCACGCACAAGGTCGGCACGAGCTCTCTGCATTCGACCCCGCGCCGCCTGGACGAGCAGGCGGTCGCCACCGCCACCTACATTGCGCTCGCACCCGACGGGCTTACCATTCGCCGCGCCGAAGATGCCGTGACCGCCCTCGCGAAGATTCCGCAGGTCAAGCAGGTGGCGAGCAAGTACCGTGCCTGGACGAACCCGCTGCCCGGCGCGCAGCTTCGCTCTGCTCATCAGGAGGCGGTTGCCCGCGCCCGCGAAGCGCTCGCCGAGCTGGCGCGCACCGAGCCGGAGGTGCCGCTCACCGCCCTGGATGAGCCGTGGATTCCGTCGCTCGCCATGAACCGCCCGTATGCGGCACTGCGGGCGCAATCGCCCGAACCACTGGCGCCGTGCGATTCTGGTCTGGGTAATCCCGGCATCGAGAGCGGGGCGGCTGGCTTCTTCTGCACGGGCGCGGCGGGTCAGTTTTTGAGCGCCCACACCGGCGATGCTGACGCGGCGTTCCTGGTGAATACTGCCGCGTGGAGGAATGTGCTGGTGGAGCCTGCGCAGGAGTTCACGCGGGTGAGGGTGCAGGGTTCGCTGTTCTAACTACCCCAGCATCCCGCCCCGTCCGGCTGTAGCGAACGAGTCCCGGCGGACCATTCAGCCGTTAGCGTGCGTGTACTAAAATGGTAAGCATGTCCAAACCCCTCATTCGTCTTCTCGGCCAGGGCGTACGCGTCGCGACTAAGCTTCGCGGCGGCGGCTCCGCCTTCCCCGGCCTTGTCATGGAAAAATTGCACCCCGACTTCGTCGCTGAAGAGCTCGCGAAGCTGCCCTACGGCGTGGTTGTTGTCTCCGGTACGAACGGTAAGACCACCACCACGAAGATGGCTGTGCAGCTGCTTGAAGCTCAGGGTCTGAAGGTTTTCACTAACCGCACCGGTTCGAACTTTGTGCGCGGTGTTGCCGCGGCACTGCTGGGCGAGATGACTCTCGGCGGCAAGCTTGACGCTGATATCGCTGTGCTTGAGCTGGACGAGGCGCACGCCGTGCACTTCGTCAAGGCTGTCAAGCCCGACTACGCTCTGCTGTTGAACGTTCTGCGTGACCAGCTGGACCGCTTCGGTGAGATTGACACGACCCGTCGCATGCTGGCGACCGTCGCCTCCGCAACGACCGGCACCGTGGTGCTCAACCGTGAGGATCCGCGCATCCGCTCGCTCGCTGAGAACGTGCAGCCGGGCGTGACCGTCAAGTACTACGGCCTGGATGAGTCCCTGCGCTCGTACTTCCCCTCGGATGATGAGATGCGCGGCGGCACCGTTGCGAAGGCAACCCTTCCCGATGCAGACGTCACCCTCACCGCGTTCTCCGGCACCTCCGCTACGTTTGATCTGGCGGGTGTGGAACGAGTCGGTGAGATTAACCTCTACGGCATTTACAACATCTTCAACGCAGCAGGCGCTATGGCGCTGACCCGCGCCGTCATGGGAGATAAGCTCAACGAAGATAAGCTCATTGCGGAGCTGGCGAAGATTACCCCCGCCTTCGGTCGCGGTGAGACCCTGAACGTGAACGGCCGCCCACTGCAGCTGCTGCTCGTGAAGAACCCGAGCGGTTTCCGCCTGTCCCTGGCGAGCGCGAACGCTGACGACTACGCCACCATGATCACGATTAACGACCAGTACGCTGACGGTCGTGACGTGTCCTGGCTGTGGGATGTTGACTTCGACAGCTTGAAGAAGACCGGCGTGCAGATGGTTTCGGGCGTGCGCGCCTGGGATATGGCGCTGCGCCTGGAACATGACGGCGTGAAGGTTGACGAGGTCAACGAGAACCTCGCCGATGCGCTCAAGGGCTTCATTGCCTCCAGCGGTAACGCGCCCATGCGTATTTTCTGCACCTACACCGCAATGCTGGCTCTGCGTGAAGAGCTCGCAAAGATCACTGACGTTGAGAGGGTATCCTAATGACGGCAACTCACACTTTTGAGGGCACCCCCGCCTCCGGCCCCAATAACGGTAAGACTCTGCGTATTCTGCAGCTGTACCCGCTCGACATGAACATTTACGGCGACTGGGGTAACACCCTGGCGTTGGCTCGTCGCGCGCAGGCACACGGCTTTGACGTGCAGATTCTGGATCACAACCCCGGTCAGCCTTTCCCGAAGGATGTTGACATTATTCTGGGTGGCGGCGGTCAGGATTCCGGTCAGTCCGTGATTCAGGACGACCTGCACGCTAATGGTGACACGCTGCGCGCGCTGGCTGAGGATGGCGTGCCGATGCTCGTCATTTGTGGCCTGTACCAGCTGTTCGGCAAGGAGTTCCGCACCCGTGAGGGTGAGGTGCTGAAGGGCATCGGAATTTTTGATGCGCACACGGTCGGCGGTGATGACCGCCTGATTGGCAACATTGTTGAGGAGTCTGAGGAGTTCGGCACCGTGATTGGTTTTGAGAACCACTCGGGCCTGACTTACCTGGGTTCTGGCTGTACCCCGCTGGCTACCGTCACCAAGGGCGAGGGCAACAATGTGACTGATGCATACGAGGGTGCGCGCGTGCACAACGTGATTGGCACTTACCTGCACGGTTCGCTGCTGCCGAAGAACCCGAAGATTTCGGACTACCTGATTGAGCAGGCGGCTAAGCGTAAGTTTGGCGAGTTCACGCCGAACACGATTGACGACTCGCTGGTGGAGAAGGCACGCGCTTCGGCTGCATCTCGCCCCCGCTAGCATCCTATTCCGGGCGGTGGCGTGCACTTTCTGAGGTGGTGTGCGCCTCCGCTACGGTATAGTTATGTGAGTACAGTACGGTGCGTGGGACGTTTCGCCGTGTCCGCACAGAGGTTTTGACTAAGGGAGATACGAATGTCCGGTCACTCTAAATGGGCGACTACTAAGCACAAGAAGGCTGCTATCGACGCTAAGCGCGCGAAGGCGTTCGCGAAGTTCATTAAGGCAATTGAAGTTGCAGCACGTATGGGCGGCGCTGATATTGCTGGTAACCCCGCTCTTGACCTGGCTGTGTCCAAGGCGAAGAAGAACTCCGTTCCTAACGACAACATTGACCGCGCAATCAAGCGTGGCGCTGGCCTGACCGGTGAGACCATTGACTACACCGAAATCATGTACGAAGCACGCGGCCCGCAGGGTACCGCTCTGTACATTGAGTGTCTGACCGATAACCGTAACCGTGCAGCGTCTGAGGTTCGCCTGGCTGTGACCCGTAACGGCGGCACCATGGCTGACCAGGGTTCGGTTGCGTTCCTGTTCGAGCGTAAGGGCGTTGCTGAGGTCACCAAGACTGACGGTCTGACCGAGGACGACGTTCTGATGGCTGTCCTGGATGCAGGTGCCGAAGAGGTTCTGGACGAGGGCGACGTGTTCACCGTTGTTTCCGCAGCGACCGACCTGCCCGAGATTCGTAAGGCACTGGACGAGGCTGGCCTGGAGTACAACAACGACGACCCGGTCTTCCGCCCGACCATGCAGGTTGACCTGGACGCCGAGGGTGCTAAGAAGTTCATGAAGCTGGCAGACGCTATTGAAGAGCTCGACGACGTTCAGAACGTCTACTCGAACGCTAACGTTTCTGCTGAGGTTATGGCAGAGCTGGAAGCTGAGTAATCGCTCGGATTCTGATATCTGATGCTTGAAGAAGCCGCTCCTTTAACCGAGCCGCCGTAGGGTGGCTGGTTGGGGGAGTGGCTTCTTAGCGTTTTGGGCTATATTGCCTGCGATACCGCATCTTGGGGATGCGCTGGATACTTTTCGCGGGGTGCGCGGTGACCGCACTTGTGGTGACCGTTCTCGCGGTGACAATGTTCGTGGCGTGCCCCGGTGCCGGGTGCTAGGATTCTGAAGGGCTAGAATCTAGAGATTCTAGAGGGAGTTTGTCGAAAGGGGAGATGATGGCTGCCGCTCAACCTGCCGCACGCGATAGCATGCGTGAAAACCGTACCGCTGCCGCTGTGGAGCGTGTGCCGGGTGCAACCCGCATCATGGGTGTTGACCCGGGTCTGACCCGCTGCGGCTTCTCCATGCTCGATATGACCGCCGACCGTAAGGCGCACTTCGTGAACGTGGGTGTTGCCGGCACGATCCCTGCGGAGTCCCTGGACCAGCGTATTCTCTGGATTTTCAACGCCGCCTCCCACTGGCTGGACACCTACAAGCCGGATGCCCTGGCGATTGAGCGTATCTTCGCTCAGGAGCAGGTGAACACGGTGATTGGTACGGCGCACGCTTCGGGTGCGGTAATTTCTGCGGCGGCGATGCGCGGCGTGCCGGTGTTCTTCCATACCCCCTCGGAGGTGAAGGCGGCGGTGACCGGTAGCGGCCGCGCCGATAAGGCGTCGGTCGGTCGCATGGTGACCCGTATTTTGGGGCTGGATTCCATGCCGAAACCCGCCGATGCTGCCGACGCCCTGGCAATTGCCATTTGTCACGGTTGGCGTGGCGGCGGCATCGGTTCGGGTATTAACATGTCCGCTCAGACGCAGACTCATCAGGGTTCACGCCCGGCACAGGCGCCTCGCGGCGGGGTGTTGACTCCGGCGCAGCGTGCCTGGATGGAGGCGGAGGCGCGCGCTCGCCGCTAGAGGTGCCTGTGTGTGCCTTCGTAGGTCTTTGCGCCCCTCCTGCTGGCTTGTGTATATTCGCTAAGAAGTTCGAATATATGCTTGATTTCAGAAGAAATATTCTAATATACTTGTAGTGTCTCCCCGTCGAACTGGGGGAGTGCGTTCTGTGGGTGCCGGAGTTCCCGGTGCCCTCACACTGCCGCGAGCCTCATTCCTGGGCGCGGTGTTGAAAGGTGGAGAGAAATGATTGCATCCCTGACCGGTCGTGTGGCTCAGGTGGGCCTTGACCATGCGGTGATTAACGTGAACGGTTTCGGCATGCTCGTGTACGCTACTGCGCGTACTCTCTCCAAGCTGCGCACCGGTGAGGAAGCTACCGTGCTGACCACCATGATTGTGCGTGAAGAGTCGATGACTCTCTACGGTTTTTCGGAGCCTGCCGAGCGTGAAGTGTTCGATATGATGCTTTCGGTTTCCGGTATTGGTCCGCGCATTGCTCTGGCGGTGTTGAGCGTTCACACTGCTGCTGAGGTGGAGCGCGCCGTGGCGACCGGTGACGATAAGGCGTTCACGAAGGTTCCCGGTATCGGCCCGAAGGGCGCCCGCCGTATTGTGCTGGAGCTTGCCGGCAAACTGATTCTCAGCGATGGCCAGACCGATGAGCTACCGCTGAGCCAGGGCATCATCTGGAAGCCGCAGGTGCTTGATGCTCTCACCTCCCTGGGCTGGAGCGAGAAGGACGCTTCCGCCGCTATTGACGCCTACGTGCAGCACAACCCTGCCGCAGAGACTGAGCCGGTTGGTGTGGCTCTGCGCGGTGTGCTCGCCTCCTTGGGTACTCAGAACACGGTGGGCCGCCACTAATCGGCGCGCCCTGTTCGTTGTATCCCACTCAAACTTTTGTGAAAGAAGAATTCTATGAGCCAGAATCCCTATGAGCCGCAGCCCGCGGCGTCCCTGGTTTCCGGCGGGTATTTTCCCGGTCAGGTGCCCGGCACTCAGGCGTCTTCAGCTCCCGCCCAGCGCCTCGTGGCGATGGAAGAAGAGCCTGAAGAGAAGATGATTGAGGCGGCACTGCGCCCTAAGTCCCTGGATGACTTTGTGGGTCAGCGCCGTGTGCGTCAGCAGCTGTCCCTGGTGCTGGAGGCTTCGAAGATGCGTGGCCGTAGCGCCGACCATGTGCTGCTGTCGGGACCTCCCGGTCTGGGTAAGACCACTCTCGCAATGATTATTGCGGCAGAGATGGAGGCGCCGCTGCGCATTACCTCCGGCCCGGCGATTCAGCATTCGGGTGATTTAGCGGCGATTCTGTCTTCGCTGACCCCCGGTGAGGTGTTGTTCCTGGATGAGATTCACCGTATGAGCCGCCCGGCTGAGGAAATGCTCTACATGGCGATGGAAGATTTCCGTGTGGATATTGTGGTCGGTAAGGGCGCGGGTGCGACCTCCATTCCGTTGGAGCTGCCGCAGTTCACCCTGGTCGGTGCGACGACCCGCGCGGGTCTGCTGCCCGGCCCTCTGCGTGACCGATTCGGCTTTACCGGTCACCTGGAGTTCTACTCGGTGGAGGAGCTTGAGCTGGTACTTCGCCGTAGCGCGGGCCTGATGGACATGCAGATTACCTCCGAGGGATTCACCGAGATTGCCGGTCGTTCCCGAGGCACGCCGCGTATTGCGAACCGTCTGCTGCGCCGTGTGCGTGACTGGGCGCTGGTCAACGGCGTGGATCGCATTAATGCGACCGATGCCGCAACCGCTCTGGACATGTACGAGGTGGATTCGCGCGGCCTGGACCGCCTGGACCGCGCTGTGCTGGAGGCGCTGATTCACAAGTTCGGCGGCGGCCCGGTGGGTCTGTCTACCCTCGCCATTGCGGTGGGTGAAGAGACGGAGACCGTGGAGACGGTTGCCGAGCCGTACCTGGTGCGTGAGGGCCTGATTGGTCGTACCCCGCGCGGTCGTGTGGCTCTGCCCGCGGCGTGGGAGCACCTCGGCTTGGAAGCCCCGGAGATTCAGCTTTAGGCCCGATTCAGCTCTAGACCCGCACCAGCTGATAACACAGCAGTTGATGACACAGTAGTAGCCCGTGTGAGGTAGCAACAACCTCCCGCGGGCTTCTCTGTGCGCTCCTTTGTATCGTTCGGCAACGCATCTTTCTGCACCACTTCTACAGGCGCTGTCAGGTTCCATCGGGCTCTGCCGGGCTTTATCAGCGACATAAAATTACGCCGAGAGAGTCCAAAACTCAGGTTAACCTCACAAAAATGCTGGTTCGGGTCACTAAAGCTCAAGCTCTCGCGTAGGATGGATACGTACTGTATCTACGATTCCACACCTTCTGGTACGCTCAACCCTCGCGGTGAGCGGCACGGGTGCGGATGTGAAAGTGAGACCATGGATTTTAACCTCCTGATTATGATCGCCATGATGGCGCTGCTGGCATGGATGATGTTCTCTGCGCAGAAGCGTCAGCGTAAGCAGATGGAGGAGCTGCAGGCAATGCGACGTGCGCTCGTCCCTGGTGATCAGGTGATGACTGCTTCCGGCGTTTACGGCACCGTTGTCAGCACTGACCTTGAGAACAACAAGCTGCAGCTTCAGATTGCAGAGGGCGTTGTGATTACTGCGTCCATGAATGCGATCCTGAACCTTGTTGAGGAGGAAGCCCCCGCAGCGCCCCTGACCGAGGACGTGTACGAGGCTACCGCATCCGAAGCTCCCGCTTCCGATACCTCTTCTGATACCGCTAAGTAATTCAGAGCGTATGAGCCCGGCGCCCATGAGCGGCGTCGGGTTTTCACGTTACGGAATCTGTAGAACACTCAATACTATTCACACGAAGAAGGAACATTATGGCTAAGCGTTCACCGCTTGCAGCCGCGCGAGGGGCGCTCCTCTCGATGGTCCTGCTCATGGTTGTTATGGCTGCCGGTATTTTTGGCAGCACCTACTCGGGAGGTTCTTGGGCACCGAAGCTCGCCCTGGACCTTTCGGGTGGTACTCAGATGATTCTTTCTCCGAAGGTCAATGGCTCTTCGGATGGGAACGTCACCCAGGAGCAGTTGAACCAGGCGGTTGAGATTATTCGTCAGCGCGTTGATGGTGCCGGCGTTTCGGAGGCGGAGGTTACCACCTCCTTCGGCTCGGGTAATAACGTGGTTGTTTCGGTTCCCGGAACAATTAGCGCTGAGACTCGTCAGCTGATTCAGGCGTCTGCAAATATGACGTTCCGCCCGGTGCTGCTTTCTGGTGCCGGTACTGCGGTGGCTGAGGATGCCCGCACTGCGGACGATAAGCTGCCCAAGCCCTCCGCGGAACCGACTAATGGTTCGGACCGCAACTGGATTACTGCGGACCTGTACAAGCAGTACGAGGCGAAGGACTGCACCGCGGCACGTAATGAGGACGCCGATAGTGCCGACCCGACTAAGCCGATGGTGGCGTGTTCCACTGACGGTAAGGAGAAGTACATTCTGGGTCCTGTGGAGCTGAGCGGTAGCGATATTTCTACCGCAAGCCACTCGCAGGAGACGAGCGGTCAGGGCGTGACGACGGGCCGTTGGGCTGTGAACATTCAGTTCAACGATGAGGCTCGTGAGAAGTTCCAGAACATCACTTCTCGCCTGAACGCGATTCGTGCGAAGAACGCAAATGATCCGCGTGCCCGCTTCGCAATTCTGCTGGACGGCAAGGTGCTGTCCTCCCCGGTGTCGCAGGCAGTGATTTCTGACGGCAAGCCGCAGATTACCGGTAACTTCACCGAGCAGGAGGCGAAGGCTCTCGCCGATCAGCTCAAGTACGGTGCCCTGCCGATTAGCTTCACGATCCAGTCGGAGCAGCAGATTTCTGCGACCCTGGGTTCGGAGCAGCTGCGTGTGGGTCTGCTGACCGGTCTGATTGGTCTGCTGCTGGTGTTCGTGTACTCGCTGTTCCAGTACCGTCTGCTGGGCTTTGTCACGATGATGTCGCTGATTGTGGCTGGCATTATTTCGTATGAGGCGATTGCGCTGCTGGGTTGGGCGTTGAACTACCGCCTGTCCCTGGCTGGTGTGGCGGGTCTGATTGTGGCGATTGGTGCTACGGCTGACTCGTTCATCGTCTACTTTGAGCGTATCCGTGACGAGATTCGTGCGGGCCGCACGATCCCGTCGGCGGTGAACCACGGTTGGCAGCGTGCATCCCGCACTATTTTGGCGTCGAAGGCTGTGAACCTGCTGGCTGCTGTGGTGCTGTACGTGGTGTCGGTCGGTTCGGTGAAGGGCTTCGCGTTCACCCTTGGTTTGACCGCGATTGCTGACCTTGTGGTCGTGTACCTGTTCACCCACCCGATGCTGACCCTGCTGGCGAATACCCGCTACTTCGGTGAGGGTCACCGCCACTCGGGCCTGTCGCCTGAGTCGCTGGGCGCTACGCCGCTGTACCGTGGTGCCGGTCGCCTCCGCAGCCCGGAGGAGAAGCAGCTGAGCATTGCTGAGCGTCGCCGTGCAGAGCGTGCCGCCGCTGAGGCTGACGAGTCTGCTTCTGATGAGAAGAAGGAGAGCTAAGCATGGCTACCGATGTGAAACCTAATGCTTTTGCCCGCTTCGGTAATGACCTGCATTCGGGTGCCCGCTCGTACCCCTTCGTGGGTAAGCGCCGCCTGTGGCTGCTGCTGGCTACTGTGCTGATGGCGGTTTCGGTTCTGATTCCGGCTGTTGGTGGCGGCTTCAACCTGGGTATTGATTTCCGTGGCGGTTCGGAGTTCGTGGTCTCGAAGACCGCGCACGTTGATACTGCTACGGGTGAGCGCATTATTCACGAGAAGGCGAAGGATGCTTCGGATGTTCGCGTGACCAATATTGCGCCGGGTACGATTCGTGCCCAGATGAGCAAGCTCAGCGATGATGAGACTCTGCAGGTGAAGGCGGCTCTGCAGGAGGGTTACGGCGTCTCTGAGAATGACGTGACCTCCTCGTTTGTGGGCCCGACCTGGGGTGCGGATGTGACCCGTCAGGCGTTCTGGGGTCTGATTGCGTTTGTGGTGCTTGCGCTGATTGGTATGGCGTTCTACTTCCGTACCTGGAAGATGTCGCTGGCGTCTATTGCGGGCCTGTTCTTCACCGTGGTGGTGACGGTTGGCCTGTACGCCGCGTTCGGCTTCGAGATTACTCCGAGTGCAATTATTGGTTTCTTGACGATTCTGAGCTACTCGCTGTACGACTCGGTGGTGGTGTTCGATAAGATCCGTGAGAACACCGAGGACGTGCTGGAACGCCGCGACACGACCTTTGCCGAGCAGATTAACCTGGCGGTGAACCAGACTCTGGTCCGTTCGATTAACACGGCTATTGTGGGTGTTCTGCCGGTGGGCGCGATCCTGTTCATTGGTGCGTTCATCCTGGGCGCGGGTACTTTGCAGGACCTGTCCCTGTCGCTGTTTGTGGGTATTCTGGTGGGCATGTTCGGCACGCTGTTCGTGTCTGCTCCGCTGTATGCTTCGCTACGTTTGGGTGAGCCTCAGATTCGTGAGCACACCGCGAAGGTGGAGAGCGGCAACTTCAAGGACGCTGAGGCTGAGGAGGCTGAGGGTGACTCTTCGGAGGAGCCCGCCGAGGCTGAGAAGTCTGAGAAGTCTGAGAAGGCTGAGAAGTCCGAGGATTCCGCAGAGGACGAGAAGGCTGCCGAGAAGCCCGCTAAGAAGCCGGCACGTGCAACCATTGAGATTCACCGCGTGAACCTGAACGGTTAGCCTGCGTTCCGCCAGCGCTACTAGTGCTACTGTGCTACTGGCGTTGCTAACGATAGGGGAGTCGATACCGAGAGGTGTTGGCTCCCCTTTAGTGTGCCCGCAGTTTTATGCCCGCTGGTTTGTTCCTACCGGCCTAATATTTCACAGGTCTAATGTGTCACAGTGCGGCATAGTTTACGCACATATTTTGGCGCATATCCGCGTGCTGGGTAGGATAAAGGTAGAAGATACTGCGCGCCCGCATCCACGCCTTTCAACGACGAGCAGATTCGGGGGCTCAGGTCATCGCTGTTACGTCCAAAGGAGCCCGGAATGAGTGCAGAACCTGCCGTGAACACCAACGCTGAGAACCCTGCAGGGACCGCCGAGAAGCCTGCGGTTCGGCCCGCTGGCCCGATTCCTCTGCCTGAAACTGATTCGTCTGACGCAAAGAAGAAACGCGGCTCGCACCGCGTCATGGCTGCTGGCGGGCGTGTGCCGAACCGCCTGGTCTTCGGTAGCCGCAGCAGCAAGATGGAGGCGTCCGATTCGCGCGGCGGTACCATCCGTTTCTCCCCGATGATTGCGCCGGTCGTACGTGCCGTGCGCCGCTACCACCCGGACGAAGACATCCAGGTGCTGCAGCGCGCCTACGAGGTGGCGAACCGTTGCCACGAGGGTCAGAAGCGTAAGAGTGGCGACCCGTACATCACCCACCCGGTCGCGGTGACCGCAATTCTTGCGGAGATGGGTGCAACCGGCCCCGTGCTCGCCGCCGGCCTGCTGCATGACACGGTGGAAGACACCGATTACACGATGGAGCAGCTCACCGAAGAGTTCGGCGAGGAGGTCGCCTACCTGGTCGACGGCGTGACCAAGCTGGACAAGATGACCTACGGCGAGAACGCCTCCATTGAGACGATCCGTAAGCTCGTGCTGTCCATGAGCAAGGACATCCGCGTGCTGCTCATCAAGCTTGCCGACCGCCTGCACAACGCGCGTACTTGGCGTTTTGTGCCGCAGGCTTCTGCCGCGAAGAAGGCAGAAGAGACCCTGAAGATTTACGCGCCGCTCGCGCACCGCCTGGGCTTGAACACGATCAAGTGGGAGCTGGAGGACCTGTCCTTCGCCGCCATGAGCCCGGAAATTTACGCCGAAATGGTGCGCATGGTCGGCGAACGTACCCCCGCGCTCGAAAAGTTTCTGAACGAGGCGCGCACCAAGATTAAGGAGCGCCTGGCACAGGTCGGTATCGAGGCGACCGTGACCGGCCGCCCCAAGCACTACTACTCGATTCATCAGAAGATGAAGACGAAGGGCCGTAGCTTCGACGAGATTAATGACATCCTCGCGGTGCGCATCATGGTTGAGGAGGAGGCGGAGTGTTACACCGTGCTCGGCCACGTGCTGTCCCTGTGGCCGTCGATGACTGGTCGTTTCAAGGACTACATTAAGAACCCGAAGAACAACAACTACCAGTCGCTGCACCTGACTGTGTACGGTCCGGGTAACCTGCCGCTTGAGATTCAGATCCGCACCTACAAGATGCACGAAGAGGCCGAGTACGGTGTGGCTGCGCACTGGCGCTACAAGGCGGCGTCGCGCGGCGAGAAGGTCGCGGCTCGTGGCGGCGCGCCCGCGAAGGACCCGAAGGAGCCGGGCACCCAGACCTCGGCGATGATGAACGTCGGCATCCTGCAGTCCATCGCCGAGATTTCGAACTCCAACCCGGAATCGGAGAAGTTCTACGAGTCGCTCGCCGACACCCTCGACACCGACGAAATCGTCGTACTCACCCCCAACGGCGAGGCAATCGCCCTGCCCAACGGCTCCACCCCCGTGGACTTCGCCTACGCCATCCACAGTGAGGTTGGCGACCGCACCGTCGGCGCGAAGGTCAACGGCCGCCTGGTGCCGCTGCACACGGTCCTGCCCACCGGCGCGACCGTGGAGATCATGACCACGAAGAACGAGGATGCCGGCCCCAGCGAGGACTGGCTGAAGTTCGTTCGCTCCTCACGCGCTCGCACGAAGATCCGCCAGTACTTCGCGAAGGAACGCCGCCTGGAGGCGCTGCTCGCCGGCCGCGAGATGCTCACCAAGAGCATGCGCAACAGTGAGCTGCCGCTGCAGAAGATGATGAGCCCGGAGATTATGACTCAGGTGGCTCAGCTACTGCACAAGAACGACGTGGCGTCGCTGTACCGTGCGATTGGTGAGCACGAAATCACGCCGAAGCAGGTCATTGACACCCTGGTTGAGGTGCACCGCGGCGACGAGCCGGCACCCGAGGTTGAGGTCAGCGACTTTGACGAGACGCTGCTGAAGTCCACCCGCAAGGCGATTGGCGATAACGGCGTGATTGTGCCGGGTGCTGAGGGTGTGCTGACGAAGATTGCGCGCTGCTGCACCCCGGTTCCGCCGGATGACATTATCGGCATTGTGACCCGTTACAACGGCATTTCGGTGCACCGCCGCGACTGCCCGAACATGCGTAACGCTGACGAGGAGCCGCGCGTGACCACGGTTGAGTGGGCGTCTTCGCCGACCGCTACGTATCGTGTGCAGATTCAGGTGGAGGCGCTGGACCGTAAGGGCCTGCTGAGCGACCTGATTCGCGCGATCTCTGAGTCGGGCGTGAACATTCTGGATGCGCGCGTGCACACTTCAGAGGATCGTACCGTGGTGGACCGCTTCGCCCTGGAGCTGGGTGACCGCTTCATGCTGGAGCACGTGCTGAACGTGGTCCGTAACGTGACGGGCGTGTACAAGGCGTACCGCCTGACCGGCGCGAAACCCTCGGAAGCGTAGCCTCTTTAGAAATATCCTTCATAGGTTGATTCGAGGTGCTGGTTTTTGTACTCTTGAGTTAACCGTTCGGCCCGCTACTCTTGATGGAGTAGACGGGCCGGATTTCTATTTTCTGCTCTTTACACTGAGAAGCCACATGTGTTCCGAACACATGTGGCTTCTCGCCGTTAAACGGGTTGTGTTCCAGAATGACGAACGGGCGAGTGCGGGGTCTGGGGAACCCGTATACTGAAAGAGTTCGCGCCGCCGGGTACGAAACGGCTTGTGGAAGCTACGAACGCTCCCACGGAGTACAGCATCTAGACCGGCGCTGGCGCATGTGTACGACCGGGGCCGCACTGGTTCCGAACTTTTGACGTTTCTTCGACTGTAGAAACGATTACTGATGAGAGGTTGACCGCCCCTATGACGACGCAGTCTACGGATTCTTCCGCTACCACTGACGAGCACCGTAACCGCAATACGGAGCGTGCGCAGCTGCACTCTACGATTTGGCGTATTGCGAATGACCTGCGCGGTTCGGTAGACGGCTGGGACTTTAAGCAGTACGTGCTGGGTATGCTTTTCTACCGTTACCTCTCTGAGCGTCTGGTGAAGCATCTCAGCGATGCTTCGTCCGGCGGCAATTATGCAGCGCTTCCCGATAGTTTTATTGACGCTGAGGGTAAGCGTGATGTCATTAAGAATCTCGGTTTTTTCCTCTTACCCTCAGAGCTCTTTTCCTCAGTACATGCTGCTGCACAGCGTGATGATAACCTCAATGAGACCCTTCATAAGGTTTTCAAATCAATCGAGTCTTCAGCTGAGGAGATTTATTCTGAGAATAACCTAAAAGGTCTTTTTGATGATTTTGTATTAGACTCTAATAAATTGGGAGCGACTGCTACTGCTCGTCATGAGACTCTAAAAAAACTTATGGACGCTGTGGCAGAGATGGACCTTAGCTCTGATTATTCGGAGAGTTCAAATGACGCTTTCGGGGATGCATACGAGTTCCTTATGGGTATGTACGCGGCGAATGCGGGTAAGAGCGGAGGTGAGTACTACACTCCACAGGAAGTCTCAGAGCTCCTGGCAGAGATTGCTATGGACGGGCGTAATCCCCAAGATATTAGTACCGTGTATGACCCGGCGTGTGGTTCAGGTTCGCTGTTGCTAAAGTTTGCCCGCATCCTGCGAGAACGTGGTGACGAGGTTGAGATGCCACTTTTTGTAGGACAGGAGATTAACCTGACGACCTATAACCTGTGTCGCATGAATATGATTCTTCATGGTCTTGATTTGAACGGTTTCAACATTGCGCATGGTGATACCTTGATAAATCCGAAGCATCGCAGGAACCTCGAAGCGAGGGAGAATGCTGGGGATAAGGCCTATGGCCTCTACGATGCTATCGTGTCTAATCCGCCCTATTCCACGAAGTGGAAGGGCGATTCTGATCCGACCCTAATTCACGATGAACGTTATGCCCCGGCAACAGTTCTGGCACCTAGGTCGAAGGCTGACCTGGCGTTTACGATGCACATGTTGGCTTCTCTTGAAGAAACGGGTACGGCTGCGATTGTCGAATTTCCAGGTGTGCTGTACCGTGGCAATGCCGAGCGCAAGATTCGTGAATATTTACTGAAAGAGGACAGGGTGGACGCTGTAATTCAGTTGCCCCCTAACCTGTTCTACGGCACGAGTATTGCGACTTGCATTCTGGTTCTGAAGAAGAGTGCCCGTAAGGACCATTCGGTGCTATTCGTGGATGCTTCGCACCTCTTCGATAAGGGCACGAACCAGAACATTCTGGGTAAGGCGCACCGTGAGAAGATTCTGGAGGTGCTGGCGGCTCGTGAGGAGCGTGAGCATTTCTCGGCGCTGGTTCCGGTGGAGAAGCTGCTGGAGCAGGAGGCGAACCTGGCGGTGTCGAGCTGGGTTGAGCCGGAGGATACGCGTGAGCGCGTGGATATTGTTGAGCTGAATTCCCGTATTGAGGGTATTGTGGCTCGTCAGGCTCAGTTGCGCGTGGAGATTGACGCTATTGTGGCGCGCCTGGAAGGCGGCGAGTAGTCATGGCTGAGGTGACGAATTATATTGACCGCCTGATGGCTGAGCTCTGCCCGGGCGGGGTAGAGTACCGCCCGCTGGGTGAAATTGCTGATATTGGAACTGGTAAGAGCGACAAGAAGGACGCTCAGGAGTCTGGGCAGTATCCTTTTTATGTTCGTTCCAAGACAATTCTTCGGTCGTCAAAGTATCTATACGATGAGACTGCAATTGTTATTCCTGGTGAAGGTGGCGTTGGTGAAATCTTCCACTTTGTATCCGGGAAATATGACCTGCATCAGCGCGCCTACAGGATTTCTTTTACGGTTGATGAAATGAACCCCAAGTTTGGGTATTACTATATTTCTTCATTCTTTAAAGAATATATTAACCGGCATGCAGTTGAAGCTACCGTTAAATCTATTCGTAAGCCAATGCTTGTGAAGTTTGAGGTCCCTGTTCCTCCCTTGGAGATTCAGGAAGCGATTGTTGAAATTCTCGACAAATTCACGAACCTGGAAGCAGAGCTGGAAGCGGAGCTGGAAGCGCGTACTCTGCAATACGAGTATTACCGTGACTCGCTCTTCGAAGCCCTTGACTGCCCCCGTGTTCCCCTGGGCTCCTTTGCGCAGCTTGTCCGTGGTTCTGGTATGCCGAAGACCGATTTTTCCGAATCCGGTGTAGGTGCAATTCACTACGGCCAGATTTATACGAAATTCGGTACTGCAACCGCAGAGGTTATAACGCACGTCCCGGAAGAGAAAGCAAAGAAACTTGCTGTAGTTAACCCCGGTGATGTCATTGTCGCTAACACGAGTGAAAACCTTGAAGACGTTTGCAAGGCTGTAGCGTGGGTTGGAGATTCTGACATTGTTACTGGCGGTCACGCAACGGTTATTAAAGCTCCCGAGCAGAACGCAAAGTTTATTTCTTATTACATGGCAACCGGCCGGTTCAATAAGGATAAAAGGCGTCATGCTTTCGGTACGAAGGTTATTGATGTTGCGCCTAAGAACCTTGCGAAAATCGAGTTTCCGGTTCCGCCTCTGGAAGAGCAGCAGCGCATTGTCGATATTCTCGACCGCTTCGACTCTCTAACCACGAGCCTCTCCGAGGGTCTACCCGCAGAGCTCGCCGCACGTCGTAGTCAGTACGAGTACTACCGTGACCAGCTACTTACCTTCCCCCGCAAGGGCGACAACCAGTAGCCACCCGCGCATCAAACTGCGCATCACGCGCACACCCCGTGCAGGGGCGGCACCCCGCCACCCCTGCGCGGGCCCCGCACTTCAATCGCACTCAACAACCCAAACTCAAACTAGCCGGGCTCACCAACCCCGAGCCCAACCGTCCATATTCCACCCCTACACAAAGGAGTACCCCGTGGAAACTGTACCCAACTACCCCTATCTCTCTGAAGGTAGCCGTGACCGGGTCCTCACTAGCGACACCTATACTGTTATCGGTGACCGTGAAAAGGCTCCTGGTTATGATGAATGGAAGACTGCACAGACCCTCCATAGTTCAGCTCAAACTGAATCTCAACTTGAACGCGAACTTATTAGGGTTCTTAGGGCCCAGGGATATGAATATTTACCGCGACTCACCGACGAAGCCGCACTCATCCGCAACCTGCGCGAACAGCTCGAACGCCTCAACACCCGCCCCGAAGAAGGTGCTTACGGCCCCAATAGCGGATTCCACTTCAGTGACGAAGAATTTGACCGCTTGCTTAACCGGCATATTGCTCGCTATAACGATGGCATCCTTGAGAAGGCTAAGCTCATTCAGGAGGAACGTCGTATCAACTTCTATCTTGACGACGGTACCCCACGCAATATAATACTCATCGATGCCGTTAACCCTGCACGCAACCGCATGCAGGTCATCAACCAGTACCGTGTACCCGATGACCAAGGCAAAACCCTGAACCGTTACGATGTAACCATCCTCATCAACGGTCTGCCCCTTGTACATATCGAGCTCAAAAGGCGTAGCATCTCCATTCGCCGCGCCTTTCAACAGATTGAACGCTACCAGGGAGAGGGTTTTCAACAAGATACCTACCGTCTTTTCGAATACGCCCAAATCTTTATTATTAGCAATGGTGTAGACACTAAGTACTATTCCAACACCGTACGTCACAAGCACATCGAAGATCAGCGGAAAGCCAGCCGCAAGGTAGCCTCCGGCGGCTCCGCGGGCAAGAGTTTTGAGTTCACTAGTTATTGGGCGGATTCAAAAAATAACCGTATTGGTGATTTGATGCTTTTCGCCCGTACCTTCCTGAATAAGCGAACTATTGCAAATATCCTCACTCGATACTGCATTCTCACTGTAGATGAAGACCTGCTCGTCATGCGTCCCTACCAGATTGCGGCAACCGAGCGAATCATCAACCGTGTCGAAATCGCCAACAATGACCCCAAGCGCCTCGGTACCAAGGAAGCCGGCGGCTACATCTGGCATACTACCGGCAGCGGTAAGACCCTCACGAGCTTCAAAACCGCACGCCGCCTGGCAGAAACCGGGCTTGTCGAAAAGGTCATCTTTGTCGTGGACCGCAAGGACCTCGATTACCAGACTATGCTCGAATACAATAACTTTCAGGCAGACTCCGTTAGCTCCACCGGTAGTACCCGTGAACTCGGCGAACGCCTCGCCGACAGCGGAACCGGCATTGTCGTCACCACCATCCACAAGCTGTCCAATCTAATCTCTGCTGAACCCAAGCACCCTGTCTACCGTCAGCGTGTAGTTATCATCTTCGACGAATGCCACCGCTCTCAGTTCGGCGCAATGCACCGGTCTATTCGTAAGCGTTTTACTAAATACAGCATGTTCGGCTTCACCGGTACCCCCATCTTCGACGAAAATTCCGCAGGCGGCCCCGGTACCACTACCGTAGAAATCTTCGGAGACCGGCTACATTCATACACCGTTGTGGACGCTATCAACGATAAAAATGTACTGCCTTTCCATATGGAGTACACCATCACAAATGCAACCTACAGCGATGAAGAGAAAAGCGCATACCAATTAGAGTGCATTATGGAGGGCAGTGAGCAACCAAATCCAAAAGATATCGAGAAGTACCTCCAATCTAAAGAAGCTCTTGAAAACCCTCAACGAATTGAGGCTATTGCAACCTACATTCTGGATAACTATGACCGGAAAACTAATCAGCGTGCAGGTCGTAATTATGACCTTAAACGGATTAGAGATATCACTGATCCTGTTACTGGTGCAAAATCCAGGGAACCCTATACTGTAACAGTTCGCGGTTTTAACTCAATCCTGGCAACCTCCTCAATCGATGCTGCCTGCACCTACTACGACACCATCAACACCCTGCAAGAAGAACGTATCGCAGACGGTGTACTCGACCCTGCCAAAAAGTTGAAGGTTGCCATCATCTACACGCAGGGCAACGGTTCGCAGTTGTTCGATACCTTCGGCGAGGAAGAAAACTATGAATTTCCCACCGCGGGTAGCGCAGAACAGAACCGCATGGCAGGCTTCCTCGAAGACTACAACACTATGTTCAGCACGAATTTCAGCGCTGATGGTAAGTCCTTTGACAATTACTATAAAGACGTCTCTCGCCGTATGAAGACACGCGAATTAGACATGCTCATTGTAGTAAATATGTTCCTGACCGGTTTTGATTCTAAGACCGTCAATACTCTATGGGTCGATAAGAATCTCAAGAGTCATGGTTTGGTCCAGGCTTTTAGCCGTACGAACAGAATTCTGAACTCTCTTAAGCCTTCCGGTAACATTGTATGTTTCCGTGATTTGGAAGAAGCTACGAATGATGCTTTTGCCCTCTACGGTGACTATACTGCTGGCGCGAATGCTGGAAGTGGCTTGGAAACTCCGTGGAATATTGTGCTTACCCGCCCATATAAGGAAGCCCATATTGAGTACTGTAAGGTCGTAGATGAGCTCCGTGAAGAATTCCCTGTAGACGCTGGAGGAAATATTATTGCGGATACTCCGGAACAAAAAGTACGCTACGTTAAACTCATTAACCAGGTACTTACCCTACAGAATGAGTTGGAAGTCTTTGATGAATTTATTCGGGATGGAAGTGCTCAGCTAATTAGTGACTACGATATGCAAGGCTATCTGGGTAAATATAACGATATTCGTGAAGAAGCACGTGAAGCACGTGATTATGACGGCGAACTTGCCAACCCAGATGGAGGGGATGAGCTAGGTCCTGATCCTTGGTACGACCAGATAACCTTTGAAGTGGAATTGCTTAAACAGCAGAACATGGACGTCTACTTTATCTTGGAGCTGGTCGCCAAAGCGCGTGCTGAGCGTGATAATGCTAGGGATCAGAAAGAATCGCAGGAATACACTGAACGTCGCATTGAAGAGTTCCGCAAGATAGTTCATCGTGCTGTCCGCAGTGATAATGAGCTGCGCAATAGCGGCGATATTATTGAAGACTATTTTGAAAAGTACCTTACTGAACCGACTGTAGACGCAGAAGGGTCGGAAGACGTACATGAGCGGTTCCGTATCTACGTAACTGAACGTCGAGTTAGTGAAGAAGATTCCATCGTCCAGGAGGAAGAGCTAAAGCGCGAAGAAACTCGGCGTGTAGTCAATCGTGCGTTGCGTGAAGGAAACCGAAGCATTATCGGTAAGGTTAGTCGTCTCATTAAGAGTAAGATGTCGTTCTTCGGAGGCGCCTTGGGAGATCCTGACCTTGAAGATGCCGCAGTTAAACGCCAGCGCGTACAGAATAAACTGGAGAAGCACATTGGCCGATTCATGCCGTTCCTCGGCGGCCGCTAACCTACTGTGTCAGTGGTAGTCCGCGGTAACCAGCGGTAATTCGCCCAGAAGCCACATGTGTTTCGAAAAGTCACTTCTTTGGTGGCTTCTCGAAACACATGTGGCTTTTCGCCGTTAAGCGGGGAAGGGGTGGCACAGCATCAACCCGGCTCTACGCTACTGATCAGCCCCTCTGCACAGCGCCGATTTTCGGTCATGGGTTAGTGACTTTGGTGTGGGTTAAAACCTCAGCCCAAAGTCACTAACCCATGGTCGAAGTCCGTAACTCATGACCGAATTTCCATACGGGGCGGCACAGCCCCTTATCTTGTCAGGGGTCTTTTCTAACCTGTAATCAGAAGCACCGAAATTCGCAGAGTTGGGAAGGAAGAGACTATGGGTAACCTCGGTATGACCGCAGCAGTGACCGCACTTGCATTAGTGGCTTCGACTGTAGGCCTTATTTTTCTGATGGTTCTTGAAGCAACTGGATATTATTGGTATGCGGCTGCCAGGAGGGAAATAATTGCTAATCTTCTAAAAGAATTTGGTATATCTAGAGAATCTAGAGTTGAATCTCTTAAACGATTTGGGAAGGTAGTAATAAAGAATACTGCATTTAATATATCTCACCCATTTCATCTATTTCCTCCCAAAGATGTAGATAACGAATTTAAAGATAAAGTTCAAAATTTTCTAAAGTTGGTTGAAAAGGAGTCAAGCTCTATTGCCCAAAGTCATTGCATTGATTCATTGGCCCAGCTAGAAAAAATGAATGGACTCACCCCTAAATATGACCCATCTAGGGAGGTTTATCTATCTTTAAGGGATTTTTGCTCCGAGATAGAGGAAATTAAATATGCAGATTTTGTTAGCTATGATGACGTTCTGAACCTCATTAAAGAAGAAAGTATCCTGACAAAGTATTCTTGGGTTAAGAAGCGCTGGCAATCTGGCTACCTCCTTCCCATGATGCGTGATTTTGTTGACTATGCCGGGAGGGGAACGACTATTGGGTTGTTTATTGGTTTTACTATTGCCTTAATCCAAAGGGATCCTTTTGGTTTGGTCATGACGGTACTTCCTGTGGTAGGTGCAATCATTGGGGCAATTTCATACTCTATAAAAATTGACCTTATCGAGAATGAAGTGAATAGGGTCAACAAGGGAAAGTATAAAACCCCTATAAGGGTAGCAGTTAGATCTATTGTTTTCACTTTGTGTGTTTACTTATTTTTGAACGCTAGTTTTCTGATAGTTGCTCTACTATATGGGCCAAGATTTGGCGGTTAATATACCAATGATTCAACCTTTGGTAGATTATTCTCCGTCTAATGCATAATGAACTGTGAAAGTGATGCTATGTATCGTCTGATTAGAACGAAGCCCCAACATAGTTCTAGTGATAGCGGTGTATTCTCAATCCAGCCCTCCGAGTGGCTATTCTGTATTGGCAACTCGGTGGGCTGCTTTGACATGTTAAAAGCTTTTATAAGCTCGATGCATCTGCGGGAGAGCGTGCCTCCAGAAAACCCCTCGTCACGCAATATTTTTCTGCTTTTTCTCCGTCGTGGGGCGGTGCAGCCCCTTATCTTGTCAGGGGTGCCCCGTACCTTGGTGGTAGAGAACAACGACGCGTTCTCACCCACTCTGCCGAGCGACCAAAGGAGCCCCTCATGTACACGGTTGGTTACTACAATGACGAAGACTTCCGCGCCTTCTACTCCGGCCAGGACGCCGCCAACATTGACGACTTCTTCACTGACAACGGCGAATACCTCATGGTGTACCTGCCGGAGGTGGCCGACCGCGAGTTCCTCGCCGGCCTCCGCTACGGTAACGGCTGTGACGCTCTCTGCCAGAGCGGATACGCCCTCGACGAGGCGGAAGAGGCACTTCGCGACATGTATGCGCTCGCCGTGTAGCCCTCCCACCTGTCACAGATGGGGATCCGGTCATGAGTTACGGATTTGTGCCATAGGTTAGTGTCTTTGGTCGTAGTTAAAAACCATGGTCGAAGACGCTAAGCCATGGCACAAATTCTGCTGAGGCTCCACCTCCACGCTGGCGGAAATTCGGTAATGACTTAGCAATTTCGATCATGACTTAGCGTCTTTGGAGGGGGTTAAAACCCCAGCCTGAAGTCACTAACCCGCCACCAAAAAAGCTAAACCATAACCGGCTCCCGCCCATCAACCTGGCGCATCCAGGGCCGCCTTCTTTTTAGACAGAGGTTTTCGATAGGTTAGTGTCTTCGCCGTGGGTCTTTAACCCGCAGTGAAGGCACTAACCTATCGAAGATCCATGAACCCGGTGCGCCCTCCATCTGCATCGGGTGGAGGGGCGCGAATATAACCCCCGCAGACACGCAGAAGCCACATGTGTTTCGAAAAGCCACCAAAGAAGTGGCTTTTCGAAACACATGTGGCTTCTCGGCGTTAATTTCTCGGCGCTATGAGGTTAATCTAGGTCAGTAACCCGGGGCACCAAGCCTCTATCAGCCGGCACCCCGGGCATTACCTATCCGGCTAAAACTCCGGCTAGACCTTAGTTGCCGAAGCCCTGCAGGGTTGCTGCCCAGGCGCGGCGCGCCTCCAGAGCTTCCTTAGCCTTGGCGATCTTCTTGGAGTCGCCGCCCTTCTCAGCTGCGGCGAGCTCTGCTTCCAGCTCGGCGAGGGAGTCCTCGATCTGTGCGAGCAGGGAGTTCGCGCGGGCTGCCTTGGCGGGGTCGTTGCGCTTCCACTTTGCCTCTTCGGCGCCGTTGATTTCGTCCTGAATGCGGCGCAGTTCGCCGTCGATACGGCGCAGGTCGTTGCGGGGCACGCGGCCTGCCGCATCCCAGCGGTCCAGGATCTTCTCGAAGGCTGCCTTCGCGCCCTCAATGTCCTCGACGGGCAGGAGTGCGCGTGCTTCTTTGAGCAGTGCTTCCTTGACCTTGAGGTTTTCGGCGTAGACTGCGTCCTGCGCTGCTTCGGCTTCGTTGCGGGCGTTGAAGAACACGTCCTGTGCCGCGCGGAAGCGTGCCCACAGCTTGTCGTCTTCGCGGCGGTGGCCGCGGGGTACCTGCTTCCAAGCACGCATCAGGTCGCTGTATGCGCGGGAAGTTTCAGACCAGTCAGTGGAGGTGGACAGCTCTTCCGCACGTGCAATCAGCTCTTCCTTGGCGCGCTTGATGCGTGCGTTGCGGTCGTCCAGCTGCGAGAAGTGTGCGCGGCGGTTGCGGTCGAAGGTGGTGCGGGCTGCACGGAAACGCTTCCACAGCTCGTCCTCTACGCTCTTTGCCAGGTGAATTTCGCGCTGTGCCTTCTTCCACGCTTCGAACAGTTCGTTCATGCGGGAGTGGGAGTTCTTCCAGTGAATCTGGTCGGGGTCCTGGCCGGCAATCTGCTCTGCTTCCGCGACGATTTCTTCGCGGACGGCGAGGGCGCGTTCACGGTTTTCGGTGCGTGCCTGCTGCTGCTTTTCGCCGAGTTCAGCGATCTGCTCTGCGAGGGTGATGAGGCGCTTCTGCAGGCCGGAGTAGTCGCCGACCATGTTGCGCACACCAATCTGTGCACCGATGGAGGTGATGCCCTTCTGCAGGTCTGCTGCGGGGGCGTTGTTGGCGAGGCGGGATTCGAGCAGGGCAACCTGCGCCTCGACGTTTTCAAACTTGCGGGCGAAGTAGCTGAGCGCTTCTTCTTCGGAGGCGCCGGGCAGCTGGCCTACTGCGTATTCTTCGCCGTCGACAATGACGAAGACGTGGCCGTCCTCGGAGACGCGGCCGTACTGGCGTGCCTTTTCGAGGTTTACAGTGTCGTCGGGTTTGGTAGTCACCGCTATAACTCTTTCACTCGGGGGTGCTGGGGGTGGGGCGCCTTTGCGCTGTTCCCCGTGGTGGGCACCCGTTTGGGTGTGCGTGTGCACCTCCTAAGCATAGCCTCTGTGGGGTGTGTGTGAGTAGTGTCTGGTCGTGTTGTGTTGTGGGCGAACCTGCCGGCCGCGGGTTTGTGCGGGTTTGGCGGGTGGAACTGGGGGAGTGGATGCTGTGCTGGGGTGGGTGTTGGTATGATGGGTAGATATGCCCGGAGGTGTTCCGGGGTTTTGTTGTCGAGTTCTTTGTCAAGGAGTATCGCGTATGGCTCGCAAGGCTTCGCTGTCTGGTTTTCCCGAGTATCTTCCGGCTGAGCGGTTGGTTGAGAATCATGTTCTGGACACTCTGCGTGAGACTTTTGAGTTGCACGGTTTCTCCCCGATTGAGACTCGTTCGGTAGAGACTATTGAGCAGCTGCTGCGCAAGGGTGAGATTGACAAGGAAGTTTACGCAATTTCTCGCCTGCAGGAGGATGAGGCTGCTAAGGCTAAGGAAAAGCTGGCTCTGCACTTTGACCTGACCGTGCCGTTTGCCCGTTACGTGGTGGAGAACGCTGGTTACCTGAATTTCCCGTTCTCGCGTTACCAGATTCAGAAGGTGTGGCGTGGTGAGCGTCCGCAGGAGGGTCGTGCCCGCGAGTTCACTCAGGCTGATATTGACGTGGTTGGTGACGGCGAGCTGCCGTTCCGTTACGACGTGACCCTGGCGCTGGTTGTTGTTGATGCGCTGTCGAAGCTGCCGATTCCTGAGTTCAAGCTGCGTGTGAATAACCGCAAGCTGGCTGAGGGTTTCTACCTGGGCTTGGGTTTGACTGATACTGCGGCTGTTCTGCGTTCTATTGACAAGCTGGAGAAGATTGGCGCTGAGCGTGTGGCTGAGGAGCTGCAGGCTGAGGCTGGTGCGAGCGCGGATGCTGCCGCTGCCGCCTTGGAGTTGGCGCAGATCCGCACTGAGGACGCTTCTTTTGTGGAGCAGGTGCGTGCGCTTGCCGCTAAGTATTCGGTGGAGCATGAGCTGCTGGATCAGGGTCTTGCTGAGCTGGCTGAGGTCATTGAGGAGGCGGCTCGCCGTGCGCCGGGTAAGGTGCTGGCTGACCTGTCGATTGCTCGCGGCCTGGACTACTACACCGGCACCGTGTACGAGACTGTTCTAGTTGGTCACGAGTCGCTGGGTTCGATCTGTTCGGGTGGCCGTTATGAGTCGCTGGCGTCGAATGGTAAGAAGACGTACCCGGGTGTTGGCCTGTCGATTGGTGTGACCCGTGTGGTGGCTCGTATTCTGTCGCAGGGTTTTGCGCAGGCGAGCCGTAAGGTGCCTTCGGCTGTGTTTGTGGCTCTGACGAATGATGAGGGCTGGTCTGCTGCGAATGATGTTGCGGATGCGCTGCGTGCCCGCGGTATCGCGTGTGAGGTGTCTGCGAATGCGGCGAAGTTCGGTAAGCAGATTAAGTACGCTGAGAAGCGCGGCATTCCGTTCGTCTGGTTCATTTCGTCGGATGAGTCGGGTGCCCCGGTTCACGAGGTGAAGGATATCCGTTCGGGTGAGCAGGTTGCTGCTGATCCGGCTTCGTGGATGCCGCCGGCTGAGGACCTGCACGTTCAGATTGTGCGTGCTGAGGGCCTGTAAGTAGATCGGTAAAGAGTAGGGGCCTGTAGCACCTGTGGTGTTTGGCCGCTGTATTATCTGGCTGCTCTAGTATCTAGCTGCTCTGGGCCTGCATATGGACCCGCATATGGATGTGTACCCGCCTGGTGGGGAGGATGTTGACCTCCCTGCCGGGCGGGTTTTTATTTTCGGTAATGACTTAGTGACTTTGGAGGGGGTCTTTAACCCGTACCAGAGTCACGAAGTCATTACTGAAATCCATAAACTCATCACTAAAAAACTGCAACCTCGCACGGAACACCCCCGCCACCCTCCTCACCTCCACCCGCCTCCTGGGTCTTCGGCTACCTACCCCGGGTTATTTCAGAAGTAGATTCCGTAAATGGGTCACGACCTCCAGCTCCTTGTTGAAGATGTCAGCCCACGTGAGGTGCACGACCGTCCAGCCGGCACGGGTTAGGGCACGGTCGCGGGCGGCTTCGTAGCGGTCCCTGCCGGGGTGGTCCACGTATTTCTGTTCGCCGTCGAACTCGAGAATGACCCGCGCCTCGGGCCAGGCGAAGTCCAC
This sequence comes from Rothia mucilaginosa, assembly GCF_049990865.1. GTDB lineage: Bacteria > Actinomycetota > Actinomycetes > Actinomycetales > Micrococcaceae > Rothia > Rothia mucilaginosa_I. Next base: position 895,809 of record NZ_CP188231.1, read on the forward strand.
CCGATAGTTGTGTCCCTCGCATGAAATCGGGTACTGCGTTACGGGCAGGGGCAGCATGTGTTCCATGAGTAGGCACCGGGTGAGGCTCTCGCCCGCCGACTCGCTGGATGCATCCACCGCCTGCGCCAGGAGGGGCCCTGCGGAGCTGCCGTACCCCGTGAGGTTCAGGAGAATCTCGGTTACCTCGCGGGGTTCCAAGAGTCCCCGCCGCATGATGGAGTCGGCGAGAACCACCGCCTCCCGAAAGGGCCTGGTGCGTGCACAATCTTGTAGCGTGCGAGCTACCGTCGTCACCATGATGGATGTGCCGGGTAACCTGGTGACTTCCTCGGGGCCGGTGGCGCTGTAATGCCGGGTGATTCTTCCCTTGTCAGAGGTGCTATGACTACAGCTATACACGCTTATCATTTGGGGAACAGAGAGTACATCAAGTCCCCATAGCGCCGCGGCTGATGTGTGGGAGAAGATCCCTTGAAGACCCATCATCTGAGCAGCGATGCACCGTACCGTGAGCCGCTCTTCGGGGGTGAGCGCTTGGGCATCGCGGGTGTAAATATAGGCTCCTCGCTGGATACGTTGCAGAGACCCTTCCGCCACTAGCTTGCGAATGCGTTTCGGCCCGATTCCTCGCAGGTTGAGCATCTGGGAGTTCAGCACGAATGGGTGTAGTTCTGCGGCGCGGGTAATTTCTGGTGTAGCCGGTAGTACGTTTGGGACGCGTTGCCACGGAATAGTTACGGTGTTCATAGGCTTTATCCTGGCAGGCTGTGTGAGGTTGTGGGGCTTGTTCGTGAAATCTGTGGATAACTTGGTCGGTTTTGCAGAATGAGCGTTTGTCCACAGGCATGCGGAGTGGATTCCCCGGTAATACTTCGATAGGGTAGTGGGTTTTCGATAGGTTAGTGTCTTCGCCCCGGGGTAAAGGCCCACGGCGAAGACACTAACCTATCGACCGCAGACCCCCACGAACCTGCCGCCCTACCCGCCTCCTGCCTCCGCGCCCTATTTTCTGCCCCTGACTTGCCCGGAGGGGATACAATATATGAGGCGCACGCAGTGTGCGCATATCATCAACCGCGTGTACCCGGCTACTGTCTATAGTCGTGAGGTGCCCGCTATGAAAGGAATGTCTGTGCTTCGCACTCACACCAACGGCGAGCTGACCGCCGCAAACATTGGAGAGACTGTTACCCTGACCGGTTGGGTGGCTCGTCGCCGCGACCACGGTGGCGTCGCCTTCGTTGACCTGCGTGACCGCGAGGGCGTCACCCAGTGCGTTTTCCACAACGAGGCTGACTTCGAGCACCTGCGCAACGAGTATGTGCTGCGTGTGACCGGTCTGGTGACTAAGCGCCCGGAGGGCAACGAGAACCCGAACCTGGCGACCGGCGAGATTGAGGTTGAGGTGTCCGCCGTTGAGGTGCTGAACACTGCCGCTCCGCTGCCTTTCCAGATTGACGAGCACGTTGAGGTGGGTGAGGAGGCGCGCCTGCGCTACCGCTACCTGGATCTTCGCCGCCCGGAGCCGGCTCGCATCATGCGCCTGCGTTCGGACGCGAACCGTGCGGCACGCAACCTGCTGGCTGAGGACGGCTACATTGAGGTTGAGACCCCGACCCTGACCCGTTCCACCCCTGAGGGTGCGCGTGACTTCCTGGTGCCGGCTCGTCTGGCTCCGGGTTCGTGGTACGCTCTGCCGCAGTCCCCGCAGCTGTTCAAGCAGCTGCTGCAGGTTGGCGGTATTGAGAAGTACTACCAGATTGCTCGTTGCTACCGTGATGAGGATTTCCGTGCCGACCGTCAGCCTGAGTTCACTCAGCTGGACATTGAGGCGTCGTTCGTTGATCAGGAAGACATCATTGAGCTGGGCGAGCGCATCGTTGAGGCTGTGTGGAACCTGATTGATGTGAAGGTTCCCCGCCCGATTCAGCGCATGACCTACAAGGATGCGATGGAGAAGTACGGTTCGGACAAGCCTGACCTGCGTTTTGGTCTGGAGCTGACTGAGCTGACCGAGTACTTCAAGGACACCACTTTCCGCGTGTTCAAGGCTCCTTACGTGGGTGCTGTTGTGATGCCCGGTGGTGCTTCTCAGCCTCGCCGTACCCTGGACGCTTGGCAGGAGTGGGCGAAGCAGCGTGGTGCTAAGGGCCTGGCTTATGTCCTCATTCAGGAGGATGGCGAGCTGACCGGTCCGGTTGCTAAGAACATTACTGACGCTGAGCGTGCTGGCCTGGCTGAGGCTACCGGCGCGAAGCCCGGCGACTGCATCTTCTTCGCTGCTGGTGAGGCTAAGGCTTCCCGTGCGCTGCTGGGTGCTGCTCGTGTTGAGATTGGTCACCGTACCGGCCTGATTAAGGACGGCGAGTGGTCCTTCGTGTGGGTTGTTGATGCCCCCATGTTTGAGTCTTCTGCTGAGGCTACTGAGTCCGGTGACGTGGCTCTGGGTCACTCCGCGTGGACTGCTGTGCACCACGCGTTCACCTCCCCGAAGCCCGAGTTCATGGATACTTTCGACACTGACCCGGGTTCGGCTCTGGCGTACGCTTACGACATTGTCTGCAACGGTAACGAGATTGGTGGCGGTTCGATCCGTATTCACCGCCGTGACGTGCAGGAACGCGTGTTCGCTGTGATGGGCATTGGTGAGGAAGAGGCTCAGGAGAAGTTCGGCTTCCTGCTGGATGCGTTCAAGTACGGTGCACCGCCCATGGGTGGTATTGCGTTCGGTTGGGACCGTATTGTGTCTCTGCTGGCTGGCGTTGATTCGATCCGCGAGGTTATTGCGTTCCCGAAGACCGGTAATGGTTTCGATCCGCTGACTGCGGCTCCTGCACCGATTACTCCGGAGCAGCGTAAGGAAGCTGGCGTTGATTTCAAGCCGAAGAAGAAGGACGAGGAGTAATCTTCTCTAGTCTTTGGTCGTGCGCCCCGTAGGGGTGTGGGGCTGTGCGGTGTAAACCCGGCGGGCGTTGAGTTGTGCCGGGGTTGCCGTTGAGGGTGGGCTGTGTATTCTGCTGGTGCAGGGTCGCAGCCCACCTTTTGTATCAACTGGCGTGCGTGCCGATTTGTGTACTAACCAGAAGTGTGTACTAACTGAAGGGGGGAGGGGAGCATGCGTATTCTGGTTGCCGGCCCGAGTGGTAGCGGTAAGACGACGTTCGCGGCGCGGTTGGGGCGCCTCCTGGACATTCCGCATACGGAGATGGACTCGTTGCATTGGGGTCCGAACTGGACTCCGCGCCCTAGTTTTGAGGCGGATGTTCAGGCGCTCATTGAGCGGCCTGCGTGGATTACGGAGTGGCAGTATCCGCAGGTGCGCGGCCGCCTGCTGGAGCGTGCGGATGTGGTGATTTACTTGCGCTATAGCCGTGCGGTGGTCATGTGGCGTGTGGTTCGCCGGACGGTGCGCCGTGCGGTGACGGGTCAGAGGCTGTGGGCTGATAACGTGGAACCGCCGCTGTGGAATATTCTGCGCGACCCGGACAACATGATCCGGTACACGTGGAGGAGCTACCCGCACGTGGGCCAGCTGCTGGCGGAGGCTCGCGGGCAGCATCTGCAGAAGCGTTTTATTGAGTTTCGTACTCCGCGGGCGGCGAACCAGTTTTTGCGTGCCGTGCAGCTGCGCGGAGTGCTCTGAGGCTGTTGCCTCTAGAACTGTGGCTCTCCTAAACCAGCCGCCGAGAGTGGTGTTGAAAGAGATGTATGAGCCGGGTGAAGGCCGGTTCCATGATGAAAGGTGAACGATGCGAGTAGTTATTCAGCGTGTGACCCGCGCGGTGGTGCGTGTGGCGGGTGAGACGGTCGGCGCGATTGAGCAGCCCGGCTACCTGGTGCTGGTCGGTATCACGCACGGTGACGGTGCGGCGCAGATTGCGAAGCTTGCCGATAAGACTGCTAACCTGCGCCTGATGGAGGGGGAGAAGTCCCTGCTCGATGAGGGCGCACCCGTGCTGGCGGTCAGCCAGTTCACCCTGTACGGGGATGCGAAGAAGGGCCGCCGCCCCTCCTGGTCTGCTGCTGCGCCCGGTGTGGTGAGTGAGCCGCTGTTCAACGACTATGTTCAGGCGCTGCGTGAGCATGGCCTACACGTGGAGACCGGCGTGTTCGGTGCGGACATGCAGGTGGAGCTGGTCAATGACGGCCCGGTGACCCTGATTCTCGATAGTGAGACCCTCTAGGGCGGCGCTTTCGATAGGTTAGTGGATTGCCCCGGGGTTTAAAACCCACGGCGAAGACACTAACCTATCGAAAACCCGTGTGGTGTCACGCCGCGAGCTAAATCCGCAGCTGTATACCCACACCCCGTACCCGCCTCCAGATTGTGAAACGATAGAGTAAGACTATGGCTGATTCCCTCTTTAACCTTGAGTTGCCCGATGACGGGGACCGCGTGAGCCTAATCGGTGCGTCCGCTGAGGAGCCCGCCTCCTCGCGTGCCTCTGCGTCGCGTGCGCATTCTGCCCGTTCGGCGTCTCGTGCGCCGTTGGCGGTGCGTATGCGTCCGCGCACGATTGATGAGGTCCTCGGCCAGGAGCACCTGCTGACTCCGGGTGCGCCTCTGCGCGTGTTGGCGGGGGAGAATGCCGGACCGGCTGGCCCGTCCTCGGTGATTTTGTACGGCCCGCCGGGTACGGGTAAGACCACCCTGGCGCATGTGATTGCGCGCGCGCCGGGTCGTAAGTTCGTGGAGCTTTCGGCGATTACCGCGGGCGTGAAGGATGTGCGCGCGGTCATGGATCAGGCGCTGCTCGACCGCGACATGTACGGCACGACCACCGTGCTCTTCCTCGACGAGATTCACCGTTTTACAAAGGCTCAGCAGGATGCGCTCCTGCCCGGTGTGGAGAACCGCTGGGTGATTCTGGTGGCGGCTACGACGGAAAACCCGTCGTTCAGCATTATTTCGCCGCTGCTCTCGCGCTCGCTACTGTTGCGGGTTCATTCGTTGGAGCAGTCCGATATTGAGCGTCTGATTGACCGTGCGTTGGCTGACCCGCGCGGTTTTGACGGTGCGGCGGTCATTGATGAGGATGCGCGCGCCCACCTCGCGGCGGTTTCTGGAGGCGACGCTCGCCGCTCCCTGACCTCCCTGGAGGCTGCGGCTGCGATTGCCTTTAGCGAGGCTGAAGCTGCGGGAAATGCCCCGGCAGAAACTGGCCCCGCAGAAACCGGTGCCGAAGAGGCCGAACCTGCCGCGCCGGTGCGCATCACCCTGGCACACGCCACGGAGGCGGTGGACCGCGCCGCGATCCGCTACGACCGTTCGGGTGATCAGCATTATGACGTGGTGAGTGCGTTCATTAAGTCCATGCGTGGCTCTGATGCGGACGCCGCGGTGCACTACTTGGCGCGCATGTTGGAGGGTGGCGAGGATCCGCGTTTTGTGGCGCGTCGCATCATGATTTTGGCGAGTGAGGATATTGGTCTGGCTGATCCGCAGGCGCTGCAGGTGGCGACGGCTGCGGCGCAGTCGGTGGCGCTGGTGGGCATGCCGGAGGCGCGCATTATTCTCTCGCAGGCGGTGATTTATTGTGCGCTCGCGCCGAAGTCGAATGCGGCGTATAACGCGATTAACCGCGCGATTGCGGATGTGCGTGTGGGTGCTGCCGGTCAGGTTCCGGTGCATTTGCGTGATGGTCATTATGCGGGGGCTAAGCAGTTTGGTCACGGCGTGGGGTACATTTATGCGCATGATGAGCCGGGGCATGTGGCGGCACAGCAGTACCTGCCGGATACCCTGCGCGGCACGGTCTACTACGAGCCGACGCAGCATGGTTTTGAGCGCACGTTGACGGAGCGGCGTGAGCGTATCCGCCGTATTTTGGATGCGGCTCCGGCGCAGGATACGACCCGTTAGCTCATGCGGCGCCTAGTAATACTTAGGAAATGAACGGATGAAGCTTTCTCTTTCCTTACCTCCCGTGATTGCTTCCGAGCTGGTGCACGCTTTCGGTGGGCTTGGCATGCGGGGTGAACTTTATGATGGGCGGAAGACCTATTGTTTGGCGCGCCGACCGGCACTCTATGTGAAGGGTGAACCGGAGCTTCTGTCAGAAGCGGGTCTTCGCTTCACGGTAGGTGATGGAGCCTATGAGGCGACCGTGAATCTCGTGCATCAGGAGTATGCGGGTTGGCATATTGTGTGTAGCCCCCTGCAGGGTGGAATTGCTGGTCAGAGGCCTGCTGTAGAGGTGACATTTGGCCCGCATACTCACGTTTTCACTCCGTATTCTCTAATCCATGCTGCGGCCCCGGAGGGGTGGACTACCTGGCGTGAGATGGTTGACAGAGAGCTGCTCACATATACGCTACTTTTTGCAGAGGTAACAGATAATCTCGCGGGGGATATGCGTAGCCTGCCGTCTGTTGTCGAGCTTTTTGACGTTCCTACTGAGGAGGTCGTTCTTTTTGTGTTCGATTTTGAACGGGATGATTCTGCTTTACCGAGCCCAGACGAGGTTACTGCTGAGCTTCTTGCCCCGAACGAAGGTACAGCTGCTGCGCTGTGTGGGTACAGTTTTGTGGCGTAGATTTGTCTGAGTGCTGGAAATGATGCGCCTGAGGACACGCGAAGATGGCACCGGCAGACCCTGCCGGGGGAGTGGCGTGCCCCTGTAGGCGAGCCAGCTGCGAGAGCCAGCCACACGAACCACCCGCACCAAACAGTAGGCAAACAGAAAGCGGTGCGTAGTACCTCGGTAGTACTGCGCACCGCGTCAGAGTTTTGAGTTGTGATAGACGTCTTGGCTGTCGGCCTTCCCGGAAGGGCGGACGCCAAGCTTGTTATGGTTTCTAGTCTAGGCGATATGGGGGCGCGGTTCAAGCTATTTCCCATAAAGACACAGGTTAAAAATAACGAAATGATTACAATCCAACATCTCGGCGCCGCAATTTTTCGGGGAAGTCGCACCTAAATAGCTCTGACGGGCATAAATAATTCCTGTGGGGGTCGTGTGGGGAAGCATCAAAAACCCACATACACAGTGATTTGAACCAAAGATTTCCCAAAAGGCTGGTAAAGCCCGGGGGCATCCGGTAAGCTTGACGGGTCTGGCAATTACTATGCCCGCATCCGTGCGGGTGTCAGTAATGTAGCTGCGGGGTACTCTGCCCCGAGCTCTCCGCCCCACCGCCGTACAGCAACGACCGAGTCGGTCGCGTACGGATTCCGGCGGGGTCAACCGAGGAGGCCAGTATTCAACAGACCGAGGCCCCACCCGTGAGGGTGCAGGAGCCTCACATATGAAAGGTAGATTGTGGCTAAGCACAACCGCACCCGCCGTACCGTGCGTCAGTCCCGTGCCCTGGGCATTGCACTGACCCCGAAGGCAGAAAAGTACCTCGAGCGTCGTCCTTACGGCCCCGGCCAGCACGGCCGTGCCCGCAAGAAGGCTGACTCCAACTACGCTACCCAGCTGAAGGAAAAGCAGCGTCTGCGCGCTCAGTACAACATCCGCGAGGCACAGATGCGCCGCGCATACCTCGAGGCAAAGCGTACCGAGGGCCAGACCGGTAAGAACATGGTCGAGCTGCTCGAGACCCGCCTCGACGCTCTGGTTCTGCGTGCAGGCTTCGCCCGCACCATTGCACAGGCACGTCAGATGGTTGTTCACCGTCACATCATGGTTGACGGCGTTCGCGTGGACCGCCCCTCGTTCCACGTCAAGCCCGGCCAGCTGATCCACGTTCACCCCAAGGCTGAGAAGACCACCCCCTTCCAGGCTGCGGCTGCAGGTGAGAACCAGGCAGTTCTGCCCGAGGTTCCCGCATACCTGAACGTTGAGATCGAGAAGCTGCACGCAAAGCTTGAGCGCAAGCCCAAGCGCGAAGAGATCCCCGTGATCTGCGACGAGCAGCTGGTCGTTGAGTACTACTCGCGTCTGGCATAATCTCGATTTTTCGAGAAGCAACCCGTCCTGCACCGTTCGGTGGGGGCGGGTTGTTCCCGTTTAACGCGCGGGTTTTTGGGGTATATACACCAGAGGGCAGTGGTGCCGCTGAACCTGTGAATCTTCCTTCGCTGGGAGTTTCATGAGAGTTTAGGGGGCGCTTGAAAGATTTTTCGACTAAAATAGGGGATTGAACTGTGTATACAGTCCGGCTGCGTGCCACGGTGGCACGCGGTCCTGTACGACTATTGATAAGCATCATGCATTGAGCGGAATGGGGATATAGATGACCGGCGGAGATATTGCGGGCCTGATTGCGGCAGGAGTTTTTGCGATTCTGGTGGCCCTGCTTGCGCTACCCATTATTCGCCTGACCAAGGTGTTTGATGAGCTTATCGTGACGATTCGTTCGTTGAACCAGAGCACCGGCCCCCTCATTGAAGAGGTGACCCGCACTGTGGTGACCACCAATGAGCAGCTGGAGAAGGTTGACGACATCACCTCGAACGTTTCGGATGCGTCCGCGAACGTTTCTGCGCTGTCCTCGCTGGTCACTTCGACTGTGGGTCAGCCGCTGATTAAGGTTGCGTCCTTCTCGTACGGTGTGCGTCAGGCGTTCCGCGGCGGCAAGTCCGGCGACGCACACGGCACCGGCAACACTGGCAACACCGCTGGTGGCCAGTACGGTTCGGCACAGTCCTCTTACTCTGCAGGTGGTGAGAACTAATGGGTCTGCTTCGTTCAGCTCTTCTGCTTGGCGCCGGTGCGGCGGTTGGTTACTTCGCTTCCAGGCGTGCCGCCTCCGAACCTGCTCAGCGTACCCCCGGCAGCGCCCTGCTCATGCGTGAGCACGGTGAGCTTGCCCTCAACCCGGAGTCTCAGATGGGAAAGTTCTTCGATTCGCCGATTGGCAAGCCCCTGCAGCCGTACGCGTTGCGTGCTGTTGAGTTCGCCGCCCGCGTGCGTGAAGGCATGCAGGAGAAGGAGATGGAGCTCAACGCTAAGGTGGAGCGCCAGAAGCAGGATTTGCGTCCTGGCTCCCTGGATACGTGGGACCGCCAGATGAGTTCGGCTGAGATTGAGTCCACGAACCGCCGCTTGGCTGAGCGTGAACTCATTGAGGTGGAGGCTGAGATTGCCTCCTTGGAAGAGGCTCAGAAGCGAGCGCGTGAGCAGCGTATTGCGCGTGACCGTCAGCTCGGTGACGGCTTCTTCAACTAGGTTTTAAGGTGGTGTCTTCGCCCGTAAACCACGGTACGAGACTGGCTCGATTAGCCATTTTGCTCTCGGGCAGGCACCATAGGTCAGTAGACTAATTTAGAATTTCGCACAGATTACTCTAAGGAACGAGATGCTCTCACAGGAGATTTCCAAGCGCTGGATCGATTTCTTCGCTTCCCGCGGCCATACTGTGGTGCCTTCGGCATCGCTGATTTCGAACGAGCCCGGCGCTATGTTCACCATTGCCGGTATGGTGCCGTTCATTCCCTACTTCCTGGGCCGTGAGACCCCTCCGTTCTCCCGCGCGACCAGCGTGCAGAAGTGCATCCGCACCCTGGATATTGAAGAGGTCGGTAAGACTGCGCGTCACGGTACCTTCTTCCAGATGGCTGGTAACTTCTCCTTCGGTGATTATTTCAAGGAGCAGGCGATTCCGTTTGCTTACGAGCTGCTGACCACCCCTCAGGATAAGGGCGGTTTCGGTCTGGATCCGGAGCGCCTGTGGGTCACCATTTATGAGGGTGACGATGAGGCCTTCGACATTTGGCACAACAAGGTGGGCTTCCCGGCTGAGCGTATTCAGCGTATGGGCATGAAGGAAAACTACTGGTCCACCGGTCAGCCCGGCCCCGCAGGCCCCGACTCGGAGATCTTCTATGACCGTGGCCCCGCGTACGGTAAGGAAGGCGGCCCGGCGGCTGACGACGACCGTTACATTGAGATTTGGAACCTTGTGTTCATGCAGTACCAGCGTGGCGAGGGTATCGGTAAGGATGACTTCGAGATTCTGGGTGATCTGCCGAAGAAGAACATCGATACCGGTCTGGGCGTTGAGCGTCTTGCCATGCTGCTACAGGGTGTTGAGAACTTCTACGAGACCGACCAGGTTCGCCCCGTTCTGGACGCTGCTTCTAAGCTGTCCGGTAAGAAGTACCACGGCTCTGAGTCTGCTGAGGACGAGGGCTATGAGGACGACGTGCGTATGCGCGTGGTGGCTGACCACATCCGTTCCTCGCTGATGCTGATTGCTGATGGCGTGACCCCCTCCAACGAGGGTCGCGGCTACATTCTGCGCCGTCTGATGCGCCGCGCTATCCGTGCGATGCGTCTGCTGGGCGTTACTGAGCCCTGCCTGCCCGTGCTGTTCCCGGCTTCGCGTGATGCGATGAAGGGTGCTTTCCCGTACGTTGCTGACGACTTCGAGCGTATTTCCCGTATTGCGTACGCTGAGGAGAAGGCGTTCCTGCACACCATTGAGACCGGTACTGAGCGTCTGGAAGAGGCAGTTGCTGCCGCTAAGAAGGACGGCTCTAACGCTGTTTCCGGTGCGGAGGCGTTTGCTCTGCACGACACCTACGGCTTCCCGATTGACCTGACCCTGGAGATGGCTGCTGAGGCTGGCGTGAAGGTTGACGAGAAGGCTTTCCGTGAGCTGATGGCTGAACAGCGTCACCGTGCGCAGGCTGACGCTAAGGCGAAGAAGGGTGCGTTCGCTGACCTGTCCGAGCTGCGTAAGCTCGTGGATGAGCGTGGCTCCATCTTCACCGGTTACACCGAGCTGCGTACTGAGACTAAGCTGCGCGCGATCCTGGTGGATGGCGTGTCGGTTCCCGCCGCTAAGGCTGGCGACAAGATTGAGGTTGTCCTGGATGAGACTCCGTTCTACGCGGAGGCTGGTGGCCAGGCAGCTGATACCGGTGTTATTACCGGCAACGGCTTCATTATTGACGTTCAGGACGTTCAGCAGCCCGTGAAGGGTCTGAGCGTTCACCGCGCCGTTGTGCGTGAGGGCGAGGTTCACGTCGGTGCCGATGTTGTGGCACAGGTTGACGTTCAGCGCCGCCGCGACGGTGAGAAGGCACACTCCGGTACCCACATCATTCACGCTGCTCTGCACCAGGTGCTCGGCAACGAGGCTACCCAGCGTGGCTCTTTCAACAAGGAAGGCTACCTGCGTTTTGACTTCGCGTGGAACGAGGGCCTGTCCGAGTCCGCTAAGCGTGAGGTTGAAGAGGTTGCTAACCTCGCAATCCGCGATAACCACGAGGTGATTACTCGTGAGATGCCGCTGGCTGAGGCTAAGGCTCTGGGCGCTATGAGCCTCTTCGGTGAGAAGTACGGCGACGTGGTGCGTGTTGTTGAAATCGGCGGCGAGTTCTCCCGCGAGCTGTGCGGTGGTACCCACGTTGGTTCGTCCGCTGAGATTGGTTCGCTGACCCTGCTGACCGAGGGCTCTGTTGGCTCCGGTAACCGCCGTGTTGAGGCTCTGGTGGGTCTGGATTCCTTCAACCACCTGGCTGCTGAGCGTACCCTGGTGAACCAGCTGACCGGCCTGATGAAGGTTCAGTCCTCCGCTGATCTGCCGGAGAAGATTAACCAGACTCTGGCTAAGCTGAAGGCTGCTGAGAAGGAACTGGCTCAGCTGCGCCGCGAGAAGCTGCAGGCTGAGGCTGGCAAGCTGCTGGAGAACGCACAGACCATCGGTTCTGTTCGCGTTCTGGCGCATGACGCTGGTGAACTGGACGCTAACGGCGTTCGTGAGCTGGCTCTGGATCTGCGTTCGCGCTTCGGCTCCGAGGCCGCTGTTGTCGCCGTGGTGGGTGTGGCTAATGGTCGCCCCGTCGTCCTGGTGGCAACCAACGAGGGTGCTCGTGAGGCTGGCGTGAAGGCTGGCGCTCTGGTCCGCGTCGCTGCCGGTGTTCTCGGCGGCGGTGGCGGCGGTAAGGACGACGTCGCTCAGGGTGGTGGCCAGGATGCATCCAAGATTGGTGCTGCACTGGACGCTGTCCGCGACGCTATCGCACAGGCTCAGGCCTAAACATGGCAGAATTCCAGCGCGGAGTGCGGATGGGTGTCGATGTGGGTAACGCCCGCGTCGGCACCGCCCTCAGCGACCCCGACGGTATCCTCGCCACCCCGCTCAAGACGCTACGCCGCGACGCGAAGAAGAACTCTGACCGCCGTGTTTTGCGTAAGCTGATTGAGGTGAACGAGGTGGTGGAGGTGTTCGTCGGGCTTCCGAAGACCATGCGTGGTGGGGATTCTCCCTCCACGGAAATGGCTCGGGAGTACGCTCAGGCTCTGCGCTCCGAGCTGGATGCCGAAGAGAAGACACACATTAACATTTGGCTGGTGGATGAGCGACTCACCACCGTGAGCGCTCACCGTGCACTGCACGAGGCTGGGGTTTCCAGCCGAGATTTCAAGACTATGGTTGACCAGGTGGCGGCTGTGAATATTTTGCAGTACAGCCTGGATGCCCTCAAGGCGGGGCAGTCCGTAGCCGGGTACAAGGTGAGCGATCCGGCCCACGAAGAAAACCGACCGTCCGAGTCAGAAGGGACCACGGTCGGTGCCGTCAACGAAACGGAGAACCTTCAGTGACCGAACAGAATAAACATCCCGAAGAGAGCGGGCTCGACCTCTTTAGGCCGACAGCCGAGGATGAACGTAAGGGCATCACCGGCATCACGATGGAACAGGAAATCGTGTCGGTGGCTACGTTGCGTGCGCGTAAGCGCCGCCGCCGTGCCATCATGCTGAGCGCGATTTCTCTGTTTGTGGTGGCTCTGGTCATCATTTCGGGTGCCCTGATTACTCGCTATGACCCGTTCAAGACTCGTGACTACTCGGGTGGCGGCAATGGTACGACCGTGACCTTCACGATTCGTTCTGGCCAGTCCACCGCGCAGGTGGCGCAGGAGCTTGAGGCAGCGGGCGTTATTGCTGATGCTGATAAGTTCGTTGAGGTGTACACCAAGGAGAGCAAGGGCAAGTACCTGCAGCCTGGTACCTACGAACTGCAGCAGCACATGAGCAGCTCGAGCGCGATTACGACCATTATCGAGGCGAACAGCAACGTCCTGTACCTGGCGATTCCGCAGGGTAAGCGCGTGAGCGAGACCATCGACCTGATTGTTTCTGGCTCCGATGGCGCATTCACCCGCAAGCAGGTTGAGGATGCGGTCAGCAACTACACCCAGTACGGTGTGCCGAGCAACTTCCCCTCGATTGAGGGTTGGCTGCACCCGGGCGAGTACCGCTTCCCGAAGGACACCGACATCAAGAAGGTCATTCAGACCATGGTTGATAAGACCAAGGCTGACCTGAAGGAAGCCGGCGTGAGCGGCGACCAGAAGACCTTCGAGGTTCTGACCATCGCCTCCATCGTGGAGCTTGAGGCTCAGCCGAAGGACTACGTGGCGGTTGCGGGCATCATTGAGAATCGTCTGAACAACCCCGATGGTGAGACCTCGGGTCTGATTCAGTCGGATGCGACCGTGACTTACGGTCTGGGTGTCCGCTCGTACCACCTGACGGAGGAGCAGAAGGCCGATAAGAGCAATAAGTACAACACTTATGCGAATAAGGGTCTTCCGAAGGGTCCGATTGGTTCCCCGCAGCTGGCTTCGATTAAGGCTGCTGCGGCTCCTGAGAAGAACCCGTACTACTACTGGGTGACTGTGGACCTGGACTCCGGTGAGACCAAGTACTCCCGCACGTACGCTGAACACCAGCGTTATGTTGAAGAGTACAACCAATGGTGTTCTAATCACCCGAACCGTTGTAGCTAAGTTGCTGCTGATTGGTTCAGCCGGTAGCTACGATCGATAGTTTTGGACTGAAGGTTTCTTGCTGAGGCGGGTACCGCCTCCACGAGAGTGGGGGAGGTGCCCGCCTTTGCTGTACCCGAATACTGGGCTGTGCTCGGTTGTACTCGGTTGCGGTCGGTTATTTGGCTATACCCGAATAGTGGTTTGTCCCTTAAAATGGGTAGAGTGCGCCTATGAACGCGAGTTCGTGGCGTGCGTGTCCGTAAGCCCCAAGCGTTGAGAGCGTTCCCCAGCGTTGAGAGCGAGAGAGTACCGATGAAGACTGAACCGTACCGCGAAGCGCTGTACCGTGAAGCGCCCTATCTTCGCCGCGCCTACGTGCTGGGGCACCCGATTGAGCATTCCCTGTCACCTGCGCTGCATCGTGCGGCGTACGACTTTTTGGGCGAGGCGAATCTTGAATATGATCGCCGCGATACTCTACCCGATGATTTGCCGGCGATAATGCACGGTGTGCGCCACCCGGACGGTACGGAGGACGCCCCGTATATTGCGGGTCTGTCAGTGACGATGCCGTTGAAGACCGCGGTCATTCAGTATTGCGATGAGATCAGCGAGATGGCGCAGGTGACCGGTGCTGTGAATACGGTGTATCCGCGCGGCGAGAAGGTGCTGGGGCATAATACGGACGTCATCGGCATTGTGAACGCGCTGCGCCACGCCGGTTTGGAGCCGCACCCACTCAAGGATTCCGCCGCGATTGTGGGCGGGGGAGCGACCGCTATTTCCGCTTTGGCGGCGCTGCACGCATTGGGGTACCGCCGCGTGAGCGTGTACGCTCGTTCCCTGCATAAGCTTGGTAGCGTGCAGGAGGCGGCGGACCGCCTGGGTGTTCAGCTGGAGCAGATTTCCCTAGCTGAGCTGCCGAAGAATCTTGCTGAGCGCGGTCATCACCCGGTGGTGTCTACTCTTCCTGCCCATGCGGCGGATGAGTGGGCGAGCCAGCTGAGCGGACTGAAGGGCGCCTCCGCGACGCACCGGCCGGTACTGCTCGATGTTGCGTATAACCCGTGGCCTTCGGTGCTGGCGAGCGCTTGGGAGGCGAACGGCGGCACGGTGGTTTCTGGTTTGGAGATGCTGCTGTATCAGGCGGTGGAGCAGGTTCTGCTTTTTACTGACCGCACCCTGTCTGAGGGTGAGCTGCTGGGCCTGGTGAATGCGATGTGTGAGGCGGCTGGTCTTCCACTTCGTGCTTCCGTTTCGTGAAAAAAGCGTGCTTTCACTCGCTCAGTAAACAGGCATTTTATACACTATTTATACACGTGAAGAATTATTATTCCTTCCTCCTGCGCTGCGGTGCGGGTGCGATGAAAAGAGGTTAACCTATGGCCCTGCGTTGGCTCACTGCCGGAGAATCCCACGGCGAGGCGCTCGTCGGCATTATTGAGGGCGTACCCGCCGGTGTGGAACTCACCAGCGACATGGTGCGTGACGCCCTGGCTCGTCGCCGCCTCGGCTACGGCCGCGGTGCCCGCATGAAGTTCGAGGAGGACCGCGTGCGCATCCTGGGCGGTGTGCGTCACGGCCTGACTCAGGGCGGCCCGGTCGCGATTGAGATTGCGAACACCGAGTGGCCCAAGTGGACTGACGTGATGAGCTCCGACCCGGTGGATCCGAAGCTGATTGAGGGTCGTGCGCGTAATGCTGCGCTGACTCGTCCGCGCCCCGGTCACGCCGATTTTACCGGCATGCAGAAGTACAACTTCTCTGAGGCTCGCCCGGTGCTGGAGCGCGCCTCCGCCCGTGAGACCGCGACCCGCGTGGCTCTTGGCGTGGTTGCCGCCCAGATTTTGAAGGCTCTGGGTGTTGAGCTGGTTTCTCACACCGTGGCTGTGGGTGGCGTGCACGCTCCCGAGGGCGCCCCGGTGCCTTCGCCCCGCAACGTTGACCAGCTGGACGCTGACCCGCTGCGCTGCTTCGATAAGGCAACCTCCGACGCGATGGTTCAGCGCGTGGATGAGGCGCACAAGGACGGTGAGACTCTCGGCGGTGTGGTTGAGGTGCTCGCGTACGGTATGCCTCCCGGACTGGGTTCGTACGTGCACTGGGACCGCCGCCTGGACGCGCGCCTTGCCGCAGCGCTGATGGGTATTCAGGCTATTAAGGGCGTTGAGGTTGGTGACGGTTTCGCGACCGCTGACCGCCCGGGCACTGCCGCTCACGACGAGATTTCCATTGGCGAAAACGGCGTAACCCGCGATACCAACCGTGCAGGTGGTATTGAGGGCGGCATGAGCATTGGCGACCTGCTGCGTGTGCGCGCGGCAATGAAGCCCATTGCGACCGTGCCGAAGGCTCTGAAGACCATTGATACTTCCACCGGTGAAGAGGCTCGCGCCCACCACCAGCGTTCGGACGTGTGTGCTGTTCCCGCTGCCGGCGTGGTGGCGGAGGCGATGGTCGCCCTGGTGCTCGCTGAGGCTGCACTGGAGAAGTTTGGTGGCGACTCGATTGGTGAGACTCGCCGCAACATGGATTCCTACCTGGACGCTATCCCGGCGTCTCTGGCGTGGGAGTCTAACGTGGCTGGTTGGGACGCGTAGTGCCCCTTCCGGCGGAGTCTGAGGGCCGCGGCGCGGAAGGTCACGGTTCCGGGGAGGTTTCTGTGAAGCAGGGCGTTCGCCCGGTCGCTTCGAGTCCCCTTGCGCGTATTGCTGCGGCAACGCAGCGTGCGCGAGGGGGCGCTTCGCCGCGCCCCGAATCTGGAGTCTCGGAATCCGGTACTTCTGCTGCGGCTGAGCAGGCTGTTGAGGCTCGTGAGGATGCCGCGTCGGTTTCTTCTGCCCGCCCGGCGTCTCGCGTGCCCACTCCGGCTGACCTGATGCGTTCTGGCACCCGCCCCCTGCCCGCCGCTGCGGCGAGCACGCAGGGTGTGCGCCTGTACGCCTCCTCGGTATCTGAAGACGCCGACCCGGCGCTCGGCCTGGACGAGGATTTGCGCCTGAAGCTACTTAGCGCCCTGCAGGGCATGGGCACCGCCGCCGCGGAGCCCGGTAAGGAGCCCGCGAAGGCGGAAGCGCCCAAGCCGACTGCACCCAAGCCTGTTGCGCCGAAACCTGCCGCGCCCAAGCCGGCACCTGCCAAGCCCGCAGCTCCGAAACCGGCTGCACCGAAATCTGTCACGCCGTCGGTAGCCGCTGCGCCCAAGCCGGCACCTGTAAAGCAGGCACAGCCTGCAGAGGCGGCGGGGGAGAGCGCTACCGCTTCTGCGCCCGCAACTCCCGTAGCCGCAGCCCCCGCAACTCCCGTAGCTGTGCCCGCGGCTGAACCCGCCAAGCCGGTGCGTCCGACCCCGGCACTGTTCGGCAAGGTTCAGGTTGCTGCACCCGCAGTACCCGCCACGGCAGAAGAGAGCCAGGCAGGGGAGAAGCCCCTCGAAGCTTGCGCGCCGGAAGAAACGCCCGCATCGGAAGAACCCGTTGCGCTGGAAGAAATCCCCGCGGAAATCCCCGCAGAGGCGCTCACCGAAGACGAGTCCGCCGGCGCTCGCATCCACCCGCAGCAGGTGCGTGAAATGCACGAGAACTTCGCGGAACGCTCCCGCCCCATCGTGCTCATCGGCCCCATGGCGGCAGGTAAGACCTACATCGGTACGCACCTGGCGCGTTTCTACGGCTACGAGTTCCTCGACGCCGACCAGCTCATCGTGGAACGCTACGGTGAAGTCTCCGAAATCTTCGAGATTTTCGGTGAGGCGTACTTCCGCGAGCTCGAACGCAAAACCATCGAAGAGGTCCTCACCTCGCCCGTGTACCGCAACACGGTGTTCTCCCTGGGCGGTGGCGCGCCCATGACCGACTCGGTTGCGGAGCTGCTCAAAGACGAATGCGTGGTGTACATCCTCGTTGATGCTGACACCGTCACCCCGCGCATTACCGGCAACAAGACCCGCCCGCTGCTGCAGCCGAACCCGGTCGAGCGGTGGACCGAAATTTTTGAGCGCCGCCGCAGCCGATACGAAGAGCTGGCGCACTTCACCCTGGACGCACGAGGCGGCCGCCCCATCACCGAGATGACCGCCGAAATCCAGGCGTACGTGACCGCAACCCGTGCCTCCCGCGCGCAGCGCCCCCAAGCATAACCCCTCACCTGTGAAAGGACACATGATGAGCACTCAGCCCACCCCCACTTTCGGTGCCTCCGGCGCGGAAGATATCACCCGCATCCCGGTGACCGGCAGCTCCCCGCGTGAGAACTATGAGGTTCTCATCGGCCACAACCTGCTCGGTAAAATCCCCGAAATTCTGGGCAACCGCACCAAGAAGGTGCTCGTGATTCACCCGCGTGCCCTGCGTTCCACCGGTGAGCTGGTCATGGAAGACCTGCGTGCCATGGGCTACGAATCGTTCAGCGCCGAAATCCCGGATGCTGAGGAGGCGAAGCACTACCAGGTGGCGGCGTTCTGCTGGCAGGTGCTCGGTCAGAACGACTTCACCCGCACCGACGCGATTATCTCCGTGGGTGGCGGCGCTATTACCGACGTTGCCGGTTTCGTGGCGGCAACCTGGCTGCGCGGCGTGCGCGTCATTCACATTCCGACCACCCTGCTCGGCATGGTGGACGCTGCCGTAGGCGGTAAGACCGGCATCAACACCGCCGAGGGTAAGAACCTGGTCGGCGCGTTCTGGCCGCCCGCCGCGGTGCTCTGCGAAATCGGCACCCTGCGCACCCTGCCCGAGCATGAGCTGCTGACCGGCATGGGTGAGGTCGTCAAGTGCGGCTTCATCGCAGACCCCGAAATCCTCGATCTGATCGAGGCGAACCCGAACGCCGTACGCGACTCGCAGTCCGCCGTGATGCGTGAACTCATCGAGCGTAGCGTGCGCGTGAAGGCGGAGGTCGTCTCCGAGGACCTGCGCGAATCCGGCCGCCGCGAAATCCTGAACTACGGCCACACCCTCGCCCACGCCATTGAGCGCAACGAGCGTTACCAGTGGCGTCACGGCGCGGCAGTGTCCGTCGGCATGGTCTACGCCGCCGAACTGGCGCTGGCAACCGGTCACGCCGACGAAGAACTCGTGGCACGTACCCGCCGCATCCTCGAATCCCTGGGCCTGCCCACCTCCTACAAGGCAGACGCATGGCCCCAGCTGCTCGAAGCAATGCGCCGCGACAAGAAGGCACGCGGCAACCTGCTGCGCTTCATCATTCTTGACGGTCTGGCTCGCCCGCGCGTCTACGAGGTACCGGACGACTCGATCCTGTACATGACCTACCAGGAAATTACCGAGTAGGTGATGAGTCCCGTCCATTCACCGGAGGCACCCGGCACGTATCTGCCAGCACATGACAGGCAGTACGCGCCAGCCAGCGGGGTGCCGCAGAATCTGTGGCGCCCCTGCTAGGCAAATTCGTGCGCATCCTGTAGAATGTACGGGACATATTTTTGCTCATTGAAAACTTAGCGCCGCGCCGGGTACCACTACGGCGTGAGCGTCGATGACACGAAGGAGAGCCCCATGGCATCCACTACCGATATTAAGAACGGCGCCGTCCTGAAGATTGACGGCAACCTCTGGTCCGTCGTAGAGTTCCAGCACGTTAAGCCCGGTAAGGGCGGCGCATTCGTCCGCACCAAGCTGCGCAACGTTACCTCCGGCAAGGTCGTCGACCGCACCTTCAACGCTGGCGCTAAGATCGAAACCGCAACCGTTGACCGCTCCGACTACCAGTACCTGTACCAGGATGGCGACGACTACGTCTTCATGGACATGAAGACCTACGACCAGATCAACGTTCCCGCAACCGTTGTTGGCGACGCAGCAAACTACATGCTCGAGTCCCAGACCGCAACCATCGCAATGCACGAGGGTAACCCCCTGTACATTGAGCTGCCCGCATCCGTGGTCCTCGAAATCACCTACACCGAGCCCGGCCTGCAGGGTGACCGCTCCACCGGCGGCACCAAGCCCGCAACCGTTGAGACCGGCTACGAGATCCAGGTTCCCCTGTTCCTGGAGACCGGCACCAAGGTCAAGGTTGACACCCGCACCGGTGAGTACCTCGGTCGCGTGAACGACTAATGAATTCGCGTACGAAAGCCCGATTGCGCGCCCTCGAAGTGCTCTTCGAGGCGGATCAGCGCAACGAAGATTATATTGAGGTACTCCGCCGCCGCCGACTGTACACGGTAGCGCAGATTTCTGCTTACTCTGAGGAAATCATTCGTGGCGTCCGCGACCACGACGAAGAAATCCGCGAGTTTGTGGAGACTTACGCCCGTGACTGGTCCTTCGAGCGTATGCCCGCCGTGGACCGTGCCGTGCTGCGTATTGGCACTTGGGAGCTTCTGTACAATGACGAAGTTCCGGATGCTGTCGCAATTTCTGAGGCTGTCGGTCTGGCGCGTGTGCTGTCCACGAATGACTCTCCGAAGTTCGTGAACGGTCTGCTGGATAAGCTCCGTCAGGTGAAGCCGACCCTGCTCGCGTAAGACGTCCCGCCGCAGCCTGCCCGCCAGCCTATGGCTACTTGGTTGGTTTGCCACTGTTGAGGATGCACCCGCAGGGGAGCGTACGTGAAACCCCCGCCGTACTGTAGTTCGCTACAGGACGGCGGGGGGTTTCTGTGTCTACGCTTCTTCGGTCGGTGCGGTTCTGCGTGGGGTTCCGGATTGGGTGCAGATGCGCTTGCTGGGTTCGGCGGTATTCGAGGCTTCACCGGACAACGCAGGCGGGGGAGTGCCCCCTCTGCGGCGCTGAGCGCCTTGAGGACGGAGCCCCCGCCTCGCGTGTCCGGTATGCGCCCCATTACATCAGGGGCGGAGGTTAGACAACCTCGTCTACCTCATAGTCGCAACCTTCGTGCTCAATATCGGTACTGCCGAGAACATATGCCCCGTCATCACGTCGAACGATAAAGATCCTCCGTGTTTGGCTGGCGTTCAGCCTAGACCCGTCAGACAGACGAATATTACTAGTATCTTCACAGTAGGTGATGGCTATACCCGCGTTAGGCTCCGAAGGCTTAGAACCATCAGAGTGCTCCAAATTGTAGATAGAGGGAAAGCGAACATCACGGACGATAATATCGCCTTCCACAGGGGAGGATGCTGCGAGCTTACGCATAGACTCTGCCTGCTTTTTAACGCTTTCGAGAATACCCTTACTTACGTACTGAAGTAGCTCCTCATCACTGGTATGTTTCAGATCTCCATGCACCCAGGCGTTCTTAACACGTAGATGCTGGTCCAATACGGCGTACGCTGCGACAAGCGCCGCGTTTTCAGCTTCCTTCGAATCATTATTGGTGTCCACGCTCGGGCGAACCAATACAATCTCGGAGCCGGACGGGCCGGTCGGAGTAGGCGAAGAAGTAGCAGTGGGAGGCGCAGAAGCCTCAGTACTTGCCGATTCAGCGCTCGCGGAAGTGGAAGCGCTCGATTCTGCGTTGACCTGCGCGCCTCCGGAACATGCGGACAGGGTGAGCATCAGTGCCGCAGAGAGCGCGGCAATAGAACTACGGTTAAACATCATTGTTGGTTCTTTTCTGGTGTGTGGTTGTGTAAACCGCAGAATTATCCCTACAGCAACGTGTGGAATTCAGCGGAATGTTATCGATTGATGCCATTACCCTAACATACATCTACAGAGCACACACCCCGGCGTATTGTTTGTCCATTTTGTCGAGAGCCTGCTCGTTGTGGTGCAGGCTAGGGGCTCGGTACGCGCCTCATCCTGTCTCCCCCTCACCGTGAGCGGTCTCTCGCCGAACCTGAACGTAGCCTGTGAACTGTGGTACCCTACTAGAAGCACAAAACCTTTAAATCCGTCCCGTGAGGCGGGGAAGGAGACGGCTATGCCTGGGTCAACTGTACCCACATCCGGCGCGAATCAGGGGCGAAACGTAACCGCAGCCCCCCATTCGGCAACCCCTCAAAACGCCTCCGAGGACGCGACCACCGTCGGCCGCACCATCCTCAGCGAGGACGAAATCCGCCGCGCCCTCACCCGCATCGCCTACGAAATTATTGAAACCAACAAAGGCGTAGAAAACCTCGTACTCATCGGCATCCGCTCCCGCGGCGTGCCCCTCGCCGTACGACTCGCCGCCCGCATCCAAGCCATCGAGCCGAACTTCAACGCAGAAACCCGACTCGGCGCCCTGGACATCACCGCCTACCGCGACGACCAGCCCGTCTCGCCCAACGGCACCACCTCCCCAGATACCGCAGGGGAGAGCATCATGCCCAGCATCGGCATTGAAGGTAAAACCGTAGTCCTCGTTGACGACGTCCTCTACTCCGGCCGCACCGTACGCGCCGCCCTCGACGCACTCAACGCCCACGGACGACCCGCCCTCGTACGCCTGGCAGTCCTCGTAGACCGCGGACACCGGCAACTACCCATCCGCGCCGACCACGTGGGCAAAAACCTGCCCACCAGCGCCAGCGAAACCGTGCGCGTCGTACTGACTGAAACCGACAACGCAACAGACCGAGTTGACATTATCCAGCTGGGAGGGCTCTCATGAAGCATCTGCTCGACACCCGCGAACTAACCCGCGAAGAAGCCATCGAAATCCTTGACGTCGCCGACTACATGGCGCAGGTCAAAGCCGAAAACCGCACCCTCAACGTGCTCAACGGCAAGACCGTCGTCAACCTCTTCTTCGAGGACTCCACCCGCACCCGCCTCTCCTTCGAAGCCGCAGAGAAGCGCCTGGGTGCAGCCGTCACCAACTTCTCCGCCTCCGGCTCCTCCCTGTCTAAGGGCGAGTCGCTCAAGGACACCGCGCAGACCCTCAAGGCGATTGCCGCGGATGCGTTCGTGATCCGCCACTCGGCATCCGGCGCACCGCAGCGCCTCGCCGAGGCAGGCTGGACCGACATCCCCGTGCTCAACGCGGGCGACGGCACCCACGCACACCCCACCCAGGCACTGCTCGACGCTGTGTCCCTGCGCCAGTACAAGGCAGAACTCGACGGCCTCGACAGCCCCCGCGGCACCGACCTGTCCGGCATGCGCGTGCTCATCGTTGGCGACATTCTGCACTCGCGCGTGGCACGCTCCAATCTCTGGCTGCTGAGCACCCTCGGCGCGCAGGTCGTCTTCGTTGCACCGCCGACCCTGCTGCCGCTGAACACCGCCTCCTGGGTTGAAGAAGCGGGCGTAGAAATCTTCCACGACTTCGACGAAGCCATCGCCACCAACCCGGACGCCGTGATGCTGCTGCGCATCCAGAAGGAACGCATGAACGCTGCGTACTTCCCCTCCGCAGAGGAGTACACCGACCTGTGGGGCCTGACCGCCGAACG
This sequence comes from Rothia mucilaginosa, assembly GCF_049990865.1. GTDB lineage: Bacteria > Actinomycetota > Actinomycetes > Actinomycetales > Micrococcaceae > Rothia > Rothia mucilaginosa_I. The sequence goes on from NZ_CP188231.1 coordinate 918,794, forward strand.
CTTCGCAACCCTGCAGGCGCAGCCGCAGCCGGTCGCAATCCTGCACCCGGGCCCCATGAACCGCGGCCTGGAAATCTGCACCGAAGCCGCCGACGCCACCAACTCCTGGGTCCTGCGCCAGGTCAGCAACGGCGTGGCGCTGCGCATGGCGGTGCTCTACCTGCTTCTGACCGACGGCTCCAGCGCCAAGCTCTACGCCGGCGACGAATCCTAAACGACCTTCCTAACGAGAGGAACCAACACCATGAGCAAGTACCTGATTAAGGGCGCAAGCCTCTACGGCGAAAAGGTCGCCGACATCCTCATCGAGGACGGTGTGATTAGCCGCATCGCAGAGAACATTGACGCCGCAGACGCACAGGTCGTCGAGGCGGCAGGCCAGGTGGCGCTGCCCGGCCTGGTCGACATCCACACCCACCTGCGCCAGCCCGGCTACGAGGCATCCGAAACCGTTGAGACCGGCACCCGCGCAGCAGCCCTGGGCGGCTACACAGCAGTGTTCGCCATGGCAAACTCCATGCCCGTGGCAGACACCGCCGCAGTCGTTGAGCAGGTCGACCGCCTCGGCAAGGAATCCGCATGGTGCCGCGTGCAGCCCATCGGCGCAGTGACCGTGGGCCTGAAGGGCGAGCGCCTCTCCGACATTGGCGGCATGGCGAACTCCACCGCGAACGTGCGCGTGTTCTCTGACGACGGCATGTGCGTGTACGACCCCGCCGTGATGCGCCGCGCCCTCGAATACGTCAAGACCTTCGACGGTGTTATTGCGCAGCACGCGCAGGAGCCGCGCCTGACCGAAGGCGCCCAGATGAACGAAGGTAAGGTGTCCGCTGACCTGGGTCTGACCGGTTGGCCTGCCGTCGCTGAAGAGGCAATCATTGCTCGCGACGTGCTGCTGGCTGAGCACCTGGACTCCAAGCTGCACATTTGCCACCTGTCTACCAAGGGCTCCATTGAGGTTGTGCGCTGGGCTAAGTCCCGCGGCGTGAAGGTGACCGCGGAGGCAACCCCGCACCACCTGCTGCTCACCGACGAGACCGCACGCACCTACGACCCGGTCTTCAAGGTGAACCCGCCGCTGCGCACCGAAGAGGACGTTATGGCGCTGCGTCAGGCAGTTGCTGACGGCATCATCGACGTGATTGGTACCGACCACGCACCGCACCCGGCCGAGACCAAGGAATGTGAGTGGGCGTGCGCAGCGAACGGTATGACCGGCCTGGAGCAGGCACTGTCCATCATCCAGATGACCCTGGTTGACACCGGCATGATTACCTGGCGCGATGTGGCACGCATCCTCTCTGAGGAGCCCGCGAAGATTGGTCGCCTGGACCACGAGCAGGGCCGCCCGCTTGCCGAAGGCGAACCGGCAAACATTGTGCTGGTCGACCCGAAGGCAACCCGCGTCATCAAGCCGGAGGAGCAGGCAACCAAGGGTAAGAACAACCCCTACCGCGACATGGAGGTGCCCGGCTCGATCCGTGCAACCTTCTACGCTGGCCACCCGACCGTGCTGAACGGCGAGCTGGCAACCCCGCGCCGCTAACCTGCGAGGCGAACGTACGTGGTGACCGTGCCTGGCGGTGGTAGGTTCACGCCTGCCACCGCCTTGCGGGGAGCACCGCCCCCAACCTCACCGACCCAGGCCGAGACAATCGACCGAGACCCCAACCGAAAGAGAGAACCTTCGTGGGAAAGTTCCTGACCGCCATCATCTGCATCGCCCTGGTTGCCCTGTGCATCTACGGCATGTGGCACGGATGGCGCTCGCGCCTGGCACGTCAGGCGAACATGTTCGGCTCCCTCAAGGAAGTTCCCGAACGCTACGAGGGCATGACCGCTGACGCCGCTTTCGAGGGCGAATACGTCAGCACCACGATCTTCGGCAACTGGCTGGACCGCGTGGGTTTCGACTCGCTCGGTTTCAAGAGCAAGTCCACCCTGCTGATTTACCCGGACAGCATCATCTTCACCCGTGACGGCGCGAAGGACCTGTGGATTCCGGCGAAGAAGCTCGCCGTCATCACCACCGACCGCGGTATGGCGGGCAAGGTTGTGGAGAAGAACGGCCTGGTTGTGATTGGTTGGACGCTGGACGGTCACCGCGTGCAGACCGGCTTCCGCACCCGCTACGCCGAGGACAAGCAGGCGGTACTGCAGGAACTGCGCCGCATCGCCCCGAACGCGGTGGATGCGCCCGAGAAGTGGGCGGCAGAACCGGAAGCCTAACCGGCAGCCCGGACTAATATCCCGGACCAATATCCCCGGCGCACCCGCACACCCATAGATTTTGCCCCACGGCAGGCGAACACCCCGCCGAAGGCACCATAGACTACCCCGGAACCTGCACGGTAGAGGCCGTACAGGAAGCGGGGGAGAACACCAGAGAAAAGGAAGAAGAGCATGACTGACATGACACGATCCGGCGCCCTGCGTACGGACCGCGCGCTGCTCGTCCTGGAGGACGGCACCGTCTACCGCGGCTATGGCTACGGCGCAACCGGCGCGTCCCTGGGCGAGGCGGTTTTCTCGACCGGTATGACCGGCTACCAGGAAACCCTGACCGACCCCTCCTACGCGGGTCAGATTGTGGTTCAGACCGCTCCCCATATTGGCAACACCGGCGTGAACACCACCGACGCTGAGTCCCGCAAGATTTGGGTTGCAGGCTACGTGGTTCGCGACGCCGCACGCGTGGCATCCAACTGGCGTTCTGAGCGCACCCTTGACGAAGAGCTCATTGAGCAGGGCATCGTCGGTATTCAGGGCATTGACACTCGCGCCCTGACCCGCCGCCTGCGTTCGAGCGGTTCGATGCGTGCGGGCGTGTTCTCCGGTGAGCACGCAGAACGCCCCGAAGCTGAACTGCTGGAGGAGGTGCGCGCCTCCGAGCCGATGGCCGGCCGTAAGCTCGCTGACTCCGTTTCGGTTGACACCGCCTACACCGTTGAGCCGCACCAGTTCAACTGGTTCGCACCCCCGGTCGCAACCATCGTCGCCCTGGACCTGGGCATTAAGTCGATGACCCCGCAGCGTTTCGCTGAGCGTGGCGTGCGCGTGCACGTGCTGCCCGCAAACGCAACCCTCGAGGACATCTACTCCTACAACCCCGACGGCGTGTTCTTCTCCAACGGCCCCGGTGACCCGGCAACCGCTGACGAGCAGGTTGAGCTGCTGCAGGGCGTGCTGCGTAAGGGCACCCCGTTCTTCGGCATCTGCTTCGGTAACCAGTTGCTTGGCCGCGCCCTGGGCTTCGGCACCTACAAGCTGCCCTTCGGCCACCGCGGCATCAACCAGCCGGTCATGGACAAGACCACCGGCAAGGTTGAGATCACCGCGCAGAACCACGGCTTCGCTGTGGATGCGCCGATTGGCGACTACGTGACCGCACCGAACGCCGAGTTCGGTCAGGTCATGGTCTCCCACGTGGGTCTGAACGACAACGTGGTTGAGGGCCTGACCTGTAAGGACATCCCCGCGTTCTCCGTGCAGTACCACCCCGAGGCTGCTGCGGGCCCGCACGATTCCGCCTACCTCTTTGACCGTTTCATCGACCTGATGGTCGCAACCAAGACTGCAAAGGAAGCATAAATGCCTCGTCGTACTGACCTTAATAGCGTCCTCGTCATCGGTTCCGGCCCCATCGTCATCGGTCAGGCAGCGGAATTCGACTACTCCGGCACTCAGGCGCTGCGCGTGCTGAAGGAGGAGGGCGTGCGCGTCATCCTCGTGAACTCGAACCCGGCAACCATCATGACCGACCCCGAGTTCGCGGACGCCACCTACATTGAACCCATCACCCCCGAGGTGATTGAGAAGATCATCGAGAAGGAAAAGCCGGACGCAATCCTGCCGACCCTGGGTGGTCAGACCGCGCTGAACGCGGCAATCTCCCTGGATGAGCGCGGCGTGCTCGCCAAGTACAATGTTGAGCTCATCGGCGCGAACATTGAGGCGATTAACCTCGGTGAGGACCGTGAAGCATTCAAGGGCGTGGTGGAGCGCGCCGGCGGCGAGTCTGCACGCTCGGTGATTGTTCACTCCATGCCGGAGGCGCTGGAAGCCGCTAAGGAGCTGGGCTACCCGATGGTGGTCCGCCCCTCCTTCACCATGGGTGGTCTCGGCTCGGGTATGGCGTACAACGAGGAAGACCTCTACCGTATTGCCGGTGCCGGTATTCAGTACTCGCCGACCAGCGAGGTCCTGCTGGAGGAGTCCATCCTCGGCTGGAAGGAATACGAGCTGGAGATGATGCGTGACACCAACGACAACGTCGTGGTCGTCTGCTCCATCGAAAACTTCGACCCCGTGGGCGTGCACACCGGTGACTCCATCACCGTGGCACCCGCACTGACCCTGACCGACCGTGAGTTCCAGAAGTTGCGCGACATCGCGATCAACGTGATTCGTGAGGTTGGCGTGGACACCGGTGGTTGTAACATCCAGTTCGCGATTGACCCGAAGACCGGCCGCATCATCGTCATTGAGATGAACCCGCGCGTGTCTCGTTCTTCGGCGCTTGCGTCGAAGGCTACCGGCTTCCCGATTGCGAAGATTGCGACCAAGCTGTCCCTGGGTTACACCCTGGATGAGATTCCGAACGATATTACTCAGAAGACCCCGGCGTCCTTCGAGCCGACCCTCGACTACGTGGTCGTGAAGGTTCCGCGCTTCGCGTTTGAGAAGTTCCCGGCTGCTGACCCGACCCTGACCACCACCATGAAGAGTGTTGGCGAGGCTATGGCTCTGGGCCGTAACTTCACTGAGGCTCTGCAGAAGGCGATGCGTTCGCTGGAACAGAAGGGCGCGTCCTTCTCGTTCAAGCCGCTGACTCTGTCTGAGGCTGAGCTGGCTGAGCTGATTGAGAAGACTAAGGTTCCGACCACTCAGCGTATTTACCAGGTTCAGCAGGCTCTGCTGGCTGGCGCTACCGTGGAGCAGCTGCACGAGGCGACCAAGATTGACCCGTGGTTCCTGGATCAGCTGGTGCTGCTGAATGAGGTTGCCGGCGTGGTTCACGCTAAGCGCGACCACCTCGACCCGGAGACCCTGAAGCTGGCCAAGCGTCACGGTTTCTCGGACGCTCAGATTGCTGAGATTATCGGCTCTTCTGAGGATGTTGTGCGCGGTGTTCGCCACGCTCTGGGTATCCGCCCGGTCTTCAAGACTGTTGACACCTGTGCTGCCGAGTTTGAGGCGTTCACTCCGTACCACTACTCCTCCTACGACCTGGAGGATGAGGTTGCGCACCACGAGAAGCCCTCGATTATGATTCTGGGTTCGGGCCCGAACCGTATCGGTCAGGGTATCGAGTTCGACTACTCCTGTGTGCACGCTTCGCTGGTGCTGCGTTCGCTCGGTTACGAGACCGTCATGGTCAACTGCAACCCTGAGACTGTTTCGACTGACTACGATATTTCGACTCGCCTGTACTTCGAGCCGCTCACCCTTGAGGATGTGCTTGAGATTGTTGAGTCGGAGCGTCGTACCGGCGGTCTGATGGGCGTATTCGTTCAGCTGGGCGGTCAGACTCCGCTGAAGCTGGCTCGTGCCCTGAAGGATGCGGGCGTGCCGATTCTGGGCACCACCCCCGAGGCTATTGACCTGGCTGAGGACCGCGGCGAGTTCTCCCGCGTGCTGGAGGAGGGCGGCCTGATTTCGCCCAAGAACGGTACCGCGTTCACTTTCGAGGGTGCTAAGCGCATCGCTGACGAGATTGGTTACCCGGTTCTGGTTCGTCCTTCGTACGTGCTGGGCGGCCGTGGCATGGAGATTGTCTACGACGAGGCGAACCTGGCACGCTACCTGGAGAACGCTACCGAGGTTTCGCCTTCGCAGCCTGCTCTGATTGATAAGTTCCTTGAGGACGCTATCGAGATTGACGTTGACGCCCTGTTTGACGGCGAGGAGCTGTACCTGGGCGGCGTCATGGAGCACATCGAGGAAGCCGGTATTCACTCGGGTGACTCCTCCTGTACTCTGCCTCCGATTACTCTCGGCCCGGACATCATCGCAAAGGTGAAGGACGCTACCGAGAAGATTGCTCGCGGCACCGGTGTGCGCGGCCTGATTAACATTCAGTTCGCGTACGTGTCTGAGAACCTGTACGTGATTGAGGCGAACCCGCGTGCGTCTCGTACTGTTCCGTTCGTGTCGAAGGCTACCGGCGTGCAGATGGCTAAGGCCGCTGTGCTGATTGGTCTGGGTAAGAGCATTGCTGAGCTGAAGGCTGAGGGCTACCTGCCGCAGAACATGGACGGCGCATCCCTGCCTGAGGAGACCGCGATTGCTGTGAAGGCTGCGGTTCTGCCGTTCGCTCGTTTCCGCACCCCCGAGGGTGTTGTGGTGGATTCGCTGCTGAGCCCGGAGATGCGTTCGACCGGTGAGGTCATGGGTCTGGATAAGCACTATGACACCGCGTTCGCGAAGGCTCAGGCTGGTGCTGGTTCGCCGCTGCCGACCTCCGGTAAGGTATTCATTTCGGTGGCTAACCACGATAAGCGTAACGTCATTATTTACGCGAAGATGCTGGAGTCGCTGGGCTTTGAGATTGTTTCGACCGGTGGTACTGCTGAGATTCTGCGCCGTAACGGCCTGAACTCGGTGCTGGTGGCTTCGAAGTTCGCTGAGGCGAATGGCGACCACTCGATTGTGGACATGGTCCGCAACGGTGACATTGACCTGATTCTGAACACCCCTGCCGGTGGTGCTGCTCGTAGCGATGGTTACGAGATTCGTGCCGCTGCGGTTTCGGTGGGCTGCCCGGTCATGACCACCATTTCTGAGTTCGCTGCGGCTGTTCAGGCGATTAATGCTCTGCGTGAGCACAGCTGGGACATCATGAGCCTGCAGGAGCACGGCGTTCAGCTGGCTGCCGCTGTGGATGCTCGTTCTGAGGGTGGCGAGGCGTAATGTCCGCTGCTTTTGGTGATCGTCTGGCGAAGGCGATGGCGGAGCGCGGCCCGCTGTGTGTGGGTATTGACCCGCATCCGAACCTGCTGGAGCAGTGGGGTCTTGAGGATTCCGCTGCCGGTCTGGCTGCTTTTACTGAAGCGGTCTATGAGGGTTGCGCCCCGTTTGCGGCGGCGTTGAAGCCTCAGGTGGCGCTGTTTGAGCGTCACGGTTCGGCTGGTCTTGCTGTGCTGGAGGCGCTGTTTGCCCGCGCTGCCGCTGATGGTGTGCTGATTGTTGCTGACGCTAAGCGCGGCGACATTGGTTCGACCATGAAGGCGTACGCGGACGCGTGGCTCGGCTCCTCCTCGCCGCTGGGTACCGATTCGGTGACTTTGAGCCCGTACCTGGGTATTGAGTCGCTGCGTCCGGCGCTGGATTTGGCGAATGAGAATGACCGCGGCACTTTCGTGCTGGCGTTGACTTCGAACCCCGAGGGTAAGAGCGTTCAGCACGTGGGCGCGTCGGAGTCCGGTCATTCCGGCGAGTCCGAGGGCGCTGTGGCTAAGCGTATTATCGCTGCGGCTACCGCTGAGAACGCTTCCCGCCAGTGGGAGCAGATGGGTCCGTGCGGCCTGGTGGTTGGCGCGACTGTTGGTCAGGCGCTGGTTGATTTGGGTATTGACCTGAGCGTGTTCAACGGCCCGATTCTGTCGCCGGGTTATGGTGCGCAGGGCGCTTCGGCGGCTGATCTGTACCGCGTGTTTGCTGGCGTTGAGTCGCAGGTGCTGGTGAATTCCAGCCGTGGCGTGCTGGCTGCTGGCCCGTCGGTTGAGGGTTTGGCGAAGGCTGCGCAGGCGGCTCGTGATGACCTGTTGGCGGCTCGCGGCGCATAGTTCGCGTGTTGCGTGAGGGGCGTGTGCTCCGGGTGGATTCTGTTGAGAGTCTGCTCGGGGTGCGCGCCCTTTTTGCGTGTATTGTGGGGGCTGAGGTGCTCAGCGTGATGCGAGTTTGCTCACCTCTGTAGTCGGGGAGTGCGCCTGCTCTATGAGATGCGTGCATGGCTCCACTTTTGATAGGGCGAATACTCCGCTATGCTATAGGGGTACTCCCTGATATTTACGTGCTGACGTGCGTAGACGCATTGTTGGTGTGAGGGTGAGTGCCGCGGGTAGAACGGGGGTTCTCGTGCTATCCGTGTTACATTAGTTGATAAGTAAAATTCTATAACTCGCAGAAATGGGGGACCCAACCATGCCGCTGACTCCGCTAACTGAGGATGCGCGCGCCTCCGCCCGCGAGAAGGCAGTACTTGCCCGAGCACACCGCCAGGAAATTAAGCGTGCACTGAGTGACCGTGAACTTTCCGTACGTCAGGTGCTCGACATGGTCGATTCCGACCCTGCACTGGCTAAAATGCCGGTGGGGCAGATGTTGCGCGCACTTCCGGGCATTGGTGCCGTTCGAGCTGAACGCATCATTGAAGAACTTCATATTGCACCGACTCGCCGCCTTGGCGGCCTGGGTGTACACCAGCGTCGCAAGATGGTGGAGTACTTCAACCGTAATTCGCGGTATTTGAACCGTGCACGTCGTAAGACTGCTGGTCAGTCTTCCGAGTCTTCTCAGTCCTAATACCTCGTGCCTTCAGCCGATGAAGGCGCAGTAAGGAAGCTATGTCTCAGCCGACTCTCACCGTACTGGCTGGCCCCACTGCTGTTGGCAAGGGTACGGTGTGCCAGTACATTCGTGAGAACTACCCGAACGTGTGGTTCTCTGTTTCCGCTACTACTCGTGATCCTCGCCCCGGTGAGGTTGACGGTACTCACTACTATTTCGTTTCGATGGAAGAGTTTGACCAGATGATTGCTGACGGTCAGATGCTTGAGTACGCTGTGGTGCACGGTAAGAACAAGTACGGTACTCCGCGCGCTAAGGTCCAGGAGGCCCTGGACGCTGGCCGCCCGGTGATCCTTGAGATTGACCTGCAGGGTGCTCGCCAGATTCGCGAGACCATGCCTGATGCCCGCCTGATTTTCTTGGCTCCTCCGAGCTGGGATGAGCTGGTGTCGCGTCTGGTGGGTCGAGGCACCGAGAGTGAGCAGGAGCAGGCTCGTCGCCTTGAAACCGCGAAGATTGAGCTGGCTGCTGAGAAGGAATTTGACGTCACGGTCGTCAACGACTCTGTTGAGCGTGCAGCGAAGGAAATTGCTGAGCTGATTGGCGCCGCCTAATCTGCATGCTTTGCGTTTGCGGTGGGGCTAGAGTTTCTTCCGACCTGTAGTTCTGCCGTGAGGCGTTGTGAAGGGTGGGGGTTTCGAAGAGTTTTCTTCGGAGCCCCCACCTTTTTTGGCCGGGCCGACATCTTTTGTCCGGGCTGGTACGTGCGTTTTAGCCGTTGAGAGGGTAGAATGGTTCTTTAGTTTTGACCGTGCCCTCAGTGTGCCCGGTTTGCGCCATAGCGCGAACGGTGTGCGGGGGCGTTCGGTACGTACATTCCATCAAGCTATTTGGAGTTTTTAGTGGCAAACGAAAACAAGGAACACGAGGACTACAACTTCGTTGACGGTGTCGCTCCCGAGGGCATCGTGAGCCCCAGCGCTGACGCGCTGATTGAGAAGGCGGAGTCCAAGTACGGCCTGGTGATTTTCGGTGCCCGCCGTGCACGCCAGATTAACGCGTACTACGCTAACCTGCAGGACAATACTGCTGCGCACGTTGGCCCGCTGGTTGACGCTGAGTCGAACGAGAAGTCCCTGTCGGTGGCAATGCGTGAAATCATTGCTGACCGTGTTGTGGCGGAGCACCGCCCGGGCGCAAAGTTCGACGAGGACGGCTACCCGATTCCCGAGGATCTGTCCGCTGTGATTGATTTCAGCGCGGCTGAGTTCCCCGGCGCTATCGAGGAGGAGTACATCCCCGCAGGTAGCGAAGAGGTTATCGCTATCGAAGAGGTTATCCTCGACGAGTCCGCTGAGTAATCTGCTTCTACAAGGATTCTTTGACGTACCATGCGCATTATCGTTGGTATTGGAGGGGGCATTGCTGCGTATAAGGCGGCGATGCTCCTTCGTCTTTTTGCGAAGAATGGCGACGAGGTAATCGCCATGCCCACCCCGAACGCGACGAAGTTCGTGGGTGTTCCCACCCTGGAGGCGCTGAGCGGCAACCCCGTCTCAACGGACGTGTTTGACCGCGTGCCGGAGGTGAACCACGTGCGTCAGGCTGAACAGGCTGACGCTGTGGTGATTGCCCCGGCGACCGCTGATTTGCTGGCTCGTTTGGCGGCTGGTCGTGCGGATGATCTGCTGTCCTCCACGGTGTTGACGACGCACGCCCCGGTGATTTTGGCGCCGGCGATGCATACCCAGATGTGGGAGCATCCGGCGACTCAGGCGAATGTGCAGACTCTGCGTTCGTGGGGCTATCACGTGATTGAGCCCGCGATTGGGCGTTTGACGGGCCCGGATTCTGGCCCCGGTCGCATGCCTGAGCCGGAGGATATTTTCGCGGTCGCACTGGACGTGATTGCGCGCTTCCCGAAGGGTCAGGTACACCCGGTGTACACGCCCGGTTACGCGCCGACTGAGCCCCTGTACACGGGCACGGAGCAGGAGCGTCTGGCGGCGGCACGTGCGGCGACGCTGAACTCGGCGCTGCTTGGTCAGGTTGAACCCAGCCAGGCTGATTCGGGTCAGGTAGCTGGCGCATCCGAATCGCTGCGTGGTCCTCTTGCCGGTCGCCTTGTGGTCATTACCGCCGGCGGCACCCGTGAGGCGCTGGACCCGGTACGCTTCCTCGGCAACCGTTCGACCGGCAAGCAGGGCGTGGCGCTCGCGGAGGCGGCACGCGACCTGGGCGCGACTGTGCACCTGATTGGTGCGAACCTTGAGGTTCCCGCGCCGGAGGGTGTGCAGGTGACCCGTGTGGTCAGCGCCCTGGAGCTGCGTGAGGCGACCCTTGAGGCGAGCGCGGCGGCGGATGTGCTGATCATGTCTGCGGCTGTGGCTGATTTTAGGCCCGCCGAGTTTGCCGAGTTCAAGATAAAGAAGAGCGCCGACTCTGAGGACGCGCCGGTGATTCAGCTGGTGCGCAACCCGGATATTCTGCGTGAGGTCGTTGTGCGCCGCCAGCAGGCTCGTGAGGCGGGGGAGAGCACCCTCGGCCCGAAGCTCATTGTTGGTTTTGCGGCGGAGACCGGTTCGGTGGAGAAGACTCCGTTGGAGCTGGGTCGTGAGAAGCTGCAGCGTAAGGGTACGGACTTCTTAGCGGTCAATACGGTGGGCGTGAATCGTGGTTTTGGCACGGACGATAACACGATTACGCTGCTGTCGACTCTGAACGATGAGGCGCCGGTGTTCTCCGGTTCGAAGAAGGAGCTGTCGGTGCGTCTGTTGGAGCATGTGGCGGCTTTCCTGCCGGAGCTTTCTGCCTGAGCTTTTGGCCTATGGCAACCTGGTGCATCCGCGTGTAGTTGCGGAGCGTTCATAGTTCGAAACGTTCGTGGTGTGGAGCCCGTGCGGTGCCTCCTGTGGGAGGTATCGTGCGGGCTTTGCTGTACCCTTACGGCTCTGCCGCCCGCCTCCTTCTGCGGCCCCCTTGGAGAGCATTATGCGCAGGGATTTGTGACCGGGATTTCTTTCCTTTCGGCTTCGGCTGGGGGAGTGCCTCATATTTCTGTCATACTGGTGAAATTTCTGACCGTACCCCTGAACCGTCAGATAAAGGTCTTGTATCATGGCATAGAGAGTATTTCGCGTCGAAGGGGAAGAAGCACCATGCCCGAGAATCAGAGCAAGCCCGCCACGGTACAGTCCGCCCAGAGTGAGGAGCGCCCTCAGATTCTGGTGATCACCGGTATTTCCGGTGCAGGCCGCAGTACTGTCGCAAATGTACTGGAGGATGAGGGCTGGTACGTTATCGATAACATCCCGCCGCAGATGCTCGGTTCCCTGGCTGAACTGGTGACCCGCGACGGTGCGCGAGTTCCGAAGGTGGCGCTCGGTATTGACGTTCGCGCCCGCGCCCTGTTCTCCGATCTTCCCGCTGCGATTGAGACTCTGCGCAAGTCCGATATTGACTTCTCCATGCTCTTCCTTGACGCCAAGGATGAGACCATTATTGCCCGCTACGAGGCTCAGCGCCGCCCGCACCCGCTGCAGGGTGAGGGCCGCGTCCTCGACGGTATCCGCGCTGAACGCACTCTCTTTGAAGGTCTGCGCCTCGCTTCTGACCGCACCATTGACACCACCGGCATGAACGTTCACGAGCTGGCTCGTACCGTGCGTGAAATGTTTGCTGAGGGTGCGGATAAGAAGCTGAACCTGACCGTGATGAGCTTCGGCTTCAAGTACGGTGCGCCGTCGGACGCTAACTACATGGCTGATATGCGTTTCATCCCGAACCCCCACTGGGTTCCGGAGCTGCGCCCTCTGACCGGTCAGGACGCCCCGGTGCGCGACTACGTGCTGGAGCACGCGGGCACTGAGGAGTTCATCAGCAACTACCTTGCGGCCCTTCGCCCCGTGCTTGAGGGCTACCGCCGTGAGGGCAAGTACTACGCCACCATCGCAATTGGCTGCACCGGTGGTAAGCACCGTTCCGTGGCTGTGACGGAGGAACTGGCTCGTCGTCTCTCTGCTTTCGGTGAGCTGAACGTGAATGTTCAGCACCGCGACAAGGGCCGCGAGTAAGTTTTTCCCGGCGCGTCCCAACCACCGCGTCGTGATTCATTGGCCGCCGTCCGGCCCTGCACCGTGGGGCCGGCATACCGTTCCTTCCGGGTATGTGAGGTATTACTATGTCCACCCATTCGACCAGTTATGACACTCAGGGTATTCCGCGCCTGCCGGCTCTGCCGACTCAGGCGTTGCGCCTGTTGAAGACCACGCACCGTTCGCCGAAGGTCACGGCGATGGGCGGCGGTCACGGGCTGTACGGTTCCCTGTCTGCGCTACGCCACGTCACGCCTGATTTGACGGCTGTTGTGACGGTTGCTGACGATGGCGGCTCGTCGGGTCGTTTGCGTGAGGAGATGGGTATTCTCCCTCCGGGGGATTTGCGTATGGCGCTTTCTGCGCTGTGTGATGACACCGATTGGGGTCGCACGTGGCGTGATGTGATGCAGCATCGTTTTAGCGCGCCCGAGGGTTATGAGGGGGAGTTCCCGCTGGATTACCATGCTCTCGGTAACCTGCTGATTGCGACTCTCTGGCAGCTGCTGGATGACCCGGTTGCCGGCCTGGACTGGGCGGGTGCCCTGCTGAATGCGCGCGGCCGTGTGCTGCCGATGGCGCTGGATCCGATGGTCATTTACGGCACCGTGCTGCGTGAGCATAACGGCGGCGGTATTGAGCGTGTGAAGGTGGTCGGCCAGGTGAACCTCTCAAAGGAGGAGCGGGTTCACGATATTGGTCTGACCCCTGAGAATGCTCGCCCCTGCCCGGAGGCGCTCTCCGCTATTGAAGAATCCGATTGGATTGTTTTGGGCCCGGGTTCGTGGCGTACGTCGGTTCTGCCGCATCTGCTGTTGGACGCTCAGCGTGAGGCGATTATCCGCACGGAGGCGCGCCGCTGCGTGGTCATGAACCTCTCCGACGATAAGGAGACGGTCGGCTTCACCCCGGCAACGCACCTGGATTTGTTGCGCCAGTACGCCCCGAAGCTTCACCTGGACGCGGTGATTGCTGACGCTGACATGCAGGCTGATCACCGTTCCGAGCTGGAGCGTGAGGCTTCTGCGATGGGTGCGAAGGTTGTGTGGGCGCATCTGCGTTCGAGCTCCCAGCCGAATGTGCACGACCCGCTGAAGCTTGCGGCTGCGTATAACGAAGCGTTTGAGCTGAGTTCTTAGATTGACTGGCTTGGATTTGCGGCTCAGGTGTGCTGCTTGAGCTGGCTGTTTTGTGCGCTCTTTTCCTGATTTTTAGACTTAAACACTACGCCCAGAAGGACCTTTCATGGCATTAACCACGCTCGTCAAGGACGAACTCGCCAACTACGAGGCAACGAAAGTCTCTGCTCGTAAGGCAGAAATCTCTACGATTCTGCGTTTTACCGGAGGCCTGCACATTGTCTCGGGGCGAATCGTGGTGGAGTCTGAGGTCGACCACGAGGCAACCGCCCACCGCATGCGCCGCACCATTGCGGAGATTTACGGTCACGACTCTGAGCTGACCAGCGTCAGCGGTGGTGGTCTGCGTCGAGGCGGCCGCTACATTGTGCGTGTGGATCACGGTGGTGAGGCACTAGCTCGCCAGACCGGTCTGCTGGATTTGCGTGGCCGCCCGGTGCGTGGCCTGCCGCCGGCTGTGGTGAACGGCTCCCTGCAGGATGCCGAGGCGGTTATGCGCGGTGCGTTCTTGGCGCACGGTTCGCTGACCGAGCCGGGTCGTTCCTCCTCCCTGGAGATTACCTGCCCCGGCCCGGAGGCGGCGCTCGCGCTGGTGGGTGCGGCTCGTCGCTTGGAGATTATTGCGAAGGCACGCGAGGTGCGCGGCACCGACCGTGTGGTGGTGCGTGACGGCGAGACCATTTCGCAGCTGCTGGAGCGTATGGGTGCGACTAGCACCCTGACCACGTGGCGTGAGGCGCGCACCCGCAAGGAGGTTCGTGCGACCGCAAATCGTCTGGCGAATTTTGATGATGCGAACCTGCGCCGTAGCGCTCAGGCGGCTGTTGCGGCGAGCGCCCGCGTGGAGCGTGCCCTGCAGATTCTGGGGCATGAGGCGCCGGATCATCTGCGCTATGCCGGTGAGTTGCGTGTGTTGCATAAGCACGCGTCGTTGGATGAGCTGGGTCGTCTGGCTGATCCGCCGATGACGAAGGACGCGATTGCGGGCCGTATTCGTCGCCTGCTGGTGATGGCTGATAAGCGTGCTTCGGAGCTGGGCGTTCCGGGTACTGAGCTTCCGCGCGAGGACTAGGCGAAGGCTAGATTCCGGTCTTAAACGGTGCGGGAAGCTCGTGTGGCTGAGGTGTTTGTGACGGTTTTGTGACAAACCAAACCCCTCCGTTTTTGAACAAAAACCGCATATTTTTCAAAAATGAGCCTGTGGATGGCCCCTTTCGCGTTGTGCGAGGGGAGTTATCCACAGGCTCTTTGCATGCGCTCGTGCGTTCGCGCGCGTGAGCCTAGGGTAGGGGTATGACGAGCATGACCCCCAACCCCGACCAGAATGCTGTACAGGGCACTGTGCAGGACAGCGCACCCCAGCAGGGTAGTACAGCCCAGCAGGGCGGCGCGCAGCGTAGCGCCCGCTCCCTGATGAACAGCCTCTACCGTAGCCCGCGCGCCCGCAAGAACGGCGCGCCGGACGCCGAGGACACCGTGCCGCTGGCTATTGCCGCTGAGGTAACGCCGGCGCAGATGCCTGCCGAAGAAGCACCCGCCGAGCCCGCGCCTGCCGGCCAGCCCGAGGCATCCCAGCCGGAGTCGAATGGCTGGGCTGACTGGGATCAGCAGCCCGACTGGAACGAGGTGGACGACTGGGCGGAGTGGGAGCAGGCTGATCAGCCCGGCACCACCCGCAGTACCCGTTGGGGCTTGTCGCCGCGCGTGTTGCTTCTGGTGGCGGTGCTGGCGTTGGTTGCCGTGGTGTGGGGTGTGACCCAGTTTTCGGCGGCGCCGCGTGCCGAGCAGGTCGCCTCCCCGAGTGCTTCAGCCGAGTCGGTGCAGGCGGTGGGTGCCCAGCAGAGCCCCGGTGCTCAACCCGGCACTCAGTCTACTGCCCAGCCGGGTGCTAACCCGAGTGAATCTGCGCAGGGTGGCGCCTCCGGTGAGGCTACCGTGCGGGTGCACGTGGCGGGTGCCGTGAACAACCCCGGCGTATATACTCTGCCCGCACAGGGTCGTGCCGTGGATGCGATTGCCGCCGCCTCCGGTGCCGCCGCGGATGCTGACCTGGACCGCGTGAACCTCGCCGGTACGCTGAGTGACGGGGTGCAGATTTATGTGCCGCATCGTGGTGAGACGGCCGCCCCGGCGCAGATTCAGCCCAATGGCGGCACGGCGAATGCCGGTCAGGGTAACTCGGCGAATGGTGCAGCGCAGAACGGTGCATCTCAGGGTGGTACTCAGCCTCAGCCTGCACGCACGCTGACCGCTTCGGGCAGCGCCCAGAAGGGCTCATCCCCGGTGAACATTAACACCGCCACCGCTGAGGAGCTGCAGTCCCTGCCGCGTATTGGTCCGGCGATGGCTCAGCGCATTATTGCCTGGCGTGAGGCGCACGGCGGTTTCCGTAGCGTGGATGAGCTGGATGCGGTGCCCGGCATCGGTCCGTCGATGCTGGAGAATCTGCGTCCGCTGGTGACGGTCTAATGCACCGGCAGAATCGCTTGCAGAACCGCAGGCCGAACCGCCAGCAGGCGGGGGTTCGGGAACTATTTCCCGGGTCCTTGCGTCTCACCGGATCCGCGGCGACGGTGTATCGCCGCGCCCGCTACCGCTGGAGCATCGGCGCTGAACGGTGGCGTACCCGCCGCGACGAGCAGGAGCTGCGCGCCCAGGGAAGCCTCATTCATCTGGACCTTCGCCTGAGTTTTACGGTGCTGGCGCTGTGGGCTTTTACCGCGGTGGCGCTGACCGTGGGCACGTGGCGGGTGGTGCATCCGCTGGCGTGCGTGCTCATTGCCCTGCTGGGGTGCCTGGCGATTCTGCTCTTCTTTCCGCCGCGTGCGGTGATGCCCTACAGCCTGCTCTTTCGCACGACCGGTCAGCTGGTTTTTCTGGCGTGTATTGTGACGGTTCAGGCGGTGCTTTTGTGCGCTACGGGGGTGGATGCATCCCGCGCCACCCTACAGCAGGCGCAGGGTGCCTCGCTTCGTCTGAACGGCACGGTGGAGCAGGTTCGCCGCGTGGATCCGCGAACTACCCTGGTGGTTATTAAGCTGGAGGAAATTCAGGGGCGGAGCGTGCGTGCGCTGGTGAATGAGCGGGTGCGCGTGTACCGGCGTGATGGTTCGGCAAAGAGCGCCGCGCAGCGTCTGGAGGCACGTTCGGCGGCGAGTTCGGCGACTCAGCAGCAGGGGAACGGTACCGCGCGCCCGCAGGCACTCTATCCGGGCATGAAGGTGACCGCCCTCGGCACGGTGGAGTTCAACGGTTCCACGGCGAAGCTGAGCGGCGCGACTATTTTCCCGATGCCTGCCCCCGCCTACGGTGCCGGGTCGGACACTATCACCCGGACTGCGGAGGAGCCGTACCTGTCCACGCTCAAGGAGCAGCTGCGCACCCGCGCCCTGGACACCCTCGACACGGAGTCGGCGGCGCTGGTTTTGGGCACCGCCTACGGGGACGATTCGCTGATGAGTTCCACCGCGCGGGAGGAGTATAAGCTCAGCGGGCTCAGCCATATTACGGCGGTGTCCGGGGCGAATATTGCCATTGTGTTTTTGGGCGCGTACCGGCTGGTGTTGGCGATTCGCCCGTACCGTTTCGCCAGCGCATACCTGCTGTTCCGCTCCTGGAAGCAGCGGTTGCGGGGGAGAGGCGCGGGTCCTTCTCGCCGCCCCGCGTACCCCCGGCGCGCCGCCCATACTCAACAACTAGCCCAGCCTCAAAAACCCGCCCGTGCTCAACGGCCTACTCTGCCAAACGCCCACGCCCTGCCGCCGCTTGTGCATCGGCTGAGTACCCTCGCCATTCCGCACCGCGTCATGGTGCTGTGCGGGGTTGCGGCGGTGCTCGCCTACGCCATGCTGCTGGAGACTGAGGGTTCCGTGATTCGTTCCCTCGCCATGGGTCTGCTCGGTGCTTACGCGATGCTGTGCGGTTCGGGTCGTCAGTCCTTGGCGGCGCTTCAAACGACGGTGCTGATGTGTTTGCTTGCCGCCCCGCACCTTGCCGTGGATATGGGGTTCGCCCTGTCGGTGACGGCAACCTCCGCGCTGATTCTGCTGGGTCCGCCGCTGATTCGCCTGCTCATGCGCCTCATGCCGGTGTTCTGCGCGGAAATGCTCGCCGCGCCAATCGTGGCGTCCCTGTGGTGTACTCCGCTGATTTTGGCGATGAGCGGTAAAGTGCCGCTCTACTCTGTTCCGGCGAACCTGATTGCCGCTCCTTTGGCGCCGCTGAGCATGCTCGCCGGGCTGGGGGCGCTCGGATTCATGCTCCTGGGTCTGCCCGCTCTGGCGGATGTGTGCCTTCGTGCCGGTGGTCTTGCCGCGCAGGGTATTGAGTGGGCGGCGCACACTGCCGCGCACGCGCCGGGTAACCCGTGGGAGCCCGGTTCGAGCGTGCCGGCGGTGGTGTGTAGCGCCCTCTGCGTACTGGGTCTGAGCGTTGTCCTCTGGTGGGTGGATGCGCGCCGCTACCGTGCGGTCACGCACCGGCAGTATGTGCGGGTGGTACCGCACACCGCGCCCGCCTATCAGCACCCCCATCAGCCCGCCCGTTCTTAACCATCTCGCCCTGCCCAATTCACCCTGACCAATGCTAGGAGGCACCCGAGAAGAAAACGCTATGATGGATACTCGAGACTCTACCCGCGCCGCACCCCCGTGCGCAGTGGGGCCGAGTTCAGCCCGTACCCTGCAGATAAAGGCGAGTGATAAGCGTGTCCGAGCGTAAGCGTTCAACCCAACGTGGTGGTTCCCGAGGCTACGCCCGCCGAGGCGGCCCCGCCCTCGACACCGCGTGGCGTACCGTCACCCCGGCGCCCGCCGTCATGCTCTACGGCCCGGAGGAGTACTTCGCCTCCCGTGCCGCGGCACGCCTGCGTGAGCTGTTCCGCAGCATCCACCCGGAGGTGGACCGCGTTCAGATTAACGCCGCTACCTACACGGCGGGGGAGCTGATTCTGCACGCTTCGCCCTCCCTGTTCGGTTCTGCGAAGATCATTGAGGTTGAGAACCTCGCCTCCATGAGCGACGAGTTTTTGACCGATACGCTCGCCTACCTGAACGCCCCCGAGCCGGACATCATGCTCATTCTGAACCACTCGGGCGGTAACCGCGGCAAGAAGCTCATCGACCTGGTGCGCTCCCAGTTCGTGCTCATTAACTGCAAGGCGCTCAAGACCGATCGCGAGAAGAGCGAGTTCTTGGCGGGGGAGTTCGCCGCCGCCCAGCGCCCGATTACCGGCGGCGCCCTGGCGTTGCTGACTGCCGCCTCCTCCGACACTGCGGAGCTTGCCGCCGCCTGCCAGCAGCTGCTCTCTGACGTACCCGGCGAAATCACCGAGGAGGTGGTGAACCGCTACTACGGCGGCCGCACCGAGGTCACCGCGTTCCGTGTCAGTGACGCGGCGATTTCCGGTAACGCCCCGGAGGCTCTGCGTCTGCTCCGCCACTCCCTTGCGACCGGCACGGAGCCGATTCCGATGCTTGGCGCGCTCGCTATGCGTATCCGCAATATTGCGCGCGTTCACCACGTGCGTATGAGCGCTAATGAGCTGGCGCGTGAGGTGGGTATGTCACCGTGGCAGGTTGAGCAGGCTCAGCGTGACGGCCGCCGTTTTACCGGCGCCCAGTTGGCGCATATTGTGCAGCTTCTGGCTGATGCGGACGCGCAGCTGAAGGGCGAGTCGCAGGATGCTGTGTATGCGGTGGAGCAGGCTGTTTTGGCGATTGCTCTACCTCCGCGCCTGTAGTGCATAATAGAGCCCATGCTCGAAATTCTGAAGAAAATTTTCTTTGCCCTGCTGCCCTTCCTGCAGAAGGCGGCAGAGGATGCCCTCAACGAGGCTACTGCGTCTAAGGGCGGCTCCGAGTCCTCCCAGAAGAGTGAGTCCCGCAAGGATGAATCTCGTCAGCGTGAATCTCGTCAGGGTGAGGCTCGCACCTCCGGCTCTTCGGCGCCTAAGCCGAGCGCCCCGAAGTCTTCCTCGGCACCTAAGCCTTCCGCACCGGCCTCGACCGGCGCATCCGACGGTTCGGATTACCCGGGCGATTACCGTGACATGATCAACTTTGAGTACTCGCCTTCCCTGGATGGCGACGCTGACCCGGGTGAAATCGTGTGGACGTGGGTTCCCTTCGAGGAGGACCATTCGCAGGGTAAGGACCGCCCGGTGCTTCTGGTGGGTCGTGACGGTGAGTACTTGCTGGCGCTGATGATGACCAGCAAGGATCACAATAACCGTGAGCACGCTGATCCGAATTACCTTGATATTGGTTCGGGCCCGTGGGATCCGCAGGGCCGCGCTTCTGAGGTGAAGCTGAACCGTGTGATTCGTGTTCGCCCGGATGCGATGCGCCGTGAGGGTGCGATTATGCCGGAGGATACGTTCCGCCTGATTGAGCGTGCGTGGACTCGCCATAACGGCTAACGCCCTGTGCCGGTAGTTTCACCGGCGACCGGTGCGGATTATCTGCGCCGGATGTGGAGGCTGCGTGTAGCGGTTTTCACAGTATTTTTCTCTCCGCGAGGGTCTGTCGTGGAGGCTGTTCATCTGGTATTATGTGTGGTTGAGTGTCCGATGGTCATCGGGCACTGCTGGCCGGTTGCCATAGGCATCCCCACGCCGCTCAGTCGATGATCGGCCAGCGTCGCCCTCACCGACCAATAAGACAAAACAGAAAGTTTAATTGTGGCTAACATTAAGTCTCAGAAGAAGCGTATCCTCACCAACGAGAAGGCTCGTCTGCGCAACAACATTGTAAAGTCCGAGCTGAAGACCGCGACCCGCAAGGTCAAGGCTGCTGTTGAGGCACAGAACAAGGAAGCAGCTGTTGAGGCTCTGCGTTTTGTGAACCGTAAGCTGGACAAGGCTGTTTCCAAGGGTGTTCTGCACAAGAAGACCGCTGCAAACAAGAAGTCCGGTCTTGCTACGCTGGTAAACAAGGCTTTCTAAAACTTGCGGGGTACGTGAGTACCTCTCTGGTTTAAGGGCAGAGACCCCCTGTGTTCCCCCTCCTCTAAGGGGAACGCAGGGGGTCTCTTTTTGCCCAATTCTTGGTACGGATTCCCTGCCCAGATTCGGGGAGGCGCTCGCCCGGTGACGAAACCGCTTGCGGGTTGCGTGGGAGCCCGTATAGTGGGAACTATCGGCGGTACCGCACACCGCCCGCACCCTAACAATAGTGCCGTATAGACGGCACCGGGGGAGTGAGCACCGCCGATACACACCACACAACCACCGACCACGAGCTAAGGACAACGATGAGCCAGCCTAACTTCCCTCCCGCCCGACTCTTTGACGCTTTCGCCAAGCCCGCCTCCCCAGAACAGCCCGCGAAGAAGGGCCTGCTCGGCAAGCTGCGCCTGAGCGAATCCTCCGAAGAGGACAACTACACAACCGTCATGCTGGTCGGTTTCAACTCCGCGAAGGAACCGCCGGGCAACGGCGAGGACGCCCTCGACGTGATTCACCGCGCCTTCGACCCGTGCGATGAGAGCCCCGGCTTCGACATGGACGACTTCTACGACTACGGTTCCGTCGCCCCGCAGCTGCTGAACAACGACGATTCCGAATCCACGGTCCTGGTGTGGCCCAAGATGTTCTACAACATGGTCACCATCCCGGAGCGCCGCCTGCGCCTGCTCGTGGTGACCGGCCCCGCCCCGAGCCTGTGCCTGCAGCGGTTCATGAACCGCTTCTTCAAGTACGTGAAGAAGCTCCACGTGGACCACGCAATCTTCGTTGAAACCTTCGAGGACCAGGTGGCGCACACCCGCCCGTACCCGTACACGCTGACCACTCACGACGAGAAGCTGGCGGCCATCCCCGGTATTCTGCACGAGGACTACACCGGCCCCACCTCGGTGACGATGGCAATGTCTGCGCTCGCCGCTGAGCACGGCCTGTCCTCCTCGGTCATGCTGCGTATGAGCATCCCGGGGTACCTGAGCTTTGACCAGCAGAACCCGCGCGCGGTCGTGAGCCTGATCGAGGCGCTGGAAGTCATCCTCGGCATTACAGTCGAGTCGGAGGAGTACGACCGCCTGCGCGCCCACGCCGATGAGTGGGAGGCGGAGCTCGCCGAAGAAATGGCGAAGGACTACGAGAAGGTTGAGCTGGTGCGTGAGATTGAGCAGAAGATGGATTCGACTCTGCGCACTGTCTCCGGTGAGGTGATTGCTGAGGATATTGAGGGCTACCTGGATTCCCTCAGCGGCACCTCCGGGATCGACTCAGGGACCGTAAATCCTGGCGATGGTGGTGCGGATTCCGCGGAGGATTCTTCGGAACGCTAGGTCCGTTCGCACATATGGCGCGGGTATGGGAAAATGATAGGTAACTATGCCCATACCCGCAGCCAGCATCTCGAAAGGATGATGTGATTGGCACCGATGTCGAAGAACCCGCCCGTTCCGGCGGCGACCGACCCCGCGATTATTCGCAATTTCTGCATTATCGCCCATATTGACCACGGTAAGTCCACCCTCGCAGACCGTATGCTGCAGGCCACCGGCGTGGTTGCCCCGCGCGATATGAAGGCGCAGTACCTGGACCGCATGGACATTGAGCGTGAACGCGGTATCACCATTAAGTCTCAGGCTGTGCGCATGCCCTGGGATGTTGACGGCACCTCCTACGCGCTGAACATGATTGACACCCCCGGCCACGTGGACTTCACCTATGAGGTGTCCCGCTCCCTGGCCGCGTGTGAGGGTGCGCTTCTGCTCGTGGACGCCGCCCAGGGTATTGAGGCTCAGACCCTGGCGAACCTGTACTTGGCGATGGAGAACGACCTGACCATCATCCCGGTGCTGAACAAGATTGACCTTCCCGCGGCTCAGCCCGATAAGTACGCTGAGGAGCTGGCGAACCTGATTGGTTGCGAGCCGGACGAGGTTCTGCGCGTATCGGGTAAGACCGGTGAGGGTGTTGAGGCTCTGCTGGACCGTATTGTGGAGGCGATTCCCGCCCCGCAGGGTGACGCATCCGCCCCGGCGCGTGCCATGATTTTTGACTCGGTGTACGACTCGTACCGCGGTGTGGTCACCTATGTGCGTGTTGTGGACGGTAGCCTGCAGCCGCGTCAGAAGATTAAGATGATGTCCACCGGCGCTGAGCATGACCTGCTCGAAATCGGCGTGATTTCCCCTGAGCCTGTCCCGTCGAAGGGCCTGGGTGTGGGCGAGGTGGGTTACCTCATTACCGGTGTGAAGGACGTCCGTCAGTCCCGTGTGGGTGATACCGTCACTTCTGCCGCGAAGCCTGCGCAGGAGTCCCTGGGCGGTTATGAGGACCCCAAGCCGATGGTGTTCTCGGGCCTGTTCCCGATTGATGGTTCTGACTACCCGGCGCTGCGTGATGCGCTGGATAAGCTGAAGCTCAACGACGCCGCGCTGATTTACGAGCCGGAAACTTCTGCCGCTCTGGGCTTTGGTTTCCGCTGTGGCTTCTTGGGTCTGCTGCACCTGGAGATTGTGCGTGAGCGTCTGGAACGCGAGTTCAACCTTGACCTGATTTCGACCGCACCGAACGTTATTTACGACGTGGTGGATGAGGCGGGTAATGCTAAGCGCGTGACCAACCCGAGTGAATTCCCCGAGGGTAAGGTCGCGACCATTCGCGAGCCCATGGTGGCGTGTACGATTATTGCCCCGAGCGAGTACATTGGCGCGATTATGGAGCTGTGCCAGGCTCGCCGCGGCCAGATCGGCGGCATGGATTACCTGTCCGAGGATCGTGTGGAGATGCGTTACCGCCTGCCCCTGGCAGAGATTGTGTTCGACTTCTTCGATCAGTTGAAGTCCCGTACCCGCGGTTACGCGTCGCTGGACTGGAAGTTCGACGGTGAGGAAGAGGCTGACCTGGTGAAGGTCGACATCCTGCTGCAGGGTGAGAAGGTGGATGCGTTCAGCGCCATTACTCACCGCGATAAGGCGTACTCGTACGGCCTGATGATGACTTCTAAGCTGCGTGAGCTGATTCCTCGCCAGCAGTTTGAGGTGCCGATTCAGGCGGCTATCGGTTCGCGTATTATTGCCCGCGAGAATATCCGCGCGATGCGTAAGGACGTTCTGTCTAAGTGTTACGGTGGCGATATTTCGCGTAAGCGTAAGCTGCTGGAGAAGCAGAAGGAAGGCAAGAAGCGCATGAAGATGGTCGGTCGTGTGGAGGTTCCTCAGGAAGCCTTCATTGCGGCACTGTCTTCGAGCGAGGAGAAGGAAAAGAAGAAGTAGCCTTCTCAGATCTTCTAATGTAGGCGGCGTGCTCTACCCCTAAGTGGGGAGGGGCACGCCGCCTTTGCTATGCCTAGACGGGCATAGGTTGCTTGGAGATAGGTAATTAGCATTATTTTGATATTCATTAGGGTGTAATGCGTGTTACCCCTTGTCAGGGTATTAGGTGTAGAAGTAAGGTAAGACTGGGTGTAGCACGGATGATTACACCCATGGTTTACATTCAAAGGAGAATCATGAACGACAAGGTTCCCAAGAATAAAAAAGATCATCTTATTCCTGCATGCATAATTGGAAGTTTTTCTAAAGAATCGGGGCAAGGAGACAGAAGAAGAAATAATATAGTCTCTGTAAAAAGAAGAGGAAAAGCTGAAATCTATGAAACCAAGGCGGGGAGTGTACTATATTCTAATGGAGAATATGATTCTCTATTAGATGACCTATCTGGAAGAAGGGTTACAGATGGGCTATGGGATGAATATGAAAGTGAACTTCCCAAGCTGATAAAAAATTTTGAAAGCAGAATGAAGCTATCTTGGGACATGTATATAGAGACGTTAGTTCCATACGTGGCATCATTGTTCATCCGGGACCAAGGGTACAGGAAATGGGTAAATTCTCAGGCAAATAACCTATTGGGGGCAGACGCAACAGACGAGACAACTCAGTTCAATCGTGGAAAATTCTATGCAGAGAATAAAATAGATATTCTTGCATACTCTATCGATGTTCTTGTAGATGAGATGAAGCGTTTTATTTTACCTGATAGAGGTATATCATTTATTTTTCCTTCATCTGATGAATGGAGATCTGATTCAATGATTTCAGATTGTGGAGTTCCTAATGGCTCCAGGATTTATCTAGCTGGAGAAGATTGCTTAAGTCCTCTATCATTCCTTGTTCCAATCTCCTCAAAAATAGTAATCAAGCTGACACCTAGAGAGAATATATATGGTTCACTAGAAGGCGATACTGTACCCATTCGGTACATTGATTTAACCCAGCAAATTGTAGATACTGAATTTGGTAAGGAACAAGCGGTTAAATATATCAATACTGCATTGGCGCAAGGCGCTAGGGATGTGATGATTGGTGCAGATAAAGATAATTTAACGAACATTGAATTTTTTGATATTTCAGATGATTATTTTGTTGAAAACATTCTTGCAATGGGTGCGTTAATTAGGGAAAGTAGCAAGGAGGCCGCAGGCAATATATGTAAGTTTTATAGAAACATGGAAGGATTCACGGGGGAAATAATATATCATAAGCATGCAGGGCCTGTATTAAGATCTTTTCTTATTAGGAAATACATAAATCCCAGTGATGATGAGTTGCAATTTTACGGAAAACGCGGACTAAGAAAAATAAATAAGCAGACAGACTTTAAATATATAGCAGAATATATATTCTAAAACAATAATTAAGGGGTGCATATATTCCAGTTATATGCACTCCTTAATTATTGCTTTAATTTTATAGTCTGTCACCTTAGTGTCGTTGCATCCTTTACAATTTACCCAATTGGAAAATGTAGGGTTTGAATGTGATTTATCTAATGCTAAAATATGCACAGTATGATTTTGTTTTGTGGAAGAATTATTATTCTTTAGCTCGGAAATCTACGTATTGCATTAACGTATTTATCGCAGATATATAGGAGGCAGAATGCCCGCCCAGCCCACCGGCGCCCCCGCACCCCGCGACGGGCGCATCCCCGCCACCAGCGCGGCAGGATGCGAAACCCGCGACTTCAGCCTCTACGTACACATCCCCTTCTGCTCCGTACGCTGCGGCTACTGCGACTTCAACACCTACGCCACCGAAGACTTCGGCAACGGCATCGGACTCGGCACCTACGCCGACGACGCCATCGCAGAAATCCTCTTCGCCGCCCGCACCCTCGAAACCTCCGGCGTCGCAAAACGCCCCATGCACACCGTCTTCTTCGGAGGCGGCACCCCCACCAAACTACCCGCCCGTGACCTCGTACGCATCCTGCACGCAGCCATCGACGTATTCGGCCTGGTCGAAGGTGCAGAAGTCACCACCGAAGCGAACCCCGACTCCGTCACCCGCGAAGACCTGCAAACCCTCAAGGACGGCGGCTTCACCCGCGTATCCTTCGGCATGCAGTCCGTCGTCCCCGAAGTGCTACAGGTACTCGACCGCACCCACACCCCGTCGAACGTGCCGAAGGTCGTCGCCTGGGCTAAGGAGGTCGGCCTGCAGGTGTCCGTGGACCTGATTTACGGTTCGCCGGGGGAGAGCCTGCAGCAGTGGGAGCAAAGCGTGCGCGCCTCAATCTCCTACGAGCCGGACCATATTTCCGCCTACTCGCTGATCGTGGAGGACGGCACCAAGCTTGCCGCGCAGATTCGCCGCGGCGAATACACCATGCCCGACGAAGACCTCATGGCGGACATGTACCTGCTCGCCGAGGAGCTACTCACCGAAGCCGGTTACAACTGGTACGAGGTCTCCAACTACTCGCGCAGCCAGGACACCCGCAGCGACCACAACCTCGCCTACTGGCGCAACCAGGACTGGTGGGGTATCGGCCCCGGCGCGCACTCGCACGTGAACGGTACCCGCTGGTGGAACGTGAAGCACCCGGTACCGTACACACAGAAGGTGCGTGCAGGGGAGTCCCCGGCGGCGGCACGTGAGGTACTGGACACCGCCACCCGTGCTTTTGAAACGATTATGCTCATGATCCGTGTGCGTGAGGGCCTGGCGATGCGCGAGCTACTCGCCGTGCACGATGAGGCGCAGCTGGGCGCCTCCCTGCGCTGGCTAGTTTCTCAAGCTCTGATTGAGCCTGACGCTTTAACTTCTCAGGCTGAACCTGACCCTGAAGCTCACGTGCGCCTGACCCTCAAGGGTCGCCTGCTGGGGGACGCGGTGACCCGTGAGCTGCTTCCGGAAGTCTCGGAAGAGCACGAGGAGCACTAAGAAATACCTGCGTGATAAGGGGCTTTCTAGTTGGGGCTGCGTCTTGGCTCAGGTCTGTCGCAGCTCCACTTGAGCGCTGTCTCTGCTGCCGCCTGCGCACGGCGTACATCCCGGAATTGCCGTAATATTTCGGTAATTTCGGGGTGTTTTTGTGGGTTCAGAAAAATTTTTAAAAATTTTTTCGGGGCTTTTTGGAGGAGTGTCAGGGGAGTACTAAACCTTACACGGGCGTGCTAATTGTTCGCATTTGTGCTGGACTAGCTGAAAGAATTTTCCACTCTTTCATACCATTTTTAGGGTGCGTATTTTTCGAATACTTTCCTGCGAAAAATTTTCCCAAAACCCCTAATTTCAAGTTGTGGTTGAAGGTTACGCTGTGCCATAATAGGTCTTGGCAGGACGGTATATGTCTAACAGCGTGTTCTCGTCTTTGCTGAAGTTGAGTGAATACGGTTGTGGGCTCCTGGTAACAGGGGCCCACGATCGTTTAACAACGATTATCTACAGCACCATTCGGTAGAGTTTGCGGCAATTCATGCACACTGAGCAAAGAAGCCCCAAAAGAAAAGCCCTGACAGAAAAGCGCCCGGAAGCAAAGCTCCCGCAGGGTAGCGCCTCCGCCAATAGCCTCTAGAGCAGCAGTACTTAAACACTGAACGCCCCGCACACAACGTGCGGGGCGTTCATCGTAAAAGCTATCAGCGCGGTTTTAGGACTCAGTAGATTCTGCGTTCTCGGTGGAGTAGAAGCGGTCCAGCAGGCGCGGGTTAAAGCGGTAGCTGTACGGCTCACCGCGGTTCACCTCAATGCCGGCACGCAGCGACGCAATAGCCATGAACAGCCACACGAGCGCGCCCAGAACCATAGCAATGTTGCCCAGGCCGGGCAGGAAGGACAGCACCCACAGCACCACCAGAGCAATGGAGGGCAGGAGGGTGAAGTTCATCGCCTCGCGAGCTTCCTGCTCAGCGAAGGGCGCGTTATTGCGGCTGACGTAGAAAACCGCTGCGGAAGGGATGATGCCGAGAATACCGCCGAAGTGAGCGAGAGTCGCACGGTTGCGGTCCTGAATCACGCTAATCTTACGGGTTTTCTGAGGCCCGGTTGCCGGGCGAACATCGTTAGTCACGAAAATCCTGGTTCGATAGAAGTTTCTTGTGGCGATCACCTCAGCCGGTGGAAATACCCTCCGAAGAGGTAAATCGTTTGAGCGGCGGTGACCTAAGAGTGTAGTGATGTTGCGGCAAAACCCACAGGGGCAATGCCACACGCTCAACCATTGTACCGCTTTAGCGGGCAAAACCCACAGGATAATGCCCTCGTGGGAAAGGTTCTGAGCAAACTCACACCTGCGCCCGCAGACTGGGGCAGAATAACGGGTTGCGGGTGCGGTTAGGCTGGGGTTAGGCGCCCGGCTCGGTCAGAAAATCGATGAGCGATTCCACCGGGCCGAGCAGCGTCGGATCCAGGTCAGCGTAGGAGTCAACGCGGGAGAGGATGTGCTTCCACGCCTGCGCCACATCCGCCTGCGTTTCATGCGGCTGACCCAGACGACGCAGCGTGCCCTTCTTGAAGTCCTCGCCGCGCGGCACCTGCGGCCACGCCTTCAAACCCAGCACTGAGGGCTTGACTGCCTGCCAAATATCAATGAACGGGTGGCCCACAATCTTTACGTGCCCGGCGGCACCGGGCACAGCCATCGCCTCCGCGACAATATGCTGCTCCTTCGTGCCCTCAATCAGGTGGTCGACCAGAATACCCAGGCGGCGGCCCGGCCCCGGCGCGAACTCACGAACAGCGCCGGCAAGGTCATCCACGCCGTGCAGCGGCTCCACGACAATGCCCTCAACGCGCAGATCGTGGCCCCAGACCTTCTCCACCAGCTCGGCGTCGTGCAGACCCTCAACCCAGATGCGGGAGGCGCGCGCCACCCGAGCCGGGGCGTTCTTCACCGCGATAGAACCGGAGCGAGAAATCGTGCGCTTGGGCTCCTTCGCGGCCACCGGGGCGACAATCTCAACGGGCTCACCCTCAATCAGGTAGCCAGGACCCAGCGGGAAGTTCTTCACCCTGCCCTTCGCGTCCTCGAGTCCGAAGAAGAGAGCACCGCCGATGCGTTCAGCCTTCACGACCTCACCCACCCAGCCGTTAACATCCTCAATGAGCAGGCCGCGGCGTAGCGGCACCTTACGCGGGGGCGGTGCCTGGCGGCTCATGCGGGCGGCGTTTAGATCCTGGGCACCCCAGCCGTAGGGGGAGTGGTGGGTACTCAACGTATTCTCCTTTGGGGCGGTAGGGGCAGGGCCGGTAGGGCGGTGACAACGCCGGAACAGTTTAGAGAGAACCGGCAGAGGAACTAAAACAGGGGTCGGGCACCCCGCAGATTAAGCGGATAGCGGGAGCGACCCCTTTCAGCCTAGCTATTGTATCGGGTCGGGGGTAGTATCCCCTAGAATTGATACGACCATTGTTGGCGGTGCACTCATCGAGCACCGCCATCGTCTCGAGAGGAAGGAAACGCATGAGCCACTACGATACTCTCGGCGTATCGAACGACGCCAGCCCCGAAGAGATCAAGAAGGCGTACCGAAAGAAGGCACGTCAACTGCACCCCGACGTGAACCCCTCCGAGGACGCAGCCGAAGAGTTCAAGCGCGTCACCCTCGCCTACGAGGTGCTCTCCGACCCCGAAAAGCGCTGCAACTATGACACCACCGGCGACGAACAGGGCCGCGCAGGCTACCCCGGAGGCGGCGGCTACCCGGGCGGCGGATTCAGCGGCTTCGGCGGGTTCGAGGACCTGCTGAACATGTTCACCGGCGGCGCGGCAGGTGCCCGCGGCCCCGCATCCCGCATGCGTCAGGGCCAGGACGACCTGATTACCGTCTCCATCAGCCTGCAGGACGCCGTGTTCGGTGTTGAGAAGACCATTGAGCGTCGCTCCGCCGTGACCTGTAAGTCCTGTAACGGTGAAGGCACCGCGGAGGGCACTCAGCCCGAAACCTGCACCACCTGCTCCGGTCACGGTTTCATGCAGCGCCGTGTGCAGTCCATCCTCGGTACCGTCATGCAGCAGGTCGAATGCCCCGACTGCCACGGCTACGGCACCGTCATCAAGACCCCCTGCCCTGAATGCCACGGTCAGGGCCGCGTCCGTGAAGACGTGCCGCTGACTTTCAACGTTCCCGCCGGTGTGCACGACCAGGCGCGTATCCGCCTGCGCGGCAAGGGCGAGGCCGGTCTGTACGGTGGCCCCAACGGCGACCTGTACATTGATCTGAACGTCAAGCGCGACAAGTACTTTAGCCGCGAGGGCGACAACCTGGCCACCACCGTGAACATCCCCATGGTCGCAGCGGCACTGGGTACCACCATTCCGCTGAAGACCTTCGACGGCGACCAGGAAGTTGTTATCCCCGCAGGCACTCAGAGCGGTGACGTGATCACCCTCAACGGCCTGGGCGCAACCGTGCTCGGCACCGAGCGTCGCGGCGACCTGCTGGTGCGTATCCAGGTGGTCACCCCCACCGACATGACCGAAGAACAGCGTGAACTGCTGCGCCAGTTCGCCGCCCTGCGCGGTGAATCCCTCACCGAAGGTTCGCAGGTCAAGCACCGCGGTGGTCTCTTCTCCCGCCTGAAGAACCAGTTCAAGTAGGATTCCTACACCAAGCTGAGGATGCGGCGGGTGCGGTACTCAACCCGCACCCGCCGCATTCCTGTTAGCACTGCTGTTAGTACTGCTGACAGGAAAGCGCTGTACGCGCCCGCGCTAAGCTGCACACCTATTTCACACTCCACCCACACACCCACGCTTTCAACCCGCACCTCAAGGAGAACCATGAGCGCCCCCATCTTCTACATCAGCACGGAAGAATACGACGCACTCACCCCCGGCGCCACCTGCGCGCTGGGCGGCTCCGAAGGCAAGCACGCCCTCGTCAAGCGCCTTGAGCTCGGCGAACGCATCGACCTGGGTGACGGCACCGGCCGCCGCGCACTCGGTACGGTCGCCTCCATTAATGCGGACGGCGTGAGCGTGCAGGTGCAGGAGCTGCGCGAGGAACGTAGCGTGCCCTCCATCTACCTGGTGCAGGCGCTCGCGAAGGACGGCCGCGACCTGCTCGCCATCGAGACCGCGACCGAGCTGGGCGTGTACGGTGTGCTTCCGTGGAGTGCGGACCGCTCCATCGTGCGGTGGAAGGGGGAGCGCGCCTCCAAGGCACACACCAAGTGGCAGAACACCGTCACCGCCGCCGCGAAGCAGTCGCGCCGCGCGCTCATTCCCGAAGTGTACGACCTGTACAGCACCGCCGACCTGGTGGAGCTCATTGAAGAAGTAGCCGGTTCGGAGCAGTCCGCCGCCGTGTTCATCCTGCACGAGCAGGCGACCGAACGCCTCAGCACCCTGGCACGCAAGCTTGTCGAGGCGGAGAACCTGCCCGAAGAAATCTACCTGCTCGTCGGTCCCGAAGGCGGTATTAGCGACCGCGAAGTGCAGCTCTTCACCGACGCCGGCGCGCAGCTGGCACTGCTCGGTGACGAGGTGCTGCGTTCCTCCACCGCCGGGTCTGCCGCCATGTGCACCCTGAACGTGGTGCTGGGTCGCTGGTAGAGCACCTCCGGTAGAGCGCCGCCGCTCAAGTCCAGCTCCGGCACAGTCCAGCCGGTAAAAGCGCTTGCTAGAGCCCAGCTGATAGAGCCCACCCCGAGCGTGACACATCACGCACATCTATACTTGTAAATACATCACTAGCCAAGGAGCCCATATGACTACCTCCCGACCTCTATCAACCGCGCGCACCGTATCCTTCAAGAGCGCCGCAGAAATGATTGCCGTGCTCGGCCCGCAGGACGCGCACCTGGCGATTATCGAGGACTACTTCGAGCAGATTAGCCTGCGCCCCAAGGACCTGGACGTGCTCATTACCGGCCCCTCCGAGGCCGTGAACACCGTCGCTAAGCTGCTGAACGAACTGCGCGTGCTCTCCAGCCACGACACGCAGATTACCGTGCAGGTCATTCACCGCCTCATGGGTATGCTCGGCGACGAGCTGAGCAACCCGGCGCACTCGCTGTCCACCAGCATCCTCTCCACCCGAGGCACCACGATTCGCCCCAAGACCATTAACCAGAAGAAGTACGTGGACGCTATCGACGCGAACACCGTCATTTTCGGCATCGGCCCGGCGGGTACCGGTAAGACCTACCTCGCCATGGCGAAGGCTGTGCAGGCGCTGCAGACCCACGAAGTGAACCGCATTATCCTCACCCGCCCCGCCGTGGAGGCTGGTGAGCGTCTGGGCTTCCTGCCCGGCACCCTCAACGAGAAGATCGACCCGTACCTGCGCCCGCTCTACGACGCACTGCACGACATGCTCGAGCCCGAAACCATCCCCAAGCTCATGGAGGCGGGCACCATCGAGGTCGCACCGCTGGCGTACATGCGCGGCCGCACCCTCAACGACGCATTCATTATCCTTGACGAGGCGCAGAACACCACCGCCGAGCAGATGAAGATGTTCCTGACCCGCCTGGGCTTCGGCTCGAAGATGGTCATTACCGGTGACATCACCCAGATTGACCTGCCCGGTGGCGCCGCCTCCGGCCTGAAGCAGGTGCGCAACATTCTGCAGGGCGTGGAGGATATTCACTTCAGCATCCTGGAATCCTCTGACGTGGTGCGCCACACCCTGGTGTCGAACATTGTGTCCGCCTACGATCAGTGGGGCGAAGACCAGAAGGCGATGGAACGCAAGCGCAACCGCAAGGTCAAGCGCGCCACCATCGAGGCCGCAGCCGAGAAGCTGCTGGACCGCGCCGGTATTAACGGCGGCTCTGAAAAGAACGCCGAAAAGGACGCCGCGCAGAACCCCAACAACGCACAGACCACCCCGGAAGGACGCTAAACGGTGGCAGAGATCGAATTCGACTGTGAAGAACCCGCAACCGGTGCCGACCCGGCAACCGATGCTTTCATCCGCGAATCTTTCGAAGCGGTAGACACCGAGGTGCTCACCCGCCTCGTCGAGCACGCCTTCAAGCGCATGCACCTTGCCGATGACACCTACCTGTCCATCGCCATCGTGAACGAAGACGAAATGGAACGCGTGCACATCGAGTGGATGGACCTGCCCGGCGCAACCGACGTAATGAGCTTCCCCATGGACGAGCTGGAACCCGGAACCCCCGAAAACCCCTCCAGCGGCATGCTCGGCGACATCATCCTCTGCCCGCCCGTCGCCGCACGTCAGGGCGCAGATGCGGGCCACAGCACCCTCGACGAGCTGTGCCTGCTCACCACCCACGGCATTCTGCACTGCCTCGGCTACGACCACGGCACCGCCGAAGAGGAAGCTGAAATGTTCGGCATTCAGCGCTCCATCCTCGAAGAGTTCCTGGGCCGCCCGGCACCGGTCGAAACCCGACACTAGGGGAGCGGCGTGGATATTCTACTCACAGCCCTCCTCGCCGTTCTTGCGCTCTGTCTGACCGTGGTCGCGGCGATCGCCGAAACCGCGTTCACCTACCTGCCGCACAACGAGGCTGAGGAAGCGGTGGAGGCACACCCGGACACCCTCGGCGCCCGCGTCCTGCAGCGCACCCTCGACGGTGACTCCGAGGTGTACACGCACCCGCTGCGCCTGACCCGCCTCATTGCGGCAGCCGCCGCGGTGCTCGCCACCATGACCTGCCTGCTGAACCTGGTCGAGGTGCACGCGCTCGCCGCCGTGCTGACCCTCGTATTTGTTGCGCTGGTGGGCTACCCGATTCTGCACGTGCTGGCGCGTTCGGTGGGTCGTAACCGCCCGGTTGCGTCGATTCGTGTGCTGGCTCGCCCGGTGCACTACCTGTCAGTCCTGCTGAGCCCGGCGACCGGTCTGCTCGATAAGCTCAGTGTGCGCCTGGCGCCGGAACGTTCGGCTGAGGCCCCGGTCGGCGTGTTCGATGAGGAGGAGTTGCGCGAGTTCCTGGACCGCGCCTCCGATGCTGAAACCATTGAGGACGACGAGGCGCAGATGGTGCAGTCCGTCTTTGAGATGGACGATACCCGCATCCGTTCGCTCATGGTTCCGCGTACCGACATGCTCACCGCCAGCCGTGACACCCCTCTGCGTGAGGCACTGAGCCTGTTCCTGCGTTCGGGTTATTCGCGTATGCCGGTGATTGGTGATTCGAGCGATGAGATTCTGGGCGTGCTCTACCTGAA
Source organism: Rothia mucilaginosa (assembly GCF_049990865.1). Lineage (GTDB taxonomy): Bacteria > Actinomycetota > Actinomycetes > Actinomycetales > Micrococcaceae > Rothia > Rothia mucilaginosa_I. Next base: position 952,927 of record NZ_CP188231.1, read on the forward strand.
GGACGCGATGCGCGCCTTCATCCTGCATTCGGAGTCTCCGGAGGGTACCGCCCTGCCGACCGTAGTTGAGCTGATGCGCCCGGCTCGTTTTGAGCCCGAGTCGAAGCGCGCCATGGACCTGCTGCGTGAGATGCAGCGCGAGTCCACGCACGTGGCGATCATTGTTGACGAGTACGGCGGCACCGCCGGTCTGATTACCCTTGAGGATTTGATCGAGGAGCTGGTCGGCGACATTTCTGATGAGTACGACCATGAGCGCCCCGAGTACACGCTGAACGATGACGGCACGTTCCGTCTCTCTGCCCGTCTGGGTATTGATGAGCTGGGCGAGATTTTCGGCCGTGAACTCGACGATGAAGATGTTGATACGGTGGGCGGTCTGCTCGCTAAGCATCTGGGTATGGTGCCGATTATCGGTTCTGAGATTGAGATTGACGGCATTCATATTCGTGCGATTGGTTCGTCGGGCCGCCGCCACCAGGTGGATATGCTGCAGGCGTGGTATGAGCCGCCTCGTGATGAGCAGCAGAACGCTGAAGGTTCCCCGGAATCCTCGGGGTCTAATTCCTCGGAGTCTAGTTCACCGGAGTCTCATTCCCTGACCTCTGAGGTTGCTGACATCCTCACCGTGGATACCGAGCCGCCCGCTGTGGCTGAGCCGCACGCGCATCCGGATCTTCCGGGAGATATTGCAGAGGCTGAACCTGCCACCGATACGCACGGCAACCGCTAGGTACCGAACATAGATGCACAGCATCTTCCCTAACACGCTTTGAGTCGGCCGCCCCGCCCAGAAAAGGCGCAGGCAGATGAGGCTGGCACCCCATACCCCGCACGGGGTTTGACAAGGAGAAACACATGGACCAGGAGTACACCCCGCTCGATTTGAGCATGCTGGACTTGAGCACCCCGCTGCCGACCTACCCGGAGAATTTCCGCTCGGGCTTCGCGTCGCTGGTGGGCCGCCCGAATGCGGGTAAGTCTACTCTGACGAACGCTATGGTCGGTCAGAAGGTGGCTATTACCTCGAACCGTCCGCAGACGACCCGCCACACGATCCGCGGTATTGTGCACAAGGACGAGTACCAGCTGATTCTGGTGGACACCCCGGGTATTCACCGCCCCCGCACTCTGCTGGGTGAGCGTCTGAACGACCTGGTGGCGAGCACCCTTTCGCAGGTGGATGTGCTGGGCTTCTGCATTCCGGCGAATGAGAAGATCGGTCCGGGTGACCGTTACATTGCCTCGCAGCTGGTGGCGTCGAGCAATAAGCCGGTGGTTGCTATTGTGACGAAGGCTGACACTGTGAGCTCCGAGGAGCTGCGTGAGCAGCTGCTTGCTGTTGAGGCGCTCGGCGAGGAGGTCATGAGCGCTGAGCGTGCGGCTCGTGCTAAGCGCGCCGCGCATCGTGCGAAGAAGGGTAAGGGCGGCAAGAATGATGCTGTGCCTTTCGCGAAAGGTTCGGGTCCTGCGGCTAAGCGCCGTGCCGGTGAGGTTGCTGAGCCGATGCCGGTTGACGGTAAGGGCGGCTGGGCTGCGATTATCCCGGTGTCTGCGGTGAAGCATTTCCAGGTGTCTGCGGTTGCTGACCTGCTGGCGCAGTACACTCCGCTGTCGCCGCCGCTGTACCCGGATGGTGAGCTGACCGATGAGCCGGAGGCAACCCTTATCGCGGAGCTGGTGCGTGAGGCCGCCCTGGAGGGTGCGCGTGAGGAGCTGCCCCACTCGATTGCTGTGACGGTTGAGGAGATGGAGTTCCGTGAGGGCCGCCCGGCGGATAACCCGCTGCTGGATGTGCACGTGAACCTGTTTGTGGAGCGTGAGTCGCAGAAGTACATCATTATCGGTAAGGGCGGCTCGAATCTGCGCAAGATTGGTACGAAGGCTCGTGAGCAGATTGAGGCGATGCTCGGTACCCGCATTTATTTGAATATTCATGTGAAGGTTGCGAAGGAATGGCAGTCTGACGCGCGTGCGTTGAACCGCCTGGGATTCTAGTAGCTTTCCTGAGCGCATCGCCTTGAGGGACTACTCCGAGAGGCGGTCGCGCCTCCTTGTTTTCACCCGGTGGCTTGCGGAAATATGTGCATGCCTCCGGGTGAAACTTTTCACTCTCATTCGGCGCTCATAGGGAAGAGTGTTACTCTGAGAAAGCACTTGCTCACCGGCAGAAAGAGAAAAGGTATGCCCCAGGCACCTCGTTTACGAAGCACCGGTCGTCATATGCGCACGACGGTCATGACTTCAAACCGCAATAAGTGGATTGCTCTGCTCGTTGCTTGCATGCTCGTCGTTGTTGTCGGCTACGGTGGTGTGGTGGCTCTGCGTATGCGCAATAATCTGCATACTCAGGAGCTGAACATCAGCAATTACAAGGACGGCCTGGAGAACGGCGCCTTGGACATTCTCGTGATTGGTTCCGATACCCGTAAGGGTAATAACGGGGCGTACGGTGATGAGGATGACCGCAATTCTGAGGCTCGCGCGGACGTGATGATGCTGTTGCAGATCAGCAAGGACCGTAAGAACGTGAGCGTGCTGTCGTTCCCGCGTGACTTGATGGTCGATGTTCCGCAGTGTACTGATCCTGAGACCGGCACCGTGTACCCGGCTGAGGAGAACGTGCAGATTAACGAGTCTCTGTCTCGCGGTGGTGCCGGTTGTACTGTGGCGACCATTAGCAAGCTGACCGGTGTGAATATTGACCACTTCATGTTGGTGGACTTTAACGCTGTGAAGGAGCTGTCGAAGGTCGTTGGCGGCGTTCAGGTGTGTGTGGACGCTCCGATTGATGACGAGTACAGTGGTCTGAAGCTTCCTGCGGGTACTTCCACTGTTGAGGGTGAGCAGGCTCTTGCGTTCTTGCGTAGCCGCCACGGCTTCTCGGATGGTTCCGATATTGGTCGTATTCAGGCTCAGCAGGGCTTCTTGTCTTCGCTGCTGCGTAAGGTGAAGAGCGAGGGTACTCTGTCGAATCCGGGCCGTCTGATTAACATTTCTGAGGCGATTACTCAGAACGTGACGGTGGATAAGAACCTGGCTAATATCAGCACTCTGGTGGGTGTTGGTGCGACTCTTGGTGGCGTGGACCTGTCGAATGTTGTGTTTGCGACGGTGCCGACTGAGCCGTGGAGCCAGGACGCGAACCGCCTGCAGCTTTCTGCGGATGCTGCGAATGTGTTCCAGCGTCTGCGTGATGATAAGTCGCTGAAGGAGAAGGCTCCGGAGGCGCCGGCTACTGCAGCCGCTCCGGTTCAGCTTGATCGTACGGTTCCGGTGAGCGTGTACAACGCGACCGGTCTGGATGGCCGCTCGGCTACGATTTCTTCGGTGATTGAGGGCCTGGGCTACTCGAATGTTACTCCGGGTACCTCCGCTAACCCGACGAACTTCACCACGGTGTTCTACTCGACCGGTTACGAGGCGGAGGCGAAGGAAATCGCCGCGAAGCTGAACGTGACCCGCGTGGTGGCGACCGAAGAGGTTCTGGGCGTGTCGGTGACGATCGGTACTGACTTCCCGTCCGGTGAGGCGATGGAGAAGCAGGAGGCTGCGATTGCGGGTAACGCGACCGGTCAGACTGCTGATCAGAACAAGTGCCAGACTGCTTTCGCCTACTAGGTTGTAGCTAGTAGAACCGAGTAGAACACAGCGCTGATGCGTGAATAGTGAGTGAAGGGGCGTAGCGCCAGAAATGGTGGCTGCGCCCCTTTGCCGTTAATTCTTTCCAGATGATGGACGGCACTCCGTGCGCTGTGCCACCGCCTCCGGCGCCTGTGATAGCGTGGAGGTATGACTATTGTCGGTGAGAGCATGCGCGGGGTTACCCGCCAGGCAGTGAACCTGCTGCTTATTCGCCGGAACGGGGCACGCTAGAATCTGCCGCAACCGTTCCGGCTTTTTGACGCGGCATCTCACCTTCGCATCCTTTCTGATGCACCGCCTTGACCACGGCTGCCGGGGACCGATACCCGGCACGGTACGAGCCCCACATTTGGGGTAGAGCGAGACGGACCAACCAACAGGAATTCATCATGAAAAACCACCAGAAGCCCAGCCCCATGCCGGTACACAAGTACCGCCCTTTCCACGAGCAGATTGTTGTTGACCTGCCGGACCGCACCTGGCCGGATAAGGTCATTGAGAAGGCTCCGCGCTGGTGCGCAGTGGATCTGCGTGACGGCAACCAGGCGCTGATTGACCCCATGGACACCGACCGTAAGCTTGCCATGTTCAAGTTGCTGGTGAAGATGGGTTACAAGGAAATTGAGGTTGGTTTCCCTTCGGCGTCGCAGACTGACTTTGATTTTGTACGTACTCTCGTTGAGGACGGCCACATCCCTTCGGACGTGACCATTCAGGTTCTGGTGCAGGCGCGTGAGCACCTGATTGCCCGCACTTTTGAGGCGATTGAGGGCGCACCGCAGGCGATTGTGCACTTCTACAACTCGACCTCCGTGCTGCAGCGTCGCGTGGTGTTCAACCAGGATCAGGAGGGCGTGCTGGATATCGCCCTGCAGGGTGCGCGCCTGTGCCGCAAGTACGAAGAGCAGATGATTTCTGATACTAAGGTCATCTACGAGTACTCGCCCGAGTCCTTCACCGGCACCGAGCTGGAGTATGCGGCTCGCGTGGTGAACGCTGTGGCTGAGGAGCTGGAGATTGGTCAGAACGGCCGCGAGCTGATTGTGAACCTGCCCGCTACCGTTGAGATGGCTACCCCGAACGTGTACGCCGACTCGGTCGAGTGGATGCATCGCAATCTGAACCACCGCGAGCACATTGTGCTGTCGTTGCACCCGCATAATGACCGCGGTACCGGCGTGGCTGCTGCTGAGCTGGGTTACCTGGCGGGCGCTGACCGTATTGAGGGTTGTCTCTTCGGTAATGGCGAGCGCACCGGTAACGTTGACCTGGTGACTTTGGGTCTGAACATGTACACCCAGGGTATTGATCCGCAGATTGATTTCTCTGATATTGACGGTATCCGTAAGACTGTTGAGTACTGCAACCAGTTGAAGGTGCACGAGCGTTCGCCGTACGGTGGCGACCTGGTGTTCACTGCGTTCTCTGGTTCTCACCAGGATGCTATTAAGAAGGGCTTTGAGGCTCTGGAGCGTACCGCTGCTGAGGCGGGTAAGACCGTGGATGAGGTGTACTGGGAGGTTCCGTACTTGCCGATTGATCCTCGCGATTTGGGTCGTACCTATGAGGCGATTATTCGTGTGAACTCGCAGTCCGGTAAGGGCGGTATGGCGTACCTGCTGAAGCAGGATCATGGTCTGGATTTGCCGCGTCGTGCGCAGGTTGAGTTCTCGAAGATTGTTCAGGCTCGTACCGACGCTGAGGGTGGCGAGATGACCAGTGAGAAGCTGTGGAACATCTTCGCGGATGAATATCTGCCCGCTGCTGATCCTGAGAAGCGTTGGGGTAAGTACCGTATTGAGTCGATTAATATTGATTCGGCTGATACCGGTGCGACGACTCTGCGTGTTGGTCTGAATATTGATGGTCACACGTACACTCGTTCTGCTTCGGGTACCGGCCCGGTGGATGCTCTGCAGAACATCCTTTCGGGTGAGGGCGTGGATATTCGTGTGATGGATTATTCGGAGCACACCATGTCGGCTTCGTCGACTGCTAACGCTGCTTGCTACGTTGAGGCTGCTGTTGGTTCTCGCGTGCTGTGGGGTATCGGTGTGGACAGCTCGACTACTCGTGCGGCGTTGAAGGCGATGATTTCGGCTGTGAACCGTGCGCTGCGTGATGAGCGCCAGGCGTAGGCGATGACCGTTATGCTTTGTGCGCGGTTTGCGGGTGACCGTTAACCGTGCATGATGTAAGGGGCGGGATGCATACTGGGAGTATGTATCCCGCCCCTTAGGCGTTTAATGTGCTCAGGTATTGTGTGCGTTGGCGGGTTGTGGGGCGAATAATCTGCAGAGAGGAACTCTCATGAAAAGCTACGCGATGGTGTTTAGCCCCGTTGATGCGGCGGGCACCGATTCTTCTGCTCGTGCCTGGAATTATGAGCTGCGCGGTGGTGATGATACTGCTCTGCCTGCCGGTTCCCCCGAGGTGTGGGAGGCTGGCTGGGTGGGTTCGACTGGTCCCGGTATTGAGCAGGATCAGTGGCCGCGCAGCACGTTTACGGGTTTGCCGATGCAGCATATTTTTACGGTGAGGTTGCCGGAGGAGTACCTGCCGGATGCGCAGAAGTACCCGGGCGTGGTGGCGTTCTCGTTCTTCGCTGGTGATGGCCAGTTCGCTGAGGATGAGGCGACTGAAGGTGTTGCTAATGCTGCCAGTGATGACCCGTTTGAGGTGCAGTATGCGCAGGCTCGGGTGCATCCGTATCAGCTTCTGTTGCGCGATATTTTGGATGCTGAGTTTGCGGTGCTGTACCTGAACGAGCAGGAGTTCTCGTCCCGCACACAGCCGCCTGAGGATGTGCGCCGCCCCGGTGAGCATCGTGGCGAGGAGGAGAGCTTCAGCGCCTGGGCTTTGGCGGATCAGCAGCAGCCGCTGGCTCGTAAGCCTGCTCTGGTGGGGTGGGTTCCGACGGATGACCCGAATGCCGGTAAGGTCCCCAGTGATGTGTTTGAGAATGTTGACCCGGATACCGGTTATCTGAGTCCTTTCGATTGGGACTCGGAGGATTCGGAGTGGTTTGAGTGGGCTAAGCCGCTGATTGCGGTGGGTACTCACCTGGGCGGCACTCATTTTTATGCGCAGGCTCTGCCGGAGGGCATGACGGCTCGTTATATTGAGTTCGATGAGTTTGATGTGCTGAATTTTGGGTGCGGTAGCGCTGTTTTTGATTTTGAGACCGGTGTTTTTGACTGGTCGTGCGACTAGTACGCTTGCGCCTGTGACCCACATTTGACACGCCGTTGACACGCATTTGAGGTGTTTGCGCGGCTTCCCTTGAACCGTGTATGAGCCGTAGATGCACCGCGGTGTACCGCCCAAACCGGCACCCCGAGCGTTTCACAGTGTGGACGGGGCGGTTTGCGGAGGTTCCACATCACCTTCCGTGAGCCGTCTCGGGCGGGTGTGCCTGCGGTATCCTTGAAACCGTGGAATGGATTCAAGCGATTATTTTGGGCTTCGTTCAGGGCCTGACCGAATTTCTGCCGATTTCGTCATCGGCGCATCTGAACATTGTTGGCCAGATCCTGCCGGAGAAGGCTGACCCGGGCGCCGCGTTTACCGCAATCACCCAGCTGGGTACTGAGACTGCGGTTCTGATTTTCTTCTGGCGCGATATTGTGCGCATTGTCAAGGCGTGGTTTGGTGCTCTTGCCGGTCGCGTGCCGCGCAACGACCCGGATGCCCGCATGGGTTGGCTGATTATTATTGGCTCCCTGCCCATCGGTGTTCTGGGTCTGTTGCTGGAAGACTACATTGACACGCAGTTCCGTAGCCTGTGGATTGTGGCGACCATGCTGATTGTCTTTGCCGTGTTCCTGGGTCTTGCGGACCGTTTTGGCCGCGAGCAGCGTGAGCTGAAGGACCTGACGTTCCGTCACGGCCTGCTGTACGGTTGCGCGCAGGCGCTGGCACTGATTCCGGGCGTTTCCCGTTCGGGCGGCACCATTACTGCGGGTCTGTTCATGGGTTACACCCGTGAGGCAGCTGCGCGTTACTCGTTCCTTCTGGCTATGCCCGCCGTGTTCATGTCTGGTCTGTACAAGACCTTTAAGGTGGTTACCGGTGAGGAGGCGACCGGCTTCTACGGTATCCCGTCGACGATTGTTGCGACTCTGGTCGCGTTCGTGGTGGGTTACCTGATGATTGGCTGGTTCCTGAAGTACGTGTCTTCGAAGTCCTACGGCATTTTCATTTGGTACCGCATTGCGCTCGGTATCCTGATTTTCGTTGGTCTGGGCACTGGCGTTCTGAACGCTACTTCTTCGGCGTTCTAAGGCTTTAGCCCTCAGCGTGATATGACATACCCGTCCGTGAGTTTCTCACGGGCGGGTATTCTTATTGGAGTAGATTTTTTGGCACCCGCATGCCCTTAGGCCGGGCGGCGGGTGTGGCGCGTCCACCGGTGTGGGCGTTTTTACGGAAAGGAAACCCATGCGAGCTTGGGATGCCCCCGCCTCTGTGACTCTGCCCGGTCAGGCTGCGCTGCCGCGTATTTTTGATACTTCTGCCGGTGAGATTGTTCAGGTTCAGGAGGATAAGGCGGCGAGCCTGTACGTTTGCGGTATCACCCCGTACGACGCGACGCATATGGGTCATGCATCCACTTATGTTGCTTTTGACCTACTGCACCGTGCCTGGCTGGATGCGGGCGTGCCGGTGACGTACGTGCAGAACGTGACCGATGTGGACGACCCGCTGCTTGAGCGTGCGACCGCCACGAACGTTGATTGGCGTGAGCTGGCTGAGGATCAGACGGAGCTGTTCCGCACCGACATGAAGGCGCTGAACGTGATTCCGCCGGCGCACTATGTGGGTGTGGTGGAGTCCATTGAGTGGTTGTTCCCGCTGATTGAGGATTTGCTGCGCCGCGGCCTGGCGTACCGCGTGCCCGGTTTCACGGACGAGCAGGGTGTGGTGCATCCTGACGGTGACGTGTACCTGGACTTGAAGGCTGTGCGTGAGCTGCCCGCGAACGCTGAGGGCTACTCGTGGGAGCCGGGCGAGGTCTGCCACCTGACCCGTGACGAGATGCTGGAGATTTTTGCTGAGCGCGGCGGCGACCCGAACCGTGCCGGTAAGCGTGACGCGTTGGATCCGCTGCTGTGGCGTGTTGAGCGTGAGGGCGAGCCGAGCTGGGATGCCGGCGAGCTGGGCGCGGGCCGCCCCGGCTGGCACATCGAGTGCACGATGATTGCCCGCCGTTTTGTGGATGGTTCGCTGACCGTTCAGGCGGGTGGTAACGACCTGACTTTCCCGCACCACGACCTGGGTGCGGGCCATTCGTGGGCTGTGTCTGCACGCCCGCACGCTAAGCATTACGCGCACACCGGCATGGTCGGTTTGGATGGCCACAAGATGAGCAAGTCCCGCGGTAACCTGGTACTGGTTTCGCGTCTGCGTGCGGCCGGTGAGGATGCAAACGCGGTGCGTCTGGCGATTATGGGTCAGCATTACCGTTCGGATTGGTTCTGGACTGATGAGCTACTGGAGCACGCGAAGGCTCGCCTGGATACGTACCGTCATGCGGTGTCGGTGGCTGAGGGCCGTGAGGGTTCCGAAGGTGTCACCGATGAGGCGGCGGTTGAGCTGCTCACCGCTGTGCGTGAGGCACTCGGTGAGGACCTGAACGCTCCGGCGGCGTTGGCTGCCGTGGATGCGTGGGCTGTGAAGGCTCTGGCGGACACCACCGTCGGCGGTGGCGCGCTGGTGCGTGACATCCTGGCGGCACGCCTGGGCGTGGTCCTCTAAGATGGCTTCGTCGGTCATGGAGGAGCTGTACGCTCTTCGCCCGTATGACCGTGAGACGGTCGATGCGCTCGCCGCAGAGATGTTAGCTGAGGTGCGCGCGTACGAGGCGCAGAGGGAAGCGTAGGGCTTCTGAGAGCAACAAGAGGGGTGGGTGACTCTGGAATAGTCCAGGGTCACCCACCCCTCTTGCTGTTTATCTGGTTAGAGTACTCGGCGATAAACCTTAGCCATCAATTATTATTAATCGCATGGAACAACTTGAACTCAGAGTTCTGAAACAGATGGAAAACTATGTCTCACCGTTTGACTATGGCACTGAAGGGTTTAACGATGGGTGGTGGCATGGTCCAAGAATAGATACTATTGCTGATGCCGAAAATTACGGTACTGCTTATGTACAGCTTCTAAAAGACGGTATCGAAATCGGCCGAGCAGAAATTACCTATCGGGATATATCTCCTGATTATGTTGGTATTACCACTGCCGTACGTTGTCGAAAGATCTGGTTTTTTGAGATAAACTCGGGTTTTCGTAGGCAGGGTTACGGTAAAACGTTCACCGCATTGCTGACAGAAAAATATTCAGAACTACCTCTTGTCGCTTTTTCAAAAGGTGCCGATGATTTCTGGGCGGGCATTGGGTGGTATTTTTATCCCCCTAAAGATAAGGAAGAGACCAACCCCATGAAACTTTTTGCTTCAAGGGAGATTAGTAATTAGAGGTTTAGCTACTGAAATAGATAGTGTTATCCCGTATAAGTCTGTATCCATATTTGGTAGAAAGCCTCAACATCTAAGCCATATTCAGCGGAAGCGCGCTAGTGTGCAATATTCTCACAGCCTACCTGGGTGTAGCCCTGCTAAAGAGGCATACGTATAAAGGGGTGGGTGACTCTGGAATAACTCCAGGGCCACCCACCCCTTGCGTTTAACCGGTTGTAGAACCCGATACCGGCAGCTATTGAATGGCTAGTCTTCGGTGTCTACAAATTCCTCGCGGAAAATCTGTTCACCGGCGAGAACCTCATCAAGAAGCTTCTCCTGAGCGGGTTCCAGGTGCACCAGGTGCGTGAGGGTGTAGAGCAGACGCTCGTACTCTTCGCTCCAGGCATCCGGCCATTCTCGCTGAACAATATCGTTGAGTGAGGAGCTACGGCGCACTGCCGGCTTCTTAAGGCGGTATTTAGCCCACAGACCCAGCACCTGGTTGCCACCAATGGTGTAGTCGAAGACGCGTTTCTCCACGTTCTCGCAGCGAGCCTTACCGAAGGAGACCGTGCCCATTACTGGGTTGTTTTCCTCCTCAGAGAGGCTATTAACCGGGTCGGGGGAGAAGCTGGGCTTCTTCTCCGGCATGGTCCTGCCCATGTCTACCGTCGGGGTCGGCAGGGTATAGTCTGCATCTTTGGGCAGCTGGTGCAGGTATTTCATACCCGGTAGGGGTTCACCGCGTTCACCGTAAGTGTGCAACCACACAACCTGCTTGCCGAGCTGAACGGCGCGCTCCCAGAGCGCAGGGTCAGCGGTGAGAGGCACACGAATACCCGCCTGCTGGAGTGGCTTGTCAAAGGTGCGCACATAGCCGGGATGCCCCGTAAGTGCAGCCAGATAGTAGACGAGATCGCCGGGAGCATCTGCTCCGAAGCGCTGGCTGAGGAGCCGTGCCGTCGGTTCGGTAAGATTAGGAGAACCATCGACAGCGAAAGCCGGGTGAACTCGTCCGCCTTCACTTCCCTTAAAAGAGTTTTTATCTGGGATCAACGAGCTGATGTAGAGACCAGGTCCCGCTTTGGGATGACGTGAGTGTTGCTCCACAATAAAAATCTGGTCAGGAATGCGATATTCCCATAATTTGGGTGAGGGCCTGTGAATTAGACGAGCATCAGCCAAAATATACTGACGGTCAAAGGAACGATATCCTACCGGTACAATATTCGGCGCATCCGGAATAACCTCGCGAGCAATCTGGTCGTTAAGGCTTTCATGACTTCCTTGGAAAGTATCTTCTCCGGGAAGCGGTTTTTTACCTGCGAAGATACTGGTGCTATCAGTTTTCTTAAAACGCTCAGCACGTACCTGCAAATCGGTGCCCTCAATCAGTTCAGCCCAGCGTTCTTCCAAAATGGACAAGGAAGGATCATATACCCACGACCTAGAAGGATCAATCCCAGGAAAATGGTCTAGGTAGAAATCAGGCAATTCAGGGTAGCTATCCCAGTCACCACCCGCTTCGGGAGCAAACTTATCGCCCCAGCCGGAACGTACCGGCTCAAACTCTGCACCGTCCAGGTCGAGGGCAGCGAGGGCTTGCGTTTTCTCAGCAAAGGTACCGTGCAGGGCAACGTAGCGAATATCCGCGGGAGTTTCCTCATCGGTATCTTCTTCCCGTAGGAAAAGAGCAATGGACACCGGGGTCTCAATGGCAAAGATAGCGTTCTCCGCCGGAGGCTGTAGGCCTTCAGGGGTCACATTAATAATCCATCCGCGGCTAGAAGAGCGGCGAATGTACTCGCGCATTCCCGCAAAACCGGGTCCATTCAGATAGCCGTCTGCGGTAATGAAACAGACCACACCCGCACGCTGAGCGCTATCAGGCTGACCTTCCAAAGCACGGAAAGAATCCTCAAAGACCTTCCAAAAAGCCCAACGCCAGAAATAGACGTACAGGTTTTTCAGCACATACTCGTACTTGCCCATACTGGGGGCACGGAAGTCGTCCAGAATGGGAGAGTTTTTTTCTTTCTTATCCTTTTTCTTGTAGCGGTGCCCAGATTCAACCCAGCCACCCATACCTTGCGCTTTGTCTTTGTAGGGCGGGTTGCCGATGCACACCTGAATGGGGACCTCACGCTTTACTCTGGTTGCCTTATTCGACAACTGATAGAGCAAGCGTAGAGTATTACCACTCATAGGCTTTGCCCTTGAGTAGGGATCATACAATGTATCTGCCACATAGAGGTTCAAACCATCCTTGGGAACCTCAGCGCCCAGCTCCTTAAGAGTCTGGTTGAGGCGTAACTCAGCCACGGAGAAAGGACCCGACTGCAACTCAAATCCGTACAGGTTCTCTGCCAGACGATTCAGAGCGCGAGTACGCGCGGTAGGAGGCAGGCTCTCCGTCTTCGCTACCTTATGCATGACTGACAGAGGATAGGTGCCGGTACCCATCGCCGGGTCAATTACGGACACACCCTCACTCGCCAGACCGTGCTCCTTACCCAGGTAGATGCGCAGGGCGTCATCCACTAGACGCACCATCTGGTCTACCACCTCAACGGGGGTGTAGTAGCTACCGGTCTTTTTGCGTTGTTCAGGATTGTAAATACTTAGGAAATGCTCGTAAAGATGCAGATATACATCTGCCTTTCCCCCGGAGATATATTCCCAGGAGGCAGCGCCCATGACTCGCACAATGACGGCTAGAGCGTTATACAGGGAGCTCTTCTCGTCCAGATGTTCGGTGAGCAAACCCAGCGCATTACCCAGCAGACCGTGCTGAGAACGCAATCGATTAGCCATAGTTGATAGAGATTCAATGCTGAGATTATGCCCCTCAGATAGTGCAACGACCAGCGAGAATACCACCGTCTGAGCAAAGCTATCTGCGAATTCCTCGTTGCTCGTGCCGGGGGCGAGGGTATCACGCCAGTCATCACGTAGACCTACCAACTTAGACGGGATCAGAAGGTCCTCCTCGCCCTTCTTCTTAGCTTTCGCCTGATCCGCTTTATAGGTCTTTTCCTGCGCATCAAGACCCAAGAGCATCTCCTCACGTAGCAGTGCTGCCAGGGGCGCCAAGGTTTCCACCAGTCGGTCAGCGCTTGTAATAGGAGCCGGTACCCAGCGCAAGAAATTCAGGAAAAGGGTAGCCAGATTGGCTGGAGCAGTCCATGTAATTTTTTCAGGAAATAGAACACGCTTTTTCTTGATAATGACTGAACCAGCATTTATGTTTACTGCGTTATCGTTTTTCTCAGAGCCTGTCGGTACAGGCTTACCATAACGATAAAGACGCCACTCGGTGCCATTGGTGTACAAAAGGTTTGGGAGGTTCCGCAGACGCTGCCACTGCTTATACTCGTGGCTCTTCTTAGTGAAAGAATCGGGGTCAATGTTCTTACCCGGGGCCTTCAGCTCCACATAACCGGTCAAAACACCATCGACCATGATGGCGTAATCAGGGCGAACCAGACCCTCAGAAACTAGACCCCCCCCCGCTGTTTTCAGCGAGGTCTCACGGACGGTCTGAACTTCCATTGAATGCAGAGCACCAAAACCCTTCAGAAGGGTAGCTACCGGGTTCGTCAGCTGAGCTTCCGGTTCACCTTCCCCAAAGCCCAGGTTCTCTCGCACCTGATCGCCGAACTCGGCAATCAGTGAGTTGAAATCAGTCATAATACTCTTTCCTTTGCCCCATAATTCGTGGGCACTAAGGTGTTTCTGCCCGCAGAGGATTTCCACGGACTCTCATCAAGTCTAACCAAAAAATAAGTAGCCCCCATTGCTCAGTGGTCATCGCTCCATCCGTGCCGCCGCCCTATCACGCTTGCGAGGGAACACGCCACAGCCAATTTGCAGACTCCGCTAAAATAGAAAAGGACTTTTTCCGTACCCGAGTTCGCCGCACAGCGCGAACAGCACAGACTGACCCAAACCCGAGGAGAATCACCCCGTGAGCAGCGGCACCCCCACCCCCACCGGCGCAATCAACCGCCGCGGCCCCTTCCGCCCCGGCGAGCGCGTCCAAATCACTGACGAACGCGGCCGCATCACCACCATCACCCTCGCCGAAGGCGGCGAATACCACTCCCACAAGGGCTTCCTCAAGCACGACGACCTCATCGGCGCACCCGAAGGCACCGTCATCCCCAACACTCACGGCATCCTCTACCAGGCGCTGCGCCCCCTCTACAAGGACTTCGTGCTCTCCATGCCGCGCGGCGCAGCCGTCGTCTACCCCAAGGACGCCGCCCAGATCATCGTCAAGGCAGACATCTTCCCCGGCGCACGCGTCGTCGAGGCAGGCGTCGGTTCCGGCGCACTGTCCATCGCGCTGCTGCGTGCGGTCGGCGACTACGGTTGCGTGCACTCCTTCGAACGTCGTGAAGAGTTCGCAGACGTCGCCCGCGGCAACATCGAGACCATGTTCGGTGGCCCCCACCCGGCGTGGAAGCTGAGCATCGGCGACCTGCAGGACACCCTGCCGCAGGTTGAAGAGCCCGGCAGCGTCGACCGCGTCGTGCTCGACATGCTCGCACCCTGGGAGTGCCTGGACGCCGTGGCGGAGGCGCTCGCACCCGGCGGCGTGCTCATCTGCTACGTTGCGACCGTGACCCAGATGTCCCGCCTGGTTGAGGGTATGCGCCTGGACGGCCGCTTCACCGAACCCGAATGTGACGAAACCATTGTGCGCGGCTGGCACGTGGAGGGTCTGGCGGTCCGCCCCGACCACCGCATGGTGGCACACACCGCGTTCCTGGTCGTGGCTCGTCGCCTCGCTGACGGTGCGGTACGCCTGGCACCGAAGCGTCGCGCGTCCAAGACTGACTTCTCTGAAGAGGATATGAACGCGTGGATTCCCATGAACGTGGGTGAGCGTGAGGTGACCGATAAGAAGATTCGCCGCGCCGCACGCGATGCGAAGAACCTCGCCGCTCACGCCGCACGCGCGAACGAGATTGCGCTCGAACAGAACGGCATCGAGTCTGCTGAATAATTGATGAACCACCTTTGACCTGCGGGGGCACGGGCGTTGCCTGGAGCCCCCGCAGTGCACTCACCAGGATACTCACTGTGCCCAACCACCCGCACCGAGTAGCCGCCGATTAGGACGAACAGCTAAAGGAGCTACCGTGTCCACCCACGAATCTGCAGATCAGGCAGGAACCCCCCAGTACGGCACCGCCCACAGTGCAGCCAGCGCGGCACCGCACTACTCGGCTGCTTTCGGGTCGACCTCCCTGCCCGGCAGTCAGCCCGTCAGCGCGCAGGAGTATGATGCCGTGCTGCGTCGACTTTCCGCGGCGGAGGCAACCCGCGACAATATGAGCCGACAGATTCGTGGTGCGGGGGAGAAGAACCGCAAGCTCGTTGAGGCAATCACCAGCATGCGCTACCAGGTGGAGCGTCTGCGCGCCTCCCTGTCGCAGAACGTCATGCCGCCGCTGAATTCGGCGATTGTGCTGGCGGTGCATGAGGGTCAGACCATGACCTACGAGCAGGTCGCTGACGATAAGACTCCCGCCGAGATTGACACCTACCTGGACGTGCAGGTGAGCGGCCGTATGATGCGTATTCCCGTATCCCCGCTCATCGACCTGTCCACGCTGACCCCCGGCATGACCGTGCTGCTCAACGACAAGACGGAGGCGGTGCTCGCCCTGGACACCGAACCCTTCGGTGACGTGGTGACCGTGCGCGAGGTGCTGGATGAGCAGCGCGTGCTGGTTGATACGTCCTCGGGTGCTCAGCAGGTGGCGCGTGTGGCTGGTTCCCTCGACATTGAGCAGCTGCGCACCGGTGATGCGGTCACCCTCGACACTCGCACCCGCATGCTGACCTCGCAGGTTCCCGCCTCCCGTTCGCAGGAGCTGGTGCTGGAAGAGATTCCGGACGTCACCTACGAGCAGATTGGTGGCCTGGGCGCGCAGATTGAGCAGATTCGTGACGCGGTGGAGCTGCCGTACCTGCACCCCGAGATTTTTGAGCGCTACCACCTGGCACCGCCCAAGGGCATTCTGCTGTACGGTCCTCCCGGTAACGGTAAGACCATGATTGCTAAGGCTGTGGCGAACTCCCTGGCGGCTCGTGCGGCTGCACTGAACCCGGGTTCGGCTACTCGCGGCTACTTCTTGAACATTAAGGGCCCCGAGCTGCTCGATAAGTTCGTCGGTGAGACCGAGCGTCAGATCCGCGATATTTTCGTTGCCGCCCGTGAGAAGGCGGAGGCGGGTCACCCGGTCGTCGTGTTCTTTGACGAGATGGAGTCGCTGTTCCGTATGCGCGGTTCGGGTCGTTCCTCCGATATTGAGACGACCATCGTGCCGCAGCTGCTTGCCGAAATTGACGGCGTGGAGTCGCTGCAGAACGTCATCGTTATTGGTGCGACCAACCGTGAAGACCTCATTGATGCCGCGGTGATGCGCCCGGGCCGACTCGACCTGAAGATCCGCATTAACCGCCCGGACGCCGCCGGTGCGGCAGAGATTTTCGGCCTGTACCTGACCGAGGACCTACCCCTGGACGCTGCGGAGGTGGCAGCCGCCGGCTCGACCCGCGCCGCCCTGACCGCGATGATTGCGGCGGCGACAGGTCAGCTGTACGCGCGCACCCCCTCCACGGCGTACGCTGTGGCAACCGTGGATTCTTCCATGGTCGTTGGTTCTGGCGCGAGCGCGAACCTGTCCACTCACACGCTGTACCGCGGCGATTTCGCTTCGGGTGCGGTGATTCGCAATATTGTGGACCGCGCGAAGAAGGCGGCGATTAAGGAGCAGCTGCAGGCGCTGACTGCCGGCGCGGACGCTTCGAGTGTGGGTATTGGTACCCGCCACCTGCTGGAGGCGGTACGCGCCGAGTTTGAGGATCAGGTGGACTTGCCGCCGCTGCCCGATATTGAGGATGCGCTCACCGTTGCCGGTGTGCGTGGCCGTCTGGTGTCGGTGGAGCCGCCGCGCTAAGCCGCGCCTCCCGCACTACAAGCATGAGCCGGGCGCTTATCCCGCATTAACCTCAGTATTACCGCAGGTCCAGAGCCTTCAGATGGTATAGAACTTTTCAGGAGAACCCCATGAACTCCACCCCCAGCTACGGTGTGCACCGCATTATGGGTGCCGAAACCGAGTACGGCGTCATCGCCCCCTCCGCGCCGGGCACCAACCCGACCGTGCTGTCCGCACTGGTGGTCAACACCTACGCCAAGTTGGCATTCCGCCGCGGCGCCGCCTTCCGTGAGCAGCTACAGCGCCGCGCCCTGGCGGATGAGCTGACCGCCGAGCAGGTACGCCAGGCAGAGAACTACTCGACCGCCACCCCGGAAGGTCAGTGGTTGGGTGAGTCCGAGTCGCCGCTGCGTGATGCCTTCGGTCAGGTGCAGGACGCCTCCACCGCCCATTCGAGCCAGATGACGCACACCCGCACCGAGCTGACCAGCGAAGATATCGCCCTGGAGATTATGCGTGAGGCGGGCGTTCAGGCACCGGGTGAGCCTGCCGAGCCGCGTAGTGCCCTGGATGCGCTCGCCGGTGTGCACGGTCGCGGTGGTTTCCCGGAGCGTCTGGATTGGGACCGCGTGACCATGAACGCGATTCTGCCCAATGGTGCGCGCCTGTATGTGGATCACGCGCATCCGGAGTATTCGTCGCCGGAGGTTCTGACCCCCGCCGATGCGGTGCTCTATGACGCTGCCGGTGACGCGCTGGCGTACGAGTCGCTGGTGGAGTTGGGCAATCACGCGCAGGATTTGCCGCAGGTGAAGCTGTACAAGAACAACACCGATTCGAAGGGCCAGTCGTACGGCGCCCACGAAAACTACCTGATTAGCCGTGATGTTCCGTTCGAGCAGGTTTCGGATGCGCTCCTGCCGTTCTTTGCGACCCGCGCAATTTTTACGGGTGCGGGCCGTGTGGGTATTGGTACGCACGGTGAGGTTCCGGGTTTTCAGATTAGTTCGCGTGCTGATTTCTTTGAGCGCACGATTGGTCTGGAGACCACGATTCGCCGCCCGATTGTGAATACGCGCGATGAGCCGCATGCGGATGAGTCGAAGTACCGCCGCCTGCACGTGATTCCGGCGGATGCGAACCTCTCGCACTATTCGAACCTGTTGAAGTTTGGTACGGCGGCGCTGGTGATGAATCTGATTGAGTCGCACAGCGAGCAGCACCCGGTGCTGCCGGGTGTGCGCCTGTCCGATCCGGTGGCGGCGATGCACGCGGTCAGCCACGATTTGTCGCTGTCGGTTCAGCTGCCGTTGGCGCCGTCTTCGGCAACCCTGCCAAACCCGGTGTCCACGAGTGGTTCTGCGAGCGCCCTGCAGATTCAGCGCGCCTACTATGAGGCATCCCGTGCGCACGAGGAGTCGAACCCGGCGGGTGTGGATGCTGCAACCGCACAGATTCTTGATCTGTGGGGCGAGGTTCTGGACGCCCTGGAAACCAACCCGCTCTCGCTGGCGGATCGTCTGGATTGGGTGGCGAAGTATGCGCTGGTGCGCGGCTATGTCGCTCAGGGCGTAGATTATGCGAATCCGAAGTTGAAGGCGTTGGATTTGCAGTACGCTGATATTGACCCGTCGAAGAGCCTGTATCACCGTCTGGTGGCGCGTGGCCGTATGCGCACGCTGTTCTCTGCGGAGCAGGTGGAGCGTGCGACGACTGAGCCGCCGCGTGAGACGCGCGCGTTTTTGCGCGGCACGCTGATGTCCCGCTGGCCCGAGGAGATTCTGGGTATTAACTGGGATACGGTGTCCTGCCGTGGCAGGTATTCGAAGGATCTGACTCGTTTTACGATGATGGAGCCGACCCGGTACGGTGCCGCCGAGGTGGAACCGCTGCTGGATGAGGTGAACCATTCGGATGAGCTGCTGAACCGCCTGCGCTAGTACGCTAGTAGCACCTCACCACCCCTAAACCCACATCAACTCACATTTTTCCCCGGGGCGAATACCCCCATTCGGAAGAGTGAAAACCACATAACCCACAGGTAGGGTGCAGTAAGACCGGGGTACCAAAACCCTCACCCCACCCCTTACACCCCGCATCCGACCCCACTCAAAACTTATTTGTCCACAACCGAAAACCCCTTGAGGAGAGAACCATGAGCCGCGAACGCATCAGCGCACAGCAGACCGAAACCACCGCAGCCGAGCAGGAGCAGGAACTGACCCTCGCCGCCTCGCACATGGTGTCTGACGTGAGCGAGGTCGACGACCTGCTCGACGAAATTGACGGCCTGCTCGCTGAGAACGCTGAAGACTTCGTCACCGGCTTCGTCCAGAAGGGCGGCGAGTAACCGGCGCACCTGCGCGCCGGGTCAGCATCATGGAACACCGTATTTTCGGCATTGAAAGCGAATTCGGGCTCAGCTACGTCCCGCACGGGCTCGGTCGGCTGAGCATCGAAGAGTCCGCCGCCGCCCTTTTCAAGCCCGTCCTGGATCAGTGGCGTTCAACGAACGTCTTCCTGCCCAACGGCGGTAGGCTCTACCTTGACGTGGGTTCGCACCCCGAGTACGCCTCCGCCGAATGCGGCAGCATTGACGAACTGCTCGCGCAGGAACGCGCCGGTGAGCTACTTTTCGCGGACCTGGCGCGTACCGCCCGTAAGCGCCTGCTCGCAGGTTCGGAGGGTCGCCCCCTCGACGGTGAACTGTACCTGTTCAAGAACAACGTGGATTCGGCGGGCAACTCCTACGGCAGCCACGAGAACTACCTGATCAGCCGCAAACTGCAGTTCAACGACCTGATTAAGCAGCTCGTGCCGTTCCTGGTGACCCGCCAGATTCTGGTCGGTGCCGGTAAGACCCACCCGAACGGTGGCCCGGTGCCCGGTTCGACCGACCCGGCGTCCAGCACGGGTGTGCCCTCGTACTCGTTCTCGCAGCGTGCCGACCACATTTGGGAGGCGGCGTCCACCTCGACCTCGCGCGCTCGCCCGCTCATTAACACCCGTGACGAGCCGCATGCGGACGCTTCGAAGTTCCGCCGCATGCACGTCATTAATGGTGATTCGAACATGGCGGAGCCGACGACCCTGCTGAAGATTGCCAGCACCGACCTGGTGCTGCGCATGCTGGAGGACCGCTTCCCGGTCACGAGCCTGGATATTGTGTCTGTTCCGGCGGCTCTGCGCGCTATCAGCCACGATCTAACCGGTACTGCGACCTTCGAAACCACGGACGGTAAGCATTACACGGCGTTGAGCGTTCAGCGTCACTACCTGGATGCGGCACGCCAGTACGTGCAGCAGTACGGCGCGCACCACCACCACGTGGACTACGCCCTGGACCTGTGGCAACGCACCCTGGACGCTATCGAGTCCGGCGACTACAGCAGCATTGATACTGAGATCGACTGGGCGATTAAGAAGAAGCTTCTGGATGCCTATATTGCCCGCGCCCGCGCCGCTGGTCAGCCTGCCGATTATGCGAGCGCCCGCATCCGTCAGCTGGATTTGGCGTACCACGACATCGACCCGGAGCGTAGTGTCTTCCACGCGCTGGTTCGTCGCGGTGCGGTCAAGCGCATCCTGCCCGAGGGTGCTGCGGAGGCGGCGAAGACTCAGCCGCCGAACACTCGCGCCCTGCAGCGTTCGCGTTTCATTAACGCGGCGGTTGCGGCGGGGGAGCAGTTCACCGTGGATTGGGTGCACTTGAAGCTCAACGCCTACCCGCAGCACACGCTGGTGTGCAAGGACCCGTTTGCTACCGGCAGCGAGGAGCTGGAGGAGGTGCTGAGCCTGCTGGCGTCTAAGGCGCGTCAGCATCAGGAGGCGGCATTCCCGCCGCCCTGCTAATCAACAGCACTGCTAGGCAGCTCTGCTAGAAATGCTCTGACGAGGGGAAACCCACCGGCGGTCGGGGCTGTAGACCTTCGGGAACATCCCGGCCGCAACACAGCTTGAACACAGCTACGTGCCGTAGCATAAAACAGCTAAACCTATACCTGTAAACTGTTCTGTGGCACACGGGCACTCACACGCCCCACTCTCACAGAAAACCCCAGAGGATAACACTATGATGAAACGCTCTAAGCTCACTATTTTCGGTGCCAGCGCGGCAGCTCTCGCGCTCGCACTGTCTGCATGCGGCGAACAGGCAACCAACAACGGCGACCTGTCCAAGGTGCAGTACACCCTGAAGAACGCGACCGCTGAGCCCGAAGCAACTTTCGCAACCCCCTTCGCCGCGTCTAGCCCTTCTGCGTACGTGATTGAGGAAGGTAACGGCGACTCCATCAACGATGGTGACTACGTGCTCGTTGAGGCTGCCGTATTCAAAGGCACCGACGGCAAGATCAACGGTTCCACGTACTCCAGCGAGCCGATTCTATTGCCAGTCAATGAGCAGCTAAAAAAGGCAGCACCGCAGGTATACGAAACCCTGAAGAAGATTAAGGTTGGCGGTTCTTTCTCGTACACCACCAACGTTCTGCAGCAGCGCAGCACCGCAGGCGTGACCACTACGACCGCTTCGCCCGGTACCGCAACTAACGTTGAGGTGTACACCGTGAAGACGAAGCTGCCCAAGTACGCAACAGGTAAGGCCGTTGAGGCTGACCCGTCGCTGCCGTCCTTCACCCTGGATGAGTCCACCGGCAAGGCAGAGCTGAAGATGCCCGATAACAAGCAGGAACACACCGAGCTGGTCTCCAAGACCCTCATTGAGGGCGAGGGCCCCGAGGTGAAGGAAACCGACACCGTGTACGTGCGCTACATTGGCGCACAGTACTCCGACGGTAAGGTCTTCGACGGCAACTATGACAAGACTCCCACCGGATTGTCCCTGCAGGGCGTTATCAAGGGCTGGACTCAGGGCTTGAAGGGTAAGAAGGTCGGCTCCCGTGTTGAGCTGGTCATCCCGGCTGATTTGGCGTACGGTAACGACACCGGCGGTTCCAAGCCTTCGGGCACCCTGGTGTTCGTGGTTGATATTCTGGGTGCGGAGGAGAACCCGCAGACCCTGCAGCGTGCTCAGGCTGCTTCTAGCGCGGCCGCTGCGGAGGCGAGCGCCTCGGCAACCGCTTCTGCGACCGCAACCCCGGCGGCTACCGCTTCTGCGACCGCGCAGTAGCCTGGGACCCATATTTTCGGTACCCACATTTTTATACCGCGCTCGCCGCTTATATGATGTAGGCGGCGGGCGCACCCACTATTTCGATTCATTTCGAACCAATCAAAGGAGACACCCATGTCTTTCGGTCAGCGTAACCTCGACCGCGAAAAGCCCGAAATCGATTTCCCCGAGGGCGACGCCCCCACCGAGCTGGTCATCACCGACCTGATCGAGGGTGCAGGCGCTGAGGTTGTTCCCGGCTCCCGCGTGCTCACCCACTACGTTGGTGTGGCATTCTCCACCGGTGAAGAGTTTGACGCGTCGTGGAACCGCGGCGAGCCGCTGCCGTTCCAGGTGGGCGTTGGCCAGGTTATCCGCGGTTGGGATGAGGGTCTGCTCGGCATGAAGGTCGGCGGCCGTCGTCGCCTGGAGATTCCCGCCGACATGGCGTACGGTGACCGCGGCGCAGGCTCGGTCATTAAGCCCGGCGAGTCCCTGATTTTCGTGGTGGACCTGCTGGACGTCCGCTAAGGACTAGCCAGGTTCTCGCGTTTCTCACGTAAGAGACACGTGGCCCGGTGCTTTCTCCCGATTGTGGGAGGGGCACCGGGCTTTTGCGTGCCGTGGTTTTGGGTGCGGCTATTAGCGCGCCCGCGAGATTTTATACCCGCGCACTCCTTCCGCCCCCGCCCCGTACGCTGAACCGCCCCATACGCTAAGTAAGTGCTGCGGAACACACACGGTATGATGGAATCATGTCCACCGCAGCTCAGCTTTACATGACTCTTCACCGCCTCGCCACCGCCGCCGAGGCACGCGACACCGCAACCCGAACCCAGGGCATCAGCCGCAACGAACTACTGACCCTGCTCGGCATTAGCACGCGCGCTAACGGCTCCCTCAGCGAGTCCCAGGAACGCGCCTTTGAACGAGCCAAGCAGACCCTGCGTGATGCCGGCGCGCGCATCACCCACGTGACCACGGATCTGGGGGAGCGCTACCGCCTCGAACCCAGCAACGCCGCAAAGCTGCCCGCCTGGAACCCTACCGCCGAGGAGTTCCGCCTCATCAACACGATCCTGCGCGGCTGGGAAGGCACCGAACTGCAGGATGACGCCTACCGCATCCTGCGTAAGATTGCGCTCACGAGCGAGAACCTCACCGATGAGGCGCTCGCCGCCGCGAAGATTCAGGACCCGAAGACCGGCAAGCGTCAGCGCGCGAAGAACCTGCACACCTACCGTGAGCCCCTTCAGCGCATTTACTTTAGTGATAACCCGCACCTGAATGAGCTGTTTACCGCCTATGCGGAGCGTAAGACCGTCACGTTCACCTATCAGACGGCTGCCGGTGCGACCCGCCTGCAGGAGAAGGTCAGTGTTGCCGGTATTGGTTACCGTTACGGCACCTGGTATTTCGTCGGGTACTACACCGAGAGTGCGGAACGTAAGGAGTACACCTTCCGTGCTAGCCGTATTCAGAAGCTCACGATGCTCTCGCGTATTGATTCAACCCCCATCAATGCGACGTTCAACGCTAAGAACTGGCTTGAAGACATTCAGGGGTACGAAGAGTACCTGTCCGTCGTGGAGGTTAGCGCCGATTCTACGCGTTCGGAGCCTTTCACTGTGCCTTCGTACGGCACGATTGATAGCGCTGTGGCGGCGACCAGTTACAGCTGCGTGATTGAGCCACCCGCTGAATCAGACTCTGCTGATTCGGGTTCCGAGGCTGCCTCTACCCGCCAGCGTGACAGCTACGCCGCCCAGCAGCAGCTTTTGCGCACCCTCACCGACCTGCACAGTGGCGCGGTCGAAGACCCCGGCACCTGGAGCAAAATCGACCAGCGTAACCGTAATAACGTCCTTGATGCCCTCGTCGACCTGATTCTGGGTCTGCACCGTGCCGACCGCTGGGCGAGCACCCACGGTGAGGCGCCCATGCCGTTGAACCAGCTCAACGCCCTCTACAGCGTGGACACCGACAAAAACCGCGACCTCGGTAAGACCATTATTCCCGAGATTTTCGCGCAGGTAGATACCGTTCCCTTCGATTCTGATCCCAAGGACCCGGACGCGCTCAAGCCCAGCTACATTAACCTGCTGCCGGACTTTGGCGGCGCCACCCCGCACACGCTGCTGAACTACGCGCGCCTTACTGACACTGAGCTCGCCATTCTCGTCTTTACCCTCTCTGCCGCAGATATTCTGCACCCGGCGGATGCGCGTCTGGGCAGTATCCGTGCGGCGCTCGCCGTCGCCTACCCGAACGCGCCCGTCTATGCGCAGCACCTGTGCTTCGCCCCGGAGGAGCCTTTGTTGCAGGAGGCGACCGCCGCCCTGAGTAGCGGCAATGCCGTGACCATTGGTTACGGTACCTCTGAGCGTGCCGCCGACCGCCTGGTGGACCCGTATGCGTTGGTGTTGCACCGCGACCACATGTACCTGCATGCGTGGTGCCGTACCGCTGAGGAACGCTACTATGCGGCGCGCGGTGAGGAAGTCCCCGAGTACGTACCCGAGGCTTTTGCTCACCCCACCACCGGCGAGGCAGCGAACAGTGTAGTTGCAGACAGCGAGGCTGCGGATAATGAAGCGGGGGAGAAGACCCCCACTTTCTGGCGTAATTTCCGCCTCACCCGCATCAACCACATCCGTGAGGCGGGCGCGGGTCGTACCCACCCGGTCACCGGTGACACCGTTCCGCATTGGCACGCGCAGCAGCACAGTACTCAGACCAACCCGTTCGCTGAGTTGCGGATTCACCCGACCGAGCATATTCCCAGCGGTGAGCCACTCGATACTCTCACCGCAACGTACATGCGTCGAAGCACCCACCACGTGAAGAAGGCTTCACGCACCCAGTACGTGCGCATCCACTACTACAACAACGCCCACGGCGCTGGCGATAAGAACATTCTCGATACCGTCATTGCGCACCGAGGTGCCCTCGAACTGGTCGGTCCCGAGCACCTGCGCGCGGCGTTGCTTGACCAGTTGCAAACCCTCAACGCGAGTAGCCGCAGGGGTGTGCCCGCAGAAAAATAGAACTTCACCCACTAGCAAAAACACCCTAAAAACCCATCTAAGGCGCCAAAACATTAACCTAAAACTTGTATAATGGTGCTCATGTCTTGGTGGTTCTGGATTTTGCTATGGGGCGCGCTCATCATCTGCTCGCTCCTCTATTTGGCATGGTTCACCTACAAAGCACTCACTCGCGGTTTCACACTCCTTGACGAAACCGTAACCTGGGTCGAGTCAATCGAGGGACAATTCGACGCAGCGCAAGCGAACGCAAGCCGAAAACTCCCACGAGACACCACCCTCGGGGTATTCACACCCATCACCGAGGCATACAATAACTACGAACAAGGTAAGCAGACACGCAGGTCTGAGCGGATCAAGCGACGGGTCTCCCGACGAGATCGACTCGGCCAACCTCAAAACATCGGAGACCTGCTCTAACCAGAAAGGCACACCATGGGCCAGATTTTCAGCCACCCCGCGACCATCATCGTCGTTATCCTCCTTATCGTCCTGCTCTTCGGCGCACCCAAGCTGCCCGGCATGGCACGCAGCCTCGGCCAGTCCATGCGCATCTTCAAGACCGAAGTTGAGGGTCTGAAGAACGACTCCAAGAAGGACCCCCGCGAGAAGGACGGCGAAGAGGTCGTCACCGCTGAGGTCGTAGACAACGGCAAGGACGGCAAGACCGAAACTAAGTAACGGTCCCGCCCCCAACGCACCAAACCCGTGCCAGCCCACCGGCCGGCACGGGTTTTGCGGCACCACCCCGTAAACACCCCATCAGACCCCCTCAGCCGCATCACATACGGCACCGACACCCAGAGGACACCACGTGGCAACACCCGACCAGGACGTGCGCAACCGCAAAGTCAATCCTGAAGCACGCATGGAACTCAAGGAACACCTGCGCGAATTCCGCGACCGCTTCATCAAAGCGGCTATCGCAACTGTCATCGCAGCCATCATCGGTACGGTCTTCCTCTACCAGCCTTTCATCGAAATGATCTCTGCGCCCCTGGAGCAGATCAACGTAGAAACCGGCCGCAACGCAAACCTGAACTACGGCAGCGTCGCATCTCCTTTCGACCAGCTGCTGAAGGTCGGTATGTACATCGGCTTGGTGATTGCCTCTCCCGTTTGGCTTTACCAGGCGCTGCGATTCCTGCTGCCGGCACTGCACACCAAGGAGAAGAGGTATCTCTTCGGCTTCCTCACCGCATCTATTTTCGCGTTTGGTTGCGGTGTCGCCATTTCGTACTTCACCCTCCCCGGCGTGGTCTACGCGCTGCTGAAGTTCACCCCCGTCAACAAAAATAACTTCATTGACGCGGGCGTGTACATCTCCTTCATCCTGAAGTTCGTTGTGACGTTCTCCTGCGCCTTCATCATCCCGGTTATCCTGGTCGGCATTAACATGCTGGGCCTGATTCGCGGCACCACCATTTTGAAGGCTTGGCGTTGGGTTGTCGTGCTCGTTGCAGTGATCGCAGCGCTGACCGCACCCGGTAGCGACATCATGATGATGTTCGTGCTCATGGCGCCGCTGCTGATTTTCTTCTTCACAGCAATCGGCATCTGCATGATCAACGACAAGCGCCGCGACCGCAAGCTCGCCAAGCTGGCGCAGGGTGCGGATGAAGCAAGCCTGAACACCGCAACCAGCAGTGAAGATCTGGCGAAGATGGGTTACTTCGACGAAGAGAAGACGTCCTAAATTGAATAGCTCGCTGTGAGCGAGGCAGCCGCAAGGGGCGGGGTACAGAGAACCTGTACCCCGCCCCTTTCGCTCGCCCGAAAAAGCATAGCCACCGATGCGCTCGCTGTTCGCCCATACCGGATTAGTGCCCCTGGAGGATGCTTTCTGGAGGCTTGCGGCAAGCGAACCGTTACACTGGACATACTATGAGCAAGCACCACGCACAGCACACATCCGACGCACACACTTCTACCGCTTCTACCGAGCAGACTCCAGCGGAGCGCACCGATTACGCTGCCGCCTACACCGCATCCCGAGAGCGCGCCGCGTATGCGAAGACCGCCCTCGGGGCTTTTGAGGCGTCCCTTGATTTTCCGCTGGATGATTTTCAGCGTCAGGCGTGTGCCGCCGTGGAGGCGGACCGCTCCGTCCTCGTTGCCGCACCCACCGGCGCCGGTAAGACCATCGTGGGTGAGTTCGGTATCTACCTGGCGCTGCGCCGCGGCATGAAGGCGTTCTACACGACCCCCATTAAGGCGCTGAGCAATCAGAAGTACCACGACTTTGTGCGCGCGTACGGTGAGGATTACGTGGGTCTGCTGACCGGCGATACGAGCATTAACACGGAAGCACCCGTGGTTGTGATGACCACCGAGGTGCTGCGCAATATGCTCTACGCCAATTCGACCACGCTGACCGGTCTGGGCTATGTGGTGATGGATGAGGTGCACTACCTGGCGGACCGTTTCCGTGGCGCAGTGTGGGAAGAGGCAATTATTCACCTTCCCGAGCATGTGAACGTTATTTCTCTGTCGGCGACGGTGTCGAACGTTGAGGAGTTCGGCGCGTGGCTGGATACGGTGCGCGGCGGTACGGACATTATTGTTTCTGAGCACCGCCCGGTGCCCCTGTGGCAGCACATGATGGTCGGTCACCGCGTGGTGGACTTGTTCGTACCCGAGGACAACTCCGCACAGGGCAAGAACCAGGAGCCGGAGGAGAAGCTCTCCCGCAAGCAGGCGAAGAAGGCACAGAAGGCTAAGCAGCGCGGCGCAACCGTGGAGGCGGGCGCTAACCCGTTGCTTGCCGGTCTGCGTCTGAACCCGCAGCTGAAGGCGCTACGCCCCGGCTTCCGTTCCGCACCTGGCCGTGGCCGTTACGGTGGTAAGCGTGAACGTTTCCGTCACCGCCGTGAGGGCTGGCTGAATGAGACGTTCAGCGGCGGCTCGAACCGCCGCGATCGCTTCAGTAATGACCGGGACTTTGATGCGCGCGGTGAGCAGAAGCCCCTGCGCCCGCAGCGCATCACCCGCCCGGAGATGGTGCGCGCCCTCGACAAGCAGGGCCTGCTGCCCGCTATTTGCTTTATCTTCTCCCGTGCCGGTTGCGATGGCGCCGTCAGCCACTGCGTATCCGCCGATATTACGCTGACCACCCCTGAACAGCAGCAGACCATCCGCGCCTACATTGCCGAAGCAACAGCGCACCTGGACACCCGCGACCTGAACACCCTCGGCTACTACGAGTGGCGTGACGGCCTGATTCGCGGTATCGCCGCGCACCACGCCGGCCTGCTGCCCCTCTTCAAGGAGGTTGTAGAAACCCTCTTCGCGCAGGGCCTGATTAAGCTGGTCTTCGCCACCGAAACCCTCGCGCTGGGCATCAACATGCCCGCACGCACCGTCATCCTGGAAAAACTCACCAAGTATAACGGCGAATCCCACGTAGACATCACCCCTGGCGAATACACCCAGCTGACCGGACGCGCCGGCCGCCGCGGCATCGACATCGAAGGCCACGCGGTCGTCATGTGGCGCCCCGGCATGTCCCCCGAACACGTGGCAACCCTCGCCTCAACCCGCACCTACCCGCTGAACTCCTCATTCCGCCCCACCTACAACATGGCGGCAAACCTCATCGCCTCCTACGGCGCCGAACGCACCCGCAAAATCCTGGAATCCTCCTTCGCACAGTTCCAGGCAGACAAGTCGGTCGTGGGCGTCGCCTCCCGCGTACGCAAAAACGAAAGCGCCCTAGAAGGCTACCGTGAAGCCATGGCATGCCACCTGGGCGACTTCACCGAATACGTCCAGCTCAGCCGCCAGATCGCCGAACTGGAAAAGAAGGCATCCAAGAGCAACGAACGCCACGCACGCGCGCAGGCACACCACAGCATCCAACAGCTCCTACCCGGCGACATCATCTACATTCCGCACGGCCGCTCCCGCGGCTACGCAGTCGTCATCACCCGCTCCGACTCGCACGCCGACCCGCGCATCGGCATCATCACCGAGGACGCGCACCAGCGCACCGCCTCAACCCGCGATTTCGAAGGCGCCGTCGAACCGGTCTCACGCATCAAAATCCCCAAGCGCCTGAGCCTCAAAACCGCCAAGGAACGCCGCGACACCGCAAGCCGCATGCGCCAGGCACTCTACGACGGCCGCGCCCCGCGTGCGCTCGCACAGCAGAACATCCCGGCTCGTCAGAACAGCATTGACGCGCAGCTGGAGGCTCTGCAGGCTCAGCTGCGTAACCACCCGTGCCACGGCTGCTCCGACCGCGCAAACCACATGCGTTGGGCTGAGCGCTGGCAGAAGCTCAACTCTGAAACGGAAGGGTTGCGCCGTCAGATTGCCCGCCGCACCAACACGATCGCGCAGGTCTTCAACCGCATTGCGCGCCTGCTGGAGAGCTACGGCTACGTTGAGCGCACCGAGGACGGCGAATTGTCGCTCACCACCGGCGGCCAGGCTCTGCGCCGCATCTACGGCGAGCGCGACCTTCTGACCGCCCTGTGCCTGGACGCGCACTTCCTCGACGGACTGGAGCCCGCCGCCATCGCGGCAACCGTCGCCGCACTGACCTACCAGGGTAAGCGCGACGCGGTGGAATACCTGGCTCACTACCCGCACCCGTCCCTGCGTGCACCCATTGCGACGATTACGCAGCGCCTCGCCGACCTGAACGCAGCCGAGGAACAGTTCAAGGTCAACCCGACCCCGGCATGCGACTTCGGCCTGGTCGAACCCATGTACGCATGGGCGAACGGCGCGCACCTCGCAAAGGCAATCGAGGACACCGGCCTTGCCGCCGGCGACTTCGTGCGCTGGGCAAAGCAGGTACTGGACGCCCTGGATCAGATTGCGCACATCCGCTCGCTGGACCCGGTCATTCGCGCCCGCTGTGAAGAGGCGATTGAGGCGGTCCGCCGCGGCGTGGTCGCGCTGGACGTCTAACCGGCGCCTTAGTGCTACACCGTGCATGGTGCTACACCGTGCTACGTCGTATATAGTGCAACGCCATGCCCGACCGGTTCGGACTACCACCCCCGCCACCGCGCACCGTTCCGCCTTATTCCGCCTCATCTGAGGCATGTCGTCTAAGGCACGTCATCTAAGGACGAACGAACTACCGCAGGTAGCGGGGGTGCTTCTATACTCAAATGAGATGCTCAGCTCAGCTACGCGGACACCAATGAAGTGCCCGCGCTCGTGTGCGCCTCGGCGTGCCTCAAAGGTGAAAGGATTCTAATGTCTACCCGTATTTTTGTAGATGGTAGCGTGTACAGCCCGGTCGACCCGTACGCAACCGCAATGCTGGTCGAGGACGGTACCGTCCGCTGGGTTGGTTCCGATTCAGGCGCGCGTTCAATTGCCGACGAATCAGCCACCATCACCGAACTCGAAGGCGCCCTGCTAACCCCCGCCTTTGCGCGCGCACTGGCACCGGTCGCAGGCAAGGAAGCACCCGAAATCCTCGACTACCTGCAGGCATACCGCGCAGCCGGCTACCACA
Source organism: Rothia mucilaginosa (assembly GCF_049990865.1). Taxonomy (GTDB): domain Bacteria; phylum Actinomycetota; class Actinomycetes; order Actinomycetales; family Micrococcaceae; genus Rothia; species Rothia mucilaginosa_I. The sequence continues at coordinate 983,622 of NZ_CP188231.1, forward strand.
CGCACACCCTCCTCGCCGGCATGGAAGACGTACCCGACCTCGTCTCCGCACTCAGCTACTACACCGCCGAACACGGCACACCCGACATCCGCCTCATCCTCAACGCCACCGGCGTAGAAACCGATGAACTGATCAGCGCCATCAAGGCACTACGCCCCCTCACCGAAGGCGAACGCGCCGTCAAGGGCCTGCAGCTGGTCGGCATCTTCGTCGCACCCGCCGAAGCCCCCGCAGCAGCACAGGTAGCCGAAGACGCCGTACTCCTGCTCTCCATCGACGCATCCACCGGCTTCACCCCCGCAGCCGACGCCGCGCTCGCCGTACGCGAAAACCACCCCTGGCTGTCCATCCGCCTAGACGCCGCAATCAGTACCCCGCAGGACCCCATCACCGACGAATACCTCACCAAACTGGCAGAAGCACGCATCAACCTCGGCCTGAGCGTCTGCGAACCCGAAGAAGACGAAACCGCCAATGACACCGTCCAAGCACTCCTCGCACACGCCGGGGGAGAAGCACGCGAGTCAGTAGCCTCCGTAGCACGCCGCGCAAACGCAACCGGCACCTCCATCGCCCTCGGCTCCGACGCACAACTCTACGCACCCGGCGCCTGGTCCCTCATCCGCGAACTCGTCAACGACGAACACGGCATCTCCGCACGCAGCGCCTTCGCCGCCCTCACCCGCGGCGTATACCGCCTAGCACACGAAGAAAACCCCTTCACCGGCCAGCTAACCCCCGACACCCCCGCATACGTAGCACAATGGCGCGTCGAAGCCCTCATGGTCCAAGCACCCGACTCCCGCGTAGCATCGTGGAGCACCGACCCCCGCGCTCGCATTCCGTTGCTTCCGGTGTTGGATGAGGATTCGCCTCTGCCCGTTTTGGAATCTATTTACACTGAAAGTAACTAATTTTTTAGCTTGTCAACAACCTTTTTAGGCTGTTTAGGGGCGGTGGAAGCCCCCGATGGTTCAGTTGCCCACACGTTTACCCGGTATACTGGATACCTACACTGCCTGTTTTATATACACCTGTGAGGGAGTAATATGCGCGTTCTAACTGTCATCCCGACGTATAACGAGAAGGAGAACCTGCCCATCGTGGTAGAGCGTCTTCGCAAGGCAGCTCCCGAGGTGGACATTCTCGTGGTGGATGATAACAGCCCCGATGGCACCGGCCAGATCGCTGACGAGCTGTCGGCTAAGGATTCCCAGATTCACGTTCTGCACCGCACCGTTAAGGACGGTCTGGGTGGCGCATACCTCGCTGGCTTCGATTGGGGCCTTGAGGCAGGCTACGACGTTCTGATTGAGATGGACGCTGACTGCTCGCACCAGCCTGAGCAGCTTCCTTCTCTGGTTCGTGCTGTGGAGGCGGGCGCTGACCTGGCTATTGGTTCGCGTTACGTTCCCGGCGGCAAGACCAAGAACTGGCCTGCTCACCGCCAGATTCTCTCTCGCGGCGCTAACCTGTACACCCGCCTGATTCTGGGCACCTCCATTAAGGACATTACCGCTGGTTTCCGTGCGTACCGCCGTGACGCCCTGCAGCGCCTGAACCTTGATGGTATCGACTCGAAGGGTTACGTGTTCCAGGTTGATCTGGCGTGGCGTTCTGAGCAGGCTGGCCTGAACATTGTTGAGGTTCCGATTACCTTCGTTGAGCGTGAGATTGGCGCTTCGAAGATGGACGGCAACATTATCTTTGACTCCATGTCTAAGGTGACCCGCTGGGGTATGGCTAACCGCGTTCAGAAGCTGAAGAAGGTTCTGGGCAAGTAAGACTTCTTGCCAAGGTGCTTCTTGCACCTGATTTAAACGAAAGGCCGGGGCGGATACATATCGTATCTGCCCCGGCCTTTTTGTGCTTTCGGTAGCGCCCTTTCCTGGCTCATGTACCGACCCCGGCTCACGTACCGAGAAAAGCCAGCACCAAACGAAGAAAGCCCGCTAAGAGCACGAGTGGCGCCTTAGCGGGCCTTCTTACAGCGCGGGCTTCTACAGCGTTTCTACGGTGCTTTTAGAGCGCGTAGTGCTTGCGGTAGTATTCCAGGCGGTCTTCCAGAGTCTTTTCCAGCTCTTCGATGCTGCGGCGTTCCATGAGCATATCCCAGTGGGTACGTGCGGGCTTCTCTTCTTCGGCGTCTGCGGTGGAGTCGCCGTTGACGAGGTATGCTTCCTTACCGGACTTTGCGGTCCATACCGAGGGGATTTCTGCTTCTGCCGCGAAGGTCACGAAAACACGGTCACCGTCTGCGGTACGGTATTCGACGCGCTGGCGGGGCGCGGGCTGTACGTTCGATTCGGTTTCCATCGACTGGGAACCCAGGCGCATACCGCGCAGGCTACGATCGCTCATTTTTCCTCCAGTGTCGTCGGGTGCGCTCTTTGGCGCTTTAGGCATAACGTTGGGCGGGGGAGAGCTATTCCCTCGAACGTTTACAAAACATCCATTATATCGGTAATAGTCTCCGCCCGCCCAGCGTGGTGGTGTTTATTCGGCGTGATTTTTGGTGATTCACGCCTTTTATGCGTTAGATTTCGCGTTTAGCCGTTGATGCCGTAGCTTCCGGGTGCCTGCGGTGCACTCTTGGGCGCCTCCGCTGCGGGCTTCTTCGGTGCGTCCGTAAGGTCGGATGCGGGCAGGGTGCCGAATGCGTTGCCCAGGCCGCGCAGTGCATCGCCGAGTTCGGTCGGGATGAACCAGAGCTTGTTGGCGTCGCCTTCGGCGAGCTTGGGCAGGGTCTGCAGGTACTGGTAGGTGAGCAGCTGCTGGCTGGGGTTGGATTCGTGGATTGCTGCGAAGACCTTCTGCACGGCTTCCGCTTCACCGTTTGCGCGCAGGATTGCGGACTGTGCGTCACCTTCTGCACGAAGAATCTGTGCCTGCTTTTCACCCTCTGCACGCAGGATGGCTGCGCGGGATTCACCTTCTGCGGTCAGAATGTCGGACTGCTTCTGGCCTTCTGCGGTGAGGATTGCGGCGCGGCGGTCACGCTCTGCACGCATCTGCTTCTCCATGGAGTCCTGGATGGATGCCGGGGGCTGGATTTCCTTGATGTCCACGCGGGAGACGCGCAGGCCCCAGCGGCCGGTGGTGGAGTCGAGTACGCCTCGCAGCTCGGCGTTGATCTGGTCACGGGAGGTGAGGGTCTGCTCCAGGTTCAGGCCACCGACGACGTTACGCAGGGTTGCGCTGGTCAGTTCGTCCACGGCGCGAATGTAGTTGGTGATTTCGTAGGTTGCAGCCTTAGGGTCGGTGACCTGGAAGTACACGACGGTGTCGATGCCGACCACGAGGTTATCTTCGGTAATCACGGACTGCGAGGGGAAGGAAACGACCTGTTCACGCAGGTCGATGAGGGGCAGCACGCGGTCAACTACGGGGATAACGAGGTGCAGGCCGGGGTTGAGGACGGCGTGGAACTTACCCAGTCGTTCGACGATGCCGGCTCGTCCCTGCGGGATGACGCGCACGGTCTTTGCGAGCATCGTCAGCACGAAGAGGATGAGTAGGACCGTCAGAATAAGGCTGATAGGCATTGTTTCTCCTTATCGGTGAGTTATATGGTGTGTTTTTGGGTATCTGAACCTGCTTCTAGGGCCAGTATTCAGATGGGTCTTAGTTGTTGGTCTTAGTCGTGGGGGAGAGGCTCTACGATTGCGGTAGCGCCCTCAATGGCTCGTACCCTCGCGTGCGATCCTGCAACGAGCGTTCCGGAGGCGGTGCGCGCCGTCCAGGTGTCGCCAGCTAGTACCACTAAACCGGTTTCACTAGTCACATCTTGAGTGACTCGCACCTCAGTACCAATGAGTGCTTCGGCATTAGTGACAGCTCCGGTGGCTGATCTATTGAGTTTCTTCAGCAGTGGCGGGCGCAGACCAAGAACCAGAATCACGCAGATTACCACGAAAATAACGGTTCGAATCAGCATGTTATCCACGAAGGGCGATATTGCTGCGGTGACGCCTGCGCTGATCGCCAGCATGAGAAAGAACAGGTCGAGGCTGAGCATTTCTATGACGGCGAAAACGAGAGCGAGTGCAACCCAGAGCGTCCAGGGTGTCTCAAAGAGCCAATCCACGAGTTTTCTCCTTTGATGTACATCAACCGGCGTGGTTGACGTTGGATCTGCACACGAGGCGACGACACCTTCGTGATGCGGGGTATATCCATTATTTCAGGTGGATTGAGTACTGGCGACGGTTCTGGTGACCGAGTGAGGTTAATACATGAACTGTTAAGACTTTATTTAGATACGGGGAATCTCGGGTTCATTCTAGACCTCCCTAAAAAGCCGATAATATACATTATGTAAAGTAGACCTATTTTTCACTACCCCACCGGCTACTCACCGGTGCTTTCTACGCTCTAGCTGGTACGGGTTAAAACTGCGCTCCTCGTGGTGCGACTACTGCGACTGCACTGTTCCATCCGTGGCTCTGCGCTCAGCTAGGCGCTCATATACCCCGAACCTTCGGGCCCCTCAGCGCCTCCCGTTAAACGACAAACACCCGAGACGAGCTCACACCATTCGGTGCGCCCCGTCTCGGGTGCCTGTCATCAGCTACTGAGCTTTTTTATTCTGGGCTTCTTTATTCTGCGTGCTTTTCGCTGAACTCTACCCAGGCGTTAAGCACACGCTCCGCTGCGCCGGATGCAATAGATTCGCGCGCATCAGCCAATGCCTGAGTGAAACGGGTCTCAAAGCTCTCGCCGTTGACCGGGCGGTACGCGACCAGGCCAGCCGCAGCGTTCATCACCACAGCGTCGTGAATGGCGCGCAACGGGCTCTTCGGGGACTCGCCCTCCCCCGCCAAAATTGCGCGGAAAACGCCCGCGTTGTACTCGGCGTCGCCGCCACGCAACTGCTCCAGCGGTGCGTTCTGCAGACCGTACTCGGTCGGGTCAAAACGGTACTCGGTCAGTTCGCCGTCTACGGCCTCCCACAGGCGGCTCGTGGTGGCGATGGTCAGCTCATCCAAGCCGTCATCACCGCGGAAAATCAGGGCGTGATCGCCGCGCTCCGCGAAGACGTGAGCCATCTTCTCAGCCATGACCGGGTTAGCAACGCCGATAGCCGAGGACTTCACGCGAGCCGGGTTCGTCATGGGACCCAGGTAGTTGAACGCGGTCGGAATGCCCAGCAGGCGGCGGGTTGGGCCCACGTGGCGCATTGCCGGGTGGAAAGTCATCGCAAACAGGAACGTGATACCCGTCTCGCGAGCGCATTCGGCGACTGCGGGAATGGGCATGTCGAGGCGGATTCCGAGGGCTTCGAGGACGTCTGCGGAGCCGGATTTGGAGGTGGAGGCGCGGTTACCGTGCTTGACGACGGTGGCGCCGGTGCCTGCGATGACAAGGGCTGCCATGGTGGAGATGTTGACGGTGTTTTGCTGGTCGCCGCCGGTGCCGACGATGTCTACGGCGTGGGGGTCGATGTCGATGGTTTCGGCTTTGGCGATCATGCCGGCTGCGAGTGCGCCGAGTTCTTCGGGGGTTTCGCCTTTGGAGTGGAGGGCGGTGAGGAAGGATGCGAGGATCGGCTGTTCGGTTTGGCCGGTCATGATGTGGTCCATTGCCCAGGCGACTTCGGTGTCGGTGAGGTTTTGGTGTTTGATGAGCTGGTTGAGGATGTATTTCCAGGTGATTTCGTGCGTAGTCATGTGTTAAGTGTAAAACCCCCGCCGCGTATCTGCATGGTTGGGTGCAGTATGCGAGACGGGGGTTTGTTAGGTGTGTTGCGCTTTAGTGGCGCGTGGTGGGTGCCTTCGGTTTAGTGGAAGGAGTCACCGCATGCGCAGGAGCCTGCTGCGTTGGGGTTGTCGATGGAGAAGCCCTGCTTTTCGATGGTGTCTTCGAAGTCGATGGTGGAGCCTTCGAGGTAGGGTGCGCTCATCTTGTCGACGATGACTTCTACGCCGTCGAAGTTGCGGACTGCGTCGCCGTCGAGGACGCGCTCGTCGAAGTAGAGCTGGTAGATGAGGCCGGAGCAGCCGCCGGGCTGGACGGCGATGCGCAGGCGCAGGTCGGTGCGGCCTTCCTGTTCGAGGAGGGTGCGGACCTTGGTCTGTGCTACTTCGGTGAGGTTGACGCCGTGGGTCGGCAGTTCGGTGGTGGTTTCACTCATTGGTGTTGTCCTTTTGTTTGGTTGGTTGCCCGTGTGCGCCGCGTGTGGGTGCGTGTGGGCGTTTTAGCCTTCACGATACGCGCCCGGGTGTTTGATGTACAACCTAGGGTGTGCATAGTTCGCCGGGGGCGTGAGTTTTGGTGTGGAGGCTTGACATGTAATTCTGCTTCTAGGATACCGAAAAAGTGGGGGTTGGGGGTTGGGGTTTGTGACCCTTCTCCCCCACTTTTTGTGGATGTTCCTAGCGGGCGCCGAGTGCGCTCAGAAGCAGCGCCTCCGCGAGGATTGCGTTCTTGAAGTCCGGGATGTAGAGGGACTCGTTGGCGCTGTGTGCGCGGGTGTCGGGGTCTTCTACGCCGGTGACGAGGATCTGTGCCTGCGGGAAGAGGTCCTTCAGGTCGGAGATGAACGGGATGGAGCCGCCCATGCCGGTCTGTACGGGTTCGACGTCCCATGCGGCGCGCATTGCGTCGAGGGCGGTCTGTGCGCCGTCTGCGTCGACTTCGGTGGCGAAGGGCATGCCGGAGTCAACGGCGGTGTAGTTCGCCTGTGCGCCGTGGGGTGCGTGTGCCTTGATGTGTTCGGCGAGGGCGCGGTGTGCGTTTTCGGGGTTGTCGCCGGGTGCTAGGCGGGTGCTGATGCGTGCGCGGGATACGACGGCGAGGGTGTTGGAGGAGGTTGCGATGGAGGGGATGTCCATGCCGATGACGGAGATTGCCGGCTGGGTCCACAGGCGGGAGGCAACGCTACCGGTGCCTGCCAGGGGTACGGTGTCGAGGATGCCGGAGTCGTTGCGGAAGTCTGCTTCGGCGTATTCGAGTTCGGGTTCGGGGGCGCGGTGCAGGCCTTCGACGGCTACGGCGCCGGTGGCGTCGTGCAGGGTGGCGATGAGCTGTGCCATGAGGGTGTGGGCGTCGAGCATGGGGCCGCCGAACATGCCGGAATGGATGGCGTGGCTGCCGACGCGTACTTCGATGTCGCCGGATGCGACGCCGCGCAGGCTGGTGGTCAGTGCGGGTACGCCGGCGCGCCAGTTGGCGGAGTCTGCGACGACAATGTAGTCGGCGGACAGTTCCTCACGGTAGGTTTTGAGGAAGGAGACGAAGGAGGGCGAGCCTGCCTCCTCTTCACCCTCGATGAAGAGCTTCACGCCGAGCTTGAAGTCATCGCCGAGAGTCTCGTTGAGGGCTGCGAGCGCGGCAAGGTGCACGAGGATGCCTGCTTTGTCGTCTGCTGCGCCGCGGCCGTAGAGTCGGTCGCCCTTACGGGTTGCGACGAAGGGGTCGGTGTCCCACAGGTCGAGGTCGCCGGCGGGCTGCACGTCGTGGTGGGCGTAGAGCAGGATGGTCGGGTAGCCTTCTGCGGCGGGGCGGGAGGCGATAACGGCGGGCATGCCCTGCTTTTCGGTGCCGTCTGCGGCGGTGTAGGTGGCGCGTTCGATGCGTACGTTGTCGAAGCCTGCCTTGGTTGCGAGCGCGGCGACTGCCTCGGCGCTGCGGTCTACCTGGGTGAGGTCGTGCGATTCCCAGGCGATGGAGGGAATGGCGACGAGCTCGGTGAGGGTCTGCAGGGTTGCTTCGAAGTTTTTGGTGACGGCGTCGCTGAGGGCGCTGTGGTGGGTGAATTCAGTAGTCATGTTTCTACCTTACCCCCACCTTGACCCTGCCTTGCCCCTAACCGCCGGGTGGTTGGGGTTGTTTCAGTTGCTGGTGTGGGCTTGTGGGGGCGGGTTTGGTGTGTGCCGTTCGGGTATGATGGGAGGGTGTTTGGTCGTAAGAAAGAGAAGGCTGAAGCGGAAGCTGTTCAGCCGCAGGTTGTAGAGGAGCCTCAGGCTCCGGTTAATCCGAAGTTCACCCCGAAGAAGGGCCGTCCTACTCCTTCGCGTAAGGAGCAGCAGGCGGCTCGTCGTCAGCCTCTGGTTGTTAATGACCGTAAGGAGGCGAAGGCTCGTGAACGTGAGGCGATGGCGAAGGCTCGTGAGCGTCAGAATGATGCGTTGATGGGTGGCGATCAGCGTTACCTGCCCGCCGTGGACCGTGGTTCGCAGCGTCGTTATATCCGTGACTACATTGATGCGCGCCGTAACCTTGGCGATTTCATGCTGGCTGTGCTGCTGGTTCTGCTTATTGGTGGCTGGATTGCTCAGGGTGTGGCTGGTACGTCTTCTGCGGCGGCGCCGATTTATTACGGTTCCGTCTACGCAATGTATGCGCTGATGATCCTGTGGGTTGTTGACTACTTCATTTTGTGGCGCAGCTTGAAGAAGAAGCTGATTGCGAAGTTCGGTGAGGTTCAGCGTGGTTCTGGCATGTATGCGTTTAACCGTGTGATGATGATTCGTCGTATGCGCCGCCCGGTTCCGATGGTGAAGTACGGCGAGTACCCGCACTAAGTCGTTAGTGCCTTATAGGTGCTTGGGGAGAGGTCCTGAAGGTTCAGGCCTCTCCCCTATTTTTATATTCTTATTTGTTCTTGCGCGAGAAGCCACATGTGTTTCGAGAAGCTACTTCTTTGGTGGCTTTTCGAAACACATGTGGCTTCTGGACGTATAACCGTGGCTAGACGCCGGTACGGTTAGGCGTCGATTTGGGAGTAGAGGATCTGCCATGTGCCGTCGCGGTGTTCGAGGGCGAAGACGTAGATTTCTTCTTCCTTGTCGCTACTCCAGGTTTCTTGGCGGCCGTCGGGTTCTACCTCGGTGTGTTTGTCCCATTCGTGGTTGGTTTTCAGGTAGTAGGTTCGGCTGTCGTCGCTCCAGGGTATGCCTTCGGGTTCGAAGTGTTCGATGCCGTCGATGACCCATCCGCCGCGCTGGTAGAGCGCTTCTATTTCGCGATAGATTTTGAGTTCTCCGTCGTTTGAGGTGGAGAGGAATTCGCGTGCTTTGCTGTAGTCGCCGGTTTGGACGCCGTAGTTGACCCACTGGTTCCAGGCGTCCATGGTTTTGAGGATGCCCTCCGGGGTCTTTGCGCGGTATCCGTTTTCGGGGGCGTTGGGTTTGGGGACGTTCTGGGCGGGGCCTTTGGCGTCTGCTTTGCGGTATTCGCCGTTACTGGCGTTGTTGCCGGCGCTACTGCTTGAGCTGCTGCTGGTGGCAGGCGTGCCGGGAGCTGTGGAGCCATCTCCTGCAGTTATGATGTCGTGCGGCACGCAGGCGGCGAGTAGGGCGCTGAGGCTGATGAGTGTGCCTCCGGTCAGCATTGAGCGGCGGTTCAGCATGTTGGGGTTCATGGTTGGTCCTCCACATCGTTGTAGTGCATGGTCTCCCGCTTATCTCCATTATGCGCGAGCGCGAACTTATACGCTCAGAAGCCACATGTGTTTCGAAAAGCTACTTCTTTAGTGGCTTTTCGAAACACATGTGGCTTTTCGGCGGAATAGAGGGCACACAAAAGGGGGCACCGCCTCCACCCCAACGGGTAGAGAACAGTGCCCCCTTTCAGCACGCCAAGTTAGCGCACAGAGTCAACACGTCGGGGAGCATAAAGCCCCCCGCCTGTACACCTTTTAGCGGCGAGCGCGGCGCAGCTTCACCAGGCCACGGTTAATGTGTGCCGCCCAGAGCGGACCCTCATACAGGAACGCAGTGTAGCCCTGCACCAGGTCAGCGCCAGCGTCCAGGCGCTCCTGCACATCCTCAGCGGTGGTCACGCCGCCAACAGAGATGATAGCGAGGTCGTCGCCAATTTCGCGCTTGAGCAGGCGCAGCACCTCAAGGGAGCGGGGCTTCAGCGGCGCACCGGAAAGACCGCCGGCACCGATTTCCTTGACCTTGGTCATGTCGCTGGTCAGGCCCAGGCCGTCGCGGGCGATGGTGGTGTTGGTGGCGATGATGCCGTCCAGCTTCAGTTCCTTCGCCAGGGCTGCCACCTCAATCACGTCCTCGTCGACCAGGTCCGGCGCGATCTTCACGGTCAGCGGTACGTGGCGGTTGGGGCATACGCGGTCTGCCTCTTCACGCACGGCGGCAAGCAGCGGGCGCAACGACTCGATAGCCTGCAGGGTGCGCAGACCCGGAGTGTTCGGGGAGGAGACGTTGACGACCAGGTAGTCTGCCTGCGGTGCCAGGGTGCGGGTAGAGATCAGGTAGTCCTCGATAGCGTTTTCAAGCTCAACGACCTTGGTCTTGCCGATGTTCACGCCAATGACGGGGCGTACGGCGCCGCGGTATTCGGTTTCGAGGTCTGCGCGGGCGGCGGCAACGCGCGGGCCTGCCGCTGCGGCACCGTCGTTGTTGAAGCCCATGCGGTTGATGACCGCCTTATCTTCCACGAGGCGGAAGAGGCGCGGCTGCGGGTTACCCGGCTGCGCCTGACCGGTAATGGTGCCAATCTCGACGTGGCCGAAGCCGATACCAGCCAGTGCAGCAATGCCCTTACCGCCCTTGTCGAAGCCTGCAGCCAGGCCGAACGGCGAGGGGAAAGTAATGCCCATGACGGTGGTTGCCAGTTCCGGTGCGGGCTGGAAGTACTTGCGCAGCGCGCGGGTGATGCCGACGTTGCGCAGGGTCTGAACGCCCCAGAAGCCGACGTGGTGTGCCTTCTCGGGGTCCATGCCCTTGAAGAAGATGTTGAAGAAGGTCGGGTAGATGCGCATTTGTTCTCCCTAGTGTTGGAGGGTGTGGGTGGTTTATGGGGCTATGAGCCGGGCGTGCCTGGTCTGTATACCGGGGGCTACTTGTCGTTGGCGACGGCGTCGACAGCGCCACCGTAGCGGCGGTCGCGGCGTGCGTACTCTTCGACAGCTTCCCAGAGGGTGCGGCGGTCAACGTCGGGCCAGAGCACGTTCATGAAAATCATCTCGGCGTAGGCGCTCTGCCAGAGCAAAAAGTTCGAGATGCGCTGCTCACCGGAGGAACGCAGGAACAGGTCAACGTCGGGCAGGTCCGGCTCGTCCAGGTACTTCTGGATGGTCTTTTCGGTAATGTTGCCGGGCTTGAGCTTGCCCGCCACAGCGTCCGCTGCGATAGCTGCCGCCGCGTCAGCGATTTCTGCGCGGCCGCCGTAGTTCACGCACATGGTGAGAGTGCAGACGGTGTTGTCGATGGTTTCGCGCTCGCAGTGTTCGAGCTCTTCGATGACGTTCTTCCACAGCTTGGGTCGGCGGCCAGCCCAGCGGATGCGCACACCCCAGGTCTTGAGGGTTGCCAGCTGGCGCTGCAACACCTCGGTGGAGAAACGCATAATGAACGCCACTTCGCTGGGTGAGCGCTTCCAGTTTTCGGTGGAGAACGCGTAGGCGGTCACGTACGGGATGCCCATCTCGATAGCGCCCGCAACAACATCCAGCAGTGCCGCCTCGCCGGCGCGGTGGCCCTCGGTGCGGGGCAGGCCGCGTTCGTTTGCCCAGCGTCCGTTACCGTCCATGACGACGGCGACGTGCTGCGGAATGAACTTCTTCGGAATCGGCGGCGGGGTTGCCCCGGTGGGGTGTGCGGGCGGGGGTACGGGCTGGGTGCGTGCCATGTGTGCCTTTCTTCCCTGGCGGGTTCTCCCCCGGGGTCGTTTGCCTAGATATGCGCCAGATACAAACCTGGCGTGCTGTAGCTATTTTACCGTGACACAGCGCGCATGGGCGGGTGCTTCGGGGGTTATTTTGCGTCCTGGTTGACGCATGATTGGCGCACCGGCGTGCATCTACACTGTGCGGGTGGTTCTTTACAGCGAAGGACTTTCGTTCTCGAGGGCGCTCGCCGTTTTCAGGGGGTGTTCGAGCAGGTTCTGGGTGGTTTTCAGGTAGAGCCCCAGAATTTTGGAGGCAACCGGCACGGGTGCTGCATCAATCGTCTCCCAGGCGCGCGGATCCGCCGATGCGGTGGCGAGCGCATAGCCGAGCTCTTCGGCACGCAGGCCGGTCAGGGGCGTGTCGGTGGCGGGTGCACATTGGGGGCAGAGGACCGTGTGGTGCCCGTAGGTGTGGGCGGTGTGGAAGGCAATGTACCTGCCGCTTCCGCCTGTAGCGCCGGGGATTGTAGTGCCGGGGGTGCTAGTGTCTGCTCCGTTATCGCCAGGGTAATTTGTGTTCACGAGCGGGTTACCGCATCGGGTGCAGTTCTCACCGATGAGCGGCCAGCCGGCGGCGTTCATGCTGCGCGCCAGGTAGCGGGTCAGAATCCTCTGCGGCACATGCTGCCCGTGCGCAAGCGCGGCAAGCGCCCCGTGAGTCAGAGTGTAAATATCGGAGGTACTGTCGGTGTCTTTGGTGAGTGCTTCCGCCAGTTCGGCGATGGTGGAGGCGCACGTGTACGCATCATAGTTCGCCATGATAGGTGCGGTGTAGGCGTGCAGGGTTGCCGCCTGGGTGATGGTGTGCAGGTTGGTTCTGCCACGGCTGAAGGACAGGTCGGTGTGCATGAACGGTTCGAGTCGCCCACCGAATTTGGAGGTGGGTTTGCGTACGGCTTTGGCGACGGCGTGGGTGATTCCGCCGTCGCGGGTGAGCATGATGATGATGCGGTCGGTTTCGCCGAGTTTTTGGGTGCGGAGGATGAGGGCGGCGTCGCGCCAGGTGCGGGGTTCGCTCACGGGTGTCTCCGTTCTCGGTACATGCTCGGTAGGTGCGTGGTGGATGCTCAGTAGATGCTGAGGGCAAGATCTACGCGGGTGTTGTGGGTACGGTTCGACCCCTGCCGTATTACCCCGCGTAGGGGGTACCGGTCAGGGGTCGGTCCGTAACGTATGGGCGAGGCGCTATTTAGTCCTCGTACTCGATATCGTCGTCGATGTCGTCTTCATCGTCGAGGATTTCTTCCAGGTCGTCCTCGTCTTCGTCACCGTAAACGCTCAAGGGGGTGACCTCGTTGTAGGCTTCGAAGAGGGAATCTTCGTAGGCTTCGAAGGCGTTGGCGATTTCTACGTACGCCTCATCGACGGCGGGGTCGTGCTCGCCGGTTCGGTTTACGACGGCGGTCAGGTGCGCCTCCAGCGCGTCAAGGAGGCGGGTGAGTTCGGTGCGAGGATCAATGCTCATGCCATTATTCTACTACCTACGCGCCTATGGTGTGCGCCGGGCGGTCATAGGGCGGTTTAAATGCGGAACTATGAACGGGCACAGCAGGTCAACCGGCAGGTCAACCGGCTGATAAGTTCGGGGCGGCGAAGAGAGCCACAAAGTCAGAGCGGTAAAGCCAGGTCGGTGCGGCGAGGCCGGTAAAGCCAAGCATGCACGCGGCGCATCACGCACCGTACATAAAGCACCGCATAGAAACACCTGATAGACACAGCGAACCCGCCGTCCCCAGCTTCCCCACTCCTCAAGGGAGCAGGTGCCGGGTGCGGCGGGTTCTTCTGTCGGTTAGTTCAGCTTGACGCTGCGCCTACTGAATGTTTGCTTCTTACGGGTTGAGCCCGAGAGAATGAGAAGCCGGGGTTTTAGAAGCCCAGGGATGCTGCCGATGCGCGGATTGCCTCAGCGGATGCCTTCAGCTGTGCCAGCTCAGCCTCGTTCATGGGAACCTCGAGCACGCGCTGGATGCCCTCACGGTTGACGATGGTGGGCAGGGACAGTGCAACGTCCTTGAAGCCGTACAGCTCGCCTGCAATGGTGGTGGAGACGGGCAGCACTGCGTTCTGGCCGCCGAGGAATGCCTCAGCGATACGTGCGCCGGAGATACCGATTGCGTAGTTGGTGGAACCCTTGCCCTCGATGACCTTGTACGCTGCGCGCATAGCTTCGGTTGCCAGTTCTGCACGGACCTCTTCGGTGAAGACGGGCTTGCCGTCCTGCTCCCACTCGGTCAGGGGAACCATGCCGATGTTTGCTGCGGACCAGACGGGGAACTCGGAGTCGCCGTGCTCGCCAACAACGTTTGCGTGAACGCTCTTGATGGAGACGCCAGCCTTGTTAGCGATCAGCCAACGCAGACGGGAGGAGTCCAGAACGGTACCGGAGGACAGCACGCGGTTTGCGGGCAGGCCGGTGATCTTCTGGGCAACGATGGTGAGAACGTCACAGGGGTTGGTGACGAGCATGATGATTGCGTTGGGTGCTACGGACAGGATGTTCGGCAGCAGCTTCTCGAGGATTGCGACGTTTGCGCCTGCCAGCTCGAGGCGGGGCTGGCCAGGCTTCTGGCGAGCACCAGCGGTGATGATAACCATGTCGCAGTCGCGCAGCAGTTCGATGTCGTCGCCACCGGTTACGGTTGCTTCGTGTGCGAACATTGCGCCGTGTGCGATGTCCAGTGCTTCAGCGTGTGCGCGCTTGCCGTCGATGTCGTACAGGACGATTTCGTCTGCGGAGCCGCGGACCATAGCTGCGTATGCGGTTGCGCTACCGACGCCGCCTGCACCGATGACGCCGAGCTTGGTGGGGTTGTTGACACCGTTCATTGCTGTATGCCCTCTTTCGTGAGAGTTATCCGTGTGGTGCGAGAGGATTCTCGCGGGGTTTATAAGGAAGCGGGTGTGTGCCTCGGGGGTGAATTTCCTGAGGTGGGCTCGCTTCGTTACTTTCTATTATGCCGCAGATTTTGCGTTTTGTGTTGGGTTATTTTGCTTTTTTCGATGGGTGCTGGTGACTTTATGGGCTATGAGGGGTGTTTTTCACTCATAAAACCAAATAATGACGTTCTGACCTTTTGAGCAAGCTCACATGTCGCTCTCACATGTCGCTAAAGTAGCCCTCAACATCCACGGCACCGCCGGAAGCCTCGAAATCGGCACGAACCGCCTGCGCCAACTCGTCATCAACCAGGAAATCCAAAGCCACAGAAGCCAAACCGAACGACGCATCCAGGGCAGCATCCACCGCCGCTGGAGTGTCCGCACAGTGCGCGAACTCCACCGTGTGCATACCGGTACCCTCGGGCGCAATCTGAATCAGCGGGTGAATACCGGGCACACGCAGGCTCACATTACCGAAATCGGTAGAAGCCGCCAGGGTATCGCTGACAGTGCCAGGCGGGTACGGGTGGCGCCCCACCGAACGCTGAGCCGAAACCCAACGCTTCAACAGCGGACGATTCGTACGCACCGGCATGGTCATCGGCGAAGAATCCCACGTCACCTCCGCACTCACGCCAGCCATGAGCGCCGCGCCGCGCAGCACCTCCTCAACCCGTCGCGACAGCGCACGCAGAGTCGGCGCGTGCTTAGAACGGATATTAATGTGCAGGCTCGCGGTGGCAGGAATCAGGTTCGGAGCGTCCCCGCCGTGGTCAATAATCGCGTGGATACGGTCAGAGCCGGGAATCTGCTGACGCAACAGACCCAAACCCTGATACGCCAGGTTCGCCGCATCCAGCGCGTTACGACCCATAAACGGGTGCGAGGACGCATGCGCGCTCACGCCCCTATAGGTCACACGACATTCGCGGCGGCCCAGCCACGCCTGATCAGCCACATCCATAAAGTAGGGGTGCACCATAATGGCGGCGTCCACCTGCTCGAATGCCCCGGCGCGCGCCATCAGCTCCTTACCGGCTTCAGACTCTTCGGCGGGCGTGCCGTAGTAGAGGACCCTACCGCTGAACGCCTCGGGGCCGGTGGCGAGCGCATCCGCCAGGGCAAGGAAAGCACCCAGCCCCGATACCGCAATGACGTTGTGGCCGCAGCCGTGACCGATGCCCGGCAGCGCGTCGTATTCGGAGAGAATCGCGATGGTGCGGTGCTTGGCGGGGTCGTAGTCGGCGCTGGTGAGCTCCACCTTGAACGCGGTATCCAGGCCGAAGGCGGGGTACTCGATACTGAGGTTCGGGTGGGCTTCGCGGACCGCGTCAACGAGCGTGCGGGAGGCGAAGTACTCCTCGTAGGCGGTCTCAGGATGCGCGTGAATCGCCTTGAGAATTGCGGTCAGGGAGTCCGCGCGGGTGGCTACGGATTCGGCGAGGTCGCGGCGAATATGCGCCAGCCCGCTGTCTTCGTCGAGGTGGTGACCTTTTCCATGACCGCGGTGCGGGCTGTGCCCCTTTCCGTGTCCCTTTCCATGACCGTGGCGCTCGCCGTGGCTACGTTCCTGCTCAGGCTGCCCATGGTCGGCGTGCTTCTGCTCGGGATGTGCGTGCTTGTGCTTGCGGCGGTGCTCAGCGGCACGCTTACGCTGCTCGGTTTCAAGGGCAAGGATCTCAGAGTACTCGCTACCGCGCACGCAATCAGCATCGGGCGCGTCATAGTGGCGGGTTGTTGCGGCGGGTCGGTTCGGTACCGTTCGACCGGAATTATCAGAAGTGGGCTGGGTGGGGGCGGCAGTGCCCTGTGCGTTCGCGTCAGTCATGCTTCTACGCTACCGTCTGCGCTCGCCGGGCGCTAGATGTTCGGGCATGATGGAGTCGAAAACACCCAAAAAGAAATTTGTGTCACATAAAAGAAAATTTGTATATATCCTAGGAATCTTTGATTCATAGGAGTAGCGTTAAGCACATGGGAGCGGCAATCCAGCCGCACCCGTCACCATCCGGCGCTAGCGATGCGAATGCCGGCAGGACAGTTCACAACCGGTCCAAACCATGTCGTTTGGGCCTCTGCCATTACCGTGACAGACCCATGGATGCGAACCGTACCGGCAAGCACACACCGCAGTGAGCGCCACAACCACGCTAAGGAGCTCCATCCCATGAAGGCAGCACGCTTCTACGACCGTAACGACATCCGCATTGAAGACATCCCCGCACCCGAAGCCGCTGCGGGCGAGGTTCTGGTCAAGGTCGCATGGTGCGGCATTTGCGGTACCGACCTGCACGAATACCTGGACGGCCCCATCTTCTGCCCCCAGCACGGTCACCCCCACCCCATTTCTGGTGAGGACTCCCCCGTCACCCTCGGTCACGAATTCTCCGGTGTTGTTGAGGCACTGGGCGAAGGCGTAGACGACCTGCAGGTTGGCGACCACGTTGTTGTCGAGCCCTACATCATTCGCGATGACGTCTACACCGGCCCCGACTCCAAGGACTACCACCTGTCCAAGGACATGAACTTCATCGGCCTTGCCGGTCGCGGTGGTGGCCTGTCCGAGAAGGTCGCTGTCAAGCGTCGCTGGGTTCACAAGATCCCCAACACCATTCCCCTGGACGAAGCTGCACTGATTGAGCCGCTGAGCGTTGGCTACCACGCTGTTGAGCGTGCAGGCGAGTTCGAAGAGGGCGCATTCGCACTGGTCACCGGTGCTGGCCCCATCGGTCTGCTGACCTCCGCAGTTCTGAAGGCTAAGGGCGCTAAGGTCATCATCTCTGAGCTGTCCCCGCTGCGCCGCCAGAAGGCTCTGGATTCCGGCGTTGCTGACTACGCTTTCTCCCCCGCAGAGGTTGACGTTCTGGCTGAGATTCACAAGCTGACCGACGACCGTGGCGCTGACATCGCATTCGAGTGCACCTCCGTTCAGCCCGCACTGGACCTGATTCTGGATGCCCTCAAGCCCACCGGTAAGGTCGTCATCGTCTCCATTTGGGGTAAGCCCGCTTCCCTGGACGTTCAGAAGGTTGTACTCAAGGAGCTCGATATCCGCGGCACCATCGCATACGTGAACTCCCACCCGGAGACCATCAAGCTCGTTGAGTCCGGCAAGATTGACCTCAAGCCCTTCATCACCGGCAAGATCGCTGTGGAAGACCTCATCGACAAGGGCTTCGACACCCTGATCCACCACAACGAGACCGCTGTGAAGATTCTGGTCACCACCGACCCGGAGCGTCTGGCTGAGTAATTCAGTGTCAGCTGATGCAGCTGTTCTTCTAGCTTCCCTAGCGTAGCTAGTGTGGGGTGAGGTTCCCTTCAAGGAACCTCACCCCACTACTTTTTTGCGCGCTGATATATTTTGAGCGCTTCTTTGCGACGGAAATTTCTGCGACTGAAGTTTCTGTGCCTATTTTGCAGCCCGAAAGTTTGCGGCCAGGAAGTTTTCAGTCCGAAAGTTTTCAGCACAGGCCTTTCCGAAAGGCGCATGCCAGCACACTAAAGCTGATGGGACCATCCGGGCATACAAAAATCCCCGGTTCCGAAGAACCGGGGATTATCTGTGCGCGAGGGGGGACTTGAACCCCCACCCTCTAATACGAGGACTAGCACCTCAAGCTAGCGCGTCTGCCTATTCCGCCACCCGCGCAGGTGACTTTCGAACGTTTTCCTTTCGGTGCCGTTCGAAGCAACACGTAATACTATACGGGCTTTCTGAATACTCTGCAAATCGAATGGGCATGTTCTGCGTCACATATTCAAGGTTGGTTGGTTCGCCGTGCCCCCGGTGATCTTCTCGCACCGTGAGTAATATGACCGGCACACCCCAGTCAACTGCCATATTTTCGGTCATAACGACTAGAATAAAGAGCATGAATAATGAGAACCTCTCCCGCGAAGAAGCCGCAGAACGTTCGGCTCTCATCAGTGTCGACACCTACGACGTGCATGTCGACCTGACTAACGCCAAGGACCCCGAATTCGAGTCCTACCCCACCGTCACCACCGTCCGATTCTCCTGCAACACCCCCGGTGCAGAAACCTTCATCGACTACATCCATCACAGCGTCGACTCCGTTAAGCTCAACGGCACCGAACTGACCCTGGCTGACGTCGTCAACGGCGCACGCATCACCCTGCCCAACCTGCAGGCAGAAAACGTGCTCACCATCCACGGTCGCTCCTACTACTCCCGCTCCGGCGAAGGTATGCACCGCTACTTCGACCCCTCCGACGGTCGCGTCTACCTGTACACCCAGTACGAGCCCTCCGACTGCCGCCGAGTCTTCCCGAACTTCGAGCAGCCCGACCTGAAGGCAGTCTTCAACTTCCGCATCACCGCACCCAAGGACTGGGTCGTCAGCTCCAACGGCGTACTCGAAAGCCAGGTCGTAGACCCCACCGACGACTCCATCACCAAGCGAGTCTTCTCCCCCACCGCAAAGATCTCCACCTACATCACCGCAATTGTTGCCGGCGAATACTTCACCGCAACCACCACCTACAAGCCCAAGAGCAAGGTCAACAGCGGTGACATCCCCCTGGTCGCATACTGCCGCCAGTCCCTCAAGCCGCACTTCGACTACGACCACATCTTCAAGGTCACCAAAAACGGTCTGGACTTCTTCCAGGACCTCTTCGACTACCCCTACCCGTACCCCAAGTACGAGCAGGCATTCGTGCCCGAATACAACATCGGCGCAATGGAGAACCCCGGTCTGGTCACCTTCACCGAAGACTACATCTTCGTCTCCGGCGCAACCGAGGACGACCTCGAAGGCCGCACCAACACCATCTGCCACGAAATGGCGCACATGTGGTTCGGCGACCTCGTCACCATGAAGTGGTGGGACGACCTGTGGCTCAAGGAATCCTTCGCAGACTTCATGGGCACCCTCGGCGCTAAGGAAGCTAACCACTTTGAGGATGCGTGGGTCACCTTCGCGAACAACCGCAAGGCATGGGCATACATGCAGGACCAGCTACCCACCACCCACCCCATCGTCGCTGACATCCCCCACCTAGAAGCAGCATCGCAGAACTTCGACGGCATCACCTACGCAAAGGGCGCATCCGTGCTCAAGCAGCTGGTCGCCTACGTAGGCTTCGACACCTTCATCGAAGCAGCACGCGTGTACTTCAAGCGTTTCGAGTGGGGCAACACCTCCCTGAACGACTTCCTGCAGGTACTCAACGAGGTGTCCGGCCGCGACATGCAGGCATGGGCTAACGCATGGCTGCAGACCTCCGGCGTGTCCGCACTGGGCACCAAGCGCGTCTACGGCGAAGACGGCCAGCTCACCGACCTGATCCTCACCCAGGAACTGCCCGCACAGCAGCCCGCAGGTCTGGGCCGCCCCCACGTGGCAAAGCTGGAAACCTTCGCACTAACCGACGGCAAGCTCACCTCCACCGGCCTGTTCTCCCTCGAGTACCCGGCAGAGCCCGTCTCCGAGCACCGCGTGGAGCTCACCGATGAGCAGAAGAAGCTCGTTGGCGAAGCTGACCTGCTCATGCTCAATGCCGAGGATCACACCTACGCCAAGGTTGCCCTGACCGACGAAGACGGCCTGCAGGCAGCTATCGAAGGTGTCTCCACCCTCGAATCCGCACTCTCCCGCGGCCTCATCTGGGGCTCCCTCTGGGAGAACGTGCGCGATGCACGCCTGCCCGTCACCACCTACGTCGACGCAGTCGTACGCAACGTCTCCAAGGAACCGAGCGCATCCCTGCTGGGCACCATGGTCAACAACGCACAGGTCGCTATCGCAACCTTCTCCGCACCCACCGGCCGCGAGCGCCTCTACGACGCTCTCTACGACGCATTCGCAGCTGCACTGGCACAGGCTAAGCCCGGCTCCGACGAGCAGCTGATTCTGCTGCGCGCCCTGATTGCGGTCTCCACCAACGCGACCAAGGGTGAAGAGCTCTGCCGCGATATTGCCCGCGGTGCTTTCGAAGACACCACCGGCGATATTGCTGACGCAACCGGTATTCCTTACGACCAGAACCTGGGTTGGAGTGCGCTGGGTGCGCTCGCAAGCCGTGACCTGGTGACCGTTGAGGATTTGGACCGTGCGGCTAAGTACAGCCCCTCCTCGATTTCTTCGAATGGTTACGCGTACGCGATTGCTGCCCTGCCCTCTGCTGAGCGTAAGGCTGCTGCGTACAAGACCATCATGGAAGACGAGTCGCTGTCGAACGACGCCCTGGCTTCGACCATTAACGGTTTTGCTCGCGGTCCGGTTGAGCTGCGTGAGTCCTACTACGACTCCTACTTTGAGGCTCTGCTGCCCATTTGGGCGTCCCGTTCGATTGGTATGGCGACCCGTATTGTGCGTGGCCTGTACCCGAAGGCTCCGTACAACACCGGCTCCACCGAGGGTCTGGGTGTTGAGGGTAACCCCTCCGTTGCGCTGGCTCAGCGTTGGCTGGAGGCGAACCCCGAGGCTCCTTCGGCTCTGCGTCGTCTGGTGCTGGAGGCTCAGGATCACGGCCGCCGTTCGATTGTGGCGCAGAAGTTCAACGCTTCCCTGCAGGACTAAGCTGCATGGTTTGAGTAGCCGAGCGGGGTGCGAGTCGGTACCTAGGTATCCAAGTATCTAGGTGTCTAGGTAACCAGGTATCTAGACTAGGTTCCGCTCCCCCCCCCGCTAGGTTCTCAATCCGCTGTGAGAGACTGCCGTTCGGCACGCTCCCGGTAATGCTCCGGGACGTGCCGGGCGGTGGTCTTTTTCTGGCTCATCTATAGAATTCACAGCGGCGGTACGCCGTCTACATATTTCTCTCATACGGTGGTTCAAACGCCGACATAGGCGCTTGTTGGTGAGGTAGTTGGCGGGGTAGTTTCGCTAGGGTACAAGACTATATGCACCCGGTGCCAAAAGACAGATAAATGTCACCCCTATTTATAAGCTGTCCAGACTGAAAGCATGAGAGAATAGACTAGGTATCCGCTCGCTTAGACATATCAGAAGGAGTTTTCAGTGGTCGATTACGCACTCGGTGACCGCGGTAGCGTTAACATCGTCACCGATGATTACTACGAAGCAGAAACCCTCCAAATCTTTGAGGAACTGCACATCGACCGTGAACGGATCTGGTACGGTGAAGCGCGCCTCGTGCCCGAACCGGATAACCCCTACGAGCCCAATAGCATTGCCGTCTACATTGACGAGTTCAAGGTAGGCCGCATGAGCGTGGAGGACTCCGCAGCGTACTGGGATTCCATTACCCGCGTGGTCGCCTCCGGCTACGAACCCATCGCGCACCTGCAGCTCTCCGCTGTTGCCGTACGCACTGAAGGCGGCGGCATGCACGTGAAGAGCACCGGTGTTCTCTCCCTGTCCGCGCCTAGCTCGCTCTTCCCCCTCAACGACGCACCGACCCGCGCGACCCTGCTGCCCCAGGGCCCGTCCATGAAGGTACTCGACGAGAAGGAACACTCCGAATACCTGCACAGCATCCTGCCGCCCAGCGGTGAAGGTCGCGTGATCCTGACCCTGGAAGCGAACCAGCTCAAGACCTCCGACGGCCGCTTCGTTGACAGCGTGGAGGTGCGCCACGACCGCAAGCTCGTGGGCCGCCTGAGCACCCAGATGTCTGAGCAGCTCGCACCCGTCATTCGTTACGCGTTTGAGAACGACCGCCTCACCAGTGCGTGGGGCACTATTCGCGGTAACACCCTCGAGCTGTCGCTGACCGTTCAGGCTGCACGCCCCGCCGACATTCCGCAGGAATGGTACGAGACTCTGCCCAATAACGTTCCGGCACTGCTACCCGCTGGCGAAGAGTACGAGGTGCCCGCCGCATTCGTACCCACCGAAGGCGAGCGCCACTACCTGGAGTCCTCCGCACAGCAGGCTCCGAAGAAGCGTCGCGGTTTCATGAGCTCCCTGACCGGCGGTTCCATTGCTTCTGAGTCGACCCACCATGAGCCCACCGCCGAGAAGCCGATGATCGAGTACAGCCTGGAAGAAGAGGAGTACTACGAGCCGAACGAACGCGACCGCCTGGTGAACCTGGTCAAGGGTGCAGGCCTCGCCGTTCTGGTCGCCGGCCTGATTTCGATGCTGTGGACCCCGATGCTCGGCATCCTCATCGCTATTCTGGGTGGCGCCGTTGCGGCAGTCGCCTTCTACTTTGGTCGTCAGCCCTACTACGAGGACTATGACGAGTATGAGGAAGAATACGAAGAAGAGGGAACTGCTGAAGAAGCAGAAGAAACCAATATGAAGGCATAAGCTCCTCTGCGACAGAGCGTAAAGATACGAAAGGGCGGCTACCCCACCATCACGGTGAGGTAGCCGCCCTTTTGTGTGCCCCAGCAGCTCTCTAAACGCCAACGAGGCACTTCCAGGTATCTACATTCCGACAGCTTTTCGGGAACAGTTAAAAACCAGCGGGGGCGAAAGCCTCATCAGCTTTCACCCCCGCAAGGAGTCAGATCTTAGTCCTGGCCGTAAGTCGCCATGAACTGATCCATGCTGTCATGCTGCAAAGCATAGGACAGGTTAGCATTCGCAGCCTGGTTCACGATAACAATCGACTGACCGTCGTAGGACCAACCCGGGCCTGCGTTCGGCAGGGTGGTCATACGCATCGTGGTGTCACCGCTGGTCAGCACCGGAGCCGCAATTTGGGCAATCTGCGCTGCATCCAGACCGGAGTCCACGCGCATATATCCTGCGATAGATTCAACAGCAGATTGGAAAGAACCCACATTATTCAATGCGCCCTTAGCTTTCATCGTGTTATACATACCACGCAGGAACGCACGCTGGTTACGAACACGCTGGTAGTCGCCGTCAGCGAACGGGTAGCGAGCACGCACGAACGCAAGAGCCGCACCACCATCCATATGCTGCATACCCTGCTTGAAAGACCACGCATTGATATCGAAGTCGAAAGGTACCTGGACATCCACGCCATTAACAGAGTTCACTAGAGCCTTGAAGCCCTCAAACTCAATCTCAGCCACGTGATCAATCTTGATACCCAGCAGGTTCTCAACGGTTGCAACCTGCAGAGAAATACCGCCGTAGTTCAGTGCCGCGTTAATCTTTGCCGCGCCGTAGCCGGGGATGTTCACCCAGGTATCACGCATAATCGAGACCAGGTACACGCCCTTACCATCAGCAGGGATGTGAGCAAGCATGATGCTATCTGCACGGGAACCGCTCACCAGAGCAGCCTCAGAACCGGAACGGGTATCGCTACCGAGCAGCAGGATGTTCTTGCCCGGACCCTTCACGACATTGTAGCTGTAACCGTCATCCAGGATGCCGTCGCCGTCCTTATCGTGATCGCTCGCGTTAGCTGCAAGAGCCGCAGCAGCATCGGAGCTGTTCTCGCCATTAGCACCGTTCTTGCCGGTATCCGAGTTGGTGACGGTCGGAGCCTTCAGATCCGTCACGTTGAGCTTCTTAGCCTCGCCAAGCTGCTCCTTAATTTTGCTGAGATCTTCATCCACCTTAGTGATGGAGTCAAACTTCTCGGTCTTGCTATCCCAGGTGTGGCCAGCACGCCAAATAAAGAAACCAATACCGAGGGTAATAACCAGCAGAAGAATCAGCAGGATCAGCAGAATACGCTTGACCCATTTCTTCTTCTGCGACGGTTCAGAGTGAGCGTCGCTCATTAAGTTGTCCTTTGTTTGAGGTGGTGATACGCGAGGTGCGCAGCGCATCCAGCGAAGTCTCTAGAATGCAGAGAGCCGGAGAATACCCGCCGATACGGGGCGGCGCTGGAGGGCACAGAAAATGCACAACTCGCAAAATACTTTCCCATTGTAACGCTGTCAGCGGGTCTGCGCACCGGCGAACGAAAGGTTTTACACTACAACTTTCCTCACGTTCACGCGATTTATTTTGCTATGTGCCGCAGAACGCACAATGCCCCGCCTCCCTGAAAACCAAGGAGAACGGGGCATTGATTTCGCTAAAAAGCAAAACTGGGACAGAAGATTTACTTCTTGCCGAAGTTGCCGAAGCGTGCGTTGAAGCGCTCGACGCGACCTGCGGAGTCCATGATGCGCTGCTTACCGGTGTAGAACGGGTGCGACTCGGACGAGATTTCAACCTCGACGATCGGGTACTCGTTGCCGTCTTCCCACTTCTCGGTCTTGTCCGAGGTCATGGTAGAACGGGTCAGGAAGACCTTGCCGGATGCGAGGTCGCGGAACAGAACCAGGTTGTAGTCCGGGTGGATTTCTGCCTTCATTGATTACCTTCTTCTGCTACTGGATTTTGCCAGTAGCCCTTATATAGATGGAGTAGGTTTTTCGATGTGCAGCTATCGAGAAAATCTCAGAGCGCATCACCATTGTGCCCGCATAGGGCGCGCACAACCCATTAAGGGTACCACCTTCACGGATTAAATCCCAGTACGTTCCCTCACAGGCACCAACCTACACACCGCGAGGGCACCCGAAGAAGGCACTCACGCGGGTTAATAACCAGATTAGGACTCGGGTTATGAACGCGGGCGGGTCTCCCAGAACGCCACGGCGCTCGCCGCCGCAACATTCAAAGAATCCACACCGTGCGACATCGGAATCATCACCGTATCGTCACACGCCGCCAAGGTGCGGGGCGACAGACCGTGCCCCTCCGTGCCCAGAATCAGCGCAAGCTTCTCATCCCGGCGAGCAGACAGCTCCTCCAGGGTCAGCGAGTCCTCCTCCAGAGCCAACGCCGCGCTCTTAAAGCCCAGCTCGTGCAGGGTCTGCAAGTCAGCAGGCCACGACTCCAAGCGAGCCCACGGCACCTGAAAAACAGTACCCATCGACACGCGAATCGAGCGGCGATACAGCGGATCAGCACACCGCGGAGTCACCAGCACGGCATCCACGTTCAGCGCGGCAGCCGAACGGAAAATAGCTCCCACATTCGTGTGGTCCACAATATCTTCCAAAATCGCCACGCGAGAGGCACCCTGCAGCAACTGCTCCAGAGGCTGCGGCGCCGGACGAGCCATCGCCGCCAACGCACCACGATGCAGATGAAAACCGGTCACCCGCTCCAGCTGCTCTTCACTACCCACATACGCGGGAGTGTCAGGATGGGCGCGCAAAACATCCGCCAAATCATCAGCCCACTTCTCACTCATCAGGAAAGAAACGGGCTGATGACCGGCAGCGAGCGCACGACGAATCACCTTCGAGGACTCCGCAATGTAAATACCCCACTGCGGTTCCATGGCGCTACGGAGCTTCACATCGGTCAGCTGCGTGTAGTAGCGCAAATCCTGCTCGGGTGCCTGCGCCAGGGCCGTGACCGACTCGATGGCGTAGACACGCTCGGCACGCTCAGCGATCTGTTCTGCGCTCAGCTGCTTCGGGGCACGGCTCATGCGCGCTTGAACGCGGAGTAACGACCCGCGGAGGTGACGGTCAGAGCCAGGTCCATGTCGTAGGTTGCTGCGAGGTTCGCCTCGGTAATGGTGGACAGAATCGGGCCGGCTGCGACCACGCCGCCGTCACGGATCAGCAGGGCGTGGGTGAAGCCCGCCGGGATTTCCTCGAGGTGGTGGGTGATGAGTACGGTAGCCGGTGCGTAGGGGTCAGCGGCAAGTGCGGTCAGACGCTCGACCAGGTCCTCACGGCCGGAGATGTCCATACCTGCGCCGGGCTCGTCCAGCAGCAGCAGCTCGGGGTCGGTCATGAGGGCGCGGGCGATCAGTGCACGCTTGCGCTCGCCGTCGGAGAGGGAGCCGAAGGTGCGGTCAGCGAGGGTATCGACGCCCCAGTCAGCCAGCAGCTCGGTGGCACGCTCGTCGTCCATGACGTCGTATTCTTCCTTCCAGCGGCCGGACACGGCATACGCTGCGGTCACGACAACGTCAGAGACCTTCTCGCTGGCGGGAATCTGGGTAGCCGAAGCACCGGAGGACAGACCAATGCGCGGGCGCAGGTCGAACACGTCAACAGCGCCGAGGGTCTCGTCAAGGATTTCAACCTCGCCGCTGGTCGGGTGCAGGCGGGCTGCCGCAATCGAAAGCAGAGTGGACTTACCGGCGCCGTTGGGGCCCAGAACGACCCAGCGTTCACCTTCGTTCACAGTCCACGAAACGTTGTTAAGGATGGGGCGGCCGCCGCGAATCACGGAGACATTCTGAAGGTTGAGTACGGTGCTCATGGTTCTTCTTCCAGTGAGTTAGATGGATGGGATGCGCCCCACCCCGCAACCCGTGCCGGGTTATCGGAGCGGTGGGCGCACATAGTGCGCGGGCACCCCACATTGGGTTCCTCGCGCAAAATCTAGGAGCTATAGGGGGCTCAGGGGCTATAGGTGCCGCCGCGTAAAGGGGCGGCGCGCCTCATCAAATGTACCTTGTCAGATGTACCTTGTCAGGGGTGCGGGTGCATCCGCAACGGCACCTATAGCAGCTGAAGTTATTAGTCGATGAAGCCGCGTGCGCCGCCGACCAGCTCAACGTGGCCGGTCTCAACGTCTGCGGTGACCATCTTCGCGATTTCCTGCGCGAACTCGTTGACGGTGTAGAGCTTGCCGGCGGTCTCGCGGCGCTGCTCAATAGCACCGGGGTGCAGGCGGTTCAGCAGGGTTGCGGTGACGGTGCCTTCAATCATGTCAGCGGACACCACGACCAGGGAGATACCCTTCTCGGAGAGTGCGGGGATCTCGGCGATCAGTGCGTCTTCGCCTGCGCGCTTGGACTCTGCGACGGGCTTGTACTCGTCCATGGTCTCAACCTCGCGAATGAAGTGCGCCTGGTGGCTGGTCACGAACACGATGCGTGCACCTTCGGGCATCTTCTCTGCAGCCAGGCGTGCCAGGTTCAGCTGTGCGTCACGGTTCAGGCGCATTGCGTAGTCTTCGCCCATGCCGGTTTCCATGCCGCCCGAAGCGTTCAGGATTAGGTAGTCCAGGGAGCCGAAGGTCTCCACAGCGGTGTTGACGAGGTTCTGCAGGTCCTCGCTGTTGGTCACGTCAGCCTGCACTGCGATTGCCTTGCCGCCAGCCTCTTCAATAGCCTTGACAATCTTGTTCGCGCGCGGTGCCTTGGAGCGGTAGTTCACCACAATGTTCGCGCCCTCGGCGGCGAGAATCTGTGCGGTGTCTGCGCCAACGCCGCGGGAGGAGCCGGTAATGATGATGGTCTTGCCGGTCAGCTGTGCCATAGTTTTATGTCCTTAAGTCTAGAAAGGGTGCGCCCACGCTCGGGCGCTTTATGCAGTCCGTACAGGGTGGGGTTAGTGACCCATGCCCAGGCCGCCATCAACGGGGATGACAGCGCCAGAAATGTAGCTAGCCTCATCGGATGCGAGCCAGCGAATCACGCGAGCAACCTCTTCAGCCTCAGCGAAACGACCAGCCGGGATGGATGCCAGGTAGTTCTTCTTGGTCTCTTCGGGCAGAACCTCGGTCATTGCGGTGTTAATGAAGCCCGGTGCCACCACGTTAGCGGTGATGTTACGGCCACCCAGCTCACGGGTGATGGAGCGTGCCATACCGACCAGTGCAGCCTTAGATGCGGAGTAGTTGACCTGACCGGGGGAACCGTACAGACCCACCACGGAGGAAACCAGGATGATGCGGCCGCGCTTGAGCTTCAGCATGCCCTTGATGGCGCGCTGAACCACGCGGAAAGAACCGGTGAGGTTGGTGTCGACCACGTCGGTGAAGTCGGATTCCTTCATGCGCATCAGCAGCATGTCGCGGGTGATACCTGCGTTGGCGACCAGCACTTCCACGGGGCCGAATTCTGCCTCAATTTCCTTGAATGCTTCGTTAATGCTGTCGGCATCGCGTACATCTGCCTTGACGGCGAAAAATTCTTCGGGGGCTTCACCGCTACGGTAGGTGATGCAGACGTTGTGTCCTGCTGCCTGGAATTCCTTGGCAATTTCGTAGCCGATGCCTCGGTTGCCGCCGGTGACCAGCACGGTCTTGGGAGTGTTCTCGCTCATGAGCTTCCTTGATGAGTCGACCCCTCGCAATCAGAGCCGATGCAGCGGCTCCACGGTTGGGGTGTGGACGGATGGACAGTCGAACCCTATTTTACCGCGTTTTAGGGCGATGGTGCCGCAGGCTACACTCCACTCTTGAACGCTGAACACCTACTCCCCTTCTTTTGCATACCTCATCGGGCGCGTACACTAGCTGAAGCGGAACAGCCCGCGCCCCCTTTCTGCGGGCTCGCGCGGGCACAGAATAACACCGCACGTAGAGGCGCAATAGTAAGGATAAGAAGACATGGATCTGCTCGGTTCACTCTCTCAGGATGCACAGCCCGAGTACGCCAAGTGCTCCCGCAAGGGCTGCCAGCAGGCGGCAGAATTTCAGCTGCTCTGGAACAACCCGAAGGTGCACACCCCCGAGCGCCGCAAAATCTGGTTGGCGTGCTCCGAGCACGTGGGCTGGCTCGAGAATTACCTACGCGAGCGTGAGTTCTGGAAGCAGACTCTTCCATTTGAAGGCTAGCACCGCTTGAGAGGTAGCTCCGTTTGAGGGATAACCCCACCTATCGAAAGTAATTTCGATATATGCTATATTTGTTCTAATGAGTTCGGGTGAGCATCCCGGCACGCCAGACAATTACACTCGCTGGACAATTACGCTCACTAGGCAATCACACCCAAGGAGGCACCTCCCCATGATGGGCTATTCACACACCGTCAGCGCCGCAGCTGGCTGGCTAGTGCTCGTCGAGACGGGAGTGGTGCAGGTTCCCGATACCCCCACCCTCATCGTGACTACTCTGGCGTGCGCCGGCGCGGGTATGCTACCGGATATTGACCACCACAACGGCAGTATCGCCAACTCCATTCCACCCATTTCACGCTGGGTAGCACGCATTGTCGGTGCAGTCAGCGGAGGACACCGCAAGGGAACGCACTCTATTTTGGGTCTGGTAGCCTTCTGGGCGATTGCCTATTTCAGCGCCAACCTGAGCTACAACGGAATCCCCTGGGCTTCACTACTTCTTGCCGCATTCTCGGGCGGTCTAGCCTTACGTGTGCTTGGCGCACCGGGTGGATGGATCGGTGCCGTCGCCCTCGGGTACGCCGCCTACACGACCGATTCGCTGGCACTACTCCCCTGGGCTATTTCGGTCGGTGCCACCATTCACCTGATCGGCGACCTGCTGACAACCCGCGGACTGCTACCCCTCTACCCCATTGTCATCAAGCCCCTGGTGGCATCCCCCCTATGGAAAAAGAGCGGCTACATGGCGCTCCCAATCCTGGGTGATGCTGGCAGCGTACGCGAGAAGGCGCTCGTTCTAGCACTGACCGGGTACGTCGCCTGGTACGCGGCAGCCATGATGGGCTTCACCGAATACCCCCTGCAAATGTTCGGGCTGGGTATTCACGCCGCATAACTAAATTCTCAACGCATAACTAAATTCTCCATGAGAACAGTATCAAAGAGGACAGCAAAGCGCCCCGTCACTTCCCTACGGAAGCGGCGGGGCACTTTTCTAATCCTTATCCCGACCTATCGGGGTGAGAGATTAAGCGTCCTGGATGGGCCAGAAGACGTCAACCTCAACGTTCTCTTCACCGGAGGTGGGGTACTTCTCGAACTCAGTGTTGTGCATTGGCAGTTCTCCTTTGTGAGCGGGCGGGAATCTCTTCTCCCCCGCGTTAGCTCACCATCTGTAGTGAGCCCTAATGTTTCGCTTTTGCGTCCTCGCAATGGCGGGAACAGTTATAAGTCTACGCCCCATACATGTTGGGTTTCTACCATTTTTCCCACAATGTATGTAGAGACACATGAAAAATTCAAAAAGCCCACACAGACCCCCCGAAATATCGCCTAAGAGCTTTTCTTTCCCTCAGGAAAACCCACAAGTCAACATTATTTCCCGTCAAATACGCCGCGAGTTTCATGCGCCAGAACCCACAATTCCCATGCACGGGAACGCAATAACACCACATATGATCAGAAAACAATACAACCCCACGGGCCAGGTCACATTTTTCGGCACTATTCACGAGAAAAATACCGACAACATCTTCCGCAACACATTTTCAGAGCACAGAAATACGCCACAAACAATACGCCCCGGACAATAGAACAACGCGCACAATAAAACACCGCGCGATACACACAAGACACGCAAAGAGGCCCCGGTGCCACACGGCACCGGAGCCTCCCCCATGCTTTTATGTCGGTGAATATTGCTCTATGAATATTGCTTTACGCCAGCCTTTACGCCAGCGAAATCAGATCCTGGTAATCCTTCGACCATAGGTCCTCCACCGCATCCGGCAGAAGCAGCACGCGCTCAGGATCCAGCGCTTCCACTGCGCCCTCATCGTGAGAAACCATCACAATAGCACCCTGGTACGCCTTCAACGCATTCAGAATCTCCTCACGCGAGGCGGGGTCCAGGTTGTTGGTCGGCTCATCGAGCAGCAGCACGTTCGCACTCGACGCCACCAGGGTCGCCAGGGACAGACGGGTCTTCTCACCACCGGAAAGCACACCGGCAGGCTTATCCACATCATCACCGGAGAACAGGAACGAACCCAGAATCGTGCGCACCCGGGTGTCATCCAGATCCGGCGCAGCAGACTTCATATTCTCAAAGACAGTGCGGTCGCCATCAAGAATTTCGTGTTCCTGCGCAAAATAGCCCAGCTTCGCGCCGTGACCGTACACGACCTCGCCCGTATCAGGCTCGATGGCACCAGCCAGCATGCGCAGCAGAGTGGTCTTACCGGCACCGTTCAGGCCCAGCACCACCACGCGCGAACCGCGGTCAATTGCCAAATCAACGTCCGTGAAAATCTCTAGAGAGCCGTAGGACTTTGACAGACCCTGGGCAGAGAGCGGAGTCTTACCGCACGGCGCCGGATCCGGGAAGCGAATTGCCGCAACCTTATCGCTCTGACGCTCCTCCTCCAGGCCGCGCAGAAGCTTCTCAGCACGCTTAATCATCTGCTGAGCAGCAACGGCCTTCGTCGCCTTCGCGCGCATCTTATTCGCCTGCTCCATCAGAGCATTCGCCTTCTTCTGCGCATTCGCACGCTCACGCTTGCGGCGGTGCTCATCCTGCTCACGCTGAGTCAGGTAGTTCTTCCAGCCCATGTTGTACTGGTCAATCACGCAGCGGTTCGCGTCCAGGTAGAAGACGCGGTTGACGACCAGTTCCATCAGGTCAACATCGTGGCTAATGACCATCAGGCCGCCCGAGAAGTTCTTCAAGAAATCGCGCAGCCACAGAACCGAGTCGGCATCCAGGTGGTTGGTCGGCTCATCCAGCAGCATGGTGTCCGCATTGGAGAAGAGAATACGCGCCAGCTCCACACGGCGACGCTGACCGCCCGACAGAGTAGACAGCGGCTGGGCGAGCACACGCTCCGGCAGGTCCAGGTTGGAGGTGATGACCGCCGCCTCCGACTCAGCCGCGTAGCCGCCACCGGCAATAAACTCAGCCTCAAGACGGTCGTAGCGGCGCATACCCTTAGCGCGCACCGCCGGGTCCTCGCTCGCCATGTCTTCCTGCGCCTGACGCATCTTGCGCGCCACACCATCCAGGCCACGCGCCGAGAGGATGCGGTCACGAGCCAGCTGGCTCATGTCATCCACCTTCGGGTCCTGCGGCAGGTAGCCGATAGTGCCGCTACGGGTCACCGTACCGTCAGCAGGCAGGGTCAGACCGGCAAGCACCTTAGTCATAGTGGTCTTACCGGCACCGTTGCGGCCCACCAGACCAATCTTGTCGCCCTTATCGATGCGGAAGGTGACCTCTTCCATGAGCAGGCGCGCACCTGCACGCAATTCGAGGTTCTGTACAGCAATCATGGGTGCCTTTCCGGATGGCGTCTGGTGTGTGGTCTTGGAGTGCTCGGTAGGCGGGATTCGCCGGGCTAGAAGTGGCGAGCGCGCGGAGCACCTCATCAATTTTAGTGCAGGTGTGCCGAGTGCGCATGTGGGAAACCTTTTGTTTTTGTGGCGTGAGGTGTACGATACATACCGAACACTATTTGTAGAACATTGTTCAAAACTGGGTTGTGACAAGCAAGTCAACCACCGCTACCCTCAACTCCGTAGAAAAATCTGCGGAGAAATACGTATCAAAGGAGTACCACCTCAATGACCGATTCCGCGCGCGAATCAGCCCAGGCAATCCCGGCAACCCAGGCACCGCGCCGTAACGTAGCGGCAAAGACCTCCCTCGCCACCGATCTCTCCCTCATCGCAGTGTTTGCAGGCTTCATCGCCGCGCTCGCCATCATGCCCGCCATGAGCCTGGGCGGCATCGCGGTCCCCTTCACCTTCCAAACCCTCGGCATTTACATCACCGCCCAGGTGCTCGGCGGCAAACGCGCCACCGCCTCCGTGGCGCTGTACCTGCTGGTCGGTTTTGCTGGCCTGCCCATCTTCGCTAAGGGCGGCGCCGGTCTGGGTACGCTCGCCTCCCCCAGTGCCGGCTACCTGCTCGGCTTCCTGCCCTTCGCTGCTATTGCCGGTACCCTCGCCTACCTGTTCACCCGTAACACTCGTTCGGTTGGTGCGACCTTCCTCATGGCTCTGCTCGCGAACTTCTGCGGTTTTGTGGTTCTGACCGCCTGCGGTATCGCCGGTATGATGGTGAACGCCCACATGACTTTTGATGCCGCGTTCAGCGCGGCAATGGTATTCGTTCCCTGGGATCTAGTGAAGTCCACGATCGCGGTTCTGGTTGGTTTGTCGGTACGCCGCGCCTTCCCGTCCCTGGCTTCTACCCAGCGTTAAAGGCACACAATGTGCCACACGAGAGGATAGCTATGTTTTTTCGCCGCTCCACGCGCCAGCCTGCACCACAGCAGGTACAGGGCGAACAGGCGGTGAGCGCCTCTACCAGCATGCCCGCCCTTGAGCTTGAATCGGTAAGTGTTTTCACCGAGCTACCCGAAGGCGGGCATCGCCGTATCCTCAAGGATGTGAGCCTGCGGTTCACGGCGAAGCGCACCGCGGTGCTCGGTCTGAACGGTAGCGGCAAGTCCACCCTACTGGGGCTTTTCAATGGGCTCACCCACCCGGATGAAGGTATTGTGCGCGTGAACGGTGTCGACACCCTGGAGGCGCCGAGCCGCAGCTCGAAGGGTGCGGGTGCTCGCGGTAATTCGCAGGGCGCTTTTGAGGGTGTGGGCATGCTCTTCGCCCAGCCGGAGGCGCAGCTGATTATGCCCACCGTTGCCGAAGATATTGACCTGAGTCTGCGCCGTGCCGCATCCGTTGAAGGTAGTTCCCTCAGCGGTGAGCAGCGCCGCGAACGGATTCGTGGACTGCTCCGTGAGCGTGGCCTCGAACGTCTGGAGGACCAGAGCGTTTTTACCCTCTCAGGAGGCGAAAAGCAGCTGGTCGCTCTCACCAGCGTGCTGGCGGCGCACCCGCAGATTCTTCTGCTCGATGAGCCGACTACCCTACTGGATTTGCGCAATCGCGCGCGGCTGCTCAAGCATTTGGAGTCGCTGAATCAGATGCTGGTTCTCAGCACGCACGACCTGGATTTGGCGGCGTCCTGCGATGAAGCCGTGATTATCCATGACGGCCGTTTGCTCGCTCAGGGGGATGCGGTGCAGCTGGTGCAGCAGTACCGCACGTGGTGTGCCGAGGGGTTCCCCAACGAGGGTGCTACCGAAGGTCTGGATTCGTCAGGAGGCGCGCATGGGCGCTAACACGCCGCGTGTGAACCCTCGTCCCGCCTCCCAGGGCTCGGATTTCAACCCCGGCACCCTGCTGGTGGGTTTCTACCAGCCGCTGGGCACACCGGTGCATCGGGCGCCGCTGTGGTTCAAGGGGGCGCTCTTCTTTGGGTTGTTTCTGCTGTTGGCGGTGACCGGCTGGCAGGTGGCGCTGGTGGCTTTGGTCGCGTCCGCACTGTGCGCCTTGTGGGCTGGTGTGCCCGCCTCCCAGTTGTGGCTGGTGGTTCGCACATTGTCTCTGCTGCTACTGATTATGGTCGCCTATTACGTGTTTACGGGGCAGTACGCCTCCGGCGCGGATGCTATCGCGACCATGCTGACGGCTTTCTACGCTTCCCGCACCCTGCTGGTGAGCACTCCCCTGCCGGTTCTGATTGACGGCTTTGTGAGGCTCTGTTCGCCGCTGCGTTTCGTGGGTCTTTCTCCCGAGCGTCTGGGTCTGCTGATTGCGTTGATGGTCCGGTCGATTCCGGCGCTCATGGACCGTTGGGGTGCGTTGCGCAGGGCGGCGGTGGCGCGTAATCTGCCCAAGCGCATGTATTGGCGGCTGCTGATTCCGTGGGTGGTGCAGGCGGTTGATTACGCGACGGCGACCGCTCGTGCTTTGCGGGCACGACACGTGGATGAGCTGAAATAGCGCAGATACGCGAGAGGGGCGGGGTGAACCGTAAAGTTCACCCCGCCCCTTCGCTGTGCCTCGCCTAGCTTAGGCTGGTTTAGGGCGTTTCAATGAGAAGCGCTGCCGGGAGCTGCTCCCACCACAGGTACCAGTCGTGCTGGCCGTAGAGCGCCTCCACAAGCTTGTCGAAGCCGCGGTAGACACGCACCGGCATCGCCGAGGAAACCATCGTATGCTCAACCGCCAGGATCTCTGCGTCGCGGCGAGTCGTGACCGGTACAGGCGTGTAGAACTCGATAAAGTCCGAGGCAATAACAGCCGGGTAGGCGTCGTCGCGTTCAAACCAGTAGCGGGCAATGGACAGCATCGCCTCGGGGCTGGGGCTGGAGTCCCACCCGCCGAAAGGCAGGTAGGCGAACACCCCGGAAGCATCCCACAGCGGCAGGTCCATGATGAGCAGTTCCGCGGCGCTGTCAATGTCGGTGGCTTTGACCTTCTCATTGATGATGCCGGCGGTCAGTTCGAAGGGGTACTCCGCTTTCAGCGGCATAGCGATATCGTCTTCACCGAGTTCGCCGTTTTCCATGAGGAGACGGTAGGTCTGCAGGTAGGTGCTCTCGTTCAGGTGCCGGAACGCCTCGTGCGCGGCAACTTCTACACCGACTTGATCCAGGTAATGGTGATGGTCGGTGATGAGCTCATGTGCGTACCGCTCGACGGTGTCGGCGGTGATGTCCTGCACTGGGGTTGAGGTACGCAGGGAGACGTTATTCTCAATGGTCCCGAGCAGGGTCGGGTCGAGGGCAACCACGATGGGGGTTGTTCCCCGGTTCTTGCCCTCGTAAAGGTGTTCGAGGTATCGCCGGTTAAGTTCGGCTCGTGGGGCGCCGTGGCGGATTCGCTCGTGTGGGTAGGGATACAAAGCGACGAAGCGCTCATAGAGCTCTGCCATGGTGTTCTCCGATGTTTGGTTGCCCCCAGTTTATCGCGTATTTTCGCGCAAAAATACGGGTTTTTGGATGTTTTAGCGGGGCACGGAGGGCGCGCGATTTTTTCGTTTGATGAGTGTGTATCGGTGTGTGCTAAACACGCTTAAACTGCCTTAGTGTTGGGCGGTTTGCGCGCCGATTTTCGCTAGAAAAAGTTAGAAATTTTTCGCCACCATATGAGATTGTGGGCGAGTTACCCCGGGCGGTACCAAAGGGTTCGGCGGACACTTTCGCGGAGGGGCGGGCGCCTCCTGAATGTCTGTTACCAACCGCAGATACACGGCAGAAAGGGCACCAAACCCACAATTTCAGAAGGAAAAACACCCTCTTTTCTTCTTCGGCGCGTCATATTTGACGTATTAGGGGTGTTTCGGGCGAGTTCTGCCGCCGCCGCGTAGCTGCTGGAGTAAAGTGTTGGTACCAGCTACCGCCCGTGCCGTGTTGGTACGGAAAACGCCGCTGGGACCATCAACTCGCAGGAGTTCAAACCAACGGAGGTTCTCATGTCGAATAACTACTACAAAGAGATGGTTCGCCTGGCTGACAGCATTGCTGATAAGGCGCATGAGGGGCAGACTGACCGTAACGGCTGGCCCTATATCTCCCATCCCCGCCGTGTGGCTCTTGGGGTGCGTAAGCTTGCTTGTGAGTTGGCTGCCGCAACTCACCCTGATATCTCTTTGGAGGAGCTGAAGGCTGAAGCGCAGATTGTGGCGCTGCTGCATGACACGGTGGAGGATACCGGCGTTTCTCTCGCTTTCTTGGCGCGTCATTTCTCGGCGCGTATTGTGGATGCGATTGAGGCTTTGACCCGCCGCCCGGGTGAGTCGCGTGAGTCGTATCTGAGCCGGGTGCGTGTGAATGATTTGGCTCGTCTGGTGAAGCTTGCCGATATTGCGGATAATACTGACCCGCAGCGTTTGGCGCTTCTGGAGGAACCGACTCGTACCTGCCTCATGATTAAGTATGAGCACTCGCTGAAGCTGCTGCACCTGAACGACTAGGTTCAAAGCTGACAGTATAGAAGCCGCCCGGTATGGAATATATTCCATGCCGGGCGGCTCTTTGTGCTTTCTGTGAGTAGAAGCTGAGCCTATCGTTTAAGCTCTATAATCTGTAACTCATTTTCATCCTGGTTGCTCGTATCAAAGCGGTATTCCTTCTTAGAGAAGATCCTCCATAGATGGGTTGGAATCAGGATTAGACTCTTCCACCCACAGGTCGGTAAGAACTAAGTCGTTGCTATGGGGTCTCGGTTCCAATTCGTTCCAGTCTATTAGAGCCAATACAGGGAAAGAGAAATCTGCACCAGTAATGACACATTCCCCTTTACCCAAAGACGGAATCGCTTCAAAGGAGGCATGATCCAGAGTTGATGTTGTTCTTCCAACTATCTGTAAATCAAGCTCGTTAACGAGTCGATGAATAAAAAAGTTATGTATCTGGTAGACAATTGAAGGCAATATATCCGCAGGGCGCTGACTAGAAAGAGTTACGTAAAAACCAAACTTCCTACCTTCTTTAACGATTTCTTCAAAGGCATCGAGGCAATAATCTTTTCCGCGATTTTCCAGTTCACCCGAATTAGCATTTAGAATATTATGTGCTTCATCAATAATAAGGTGAGTTGTTGAACCATTACCTTTTTTATCCTTTTGTTCAGCGTACATAATTTTTGCAACCAACGCAGGTATCATACGTTTAGTGTTCTGATTTGCACTCGACAAATCTATAATGTTGAGATTATTGAAATTTTGAAGACTTTGTTCACCCACAGAGACGACTTTATCTAAATCCTTTAAAGCTACACCTATTCTTTTCATAAGAGGATCAAGATATTCTTTTTGTACGTCCCCCCAAGCCGTATTATATATATAGGAGAACCTAAGGATAAACCCTAATCGACTCAAAGGTGGTGAATTTTTCAGGGCCTGCTCCAAGACTGGCAAAAGGGATTTTTCTAATTCATGATTAACAAATTCACTTAAATCCAGACCGTCACATATCATCCTCTCGGAATCAAACCCCTTGGGGTAATCTGCATGAAATCCTGGATTGCCATTGTAATAATAACTACCGGCCCCTTGCGAGGAAACCATCGAAAAAAACGAACTATAAAAATTCCATGAAGGTCCATTTTTCTCAACAAACTCTTTATATAAATCAACCCATTCACTATATGCCTCACTATGAGCAGTGAGCTGCGTAGTTAAAATCTTCTTATACGTTCTAAGTATAGACTTTGCCAAACGACCCCAATCTCCTCTTTTCTTATTATAATGATTAAGTGTGCTATTTATAAATGAAACCTGATTTTCAGAACGCGCACCAAAGAGCATAGACAGAATTTCTGCATCAGACAAATAAGTCTCACTCAAAGGAATTCTATTTAAATTACCCGATCTTGCAGATAATTTAAACACACTCTTTTTTTCAAAAGAAACACCAAAGGAATCATCATGCGAATATTCCCCATTGAAATCAATAACAATAAATTTTGAATTTTCTAGCGCACCTTTCCCATATTTTTTAAATAGATTGAAATATAGGCGATGTAAAGTGTTTGATTTGCCACTACCAGAATTCCCAAATATACCGATATGAGAGCCAAAAACGCGACTAATTGGAATATTAACTTCCTGATTTCCAAGAAGGTCACCTCCAACACGTAGCACAGGAGTTCCATCACCCAATGAATACATTGCAGAATAGTCATTATGGGTAATGCATGCTACTTTATTGCCAACCATGGGGACATAACGAGACGTAACATTAAACCTCCCATCCTTAATAGTTCCCACACTCTTTGTTTTAATGATCCTATTAATAGAATCCTTAGAGTATCTATTGTCAAACTCTTTACTGCCGACAGGGTTTTGCTGGTCAATAATTTTTTCTGATATCACTTTTGCAACAATTCTAACATTCCCTTGAAGAATCGACACAAAAGAACCAACCTTGGGACCAGGAAGAATCTGACCATCCCATAAAATATTAGACCCATTGACCATTTCATACATAGCTATCTCTGCAATATTTGATTCCACAGAGACAACAATCCCAATATGCTTATCCATCTCACTTGACTCCAAAGCGAAAAATTCTAGTTACAGCATCCAGTGTTAAATGTTCACTATCTGCAATCGAATTACTATCAGACCGAATATCCCTTGGCCAAATAAATTTCAGATTTTTTGGATATTCAGATGGCTCATATCCTAGATTCCTAATAATATTTCCCTCAGTTCTATCTGAGTAGCAAAAAATATACGCTTTTAGTTCTTTATTTCTAAGTGCTCGCTGCATCATTTTAGATATATGCTTATCTTGAAATGAAAATCCAACAACGAACAAAACTGACTGGGGTTTATCTAATTCAGTTTGAAAAATCCTAAGGGTGTCATGAAAATAGTTCTCCGCAAATGTATTTCGTGATTCATGACCATCGGGCTTAACAATAACGGGGCCATCCACAACTTCTGCCTTAATTTCTATCTCATCATTATCTGTTTTTTTCCAATTAACTGAGCCATGTGGCTTAATCAATGAAACACTAGGAATTTCGTCAATAAAATTATTGGAGGGCCCCCTATAGGAAACAGTTCGATTAAAATTTAAATTATCCAAAATTCTCTCAAAATACCCTCGAGAACCATCATTGACAACAAATGTTTCAGATTTTGATACTTTATCAAGAGCGCCTTCAAGAAATAAATCATAATTAGTCGTAAAGATATTTACATTTTTGGGAATCTGGCGCGAGTTCATTCTGTTCATGAGACTAACGATTTCCCGAACAAATGCGGTATAGCTCCTAGAAACCAGTTTTACACTATCCAAGTCCCCCCTGTCTTCCTCTGAGCGACCCAAAATAATTTCACTTACTCGAATGACATCTTTTAAAAGTAATTCATTGCCATATTCTTCGCAGGTTTTGCAATGTGCGCCTCCTGCAGATTCATTAGGTGTCTCATGGTCATTGTTTCCTCTGGCTTTTTCCCAATACGTATTCATCGTGCCAATCGCACCCGATGAACATCCTGAGCCAATCAGAAAATTCACATTCTTGCTGACCGCAACCTCGCGGATCTCTTCCAGAATATGCATATCCCCTCCTATGGAAATATGGTTAACAATATCCTTCTCAATATAGCTTCATCATGGTGAACGGTCAAAGCCCTCTAAAGCACAAAAGTACCCGCCCGGTGCCGAAGGCATACACCTTCCGCACCGGGCGGGTACCTTATCTGCGGTCAGGAGCTTAGATGTTGAAACCCAGCGCGCGCATCATATCGCGGCCGTCCTCAGTAATACGCTCCGGACCCCACGGCGGCATCCAAACCCAGTTCACACGCCAAGAATCAACCAGGTTATCCAGGTTAGCCTGAACCTGCTCCTCAATAACCTCCTGCAGCGGGCACGCCGCGGTGGTCAGAGTCAGGTCCAGAATGAGGGTTCCATCCTCATCCCAGCGCAGACCGTAGAGCAGACCGAGGTCAACAATATTGACGCCGAGCTCCGGGTCAATAACCTCCTTGAGGGCTTCCTCAATCTCTTCCTGAGGAACACGACCCTGCACAGTCTCAGTCATAGTTCTATCTTTCTGTCAGAATCCGGTCAGGGAAGAAGCTTACTTCTTACCCACGTAAGCTACGTAGCCCTCTTCTTCCAGGCGGTCAGCCAGCTCGGGGCCGCCCTGGTCAACCATCTTGCCGTCCACGAACACGTGCACGAACTGCGGCTTGATGTAGCGCAGGATGCGGGTGTAGTGGGTAATCAGCATGACGCCCATGTTGTTCTCGTCGTGCGCACGGTTCACGCCCTCAGACACGATCTTCAGTGCGTCAACGTCCAGACCGGAGTCAGTCTCATCCAGGATGCCGAACTTGGGCTTGAGCAGCTCCAGCTGCAGAATCTCGTGGCGCTTCTTCTCACCACCGGAGAAGCCCTCGTTCACGTTACGTGCGATGAACGCGGGGTCAATCTCCAGGTTCTTCATGGCTTCCTTAACGTCCTTGGTCCAGGTACGCAGGGAGGGAGCCTGACCGTCCACAGCGGTCTTAGCGGAACGCAGGAAGTTGGACATGGTCACACCGGGGATCTCAACCGGGTACTGCATAGCCAGGAACAGGCCTGCGCGTGCACGCTCGTCCACGCTCATCTCGGTGATGTCCTCACCGTCGAGCAGGATCTGACCGGAGTCAACCTG
Source organism: Rothia mucilaginosa (assembly GCF_049990865.1). Classification (GTDB taxonomy): domain Bacteria; phylum Actinomycetota; class Actinomycetes; order Actinomycetales; family Micrococcaceae; genus Rothia; species Rothia mucilaginosa_I. The sequence continues at coordinate 1,024,622 of NZ_CP188231.1, forward strand.
GTACTTGGGGTGGCCAGCAATGGTGGAAGCCAGAGTGGACTTACCGGAACCGTTCGGGCCCATGATTGCGTGAATCTCGCCCGAGTTGATGGTCAGGTTAACGCCCTTCAGGATGGGCTTGGTGGTTTCGTCGTCGAGGATAACCGAGACGTGAAGGTCCTTGATTTCAAGGGTAGACATTGATTTCTCCTGGTAAAGCTTAGTTGTTGCTGAGGGCGAGCTCTGCCTCAAGGGCCTCGGTGAGCTGCTCTTCAAGTTCGGGAACACGAATCTGCTGAATGATCTCGTTCAGGAAGCCGCGCACGACCAGACGGCGTGCCTCAGCCTCCGGAATACCGCGAGCCTGCAGGTACCACAGGTGCTGTTCATCGAGCTGGCCGGTGGTGGATGCGTGGCCGGCGCCCTCAATCAGGCCGGTCTCAATCTCCAGGTTCGGCACGGAGTCGGCGCGGGGGCCAACTTCCAGCAGCAGGTTACGGTTCAGCTCGTAGGTGTCGGTGCCTTCTGCATCCTTACCAATCAGAACGTCACCAACCCATACGGAGTGCGCACCCTTACCCTGCAGTGCGCCCTTGTAGGTCACGCGGGACTTGCAGTTGGGTACGGAGTGGTCCACGAACAGGCGGGACTCAATGTGCTGGCCAGCGTCTACGAAGTACAGGCCGTACATTTCAGTCTCAGCGCCGGGAGCAGTGAACTTGGTGGAGGGGGTCACGCGCACCAGGTCGCCGCCGAGGGACACCACAACGTGCTTGAAGCGTGCGTTGCGGCCCAGCTTAGCGTAGTGTGCGGAGGTGTGGATTGCGTCGTCAGCCCACTGCTGCACGGAAACAACGTTCAGCTCAGCCTCGTCGTTCACCACGAACTCAACATTCTGTGCCAGGACGGTGGAGCCGGTGTGGCGCAGAACCACGACAGCCTTCGAGAAGGGCTTAGCCTCAATCACGATGTGCTGTGCGGCAGGCTCGTTGCCGGTGCCGGTGATGTCGATTTCCACGTGCTCAGCCAGTTCAGCTTCGGCGGGGATGGTCACCACGGTTGCTTCGGTGAAGCTGGACCACGCGTTCGCTGCCACACGGTCCTCGGGGATACCTGCGGAGCCGATGCGTGCATCCTCGCGGGAGACGGTCTCAACCTGAACCTGCTCGGGTGCAGTGATCTTCGGTGCCGGTGCGGTGCCGGTCAGCTTCTCCAGGTGCAGGCCGCCCAGACGCTTCAGCGGGGTGAAGCGCCAGTCCTCTTCACGACCGGTCAGGGGTGCGAAGTCCTCCACGTTGTAGGAGGTCTTACGCTCTGCACGGGATGCTTCGAGTACCTTCTGGACGTTGTTCGGGTTGGAGCCCTGGTGGTGTGCCTCGGTGGCGCGCAGCAGGGTGTCATCGTGGGCGAACTCGGTGGCGAGCTTCTCGCCCTCCTGGTCCATGCCGGGGATGATCGGGGAGTGGTAACCCAGGGTTTCTTCGTTGGTCGGCATTAGCCCACAGATCCTTCCATCTGAAGTTCGATCAGGCGGTTCAGTTCGAGTGCGTACTCCATCGGCAGCTCACGTGCGATGGGCTCAACGAAGCCGCGGACAATCATTGCCATTGCTTCTTCTTCGCTCAGGCCGCGCTGCATCAGGTAGAACAGCTGGTCCTCAGAGACGCGGGAAACGGTCGCCTCGTGACCCATGGTCACATCGTCCTCGCGGACATCCACGTAGGGGTAGGTGTCGGAGCGGGAGATGGTGTCCACCAGCAGTGCGTCACAGACCACGGAGGACTTGGAGTGCTTAGCGCCCTCACGAACCTGAACCAGGCCGCGGTATGCGCTGCGGCCGCCGTTACGTGCCACGGACTTGGACACAATGGTCGAGGAGGTGTTCGGTGCAATGTGAACCATCTTCGAGCCGGTGTCCTGGTGCTGACCCTCACCCGCGAATGCGATGGACAGGGTCTCACCCTTAGCGTGCTCACCGACCATGTAAACAGCCGGGTACTTCTGGGTGACCTTGGAGCCGATGTTGCCGTCCACCCATTCCATGGTGGCGCCCTCGTGCGCAACCGCACGCTTGGTCACCAGGTTGTAGACGTTGTTCGACCAGTTCTGGATGGTGGTGTAGCGAACGCGTGCGTTCTTCTTCAGCACAATCTCAACCACTGCCGAGTGCAGGGAGTCGGACTTGTAGATGGGGGCGGTGCAACCCTCAATGTAGTGAACGTAGGAGCCTTCGTCCGCAATAATCAGGGTGCGTTCGAACTGGCCCATGTTCTCGGTATTAATGCGGAAGTACGCCTGCAGCGGGATCTCCACGTGAACTCCCGGGGGAACGTACACAAAGGAGCCACCGGACCATACGGCGGTGTTCAGTGCGGAGAACTTGTTGTCACCAATCGGGATGATGGAGCCGAAGTATTCCTTGAACAGTTCGGGGTATTCGCGCAGACCGGTGTCGGTGTCGACGAAGATCACGCCCTGCTTCTCCAGGTCCTCACGGATCTGGTGGTACACGACCTCAGACTCGTACTGTGCAGCCACACCCGCAACGAGGGAGTTACGCTCCGCCTCGGGAATGCCCAGGCGCTCGTAGGTGGTGCGGATGTCCTCGGGCAGCTCCTCCCAAGAAGCCGCCTGACCCTCGGTCGAACGCACGAAGTACTTGATGTTGTCGAAGTCGATTTCGGAAAGATCCGCACCCCAGGTGGGCATGGGCTTACGCTCGAAGAACTTCAGCGCCTTCAGACGCATGTCCAGCATCCACTGGGGTTCGTTCTTCTTTGCAGAGATGTCGCGCACGACATCCTCATCCAGGCCGCGCTTTGCTACCTGGCCTGCTTCGTCGGAGTCTGCCCAACCGTACTCGTAGTTGCCAATGCCCTCGAGTTCGGGGTTCATCTCCAGGATCTCTGAAATGACGGTGTCGTTGGCGTTCTGCCCAACTTTCTCAGTCATTACGGCCTTTCTTCGATGGTTATTACATTTCTTGCCGCCACCTGCCGGTTGCAGGTGCGGTAGTTGAGGGGGCTGATACCGCGCTCGACCACGGCGTTTAACGCAGCGTGGGGCGGGCGGGTTTCAGCATGCGGGTCGCACCCTTGAGGGGTTCATCGGGGTGCGCCGCTGGGTACTGCGGTGATTGTTACGCGGAAGATTCCTCCGAAGGTTTCCCTGCGGATTCTTCTGTGTTCTTCTCACTCTCGGCGGTGACGCGGTTCAGGGGCACGTGCGTGGTACACACATGAGCACCCGAAGCCATGGTTGAAAGCCTACGGACATCAACGCCGAGCAGGTCAGAAATAATCCCGGTTTCCTGCTCGCAGAACACTTGGAAGTCTCCAGCGAGGTCGCGTACCGGGCAGTGACCCTGACAGAGCTGAATACTTGCCAGGAAATGCTCGGGAACAGTTCGTCCTGCAGGAGGCGCGGTGACCTGAGCGGTCGCCACAAAACCATCCTTGCTCATTGCCTCTGCGAGCGCCTGCGCTCGGGCTGCCACATCGTCACCGGCGGCTTCTACGACGGGTCGGTAGCGGGCTTCCATTTCTGCGGCGCGGGCGGAGGCGAAAGCTTCGAGAGCTTCCTGCCCAACCGTGTCGCGGAGCATTTGCAGGGCTTCGCGGGCGATGATGAGGTAGTCGTTGCCGAGGCGTTCGTGGCCCTGGGGGGCGATCACGTAGCGGCGGGCGGGTCGTCCGGCTCCGGCGCCGTGCTTTTTGATGGGCGCGACCTCAATCATGTTGTTGGATTCGAGGGCGTCGAGGTGGCGGCGTACCGCTGCGGGGGTGAGGCTGAGGAGCTCACCGAGGGTTGCTGCGGATACGGGGCCGTTGTTGAGGACTTCACGCAGGACGCGGTCCCTGGTGCGTTCTTCTGCCTCGGCTTTGCGCTTGGATGTGCGTGCCGCGGAGGACTTTGTACTGGAAGCACCAGTAGAGCCCGAGGCGGCAGTTCGGGTGCCGTTTCGGGTCTGCGCCTCGTTCGTTGAGACGCGCTGAGGGGTCTTATTCACGGAATACACAAATAAAGTATGTCCTAATTAGTTTTTCTTTGGCTAGTTAGGTACCCCTACTTGCTAACTTTTCTACCTTAGGGTGAACTTTTAAGTCGTAACAAGTGTGCCTTAAACGTGAGTTAGGGCATAAGATGAAGGGGGCACACACGCTCATTCATCGAAAAAATCGAAAGTGACTGTCTATGGAGACCACCACCGCGGGCCAGCAGGACCACCCGGGGCGTGCATCCGCCACGCCAACGGCGCACTCTGAGCACCACACGGAGCCCGGAGCCTCCCCCACCGCACGACGACGCATCATCACCGAAGAACCGGCGCTCAGCATTAAAGACCTCATCAAAGAGTTCAAACCCTCACGCGCCTTCCGCACCAAATACCCCGAACGGCTCACCGCCAGCGGGCTCTACCGCGCCGTCAACAAGGTCAACCTGCGCGTCTTCCCCGGTGAGGTGGTCGTCCTACTCGGAGCCAACGGCGCCGGCAAAACCACGACCCTCGCCTGCGCGCAGGGTCTACTCAAACCCACCCGCGGTACCGTGCGCCTGCTCGGAGAAAACCCGCTACAGGCAGACCCGGAGCTGCGCGCCAAGGTCGGCATTATGCTCCAGGACGGCGGCCTACCCAACGCCATGCACCCCATCCCGCTGCTGGAACACATCTCCACCATGTACACCGACCCATACCCGGTCGAAGAGCTCGCAGAGCGCCTCGGCATTGATGCCTTCAACGGCACCACGATTCGCCGCCTCTCGGGTGGTCAGAAGCAGCGTGTCTCCCTCGCCGCCGCCCTCATCGGTCGCCCGGACGTGCTCTTCCTCGACGAGCCCTCCGCGGGCCTGGACCCGCAATCCCGCAACGTCGTCTTCGACATCATTCGTGAACAGCGTGAACTCGGCACCGCGATTGTGCTCACCACGCACCTGATTGACGACGCGCAGAAGCTCGCCGACTATGTCTACATCATTGAAAACGGCACTACGGTTCAGGAAGGTACCGTCTCCGAGCTCATCGCCAGCGACGGCACGAACCGTCTGCAGTACAGCCTGAACGCACCCACCCCCACCCGTGAGCAGCTACTGCCCGCGCATCTGCGTGCCGGTGTGGAACTCATCGAGAAGGTGCCCTACACCCCGGCGCGTGACGGCGCCCCCTCCGTACCCGGCGAGTATGAGCTGGTCGGCGCGCTACGCCCCGAGCACCTGGCGGCATTCACTGCGGCACTCGCCGAGCATTACCTCATGCCGATTTCTCTGACCATGGAACCGAAGACCCTTGAGGATGTCTTCCTCGACATTTCAGGACGTGATATCCGATGAGCAACACCGCACGCACCAACAACCGGGCTGCAGAAAAGCCTGTGGAAGAGAACCAAATGGAAGAACGCGCCGCGAACACCCGCCCCAAGGTCTCTTCTATTGACGAAGACGAGGAGTACATTCCCCCGCGCGCGAACTACCCGCTCGTGCGCGTCATTGAGCAGGGCCGCTACGAAACCATGGCGATGCTACGCAACGGCGAGCAGCTGATGCTCAACATTATTTTTCCCGTCATGGCGCTCATTGCCCTGCGCTTCACCGGCCTGATTGATGAATACGCTAACTCGGTCGGTGTCTCCCGCATGGATGCGGCGGTCCCCGGCGTTCTAGCGCTCTGCGTGATTTCTACGGCGCTGTCCGGTCAGGGCATTGCCACCGGTTTTGATCGCCGCTACGGCGTGCTACGGTTCCTGGCGACCACTCCCCTGGGTCGTAACGGCCTGATCATGGGCAAGTGCATTGCAGTGCTGGTGGTCGTGGCGATTCAGTTCACCCTGGTGGCGGTGCTCGGGTACGGTCTGGGGTGGCGCCCGGACGCTATCGCCGTCTCGCGCTCCATCATCACGATGATCATGGGTGCCGGCGCATTTACGGCACTGGGACTGCTCATTGCCGGTACGGTACGCGCGGAGGCGACCCTCGCCATCGTGAATATCGCCTGGGTGATTCTTGCCGGTGCCGGCGGCGTCGTATTCCCGCTGAAGTCCTTCCCCGACTGGTACGCCGCGGTTGTGGCATGGTCACCCTCGGCGGCTCTGGGCGATGCGCTGCGCGGCAACTTCATTCAGCATCAGTGGCTTGCCGACCCGCACTGGGTATTGATCGTATGGACCGTGGTCATTGGGTTTATTGCCTCGCGCAAGTTCAAGTGGTCCGACTAGTAGCGACCTAACCAGTAGCGACCCAGATAGAAGCATCCCAGCTAGAGGCGACCTGATTGCCCCTGATGGTCACAGCCACAGGTAAAAAGGCACGGGCAAAAAGGCACAGGTTAAGCCGCAGGTTGCAGGTTAAAAGGCGGGCGCCGGATATGTTCCGACATATCCGGCGCCCATTTATTTAACACAAACTTTTAGCCTCAACCGCACACAGAATGTACGGTCTGAGACTAAAAGATAGCACCCCCTCCAGAACCTTATATCTCGCCACCACAGCAAGATAATCATCAGTTTCCGCGCGGAGGAGGGGCTTCAATCACCGAGATGCAGACCGACCCAACCACTGTTTCGGTCTGCAACCTTCCTGCTCAACCTTAACATGAGCTTCACCACTTACACAAAAATTGTTACATTACTGAACAATATTCAGCCACGAGCTCAGCAATACCGCCCAAAAGTACGCACTCCACACCCGGAAAGACCAGTCAACAGAGGCATAACAGCCCGTATCACCCTGTGAATGTCTGCAGCCCCACACCGGATACTGCCGTTTAGTGAACTATCCTGTTAAAACGAAAGGGTCGAAACAAACCTCCCGGCTCCCCGCACCTACCCGGGCATCTACCAGGGCATCTACCTGGTACTTACCAGGGCACTTACCCAAGTACCTACGCAGGTACCCACCGGCGCGGGAATAAGTACCCCCCGAAGGCACGTTACACCCGACGGACAGCGCGCTAGCACAAGCCTGCTGGCGCATCCACTCACGTTGTGAAAGGACACCCCACGTGGCAGAGAACTTCCAGTGGACTGAAACCGACCAGCGCGCCGTAGATACCGCACGTATCCTCGCCGCAGACGCCGTAGAAAAGGTCGGATCCGGTCACCCCGGCACCGCAATGAGCCTGGCGCCGGTCGCCTACCTGCTCTTCCAGAAGGTCATGAACCAGGATCCCTCCGACGACCGCTGGGAAGGCCGTGACCGCTTCATCCTCTCCCCCGGCCACACCTCCCTCACCCTGTACACTCAGCTGTTCCTCGGCGGCTACGGCCTCGAAATGAAGGACCTGGAAGCCCTGCGCACCTGGGGCGCCCTCACCCCCGGCCACCCCGAATACAAGCACACCAAGGGTGTAGAAATCACCACCGGCCCGCTCGGCCAGGGCCTGGCATCCGCCGTTGGTTTCGCCTACGCACAGCGCCGTATGCGCGGCATGTTCGACCCCGAAGCTGCACCGGGTACCTCCCCCTTCGACCACCACGTCTACGTCATCGCCTCCGAAGGTGACGTGCAGGAAGGCGTCACCGCCGAGGCGTGCGCGCTCGCAGGTCACCAGGAGCTCGGCAACCTGATCGTCGTCTGGGACCGCAACCACATCTCCATTGAGGAAGACACCGACGTTGCCTTCACCGAGGATGTAGCAAAGCGCTACGAGTCCTACGGTTGGGATGTTCAGCGCGTGGACTGGACCCGCACCGGCGACTACGTTGAGGACGTCGCAGAACTGTACGCCGCTATTGAGCGCGCGAAGGCTGTCACCGACAAGCCCTCCTTCATTGAGCTGCGCACCATCATCGGCTACCCCGCTCCCACCAAGCAGAACACCGGCGCAGTGCACGGCTCCAAGCTCGGCGCCGATGAGGTTGCCGCAACCAAGGAACTGCTCGGCTTCGACCCCGCCAAGAGCTTCTTCATCGAGGAGAACGTCCTGGCACACACCCGCCAGCTCGTTGAGCGCGGCGCAGTGGCACACAAGGCATGGGATGAGAAGTTCGAGGCGTGGGCTAAGGCAAACCCCGAGCGCGCTGAACTGTACAAGCGCCTCGTCGCAGGCGAACTGCCCGCCGACTACAAGGCTGCCTTCCCCGTGTTCGAGGCTGGCACCTCCGTGGCAACCCGCGCGGCATCCGGCACCGTCATCAACGCTATCGCTGACACTTTCCCCGAACTGTGGGGCGGCTCCGCTGACCTCGCCGGCTCGAACCTGACCACCATCAAGGGTGCAGAGTCCTTCAACCCGGCATCGCGAACCACCGAAGACTGGACCGGCAACCCCTACGGCCGCGTGCTGCACTTCGGTATTCGTGAGCAGGCTGCCGCAGCAATCGTCAACGGTATTGTGCTCTCCTCCCCGACCCGCGCGTTCTCGGGCACCTTCTTCGTGTTCTCCGACTACCAGCGCCCGGCTGTTCGCCTCTCCGCACTGATGGGCGTTCCCGCAGTGTACGTGTGGACTCACGACTCCATCGGCGTGGGCGAGGACGGCCCCACCCACCAGCCGATTGAGCACCTCTCCGCCCTGCGCGCTATCCCCGGCTTCGACGTGGTTCGCCCCGCGGACGCTAACGAAACCGCCGTCGCATGGCGCACCATCCTGGAGAAGTCCGACCGCCCCGCAGGTATCGTGCTTTCCCGTCAGAACCTGCCTGTTTGGGCTCGTGAAGACGTGCACGCAGACGCTGAGGGTGAGAAGTTCGCTTCCGCTGAGGGCACCGCACGCGGCGGCTACATCATGGCTGACACCGAGGGCACCCCGGACGTCATCCTGATCGCTACCGGTTCCGAGGTTGAGCTGGCTATTCAGGCTCGCGCAACCCTCGCAGAGCAGGGCATTGCGGCTCGCGTGGTTTCCATGCCTTCGCGCGAGTGGTTCGCTGAGCAGAGCGAGGAGTACCGCGAGTCGGTTCTGCCCTCCTCGGTTGCAGCCCGCGTCTCCGTCGAGGCTGGCCTGGCGATGAGCTGGTACGACCTGCTCGGCACCGCCGGCCGCGCCGTGTCCATCGAGCACTTCGGTGCATCCGCCGATGCGAAGACCCTGTACCGCGAATTCGGTATCACCGCGGAGGCTGTCGTGGCTGCCGCCAAGGAATCCATCGCCGCCGCCAAATAAGCGATACTCGTGCCCTCGGAACGCAACGGTTCCGGGAGGCGCGACGCGAACAATCCGGGCGCCCCGCTACGAGGGGCGCCCGGGCCCGCTATCGCGTCCCTCCAATACTTTTTCATTTCCTCATTCAAGAATCGAAGGTTTTATCCATGTCTGAGTCCACTCAGAAGCTTTCCGACGCCGGTGTCTCCATCTGGCTTGACGACCTCTCCCGTGAGCGTCTGACCAGCGGCAACCTCGCCGAACTCATCAAGACCCACAACGTCGTCGGTGTGACCACCAACCCCACCATCTTCGCTGGCGCGCTCTCCAAGGGCGCCGCATACGCTGAGCAGATGCGTGAACTTGCCGCAGCTGGCGCAAGCGTTGAAGAGGCAGTCTTCGCCGCAACCTGCGACGACGTACGCGCAGCCTGCGACGTGTTCGCACCCGTCTACAAGGCATCTAACGGTTTTGACGGCCGCGTCTCCATCGAGGTTGACCCCCGCCTGGCACGCGACGCCGAAGGCACCGCCAAGATGGCACGTGAACTCTACGAGCGCGTGGGCCGCGAAAACGTCATGATTAAGATCCCCGCAACCCAGGAAGGTCTGCGCCCCATCGCAGAGACCCTGGCTGCTGGCATCAGCGTGAACGTGACCCTGATTTTCTCCCTGACCCGCTACCGCGAGGTCATCAACGCCTACATGCTCGGCCTGGAGCAGGCGCTGGAGAACGGTAAGGACCTGTCCACCATCCACTCGGTCGCATCCTTCTTCGTCTCCCGCGTAGACACCGAAATCGATGCGCGCCTCGAAGCTGCCGGCGGCGACGCTGTGCAGCTCAAGGGCAAGGCAGGCCTGGCGAACGCACGCCTCGCCTACGAGGTGTTTGAGGAAATGTTCTCCTCCCAGCGTTGGGCACGTCTGGAAGCACACGGCGCAAACGTACAGCGCCCGCTGTGGGCATCCACCGGTGTGAAGGACCCCGCACTGCCGGACACCCTGTATGTCACCGGTCTGGTTGCGCCCAACACCGTGAACACCATGCCCGAGGCAACCCTGAACGCTGTTGCCGACCACGGCGAAATCACCGGCAACACCATCGTTCCGAACTACTCCGAAGCGAACAAGGTTCTGGACGCTATCTCCGCTTACGTCTCCTACCCGGAGGTCGTGGAGAAGCTTGAGGTTGAGGGCCTGTCCAAGTTCGACATCTCCTGGGAAGAACTGCTGCAGACCGTCCGCGAGGCACTCGAGCAGGCTAAGTAGCCGCACCACAGTAGCGGCACCACAATAGCCGCCGAAAATATAGTGCGGCACTAACCGCTGTCGGTGTGCACCGCCCGATGCGCACCATGGCACCCCTATCCAATCTGCCGGGGTTCCCGCCAGAGCTTCACCGCTCGGGGAACCTCGGCGAATTAGGGTGCCACTGAAACAATCCCGTCAAAACCGGTACAATACAGGGTACACACCTTCCAGAATGCGGCTTCGCCTCCGCGCGAATAAAGGTACGAACCGCGCGCCGCACGAACCAACCAAGGCAATCAAAGGAATATATTGTGACTATCGGTCATGAAGCGAACCCCCTCAGGGACACTCGCGACCGCCGCATTACCCGCATTGCGGGGCCGTCCGCGCTCGTCTTCTTTGGCGTAACCGGTGACCTGGCCCGCAAGAAGCTGCTTCCGGCAGTGTATGACCTCATGAACCGCGGTTTGCTCCCGCCGAGCTTCGGCCTTGTCGGCTTCGGCCGCCGCCCCTGGAGCGATGACGATTTCCGCTCCTACGTACGCGAATCCGTTGAAGCACACGCCCGTACCCCCTTCCGCGAAGACGTATGGAACCAGTTCCAGCAGGGCATGCGATTCGTCGTAGGCGCCTTTGACGACGACGCAGCCTATGAACAGCTCAAGAGCACCCTCACCGAACTCGACGAACGCGGTGCCCACGGCAACCACGCCTTCTACCTGTCGATTCCCCCGAAGGCATTCGAGCAGGTCCTCACCAAGCTCGCCGAACACGACCTCGCATCCCGCGATAACGACACCGTCAACCCCGTCGACGGTTGGCGCCGCGTGGTCATCGAAAAGCCCTTCGGTCACAACCTTGAAAGTGCACGCGAACTGAACTCCATCGTGGAGGCAGTCTTCCCGCCCGACGCAGTGTTCCGCATCGATCACTACCTCGGCAAGGAAACCGTGCAGAACATCCTGGCAATGCGTTTCTCCAACCAGATGTTCGAACCGCTCTGGAACTCCAACTACGTTGACCACGTCCAGATCACCATGGCAGAAGACATCGGTATCGGCTCCCGCGCAGGCTACTACGATGGCGTGGGTGCAGCCCGCGACGTCATCCAGAACCACCTGCTGCAGCTGCTCGCCCTCACCGCCATGGAAGAGCCCCTCAGCCTCGATGCCAAGCACCTGCGCGCCGAAAAGGCTAAGGTCCTCGAAGCGCTCCGCATTGACGATCTGCCGAACTCCTTCGCGCTCGGTCAGTACGCCGCAGGCTACCAGGGTGGCGAACACGTCAACGGCTTCTTCGACGAAGCAGACATCCCTGCAGACTCCCGCACCGAAACTTTTGCAGCGCTGAAGGTCTCCATCGCAAACCGCCGCTGGGAAGGCACCCCCTTCTACCTGCGCGCCGGCAAGCGCCTGGGCCGCCGAGTCACCGAAATCGCCGTGGTCTTCAAGAAGTCCTCCGACCGTCTCTTCGGCGAAAGCGAAAACCCGCAGGTCGGCCAGAACGCCATCGTCATCCGCGTGCAGCCCGACGAAGGCATGACCATTCGCTTCTCCGCGAAGGTCCCCGGCACCCAGATGGAAATCCGCGACGTCAACATGGACTTCGGCTACGGCCACTCCTTCACCGAAGAGTCCCCCGAAGCCTACGAACGCCTCATCCTGGACGTTCTGCTCGGCGAACCGCCGCTGTTCCCCCGCCACGAAGAAGTCGAGCTCTCCTGGAAGATTCTCGACCCCTTCGAAGAGTACTGGGAAGAAAACCGCATTAAGCCTGAACCCTACGAGTCCGGTTCGTGGGGTCCGCGTTCAGCACACGAAATGCTTGAGCGTGACAACCGCGCTTGGAGGCGCCCGTGATCTCGCACCTGCATAACACCACCGTTTCCGCCATCAACAAGGAACTGAGCCACCTGGCGGCAGCCAACGGTAGCCTCAGCAGCGGACGAGTTCTCACCCTTGTTGTCCTCGCGGAAAAGGGCCACTCCCGCGAAGCGATGCGCGCCGCAATTCGTGCCTCCCACGAACACCCGAGCCGCATTATTGTGCACATCTCCCACGACCCGCTCGACCCCGACCAGCTGGATGCAGAAATCCACCTCGGCGGCGACACCGGCGCATCCGAGATGATTGTGTTGCGCGGCTGGGGTAGCGCATCCCGCCCGACCGAAGCACTCATCTCCGGTCTGCTGTTGCCGGACTCCCCGATTGTGGTCTGGTGGCCGCACTCGGTGCCGGAGAACCCGGCACAGCACTCCATCGGTCGTATCGCTCAGCGTCGTATCACCGATTCTGCGCGCGCAGAGGACCCGAAGGAAGCTCTCAAGCACCTCACCGAGGTGTTCCGTGCCGGCGACACCGACCTAGCGTGGACCCGCCTCACCCTGTGGCGCACCCAGCTGGCAGCGCTCATGGAGCAGATGCCCTCCTCCCCCGTGCGCCGCGTGGTCGTGTGGGGTTCGAGCAAGTCCCCGTCCGTGGTGCTACTCGGTACTTGGCTCGGCTGGAAGCTTGAAGCGCCCGTACACCTCGCCACCATCGGTGCGGCAAACCGCGGCCTGTACCGCGTCAGCATTGAGCGTGAAGACGGTTCCGTGACGATGTTCCGCCCCGGCATTTCCGTGGCGACCATCTCCACCCCGTACGCACCCGATCAGCAGATTGCGCTGCCGGTGCGCACCCTCGCCGAGTGCATCTCTGAGGAGTTGCGCCGCCTCGACCCGGACGACACCTACGGTGACGTGCTGAAGCAGGCACTGTGCACCGTCACCCTTGTGGACGATACCTGCCAGCCTGAAGACATGCTGGATCTCGAAGAATACCCGGAGGTTTTCGATGCCTAAGATTCAGAACATGGGCGCATCCACCCCCACCCTGGTGGCGCACCCGACCCGCGAGGCTCTCGCAGCGGACGCGGTGACCCGCATCCTCGACATCATTGAGCACGTGCTCTCTGAGCGCACTATCGCCCACATTTCGCTGACCGGCGGCACGATGGGTATCGCCACCTTGAAGGCGTGGGCTGAGAACGAGCGTGTGAAGGATATTGACTGGTCCCGCGTGCACTTCTGGTTCTCCGATGAGCGTTACGTGCCCGAGCGTAGCCCCGAACGCAATGACGGTCAGGCTATTGAGGTGCTGCTCGCTCCCCTGCTTTCGCACGGCCTGGTCGTGGGTAATGTGCACCGTATGGGTCCGTCCGATATTTTCACCGGTCTTGAGGCTGCCGCCGAGCACTACGCTTTCGAGATGCGCGACTACGCCGGTTCCGCACCGGCTGTGAGCGTGCAGATGCCCGAGGGCGCAACCGAACTGCCGCTGGCTGGCGGTCACGGTGGCGGCGCAGGTCACGAGCACGGCGGCTCCGGCGGCTGTGGTTGCGGTGGCGGCGGTTGCGGTTCTTCTGCACCTGAGCAGTCCATCGAAGAGACCACTCTGGAAGACTTCGATGCTGAGGCTGCTGAGCCCGCAGGCGGTTGCGGATGCGGCGGCGGAGGCTGCGGTGGTGGCGGTGGCGGCCAGTGGCCCGCACCGGTCTTTGACATCACCCTGCTGGGCATGGGCCCGGACGGTCACATTGCGTCCCTGTTCCCGGGCCGTAAGCAGGTTCTGCTGGGCACCGGCCTGCCGGAGGACCCGGTTGAGGGCGGTAAGGCTGTGACCGTGATGGTGTCTGATTCGCCGAAGCCGCCGGCTGAGCGCGTGTCGGTGACCCTGCCGATTATCAATAATTCGCGTCACGTGTTCTTCCTCATCACCGGTGAGGATAAGCAGGATGCGACCAGCCGCCTTCTGGCTGGCGCGAAGCTGGACGCTGAGGACCTGAACGCTCAGCTGCTGCTGGAAACCCCGGCGGTGGGTGCGCGCGGTAAGAAGCAGACCCTGATTTTTGCAACCGAGGAGTCGCTGGCACCTGAGAACCGCTCGTAAGGTTCGGTTCTGGGCTGCATCAAGATAAAGAGTGGAGCCCCGGATAGTTTCGACTATCTGGGGCTCCACTCTTTGCTACGCTCGCCTACTGCCCGTCTACTTTTCAGCAGCGGCAGGATTCTGCGGTTGCTGTTCCTGGGCCTCCTCCGCGTCGTCCTCGAAGCCCACGTACAGTGCCGCCAGCGACGGAACCGTCGCCTCCAGCACCTCCTGCGCCTCCTCAGCGGTCGGGGCGAGCTTCGCACCGGTCAGGTGCAGGTACTCGCGCACCGTCATGGGCTGCGCCCAGTCGAAGTGCTCGCGCACGGCGGTGATGTTCGCGCCGGATTGCAGCACGTTAATGCCGCGGGCAAGGCCGATGTCCGTCACCTTCACGATGGCGTCGGTCTCCTCGGGGATGTCGTACGGGTCGCGGTTCTGCAGGTCCACGATGAACGGCAGCACGCCGCGGCTCTCAGCGCGCAGGGCGAACTTGGTGTGCACCTGGCTCACCTCGTGCACCTCACCCACACCCACGGCAGGCACCACCATGAAGCCCGCTTGCAGGTCGTTCACCGCGTCCAGGGTACTTGCCTGCCCGAAACCGGAGTACAGCTGCACCACCGGCACGAGGTAGCACACCTCCGCCTTGAGCGCCTTGCGTGCCTCAATGTCGATGTACTCCCAGGCGCCGCCGGTACCGTCCGTAATGTCACCGGAGTGGTGCGCGTAAATGGCGCCCTGGCTGTTCTTCACGGTCTGCGACCAGTAGCTGATCTTGTCCATGTAGTTGCCTTCGGCGTCGAACATCATCAGCGACAGGTCAATGTCCACGCCCTCATCCCAGAAGCAGAAGAGGCGGATCACGCCGGTGGGCGGCAGGTGCACCGTCGAGGTGTTGTAGCGGCCCATACCGTCCAGGGAGGGGCGGGCGCTGCGGGTGTTCAGCGGCATGACCATATCGCCCACCTCGTCGGGCAGGTAGATGCTGGTCTCGGCAAGACGACCGGACAGGCCAATCTCGACCAGGCGCTCCAGCAGGTCCAGCACCGCCGGGCTGTATTCGCGCGCCGGAATCATGGTGGCGATACCGGTCTTGGACAGGTTCATTCGCTGCGGGGCGGCAGGCTGAGCCTTCTGACCGGAAGCCTCGCGACGCTCTGCGCGCTGGTGCGCAGTAGCTTCGGAGCCGACCGGAATGGACGGCAGCGGATTCTCCGGGCCGGAATTCGCGCCGAAGAATGAGCCCAGCGGGTTCGGGATACCCGCATTCTGCATGAGGTTCTGAACCCTCGCGACACCCTCCGGGTTGCGGCGCGCGTAGTCAGCGAGCTCCCGGTCCTCCTGCACCGCCACCGGGTTGGCGGGACGCTCCTTCGGCGGGTTCGCGAGCGCGTTACGCTGCAGGGTCACCAGGTTGCGGATCTGCACCAGGATGGGCGCGGAAACGCGCTGCGCCACGGCGGCAAAAGCGTCAAAGATGACCTGCTGGCCGGGGCTCGGCGCGGTGTCGATGCCGTAGCGGGGCGCCTCGAACGCGGTCAGGGCGCGCACCAGCTGGCGTGCAAACACGCCGGGGCGGGTGGAGAGCAGACGTGCCACATTCTGCGCATCCTTAGTTGCGTAGGCGCGGTCTACCAGCGACTCGAAGCTGTACACCTCACCGCGGTACAGGTCGTCAGCCCAGCGGCTCAGCGCGGTCAGCGAGGGGTAGTCGCCGGGATGAACCGCCTTGACGAGGCGCTTGTACATTTCGGCGTTGGGTGCGCTGTCGTAGCGGGCACCCACCGGGTCGGCATCAATAATGCGGTTGAGCAGGTGCGCGATGCGGGTGCGTTCGCTACGGCGCAGCTTCAGGCGCGGCGCGATGCTCAGGCTCAGATCACCCACCGTGCCGTTGAAACGCAGACGCGAGTAGGCGGCGGCGAGGGCGAGCGCCTCCTTCATGGTGCGCAGACGCTCAGCGTCTTCGGGGTGCAGGCAGGCGGCGATGAACACGCGGTTCTCGCGGCTGGTGTTCTCCGGGCGGGCACCCGGCAGAGCGTCATGCTGGGCGAGGAAACGGCGCAACGCCACCAGGTCGCGCTGGTCGGTCTGGTTGTACGCCTGCTGCTGACCGAGCAGCTGCTGGTAGAGGGCGCCCGCCATAATCAGGGCGTTCTGCACGCCGCTGACCATCTGCAGGGGTCGGCGGTTGCGTTCCATGGCCGCGAAGTTGGAGCGGCTCATCGGCTGCTGCCACTCGTAGGGCACGTAGTTCTCGGGTAGACCGCCCAGGATGCGCTCGGTGCCGTCCGGGTTGTAGTACGGGTTGGAGAGGTAGTGCATGATCTGCTCGGTGTAACGCTGCTCGTCGGTGAGCGTCAGGGCGCGCAGATCAAAGTCGCGGCGGAACACGCGACCGGGGCGGTACCCGTATTCGTAAGACCAGATGGTCGCGAACAGGGCAAACTCGTTGGCGCTGGCACGCAGCGCCTGGGCGAGGGACTCGTCGCTGAGGGCCAGACCGCAATCACTCAGGAAGGACACTCGCCCCAGGTCGGTGTCGAATACGCCGGCCTGGTGCCGCTCATTAATGCTCGAGTAGTTCGAGCGGTAGTAGGGGCCGTACAGGTCGGTGAAGACGTACACGCCGTAGCGGCGCATCAGGATGAGGCGCACGAGGGGGCTGAGGCCCTCGGGCGCTTCGCCGTGAAGGTACGCGGATTCGTTGAGGTAGGGTGATTCTTGCAGGTAGGGGGATGCGTCGTAGGGAGTGGTCACGGGTCGTCCTTTCCGTTGGTCTCACCCGGCTGTCACCGTCGGTGGTGGTCTATTTTCTTATCGTAGCGGTGTGGGCGCGAGTTGTCGCTGGGTTTGGTCATCGGTGACCGGCGGGGGTGCTTAGCTACTTAGCTCGGGTTCTCGGCTTCTTCGGTGGTGCCCAGTTCATGGGCGGTACCCGGTCCATGCGGGACGGAAGTTAAAAGAAAAATGGCGGGAAGCGAAGAATCCGACAAATATAAGAAAAAGATATTTCAGAAAGTAGGACTCTTCATGATCCGCCATTACCTATAGATTACTCCCGCCCCGCGAGGGTGGTCAAGCCGTTTCGTCACCGAAGCATGCTCGGGGGGGTTTCTACTAGGGGGTTTCTACCCGCCGGTGAGGCTCTAGCTAAGGGGCAAGTAGCCTCACCGGCAGGTAGGTTTTTCGGGCTAGGACTCCCCCAGCAGGGCGAGCGCAGCCTCGCGGGCGGCAAGCGCCTCCTCCGTCTCGCGGGCAGGCACAGCGGCCAGGGCACGTAGTGCTTTCGCCATGACCGTGGAGCCCTTCATCTTCGGCTCCAGGACGGCGGGAATCTCAACCGGCGTGCCGTACAGTTCGGCAAGCTCCACGGCAAGCTTCACGATGGGAGCACTCTGCCTCACCTGCGGGAGCACCGGAAGAATCTGGCGCACCGTCTGGAAGATAGACCACCCCGCCAAGGGGCTCAGCGAAGCGACATCGTTCAGCGTCTGCACCAGGCGATTCACCCCGAACCAGCCGTGTTCCAGCAGGTACCCGAGCTCGCTGGCGAAAAGGCGCGCATCCCAGTTGCCGCGGTCTATGAGGAACGCAATAGTCTCCGCCGTCAACGCGCGACGTTCCGGGGCGTACACTACAGAAGCCCACGCCAGGAAGTTATACGACGGCACCCCCAGAGCACGCTCCGCCGTACCGAGCGCCTGCATAACCTCCTCAAAACCGTGAAGACGAGAGAACTGATACACGCTCAGCAGTGGCTTATACTGCACCGCCAGGAGGTCCGGGTTGTGGCGCATCGCCCAGGCGTACCAGCCACATATCAGGGCAACAGACGGTACCTCGGTATGTTCCAGGGAACGTCCCGGATACTCCGCACGGGCACCAGCCACCGTGTATGTCGCCGCCGTGAACGTGCTCCGCTCCGTGGCAGGTTCCTCCCCCGGCACCTGCCACAGATCATAGGTGGAATCATTCACCTCATACTCGCCACGCAGAACCTTCGGAAGCGCCTCACGGTACGACTTGAAACGAATCACCGTGCGCTCAAAAGAACGCTCCACCGCAGGTAACGGCTCCGCCAGCAGAGGCGCAAAGCCCTGCCCAGCCGCGCCCTCGCTACTATAGGGCTGATCCCCGAACGCAACACGCAACTGCTCATGGAATAGTGCCGTGGGCGACCGGTACGCCCAATATTCGCTACCCTTGCGCGGGTACCCCTTGAAGTGAAAATCAGCACCCTGAAAACGGCCCGTGTGCTCGGCGAGTGCCGCCTGCGGGTCAGGGTCTGCGGCGTGTACATGCTGGACCAGCAGACGGTACGCCAGATACCGCAATTGGTCGCGACCGTCATGCCAGGCACGGCTCAGGTAGCGACGCAGATGCTTCTGAAAAGCGGGACTGAACTCAATGACTCGCCCCTCCTGATGCGCCCGGTGCAGGTAGGCCAGCAGCGCAGGGATGCGGCGGGCAGACTGCTCCCTCTCGTTGAGGTGGTAGAGGGCGAACAGCAGCTCTTCGCAATCCCGATCGTCCCGAATAGCGTCCCGGGTAGCCTCGGATGCGCGCCCAGCCTGCGGCGCCGCGTTGAAGGCAGCATTCAGCTCAGAGGCCGAGAACCCAAGGGCAGGGACATCCGGGATTTGCACGCTACGGGGCTGCTGATCTGATGCGGACTGATTTGAGGCAGGCCGGGTGGAGGCGGGCTGAGTCGAACTAGGCTGTGCTGGCGCAGTGCCGAGGCACAGCTTCCGGGCGCGGTCCTTGAGCTCCAGAGGAAGAACCTCCACAGCATCCTGCACATAGCCAGAGACCTCAACGGCACGTCCCGGAACCGCCCGAACACTCAACTCAAGCACCTTCAAACCGGCGGTCATCAGCTTCTTCTCACGCCGAAACAGCAACTGCGCGGCGGCAGGCAGCGCATCCGCCACCAGGGTTTGAAGCTCACCAGCAGTCAGCGGCACCTGACCGGCAGGAGCAGAACCGCCAGAGGGCGCGCAAACCTGCAGAACACTCTGCAGCATCTGGGCACCCACAGCAGCCGTGGTCGCCACCGGCGAAGCCAACAACGCCGGAATCAGCGCCCCGAGCCGAGCATAGGATTGCGCCTGAGCCGCCAAAGCCTGCTGACGTTCAGCACCGCGCAGCCCCTTCGGAACCGCCGTCAGAGCCTCAAAGGCACGCGAGAAAACGCGGGCGTTCTGTGGCGCATAATCACGCAGCAACGCCTGAACGCACTCCTCCTCAATCCGGGCGCGATACTGCGGAAAATGCTCCGCCAAATACACGAGGAAATCATGACCGCAGATGGTCAGCTGCGCATCATAAATAAACCAGACCGCGAGACCATTCGAGGGCAAGGCTCCCTCCACGGTAAACAGCGCCCAGATTTTTTCCCAGTGTTCCGGGTGCTCCCTGAAAAAATCGGCAATCGCCTCATCATCCATAGAGCGCATGGAACGCCCCGGCACTACGCGCCACAGGAAATTCTGCAGGTATTCGGCGCTCCACGCAGGCACCGCGGGATGCACACTTTCAGGCACAGTATTAGGCACCGCTCTCCCCCAGCAGGGCGAGCGCAGCCTCGCGGGCGGCAAGCGCCTCCTCCGTCTCGCGGGCAGGCACAGCAGCCAGGGCGCGTAGTGCTTTCGCCATGACCGTGGAGCCCTTCATCTTCGGCTCCAGGGCGGCGGGAATCTCAACCGGCGTGCCGTACAGTTCGGCAAGCTCAACCGCCAGGCGCACATAGTCGCCACCCTTCGTCAGCCCACCGACCATCGGCAGCAGCAGACGCAGAACCTGCAGCACACGCCAACCCGCCAGCGGACTAATAGCCGACACCTCACGCAGGGTCGCCACCAGGCGGTTCGCAAGGACCATCCCGTCCTCCAGTGCCCACTTCAGGGTCTCTGCGAAGGTTCCTGTATCCAGCAGGCCCGCCTCAAAGAGTGCCGCGATGGCTTCTGCCGCCGCCAGACGGTACTCGGGGTTCTTCGCGCTCGCCACATAGCCGAGCAGGGTGCAGGTCGGGGCGCCCACCTGCACGGTGGACTCCCTCAGCGCGCGCATGAGCACGGGGACGGGGGTTACGGTCTTCTCCTCAACGCACTCCGAAGCGGCAAATAGGAAGTATGCAGAGAGCAGGTCCGGGTTATTCTGAAGCAGCCAGGACGCCCATTCGGTAAGCGCCGTCATGAAGTCGCCCTGCCAGCCGTACGATTCAGAAGCATTCGGCAAAAAGGTGAAGGGAATGAACGCGGTGTTCAGCACCTCGTAGGCGATGGCCTCCTCGGGGCTCATGCTAGCGGTTGCGTGGCTCAGCGCCTCGCGCGCCTCATCCACGGTATCCACGATATCGCTCTCGACCTGCCACATCGGTTCATGACGAACAAAGTCGGCGGCAACAAATTTTCCGGTGGGTTCTCCCGCTTGGCTAGCTTTACGGTATTCCTCAACCTTGCTGTCATTAAGGCCGGAATAGTAGACGCTCCAGGGGATATCCAGGGCAGAAACAGTGCGATAAGTCCAGTCGCTGTAGGTAAGCTGACGGGCAGGTAGTGGTGCGCTCAGCAGACGCACCGTGCGACCTTCTGTGTGGTACTCTCCCCCGGCGGCGACAGCACGCATCTGCTCGCGGAAGATCTTGTAGAGGTCACGGTAGCCTTCTAGCGACGTGTAGCCAGGGTCCCAGAGGTGGTGCTTATTCTGGACGACCAGGCGCACCATCTCTTCTGTAGAAATGAGCTTGCTATGGTCGCTGGAGCGCCGCCATATCAGCTGGCTACGTTCAAAACGCTGCATGATCGAAGCCATTTCGGAAATTTCCTCAGACTTGTATCCCGCGGCCTCGGCGTTAGCTTCCAACACGGCGCAGAGCGCAGGCATGTACGCGACGTTGTTGTAGCTGTAATGGTCAGCAATTTTGCGCAGGGTGCGAAGCTGCTGCTGTTCCGCCGGTGCCAGCTTGTCGGTCGCGGCAAAGTGGTAAAGGCGTGCCAGGTTCTCTCCCCGAATGCTGGGAGATTCATCCCCGGTAATTCGACCGGAGGTGGTGTTCGACTCATCCGTCAGCAGAGTGCAGAACTCATCCAAATTTGCAATGGATGCGATGGGTTCTCGGCGCTCAACGCCGCGCAACAGCACCGGCGGCACCTCTACGGAGGCGCCCGCCGCCTCCGCCTCTTCCGCCTGGGGTAGGCGGTCTTCGGGCAGGCAGGCTTCCGCGGCGCCGCGCAGTTCCAGGGGTAGCACCTCGTAAGCCTCAAGGATGCGCTCAGCAACGTAGTTGGCGAGCGCCAGCTGCTCGGCGGTTTGCGCCTTCTTGCGCTTGGCTTTGCTCAAACCAGCGTACTGGGTGGTAATGAGCTTGAGCAAGCGCAGGGCACCGCGCTGAATCTTCTTTTCGGTGCGGTAGAGGTTCGCGCCGAGTGCGTCGATGAGCTGTTCCAGCTCGACCTGTTCGAGCGGTGCCAGCTCTGCGTTTTCGTTCTTCTGCAGGGCAGCGGGTGCGCAGGCTTTGAGCACGTTCTGCAGCATGGTCTGGGCGAAACCAACCGATGCGCTGGGGTCGGCGGTGAGGACAGCCATAAGCTGCGCGAAGCGTGCCCGGTTTTCTGCGTCGGTGGGCTGCAGATCGGTGTAGACGGAGTGGAACGCAGCCGAGTTGAAGGCGCTAAAATCGCTGGTCAGGCCGCGCAACAGGGCGTCCAGAATCTCGTCGCGAATGTCGAAGTATTCGCCCATCAAGCGGCACAGTTCGGCGCTTTCTCCCATGTAGTTGCCGTACCCCTTGAAGAGCACCCCCTCGGTGCGGAAGACCGCCCAGAACTCCTGGTCGAGCAGGGTCATGTCACGGGTGAAGAAGGTTTTGAGCTGGGCGTGATTACTGGCGCTTCCCTTCTTCACGCTGGGCAGGGCTTCGTGCAGGAAAAGGACCAGGTATTCGGGGGCATCGCAGCTCAGCTTGCGGGCGCGAAGCAGCGTGTAGCAGGTTTCCCAAATTTTCTTCGAGCGCGCCCAAGAGTTCGGCAGCCCCTCAATAAAACGCAGAATCCACTCCTCGGGGCGTTCGGTGGCGCCGAGCAGGAACGCATCAATCAGCTGCTGGTCGGGTTTACCTTCCCAGAGCAGGGTGCGCATGGCGCGACCGGCGGAGCGATGGTATTCCCACGGGTCGCCGTCGGGGGTGCGCACGAGCGCCCCGGCAACGTAGGCGGCGAGCGGGGTGCGGTTAATGTGGTCGCTACCGATCACGCTCTTAGGGGTGAGGGTTCGGGCGAGGGATGCGCGTTCCTCCTCGGTGGAGCCGCTGATGACGGCGTGGTATTCCTGCACGTCAGTTGATTCTGCCGCCATGAGGGCTTTGAGGGCGGCGCGGCGCTCTTCAAGTGTGCGCTCACCTGCGCTGTGCTCGCTAGGGTTATGCGGCTGGGCGGTATCAGTCATCGGTACCTGCTTTCGGGGGTTAGTGAAGGTAGTGAAGAGTTGAACGGAGGTGTTGGACGGGTACGGGTTGAGCGGTTAGCCCTGCACCTGTTTGAGGATATTCCGGGCGTACCGCGCCTTCTGCGAAGAGCCGGTCAGTGAACCCAACCAGGCACGCAATGGCTCATCCACCAGCTCCGCACGGGTGGCAGAGTCGAGAGTTGCCAACGCCTGGCTGAAAGCGCCCAGTAGCTTACCGAGCGAGTTCGCCCCGACATCCAGGTGCGGTATGAGGCGCGCGAAGAAGCGCACAGCTGCCCGCGCATCCAGCTGGGCGAAGTCGGTCAGGGCGAGCGCCCAACGGTTCAGCATCGCCAGCGGCACAAAGTTCACGAAGCCTGCCGTGGCGTCCTCAAGGCTGAGCTGATCGTCCAGCACGCGGTGCATGATTTCCACGGCGAGGGAACGAATCTCAACGCGCTGCTCCGAGAAACCCGCAGCGAACACGAATGCGCAGGCGGGACCCCACACGCCGGGATGCGCCGCCAATGCCAAATACAGGCTCCGGTCGAAGGCGCTGTGATCCAAGATGTACCAGTTGCTAGTAGCGCAGTAGTACGCCAGCGGTTCTGCCCGCGAGGGGTAGAGCAGGGCGTACTGTCCTTCTTCGTCGTGGTGGGCGGTGGCGAGGCCGCGGAAAGCGTTCAGCTCCGGGGTGGAAGCGCCGTGCATCACCCCGTTCAGTTGAAGGCCCCAGCTCTTTTCCCTCTGGGATACCGTGATGGATTCCAGGTAGGGGTTCACGCGCCCGGTGGCGAGGGTGCCGTCAAGGGCGGAGCGGAGCACACGAATCTGGGTAGGAGCAGAGCGCGGAGCGTCCTCCTGAGCGTTCTTCACGTATTGCTCTTCGAGGCTTTCAAGCAGGGCCAGTGCCTCAGCGCGACGGCTCTGTGCGTCCTGTCGCTGCTCATCGGTAGCGTACGGAAGCAGCACCTCCGGCACACGCACACGCAACAGCGCCGCCGTGAAATCCGGGCGCAGGATGGGGGCTCCATCAGCCAGGTTCTTGGCGTACCGGCGCACCAGGGTATCCGGATGCACCCACCCGCCGAGCAGTTCAGGGGTGGCAAGCGGCGTGTAGCTCTGCCTGCTCTTCAGCGCGCCGAGGGCGTCCTTGAAGCCGGTGCTGAAGAACGCGGCGTGGCGGGAGTACATGTAGTGCAGGTTCGGCACCGTACCGGGGTCTTCCCTCTGGGTCATCTCCGATGCCTGCTCGCGCTCACGCAGCTTCCCGGCGGCGGCTAGAACCGTCAAATGCACGCGCATGTCGAACCAATCCAGACCCCAGTGGTTCAGCTTTTTCAGGCAGAGGGGAACAAGCTGTTCGAGCAGGTTCGGGCTCTGCGCGGTGCCGTCGGCGCTGAGCAGGTAGGCGGTGAGCAGTTCCAGCTCCAGCTCACATCCGGCGTGCGTTTCGGGCTGGTCTGCTTCGTTGAGCGTATCGGAGGTGGCGCAGGGCGCGACCTGGTGGTGCAGGAGCGCACGGGCGCGTTCTTGCACGTCAGATGCGGTAACGGGGCGCACGGGGGTGTCCCAGTACCGGTGGATTGCGGTGCGGGAGGCGGCGAGCGCCTCCGCGGCGGCGGCCTCAATGTCAGCAGCTTCAGTGAGGGCGCTTTCCTCACCGCTCCCCTGTCCATTCTCCAGGTCTTGTGCTTCTTCAAGCAGCGGCGAGCCGTTCTCCTGAATCTGCGCCACAACCAGCGGATCCAGCTGGGAACGGTAGTCGCGGTAGAGTTCACGGGCACGCTCAGCGAACACGATAACGTCGGCGCTCGCGTCCTCAGCGGCACCAGCCTGCACCCATTCTTCGAGGTGGTTGAGGGCGGCGGCTTGAACCTGCGCGTGGGTGTGGCTGAGCGCCATGACCACAGCGTCTTCGCAGGCGGCAGCGTCGAGGGTGCCCGCCCGGTAAAGCGCCTGGAGCATGGTCAGGATTTTGAGTGCGTTTGCCTTGGTTCCGGCGCATACGGCGGGTGCCGCGTAGGCGAAAGCGGCGGCATCCAGCGCCTGCGGGTTTTTGCTCCAGAGGCGGTGAATATGCTGCACACCGAGGGTTACGCTCGGACCGATGGGCGAGGAGAAAAGCGTCAGAAATTCGCTCTGACGTGCCGCGATTTCTTCAGCGGTGAGTTTAAGCCCGGTGACCAGGCGTGAAAACCAGCCGACCCGGTACGCCGGGAAGTCGCTCATGAGGGAGCTTAAGAGCGCGTCAATGAGGCGGTCACGGCTGATCAGCCCGGTTTCGGTGGCTTCGATGAGGGCGCAGGACCAGCCGGGGTTGTTGACCTTCTGTGCGGGCTTGTAGGAGTCGCGCTGGGTGAGGGATACGTCCCGGTTGCCTTCGACGGCGAGCATGCCCCAGATGAGCTCTTCACGCAGTTGCTTATCTTCACGCAGCAGCGGGAGGATCAGCTCGCGGTCACAGTTGATGAGGGCGGTGTAGTATTCCTCGTTGTGTTCGAGGCGCGCCCCGCCGTAGAGCTCAGCTAGGCGCATCGCAACGCCTCCGGTGAACCAGCCGAACTCTGCGAAGGCTTTCACGCGGTCCTGGGTGACGGTTCCGGGCGTGTTTTTACCGAGCTGGGAGCCGAATGGGGTGGTGACAATGTCGAAGTACTGCCAGCGGCGGTAAATCTGTTCGAGGGTACCACCGACCGCCAGGATGTTGGCGAGGTTGCGGTTGAAGTGCATGATGTCGCTCCAGGTTTTCTGTTGCCTGGTGAGCGGGTAAATGACTTCGCCGGGGAGCGGCTCGGTGATGACACCTTCGGGGAAGGTGTGCGTTTCGGGGCGTTTACTCATGATGGTCTTTCGGGAAGGAAGCTGAGGCGAGCTTTTGGGGCGTCGTCTTTTAGTGCGGTGCGTGGTATGTCGGGGCGTTTACCCTAGCCGGCGGCGTGTTCGCGGTAGAGAATACTGACCGCCAGCGCGTGCTTGCAGGGGCCGCGCGTACCGCGGTATTTCAACCACCAGGGGCAGGAGCAGAGGTACCCCTCCACAGCGTACGGGTCGGCGGGCAACACCACAGTGTACGTGTTCTCACCGCTGCGCACACTGTACTCACCGGTGCCGTGCTCCCCAGCACCGACCCGCTCAATAGCGCCGGAGTCGGCAAGCTTTTTCGCGCCGACTAGGCGCGGGTGCATGGCGGTCAGCGCCTCCGGATGCACGGGCAGCGGGCGGTGGAAATACTCGCCAGCATGCGCGTCAAAACCAACCTGACCGGAGGAAGCCAGCAGGGCGAGGGCGTCGCGGGTTGCCGCCTCATCCAGGCCTGCGCGGGCAGACATGACGGGCACGTCAATGCGCGGCTCGAAGGAGAGTAGCACGCTGAGCATGTCGGCGTTCTGGGCGGTGTTCGGGTTAGACAGCGCCTGCAGCACGGATCCCTCACCGGAGAACCCGCGTGACTTTTCGGGGCTCAGGCCAATGCTCAGGCGTGCGCCGGGCAGGTGCGCCACCCACACGCTGGGCACGGGCGCGTTACCGGCGGTCACGGGCTCACTGTACGCGTCCAGGCGCTGAATGTGGCGGATGAGCGGCTCAAGCACGCGCAGACGTTCGGGGCCCGCCACGCATACGGATCCGGCGGTGGCGCGGGTGGCGAGGCGCAGGGAACGCACGGCGCGGGTCGCCCACAGCACCGCCTTGGTGCTGGAGTTACGCGGCAGGGAGTGGATGAAGGTTCGGGCGGCGGCAGCGTCCAGGCTGTGCACGGGACTCATGCGGGATGAAAGCATCTGCGTTTCTGCAAAGCCCTTGAGCCAGCGGATGGGCAGCGGCACTTTTTCTTCCATGACGGAGCCATCAAGTGTGGTGGTGAGCAGCCCGTCGTCGCCAACGTTCAGGTGGATGGGCTCCCCTGCCCTGAGGGAGGCGAGCGCGGCGCGCAGGGGCGGGTTGACGTCTACGTTGGTGACGCCTACGGCGCTGTGGCTGGCGTCGAGTGCGCTGGAGTCAACGTCGAGGCGCGCGTACACTCCGCAGCAGGCGCTGAAGGATTCGAAGCGTAGGCCTTCGGCGGTGCTGGTGACGACGGGGTCTGCGGCGCGTAGGGCTCCGGCGAGGGAGCTGGGCGGCACGTAGAAGCGGGTGCGGGCGACCCTGGCGACGACCAGTAGTGCGGTGGCGTAGACGTCTGCTCGTTCGAGGAACCCGGAGAAGAAGTACGGGTGGGAGGCGGCACCTTCGGGGGTGCTGCCGCCGCTGGTGGCGAGGCTGAGCGCGAGGGAGTCGGCGCCGTCGATGAGGGCTGACGGTGCGGTGTACGTGTAGTCGAGGGTGTAGGCGCTCATGGCTTCTTTGCCTTTCGTATGTGGTGTATATGTCCTATCATGCCGTAAAGATTCGCGCCCCGCTACCGCTTTCGTCATTACCGTTTGGTGCATAAAAAATCCCCGGCATTCTCGGTTGAGAAGTGCCGGGGAGAAGCTTTATTGGCTCACCCTCGATGGGGTGGGCGCGGGCTCTAGCTAGAGGCTCTGGCTAGACGACAATCTGGCCGTTGAAGCGCATTGCCAGGCCGTACAGGACCACTGCGATAACCCAGATGACGATCACGGTGACGGTCAGGCGGATCAGGTTCTTGGACGCCATACCGGAGGAGTTCAGGGAGTTGGTCATACCGCCGCCGAACATGTCGGAGAGGCCGCCGCCCTGACCGCGGTTGAGCAGCACAAGCATCACTGCGATCACGCTGGTGATGGCGATGATGACCATGAGTACGTTCATGATGACGTCCATGGGGACCTTCCTTCGTTGTCTTCTGGTGGGGTGCCTGGGCTGCGGGGTGCAGACAGACGGGTTTAACTATACGCTACCGCCGCCATTCGGTCACGTTGAGGCGGCTTTTTACGCGGCGTGGTTGCTGCGGCGCTGGTATTCGCTGGGGGTCAGCTGCAGGGCTGCGGGTCGGTCGGTGAGCACACGCTGGGCGGTGAGTTCGTCGCCTTCGGTGTCGTAGGCGCGCACGTATCCGCCGTCGATGAGGTAGTAAGTGAACTGCTGCGCGGCTGCCCAGTAGGCGCCTCCTTCAGTGTAGAAGCCCTGGTCTACCCAGTCTCGCAGGGTGAGGGTCACGGGAATTTCGGGTGAGGAGGTACGGCTGTAGAGCTGGTCGAGGAATGCTTCTCGGCGGCTCTCGAAGTACTGGTATTCGGGCGAGGGTTCCCGATATTCTGCGCCGCCTGCGTAGTCGATGCTGCCGCCGTCATTGCCGGGTAGGCGCGGGGCGTTCACTTTGCGGTTGCGCAGGTAGCTGTAGAGAATCATGCCGACGAGGGCTGCGACGACCAGGGAAAAACCAAAGCTGAACATGCCGTTAAGTGTACGGGGCGAACCGCGGGGTTGGCGTGTTCTGGGCGGGTTTTGCGGTTAGGGGCGAACGCGCCCGCCTCCACAGCTGGCTCATACACCAGCCTCTTGCCCCTCCGCCGCTAGCTCGTTGGCGGTTAAATGGTTCAGCGCCCGGTCGGATGGGTACCCGCCGGGCGCTGTAACGCTATGAGACGCTATGGTGCGTCGGGGTTTTATGCGTCGAAGCGTGCGATTGCTGCGAACTCGTCAGCCTGCAGGGATGCACCGCCGACGAGCACGCCGTCCACGTCTTCCTTGCCCATGATGGAGGGTGCGGAGGAGGACTTGACGGAGCCGCCGTAGAGGACGCGGACCTTCTCTGCAACGTCTGCGGAGTAGAGCTTAGCGATTTCTGCGCGGATTGCTGCGGACATTTCCTGTGCGTCGTCTGCGGTTGCAACCTTGCCGGTGCCGATTGCCCAGACGGGCTCGTATGCGATGACGAGGGTTTCTGCCTGCTCTGCGGTCAGACCTGCGATGGAGCCGCGCAGCTGCTCGAGGGTGTACTCGACGTGGGTGCCTGCTTCGCGGATTTCGAGGGGCTCACCGACGCAGAGGACGGGGGTCAGGCCGTGCTTGTATGCTGCCTGGACCTTTGCTGCGCACAGTTCATCGCTTTCGTGGTGGTAGGTGCGGCGCTCGGAGTGGCCGACGAGCACGAAGGTTGCGCCGAGCTTGGAGAGGAATGCGCCGGAGATTTCGCCGGTGTATGCGCCGGAGTCGTGGACGGAGAGGTCCTGGCCGCCGTAGAGGATGTCCAGCTTGTCGCCTTCGACGAGGGTCTGCACGGAGCGGATGTCGGTGAAGGGCGGGAAGACGGCTACTTCGGTTGCGGAGAAGTTGAAGTTTGCGTCGTCGAGGGTCCATGCGAGCTTCTGGACGAGGGTGACTGCCTCTGCGTGGTTGAGGTTCATCTTCCAGTTGCCTGCGATGAGGGGCTTACGCGACATAGTTCGCTCCTTAGCTTTCCCGCGCGGTATGCCGGGCGGGGTTGTTGTTCGGAATTTTCCTTTTCTATTTTAGAGGGTTGGCGGCATATTTTCACTGGTTCGGCGCGGTTTTATGCTCCACGTTGACTATTCTCACCCCACGTTCACCGCTTTCTTTCAACCCTTGCTATTTTGCGGGTTCTGTTGCCATTTAAACGGGTGCAGGGGAAGCCTCATAGTGGCTTCCCCTGCGGATGCACTTCCTCGGTTTTGGAGAAAGCTACAGCTGCCCAAATCCTTGCGGGTAGATTGGCTCGTAGGTGTTGCGGTTGCTGTAGCCGTCACGGTCGACCACAATCACCCACTGCCCACGCAGATGCTCCACAGCCAGCGAGAAACGCCCCAGGTACTTCAAATATTTGCGGATATCCTGCTTCTCACCCGTCTCAGTCACATAAAACGCAAGGTCCTTAGCCTTAGTCGTGTACAGGGTGCTCACCAGGATATTTCGGCTCGTATTTTTAGCCTTTTCACCCGCAACAAGATTATCAACAACGTTGGCACTCAGCACATTCTTATCAGCCGAGATAACCCACCCGCGCTTCTCCCTGTACAGGCGGAGAATATCGGGGTGGAGTACCTTTTCCGGGTCCGTGACCTTAGAAAGAGGCTCAGTATCGCCCGTGTGGTAGAAGTAGTTCATCGACGCAAAGAAGTACGCCAAGAACGCGTACAGGCCGCCGCGGTCGTAGTTATCCATTCCGGGCTGCTGAATAGGGTACGGCACGTTCTGAGCCGCCTGTGCCTCGGTGGCAGGAATGAAGCGGCCCTTACGTTCAAACGCCGTGTAGACGAGCGGTCCGGAGGAAGGCCCCATCGTACGGAGCTCGTTGTACTTCTCCGTGGGTTCCAGGCGCACAAACTCCTGATCCCGCTTCTTATCGGTTTTGGACTCTGAACCAATCTCATTGAGCAGTTTGGTACCCCAACCAAAAGCTATCGCGACGAGGGCGGCGCCAGCGAACACGCCAGCCCGTATAAACCTGGCGCGAGATAGCATATGCCTCATGTACGCTCGTTGCTCGTTATACCCGGGCCCACCGTATCCGGTGCCACCAAAGTTATTCGTCATGTTGCTCTCCCCTCCCCTAGCTCAAGCTATTTTCTGAAATGAATTGGACGGGCCTCCACTCATTCGTAAATTGTGTGCGTAGAGTCCCGTGTATTGCGCCGTCACGGATCAGGCCGCGCATATCAAAATCGGTGATGGGGTACACCTGGTTCGTGTCTTTGCGGTACACCTGAACTTCGGGAAGAATATCGAACCGCACATTCCATTCCACAATTTTTAGCGTCTCGTCAATGAGGCGCGGCTGCCCCTCCAGCAGGTTCATGGTCAGAATCTGGGGATTAGGAGTAATGACCCAGCCCCTGCCCTCTTCGTAGAGGTCCTGAATGGCGGGGAAGAACATTTCTTCGCTGATATTGTCCATCCGCAGAACGGCAGGTTCCGAGGCGAGGATCATGTAGTTTTGGCAGGCGTAGTAGTAGCCCAGGTAGGGGCGCAGGTTTGACACCTCGTAACGGCTCGGGGTGTACCTCACCCCCGGTGCGGGTGCCGAGTAGGCGGGGTGGTCCCGGTTTGCGGGTGTGTAGGGCCCGATCACGTGGTCGGCAACATACGGGTATGTTCCGGTGTAGTCTTTTTCGTCAAAAAGCGTTTGAGCGTTTACGGTCATTCTTTCCTCCCTGATTCCGTATTCACAAGCTATCGAGTTCATGAGCTGCCAAGTTCGCAAGTTGCCGAGGCGGTTCTGGGCTGCTCGCGGGCGGCTAGGCTCAACAGCCGGGCGTCTTCGCCCGTCCGCCTTTGCTTGTCCGTCTTCGCTTGTCTGTATTTGCTTGTCTGTTGAGGTGCGTACGCTCCCCACTTCACTTCCCCGCGGCAATCTTGAGATTGCCAGCCGGGGCCCTCTATATTTCCAGTCTATTAGAGCTAGTCCCCTGCGTCCCCGATACAAGCTGTACGTTGCAGAATCCACAGCATATAGCCAGGAAACAGTATGCAAACACCCGCAAGGACAACTAACCGGGCATGAGCGGGCATGCAGAAACCCCCGCCGGAACGGTACCGAAATACCGCCCCGACGGGGGTTCCTTACACTAAAACCGTGTACTAAACCTGTGCATCCAGATTAGGCGCCCAGTGCCTCCAGGCCGGGCAGAGTCTTACCCTCAATGTACTCGAGGGAAGCGCCACCACCGGTGGAGATGTGGCCGAACTGCTCATCCTTGAAGCCCAGGTTACGGACTGCAGAAGCAGAGTCGCCACCACCAATGATGGAGAATGCGTCAGAGTCGACGATAGCCTGTGCCACCGCGCGGGTACCCTCAGCGAAGGGAGCAATCTCGAACACGCCAACGGGGCCATTCCAGAAGATGGTCTTTGCGCCCTTGATCTTCTCAGCGAAAATCTCAGCGGTCTTGGGGCCAATATCCAGGCCCTCAGCCTCTGCGCCCAGCTTGCCGCCGGTCAGATCCTCAATGGGGCGAATCTCGGTGTTAGCGTCAGCGGAGAATGCGTCAGCCCAGACAACATCCACTGCGGTGATGATCTCGGTGCCCTTCTCGGGAGCTTCCTTCAGGTAACGCAGAACGTTCTCGACCTGGTCCTTCTCCAGCAGCGACTGGCCAACCTCGTAGCCCTGTGCGTATGCGAAGGTGTAGCCCATGCCGCCACCAATGAGGATGGTGTCAGCCTTACCGATCAGGTTGTCAATCACGGCGAGCTTATCGGAAACCTTAGCGCCACCCATGACCACAACGAAGGGACGCTCGGGGTCGTTCAGGGTCTTAGCCAGAACGTCAACTTCCTTCTTCACCAGGTCACCCAGGTATGCGGGCAGACGCTTAGCAACGTCGTAGACGGAAGCGTGCTTGCGGTGAACTGCACCGAATGCGTCGTTCACGTATGCGCCGTTCTCGCCGGTCAGTGCGACCAGCTCGTCAGCGAATTCGCCGCGCTCTGCGTCGTCCTTGGAGGTCTCGCGTGCGTCGTAGCGGACGTTCTCAACGACCAGAACTTCGCCATCAGCCAGGGCTGCTGCCTTAGCCTTTGCGTCCTCGCCTACCAGGTCGGTTGCAACCTTCACGGGCACGGATGCCAGCTCAGCCAAGCGTGCAGCTGCCGGTGCGATGGAGTACTGGGGGTCGACCTTGCCCTTGGGGCGGCCCAGGTGTGCGGTCACGATAACACGTGCGCCAGCCTTGGCAAGCTTCTCAATGACGGGCAGGGATGCGCGGACGCGGCCGTCGTCGGTGACAACGCCGTCCTTCAGGGGTACGTTCAGGTCGGAACGGACGAGAACGTAGCGGCCTGCGACGCCTTCTTCGAGCAGTTCGGACAGTGCCTTAGCCATAGGAATTCCTCCTGGATAGGTGGGTTTATATACCGTTTCCATCATACCGAATACTAGGGTGTTTGACAGCCTAAAAAATAGCTTTTATATGGTGTTTCTCCGCAGAATATCGCGGATATTCGCACACTCTATCAGCTATTTTCTTACGGTACTTTTGACCCAAAAAGGGCGACGGAAAATAGTATGTTTATACGTTTTTTGGGGTTTTATTAAGACCCTTTACACAGGGTCTTGGTACAGCAAACCCCGACTCCCCCGCTTAATGCGGTGGTGCCGGGGTTCACTATGCGTTAGTTACGCGGGGTGACGCTTACACTCGGTGAGCGTCGTAAGCCTATTGGGGCTTAGAGGGAAGCCACAACCTTGTTGGTGAACTTCACGAGGCGTGCAACGTAGCCGTACTCGTTGTCGTACCAAGCGATAACCTTCACCTGGTCGCCGATGACCTTGGTCAGCGGTGCGTCGAAGACGGTGGAGATGGGCTCACCCTCGATGTCCTTGGACACGATGGGATCCTCGTTGTACTTGATGATGCCCTTCAGGGGGCCCTCAGCTGCGGCCTTGACTGCTGCGTTGACTTCCTCAACGGTGACCTCGCGCTCAGCGGTGAAGGTCAGGTCGGTGATGGAGCCGGTGATGGTGGGAACGCGGACTGCGAAGCCGTCCAGCTTACCCTTCAGCTCGGGCAGAACCAGACCAACAGCTGCTGCTGCACCGGTGGAGGTGGGGACCATGTTCACAGCTGCTGCGCGTGCACGGCGCAGGTCGCGGTGGGGAGCATCCTGCAGACGCTGGTCAGCGGTGTATGCGTGGATGGTGGTCATCAGACCCTGCTTGATGCCGAATGCATCGTTCAGAACCTTAGCCATCGGAGCGAGGCAGTTGGTGGTGCAGGATGCGTTGGAGACGATGTGGTGGTTAGCCGCATCGTACTGGTCGTCGTTCACGCCCATGACGAAGGTGCCGTCGATGTTCTTACCGGGAGCGGAGAGGATAACCTTCTTAGCGCCAGCCTCGAGGTGTGCCTTTGCCTTGCTGCCTTCGGTGAAGAAACCGGTGGACTCGAGGACTACGTCAACGCCCAGGTCCTTCCAGGGGAGGTTCTGGGGGTCGCGCTCAGCGAGGATCTTGATTTCCTTGCCGTCAACAACCAGTGCGCCTTCCTTGACCTCGACCTCTGCGTTGAAGCGACCCATGATGGAGTCGTACTTGAGCAGGTGTGCCAGGGTCTCAACATCGGTGAGGTCGTTGATTGCGACGATCTCGAAGCCGACGCCCTCGGTCTGAGCCACGCGGAAGAAGGTGCGGCCGATGCGGCCGAAGCCGTTGATTGCTACGCGTACAGTCACTGGAGTATCTCCTTGTCAGTGCGTTGGTGGCGGTGTACAAATCCGATGCCTTGCAGGCTCTGGTTTATCGGATTCGTCCGTGCTCTATGTTGCCCGGTGCGTTCCGCCGTTGTTGGTAATAATCCTACCCTAGTTTGTGTGTGTTTTGGTGTGTTCTATCGAGAAATTTTTGTGAGTTGCGCCATAAAAACCGGTAAAAACCCGTTGTTTTCTGTTGTTTTACGTTGTGTTCACCCTTAGAAAATGTTGCGATACGGTCACGGCAACATAAACACACATGAAACGCACATTTATTAAAAACCGCGCCGTATCAAGGCAAAATCTGAGGGTAAAAAATACCCTTTCACCTGCGAATGGGTTTCAATGACGCCCTTAGCGCCCGCATGCAGTGCAATTTCTCACGCGAAAACAGACGAGCCCAACGTAAGACACACCACAGCCTTAAAACGGGTTAAATGCGCTCCCGGCGTACAGTTTTCGTGTCGCGTGTCGTGATTGTATCTCGTGTCGCAACAGGGGCGGCTAGTACACCACTATCGCAACAGCACCCAAACCCGAATGAGCCGATAGCACCGGCGGTAGCGCACTCACCAAAAACTCCGGCGCCGAAGAAGCGGCAGCATCATGAACGAGGGAGCTCTCCCCCAGCATCTGCTGAACCTGCTCGTACAGTTGCACCGCCTGCGCCGCATTACCCACATGATGCACCGCAACCACCTCACCGCGC
The DNA here is from genome assembly GCF_049990865.1 of Rothia mucilaginosa. Classification (GTDB taxonomy): domain Bacteria; phylum Actinomycetota; class Actinomycetes; order Actinomycetales; family Micrococcaceae; genus Rothia; species Rothia mucilaginosa_I. Next base: position 1,059,107 of record NZ_CP188231.1, read on the forward strand.
GGGGTTGCAGCAAGCAAAGAATTAGCAGGGTCGGCGGCAGTAGAACCCGTTGAAGCAGAGGTGAGAGCCGCCGCATGCTGATGCTCACGGCAGGTCTGCACGGTCACCTCCACCAGGCGCTCCAGGGCGCGCGCCGCAGTGCGGGGACGCTCCACATACGCCAGCTTGCCCTCGGTGATTGTGCCAATCGGCTTGATCTGGAACATCTGCCCCACCATCGCCAACGCCGGGGAAACACGACCGCCGCGGCGCAACGCATCCAGGGTCGGGATATAGAAGTAGAGCGTGGACTGCTCGCAGATGGATTGAATGTAGTCCACCAGCTGCGCGGGGGTCGGATGGTCAGCAGTCGGACACTCAACATTCGAGCCGGCGGATGCAGCGTTTAGCACCTCCAGGGCACGCACCACCGCATGACCGTAGGCGCCCGCGACCGTACGGCTATCCACCACGCTCACGCCCTCGGAACCCAGGCGGCTCAGGCGGGCACCGGTGCGTGCCGCCTCCACCGTGCCCGAGAGCTCACCGGACAGATGCACAGACACCACATGCGTAAAACCTCGCGACGCCAAATCGTCATACACATCAGCAAACACGCCCGGCGCGGGCCCGGAAGTGCTCACCGTCTGACCCATCACGTGCGCGAGCATAATCGCCTCGTCCACCTCAGCGGCGGTCAAACCCTGCAGCTGACGATCCGGCTCACCGGGCGTGCGAATAGTCACCGGCATCGGAACCAGCACAAAATTACCGCGAGCGCTCAGACGCTGCACCAACTGCGGGTCGAGGGCGGCGGCGCTATCGGTCACCACGGCAATGCGGTTCTCTGCGTTGTTTTCTCGCTCCATATCCCGACCCTTCTTCCGGTTCGTCAGTGCATGATTCGATGACGAACCCTCTCCTAGCGTTCCCTGAACATTATGGCACTCATCACTACTGCAGTACAGCAAAGCCCCGCCGCGCCTCCGGTACGTTCCACAGAACGAACCGAAGCCACAGCGGGGCTTGTACTTTATCTAAGAAGCTTAGATTCTAAGAAATTTAGATTCTAAGAAGCTTAGATCACGATGTTCACGAGCTTAGGCGCACGAACAATCACCTTGCGGATCTCGGCGTCACCAATCGAACGCTGAACAGCGGCATCCGCCAGAGCCAGCTCCTGAAGCTCCTGCTCGGAAATATCCTTCGCAACCTCCAGGCGAGCCTTGACCTTGCCCTTAATCTGCACGATAGCGGTGACGGTGTCATCCACCAGCAGAGCCGGATCAACCTCGGGGAAGCCCGCGGTCAGAACCGGGGTGTCGTGGCCGAGAGCGTGCCACATGTCCTCAGCGGTGTAGGGTGCGTACAGAGACAGCAGAATCGCGATAGTCTCAGCAGCCTTACGGACAGCCGGATCAGCCGCACCAGCACCGGAATCAATAGCCTTACGAGTAGCATTCACAAGCTCCATGGTCTTCGCAACAACCACGTTGAACTTGCCGTTATCCAGCAGGCCCTGAACCTCGTGCACGGTGCGAGCAATCAGCTTCTGCAGCTCCAGGTCGCCGGTGGTTGCGTCAACACCGGGTTCGCTGGTGACGTCCTGAGCCACACGCCAAGCGCGCGCCAAGAACTTCTGCGAACCGGACGGGGAAACATCCGCCCAGTCCACGTCATCCTCGGGCGGGGACGCGAAAATCATGGTGGTGCGGATAGCGTCCACACCGAACTTGTCGAGCTGCTCGCCCAGGTTCACGCCGTTACCCAGCGACTTGGACATCGCCTTACCACCGTTGAGCACCTGACCCTGGTTCATGAGCGCCTTGAACGGCTCATCGTGCTTAATCAGGCCCAGGTCACGAACAACCTTGGTGAAGAAGCGTGCGTACAGCAGGTGCAGAATAGCGTGCTCCACACCACCAACGTACATGTCGACGGCACCCCACTCGCTCATAGCCTGCGGGTCGAAGGGGCCCTCATCGAAGTTCGGGGAAACGTAGCGCAGGAAGTACCAGGAGGAGTCCACGAAGGTGTCCATGGTGTCCGAGTCACGGCGAGCCTGCTTGCCACACTCGGGGCAAGGCACAATCGCCCAGTCATCGGCAGCAGCAAGAGGCGACTGGCCCTTAGGAGCCAGCTGCTCACCGCGCAGGTTATCGGGCAGCAGCACCGGCAGCTGATCCTCAGGAACCAGAACCTCGCCACAATCCTCACAGTGAATCACGGGGATGGGGGTACCCCAGAAACGCTGGCGGGACAGCAGCCAGTCACGCAGACGGTAAATAACCTTACCCTCACCGGTGCCAGCAGCCTCAACCAGCTCAACAGCCTTAGCGATCGCCTCAGCCTTCGGCAGGCCGGTCAGCTCACCGGAGTTGATGAGCACGCCGTCACCAGCCGCAGCAATACCGCTGGTAGCCGGGTCCTCAGCACCCTCAACGTCCAGAACCTTCACGATGGGCAGGTCGAACTTCAGGGCGAACTCGAGGTCGCGCTGGTCGTGCGCGGGCACAGCCATAATCGCGCCGGTACCGTAGTCGGCGAGCACGTAGTCAGAAGCCCAGACGGGCAGCTTCGCGCCGGTCAGCGGGTTGATCGCGTAGCGGCCGGTGAACACGCCGGTCTTCTCGCGGTCGGAGGACTGGCGGTCAATATCGCTCAGTGCCTTAATGTCTTCGCGGTACTGCTCCAGGGCAGCCTTGTGCTCGGGCGCCACGATCTGCTCGGCGAACGCCGCATCCGCAGCAACCACGATGAAGGTTGCGCCGTACAGGGTGTCCGGGCGGGTGGTGAACACGGTGAAGGACTCAGCGGGCTGGTCCTCGGTCGCCTCAATCTCGAAGCGCACCTCAGCACCCTCAGAGCGGCCAATCCAGTTGCGCTGCATGAGCAGAACACGGTCGGGCCACTTGCCTTCCAGCTGCTCCATGTCGTCCAGCAGCTGCTGTGCGTAATCAGTGATCTTGAAGTACCACTGGTTCAGCGACTTCTTAGTCACGGTAGTACCGCAACGCTCACACGCACCGTTCACAACCTGCTCGTTCGCGAGCACGGTCTGGTCCTTGGGGCACCAGTTGACCATGGAGTCCTTACGGTACGCCAGGCCCTTCTTGTAGAACTGCTCGAACAGCCACTGAGTCCACTTGTAGTACTCGGGGTCCGAGGTGTGCAGGCGGCGGCTCCAGTCAGCGGCAATAGCGTAACGCTTGAAGGACTCAGCCTGAGTCTCAATGTTCTTGTACGTCCACTCCTTGGGGTGAGTGTCGTTCTTAATGGCTGCGTTCTCAGCGGGCAGGCCGAAGGAGTCCCAGCCAATCGGGTGCAGAACATCGTAGCCGCACTGCTTGAAGTAGCGGGCGTTCATGTCACCAATAGCGAATGCCTCCGCGTGACCCATGTGAAGGTCGCCGGAGGGGTACGGGAACATATCCAGCACATACTTGCGGCCCTTGGGGGCGTCACCGGTGGGCTGGAAAACCTTCGTTTCGTCCCAGTAGGGGCGCCACTTGGCTTCCATAGCGCGGAAGTCGTACGCATTTTCGTTGCGTTCGGTCTCTACCTGAGCAGACACAGCGATTCCTTAAATAAAGACAGGTTGATAAAAACTTAACCCTCCAAGTGTAACGCGAAACCCGCACCGCGCCAGAGTTGAGGCCGCACCGACTACCAAATGGACGGCACCGCCCGCCCGACCACCCGCCCAGCTGACGATGCGGGGCGCAAGTTTCAGAGCCCTTTCAGGCTTCTCCCCTAGAATTAAGAACGGGACTTCGCCGTCCCAGTACCCAACCCGCGAAAGGTACCCATGACCTCCACCGTTACCCCGGACTCCCCCAACACCTCAGTTCTTGAGGGTGTGCCCGGCCCGCTCATTCCCGGCACCCGCCACGACGCCCTCATCGGTGACGGTGCGCAGGCAGTCATGACCCGCTACTGGCAGTACGGCAAAGGCATGAACGACGGCACCTTCCCCGAAGGCTCCTACCCCGTGCTGCTCGTGCACGGATTCCGCGGCGACCACCACGGCCTGGAAATCATCGCGAACTACCTACTGAAGCTCATCCCGAACGTCAGCATCATCAGCCCCGACCTGCCCGGTTTTGGCCGCTCCGCAGACCTGCCCGAAAATACCCAGAGCGCAGACACTCAGGGCGAAGACAATATCAACGCGTACGTGGCGTGGCTGAACAACTTTGTGAAGCACACTAACCCCGCCCGCGAGGATGCACAGCCCCTGCCGCTGCACGTGGTCGGCCACTCCTTCGGCTCCATCGTCACCAGCGCCTTCGCCGCCGCACACCCGAACTCGCTCGCGCTGCTCTCGCTCATCAACCCCATCAGCGAACCCGCCCTCGAAGGTAGCCAGCGCGTCGCCTCCCGCCTCGCCTCCCTCTATTACCGTGCCGGCGCGGCACTACCCGAAAAAATCGGCTACCCGCTACTGCGCTCGCAGCTGATTACCCGCGCCTCCAGCGAAGTCATGATGCGCACCAAAGACAAGGCAATGCGCCGCTTCATCAATGGCCAGCACGCCGCCTACTTCGGCTCCTTCGGCTCCCGCCGCGGAGTGCTCAGCGCCTACGAAGCGTCCATTACGCACACCGCCGCCGAATACGCCGCCGCAATCCGGGTTCCGGTGCAGATGCTCGTCGCCGAAGACGACGACCTGGGCACCCCCGAAACAGCGCGCGCCATGTACGCGACGCTGACCTCCCGCGACCTGCCCGCTACTTCGACCGGTGCCCGCGAGCGCCTGGACATGATCCCCGAAGTCGGGCACCTCATCCACTACGAAACCCCGCACCTGGCCGCGGAACTCATCGCCGATTTCGCCACCGACCACTCAGGGAACGAGAAGTAAGGAACCAACATGAAACTCATGGTTGACGCCCGATACACCCGTATCGGCTTCCACGACGGCATCAGCCGCTACACCGCATCCCTACTGGGCGCGCTCAAAACCCTCATCGACACCGGTGACGAAGCCGCCACCGACCTCGACCTGACCATGATCATTAGCGACGAGCGTCAGCTGGACATGCTGCCGGATTTGCCGCACGTGAAAATCTGCTCGCCCACCGGCCCGCTCGAACCGACCGCCTCGCTGCAGCTGAACAAGTACGCGCCGGACGTGGTGTTCTCCCCCATGCAGACCATCGGCTCCACCGGACGCAAGTTCAAGCTGATCCTCACCCTGCACGATTTGATTTACTACTCGCACCCGACCCCGCCCGGGTTCCTGCCCGCACCGGTACGCGTGGGCTGGCGACTCTTCCACAAGACCTACACCCCGCAGCGCATCCTGCTCAATCACGGCGACGCGGTCGTGACGGTTTCTGAGTCGACCGCCTCGCTGATTCGTGAGCACGAGCTGACCACCAAGCCGCTGTTCGTGGTGCCCAACGCCCCGCAGCCCGGCAGTGTCGTCTCCCGCCAGACCGCACTGGAACGCGCCACCACCCGTGAAGAGCAGCCCGTCAAGCACCTGGTGTACATGGGTTCGTTCATGCCGTACAAGAACGTTGAAACCCTACTGCTGGCGATGCGTTCCCTGCCGGATTACCGCCTGCACCTGCTGTCGAAGATGCCGCCACAGCGTCTGGTGCAGCTCACCGACGAACGCCTCATCGGTGAGAACGTGGAGGTGCACAACGGCGTGAGCGATGAGGAGTACCAGCAGCTGCTCCGCCAGGCGCACGCCCTGGTGACTGCCTCCCGCGAGGAGGGTTACGGCCTGCCCGTGGTTGAGGCGCAGGCTGCCGGTTGCCCCGCGGTGATTAGTGACATCCCGATTTTCCGTGAGATTGCCCCGCACGCCGTGTTCGCGCCGGTTGACGGTGCTCCGGAGGCGCACGCCGCCGACTGGGTGAAGGCTATCCGTTCCCTGGAGGACACCGCCGTTCGCGAGCGCGTGATTATTGACGGCCTGTCGGATGTGCGCCGCTACTCCTGGCGCGACTCGGCGCTCAAGCTGCTGGAGGTCGTGCGCGGGCTCTAAAGCCTGCGTTGGGCAAAGAAATGCCGCCGCACTCCCCCGAAACTCGGGAGGGTGCGGCGGCATTCTCATATTCAATTCGTGCGCGCCGGGTGGCGTATGCGGCGTACAGCAAACGATGTGCAGCGGCGGTTCGCTACACACTTCCTCCGCGCCGACGCAGGGAACCCGCCCTCGCAGAGCTCGGGCACCCTGAGGGCGCATCCGGAAGGTGCAGTCTCACCGCATCACACCGGAGCAGAAATCCTTATACGTAAGCTCCGCGGGCTGCTTCCTTCGCAGCCAGCTCATCCGCGTGACCGTACGCGTAGAAAATCTTCGCGTCATCCAGCTCAGCAAAACGAGCCAGGTAGCGGCACACCGCGCCACGCTGGGCCTTCGTCATCGAGGACAGCAACACAGGATCCGGGTGAGTAATGCCGTTATCGCGGCTCGGTGCCGATTCGCCAAATTCCGGCTCGTAATCATAGGCAATATTGGTGAAACTCATCGGTGAGTACCTTTCCTTGGGGCGTTTCTGAGTGGAGCGCCGCAACAATGCAGGCACTGCCGGAGGTAACACCGCGAAAAGAACCTACGGAGATCACAGGAAGTCTCTTCGCAGTAGTGGTCGTGATACCTCTAAACTACCCAAGAGCCAATCAATGTTCAAGAACCATCGGGGAACGCCCCGATAGTGGACGCGTCCCCGGTTGTCAGGAAGAAATCAGGGGCATCACAGCGGCGTATGCCCCCGAGTTCCCAACCAAGCTAAAACCTGCCTAAAAGCTACCCCGAAAGCCAGCCCGAAAAGCAGAAATGCTGCCGCACTCACCAAGAGTGCAGCAGCATTTCTAAAAGCTAACGATGCGGGCTACGCCATAGTTGCGTAGAGGCCGCGCTCGGCATCCTTACGAGCCAGCTCATAGGCGTGACCGTACGCGTAGAAAATCTTTGCGTCATCCAGCTCAGCGAAGCGCGCCAAGTAGCGGTAAACAGCTCCTCGTTCTGCGCTGGTCATGTCGGAAAGCAACACGGGGTCCGGGTGCATGACGCCGTAATTGTGTACAGAAGCAGACCCACCGCATGCAGGTTCGTATGCGGGGGTGATCATAGTCTGAGTCACCAGTATTCATCTTTCGTTGGTGCGCACGGTTGTGAGGCATGCGCGAAGTTGAGTGATAGATACTGCCAACACCACCTCGACAAGTGCCGAAATAGTATCCGCAGTGCTGAAGTATATTACCGTGGATACGGAGACTACGCTAATTAGGGGCACCTAGAGCTACCATCAGCCACTAGATGCACAAAGGTGCATAAAATGGCGGATGTGTGCCCACACCGAGCGAGGCTAATCTACACCCCGTTCGCCTGTGCCGCGCTGGCCTGGGATGCATAAGTTTGAGATGTGCCCTTCTCCCCTGCGCTCGCCATGACTTCATCCTCATCGTCCTCGTCACCATCAAGGCCCAGAAGAGCCGTCACCATCGGCAGAGGATTGAACTCGCCCAGCTGACCGGTGCGGTCCACCTTGCGCATCATGAACGCACGCTGCAAACGCCGCTGAGTCCACGGCGAGAGCACCAACATCAGCAGCGCCTCCACCACAAAAATGCCGATCAGAACCCACAGCAGCAGATCCGAAGAACCCGCCTGCTCACGCAACTGCTGAGCATCCGCCACCAAACGATCGATGCCCTCCGAATGCAGGCGCGACGTATCAAGCCCCGTCAACGCGGACAGGCTCACCGGCGACGCCACATTCAGTAGCACCGACAGCATCAGCAGAAGCACCGCATACAGCCCGTAATGCATGGTGCGCATCAGCTTCTTCACGCGCGCAAAACCGTGGTTCAGTTCCGTACCAATATCGGTGAAAGCCGCCGCCTTCTGCGCCTGCTCGCCCGCCGGCATCATGTGCGGCACCAGGCGGTGCGAAAGCATCAACGGCACCGGCGAACACGCATCAAAATACTGCATGTGACTATTCACCGACGGGCCCGGCAGGGTCACAAAGCTGACATCCACACCGGCGGGCTGAGTAATATTCGACCTGCCGATACTGTCACCACGAGCGGAAATCTCGCACCGGTCAGCCACATCAAGCTCCTGCAGCATCGGCGCGTAGGCGCGCACATACAGGTGGCAGGCGCTACGCACCGACATCATGAGCGCCAGAATCAGCGCGCCCCAAAACGCCACGGAGGCGGCGGTCAGCTCAGGGACAGCGCCCTCAACACGCAGCTGAGCCAGCAGTAGCATGAACACCGCGTACAGCATGAAAACGCCGTGCACGAAGAGCAGCGGAATCAACCACTTCACGTAGGCTCGCGTGCCGTACGGGTTGACCAGGCGCACATCTTCCGGGGTGTTTACCGAGGTAGTTGCGGAGGTTTTTGCGGAGGCGCTTTCCCGAGCACTCTTGCGGCCGATACGCGCCCGCCCCTTCAAAGTACCCGGCACGCTCGCGACCAGGGGTACCACACTCAACGCCAGCGGCACCAGCATCGCATGATGCAGCAGCAAACGGTACGGGCTTGCCAGCAGGGACGCCTCCACCAGCCACGAGAACGCCGCGATCACGCTCACCCACAGCAGCATGGCGCGGTTACGGTAGCCGCCCGCGGCATCCAAAGACTCCGGGATGTCGTTGCGGTCACTAGCGATAATGCTAATCGGAACCACGCCACTACCCAGGCCGTAGAAGAAACGAATCGGCTTCTTACCCGCCGCCGCACGGCGACGCAGCAGCTCATAGCTCAGGTAGCCACCCTGCGAATGGGCAATAATACCCACCGCATCGCTACGGGAACTCAAATCATCCAGCTGACGATCCAGACGCGCATAAATACGTTCCAAATCGCGTGAATCCGGGCTGGTCGCCGTCTGAATCAGCTGCGTAGGAATAGCCTTCACCAGCGCCCACAGCTCACGGGCACGACGAGCCAAAACCCAGCCCACAATACCCAGACCGAGCACCGCTGCAAGAGCCGTAAACGCACCCTGCGCAGTGCCCAGGGACGCCACAAAAGCATCACGGAAGGTCATCACAGTCATCGCCGCCAGCACCAGCCACAGCGCCACGTTCATGAACCGCGCCATAGAACGCAATAGGTGCCCGGCGCGTTCACGCCAGGTCACGCCGGGGCGCTCATAGTAGAAGCAGAACATCAAAAACAGCGGCAAAACCGACGCCAACCAGGGCAAATGTTCCTTCAACGGGCGGTAATGTCTGGGTCGCCAGAAGCCCTCCTGAAAGAGGAGGCTACGGCGAGTGACCGTGCGCACCGGGCGCGGCTTCGGCTGAGGCAGGCGCGGAAATTCAAGATTGGGCAGCTCAATATTGGGTAGTTCGATGTTCGGGAGCTCTACCTTGGGAAGCTCAATTTTGGGCAGATCAATCTTAGGGAGCTCCACTTTAGACAGGTCAACCTTGGGTAGTTCGACCTTTGGAAGTTCCACCTTGGGCAGCTCCACCTTGGGCAGCTCCACCTTGGGCAGCTCAAAACTAGAGAGAGCAAAACCGGTACCCTCCGGCGCGGGTAGCTCCTCCGCTGGGGCATCCTCAAACACCGGAAGACCCAGCACGCTCACATCAAACGCGGGGCGCAATACAGCCCACTTACGCAGGCGGTACTTACGCGCAGAGTCCAGAGTGCGCTCCAGAAGATTCTGTCCCTCAGCCGCAGAAGACGAGGCGGTTTCTTCCTGAACGGGGTTCTCCTCAACCTCCGGGCTTTCCTCGACCGGGTCGGCGGGGTATTCCGTGCGCTCAATCGTCAACGAATACGTCAGCTCGCTATGGTGGCTCAACGGGTTCACCTCAGCGGCAGACGGGAGGGTATCGCCGTCAGGAATCAGCTCAACACAAACCCGCGCAGAAGCCTCCGCCTCGGGGGGCTCTTCGGAGGGGGGCGCCAGAGGAAAGGGCTACAGAATCCGCACCCGTATTCAGCGCCAACAAAGTCTGCACGCTATGCGCCACCGGCTTGCCAAAATACGCGAGCGTCTCGCCGTGATTCTGGTAGCCGATGCCGTGAATCAGCAGCACCGCCGCATCATGGTGCTTACCCTTACGGTGCAGGGCGCTCTTCGGATGCGCAGAAGCATACTCAGCCAGCCGCCGCTGCTCACCGTCAGGCAACGCGCTACCCTTCAGCAGATGAGGCACCTTAGACATGCCTCTCACCTCCTCGCCTCTGCGCTGACCCCACAGACACAACCCACGCCGTCAGCACCGCGTTCAGGGGCAAAACCGCCCCCTCACCAAAACACTACAGCACGACTAGAAAATTACAGCACGTCCAGACCGTCACAACGAATCTGAACCGGTCGCTCCCCCACGTTCTTCTTCAACGCCGCAATCGTTGCACGCGTAGCACGCAACTCGCGGGTCACCTGCTGGGCAATGCCGTACGAGAAGAACAGCAGGGTACGCCAATCGCCCTGAACCGGCGCCTCCTCAGAATCCTCAACAAGAGACTCCGACCAGGCAAAATACCCCTGATCCAGAGGAACCGGACCCACAATACGCAACTGCTCACGCACGCGCTCCGGTAGCGCAGAAGAGCCCAAGAACTCTTCCATGAAGGCGCGAACATCTGCCTCCGCGCCAGTCACCGCAGCCGTACGAACCGCCGGAGGCAGACCCGTCTGAGCGCGCTCCTCCAGCTCCTGACGAGCAAACCACGCCGGATCCCAACGCACCAGCGCCTGCTCCACCGGCGACGGCGAAGCAGTCGTCACCACCGTACCCTCAAGAGCCGCCGGACGAACCAACGCCGCCGCATTCAACCAGCGACGTAACGCCGCCTCCGGAGCACGCAACGAATCAAAACGAAGCATCTTATCGGCATCCAACAAAAGCGCCGCCGCATAGCCGCCAAAAGCCACCGGCTCAGCACCCGGAGTCGCCACCACCAGCGCAGGCTCAGGACCAACCGACGCCCGCACGTGGTCACCCGCCGAAGAAATCACCGGAACATTCGGGAACGCACGACCCAGCTCCTCAGCAGTACGAGTCGCACCCGCCGCCGAATAACGCCAATGCGTAAAACCACACTCAGAACAACGCCACTGCTGCGCCAGGTGACCGCACCACGAACATGACGGAACCGACGAACCCGAAGCCACCGACAACGGTCCGCTACACTCGCCACAACGCGCCGGCATGCGGCAACGCTCACACGAAAACGACGGAATATAACCGCTACGCGCCACCTGCACCAGCACCGGGCCACGCGCCAACGCCCGACGAGCATGCTCAAACGCCAGGTGAGGAATACGCGCCATCGCCGCCAACGGGTCACGCGCCAACTCAAACTCCGAACCCGTCGAAAAAATACGCGGCGAATAATCACGCACCAGCGCACGCGGCGCACGCACATGAGACGCCCAGCGGGTACGCACCAGACGCGCCGCCTCACTACTCATGCTGAACCCGACAAACAGCGCCGCAGTATTCTCAGCAGAAGCACGCAGAAGCAACACGTCACGGGCATGACAATACGGGGCGCGCCGCTCCACCAGCGAAGAATCGCCGTCATCCCAGCACACCACCAGGCCCAGGTTCGCCACCGGCGCGTAAGCTGCCGCGCGGGTACCAATCACCACCGGAACCCGGCCCAAACGCGCCTTCACAAACCCGTGATAGCGCGTATGCGGAGTCGAATCAGAACTCAAACGCACAAACGAATCAGCGGGCAGACGCTCGGCGAGCGCCGCCTCCAGAAGATCCAGGTTCTTAGCGGTCGGAACCACCGCAATAGCGCCGCGACCACTTGTTGCAGCCGTCGCGAGTGCGGTCGCCACAACATCCGCCCACGTGTGCTCCAGGTGGCCGGGAAGAACCGTCATCACGGCGCGGGTCGCGGCACCGGCGGCAACATCCTCAATGAACTCCGCACCGTTCTCGTAATCGGAGAAGACGGAGGCGGCATCCGGGGCGTCCGGGTTCAGTGCCGGCGGGTCCAGCACAAAGGGTGCGGGCGCGCCGGGGGTGGCAAGCCAAGCGTACGGGTCGGTAGCGCTGGAGACAGCGGCACTGAAGGTGGCGGAGGCGGCAGAAGGCTCAGATTCCGCGCTCTCGGAAGCCGCGCTCTCGGGAGCATCGGAAGTGCTTACCGGGGCAGAATCGCCCAAATACGCCGACTCGTAACCCGGTAGAAGGGGCGCGTACTTCTTATCCAGCGCGGCAATGCGCGGCGGCACCGCCAGGCGCAGCACGTTCGCCACCGTGGAGGCGTAACGGTCGGCAAGCGCCTCCGCGAGCGCAAAAATTTCAGGCGCAACAGCCGGCACACGCGACAGCACCGACTTGAGCGGCAGCAACGAGGTACGCGTCCAATCGGTCGTGGCGGCGCGTTCCTCAATGTAACCGGTCAGCTCGTGGCCGTTGAACAGCACGCGCACGCGGGCGCCGGGCACCGCATCCTCACTCAGCTCGGCGGGCACGCGGTAATCAAACGTGCGGTCCACCTGCGGCAGGGTGCTATCCACGCGCACACGCGCCACAGGGTTCGGCACGCCGCTCGCCTCCAGCTCAGCGGCAACATTCACCGGCTCCGGGGCAGCCGGAATCAGGGCATCACGAAGAGCAGGAAATCCCTGCAACAGGTCAAGCTGTTGCAGGGATTCCTGCTGGGCACCCAACGGTGCCGAAGAGTTCGATTCAGAACTGCTCTGAGTCACCCGAATCAGCGTGCTCCTCTACCCTGACAGATATTAGGAGGAGGACACTGCCGAACGCAGTGCATCCACGCGGTTCAGGCGCTCCCAGGTGAATTCCGGCTCGGTACGACCGAAGTGGCCGTGAGCTGCGGTCTTCTTGTAGATCGGGCGGCGCAGATCCAGTTCGTTAATGATTGCCAGCGGGCGCAGGTCGAAGACCTCACGCACAGCCTTCTCAATCTTGATCGGGTCGACCTTCTCGGTGCCGAAGGTTTCAACGTACAGACCGACCGGCGCTGCCTGGCCGATAGCGTACGCAACCTGAACCTCGGCGCGGTCGGCAAGACCGGCACCCACAATGTTCTTCGCAACCCAACGCATTGCGTACGCTGCGGAACGGTCCACCTTCGACGGATCCTTACCGGAGAACGCGCCACCACCGTGACGAGCCGAACCGCCGTAGGTGTCCACAATAATCTTGCGGCCGGTCAGGCCCGCGTCACCCACGGGGCCACCCTGAACGAAGCGGCCAGCGGGGTTCACAATGAACTTAGCGTTGGAAGAATCCAGATCGACGCTACCCAGAACCGGTGCAATCACGTGCTTCTCAATGTCTGCACGCAGGTCAGCCAGGTCGTAGCTTGCGGTGTGCTGGCTCGAAACAACCACGGTGTCCACGGAGACGGGGACGTTGTTCGAATCGTAGCCGAGGGTCACCTGAGTCTTGCCGTCGGGGCGCAGCTCGGTCAGCAGGCCGTCCTTACGGACCTTGGTCAGACGCTCAGAGAGGCGGTGCGCCAGCCAAATCGGGGCGGGCATCAGCACGTTCGTCTCGTTGGATGCGTAACCGAACATGATGCCCTGGTCGCCCGCACCCTGGCGGTCGTACTCGTCAGCAGCGATGCCCTGACGAACCTCGAGGGACTCGTACACGCCGGCGTTAATGTCCGGGGACTGCTCGCCAATGGACACGGACACGCCGCAGAACTCGCCGTCGAAGCCGCGGGTCGAGGAATCGTAGCCGATACCCAGAATGGTCTCGCGCACGATGGAGGGGATTTCGACGTAGCTGGAGGTGGTCACCTCACCAGCAACATGCACCTGACCGGTGGTTACCATGGTCTCCACAGCAACGTTCGCTGCGGGATCCTGGGCAATGATGCCGTCAAGGATGGCGTCAGAAATCTGGTCACAAATCTTATCGGGGTGGCCTTCAGTCACCGACTCGCTGGTGAATAGGCGCAGATGGTTATTACTCACGGTTTCCACTCTACTGGTTGAGGGCGCGCGAAGATAGCGCGCTCGTAATGATGACGGTTTCCTTCAATTATGACACGTTTGTTAAGCGCTATTACGAGGCGGGGCGCTGCGTTCACACCCCGGGCGGGCTTTCATGCGGCACCACCGGACGCATAGATCAGCACTGCTTAGGTCAGCGCCGCCAGAATCTTCTGAGCCAACGCCGGACCAATACCCGGCACCGCCGTCAGCTCCTCGGCGCTCGCCTGCTTAATCTGAGCCACCGACCCGAAGTGCTTAATCAGCGCGGCACGCTTCACCTCGCCCAGACCGGGCACCTCGTCCAGGGCGGAGGCGACCATCGCCTTACCGCGCTTAGAACGGTGGAAGGTAATCGCGAAACGGTGCGCCTCGTCGCGGATGCGCTGCACCAGGTACAGCGCCTGCGAGGTGCGCGGCAACACGACCGGGTAGTCGTCGTCAGGCAGCCACAGTTCCTCCAGGCGCTTAGCGATGCCGGCAACGTACACATCCGTAATGCCCAGGTCGCTCAGCGCGGCGGATGCGGCAGCCACCTGAGGCGGGCCGCCGTCCACGAGCACCAGGTTCGGCGGGTAGGCGAACTTCGCCGGCTCGGGCGTGGAGGCGTCAATCTCGCCGGAGTGCACGGGCGCGGCTTCGCGTTCCGCCTGCTGCGCCAGGTGCCTCTTGAAGCGGCGGGTAATGACGTCGTACATGCTGGCGGTATCGTCGCGCGCGGCGTCGCCGGTAATACTGTAGGTGCGGTAGGCGTTCTTCGCGGGCATGCCGTCCTCAAAGACCACCATGGATGCGACCACGTTCGTGCCCTGCACATGCGAAATGTCGTAGCACTCGATGCGCAGCAGCGGGTCGGGCAGTTCGAGCGCCTCCTGCAGCTCCACGAGGGAGGCGCTGCGAGTGGTCAAGTCACCGGCACGGCGGCTCTTGTGCAAGGTCAGCGACTGGCGCGCATTCTCGGCAACCGTCTTCATGAGTTCTGCCTTGTCGCCGCGCTGCGGGACGCTAATCTCCACGGGGCCACCGCGCACCTCCGCCAGCCAGGACGCAAGCTGCTCCTTATTCTCAGACTCCACCGGCACCAGCACGGAGCGCGGAATATCGTAGCTATTCAGGCTCTTCTCGGCGTCCTTCTGGGAGGCGAGGCTCGCCGCAATATCGCTGTACACCTGCGCGATCAGCTGCTCAATGAGCTGCGCGTCGGTGCTGTCGTTGACTTTCTCCACGATCCAGCCGCGCTGGCCGCGGATTCTGCCGCCGCGCACAAAGAACACCTGAACGGACGCCTCCAGGTCATCCTCAGCGTAGGCGAACAGGTCGGCATCCACGGTCGCGCCGAGCACCACGGCATTACGCTCAAACGCTTTAGTCAGCGCGGCAATATCGTCGCGAAGAATAGCGGCGCGCTCAAAATCCATATCAGCCGCGGCGGCTTTCATTTCCGCGGTCAACTGGGCGATATGCTTCTCAGCACCACCCGCCATGAACCGGGTCAGCCCGCGCGCCAACTCGCGATGCTCCTCCGCGCTAATCTTGCCCACGCACGGCGCCGCACACTTATCGATATAACCGAGCAAGCACGGTCGGCCACTATTCTTCGCGCGGTTAAACACGCCATTCGTGCAGGTGCGCACCGGGAACACGCGCAGCAGCGCATCTAGGGTTTCACGAATCGCCCACGCCTGCGAATACGGGCCAAAATAGCGCACGCCCTTACGGCGCTCACCGCGAGTCACCATCGCGCGCGGGTACACATCGCTGACCGTAATCGCCAGGTACGGGTACGACTTATCGTCACGGAAGGCAATGTTGAACCGCGGCGAAAACTCCTTAATCCAGGTGTATTCGAGCTGCAGCGATTCCATCTCGCTCGCCACCACGGTCCACTCCACACTCGCCGCCGTATGCACCATCGCATAGGTCTTCGGGCTCAGCGTCTGCGGGGACGCAAAATAGCTGTTGAGGCGGTTACGCAGGTTCTTCGCCTTACCCACGTAGATGACGCGGCCATCGGCATCGCGGAAACGGTAAACGCCCGGGTCGGTGGGGATTTCGCCGGGGGCGGGGCGGTAGCTGGAAGGCTCTGCCATGGGTACTTTCTCCTCGCTCTACTGGGCTTTACGACGGTTCTCGCAGCGGTTCTCTGTGGTGGGGCTCGCGAGACCGCCGGGGTCATCTCGGGCTCGCGCATACGACAAACCGCGCATCCTACACCCATCTCCCCCAAAGTGCGGGGGTCGGTGCGTGAATGCGCGGTTTAAGTCTACGCGGTACAGGCGGCGCGTGCCCTAGCCTGCGTCACGTGCGGCTGAGGGCGAAACGTTGTATTCGTGCTTTCGCGCCTGGCCGGACAGCTGAGCAATCTCACCCATGATCGCGTCGGTGGTAACGCGGCGCTGCTTGCCGGTCATCTTCTCGCCGGTTTTCTCAAAGTAGAGCGGCTTACCCACACGAATCGTGAAGCGGCGCGGGTAAATCATGTTCGAACCAGGCTTCTGCAGGCGGTCGGTACCAATCAGACCGACCGGAACCACGGGCGCGCCGGTCATGTGCGCCAGCCACGCCACACCAATCTTGCCGCGGTACAGGTAGCCGTCGCGGGAGCGGGTGCCCTCGGGGTAAATGCCGAAGACCTTACCCTCCTGCAGTTTCTCCAGGGCAATGTCGAGCGCCTTGAGCGATTCGGAACGGTCGGAGCGGTTCACGGGAATGATGTCCACGGCTTCGAAGAATGCCTTCATCATCTTGCCGCGCGGGCCGGGGGTGTTCACGTACTCAGCCTTGGCGAGGAACGCCACGCGGCGCGGCATCATGGCGGAAATAATGATGGAGTCCAGGAAGGACAGGTGGTTGGAGGCGACAATCACCGGGCCGGTAGCGGGGAAGTTTTCGAGTCCGGTCACGCGGGCGCGGAAGACGGTGCGCAGGATTCCGGTGACTGCTTTCTGGGTGGTTTTGTAGAGAAGCACGTGAACTCTCCTGATGTGCCGATAGATTGCGGGCTGTGGCGGCGGTCCGCCGTGGATGCGGGGTGAGCGACCCCTTCAGATGGTGCGCCGTGCGGGTGCACAGAATCTGTACTGAAAAAAATTTGTACTGTGTTTAGTAGTACCGGGTTTTATTATTCCACACCCGGGTGTAGGAACGTGAGGGGTGCCGCGCTCCCCTTCCACATGCTGGGATGCGCCAGCCTGCATAGCTTCCGCCCCGAAACGCCCCGGAACACCCTGGAATACCCTAGAACGCCCCGGAACACCGAAACCTTCGCCTCCCCCTCCGTTACAGGCGGTGAGGTAGCGCAGGGCGGCAGCGCGAAAGCTAAGGGTTCAACCTCAACGTAATATTTCAGGTTTTCCGCCGTGTGATTGCAGATTTTCCAGAAAAGTAGCCGCGTCACATTGTGACGCTACGTCAGCAAAGTTTCGTAAATGCGTATTTAATATGCAAGAATAAAAGGCAGGGTGGGCTGTCGCACCTCCCTCAAGGACGATTCACCCCGAACATAGTGAGCCGCCCCTCCAGCGGATGTGCGTCGGAGCCACTCCACATACAAATTCCACGCACACTGGAGACATACACTATGGCTACAAAACCCGTCTCGCGTGCGCAGGCAGCAAAGATTGCCCGCCGCTCAGACACGGTCGGTGCCTATGCCGGAAAAGGCTGGGTACAGGCTGTTGCGTTTGTGATGCTCCTGGGCTTCACCATCATGGCAGTCCTTGCAATGCGCACCTACGCACTCTCCATGCCGCTCCCCGACAAAATTGTCGGCAATGACGGCAAAACTATCGCAACCCAAGAACAGATTCTGCACGGTCAGGAACTGTTCCAGGGACGCGGCCTGCAGCAGTACGGATCCGTACTCGGTCACGGTGCCTACCTCGGCCCCGACTACACTGCAGAATACCTGCGCCTGACCACCGATGCCGCCGTCAAGGAGTACCGTGAGCAGGGCAAGCAGGACCCCCGCGAACTCGTCAAGAACGAGTGGCGCAAGGAGAACAAGTACGACGAGCACACCAAGACCATCACCTGGTCCGCTGGTCAGACCAAGGGCTACCAGCTCATGCTCAAGCACTACCGCGAAACCCTGATGAAGGGTGACACCTCGCAGGGCCTGTTCCCCAACGCCATTAAGAACGACGAAGAACTGCACGACATCGTCGCATTCTTCGGCTGGACCGCATGGGCATCGGCGGCAGACCGCCCCGACCAGCCCTACTCCTACACCAACAACTGGCCCTCCGAACCCAACGTGGACAACAAGCCCACCGCGGATCTGATGGTCTGGTCGGCACTCTCCCTGATTGCCCTCATCGGTGGTACCGGTCTGATGTTCGCCATCTACGGCCGCTGGTCCCGCGCTATCGGCTGGCACGCGGAAGAGGCACCCGTCCTCGACTTCCGTCAGCCCGACGAAGTTCGCCTGACCCCCTCGCAGAAGGCAGCCTGCTTGCTCTTCGCAACGATCCTGGTGCTGTTCCTGCTGCAGGCTCTGGTGGGTGCGCTCACCGAGCACTACCGTGAAGAACTCACCGGATTCTTCGGTATCGACATGGGCCAGCTGTTGCCCTACACGGTATCCCGAACCTGGCACCTTCAGCTCTCCCTCTTCTGGACCGCAGGCGCGTTCCTGGCGGGCGGTATCTTCATCGCCCCGCTGATTACCCGCCGCGAACCCAAGAAGCAGGGTCTGCTCACCTACGTTCTCATCGGCGCCGTGGTCTTCGTGGTCCTCGGCTCGCTGCTGAACGAATGGTTCTCTCAGAAGGGCCTCATCCCCAAGGAACTCACCGGCTTCTTCTCGCAGCAGTGGGAGTTCCTGGACCTGCCGCGATTCTTCCAGATCCTGCTCACCGCGGGTATGTTCATCTGGATCGTCATCGTCTGGCGTACCCTCTCCGCTCGTCTGAAGGGCTCGAAGAAGACCTCCCTGCCGTGGCTGTTCCTCTTCTCCGGCCTCGCCATCCCCATGTTCTACGCGGTCGGCCTGCTCGCAGGTCAGCGTACTCACGTGACCGTTGCCGAATTCTGGCGATTCTGGGTGGTTCACCTCTGGGTGGAGGACTTCCTCGAACTGTTCACCACCGTCATGGTGGCGTACATCTTCGTGCTGCTCGGCGTGGTCCGCGAGCGCATCGCGATCTCCATCATCATGATGGACGCCGTGCTCTACTCCGTCGGTGGTGTGATCGGTACTCTGCACCACACCTACTTCGTCGGTACCCCCTCCGAGCAGATGGCATTCGGTGCGTTCTTCTCGGCTGCTGAGGTTATTCCGCTGACCTTCCTGACCGTTGAGGCGTGGGGCTTCATGCAGCTGGGTGCTCGCCAGTACTCCAACCGTACCAAGCCTTTCCCGCATCGTTGGGCTGTCATGTTCCTGATTGCTGTGGGCTTCTGGAACTTCCTCGGCGCTGGTGTGTTCGGCTTCCTGATTAACCTGCCGATCGTGTCCTACTTCGAGATTGGTACCGCGCTGACCGCAAACCACGCACACGCCTCCATGATGGGTGTGTACGGTATGCTCGCGATCGCGTTCGCGGTGTTTGGTCTGCGCTACCTGCTCCCGGAGAACAAGTGGCCTGAGAAGGGTCTGAAGTTCTCCTTCTGGACTCTGAACATTGGTCTGCTGTGGATGTCCTTCATCTCGCTGCTGCCGCTGGGTATTGCTCAGCTGTACAAGTCCGTGGGTGAGGGCTACTACGAGGCTCGTTCCTTCGCGTTCATTCACGACGGTGCTTCCGCCGTGATGGGTTGGATGCGTATGCCCGGTGACGTCATCTTCCTGGTCGGCATCATCCCGCTGATCAAGCTGGCGCTGCTGGGTATCAAGGAGATCTTCTCCAAGAACGCTAAGGAAACCGTCCTGGAGCTGCCCGAACCGCCGCTGTACGAGGTGGTTGAGGACGCTCGCATCGCAGAGTTCGCCGGCGCTAAGGCTGCCGAGGAGCTGCCCGAGCAGACCAGCCCCTACCGTAGCGATCGTCGAGGCTAACCATGCCTGAGCAGATTGCTGGAGTTTCTTTCCTCGTGTGGCTGGCCTGCGTGTACGCGCTCGGCCTGGTCGCCGTGGGTTGGGGCTTCGATATTCTCGCCAAGCGCACCAGCCAGCGCATGGTGGCGGCGCGAACCTTCGGGTTCACCTACCACCAAGAGAGCGACGCGTGGCTCTGCCCCGAAGACCAGTGGCTGTGGGCGACCGCATTCGACTCGGATAACCGAGTGATGCGTTACCGCGCCAAGCCCAGCGTGTGCAACACCTGCCCGATTAAGGACAGCTGCACCGTCTCGGCGAACGGTCGCGAGCTCACCCGCGAAGTGGACGAATGGCCCTACTCCGAGTCGGGTCGTTTCCACCGCGGGCTGGCGGTTGCTGTCTCGCTGCTGGGTGTGGTCACCCTGATTGGTGCCGCCATCGTCTGGCACTCCCCGCTGGAGCTTCTGGTGGAGGGTGCCGCCGCGGTGGTCTGCCTGTCGCTGACCTACCCGCTGGCTGTGAAGCTCATGCGTTCCCCCGCGAACTTCGAGAACGATCCGAAGCATATTCACGCATCCACCGCTGATGAGTCGGTGAACGTGAAGATGGATCGTTTCGCGGCGAAGTGGGGTGGTGTGTCGAATGAGCGTAAGCGCCGTACCGAGCAGACCCGCAAGCAGATGATTGCGGATGCAACCCTGCCGGTTCGTACCTCTGCCCTCGACCCGGACCGCCCCGCCTGGAGCGGTACCGGCACCTCGGTTAAGCGACTGCACAAGACCACGAACGAGGTCTTGCAGGAGCAGAACCTGGCTGAGGTTGAGGCCGCGGAGGAAATGGCGAAGAAATAGCGCTGCATAGGTTTTTCCGTTCCGGCGGCTGACCGGCTGGCTGGTCCCGTCTGTTAGCTTCGGCGGCTACCCCGTGTGGGTTTCTCTTTTGAGTTTTCCATGCGGGGTGCCGCCGGGGCGCCGACCCGCCGCGACGTGCGCCGGGACGGAGAATTCCCCTCCCTCAACTCCCCCACACACAGCCCGGTACCGGGCACCCCCTACTACCTGCACCGTATGAGGCGCGGGCAGGTGGGCACACATACCGTCCTCCCCCAATACTTGTGAAGGAAAACCATGGATCCCGTCACTTTGGCAACTATCCTCATCCCAGTTGCCGTCATTGTTCTTTTTATTCTGATTCGTATGTTCCGCGTCATCCCCGAATACGAGCGTGGCATCTCCTTCCGCTTCGGTCACCTGCGTTCGGAGCTGAAGCCCGGCCTGAACGTCGTCTTCCCCCTCGTTGACTCCCTGCAGCGCGTTGATATGCGTGTCATCACCCTGACCATTCCCCCGCAGGAAGTCATCACCAAGGACAACGTCCCCGCCCGCGTGAACGCCGTGGTCCTCTTCCGCGTGACCAACGCCAAGAACGCTGTGCTTGAGGTTGAGAACTACCCGATTGCCACCAGCCAGATTGCGCAGACCACCCTGCGTTCCCTGCTCGGTCGCGTTGACCTGGACACCCTGCTCGCACACCGCGAGGACCTGAACGAGGACCTGCGTTCCATCATCGGTTCGCGCACCGAACCGTGGGGTATTCAGGTGGAGCTCGTCGAAATTAAGGACGTTGAGATTCCCGAGGCTATGCAGCGCGCCATGGCTCGTGAGGCTGAGGCTGAGCGTGAGCGCCGCGCAAAGATCATTTCGGCACGCGGTGAGCTGGAGGCTTCGAGCGAGCTGAAGGAAGCGTCCGACATTCTGAGCCAGTCCCCCGCCTCCCTGCAGCTGCGTTACCTGCAGACCCTGCTGGAGCTGGGCGCCGACCAGAACTCGACCGTGGTCTTCCCGCTGCCCATGGACGTAATTGGCCCCCTCGTGGGCGCGCTCAAGGGCGAGAGCAAGTAGGCTACTCCCCTTCCCTGATGTACTAGCCTGAAGTACCCGCCGCGGCGGCTAATTCGCAGCCGCGAGAAACATAGAAATATCCCGTGCAGATGAGAGCATCTGCACGGGATATTTCTATGCGGGATTTGTACGCGAAACACTTTCAAGCCGAATGCTTTCAAGCGGAGCCCCGACACAAAAGCACCGGGAAGGAAGGCGTTTGGCCCGCCGCGGGGGTTGGATGAGGTGGTTGCGGCGGGCCAAACTTTCCTAGGTCGGCTACACACCGTAGAGGTGCGGGCGCGGCAGGTACATCAGCCAGTTGGGTGAGGGCCGGAATCCTACCGCAAACGGTTTTCACCGACGCCTTAAGCATAACCGGCACGCGCCCCGAACCAGCGGCAGTTTGAGTGAAGCATCAATCACCCATCTCGCACCATGCCGGGGCGGTATTCAGCCCAGAATCGGCGCCTAAAACATCGGTACCTCAAGCACCGGCGAGCTGGCTACAGTGCAACCCCTAGCGCAGTGCCCGTCAGCTAGCGCAGCGCCCAGCAAACTAACGTAATGCTCGGTGCGCCTGGTCAAAGAACTCGCGCTCATACACGCACGCCGACAGGTACGCCCGCGCCGCACGCACACGCTGAGCCGGTGAAGCCGCCTCAAACGCACGCTCCACCTCCGCGAGGCTACGCGCCACATCCGCGGCGAACTCTTCGCCACCGTACATGCTCAGCCACTCCGCGTACGGGTGGTCCGCGTGATTCTGCGAGGAGAGCACAGCGCCCACCTCTTCGTACAGCCAGTAGCAGGGCAGGACCGCCGCGGCACCGACCACGTAATCCTCACCGGCGGCGGAGGCACGCAGGAAATTCGTGTACCCCATCGTAATCGGCGAGGGACCACCCAGACGCGCACGGTTCGCCAACCAGCCCTCGTGCAGCTGCGATTCGGCGGCAATCGCCTCGTGCGCACCGGCCGCCCAGTGCACCTGCGCCTCAGCGGTATCAGCACGCGCCGAGAGAGTCGCGAGCGCACGCGAATAATCCCGCAGGTAGAGGGCGTCCTGGTCCAGGTAGAAGGCGAACAGGTCCTCGTCGAGGGTGCCGTCACCGAGGGCACGCACGAAGGGCAGGTCCAGGATCTGGTGCCAGGTTTCGCCGCCGGCTGCCCAGAGGGCGGCGGTCCAAGGACCGGCGGGCTGTACGACGGCTTCACCGGCGGGTACGGGGCTGACCGGTAGCAGACGCTCCGGGCTGGTGCCGTCCAGGGTATTGCCCTCAGAGTCGGTGGTGG
Source organism: Rothia mucilaginosa (assembly GCF_049990865.1). GTDB lineage: Bacteria > Actinomycetota > Actinomycetes > Actinomycetales > Micrococcaceae > Rothia > Rothia mucilaginosa_I. The sequence goes on from NZ_CP188231.1 coordinate 1,082,166, forward strand.
CGAGCAGGTGATGCCACGGGTACGCGGAGGCGGCAGCCTCCAGACGGCGGGCACGGGCGGCGTGGTCCACCGGGCCGTGGCCCTCACCGGAGCCGACCTGCAGCCCGGCACCTGCGGCAATGGATTCGTGGAGCCAGCGGGTGCTCCACTGCAGGGCGCGGTAGGTGTCTTCGCTGGTCAGAGTATTCTTCTCGCCCTCAGAAGATTCTGCGGCTTCGGTGTGCCCTGCGGCCTCGGTGTGCTGGAGCAGTTCCACGCCCAGGCGGGTCGCCAGCGAGGAGGACAGGGAGCATCCGGTGCCGTGCGTATTGCGGCTCTCCAGGCGCGGGGTGCGCACGTGCGCGCAGGTGCCATCCGGGAAGACCGCGGTGTTACCGGCGTCCTGACCGCACAGGTGGCCGCCCTTCACAATCACGGTGGTTCCAGTCGCCGCCGCAAGGTTCGCCGCCTGCTCATGCGCCTCATCAAAGGTCTGGGCGGGCTCCTTCTGACAGAGCACGGCAAGCTCCGGAATGTTCGGGGTAATCACGTCCACGAGCGGCACGAGGTCGCGCAGCGCCTGCTCCGCTTCCGCCTGCAGCAGGCGGTCACCGCTAGAAGCAATCATGACCGGGTCGAGCACGACCACGGGCACGGGGTGCTCACTCAGCCAGGTGCTGACGGTGCGGATCGTGTCCGCGTCGCCGAGCATGCCGATTTTTACGGCGTCAACCGTGACGTCATCAAAAACGGCAGCAAGCTGCGCGGTCAAAAATTCCAGGGGCGGGGTGAATACTTCGCGCACTCCGCAGGTGTTCTGGGCGACCAGTGAGGTGGTCACGCACATGCCGTAACCGCCGGATGCGGTAATGGACTTGAGGTCCGCCTGAATACCTGCACCGCCGGAGGGGTCGGTTCCAGCAATGGACAGAACCCTCGGCACCCTAGAGGTCCCAGGTGCCCCGGGAGTTCCGGAGGCGCTCGCGCCGGGTGCAGAGTTGGAGGTAGTTGAGGGGTTGGTGGGTGCGCACGCGGGCGCGGTAGGCTGCTCTGCCATGATCGATAATCCCTTCGCTAGTTCGAACTAGAGCAGGTTCAATGGGTGATTCTCTCAGCCTTGAGTGTTCTGACGCCGTTTCGTGCGCCCACTGTGCCGTATGCCCCGTATACCCTTCATTGGGCGGGGTGGGCTGGTGTTGGGCGGGTTGCGGGCGTCTCAAGGCACCCCATATCGCTCTGCCAGGTTATCACAACGATTCTCAGGAGCTGAAAGTTTTGCGGGCGGCAAGTGAATCTCTCCGAAATTTTCGTTTGAGCATTGTGTTGCTACACCCCCACTCCGGCGCGGCTTTTCCAGCGCAGGTTTCAGCGCACACCCCACCCAGAACTCGCCCATTAAAGAGCAGTGCCCGGCACCGCTTCACGCAGTACCGGGCACTATCCGCCGAGTAAATCAGTCGGGCATATCCGCCGGGCTTAGGTCAGGGCGAAAATCTCTGCCGGTGAGCCCTCCGCAATGATCCTGCCCTCGTGCAGCAGGACCGCGCGGTCAGCCAGGGAGGCGATACGCGCATCGTGCGAAATGATCAGCACCGCACGGTTCGCCAGCACGGCACGCAGAGACTCGGTGGCGTCCGCGAGCTCCAGCTGGGTGGTGGACTCGTCCAGAATCACGGCGTGCGGGTCAGCCAGCACAATACGTGCCAGTGCCAGCTGCTGAATCTGGTCGCGGGTCAGAGGCGAATCCGCGCCGCTGACGACGGTATCCATGCCCTGCGGCAGGTCGCGCCACCAGCGGGCACCGACAGCGTCCAGCGCCTCGCCCATCTGCTCGACGGTTGCATCCGGCACGACCACCGTAAAGTTATCGGCGAGAGTACCGAAGAAGACGTGCGCTTCCTGGGTGCAGACCAGCAGGCGCGGGCGGCCGTCAGCGGCGGCATCGGTCGGAAAATCGCCGTGACCGACGGGGCGACCCATCACGTTAATGGTGCCGTCCAGGGCGGTCAGCGAACCACCGATTAGGCGCGCCAGGGTGGTCTTACCCGAGCCGGAGCGGCCCACCAGGGCGAGCGCTTCACCGCGACGAATCTTCAGGGTGATGTCTTCCAGAACGAGGGCGTCGGGCGAGTAGCCGTACGAAACCTGGGAGCAGTCAATGGCGTACTCCGGGTTCTTCACGGCTTCATCAGACACGGCGGAGAACGCTTCGGCACGGTGCTGTGCACGCGCCTCACGCTGCTTCTTCGCCAAGGACACCACACCGAACACGCGGCCCATGTTCACGAGCATGATGCGCAGGCTGCTGACGTGGTGGTTCAGCATGTCGGTGAGGACTCGCAGGCTGAACACCATGACCGAGGCGGTCGCTACGGCACCCCAGCTTGCCCAGCCGAGAGCCACGCAGGCGGCACCCCAGAGCATGCACAGAATCGTGGGCATCCAGGAGTTGATAGCGTCCACGGTGAAGTACAGCTGGCGGATGCGCACCATGCCCAGCTGCGCGCCAAACAAACGTTCCTTGTTCTCAGCGGAGAAAACCTCTTCACGGGCGGCGTGAACGCCCAGCTCGCGAATCGTGGAGGTGCCGCGAATGTTCTCGGTCAGCACGCTGTTGAGGTCACTCACGCACTCCTGGGCGGTCTGGTTGCGTGCCGCCATGAGCGGCAGCATCTTCGACATGATGAGGGCAAGACCGGCAATCATGGGCAGCATGATCAGACCCATTGCGGGGCTCACAAACGCCAGGGAGATGGTGGAAATCAGGAAGTACAGCAGCACGTAGATTGCGCCGAGCAGGTCCTCGCTGACGGACTTGGCTGCCGAGGACAGGTCGTCGGTCACGCGGGTGAGCAGGTCGCCGCTACCTGCTTCTTCCACGGTGCGTGCATCCAGGTCGAGGGTGCCGTCGAGGGTGTCCTGGTTGGTGTCGCGGGTAACGAGCGCTCCCAGTCGAGCCGCGCTGTACGAGGAGACCATGAGGGTTATCGCCTGCACGATGAACGCCGCCAGGATAATCAGAATCGGCTGCCACGGGTAGCTGGAGAACTTGCCTGCCACCACGTCGTCCACGGTGGCACCAATCTGCAGGGGCACCACCGCGCCCATGAGGGTGCTGACCATGTAGATGACGAAGGTGTAGAGGGCGCGCCCCTTATGCGCCACGAGGTAGTTCCACATGCGGCGTGCCACGTAGGCGGGGGTTTCGATGGGAAGCTGCTTTGCCATGCTAGTTCACCTCCTGATTCTGAGTGGTTGAGAGAGTTTCCGAGTCGGCGGCTGGGTAGCCGTCACGTTCCATGCGGCGGGTTGTCTCCGCGGTCGTGGAGACAACGTAGACCTGCTCCAAATCCTGCAGCAGGCCGGGGTAGCCGACGGGCAGGCGGTCACTACCGACCTGGGTTTCCATCGCGTCGTAGATGTAGCGCTGGCTGGGTTCGTCCACGGAGTTCAGCGGCTCGGTCAGGATAAGCACCTGCGCATCCTGTGCGAGCGCGCGGGCGAGTGCCAGACGCTGACGCTGACCGCCGGAGAGGTTCGCGCCTTCACTGGTGATGCGGGCGGCGAAGTAGTCTTCGGGGTTGCGTCCGCCCAGTCGGTAGGCGATTTCGCGGGAGTCGGTAATCTTCAGCAGCTCCTGGTCCTTTGCCTGTGCCAGCTCCTCATCAGGGTTCGGCACGGTGCCCAGGCGCAGGTGCTCCTGCAGGGTTCCCGCGAAAATCATGGGGTTCGGTTCGCTCAGTAGCACGCGGCGGCCGGAGGCGTCCTTGAGGTCCTCTCCCCCGCGTCGCAGGGTGCGGGCGAGCGCCTCGGCGTAGTCCTGCGCGGTGAGGTTGTAGTCGCGCGGGTTGACGTACACGATGCGCGGGTTGCTGGCACCGGCGGGGGCGACGGGTACGGGCACCTCAAGGGTGCTCGCCTCGGCCGCCTGTTCGGCGCGTGCCAGCTGCGCCATTTCTTCGTCGGTACGCGGCTTCTTCAGCACGCCCTGGCGCACGCCCGCGTGACCTTCGAGGCGGGCGATTTTGGCGAGCGCAATCTTGGCGTAGCGCCATTCCGTCAGGAAGTTCTGGGTAATCCAGATGGGGCCGCCCATCATCGAGATAATGGAGGCGACGGTCACCAGGGACGCGGCGGGGGTGTCGGAGACCCAGCGGCCGTTTTCGACGTGGCCGGTGAGGGCGAAGCCGATGCCGAGCAGGGTCACGGCACCGCCGAGTAGCGCGCGGATGAGGTACATCCAGCGGTGCGTCTTTTCGTAGCGCATGTAGCTATCGAAGACTTCGTCGGTGCCGCGGTGGTAGCGTTCACGCATCTGCTCTTCAGCGCCCAGGCCGGCGATGGTGCGCAGACCGGTGGCGATGTCGGAGGCGCGCGAGGAGGCTTCGCCATCCTTCTCACGGTAGTCGCCAATCTTCGATTCGAGGAAGGACGAGTACCAGGCAATCACGCCGACCACAATGAGCGTACCGATGAGGGTAACGACCGCGGTGACGGGGTTGATGAGCCAGAGTTGCACGGCACCGAGGGATGCGATGATTATGGCCTCGACGAATAGCGGCAGTGAGAAGTAGACGTTGGTAACACGTCGTACGTCTTTGTTCATAACGGTGACTGCTTCACCCGCGTCAACGGTTGTGCGGGTGCGTCCCATGAGCCGGTTAATGTAGGCGCGCCAGTCGCGGCCGAGTTCAGCGCTGAGAGTCATGGAGGTACCCCAGCCGAAGAACTCGTTAATCACGATGAAGGTGATAGCGGCGACGACGACCCAGAACATGGGCCAGGCGTCGGGGGCTTTGCCAGCGATGTGCTGGTTGATGAATTGACCCACCATGACGGGAATCAGGATTGCGCCGATGCCTGCGGTGGTTTCTCCGAGGATGGGGATTACCCAGCGGTGCCAGGGGTATTTGTGTCCGGGCGCGGTGACTCGCAGGGCGAGGCGCTTTTTGAGGGCTTCTTCTTCAGCCTTGCGCAGTTCGCTGCCGGTTATTTCCGGTGCAGATTTTTTCTGCGCGGCTTTTTCCTGCGTGGTTTTGTTATGCATGGATTCTTCATGCGTAGCTTCTTCACGCGCAGCGTTTTCTTGTGCCTTGTCAGCGTTGTATTCAGTCATTCAACGTCTCTCCTTTCTCTTACCCTATTCCTTTATCAATGTGGCACGCAACACTATGAGTGCATTAGTGGGGCGTGTCGTTATTTTGTGCAACGTATCTGGGGCGTGTATCAACCGCGCAATATAAGCCGGCATCAATCGGCGGACTTGAACCTACGCGGTCATTGATGCGGTCTGGCGCCCTGTGGCGTGGAACCCTACAGCCTGGCACCCTACAGTCTGGAGCCTCACGTCGTGGAGCCCAGCGGCATAGAACCCTGTGCGTTCAACCTTCTGAACGCAGACTTTCTGAGCGCGGGGTTGTGCATCGCTGCACCTAGCCTGCACCTAAAGCGCTTTGTTCTACCCTACCTGAACTTTGTGGTTTCCCGCATTAGAGCACGCGCCTTCGCGCCCCTGCCGAGTTGTTCCCTCGTAACGATAACGCCCCCGCACCCGCCCTATTCCCGATAGACTGGAATTCTCATGAGTATTTTGAATTTTCTTTCTCCCTCGCTGGGCGAGAACCCCGGCGACTACAATCGACGCGATTTCAAGGGCAACCCCCTCACCGCCGAAGAAATCTATGAGGCATTCACCGAGTGGATTTCGACCCGCGGCATGACCCTGTACCCCGCGCAGGACGAGGCTGTTCTGAGCATTGCCGCCGGACATAACGTGGTGCTGGCAACCCCGACCGGTTCGGGTAAGTCCACCGTGGCTGTTGCCGCGCATTTTACGGGCCTGGCGACCGGTCAGCGTTCCTACTACACCGCCCCCATTAAGGCGCTGGTGTCTGAGAAGTTCTTTGACCTGATCAATATTTTTGGTGCCGAGAACGTGGGCATGATTACCGGCGACTCCGCCATTAATACGGAGGCGCCCATTATCTGCTGCACCGCGGAAATTCTCGCCAATATTGCCCTGCGCGAGGGTAAGGATGCGGACCTCTGCCAGGTCATCATGGACGAGTTCCACTTCTACTCTGACCCGCAGCGCGGCTGGGCGTGGCAGCTTCCCCTGCTGGAGCTTCCGCAGGCGCAGTTCCTGCTGATGAGCGCGACCCTGGGCGATACGACTCGTTTCCAGGAGGAGATGACGGCGCTGACCGGTCGCGAGAGTGACCTGGTGGCGCATTCTGAGCGTCCCATTCCGCTGCATTTCTACTACTCCACCACCCCGGTTCAGGAGACGGTGCAGGAGCTCGTGCAGACCAAGCAGACTCCGGTCTACATTGTGCACTTCTCGCAGAAGGCGGCGCTGGAGCAGGCGAACGCACTGCTGTCGGTGGCTATTGCTTCGAAGGAAGATAAGGAACGCATCGCCGAGCTGATTGCTAAGTTCCGCTTCGGTCCGGGCTTCGGTAAGGCCCTGAATAAGCTGGTGCGTGCCGGTATCGGTATTCACCACGCGGGTATGCTGCCCAAGTACCGCCGCCTCGTGGAGCAGCTGGCTCAGGAGGGTCTGCTCAAAGTGATTTGCGGTACCGACACCCTGGGTGTGGGTATTAACGTGCCGATCCGTACCGTGCTGATTACGGCGCTGTCAAAGTTTGATGGTGCCCGTAGCCGCCGTCTGCGTGCCCGCGAGTTCCACCAGATTGCCGGACGCGCAGGCCGCGCCGGTTTTGATACCGCAGGCACCGTGGTGGTTCAGGCACCCGAGCACGATATTGAGAACGCCCGCCTGCTGGCTAAGGCTCAGGCGAAGTTCGGTGATGACACGAAGCGCATTAACCAGTCGCTGTCCTCCAAGCGTAAGAAGGCGCCGGAAGGCTTCGTTGGCTGGTCTGAGAAGACCTTCGAGCAGCTGGTAGAAGCCGCCCCGGAGCCGCTGACCTCCTCCTTCGACATCACCCATTCGATGCTGCTGAACCTGATGCACCGCCCGGAGAACCCGGTCATTGCCGCGTACCGCATCATTCAGAACAACCACGAGAGCCCGGCGCGCCGCCGCGAGCTGCTGCGCAAGGCGATTGGTATCTACAAGGAGCTGCTGACCGGTGGCGTGATTGAGCGAACCAACACCCCTGACGAGCACGGCTCCTACCTGCGCCTGACCGAGGACCTGCAGGATAACTTTGCCCTCAACCAGCCGCTGTCCGCTTTTGCGGTCGCCGCGCTGGAACTGCTCGACCCCGAATCCCCCAGCTACGCGCTGGACGCGCTCTCCCTCATCGAGGCAACCCTGGAATCGCCGAACCAGGTGCTGTACGCACAGGAACGCAAGGCAAAGAACGAGCTGTCGGCACAGCTCAAGGCGGACGGTGTGGACTACACCGAACGCATGAACGAGCTGGACAAGGTCACCTACCCGCAGCCCCTTGCGGAGCTCATTGATCAGGCGTACACGACCTACAAGCAGTCCGCACCGTGGGTTGCACGTTTTGAGCCGCGCCCCAAGTCGATTGTGCGTGACATGTACGAACGCGCGATGGGCTTCAACGACTTCGTGCAGTACTACTCGCTCGAACGCGCCGAGGGCGTGCTTCTGCGTTACCTTTCTGACGCGTACAAGGCGCTGCGCCACACCATCCCCGATTCTGCCGTGACCGACGAGCTCGACGACATCATCGAGTGGCTCGGCGAGCTCGTGCGCCAGACCGACTCCTCCCTGGTGGACGAGTGGGAGAAGCTGGCTGCCGGCGAAGACACCGCAACCATTGCCGCCGAGCACGCCTCCATCGAGGAGGAAGAGCCTCCCGCCGTGACGAAGAACCTGCGCGCTTTCCGCGTGATGGTGCGCAACGCCCTGTTCCGCCGTGTGGAGCTCTTCGCTGAGGAGCGTGACCGTGCCCTGGGCGCGCTGGACGAATGGTGCGGCTGGGATGCCGACCGCTGGGCGGACGCCATGGACGACTACTTCGACACCTACGACGACATCTACACGGACGCCGATGCGCGCTCGCCTCGCCTGGTCAGCATGGATGAGGACACCGCCGCGCATCCGGGCGTGTGGAAGGTTCAGCAGAGCTTCGCCGACCCCGAAGATAACTTTGACTTCGGTATTCGTGCCGAGGTTGATTTGGCGGCCTCCGATGAGGCGGGGTACCCGGTGCTGAAGATCCTGAGCGTGGGTGAGTTCTAAGGCTCCAATTGAGGCTCCGTCTGGGGCTCTGTTTGAGACTCCATCTAAGGCTCCGCCCAGATGTTGCCCGTAGTGGGCTAGAATACAGAGTATCTATCTATTTGAATGAAAGAAGGTTCACCGTTGACCGTTTCTTCGCTTCCCAAGGTTGAGTACCGCAAGGGTTCGGTCGTCAAGCACGACGGCTACGAGATTACCGACCACTGGTTCCAGGTTCCCCTGACCCACGGTCTGATTTTCTCCAAGGGCAAGGATGCCGCTCTCTCCTCCCGTTTCGCGGACCAGACCATCACCGTGTTCGCCCGCGAGGTTGTGAGCACCAACGAGACTCTGACCGTTTCGGCTGATAAGCGTCCTTACATTGTGTACCTGCAGGGTGGCCCCGGTTTCGGTTCGCCGAAGACCGGCTCCATTGGCGGCTGGATTGCTGAGCTGGCGAAGACTCACCGCGTGGTTCTTCTGGATCAGCGCGGTACCGGCATGTCTTCCCCGCTGTCTGCTCGCAACATCACCGCTGTGGGTGACCCGCAGGTTCAGGCTGAGTACACTGAGCTGTTCCGTGCGGACTCCATCATCGCTGACGCGGAGGCTGTCCGCGAGGTGCTACTGGCTGACCGTGCCGACAAGCGCTGGTCCACCATTGGTCAGTCCTTCGGTGGCTTCCTGACCCTGTCCTACCTGTCGTTCGCACCTCAGTCGCTGCGTGACTGCCGCATCACCGCGGGTCTGGCACCGATTCGTACCTCCGTGGACAACGTCTACCAGCACACCTTCGACCGTATGAAGGAACGTGTTGAGGAGTACTACAGCTGGTTCCCCGAGGACGCCGAGCTGGCAACCCGCATTGCTGAGCACCTGCGCACCCACAAGGAGTACCTGCCCACCGGTGAGCGTCTGACCGATCACCGCTTCCAGATGGCTGGTCACTTCCTGGGTGGCTGCTGGCGCGAGCGCGGTCTGCACTACTTCCTGGAGACCGCTTTCGCTGAGGGTAACGACCACCTCTCCGATCAGTTCCTGACCGCTATGGGTGCCGAGGTGACCTTCCAGGCGAACCCGCTGTACGCCCTGATGCACGAGACCATTTACGCTGACGGCCCCGCTGATGGCGTTCTGCCCGGCATCCCCGGCTACGAGCTGTCCCCCTCCCCCGCGCCGACCAACTGGTCTGCTGCTCGCGTGGCGGCTTCCCGCCCCGAGTTCGCACCGGATGCGGATCGTCTGCTCTTCACCGGCGAGCACATCTTCCCCTGGTACTACGAGGAGGATCCCTCGCTGCGTCCGCTGGCTGAGGTTGCTAACCTGCTGGCTGAGAAGAAGGACTGGGGTCGCTTGTACGACCACGCACAGCTGCACAAGAACGAGGTTCCCGTGGTGGCTGCGGCGTACAACCCGGACGTGTACGTGGACTTTGAGCACTCCATGGAGACCGCTCGCTGGGTCGGTAACACTCAGGTGTGGACCTCGAAGACCCACCACCACGACGGTTTCGGTTCTGACCCGCTGACCATTCTGGGTCACCTGAAGAACATGCTGGCTGAGGTTCACAACCAGTAATTCTTCGCCGGGTAGTCATTCTGCCCCGGGTTTATCCCCGAATATATTTTGATATAGCTAAAGCCCCTCACCCCGGTTGATCCGGTGTGAGGGGCTTTAGTGTGAGCACTCAGCCTCGTGAGGCCGCAGGCTCAGTAGCTCAAACTACTACTTGGAGGAAGCGTGCGCATCCTGCGCGGTGCGGGCACGCATCACGAGGGCGTGGTATTCGTCTTCCTTCTCGATCAGCTCTTCACGCAGCTTGGCGGGAATGGCATTGAGCTTCTCGGTTTCCTGCTGCCAGCGGGCGGTGATGTCCGCACGCTCGGCGGCGGGTGCATCCTCGGGCAGTGCCAGGTACTTCTCGGAGAGCGCCTGAACACGCTGAATGGTCTGCAGTGCGCGGCCCTTGGGGCTGAGCAGCGAGGCAAGCACGGTAATGATGAGGACACCCACGATGACCATCAGCGACATTTCGGTGGTAATCTCCACAACGTGCACGGGCTCGCCGTGGTTAATGAACGGCAGGTTGTTCTCGTGCATTGCGTGCAGGATCAGCTTCACGCCAATGAACGCAAGGATGGTCGCCAGGCCGTAGGAGAGGTAGACGAGGCGGTCCAGCAGGCCGTCAATGAGGAAGTACAGCTGGCGCAGACCCATGAGGGAGAATGCGGTCGCGGTGAACACAATGTAGACGGACTGGGTGAGGCCGAAGATCGCGGGGATCGAGTCGAGCGCGAAGAGCAGGTCGGAACCGGCGATAGCGACCATGACGAGCATCATGGGGGTCATGACGCGCTTGCCGTTTTCGATGGTGAAGAGCTTGTCGCCGTCGAAGTGGTCGCTGGTCTTCAGGTACTTCTTGGCGAGGCGGACCATGATGTTGTCTGCTTCGTCGTCGCCGTCGCCTTCGGTGATTTCGTCCTTGAGCAGGTTACCTGCGGTCATGAGCAGGACCAGGCCGAAGATGTAGAACACCCAGGCGAAGGAGTTGATGATTGCCGCGCCGGCGAAGATGAAGGTGCCGCGCGCCAGAATCGCGAAGACGATACCGAAGAGCAGAACCTTCTGCTGATTCTCACGAGCGACGCGGAAAGTGCCCATAATAATCATGAAGACGAAGAGGTTATCGACCGAGAGAGCTTCTTCGGTGATGTAGCCTGCGTAGAATTCGGTGGCGGCGGAGGGGCCGTTCGTCACGAAAATGTACAGACCGAACAGCATCGCGATGCCGATGTAAATACTCGACCAGATGGCCGCTTCCTTGACGGAGGGTTCGTGCGCCTTACGGACGTGGAACACGAAATCGAAGGCCAACAGACCCGCGATGATGAGAATAGTAACCAACCATTGCAACCCGGTAACTTCCATGGGGAGCCTTTCTTGTGGTGTGCGTACAGGACCACAAGTCTCTCCCGCCGACCTGAATGGAGGTCGGCCCGATTCACCGGTTAGGCGCCTTCGGCTAACGTGCTGACGATGAGTCGATTGGTGGGATACTCCCTTGCTCGGTGAACGATTATACCTTAGGGTTTATGATTCTCTGAAGGTCCAGTGAAGTTTTTATGTTTCTGACGGTTTATTAGGTGGTTTGAAGGGCGCGAAATCACCGGTATTTATAGATTATTTGTAGGGTGCCGAAGGTCGTACTAGCACAGTAGGCATGCTTCCGTACACGCAAAGAGGGACCCGAAGTGGTGCCACTCCGAGCCCCCCAAGGTGAAGAGCCTCCGCGGTTTAAGAACCAGCGGTATGGGTTTAGATGTTCAGCTCGCGCAAACGTGCTACAAGCTGCTGACCCAGGTCAGTACCTGCAGAACGAGCAATATCTTCAGTACCCGGCATGCTCAATGCGCCGTACACGTACACGGGTTCTGCCCACTTCATGCTGGAAAATGCCGCGGTGTTCTGCAGAGGGTTGAAGATTTCGGGGAAGTTGTTCGGCAACTTCTCCGCATAGATTTCTGCGTTTGCACCAGCACTTGCGGCAACTACGAGGGTCTTACCGGCCAGCTTATCGCCGTCGCTACCGTAGGCGAATCCGTAGGTGAAGACCTCATCCAGCCACTGCTTAAGCAACGCGGGAACCGAGTACCAGAAGACGGGGAACTGCAGAACGATAACGTCCGCTTCCACGAGAGCCTGCTGTTCTGCGGCGATATCAAATGAACCATTGACGCGGTGGGTTGCAATTTCACGCACCTCAACGTTTTCTCCCAGGGCATCGGTGACAACACGGAGAGCTTCAGCGTTGGCGGTCGAAGATTCGGGAGTGGGGTGACCGTAGATGATAAGAGCCTTAGACATTTGTCTTCTTTCTGTAATGCAGTTTTCAGCTAATGATTATGAATCGTTCCGACGGGGTTATCCCGTCGGATGCGGCATTCCGGGTTTAGCGCTGCTACTAGTTAGCAACGGTGAAGCGGCGGCCCACGTGCTTGGGCTCCTCCGCCTCATCAATCAGTGCGACAGCGAAGTCCTCGGCGCTAATGGAAGCACCTGCGGGGGTGTCCAGCGCGGTGTTGTACTTGCCGGTGCGCTCGCCCGGTGCGATCTCGAACGCCGGGGAGACCATGGTCCAGTTCAGACCCTCGGAGGCGCGGTATTCGTCAAGAATATGGGAGAATGCCTTCGCCTCGGGCTTGTACTCTTCGGGGAAGCCCTCGCTATCAACGAAGCGGTTGCCGTTGCCGTCCTCGAGGGAGCCGGCACCGCCGACGACCAGCAGGCGACCGGTAGGTGCTGCCGCGATCAGTGCGCGGTGTGCGTCAATGACCGGCTGCGCGGAGGTGCCGCGGCCCGCAGAGACGGCGACGATGGTGACGTCGTGGTTGTTGACGACGTCAACCAGTGCTGCGGTGTCTGCGAGGTCGATGCTGTGGGCGGTAGCGCCTTCGGGTGCCTTGCCGGAGCGGGTGTAGGCGTCAACCCGATGGCCGCGGGAGATTGCTTCTGCTGCGGTGCGTGCGCCGACCATGCCGGTTGCGCCGATGATTGCGATGTTCATGAGGGCTTCCTATCGGAGTGGTTTCTGACGTTTTTGTTGCGGTTTTTCTTGCGGTATTCCGCGTGATAGTTTTATAGTATCCATTAGAAACCAGGTACCTCAAGGTAACTATTAGGGGGTTTGAGAAAATATTTAAAAATATTTTTCGCACCCCTCGCACCCCCTCAAACAGCCCTTGGCAGATTGAAAAGACAGCAGCTATGACCATCACGCTCACCTCCCCCGCACGCAAAACTGCAACCACGCACGAAACCACCTCCCCAGCACGCGAAACCGCAACCACCCGCACCCCGCAGGACGACCTGCCCGCCAATATTCTCGCCCACGCCTGCCCCTCCCGCACCGTGATGCGCCACCTCACCGACCGGTGGACCCCGCTCATTGTTGCGGCGCTCTCCGAACAGCCCGTCGCCCGCTTCGGTGAACTCAAAGCAATGATTCAGGGCGTCTCCCCCAAGGTCCTCACCCAGACCCTGCGCTCCATGGAACGTGACGGCCTGGTAGAACGCCGGGTCACCGCATCCATTCCGCCACGTGTGGACTACGAACTGACCGCGCTCGGTACGACCCTCATTGAGCCGATGGCCGCCCTGCGCCACTGGGCGCAGGACAATATGCAGGCGGTACTCGAAGCCCGCGAGCGCTACGACGCCGCCGCACTAGAGAATGGCGACGTATAAAAGGCGCAGCGGCAAGCGGCACAGCGTAAAAAGGTGCAGCGTAGAGCGGTGCAGTGGGAGCAACACATCGCAGACCAGCACGCATAGACCAGCACCGCGTAGCAAGCCCACATCAAAGTAGCCCTCCCCGTGAACTATTACGGGGAGGGCTACTTTTTCATTCAGTGAGGATCATTCAATGAGGAGATTCAATTAGGAGGTCGTCATATTGAAGGTCGGCGGGGTGAAAGCAATCGCGTTCACCTGCTTGTTCGTATCCAGTTTGTCGTTCTCATGAATCGTCGGCACGGTGATAACCACCTCGAACTGGTACATGCCTTCCATGAGCTTATCGCCACGCAGCGCAAAACGCGCGGAGATGCCGGTCGCCTGATCATTCACGCTCGATGCAAACGGAATGACCTGACCCTGAACGGTCTGAGTCTTGCCGTTGCGGGTCATGACGGTTGCTTTGCCGGTCGGGTCGGTCGTGAAGACCTGACGGTCAATGATTTCACCCTTGGGCGAGAAGAGGTAAATGTCCATGGACGGGTGCAGGTGCGTGGTGCCGGCCGTCGCCTCCAGCGCGGAGACGTTGTAGGTCATCACGAACTCACCGCAGTTCAGGTTGAGGTCGCCCTCAGGGCCGTGAGTCGCCTCGTACACGGACATGAGGCGGATCGTTGCGGGGTTCGGGGAGGTTGCATTCTCCATGGACCACCACGCCTGACCGGTCACCGGCGCAGTCACGGGCTTGTTCTTGGTGCGCGACTGCAGGGCGCCGCTGGCGGGGTTGGTGATCATCCAGCCGCCGACCTGGGTGAAGTCCGGGCCCTTAACCGTCTTGCAATCATCAGCCGAGGCTGCGAATGCGGGCACCGCCGTGGAGACGGCAATAGCGGGCGTAGCCCAGAGCGCGCCGCGGGTGAGGTTGCGGCGGGTAACGGAACGAGCTCCCGTAGTGTGTTCGTCTGAAGGGTTATTCGAAATAGTCACAGATTTTTCTTTATCGTTCGGAAGCGTCACGGTATTATTTGACACGTAAAACACTTTGATAGTGTACAGCATGTATCTGCACTCAGTGGAACTTCACGAGCAATGAATTATATCATGGCGAAAAACCCAAGTCAGACACCTAAACGCCGGACTTAGAGCACCGGGCTCAGAGCACGGTGTTTAGGGTACCAAGTTTAGAGCACCGGGTTTAGGCGTGACCCGCCTCCTTCATCAGGCGCAGCTCCTTCTTCAAATCGGCAAGCTCATCACGCAGACGCGCCGCCAACTCAAACTGCAGATTCTCCGCCGCCACGCGCATCTGCTCATTCATCTGCTCAATCAAATCCAGCAGATCCTCGGCGGGTACCGCCGCCAGGCCGTCGGCACGAACACGCGCCTCCGCACGGGCGAGAAGCTCCTCCGACTCCGGGGTGCTCGTGGCAATCTTCGACGAGGTCACAGAACCGGTCTTCGCACCCGCACTCACCGTGCGGGCACCCTTCTTACCGCTCTTCCGCAGCTGCAGAAGCTCGCGGGTATCTTCCTCCTCGCGGGCGAGAACATCCGTAATATCGGCAATCTTCTTACGTAGCGGCTGCGGGTCAATGCCGTGCTCACGGTTGTACGCCTGCTGAATCTCGCGGCGGCGGTTCGTCTCATCAATCGCCACGCGCATAGAATCCGTAATCTTATCGGCATACATATGCACCTGACCGGACACATTACGCGCCGCACGACCAATGGTCTGAATCAGCGAAGTGGTCGAACGCAGGAAGCCTTCCTTATCGGCATCCAGAATCGCAACCAGGGACACCTCCGGCAGGTCCAGGCCCTCACGCAGCAGGTTAATACCAACCAGCACATCAAAAGTACCCAGGCGCAGCTCACGCAGAAGCTCCACACGGCGCAGAGTGTCAACGTCGGAGTGCAGGTACTGCACCTTCACGCCGTGCTGCAGCAGATACTCGGTCAGATCCTCCGCCATGCGCTTGGTGAGGGTCGTGACCAGCACACGCTCATCACGCTCAACGCGCACGCGAATCTCCTCAAGCAAATCATCAATCTGACCCTTAGTCGGCTTGACCACAATCTCCGGGTCAATCAGACCGGTCGGGCGAATAATCTGCTCCACATAACCATCAGCCTGCGACAGCTCATACTTACCCGGAGTCGCCGAAAGGTAAATCGTCTGACCGATACGCTCCAGGAACTCCTCCCACTTCAGCGGGCGGTTATCCATCGCCGACGGCAGACGGAAACCGTGCTCCACCAGGGTGCGCTTACGGGACATATCGCCCTCATACATGGCACCAATCTGCGGGACCGTCACGTGCGACTCGTCAATAATTAGCAGGAAATCATCCGGGAAATAATCCAGCAGACAGTTCGGGGCGCTACCGGGGGCACGACCGTCAATATGGCGCGAGTAGTTCTCAATGCCGTTGCAGAAGCCCATCTGCTCCATCATTTCCAGGTCGTAGGTGGTGCGCATGCGCAGACGCTGCGCCTCCAGCAGCTTGCCCTGGGATTCGAGGGTCTGCAGGCGCTCGCGCAACTCATCTTCAATGGAGGTGATAGCCTTCGCCATACGCTCCGGGCCAGCAACATAGTGGCTTGCAGGGAAGACGTACATTTCTTCTTCCTCGCGAATCACCTCGCCGGTCAGCGGGTGCAGGGTGTAAATCGCCTCAATCTCATCACCGAAGAACTCAATGCGGATCGCGTTCTCCTCGTACATGGGGATGATTTCGACGGTATCGCCGCGCACACGGAACGTGCCGCGGTGAAAGTCCATGTCGTTACGCGCGTACTGCATCGCCACGAACTGGCGCAGCAGCTCGTCGCGGTCAATCTCCTCACCGCGACGCAAAGTCACCATCTGCTCAATGTACTCCTCGGGCGTGCCCAAACCGTAAATGCAGGACACGGTCGCAACCACCACCACGTCACGGCGAGTCAGCAGGGAGTTCGTCGCCGAGTGGCGCAGACGCTCCACCTCCTCGTTGATGGAGGAGTCCTTCTCAATGAACGTATCGGTCTGCGGCACGTACGCCTCAGGCTGGTAGTAGTCGTAGTACGAGACGAAGTACTCCACCGCATTATTCGGCAGCAGCTCGCGCAGCTCATTCGCTAGCTGCGCGGCCAGGGTCTTATTCTGCACGAGCACCAGAGTCGGACGCTGCACCGCCTCAATCAGCCAGGCTGCGGTCGCGGACTTACCGGTACCGGTAGCGCCCATCAGCACGATGTCCTTCTCACCGTTCTGCACACGCTCGGTGAGCTCGGCGATAGCCTTCGGCTGATCACCGGCAGGCTGGAAGGGGCTAATGACCTCAAAGGGGGCGACAACGCGGTTAATCTGGGGTGCGTAACTCATGTATCCATCCTAGGGGAAAGCCGCCCGATGCGCGCTACGATTGGTCGCCCCTTTTCTGCTGGCGCAATACGATGACGCGCAATGCGCTCGCAATACCCTCTGCCCACCGGTGGCTACGCGCCTGCGGGTACATGCCAGTGGGGCACCTCGCGGGTAAGGATTTAGCGCACCTCCACGGTCGCTCCGGCGAGGCTCATCAGCCCCCGGTTCGTCAGCGGAAGATACCCATTCAGGGCGCTCAAAATCAGCTGCATGGTGCGCTCTTCATCCTCCACGCTCAGCCCGCGCGGAATGCCCACACCCGGCACGCAGATGCGCTGCTTATACAGGTCAATCACCGCGCACACGGTTCGGTTCGGCACACCCAGCACCGGCAGCATGCCGCGGTGGTTGACGGTGCGCAGGCCCTTACCGACCACGGCGGCGGTGCGGATATCCGGCAGGGCATTCCCCTCAAACCGGGAGGCGCCCGCACCGTTCGCAAAAGCGGCAGGGTCGGGAATACTATTCGGCACCGCGCTCTTCTCGTTAAGCGCAGACAGCATCGGCTCCCCCACGGCGGCGGTGACCGCCACGTAGCGTACCTGCCGGTCCATGGCGTTGAGGTAATCCAGTTCCGCGTACTCCTCCACGCGGTAGTTCCCGACCAGGCCAGCTTCACCCGACCCGGTTTCTTCCACGGTTCGGGTGATGACTTCTTCATCGTAGAAGCTTGCCACGCACACCTGCGGGGCGCCGCGCTCAATGCGGGCGCGGCACTGGTAGTCGTCATCGAGCAGCCAGAGGGACAGCTCGTAGCCGTCGGGTACATCGCGCACACCGGTCGCGAGTAGCACTTCGCTACTGTCCAGGGGGAACGGCTCCCAGCCTGCCGGTTCGAACGCGTTGAGGGCACCGTCCAGGGCGGGGTTGCAGGATCCGAGGCTCGGTGCCTGCTCAGCCGGGGTGAACGCCTCGGTGGAGGGCATGGCGATGGTGAGCCCGCGCATCCTGCCGGCGAGGCAGAGTTCAACCGCCATGAGAAGGTGACCCGCACCTTCACGGCTGAGCGCTGGGCTCTGAACCAGGTGCGCCACACCGGAGTTATCCAGGCTG
The DNA here is from genome assembly GCF_049990865.1 of Rothia mucilaginosa. Classification (GTDB taxonomy): domain Bacteria; phylum Actinomycetota; class Actinomycetes; order Actinomycetales; family Micrococcaceae; genus Rothia; species Rothia mucilaginosa_I. Next base: position 1,099,997 of record NZ_CP188231.1, read on the forward strand.
AGGTGTTCGCCGACTCCGCGGGCGGCGTTAGAGTAGCGGTTGTGCAGGCGCACCAGCTCGTCAAGGGGCAGGGCGCGGCCCACGGTGCCGAACGCCTGGGCGATGGCGTGAACATGTTCGGGGAAGACACGGCAGAGCCTGCCGAGCTGACGGGCAAACTCTGCCGGACGCTGCGTGAGCACGCCCAGCAGGGTGCCGAGGTTCTGCTGGCGGTAGGCGTTGAGTAGCTGGGCGACGGTGGCGGGTTCAAGCTGCTCAGCGCTGTTCCGCTTGTGGAGGCGCGTTCCTGCGCGGTTGAGGGTTGCGGTGCCGCCGCGGCTGCCCGCGGACTGCTCTGATGAGTTTTTGCCTGCTTGTTCGACTGCTTGTTCTCGGTAGGTTCCCGACTGCGTCACGTTTTCACGACCTTGAGCTCTTCAGAGCGTTCGTTAGCTGATTCTTTATAGGGTGACGGGCGGGGCTCGGCGCCTACCGGCAGATGGTTCGTGCACACACCACCGTCTGCCGGATCGTATAGTACCGGCATACAGCTGTGCCTCGTTCCTTGAGTAACTAAGCTATAGCTTCAAGACGTCAGCATCAGGATCTCAGCACTGAGATAGTACCCAGTTCTCCGCGCTGAGATGTCAGCGTTGAGCCCGCCCGTCAGTGCGGGAGCACCCGCTCCCCCGTGGAGGCGCCGGGCTGGGTTACCGCTGGTGATGAACCCGTTGCCCATGCTGTGGAGGGGCGTGTGCGTTCCGCAACGCTTTTTAGGCTATCAGCTTTAGCGGGCAATTACTAGGGTTAGAGTAACTATTGATTAAGGTTGAGCTATGTTTCAGGTTTTGAGAGCTTTATGCGGGCGTTTTAGCCCGGAAATCCAGGAAGAACAGAAATCTAAGACCGGGAATCTAGAATCTGGAATCTAGGGGCCGGTAACCTAGACCGGCAAATCCACCCACTGCGTATCGCCCCAGGTCACGCTCGCCGCGCCGGAACTCAAGCTCACCACCAGCTCCTCGGCACGTTCCAGCTCCTCCGGGCGGTCAAACACACCCAGGGAAATCGTGGCACCCTCCGCGCCATACTCGGTACCCAGCACGTTCAGACCGGCGGCGCGGATTTCGTTTTCCAGGCGGCCAGCGTCCGCATGCGAACTGGGCACCCGGCCCACGCGCAGACGCTCACGCGAATCAAATAGCGCACCGTCCAGGGTCTGCACCACCGCATCCGTGTAGGCACGCACCAAACCACCCGCGCCAAGCTTAATGCCGCCAAAGTAGCGCACGACCACCGCAACCACATCCGACAGGTCGGTGCTGCCGTCCTCGCGGGTCTGACGCGCCAGCAGCGCCTGCATCATCGGCACACCGGCGGTACCGGCGGGCTCGCCATCGTCGGAGGAACGCTGAATATCGCGGTCAGCACCAATAATGAACGCCGAACACACGTGGCGGGCGTCGTGGTAGGTTTTGCGCACCGACTCGATGTATGCGCGCGCCTCCTCAACAGTGCTCACGCGCTTGATGTGACCAATAAATTCGCTACGCTTAATTTCGAGGAGGCTCTCATAGGGCTCATCGCCGCGCGGCACAAGGTAGCGGTTGGCGCGAGTTTCTTCCTGCATGTGTCCTCCTCTAATCAGTACCTATCTATTGTGGCACAGCCCGTCAGGAGCACCGTCCATGTCCCAGTCTTCTTCCCCCGCTTCTACCGCCCTGCGCCGTTACGCCCTCACCGGCGGTATCGGCAGCGGCAAGAGCACCATCGCCTCCCTCTTCGTTGAGCAGGGCGCGTTCCTGGTGGATGCGGACGCTATCTCCCGCTCCCTCATGGAGCCCGGGGAGGCGGTACTCGCCCGCACGGTCGCGGAGTTCGGTGAGCATCTGCTCGATGAGGACGGCCGCCTCAACCGCCCCGCCCTGGCGCGTATCGTGTTCAATGATGAGCAGGCGCGCCTGCGGCTGAACGCGATTGTGCACCCCGCTATTCGTGAGCGTGCCGCGCAGCTGGTGGAGCAGGCACAGTCCGAGCCCGGTTTTAGTGGCGTGGTGCTGGAGGACATTCCCCTGCTCGTGGAGACCGGCGACCCGTCCGCCTTTGAGGGCGTGGTCGTGGTGCGCACTCCCCTGGCGACTCGCCTGCAGCGCCTGGTGTCTTCGCGCGGCATGAGTGAGGAGGATGCGCGCGCCCGCATTGCCGCGCAGGCAACCGACGAGCAGCGTGAGGCTATCGCAACCTGGATTATCGATAACGGCGGTTCGCTAGAGGAGACCGCCGCGCAGGTGCGCGCCGTCTGGGCGCAGATGACCGCCTCCTAAAACCCTCCCCGGCAGCACCGGGCACACGCCCCGGATCCCAACGCGCCCAGCCCCAAACCCAAACCCTCCCAGAACGCAAAGAACCCCCTCACCTCCCAAACGGGAGATGAGGGGGTTCCCCTGCTCTAGGCACCCCGTGCGGGGTTACCTATCGGCTATTACGCCTGATGAGTGCTCATCTGAGCGGCAGATTAGTTGCCGGTCAGCTTCTTGCGGAGCTCAGCCAGTGCCTCATCCGATGCGAGGGTACCTGCGGAAGCGGGCTCCTCGGAGGAGTAGGAGGTCGGTGCGGGCTCAGCTGCTGCGGGAGCCGCTGCTGCAGCCTCTGCGTCAGCCTCGAGAGCCTTAGCAACCTGAACCTTGTGAGCCTCGAAGCGAGCCTGTGCCTCTGCGTACTGTGCTTCCCAAGCCTCGCGCTGTGCGTCGAAGCCTTCCAGCCACTCGTTAGCCTCGGGGTCGAAGCCCTCGGGGTACTTGTAGTTGCCAGCCTCGTCGTACTCTGCAGCCATACCGTACAGAGCGGGGTCAAACTCGGTAGCGTTGGGGTCAACGCCCTCGTTTGCCTGCTTGAGGGACAGGGAGATGCGGCGGCGGTCCATGTCGATGTCGATGATCTTAACGAAGACCTCTTCACCAACGGAGACGACCTGCTCAGCCAGGTCAACGTGGCGGGTTGCCAGCTCGGAGATGTGGACGAGGCCTTCGATGCCGTCCTCAACGCGCACGAATGCACCGAAGGGAACGAGCTTGGTGACCTTGCCGGGAACAATCTGACCCAGAGCGTGGGTGCGAGCAAATGCCTGCCACGGATCTTCCTGGGTTGCCTTGAGGGACAGGGACACGCGCTCGCGGTCCAGGTCCACCTCGAGAACCTCGACGGTAACGGGCTGGCCAACCTCGACAACCTCGGACGGGTGGTCGATGTGCTTCCAAGACAGCTCGGAAACGTGAACCAGACCGTCCACGCCACCCAGGTCCACGAATGCACCGAAGTTGACGATGGAGGAGACAACGCCCTCGCGGACCTGACCCTTCTCCAGCTCGTTGAGGAAGGAGGAGCGAACAGCGGACTGAGTCTCTTCCAGGTATGCACGGCGGGACAGAACAACGTTGTTGCGGTTCTTGTCCAGCTCGATAATCTTAGCTTCGAGCTGCTGGCCGATGTAAGGTGCGAGGTCGCGGACGCGGCGCATCTCAACGAGGGATGCGGGCAGGAAGCCACGCAGACCGATGTCGAGGATAAGGCCACCCTTGACAACCTCGATAACGGTACCGGTAACGACGCCGTCGTTTTCCTTGACCTTCTCGATGTCGCCCCATGCACGCTCGTACTGTGCGCGCTTCTTGGAGAGGATCAGGCGACCTTCCTTGTCCTCCTTGGTGAGGACGAGTGCCTCAACCTCGGAGCCGAGCTCGACAACCTCAGAGGGGTCGATGTCGTGCTTGATGGACAGCTCGCGGGAGGGGATGACGCCTTCGGTCTTGTAACCGATGTCGAGCAGAACCTCATCGTGGTCGATCTTAACAACCTGGCCGGAGACGAGATCGCCATCGTTGAAAACCTTGATGGTCTTCTCGACAGCCTCGAGGAATGCCTGCTCGTCGCCGATGTCGTTGATTGCGACCTGAGGGATGTTGGTGCTCATGTAGTGAGGGCTCCAATTGGATTTCTAATAGGTCGACGCTGCCGGTTCGCCGTTCAACACCCCCGAGTGGAGGCGCCGGCCGGCTCACTTTTTCACCCCGGCGTGCACGGCATAGGGCCGCTAACACCTTTGAACGGGGTGAGGAAACGTCGAGCTGACGGATACTTACAATGTGTACCGCCCACCGGAAGCGAATGCTTTAAGGCAGGGTGTACGAGCGATCTGCGCCCGTCTTCTCCCCGTTTTCTTAAGGAGAAAAAGAGCATAGAAAACCCGTACGTTGGTACACGCAGTTAACAGTTTACGGGAATCCCGGGCGTGTCGTCAATGGTTACGCGCCCGGTTTTACTCCCCTATTTTGCAGGTAGGACGGGGACGACTCGCGGGACGGTGCTCGTCCTCGTTCCTACAGGGGCACCCGCCCTCGCTTCGCTTCGGGCACCCTGATGTCACTACGGACGACACCGCCCCTCCGCGCGAGACACCAAGCCTAGCCGGAACGCAGGGTAGCTATACCCTCCGGAAGCGACATCAGGGTACCCTCTCGGGTGCTCTCCGCAGCGAAGCAAGGAGAGAGCGGAGCGCCCGAGAGGGTGGGTTCCCCTGCAGGAGCGGAGGAAGGGTATAGCGTACCCACCCGCCCTGTAGGAACGAGGACGAATACTGCCTTTCCAAGCAGAGCCAAGCGGCCCAGCTTTCCCAAGCGGGAACTGAGGGGCTAAGCCTAGTGGCCCGCCTCCTGCCAGGACTTGCCCCAGCCGACCTGCACATCCAGAGGAACACGCAGGGATGCGGCACCGCTCATCTCCTCGACCAGTACGCGTTCGGCAGCTTCACGCTCACCGGTGGCGACTTCGAGGATGATTTCGTCGTGCACCTGCAGCAGCATGCGGGTCTTGAGGCCCTCTTCGCGCAGGCGGCGGTGAATGTTGATCATGGCGATCTTGATGATGTCCGCGGCGGTGCCCTGAATCGGGGCGTTGAGGGCGGCGCGTTCGGCGGCTTCTCGGCGTACACGGTTGGGCGAGTCCAGGTCGGGCAGCACGCGGCGGCGGCCGAAAATGGTTTCGGTGTAGCCGTCCTGGTGTGCCTGCTTGAGCACACCGCGCAGGAAGCGTCCCACGCGTCCGAAGCGTTTGAAGTAGTTGGTGCGCAGTTCGCCGGCTTCGTCAGAGCTGATGTTCAGCTGCTTGGCGAGGCCGAAGCGGGACAGGCCGTATGCCAGGCCGTAGGACATTGCCTTGACCTTGGAGCGCTGCTCGGGGGTGACGTCTTCGGGTGCGACGCCGAAGACTTCGGAGCCGACGTAACGGTGCAGGTCCTCCCCCGCTTCGTAGGCTGCGATGAGCTTCTCATCGGCGGCGAGGTGCACCATGATGCGCATTTCGATCTGCGAGTAGTCGGCGGTGAGCAGACCCTCGTACTCCACGCCGTCGACGGGTGCGGGCGCGACGATGAAGGCGCCACGGATGCGGCGGCCTTCTTCGGTGCGGATCGGGATGTTCTGCAGGTTCGGCGCGGTTGAGGAGAGTCGACCGGTGGAGGCGGCACCCTGCTGGAAGGTGGTGTGCACGCGTCCGTCGTCGGCGGCTGCTTTCTGCAGGCCTTCGACGGTCTGGACGAGTTTGATGTTGTCGCGGTAGGCGGCGAGCGCACCGAGGAATGCGGCACCGTCGGACTCCGGGGAGATTTTGGAGAGCAGTTCGGTGACGGATTCGGCGTCGGTGGAGTAGCCGGACTTGATTTTGCGGGTGTGCGGCAGGGCGAGCTTGTCGAAGAGCACGGTCTGCAGCTGTTTGACGGAGGCGAGGTTGAGGGGTTCTTCGCCGTCGTCGGTTTCGACGGTGTCGCCGATGATGGCGCGTGCGGCGTCCTGTGCTTGGGCTGCGCGTGCGGAGAAGGTGTCGTGTAGTTCGGTCAGGAGCGCGTCGGAGACGGCGATGCCTGCCTGTTCCATGTCTGCGAGGACGTAGAGCAGCGGCAGTTCGATTTCTTCGTAGACCTTCAGCTGGCCGTGTTCTTCCATTTCGAAGTGAAGCAGGCGTGCGAGTTCGTGAATGATGCGGCTGATTTGCGTGAAGTAGCGCAGGTTTTCGACGGGTTCGGCTTCGCCGGGCATGCTGAAGAGGGAGGGTTCTGCCTCTTCTTCTTCGGGCTGGAAGACGAGCTGCGCGTAGGGGTCCTTGGGGATCCAGAGGTAGCGTTCGGCGAGGTCTTCCATGCGTTCGGAGAAGAGCTTGCGGGTTGCGGTGGGGATGAAGCCGCACATGTAGGAGGACAGTGCGGGGTCTTCGACGGCGCCGGCGAGTTCGTAGCCGTGGGCGCGCAGGAGTTTGCGCTGGTTTTTGAGGTCCATGACGATTTTGCGGGCTGCTTCGTCGGAGAGCCAGGCGGCGAGGGCGGCGTCGAGTTCCGGGTCGATGGTGCGGGTGTCGATCCAGAGGCTGGTGCTCTTGCTGGTGAGGAGCACGCCGAGCAGTTCGGGGTTTTCTTCGGCGGCGCGGATTTTGGTTTTGGTGACCTTGACGGCGGGTGCGTCGCCGATGGCGGGGCGCGCTACGGGCAGGTTGGTGACCGGGTAGAGGGTCACGGCGCCTTCGAGGCGTTCGGGTACGGCGATGGGCGCGCCCTGTTCGTCGGTGCCGTAGTTTTCTTCGGCTGCGGAGGCGCAGAAGGCGCGGAATGCTGCGGCGTCTGCGTTTTTGGTGGGTGCGCTGGTGTTGATGGGTGCGTAGACGGGGCCGGTGGGTGCTTTCTTGGTGGCGCCCTCCTCCCCTGCTTCTGCGGTGGAGCTTGCAGAGCCTGCGGTTCCGGCTGCGCGCACGATGGGGCCGAGGGTGTCGGCGGCACGCTTGCGGATGGTGCGGAACTCTACTTCGTCGAAGAAGGTGTTGAGCGCGTCCAGGTCGGGGGTGAATGCGGTGTCTTCGAGGGTGATGTCCAGGTCGAGGTCGTTGACGAGCTGGTTGAGGCGGCGGTTGCGCACCACGTTGTCGATGTTTTCGCGTAGTGCTTCGCCCTTCTTGCCGCCGATCTTGTCGCTATTTTCGATGACGGCGTCGAGGGAGCCGTATTCGCCGAGCCACTTGGCGGCGAAGCCGGGGCCTACGCCGGGTACGCCGGGCAGGTTGTCCGCCTGCTCACCGGTGAGGGCAGCAAGGTCGGGGTACATGTGCGGAGGTACCTTGGTTTTCTTTTCGACGGCGGCGGGGTCCATGCGCTGAATACCCTTGGAGGGGCCGGTGGTGACCGGGTAGAGCAGGGTGACGTCGTCGGTGACGAGCTGGAAGATGTCGCGGTCGCCGGAGAGGATGAGTACCTTGTAGCCGGCTTCGGTGCCGCGGCGGGTGAGGGTTGCGACGATGTCGTCGGCTTCGTAGTTTTCGTAGGTGAGCGCGGGGATGTTGAGCGCGCCGAGCATCTTCTTGATGAGGTCGATTTGGCCGTTGAAGGCTTCAGGGATGGCGTTGCGGCCACCCTTGTATTCACCGTATTCGGCGGTGCGGAAGGTGCCGCCGGGCAGGTCGAAGGCTACGGCGATGTGGCTGGGCTGGTTGTCTTTGATGATGCTCAGCAGGGTGGAGAGGAAGGCGTGGACGGCTTCGGTGTGCTGGCCGTCGCTGCGCACGAAGATGTGCTGTCCGGTCTTTTCGGCCATGGTATAGATGCCGAAGAAGGAGCGTAGGGCGAGGGAGTGTCCGTCAATGAGCAGGAGGGTTTTGTTCTCTGTAGTCACTCTTCTAGTGTATCGAGTCTGAGTTTGCTCGGTGGTTGGGTTCGTGACGGCTGGTTTTGTGACGGCTGGTTTTGCGCGGTGGCTACTGGTCAGTCCTGCTGGGAGGCGCCCGCGCCGTACTGAGTGCCGGTGCTGTGCCATATAGCGGAATCACGGGGTGTGTGGAAAGAGTTTTACCTCATATATAGGCGCCGGTGGGGTGCGTTTGGTGAGTTTTCCTCCCAAAAACTGTGCCCCATGCCACTATGTAAGGTGGATAATAATACAGTTTCCAGATAATATATAACCTTATTATCGCCTCCAGCGTAGGAAACCCCCACACCCCGTGTATTCATAGGCAGAACTCTACCCAGAATTCACCGGCAGAATTCACCAACAGGATTCACCGGACCGTGAGGGCACCTCCCGCGCTTAACACAACGAACCCTCATTTAGGAAACTATGAAGGCACTCAAAAAACTTCCCCTCCTCGCGTGGATTATCATCGCGATTGCATCGGGTGTGCTTATCGGCATGCTGACCCCCGGAATGATTAGCGGCATCAATGACGCAACCGGCGCAGCCATCCCCACCGACTTCATTGTGCAGCTCTTCGTCTCCTTCTCCACCGTGTTCAGTGCCTTCCTGAGCTTCGCGATTCCGCTGATTATTATCGGCTTCATCGTGCCCGGTATTGGTTCCCTCGCGCAGGGTGCAGGCAAGATGCTCGGCATCACCGTGGGTCTGGCATACCTCTCCAGCATCCTTGCGGGCTTCCTGGCACTGACCTGCGCATTGCTGCTCTACCCCATCATCCTGAAGGGTCAGCAGCTGGCATCCTTCGACAACCCGGAGAACGCACTCTCCGCCGGTTACGTTTCCATTCAGTTGCCCCCGATTATGGGTGTGCTCAGCGCGCTGGTTCTCTCCTTCATTCTGGGTCTGGGCATTACCGCACTGAAGACCCGTGCGATGCTGAACCTCTTCGAGGACTTCCAGGTCATCGTTGAGAAGATGCTCAGCTACGTGATTATCCCCCTGTTGCCCGTGCACATTGTGGGCGTGTTCGCGAACATGACCCTCGCCGGTCAGGTCGCCAAGATCCTCTCCGTCTTCGGTCTGGTCTTCGTCATGGTGATTATCCTGCACTGGGTCACCCTGGCCCTGCAGTACTCGGTGGCTGGCGCGGTGTCTCGCCGTAGCCCCATCCAGATGCTCAAGACCATGATGCCCGCGTACTTCACCGCAATCGGTACCCAGTCTTCGGCTGCGACCATCCCGGTGACCGTGCGTTCGGCAAAGAAAGCTGGCATCTCTGCTCGCGTGGTGGACTTCGCGATTCCGCTGTGCGCGACCATTCACCTTTCCGGCTCCATGATTACCATTACCTCCTGCGCGGTGGCTGTGCTGTTCATGACAGGTAAGAGCCCCGACTTCGGTTCGCTGGTTCCCATGATTCTGGTGCTCGGCGTGATGATGGTTGCCGCTCCCGGCGTTCCCGGCGGTGGCGTGATGACCGCAATCGGTCTGCTCGAGTCCATGCTCGGCTTTGACTCCTCCATGATCGCCCTGATGATTGCTCTGTACCTGGCTCAGGACTCCTTCGGCACCGCAACCAACGTGACCGGTGACGCGACCATCGCAGCCCTGACCGAGCGTATTTCCAAAGCAATCGGAGCGAACCCTGATAAGGAAATTCGCGACGAGGACATCGAAAAGGCAGAAGCTATTTCCGCTTAATCCTCATCCGCTCACATAGCGTTTTTCAGCCCCGTCTCCTGAGTTCAGGAGGCGGGGCTGAATCGTGCCCGGAACCTCCCCCGCAGGTCAAAGGCACCCTAACCGAGGAGTACACTGGAAGTCATGACTGAAAACAACACACAGCACGCACCCGTCCGCGCGGCAGCACCCACCACCCTCAGCGCAGAAGAAATCAAGGCGCAGCTGACCGAAAGCGGAATCCCCGAACACCTGCACCCCTACTTCCCCCGCGGCCTGGGCGAACTCATCCCCGCCATGGGCATTAAGTTCCAGGAACTCACCGCAGAACGCACCGTCGCAACCATGCCCGTTGCCGGTAACACCCAGCCCATCGGCCTGCTGCACGGCGGCGCCAACGTGGTTCTTGCCGAGACCCTCGGCTCCCTCTCCGCGGGCGTACACGGCGGCGAAGACCTCGTAGCGGTCGGCGTGGACATCAACGCAACCCACGTACGCCCGGCAGTCTCGGGTCTGGTCACCGCAACCTGCACCGCCGTCAAGCTCGGACGCACCCTGTGCATCCACTCCATCGACATTGTGGATGAGCGCGGCCGCACCACCTGCACGGCGCGCATCACCAACATGCTGATCCCCCGCCCCACTGCATAAATTCCCACTGCATAAAGTCTTACAGCCTACGCAAGTAGCCTAAAATCGTAGAAGCACGGGGTACACGGCACCCCGCCAACACCCATCAGAAGGTACGACCAGAAGGAGCACCATGGCCCGCGAGCGCACCCCCTATTTCAAGCGTTACCCGAAGATTGTGCGTGCCAAGCGCATTGTCCTGCCCATCGCAATCGGTGTAATGCTGGTGTGCCTGGTGACCGCCATCAATAACCCCGGTAGCTTCTGGTGGCTGGGCGTGATGCTCGGTACTGGCGGCATGCTCTGGGCGGGTTCTCCCACGGACCGCCCGATTAGCGGCCCGAACAATGACGACGACGATTTGAACCGCTACCTGCGCTAAGCCTGCCTGCGCTAAATCTGTCTGGCACGGCAGCTCTTGCGGCATTGGGTTACCTGCGGCACCGGCACAGAAACGCTCCGGGTTTAGAAACGCTCCGACTGCCCCAGCAGGGTGCGAGCTTCAGAGGTTAAACACTAACGCCCCGTCTCTCAGCTTCACTGTGAGGGATGGGGCGTTAGCGTGTCATGAAAAGGTGCTGATCAGATACTGACCAACCGAAGGCGCATACGGGCGAATCCTAGTCTTCGCCGTAGCCTGCGTTCGTACCTGTACCGTGATGTACTTTATACGTCTCGCATTTAGGAGAGCTGCTTGATAATGGTGTCGGAAACTTCGCGCATGGACAGGCGGCGGTCCATGGAAGTCTTCTGAATCCAGCGGAATGCTTCCGGCTCGGTCAGGTTCATCTTGGTGATGAGTAGCGACTTTGCGCGGTCAACCAGCTTGCGGGTCTCGAACTGGTCGCGGATGGTGCCAACTTCCTTCTCGAGAGCGCGAATCTGCTCGTAGCGGCTGATTGCCACCTCGATTGCGGGGACCAGGTCGTTCGGGGAGAACGGCTTGACGACGTACGCCATAGCGCCTGCCTCAACGGCACGGTCGACAAGTTCCTTCTGGCTAAATGCGGTCAGCAGAACGACGGGAGCGATCTGCTCCTTCGCGATTTCTTCAGCTGCGGTGATGCCGTCCATGATTGGCATCTTCACATCCATGAGGACGAGGTCGGGGCGGTGCTTCTGTGCTAGCTCGACGGCGGTCTTGCCGTTATCGGTTTCTGCAACGACATCGAAACCCTGGTCCTTCAGAATTTCGACGATGTCGAGGCGAATCAGTGCCTCGTCTTCTGCCACGACGACGGTGCGGGCCGGGCCCTGCTCCTCCGCCTGGTTTTGAGTGGTCAGCTCTGACATTACTCTTCTCCTTATCAAATTGAATCACTTAAAGTCTACAGGAGGGAATAAATGTTCATCTACTTTCTCGCCCTGTCCCCCGCGTGTTATATGCGTCCTATATGCAGGTGGGAGGAGTTTTCTTGTGTCATCTTGGAGCCGCCACGCAGATTTTGCACCTTCATGCATATTTTTGTTCTATACTGCTTATAACAACAAAGAAAAACCTCACAATATAGACGTCACGCGGCGAAATTCACACCTAAAACATAGACCCGAAAATGACTCTGACATGCACTAACACACCCTCGGGTTAGACACAAACGTAATAAACAAAATATTTATACCGAAACTCCATCACCTGCCAAAGAAGGCCGATACACTGGAATGGATTATTCTCCTCGACTTCTCCGGCACTCGCATTTGACCGACCATACTCGATACCCGGAGGGGATTCATGTCAATCACCCGTCAAGCACGCACCCTGTACTCAGACTTCGTCGAGTACAAGGAACTCGACCGCGAACCGCTGACTTCCATTCACCCCGGAATTCTCGTCGCCTTCGACTCCACAGCGCTTGCAAGCCTCTACAACTACCCAACCCACATTAGCGACGAAATCCTCCGCGCCTACTCACAGCTGCGCGGACACGCATTCCTCCCCCACCAGGCACTCAAAGAATTCTGGGCAGCACTCGACGGCGCCTCCCCCGTACCCGCCGCCGCAGACCGCGTCCGCTCAGCGCTCGCGTCCTTCAAAGAAACCCTTCCCGAAGAACGCAACTCCCCCTGGAGCGCGCTGCGTTCAGTTGCGCACCAGCTGGACCACTCCATCGCGCAGATCATGAGGATCCTCGAACCCACCACCGACACCGGATCCATCAACGTGGCACGCCGCGAAGACGACACGATCCTGCCGAGGTTGAACCGCATCTTCACCGGACACGTAGGTGCCGCCCCCAGCCCCGAACGCCACGAACAGCAGTGCCGTGAAGCCCTCGAACAGGGCCACCCGCTACTCGCTAACGCCAGCTTCGACGCCGACTTCGCGCTCTGGAACCAGTGCCTTACTGAAGCAACCACCCGCGTGAAAGGCACCGACTGCGTATTCGTCACCGGCGGTGTGCGCGACACCTGGCTGCGCAACGGCCCGCAGGTACGCGCCGCATCGGGTGGCAAACCCGTGCGCCAGCTGGCGAACCGTCAGCTGCTGCGTGAATACGCGCAGGCAACCGGAGGCGGCGTGTTCCGCATCTACACCGTTGAGGAAATCCTGCGGCTCGCCTCCAACCAGTACGGCGTGACCGTCAGTGACGCCACCTACAATGCGATTCGCGCGGAACAGCCCGTAGCCGTGTAAAGCCGCGGTATAAAATCACCACGTAAAGTCGCCGTCGAGAATAATCCCACCACACTAACCACAAATAACGCTAAGAAGCCACATGTGTTTGATGCACATGTGGCTTCTTAGCGTCTCGGAAGCTAACAGACGTCCTTCGTTACGCTATCCCTCGCGGCTGGCGCGGTACAGCTCAGCGGCATGCTGCTCCAAGGAGTCGTCATCGCCCAGAAGCAGGTAGCACAGGTACAGGGTGAAGGCGGCGCGGCGGTCGTCAGCAAGCGCGCTGGTTCCTTCGCCGGGCTGGGTGCTGAATACGATAACGTCATGCGCCTGAGGCAGTGCGGCAATCAGGTGTGCGGCGGTCTCGTAGCCGTCCTGGTTGCCGGGCAGGGTGACGTGGTGCGGCTCCTGGTTCTCATCAGCAGCACCGGCCTTCGCTCGAGCGGCATGAAAGTTAGCCTTAAGGACGTCCTTAACACGGCTAATCAGCTCGTCATCGGGCAGTGCGCGGTCAGTATCTGCCAGCGCCACGTGGATGCTGTTCAGAGTCTCGTAGGGGTGCGCACCCGCAAAGTATCCGGCGGCGAGCGCGTAGCCGGTCAGCAGCTGCGCCTCGGGGTCGGTGAAGGTGCCGCGCGCCTCACGCAGGGCGGGCAGTAGAAGCTCGGTCAGGAGGGGGTGCAGGGACTCGGGGGCGTTCGCGATAGCCTCCTGCAGGTACTCTTCCGCCTCTGCGGTGGGCTCGGCGTTGAGTAAGGTCAGGAAAGCCTCATCGGTGCCCGCCCAGCAGCGGGCAATCAGTACGAGGGTTGCAATGAGCGCGAGAAGGTCGCGGTAGTTGCCGGAACGGTCAGCGCCGAAGGACTCAGCAACAACGCGGGCGAGCATGCGGGCGGCAATGTTCTCGAGGATGAACTCGTCGTAGGTGTTATCGCCGGGCCAGTTTGCGGGGTCGGGAAGGTAGGTTTCGTCCAGGTACCGCAGCACGGGCTCGAGGGGCGCGGGCGCATCCGCCGCGAGGTCGGGGCGGCACTGCTCAACCCAGCTGTTCACGGTAGCCTCGTCAGCGATGCCGGTAGCCTCAGCAAGCTGGGCGCGCGACAGGCTATACGGTGCAACGAGCTGGGCGAGGTCATCGCACGCGCCATTGGAGCGGTAGGTGGGCCGGTAGTTGGGGGTGGGAAGAGTTCCGGGGAGATTGGCGGCAGCCATGGGGGCTCCTTCGCTGAGGTTCGGGGTGAATTGGGTTGTATGGTGTGCGATGCGCGGGGCCTCTTGAGGGGCCAGTGTTGAGGGGTCGGCGCATCTTCTGTTTTCAGAATATCCCAGAGCCCCGAATCGTGTACGGCCCGCGGTCATTACACGCCCGTTAACCGCGAAAAGCCACATGTGTTCACAACACATGTGGCTTCTCGGCGGAAAGATAAAGGATGTTAGTCCAGCAACGCGTCCACGAATGGTTCCGGGTCGAACGGCGCCAGGTCGTCAGGGCCTTCACCCAGGCCGATGAGCTTGACGGGAACGCCGAGCTCCTCCTGGATAGCGACCACGATGCCGCCCTTTGCGGTGCCGTCGAGCTTGGTCAGTACGATACCGGTGACGTCCACGATATCGCCGAAGACCTTCGCCTGAACCATGCCGTTCTGGCCGGTGGTCGCGTCAATCACGAGCAGAACCTCGGTGACCGGCGCCTCCTTCTCGATAACGCGCTTAATCTTACCGAGCTGATCCATCAGGCCGGACTTGTTCTGCAGGCGGCCCGCGGTGTCCACGAGCACGGTGTCAACGCCCTGCTCCTTGCCAGCCTTCACGGCGTCAAACGCGACGGATGCGGGGTCGGCGCCTTCCTTCTCGGAACGCACGGTCTTCACGCCCACGCGGTCACCCCAGGTGGTCAGCTGCTCAGACGCCGCCGCACGGAATGTGTCCGCGGCACCAAGGAGCAGGGTCTGACCGTCAGCAACCATCACGCGGGCAATCTTACCGACCGTGGTGGTCTTACCCACACCGTTCACGCCAACGACCAGCACCACGCCGGGGTTGCCGTCGCTGCCGGCGGTCTTCAGCTCGCGGTCCATGTCGGGGCGAACAATCTTCACGAGCTCTTCGCGGAGCATCTTCTTCACGGCGGCGGGGTTGCTCGTACCCTCAACGCGCACGCGCCGCTGCAGCGCCTCCACCAGGCGGGTAGTCGGCTCAGAACCGAGGTCAGCCAGCAGGAGGGTTTCTTCAACCTCGTCCCAGACGTCCTGGTCGATACGGTCGCGGGAGAGCAGAGCCAGTAGGCCCTTGCCGAGCATATTGTTGGAGCGTGCCAGGCGGGCACGCAGACGCACCAGGCGACCCGCGGACGGGTCGGGCATATCAAGTTCAATAGCGCGAGGTGCCGAGCTTTCGGGTTTTTCCGCCGATCCGCCGGAGGCTTCTGCCGCCTCCTGACGCAAAGACTGCAGGTTCGCGGTCTTCTTGGGTCGGCGCAGAACGGCGAAAAGTATACCGGCGATCACCAGTACACCCAGCACGATTGCGCAGATTATCATCATCGTTTCATTCACACTACTAGCTTACCGGTTTGGGCGGTTTGGCTGGTCGAGATTACGCGCATGCCCGGCTGTCGGCGGAGTAGACTGGACACTGTTAAGTTTTTTAGCCGAACACATGTTGGGCAGTTGCGGGTGGGGCCTGCGGCTGCCGCACGGCACCGCACGATTTCGAGGATGAACATGAGGAACCCTGCCACAACACCGCCTGTTTTTGACCCGCGCACGATTGACCCGAACCGTGTGCCGACTGGTTTGAAGGTTCTGATTGTTGCGTCGTTCATGATTGCGGTGGGTTTTGGTTTGGTGGCGCCGGTGCTGCCGAATTATGCGCAGAATTTTAATGCCACGGTCACTATGGCGACGATGGTGGTTTCTGCGTTGGCGATTACGCGCCTGATTTTTGCGCCGTCGGCGGGTCAGCTGATTACCCGTTGGGGTGAGCGTCCGGTGTACACGATTGGCATGCTGATTGTGTCGGTGACGTCGTTTATGATTGCGTTCGCCTGGGATTATTGGGTGCTGCTGGCTTCGCGTGCGGTGGCGGGTATCGGCTCGGTGATGTTCACGGTTTCTGCGATGGGTCTGCTGGTGCGTCTGTCCCCGGCACATATGCGCGGCCGTATTTCGGGCTATTATGCGACGGCGTTCCTGTTGGGTAACCTGCTGGGCCCGGTGATTGCGAGCGCGCTCGCGCCGTTTGGTATGCGCGCGCCGTTCATTGTGTATGGTTTTTCGCTGCTGGCGGCGGGCCTGATTGTGTGGTTCTTGATGCCGTCGCAGGCGGCGTTGGAGGCGGAGCGTGACGCGATTATGGAGGCGGCGGCTCTGGCTGAGGGTAAGGGCACCGGGGTGTTGCCGTCGGCGGCGCCTTCGCCTGCTGGCGCATCCGGTCAGGGGGCTAAGCCTGAGTCTTCTTCGGGTAAGAGCGACCTGCCTGCGATGACGGTTCGTGACGCGTTGAAGTTCTCGAATTACCGTTCTGCGTTGGTTTCGAATTGGGCGATTGGCTGGTCGGTGTTTGGTGTGCAGTCGTCGATTATTCCGTTGGCGGCGGCGTATTTGGCGACTGGCGGTGACATGTCTAATTCGGTTGCGGGTACCCTGTTGGCTTCTTTGGCGATGGCGACGAATTCGTTTGGTAATGCGTTGACGCAGACGTTCTCGGGTCGTTTTTCGGATCGTTTTGGTCGCCGTGTGATGGCGTTTTCGGGTCTGCTGTTGGCGGGTTCTGCGGTGACGTTTATGGGGTTCGCGCCGGTGGCGTGGGTGTTTGTGTCGTTGACGGCGTGCTTGGGCATTGGTGCGGCGTTTATGGGCCCGTCGATTCAGGCTGCGGTGTCTGATGTGATTGGTACTCGCCGCAGTGGTGGTCAGGTGTTGGCGGTGTATCAGATGTTTAGTGATTTTGGTATGATTTTGGGTCCGCTGGTGGCTGGTTTGATTGCGGATGCGTGGGGCTTTGTTCCGGCGTTCATTATCAGTGGTTTGTTGTTGGTGGCGGCGGCGTTTACGTGGGCGCCGTTCCGGAAGGCGCGCTGGCCGAAGGATATTGCGGACGCGGACTATACGGGCCGCTAAGAGCTCTATAACAAGTGAAAAGCCGGTGCCCGGTTCCTCCTGAGTAGGTAGGAACCGGGCACCGGCTTTATACATCTATTTTGATTTTAGGGCAACAGCCAGACGGGCCCAATAACGTCCGGGCCGCCCCAGAGCAGTCGCATCCACAGGGCGGATCCGAGCAGACCCGCCAGCACCAGCAGGGGGCGGTACATGCGGCTCTTCGGCAGGTAGGCTGCGATTAGCAACGACAGGGGGAACACCGGCAGCAGAATACGCACGGTGGATGACGTCGGGAGCCAGAAGATGAACAGGTATCCGGCGTAGCAGGCGGTCCACAGCCACAGGGCGGGGTGTAGCAGGGTGCGGGTGAACTTCTGTGACATCCACCAGTAGAAGCTCAGGATGAGGAGCACCAGGCCCGCCCACATGATGATGGCGGGTACGGAGCCTACGAAGTAGAGGTTGAACTGGTGGACCCACTGGGCGAAGTATTGGTGGCCGTCTTCAACCTTGCGGAAGCTCCAGCCGAGTTCCGTGGCGAGGTACGCGTCCATGCGTCCGGTGCGTAGAGCCGCGTGCAGGGGGTGTACGAAAGCGAAACCGCACACCAGTAGCGCGCCGAGGAGCTGGCCGAAGCGTCCACGGAACGCAGCCCATGCATCCGACAGTGCGGACTGTGAGGGTTCGTCGGCACGGCGGGCGAGGTAATCAGATACGGTGCACCACAGCCACCACAGGCCGACAAAGGCGCCGAGCGGCACACCCAGGGGGCGGGACAGCGCCGTCAGAAGAGCTACGGGCAGTAGCAGGATGTAGCGGCCACGCACCACGCACCAAACGCTCATGGCAAGGAGCAGAGTGGAGAGAGCTTCGGCGTAACCGGTGATGAAGATGGGGCTTGCGGGGCTGAACGCGTACACGGCGAGCGCCCACAGGGCGATGCGGTTTCGGCTCTCATCACCAACGAGGGCTCGGGTGTCAAAGATGCCGCGGTCACGCCAGTTCAGGCTGCCGATGAAGAGGCGGTAGAGTACGACTGCCAGGGCGAGGCCGGCGGCGAGGCTGACTCCGACTGCGGCGAGGCGGTGGTCGATACCGAAAATGTCAGCGACTTTGCCGCTGATCATTGAGTGGAGGGGCATGAAGGCCCATGAGTTGAAGGATACGGACCCGTCAGCGCGGAGGGGTAGCTCGGTGGGGTACCACTCTTTGTAGATGTCCCGGTACCAGCCGGCGTCCCAGATGTTGAGGTAGGAGAGGAGGCCGGGATGGTTTTTGTTTTCGTTGCTGAGGGGGTTTCGCTGGTCTTCTGCGAGCGAGTACGCGAAGGTTGCGAGGTGGGTTGCGCAGGCTAATGCCCAGATGATGAGGGCGGGAATCCAGGTGCGCCAAGCGGGCAGTTTCTGGGGGTTAGGTGACTCGGTGTTACGCACCCGGGTTTTAGCTGAGGGACGTGACGCTTTGAGGGTGGGTACGGGACCGGCGGAGGAGCCGGAAGTGAGGTCACGTTCGATGAAGGACGCAGGTTTTTCTGGGGATTGAGCCATAGTATTCTCGCGAGTGTAGTGTGGACGCATAATGGATATTCGGCGCCGTATCGGTTGAATCGTGTCTATTAGATACGGCGGGTGCTGCCCAGTCCAAGGCGGGTGGTGCAGTTTAGTGAAATATCCATGTGTAGACTATCAACGAACTGACTGCGTCTCAATGTGAACGCGCTATTCCTGCTGATTATGACGAAAGAGATGCGTGGAGCCGGTGCCTGCGAGGGAGCAGGTACCGGCTTTATGTGTGCGAGAGGTGGGCTGACAGCAACACTCAACCTCAGACCAGCTTTATATACCCCAGCCTGAGGCGAGCTAACCCAAGAAGGAAACCCCAGACCAACCCCTATATCAATCAACCCGAGGGATAGGCGACCTAGAGGGCGTACCGGACACGCGAAGCGGGGGCTCCGTCCTCGAAGCGCCCCCAGGCGCTGAAGAGGGGGCACTCCCCCGCAAGCGTGAACCGGTACAACCTCTCAAACAACTACCCCACGGAAGCCTCACTCCCCCGCGAGCGGCGTCCGGTACAACCTCTCAAACAACTACCCCACGGAAGCCTCACTCCCCCGCTTCGTGTGTTTTGGTCCCCTTCTCTTAGCAACCCCTATCGGGTCACCGGCACCTTGGAGAATTCACGCACGGTACCCTCCGGGTCGCCGGAGCGTACCAGCGCTTCACCGATGAGTACCGCATCCGCACCGGCACCGGCGTAGGCGCGTACGTCCTCGATGCTAGCGACACCGGATTCGGCGACCTTGATGACGGAGTTGGGCAGGTGCGCTGCGAGGGAGGCGTAGTGTTCGTTGTTGACTTCGAGGGTCTTGAGGTTACGCACGTTGATGCCGACGATCTTGGCGCCGATGCGCTGGGCGACCTCGATTTCTTCGGGGGTGTGGGTTTCGACGAGGGCGTTCATGCCGAGCGATTCGGTGAGTTCGAGGAATTCGCGCAGGGTCTGCTCGTCGAGGGCTGCGACGATGAGCAGGACCAGGTCGGCGCCGTGTGCGCGTGCTTCCCAGATCTGGTATTCGTCGACGGTGAAGTCCTTGCGTAGCACGGGGATGTTCACGGCGGCGCGGACTGCGTCGAGGTCTGCGAGGGAGCCGTTGAAGCGGCGCTGCTCGGTGAGTACCGAGATTGCTGCGGCGCCACCTGCCTCGTAGCGTGCGGCGAGCGCGGCGGGGTCCGGGATCTCACCGAGCGCACCCTTGGAGGGTGAGGAGCGCTTCACCTCAGAGATAATGCGGGCAGTCGAGCCGTTGCCGCCGCCGGGTACTTCGCCGCGGAGGGAGGCGAGCGCGTCGCGGGCGGGTGCAGCGGCGAGGGCGCGCTTCTTCATTTCCTCGAGGGGAACCTGCTGTACGCGGGCGGCGAGGTCTTCGCGGACGCCGACAATGATCTCGTCGAGAACGGTGCTCATGGTGTCTCCTTGGGTTACTTGGTGGCGTTGACGGCTGCGTCTGCGTCCAGGGGTGCCAGGCCGGAGGCGGTCAGCACGGCGCGCAGCGGGGCGGCGGACTTGTTGACGGTTTCGAGGGTTTCGGAGTCCGGGTTGGAGTCCATGACGAGGCCCGCGCCTGCCTGTACGTAGGCGGTGCCTTCCTTGAGTACGGCGGTGCGGATGGCGATTGCCATGTCCATGTTGCCGGCGAAGTCAAAGTAGCCGCATACGCCGCCGTAGACGCCGCGGCGGGTGGGTTCGTATTCGTCGATGAGCTGCATGGCGCGCGGCTTGGGGGCGCCGGAGAGGGTGCCTGCCGGGAAGGCGACGCGCAGCACGTCGTAGGCGCTGAACTGCGGGTCGAGTTCGGCGCTGACGGCGGAGGAAATGTGCATGATGTGGCTGAAACGCTCAATGATCATGAACTGGTCGACGGACACGGTGCCAGGCTTGGCGATGCGCGAGAGGTCGTTGCGTGCCAGGTCGACGAGCATGAGGTGTTCGGAGCGTTCCTTCTGGTCGGCGAGCAGTTCTTCGGCGAGTGCGAGGTCTTCTTCGCGGGTTGCGCCGCGCGGGCGGGAGCCGGCGATGGGGTGGGTGCTGGCGATGCCGTCCTTGAGGGTGACGAGCGCCTCTGGGGAGGAGCCGACAATGTGGAAGGGGGTGCCGTTGCTGTCTTCGAAGTTGAAGAGGTACATGTACGGCGAGGGGTTGGACTGGCGCAGTACACGGTACACGTCGAGTGCCTTGGCGTTGGTTTCGGCTTCGAATCGGCGTGAGAGCACGATCTGGAAGACGTCGCCGTCGATGATGTTCTTCTTGGAGCGGTCGATGGCGTCCTTGAAGCCCTGTTCGCTCCAGGTGAGGGTGACGTCTTCGCGGACCTTACGGTCAACGTCTGCCACGCCGGAGAGAATGGAGGTGGTGGCTGCGGCGCCGCGTTGCAGGCGGCGGAGCATGCTGTGCAGGCGCGCTACGGCGTCCTCGTAGGCGCCGTCGACGTTTTCGCTGGTGCCGTTGAAGTTGATGGCGTTGGCGACGAGCAGGACGGTGCCGTCCTTGTTGTCGTGGATTGCCATGTCGGAGACCATGTTGAGCGCGAATTCGGGCAGGTTCACGTCATCTGCGGGCGGGTAGGGCAGGTGCTCCCAGTGGCGCACGACGTCCCAGCCGAGGTAGCCGACCAGGCCGGAGGTGAGCGGCGGCAGGGTCGGGTCGGGTTCGGTGTAGAGCATCTGCAGGGTCTTGGCGATGGCTTCTACGGGGTCGCCGTCGACGGGTGCGCCGGCGGGGGTGCGTCCCTGCCAGTGGACTGCGCCGTCAACGGTGGTGAGGGTGGAGCGGGAGGATGCTCCGATGAAGGAGTAGCGGTCCCAGGCTGCGGATTCGCCTTCTGCGGAGATTTTGGCGGATTCGAGCAGGAAGGTGCCGTGGGCTGCTTCGACGGGTTCGCCCTGGTCGTTTTGGAGTACGAGGGATCGGTAGATGCCGATGGGGGTGAGTGAGTCGGCGAGGATTTTGATGTGTACGGGAATGACGCGGGTGCCGGCTGCGCGGGCGCGGAATTCTTCGAGGCTGGGGGTGATGGTGCCCAAATCCTGCATTGCTGTACTCCTTGGTGTTGGGTTGGGAGCGCGTCGGTGCGCTGTGTCCCTTAGCTGCCGCGCTGGGTTTTACCGGTGCATGAGGGTTTTACCGTATGTGCCGG
This sequence comes from Rothia mucilaginosa, assembly GCF_049990865.1. Lineage (GTDB taxonomy): Bacteria > Actinomycetota > Actinomycetes > Actinomycetales > Micrococcaceae > Rothia > Rothia mucilaginosa_I. The sequence goes on from NZ_CP188231.1 coordinate 1,121,423, forward strand.
TGTGTTTCTCTGGCGCATACATGCCAGATTCTTATACGCCCGATCATGCCTGATAAGGCCCGGTAAGCCCTTTAAAGCCCGGTAAGCCCTGCGCGCGGGTTGTTTCAGTTTAACCGGTGCTACGGCCCAGTTTCACGGTGAAGAGTCAATAGTTCTCTTCGTGAAACTGAGCCGCGTACCGTTCAGCGGTGTTAGTTGCTGAACTGCTTGAGGGTTGCTGCGGTCTGCAGTGCCGCTGCGGTTGCCTCGTAGCCCTTGTCTTCGTTCGAGCCTTCCAGGCCTGCACGGTCGAGTGCCTGCTGCTCGTTATCGCAGGTGAGCACGCCGAAGCCGATGGGGCGGCCGGTCAGCACGGACACGTCGGTCAGGCCGTTGGTTGCGCCCTGGCAGACGTAGTCGAAGTGGGGGGTGCCGCCGCGGATGACCACGCCGAGCGCGACGATCGCGTCGAACTTCTCAGCGAGGCGGGTTGCTGCGACGGGCAGCTCGAAGGTGCCGGGAACGCGCACGAGGGTCGGCTCAATGCCTGCGTCGCGTGCTGCACGCTGCGCACCGTCGATGAGGCCGTCCATGACCTGGGTGTGCCAGCTTGCAGCTACGATTGCGAGCTTGAAGCCCTTGTAGTCTTCGGGGTTGAGGGTGGTGTCTGCTGCGCCTACGCCGCTCATTGTGTTCTCCTTGTGGGTTTTGGGTTTTTGAAAAGTTTAGTGTGCAGGGGTGCCGCGGGCTATCTGCGGGGTCTCTACTCTGTGCCGCTACGCGCTTTTGAGCACGTGGCGCATACGCTCACGCTTGGTCTGCAGGTAGTGTGCGTTCTCGACTCGGGCGGGAATTTCGTCCGGGATGAGGTCGGTAACCTGCAGGCCGAGGCTTTCGAGCGCCTCCTGCTTGGCGGGGTTGTTGGTCACGAGCCTCAACTCGTTCACACCGAGTTCCTGCAGGATCAGTGCCGCCTGCGAGTAGTCACGCATGTCGCCGTCCAGACCGAGCGCCAGGTTCGCGTCGAGGGTGTCGAGTCCGGCATCCTGCAGCGCGTAGGCGCGGAGCTTGTTGACCAGTCCGATGCCGCGTCCTTCGTGGTTGCGCACGTAGATGAGGTACCCGCCGGTGCGGCCAATGATGCGCAGGCCGTTCTCCAGCTGGGGGCCGCAATCGCATCGGAAGGAACCGAAAATGTCGCCGGTGGCGCATTCAGAGTGGATGCGTACCGCGGGTGCTCCCCCGTCCTCGGCGGGTACGGGGGTGCCGTCACGGTCGAGGGCGCGGGCGCTGATGTGCTCGGCGCCGTCTGCGAATCGCCAGGCGCGCAGACCGAACAGACCCTGCGGGGTGGGTACGGCGACCTCTTCGGTGCTTTCGACCAGTAGCGGGCTGGGGTTGGGCACCATGTCGAGGGGGCTGACCCGGTAGCCTTCAGCGAGCTGGGAGGCGATGCGCAGGGATTCGGCGCTGAGCTCTTCAGCCTGCGCCTCAATCGGCTCAACCAGGGTGCCCGGCTCTGCCAAGGTGACAGCCGCGGGGGTACCCGATGCGGAAGTGCCCGGCGTTGCCTGGGTGTTAGGGGTTTCGCTCATGCGTTCTCCTACGCCTTAGCTACGTACTTGATGAGGTCTTCGATAGAGATCATGGGCAGGTTGTGCTCGGTGGCGAAGGCGCGCAGGGCGTCGAAACGCATCATGGAGCCGTCGTCGTGCACGACCTCGGCGATAACGCCCACGCCGGACAGGCCCGCCGCGAGGGAGAGTTCCACTGCGGCTTCGGTGTGGCCGGGGCGTTCCGCCACGCCGCCGTCAACGGCGCGCAGCGGGAAGATGTGGCCCGGGCGGGTAATGTCAGCCGGGGTGGAGGATGCGTCCGCGAGGATCTGCACGGTGCGTGCGCGATCTGCCGCGGAAATGCCGGTGCTCACGCCGGATGCCGCATCGCAGGAGACGGTGTATGCGGTGCCCTTGGGGTCTTCGTTGTTGGTGACCATGGGCGGCAGGTTCATCTCGTCGGCACGCTTGTTGCTCAGGGGCGCGCAGACCACGCCGGAGGTGTAGCGGATCATGAAGCCCATCAGCTCGGGGGTTGCGTGCTCGGCGGCGAAGATGATGTCGCCTTCGTTTTCGCGGTCTTCATCGTCGACGACGACCACGGCGCGACCTGCGGCGATAGCGTCCACCGCGGTCTGTACGCTGTCGAGGACGCTTGCAGCGTCGGCGCGACGCGGTGCAACCTGCTCGGAGGAAGAGGCCTGGGGCACGCCTGCGAACGCGGTCAGACGCTGCACGTACTTAGCGAGCGCATCGGTCTCAAGGTTCACGCTGTCGCCGACCTTGAGCGCGCCGAGGTTGGTTGCCTTCAGGGTTTCAGGGATCAGGCCGACCTCGAACCATGCGGGGGTTTCGCCGGGCTCAGATACCGCGGTGACGGTCAGGGACACGCCAGAAACCGCGATGGAGCCCTTCTCAGCGAGCAGGGGCGCCAGTTCGGTGGGCAGGTTGAAGCGCAGGGTGCTCCACGCCTCGTGCGCGGTGACGGATGCGAGGGTACCGACCGCATCCACGTGGCCCTGCACGACGTGACCGTCGAGGCGGCCACCGGCGGGCAGGCAGCGCTCCAGGTTGACGGTGTCGCCGGGGTTCAGGTTGCCGAGGTTGGTGCGGCGCAGAGTCTCACCCATCACGTAGGCGCGGAACTGGCCGGGCTGCAGCTGGTCGAGGTCGATAGCGGTGAGGCATACACCGTTGACGGCGAGGGAGCCACCGTGTTCGAGGTCGGCGACAATGTCACCGGCGTTGAGGGTCAGGTAGGCTGCGTCGCTACCTTCGATGGGGGTGATGGATTCTACGGTGCCGAGGGCGCCAATGATTCCGGTAAACATGTGTGCTTTCCTTTTCTCGCCGTGTCCGCCGGGGCGTCGTCGTTGAGGGCGACGGGCGGCGATGGTTTGTTCGTCGGTATAACTATACGTATTTTTCGAATATTCCCCGTGACGGGGAGCTTTTGTGCCAGCATGCGAACCAGCCGGCATGAATCAGCCGGTACAAATTAACCAGCGCGAACTAGCCGGGTACAGGCGGGCGGGGGCTTTGAGGTGTTACTTCCCCGCCCACGCTTAGCCCAAGGGCGGCTAACCCAAGCGAAGCTAATCCAGCCGCGGTTCCGGCGCGTGGCAGGCGTCCAGCTTCGGCAGGGTGCGCCGCTCACCAGGCTCCTGCGCGGTTCCGCGAGGTGCCGGCACCAGGTGCGTTGCGGTGTCATTGCCGAGCACGCGCACCGCCGGGAACATTCCCAGATCATCCAGTTGCAGGCGCGGTGCCTGCGCGAGGGTGTCCACGAGCAGACCGTAGACGGCGCTCTTGCCCTGCCCCATAATCATGGGGGCGCGGTACCAGACCATCTCATCGATGAGGTCTTCACCGGAGAAGAGGCCAACCATGCCGGGGCCACCCTCAATCATGAGGTGCCGCACCCCGCGGGCGTACAGCTCATCGAGCAGTTCGCGCGGGTCGTGGGTGAAGACCTGCAGGAAGTTCTGCGGGTCCGCCTCCACGCCTTCGGGCGGGTTGAGGCCGCGCACGCGGTAGTTCTCGGGAATCTCGGTCTTGCCCATGACCACGCGCAGCGGCTGCTTCTCGAAGCGTTCCCCGTTGGCGTCGCGCGCATCCAGGGTCGGGTCGTCCATGAGGGTGGTTCGGGTGCCGGTCATGACGGCGTCGGCGCGGTGACGAATCAGGTGCCCGTCAATACGCGCGGCGGGGCCGGTAATCCACTTGCTCGTGCCGTCAGCTGCCGCAATGAACCCGTCCAGGGTGGAGGCGCTCTTTGCTGTGATGAAGGGGCGGCGTTCGGCGGCGGCAATGAACCAGCGCTCATTCAGCAGGTAGGATGCGTTCGCGAACTCCTCCATGGCGTGCACGGTGACGCCCTGCGAGCGCAGGTAGGCGGCGCCTCCGGCTGCGTTTTCGGTGTCGTCGCTGTAGGCGTAGTAGAGTTCACTGATACCCGCCTCGGCGACGGCGTGGGAGCAGGGGCCGGTGCGTCCGGTATGGTTGCAGGGCTCCAGGCTCACGTACATGCGGGCGCCGGTGAGGTCGGTTCCCGCGGCACGGGCGGCGGCGAGGGCGTCGGCTTCGGCGTGCGGGGTGCCTGCGCCTCGGTGGTAGCCAACGTGCAGCAGGTGCCCGTGCGCGTCGGTAATAACAGCGCCGACGAGGGGGTTCGCGCCGCGGATGCCCTGGCGTGCCGCCTGCAGCGCCAGGGTCATGGCGTCTGCGTGGCTGAGCGCCTGCTCGGGGTCGGGCAGCTGGAGGGTGCGTGCGGCGGGCAGCCCGGCGAGGTGCCCGTACTCCGCGGCGGAATAGTCCGCCTCGTTGTGCGGCAGAGACACGCTCGGGGCAACGGTTGCGGGCAGGTGCGCGCTCGCCAGCACCTGCAGCGAGGGGTTCTGCGGCATTTATGCACGGCCCTTCTGTAGGTCAGTCACCTCAACGGTCACGTCGGGGAACTGGGTCTGCACCCGAGTCTTCTGCGCCTCCAGGTTGCGGGTGCGCCACCAGACGAAGAAACCGACGAGGGTGAAGCATCCGTAGAACACGTACATGAGGGAGGTTGCGTAGTAGCCTGCGCTCCACAGCAACGGCACACCGACCAGGTCGACGGCAACCCAGATGAGCCAGAATTCAACCCAGCCGCGCGCCATGCCGTAGGTGGCGAGCAGTGAGCCGGTGAAGATCCAGGCGTCGGACCAGACCGGTTCGTAGGAGCCGAGCGCACGGAAGATGGGGGTGAGCAGCAGGGTGCCTGCAACCATGGCAATAACCAGGCCTGCGCGTTCGGTGTTGGTGGCCCACGTGGGGATCACCGCGGCACCTTCGGAGGCGTCACCACCGGCGGCACGGGTTGCGCGCCAACGATGCCAACCCCAGATGGACACGGCAATAAACATGATCTGGCGGCCTGCCTGGCCGAGCATGGTCACGGGGTGCGGGCTGCCGACGAGGGCGCCCAGGAAGACGGTGAGGAGCAGCAGGTTGCCGAGAATGCCGACGGGCCACGCCCATACTTTGCGTCGCATGCCGCCGAGCGCCGATGCCAGGCCGAATGCGTTTCCGAGAACTTCGCGCACGAGGAGGGACTGGTCCCCCACGTGAATTTGTGCGTCGAAGAGCCACCGCAAGATGTCCATTGTTTCTTTCCTCTCTGAGTTGGACCGTGTGTCGGATGCGCTGGGTGCGCATCTGCGGCGGCTCCGGGGAGAGGAACAGAAAAGGGCGGCTACCGCGGGCATCTTAGGGAGTGCCCGGTATCCGTACTGAGGCGGGAGCAACAGATCAGCCAGCCGTGGCTGAAATCAGCGACTGCGGTCGAGGGGAATAACGTACCGGCACCTACGAAAGGCGCCTCTCCCCTGTCGCACAGAAAACCACTGTGCTGAAAACTACTATGCTGAAAACCGCCGTGCTGAAAACTACTGCGCTCTCGAGTATTTTTCGCGAGTAGCAGTTCTCTCAAACAACTGCTTCGGTGCACCCTACACACTATCCCGGTTGTCGGGAGGTGCGGCGGAGTGCGCTCCTGCCTTTTTCTGCTCGTGCTACCTTCCATCCAGACTGTACTGTCGGCACCGGATTTTCACCGGTTCGGCCTCTCTTGCGGGCGGGCGTCTCTAGTGGAGTCTTGGCGTCCTGCGCGGATACGAAGATTCGTACGATTTTTGCCTGCCTGCGAGAGCGGTTCGCGGGCTGTGACCGCCGGTTCGGAATTTCACCGACCCCGGAGCACGATGTCGATATTGATTATGCCACAGCGCACGCCGGGGGTTTAATTTTGTTTTCTCTGGGATAACTTCCGTGACAAGATGACGTTTTATGACTGTGCTAGCAGTGCGGCTTCACGCCCCCTACGCGACTGCCCGCGGTAGCCGCCCGCAGGACCGCTTTGGAACCCAATCCTTCATTTTTCGGGGACGATTTATCACGGTTTCATAACGGTGAAGAGCGCCAAACAGACCAAAGAGTTACGGGGACCTCCAGGGGGTTGCTCAGGGCACATTGAACACCCGTCAATACCTTTATGACAAGGAATTATAACAATAAGGTTAAATTATTGGTTTAAGGTTTACTCCAGGGGTGATTTAAGGTTATTCTTATCTACAGGAGCTCCCATCACCGATAAACCGGTTCCGTTGAGAGCGACATGATTCGGACCATCCGAGCACTCACATCAAACCCTTAAGCTTCTGCCATTTGAAGCTGGAAAACTGGCCCGCGGACTGCATTCCCCGGATGGTTTTCACGCAGCATCTGCGCGTACTGGATTGCGCAGTATTGCGGCGCACGATGTTGATGTGCTTCACCATCGGGAGGCAACCACACCGAATTATTTTTCAACGGAACCGGCGTGGGAGCTCTTCCGAATAAACTTCCGGAAGATTGCATGGTATGCGCCTTTGTAAACCTCTACGAGGGGCGTTGTGCGTGTCAAACGGTCATAAGCTCCCGTTCTTCTGTCGTCGCCTACCGTGGTGCGCGATGGGGGTTACGGGAACCTTGCGGGATGGTTGATCCCGCGCGCTCTGCATTGTCTTGTGGAGTGTGGTGTGTTTGGGTGGCGTATTCGCAGTGCCGGAGCGGATACGCCACCCGTTTTTAACGCGTAAAACCCTGCCCACCCCAAACTTAGGCGAGCTGCACACGAAACTCAGCCCCAGACCAACCTCATATACCAAGACTGAGGCGAGCTAACCAGAGAAGGAAACCCCAGACCAACCCCTATCTCAACCAACCCGAGGGATAGGCGACCCAGAGGGCGTACCGGACACGCGAAGCGGGGGCTCCGTCCTCAAGGCGCCCCCAGGCGCTGAAGAGGGGGCACTCCCCCGCAAGCGTGAACCGGTACAACCTCTCAAATAACTACCCCACGGAAGCCGCACTCCCCCGCGAGCGTTGTCCGGTACACCCTCTTCTCGCAAACGCATCCAGAAAACGTAACGCTCCCCCATCTACAGATAGTAGATTGAGGGAGCGTTATGTCTTTATAAGGCTAAAGCCTGAAGGATTAGCCCTCTACGGAGCGGAATGCTACAACCGCGTTGTGGCCGCCGAAACCGAAGGAGTTCGACAGTGCCACGATCTCGCCGGCGGGCAGTTCGCGTGCCTCGGTCACCACATCCAGGTCAATCTGGGGGTCCTTGTTGTCCAGGTTGATGGTGCAGGGCGCGGTGCGGTGGTGCAGAGCCAGTACGGTCAGCACAGCCTCCAGGGCACCCGCGCCGCCGAGCAGGTGGCCGGTCATGGACTTGGTTGCGGAGACGGCGATGTTCTTGGTGTGTTCGCCGAAGGTTTCGTGCATTGCGGTTGCTTCGGGCAGGTCACCGGCGGGGGTGCTGGTGGCGTGCGCGTTGATGTGCACGACGGTCTTCGGGTCGATGTTGCCGTCTTCGAGGGCTTCGCGCAGCGCGCGGGTTGCGCCGAGTGCTGCGGGGTCCGGTGCGGTGATGTGGTAGGAGTCGGCGGAGACGCCGGTGCCTGCCAGTTCCGCGTAGACGCGTGCGCCGCGTGCCTTGGCGTGTTCTTCGGATTCGAGGATGAGTGCTGCTGCGCCTTCACCCATGACGAAGCCGTCGCGGTCGACGTCGTAGGGGCGGGATGCCTTTTCGGGTTCGTCGTTGCGGGAGGAGAGTGCCTGCATCTTGGCGAAGGCTGCCATGGGAAGCGGGTGGATTGCTGCTTCGGCGCCGCCGACGATGACGATGTCTGCCTTGCCGCTGCGGATCATTTCGGCGCCCAGCTGCATGGCTTCGGTGGAGGATGCGCATGCGGAGACGACGGTCTGTGCTGCGGCGCGTGCCTTGAGGTTCATGGAGACTGCTGCTGCGTTGCCGTTGGGCATGAGCATCGGGACGGTCATGGGGAGGACGCGGCGGGGGCCCTTTTCGCGGAGGGTGTCCCATGCGTCGAGGAGGGTCCACACGCCGCCGATGCCGGTGCCGAAGGCTACGCCGGTGCGCTCGGGGTCGACTTCTTCTGCGGATTCGGCGTCGGGGCCGGTGAATCCTGCGTCTTCCCATGCTTCGCGTGCGGCGATGAGGGCGAGCTGGCCCGAGGGATCCAGGCGCTTTGCTTCTACCTTGGTGAGGCGGCCGGATTCGAGGGCGGGCACGGCGAGCTGGCCTGCAATGTATACGGGCAGGTCGTATTCCTTGACCCAGGGGTGGTCGAGGGTGGATACACCAGATACGCCCTTGGTGGCGTTTTCCCAGGTGGTGGGGACGTCGCCGCCAATGGGGGTGGTCGCGCCGAGGCCGGTCACCAGCACTTTTCGAGACATTGTGGCACTTTCTCTTCGGTGGTCGATTTGGTGGTTTATCCGGTGGTGTGTGGATAAAAACCTGTTGGGCCCGGGGATGCGGTGCGCGTTTTCACGCCGTGGAGAGTGCAGTCATCGCACCCTGTGTGTTCCCGGGGTGTGTTGGATTGAAAGCTGAGTGAATAGCGATGCGGCGCGGGCCGGTGAGAGCCCGCGCCGCCTCGTTATTGGTTATAGCTTAGGCAGCGTTCGCGATGAACTCGACTGCGTCGCCAACGGTCTTGAGGTTCTGGACCTCTTCGTCCGGGATGGTCACCTCGAACTTCTCCTCAGCGTTCACGACGATGGTCATCATCGAGATGGAGTCGATGTCCAGGTCCTCGGTGAAGGACTTGTCCAGCTGAACGTCCTCAACCTCAACGCCGGTCTCTTCGTTAACGATTTCTGCCAGACCTGCGAGGATCTCTTCCTTGTTAGCCATTCAGGGGCTCCTTTGTTGTTTCGATGGTCATCGCACCCGCCGGGTGGGGGTACGCGTGCATTACCGAGTTTATCGTGTCTGCGTGGTGTACGCATGCGTCAACTCGGAGTTTAGGGGATGCTTTCCCGTTATAGTTCTTTCGCAGACGGCGCGGCGCCCGCGAAGAAGGAACGGGTGAGCATCGGGCTCCGGTGGTTTTCCTTAGGGAAGGACGACTACCTGAGCTGCGAATGCCAAGCCGGCACCGAAGCCGATCTGCAGGGCGAACTTGCCGGAGAGTTCCGGGTTCTCCTTGAGCAGGCGGTGTGCGGCGAGCGGGACCGATGCGGCGGAGGTGTTACCGGCATCGACGATGTCGCGTGCCACTGCCACCGTGTCGGGAAGCTTGAGGGTCTTGACCATCTGGTCAATGATGCGGGCGTTTGCCTGGTGCGGGATGAGCGCGCCGAGTTCGTCGGGGGTGATGCCGGCGGTTTCGAGTGCCTGCTTGGCAACCTTCGCCATTTCCCATACTGCCCAGCGGAAGACGGAGGGGCCGTCCTGGCGCAGGGTGGGCCAGATCTTTTCGCCTTCCTGCACGGGGTTTGCTACGAAGTCGCGGTTGCGGATGTCCAGCAGGGAGTGAGTCATACCCACAGTACCCCAGCGGGAGCCGTCCGAGCCCCATACGGTGGGGGCGATGCCGGGTTCGTCGGAGACGCCTACGACTGCTGCGCCCGCGCCGTCGCCGAGCAGGAAGGAGATGGTGCGTTCGGTGTTGTCGATGAAGTCGGAGAGCTTCTCAACGCCGATGACCAGCACGTGCTTTGCGGTGCCCGCGCGGACGAGGGCGTCCGCCTGGGCGATGCCGTAGCAGAAACCTGCGCACGCTGCGGAGATGTCGTATGCGGGGCACTTGGAGCCGATTGCGTCGGCGACCAGGGTTGCCAGGGAGGGGGTTGCGTAGGGGTGCGAGATGGTCGAGATGATGACCGCCTCAATGTCCTCACCGGCTACACCGGATGCCTCGAGGGCGTCCTTGGCGGCACCGATAGCGAGGTCGGTTACCGACTGGTTTTCGCTGGCGCGGTGGCGGGTTGCGATGCCGGTGCGCTGCTTGATCCATTCGTCGGAGGAGTTGATTGCCTCAACGATGTCATCGTTGGGGACGATGACCTCACCGCGGGCTGCGCCGTAACCGAGGATGCGGGAGTAGCGGTTGATTTCGTACTGCTTGAGGGTAGTCACGTATTCAATCCTTAGTGCTGATGCTCGCAAGACACTGTGTGCCTCGCATGTCTAAAGTGCATATCTAGTGTGAAGGGTTCCTGGCGTGAGGAGAGCTGGGGGCTCTCCTGCGGCATTTAGCCCTTCAGCGAGGCGAGATCCTCGGGAGTGTTGATGGAGGTGCCGGGCACACCGCGCATCGCGCGCTTTGCCAAGCCGACCAGGGTGCCTGCGGGGGCGACCTCGATAATGCCGGCGACCTCACGCTCGAGTAGGGTTGCCATGCACAGGTCCCAGCGGACGGGGCTGGTGACCTGGGAGACGAGGGTCTTGACGAACTCTTCACCGGATGCCACGGCGGAGCCGTCGCGGTTGGTCAGCAGTGCGGAGGTCGGGTCGGATACCTGCAGGGATGCGGCGAACTCTTCCAGGGCGGGCACGGCGGGTGCCATGGCCTCGGTGTGGAATGCGCCAGCTACCTTCAGGGGGATGACGCGAGCGCGTGCGGGCGGGTTCGCGGCGAATGCTTCGATGGCGGGGATGGGGCCTGCGGCTACGATCTGGCCGCCGCCGTTGGAGTTTGCGGCGACGAGGCCTGCTGCGTCGATGGCTTCGCGGACGTTTTCTTCAACGCCGCCGAGTACTGCAGCCATGCCGGTCGGGGAGGCGGCTGCCGCCTCCGCCATGCCGTTGGCGCGCACGCGCACGAAACGCATTGCGTCTTCGTCGCTGAGTACGCCCGCGAGGGCTGCTGCGGTGATTTCGCCGACGGAGTGGCCCGCGAAGATGAGTTCTTCACCGTCGAGTTCGCGTAGTGCGAGGCGACCGGTGACGATGCCTGCAGCCACGATGAGGGGCTGGGCGATTGCGGTGTCCTTGATGGTTTCTTCTTCGGCTTCGGTGCCGTAGTGAATCAGGTCGATGCCTGCCGCTTCGGAGAGTCGTTCCAGGTGCTCACGCACACCTTCAATCTCGAGCCAGGGGCTCAGGAAGCCCTTCTTCTGGGAGCCCTGTCCGGGGCAAACGAGTGCGCGCATGCGGTGCGACCTTTCTGGTTTTTAGTACTCGTACGCGGTGCCTCCGCAGAGACGGAGACCACGGCTAGTCTGTTACCTATGCTACCTTGTTCAGCCGCTTTGCATAAACATCGCAGTGCAAGAATTTTGGGGTGCACTGGGAGCGTAGACAGTGGTTGAACAGTGTATAGCTTAGATTGAACTCCCCCATTCGTACAACCCGAACGGGCAAGGTTCAAATAGAGAGACAGCTAACTTTCGAGTTGCCCCCCCCTATGCTCGCGGATGCGCCCGCGCGTACGTTTCCGCCAGACGCTTCATCGACACGTGCGTGTAAATCTGCGTGGTCGCCAACGATGAATGACCCAACAGCTCCTGCACCGAACGGATATCGGCGCCACCATCGACCAGGTGAGTCGCCGCCGAATGACGCAAAACGTGCGCACCCGAGGCCTGCGTGTTCTCCACCGTGCGCAGTAGGCGGGTCAGGTCCTCACGAATCTGACGGGCGTTCGCACGCCCACCGCGAGGGCCAATAAACAGCGCCGTCACGCCCTGGGAACCCTCCGGAATCCACTGCGGACGACCATAAGACACCCAACGATTCAATGCCTTGAGCGCCGGGGTACCCAGCGGCACCACGCGCTCCTTATTGCCCTTACCCAGCACGCGCACCGTCTTATTTGCACGGTCCACGCTCTGCAAATCCAGGCCGGTTAGCTCAGAAATACGCATACCCGAGGCGTACAGCACCTCTACCACAGCTTCGAGGCGTAGCAGGCGCGCATCACGAGGATCCTGCGCCCGACGCTCCTGCAAGGTGGTTAGTAGCTGGTTCATCTGCTCACGGCTCAGCACCGGCGGCAGGTGATTCTCCCGCTTGGGGGTGCGCATACCGCGCGTAGGGTTGGCGTGCACCAGTTCCTCCTCCTGAGCCCAGGTGAAGAACGTGCGTAGGGTCGAGCCGCGGCGCGCCACCGTAGAACGAGCCGCCTGCCGCAAATGTAGCGAACCCAACCACTCACGGATGAGGGATGCGTCAATGGTGTCCAGATGCCGCACACCGCGGCGCGCCATGTAGCCGAAGAAGCCCTCCAAATCCGAAATATAGGAACGAATCGTCTCTTCGGAACGGTGCTTCTCATAGCGCAGAAAACGCTCAAAACGGTCCAGGACGGGGCGGAACACCTCGCCGGAAACGCCCAGTGCAGAATCGGGTAGAGCCGAGCCGGGTAGGGCTGAGTCCAGGCTTTCGCCGTGAGTCTGGGGATGACTGGCGGCAAGGCTACGGGTGTAGGTCACCGGCAGGGTCGCGGAGGGAGCCTCATCTCGGTATTCTTCCCGGTATTCTTCCCGGCTCTCGCTCCGGTTTTCGTGCTGGCGGGCGGGGGTCATGCATCCCTCCTTTCGTGGTTCCGGTTCCTGACTCTAGCGGCGTTGGCGCTTCTCAACAGTGTATTTCTGTCCCCTGCTGTATTTCTATCCGCGGCTATATTTCTGTCCCGGCGCATCTGCCGTTAGGACGGCGGGGTAGGCTCCGCGCCAGTACGCGCGAGCCTACCCCAATTGTAGAGAGATTCAGCCTCCTCCACGCACCGCCCCGTCATGACCGACCGCCGCATCCCGCTATAGCGGGGGTGCTCAGTGGCTCTCCTACGCTGCGGCAGCCGGGCGGACCTTCCTCCAGCTCGTTCCGCTGCTCTCCGCCAGACCGCAGCGACCCAGGTGGAACAGGTCAGCCATCACGTCGCGAGCGCTCAACCCGAGGGCGGCGGCAATCTCGTCCACGCCGCGGTAGGAGCGCGGGCTCAAGTCATCCCAGACTCTGCCCTGTCGTTCGGTCAACTCATCCAACGCGCTAGAGGACGCCACCCGGTCCCATTCGCTCTCGTGCTCGGTACCCAGCTCGAAACCCGCGGCGGCATCGTACTCGAGAATATCGGCGGCCTCGGTGAGTGTTTGCGCTAGTCCATCGCGTAGCAGACGGTTCGTGCCCACCGAGTTCGGCGAGTTAATCTGCCCCGGAACAGCCCAGAGGGTACGCCCAATCTCCAGCGCGTGACGAGCCGTATTCAGCGCACCGGAACGCCAGCGCGCCTCCACCACAATAGTGTGCCGCGCCAACGCCGCAATCAGGCGGTTACGCTCCAGAAAACGCCACCGCGTGGGGGTGTTGCCCACGCTCACCTCACTCATGATGAGCCCGCGGTCAACAATCATGTTCAGCGCATCCGAGTTCTGCGCCGGGTACAACCGATCCAGCCCACCCGCCATGAAGGCGATAGTCGGCAGGTCGCTACCCTGCTGGGTCAGAGCCGCCCGATGCGCCGCAATATCAATGCCCATCGCACCACCAGAAATCACCGTGTACCCGCGGCGCGCCAGCTCCGCGGCAAGGTGGGTCGTCGCCTCCGTACCGTAGATGCTCGGGTCGCGCGAACCGACCAGCGCCACGCTCGGGGCAGAGGCCACATCCAGCAGGTGCCGCGAATCGCCTCGGCACCACAGCCCGTACGGTCGGGCAGGCCCCAAATCGTTCAGCTGCGGCGGCCACAGCGGATCGGCGGGAGTAACCAGCCACGCCCCGCAGGTTGCCGCCATGTGCGCCTCCGCATTCAGGGTGCGTTCCATGCGGCGGTTCCAACGCAGGCGGCGGGTCGCGAGCGCCTTGCCAAACTTATCGCGGCTCATCTGATGCTCACCCGGCGTGTAGTAGTCATTCGCGCTGAAAAACAGGGTGGACTCCCCCTCCGCGGGCGCACCCACCGAGTGCAGAAAATCGCTGAGCTGTTCGTCCGGTTCGCCGTGCTCCCAGGTGTGCTCATCCGGGATGTGCCCGGTCAGCAGGTAGTGCAGGGTCAGCGGCGCGCCCAGGGTGGTGAGGGATTCGACCACGAGCTCATCGGCGGGTTCGGCGGAGCGCATCAGCTGGGCGATGCAGCAGCGGATGTACTCGCGGCACGCCGCCTCAAGCTCCTGCGCGCTGAGGGTGGGATTGAAGAGCGGTGCGGTAGCTACAGGGGTGGTTGTGTCTGCGGTATCAGCAGATTTTTTGGCTACTGATTCAGCACCCTCTTGGTTTGCAGACTCCGGTGTCTCGTCCAGGTACACCGGATTCAGACAGGAAGCGAGGAACCCCGGCAACCGCGCCGCGTTATACGGGCTCGGCGAGGGTTCCTGCCCCAGCGACAGAATATGCGCCACCCTCTCACGCACCAGGGCGTGCGCATCCAGGGTGCGACCGGGTAGGCGGATTTGCAGTTCCTCCTGCACAAAATCCTCCGCCGCGCTCTCTTCTGGCGTGTGCTCTTCAGGCACACGCTCTTCCGGAGCTGCTTCTCTCAGCCCGTTGCCTTTCAGTTCAGCCTCTTCAGCTCGTTTTCTTAGTTTCTTCTCACTCATGATCTTCTCCTCTCGTGAGTTGCTCAATCTCGTGAACACTTCTTCGTTAACGCCTCGGCGCTCAAAGCGTCGGCACGCTATTTCAACTGCCCCTGCTGCCTCAAAAAGAGCGCCACGTCCAGGTGCTCCCGGCTCGGGTAGGTGGCACCCTCCAAATCGGCGAGGGTCCAGGCGATACGCAGCACCCGGTCGTAGCCGCGAGCCGTCAGCGTTCCGCGATCCACGGCGGCGTTCAGCTCACCGGTGAGCTTCGCATCCAGACGCAGCGGGCCGCGCAGAATCTTGCCGTTCATCTCCGCATTCGTCTTCAACCCGTACGGCTCCAGGCGCTCCTTCTGAGCCTGCCGCGCCGCCATGACGCGCTCACGAATCTGCGCCGAACTCTCATTCACCTGACCGCCCGCAAGCTCCGTGGAAGACACCTTCGGAACCGTCACATTCACGTCAATGCGGTCCACCAGCGGGCCAGACAGCCGCCCAAAATAGGCGCGACGCTCACGCGGGGCACACGTGCACTCTGTACCGGTACCCACATTCATGCCGCAGGGGCACGGGTTCGCTGCCAAAATCAGCTGAAAACGCGCCGGATAGGTCGCCGATGCACTCGAACGATCCAGGGTCACGGTCCCCGACTCCAGGGGCTGACGGAGCGAATCGAGCACCGTGCGTTTGAACTCCGGCGCCTCGTCGAGAAAAAGCACGCCGCGGTGCGCTTTAGACACGCAGCCCGGGCGGGGAATGCCGCTGCCGCCGCCCAGAATCGCCGGCGCGGAGGCGCTATGATGCGGTGCCTCAAACGGCGGCTGACGCACCAGCTCACTCAGGTGCTCCCCCGCCGAGCAGAG
This sequence comes from Rothia mucilaginosa, assembly GCF_049990865.1. Lineage (GTDB taxonomy): Bacteria > Actinomycetota > Actinomycetes > Actinomycetales > Micrococcaceae > Rothia > Rothia mucilaginosa_I. The sequence goes on from NZ_CP188231.1 coordinate 1,136,668, forward strand.
GGAACGAATCGCGGTCACCTCCATCGCGGCATCGTTGTCGAGGGTCGGCAGGATGCTCGGCAAGCGCTCCGCCAGCATGGTTTTACCCGAACCGGGAGGGCCGGTCAGCAGCATGTGGTGACCACCAGCAGCGGCAATCTCCAGGGCAAAACGGCCCTGCGACTGACCGGCAACATCGCTCATATCCGAGGGAATTTCAGCCGGTTTTACTGCCGGTGCGCTCGCCTCCGTCTGCGGGGTGGGCGGGTAGGTCAGCTTCTGACTCTCAGCCCCGAGAGCGGCAAAAACCTCAGCCAAGCAGCGGAAACCGCTCACCTGCGCGCCGGGAATGAGCGCCGCCTCCTCAGCATTTTCGGCGGGCACAATCACGCGGTGGCGTCCAGCATCCACGGCGGCTTTGACCGCCGGCAGGATGCCCGGCACGGGGCGTAGCGTTCCGTCCAGACCCAGCTCACCCAGGAAGACGCTATCGCCGCTGGGGTGCAGTTTCTTCTCCGCCTGCAGCGCCGCAACCACAATGGCCAGGTCGAACGCCGAGCCGCGTTTGGGCAGGGTTGCCGGGGTCAGGTTCACGGTGAGCCGGTGCTGAGTGAGGGTGATGCCGGTGTTTTTCGCCGCGGAGCGCACACGCTCTTTCGACTCGTTGAGGGCGGTGTCCGGCAGGCCCAGCAGCACGAAGCCGGGCAGACCCTGCGAGATGTCAGCCTCAACGTCAACGATGTGCCCGCGCAAGCCCACGAGCGCCACGGAATATGTGCGTGCGAATCCCATTACGCCACCGCCTTCAGATGCTCAAAGGTGAAGGTTTCGCAGGTCCCGGTCACCGCAATGGCGTCGATGCGAAAGCGCGGAAAATCCAGGTTCTCGCGCAGCCTGCACCACAGAATCGCCAGCGAGCGCGTGCGGCGCGCCTTATCGCGGTCAATGGACGCGAACGGGTGCCCAAAGTCTTCGCTGCTGCGGGTCTTGACCTCAATGAAAACCAGTTCGTCCTCGGGGTCGATGGCGATCAGGTCGAGCTCGCCGCGGATCTGCTCGTGTTCCAGTCCGGCGGGCGGGCGCCAATTCCTCTCCAGAATCCGGTAGCCGTTCGTCTCCAGGATGCGGGCGGTCAGCTCCTCGCCCCACCTGCCGACGCTGTGGGCGCGGGGCTGGGTTCGCTGGATCTGGGTTCGCGGAGTCAGGGGTCTGTTGGGTGCGCTTCGGGTTGCGGCGCGGGCTGTTATTCGGGCTGTTGTCATGGGTCTCTCCCCGGTAGATAGCGGTAGTGCTTCTACTGTGCCCGCCTCGCGCGTGCCCGAACGCGGTTAACAAAAAACTGTGGATAACCTCGGTTCCCAGAAGGAATTAGAGGTTATCCACAGCCATTTATTTGAAATTTTGGGGCATATTTTTCAAAAACACCGCTCGGGTGCCGATTCGGCGCGTCATATTCGCGCGGGTTCATCATCTCAGTTCCACCGCCCGGCTTCATCACGGGGGTTCATCGCGCGGGTTCATCACCTAGCTCTGCCGCCCGGCAGCTCGACACCGGCGCGCTTCCCCCCGGCAGCTCGGTAGCCGCACCTACCCCTGGCAAGGCGGTGAATCAGGCGTGAGCTAGGCGTTCGTGAGCTAGGCGTTAAAGTCCGGCATTTCCGGCACGGTGAACTCCTGGTTGGGCAGGCGCTCCTCCACGTTCACGTCACGCACCGAGTAGGCGTGCACCTTCTTCACAAAGCGGTTGGAGCGGAATACATCCCACACCCACACGTCGCTCATGCTCACCTCAAAGTAGAGGGTGCCGTCCTGCACGTGCGGGGTGACGTCCACCTGGTTCGCCAGGTAGAAGCGTCGGTCGGTTTCTACCGCGTAGCTAAAGAGCGACATAACGTCTTTGTATTCGCGGTAGAGCGCCATTTGGGCGTCGGTCTCGTAGTTTTCGAGGTCTTCTGCGCTCACTACTCTTCCTTTCCTGGGCTTTTAGTACTAATTCAGCGATAGCACATTTGGCTTTCGCAGGCTTCCGAGGCACGGTTTCAGGCATGCCACGCACTCTAGCCCCCCCCTAGTAGCGCTGTGCCGCGGCAGCCTCAATCTGCTCGGCGGTCGCAGGAAGCGACCATGACAGTCGATGCTGCGGGCTGGGGCCCTGCACGCTAATCGCCTCGCGGTGAGCGGCGGATCCGTAGCCCTTGTTCTTCGCCCAGCCGTACCCCGGGTAGCGGGTATCCAGCTGGACCATCAGCTCGTCACGTTCCACCTTCGCAACCACCGATGCGGCGGCAATGGAGGCGCACTTGTAGTCGCCCTTAATGACCATGATTACCGGCATCTGCGCGGGCTCACCCGCACCCTCCCAGGCTTGGGCGAGCAGTGCGTTGTAGTGTGCCTGCGCCGGGTCCGGTGCCAGCGCGCTGAACAGGTCCTCCTGCGGAGGGGTGAACCAGTCGTGCTTACCGTCCAGCAGGGCGGCTTCGGCGCGGTATCCGCGGCGCGCCAGCTCGGCGAGCGCACGCTGGGCAGCAAGCCTCAGCGAGAGGGTCATGCCGAGCCGGTCAATATCTGCCGGTTCCACGTGCCCGACCGCCACGGCGCACCACTGGCGGATTTCGGGAACCATGGATTCGCGGCGTGCCGGTGAGAGCGCCTTGGAATCGATCAGCCCGCCCACTTCGAGGGTGGCGTCCGGGGTGAGGATTGCGACGCCCACGGTGACCGGGCCCGCCATGGAGCCGCGGCCCACCTCGTCGATTCCGGCAACCGCGCGGGCGCCAGAGGCGAAGAGCTGCTGCTCGTACTCGAGGTCGGCAGCAGGCGGGGTTGCTTTCACGGGCTTAGTTTTTGCGGGTTTCGTTGCGCTCTTCTGGGCGCTCACCATCATTCCCAAGCTCGCTTACTCGCTCGGGGTGGAGGTCGGCGCAGGAACGGAGGAGAACACCGAGCTCTCATCCTGCAACAGACCGAAGTGATTCAGCGGCCACGCCACCACGAACACGTTACCCTGCACGTCGTCCTTGGAGATGAACGCGGTGCCGTCGCTAATGTGGTAGCGGGAGTCGGCGGAGTTGCTGCGGTGGTCACCCATCACGAAGTACTTGCCGGCGGGCACGGTCACCTTGAAGGGCACCTCCGAGGGCGGGTTGCCGGGGTACAGGTACGGTTCGGTGATTTCTACACCGTTGACCTTGATCTTGCCGGTGCCGTCGCTCTCGACCACGTCACCGGGGGTGCCGATAACGCGCTTGACCAGGAAGTTCGAGGAGGTATCCGGCAGAATACCCGCGAAGGACAGGGCGTCCTTGAGCGGGCTGCTGGTCTTCTGGGTGGAGGGAATCCAACCCTGAGAGTCCTTGAAGACGATGACGTCGCCGCGCTTGGGCTCGCTAAAGTAGGAGCCCGCCACGTTAATGAACACGCGGTCGTTGACCTGCAGGGTCTGCTCCATGGAGCCGGAAGGAATGTAGAAACCTCGCAACAGGAAGGTCTTGACCAGGAACGCGATGACCAGCGCGTAGAGGATGACGGTGCCACCCTCGCGTGCCTGCACCCAGAACCATTCGCCGAGGCGGCCTTCTTCCTGCGCCTGGGAGTAGGTCAACTCTGCCTGTTCGGCGCGCTTTGCCTTGCGGCGTTCCCTGGGGGTCATTTCGGAGAAGTCCTTGGTGGTTTCCACGTCTGTAGCATTCTCCTTATCGGTGGCTTCTTCGCGCTCGGTATTCTTCGCGTCCTTCGCAGCGGCACTCTCAGAAGTACCGGTGGAGGCGGCGCTCGCCTCGGCACTAGCTACCACCTCGCGGGTGCTCTTGGTATCGCTTTCGGTCGCCTCAGTAGCGCCCGCGGATGCCGCCCAGGGGGTATCCTTCTCGGCCGCGGCCTTCTCAGCGTCCGCGTTCTCTGCTGCAGCCTTTTCGGCGGCGAGGCGCGCAAAGTATTCTTCCATTTCGCGGCGCTCGCGGCGGCTTTGAGGCTGGTATCCCTCGGGGAAGGGGCTGGTGTTCGCAGTGTTCTTATCGTCTGCCATGCTGGAGTGAGCCTTTCGTTTGAGAGATACCTAGCTCGAGTGAAACGGTACCTAGCTATTGTATCGAGAGTGCTTGCGCTCTTGGGCTTTTATTTTCTGAGAGCGGCAAGGTTCTCAGAATATGCAAAAACCGCTCCTTGCCCGCGCAATGCGGTTGGGGAGCGGTTTGCAACAGAATTCTGTATCTATAAAGATTAGAACTCGCGCTTCTCGCGGATACGAGCAGCCTTACCGTGGCGGTCGCGCATGTAGTACAGCTTTGCACGACGAACGTCACCGCGGGTCACAACCTCAATCTTCTCGATGGAGGGAGAGTGAACGGGGAAGGTACGCTCAACACCAACGCCGAAGGAAACCTTGCGGACGGTGAAGGTCTCGCGAACGCCTGCACCCTGGCGGCCAACGACGAAGCCCTTGAAGACCTGGATACGGTGGTTCTTACCTTCAACGATCTTAACGTGAACGTTCAGGGTGTCACCGGGGCCGAATGCGGGGATGTCGTCACGGAGGGACTTCTTGTCGAGGAAGTCAAGAGTCTGCATAGTTGTAGATCTCCAGAGTCATCTGCCGCAGGTCAAATAGACTCAGATTGCTCTGCCCCACTGCGGGACAGAAAACCTCATGCTTCGGACAGGATTGGTGCCCGAAGGTTGACATCGTTGGTCGCTCTCCCCCCTGCGGCAGGGGCGTGCCCGATGTCAACACAATGCTCCATTATCCCAATGCACCCGCGTTTATGCAAGCATCCGGGGAGCACTTTTAGAAGGGGGGTTCGTCACTCTGCGCTCCCCCGTTCTGTGGAGGAGTGCCCTGAGCGGTCACACCGGGTGCCTCCGCGTTCTGCTGGGGTGCGTGCGCAGGCGCATACTGCTGCGTGTACTGAGGCGCCTCCTGCTGAGGTGCCCCCTGCATGTCGTTGACCGTGCGCTTCTCCACGGTGCGGGCGAAGGTGCTCGTACCGTAGTTCAGGTCGTGACCGATGCCCAGGGCATCCACTTCTACCGTGGTGCCCTGCGTGCCGTCTTCGCGGTTCCAGCGGCTAATGCGCTGGCGGCCGCTCACGACCAGCGGTTGCCCCTTCTCAATGGAGGTGGCGATGTTCTGGGCAAGGCGGCGGTAGGCTTTCACGGTGTACCAGTTGGTGGTGCCTTCCTTCCAGGTGCCGGTGGCGTCCTGCCAGCGCGGGGTGCTGGCGAGGCGAAAGTTCACGACGGGCACCCCGTTGGGCAGGGTGCTCAGTGCCGGGTCGGAGGCGGTGAATCCGCGGATCAGGATGGTGTCGCTCATGGTTTCTCCTTAGAAACTAATGGGTGGGTTCCTTCACCTTGCCAGGGGTGAGCGAACCCCGCATCTGCCGACCTCTGTACCTGTGGATAACCTCGCGTTTTGCGGTTTTGAGCACCGCCTGTGGATAGAGTTTTTGAACTTTTTGCCCCGTTTTTTCAAAATTAGCCCGCGGGCACCCCATTCCCTACAGAAATATGACGACCGTTCCCCCGACCCCCCATCCGGCATCGTGTCAGGTATCCGTGATAGGTATCTCAGCGTCGGGACGGCTATTTTTACCCTCAAGTTCACTATTTCAGCCCCGCGCACTCTATCCTTGATGATGCGGTGCACTCAGCCGCTTCCCGTCTACCCGCCTTGGAGAATCCGTGAGCAAAAAGCCCGCGAATAACAACCTGCCTTCTTTGCAGGAACTTCAGCAGCTGCAACGCAACCTGCCCAAGCTGCCCGATTCGATGGACCCGCAGAAGAAGCGCCTCATTTACGGCCTGCTCGCCGTGCTTGCCGTCATTGTGCTGATTATTGGCCTGGTCTACGTGAGCAAGAACGGCGTGGACGGCCTGCTCGGCTCCGATAAGAGCACCTCCGCCACCGATGACGAAGAGACCAACGTTCAGACGGAAACCCTCGCCGAGGTCAAGAACCCGTACAAAGCGGTTGATCCCGCGACCGCGCTCGCACCGGATCTGGCGACTGCGAAGAGCGAGCTGGCGTCCCTGCAGGTGAGGGATCGCGCGTCGAAGAACGGCTACTCTCGTGACCAGTTCGGCCCCGCCTGGGATGACGTTGACGGTAACAAGTGCAACACTCGCGACGACATTCTGCGCCGCGACCTGACCAATGTTCGTTTCAAGGTCAGGACCCACGCCTGCACCGTAATCAGCGGCACTCTGAATGACCCGTACACCGGCAAGACCATCGAGTTCAAGCGCGGCAAGAAGACCTCCTCGGCAGTGCAGATTGACCACGTGGTGGCTCTTTCGAACGCGTGGCAGACCGGCGCGCAGGATCTGACCGCAGAGCAGCGCCGCCAGCTGGCGAACGACCCGGAGAACCTGCTGGCTGCAGACGGTCCGGCGAACCAGCAGAAGTCCGATGCGGACGCCTCCGAATGGTTGCCGAGCAACACCGCCTACCGCTGCACCTACGTGGCACGCCAGGTGCATGTGAAGGCGAAGTACAAGCTGTGGGTGACCGCGGACGAGAAGAAGGTTATGGAGCGCGTCCTCAACTCCTGCAAGGACACCAACCCTACTAAGAAGTAGTCCCGGCTAAGAAATAGCCTCCCGGCACCTCGCCGCGCACCAACGTAAACACATAAAGAAAACCGCCCCGCACCCTGAGTTTTGGGTGCGGGGCGGTTTTTCTATGCGGCGCCCCAGGAGGGAATCGAACCCCCGACCAAGAGATTAGAAGGCTCCTGCTCTATCCTCTGAGCTACTGAGGCCTTCCTCTAGGGTACATGAGAATTTATGCTTCTCATGCACAGCACGCCTCAGGTAGGGGCTACCCCGCCGGGCAGCACATCCGGTGAGCACGCCGGATGTTCGCGCTAGGAGCCTACCTTGGTGGCTTCCCGTTCTGCCTTCTTCACCTCGCGGCGGCGTGCACGGCGGCTTGATGCGCCGGGGAACAGCTGCCACCACAGGCGGATGGTGGTGCGGCGAATCTGCGTGGGGTGCAGGCTCACGTACACCAGGCGGCGGGTTGCCGGGTCGAGGGCGACCAGGTAGATGATGTAGCCCAGGCAGATGACCGTCGCGATGAGTCGGCCCATGTCCTGGTTGAAATCGCGCAGGTAGGGCGACACGTTCAGCTGGTCGCTCACGCCGTACGCCATGAAGAACAGCGTGGTGATGAAGTACCACATGAGCTGGAAGTGCGAGCGCAGGCCGGTTGCGGCGAGCATCGGGATGGCCCAGAGCAGGTACCAGGGCTGAATCATGGGGCTGCACAGGAGCATGAACAGGATCGCGAGGCCGGCGTGGCGCACGATGTTGCGGTCGCGTCCGACGAATGCCATTGCCATGGCGCCAAGCATGCCGATGCCCTTGCCGACGGTCTCGATGAGCTTGCGGATCACGTCGAAGGCGTCGCCCTGAACGAACAGGGAGGCGGCGCCGATGACCAGGCCGAAGGGGGTGTACCAGATGTACTGGCCGCCGGTGGTGGACAGTGCCTTGATCCAGCCGAATTCCAGTCCGGTTGCCCAGCCCATAAGCGCCATTTCGGCGAGCAGCAGCACGCCGGAGAGCGCCCAGAAGATGAACTTGCGCGGCCAGGAGGCGTTCTTACCCGCCCAGAGCAGACCCACGAAGGGCAGCACCACGAGGGCGAGCGGCTTGACGGCAACGCCGAGGGCTACGAAGGTCACGCCGAGCGGGCCGCCCCACCAGGTGTCGCGGTAACGCTTGGCGTAGTAGAGGCCGCCGAGCATGAACATGGTCATGAGCGAGTCGTTGTGGCCGCTGGCGATGAACGATGCGATGAACAGCGGGTTCGGGCCGATCTGCCAGAGGGCGCGGACCTGGTTGAAGCCGTGCGCCTGGGCGAGTTTTGCCACGTAGAAGAGGATGCCGATGACCGCGAGCACGGAGAGCAGGCGGAAGTAGAAGAGGGAGAGGTCGATGTTCTCCCCCGCCAGGCGCACAATCCACTCTTCGAGTTTGAGGGAGACCGGTCCGTACGGGGGCGGGGATTCCGCCCACATGGGGTCCGCACCGTTCTGCATGAAGTTTGAGATTTCGGAGACACCGTGCTTGTACGGGTTGAGGCCGTGCGCCATGACCATGCCCTGGCCGTAGTAGGAGAACATGTCGCGGCTGTAGATGGTGAAGGCGAAGACCTGCGGCAGGGACCAGCTGGTGATGACGGCAATCATCCAACGCATGGTGTTGGGTTCGTTCCAGTCGCCCATTTTCTGGTAGATGCGCAGCCATTCGCGGCACATGATCATGGCGCCGAGGGCGAGCATGATAATGCCGGTGATGACCCATGCTGCTTCGAATCGGATGGCGCGGATAGTGTCGTAGCGCCAGAAGCTGGAGCTGTCGGCGAGCCAGCCGACGGCGTAGGAGCCGAGGGTGACCATGATGGAGCCGATGGTGCCGATAATCAGCGTGCGCAGACGGTGATTATTGACGTAGTCCAGGAGTTTGGGTGAGAGAGGTGCGTCGTGTGCGCCGGGTGTGGCGAGCCGGTGTGCTAGCTCCTTTGGTGCGCGCATAACTCCCTTTCTGTCTGCATCGTCGTTCTGGTTTTTATCATACCGGAGCCCTTGGATGCACTGGCGAGAATCACTGCCGCGAAGACGCTTGTGGACACACCGGAGGGCACACCGTAGGGTACACCGGATAGCACGCGGACTGGTGCGGTTCTCCCCTGCTGCCGCCGTTTGCGCATCCTCTTATGCCCGATGCGCCTTGTTGTGCCCTTTTGTGACGTGCTGTTCGCCGGGCCGGCGGCGTTTGGGGGTAGAGTGGGAGGGTGAGTATTTCTAGTGAACGTATTGTATGGATTGACTGCGAGATGACCGGCCTGGACGTGGAGAATGACGCTCTCGTCGAGGTGGGTGTTCTGGTCACGGATGCCGATTTGAACATTCTGGGTTCTGGCGTTGAGTTCGTCATTAAGCCCGGTGATGAGTCTCCTGCCGGTGCGCTGGAGAACATGAATGACTTTGTGCGTTCGATGCATGAGGCATCGGGTCTGCTACCCGATATTGAGCACGGCGTGTCGATGGATTACGCGCAGGAGCAGGTGCTTCGCTACATCAAGAAGTATGTTCCGGTGGCGGGCAAGGCGCAGCTGGGCGGCAACTCGGTGGGCATGGATAAGCGCTTCTTGGAGCGTTACATGCCCGAGGTCATGGCGCATCTTCACTACCGTGTGATTGATGTGTCGACCATTAAGGAGCTGGCGTCGCGCTGGTACCCGGCGGCTCGTCATAGCGCCCCGGCGAAGACCGGTAACCACCGCGCACTGGGTGATATCAAGGACTCGATTGATGAGTTGAAGTATTACCGCCGCGCTATTTTTGTGCCGCAGGGCCCTGATGCGATTGCTTCAGCGCAGATTGCGCGTGAGGTGGAGGCTGAGCGTGCCGCACGCGAGGCAGCTGAGCGCGAGGCTGAGGCATCCGCTTCTAAGGCGGCTGAGGCATCCGAGGCGTAAGCAAGGCATGTAACGAGCATCACGGCTTTTCAACTTGGCAGGTATCTGAATCTCCTGTACAGTAGTATCCGTTGCATATCGCAAGGGAAACCAAGCGAAGCACATGGTGGTCGTAGCTCAGTTGGCAGAGCGCCTGGTTGTGGTCCAGGAGGTCGCGGGTTCAACCCCCGTCGATCACCCCGATGGAAAGGGTCGTTATGGTTATCCGTAACGGCCCTTTCGCTTTACCCCCTGTTCGGTTTGCCTGTACACGGTTCACCCGCACACGGCGTACCGGAACAGAGCTTCTACACCCGCACGTTAAACCAGCGAGCGGGAACGGGGCGCAGCACATCTTCACGAAGTGCATCCTCACGAAGCACACCTTCATGAGGCAGGCACTCATGAGGCAGGCACACCCGGCAAGTTCCCGCCCAACAGTTCCCGTTCAACACAAGCAAAGGATAATTCCGTGGCTATTCGCCCCATCGTTATTCACGGCAACCCCGTTCTGCACCGCCCCGCGGCACCCGTCACCGAGTTTAATGATGAGCTCAAGGAGCTCGTGGCTGACATGTACGAGACCATGGACGCATCCAACGGTGTGGGCCTGGCGGCACCGCAGATTGGCGTGGGCCTGCGCGTCTTCACCTACAAGATGGAGAATGAGGACGGTGTTCCCCCGCGCGGCTGCATCATCAACCCGGTACTGACCCTGGGCAAGATTTCTACCGCCGATCCGGACCCCTACGAGGAGGAAGAGGGCTGCCTGTCCTTCCCCGGTTACGGCTTCCCCCTCAAGCGCGCAGAGTGGGTGACCGTGAACGGTCTTGACGAGCACGGCAACCCCGTCCAGTTTGAGGCGACCGGCTGGTTTGCACGCTGCATGCAGCACGAAACCGACCACCTGGACGGCAAGCTGTACGTGAACCGCCTGAACAAGAAGTGGACCAGCAAGATGAAGAAGGTCGTGAAGAAGGAAGGCTGGACCGTCGACGGTAACTCGTGGATGCCCGGCGTTGATCCGGATCCGTTCGGCCACTAATCACGAGCTCTTCTGAAGGTCAGACCGACCTTTCGAGAAGTTTAAAACGAAGACCGCGAATGCACTCTCAAGCGCATTCGCGGTCTTCGTTTTCTATCAGCCGGTCATGTTTTCCACCAGCCAACGGTAGCGTGAAACGGGTCATCCTATGAGCCGGGTTCTGTCTAAAACGCCACCCGAAGGGGCGTTTCGAGGCAATCATCTATCTAGAACGTACGTTGCCGCACGTCTCAAGCAGCCTACCCGAATACGCACCCCACCTCCGCGAAGGAAGCTGACGGGGATCGGGCGCACTACCCTACCATGGCGTATTCTGTTTGACCTTGCTCCGAATGGGGTTTACCTAGCCGGGCACGTCACCGCGCCCGCTGGTGGTCTCTTACACCACCCTTTCACCCTTACCGCGGCGAACCGCGGCGGTTTACTTTCTGTGGCACTGGCCTGCGGGTTACCCCGAGTGGATGTTATCCACCATCCTGTGCTGTGGAGCCCGGACTTTCCTCGAAGCACGTGTGCCTCGCGATTGCCCGGACGGCCCGTTTCACCCAACCCATTATACGCACACCCTTGGAGGCGGCTATTTCCCGGGCTCCCTCACGGGCACTCAGGGGCGAACTGGGACACGCAGGGATACGCCTGGCACCTCACAACTGCACTGCGTCTCACAGCTACACTGCGTCTCGCGGGTACACTGGAGAGATGCTGATTCTTCTTCCCCCGTCCGAAGGTAAAACTCCCGCCCCCACTGGCAACGCGCCCGTCTGCTTTGCTGATCTTTCATTCCCCGAACTGACCGTCGAGCGTGAGAGCGTCCTGGAGGAGCTGGCGGCTGTCAGCTCGGGACCCGACGCTCTGGCGGAGCTCAAGGTGGGTGCATCCCTCGAAGCAGAGGTGGAACGCAATACGCGCCTACTGACCGAACCGGCACAGCCCGCGATTCGCACCTACACGGGCGTGCTGTTCGAGGCGCTGGATTATGAGAGCTTCTCCCCCGCCGAACGCGATGCCGCGCACTGGTCGTTGCTGATTTCTTCGGCGCTATGGGGTATTCTGCGCCCCGAGGACGCGATCCCCGCCTACCGCCTGTCGATGGGTGTGAAGCTGGGTTCGGTGGGTGCGCTCGCCTCCTTCTGGAAGGGCGCGTTGGGTACCGCCCTGGAGGCTACCGCAAAGGACCAGCTGATTCTAGATTGCCGTTCTGCCGCCTATGCGAAGTCATGGGTGACTCCCCCGTCGCAGACTCTGGCGGTTCGTGTGGAGCGTGTGGCGACTGATGGGTCGCGTAAGGTCGTCTCGCATATGGCGAAGCATTACCGCGGTCTGTTTGCGCGGTACCTGATTCAGTCGGGCTTGGCGGCTCGTCCTATTGACGGCTCCACAGCGGGTATTGCCGAATTTTTGGAGGCGGTCAGCGCGGACTGGTCGGTGGAGTGCACTCTGCCGACGGCGCGAAAGGTGGGCGTTTTGACGCTGCTGGTGCATGAGCAGTAGGTCGCCCAACTATTTTTTCGCCTATTTTTTGCATCATATTGAAAATTTTTTAACTATTTTTCTAGGGGCTTAAACCCGTATCGTCCCCTGTAAAACCACATTTCCCCACATTGAGCGGGTAGGTTTTTATGGGGTGCAAGGCGGATAGTGTCTATCTATCCACCTTCTTTTTGTGCACAGAAGTGCTTATAGTATTAAACGTCTCGCCATTGGTGGCGGGTAATTCGCTCACAAACGCTCATATTCTCAACTCAGCACACACGAAGCACGACATGCCACGTACGTATAACAAACTCGCAGAGGCTTAACCAATGGTTATTGGTTTGCTAGCGTAGAAGTAACCACTCAGAAACACATCGATGGGACAATGAAATGTCTACTTTTTCCTCTCGTCGCGCCCTTTTTAAGGGTGCGGCAGCACTAACAGTCGCTGGCGCTTTGGGTGCGCACCACGCCGGCGAGCAGAGCGCCCAGGCTGCCACCTTGGACGTTAAGACCACCCCGCTGACGTTCAAGGTTACTGAGGCGTCATTTGATATTAGCGGCTTCAACCTCAGCTACGAGATTACCGGTCTGCAGGCTGTGCTTGATACCGGCCTGTACACCCCGTACATTGAGGCCGGCTACTACACCAAGGAGAAGGGCTTCAGGCAGTTCTATTTCTTCTCTCTTGAGCCGAAGAAGCGCATCGAGAATGATGTCTACATTAGGCACCACATCATTAATCGTGATATCACCGGCGGCCCGAATGCAAACTATGGTATTCGCCTGTCTCTTCGTCCGCGCCGTGAGCAGTACACCATTCTGCGCACTCTTGAAGTTCGCCCTACGATTGACACTGAGTTCGCGTGGGCACCGTTCATTGTGGACATTGATATGGATGGCGAGTACGCTCCCGATATCTACAGGTCATGTAAGGCGAAGGTTCTGTTGCTCGATAAGGACCGTTGTTTCCACCCCCAGCGTGCGGTGACCCGCGGCGACCTGATGGATGCTATCTACCGAAGCGCCCGCTCGCCGAAGGTGAAGCTTCCTGCGCGTTCTCCCTTCCCGGATTTGTCTCCGAAGGATGAGCGTTACGCGGCGTACATTTGGGCGTATCAGAATGGTCTGACTTCCGGCTGGTCTGACGGTAAGATGCACCCGGAGGCGGTGGCTAGCCGCGCTACGATGGCTGCGTTCTTCTACCGTTACAAGCATCTTCCCTCCTCTACCGGTACTCGCTGGTACAATCCGACCACCCCTGCCGATATGAAGCCTGGTTCCCCGTTCTTCGTGGAGTGCTCGTGGCTGCACTCGTCGGTGAATATTGATACGAGCTATTACTATAAGAGCAAGGATTTCCGTCCGACCAAGACTGCTACCCGCGAGGAGCTGGCTCGTGTCCTGTCAATGCTCGACATGCTTGACACCATCCCCAATAGCCCTTATCTCGATGATTAGGATTTGGCAGGCGCCGTGAACCGGACGGTTGACCCTACACGTTTTAGCGTGGGTTGACTTCTGAGAACAGCAACTGAAGATAGCGGCTATAGAAGGGGCGGTGAGAGTTTTTCTCTCACCGCCCCTTTTTTGTGTACCCGTTTTTGTGTGCCCGTTTTCTGATGCTGGCGCTGCTGGGTGCCGTTTTTAGCGCTGGTTTTGTTTACAGTTTTGTTTCTCTGTTGTGTAGTTTTTTGGGGTCGGGCTTTGTATAAAACCGGGGGCGTAAATTTCGAATTTTTTGTCTTATAACTCTTATTGGAATGTTTTTCTCGTGTTTTCATTGAATGTCTAAGACGCGGATTGGTAGGCTGAAATTGCACTTCAGCATGCCGCCGCTACGGGTCCTCTACTATGTGGATTCGGTGCGGGTTCGGTGCGGTGGACTGTCACTCATTGATCCTCTCAACTTCTTTTCTCATTCGCCCTCTTTCATGTAGAAAATTCAGATTGGATAATGATGTCCTCTTTCTTTAAGCCTGTTCGTGGCACGCACCGAAGGGTTGCGGGTGCTTCCCTGGCGTTGGGTTTGTCTCCGCTGTTGGCTTTGACGCCGGTGGCGGCTCAGCCGGCGCCCGCCTCCCCCGCGCAGAACGCGCCCGTACAGAACACTCCCGCACAGAACGCGCCTGCCCAGAACAAACCTGCACAGGGTGATCAGCAGGATGCTTCCCTGCCGACCCTGCGCGTGTCCAGCGGTTCCCTCGACATTCTTCACGGCGGTACCGTGCACGTGGAGGGTACCGGGCTGAGCCCCGAGTTCTTGGCGCATCATGAGCTGCGTAGCCTCACGATTGCTCCGAAGGGCTCTTCGACCTACGCTAACCCCTACCAGAAGGTTGATCACCGCGGCCTTGTCTTTGACGCTCCGAAACCAGCTGCTGACGGCAGTTTCAGCGCTGACCTGACGGTTCCGGCGAATAGCCTCCCGGCAAACCTGGAGTACGAGGTCATTCTCACCTACCGCCCCGTAGACGATGCGCACCCCTATGCGTGGAACACTGAGGACCGCATCCGTACGGCGCTACCGGTGGAGTTCAACCTCCCGAAGGCTGTCCTTCCCTCCATCACCTATGATGTTTCGGCTATTTCTGAGGAGCAGATTGCTTCCGGTCAGCCGATTGAGGTGACGCTGACGGGTACCGGTTTTCAGGATGTCAGCTCTGTAAAATTCACCCTATCCGAACATGATGAGCAAGGAAAGGTCACGAACGATAATGTGGCTTCACTTGGTGAGCTGAAGGCGCCGGATACGGAAGAGAATCAGCGCATTTTCAAGGGCCTGATTCCTAACGGCTATTTCCAGAAGAAGGTCACTATCCCTGCGGGAGTTCTAAAGTCCGGTAAGGGGTATTCCCTGGGTGTTTCCGGTGTAGAAACCCACGGGTGGCCTAAGCTGACGCGTAAGTTCCCCTTCGTTCCGGTGGGCAATAATCCTGCGCGCATGGCGTATCAGGATAATTCGTTCAGGAATACCCTGCCGAAGGTATCCGTTGCTGCGCAGGATTTTGATCCGGGTCAGGACCGCGTCTATAAGGTGACTATTTCTAATATTTCACCCGAGGTGGACCTGGGGTACTACCTTGATTCTGTGTCGATTTATAACGCTACCTCTGGTGAGCAGGCACCCTTTGCGAGGAATGATGTAGCGGGCCAATACGATAAGCAGGATGAGCTGGTGACCCGCAACGCTGACGGCACTCTGACGGTGGAGGTTGAGTATAAGGTTCACGGTGATTCCTCCTATAGGCCTTCTTCTCGCGGTTCGATGGCTGAAGTGCGTGTGGTGTTCTCGGACTCTAAGTATTCGTACGGTAGCCATAAGTTCACGGTGAGCGCGCAGCTTCCGATGGTCCCTCCTGCCGCTGATGCTGTTGATTGGGAGAACCCGGCGAATGTTAAGTTGAAGGTCGATTCGGGGACCCTCAATATTTCTCAGGGTGGCACGGTGTCGGTGACGACTTCCCCGTTGAGCGCTGAATTCCGTCAGAAGTACGCTTTCTACGAGCTGGCTCTGGTGAAGCGCGGATCGGTGTACGTGTATGAGGAGCACCATAGTTATCCGCCCCTCAACGAGTACGGCGGGATGCTCAAGGACTTGGAGCATCAGGTGCGTGAGAACCCGGACGGTAGCCTCACCTACACGTTTAAGGTTCCCCCGCAATACCTTGAGGTTGCCAATGGTACGCTCTTCGATGTGGTGATGTCGTACTACCCGTTGGATGATTTTGAGCCGGAACCTTCGAGTAGGTCGAACCGTTTGTATGCCCGCGCCCATATTGATGTGGTTCAGGAAACGCAGCCGACCCGTGGGACCTACACCTTCAGTCAGTCCGCTATCGATAACCCGTGGAAGGATACGACGCTGCGAGTTGAGGGACGCCATGTCCTCTCCCAGGCTAGTGAACTGATTTCTAATGAGTCGCCGGTCGTCGCTATCTATGAGGCTGACCCTGCAACGGGAAAGATGGTGGGCCAGCCCGTGTTCACTCAGCAGGTGGACTACACGTACTCCGGGGTTAACTCCAGGTGGTTCCGCAATAACTATTTCAGCACGGAGCTGAAGATTCCTGCGGGTACGTTGAAGCCGGGCAAGCTCTACTTTATTGGTATGTATGGGGACGGGTTGCCTTACCCCGGCATGGAAGATTCTCCGGGTTCTATGCTGAATGATGTTGCGGAGTTCCTTCCGGTGCATTCCCCCAATCAGGAAACCGCACGTCCTGCGTTGCATCTTGGGTCGGTGAGGCTGAACCCGTACGCGAAGACGAACTCGTTTACGGCACGCGCTACCGAGCTCTATGCACCGGGTGAAGGATTGTACCGCCTCTCGGTGCAGCATGTTGATGAGCAGGGGCGTTTGAGCGGTCAGACGGTGTTCCAGCGGGCGATCCCCGCTGAGCGCATCAAGGACGGCAGGGTGGAGCTGAATCTGACGATTGATCAGCAGCTGAGCTATTCGGGTGCGTACCGTCTGGTCTTGGAGAAGGTCACCCCCGGTAAGGATGGTGCCGGCGAGTCGGTGGAGCAGCTTGCTGTCGAGGATATTCCCGTGAATCTGACGCATAAGGATGAGTTGCAGGCGGCTGAACGCTGGTTTGCTGAGCGTCAGATTCTGCCTGATCCTTCGCCGCAGTCCAAGAATAGCAATCTGACGCGCCGCGATGTGACGGTGGCGCTGTACCGCCTGGCGGGTTCCCCGAAGGTTGACCTGCCTGCAACCAGTCCTTATGCGGATGTGGCGACGAGCGACCCGGACTACGCCGCGTACATTTGGGCTCGCCAGAAGGGCATTACCTTCGGCTGGGTGGACGGCAAGTTCCACCCGGAGGTGAGCCTTTCGGCCCCGTCGACGGTGGCGTTCCTGTACAGGTATCAGAAGGCGGTGGGTCAGGCCATTCCGAAGGCGCCGACCTCTCCCTCGCTGCCGAAGAGCAGTAGCCTGCCGGGCAATAATGACGCGCTCCGGAGTACTACCGGCTGGGAGCATAAGGCTCTTAAAGGTGCCGCTTTCTGGAGTGAGGTTCAGTGGGCTGTTGATCACCGCGTGTGGGGTTACGCCGTGTGGGATCACGGCGTTGACAAGGAACACGTTTATGAGGGCTTTGATTATTCTTTCGTTTCCTCTGGTGATTTGGCGTTGATGCTGTACCGCATGGAGCACGGCGGCAGCCACCTCAAGTAGCGCCCGGTCGTAGTAACCGGTGGGTTGGAATGTTCGGATTAGTTCGGCTTTTCAGCCCGCCGGTACCGCCCCTCCTATTCGTTTCTCCAGAACGCTTCTTCTCCCCTGTTCGGGGTTTTCTTTTCACACTTTATCCGCTCAACTTTTTCACTCACTTCATCTACTCACTCGTTTCAATCACCGTACAGTTTTTTGTAGATGGGATTATGATGTCTTCATTCTTCACACCACGAGGCGCCCGGTGCCGCTCCACTGCCCCGCGCCGTTCAGCTACCCAGCATCACCCGGCGAGCACCCGCGCGCTCAGCCTATCGTTGCTGCTGGGTTTGAGCCCGCTTGCCGGTATTACTCCGGCGGCACTGGCGGCTCCCGAACACCCGGCGCAACCAGCACAGGCGACCCCCGCCTCTCCCGCTGCAGCTTTGAACCAGCGCCAGGCAGAAAACCAGCAGATTCCTGCAGCTCAGGGCGAGCAGACCAGTTCGCTACCGATTTTGCGTGTCACCAGTGGCACGTTAAAAATTGAGACTGGCGGCACGGTGCATGTTGAAGGCACCGGCTTCACTCCCGAGTTCTTGGCGCATCACGAACTGCGTAGCCTCACAATTGCCCCGAAGGGCTCTTCAACCTACGCCAACCCCTACCAAAAGGTCGATCACCGCGGTCTTATCTTTGACGCCCCAAAACCGGCCGCTGACGGCAGTTTCAGTGCCGACCTGACGGTTCCGGCAAATAGCCTCCCGGCCAACCTTGAGTACGAGGTCATTCTGACCTACCGCCCCGTAGACGATGCCCACCCCTACGCGTGGAACACTGAGGACCGCGTCCGTGCGGCGCTGCCGGTGGAGTTCAACCTCCCGAAGGCGGTGCTCCCCTCCATCACCTACGATGTTTCGGCTATCTCTGAGGAGCAGATTGCCTCGGGCCAGCCGATTGAGGTGACGCTGACGGGTACCGGTTTTCAGGATGTCAGTTCCTTGAGTTTCACGCTGTCTGAGCAGGGAACAATTAGGACCTACAGCGTGGCTTCTCTGGGCGAGTTCCAGGCGCCGGATACGGAAGAGAATCAGCGCATTTTCGAGGGCCTGATTCCGAACGGCTACTTCCAGAAGAAGATCACTATCCCTGCCGGAGTCCTGAAATCCGGTAGGGGGTATTCCCTAGATGTTTCCGGTGTAGAAACCCACGGGTGGAATAAGCTGTCGCGTAAGTTCCCCTTCGTTCCTGTGGGCAATAACCCCGCGCGTATGGCGTACCAGGATAATTCGTTCAGGAACACTCTGCCGAAGGTTTCTGTGTCTTCCCCGAACTTTGATCCCGGTCAGGACCGCGTCTATAAGGTGACTATTTCTAATATTTCACCCGAGGTGGACCTGGGGTACTACATTGACTCTGTGCGGATTTATAACGCTACCTCTGGTGAGTCCAAGCCTTTCGCGGTCAACGATGTGGCGGGCCAGCACTACAAGCGCGACGAAATCGTAACCCGCAATGCTGACGGCACCCGTACGGTAGAAATCGAATATAAGGTTCAGGATGATGACGGGTTCTACCCCTCTCACGTGGGCTCGACGGCAGAAGTTCAGGTAACGTTCTCGAACTCTGAGTATTCGTACGGTAGCCATAAGTTCACGGTGAGCGCGCAGCTTCCGATGGTGCCGCCTCCCGCTGATACGGTTCGCCCGGTGAACCCCGCAAACGTGCAGCTGAAGGTCGATTCGGGAACCCTCAATATTTCTCAGGGCGGCACGGTGTCGGTGACGACTTCCCCGTTGAGCGCTGAATTCCGTCAGAAGTACACCTTCTACGAGCTGGCTCTGGTGCGACGTGGATCGGTGTACGTGCATGATTGGCGTAATAATAATCCGCCTCTCGACCAGTACGGCGGGTTTCTCAAGGATTTGAAGCATCAGGTGCGTGAGAACCCGGACGGTAGCCTCACCTACACGTTTGAAGTTCCCCCGCAGTACGTTGAGGCGGCGGACGGCGAGCTCTTTGACGTGTTCA
Organism: Rothia mucilaginosa; assembly: GCF_049990865.1. Classification (GTDB taxonomy): domain Bacteria; phylum Actinomycetota; class Actinomycetes; order Actinomycetales; family Micrococcaceae; genus Rothia; species Rothia mucilaginosa_I. The sequence continues at coordinate 1,155,820 of NZ_CP188231.1, forward strand.
TGTCGTACTACCCCTCGGATGTAAATGAGCGGGATTTGTTGAGTCCGATATATCGTATTTACATCCGCGCCCATATTGATGTGGTTCAGGATGCGCAGCCTACCCGCGCGACCTACCGTTTCAGCCGGTCTGCGATTGATAACCCGTGGAAGGATACGACGCTGAGGGTTGAGGGTTGGCACGTCCTCTCGCAGGCTAATAACTTCGCGGGGGATGGTGAACAGCCGGTTCTCGCCTTGTATGAGGCTGACCCGGCAACAGGCAAGATGGTGGGTCAGCCCGTGTTCACGCACACGCTGAAGTTCACTAACCAGCAGGATAACTACGGCACGTTCCGTAACAACTACCTCAACACGGAGATGACGATTCCGGCGGGTACGTTGAAGCCGGGCAAACTGTACTTCATGGGCGTGTACGGTGGCGGGGTGCCTTACCCCGGCATGGAAGATTCTCCGGGTTCTATGCTGAATGATGTTGCGGAGTTCCTTCCGGTGCATTCCCCCGATCAGGAGTCTGCACGACCCACGCTGCACCTTGGGTCGGTAAGTTTGAGCCCGTACGCGAAGACGAACTCGTTTACGGCACGCGCTACCGGGCTCTCTGCACCGGGTGAAGGATCGTACCGCCTCTCGGTGCAGCATGTTGATGAGCAGGGTCATTTGACCGGTCAGACGGTGTTCCAGCAGGCAATCCCGGCTGACCTCATCAAGGACGGCAGGGTGGAGCTGAATCTGACGATTGATCAGCAGCTGAGCTATTCGGGTGCGTACCGTCTGTTTATGGAGAGGGTCACCCCCGGTAAGGATGGTGCCGGCGAGTCGGTGGAGCAGCTTGCTGTCGAGGATATTCCTCTGAAGCTGACGCGTGAGGGTGAGTTGCAGGCTGCTGAACGATGGTTTGCTGATCGTGAGATTCTGCCTGGTCCTTCGCCGATGTCCTGGAATAGCAATCTGACGCGCCGCGATGTGACGGTGGCGCTGTACCGCCTGGCGGGTTCCCCGAAGGTTGACCTGCCTGCAACCAGCCCTTACGCGGATGTGGCAACAAGCGACCCGGACTACGCCGCGTTCATTTGGGCTCGTCAGAAGGGTATTACCTTCGGTTGGGCGGACGGCAAGTTCCACCCGGATGCGCCCCTTTCGACCTCGTCGACGGTGGCTTTCCTGTACAGGTATCAGAAGGCGATGGGTCAGGTCACGCCGAAGGCGCCGGCCTCTTCTTCGCTGCCGGGTAACCAGGATGCGCCCCAGAGTTCCGGTGGCTGGCAGCATAAGGTTCGTGAGGGTAGCGCTTTCTGGCGTGAGGCTCAGTGGGCTGTTGATTACCGCATGTGGGGTTACAGCGTTGACGGGGAATACGCCTATGAGGGCTTTGATAATTCTTCCATTTCCTCTGGTGATTTTGCGTTGATGCTGTACCGTATGGAGCACGGCGGTAGCCACCTCAGGTAGCGCCCGATCGTGGTGAGGAGTGACCGGTGGGCTGGAATGTTCGGCGTAGTTCGACTTTTCAGCCCGCCGGTGCAGCCTCTGTTCCTCCCCTCCCCAGCGGCTTCTCTTGCCTGACATCAGGATTTACGGGGCTTCTTCTCCCCTAGCCTGGCTTTTCAGACTATATCTGCTCGACTTCTTCGCTCGCTTCATCTACTCACTCACTTCAATCACCGTACAGTTTTTTGTAGATGGGATAATGATGTCTTCATTCTTCACACCACGAGGCGCTCCGCCTCACTCCGATACCCCGCGCCACCCGGCGAGCGCCCGTGTGCTCAGCCTGTCACTGCTGCTGGGTTTGAGCCCGCTTGCCGGTATCACCCCGGCGGCACTCGCAACACCGACCCAGGCGGCACCTGAGCAACAGGCGCAACCAGCACAGGCTGCACCCGCCTCCCCCGCACCGTTACCCCCTGCTGCCCCTGTAGCTGAGGATAAGAAACCTGATAACCCGGTTGGCCTGAAGCTCACCTCGGGCACCCTCAATATTTCTGAGGGCGGCACTGTTTCCGTGACCACTGCGCCGCTGAGTGCCGAGTTCCGCGCGAAGTACACGTTGTATGAGTTTGGCATTGTGGAGCGCGGTGAGAATTACTTCTGGTCACAATACGGCAACCCCCTTCCTGAAGCGCAGTACGGCAGCAAGGTTGCCGACCTCCGCGCTGAGGGTAAGGCCCACGATAATCCTGATGGGAGCGTCACGTTCACTCTTGACATCCCGAAGCAGTGGATGATGGTTCCGGAGGGAACCCTCTTCGATGTGGTGTTGACCTATTACCCGTCCGGTAAGCCTGACCCGCGCGACTATCCGTATGAAGATCTTCGTAGCACGGCGCGAATTCCTTTGCCCACGGTGCGCGACCCTGAGCCTGATCAGCCGACGTACCGCTACAGCATTTCGGCGATTGATAAGCCGTGGCAGGATACGACTCTGACGGTTGAGGGCTACCATATTCTTCCCCCGAATATCGTAGGTGGATACGACAGCCAGGCATACGTCACTCTGTATGAGGCAGACCCGGCTACGGGAAAGATTATGGGACGCCCTGTGTTCTCCCATGTTGTTCCGTTGACGGGCAACTGCTTGCATCACTGTACGGGTTTCCGCAATAACTATTTCGGCACGAAGATGACGATTCCGGCGGGTACGTTGAAGCCGGGCAGGCTCTACATGATTGGCATCTACGGTTCTAATCTGCCTCACCCGGGCGAGGAGGACTATAACGGCAGCTTGCTGACCAGTGTTGCGCAGTTCCTTCCGGTGCGGTCGGGGCAGCCGAGCGATAACCAGCCGAATCCTGACCAGCCTGTAGCGCGGCCGGATTTGTACATTCCGCATAAGCGCATCAACCCGTATCAGGAGATGAATACTCTCACCGCCCGAGTCTCGGGTCTTCCGAAGCTTACCGAGGGCTATTACCGTTTCTCGGTTCAGGCAACGGATATTTTTGGCGAGCTGACCGGTGAGAAGGCTTTGGAGCAGGTTATTCCCGTTGAGCGCATCCACGATGGTGCCGCTGAGGAGACGCTGAACGTCCCCGGTAGCGCGCTGAATTATGAGGGGTCTTACAGGGTTGTTCTGGAGAAGGTAATCCCTGGCAAGGATGGCGCCGCGGATGCGGTCGAGCCGGTGGCTTCTGAGAATCTTGATCTCTTGGCGAATACTGCTGAGGAGCAGAAGGCGGCTGTCGAGTGGGTTAAGCAGCAGGCTCTTTTGGACGAGAGTAAGACCGTTTTGAGTCGCCGCGATGTGACGGCGGCGCTGTACCGCCTGGCGGGTGCACCTCATGTTGAGCTACCTGCAACCAGCCCTTATGCGGATGTGGCGACAAGCGACCCGGACTACGCCGCGTACATTTGGGCTCGTCAGAAGGGCATTACGTTTGGCTGGGCGGACGGCAAGTTCCACCCGGAGGCGAAGCTTTCGATGCGTTCTACGTTGGCGTTCTTGTACAGGTACCAGCGGATGGTCGCGCCGGCTCCTGCGCCGGAGTCGAGCAGTTTGCCGTCTTCGTCTGTGCCCAAGAACAGTAGCGTGCCGGGTGATTCTCCGGTCCGGGTTTCGCGTTCGCATTGGTCCGATTATGAGCGTACGGATACTGCATTCTGGCGGGAGTCGCTGTGGGCTACTCAGCAGTTCATCTGGGGTTATAAGGATTATTCTCGCCGTTACGCTGAGGATTTCAGTTCGGATACTGTTTCTTCTTCGGAGTTGGCGGTCATGCTGTACCGCCTGGAGCACGGCGGCAGCCGCCTCAAGTAGTTGCCCTGAAGTAGTTATTTGAGAGTCGCCTCCTGCGGCCACGCAACCTGATGCTATGTTGCTTTACAATCGGTGATGGCGGGCTGAAATTTCGGGCTGATTCGCCCGGCTTTTCAGCCCGCCAGCACTTTCGCTAAGACGCACTGTGCGCCCCCTTTTCTACTCAACTTTTCGTTCCTTTTCACCGTTCATTTCTCCCCTTCCACTCAACGTTTTCCCTCACTCACTTCAATCACCGTGCAGAAAACCACCGTGCAGGAAACAACCGCGTAAAAAGCACAGTGCAGAACATTAGATGGGATAACCGTGTCTTCCTTCTTCCGACCAACCACCGCTCAGGGTGCTAAGATGCCCGCACTAAAAGCCTCTGCCCAAAATGCCCGCACTCTAAAGACTCAGGGCAAGAAGGCAATCAGCCTCTCCCTGTTGCTGGGCATGACCCCGGCGCTGGCGGTCACCCCTGCTGTGCATGCTGATGCGGCACCGGCGAAACCCGCACAGACTGCTCAAGCGGCCCCTGTTCAGGTAGGCGCCGCCTCCCCTGCCGCATCGCTGCAGGCAACCCCCGTACCCGGTGCCGCTACCGACGCTACCGGTATTAGCGATGCTGACAAGATTGATTTGAAGGTCACCACCGGCACTCTCAATATTTCTCAGGGCGGCACGGTGTCCGTGACGACTTCCCCGTTGACCCCCGAGTTCCGTAAGAAGTACAAGCTCTTCCAGTTCGGCCTCGTGAACCGTGGTACCGGTTACGAGTGGTCCCGTACCGGCGAGGCAACCCAATATCCGCTGCACCGCGGCAAGGTTGATCATCTTCGAGATGAGGGTATTGTCCGCGACAACCCGGACGGGAGCCTCACCTTCACCTTTGAGGTCAAGAAGCAGACCATCCCGGCTAGCCCTTCGCCTGCCCTTGACGTGGTGCTGACCTACTATCCGGCGGGTGAGCGCGAGCCGAACGCCGATGAGTATGAGGACCCCCGCCTTACTGCCCGCACTCCGCTCAGCCTGACTCAGGACCCTGAGCCGGATCAGACTACTTACGTGTACAGCATGCCGGCGGTCGATAACCCCTGGGTTGATACGCAGCTGACGATTGAGGGCTACCATATTCTCTCTAAGCAGCTTGTTGAGCCGGGGAGTGCCCCGGCGTATCTGATGCTGTATGAGGTTGACCCTGCAACGGGAAAGATGGTGGGCAAGCCTGTTTTCACCCATAAAGTTCGTTATACGGATTGCGGTGAATACTATTGCTGGAGTTTTCTCAACAACTATTTCTCTGCGGATGTGACAATTCCTGCGGGTACTCTGCGACCGGGTAAGGCGTACATGATTGGTGTCTACAGCGGCCTCTTCCCGGATCCGGATGAGGAGAAGGTACCCGGTAGCCTTTTGACGGATGTTGCCCCGTTTATTCCGGTGCGCTCGCCTGACTCGAACGCCGAGATGAAGGATGCTGCCCCGGTTCTGCGCGTTGAGCCGCAGCAGATGAGCCAATATCGTTCTGACTCACCGCAGGTGAGCCCCTATTGGGAGAAGAACACGTTGCAGGTGCGTGCCGTGAATCTGCCGAAGCTCACTGAGGGCCATTACCGTTTCTCTATGCAGGCTACGGATGCTTCTGGCAATCTGACGGGTCAAAAGGCGTTGGTGCAGGATATTGCGGCTGACCGCATCCAGAGCGGTTACACGGAGGCTACGCTCACTATTCCCGGTGAGACGCTGAATTATCAGGGCGGTTATAAGCTGGTGGTGGAGAAGGTTCTTCCCGGTCAGGGTGGTGCCGCGGATTCTGTGCAGCAGGTTGTTTCTACTGACCTTGGTTTGGTGGTGAACGCGTTTGAGGAGCGTGAGACTGCGAAAAGGTGGTACAAGGCTCAGCAGCTTCCTAAGTCAGAGTCCTATTCTTCTGAGAATTTGACGCGCCGTGATCTGACGGTGGCGTTGTACCGCCTGGCGGGTTCCCCGAAGGTTGAACTTCCTGAGACCAGTCCGTATCCGGATGTTCAGCCTGATGACCCGGACTATGCAGCGATTGTGTGGGCTCGTCAGCAGAGCATTACGTTCGGCTGGGTTGATGGTGGGTTCCACGCGGATGCACAGATTTCTGCTCGCTCTATCGTTGCGTTCTTGTACAGGTATCAGCGTTCGCATGGTAAGGTGTCGCCCATCTTGCCGACTGCCGCGCCCCAGCCTCGTAATGGCAGCTTGCCTGGGTCGAAGGATTCTGAGCTGAGCACTAAGTATTGGGCTACGGATTTAAGCGAGGGTAGCGCTTTTTGGCGTGAATCTCGGTGGGCTGTGCAGCAACACATCTGGGGCTACGCCGAGAATTGGCTACGCGAGGACTTTACCTGGCCGCAAACGACCACCTATGATTTGGCGGTCATGCTGTACCGTATGGAGCACGGCGGTAGCCACCTCAGGTAGCACCCGGTCGTGGTGTTAGCCATCTTGGTTGGCTTTCGTCAAATAGGCGACTTTATGGCTCTGTTTATGTGCCATTTTTATTGTGGGTGACTTTTATGTTGCCTTACCCACCGCATTGTGAATATTCTCAACCTGCAGAGGTTGCATAGGTGCGAATTTTTCGAATGCGGTGGGTTTTTTGCGCTTTCTTTTTTGTACAGTGACCAGTGTTTGTGCTTATCAGCACACTATTTAGGCATATTTTCCACGTCATGCACATACTTTTTAAAGCTATACTTCACCTTAAGACATGCGATAAAACACACAGGCATTTTTCGCACTGATGACCTTTCAGGTTCCAGCACGTCTTAACTATTTGCTACGGTGTTTATGCGCACCACACTCGATGCGTGACACCGATAAAAACTGATTGGATAACAATGTCCTCACTTCCCAACCACATGCGCTTTGCGCTACCCAAAAATGTGGCCAAGAGCAGCTGCGCCATCACCCTGGCTGGCGCTATGCTCTTGCCTCTCTCCCCCGCGTTTGCCGCACCTGCTACTCCGGTAGCAGCCGAGGCTGTTGCGCCGGGTGAGGTTCAGGGTGCCCAGCGCCTGCAGGTTACCTCCGGCACTTTTGATATTCTCAAGGGCGGCAACGTGACGGTTAGCGGCTCCGGCTTCTCCAAGGACTTCGTTAAGGGCAAGTCGTTCCGCCTGTACGTTGTTCCGAAGGGTGAAAGCGTCGCTTTCCCGCCGCACCACCCGCGTGATTACCCCTTCTATGTTCAGGATGTTCCCGCGTCCGCTTTTGCGGCTGACGGCACCGTGAACCTGACCGCTTCTATCGGCGCTAACTATCTGGAGGCCAATGGCTCGTCCTTCGATGTTGTGCTCGGTTACCGCGATGACGCTGAAGACGGCTGGATTCCTGCGGATGAGGTTCGTACTGAACTGAAGGTTGCGGATGTTCCCGCCGTTGATTCCCCGACCCTGTCGTACAGCGCTTCGTCGGTGAATGCTTCTGAGAACGCTAAGGTCACTGTGAACGGTGCTGGTTTCCAGAATATTTCGTACAACGGTAGCGAGTCGCTGATTGTTGCGGTTCGTGCGGTTGATCCGGCGACCGGTAAGGCGACCGGCCCCGCACTGGCTCAGTCGGAGGCTAAGTTCACCTCCTACTCTGCTTTCTTTGGTCAGTACATGGGTTACACCAACGGCCGTTTCTCGACTGTTCTGGACATCCCGGCGGGCACCCTGAAGTCCGGCAACTCCTATGTTGTGCAGACTTTCGAGTTCAACGTTCCGGAAGATAACGATGAGGCGAACAGCCAGGCGCTGAGCACTCAGGCGTTTGTTCCGGTGAACGGTGAGAACGTTAAGAAGGCCTCTCCTTCGGTTTCTTTGAGCACTGACAAGGTGGATCTGAGCTCTTCGACCACTATCCGTGTGAAGGGTAAGGATTTCGACGTCCCCGCTGGTGCTACCGTGAATGTGCTGTTCTCGGCTGCTGAGGCTGACGGCAACCCGACCGGTGAGGCTCTGGATAGCATCACTCTGAACGCTGACCGTGTGGCGACCGGCGCGTTTGAGACGACCGTTAACGTTGACGGCACCAAGCTGGATGAGGATAGCCACTACGCTATTTTTGTAACCATCAACTACGCCGATGGTCAGCGTGAGCGCATCGCGGCTGATTACCTGACCCTGACCGGTGAGTCTGCGAACAAGAAGGCTCGTGAGCGTTTCGCTGATGTTCCGGCTGCTCACGCGAACCACAAGGCTGTTCTGTGGGCTGCTGATCAGAAGCTGATTGATTCTCGCGAGAAGGATTGGTTCGGCGTTAATGATGATGCGACCCGCGGCGAGCTGACTGTTGCACTGTACCGTATGGCTGGTTCCCCGAAGGTTAATCTGCCGGCTACTAGCCCGTACCCGGATGTGAAGGCCGATGACCCGAACTACGCTGCGTACATTTGGGCTCGTCAGAAGGGTATTACTTTCGGCTGGTCTGATGGTAAGTTCCACGCGAATGCGTCTGTGTCTAACGCTACTGTTGCGGCGTTCCTGTACCGTTTTGATGGTAAGAAGTCGGTTGCTGCGACTGAGGCGCCGTACACCGATGTAAAGGTCGGCTCTGCGTTCTACCGTGAGATTACTTGGGCTAAGCAGCAGAAGCTGCAGGTTTTCCCGGGCTCTGAGTACCACCCGTCTGCGCTGGTGAGCCGTGGTGAGCTGGCTGGTTTCTTGATGAACTACAAGGTCCGCTAGGGTTTTGCTAGTTCACTGGGTTTAGCTTCTAGGTTCTAGAGATTATGCCGGGCTGGCGGCGATGAAACGTTGGTTTTATCCCGCCGGCCCGGCTTTTCTGTGCCATTGCGGGGTGTTTATGAGGTGTCTGCAAGGTATCTGTAGGGGCGCGTGCGGGACTGTCGCCCGGTGCTGTTCCGCGGTTTTTCGAGGTATTTTTGCCGGCTAACACGCTAATGTGGGCTGTACCGCATGTGGGGCGCACCTCATGCGGTACCCGCTATTGGGCGGATTTTTGGGGTGCTCCACTCCCCTTTTTAAGAATGTTCTGTGGAGTGTAAATTAATATTTTTCAAGCTGTGGTTTATGCTTAGGACTGTTGCGCCCCCTTGGTGCGCACCCTTATCCGGCTGGGTGCGTAGAACTAGAGGGAGCCCATCACACACCGATACATCAACCACATTGAGGATTTATGTCCCAGGATTTTAAGCAGTCGACTGATACTGCCCATAATTCTTCTGCACCTCTGCTGGCACCGGAGGGCACCCCCGAGGCTTCTTCTCAGGCTGAGTCGAAGAAGCGTAAGCGCCGCCGTATTGAGCTGGCTGTTGGCGCTGTGGCGCTGGCGGGTGTTTTGTATCTGCCGTTCTCACCTCTTTTCTCTTTTTATGATCCGTCGGAGGCGCGTCTTTCTTCGGCGGATACTGCTGCGCCGGCGACCGCTTCGGCGACTTCTACTTCTGCTCTGGTGTCGAGTTCTTCGACCCAGGGCCCGAAGATTCTGCGTCCGTCCGTGACCGCGCCGGATGCGAACACTATTTTTGCTGATGCCCCTGAGGATTCTGCGTACTATGCGGGTATCCGTTGGGCTGTTCGCACCCAGACGATGGAGCCGGTTTCTGAGGACCAGTTTGGTGCTGAGGATCCGGTGACTCGTGGCGAGTTGATCACCATGTTCTATAAGCTGGCGGGTTCGCCGGCGGTGACTCGTCCGGAGCATTCGCCGTATGCGGATGTTGATGAATCTGACCCGAACTATGATGCGTACCTGTGGGCGCGTCAGGAGCGTATTACCTCCGGCTGGGTTGATGGTAAGTTCCATGCGGAGGCGCACCTGTCGAATGCTTCCGCTGCGGCGCTTCTGTACCGTGCTGATGGTGCGCAGAAGATTCAGATGTCGGGTACTTCCCCGTTTAGCGATGTTTCGTCTGCGACTCCGTTCTACCGTCAGATTGTGTGGGCGTCTCGCCATGGCGTGTCGACGGTGTCTGAGGGTAATGCTTTTGAGCCGACGACTCAGACCTCTCGTGGTCGTATTGCGATGATGATGTACCTATATTTCCGCACTTCCTAGTTTCTGTGCTTCGTTTTAGCGCTTTGCTTTAGCGTGTTTGTCTGCCCCGCACTCCTGTTTGGGAGTGCGGGGCCGCTCGTATTTTGAGGACTGTGCGCGGGGCTGTCTGGGGTTGGAGCTACTTGGGTTTGGTGCTATCCGTGCGCGGCATCATGCACGCAATGAAATATTTCGGAAGGTTCAAGTTTTTCTTGAGTAACGTACCAATTTCTACTTGAAGGTTTGTTAGGGTGAGAGTGTTTCCTGAACCGATGGGGACACTCAACCACTTCTCATTGGGTTGGCGCAGATTCGACGGATATTTCTCATTCCTATTTAGAACCTGCATCGGCGCAATGGACATGACCGATAAGGAATGTTTATGTCCGCTCTTCCGAACTCTAAGTCTTCACTCCTGTATGCAACTCGCAGCTGCAGTGCACTGGCGCTGGCGGGTGCGATTATTCTGCCGGTGACTCCGGCGCTTGCCCAGAATGCTACTGCAGATATTCCTGCAGCGGCTGGTTCTCTGCCGGGTGATCGCGTCCGTGAGAATCCCACTGATACTTCTGATGAGTTCTATCCTCACTTGAGCTACAACGCGTTGAAGAATACTGATAAGGATCAGGTTCTGGACTTCTGGGGTTGGGGGTTTGAGGGTGATTTTAACTCCCCGAAGGGTGTTCAGGTTGTTGTGCGAGAGGTGGGTTTGAACTCCCCGGTTCTGGTGGTTAGCGACATCGTTGAATATAACCACGAGAATCTGGCTTTCGCTTACCAGAGCGGCTACATCCACGGTACGGCGAAGATTCCGGCAAACACCTTGGATAAAGAAAAAGATTATGTTATCGAGGTGTGGGGTAACAACGGCTACGAGGGCGACGAGTTTATTACCCCCGTCGTGGGTCAGGCACCCGAGGGCCGCGGTACCCTGCTTGCTACCCAGGAGCTGGATTTCGAAGGCTCTGACGGCACGACAGCTGCGGATATTCCGGGTAAGACCCCGCAGAAGGTTACGTTCAGGTACCGGTACGACGGCGAGGATTCGTATCTGTACACCGCTGAGGGCGGCACCATCCATGTGAAGGGTTGGGGCTACACCAAGGAGTGGCGTGATAAGCACGGCAAAGTAGTGTTTTATATTGCTACTTCTCGGGGTGTTCCTGACGACGGTGATTTCCTACCCGCTAAGGATGTGTTGCTCCGTTTTGAGGAGGGTAAGGATTTCACCATTGCTGAAAACGGCACCCTGAATGCTCAGTTGAGGGTCAAGCCCGGTGAGCTGCAGAACTACTACGAGCCTCGCGTCCCCTTCCCCGGTGCTCCGAGTTACGAGAAGCGTTATGAGGTGAATTATGAGATTGGCATGTTTACCGAGAAACAGGGTCAGCCCCCGCTGACCCTTGATGATCTGCGGGCTGGCAAGAACGTGCTGTTTCATAGTGCGCTGTACACTCAGGCGTTCCGACCCAGCCCGTTTGCTCCCAAGGTGGAGTACAAGGCTCTGGGTGATACTACCGCTGATCAGAACATTTACTTCTTGGGTACCGGCTTCTACGGCCAGTTTAACTTCTCCAGGGGTGTTCAGTATGTGATTCGTGAGAAGGGCTCAAACACCCCGGTTCTGGGGACGAGCGACATTTTTGAATATAACCACCCTAGCCATATTTCTGAGTTCAAGAACGGCAAGGTACGCGGCGTCGTGAAGGTTCCGGCGAATACTCTGGATCCGGCGAAAAAGTACGTGGTGGAGGTTTGGACTAACAACGGCTACAAGAACGGCGAGAATGCCGGCCCTGTGGTGGGCAAGGCACCTGAGGGTCGCAGTGAGCTGTTGGCTTCTCAGGACCTGAACTTCAAGGGGTCTGACGCTGATGAGGGTAAGCAGCCCAGCCTGACTGATGAGCAGCGTAAGGAACGCGCTACCCGCGGCGAGCTGACGGCGGCTCTGTACGCTCAGGCTGGTAGCCCCAAGGTGAACCTCCCGGTAGTCTCCCCCTGGCCGGATGTAAAGACCACCGACCCGAACTACGCCGCTTACGTGTGGGCTCGCCAGAAGGGCATTACTTTCGGCTGGTCTGATGGTAAGTTCCACGCGGATGCCGGCATTTCGAACGCTACGGTTGCGGCATTCACCTACCGTGCAGCGGGTTCCCCTACCCTTGATCATGACTGGCACTCGTACACTGATCTGACCCCGGATTCTGCGTTCTTCCGTGAGATTGTGTGGGCTGGTCAGAACAAGGTTGCGCTGAGCACCAGCGGCACGTTCAATCCCAAGCACATGGTGACTCGCGGTGAGCTGGAGGTTCTGATGATGGCTTTCTAGGTTCGCTAAGATAGCCATCTGAATAACCCCGCGTTCCCGAATGGTTTTTCTGTTCGGGAGCACGGGGTTCTGTTTTCGGGGTTTAACGTGCTGAGTTTTAGCGTGCTGGGTTCAGTTTTTAGCGGCTGGTCAACCTGGGAAAACCCTCAGAACCTTCAAGTCTCTCTTGAGTGTTTCCTGACATCTGTTCAGCCCTTTGATAGGGTGAAATTGTCCCCGAAATTGACGGGGACATTCGACCACTTCTCATTGGGTTGGCGCAGATTCGACGAAGATTTCTCACTCCCCTTTTAGAAACTGCATTGGCGCGATGGGTTCGACCAATAAGGAATGATTATGTCCGCTCTTCCGAATTTCAAGGCTTCGTCCTTCTTCCGTGCAGCACGGGGTTGCGGTGCATTGGCGCTGGCTGGCGCGATGGTTTTGCCGATGTCTCCTGCGCTTGCTCAGAATGTTGCCGCGGATGCTCCTGCGGCGGCTGTCGCTGGTTCCCTGCCGGATGATCGCGTCCGCGAGAATCCTGTTGCTACTTCTGATGAGTTCGCTCCTCATTGGCGCTACAACGCTTTGAAGGATACCGGTAACGATCAGGTTCTGGATTTCTCTGGTTGGGGTTTTAACGGTGACATTCAGTCCCCCAAGGGTGTTCAGATTGTTGTGCGTGAGAAGACCCTGAGGGCGCCGGTTCTGGCAACCAGCGACATCATCGAGTACAACGACCCCGAGTATGCGTTCCAGTACCAGCATGGGCTCCTCAACGGTAACGTTAAGATTCCCGCTAACACCCTGAATAAGGCAAAGCAGTACGTTGTCGAGGTATGGGGCAACAACGGCTACCAGGAGGGTAGCGAAGACCTGGTGACCCCCGTTGTTGGCAAGGCACCCGAGGGCCGCGGTACTCTGCTCGCTTCTCAGACGCTGAACTTCAATGGTTCTGACGGCACGACGGCTGCGGATGTTCCGGGCGCTAAGGCCACCCAGGAGGACGCTCCGACGTTCGAGGTTCTGTACGACGGCAAGGCTCAGCTGCTGTACACCTTTGAGGGCGGTACCGTCCACGTGAAGGGTTCGGGTTTCACTAAGGAGTGGCGTGAAAAGCACGGCAAGGTGGCGGTTTACCTGGCCGCTTCTCAGGGTGTTCCCGACGGTAGCCTACTGCCCGCTGATGATACGCCGCTGCGTTTTGAGGAGGGTAAGGACTTCACCATTGCTGAGGACGGCACCCTGGATGCTCAGCTGACGGTCAAGCCGGACGTGCTTCAGCGCTACTATGAGCCTCGCTACTACTTCCCCGGTATCCCGACTTACGATGTGCGTTACGAGGTTGACCTGGTTGCTGAGCAGCAGGGTCAGCCCCAGCTGACCATTGAGGATCTGTGGGCTGGCAAGAATGTGATTCGCCGTATTGCGGTGCAAACTCAGGCGTTCCGTCCCAGTCCGTTTGCCCCCAAGGTGGAATACAAGGCTCTTGGCGATACCACCACTGATCAGGACATTTACTTCTCGGGTACCGGTTTCTACGGTGAGATTCACTCCGTCAAGGGTGTTCAGTATGTAATCCGTGAGAAGGGTTCGAACACCCCGGTTCTGGCGACCAGCGACATCATTGAGTACAACCACCACGACCGTGCCTTTGAGTATGTGAACGGTGTAGTGAACGGCACCGTGAAGGTTCCGGCTAACACCCTGGATGCTTCGAAGAAGTACGTGGTGGAGGTCTGGGCTAATGACGGCTACAGTGAGAGCGGCGAGTTCCTTGCCCCCGTTGTAGGTAAGGCACCTGAGGGTCGCGGTGAGCTGTTGGCTTCTCAGGATCTGAATTTCAAGGGCTCTGACGCTGTTGAGGATAAGAAGCCTAGCTTGACCGATGAGCAGCGCAAGGAACGCGCTACTCGCGGCGAGCTGGCGGTGGCTCTGTACCTTCAGGCTGGCGCGCCCGAGGTGAAGCTGCCGGAAGTCTCTCCGTGGTCGGATGTGAAGACTGACGACCCGAACTACGCTGCGTACATTTGGGTTCGTGAGAAGGGCATTAGCTACGGCTGGTCGGACGGCAAGTTCCACGCGGATGCTGGCATTTCGAATGCTACCGTTGCGGCGTTCACTTACCGTGCGGCGGGTTCTCCTGCGGTGAAGGGTGATTCTCCCTATGTGGATGTTAAGCCTGGTGCTCCGTTCTATCGTGAGATTCTGTGGGCTAGCCAGAATTTGCCTACCGTGTACGGTGGTCAGTATTTCATTCCTAAGCAACTGCTGACTCGCGGCCATTTGGAGACTGTTCTGACTGCTTTCCAGTCTCGCTAAGCTGGCTCTGCTTATCGACTAGTTACCTGAAGAACCCCGTGTTCCCGAGCAGGTTTTCTGTTCGGGAACACGGGGTTCTATTTTTGGGTTCTGTTCTCGGGGTTTAGCTTGCTGAGTTTAGCTTGCTGGGTTCAATTTTTAGTGGCTGGTCAACCTGTGAAAAACCTCAGAACTCTCAAGCCTCTCTTGAGTGTTCCCTGACATCTACCTGAGGGTTTGCTAGGGTGAAAATGTCCCCGAAACCGACGGGGATAATCGACCACTTTCTCACTGGGTTGGCGCAGATTCGACGGAGATTTCTCACCCCAGGAACCCTATGAACCTGCATCATCCCGGTGGGTACGACCCGTTAGGATGATGTATGTCCTCGCTTCCGAACTCTAAGTCTTCTTTCCTCCGTGCGGCGCAGGGGTGCGGCGCGCTGGCGTTGGCTGGTGCTATGGTTCTGCCGATGACCCCGGCGCTGGCTCAGAATGCGGCACCTGTTGCTGATGCACCGGCGGCGAATGCTGTAACCCCCAAGCCGGCTGCTCAAGACGCAGCGGCGCAGCCGACGTACTCCGCTGATTATGACGGTATTCTGTACACCGGCGAGGGCGGCACCGTGACTCTGAAGGGTGCCGGTTTCACTAAGCAGTGGCGTGAGCAGCACGGCACCGTTGTCTTCTACATTGCGGCTACGAAGGACCGCCCCGGTAACGCTGAGCCTTCAACGTCGATGCTCCGCTTTGAAGAGGGTAAGGACTTCACAATTGCCGATGACGGCACTTTTGAGGCTAAGCTGACCATCAAGGCTAAGGCCCTGGAGAGTTTCTACACTCCCATCGATTATTTCCCGGGTATCACCCTGGACGAGGTGCGTTACGAGACGGGTATTTTGACCGAGGCTAAGGGTCAGCCGCAGTCGAGCATTGAGGATATTTGGGCTCGTAAGAACGTTATCGCTCACAATCCGATGTACACCCGCGCTTACCATCCTGAGGTCATGGCACCTAAGTTGAAGTACGACGCACTGAAGGACACCACGAAGGATCAGGAGCTGCTGGTCCAGGGTGAGGGTTTCGTTGGGGAGGAGCTGCCTGGCCGTGAGGGTGCCATGTACGTGATTCGCGAGAAGGGCACCGGCACCCCCGTCCTGGCGATGAGCGATATGAAGTCCTACTATGAAAGCCCCGATGGTGTAACCCGCCTGGAGGGAGGCACTCTTTACCGCACCATCAAGATCCCTGCAAACACCCTGGATCCGTCTAAGCAGTACGTCATTGAGGTGTGGAGCGACTACGACTACGACCTCACCAAGAAGGACAGGCCCCTCATCACCCCGATTGTGGGTTACGCGCCGGAGCACCGCGGTGTTCTTATGGCTCGTCAGGATCTGAAGTTTGAGGGTGTTCCGGACTTCACGGATGCTACTGCGCCCCAGCGAGAATACAAGACCCTGACCTCGAAGCTCACCTACCAGGAGCAGAAGCAGCGCGCTACTCGCGGCGAGTTGACTGCGGCGCTGTACGCTCAGGCTGGCAGCCCCAAGGTGAACCTCCCGGCAGTCTCCCCGTGGCCGGATGTGAAGACGACCGACCCGAACTACTCCGCTTACGTGTGGGCTCGTCAGAAGGGTATTACTTTCGGCTGGTCGGACGGCAAGTTCCACGCGGATGCCGGTATTTCGAACGCTACTGTTGCGGCGTTTACTTACCGTGCGGCGGGTTCCCCGGCTGTTTCTGGTGTTTCTTCGTTCACGGATGTTAATCCGAGTTCCGCCTTCTACCGTGAGATTCTGTGGTCCACTCAGCAGTATGTCATTACTCCGGATTTCGGCGCTTTTAATGCGACGGATCTGGTGAATCGTGGTCAGCTGGAGCAGATGCTGTTCAATTTTCAGAACCGTGCTAAGTAAGGCGCGTTAGTTCCGCGCTAACTACCCCCGTGTTCCCGAACAGGTTTTCTGTTTGGGAACACGGGGTTTTCTGCGCCCGTTTTCTGCACCATTTTTCTGTGCATATTCTTTGAGTGTTCGCAGGGTCGTTGAGGCACAAAAATTTCAGGACTTTCAACTGTTCCTTGAGTGTTTTCGCAATTTCTCATTGAGGGTTTGGTAGGGTGAGAATACCCCAAAACAGATGGGGATAATCAACGAATTTCTTATTGGATTAGCGCGACTTCAACGGTGAAGATTCGGTTGGGAATCATCCTGCAGGAATTGCAAACATCCAATGGGACGTACCATAAGGATGTTTTATGTCCCCACTTCCGAGTTCTAAGTTTTCATTCCGCCGTGCAACGCAGGGTTATTGCGCGCTCATGTTGGCTGGCACTATGGTCCTGCCGATGACACCGACGCTGGCTCAGGACACAGTACCGGTCACTAACAATTCTGTCGCTAACGCACCGGTTACCGATACTGCTTCCCCGGTTTCCCAGGACGTCACGGATGGCCCGTCTTTCACCATTGATTATGGGGAGGGTGCGGCTTTGTACACCGATGAGTACAACGAAATTACGGTGAGGGGCACCGGTCTCACCAAGGAATGGCGTGAGCAGCACGGCGAGGCAGTCCTTTACATTGCCGCTACAGAGCATCATCCCGATAACGTTGAGCCTTCAAGGTCGGTGCTTTTCTTTGGAGAAGGTTGGCGTTTCCCTATTGCCGATGACGGTACTTTTGAGGCAAAGCTGACGATCAGATATGGCGACTTGGAGAGTTTCTACACTCCCGCTTATGGGGTCCCGTATTTCCGCGGGGAGGATGTGCGCTATGAGATTGGTATCCTCACAGTGGGCGAGGATCAGCCGTGGCCGACCATTGAGGATATTTGGGCTCGTAAGAACGTGGCTATTCACAAGCCAATATATACCCGTCGCCATCCTGAAATTATCGGGGCCCACTGGAGGTACGATGCACTGAAGGACACCACGAAAGATCAAGAGCTGATGATTGAGGGTGAGGGTTTCAGCGCGTATGAGCTCCCCGGTCGTGAGGGTGTCATGTACACAATTCGTGAGAAGGGCACCGGCACCCCCGTCCTGCTCATGAGCGAGATGGAGCGCTACTACGATCGCGGCCATGGCACACTTCAGCTGTGGGGAAACGCTGTTTACCGCACCATCAAAATTCCCGCGAACACTCTGGATCCGTCTAAGCAGTACGTCCTTGAAGCGTGGAGCGACTACGGCTATGTCAGCCAGACGGATAAGACTCTGATTACACCGATGGTGGGTTACGCGCCGGAGCACCGCGGTGTTCTCATAGGCCGTCAGGACCTGAAGTTTGAAGGTCTTGAGGAATTCACGAATGTATCTTTACCCAAGCCCAAGTATAAGCACCTCTTCTCAAAGCTTAGCGATGAGGAACAGCAGCAGCGCGCTACTCGCGGTGAGCTAGCTGCGGCACTGTACCTTCAAGCTGGCGCCCCCAAGGTGAACCTCCCTGCAGTCTCCCCGTGGCCGGATGTAAAGACAGACGACCCGAACTACGCCGCGTACATTTGGGTTCGTGAGAAGGGCATTAGCTACGGCTGGTCTGATGGTAAGTTCCACGCGGATGCAGGTATTTCACGCGCTACTGTTGCGGCGTTCACCTACCGTGCGGCGGGTTCCCCGGCTGTTTCTGGTGTTTCTTCGTTCACGGATGTACATCCAAGTTCCGCCTTCTACCGCGAGATTTTGTGGTCTACTCAGCATGGTGTCATCAATCCGCAAAGGGGTATTTTTGAGGCAACCACGATGGTAAATCGTGGTGAGCTGGAGCAGATGATGTTTATTTTTCAGAACCGCACTGACTATGGTGGGCTGGTTCTAGTCTGAGTCTATGACCCCGTGTTCCCAGACAGGTTTTCTGTTTGGGAACACGGGGTTAGCTTTTATTGGCTGATCAACCTGTGAAATGCCTCAAAACCTTCAAGCATCCCTTGAGCGTTCTCTGACATCGTTTCGAGGGTTTGATAGGGTGAAAATGTCCCCGAAACCGACGGGGCTTCCAATCACTTTTCTCATAGGGTGTGTGCAGATTCAATGGCGAATTCCCTACTCGCCACTGAACCAGTACAGTCCCGAAGAAACAACTTTAAGGATTTCTTATGTCCTCGCTTCCG
Organism: Rothia mucilaginosa; assembly: GCF_049990865.1. Lineage (GTDB taxonomy): Bacteria > Actinomycetota > Actinomycetes > Actinomycetales > Micrococcaceae > Rothia > Rothia mucilaginosa_I. The sequence continues at coordinate 1,174,294 of NZ_CP188231.1, forward strand.
AACTCTAAGTCTTCTTTCCTCCGCGCAGCTCAGGGGTGCGGCGCGCTGGCGTTGGCTGGTGCTATGGTTCTGCCGATGACCCCGGCGGTGGCTCAGAATGCGGTTCCTGCCGCTGATGCCGCCGTTGCTGCCGCTACCCCGCAGGCAGTTCACCAGGTCGCTGCGGCTACCCCGACCCTGAACGTTTCCATCCCTGACGGTTACAAGTACGATGGCGTAAACGCATCCCTCGTCACGACCGAGGGCGGTACCGTCCACGTGAAGGGCGCGGGCTACACCAAGGAGTGGCGCGCTCAGCACGGTACCGTGGCACTGTACATTGCTCCCGCGAACTACGCGCCCTCCGGCTACGAGATTCCTACCTCGAAGATGCTGCGCTTTGTGGAGGGTCAGGACTTCACCATTGCCGATGACGGCACTTTTGAGGCTGACCTGAAGGTTGAGGCGTACAAGCTTGCCGCCTACTACTTCGTTGATGATGACAACTTCCACGATCCGACCGGCGGCACCAAGTACGATGTCCGCTACGAGATTCACGTGGTTGCTGAGCAGAAGGGTCAGAAGCCGCTGACCGCTCAGGAACTGTGGACCAGCAAGAACGTGGTGAGCACCCAGGTTCTGAACACTCTGGGTGAGAAGCCGGAGCCGTTCGCACCGCGCCTGGGCTACAACAGTGTGGCTGATTCCGCAAAGTCGCAGGATCTGAACGTTGGCGCTCAGGGCTTCTACGGTGAGATTCACTCCGTCAAGGGTGTTCAGTTCGTGGTTCGTGAGAAGGGTTCGAACACCCCGGTTCTGGCAACCAGCGACATTATCGAGTTTGACCACCCCACCGAGTCTTCGGCGTACCGTGACGGCAACCTGTACGGTAACGTGCATCTTCCGGCAAACACCCTGAACGCTTCGAAGAAATACGTAATTGAGGTCTGGGCTAATGACGGCTACGGCGAGAACGGCGAGCTGATTGCACCGGTCGTGGGCAAGTCCACCGAGGGCCGCGGTACCCTGCTCGCATGGCAGGATCTGGACCTGAACGGTACGAACGGTTACCGGGACGCAAACCTGCCCAACGCTCAGGATCCTAAGAAGGACGACCAGAAGCCTGCTCCTTCCGACGAGAAGCTGAAGACTCCCGCAACCCGCGGTGAGCTCGCAGCTGCCCTGTACGTTCAGGCAGGCACCCCCGAGGTGAAGCTGCCCGAGACCTCCCCCTGGCCGGATGTGAAGACTGACGACCCGAACTTCCCCGCTTACGTGTGGGCTCGTCAGAAAGGTATTACCTTCGGTTGGTCGGACGGCAAGTTCCACGCGGATGCCGGTATTTCAAACGCTACCGTTGCGGCGTTCGCCTACCGTGCGGCTGGTTCACCCGCGGTTAAGGGCAACTCCCCCTACAGCGATGTTGCTCCCGGTTCGGCGTTCTACAGTGAGATTCTGTGGGCTCAGCAGAACAAGGTGGTGCTGAACGCTAGCGGCGCTTTTGATGCTCAGCACATGGTGACTCATGGTGAGCTGGAGACTCTGATTGAGGCGTTCCAGGCTCGCGCTAAGTAAGGTCGTTTAGACCGCCCACGTCCCCCTCGGGTTTTACCTTGAGGGCGCGTGCGGCGCGGCGCATCGGACAGCTCTCTGATTCCCCGTGCTCCCGAATTGTTTTCTGTTCGGGAGCACGGGGTTCAGCTTTTAACAGCTGCCGCTGTGTGAGATTTCTCGAAACCTTAAAGTATTCCTTGAGTGTTTCCTGACAAGCGTTCAACGCTTTGATAGGGTGAGGATATCCCCGAAACCGAGGGGATTTTCAACCACTTTTCTCATAGGGCGTGCGCAGATTCGACGGTAGATTCTCAGCCTGCAGGTAAGCTCGCGCAGCCCGGAGAAATAACCCTAAGGATATTTCATGTCCTCACTTCCGAACTCTAAGTCTTCATTCTTCCACGCGGCTCGCAACTGCAGTGCACTGGCGCTGGCGGGCGCGATGGTCCTGCCGATGACCCCGGTGCTAGCCCAGGACGCAGTGCCCGCCGCAAACGTGCCTGTTACTAACGCACCGGCTGTAAATGCCCCCGCCCCTGCAACTCAGGATGTCGCGGATGAGCCGTCTTTCACTGTTGTTTATGAGGATTACTACTTCCAGAACGGCCGTGACTACATCGAGCAAGAGGGCGACGGTCTGTACACCGGTGAGGATAGTAAAATTACGGTTCTGGGCACCGGATTCACCAAGGAGTGGCGCGAGCAGCACGGCAAGGTTGTCGTCTACATCGTGCCTGAGGAGAACGTCCCCTACAACGCTCTGCAGATGACCGACACTCTTCTGCGGTTTGAAGAGGGCAAGGACTTCACCATTGACGATGACGGCACCTTTGTCGCCACTCTGAAGGTTAAGGCTAATACTTTGCCGAGTTACTACACCCTCACGGAGTATTTTCCGGATATGACTCTGGACAAGGTGCGTTACGAGGTTGGTATCCTCGCCGAGCCTACGGGCCAGCCGCAGTCAACCGTTCAGGATATCTGGGCTCGCAAGAACGTTGTGACGCATCACGGTCTGAGCACCAATGATTATCACTTCGACACTTTCGCACCTAAGTTGAAATACGATGCTCTGAAGGACCCCACGAAGGATCAGGAACTGCTGATTCAGGGGCAGGGCTTCGTGGGGAATAACATCCCCGGCGCCGAGGGCATGATGTACGTCATTCGCGAGAAGGGCACGGGTTCCCCCGTCCTGGTCATGAGCGAGATGAAGCATTACGTCCAAGGCGATGATGAATACGAGACGAGCCTGGAGGGAGGCTTCGCTTTCGTCAATCTCAAGATTCCCGCGAACACGCTGGATCCGTCCAAGCAGTACGTCATTGAGGCGTGGAGCGACTACGGTTACCCCAGCAAGACGGATAAGACTCTCATCACCCCGATGGTGGGTTTTGCCCCGGAGCACCGCGGCGTTCTTTTGGCGCACCAGGATTTGAAGTTTGAGGGTGTCCAGCGGTTCACGAATGCTTACGTACCCGTAGAGGAACGTATGTACTTTTCGACATCGTTGAACGACGAGGAACGGAATCAGCCCGCCACCCGCGGTGAGCTGGCTTCCGCCCTTTATGAGATGAAGGGCAGCCCCAAGGTGGACCTTCCTGAAGTCTCCCCGTGGCCGGATGTGAAGACGGACGACCCGAACTACGCCGCCTACATTTGGGCTCGTGAAAAGGGCGTTACTTTCGGCGGGCCTGACGGAAAGTTCCACGCGGAGGACGGTCTCACGAATGCAACCGTTGCCGCAATGATTTACCGTGCGTCTGGTTCACCGGAAGTATCGGGTGTTTCGTCCTTCCCGGATGTTACGCCGGATTCCGCGTTCTACCGTGAGATTCTGTGGGCTACCCAGCAGAATGTTATTACTCCCGAGACCGGCATGTTTGAACCGAATCATGCTGTGACCCGCATTGAATTGGACTGGACGTTGTTTTATTACCGGCATCGTGTGATGAACCCTATCACTACCGGTCTGTATCGCATTGCTAACTAAGTAGGCCAGGTAACTAAGTAGGCCGGCCGGTTCTAGCCCGGGCACCTCGTCACAACGGACGGGGTGCCCGGGCTCTTACGCGCTGAGGGAATCCGCGCGGATTCTTCTAGAGTTCTCGCCCCCTAGAATTCTCGCCCTAGAGTTCCCACGCGGGGGCTGCGGCGGTGCTTGCCGAGCGCGCATCCTGACCGGTTGCCACGCCGGTGGAGACGGTGAAGTCCCACGGGTCGGTGTTCAGTGCGGACAGCTTCGTTTCGATGGCGAAGCCGCGTTCGGCGAGCAGGGCACGCAGACGGTTTGCCGCCGACTGCAGCCAGAGTGATTCGCTGGCGGCGTGGGAGCAATCAATCAGGGCGATGTTGCTGCCGTCGACTCGTGCGGTTTCGCGGAATTCGCTGGCGGGGTGGTGGCGCAGGTCGGCGGTAATGTACACCTGCGCGTCGGTGGCCCGCACAGCGTCGAAGAGGGAGTCACCGGCACCACCGCAGAGGGCGACGCGGTGGATCGGCTGGTCGGCGCGTCCGGCGATACGCAGGCCGCCGGCGGTTGCAGGCAGTGCCGCAGCGAGGCGTTCTGCCAGCTCCTTGAGGGTGATTTCTTCGGGCAGAGTGCCGAGGCGGCCGGTGCCTACCGCGTGTTCCTGCTCGTCGAGTACCTGGGTTTGCGCTTCAGTGAGCGGTTCGCGGTCAATCAGGCCGATAGCGTCACAGAGTGCTTCGTTCACACCTTCAACGGCGGCATCTGCGTTGGTGTGCGCGCCGAGCAGGCCGCATCCGCCCTCGATGAGGGTGTGCAGAACGTTGCCCTTGTAGTCGCTGTCGGGAATGAACTTTGCGCCGCGGAGCAGCAGCGGGTGGTGGGTGATGAGCAGCTGTGCCCCTTCGTCTATGGCTTCTTCGGCGGTGGCGGTGAGGGCGTCTACTGCGAAGAGGACGGTGCTCACTTTAGCGGCGCCACGTCCGGCGACGAGGCCGGAGGCATCCCATCCGGCGGCGAGCTGCGGCGGGAAGAGCGTGTGGAAGGCGTCGACGACTTCTGCGAGGGTGGGGGTTTCTAGTTTTTCAGTCATACCTCTATTGTGGCAGGTGGCGCAGTGGGGATGTGGCGGGGTTGCGGGCGGTTTACGCCGAAGCCTGCGACTGTGCAGGAATATTGTGCGGCGCGGCGGTGTTCTTTAGGTAGTGTGGTTTTCTACATGTTAGTTCGAAGCTCACTATTCGAGGAGGAATCATGACTGATGTTGTACTTGCCGGCGGCTGTTTCTGGTGCCTGGATGCGGTGTACCGCCAGTTCCGCGGGGTTGAGGCGAGCGTCTGCGGCTACACGGGCGGCGATACTCCCGACCCTGATTATCGTTCGGTGTGTTCGGGCGCGACCGGGCATCAGGAGGCGCTGAAGCTCAGCTTTGACCCGCAGGTGATTGACCTGGATACGGTGTTGGATATTTTCTTCACGAGCCACGACCCGACGAGCTGGGATCGTCAGGGTGCGGATACCGGTTCGCAGTACCGTTCGGTGCTTTTCTACGCGGATGAGCAGCAGCGTGAGGCGTTTGAGCGTGCGGTGGCGCGTGCTCAGCAGCTGTACCCCTCCCCCATTGTTACGGAGATTAAGCCCTTGGGCGTGTTCTATGAGGCGGAGGAGTATCACCAGAATTATTACGCGTTGAATCCGGCGCAGGGTTATTGTGCGTTTGTGGTGAGCCCGAAGGTGGCTCAGGCGCGCCGTAATTTTGCGCATCTGCTCCGCTAGCTGCCCCGTTAGCCGCTCTGTTAGCCGGTGCATCCGGTTCAGTCGAGGCGTATTACGTTGTTCACCCCGTAGCTGTCTTTTGTTGTGCGACAGCTGCGGGGTGTCTTCATATGCCTGGCTATTTGTTGTTCGCCTGCGCTTTACGGTTGCTATAAGGTGCGCCCGGTATGATGGGGGTGTCGACTCACTCCCCTTTGTCCGTTGACCTCACCGAAAGACTGCTGATGACTAGCTCCTCTTTTAAGCCCGTCGCTTTGAGCCGCCGCGCCGTGTTGGGTGCGGGCGGTGTTGGTCTTGCCGCCGTGTTGTCTGCGTGTGCGCGTACGGTGCATCCGCCGGTTGATGTTGCCGCTTCTGATTCGGCGAGCTCGTCTGCTTCGCCGGCGTTGCCGTCTGCGAATAAGTCGTATAAGGGTAAGGTCACTTTCGATAACTTTGAGAAGAACGGCGAGTACGTTCCTGCCACGGCTGAGAAGAAGGCGCAGAATGTGCCCAAACCGATCATGCCGGAGAAGGTGCAGGAGCTGAGTATTGACGGTATTTATGCGCTGATTGGCTATTGGATTTCTAGTTTTAATTATCTGGCGTTGACGGGTGATATTGAGCCGTTGAAGAAGACGGATCCTAGTAGTGAGTACTATAAGGAGCTTGAGCCGATGGTCAAGCTCTATGAGACGGGGCGCGGCTGGATTTATGACACGAGTGAGCCGATGTCTGTGTATCTGACGACGGATACTCCCACGCAGATTGAGGGTGACCGTATTCTTTATTTCTGGCGTGCCCGTTCGCTGGTTGATCAGAATGGGAAGAGGCATCTGACGGAGGGCGATAACCGCGATAAGTCCCTGGTTGGGGCGGCGGATGCGCAGGGCCAGGCGATGAGGATTGTTGTGGAGTATAAGGAGGGTGCTTGGTTTATGAGCACTCAGAAAGATAAGGATGCTGATAAGAGCTCGAATTCTGCGAGTGCTTCAGCTTCTTAGTCTTCTGTTGTCCTTGTCTGTGTCTTCGCTATAGTGCTTTGGGGCGGTATTAGGTAGGGCTTCGTAATCGACACTATATGGCGACTTCTGCGGGGCGGCTGTGTGCTTGCCGGTATGATGGGATTGTCGACTCACTCAATTTCCTCTGTTGACTTCCTTTGAAAGGCTGATAATGACGAGCCCTTCCCCCACCTCTGCTGGTATGTCCCGCCGCGTGGCGCTGGGTGCAACCGGTGCCGGTGTGCTGGCTGCATTGACTGCGTGTGCCAGTGATATTCGCCCGCTGGCTGACGGTAGCGCATCCAGCTCTCCTTCTGCTTCTGCAAGTGCGTCCGAAAGCGCATCCGCGAGTGCCTCGGCTAGCGCTTCAGCTTCTGCTTCTTCCGGCAAGTCCTACAAGGGCTTTGTGAAGTTCGATAACTTCGAGAAGAACGGCGAATACGTTCCTGCCACGGCTGAGAAGAAGGCGCAGAACGTGCCGAAGCCTCTCGTTCCGGCGAACATGAACGATCAGAACGTTGATGGCTTGTACGCGTTCATCGGCTACTGGCTGGCGAGCTTTAACTATGCACTGATGACCGGCGATGCTGAGCCGATGAAGAAGGCTGACCCTGCAGATGTGTATGCGAAGAGCCTGGAGGAATTTACGTACATGTACGAGAGCAATCTGGGCTGGATGTACGGTACGGATACCCCGGTTACTATTGAGCTGATTACTGGTTCACCGCAGAAGGCATCCGGTAGCACTACCCGTTACAACTGGCCGGGTTACATGAACTACAGCCCTGATGCGAAGATTCATCGTGAGGGCAAGTCTGACCAGCCCCTTAAGACGGATTCCAGCCAGAAGGGCCAACTGATGAAGGCTGCTGTGGAATACAAGGACGGTAAGTGGTTTATGCTCACCGGCAATGAAGGCTCTTCTTCGTCGGCTTCCGGTTCTTCTTCTAGCTCTTCTTCTGTCTAGACCCCACCATAATGGTCAGGCGTAACGGCTTATGATGAGCTTCTCCCCGCCCGCGGTAATGCACCGTGGGCGGGGTTTCTTTATGCCGAAACTCTGCGAAAATTCTGCCGAAACTCTGCGGAAACCCAGGGAACACCCAGGGGAAAACCCCGCGGATGTTCGGGGTTGGTGGAGGGCGCCTCGGGTACGCTTAATGTATATACATTGACGTACTACATGTGGTCTTTACCTGCAGGTTGTGAGCCCCGTGCTGATGGCTTTGGGGGTGAAGGTTCCGACGAAGGACTTCCGATGACTACTTTCTTCACTCGACGTACTGCCCTGGGTGTTGCTGTTGCTGGCGCGCTTTCTGCGTTGACTGCGTGTGCCAGCGATATTCGTCCGCTAGCTGGCGGCACCGGCTCGGCTTCTCCGTCGGAGGCGGCCACCGCCTCCGAGACTGCCTCCCCGTCGGCGTCTGCGAGCGCTTCTCCTTCGGCGTCTGAGAGTGCTTCTGCGAGTGCTTCTGCCGCTTCGGGGCTTCGCTCTTCGGGTAAGTCCTATAAGGGTGCGATAAAGTTCGATAGCTATGAGAAGACCGGCGAGTATGTTCCGGCGAGCGCTACGAATCCGGCGGAGAATATGCCGAAGCCTGTTCCTCCGGCGAATATGAAGGAGCACAGCGTTGATGGTGCGTATGCTTTCTTGAGTTTCTGGCTGGCGAGCTTGAACTATTTGATGATGACGGGTGACCCGCACCCGATTGAGATTGTTTACCATGATGGCTACGGCTGGGAAAAATATCCCAGCACGATTAAGCTGTATGCGTTGGGTGCTGGTTGGGTGTACGGTACGGAAACTCCGTATATTGTTGAGCTGCTAACGGACGCTCCGCGTGAGGTGCCGGGTAGCGATAATACTCGCTTTATTTGGGAAGGCTATTCCTACATGGACCCGAAGATGATGCGCCATTTTAGGAATCAGCCGGAGAAGGCGACGAGTGCTGATGAGTCGAAGAAGAAGGTGGCGAGGTTCCGTCTGGAGTACAAGGACGGCAAGTGGGAGCTGTCTAGCGCCGCTTAGTTGCCGTCTGGCGGAGGGTTTTCCCCTCGTGGTGATTTCTCATGGTGTAAGACCCCGCACCTGGTAAAACGCTGGGTGTGGGGTCTTAATTTTCTGAACATGCGAGGTGGCCACAGGGCTATCTGGTGGCTCTCGGGTAACCTTAAATGTATATACATTGACGTACTGATAGGCCTGTACGGGGTGCGTATGCACACCACGGTGTGTGGCGTGATTTGCTTTGTATTGGCTCCAACGAAGGGCTTCCGATGACTACCTTCTTCACTCGACGTACTCTCCTGGGTGTGGGTGCGACCGGTATTCTTGCGGCGCTGACTGCTTGCGCTAGCGATATTCGCCCGCTGTCGCAGGGTTCCGGCGGTTCCTCCGGTTCGCCTTCTGCTGCTTCTGGTGCGGCTTCTTCTTCTGCGAGCGCCTCTGCGTCGCCTTCGCCCACTGATGATCACACTCCCGGCTCGTATGTTGGCCCGATTAAGTTCAATAACTACGAGCGGAACGGCACCTACATTGCGGCGAGTGCGAATGCGCCGGCGCAGAACGTGCCGAGGCCCCTCATCCCGGAGAAGATGAAGGAGAACAGCCCCGAGGGTGCCTACGCTCTGATGGGTTATTGGCTTGCCTCCCAGAATTATCTGATTCTGACTGGCGATGTTGAGCCGCTGATGCAGGCGGATCCGGCAAAGGCTTTTTTGAAGAACTCTAAGACCATGATTAAGCTCTACGAGTCGGGCCTGGGTTGGATTTACGGTTCGGATCAGCCGTACAAGATTGAGATTGCGGAGAACGAGCTTCAGCCGGTTGCTAATAAGCCGAACCGTTATGAGTGGCTTGTGACCGTCGCCTATGACCCTGCCGCTAAGTACCACATTGAGGGTGAGCCTGATGCGACTATCGTTGAGGAGGAAAAGACGATTCCTCGCACGACGAAGTTCATCATGGAGTACAAGGAAGGCATGTGGCGCATGCTCCTGGATAACAACAGCTAAATTTCTTCATCTTCTGACACACATTACTTAAGGATTTTTTTCATGGCTACTTTTCTTTCTCGACGTGCCGCACTAGCTGCTGCTACCGGCGCCGGCGCGGCTGCGGCGCTGACTGCCTGCGCTAGCGATATCCGCCCGCTGGCTGATAGCTCCGCCTCCGGTGAGGCTTCGCCTTCGGCAAGCGCTTCTGAGTCCGCGAGTGCATCCCCCTCGGCATCGGCGTCGGTGTCGGCGTCTTCTTCCGCTAAGAAGTCGTACAAGGGCGCGGTGAAGCTCGACAAGTACGAGAATAACGGCGAATACGTTCGAGCAACTGCCACTCAGAAGGCACAGAACGTGCCGAAGCCTGTTGTTCCGGAAAAGATGCACGAGGCAACCATTGAGGGCATGTACGAGTTCCTCTGCTACTGGGTGGCAAGCTTCAACTACATGTTCATGACGGGCGATTACGAGCCTCTCAAGAAAGCTGACCCTGAAGGCCGCTATGCGAACGATCAGGCCAATGCCGTTCTTATCTACTCTTCCGGTAAGGGCTGGGTGTATGACACGGATGCACCGGTTACCGTTCAGCTGCTGACTGATGCTCCCAAAAAAGTCGAGGGCGGCCCCAACCGTTACGATTGGCTCGGACGCATCATCTATGATCCCAACGCAAAGGCCCGCGTTGAAGGTCATGACCCTGTTCCCCTGGTTGAGGGATCGACCAAGAGCGAGGCGACCAATTTTCCGTTTGATTATAAGGACGGCGCCTGGTTCTTGCTTAGTGATGAAGAAGCCGACTCCCCCTCTTCAGAGGCAAGTAGCGCTGGCGCCTAACCCGCGTTCCTAGCCACTTGTCCTAGCCACTTATGGCGATGAGAGAAGCCCCCGTATGCAGTTGAGGCTGCGTGCGGGAGCTTCCCCTTTTTCGCTTGCATAGCTTTTGTTTACATGACCTGCGTGCGGTTGTGTTGAACTGCCCCCAGACGATCAGCTGCAGGCTTCGAACGTGTCACCCAACCTGCTCGGGTACGCTTAAAAGCACACGAACAAACCATTGAGGGGTTCTCATGCCTACCTTCATTACCCGACGCACCGCCCTGGCTGTCACCGCTGCCGCCGCGCTCGCTTCCTTGACTGCCTGCGCGAGCGATATCCGCCCGCTGGAGGACCCGAGCGTAGTTGACCCGATGCGCCCCTACAAGGGCGAGTTGAAGTTCAATAGCTACAAGTCCACGGGAACCTACCGCCCCGCAAGCGCCACGGAGAAGGCGGAGAACCCGCCCATGCCCGTCCCTCCCCAGAATATGAAGTCGAAGACGACCTCGGGCATGTACGCGGCGGTGGGCTACTGGGTCGCATCGGTGAATTATCTGACCATTACCGGTAATAATGAACCGTTCAAGGTCGTGGACCTGGACGGTATCTACGTGCAGAAGATGAAGTCGTATGTAGAGTTGTACGCAAAGGGTGAGGGGTGGATGTACGGCACCGAGACGCCGCTCATGGCTGAGCTGACCGAGGAGACCCCGCAGAAGGTTGACGATCAGCAGTACCGTTGGAAGGGTATTGTCCGTGGCCATAAGGATGCTGTTCTCCATTACGTACCCGAGGACAGGGACATTCGTGTGGGTGAGTCGAGCGGTGATTCCAGTAACGATGAGGTCACTTTTGTGTTGAACTATCGAGACGATGCGTGGATGGTCACCGTTGAGACGAAGAATTCCTCGACGACTTCTCCCGGTTCCTCGGGTGGGAGCGATTCTGGCCTTAACGTTTAGGATGCGGCGGCGCTGGAAAATACGGACGCAGGAAAGCGGCGGTGTAGGAAAGCAGCAGCACAGGAGGATGATGACACTTTCCCCTAGTAAACGGCGCTTTTCGTTAGCTAACGTAGCTTTTGTAGCATTTTCCAAGGATTAATAACGAGAAAATCATAAACATACCCAAATGAACTAAGGTACCCTTAAATAGATACACCGATAATCTATTGAAGGGTGCCTTATGTCTACCTTCGTAACCCGACGCGCCGCCTTTGGCATCGCCGCCACCGCCGCGCTCGCTTCCTTGACCGCCTGCGCCAGCGATATCCGCCCGCTCAGTGACCCGAGCACGGCTGATGCGCAGCGGCCCTGGTGATTATGAGTTCTTCTTTATCTTGGAGTATCAGGATGGTGCCTGGACGGTTTGGAATGAACCAGCCAAACTTACGACGAGCTCGCCCAGCTCAAGCGCAAGTAGCTCCGGCGCCTCCGTTTAGAACCCCGACCATGTCGTAAACGTACGCGAGTCTCTGACCCCGTGTTTTTCGTCATCTACCGCCGCTTTTACGGTCATGGAGGCGCACACAACATTGGGCTGACCACTCCCCTGCGATATTCTGGAATTAGTTCAATACCGGCACATACTTTATTCACCTCAGAAAGAGCCCCATGTCTACCATGTATACCCGCCGCACCGCCCTGACCGCACTGGGCCTGGGCACCGCAGCGCTTCTTGCCGCTTGCTCTTCCAAGTCTTCCTCCGAGTCTTCAGCGACCGCGAGCGCATCCGCTACCGAGTCTTCGACCGCGAGCGCTAGCGCGACCGCATCCGTCTCCCCCACCGCTGAGGCAACCACCACCGTTGAGCCTGGCCCCAGTATGAAGGGTGAGGTCGTTCTTGCCGACTACTCCTCCACCGGCACTTTTGAGCCCGGCACCAAGGAGCACAAGGCTGTCAACGTTGCGATCCCGGTTGAGCCGGCGAAGCTGCGTGAGAACAGTGTTGAGGGTCTGCACGCGTTCATCGCGTACTGGCAGGCTACCCTGAACTACCTGCTGCTGACCGGTGACGGTACCCGCTTCACGAACATTGACCACACCGGCGACTACTCGACTGTGGCTGAGTTCTTCCAGAGCATGTACGCTTCGGAGAGCGGCTGGGTTATTGGTTCGGAGCGTCCGATGGTTCTGTCGCTGACTGCTGACCGCCCGACTAAGGACACTCGCACCGGCTACTACACTTGGGCATCCGAGATGGTGATTGATGGTGCTGAGGGTGCTGGCGTGTACAGCAAGACCAATGATCGTGTGCAGCCGCTGACCGAGGTGTTCAAGTACCCGGGTAAGCCGGTGGCTGGTCAGATTGTGGCTCATTACCAGGACGGCACGTGGCGTATGGTGCGTCGTGCTCCGGGTACTGCGTCTGCTTCGCCGGTTCCGTCGCTGAGCCCGAGCGCTTCGGCTGAGGGTGCTGCATCTGCAGAGGCGACCGCTGCTTCTGCTGAGGCATCGGCACAGTAGGTTCGAATCCCCTATACCGGACCCCCTATACCGCCGAGAAGCCACATGTGTTTCGAAAAGCCACAATCATGGTGGCTTCTCGAAACACATGTGGCTTTTCGCTTTTTATTCCTTCTTGAAAAAGACAGATATAAACAAAAAAGCCTTGATTCCGAAGAATCAAGGCTTTTTCCTAGTTGTGACCCCAACCGGTTTGTAACGGTGACGGAGGGGCATGATGCCGAGCGCGCGAGGAAATCCATCATGCCCCGGAGTGCCGCGACGTAAGGAGCGGCGCCGTGAGAGGCTCACGGCGGCACCACAGAATCTAAGAGCTCTTCCGACAGATACAGATACAAACAAAGAAGCCCTTCATCCGAAGATAAAGGGCTTCTTTCCTAGTGTGACCCCAACCGGATTTGAACCGGTGTTGCCGCCGTGAGAGGGCGGAGTACTAGGCCGCTATACGATGGGGCCGTGAGATTTACATCTCTTTTACCAGGTCTCCCTGGCAACACATATAACTATACAGAGGTTCCCGAAAACAGCCAAATCGAAAAGCAGTGAATTGAGTCACATATTTTACACCGAGTGCAAGACCCACCGCATAGGCTCCTTTCCAGCCAAACCAGGCACTCCCCCGGCAGCTTCCACCGCCACCACACCCCGCCTCCACCCAATAAACACCTCACAAAACGCCACGGCGCCAAGGCACAAAAATGCGCCCCGCACAGTGTACGGGGCGCATCCGCTCAAATTAGAGCAAGAAACTATGCCTTACGGCGGCGAAGCACCATCACAGCAGCACCAGCGATCAGCGCAAATGCACCGACAGCCGCCAGGCTCAGAACACTCTGAGCACCAGTCTTAGCCAGCGAACCCTTGCTCTGAGGCGCAGACTTGGTCGCAGAAGCGCTCACCTGAGAATCAACGCCGGAGCTCTTAGGCTGAGACTCAGACTTTGCCGAAGAAGAGTTCTTCAGCGGCGCGGTCTTCGTAGTAGTTCCCAGCTGGTCGTTAGCTTCCTCGGTCTTCGAAGGTTCACCCTTCGACTGCTCAGCCGCAGGCTTCTCTGCTACTGCAGGTGCAGACGCGGAAGCAGAAGGCTCAGCGGAGGGGGAGGCCGGGAATGCCGGCTCATCAGCCTCATTGCGGTTATCTGCGTTGCCAGCGTCCTTCGCGTCATTAACAATCAGCGAAACAGCCGAATCGTAATTGCGGTTGGTAGCCACATCAGAACCAGCAGTGACGGTGCCGAGCATGTAGCCCTGGCTGTACTGCATGGTGTTTGCCGGAACACGCAGAGTTGCCTCGAAGGAGTACTTGCCGGTACGTGAGTTGTAGACAAACGCGCTTGCCGGAACGATAGTAGACACCTTCTGGATGTTTGCCAATTCGCTATCGGTCAGCTTGTCATAACCCATCGACCATTCACCTTCCTTGACGAGGAACAGGCGGAGACCTTCGGCCGGCGGCTTATCATAGTCGTAGCCGGACACGTGGAAGGTGTAGGGGCGGGTAATGTCGACGGTACCCTCAGCGAAGTTCAGGGTGGGGTCAATCAGCACTGCAGTAGCCTGCTTCGGGTAGCCCTGGAAGGGAACCTTTGCGGGATTAATAGTCGCGGTGGAGGTGAATTCACCCTCGGAAACCTTAGCGTAGAACTTCACGATGGAGTTCGGAACCAGCTTCTGCTGCGAGGAAGGAACAGCCTTGCCGTTACGATCCACGGTCGCCTTGGAGGTGTAGGTGTCAGTCAGGGAGCCGTCACCGGTCTTCGCGTTCAGCACATAGGGTACTGCCGCGGTGGTGTTGGCGATGTCCTGCTTATCCACTGCAATGACGGAGCCGTCCTCGGCGATGGTCAGGTCGTTAGCCTTACCGCCATTCATCTCAACCTCACCGATTACACGGTCGGTCTTAGCGTCGAAGATGGCGATCTTACCGGTACCGAAGTCGGTCACGTACACCAGGTCGCGGCCCTCGTCGTTCTCCATGGACAGCGCCTGGGTGCCGAACTTGACGAACTTCTTGAACGCACCGGTGGTCAGGTCGTACACGGAGATACCGGAGTTTACACCATCCACGCCCTGGGAGGAGACGTAAATTTCGTTCTCGGAGTGGTCAATAGTGACGTCAGAGGGGCGAACCTCAACAGAGGAGTTCTCGCCGCGGGTCTGAATAACCTGCTCGGTCTTGAAAGTGTGGGTGTTAATGACGAAGACCTTGCCGCCGGTGCGCTCAGGCACGTACAGCTTGTCGCCATCAACGGTCATGTTCATGCCGATGTAGCGGGTACCGCCATTGGGGGCACCTTCCAGCTGCAGCTTGGTGACCTCGAAGGTCTTCATATCGATTGCGGACACGTAGTAGCGACCGGTCACGAACACCTTGCCGGAGTTGTGGTCCACCAGCACAGAGCGGGGGTGCTCAATCCAGTTCGGGTCACTCTCGGCAATGCCGTGGTTAGTCCAAATCTGCTCCATGGTGTTCTGGTCGAACACAGACAGGGAGTTGTCGGTGGTGTTAGTAACCCACACGGTACCGGACACATCATCAACAGTGATGCCGTACGCGGAAACGTAGCCAAATTCGCCGTTCTTATCCAGCTCGAAGGGAAGCGCTGCCACTTCTTCAATCTGAAGAGTGTCTGCGTTGACACGAGCAATAGTGGAGGCGAGGTCGCCGCGTGCACCCACGCCGACCATCCAGATCTTGTTGGTCGCCTTGGAGTAGGCAACCTGGTACTGACCGGGCAGGCCCTGGGTAATCTGCGCGACGGATGCGGAAGTGTCAACAACGCGGCTCAGCGATGCGGTGGAAGGAGTCGATGCGCTGGAGGCGGCGGTCTGGTTTGCGGTATTCGGTGCTGCGAAGGAGGCAGGAATCATGGCTGCGCCGGAGATCGCGAGCGCGAGGGAGCCGACGGCGAGCCCCTTCAGTGCTTTACCCGAGGAGGGAGTGAGGTTCAATGTGTGTCCTTCAAATGTGTAACGGAAGTGCTCACATGCCGCATGCGAATGCTAACGAGACACCCGTGAATATGCGGTGACATATTCGACGGCACGAAAAGCAGAAATGCAGGTAACGCATAAATTTACCTACCTTCTAATCCTCAGTGTTTTCCCAGGAAAATACAAGCAGCGACGTGGGTGTGTTTTGTATTTTTATGAGTGAGCCCCTAATTCGCCTCCAGTATCACGTGAAGGTTGAGCTGTTTCCGGGGTTTTTCTTTGCTCTTGCAGGCAAAAACCCTGTCCACAAGGGGTGTTGTGACGCTTTTATATTTACACATTAATGTAAAAGTTTAGGTGAGGCGCGCCAGTAACATTCACCGCTGGCCACACATTTTTTCGACATTCAAAACCTATATTTTTACAGACAAGTGCACATATATAAATATATTTTAAAACCTCTGCCCAGCATTAGCCCAAGCAGGCACGCAAAAGGCGGGTACCCCTCCCCCAGATTCGAAGAATCCGAAAGAGAAAATACCCGCCTTCTCACGCGTTAGATCGAGCATTCAAGCCCGAAAACTAAACGCTACACTTTATGCCTTGCGGCGGCGCATCACCAGAGCAGCACCCGCAATCAGAGCCACAGAAGCGAAAGCAACCAGCGGCATCACAGCGTCAGCACCGGTGTTCGCCAAAGCGCCACGCGAAGAGCCAGCCTGCGAAGAACCAGCATCGCTCTTAGCTACCGAGGAACCACCGATAGAAGAATCGGAGGAGCCGCCATTCTTCACAGCCGAACCGGACTTATCAGCCTTCACAGCATCCGGAGCAGACTTGGAGTCCTGTGCACCGGTCTTAGCGTCAGACTTGGCATCAGACTGAGATGCCTGATCCTTGGAGGTCTGATCCTTAGCCTCTGCGGTATTCTCGGACTTAGCATCAGACTTCTTGTCCTCAGCCTTCTTGTCCTCAGGCTTCGGGTCAGCCGGCTTCGGATCAGCCGGCTTCGGATCAGCCGGCTTCGACTCCTCAGCCTTCACACCGGTCACCGTCGGGTAACCCGCGAACTGCAGCGAAGTCGGGGTGATGCCCACCGGAGCTGCGCTCGCGTCGGTGTCCTTCACGCCAACCTTGAACTTCAGAATCGAGTTAGCCTTCAGCTGCTGAACCGATGCGGGAACGTCGTTACCCTGGCGGTCCTTGCCGGGCAGGGTGGTGTACTCGCTGGCGGTGGTGATCTCGCCGGTGGTGCCGTTGAGCACGTAGGGCAGGGTCACCTTCTCGTCGCGGTCCTTCTTGTCGAGAACCAGCACGGAGCCATCCTTGAGCAGGGTCACGTCGTTCGCGGCTGCCCCGTTCATCTCGACCTCGCCGATGACCTCGTCAGCGCGACCGTCAAAGACAGCCACCTTGCCGGTGCCGAAGTCGGTCACGTACACCAGGTCGCGATCCTCATCGTGCTCCAGTGCGAGCGCCTGGGTGCCGAACTTGACGAACTTCTTGAACGCACCAGTGGTCAGGTCGTACACAGAGATACCGGAGTTGACGCCCTTCACACCCTGAGAAGAAACATAAATCTCATTCAGCGAGTGATCCACCGCCACGTCGGAGGGGCGAACCTCAACGGTGGAGTCCTCACCCTGAGTCTGGATGGTCTTCTCAACCTTGAAGGTCTTGGTGTCCACGACGAAGAGCTTGCCACCGGTGCGCTCGGGCACGTACAGCTTACCGCCGTCCAGGAACAGGTTCATGCTCACGTAGCGAGTACCGCCGTCGGGTGCGCCTTCGAGCTGAATCTTCTCAACCTGCTTGGTCTTCAGGTCGATCGCGGATACGAAGAAGCGGCCGGTCACGAACGCCTTACCGGACTCGTGGTCAACCAGAACGGAGCGGGGGTGCTCGATCCAATTCGGGTCGCCTTCCTTCACGCCCTCGTTAGTCCAGATGAGCTTGAGGGTCTGCTGGTCGTACACTGCCACGGAGTTGTCGATAGTGTTGGTGACCCAGACGGTGCCGTCCACGTCATCAACAGTCACGCCGTATGCGGAGGTGTAACCGTACTGGCCCTTGTCGTTCTTCTTCACGGGCAGCTCGGCGAATGCCTCGGTCTGCAGAGTGTCTGCATCCACGCGTGCCAGGGAGGAAGCGAGGCCGCCGCGCGCACCCACGGTGGGTACGAACAGCTTGTGGTTCTTCTTGGAGTAGCCAACCTGGAACTGGCCGGGCAGACCCTGAATGATGTTTGCAACGCTAGCGTTTGCATCCACGGTGCGGTGTGCCTCGGTGGAGGGGGCGGTGGAGTCGGTTGCCTTGGTCTTGGTGGCGGTTGCCGGGTAGCCCTGGAACTCGCGGGTTTCGGGGGTGACCTGCTTGACCTCGGAGTTGTCGCCTGCGGTTGCGGTGACCTTGAACTTCAGGATGGAGTTCGCCTGAATTTCAGAAGTCTTTGCGGGTACGTCGTTGCCCTGGCGGTCCTTGCCGGGCTTGCTGGTGACCTTGTCCGAGGTGCTGACGGTGCCGGTGGTGCCGTCGAGGACGTAGGGCACGGTTGCGGTTGCGCCAGCCTGCTTGTCCACAGCAACAACGGAGCCGTTGGGCAGCACGACCAGGTCGTTTGCCTTGCCGCCGTTCATGGCGACCTCGGCGATTAGCTTGTCCGCTGCGCCGCCGTCAATCACGCCCACCTTGCCGGTGCCGAAGTCGGTCACGTACACCAGGTCGTTGGCCTCATCGTTATCGAGCGAGAGCGCCTGGGTGCCGAAGGGGATGAACTTCTTAAACTCGTAGGTGGTCGCATCGTACACGGATACACCGGAGTTCTCGCCCTGCGAAGAGACGTAAATTTCGTTCTGCGAGTGGTCAATAGCCACGTCGGAGGGGCGAACCTCGCCGTCCTTATCGCCCTTCACAGAGATGGTCTTCTCGACCTTGAAGGTCTTGGTGTCGATCACGAAGAGTTTGCCGCCGGTGCGTTCGGGCACGTACAGCTTACCGCCGTCCACCAGAATGTTCATGCTGATGTAGCGGGTACCGCCATCGGGCGCGCCCTCAAGCTGAATCTTCTCGACCTTCTTGGTCTTCAGATCGATAGCCGAGACAAAGAAGCGACCGGTCACGAAAGCCTTACCCGACTCGTGATCGACACGCACCTCGCGGGGGTGCTCAATCCAGTTCGGGTCGTCCTTGCTCAGACCCGCATTGGTCCACAGCTGCTTCATGGTCGCCTGATCGTATACGGCAACGGAGTTATCGCGGGTGCTGGTCACCCACACGGTACCTTCCTCGTCATCGACGGTGATACCGTACGCACCCTCGTAGGAGTAGCCCGAGTCCCCCTTGATAATGGGCAGCTCGGCAACTGCCTCAATCTTCAGGGAGTTCGCGTCAATGCGAGCAATCGTAGAAACGTGCTCGTCGCGGTCTGCAGTGCCAGCAACCCAAATCTTGTTGGTCTTCTTGGAGTATGCGACCTGGAACTGACCGGGCAAGCCCTGGGTGATCTTTGCCATCGCCTTGTCGGTGATGGTGCGAGCTTCACTGCTCTGGCTTGCTGCCGGGGTGGATTCTGCCGCGAACGATGCGGGGATGGTGGCAACGCCGGAAATTGCCAGTGCCAGCGATCCAACGGCGAGGCCCTTGAATGCCTTGCTCGAAGCGAGGTTCATATGTATGTCCTTTTTCGTGGGTGGTGTGTGGAGGTGCTTCTCTCCCCCACCGATGGGTGGTGAGGTGCCGCGTTTTTCCTGCTCTCTAGTGTGGGTTTCGTGGGCCCACGAGGAAGGAAACTAGTCTTCACACAGTATTAAGTAAGGCAACCGTTAACTTACCTTCTAGGTAATACTTACTTAGCGCACAGAATTTTTCAAGATTTCAGGTATATATGACGCAAAATTTCATATGCCAGGCACAGCCTGTCACTAAAACTCCCCGAGGTGCGGCAATATAGCAGCGAGGCACGACTAGGCACAGCAAAACCCCCGCCTCCAGCAAAGCCAGAAGACGGGGGTTCCACACACCCCAATACACAGTGCCGAAGTGACACGGTGCCGGGGTGACTAAAAATTAGGAGACATACGAGAAGTCAGTGAACAGCAGGTTCTGCAGCTTGTAGCGGCGAATGAAACGAGCCAGCTCCGCGCGAGTAGTCGGCGCGGTCGGGTTGAACACGCCCGAAGCATCCAGAACGATGTCGTTCGCGCCAGCCCACGCGACGTAACGGTGCAGAGTACCAGCACCGAGCACGTCGCGGAAACGAGAACCAGCGCCCTCCTTCATTTCGGTCAGCTGAACCTCCGCGTTGTACTGGAACAGCACAGCCGCCAGCTCCTCGTGAGAAACCGGTGCGGTCGGGTCAATCTTGTCGCCACCAGTGAGCGGCTCGGTGATCTTGCGGTCACGAGCCCAGTGCAGCGCGTTCGCGGTCGGGCGGCCTGCCGCATCCGCGAAGGGTGCAACATCCGAGTTTTCGCTCACGCCAGCGTGACCAGCAGCGTGGTTCAGCAGAGCAATAAGCTCCTCACGGGTCACCGGGCGGTCCGGCTCAAACGCGCCAGTCTGCGGGTTCGGCATCAGCCACTTCTTCTGGTTCGCCATGCGGATATCCTCAGCGAACGGGTGGTTATCCGGAACATCCTCGAAAGAAGTCTTCAGGATCTTGGTCTCAGCCAGGGGGATGCGCGCAGCAATCTGGTGGGTGATCTCCTGACCCCACGGGTCGGAGCAAATATCCAGCTGCAGGGCGTGATCAACACCCTCACCCTGCATCAGCTCGATGGGGAACTGGTCGCTACCGCTGAAGCTGTCAGCGTCACCGTCAAATTCGGGGGTGAGCGGCCAGGAGCGCAGAGTTTCGAAAGAGTCGTTACGAACGTAGCCGTGGCGTACGGTCAGGGTGGTGCCTTCGGTGAGGAATTCGCGCAGACCGTGTGCAGTGTAGTTGACGGTCATACCGGTTTCAGTGATGGTGGCGCGCTGAATAACGAGGCGCGGGCCTTTAGTTTCCTCGGTTGCCGGGGCAAGGTTTGCGGGGGCTTCGTCTGCCTGAGCGGCCTGTGCCTGCAGGGTCAGTGCGCCTGCAGCGGCGGCGGCAGAAGCACCCTTTACGAAGAATCGTCGTGAGAGTCGATGGGTAAGCAAGGGCATGATTGTCCTATTCAGTTCTTGTTTGAGTTGAGTGAGTTACGGGTGGCAGGACGCGTGGACAGCGGCGTAAACGGTGAGTGAGGCCGATACGGTGGTTCCCTCCCCTGTGTGCGTGAGTGAGACGCAGCGTACGGGGTGCGGGTGTCTGTCGGGCGGATGCGCGGTGAGTGAGACCGGCACGAGTTCCCTGACCCAGTCATCTAGCGTACCTTAAGGTCCCGTTTAAAGCGAAGACGAAACGGCGGTGATTTTACGCCCATTTTCGGTATTCAACGAAGTAGGGGCGTTATCTGGCAACGTTTGCCGGAAGTTGGCATGGGTTCTTGATGGGGCGGCTTTGAATTGCTCTACGCCAAAGTGTTCCGGGATGTGGAATATGTGGGGTTCTGAGGTTTTGTGTGCGACACGCTGTTTCAAACCCTTTTCAAAGAGTTATAGTTATTGGTACCCTATCACTGTTTCTATATCCTAACAAAGGAGTTACCCATGGAGGCCAAGGAATTCTCTGAGAAGGCCCTCCTCTTTTTCGCCAAGTCCAAGTACGCCGACCTCTTCGGCGTGGCACTGGTCATCGCCATCGCAATCGCCTCAGGATACCTGAGCACCAACCTCGCCAAATACGTTGACTGGGGCCCGATTACGAGCTTCATCCCCCTCGGCGTGATTTCCGTGATTAACGTGGGTATTTCGATGATGTCTACCCGCCTGACCGGCCGCCTCTCCAACGTTGGCAACGTGCTCGGCATTATTAACACGGCGCTGTCCGGAGCGATCGACTACATTCTGGGCAACAAGGCAGCAATCATCACCTACCCGGTGACCTTCATCGTGTACACCTTCGCGATTCGTAGGTGGCAGAACTCCGAACGCGGCAAGGCTCTAGAACCGCCGACCGGCACGAAGGGCCAGCTGATTATTGGCGGTATTGTGGCGGGTTCGTTCGCGTTCTCCCTGGTCACGAACTACATTGGCTACGGCGGCAAGACCTCGTTCCTGTTCTGGATCACGACCGTAGTGTTTGGCCTGTCCCTGTCAGCGAACATTCTGAACGCGCTCAAGCTCACGATGCAGTGGCAATTCTGGTTCCTGTACAACACCGTGCAGTGCATCAAGGCGCTGACCCAGGGCAACTTCGCGAACGTCGGCAAGTACATCTTCTACATCATCAACAGCGTGGCAGCGCTCCTGCTCTGGACCCGAAACGGCACCTCAGCCAAGGGAGCTGTAGCGGCGGCAGCGTAGGGGTACTCCCCCGGGCGGTGACAGCGCCACTCTGCAGCTTAGTTACTAACGCATGATGAGGCCCCTCGGCCTGCAGTTTACTACTGCGGGCCGAGGGGCCTTACCTGTGCCCCGCGAGTGCGGGGAATACGTTGAGTTTCTTTCATTATTGCCCTTGATATAGGGCTCATCCCCGCTCGCGCGGGGAACACGGGCGCGCCACGAAAGCCCTATAGGTTTGGTTCGGCTCATCCCCGCTCGCGCGGGGAACACGTAGTTTGAGTCGATAGCTGGTAGAGCGCCCAGGACTCATCCCCACTCATGCGGGGAACATTCTTTGACGAACTCCTGGCCTTTGTTGCGGGTCGGCTCATCCCCGCTCGCGCGGGGAACACGATGACCACTGACCGTCAGCGCCCTTCACCCGGGGCTCATCCCCGCTCGCGCGGGGAACATTCGGCTGTCGCGCGTATGCACAACACCCTGGGCGGCTCATCCCCGCTCGCGCGGGGAACACACAAGCCGCTCATCCAAGAACGTCGCTGTCGTCGGCTCATCCCCGCTCGCGCAGGGAACACGGAGCGAGGGAGGGAGGGGAGGGAGCCCTGCCCGGCTCATCCCCGCTCACGCGGGGAACACACCGCCCAACCAGCATTGTCCTTGCGTGACGAGGGTTCATCCCCGCTCGTACGGGGAACACAAGAAAAAACGCTCATTTATCCTTCTTTTCTTTGACCTCAACACCATGTGGACGCGGGGTGCCGCTGTTATTCCAGCCCCACGCTCGGGATTTCGGCGGGTTCTCCTCACGCCAATCCATCCAGCGGCGCACCTCAGATTCAAAATAACCCCATGTGCTGCCGATACGCGAGGCGGGGTGCAGGTCGCCCTTCTTGCGGGCATTATTCACGGTCTTAACCTCCACCCCAGCCATTGCTGCAACCTCTTTAGAGGACAGATACACAGTGAACTCCGTGTATTCCTCTTTCTTTGCCATTGCTGTTATCCTTTCTTCTGCGTGTTTCATGATTTCACGCCCTTCTATCCCCCTCGTTTAGTGGGGGTTTCCCCGGTGCCTTTTCCCACGTCCTTTATTAGGCGGTGGCACCGGGGTTTTATATTCCTGCAGTCAATAAACAGACAACCGCCTGGACAGTATTAGTCACGACTATAATGCCTGCCAGCCCAAACGAGCAGATGCCAAGCCCGACTACAATTATTCAGCTTTTATCGCCGATTCTAGATACCCAGCAGGCTCTGAGAGTAAACCCAGCCAAGACCAGCGAGAAGTGGACAGCAACAGCGAATCCGGCAACGCCGAAGCTTAGCCCTGCTAGTACGAGGAACATCGGCTCCCTTCTCCAGCCGGGAGCCTAGGAGGGGAATCATCCCCGCTCGCGCGGGGAACACGCCATGACCGCGCCGGGTGCATCAATCACCAGGGGCTCATCCCCGCTCGCGCGGGGAACACGGGGATAGGGTCTGCGCCGGTGGACAGTTCAGCGGCTCATCCCCGCTCGCGCGGGGAACACGACCCAGCCGAACTGGGCTTCCACCAGCATGGCGGCTCATCCCCGCTCGCGCGGGGAACACCGGCTCCTCCGAAGCATCCGACGAAGCCTCGGCGGCTCATCCCCGCTCGCGCGGGGAACACCTCAGGGCACCAAAAGACATCGCGGCCGTTCACGGCTCATCCCCGCTCGCGCGGGGAACACTTTGCGGTGATGTCTGCGAGATTTGCGAGTCGCGGCTCATCCCCGCTCGCGCGGGGAACACCCTCTGGAATACCTCAGGACATCGCCTAAGCACGGCTCATCCCCGCTCGCGCGGGGAACACGCCGGTGCTGTGGCTGCCGCTATCGCCCTGGCCGGCTCATCCCCGCTCGCGCGGGGAACACTATAATTCCTCAGATGGTGATTTTGATTTGCTCGGCTCATCCCCGCTCGCGCGGGGAACACGCCCATTCGATGAGGCAGTTCACGAGGCGGGGCGGCTCATCCCCGCTCGCGCGGGGAACACCGCTCCATGCCCTGCACGGTGAGCGACTGTCCCGGCTCATCCCCGCTCGCGCGGGGAACACGGACCGACCAAGTGGCCGAGGTGCAGTTCACCTGGCTCATCCCCGCTCGCGCGGGGAACACCCATTCCACCAAACCGGCCAGCGTGTCGGTTGCGGCTCATCCCCGCTCGCGCGGGGAACACACAGAACGGGTCAGTGCCGTGCAGGGCGTGCTCGGCTCATCCCCGCTCGCGCGGGGAACACCAAACCTGGCAGACATCACCGCAAAGAACGCGCGGCTCATCCCCGCTCGCGCGGGGAACACGGTAGACTAGGCACATTATCGCTAGTGCGCTAAGGCTCATCCCCGCTCGCGCGGGGAACACAGCAGAATAGGAAGGCGGGTGCAGGTTGGGCACGGCTCATCCCCGCTCGCGCGGGGAACACATGAGGAAATCTCGCAGGCTTTGCATGCGGCGCGGCTCATCCCCGCTCGCGCGGGGAACACAACACGTTGACTGGCTCCTGGTGGGCTATTTCCGGCTCATCCCCGCTCGCGCGGGGAACACTTTGCGCAAAGGAGCGGAGAGCCGTCATGAATCGGCTCATCCCCGCTCGCGCGGGGAACACATTCCTGATTGGAGAGAAAAATGACTAACGTGCGGCTCATCCCCGCTCGCGCGGGGAACACCGACCGACAGCGAGCGCTGGGACGGGGTCTGCCGGCTCATCCCCGCTCGCGCGGGGAACACGATAAGCTCCTGCAGAATCGCGGCGTTACCGACGGCTCATCCCCGCTCGCGCGGGGAACACAGGTCACTAAGACCCTTTGAGCGGCGGCAAGCCGGCTCATCCCCGCTCGCGCGGGGAACACCTGTGTCCGTCGTAGGCGGCGTGCCGGTGACTAGGCTCATCCCCGCTCGCGCGGGGAACACAGCCCATCTCGCCACCCCACTGCCCGCTCGGGCGGCTCATCCCCGCTCGCGCGGGGAACACTGGGATGTTCATACTGGCATCATTCGCGAGTACGGCTCATCCCCGCTCGCGCGGGGAACACCGCCAATCTGTCGGGTGCTCATGGCCACCGTCCGGCTCATCCCCGCTCGCGCGGGGAACACAACACACGGTACATTTTTAGTAGCCAAAAAATCGGCTCATCCCCGCTCGCGCGGGGAACACTCGCACCCGTAGACCTGAAACCCGTGCCGGCGCGGCTCATCCCCGCTCGCGCGGGGAACACCTCGTAGTAGTGAATATGCTCAGCGGCGAGCGCGGCTCATCCCCGCTCGCGCGGGGAACACGACGGGGCCTCGCTTCGTGTTGATGACTCGCGCGGCTCATCCCCGCTCGCGCGGGGAACACCCGTTCGGTGTGCGTGATAGCCACGTGCCCGGCGGCTCATCCCCGCTCGCGCGGGGAACACCAACAGCTCTAACCCTCAATGAAAGCCCACCCCGGCTCATCCCCGCTCGCGCGGGGAACACGGCGAAATGGGGTTTAGTGTAAATACGCCTGGCGGCTCATCCCCGCTCGCGCGGGGAACACGTTGTCGAGAAATTCGACCTGCACGCCCCGATCGGCTCATCCCCGCTCGCGCGGGGAACACGCCCGTGCTGGCCGACTCGTCGGTACGCCCCGCGGCTCATCCCCGCTCGCGCGGGGAACACTCGGCGGTCGCCTGCGGCCTGGTGTTCAGCAGCGGCTCATCCCCGCTCGCGCGGGGAACACGCCTAACACTGCTCCTAGGTCATAATCTATGTCGGCTCATCCCCGCTCGCGCGGGGAACACTCGAACCAGCCTTCACCGTTGCCGGGTAGCGCCGGCTCATCCCCGCTCGCGCGGGGAACACGTATAGCGTATGAGGTTAGTACATTCCTGCTTCGGCTCATCCCCGCTCGCGCGGGGAACACGGGCAATAGCGGCATTCACATTCTTGCGCACACGGCTCATCCCCGCTCGCGCGGGGAACACGCATTGATGAGCTAGGCGATAAGACCAATTCCCGGCTCATCCCCGCTCGCGCGGGGAACACACTTGCTGACATGGGGCTTTACCCCCTACATCAGCAAAATAGAATCACTTTGGAGCCAGAGCCTGCATCCAGAATACACGATAAACAACCGCTCCTAACCACGACGAGCACGGCGATACTTACTCGCCTTACTCCACCCAGATTTTGGCACCGTTTTACGAACCACCGGGCGATAAATCAGCTTCACACCCTCAAAATCCACAGGCTCCCAATCCGCATTATTCACCCGAAACTCAAGCCGCTGCTCATTATCCGCCGGAAACACCATCGTCGCCCTACCAGCACCACCCGACTCCAACACACGCGCCCACAACTTCTCACGAATCCTGGCACTCACACGACCCACAAACACGCCAGGATTAATCTCCAAAAGCCACTTCGTCAAATCACCACGAAGACTCACCGGACAAGCAGACAACACAATCACAATCATGACTCGTCTCCAGAGAAATTCGCACGCGCCGTAGTACCTCCCGTGTACTCATCCCACAAAAGCATCTCAGTACTATCAAGCATCTCCTCAGGAACCTCCTCAGACAACAGAAGCCGCTGAATATCCCGCACAACCCGCTCCATCACCTTCTCAGAACGAATACGGTCACGCACCGCCCTACGCGTCACAGACCCAATATCCATCCCCTCCGTATAGCCAGCAACCACCTCAAACGCAGCAGGAATCGTAACCTCCGCCTTATACAAATCAGCAACGTCATACACAAAAGAAGAAGCATGCCCCGTATGCACAAAACCCAGCCCAGGCGCACATCCCAAAGACACAATCGCCGCATGAACAATCCCATACAACGCGGCATGAGCAGCCGACAACGCCTGGTTAATCGGTGACCCATCACCAAAATTATTCGGATCATACTCACGGCGCTCCCACGGAACACCAGTCCGCTCAGACCACTGCCTATACACAGAACGCACCCTAGCGCCCTCCCTGCCACGCAGCTGCTGCATCGTCAGCTCGCTCGTGTCCTCACCAGGAAAACGCCACTGATACATCATGCGCGCCACAGCCAAACGGCTCCGCGTATTCGACACCAACTTCGCCTGAGCAATCAACAGACGCGAAGAACGAGCCACAGACTTACCGCTCGCATAATAACGAACACCCTGCTCGCCAACCCACACCACCGTAGTACCGCACTCCCCCAACAAAGCCATCGCCTGATGAGTAATACGAGTACCCGGCCCCAACAGCAAAGCGCTCAAACTCGCAGCAGGGCAATGAACCACGCCCTCTTCCTTCACAAACGTCACCGCACTATCCGCACGGGAAATCGTCGCATGCTCCACATACACAAAACTCAAACGGTCAGAACTACGAAACAGCTCAGACGAGCTCGGAGGAATAGCCCCCTGCATGATCTTCTCCTATGAACATCAGCGTGCCAGCATCGGCACAAAAATATGAGTGAATAAAGAAAGGGCGGGGCACCATCACACAGAACAGTCCCCCGCCCTTCACCCGCATTACCTAGCGAGACAGAGGCGCCAACGTCAGAAGGCCCATACCGTACGCCTTACCCCTGCCCATACCGGAGAGCAGAGACTTACGGAACAGCTCAACATCAGTGATGCGAAGAGCACCATCAAACTGAGCCTTACGGTGAGTCACCTTACCGACCTTACCCTCAGCATTGCGGCGAGCAAACGCAAGGTCCTGACGAGAAGAAACCATCGGGCACTCCTCAATATCCTGACCTTCTACCGCGGGAATTACTTCAAATCCCCACTGCGGAGCACGCTCACGAATCCACGCCCGCTGTTGCTCAGCCGTCACATGCGGGAACGCTTCACGCTTGCCCGTCTGCTTATTCGTGTGACGCTTCACCGGGTTTGCGGCAAGACGGAAAGCCCACTCCTGACCGTTCTCCAGCTTCGCCAGCAAACGACCATAATGAGCGCTCTCACCAGGGCGAGTCTGCCAGCCAGCCTGCTCCACAAGAGCCGAAAAATCAGGCTCCTCAGGGCTCAACATGTACAGAACCGGAGCATGCTTAGACTCATCCAAACGCCACAGGATGCGGTTCTCAGAATAATCCGTATCCGGCGGCAAAGTCGCCATCACAGCTGCATGCATCGCCTGCGGGCTACGCAACAACTTCCACGCACCACGACGCTGCGGATTAATCATGAAACGAGAAAAATACGTCATGCTTCCATCACCGCCTTCATGTAATCAGGCTCAGAATCCTGGGTAGAAGAACTCTTCGCAGAAGCCCCTTCCTCCATGTTCTGTGCAAGCTGATCTTCCTTGACATTTACGAGGACAGGCTCAACCGACACAACCTCACGCGTAGCATACTGACGATGCTCCGAGCTGAAACTCACCGGAATATCCTGAACCAAATCACCGCGCTCACCAGGCAACGCATCACGCAGGATGCGCAACGCTACCGGGCTCGGAAAATCCTTACGACGATACTCAGGAACCTGCCACTCCAACGAACGCAGAGCCTCCTCAGCAGACTCCTCACGGATACCCAAAACAAGGTCGTAACCAGCCGGGCATGCGCGCCGCCCAAGATACAGAGGATATACGGGCTTCTTCAGTGCAGACTCGACAGTCTCCAACTGTTCACGTTCACCTTCCAGAGCTACCACAAAAACAGCATCCGACAGGTACATACGAGTCGAAAGAGAAGCCGCACCATTCGGGTTCTTAGCCCAATTCTTAGCGGTCTGATAGTCACGAATCAGGGTACCCGAGGCATCCGTACGCACCGCAAACTTCAACGAAACCAAATCGTCAACCGGCTCGTTACGCGAGCGCCCCAAGGCAGCAGCGACCATTCCAATCACGCCAGATTTGCTCGGCTCATGTCCGGCATCACGGCGACGGAAACGGCTCTGAGTGCCCCATGACTGCAACGGCCCGCTCATCTTCAAGAGCAGGGTGGGCATTAGGACTC
This sequence comes from Rothia mucilaginosa, assembly GCF_049990865.1. Taxonomy (GTDB): domain Bacteria; phylum Actinomycetota; class Actinomycetes; order Actinomycetales; family Micrococcaceae; genus Rothia; species Rothia mucilaginosa_I. The sequence continues at coordinate 1,203,086 of NZ_CP188231.1, forward strand.
CTGAGAGGTGAGAGCAGTCAGCTGAGCTTCCAGGGACTCCAGCAGACCCTTCAGAGAAACAGGTTCGCCAAGACCAGCCAGTTCTTCCTTGAGGTCGCCCAAAGCCAGAACATACGAAGCGACCGGCTCATAACCGTACGCTTCTTCAATGTTCTTAGCCTCAGATGCGAGCGCACGAGCTGCAGCCACGCGGCGTCCCTCAACCTCGGTAATAGCCTTCTCGAAGGCGTTCACGTAAGAGATGGGGCGGTCGTTGCGAACGGTTACGATAACCGCGTCAGGCAGGGTGCGTGCGGCGAAAGAATTCTGCTTACCAGTAGGCATAGAGTTGATGAAGGAACGGACAAACGCCAGGGTTGCTTCAACGCTTGCAGAAGTATCACCCAGGTTAGCGTTCAGTGCATCCAGGTTGATGTTGGCGTAGCGGTAGAAGGTGCTTGCCGCCATCTCAACGGTGCCAATCATGCCCGCACCGGTAGTGTCATCGGAAGAACGAACAACGTCATCCACTGCGGTGTAGTAGTCGAAATCGGGTTCAGAACCGTGAACACTCAGGGCGTGTGCTACCTGGCATGCTGCGTCAACGTTGAAGTCGGCTGCTTCTGCCAGCATACGACCGAAGAGAGCAATATCAACGCTGTGGTTGGTGTCAAGGATTTCCTTAACATCCTTCGCAACGAGCTTCTCGCCGTTAGCGTCAATAATTGCCTGTGCCAGCTTGTCAATCTGCTGGTTGCTCAGCAGAATCAGGTAGCCAGAAACAGCGCGGCCTGCTTCTTCGTCTTCCTTCTTCTTCGGCTTCTCCAGCTTGATCTTTGCCGCCTTGAACGCCTCAACGACAGCCTTTTCAGCCAGGTCAGCATCGAACTCAGGCGCAAGGTCCAGGATACGTGCCACTACCTTGTCAGCAACCAGGCGGGTACGTACGCCCAGCTTCGAGCGGTCAAGGTGCGATTCAAAATCGCGGCGAATAACGGACTTCCAAGCCTGGCTGGAAACGCGCTGACGCTGAACGCCGCCAAAGAAAGCGGACTTGGGGCTGCCGGTGTCGTCACGGTTAATGTTCGACGGGGGCAAGGTCTGCAGGGCGTGGATGTCGACGAAAGTAGTCATAATTTTTTTCCTTCTTTCAGGAGTGATAGTTACTTAGTGGTTTTATTCGCAGCAGCGCGAACAGGGATGAGTCCATAGGAGAAGTCGCGGTTCCAGCGGTACAGCACCTTCTGACGCGTCGTAGGGTTCAGAAGATACATGTAATCCACCGCAAATCGACCGTAGTCAAAGGCAATACCTTCGGAACGGAGCAGAGTAATCAGGCTCCGCAAGTAATGCTGGCGAGCGTTCTCCGTCTGAGCAGTCAGCAGAGAATCAAAACGCTTCTTCATCGAAGAAGTAGTCTGACTGACCAAACGACCGACTGCCTGGCCGAAAGAAACACCCGCAACATGCATAGGCTGGTTCTGCGCCTGCTGGTGCAACGCGAAAAGAGTCAAAGCAGTGTACGCGGCATTCTCCGCATTACTCGGTTGGTCGCCCTTGCCTCGGTACTCTTCAGGGATACCTTCAGTACCGTCTTCCTTCTCCAAGACGAATCCCCAAAGCTCAGGATGAGCCAAGGGCGGTTCGCCCGTTCCCCGGCGAAGCTTCGCCAGCTGTGCAGTAGCAGACGAAACACCGCTACTCTTCTGGTGGTAAAGGCGCATCACCTTTGCAGCAATAAACTGCTGCAGGTCATTCTGCGCAGTACGGTCACTCATTAGTGTCCTCCTGAGGTGAGTGAGAGGTAGAGGCTTGATAAGCCAAAGGGATGATCTTACGCAGACGCGCATGGAGCTGCCGTTCTGCGTGAGCAACACTGTAAAGAACTTCGTTCCCCGAAAGATCCTTACCAAAGAAACCAAGCATAGCCTTGGGCCCTGCACTATCAATAAGGATGTTCGCTTCATGCTGGATAGCGGTACGCACCAGACGCTGCCATTCTTCCTTCCTAGCGGAGATGTCCTCTGTTGCCCCCTGACCTGCAAGCCAGAGGCGGAAAGACTCCTCCATACGGTTAAGTACGGCTTCGGTAGCATCTGCACGGAATTCATATTCCCGACCTGCAGCACGCAACAAATTACCCGCAAACTGTCCCAGAGCAATTGCCGCGTCCATGGTTGCCTGAATATTTTCACGCACCATCTGGGACGCGCTCACGCCTTCATCAGTCAGCAGAGAAAGCTCAATGGTCATCGAGTCAGAAATAATGTTCTCAATCACGGCACTCTGGTTGCCGTACTCAACGCCTACCAGCTGAACCTGCACCTCCGCATCAGTCGGAAAGTACCTTCCCGAACCCAACTGACGAATCACAGGAGCAGGCTTATTCTGCTTCTCAGATTCCGGGGTGAGACGAGTCAGCAGAGCATCAGCTCCACGCCACAGGGTGCGTTCAGCCGAATGAGCCTGAGGCATCCACACCTGTTCAGTCTTCGACGACTGATTCTTGCTGTAGCGATAACCCGTCAGCGGGTCAGTATAGGTATTGCGGTCAAACCATTTATCACCATTAGCAACAAGGACCGAAGTTACGCGCTCGCCGTCATGATGCAGACGGATACGGCGTGACTGCCAGGTCAAAATCTCGCACATGCCACTCGCCGGCACCGGCTCATCCTTGTACTGAGCCGCAGGACCACCAGTGTACGCACGCGGTGCTGCAGTATCAGGCTCAGCACGCTCCCATACCGGGAGATCAAGCGCAAACGACTCATCATCAGTCAGCTGCTCGTAGTCGAGACTGTACAGCAGGGTTTCCATGATGTTGGCGCCGTGAACAATCACCTTACCGGTGGTGCCGTACCAACCAACACCCAGAGGGTAGCCCTTACCGCCCTTAACACGGGGGTCACCCACTGCGCCAGATTTAATACCGGAATAGTCCCAGGCTTGAATCGTCAGCAGGTAGCGTGCTGCCTCGGCAAAACTCAGAGAGTCCAAGGTCTTTTCAGCGCGAACCGAGAAGTACTCGCTCTCCGAGTCCAAAAGCAAGCGGCTAACAGGTTTCGTGTCTCCCTTAGCCGTACGCAAATCATGCACCTGCATAAAGGGGCGGTCACCGCCTACCAGCCAGAAACGGTCCTTGAAAATTTCAAGGTATCCCAGAACAGCCGCCAGATTGTCAGCATCAGGCTCTCGCATCTGGCGAATCCAAGGAGCCGCACCACCAAAGGTCTTAACGCCTTCGCTAAGAAAAGTGGCACGCGCAAAGATAATGAGCACAACACCCAAGATTGCAACATCGGTTAGCGGATTATCCGTTTGAATTCGGTCAATCTCATACACCCGTTTGAAGAAATCCTGGAGTGACAGCTCAGCAACCTCGCCCGTTTTCAGTCGAACCGGGATCCACGCTTCATCAACAAGATTGAAGCGGGGTTCTTCCAAGCTAGCCATTCGCACTCCTTTCATCATCGAAATCGGCTCATCGTCGTGTGACGAATGAGCAGTCATAAAAATGGTTTCTAGTCCACAATAGGAGTGGACCGTTAATTTAGCCTTGTCAGGGGGTTCTTGGTGGACCTCCAGCGGCTTGATAGTTCCACTATAGGAGCACCAAGAAGGTTAAGTCAAGTGAATCTACCAATTTATTAATACCTTTGATATTTTTAAGGTGTAGAATAAAACCGAAGCAACGGAAGCAGAATCCCCGCTAGCGCAGGGACCACATCAACCAATTTTATAAATACTGGCTCATCCCCGTCTGCTTCGGGGAACATACGCCTCGCACCGCAGCGAGGTACGCACTAGTCTACCGTCTAAGGAGAATCATGGCACCCGCCCCTGAGTATCTTTCAACACCTGAAACGGCATCATTCTGGGCAAAAACAGGAGACAAGGACTCCCCTACCCGCGGCCTCTCCCTCGTTCAGCACATGCTCGATGCTGGTTCTGTTGCCGCCCGACTCTGGGATACATGGCTCGCCCCGGGTCTACAGAAGCGATTCAGTGAGCACCTCCACCTGTCCATGGAAGATACGCGCGCGCTCGTATGCTGGCTTGCCGCCACCCACGACATGGGCAAAGCAACCCCTGAATTCTCCGGGCAGCTCGATGCACGACGCGACGAAAACCTCGCTATATACCGTCAGCGTATCGAGCAGCAGGACTTTGAGTTCCCTGAAGACCTTGTGACCCCCACTAGCGGTATGCGCTGCCCCCACAGTAAATACAGTCAAAGCATCCTCACTCACTTGCTCACCAGCAATGTCGAGGGCATGCCGAGTGAAGTTGTTGAAACTCTCGCAAGTATTTCCGGCGCGCACCACGGCACACCCGCAGACTATCTCTCTACATCCGCTGAACTGAGCAACGTCATTTTGGAGCGCCTCTCCCCCAAATGGCATGCCACCTGGCAGGAACTCTACGACATCACCCTGGAACGTTTCGGTGCATCCTCGGCGTTACAGCAGCTAGCACAGCACGAACAGGCTATCCCCGTCTCCGTGCAATTCTGCATTACCGGTTTCGTCATCATGTCAGACTGGATTGCTTCAAACCCTGATTTCTTCCCCATGGGCACCTTCGGTTCAGCCGAACAGGAACAGCGAGCGCGCATTGGTTGGCAGGCGCTCGGGCTTGAACAACGCTGGATCGCCGCGCTGGATACCGACCCCGACACCCCTGCAGCTGATCTCTACGCATCCCGTTTTGGGTGGAAGAATCCCACCCTACGCCCCATGCAGGAAGTCGTAGTCGAAGCGGCACGCTCCATGCAAAGCGGCGGCATGATGTGCATCGAAGCACCCATGGGTCAAGGTAAGACCGAAGCCGGTCTTATTGCTGCCGAGTTCCTGGCTCAGGCAACCGGTCGCACCGGCGTAGCCTTTGCGGCACCGACCCAGGCGACTTCTAATGCCCTCTTTGACCGTGTTACCGAATGGGTGAAATACCAGACAAACAATGTGGCACAAGAACACGGTGGACCTCTTGAACCGCACTCCATGTTCCTGGGCCACTCCAAGAACCGTTTCAACAAGTCCTATGAGGCGCTCTCCAAAGCAGATATTTTCGACGAGTCTTCTACCCCTGGGCGAGAAAACAACCGAAAAACGCTACGCCCTGGAACGTCTCTCGCGCGGCACAGCTGGCTCAGCGGTACGAAGAAGGGACTTCTCTCCAGCTTCGTCGTGTGCACTATCGACCAGGTTCTCATGACCGCACTGCAAGCACGGCATGTGATGCTCCGATATCTTGGCCTTGCGTCTAAGGTCATCATCATTGATGAGGTACACGCCTACGACGCATACATGAGCAAGTACCTTTCCGCTGCGCTCTACTGGCTGGGTCAAGTGAATGCGCCCGTCATTCTCATGTCGGCAACCCTGCCGTCAGCTACTCGTGATGATTTGATGAAGAGCTATGCCAAGGGCTTGAGGACTGGAGCAGAACCGAACAAGGTAACTGCTTCTGTTTCTACACAGCAGAATAATGACTTACTGGCTCGAATGATGGCGAATCTTGCGAAGCCTCAAGCACCTTCAGCACCTGCCGTGACTGAAAATTCTCCTCTTGATTTGGATTATCCCGTCATTCACACGCTCACCGCCGAAGACAACGGAACACCTAAGAAATGGAAGGTCGAACAACCCGTAGAGCAAACCGAAATCGAGTTGAAGCTCATTGACGACAGCCCCGAAAGCGTCCTGAACGTACTCGAACCGCTCGCCAATGACCACGGATGCGCCGCAGTCATCTGCAACACCGTTGGACGAGCTCAGGAAATGCACGCATTCCTGAGTGAACAGTTCGGTGAAGAGCACGTAGTCCTCACGCACTCTCGCTTTACCGCCACGCACCGCGCCGAACAAGAAGAACTCCTTGTCTCAAAGCTCGGCAAGAAGGCGCACTACAGCGAAGCTGACGGGGAGGATTCCTCGCGCCCGCACCGCCTCATTGTGGTGGGTACGCAGGTCATCGAGCAGTCACTTGACCTGGACTTTGATGTAATGATTACCGACTTCGCGCCGGTCGACCTGGTACTTCAACGCATGGGACGTCTGCACCGTCACGATAGCCGCAGCAGCTCAGAACGCACCCCCGCATACCGCAAACCGGTGTGCTACGTGCGAGGAGTTGAGACGTTCGGCTCGCACATTGAGGCACCCGACTTCCCGCGTGGATCCAAGGCAGTCTACGAGCCGATGATTCTGCTCAGCAGCTACGCACAGCTACTCCCCCACTTCGACGGTGAGCCGATTCGAATTCCGGCAGACATTAGCCCTCTGGTGCAGAAGACCTACCAGGAAAATGCGTCTGCTGAGATTCCTAGTGCTTGGGCAGAAGTCTACGAAAGCGCCAAGCAGGAGTACAAGAAGAGTAAAGAACAAGCCAAGGCCCGAGCTAAAGGCTATCTACTCTGTGCACCTCATGGTGACCAGCACACCATGGCGGACTGCATGAACCGCCTCCTCCATTCCAACGACCAGCGATTCTCCGACGAGCAAATCGGTGAGGCAAAGGTTCGCGACACCGACGCGTCCCTGGAAGTTATCGCAATCGTTGCGGAACGGAACCAACCGGGCAATCCCAAGAGCGCGATTAAAAGCTACCGGCTCTTGCCTTCCATCAACGGCACAGACGAGGCTGAATCTCTCCGCTTTGACGCTTCAGCCGATGACCCGCCGACTTACTGGCAGAGCATGCAACTTGCGGCTTCGTCGATTCGACTCCCCTACCAATACTCAGATGCACCCAACCACCGCATCAAGGGTCGGATACTCCGATTCGACGCTGCACTCGACCAGCTGGAGAAGGAACGCATCGAGAACTGGCAGAAATCATTCATGCTGGAGGGGCAGCTCATCCTACCCTTCGAAGAGGTCGAAGCAGGTGTGTACTCCTACACACTCTGCGATTACGAACTGGTGTACAGCACCCAGCTAGGCTTGCAGAGCTTCAAGCTTGATAACGAAGACTAGCCAAGACAAACAAAGACCCCCGCCCGGATCCTCTCGTGGAGCATCCGGCGGGGGCCTTTTGCATATAAAACTTTTCGGCGCAGTTCACGCATTCACGCTGCACGGTTTCGCAGCGTCAGGCGGCGGCTACTCAGATTCGCCGAGCATGCCCTCACGAGCCAACGCAGTCAAACGAGACACCGCACGGAAATACTTCTTCTGATAACCACCAGCCAGCATCTCCTCAGTAAACACCTTGTCAAAAGGCACACCCGAAGAAACAATCGGCAAGTCCTTGTCATACAGGCGGTCAGCCAACACCACAAAACGCAGCGCCACCGACTGCTCAGTAATCGGGTGAACATCACGCCACGCAATACCATCCAGGCCATCAATCAGCTGACGGTAACGCGACGGGTGCACCTTCGCCAGATGCTCCACCAGATCAGCGAAGTTATCAACACCAACAGTCTGGCCGCCGAACACTTCCTCAACCTTCGCATCAAACGCATCATCAGCAACAGGCTCCGGCGCAGCAGGCAGGCCACGGTGACGGAAATCCTCACCATCCACACGGTGCACCTCAAACTGCGAAGCAAGCACCTGAATCTCACGCTTAAAATCCTCAGCCGCGAAACGGCCCTCACCCAGCGCACCAGGCAACGTGTTCGACGTCGCCACAAGCTTCACGCCAGCATCCGCCAGCTCACGCATCAGACGAGACATGAGCACAGTATCACCCGGATCATCCAGCTCAAACTCGTCAATACACACCAGCTTGTAGCTGCTCAACGCCTCAACCGTCTTACGGAACGTCAACGCACCCACCAGGTTCGTGTACTCCACAAAAGTACCGAACGCCTTCGGGCCATCCACATAATGCCACAACGACGCCAACAGGTGAGTCTTACCCACACCAAAACCGCCGTCAAGGTACAGGCCAGCCTTCGTAGAATCCTTCTTCTTGCCACCAAACAGGCGACCAAAGAAACCGGCACCAGCGCCGCCACCATTAATCTTGTCGCCAAAATCCTTCAGCTTCTGCACAGCCTCAGCCTGCGACGGCTGATTCGGATCAGGAATGTAGCTATCAAAAGACACTTCGCCAAAACGCTCAGAGGGGCGGAAACCCGCCAGCAACTCATCAGCAGAAACACGAGGGATGCGGTCGGTCAAGTGTACGGTCGTGGTGGGCACAAAAACTCTTTTCTTCAGTGACGGCGATGTGACTTCCGCTTTAAGTGTAGTACTGTCTAACACCCCGCGTGAGCGGCATGAGTTGCCCGCCACATTACGGGCATGAGGAGGGGGTGGTGGGATATGCGGGAGGGGCTACTGGGCTGGGACGCGGAGGTCGGGAATGCGAGGGCATGGGCGTTCGGGTGCGGAGGCTGAGGTGGTGCGCTCCCCGGGCTGGGTCTGTATTCCTACTTTCTATTTTATTTTTCTGACAAATAAGATTATAATAAGGAGCGTTTATCTTCGGAGGTTTTTATGTCATTTCTATCAAAAAATTGGGCAGGACTGTCAGTCTGCCTGATCATTTCTATCATCTCTTGGGTTTTAGGAGGATTCCTGCCTGTTGTGGGAGCACCTGTTTTCGCCATTTTTATCGGAATGATTCTCCATCCCTTTCTCACTTCCTATACACAACTGGATGCCGGTTTGACTTATAGCTCCAAAAAACTGCTTCAGTATGCTGTTATTTTGCTTGGGTTTGGACTCAATATCTCACAAGTTTTCGCAGTTGGAACATCTTCCCTTCCTGTTATCCTTTCAACTATTTCAATTGCTTTGATTATAGCTTTCTTTTTCCAACGCTTTTTTAACCTTGATACAAAGCTAGCTACCTTGGTTGGAGTTGGATCTTCTATCTGTGGCGGTTCTGCCATTGCAGCGACTGCTCCTGTTATTCACGCCAAGGAAAAAGAAGTAGCCCAATCCATTTCTGTTATCTTTTTCTTCAATGTCTTGGCAGCTCTTATCTTCCCAACTCTAGGTTCTTGGCTCCATCTTTCCAACGAAGGTTTTGCTCTCTTTGCGGGTACTGCGGTCAACGATACTTCCTCTGTGACAGCTACTGCTAGTGCCTGGGATAGTCTTTACAATGCAAACACTCTTGAGCCTGCAACTATTGTCAAGCTGACACGTACTCTAGCTATTATCCCTATCGTTCTCTTCCTCTCCTATTATTGGCAAAGCCGTCAACAAGGCAACAGCCAAGGAGTGAAGCTTCAAAAAATCTTCCCCGTTTTCATTCTCTACTTTATCCTAGCTTCTCTGCTAACTACTCTTCTCACATCTTTCGGTGTCAGCACTAGCTTCTTTTCACCTCTCAAACAACTCTCCATATTCTTCATCATCATGGCTATGAGTGCTATTGGTCTCAAAACCAACCTCATTGCTATGATCAAATCCAGTGGAAAATCCATTCTTCTTGGAGCCCTTTGCTGGATTGCTATCATCCTGACTAGTCTTGGCATGCAATTACTCATCGGTATTTACTAAGAAAAAAGGGAGTCTAAAGGCTACCTCAGAACGTAGACAAATCAGATGGATTTTGGACTGTCGTTGGCTCGCTTTCTCAAGAGCAGCTGAAGGAAAAAGGGCTACTGAAATAACCCCATAACCATTGAGAAGCCACATGTGTTTCGAGAAGCCACTTCTTTGGTGGCTTTTCGAAACACATGTGGCTTTTCGCCGCACAGGTAGGTAGGTGGGTAGGTAGGCAGGTAGGTAGGCACATAGGCAGGTATCTGCGCAGGCTTGCCGGGGCACGCCTCCGGGACCCCGCCTCATAACCGGCTGCGGCCCCGCAAACCCACCCCACGGCGCATGGCGTCTTCCGTAAAATGGTGTCTATGGCTAAGAAAACTAAAGGTAAGAAGAGCGGCGCAGCAACCGCCGCCGTGGCACTGCTGACCGAGACGAACACCCCCTTCCAGATGCGCGAATACGAGCACGTTGAGGGCGTCACTTCCTTCGGTGAAGAGGCCGCGAAGAGCCTCGGCGCCTCCGAGGAGCAGGTGTTCAAGACCCTGCTGATTGTGCACGAGAAGGATTTCGCGGTCGCGATCGTACCGGTCTCTGGCAAGCTGAACATTAAGGCCGCTGCCGCTGCCCTGGGCTGGAAGAGCGCCTCCATGTGCGACCCGAAGGTCGCTGAGCGCCGCACCGGCTACGTGGTGGGCGGTATTTCTCCGCTGGGTCAGAAGACCCCCTCCCCCACCCTGCTGGATGAGTCTGCGCAGCTTTTTGACACGATCATGGTCTCTGGCGGTAAGCGCGGCCTGGATGTTGAGCTCGCCCCGGACGACCTGCTGAAGCTCACCAACGGCAAGTACGCTGATATCCGCGCGTAGCGGGAATAACCCGCCCGGCCGCGGCGTTACATATGTCGTAAGAGCCTGGGCATGAGAGCAAAGTGAAGGAGTCATGATGGGTAACTCGCTACCCGGCGTGGGTGCTATCGCCAAGAACTGGCGTGAAGTTCTCAAGCCTGAAGAATACGCTGTTCTGCGTGAGGGCGGCACCGAGCGCGCGTTCACGGGCGAGTATTGGAACACCCACACGGAGGGTGTGTATTCTTGCCGTGCCTGCGGTACGGAGCTGTTCCGTTCCGATCAGAAGTTCGATTCGCATTGTGGTTGGCCGTCGTTTTTCGCGCCGCTGGCTGAGGACCGTGTGCGTTATCTGGAGGATACGACGTTCGGTATGCGCCGTGTGGAGGTGCGGTGTGCCGCCTGCGATTCGCATCTGGGTCATGTGTTTGAGGGTGAGGGTTACCCGACTCCCACGGATTTGCGGTATTGCATTAATTCGGTGTGTCTGACGCTGACCCCCGCTAGTGAAGCACAGCCTGGCGATACCCCGGTTGACGGGACGGAATCCACCGAATAGACCCCGCCAATGCCCCCAGCAGGCACGCCGGTGAACCGCTTATTGTGAGTCTCTCTAAATTCGAGGCTTTAAGCTCGGGCGGGTAGAATGGCGTAGTGCCTTCGCGGGCACGCCACCCCGCCCGGGCTCGTGTTTGCTCGGGCGTACGCCTACCCGGGCATCTGGCGCATCGTACGGGCGCGTCGAACCAGACAGAGGAAAAGGATTGAGTGCATGAGTACCGCAGCTGAACAGAATGCCGCAGGCACCCCTCAGCTGACCCTTCACGGTATCGAAGTTCCGGACGTTGTTCCTCTGGAGGCCCCTTCCTCACCGATTCCGACTCTCATCACCACTGAGAGCGGTCTGCGTCGTGCCGCTGAGCAGTTGGCGGCGGCGTCCGGCCCTGTGGCTGTTGATACTGAGCGTGCTCAGGGCATCCGCTACGGTTCGCGTGCCTTTTTGGTGCAGCTTAAGCGTGAAGATCAGCTGTACCTGATTGACCCTGAGGCGTTCAAGGATTTGCGCATTATTAACGATGCTTTGGCGGATGCTGAGTGGGTTATTCACGCCGCGATTCAGGACTTCCCGAGCCTGGATATGCTCGGTATGCGCCCGAACCGCCTGTTTGATACGGAGCTTGGTGCGCGTCTTGCCGGTCTGGAGCGCGTGAACCTGGGTGCGACCGTTGAGGAGCTGCTCGGCTATAAGCTGGCGAAGAAGCACTCTAAGGAAGACTGGTCGCGCCGCCCCCTGCCGGAGTCCTGGCTGAACTATGCGCTGCTGGACGTTGACGTGCTCATTGATTTGCGTGACGCGTTGGAGGATTTGCTCCGCCAGCAGGGTAAGCTGCAGTACGCCCTGGAGGAGTTCGAGTACCTGTGCAAGACCCCGGTGAAGGATCCGACGGATCAGCCGGAGCGTTGGCGTAAGACGAAGGGCCGCACGATGTTGCGTTCGGTCAAGCAGCTGACGGCGCTGCGTAACCTGTGGCATGAGCGTGACTCGCTGGCACGTAAGAAGGACGTTGACGCGAAGCGTCTGCTGCCCGATTCTGCGATTGTGGAGGCGGCACGCACCATGCCGCGTAACGTGCCCGCTATCATGGCGATTCCCGGTTTTCAGACGCGCGGTTTGCGTCGTGAGGGCCCGCGCTGGGTGCGTGCTATTGCTGCGGCGGCACGCGGTGAGAACGCCGTACCGTTCACTTTGCCGTCGACCGCCCCGCCGCCGTTGAAGGCGTGGGAGTCTAAGCGCCCCGAGAACTTGGCGCTGTTCACCGAGGTTCGCCAGGCAATTGATGAGCTCTCTGAGAAGCTGACCATTCCGGCGCAGAACCTGATTACGACCGATTATGTTCGCCGCCTCTGCTGGGAGCCGCCGGCTCGTTTTGACGAGCAGACCCTGCGGGATGCGCTCGCCGAGTACGGTGCGCGTTCGTGGCAGACGGGTCTGGTTGCCCCCGTGATTGCGCCGATTTTTGCCCGCCACCTGGGGTAGATTTCACTAACGCTAAATAGACATGTGCCGGTTGGGTGTGTTGCTGATGCGACCACCCGACCGGCACTTTGTGTGCCTCGGAGTGTGTGGCGGGGGTTTGCCGCGGGATTGCACCTCAGGAGTTTGCATTGGGTGCAAATGCGAACAAAGCTTAGCCTGCTCTCATTCGATTTTTATCCCAAACCGGCATAGGGTGGAGAGAGTACACGAAAGGAACCATCATGCCCGCACCTAACGGATGCTGCCGCTCTCAGAAGGCATGCGCCTCCCCCACTGCATCTGCCGCCGTCGACACCGCAGTCGATACCGCAGAGATTGAATCTTCTGCTCGCGTCTTTTCCCGCCGCGCAACCCTTATCACCGGTGCCGTCGCATCCGGTGCGCTGCTCGCATCCTGCGCTGAAGGTGACTCCAACGTCACCGTACCCGAAGGCAGCGTAGAGATGGGCGCCGCCTCCGCAGTGGGCGTAGGTAAGGCGGCTAAGTTGACCCACGGCTCCACGACCGTTATCGTCTCCCAGCCCTCTTCGGGCGAATACAAGGCGTTCAGCACCGTCTGCACCCACCAGGGCTGCCAGGTGCAGGTGCAGGACTCCAACCGCATCGTGTGCCCCTGCCACGGCTCCGAATACGCCGTAGCTGATGGCTCGGTCATTCACGGCCCCGCTGAGGAGGCACTGACCAGCTACCCGGTGCAGGTGAAGGGCGGCAAGATTTTCGTCGCCCACACCAATAAGGACTCCTAAAACCTGTAGTTCAGAAGACGTACGGCAAAGCCCCGCCCATCACAATGGGCGGGGCTTCTTGCTGTATATACTGTGCCCGTCATTGACGGGTACTTGTCGCTGAGCACCTGCTATTGCGGCGCGCTACTGAGAGAAGCTCAGGCGGCACATCTCAGGTACGACCGCTTAGCGGGTGTGGCGCGGCTTCTGGCCCTCTTCACGAGCGAACGGCACCTTATCGCCAGCCAGCTGCGCACGCAGGTCCGCGATAATGGTTTCCGCGGTCAGACCGACCTCCTCAAGAATCTGCTCGCGGGAAGCGTGCGGAATGAACTCCGCAGGAAGACCCAGCTCGCTCAGCGCGGTATCCACGCCAGCCGCACGCATTTCCTGGCGGATGCGCGAACCCACACCACCGGAACGCACGCCGTCCTCAATGGTCACCACAATACGGTGATCACGAGCCAGCTCAATAACTGAAGACGGCACCGGCATCACCCAGCGCGGGTCAACCACGGTGGACTGGATACCCTCGGCGGCAAGCACCTTCGAAGCTTCCAAAGCCACGCGAGCCATAGCGCCCACGGCAACGAACAATACGTCACGCTGACCGGTCTCCGGGTGGGGTTCACCGGTGCGTGCCAGCACGTCCACACCGTCGCTGCGACGCTCCAGGGCGGGAATGTCCTCACCCACGGAGCCCTTCGGGTAACGAATCACGGTCGGTGCATCGTTGATAGCTACAGCCTCACGCAGCTCTTCGCGCAGGGTCGCGCCATCACGCGGAGCCGCCAGGTGCAGACCCGGAATGAACTGCAGCATCGCCAAATCCCACATGCCGTGGTGGCTTGCACCGTCCGGGCCGGTAATGCCGGAGCGGTCCAGCACCACGGTCACGCCCGCCTTGTGCAGGGCAACGTCCATGAGCAGCTGGTCAAAGCCGCGGTTCAGGAAGGTAGCGTAGAGGGCAACCACCGGGTGCATGCCGCCGTACGCCAGGCCGGCACTCATCGCCACAGCGTGCTGCTCAGCGATACCCACGTCAATAACGCGCTCGGGGTGGCGCTTCTGGAATTCGCGCAGACCCACAGGAATCAGCATCGCGCCGGTAATGCCGACGACGTTCTCCTGCTCATCCGCAATATCTGCGATTTCGCGACCAAAGACACCGGTCCACGACTCGGAGGTGCTGGTCGAAACATCCTCACCGGTCAGCGGGTCAATCTGGCCCACCGCGTGGAACTGGTCGTCCTCATTCGCGCGGGCGGGCGCGTAGCCGTGGCCCTTCTCGGTAATGGCGTGCACAATCACCGGGCCGGCGTAGTTCTTCGCCGCGGTCAGTGCGTTCTCCACAGCCTGCTGGTCGTGGCCGTCAATGGGGCCCACGTACTTCATGCCCAGGTCTTCAAAAATGCCCTTGGGTACGACGACGTCCTTAATGCCCGCCTTCATGCCGTGCAGGCCGCGGTACACCATCTGACCGACGGGGCCGCCGCGCTGCAGACCGATGCGCACCGCATCCAGGGCGTGGTCGTAGCGGTGATCGAGGCGCACACGATCCACCTGCTGCTGCACACCGTGCTTGAGCTCAGAGAGCTGGTTCGCGAAACCGCCAATGGTCGGCGCGTAGGAGCGGCCGTTATCGTTGACCACAATCACGACCTTGCGGGTGCGGTCGGCAGCAATATTGTTCACAGCCTCCCACGCCATGCCGCCGGTCAGCGCGCCGTCACCAATGAGAACCACGGTGTAGCGGTCATCCTCACCGTTGAGCTTGTGCGCGCGAGAAATACCGTCAGCCCAAGAAATCGAGCTGGAAGCGTGCGAAGAAGCAATAATGTCGTGCTCAGACTCGCCACGATCCGGGTAACCCGACAGGCCACCCTTCTGACGCAGAGTCTTAAAGGCGTGACGACCAGTCACCAGCTTATGCACATAGGACTGGTGGCCGGTGTCGAAAAGAATGTTGTCCTTGGGAGATTCGAAGACACGGTGAATGCCGAGGGTCAGCTCCACAACGCCCAGGTTCGGGCCCAAGTGACCGCCGGTCGCCGACACATTCGTCACGATGAACTGGCGAATCTCCTTAGAGAGCTCCTCCAGCTGCTCGTAGCTGAGGTTCTGCAGGTCCGCCGGAGACTGAATACCCGGGAGCAACTTGGCAGTGGCACCATCGCCAATGCTGTAGTCTGCGGTGGGTGCGCCACCGGCGGCGCTATTCGGGGTCTCCTCCTGCGGCAATGCGTTTTCAGCGGGCATACACCCACACTCCTCAAGGTTGGGGCACGGCTCATTCCGTGCGTTGGTTCTTCAATGATTCTACCGTTTACGGTGCCAAAAAGCAGATTTATACGCCCGCAGAGCAAGACGCACCGGGTTGAGCGAAAACAGCCTGAAATAACCCCTAGTGGGCAGGCTGGCGAACAGCCCAGCCCGCCCTACACAGCGATTATTTGCTTCTTTGTTACGGCAACTAGAGCTGCGCGCTACGTGGTGCGGCGGCGACGCGGACGAGGCTTCGCCGGGGCACGCTCAAAAAGCGCCACCGACTCCACATGATGCGTATTCGGGTACATATCAAACGCTCGAAGCTGCACCATGTCCCAACCCAGCTCACGCAAAATACCGGTGTCACGACCCAGGGATGCCGGGTCGCACGCCACGTACAGAATACGCTTGGGGTCCAGCGCATCCAGGCGTTCCAGGGTGGTTCGGTTCGCACCCTCACGGGACGGGTCAAGGACCACCGCATCAATGGCGGGGATTTCACCAAACTCAAGGGCGGTCTTCAAATCCACCAGGTGGCGTGCCACGTCGCCGCGAATCACCTCAATGCGGGTGTCCGCCGAGTTATCGGTGCGGGAACAACCATCCGGCGCAAAGTTCGAGCGCGCATCCTTATGGGTCACCGGGGAACCCTCAATGCTGACGACGGTACCCGTCGCGCCCACGGCGTCCGCGAGCGCGGCGGTGAACAGGCCCGCGCCGGCATACAGGTCGAGGGTGCATTCGCCTTCCTGCGGGCGGAGCATGGTGAGCATGGTTCCGACCATGGTGGAGGGGGCGGCGCGGTGAATCTGCCAGAAGCCGCCGGCAGACACCTGGTAGCTGAATCGGCGGGAGCCGAAGGTGACTTCTTCGGTAACGGAGCGCAGGCCCGCGCCGAGCAGCTGGTCGCCTTCGGGTACGCGGCGGTAGGGGCTGTGGGCGGAGCCGGGGCGGCCGCGCTTGGGTTTGCCGTTGGAGGTAGACTGCGGGGTGAAGAAGAGGGAGATTTTGCGCTTGGCGAGCAGTCCCCAGGCGTCGGATGCCTGCTGTTCGATGTCTTTGGCGACTTCTTCGATGGAGAAGCGCGGGTCGACGATGAACTGCAAGAGGACCCTGCCGCGGGAGGAGACGGTTGCCTCGACTTCGCGTACGCCGCGCAGGTTCAGCTTCTCAAGCTCTAGGTTGCGCAGTTCGGTGGCGGCGAGGGGAAAGTCGATGACCGGTACGGGCTGGGAGGCGCGGTAGGGGTGCATGCCGATGCGCCAGGTGACGGCGGAGTTCTCATTGCCGCTGTTCTTCTGGTTGCCTGGCTTATCGCCGGGCTGGGTGCGGACCTTGGTGACGTTGTAGCGCACGCGGGTACGCCAGGACAGGCCCTCGTTGTTATCGCGCAGGGGTAGCTCTTCAACGATGAGGTTGGTCAGCAGGGGCGATTCGAGGGGCAGGCCGCCCAGGCGGTTGATCTGGGTGCGGACGATATCGGTCTTGTAGCGTCGCTGCTCGGCCAGGCTGATGTGGCCGTATTCCATACCGCCGAGCAGTTCGGGTACTCCGGTGGCTGCGGCGCGTTCCTCTTCGGTGGCGAGCGCATCCGCCTGAATCCAGGGGTGGGGGCGGCGCGCCAGGGAGGGTACGGGTACGGAGATGACGTCTGCGAAGTAGAAGCGGCGCTTGGGGCCGATTGCGGTGATGCGCACTTCTGCCTGTTCGCCGACGATGCCGTGACGCACGAAGATGACACCCTGTTCGGTGCGCGCTACGAAGGCGCCGCCGTGCGCGGGTGCCTCGCAGGTGACGGTGAGGGTCTGCCCGACGCTGTATCCGTCTACGTTGTTGGAGGCGGCAGGCGTGGTAGCAGTGTGGGTCACAGCATTGTCTCCTAAAGAATCACTTAATGTGAACTATTTTACACCGGATTGTACCTTTACTCCGGTTCCGACGCCCCGCAAGGGGCGCCTCATTAGTTGCAAAAGGCAAAGTCCAGGCGCTATGCGGGGTGCTCAAGCAAAGTTGCAGGGCAATTGACCGGGCTGGGCACCGAGCAATTATTTCTGGGCGCTAGGCAATTTTTTCTGGGTACCGGGCGATTATTACGGCTGGCGTTTCTTCTCGCGCGCCACAGCGTCCGCCTCGTGCAGGCGGCCGCGGTACACCGCGTGGCGGTTGCTCTGAATCAGTTCACGGCCGCCACCGGCAGAACGAGTAATCTTCGGGGCGACAGCTGCCGTTTGGTCCTCTGCTTCTACCGTTGATTCTTCGCTGTGTAAACGCTGATCAAAAATCTCATCATACACCTCATCCTCGTGCATCGCCCAGGGCACGGTTGCCGTCATGACACCCGGCTCGTGCAGAAGCGCCCGCTTGAGGCGGCGCACCGTGCGGCGGTGCAGAAGACGCTGCCACCAGTGCTCCACCACGAACTCCGGCAGGTACACCACCAAAATATCGCGCGGCGACTTCTTGCGGCGGCGGCGAATATACGAGACGACCGCATCCACGGTGTTACGGTACGGCGAATCAATGACGGACAGCGGCACCGGAATACCGAGGGCGTACCAGCGCTTCTTCACAATCTCCAGGGCGGCGCGGTCGTTGTTGACCGTCAGCGCCTCAATCGTGGAGGGGCGACCGGCACGCGCATAGGAGAGGGCACGAACCGCCGGGCGGCGCACACGCTCCACGTACACGATGGCGTGCACACGCGAAGGCAGTGCCGCCACATCCGCAACGGATTCGGCGTTCAGGGGGATGTCCAGGGCGGCATCCACCGCATCGTAGTGGCGGCGAGTCACAACCATACCTCCAACCATCAGGGCAATCATTCCAAGGGAGAGCCACGCACCGGCGGCGAACTTCGTCACCACGACGATGACCAGCACCGCGGCGGTCACAACCACACCCACCGCAGAGACAGCGATATCACGAATCAGGGCGCGGCGCGGCATCTGCGCGAGGGTAATACGTAGCAGACGCATGCGGTAGCGTACCACCGCAAGCTGAACCAGCACCATGGACAGGCACATGCCCACAATGTACAGCTGAATCAGCGAGTACACATCCGAACCGAAAACGGTGGTGAGGAAAATTGAGAATGCCGACAGCGCCAGCACACCGTTCGCGTACAGGCCGCGCGATTCCACGCTGCGGAAGAACACCGGCAGGTACTGGTAATCAGCCAGCGACGAGGCAATCACCGGGAAGCCCGTAAACGCAGTCAGCGAGGCAATAATCAGCACGCCCACCGTCGCAAACACCAGCAGCTGCGCGAAGAACGGAACACCCTGATAAATCGCCAAAGCCACCTGGTACAGCGCCGGCTTCTGGTGGAAGTACTCCCCCGGCGCGTGCCCGTCAATGAACAAGAAACGAGTCGTATCGTGCACCATGTGCACGCGGGTTGCCGCCGCAAAACCGAGCAGGCTCACCAGCAGGACCGAGGTGATTAGGCCCATCATCATCATGGTGACCGCCGCATTATATTTCTTCGGGCGGCGGAAATACTTCACCGAATTAGAGATCGTAGAAACACCCGAGAACGCCACCAACCCGGCGGAGAAAGAACGCGCCAGAAGCAGCACCAGCGCCAAGCCTTCCATGGCATGATCCTGGTATTCGGGGGCAATCACGTAGGTTGCCGATTCAGCCAGCGGCAGAGTACCCGTAGCGGCACGAATCCAACCCACAATGAGGGTGACTCCCAACAACGCCAAGAACACATACAGCGGCCAGTACGCAATCTTTCCCAGCAGCTGCACGCCGCGCAACGCAAACAGCGTCAGGGCAACAATGAGCAGCACCGCAATGAGGGTGCGCCAATCCTGAATCTGCGGGTACAGCGCCACCAAAAACGAGGACGCCGAAGACATCGAAACCGCCACCGTGAGTATGTAGTCCATCAGCGAGGATGCACCCATCACGATCGAGGGCAGCGCACCCAGCTTGCGGTGCACCAGCTGAATATCGCCCTCGGAGGCAATCTGATTAATGTTGTAGCGGTAGGTGCCAATCACCAGCAGACCCACCATCGCCACACCCAAACCAATCCAGGGCGAAAAAGCGAGCGCAGAGGCACCCGCGGCGGCAAGGGTCAGAATCATCTGGTCGGCGGCGTAGGCGACCGAGGAGATACCGTCGGCACCGAAAAGAGGCAGGGCGTAGCGCTTCGGCAGCGCGACTGCCGAAAGATTTCGCGTGCTGACCGGCTGACCGGTCAGGGCGATGCGCATCTTATCCCAACGATTCCTCACGCTGTTAAGGCTATCGGTCGCGGCTTCAAAGCTCAATTTTATTCAGCCGAATAGTGGGCATTGCGAGCGGAATATCACGGAGCCTCGGCGCGGAACCTCACCCGCCCATTACACTGGTAGAGGTAGGCGGTAACGCCTTCTGGACACAAAACATCAACACATTCGGAGGGTTGTATGCCTCACTTCGTCATTATGGGTGCCGGACGCGTGGGCGTCATGTTGGCGCGCACTCTGGAAGCTTCGGGGCATACGGTCGCCGTCATCGACCAGGACGAACGTGCCTTCCAGCCGTTGCGTAAGGGCTTTGAGGGGCGTCTGGTGACCGGTGTTGGCTTCGATGAGGACGCCCTCAAGCGTGCCGGTATTACCGAGGCGTACGCTTTTGCCGCCGTCTCTTCGGGCGATAACTCGAATATTATTGCCGCCCGTGTGGCACGCGAAATGTTCAAGGTGAAGAACGTTGTGGCGCGTGTGTACGACCCGAACCGCGCCGAGTTCTTCCAGCGCATGGGCATTCCCACGGTCGCGTCGGTGCGATGGTCCACCGACCAGGTGCTGCGCCGCCTGCTACCCGAGCAGGCGCTCAAGGGCGACTTCCGTGAACCCTCGGGCCGCCTCATGCTCACCGAAATTCCGCTCGACGACGGCTGGGCAGGCCACGCCCTGACCAGCATCGAAAGTGCCGCCGGGGTGCGCATTGCCTACATCACCCGCTTCGGCGAGGGCATGCTCCCCCGCCCGGACAGCGCCTACCAGCAGGGCGATAGCGTGCACGTGATGATGCGCACCGACGACGTTGCGGACGTAACCCGCATCCTCTCCCGCCCGCCGCGCGTTGAAGACGAAGAAGCGGAGGCTGAGGGGGACTACGCCCCCGCCTCGGGCCACCGCAAGCATCCGCACCGCAAGCATCCCCACGGCCCGAAGAAACCCGCCGAGCAGAAGCACAACGACGGCCCCGTCATCGAGCATGAATTCCACCTCGGTGACACTCCCCCGGAGCTGCCCGATCCCCTCGAACTCATCGGCCGCCATCGTGACCACTCGAAAGGTGAGAAGTAAGTGAAGGTCCTCATTGTTGGTGCCGGTTCCGTGGGCGCCTCCATCGCTAAAGAGCTCATGATGAACGGCCACGACGTGACCATCATCGACTCCAAGCCCGAAGCCAAGAAGCGCGCCGATCTGCCCGGCGTGCGCTGGCATATTGGTGACGCCTGCGAGCTGTCCGTGCTACGCCAGGTACACCCGAACAAGGCGGACGTGGTCGTTGCCGCAACCGGTGACGACAAGGCAAACCTAATGGTGTCCCTGCTGGCTCGTAGTGAGTTTGGTGTGCCCCGCACCGTGGCACGTGTGAACAACCCGCGTAATGAGTGGCTTTTTGATGACTCCTGGGGCGTGGACGTTGCCGTGTCCACCCCGCGCCTGATGACCGCCCTCGTCGAGGAAGCCGTGGAAGTCGGCGACGTGGTGCGCCTGCTGACCCTGCAGGCTGGCGGCGCGACCCTTGCCGAGTACACGGTGCCGGACGGCCATCCCGTCATTGGTTACCGCGTGGACCACGTGCAGTGGCCCGTCGATACGGTGCTCACCGCCATCCTGCGTGACGGTGCGCCGATCCCGCCCAGTGCGGATGTGGCGATTGAGGGCGGCGACGAGCTGTTCTTCATCACGACCATCGCCGGCGAAGACCAGATCCGCGCGCTGTTTGCATAGCGTTGTTTGAAGAGGCGAACGCCCCGGTCACCCTTCACGGGTACCGGGGCGTTCGCCTACTTTTATAAAGCTTTTGATGAAGTTGTGGGGGCGTGTCTTAGCGGTTCGCAGAGCTTTCAGGGCCTTCAGAACCTTCAGAGCCTTCAGACTCTGCGGCTACCTCAGCTTCTTCAACATCCGGTGCTTCAGTGTTCAGCGCCTCCTCGGGAGCCGACACACGCCACGCCAGCCACACGCCCAAAGCGTACAGCGGCAGACCCATAATCAGGCGGGTCGCGCCCAGCGCCTCCACATTATTCGCGAAGTACAGGGGCACTTGCACGGCAAGGCGCAGCATCATCAGCACGGTAATAATCCAGGTGGCAAGCATGTACTGGCGCAAACGCACCGGGTTCTGGCGCCAGCTCAGCGCCTCACCACGAATGACCGCGAAAATCAGACCCATCAGCGGCCAACGCACCAGCATCGACAGCAGATACGCCAGGATGTACACGCCGTTCGTCCAGAAGCCCACCACAAAGTAGTCGCTCGCATTACCGGTACGGTACGCGGCAAACGCACAGATCGCCACGCCCACCAGACCGGTCAGCGCACTCACCAGCTTAGAGCCCTGCACCAGGCGAATCAGGGTGAACACGCCCGCCGCAGCCAACGCCGCAATCAGGGACAGGTTCAGCTCCTTCGTCACGGTGAACAGCACCAGGAACGCCACCGCGGGCAGGGAGGATTCCACCAGGCCGCGCCAGCCGCCAATAGCGTGCAGAATATCCACGTCGCCGTTAGCGGTGCGGCGCATATTCGCGCCCATGGAGGCGCTCAGGCTCTGCGCCAGCTGATTCTCCTCCCGCGCCGGGACATCTGCGGTGCTAGGTGCGGGGTTAGCGTTCGGATCGGGCTGGGTCGAAGACTGCTCAGCGCTCATATTTTCCCTTCTCCACAAAGAATTGCGGCACAATCTCATAGCGCGGGTTATAAATCACCGGCTGATGCGCCCTCACAGACACCACCCCGGAACAGCGCAGCAGCGCACCGGCATGCACGCCGGGCACCATCTGCTGGCCCTGCCACTTGAGCATGACCCTATCCCCCGGATTAAACGGCGCATATGGCGGGAAAGACACCTCGTGCGGTTCCTGCACCGCCACGGTCGCCAAAGACGCCGTGTTCAGGTGGTGTTGCTTCTCGGGGTCCTCGGATTCCTCCTCGAAATCCTCACCGGGCGGCTCCACAATCGGCATACCAATCAGCGCCAGCGGGCTCGACCATTGCAGCGGCTTCGACTTAGCCACCACCAGCTCGGCACGGTACATCGGCTTATCCTGCACGGTCGGCAACCACACCTGCTCCACGCGTCCTGCAAGGCGTACGCGAAAGCGCTCGGGGTACCCGGGAGCAAGAATCTGCTCCTCAGGAACCGCGAGCGCACTCGGGTAGTTCGAGAACTCAGGCATTAGCCAATCTCGGTAATCTCAGGGCCGCGGCGAGGCATCGGGCGCAGTTTGCTGTGCTCATTCTCGGTTTCTTCCTCAACGGCGGGCTCTTCCTCAGCCGCAACGACCAGGTCGGCGGGCAGAGTCATGGGCAGCAGTTCACGCGGCGGGCGCGGGTCGTCGCCACGGTCCACCACGACGGTGCGGAATACTTCCTCCACGGAGGCGGCAGCCTTGTCGTCACCGAGCACAGCCGCGCCGGAGATGACGCCGCGCAGGAACCAGCGGGGGCCGTCCACACCCACGAAGCGGGCGATGCGCTCGCCGGGCTGGCCGTCCGGGGTGACGGCGGGCAGGCGGGTGAGCATCTCGGCACCGAAGACGCCGGCGTAGATTTCGACAACGCCGCCCTGGGAGGCGACGGACTCGGTCAGGTCGTGACGGATGTCGTCCCAGATGCCGGTGGTGCGCGGTGCGGCGAATGCCTGCACCTGCAGGGTTGCGCCGTCGCGGGTGATGGTTGCGGCGATTACCGCGCCGGTTGCGTCGTCAGTTTCGAGGCGCAGGTTCATGCCGTCGAGCAGCTTGATGCGCAGCGCACCCAGGTCGACGTAGTCTTCGAGGTCTTCGGCGGTGACTTCTTCAATATCGTGCGGGCCGTTGACGCGGTCGTACTTGATGACCTCGGGAGCATCAGCTTCGGCGCCCTCAGCCTCGATTTCCTCAGCTTCAGTGGTTTCTTCGGTCGCCTCGACTGCCTCTTCGGTCTTTGCCTCTTCAACCTCAGCGGCGTGCTTCTTCTTACCAAATCCGAACATGGTATTCCTACTTTCACCGCACGCAGGGTGCGGGGGTTTCTTCTCTTCTCTCGTGCGGCAATCGCGGTGAGAGCAGACTAGTGGATTCCGCTGGAGCCGAAGCCGCTGGAGCCGCGTTCGGTCTGTTCCAATTCATCCACCACGGTAAAGGTTGCGTGCTCGTACTTCTGAATGACCAGCTGGGCGATGCGGTCGCCGCGCTGCACGTGGAAGGACTTGGTCTTGTCAGTGTTGAGCAGGGTGACCATCAGCTCGCCGCGGTAGCCGGAATCAACGGTGCCGGGTGCGTTCACAATGGTGATACCGTTCTTGGTCGCCAGGCCGGAGCGCGGGTGAACCAGACCGACGTAGCCTTCGGGCAGGGCGATTGCCACGCCGGTGGGGACGAGGGCGCGTTCGCCCGGTTCCAGCTCGAAGTCGATGCGGGAGCGCAGGTCGGCGCCGGCGTCGCCGGGCTTTGCGTAGGCGGGTGCGGGCAGCTCGGGGTCGAGCAGCTTAATGTGGACGTTTACGGGGGTCATCATGGTCAATACTCTAACCTTTCGCGGGTGTCTGTGCCATCACCTCGCGCTGTGTTGAGGCTCTACTGCGGGGTGTTTTCGTTACGTGTTCGCGTTGAGCACATGCCGCAGCGTGTGCCGTGTTGGGTGCGACGCGGCGCTGTTCTTGTGCGCGCTTTCACATACACGCTTTCACATGCTCAACGGCACATACTCAACGGGGCGGGTGCACTCGGCACTCGCCCCGTCATGAGGTGTATGTCGGGTGGGTGTTAGCCCTTCCCTAAAGTTTTAGCCCTCGCACTCGATGCAGTAGGACAGGCCGCCCTCTTCGCGTGCAATCTGCGAGCGGTGGCGCACCAGGAAGCAGGATGCGCAGGTGAACTCGTCGTCCTGAGCGGGCAGCACAACAACGTTCAGCTCCTCGTTGGAGAGGTCAGCACCGGGCAGCTCGAAGCTTTCTGCTGCGCTGTTTTCGTCTTCGTCCACCGCACCGGACTGCATCTCGGAACGGCGGGCGTTCAGCTCCTCGTAGGACTCTTCGTTCTGCTCT
Source organism: Rothia mucilaginosa (assembly GCF_049990865.1). Taxonomy (GTDB): domain Bacteria; phylum Actinomycetota; class Actinomycetes; order Actinomycetales; family Micrococcaceae; genus Rothia; species Rothia mucilaginosa_I. The sequence continues at coordinate 1,227,660 of NZ_CP188231.1, forward strand.
TCGTCCTGCTTGCGAGGTGCATCGTAATCAGTTGCCAAACTTTCACGCTCCGTTGGTTCTGTGGCTGTGTGTTGGACTAGGCCACGCTGGTTTAATGAGTGCTCTAGGTACCGCTGGTGTGTAATTAACCCCGACGGCATGCCAGGTATTGTTCACCATTGGCACCCTATTTGTCTAATCCTGGGTAGGCTTTGGACTGTTTAGGCGTCACATTCTAGCTTTTTCGGTGCGAAAAGTACATCTTTTTTTGGTGAAAATCCCGCCTCCGCTACTGATTTACCGCGCTTTCACGGTACCCTGGTAGGTAGTTTGCGTTCCGTGCAACACATTCACGAACGCGTCCGGTTCACCTATGGAGGTTCTCATGCTTGAACTGCGTCTGATTGGCGTTCACGATGACGGCGAAAATCTGGTGCTTGAGTCTGCTGACGGCACCCGCTTCTTGCTGCCGATTGACGCGAACCTGCGCACGAGCATCACCAAGGCTCGCCGTATTCAGCCTGCCCGCGGTCTGGGCGCTAAGGGCACCTTCGGTCCGCGCGATATTCAGACCCGTTTCCGTCAGGGTGCCTCCGTTGAGGAAATCGCTGAAGAGTCCGGTTGGGAGCCGGAGCGCGTGCGCCGCTACGAGTGGCCGATTGTTGCTGAGCGTGCCCACATTATTCGTGCCGCTCAGAGCGTGAAGATTGGTCGCCGCAGCTCCGCTTCGGGTACCGCACAGATTCCCGTGACCCTGAGCGCCCGCATTGAGGAAGTCTCCGAGCGTTACGGTTTTGAGGACGCAACCCAGGACTGGACCACCCGCCAGCAGGAGAACGGCCAGTGGCGCGTTGAGGTTGATATTGCGCTGAAGGATTCGGTGCGTCAGAACCTGCCCGCGCAGGTCGTCTTCCCCGCACGTTGGGTGTACAACCCGGCGAACCAGGGCCTGTACGCGTCGAATGAGGCGGCGTACTTCCTGATGGGCAATAGTGAGGACGCTGTTGCCGCCGCCGCGAAGAAGGCTCCCGTGGAGGTTCCTCCCGCCCGCCTGCCGAAGGCACCCGAGCCCGCACCGGCACCCCTTACTTCCTCTGAGAGCGCTGATGAGCGTAAGCTCAAGGAGCTTCTGGAGCGTGCCCGTTCGGTGCGCCCGGCACAGGTTGAGGAGCCCGAGGTGTTCGTGCACCGCGAGCCCGCTCAGCCCGCTGAGCCTGTAGCACCTGCGGCTCCTGTTGCGTCTGCGTCCGCTGCCCCGGCAGCATCTGCACCGGCGGCTCCGGCTGCACCCGAGCCCTCCGCAGAGACCACCGACCCGCTGGCTGTGGATTCGGAAGCACCCTCTGAATCCGTTCCGGTCGAGTCCTTCACCCTGGCGGCACCCATCGAGGATGCACCCGCTGCTGAGGCCGCTGAGGCGCCCGCTGCTGAGGCACAGCCTGAGCCCGCCTCCGCCGAGCCTGCATCTGAGGAGAAGCCCAAGCCCTCCTCCTCGAAGAAGCAGCGTGTGAGCGTTCCGGCATGGGATGACATCATCTTCGGTAGCCGCAAGTAAGCGCCCCTCGCGCTGCCCGATAAAGGGCATCTAGGCAGTAGCTTCTAGGCAGGGGCTTTAGGCCGGGCTTTAGGCAAGGGCATCTAGACATACGAAAACCGCTGGTTATTCACCCGAATAACCAGCGGTTTTCTGTATCTTCTCAGCCTGTGCCCTCTGATGTTTTAGAAGACTAGTACTTTAGAAAGTCTTGAGCATACGCAACGGCACCAGACGCTCAGCGTCCGTCAGCGAACCGTGCTGACCAACCATGTGCAGGGCACGCTCCTGATAGTGACGCATATCGTACAGCGCCCAGTCGTCGCGAGCGCACACCATCAGGTCGCCAATGCGGCCGCGCGCCGCATCCGTAATGACCGGGCCAAAGTAGCCGGCACGCATCAGTTCGCGAGAGTCAATCACCCAGGCGCGCTCGCCCCAGTACTGCGCCCAACGCTGCGCGGTGGCGGTGCGTGCCGCCTCCGAGGTGTCTTCCAGGTACAGGTGCACGGCGCGCGGCTCACCGGCGGTCATCGCAATATTGCGGGTCAGCTCCTCAACGCCCGAGTAGTCAATGCGCTGGTGCTCGGGCACGTTCACCATGCCGTGATCGGCGGTCACGAAGAGCGCCGCCCATGCCGGGGCGCGCTCCGCCAGACGCTTCAGAGCCGAGTTCAGTTCCTCCAGCTGCTGCAGCCATTCGTTGCTGCCCACGCCGTAGCGGTGGCCCGCCGCATCAATCTCGCCCCAGTACAGGTACACGGTGGTCGGGGTGCGGCTAGACAGCGCCTCCAGGGCGTAGGTGACGCGGGCGTTATAGCCGACGGCATCCACAAAGTCGCCGCCGCGCAGCGCCGCCTCGGTCAGACCCGTGCCGCGGTACTTGCCCAGCGAAATGGTCAGCACGCGGCGGTTCGTATGGTGGCGTTCCAGCACGGTCGGCAGCGGTTGCCAGGCGTGCGGGTCCACTGACTGATCCCAGCCGGAGAGGTGGTTCATGACCGAGCCCGCTCCCCCGTTACCAGCCGGGTTGCGCACCTCGTAGCCGGCAATGCCGTGCGCGCCGGGTGCCGTGCCGGTACCAAGCGAAGTCAGGGAGGCGGCAGTCGTAGTGGGGAACGCGGCGTCCAGCGGGCCCAGGTTCAGGGTCTTACGCAGGGCGGGCGCGTAGCCACCGTAGCTGTTGAGCAGCTGCTCGCCCAGGCCGTCCACCATGATCACGCAGGCGTGACGGAACGACACCGGGTCAACATCCTGCTCCGCGAGGCGGCCGGCAAGGTTCAGCGGGTCGGCAACAGCGTGGAACGCCGGGTCGGAATCTAGCGCGTGCGCGGGGCGCGCCAGGCTTCGCTGAGCCACCAGAGAGGAGGCGGACTCCAGCACATCGGCGATGCTATTGCTACCGTAGGCGGGCGCGGGAGGCAACGGCGCGCCCAGAACATCGTGCAGGGTGGTCTGTACCGTCATAAGGTCCTCTCAGGGGTGTGGCGGGTGTGTGAAAGTACGGGGCGCCGCACGGGATTTATGCCGCGCGGGCTGTTATTGTGCGGCGAGCGCTACCACCGGTGCTTATCGGTGATGCTTATCGGCGGGTTGCGTACATGCGGGCACGGTGCAGAGCACGCGCAAAATGCTGCGCACGCTGAACCGACTCCGGGCCGTCAGCGGTCGCAGAAACACGCACCGCAATGTCCTCGCGGCGCGCATCGCCGGTGAAGCCGTGGTCGGCGTTGCACTGCGAATCCTGGCAACCGGCAGGAGCCAGCTCCATGTGCAACGAACCGGTCCAAGCAATCTGGAAGGAAATCTCAGTCGGGGCGGTGCTACCGGCGTTGTACGCCTGCGGCTGGCTGAAACCGTAGCTGATGGTGACCGCGTTCAGGGCGCTCAGGTGCACCGCCTCCACGCTCACATGCGCCACGGTGCCCTGCGCGTCACCCTCAAGGTGCTGGTCGTCCAGGTGCGCAAAGATGACGTGCTCACCGCAGAGCACCATCACGGTGATGTGGCGGTGAAAATCATCGCGGGAGAAGTGGGTTTCATGCTGTACGAAGTGCGCGTCCGGGTTCATGCCCGCTAGCGCGTCATCCACCACTTCCAGCACGAGGTCGGGGTAGAAACCGGCATGCTTAATGTCTGCGACCAGTTGCTCGCGTTCGGGGGTGGTGGCGTACATCGTACCTCTTTCGTGCGGTGCCCTCATGAGGCGACGTCGGTCGGCGCACACAATGAAGGCGGTTAGGTATTACTCCCCTCTACCTTAGAGGGTTCCAGCCGGGCTGTGCTACTTGACCACGCTAATACAGGCTCATATGACGGCGTGCACTCCCCCGGTACGCTTCGGTTACTGCTCCGCAACCGCCTTGGCGCACCCCACAGATGACGCCGACCAACCAGCCCGTCTCATCCGCTACCACCCGCTAAAATAGGAGGAGCGAAAACACACCGACACGAGGAGATATATGGCTCGCCGATCCAAATCCGCCGTCAGCGACTACCCGGTGGATGTGGTAGAGAATATCGTCGACATCGACGTATCCGCCGAGATGGAAACCAGCTTCCTGGAATACTCCTACTCGGTGATTTATTCGCGCGCCCTCCCCGACGCCCGCGACGGCCTCAAGCCCGTGCAGCGCCGCATCCTCTACATGATGCAGCAGATGGGTCTGCGCCCCGACAAGGGCCACGTCAAGAGCGCCCGCGTGACCGGCGAGGTCATGGGTAAGCTCCACCCGCACGGCGACGCCGCCATCTACGACGCGATGGTGCGCCTCGCCCAGCCCTTCGCGCTGCGCCTGCCCCTCGTTGACGGTCACGGTAACTTCGGCTCCCTCGATGACGGCCCGGCAGCCGCCCGATACACCGAAGCACGCATGGCGCCCGCCGCGCAGGCACTCACCGCGGATCTCGAAGAAGATGTGGTTGACTTCGTGCCGAACTACGACAACCAGTTTATGCAGCCCTCCGTGCTGCCCGCAGCGTTCCCAAACCTGCTTGTCAACGGCACCACCGGCATCGCGGTCGGCATGGCGACCAACATGGCGCCGCACAACCTACGCGAGGTCATCGCCGGTACCCGCCACCTCATCGCTCACCCCGAGGCGACCCTCAAAGACATCATGAAGTTCATCCCCGGCCCCGATCTGCCCACCGGCGGCACCATCGTGGGTCTGGGAGGTATCCGTGACGCCTACGAAACCGGCCGCGGCACCTTCAAGACCCGCGCGAAGGTCTCCATCGAGCAGGTCAGCCCCCGCAAGCAGGGCATTGTCGTCACCGAACTGCCGTACATGGTCGGCCCCGAAAAGGTCATCGAAAAGATTAAGGACGGCGTCAACTCCAAGAAGCTCACCGGTATCTCCGACGTGGTCGACCTGACCGACCGCACCAACGGTCTGCGCCTCGTCATCGAAATCAAGAACGGCTTCAACCCGGAGGCGGTGCTCGCCGCCCTCTACAAGCACACTCCGCTTGAGGATTCCTTCGGCATTAACAACGTGGCGCTCGTGGACGGTCAGCCGCAGACCCTCGGCTTGCTCGACCTGATGCGCGTGTACATTGACCACCGCCTGAATGTGGTCCGCCGCCGCACCGAATTCCGCCTGGGCAAGCGCACCGACCGCCTGCACCTGGTGGAGGGCCTGCTCGTGGCGATCCTCGACATTGACGAGGTCATCCAGATTATTCGTGAGTCTGATGAGACCGCTCAGGCACGTGAAAAGCTGAAGGTCGTCTTCGACCTGACCGACACCCAGGCGAACCACATTCTGGAACTGCGTCTGCGCCAGCTCACCAAGTACTCCCGCCTGGAGTTGGAAGCAGAACGCGACACCCTGCAGCAGGAAATCGCGGAACTGCAGCGTATCCTCGGCTCCGATGCGGCGCTGCGCGAGCTGGTTTCTGACGAGCTCGCCGAGGTCGCCGAACGCTACGGCACCGACCGCCGCACCCAGCTCAAAACCAAGGACGACATGCAGGTCGCCATTGAGGCAGTCACCGCGCAGTCCAAGGCGAAGAAGAGCCTGGGCCTCGCCCTCGAAATCGCTGACGATCCCTGCTGGGTGCTGCTTTCGGCCTCCGGCATGATGGGACGCACCCCCGGCAAGCCCATCCGCGAGGCGCTCGTGGATCCTGGCAAGCGTTTCAAGCACGACGTGTTCACCTCGATTGTGCCGACCACCGCGCGCGGCGAAATCGGTGCCGTGACCTCCGCAGGACGCATGGTGCGCCTGTCCGTCATGGACATTGCGGTGCTGGACGAGAACGGCGGCACCCCCTCCATGGCGTCGGCGGTGAAGGCAGCCGAGCTGGTTCAGCTCGCCAAGGGTGAGAAGCTGGTCGCCCTCGTACCGCTGAACACGGTGCTGGCGCTGGCAACCGCGGGCGGCGTGATTAAGCGCCTCAACCCGGATTACCCGCTGAACCAGACCGAGTGGGACATCATGAAACTCAAGGACGGCGACGAAATCGTAGCCGCCGCCCCCTGCCCCACCGACGATGCGGTACTCACTTTCGTCACTCGTGACGCGAAGCTGCTGACCTTCGACGCGGCGAAGGTCCGCCCGCAGGGACGCACCGGCGGCGGTATCGCAGGCATCAAGCTTGCCGACGGCGACCGCCTCATCGCCCTGGGGGTGACCGCGCCCGGCGACGCGGCGGAGGTCGTAACCGTCACCAACGGCAAGGACGGCCTGGCGAGCGCCAAGGTCACCGCCCTGAGCGAGTACCCACAGAAGGGCCGCGCGACCGGTGGTGTGCGTGCGCACCGCTTCCTCACCGGTGAGAGCCAGCTGGCTCTGGCGTGGGTTGGCGTGGGCCCGGCGAAGGCGGCGTCCTCCGGCGGTGTGGCTCGTTCCCTGCCGACTGAGCACGGTGCCCGTGACGGTTCCGGTGTGATGCTTACTCAGAGCATCGGCATTGTGGGCCCGAACTATGCGGCTGTTTCTGCTGAGCTGGCGGTTAGCCCGGAGGGTGAAAAGCTCTTCTAGGCGCGCCGTTCACGGCCTTTCGACCTCATGTTGCTAACGAAGCCGGGGGTGAAGACACGTTGTGTGTGTCTTCACCCCCGGCTTTTATGTGGTGTACCTTAAGTAACACAGCACACATTTATTGACGCATTGTTCTTAGAGGATTTGTCGTGCTTGATTTACTGTCCGTCACACCAGAGTTATTTATCGTGCTCCTGCTTGCTGCCTTCTGCGCGGGATGCATTGACTCTGTCGTGGGCGGAGGCGGCATGATCCAGCTCCCCGCCCTACTCATGGCGCCCGGATTCTCCCCCGTCGCCGCCCTGAGCACCAATAAAGTTGCCAGTTCCATGGGCACTTTGACGAGCGCCTCAACCTATATTCGCTCGCTCAAAATCCCGTGGAAAATCCTGCTCCCCGTAGCGTTCGTGGCGTTCTGCGCCTCCGCCGCCGGCGCGTACTGCGCCACGATCCTGCCAGCACATATTTTCCGCCCTGCCATTGTGGTGGTTCTAGCCGCTATCCTCGTCTTCTCAGTGCTACAACCGCGCATACCTCGCGGGCAGCCTCGCGTGCTCGCAACCTCATCGTTCCTAGTGCGCGGCTTTGCGCTGGGTCTGATTCTGGGCGGCTACGACGGCATCCTCGGGGCTGGCACCGGCGCGATGATGCTCGTCGCCCTGCAGATAGCCATGGGCTACGATATGCTCCACGCAACCGCAGCCGCCAAGGTTCTCAACACCGCCACCAACCTCGGCGCGCTCCTCTATTTCATTCCGCTAGGCTCGATTCACTGGTTCCTCGGAATTGCCATGGGATGGGCCAACATGGCGGGAAGCTGGGTTGGTGCCCGCACCGCAATTCACCTGGGTGAACGATTCATTCGCCACGTGCTCGTTATCGTTATGACCCTCATGCTGCTGCGATTGAGCGCGCAGATACTCGGCTGGGTTTAGCTCCCTCCTCCCCACCCTCACCCGAACCTATTCGCGCGGAGATATAAACACTCAGAACTATCTGCGCACAAAGAAATGCCCCGGTACTTTCACGAAGTACCGGGGCATTCCTCGCAGTTTCTTGCGTTCAATCTCGCCCGTGGTGGCTACGCTCAGCTGCGTTTAGAGGCGAACCACCTCGTCGCAGCGGGCAATATCCTCAGGACGGTGCGACACCAGAACCGTAGCCACGGAGCTGGAGCGGGTTGCCGCGTCCAAGTCAGCCATCAGTGCGCGGGCAGACTCAGCATCCAGGTGCGCGGTCGGCTCATCCAGCAGCAGCACCGGCGAGTTCACCAGCAGGGCACGAGCCACCGCCAGACGCTGACGCTGACCACCCGACAGGAAGGAACCGCCAGCGCCCACCGGGGTGCGCAGGCCCTGAGGCAGAGCGTCAAACCACTCGCCCAGACCCACACGGCGCAGAACCTCAATCAGCTCTTCCTCGCTCGGGCGATCCGAACGGTCACGAGCCAGCATCAGGTTACCCTCAAGGGTCGACTCGAAAATGTGAGCCGCCTGCGGGCACCACGCTGCGTAGCCGCGCAGCTGCTCACCTTCCAGGACCTCACCGGAAGCCAGCACGCGGCCGGACTCCAGTGGCAAGAAGCCCAGAACGGTTGCAAGCACCGTAGACTTACCGGAACCGGAGGGGCCGGTCACCGCAGTCCAGGAGCCCGCACGGGCGTTCATGTTCAGGTCGGTGAAGACCGGGTGATCCATGCCGGGCCAGCGGGCGGCAGCGTCCTGCAGGCTCAGGGCGGGTTCAGCGACCTTCACACCGAGTTCCTGCGGGGTACCGCAGCTGACCAGCTTGGGCTCGCCGGGCTTCGGCGGGCGCGGAGTATCGCTCTGAGAACCAGCCGCAGATTCGGGGCGATCAAAGCGGTGAGCACGCTGACGGTCAGCCTCCAGCAGCTCCTCCATCTCAGCCTCCGCGCGGGCACGCAGACGCTCAACACGACGCGGCAGAACGTGGGTGTCCACCTCAGCCTCGGTCGGCACGGAACGCTTCAGGGTCGAGGTCGCAACAACACCCTCCAGGGATACGTCACGCACGCTCGGGGCAATCGTCGCGAGCAGGCGGCTGAACGCGGGCCAGGAGCGGACCGCCTCAACATGGCCCAGGGAGCTTTCCAGCATGCCGGTGCACAGCAGCACCACAATCGCCGCTTCGGGGGCACGCACGGTGCCATCAACAGCCAGCGGGTATGCAATGACTGCGCTCGCCAGAGCTGCACCGAACCAGCTCAGAGTCACGAGGGTACGACCCACGCCCTGAGCGGTCGAGCCCTTCTGCAGGGCGGACAGGTTCTCGGCGTCCAGGGCGCCGTTAGCCTTCTCAGCGGTGGTTGCCACGCCGTTAGCGCGCAAATCCTCAGCAGCCGAGAGCATGCCGGTGCCCAGGCGCAGCATCTGCGCGGTGGAGCGGCGAGCCAGCGCCTCCGCGCGGGCATCGGCGCGGAGCACAATCCACGGAGCCACAAAAGTGCTGACCAGCACGGCAAGCAGAACCGGAATCAGAGCCTGCGGCAGAATGCACGCGGTCGTAATCAGCGCCGCGGTCATGACCAGCAGGTGCGCAGCCGGTGGAATAATAACGCGCGGCACGCCGTCACGCAGCTCATCAATACCGCCCACGAGGCGTTCGAGCAGCGCGTCACCACGCAGCAGGGCACGAACGCTGCTCACGCTCTGCCATGCGCCAACCCAGGCGCGCAGACGCAGAATATTTGCGGCGGCAAGAACCTTCGAGTGGGTCATCAGACGCTCAGCGTAGCGGGCGCAGGCACGACCCAGGCCGAAGAAACGCACGCCCACAATGGCGACCATCAGGTACATCATTGCCGGGCCCTCGGCGGCGCGAACAATCAGCCAGCCGGACAGCGCGGTCAGTGCCGCAGCCATCAGGGAAGTAATCGCAGCCATGATGACCGGGCCGGTTGCGGCGCGAACACCGATACCGGTCAGTTCCTTCAGGGTGCGCAGGCTTGCGAACAGGCCAGCAGGCGCAGCTTCCTCGGCCTCGACAGCTGCGGAGGCGCCCGCCGGGGCGGTGCTTTCAGCCTCGTACTCTTCCCTGTCCTTGAGCAGGTGCGCGGGGGCTTGCGCGGGAACCGCAACGCGGGCGGTATTCGCCTCGGCGGTCCATGTGTAGCCCTGGGCGGTCTGCACGGCACGAACGAGGATATCGCAGCCAGCGGCGAGCTCCTGCTCGTGGGTCACGATCAGCACGGTTGCGCCAAGTTCCGCCAGGCGGTGCAGGGCACGGGTCACCAGGTATGCCGAGTAGGCGTCCAGGTGCGCGGTCGGCTCATCCACCAGGACCGTCAGCACGGTCTGTTCACCGCCGGCACGGTAGATAGCCTCGGCACGAGCCAGGGTGCGTGCCACGGCGAGGCGGCGTGCCTGACCTGCGCTGAGGGCACCGGGTTCGAGGGCGGTCAGCTTCTCCATGCCCAGCTGAGCCAGCGGGCCAACCAGCAGCGTGGACTCGGCATCGGTGACGGACAGCTTCTTGGAGTCCATCGCTTCACTGAGCAGAGCGGCTGCACGCTCACGCTCCGCCTCGGTGGCGCTGAGTGCGTAGAGCGCCATTTCGGTCTGCACGGTCGGCGCGGTGAAGACCGGCGACTGCGGAATAACCAGGGTGGTTCCCAGACCGGTCACGCTACCGGTCAGGTGCACGGGCTCCTCCGAGCCGGTGGGCACCAGACCCTCGCGCACGGCACCGGAGAACACGTTCAGCAGGGTGGACTTACCGCAGCCGGACTCACCCATCACGCCGATAACCGCGCCGCGTGCATCCTGGGCAGTTACACCCTGAGCGGTAGCAACGCGACGGTCCAGATTCAGGGACAGGTTAGTCAGCACAGCAGGACGCGCCGGGTAGCTCACCGACAGGTCCTTAACGACGATGGTGGAAGGCTGAGCCTTCTGCACTGCCGAATCCTGCACTGCCGGATCCTGCACTGCCGGATCCTGCACTGCCGGATCCTGTGCATTCGAGTCCGCAGCGGCGGCGGGCAGGGGCGCATCAATAATCTTCTGGGCGCTACGCAGGGCGGCAACGCCGTCCTCCGACTGGTGGTAGGCGGCACCCACATCACGCAGCGGCTGGTAGCATTCGGGGGCCAGCAGCAGCACGAGAATTGCGGTATCCAGGCCCAGGGTGCCGTTGACCAGGCGCACACCAATCAGCACAGCAATCAGCGCCACCGAAATAGTGGTGATGAGCTCCAGAGCGAGCGAAGACATGAAAGCGCTACGCAAAGTCTGCATGGTGCGTTCACGGTAACGCTGGCCGAGGGCGTTCATGGAGCGGGTCTGTGCACGTTCACGGCCCAGACCGATAATGACGGGCAGGCCGCGCACCAGCTCCAGAATATGGTCGGAGAGGCGGTGCAGCTCAGCCTGAGCTTCTGCGGTTTCGTCGCGGGTGTTCTTACCAATCAGGATCATGAACACCGGAATAAGCGGCAAGGTGCATACCAGCACCATGGCGCTCATCCAGTCTAGGGCCGCCACAACAACCCAGAGGATAAACGGCACAATCGCGGTGGACACGAACGCGGTCAGGGTCTTCGTGTAGTAGTCATCCAGGGCGTTCAGGCCGCGGGACAGCAACACAGCGGTCGCGCCGGTACCTTCGGGGGTGTCTGCGCCACCGGTGGCGAGCACACGCTTGAGCAGCGAGGAACGAATCTGAGACTTCGCTCCGGAGGCGGCACGCTGCGCGCTCACAGCCAGCAGGTAGTCGGTACCCGAGCGGACGAGCAGGGCAGCCACGGCGACCGCAATCAGGCCGGGGGTAATGGTGTCTGCGTCACCGAAGATACCACCGAGGCCGAGCAGCCAGCCGCCGTGCGCCTCCAGCTGCGCCTGCGCGGAGCCCGAGAACTCAATGTAGGCGCGGTACACGTCCGGGGCGCTGGTCTCTTTGAGACGCGCGTGCTCGGCGGCAACAGCGGCGAAACCGGCGTGTGCCGCGCGGGCAATAATCACAGCCAAGGCGGCACTGAAAAGCACCGTCGCGAGGGTGTGCACGGCGGTGATAACACCGAACGTGCTGAGGGTTTTACGGGCGTCAGGGCCCAGAGGTGGGCGGCGGTCAGCGCGGTCATTGCGCTTTCCCTCGGTCACCTCTGGTGCCTCAGTGTTCTGATGTTTGTCAGCATGACGCGGTGTGTGCGTTCGACTCACGTGTTGTCCTTAGTCTTCTGCTGTTTTTACCTCCCATCAGTTTAAGGGTTGGGCTATCCAATACCTATTTGACCAGTCAAGTTTCGGATAATTGGCTGTCCCTCACCCCGCGCTAGTTCTAGCCGCGCATCGCATCAGCGGGGCTCTTGCGGGATGCCACCCACGCCGGGTACGCCGAAGACACCAGACCGGTAAGGGCGCCAACGCCCACTCCGAGCACCACGAATCCGGGCGAGAGAACCGCCTGCCAGCCCTGCACGAGCGAAAGAATAATCGTCGCAATCATGCCGGAGCAGGCGCCGATGGAGCCGCCGAGCACGCCGAGCATGACGCCCTCCATGAGGAAGATGCGGGCAATCAGCCATTTACTCGATCCGATGGCGCGGCGCAGCGCAATCTCTGCGGTGCGCGATTGCACGGACAGATACATTGCGGTTGCCGCCGAGAGGGAGGCGAGCACCAGCAGAATACCGGAGAGCACACCCACGTACAGGCCCAGATCCGAGGCGATAGACGCGCGTAGGCTCTGCAGGTCGGAGGGGGTTTCCACGTTGATCTGGCTGGGTTCAGCGGGCTTGAGGGTCAGCGGAATTGCCTTGGCGACCGCTTTGCCGTAGCCCCGTTCGGTTTCGGCAATGTATGTGACCTGGCCGCGTCCGGTGCGCTGAAGTGTGCCCGGCGAGACAATGACCGTATTCCTGAATTCGTAGCCGCTATTGCCGGGGTCGAAAAGGCCGACGACCGGCATCAGCTGACCATCCACCCAGATGCTCACACCGGGTGCCACCTGCGGCAGTCCGCCGAGCTTAATGCCGTAGTCGACGGCGGGTAGCTCGCCGGGTCGGGGCTCGGTTGTGGCGTTATCTGCCGCCTTATCTTCGGGGAGAATGCCGAGGGCGCGGGCAGCGGAGACCGAGACGATAGCGCCCGAGAGCTGCTCGGCGCGTTCACGGTCGGCAACGTTCTGCAGGGTGAGGGTCGAGTTCATCTGTTCGAGCGCACGCAGGGTTTCGGGGTTCATGCGGGCACCGATTTGCTCGAGCCTGGTCTTCGAGGTGGAGCTGAGGCCAATCGCCGTTTTGGGTTCGTCCTCGTAGGGGCTGAACCGAGTGATTCGCACGTCGGCTGGCGCCACGCTGCTGACGAACCCGGTGTTCTTCACGTAGTCCAACGCGCTAATGCGGTCGGCAACGTTCTGCGCAGATTCACCCTGCCGGTAGGTTCCGAGCATGTTCTGGTCATTGTCCCTGTCGCTGATGTAGAGCGTGGATTGTTCGGATCCGAGCAGACGCTGGTTCACCTGGTAGCTGGCGGATTCGCTCATGCCGGAGGCGCTGATGAGTCCGCCCACGCCCAGGGCGAAGGACAGGCCCAGCAGCAGGGTGCGTAGCGGTCGTGAGGTGAGCGCCGAGATTGCCTCGATGCTGTCGTCGGTGAGGAAGCTTCCGCGGCGGTGCGCGGCGGGCTTCTCCCCCGGCGCGAGGCTGGCGGGGGTATTCGCGGGAGCATCTGCAGTGGCTTCCGCCGGGGTGTCTGCTACAGACGACACAGCCTCGGCGACCGGCACCTCAGTCACCGGCACCGTAGCCGAATCGGTGCGGCCCTGCTCATGCAGCCGCCCATCCTCAATGCGGATCACGCGGCGGGCGGCGGCGGCAACCTCCGGGTCGTGCGTAATAACCAGCACGGTACAGCCGGTGGCGTTAATGCGCTGCAGAATCTCAATGACCTTGGCGCTATTGTGGCTGTCCAGGTTGCCGGTGGGCTCGTCGGCAAGAATCAGCGGCGGGCGCGTGGCGAGGGCGCGGGCAATGGCGCACCGCTGCTTTTCACCGCCGGAGAGGTAGCGGGTGCGGATGCTGGCGCGGTCGCTCAACCCCAGAAATTCTAGGGTTTCTTCGGTGCGTTGCAGGCGCTCGCCGTAGGGTACGCCCTGCACGCGCAGGCCCATGGAGGCGTTGGTGGTGCTGGTTTCGTCCAGCAGCATGTTTGAGGATTGGAAGATGAAGCCGAGGTGGTCTCGGCGCATTTCGTCGCGTTCTCTGTCGCTGAGTCCTTCCGTGTTTTTGCCGAAGAGGCTGTAGGTTCCGCTGGTGGGAGTGTCGAGCAGGCCAATGGCGTTGAGCAGGGTTGATTTACCGGAGCCCGACGGACCAATAATGGCGAGGAATTCGCCGCGTTCCACCACCAGGTCGAGACGATCGAGGACGGGTCGGTCGCTCCCCTCAAAGATGCGGGTAATGCCGCGCATTTCGATGGCGGGCGCGGTACCGAGCCCGGCGGCAGGTGTAGCGGCGGACGCTACGTTGGGCGCAACTGTAGGCGCACGTCCCGGGCTTGCGTCTGGGGTTCTCTTACGGCGGCTCATGAGACAAGCACCTTCTGTCCCGTGCTGAGGTTCGCGTTGATGGCGGCGTATCCGCCGGCGGTGCGTAGAACCTCAACGTTGACTCGTTCGGTAGCGGGCGCATCCTTGCTGGTCGAGGTGGAGCTTCCGCCCTTTTCAACCAGCACGTAGGTGCCCTGGGAGTCCTGGCGTACCGCGGTAGTCGGCACGGCGAGGGTGGTTGAGGTGTTGCCCTTACTGGTGATGGATGCGCTCTGCCCCGGAGTGAGCTTGCTCGGGTCGTCGGCGCTGAATCGCACGCTCTTTGCCGCACCCTTGGAGGGGTCGTTCTGCAGCTCACCAATGCTGGTGATGGTGCCCTCCACGCTGCCGGTGGAAGTGCGCAGGCTAACGCGGTCGCCGACCTTGAGCTTATTGGCAACGGAGAGCTCAACGCTGGATTCCACGTAGGGTTCGCTGGTTTCTACACTCGCGATGGGGTTGCCGTCGCTGATGAGCTGGCCGACCGCCGCAACTGCGGTGACGGTGTGGCTTCCGCCGGGCAGAATCGCGTAGTTGTTGCGGGCAATGCTGGTGACCCCTTCGCTGGGCACGCCGGTCAGGTGCGCGCGGTGCAGGCGCGTGACGGCGTCGAGGGTGTCTTCGGTGACGGTGCCGCTCTGAGCGGTGGCGTACCCGGCGGAGTTCAGTGCCTTCTGGAAGGCGAGCACGTCGTCACCGTTATCGCCCAGGTGGAGGTCGCGGTACAGCGGTAGCGGCCCATCCAGCACGAAGACGGGGTCGGCGCCAATGATGCCGATGAAGTCACCGGCCTTGAGCACGTTACCGGGCTTCTGGTTCTGGTAGACGAGCACCGGCTCACCGTTGGTGCGCGCACTAATCGGGGCGGTCTCTCCAGCCTTGGTGGTTCCGGCAATGGCGAGGCCCTCGCTGACGGTTCGTTCTTCAACCTTCGCCCAGACCGGAATCACGGTTTTCGCCTGCACGGCCGGGTCGGGGCCCGTGGCGGCGTAGCGGGTGCCCAGGTAGAAGGACAGCATGAGCGAACCGATGGCGAGGATAGCCAGCAGCAGGAGCACGCGGGGTCGGGCGATGCGTTCGCTGAAGCGGTGCCCGCTGTTTTGGTTTTTCGTGTGAGTGGTCATGGCGGTGTCTTTCTAAACTGTTTTTGCGCTGTCTTTTAGCGCCCCGGTTTACTGGTGCTCCAGAACGTACTGCTTGAACTTCTCGTCACGCTCACGTTCTGCCTTGCGTTCCTGCTCAAGCTGCGACTGGTACTTGCGGATGAGCGGCATCTGATACTGTGCCTCCAGGTCGTAGAGCTGCTTGCTCATGCCGACCTGCTGGTTACATTCGGCCTGGATGGTGGCGATGCGGATCTCTTCTTCGGAGGCGGGCTCGTTGAAACCGCCGTTCTTGCTCCGCTGCTCATTCAGCGGGCTTTCCTCGGCGACAGAGCCTGCCCTATTGGGGGTGAGGCCGCGGTCAGAGACGCACTGCTTCCACTTCTCTTCGAGCTCGCGGTGCAGTTTGCTACCGTAAACGGCGTTAACCGCCTCGGTGGAGATACGACTGGATGTGGACTGCACATCATTCTCGGGCCTCTTACCTTCGGGAACCGCGGCGTCCAGGGTCTCGCGGGCCTTGTCAAGACATTCGGTGCGAAGCTGCTCCTCGGGGCTCAAGCTCTCCGGTGAGCTAAAGGAGATGGGGGCGGCGTTGGGGTCTCGCTTCTGGAATCCGTACTTCTTGGCGTATTCGACGTTCCAGGGGCCGTACTTTCGCCCATTATCGCCGCGCGGCGCGCTTTCAGATTGGGGAGCTTGGACGGTGTAGCTCTGCCCGTGTTCGGCGTAGCACTGCTTCATGGCGATTTGATGGGCCGTGTATTCGTAATGAGTGCCCACCTCGTAGTAGACGTAATCGTCCAGGGGCATCTTCACGATGTCCTGCTCCGCGTCAAAGATGGCGTGGACGCTTTCGTCGCGTTCCAACGGCGGGTTAAAGAGCGAGCATGCGCTCAGCGGGAGCACGCCGATGCAGAGCAGGGCGCCCGTGGCGAGCAGGCGGCGGCTCATGCCAGTGCGAGGGGCGGTGGTGCGGCGGGTGAGGAACTTCATCGTTAAACCCCTTTCATAAGAGTGAGTTGTACACCACATTACACGTTCTACTCCCTGTCGCGCCCGAATTTCGGGGGGGTGTGCACCAAAAATTTTTGCGCGCCCACTCGCCTGCCGCGAGCTGCATCCGCTGCGGGAATATCCTCGCGGGTGCGGGCTACCCGCCGAGCCTGTGTCTCGGGTGGCCCGCACCATTACCGGTCTTTCCCCGGTATCAAGATTCGGTTTTAAAATCCGACGTCAAAACCGGTCGTGGACGCTCGGGTTACTGGTGCTCCTGAACGTACTGTTTGAACTTCTCGTCGCGGTCACGGTCGGCTTGGCGTTCCTGTTCAAGCTGCGACTGGTGCTTGCGGATGAGCGGCATCTGGTACTGGGCTTCCAAGTCGTAGAGCTGCTGGCTCATGCCGACCTGCTGGTTACATTCGGCCTGGATGGTGGCGATGCGGATCTCTTCTTCGGAGGCGGGCGCGTTCGGTCCTCCGTTCTTCATCATCTGATCAAACATCGGAGTTTCCTCGGCGACGGATCCAGCCGAGCGCGGGGTGAGACCGCGGTCGGAGACGCACTGCTTCCACTTCTCTTCGAGCTCGCGGTGTAGCTTGCTTCCGTACACGGCGTTACCCGCTTCGGTAGAGATACGAATGTAGGTGGGCTGTTCTTCCTTCTCAGGCCTCTTGCCGTCGGGCACCGCGGCGTCCAGAGTTTCACGGGCCTTGGTATAGCATTCGATGCTGAGCCGCTCCTCGGGGCTCATGCTCTCCCCCGAGTTGTAGGAGATGGGATCGGCTGCGTTGGGGTCCCGCTTCTGAAAACCGTACTTCTGGGCGTACTCAACATTCCAGGGGCCGTACTTTCGGCCCAAATCACCGCGTGGCCCGCTTTCAGAATGGGGAGCTTGGGCGGTGTAATTCTGCCCGTGTTCGGCATAGCACTGCTTCATGGCAATCTGAAAGGCCGTGTACTCGTAGTTGGTGCGCTCGTAGTTGCGGTAATCGTCCAGGGGCATCTTCACGATGTCCTGCTCCGCGTCAAAGATGGCATGGACGCTTTCGTCACGTTCCAACGGCGGGTTAAAGAGCGAGCAGGCGCTCAGAGGCATGATGCCGATGCAGAGCAGGGCGCCCGTGGCGAGCAGGCGGCGGCTCATGCCAGTGCGAGGGGCGGTGGTGCGGCGGGTGAGGAACTTCATCGTTAAACCCCTTTCATAAGAGTGAGTTGTACACCACATTACACCTTCTGTTCCCTGTCGCGCCCGAATTTCGGGGGGGGGTGTGCACCAAAAATTTTTGCGTGCCCGCTCATCTGTTGAGAGCTGCATCCGCTGCGGGCATAGTCTCCAGCAGGAATAGCCCTCTGTGTGCATAGTCCACTGTGTGCATAGAAAAATCCCCCGAACTTCTCAGAAGAGAAATTCGGGGGATTCTTCAATCAGCTACATGCTACTTGGTCGGCAGTTCAGCCAGTTCGGTAGCGTCGTGAGCCTCGGGGATGTGATCCACGTGCAGACGCTTACGGAAGACCCAGTAGGTCCATGCCTGGTAGACGAACACGACCGGCAGACCAAGGCAGGTCACGAAGGTCATAACGCCCAGGGTGTACTCGGAGCTGGATGCGTTCGCAATGGTGAGCGAGTATGCCGGGTCCAGGGTGGAGGGCAGAACGTTCGGGTACATTGCGGTGAAGATTGCCAGCGCGCCGAATGCGAGGAACACGGACAGACCAGCGAAAGCGCGACCCTCACGGCCACCCTTTGCGGAAATCCAAGCAATCAGAACAGCAACCACAGCCAGGATGGTGCACAGCCAGGAGATGCCGTTACCGGTAGTGAAGTCCAGAGTCAGAACCCATGCAACGATCGGCAGCAGCAGGACGGGAGCCCAGCGTACCAGGGTGTTGCGGGCACGGTCGCGGATTTCGCCGTCGGTCTTCAGGGCGATGAAGGCAAGACCCTGAACCAGGGAGAAGCCCACGAAGCCCAGACCGCCGAGCAGAACCGGCAGGGAGACCCATGCGAAGGCGCCGCCGACGCGGTCGCCGTTCTCGTTGATGGGCAGACCCATGGAGGTCAGGCCCAGCAGAGCACCGACGAGCAACGCGATGAAGAAGGAAGAAACAGACAGAGCGATGTTCCAGTTACGGATCCACTTCTCGTCGTTCTTCTTACCGCGGTATTCAATTGCGACCACGCGCAGAATCAGGAAGACCAGCGCGAGGGTCAGGGGGATGTACAGAGCCGAGAAGAGGGCTGCGTACCAGATGGGGAATGCTGCGAAGATAGCAGCACCGCCGGACACAATCCACACCTCGTTACCGTCCCAGACGGGGCCGATGATGTTCAGCAGCAGACGACGTTCCTTCTCGTTCTTGGTGAACTTGGAACCCATCAGCATACCGACACCCAGATCGAAACCGTCGAGAATCATGTACATGATGAGGAAGACGCCAATGGCGACAAACCAGAGGGTGGGCAGGCCAGGCTGACCGGCAAAGATATTGAAATCAAAGTTCATGGTGAATCAATCCTTACCCGCCTAGTAGGCGAACTCCAGCACATCGCGCTTGGACTTGTCGTTGGACTCGTCCTCGTGGGGCGACTGAACCAGCTCGGGCATTGCTGCCACAACACCGGCCTTGACGTACTTGATGAGCAGGTAAACCTCAACCACCATCAGCACGCCGTAGAGCAGACCCAGGGTGAGCAGGGAGAAGAGGATTTCTTCACCGGAAACACCCGGGGAGATAGCTGCTGCGGTGAACAGGTGGATTGCGGGGTCACCCTGAAGGTTCGGAGCCACAACGAAGGGCTGGCGGCCCATTTCGGTGAAGATCCAGCCCAGTGCGATTGCGAAGAAGGGAGCCATGATGGACCAGACAGCAACGTTCTTGAGCAACTTGGACTCGGGAACGGTGCCAACGCCCTTCTTACGGGTTACCCACAGTGCGTAGAGGTAGAGGGGCAGTACGACTGCACCCAGACCAATCATGCCGCGGAAGCCCCAGTAGGAGACCTCGAGGGAGGGCAGGTAGTCAATCTTCTGACCTGCACGCTCGCCGTAGAGCGGGTTGTTGGGCAGGTTGGTGCCGAACTTAGCTTCGTACTCGGGCAGCAGGGTCTGAATACCCTTCACCGGGGTATCGAAGTTGTCGTGAGCCAGGAAGGACAGCACGCCGGGAACCTCGATGATGGGGGTGATCTTGTCACAGCTCTGAGCGCCGAGCTCGCCGACGGTCAGAACGGAGAAGGAAGTGCCGTCGTGGCACGCAGCTTCTGCAGCAGCCATCTTGAGGGGCTGCTCGTGGATCATCATCTGTGCCTGCAGGTGACCGGATGCACCAACACCTGCGAACGCGAGGAGACCAACGACTGCGCCCAGGCGCAGGGACTTGAGCCAAACCTGGAAGTCCTTCTTGTCTCGTGCGCCCTTGTCGGACTCACCAACAACGACCTTGCCGTCAACGACCTTGTCGATGCCGTCCTTGCGGCGACGCCACAGCTTGTACCAGGCAATACCGACCAGGAAGCCACCGGCGACCTGAATGGATGCGGTGATGACGTGAGAGAAGGTCACCCATGCGAGGGGGTTCATCAGCACTGCGCCGATGTCGGTCATACGGGGACGACCATCAATCATTTCTGCACCAACGGGGTGCTGCATCCAGGAGTTTGCAACCAGAATGAAGAATGCAGAAATCCAGGAGCCGAGAACTGCCATGAACAGCGAGAACGCGTGTACAGCAGGCTTGAGGC
The DNA here is from genome assembly GCF_049990865.1 of Rothia mucilaginosa. Classification (GTDB taxonomy): domain Bacteria; phylum Actinomycetota; class Actinomycetes; order Actinomycetales; family Micrococcaceae; genus Rothia; species Rothia mucilaginosa_I. The sequence continues at coordinate 1,247,556 of NZ_CP188231.1, forward strand.
GGTCCCAACCGAAGATCCACAGACCGAGGAAGGTCGACTCAACGAAGAAGGCGAAGAGGCCTTCCATTGCCAGCGGAGCGCCGAAGACGTCGCCGACGAAGCGGGAGTATTCACTCCACGCCATGCCGAACTGGAATTCCTGAACCAGACCGGTGGCCACACCCATAGCGAAGTTAATGAGGTACAGCTTGCCCCAGAACTTCGTCATGCGCTTATATTCGTCCTTCTTGGTACGAACGTAGCAAATGTACAGGTAGGTCACAACAAGGCCCAGACCCAGAGTCAGCGGAACCATGAAGAAGTGGTAGACGGTGGTAATACCGAACTGCCACCTACCAAAATCAAGGGGATCCATTGATAGGTCCTTACTATGTGTGTACTTAATGTGCGTTTGTGCCAGATTTCGGGTAGCCCGCCATCGATGGAGGGCATACGAGAGTTACTGACACAGTGTCTCTCATGCTTCTAAGGTACAGGGTTTTCCTAAGAAGCTGTGAGTAGGCTGTGCATAGTATGGACGTTTATTGTTTGACGTTTCGCTAAAGGTACCTTGGACGTTATCCCTCGATGCAAGGGTGGTGAGAGGAATGAGACACGATGGTGCCTTGCGGGGTTGAGAAGCAGTTTCGGAACCTTGGTGAAATATTGCAGTTTTTAATATTTTCTGCAAAATTTTGGTGACAGATTTCGTGATTGTGACAGATGCTTCAAGTAGTGCTCAAAGCTTAAATTTGCCTGTTTCATGCGGAATTTACGCGGAATCTCCGAGAATTGCGTGACTATTCTCACACAAAATTCATGGATTGTGACACGCCAGCCACCACTGCCCCGCAAGGCACCGCACGCTACATATCGATGCTCTACATATCAATGCTCTCGGCATCCAGCTGATGAGCACCCGCAATGATGAACTCCTTACGCGGAGCCACCTCAGAACCCATCAACAGAGAGAACGCACGCTCGGCAGCCTCCGCATCCTCAATACGAATACGACGCAGCATGCGATGACGCGGATCCATCGTCGTCTCAGCCAACTGGTCAGCGTCCATCTCACCCAGACCCTTATAACGCTGAATGGGTTCCTTATAGGACACCCCCTGCTCCCGCAAAGAATCCAGAAGCACGTGCAGCTGATTCTCCGAGTAGGTGTACACCATCTCGTTCGGCTTGCCGCGGCGCACCACCTCCACGCGATGCAGAGGCGGAACCGCAGCGTACACGCGACCCGCCTCAATCAGCGGGCGCATGTAACGGTAGAACAGGGTCAGCAGCAGGGTACGAATGTGGGCGCCGTCCACGTCCGCATCGGTCATCATAATGACCTTGCCGTAGCGAGCAGAATCCAGGTCAAAAGTACGACCCGAGCCTGCACCAATCACCTGAATCAGCGCCGCGCATTCAGCATTCGCGAGCACATCAGTCACCGAAGCACGCTGAGTGTTCAGGATCTTACCGCGAATCGGCAGCAGAGCCTGATACGAAGAAGAACGCGCCAGACGCGCAGTACCCAGCGCCGAGTCACCCTCCACAATGAACAGCTCAGAATGCTCAACGTTGGTTGAACGGCAATCCACCAGCTTGGTGGGCATGGACGAAGACTCCAGCGCGGTCTTACGGCGCTGAGTTTCCTTATGGATGCGCGCCGAGACGCGGGTCTTCATCTCAGAGACGACCTTCTCGCACAGAGCGGTCGCCTGAGCCTTCTCCGCACGGGCGGTCGACTCCAGGCGAGCCTTCAGGGCGTCCCCCACAACCTTCGACACGATCTGGCGAACCGCAGGGGTACCCAGAATCTCCTTGGTCTGACCCTCAAACTGCGGCTCAGCAAGACGCACGGTCAGCACGGCGGTTAGGCCGGCGAGCACGTCGTCCTTCTCAATCTTGTCGTTACCCACCTTGTACTTGCGGGCATTATCGGCAAGGTGCTTGCGCATCACGCGCAGCAGGCCCTGCTCAAAACCGGTGGTGTGGGTACCGCCCTTGGGGGTGGCAATAATGTTCACGAAGCTACGGACCGTCGTCTCGTAGCCGATGCCCCAGCGCAGGGCAACGTCCACCTCGCAATCGCGTTCCACGTCAGTCAGCTGCGAGCGGCCGTCCTCACCCAGCACAGGCACGGTCTCGGTAAAAGAGCCGTTGCCGCTAAAACGCCAGGTGTCGGTAATACGCTCATCGTGCGCCAAGAACTCGACAAACTCACTAATGCCGCCGTCGTACTGGAAAACTTCCTCGTGGGGCTCCAGCTCGCCGGGGGTGCCGGGTAGGCGGCGCTCATCGCGGATGCAAATACGCAGACCCGGAATGAGGAACGCGGTCTGGCGCGCACGAGCAGCCAAGTCCTCGTAGCTGAACTTAGCGTCGGGGGTGAAAATCTGCGGGTCAGCCCAATAGCGCACACGGGTGCCGGTCACGCCACGCTTAGCGCGGCCCACAATCTGCAGGGCGTCAGTGCCCTCGGTTGCGGGAGTGAACGGATCATCAGGCTTGGGAGTGCGGCCGGACTCGAAGAAGCCGGGAATGCCGTGGTGGAAGGACATCTGGTAGGTCTTCGAGCCGCGGTCCACCTGCACATCCAGGCGGGAAGACAGCGCGTTCACCACGGAAGCGCCCACACCGTGCAAACCACCGGAGGCATTATAGGAGCCGCCGCCAAACTTACCGCCGGCGTGCAGCTTGGTGAACACGACCTCCACGCCGGACAGGCCGGTGCGCGGCTCAATATCGGTGGGGATACCGCGGCCATCATCGCGCACCTCAACCGAACCGTCACGGTACAGAATGACCTGAATGGACTGACCGAAACCGGCGAGCGCCTCATCCACCGAGTTGTCGATAATCTCCCAGAGGCAGTGCATCAGGCCGCGGGAGTCGGTGGAGCCAATGTACATGCCCGGGCGTTTGCGTACAGCTTCCAGACCTTCCAGCACGGAGAGGTGACGGGCGGTGTAGTTCGAAGACGCCACGGGAATCCTTTCGGCAAGTGATGACTGTGTGTTCTCTGCAGGTGTTCCCCGCAGGTGTTTTCTGCAGGTGATCTCTGCGAATATACTCTGCAGATGTTCTCAGCACGGCAAGCTCGCGTAAGGGGAGAAAGAAACGCCCCGGCTTGCGCTCATAGTGCTCTAAGTTTCTATTCTATCGTGGCTTGTTGCCCGCTTCTGTCTGCACCGTCATTAGGCACTGCACCGTCATTAGGTCCTGTCGAGAGAATAAAACAGCAGAAAAGCACCGGCCGCCACTCCCCCATGGAGTAGCAGCCGGTGCGTGAGTATCTGCGGGTATCTGAATTTTTAGGGTGCGCTTTCGAGGTATTCAGCCTGTGCTTTTCCAACCTGTGCACTTCCATCCTGTGCTTTTCCAACCCAGGCACCTCATGGCAAAGTTTCCCCTAGTGTGCCTCACCCGTGGCACGCGAGGAGCTCTCGTGACGGTTCGTGACCATGATATTGGACTTGAAGTAGAACTCTTCGGGCAGCTCATTCGTGACCGGGCCGTGCGGGAACTCGCTGAGCTTCGGCACAAAGTACCAGTCCATCAGCTCGCCGCTACTCTGCTTGAGCACGCGGCGTTCCCTCATGGCGTGGTGTACCTTGCGACGCAGGCGCGGGCTGTCTTTCAGGGTGCTGGTGAAGACCCACGGAGTCTCGTAGCCCTCGGTCATCATGCCGAAGGTGATGCGCAGGTTGCCGTTCGTATCGGCGTCCATCGTGAAGTCGCCGTCTGCGATGTCGGTGAAGGCGAGCATCCAGCTGTGGCGGCGTTCGTAGCTTTCACGGGTAGTCTGCAGCGCCGCAATGATGCGGTGGTCAACCAGTAGTTCCACCTTGCGTTCGGTGATTTCGCCCAGACGAGCGTAGGAGCCGAAGGCGCGGTTCGCGCCACTGCGGCGAGGCCACTTCGTCACCGCACCGTGCGGCACCTCCCCCGCAAAGGTGAAGGGGCCCGTAATGGTGCCGGGCAGACGCAGACGCTCAAACGGAGCAGTCGGCAGGAAGGTCGTCAGCAGCTGATCGGAGCTCACCGACTTACCCCAGCGCGCCATCTCAAAGATGGTCGGTTCAGGGCCCACCGGGTAGAGGCGCGGCATCTTGCGACCGAACTCGTCAAAGCCATCAATAAACTCACCGTTGGAGCTGTACCCGGGCATGGTCGCGCCGAGCGGGCGAGTCCACGACCCCGAATACGGTTTGGTCAGGTGCGGGTTCTCCACCGGCAGGATGCTGGTGCGAGCGCCCAGGTAGGCGGGCATGCGCGAGAGGTTACGCCAGGCGAACTTCGCGGCAACCGCCTCGCGCCACCACATCGGGCGTTTGCCCGGGGTCTGCCCGCCCAAGCAGTGTATGAGCAGCCAGAATCCGGCCCAGCCGAGGCACCCTGCGGCAACCACCCAGAAAATAATCGTCAGCACAGTGTGCAGGGTTCCGGTCGCCCAGATATTCGTGGCAATCAGAGCCATGAACGCCGCCCACGCCGCCATGACGTACGGGCCGAGTGTAATCATCGGGTCAACCACCTTCACGGCGGCAATGACGCGGCGGTTCAGTCCGCGCCACACGTAGGAGTACGCCCAGCATCCGGCGGCAAGGGCGAGTGCCATCAGCAGAAGAAGGATGAGCATCGGTGTGTCTCTTTCGCTGCAGGTTTTTCTACCGCGGTCGGTGACAGCAAGCATCGGGCAGATGCCCCGCTGAAAGGCTCTTCAATAGCAAAACTCGTCTGCCGAAGGTACCTTCAGCAGACGAGTTTCTTTGGTGTCACTAACCTTGAGGTAAAGCTTCTCACACTATTGTGCCTTTAATTGGTATCTCAGTGGGGGATTTTAGAGGGATGCGTGAAAAATTCGCACCCAACCCCGCGTTTCCACCCAACAGAGCGGCACAGCGAGTACGCTCTGGTGCCTCAGCGACGGTTTTAGACAGCGGTTTTAGGAAGCCAGCGCCGCAGCAATCTGAGGAATCAGCGCCTCAAAAGCACGCGCACGGTGGCTAATCGAGTTCTTAATCTCGGCGGGAATCTCAGCGCACGACTTGCCAGCGTACTGACCCTCGTACAGGGCGTTCTCACCGTTCAGCTCCACGGGGCGCAGAATCGGATCGTAACCGAAGCCGCCCTCCCCCGCCGGTGCAGTCAGCAGCTCGCCGGGCAGCTCGCCGTACTCGACCGCCTCAAAACCGTTCGGGGAGGCAACCGACGCCGCGCAGCAGAACTTCGCGCCGCGGTGCTCGGCAGGAATATCGCTCAGCTGAGCCAGCAGCAGGTTCAGGTTCGCGCTGTCATCACCGTGGCTACCCGCCCAGCGCGCCGAGAAAATACCGGGGGCGCCGTTGAGCACATCCACCGACAGACCGGAATCGTCAGCAATAGCGACCAGACCGGTTGCCTCTGCAACAGCGCGCGCCTTCAGCAGGGAGTTCTCAGCGAAGGTCACGCCGGTCTCGGGAACATCGGGTGCGTTCACGCTGGAGGCGTCAACCACCTGGGTATCAACGTCCAGGCCGTCAATGCGTCCGCGCAGAATTTCGCGCAGTTCCTTGAGCTTGCCCTTATTGTGGCTCGCCAGAACAATCTTTGCGTCTGCCATAGTTTCTCCTTGTCGACGGAACTAGTTACTGGAACCGGTTAGTGTGCCAGTGCTTCACGCTGAATCTGAGCCAGCTCTGCGGTGCCTTCCAGCGCCAGGTCGAGCAGGCTGTTGAGCTCGTCGCGGTCGAAGGGCGCGCCCTCTGCGGTGCCCTGAACCTCAACGAACTTGCCGCTGCCGGTGACGACCACGTTCATGTCGGTCTCTGCGCGTACGTCCTCGGTGTAGGGCAGGTCCAGCATGGGGGTGCCGTCAATAATGCCCACCGAAATTGCGGACACCGAATCAATCAGCGGGTTCGCCTTAGCGGGCAGAATCTTCTGCTCCTTCGCCCAGGTAATAGCGTCAGCCAGCGCCACGTACGCGCCGGTAATCGAAGCGGTGCGGGTGCCGCCGTCAGCCTGCAGAACATCGCAGTCGAGCACGATGGTGTTCTCGCCCAGCTCATCCATGTTGATGACGGCGCGCAGGGAGCGACCAATCAGGCGAGAAATCTCGTGGGTGCGGCCACCCACGCGGCCCTTCAGCGACTCGCGAGAAGAACGGGTGTTGGTGGCGCGCGGCAGCATCGCGTACTCGGCGGTCACCCAGCCCTTACCTTCGCCCTTGAGCCAGCGCGGCACGCCCTCGGTGAAGGATGCGGTGCACAGCACGCGGGTGTTGCCGAACTCGATGAGGGCGGAACCCTCAGCGTTGCGGGACCAGCCGCGGGTAATGGTGATGGGGCGCAGTTCGTTGAGGGCGCGGCCGTCTTCGCGGGTTGCAGTCATGGGTTCTCCTTGGGTCTGTCTGTTGGTTCTGTGTTAGCTGGCGCGAAAGGCGTGCACTGGGGTTGTTATGCCTAGTCCGGTTTGTTTTAGCCCAGTCCAGCTCGGGCTTCGCCTAATCTAGCTCTGGCTTAGGGAGCGCAATCGCGGTGTTCAGCGGCGGGTCGAGCACCTCCACCACGTTCAGGGTGGACGTGACCGGGTTAGCCTCCGTCGGGCGCGGGTAGATGCGGTAGCTTGCCGCCATTTCGGCAATGCCGACCGGGCCGGAGAAGGCACTACGCGCCTCCGCGTAGGCGATGTCCGGGTCGTTCCACACGGGCAGGTGGGTCAGCAGTAGGTTGCGCACGCCCGCCTCCGTGGCTGCCTGACCGGCACGCTTGCCGGTCAGGTGAATGCCGCGCAGGGCGTCATCGCGGCCCTCCTGGTAGGCGGCCTCGCAGAGGAACAGGTCAGCGCCGCGAGCAGCCTTAACCAGGCCCTCGCACAGGTCGGTATCGCCCGAGTACGAGAACACGGTGTGGCCCTCACGGTCATTGCAGGTGATACGCAGGGCGTACGGGTCCTTCGAGGGGTGAACCACGCGGAACGGCTCCACGCGGAAGGGCCCAATCTGCACAGGCTCACCCTCAGTCCAGGTGTGGTACTCGAACTCGGTGCTCATGCCCGGATCCGGGTCCAGGCCGTGAGTCGCCGAAAGGTACTCGTTAATCGCGGCGGGACCGTACAGCGGAATGCGGCCCTTGGGCCAGCCGCGCGGATCCCACTTGACCGCCACGTGCAGACCGGACAGGTCGATGCAGTGGTCCGGGTGCAGGTGCGAAATCAGGATCGCGTCGATATCGCTCAGGTCAATGTGGCGCTGGAGCATGCCGAGTGAGCCGTTGCCCATGTCCATGATGATGCGCCAGGTGCGACCCGCGAAGTCCGTGGCGGTGAGCATATAGCAACTAGCCGGTGAGACGGGGCCGGGAAAGGAGCCCGTGCAACCGATAACGGTTAGACGCATGAGGTGTCGTCCTTAGGGGTGGTGCCGGAAAATTCGGTGCCCGCGGAGGTGTGTGCCGCCTCTGCGGAATCTGCCGATTCGTCGATGTTGATGTTGCGGTGTGCCGCAAGCATTTCGGGGGTGAGCGCCGCCAGCGAGCCGGTCGGGTAGCGTTCCGCCACGGAGCTGGTGTGGCGCACGTTGGTGACCTCGGGGCCGAGGAAGCGGCGCGCCAGCTGCGAAAACGTCTCAGATTCGCCGGTGGCGAGGAATTCGTGGCGCGGGTTTTCCTCGGGGACCGGGCTTTCAATGGCGTGGTTGAGCAGTTCGCGGTACACGTCCTTCGCGGTCTCATCCGCGGAGGAAACCAGGGTGACGTCCTCACCCATAATGTAGGAAATCACGCCAGCCAGCAGCGGGTAGTGGGTACAGCCGAGCACGAGGGTGTCCACGCCAGCGTCCTTGAGCGGTTGCAGGTACTCGCGGGCGGTCTCCAGCAGCTCGGGGCCGGAGGTAATGCCCTTCTCCACGAACTCCACGAAGCGCGGGCACGCCACCGAGTGCACCTCAAGGTTCGGGGTAATCGCGAAAGTGTCCTCGTAGGCGCGGGAGGTGACGGTCGCCTCCGTAGCAATCACGCCGATCTTGCGGTTGCGGGTTGCGGCGAGCGCACGGCGGGCGGCGGGCTGAATCACCTCAATGACGGGGATGCCGTACTGTCGGGTGTAGCGTTCGCGGGCGTCGCGGAGCACCGCTGCGGAGGCGGTGTTGCAGGCGATGACGAGCATTTTCACGCCGGAGTCGACGAGTTCGTCCATAATGCGTAGCGCGTTGGCGCGTACTTCTGCGATTTTGAGGGGGCCGTAGGGGCCGTGGGCGGTGTCGCCGACGTAGATGATACGTTCGTGAGGCAGCTGGTCCATGATGGCGCGTGCCACGGTGAGTCCGCCGACTCCGGAGTCGAAGACGCCGATGGGTGCCGCGGCGGTGGGGCCTACGGGCGCGGGGCTACCCCAGGGGGTGCGGGCACGGTAGGGATTGGTTGCGTCGATACTGTCACTCATGTGTCACCTACACTTTGTTATCGGTCGGGTACCACGTTCTATGCTAACTCGCTAAGGTTACCCATTTATTCCATAGAGCGGTTAGATGAGTCGAGAACCACCATTATGTGGTTGTATATGACAATAGTTTGAGGGGTAATTCGAAAAATTCGTTCTATTCTTGCTCGTTTGCCCCGCCAAATGCTCCGCCGGGCGTTTCTTCTTCGTCGTCCAGCCCGTCGAGCATGGCGAGCATGAGCGAGTCCTGAACCCAGGAGACGAAGTTGTACACCACAGCCATGTACTCTTCCTGGGTCTCAATCTTGGAAGGGTCGGTGAACGCCGCAATATCTTCTGCGCTCTCTTCGTCCACGATGTAGAGGCGGTCGGCGAGCACCAGGCGAATATCGCCGAGCGCGGCGGCCCAGGCGCGGGCATGTTCTTCGTTGAGGCGCAGGTCGCTGGATTCAATATCGAAGGCGAGCATGGCGAGGTTCGCGCGTTTGGTTTCGCGCAGGTCGCGTTCGGTGTAGCGGCGGTATTCGGTGGCGGTCTCGTCGTCGCTGCTTGCGGCGGGTAGTAGGCGTGCTACGGCGCTATCGGCGGGGACGGTGGGGTTTTCGGTGATGCCGACCAGCGCCTCCAGCGGGTCGACGGTGCCGCCGTCGGCGGTGGTGTCTGCCGGGCGCAGTAGCGCGCGCACGTCTTCGGCGAGTTCGCGGATCAGGTCGCGTTCGGCGGGTTCGAAGGAGGCGGTGTAGCCTCCGGGGGTGCGGCGGAAGGGTCGCGCCATTAGTTTTCTACTTTCTCGAAGGTTGCCAGCAGGCCCCAGGCGTGCATTGCCTGGGTGTGTTTTTCGGCGTCTTCGCGCGAGCCGGTGAAGACGATTGCCTTGCCGTTATTGTGCACCTGCAGCATGAGCTCTTCGGCGCGGGCGCGGGAGTAGCCAAAGTGACTGCGGAAGACGTAGGACACGTAGGTCATGAGGTTGACGGGGTCGTTCCAGACGATGACTTTCCATGGGGTGTCTGTGGCGAGGATGTTCTCCAGGGCGGTGTCGAGGTCGGTGTCCTCGAGGGTTCCGGTGGAGAGGGTCACGGCGGTAGTGTTCATTGGTTTCCTTTGCGGCCGGTTCCCTTTGATTATACGGGCGGGCCTGTGTTGCCCCTGTGTTGCCCCGTGCCGCTCCCGTGTTGCCGCTGTGTTCGTCCTGCGCCGCTGCGGTGTTTATTATGCAGTGATCCCGCACAGAGTGCTGGTAATTTGTCATACTACAGCACTTAGAGTCAAGAATACTTTATGTAGTGATTGACACGCCGACTTAAGAGGAAAAATACCCTAATCCCCCACTACAATAAACATATGGCTACTACCTCTCTTCTCACCGATCACTACGAACTGACCATGCTCCAGGCGGCACTCGCCTCCGGCGCAGCCAACCGTAAGTGCACCTTCGAAGTCTTCACCCGCCGCCTGCCCGCAGGCCGCCGCTACGGCATCCTCGCAGGCACCGGCCGATTCCTCGAAGGCCTCGCAAACTTCCGCTTCAACGACGAAGAACTCTCTTTCCTCTCCTCCCGCAACATCGTCAACAAAGAAACCCTCTCCTACCTCGAATCCTTCACCTTCAGCGGCAACATCCGCGGCTACGCAGAAGGCGAAGCGTTCTTCCCCCACTCCCCCGTCATGCAGGTCGAAGGCACCTTCGCCGAAGCGTGCGTCCTCGAAACCTACCTGCTGTCCATCCTGAACTTTGACTCCGCCGTGGCGAGCGCCGCCTCCCGTATGAGCGCAGCCGCAGGCAACCGACCCTGCCTCGAAATGGGTTCTCGCCGCGCCCACGAACGCGCCGCCGTCTCCGCTGCACGCGCCGCAGTTATCGCCGGCTTCGCGGGCACCTCCAACCTGGAGGCCGGTCTGCGCTACGGCCTGCACACCATCGGCACCAGCGCCCACGCCTTCACCCTGCTGCACGACAGCGAACGTGAAGCATTCGAGGCGCAGCTGCGTTCCCTCGGCGCCCGCACCACCCTGCTCGTCGACACCTACAACGTGGACGAGGCAGTCCGCCTCGGCGTGGAACTCGCTGGTGAAGAGCTCGGCGGTGTGCGCCTGGACTCCGGCGACCTGGTCGCCACCGCGGCTCGCGTGCGTGAACTGCTCGACTCGCTCGGTAACACTAACACCAAGATCACCGTCACCAGCGACCTGGACGAGTACGCTATCGCATCTCTGGCGGCAGCACCCGTGGACTCCTACGGCGTGGGTACTAAGCTGGTCACCGGTTCCGGTGCGCCGACTTCCTCCATGGTGTACAAGGTTGTTGAGCGTGAGAACGCCGCTGGCGAAATGCAGCCGGTCGCTAAGGCGTCGGCTGGCAAGGCGTCCATTGGTGGCGCCAAGCGTGCGGCCCGCCGACTCAACGGCATGGGTATCGCGACCGCCGAGGTTCTGGGCACCCACGAGGACCCGAACCTGCTCGAGGACACCCGCCCGCTCATGGTGGACTTCGTCCGCAACGGCGAACTGCTGCCCGGCTTCACCGGCGAGGAAGGCGTGCGCCGTGCAACCGCCCGCCACGCAGCATCCCTGGCTGAGCTTCCCGAAGCTGCCCGCCGCCTCTCGGAGGGTGAGCCGATCATTCCGACCGAGTTCATCTAAACCACCCTTCTGAGATACTGTTTTCACCTGGCGAATCAGAGTGAAAACTCATTCCTACTTGTAAAGGACAGACATGTCTAAGGCACTGATTATTGTTGACGTGCAGAACGATTTCTGCGCCGGCGGCACCCTCGCCACCGAGCGCGGTGCAGACGTTGCCGCGCTGATTAGCGAATACGTGGAGAACAACCACCACCGCTACGACGCGATTGTTGCCACCCAGGACTGGCACATCGAGCCGGGTTCGCACTTCTCCGACACCCCCGACTACGTTGACACCTGGCCGGTGCACTGCGTCGCAAAGAGCAAAGGCGCGCAGATTCACGAGAACCTGGACACCGACTACATTGAGGCGTACTTCCGTAAGGGCCGCTTCGAGGCAGCGTACTCGGGTTTTGAGGGTCTTCTGGCACCTGAGGATGAGGTCGCAACCGGCGAGCACGAGCCCGGTGTGGATGCGTCTGAGGACGGCCCGCAGACTCCCCTGTCGGAGTGGCTGGATGAGCGCGGTATCGAGTTCGTCGATGTTGTTGGTATCGCCACCGATTATTGCGTGTCGGCAACCGCTCGCGATGCGGTCGATGCAGGCTACGAGACTCGCGTGCTGCTTGACCTGACCGCGCCCGTGCACGAGGACAAGCTCGACGACGTGGTTGCCGAGCTTGAAGATGAGGGCGTCGAGGTGGTTGAGGTTCTCTAACCTCGACCTTGAATATACAGAGACGTTGAATATACGTTGAATATACAGAGGCGGGGAGCCCGGGATGTACTATCCCAGGCTCCCCGCTTCTAGCATGCCCATAACCTAGCGTGCCTATAACCTAGCGTGCCTGTAACCAGCCGAGGTCATGAAACCTCTGCGGTTATGCAGCAGATTGAGCCGCTTACTTAAAGCGGACCTTCGCCATGACCTCGCTCACCCAGGCATTTCTGGGCGCGAAAAAGCCCGCGAGCGCATACACTCGCGGGCTTCTACCACTCACGTTCAGAAGGCGCTAAGACTAACCCTTTGTCTCGCAGAGGTACACCTTGGCTTCGCCATCATGGACGTTAATGCCGGTCCTCATCGCGTTCATAGAGTTAGAGATTTCACCCTCAATAACGCGCGGCGACAGGTACGAACCACCCGCACCACCGGCACCGGAGAACTGCAGGTAGCTCACGCTCTGGCGAATACCATCAGGGTTGTTATTCCACTTCTGAATGGTCGTAATAGCAGACAGCGCCAGTGCAGCACCCGAACCGCCACCACCGTAGCCGCCGCCACCGCCTCCGGACATTGCGAACTGGTAGCCGTTGAACTCGGCGGCAATCTCCTCAGCAGAGAATTCGATGCGCTCGCCGCCGGGCAGGGTCAGCACTTCAAGGTTCTTCGGGTCGTTATTGTCGAGCTGGTAGCTATAAGCGACAGCACCGTTACCACCCTTAGCCTTAAAGCCGGAGCCGCCCGCGTTACCTGCGGTCGAAGAGCTGTACAGCACCTGGTTATTCTGGCTGTCGTAGCTAAAGATATGGTTGGGGCTACCAGTCGGCACCTCGGGCTTAGCACCACCCGCTCCACCGGCGCCATTGTTTCCACCCTTACCGCCGTCAACAGATACCTTAGTGTTCAGGCTGTGGGTGTAGAACTGGGTGCCCGTGGTGGCGTCTCCACCGCGAGTGCTCAAACCGCTACCCGCAAAGCTGCGAATGGGCGGATCAGTCGGGTGGTAAATATTCGTCACGCTCGCGTCAAGAACAGCGGGGAAATGCTTGGCGTGAGGCGCTGAGGTGTAGGAGTACGTGATGCCGCCGCCACCGCCACCACCTGCAACAGCGATGACCTCGCCGTCAATTAGCAGTGCCGAGGCGCCGCCGCCGGGGTGTCCATAAACCTCAACGGTACCCTTGGGACCCCTTTTAAGTTCCCTCCAGTTGAGGGCGCCCGGGTAGCGTTTGGTCACTTCAGCCACCACTTCGGCAGGCATGGTGAATCGGGGTGCGTCGCCGCCGTCGCCGTAGCCACGCCCGCCTCGTCCGGGCCCGTCAGTCGTAAGCCTGCCCCGGCGGTGGTAGTTTCCCCCAGAACCGCCGCCCGCAATGATACGAACCGTCTGTCCCGGCTTCACTTCAACGATTCCAATCGCGCGGGCACCCGAGCCGCTTTCGTGGCCGGTGTCGCTGACTCCGCCACCACCAAAAATATCGAAGCGGATCCTATGCACGTTAGCGGGGACGGTGAATTCCTCTTCTACACGATAGTCACTATATCCCCTCAAGAACTTGTGGGGACTGTCAGCAAAGACGCAGTCCATGGATGCAGCGAACGCGGGAACAGCAGCCGAGGTGGCGATGACGGGGGCGGCCCACGCGGCACCCGCAACGACCCTGCGGCGAGAAATATGAGTAGACATCAGTGTCCTTCGGTGTGGTTAGTTCAGGTGCTCGCTCCCCTACCGCGCGCGGGGCGGCAGACTGTGCCGGGCTGATGCTTCCCCGGAGGCGGGGCTCATCAGGTGCTACGCTACCGCCTCAGCTGTGAAGCGGAAAATGTGGTGCTTCAGGTGTGCGTGGTTGGGAAACGGTGACCTGGTGTTTCTCTATATGTGCACCGCTCATGCACTCAGCACTGCCCTTTTATTCATTCTGGCCGGTGTCTAAGAGCGGGGAGGAGTCTACACCGAACCGTGTGTTCAGCGCCGGATGTTACCTCCTCTTCTACCCTACAGGTATAAGGCTCTAGTTGAGGGTCATCTCTGCTTATGCGACCAAATATTACGGGCACGCAAAAGCCCCGCGAGCGCATACACACTCGCGGGGCTTCAAGCCAAGAACTGCTACCGGTAGTAGCTAGTTCAACATACACAAGGCAATATCAAATTACTTTCCGGTCTGGCAGAGATACACGGATACTTCACCTTCATAAGAACCCCATGCCAAGATATGTCCATTATTGAAAGCCACTGACATCTCCCCTTCCATCACCTGCGGCGCCAGGTAGGAACCACCCGCACCACCAGAGCCTGCCATCTGCACATAGCTGATGCTCTGGCGAATACCCTTCGGGTTGTTATTCCACTTCTGGGCAATCGTGATAGATGACTGCGAGAGCGCCGCACCAGAGCCGCCACCACCGTAGCCGCCACCGCCGCCACCGGATACCATAATCTGTGCACCATTGAAGAAGGGCGCTACATCGTAGTAGCCGATTTCTTCTCGGGTTCCATCGGGGAATTCAAGAACTTCTACGTCGTCCTGACGCCACCATGCCTTATTATTGTCCAATTGGTAGCTCATGGACATTACGCCATCGCCACCCTTACCGTTCAGACCATCAGTGCCGGGATTACCAGCGGTCAAGGAACTATAGATAATCTGATTATTCTGGCTGTCAAAGCTCAGGATTCCGGAATGATTACCAGTCGGGACACTGGGCTTAGTACCACCGGCACCACCAATACCCCCACCGCCACCTTTACCGCCTTCAACAGTCAGTTCAAGGCTCACATCCTGGGCATAGTATTCGTGGGCTTCGGTGGCGTCACCGCCACGAGCCCCACCAGCAACACCAGCTGCGCTGTATACGGGCGCGTGGGTCGGGTGCTCGGGCCCAGTCATACGAACATCCACAATGCCTGGGAAATGGCGCCTATAGGGCTTTGCAGTGTATGGTTTGCCAACATTAGCCGCTCCACCACCGCCACCAGCAACAGCAATGACCTCACCGTCAATCAACAGTGCTGAGGACCCGCCACCAGAGCATCCATAGATTTCTTCCATCGGCATCGGTTGAGGAAGTGGACCATTGTCCCAATAGCTTCCCCAAATCCAGCGCTCATAAACATTATTTAGAACCTCTTTGGGAATTTTCACCTCGGGGATTGACCCTCCGTCACCAAATCCGTATCCGCCCTTTGCAGGACCGAGTCGGTATCCCTCGCCTACAGGATAAGGTTGAGGTTCATAACGGCCTTCACCGCCTGCAATAATTTTGACGGTCTGATGGGGTTTCACTTCAACGATTCCGCTAACTTTAGCGCCGGATCCACCAGGAAGATTGGTGTCGTAGGTCCCACCTGCACCACCGATCAGCTCAAAACGTAGCTTATGGGTGCCTTCTGGAATAGTAAATTCTTTCTCTGCTCGTTCAAAATGGTTCATTCCTCGAGCAGAAACATACGCGTTCTCTGCAAAAGTACAGTCCACAGAAGAGGCGAAAACCGGCACTACTGAAGAAGCCGCAATCACGGGAGTTGCCCAGGCGGCACCCTTCACCATCCTGCGACGAGAAATATGAGACATCACTGTCCTTCAAGGGTTGGTGCAACCGTCCCAGTGCACACTATCCGGGTGCGCGCCTTCCTGGGGTTGGTTGCATGGTGTTTCTTAGAGTTTTGATGACCCGCATAGACCTATATGCTGCGCATCAATGGAAAGTTCCCTGAGCCCGGCGACCATGCCGTGTTTCTAAAGAACTTACCCCCACTAGGCTACACGTTCTATCTCCGCGCTGTCATGATTATCGCGCCTCAGACCCAACATTTTTGCATTTTATGCATACAGAAGCCCCGCAAGCGCATACACTCACGGGGCTTTTCTCTACGTTCTATCCGCGTTCTAGCGTCGGCCCACGAACCAGTCCGACAGCTTATCGATACGCGCCTGAATCTGCTCTGCAGAAGCTTGCGCGACCGCCGGGCCGCCACAAATCTTACGCAGCTCATTATGAATCACGCCGTGCGGCTGACCCGAACGAATCGACCATGCCGCCACATTCTTCGCCAGCTTATTACGCAGCGCCTTCAACTGGCGGTGATCCACCACCGAAGGTGCCGCAGTCGCCGGGCGGCGTGCCGCGTGTTCACGCTGATGCGCTCGCAGTAGCGTACCGACCTGTTCGGCATCCAGCAGACCCGGAATACCCAGGAAGTCCTGCTCCTCCTCGCTACCCACGGCAAGGTTGCCGGAGGCGAACTCGGCGCCGTCGAACAGCACACCGTGGAAGGACGCCTCGGAGCCGAGCGCCTCGAACTTGCCGCGCGCCAGCTGTTCGGAGGCGCGTTCCTCGCGGTTTGCTTCTTCGAGCAGGTGGTCGTCCAGGCCCTCAACCATGGGGTCGATTTCCTGGGGTGCGCCGCGGTCGAGGGCGTGGTCACGTTCCACTTCCATGTCGTTGGCGAGCATCATCAGCTGCGGCACGGACGGCAGGAACACGGAGGCGGTTTCGCCGCGCTTGCGGGCACGCACGAAACGGCCGATCGCCTGCGCGAAGAATAGCGGGGTGCTGGTGCTGGTGGCGTACACACCCACGGCGAGGCGGGGCACGTCCACACCTTCGGACACCATGCGCACGGCGACCATCCAGCGCTGCATGCCTTCACGGAATTCGTCGATTTTTGCCGAGGCTTCACGATCGTCAGAGAGGATCACGGCGGGGTATTCGCCGGTAATTTTTTGAAGCTGCTCGGCGTAGGCTTTAGCATCCGCGTGGTCGGTGGCGATGACGAGCGCACCGGCGTCGGGTACGGTGCGGCGCACCTCGGTCAGGCGCTTGTCAGCCGCCGCGAGCACGGTCGGGATCCATTCGCCGTTGGGGTCGAGGGCGGTTCGCCACGCCTGGGAGGTGATGTCCTTGGTGAAGCCTTCACCGAGGTTTGCCGCCATTTCCTCACCGGCAGAGGTGCGCCAACGCATCTGTCCCGAGTACGCCATGAAGATGACCGGGCGCACCACGTGGTCCTTCAGCGCGGGGCCGTAACCGTAGGAGTAATCTGCCTTGGAGCGGCGGATACCGTCGTTGTCCACCTCGTAGGTGACGAACGGAATCGGGGAGGTATCCGAGCGGAACGGGGTACCGGTCAGCGCCACGCGGCGGGTTGCATCGTCGAACGCTTCACGCAGACCGTCACCCCAGGACAGCGAATCGCCAGCGTGGTGAATCTCGTCAAAAATCACGAGGGTCTTCGTTGCCTCGGTGTTGCGGGCGTGCAGCTGCGGCTTATTCGCCACCTGCGCGTAGGTCAGCGCCACACCCTTGTAGTGGCGGCTGATGGTCACATCCGCGTTCTTGAAGTTCGGGTCAATGGGAATACCAACCTTCGCGGCGGCGTCTGCCCACTGCTTTTTCAGGTGGTCGGTCGGCGCCACAACAATGAGCTGGCGGACCGTGCCGCGGTTGAATAGTTCCTTGGCGAGGGTCAGCGCGAACGTGGTTTTACCCGCGCCGGGGGTTGCGACTGCCATGAAGTCGCGGGGGTTGGTTTCGAAGTACTTCTGCATGGCTTCTGCCTGCCAGGCGCGCAGGCTGACGGAGGTGCCCCAGGGGGCGCGGTCGGGGTATGCCGGGGAGAGCTTCGGCTTCACCATACTGTCGAATAGTGTGGGTTCCTCTGCGGGTGCGCTCATTCTCTCCTTCTTCCTCGTCTGCCTCTGCTGGTTCCTTCCGCCGATTCAGCGTAGGCGCTTCTGCCTCGTTTGGAGGTGGTGAGCGTCTGGCGTTCCTAGTGCTCTGGCGGTCCGGGCACAGCGAGGTTAAATTCTAGCACCACATCCGCGGGTTGGGCCGGGCTGTGGTGCAAGAATTTGGTGCTAGTCAGCAACGTCTCATGGGCGGTGTTGGGCCGTTGAGTCTGACTGCTGCGTGTTATTCAGATGTAGTTATTTCAGTCGTATTGTCTGAGGTGTCTTGCCTGGCGCGTATTATTCGCCGGAGCCGTTGTCGCCGTCGTTACCGGGTGCGAGGCCTTCGTAGATTTCCTTGCACTGGGGGCAGACGGGGAACTTCTGCGGGTCACGGCCGGGTACCCACATTTTGCCGCAGAGGGCGCGCACGGGTTCACCGGTCAGCGCCGATTCGAGGATCTTTTCCTTGCGTACGTAGTGGGAGAAGCGCTCGTGGTCGCCGGGCTCAGAAAGCTGAGTTTCTTCGCGTTCGAGCAGAGCGGTGCCGCCTGCGGTTCCGGGGCCAAAGGGGTCTTCGATGCCTTCGATCGAGCTCATGTTTCTCCTTGATGATGAGGTGGGATACATAGGGTGAGGGGTGCCGCTGCACGGTTGGGTGCTCGGCGCCTTCTCTATTTTAGTAGCTGTTGCGTGGTGCTGAGCCCGCGGGCGGTCAATAAGGAGGCAGACCACAGTTCAACCATAGGCTCTTAGGTGTTGCGGTGAGTTTCCTTCCGCTAGAATTTCGGGCGGCACAGAAGCATAGAAAAGGGGTTCCGTGCCAGGCTTAGTACCTAACACGGAACCCTTCTCGTTTATTCCTGATGCGCTGGAGCTTCGACTCTCGTTAGTTCGTTTGGAAGCGTGCCACGCGCTCCAGCATCTTGGAGCTGACCTGGTCGTAGCGGTGACCGCCCCACGCCACGCCACCCACGAGCAGTGCGGCACCAATCAGGAGCTGAATCAAGCCACCGAAGACGAGGGTTAGTAGATCTTGGGTCACGAAAATGTACACAACAACCGAGATACCGCCGGGTAGCGCGCTGAGCATCACCAGAATTACGGTGAGCATCAGCAGCAACTGATTAGCGAAGCCCTCATTGTTCTTCGGGTTCTTGAACGGGTTAGCACCCGGAGGCGCCACGGGCGGGCTAATGAAGGTGTCCATCACGCTGCCCATACCGGACGCTGCGGCGAGCACGCCCAGCTGGTGCATCAGCACGATGGGGAAAAGCTCCAGGTGTCCATTTGCCGCTGAGGCGACGAACACCATCACCACCACGATCGGAACCATCAGGATGCTGTAACCCCAGAGACGGCCGAGACGATCGTCAATACCGCGTAGCGGGGAGAGCACGTGCAGGCTGAATGCGGTGTTGTCGTATGAGACGAGGTAGCACATGTAGTAGCCGGTGAAGACGGTGCAGAAGTACATCCAGAATCCGAAGAGCTGCATAACGCCGCTATTGATAATCTGGTTAGCTTCAGCCGCGTTGATGCCGTTAAAACTGGCCCGACTTTCGAAGGAGCCTACCGAGCTCAGGAACAGGGGCATAGCCACCGTCAGTATCAGGTAAAGCATGGCGGTGCTTACGGTCAGCAGCTGCAGACGGTTGTCTTTCAGAAATGAGTGCAGGGTTCGTGCCGCCACGGCGCCACGCGGAGTTGCGGGGAACCGTGCAAACAGGCCCAAATCACCTGCGGCAACTTCGGCAGCGCTGGCGTGGTGCGCGCTACCGCCCACATTCGCCATGGAACGTGCCAGGTTCTTACCCCACAGCCACCATCCACCAACCAGGTAGACGAGGGTCAGAACCAGGCAACCAAGGGCGGCGCCCATATTGCCGGTCGCCACAAAGTAGGGCACCGCAAACGCGGACCCGAAGGGCGTCACGCTGAGCCACGGCAGGTAGGGCAACACCTCTTCCCAGTGCTTGGTCAGGTAGGTTATCGTTCCACCGAAGATAAAGCCGGCGCTCATCATCAGTAGCATGGCAACGATCATCAGGGTGTTGGCGATGCGCGGGTTATCGTTCAGCGCCATGCCCAGGCGGTTGGCGAGGCGCGCCCACACCATGAGGTTCGCAAGGCCGAGCACGCAGCAGATGAGGTACACGACCAGCGCGAGCGGTTGCGATATAAACGCGATAGCGCCCAGCAGCACGGCAATGATGCTCGCGATGCCGGGGATACCCACGAACCCGCCGAGGAACTGGCCCTTCTGCAGGGTGGAGGGTTTGATGGGGAAGAGCACGAATCGGCTCTCATCCAGGGTGCCGTCCAGACCGCTGAAGAAGATAGGGACGATAGCCCAGGCGAGCGCAATAACCGCGCCTACCAGGAGGGTTCCGAGCTGGCCGTATTCGGGTACCTTCGAGTTAGCGATAACGTATGCGGAGCCGAGGCCGAAGAGCATACCGCCCGCATAAAGCGCCGCAAAAATCAGGCCGATGAGCGCCCAGATGCTTCGGCGGAAGGAAGCGAGCACATACTGCCACTTTAGTGAGACGAGGTGCCCAACCATGACAATCCTTCCGAGGAGGTGCGGCCACCGACCAGCTGCACAAATCGTTCTTCAAGGCTCACGCCGGCGCGTACTTCGTCGACGGTTCCGGCGGCGAGAATACGGCCGGAGTCCATGACGGCTACGTGGTCACACAGGCGCTGCACGAGGTCCATCACGTGCGAGGAGATAATGACAGTTCCGCCGGAGGCTACGAAGCCACGCAGAATGTCCTGAATATTGGCGGCAGAAACCGGGTCGACCGCCTCGAAGGGCTCATCCAGGATCAGTACGGAGGGCGCGTGAACGAGGGCGGCGGCGAGCGCAATCTTCTTGGTCATACCGGCGGAGTAGTCGGCAACGGCACGGCCTGCAGCGTCGGTCAGGTCCATTGCGGCGAGCAGGTCCTTGACGCGGGAGGCAACGGTTTCTTTATCGATTCCGTGCAGGTAGCCGGAGTAGGTGATGAGCTGCTCACCGGTGAGCTTGTCGAAGAGGTGCACGCCGTCGGGCAGCACACCCAGGTGTGCTTTGGCTTTGAGCGGGTCGGCCCACATGTCGATGCCTCGCACGTATGCGGTGCCTTCGTTGGGCTTGAGCATGCCGGTGACCATGGAGATGGTGGTGGTTTTACCGGCGCCGTTGCGGCCGACCAGCCCGTAGAACGATCCGGAGGGGATGTCGAGATTGATGCGGTCGACGGCGACCTTCTGACCGAATGCCTTGGTGAGGCCGCGGATTTCGATGGCGGGGCGAGCGCCAGCCGCAGGTGCGGTCTGCGGGGTGACGGGTAGCTGCGGTGCTACCGACGCGGGAACGACAGCTTCCGGAGCTGCAGGCTCGCGGTTTGCGGCTTCTGGGGTTACAGCCTGGGGTGTTGCCGCGGCGGGTACTGCCTCTATTGCGGTCTCTTGTACCGGGTTCTGCGGTGAACCTGGTTCTTGCGGGTTCGGGTCCTGGGGAAAGTGACTAGTGTTCATATTTTCACCCTACCACCCCCCCATGAGGTCTAGCAGGTTTGGTGATGAAACCTGCATTATTAAGTACTCACAACGCATAATATGGACATTCCCGGGTGCTATGCGTAGCGTCCTGGCGCGCTATCAGACAGGTTAGGGTTTCTGCTCTCCCCCACCTCAAAACCACAAACACAGAACGGGCTACCGCCTACCCCACAGCCCGAGTGCGTGGGTAGACGATAGCCCGTCGGTATTCAAAACTCCAGATTCAAAGTTCCAGATTCAAAGTTTCAGCCGGTTAGACCGGCTCATGACGCTTCCCTAAAGACAGCGTCTTTTAGAACAGCGCCATGGTCAGTGCCGCACGCGCCTTGACGGTGCGCGGGTCAGATGCACCCACCACGTCGAAGAGCTGCACGAGGCGCTCGCGCACGCGCGCCTTATCGTCGGGGCCTACCGCGCTGAACAGGCGCAGCAGACGGTTGTACGCGTCCTCCACGTGGCCGCCCACCAGATCCAGGTCGGCTACATTGAATGCGGCGTCAATGTTCATGGGGTCTGCCGCGGCCGCCGCGCGTTCGGATGCCATGTCCAGGTCCTTCACGCGGGCGAGCAGTTCAACCTGTTCCAGGCCGAGCTTCGCTTCCTTATCGCCGGGGTTCTCGGTGATTGCCTTGCGGTATGCGGCGCGGGCGCCCTCCAGGTCGCCGCGGTCGAGGGCGGCGACGGCTTCTGCGTGCAGGGGCGGCAGGGGCTTTTCATCTTCGGGAACGACCGGGTCGAAGCCGCCGGGCAACTGGTACTGTGCCGCGAGCTGCAGAACCTGGGAGAGCACATCGCCGAGGTCTTCTGCGCTGACCGGGCCGGTGTAAATCGGTGCCGGGCGGCCCGCCAGAACGGCAACGCCCGCGGGCACGCCGCTCACGCCGAATGCCTGGGCAGCTTCGGGGAGCTTAGTGACATCCACGGCGGCGCAAATCATACTACCCGCGGCAGAGTCGACGAGCTTCTGCACGCCTTCGAGCATCTGCAGGGAGGAAGGCGAGTGCGGTGCGTAGAGCGCAAAAATCACGGCACCCTGGCTGGAGAGCTGCACGAACTTCTGGAACTCTTCGGGGGTGTTGACCTCGTAGCGCCAGGTGGGAGCGGAGGGGGTCTGCTCGCCACCCTGTGCACCAGCAGACTGTGCCGCTGCGTTCTGTACCGCGTTGGGGTTCAGTTCCATAGCGTTGCGTACGGAGGCGGGAATCTCCTGCGCCGCACCGTTCTGTGCTGCACCACCCTGGGCAACGTTACCCTGTGCCGCGTTCTGGGATGCGCCGCGGTCTGCCGGATCAAAAATAATGCTCATCCTGGGATCCTTTACGTTCTGTACCTATTGTTGCGTGCGGGCTAGATCCTTCACGCGTTCCTTCCTCTATTATCCCCACAATGCGCCGTTGCGAGCGCGCGTTCCCTGCCGCCTACGCTCTGAGCTCATGCCGGGGCTAGCGCGTAGGCTAATCCTTGAACAGCGCGCAGATACCTCTCCCACTTGCGCTCCCCTATCTCTAGCGTTCACCGATGACGCCGTAACAAAGTAAACCAGCCGGTAGAATGGCACAGTAGAGAAAAATACCCGGAAATGTTCCGGAAAGGAAGAGCATGAGCGAGAAGAAAGCCTCAGCAGCTCCCGAAGAGACGACATCGTCCCCCGAGACGCGTAAGAAGGAATCCCTCACCGACCAGCTGACGGAGACCTTCAGCGAGATAACCGAGAGCATTAGCCAGGTGCGTTCTAACCGCCGCCGTGCTTCCATGCCTCCTACGGATACCATTCCGGTGGTTCCCGCCGCTTCTGAGGATGCGCCTCCCGCACCGAAGGTGGTCGGCAACGGCAAGACCTCGATGATGCATAACCCGGTCGCTTTTGGTTTCCTCATGACCGTGGGCGTGGGTCTGGCGCTCTTCGCCTACTACATTTTCAATAATGT
Organism: Rothia mucilaginosa; assembly: GCF_049990865.1. Classification (GTDB taxonomy): domain Bacteria; phylum Actinomycetota; class Actinomycetes; order Actinomycetales; family Micrococcaceae; genus Rothia; species Rothia mucilaginosa_I. Next base: position 1,270,451 of record NZ_CP188231.1, read on the forward strand.
GGGTGCCCTGGTGGGTTGGGTGACCGGCGCTATTTTCATTGCTCTGGGTCTGGATCCGATTGTGCGCCGCCTGGAGTCTTGGGGCATTAAGCGCGGTATCGGCGTGATTGCTGTGCTTGCTGGTTTTGCTGGCGCTGTGACCGGCCTGGTCATGACGATTGGCCCGGTCATTAGCGAGCAGGCGTCTAAGTTTATCCAGTACGCGCCGGGTATTTATCAGAACACGATTGATTCTGATTGGTATCACGAGCTTGATCAGCGTTTTAACATCAGCACCTGGGTGAATGAGAACGTCCCGAAGTTCTTGGAATCAACGTTCTCTTCGTCGCAGGTCAATAGCTTCATGTCGAGCCTGGTTTCTGCGGGTTCTACCCTGGCGCAGAGCGTGACCGGCGTGATTATTGTGCTGTTCCTGTCCCTGTACTTCCTCACGTCGATGGACACGATTAAGGCGTGGGGTGTGCGTTTGGCGCCGGCGTCTAAGCGTGTGCGCGTCAAGTACATTACCGACAAGATTACTGAGTCGGTGGGTAACTATGTGATGGGCCAGGCGATGGTAGCCATTCTGAACGCCCTCTTCGCATTCTTCATAATGTTGTTCTTGGGCTTTAGCTTCCCGCAGTTGATGGCTTTGGTCGTTATGATTCTGGCGTTCATTCCGCTGGTTGGTGGCGTGATTGCGCTGATTTTGACCTCGCTGATTCTGCTGACTCAGGACTGGAGTCTGGCGCTGTGGTTTTCGGTGGCGTACTTCCTGTACTTGCAGGTGGAGGCGTACCTGATTTCTCCGCGTATTATGGCTCGCGCTGTCTCGGTTCCTGCCGGTGTTGCGATTATTTCGGTGGCTGCCGGTGGCGCGCTCTGGGGCGTGCTGGGCGCGCTGATCGCTATTCCGGTGGCGGCTTCCATGCTGATTTTGGTGCGTGAGGTGTTCATTCCTCGCCAAGACCAGCTGTAGTCACTTCCCAGTTGTGACCTCTAGGTTCTCTACGCGTTCACTGCTCTTCCACTGAGCAGGCATTTAAGACAAAAGGCGGCGGCTTTGGATGTTCTATCCAAAGCCGCCGCCTTGATGCTTTTACACAGAGCCTTTAGAGCTCAGTGATTTCTTCTGCCACCGGACCGTTGTACTCGGTGGGCAGTTCGGTGGGTGCACCGGTGACGATGCTGACCACGGTGTTCAGAACCTGCTGCACGGACTTCTCGCCCACCCACAGGTGCTTGCATCCCTCAAAGGGAATCACCTGAGTGCGCGGTACAGCCGCGAAACGCTCACGCGCCGCCGGAGGCTGCAGGTAGTCGTCATGCTCGGGCACCAGCGCGTACAGCGGGTTCGAGATCTTGTTCCACTCATCCAGCTCAGCCGGGTGCACGCGGTGCAGCGGCGGGGAGAGCAGAATAGCGCCGGTGAACTCGTTCGCGTATTCGGGCGCATACTTGAGCACCAGCTCGGTGCCGAAGGACCAGCCGACCAACCAGGGGTTCGGCAGGGCGCGCTCGCGTACGAATTTCAGGATTGCGTCGAAGTCCTTCTTCTCGGCAAAGCCGCCGTCAAAGACGCCTTCGCTGGTGCCGCGAATCGAGGAGGTACCGCGAGTGTTGAAACGCAGCACCGCAATGTTCGACAGCGCCGGCAGGCGGAAGGACGCCTTCTTGTACACGTGCGAGTCCATGTAGCCGCCGTGGGTGGGCAGCGGGTGGAAGGTCACCAGGGTTGCCTTGATGTCGCCTTCGGGCAGGGCGAGTTCACCGACGAGGCGCTTGCCGTCCGCGGTGGTGACGGTGAAGTTCTCGCGGCGTGCAGGCAGGACGGTACGTGCCTTAATGGGGGTGGGTTCAGCGGCGGTGCTGAAGACGTAGCGGGCGGGATCGAATTCCTGCTCGCGGGTGATATCGGCGGTGTTGCTCATTGCGTTCCTTCAAGAAATGGATTCGAGAATGTGGTCTTGGTCGAGAATGTAGTCTGGTCGAGAATGTAGTCTTGGGCTGCACCTTATGTGCAGTGTTCAGCCTATTTGCGGCGGATGCGCCAGCAGTGCTGATGCCAGTGCCTGCGCTCATCAATAGCGCGGCTACGGCCCATCGTGTGGCTTTCTTGCCACACCACCAGATGCGCTGTTCTGGGCGGAATCGATCGGTAGCATTCGGGGCAGGTGTAGGTTTTTTGGGCGTTGACGGCGGGAATGTATTGCACCAGCCAGTCGCCGTATCTGTCACGTTCCAATCGGGGCGCAGGGTCGAGGATCCTGCTGATATCACGCCCTGCGGGTGCTTGACGGTGCCACTTATCGCTGGTGGTGCCGGATACTCGCCTGCCGGGATGATTCTTACGTGCCATGAGCCCTATTCTACCGCGCCGCTCAGCTATCTCTACCTACCAGCCCTGCCACTGTTCGCTCTGCGCTCTTCCTCGCGCTGTACTCTTCTTTGCCCCGTGCTCTTCTTTGTCCTGCGCTCTTCCTCTCTCTGAGGCGGCACTCCCCCGCTCTGTACCGCGCCCCCCCTACTGTGCCCCGTACCGCGACCTGTACCAAGCTCGGGTTCCCTAGCTCATACCCTCACCTGCTAGAGCCAAACACTCGTACCTGCTAGAGTAGACGGATGCGTATTGTCATTGCTGAATGCTCCGTAGATTATGAGGGCCGCCTCCGCGCCCACCTGCCCCGCGCTACCCGCCTGCTGATGGTTAAGAATGACGGCTCCGTCCTCATTCACTCCGACGGCGGTTCCTACAAGCCTCTGAACTGGATGAGCCCTCCCTGCTCCCTGCTGGTGGCTGAGCGTGAGGACGTTCCGCAGAGCATCCGTGAGGACCTGGAGTCTGATGTTCAGCAACTGTGGACCGTTCAGGCGGCTAAGAGCGATGACCGCCTCATGATTCGTATCTACAAGATTGAGCACGAGTACACCACCGACCTGGGTGTTGACCCCGGCCTCATTAAGGACGGTGTGGAGGCTGATTTGCAGCGTCTGCTGGCTGAGCAGATCCACACTCTCGGTGAGGGCTATTCGCTTGTGCGCCGCGAGTACCCGACCGCTATCGGTCCGGTAGACATCATGGCGAAGGATGCGCACGGCGTCTCCGTGGCGGTGGAGCTCAAGCGTGTGGGCGATATTGACGGTGTGGAGCAGCTGACCCGTTACCTGGAGCTGCTCAACCGTGACCCGCTGCTGGCTCCGGTGCGCGGAGTGTTTGCGGCGCAGACGATTAAGCCGCAGGCTCGTACCCTGGCTGAGGACCGCGGTATCCGCTGCGTGAGCCTGGATTACGACGCGATGCGCGGCGTGGACGACTCGGCTGATCGCCTGTTCTAGCTGACCGTCTGTTCTAAGCGGCTCTAGCTAGGCGGCTACACATAGCTTGAGGGACGCCTCCCGATACATGGGAGGCGTCCCCTTTTCTGTGCGCATCATCTTTCTATGCGCGCTGTCGTTCTGCATGTGCTCTTCCTGCGCGCTCTCTTTCTGCGCGCGCTCTTTCTACGCACGTAGCCTACCCAGATACACCAATCGCCGGTGCCCCTCCCCTTTCGGGACGGAACACCGGCGAGGTGTACACAGTGGTCAATTCCCTTTACAGGGAACCGGCTTTAGATCTCTGCGTGCTTTGCAGCGATGGTCACGTGATCGTTCGAGACGGTCAAGAAACCTGCGTTGAGGATGGTCTTAATGGGCTCACCCTCAACAGGTTCAATGAGCAGCTCGCCGTCCTGTGCCAGCAGCGTGCAGGTGGGGATCATGCCCGGCAGGATGCCGAGGTCACCGCTGACGGAGCGTGCACGAACGTAGTTCGCTTCGCCAGTCCACACGACGCGTTCGCGGGAAACAACTTCAACTTTCAGAGCCATGATTACTTAGCTCCAGTCTGTGCCTTGATTTCCTCGTAGCGGCGCATAACGTCGTCCATACCACCAATGTTGTAGAACGCCTGCTCGGGGATGTGGTCGACATCGCCGTTGCAAATCATCTGGAAGGACTCGATGGTGTCCTTCAGCGGAACGGTCGAACCCTCGACACCGGTGAACTGCTTTGCAGTGTAGGTGTTCTGGGAGAGGAACTGCTCGATACGACGTGCACGTGCCACGACGATCTTCTGCTCCTCGGAGAGCTCGTCCACACCCAGAATCGCGATGATGTCCTGCAGTTCCTTGTTTTCCTGCAGAATAGCCTTCACGCGAATTGCGGTGTCGTAGTGCTCCTGACCGATGTACTGTGCGTCCAGAATTCGGGAGGTGGAGGACAGCGGGTCAATTGCCGGGTACAGACCGCGCGACGCGATTTCACGAGAGAGCTCGGTGGTCGCATCCAGGTGCGCGAAGGTGGTTGCCGGCGCCGGGTCAGTGTAGTCATCCGCAGGCACGTAAATTGCCTGCATGGAGGTGATGGAGTGACCGCGGGTGGAGGTAATACGCTCCTGCAGCAGACCCATTTCGTCCGCCAGGTTCGGCTGGTAACCCACTGCGGAGGGCATGCGGCCCAGCAGGGTGGACACCTCAGAACCTGCCTGAGTGAAACGGAAGATGTTGTCGATGAACAGCAGCACGTCCTGGTTCTGAACATCGCGGAAGTACTCCGCCATGGTCAGACCGGTCAGTGCCACGCGCAGACGGGTTCCCGGGGGCTCATCCATCTGGCCGAACACAAGAGCGGTGTCCTTCAGAACGCCTGCTTCTTCCATTTCGACCCACAGGTCATTACCCTCACGGGTACGCTCGCCAACACCGGTGAACACGGAGGTACCACCGAAGTTACGAGCCACACGGGTAATCATTTCCTGGATCAGCACGGTCTTACCCACGCCTGCACCACCGAACAGACCGATCTTACCGCCCTTGATGTAGGGGGTCAGAAGGTCGATGGACTTAATACCGGTCTCCAGCATTTCGGTGGAGCCTTCCAGCTCTGCAAAGCCGGGAGCGGCACGGTGGATCGGCCAGTAGGTGTCAGCCTTGATCTCGGAGTTCGGCACGTCGAGTGCGTCACCGAGAACGTTGAAGATGTGGCCCTTCACGCCGTCACCAACGGGGACGGAGATCGGTGCGCCGGTGTCGACTACAGCCTGACCGCGGACCAGGCCGTCAGTCTGCTGCAGGGAGATAGCGCGAACGATCGAGTCGCCCAGGTGCTGTGCGGTCTCGAAGGTGATGGTGCGGGTGCGACCGTCGAGGGTCAGCTCGGTGGTCAGAGCGTTGTAAATCTCGGGGACCTGACCGGCGGGGAACTCGACGTCGACCACGGGGCCGATGACGCGGGCAATACGACCCGTTGCGCCCTGAGTCGGTGCGGAGACCGATTCGTTGTAGGTGGCAGTCATATTTCTCACTTACTTAGAAAGTTTGGACAGTTGATGGCTTCGTTGGCGTACCAATACTAGGAGCCGAGGGCGTCTGCGCCGCCCACGATTTCGGAGAGCTCCTGAGTAATTTCCGCCTGACGTGCGTTGTTCATCAAACGGGTGTACTTGGTAATCAGCGTCTCAGCGTTGTCACCTGCGGTCTTCATTGCGCGCTGGCGGGATGCCAGCTCACTTGCTGCTGCCTGCAGGAGGCAGGAGAAGATACGGGATGCAACGTAGCGCGGCAGCAGCTCGTTGAGCACTTCCTCAGCGGAGGGCTCGAACTCGAAGGATGCCGCCTGCTCGTACTCAGCCTTGGTCAGTTCCTGGTCGGGAACGATTTCCTCGCCCATAGCCTTTGCGTCACCCACGTGGATGGGCAGCAGGCGCAGGATCTTGGGTTCCTGAACAACCATCGACTTGAACTCGGTGTACACGATGTGCAGTTCGTCCACGCCGCCCTCTTCGAAGGGCAGGTCGTAGGCTTCGAGCAGCGCGTCACGAATTTCGACGGCGGTTTCAACGCGAGGTGCATCGGTGTGGCCTTCCCACGCACGGGCGTAGGGGCGCTCACGGAACTCGAAGTAAGCCTTTGCCTTACGGCCAACCAGGTACAGCTGTACCTCCTGGCCGTTAGAGCGCAGCCTCTCAATCAGAGATTCGGTACGACGCAGGATAGCGGAGGAGTACGAACCTGCCAGGCCGCGGTCGCTGGTGACAACCAGGATTGCGGAGCGGCGGTGTTCGTAGGTTCCGAACTCGTGCGGCTTGTGAATCAGCGGGTGCTTGATGCCATGCTGAGTCGCAACCGCAGTCACCACGCGGGTCAGAGCGTTCGCGTAGGGGCCGGCTGCCTGAGCAGCGTTACGAGCCTTGTTAATGCGGGAGGTCGCGATCATCTCCATCGCCTTGAAGATCTTCTTCATAGACGACGTCGAAGCAATCTTCTGTCGGTAAACCCTAATCTGGGCTCCCATAGAGCTTCCTTTCTCCTTGCTTTCTGCCCCGCCCCAGCCTCATAGCTGAGGCGGGGAGAAGGCGAGGACTAATCGCTAACCGATGGTTTCCTGAGTGATGTCGCTATCGCGAGCTGCCTTGTGCTCCTCGTGACCTGCGTCGACGAGGTGGCTGCTGCCCTCAGACTTGAAACCCTGCTTGAAGTCAGCAACTGCGGTCTTCAGCGCGGCAACGGTGTCATCCTCAAGCTTGCCGGAGGAAGCGATATCGGTCAGTACCGAGGTCTTGTGACGCAGGTACTCGATGAAGCCTTCCTCGAAGCGCAGCACGTCGGAAACCTCAATGTCGTCGAGGTGACCGGAGGTACCAGCCCAAATGGAGACAACCTGCTCTTCAACTGCGTACGGGGTGTACTGCGGCTGACGCAGCAGCTCGGTCAGGCGAGAACCGCGGGTCAGCTGTGCCTTGGTTGCGTCGTCCAGGTCGGATGCGAACATTGCGAACGCTTCCATAGCACGGTACTGTGCCAGCTCCAGCTTCAGGGTACCGGAGACCTTCTTCATAGCCTTGGTCTGTGCGGCACCACCAACACGGGAGACGGAGATACCGACGTCGACTGCCGGACGCTGGTTAGCGTTGAACAGGTCGGACTGCAGGAAGATCTGGCCGTCAGTAATGGAGATGACGTTGGTCGGAATGAAGGCGGAAACGTCGTTTGCCTTGGTCTCAATGATCGGGAAGCCGGTCATCGAGCCTGCGCCCAGGTCGTCGGAGAGCTTAGCGCAACGCTCCAGCAGGCGGGAGTGCAGGTAGAAGACGTCACCGGGGTATGCTTCACGTCCCGGCGGGCGGCGCAGCAGCAGGGACACAGCGCGGTATGCTTCTGCCTGCTTCGACAGGTCGTCGAAGATGATGAGGACGTGCTTGCCACCGTACATCCAGTGCTGGCCGATAGCCGAACCGGTGTAGGGTGCCAGGTACTTGAAGCCTGCTGCGTCGGATGCGGGAGATGCCACGATGGTGGTGTACTCCAGCGCGCCGCGAGTCTCAAGGGTGTGGCGGACAGCTGCAATGGTGGATGCCTTCTGGCCAACAGCCACGTAGATGCATCGAACCTGCTTGTTGGGGTCACCCGAAGCCCAGTTGTCCTTCTGGTTCAGAATGGTGTCGATCGCAATAGCGGTCTTACCGGTCTGGCGGTCACCAATGATCAGCTGACGCTGACCGCGACCAATCGGAATCATCGAGTCGATTGCCTTCAGACCGGTCTGCAGCGGCTCGTGAACCGACTTACGCTGGGTCACGCCGGGAGCCTGCAGCTCCAGTGCGCGGCGACCTTCAGCCTCAATGGGGCCCAGGTCATCGATCGGGTTACCGAGGGGGTCAACAACGCGACCGAGGTACGCGTCGCCAACGGGCACCGAGAGGACCTCACCGGTGCGGTGTACGACCTGGCCCTCTTCAATACCGGTGAAGTCGCCCAGGACAATCACACCAATATTGCGGGTATCCAGGTTCTGTGCGAGGCCGAGGGTGCCGTCTTCGAAACGAAGCAGCTCATTCGCCATAACCGAGGGAAGGCCCTCGACACGAGCGATACCGTCGGAGGCCGATACAACTCGACCCACCTCAACACGTTCTGCATTGCCGGGTTCGTAAGACGCTGCAAACTCGTTCAGCGCATTACGGACATCTTCGGCATTGATGGTCAGTTCGGCCATCTTGTGTCCCTGCTCTCTCATTGTGGTTGCGTTCCGTCAACGGAACCAACCGAAACTTGCAATTCGGGTTGAACGGGCGGGCAATGCCACTGCTTCTGCGAAGGAGGCATCTGCCACGCACCCGCTACCCGAGGTATCTTCTAAATCACCGTTGCGACGAACGGTTCAGCGTCGCTAGCTTGAGCCGCTAGCCGATGGAACGAGCCAGGTCGGACATGCGGGTTTCGACGGTACCGTCGATCACCTCGTCGCCCACCTGAACACGCAGACCGCCCAGAACGGCGGGGTCCACCGAAACGTCGAGCTTCAGCTCACGGCCGTACACGGCGTTGAGCGCGCGACCGAGACGTTCAAGCTGTGCCTGCGACAGCGCAATCGCGCTAGTTACTCGCGCAATGTAACGGTTCTGTCGCGTGACGATGATTTCTGCGAACTCATCGGCTACCCGTGCAGCGTGACGGCCGCGGGGGTTGGAGCCAACTCGTTCGAGCAGAAGCACACCTTCGGCGGTGGTGGCGGGGCCACCGAGCGCCACGGCGAGCTTCTTCTTTGCTTCTTTGCTTGCCTGATGGTCGGACAGCGCTTCCTGCGCCTGAGCGTTGGAATCAACGGTACGCACAAAGGTGAGTAGTTCGTTGAGTACCTCGTCCAGGGCGTCCACGCCACCGCGAGACTGAGCCGATGCGGTCACGGCGAGCACTGCTGCACGCTCCAGGGCATTCGCCAGATCAGCATCATCAGACCAGCGCTGAGCCACCGCACTGGTGAGCACAGCCATAGCCTGAGAAGAGATCTTGCCGCCGAAGACGGTGTTAGCGATACCCTGACGTGCTGCTGCATCACGCGAAGAATCGGTGACAGCACGGCGCAGGGTGCCGTTGTGGTCGAGAACATCAACCACAGCGAAAAGCTCGCTCGCCAGGTTCAGGGGCTGCAGGGAAGCGTGAGCTTCCAGCACCTCTTCCACCTTGCTCAGTGATTCAGTAGATACTCCTGCCATTACCGAGCCGCACCTGCGTTCTGCTTCTCGGTTTCAAGGTCAGCAAGAAAACGATCTACCACACGGGCCGATCGCTCATCATCGTTGAGGGCTTCGCCCACAATCTTGCCGGCAAGGGTCGTAGCAAGAGTGCCAACCTCGGAACGGAGGGACACTGCTGCTGCCGCACGCTCTGCCTCGATAGCCTTTGCTGCATTATCGCTAATGCGCTGAGCCTCAGCGGTTGCACGCTCGCGAGCATCGGCAATGATTGCCTCGCCCTCTGCGCGTGCCTCTTCACGAATCTTCTGAGCCTCCAGTCGAGCGCTTTCGAGCTGCTGGGTGTACTCATCGCGAGCCGCTGCAGCCTCTGCCTGTGCCTTCTCGGCCTTGGCAAGGCCACCTTCGATTGCTTCCTTACGGTCCTGGTAGATCTTCTCGAACGCCGGGACAACGTACTTAGCAACGATGTAGTAGAGGATCAGGAATCCGATGAGGGTAATGACAATTTCCCCGACGTCGGGAATCAGGGGGTTCGAAGTTGCCTCCGCTCCCCCTTCGCTTGCCAGATAAATCATGGAGGGAATCCTGTTCTATGGGATGGGTCGTTTAGGATGTGGCAGAGCCGGTTACTTGATGAAGACGAGAACCAGGCCCAGAATTGCCAGTGCCTCGACCAGTGCGAAGCCCAGGAACAGCATGGGCTGCAGGGTCTTCTGGGACTCGGGCTGACGAGCAACGCTGGTCATGTATGCCGCGAAGATCAGACCCACGCCGATGCCGCCGCCAATAGCTGCCAGACCGTAGCCAACCGCAGTGATGGAACCAACCATTATTTTTCCTTTCAACAGTGTTCGACCGGGAACATACCCGGACCGAACAGAGTTTGATTTGAGTTAATAGCCCGCACAGTGAACGTGTGGGTTGCTTTATTCACGCCCAATGACGAACGCGAAAACCTAAAAAACTAGAGAGTTTAGTGTCCCTCGGAAACCGAGCCCTGCAGGTACACAGCCAGCAGCAGAGCGAACACATAAGCCTGGATGCACTGAATCATGAATTCCAGGAAGTACAGGAACATGCCCAGAGCACCGGGAGCAATAGCGGCCAGGTAGCCGATGCCGCCCAGAGTCTCAACCATGTAGGTCACCATGCTGGATGCAACCATCAGCGCCAGGTGACCACCGAACATGGTCGCGAAGAGACGCAGTGCGTGAGTTGCGGGACGAATCAGCAGGTTCGAGAAGAACTCGATCGGGATCAGGATGGGGTAAATCCACACCGGCAGACCCGAAGGCATGGTGATGTCCTTGAAGAAGCCGCCCAGGCCCTTGCGCTTGATACCAACGCCAACCCAGGTCAGGTACGCTACGCCAGCCAGTGCGTAGGCGCTACCGGGGTGGGAAAAGGAGGGCAGCTGAACAAACGGAATCGAACCGAAGAGGTTGTTCACCAGAACGAAGAAGAAGGAGGCGAACAGGATCGGCACGAAAGGCTTGTAGTGCTGTACGCCCAAGGTTTCCTTACCGAGGGAGTTACGAGCAAACATGTAGCCAGACTCAGCGATGAACTGAGTCTTGCCGGGAACCATGGCGCGCTTACGTGCTGCGGTGAGGAAGAAGACCGCGATAATCACCACGGACAGCAGAATCAGTACGTTCTGCTTACCGAAAGCGAAATCACCAATGGTGAAGAAGGGGGGCAGATGCATGTCTTCGGGGGTCGGCGGCACATAGGCTTCCGCGAGGATCAACCCGTTCTCGATCAAAGCAAGTCCTTTCTTGCTACTAGTGGCTATCAAGAGCCCATGTCTGCCTCTAAGCGACTGACATGCTAACTACATGGATGAATGTGTGACCTAGCGGTCCGCGTTCAATGACCTAGCGGTCTTTATTCTGCCTGGTCATGTGGGTAAAGACGAGGGTCAAACCTCCGACAGCGCCAATCAAGACGCCAACCCACACCAGCCAGGTGGTAGAGAAGGCCAGGTCACCGAGGTAACCGATGCCTCCCCACACTGCTACACCGATGATCAGATAGAGAATCGACATGACTGCGCCGGAGAGACCTCCGTCAGATACCAATTCTCCGGTAGTGCGGAGCTTTTTATCTCCGTCCCACCATTTCTTCTCTTCGGCCAAACGTATTTCCTTTCAAACACCGATCGCGTTACCGACCATGGTCTTCTAGATCGGTGTCGAAGTATAGAATTCTCAGTCGTGCGATGCTGACTGTTTCAATAACAATCCACAGGATCACGCCGGTACATGCGCCCGCGAGAGTCCAACCGTGCCTCAGATTCTCGGGGAATGGCACGAACATCAATACCAGACCGAGTAGGGCAATCTTCACGAGGTAGCTCACCACCAGCGATTTGGGTACACCCCAGTCGAAAATGGGAGCAACCAACATAACTAATACGCCCAGAGTGAAGCATATATAGATTATCAGAAAGCCCAATGTTATTCCTAGCGCGCCCACAGGGCCCGCAAACAGGTACGCACTCATCATACCGCCCAACCAAGCCAGCAGAGAGTAAGCCGATACCCTGTAGAACAAAAATTTCCAGGAAAGCTCCTGGCTCTCGAAAGAAGAGGCCTTCAAACCTGCTTGAGCGCGCTCTCGGCGGCGTTTCTGCTGCCGCCTACGTTCCGCTGGCGGATACCACAGAACGTCCACCACGCGCCTCCAGAGAGGCTCAGCAGGAGCCTCGACCGAAGGTTTAGAGTGTTCAGAAGTCATTAGTGTTTCTCCCCACGGTTTCGATGAGAAGACGGCTGAATAGAGGAATGAGCAGCAGAGGAGCGAGCAGTAGAAGAGCCGTCTGCACGGTCTTTCACCGAATCCGGCATAATCGGCTCCGGATGCAACGAGGTCGGCTCCACATTCTCAGGAGTCGCCGGAACACCGGTTGCAGAAGTCAACGAACCAGTAGCAGGCTCCAAAACAGTCTTCTTCGCCTCAGGAGCTGTCGTCTCAGGATCCGAGGCAAAACGCTTCGACAAATCAATCGCAGAAGTAGGAGCCTCGCCGCCAAAGAGCTGCGGCATACGCAGATACACCACCAACACGGCAAGAGCCACCAGCACAACACCCACGGTCGCCACCACAGATCCCGCAGTGTACAGGTCAGAGGCAAACGCCAACAACACCCACACCAAAATGGTCGTACCCGTCACCACGGCGGTCGAACCGAGGTGGCTGAAACCAACATCCGTCAGACGCTGATACGTGTGAGTACGGTGCGGCTTATACCACTGCTCCCCCGCCATAAAACGACGGAACAGAGTAATACCAGCATCCGCAAGGTAGGTCACCAGCGGAGCAAAAGACAGTAGGAACGGAACATCCGCAAACCACGCACCCACAGCCATCGTGCCCAGCGCCGCACCCAAAACATAAGAACCCGCATCGCCCAAAAACACGTTCTTACCCGGGCGCACATTCCACGGCAGGAACGCCGCAAAAGCACCAGCAACAGCCACACCGGCCAACGCCAGCCACGGCAGGTTCACCATCCAGCCGGTCAGCGCATACGCCAAACCAGCCACCAGACCGTGAGCACCAGAAATGCCGTTAATGCCGTCCATAAAGTTCGCCACATTAATGTATCCGGCAATAAAAATCGCACCCAAAACCAGCAGCAGAATGTTCGTACCCTGCACCGTCGCAAAGCTTACGCTCACCAAAAGACCAATGACCAGTTGCAGGCCCGCACGACGCACAATGCTCACGCCGCGAATGTCCTCCAGCCAGCCCAGGGCAAGAGCGCACAAAATCGCCGCGGCAATCGTCACCGCCAGCTGCAAAGACTCAGAAGAACGGTACGTCCAGCCAAACACAGTAGCCGCCACAAACGCCAGCAAAGTCGCCGCAGCAGTCGCCAAACCCATACCGCGGTAGGTCGGAGCAGTATGCGAAGAACGCTCATTAGGAACATCCACCATATTGTTGCGGTGCAAAATCGGGCGCACCGCAAACGGCAAAAGGGCACCCAAAACAAAAGCAAGAGCAAAAATACTCAACAGCTCAGAAAAGGAGGTCATACCAGCTCCAAGGCATTGGCACCGTCGAAGCTGGAACCAAGCTCCAGAATCGCGGCTAAGGGACGATATGTGTGTAGTGTGTGTTTACTTCGTATTCTATAGAACTCTTCTGAAGCCCGGGGCTAAACGTTACAGAATCTCTCCATACGCTCCGCATATTCTGCGTCCTGAAATGTTCTACACCGAGAAAGGGAAAAACACCGGATGCCGCACCCGCCACGCAAGTGCAGCATCCGGTGTCATTTCCGTAAAGATTAGAACGTCTGTGCATCCGCCAGAGTACGCGGATCAGGGGCACGCTCCAGGCCATGACGCTCATAGCCGCTGTGCTCCCGATAGTTCTGAATCCAGCGCTCATAATCGAGCTCATCAGGGTCAAGCGCCGGGGCACTCGACCGGGAAATATACCGGTTCTCCTCGCTAGGTACCAGCTTCTCGGTACCACCGAAGAGAGTCTCATCCAGCTTCTCACCCTTGCGAAGACCAATCTCCTTGATCTCCACGTCATACCGCTCATACGCCTGGCGCATCGCCTTCGCAACGTCCAGAATCTTGACCGGCTGACCCATGTCCAGCACCATGACCTCGCCCGGGCGACCAATCGCACCGGCAAGCATCACCAGCAGGCAGGCATCGGTAATCAGCATAAAGTAACGGGTCGCGCGCTTATCCGTCAGAGTAATCGGACCACCCGAAAGAATCTGCTTCGTAAAGAGCGGCTTAATCGAACCGCGCGAACCAAACACATTACCGAAACGAACCGACACGTAGGTGTTGCCGGTCTTCTCACCAAAGTACGCGGTCAGACGCTCCGCCACACGCTTGGACTGGCCCAGCGCAGTCTTCGGGTCCGCAGCCTTATCGGTCGAAACGTTCACGAAGGTCTTCACGCCCACCGCCTCCGCGGCACGCAACACGTTCAGAGTGCCCAGGGCGTTCGTCTTCCACGCCTCCTGCGGGTACGCCTCCAGCGCCGACACATGCTTCAAAGCCGCAGCGTGGAAGACCACCTCGGGGCGACGGTCACGGAAAATCTCCAGCAGGTTATCGCCCTCACGAATATCAGCCAGAATAATGCGGTCATCATCCAGGCTCGACTCGTGAGTAATCGAAACCTTCGTCTCCATCAGCAGAGTCTCATCATGATCAAGCATCATGAGAGTCTCAGGCTCAAACTCGCTAATCTGACGGCACAGCTCAGAACCAATCGAACCGCCCGCACCCGTGACCAGCACACGCTTACCGTGCAGGTACGAACGCAGAATATCGCGGTCAATATCGTAGTTAATCTCGCCACGAATCACGCGCATCAGGTCGTTATCGCTCGCGGTAATCAGACGCTCACCCATCAGGCGAGCATTCGCACTACTAATACGCTGAACCTCAACCTTAAGCTTACGCATGCGGTTGCAGAAGGACTCGAAGTAATCCTCCGGCATATCCGAAATCGTCACCAGAATCTTACGGGTACCCGACTCGCGAATTATCTGCTCCAGCTCGCGGTACGTTGTAATCACCGAAATGCCGTGGAACTTCGTACCGGCCTTCAGCTGGTCATCGTCAAAGACAGCAACCGGGCGAAGCTTCGCGTCCTCATCATGCAGCATCGAATCCATGACCATGCCGCCAATAAAACCAGCACCGTACACAATCACCGGCTCACCGGTCAGCTCACGCACAGCACCGCGCTCAGTGTACACACGCTTCGCCATACGGGCACCAGCCATCATAATCAGGCTAAATGCCGCCGCAATCGCAGGCACACTATGCGGAATATGCGGCAGACCCAGCAGCTCATCCACAAAGGAGAACGCAGTCAACGCCGCGCCCGCACTCAAAGCAGCCGCACCGGCACGCCACGACTCGTCAAACGAACCGTACGAATACACGCCGTTATAAATCTTCACTCCCGCCAGGCCAATAGCCAGATGCAGCACCACAGCCAAAGTAGCGGTCATCGTCAACGACGCCGGGTGAATAATATCGAACACCGAGCCGTTACTGAGCAGCACACTATAGCGGAGCATGTACGCAAACAAAACCGCCAGCAACCACGCGCTCGAATCAATCAGAGCCTGCGCAATCAGCCACCACGGCTTACGCTCATACAGACGGTTCACCAGCATCGTGCCGGAGTCGCCCTCCGTCACCATCGTGCCGCGCTGAGCAGCCTTCTGCATCACCACATGGGCGTGAGGTTTCAACTGAGCCACTACATGCCTCCTTCAGATGCGGTACCAGAAGAACGAGAAGAAGCACGAGCCGTCAAAGACGACAACGCACGAAACGCCGAACGGCGCGCCTGCTCAGGAACAAAACGGTACACACTACGCACCGCCATGTTCTGAGCCCACTGAAGCTTAGAAATACCGTGACCGGTGTACAGTCGACGCTGAATCGCCACGTCCTGCAACCAGGCGTCCACTCCCCCGCGCTTCGTGTACGCGCCCGCACCCACGCGGTAACGCACCAGAGCCTCGGGGATATTACCCAGACGGTAGCCGGCATCGCGCAGACGCATCCACAGCCACCAATCCTCAGCGCCGGGCACATACTCATAACCGCCAAGCTGCTGCACGGCACTCTTCACGAACGCCACAGACGGGTGATAAATCGGGTTGCGCGAATCCATCGCGCTGAGCAGACGCGCAGAATCAACAATCGCCTCGCGGGTCGACTCCACCGCAGTATTGCTCTCATTCACCTCAAGCATGGCAGAGCCCAGCACCGTGTAGCCGCCCTGCACCAGGGCAGGAATCAGACGCGCAAAACGAGTCGGCTCAGACAGGTCATCAGAATCAGCACGAGCCACCAGCTCATAGGAACACGCCTGCAGACCGGCATTCAGCGCCTCCGCCAAACCAACATTCTGAGCCAACTCCACCACCTGAATCGGCGGGCAATCCAGATTCTCAGCGCGCTGAACCCAACGGTCCACCACGGCATCCAGCTCGGGGGTCAGCGGGCCGTCCTTCACCAAAACCAGCTCAGAAGGACGCACCGTCTGGTTCAGCAGATTCGACTCCAGCGCCTGATCCAAATAGGCGGGATTCTCCTTCGCGTACACGCTCATCAGCACCGAAAAATCGGGTACAGAACTCACGCAACCGCGCGCCTTCTCAGCCTCAACGGCGTTAGCACTAGCCGGCACGCCGTAGCGGCCGGGGAAAGTCAGCGGGTAAATACCCTCAAGCACCTGAGCATTCGGGCGAGGCGCACGCAAACCATCACGCACACCATTGAGGAAATACCCCAGGTAGGTGCGGCGGTCATCAGTACGCAGGACAGTAGAAATCCACAAACGCGCCGACGAGCCACCATAGAGCAGCTTCTCCAGCGGATTCAGGGTACGCGAACGGGTAAAGACCCACAGCTTATTACGCACATCGTTATAGAAACGCGGACCCGGGTCAGCGTTCGTCGTACCGAAAGTCTTCGTGTGGTGCTTAGCCACCGAGGAAGGCACCGCAATACCGTCACGGTGATGAATCAGACGAGTCGAAAACTCGAAGTCATCATTCCAAATGAAGAACTCAGCAATCGGCAAACCACCATTACGGCGAATCGCCTGCGCATCCATCAGAATTGACACGAACGAGGCGCTACGAATCGGGCGGGCACCCACAGCCTGCGCACGAGCATGACGCTGCTCCCCCGCCGCAAACATGGTGCGCGGAGTATTCATCGGGTGGTCCTCGCCGTTCGTCCACACCACGCGAGATGCCACCACCGCGGGGCGGTGCGAAGGCACCTGCGAATAGTTCAGCCAGGCGGCAACCGCCTCCGACAGGGTGTTCTCGGTCGGCTCGGTGTCATCATCCATCACCCATACCAGGTCCGGGTTATGGCATTCCAGCGCGCGGTCAATACCCACCGCGAAACCGCCAGCGCCGCCCATATTGCTCTCCAGGCGGATGCAATCCACCGGCAGCTCATAGTCCAGGGCGCGCAGATACTCGGCGGTACCGTCCGTGGAGGCATTATCAACAATCACCACCGCCGCAGGCACGCGCTCACCCGACGCGATACCAGCGAGGGTCTTCGGCAGCAGGTCCTCACGGTTATAGGTCACCACCACGGCGACCGTGCGGGGATACTCGTTCAAAGAATCGCAAGAAGAAGACTGTTCGGAAGAAGGCTGTTCTGAAGAAAGCTGGGCAAAAGCGGTCACGTCGCTGTACTTTTCTGCCATAAGTTCTCCCTCCGCGGCGCGATGCGCCTGAATCAGCCGGTACGCGATACACCCATACCGTGCCGGGCGCTTCTGGTGTTTCTCGCGCCCTCGGTACTCAACCGTGTGGATATATCACTCAAAGAAAACATTTTACCCGCGGTCTCCACTAGAGAGTGAACCATCACCCCAAAAGACGCGCTATATGACAAATAAACAACCGAATTCAGTTGATTTATCCGCATATCGGACGTACCCGCACACCCACTTTTGGGTATCCCTCAAGCTATCAGCTTCACAGCCTGTGTTTGCGCTGTGCACCCCGTGCGAAAAAACGACCAGAGACCGAATAAAACCCCACAAATTCCCCATAAACTGTTCAAATATGGGAAAGTTGAAATGACCCCATTTTTCCCCGCAACGTACGCGGGCTCGTGAGAGGTAAAAGAGATGTCCGAATCCAAGTGGAAAGTCATTGGCGCCAGCGGCTTCGTTGGTTCCTCCATCGTCGCGCGTCTGAATGCAGAAGGTATCAGCGTCGACCCCATTGAGGCACCTCGACTCGCAACTCGCGCCCTCGACGTAGACAGCATCATCGACGAAGCAGACCAGCTTGAAGGCATCATCGACTCCCTCGCAGAAGCCTTCGCAGGCGCGCAGGTCGTCGTCAACGCAGCGGGCCTCGCAGCACCCAACATGCAGGATCTGCCCCCGCTCGTCGGCGCAAACGCCCTGCTTCCCGCCGTAATCGCCATCGCCGCGCAGCGCACCGGCGTGCGCCGCGTCATCCACCTCTCCTCCGCAGCGGTACAGGGCCCGCGCCTCGTGCTGGATGATTCCGAAGAGACCAACCCGTTCAGCGCCTACTCCTTCTCCAAGGCGCTCGGCGAAGAAGCACTGCTCGACCTGCAGGACTACTTCCTCGAAGAGCACCCCGACTGCGCACCCGAACTGTGCATCCTACGCGCAACCAGCGTGCAGGGCCGCGGCCGACGCACCACCGAACTCTTCGCCAAGATGGCGTCCTCCCCCTTCGCCTCCGTTGCGGGTGCAGGCACCGGCAAGTCCCCGGTCTCCAGCGTGCACGCCCTCGCAGAATTCGTGGTCATGCTCGGCACCTTCCCCGGCGAGCTGCCCACCATCGTGCTACAGCCCTGGGAAGGGGCAACCGTCGCCTCCGCAACGCTGGATGCAGGCCGCCGCAAACCGCTGCACCTGCCCGAATGGCTCTGCCGTGTAGCCGTCAAAGCGGGCTACACCGTCTCCGAGCTGATGAACGACAAGTTCGCAGGTTCCGTGCGCAAGGTCGAGGTCATGTGGTTCGGCCAGGGCATCGACGACTCCTGGGCACGCGAAAACGGCCTTCTGCCCACCCCGCGCGTACGTGAAGTACTGCGCAACGCCCACACCGCGCTGGGCAAGAAGAAGGACCGCCGCTTCGACAAGAACTAGGTGGTGCAGAACTAGGTAGCGCGCGTGCTCTCCTAGAGGTGCACAGCCTGAGGCACGTAGCCTAGGGGCTTGCTGACTGAGGCGCAGAACCTAGAGACTCATAACGAAAGGGAACCCCCGATATATCTGAACGATATATCGGGGGTTCCCTATACGTTTTTATGCTCGAGATTTTATACTCCGAGCTTTTACGCTCCGGGCTCTATAACGCGCAGAGGTTTAGAGGTGATCCTCCGGGGCGTCCTTCTGCTCAGTCTTTGCCTCAGACTCAGTTGCAACAGCCTCGGTCTCAGCCGCCTCAGCCTTAGCAACATCAGTCTTAGCGTCTTCAGCCTTAGCTTCTGCCGGCTTAGCCTCGCTCTGAGCGGGGGCACTCTTAGCGGCAGTCTCAATCTTCGACTCGCCGAAGACCAGCGCACGCGCGGTATCAGCAGGAACCGGCAGAGTCTGCGGCTCATCCGCACGAACCGGCTTCGGGGTGTTGTCACGGTAGCCGCGCGCACGTTCCTGATCCACGCTGGTGCTGAAAGCAGAAGACAGAGCCGAACCAGCGCCCAGCAGGGACGCAGCGACGGAACCGGCAGCCGGTGCCGAAGCGCGACGAGCAGGCTCACCGCTCACAGTATGGGTGCTGTCCCACTGCTCGTACGCCTCATCCAGGTCAGCCTGATCGTCCAGGGCACGCTCAGAAGGAGTCGACTCAGACGACGCGGAAGAAGCAGACTCAGCTTCCTCAACCTTACGAGCCGCCTGCTCGTCAGCCTCCGCACGAGTCAGGATAGTCGGAACAACCTCGCGCAGCTCCTCCACCGAAATCGCGCCCTCACGAACCACCACGTAGGGGAAGGAGGTGCAATCCAGAATCGTGGACGGTGCCGGCTCACGCTCAGTCACCACAACCACGCCGTCCTCATTCGGCTCAGACTCAAACGGCTTAGGACGAGCGCCACCGTCAATGATCACGGCAACGTCCTCGCCCAGGGACTCCATGGCGGTCTGCGCATCCAGTGCGGCTTCCTGACCGGTCTTATTCGCGCTCGAAACCGCCAGCGGACCGTGCTCAGTCAGCAGCTTCAGGGCGAACTCATCATCGGGGACACGCACGGCAACGGTACCGCGGGTCTCACCCAAATCCCAGCTCAGCGACGGGTACGCGTGAAGAATGATAGTCAGCGCGCCGGGCCAGAAGCGACCACCCAGGTCGTAAATATCGTCCGGAACGTCGTCGACCACGCCAGCGAGCGCAGCAAGATCAAAGATCAGCACGGGCGGCGGCATGGTGCGGTCGCGGCCCTTATCTGCCAGCAGCTTGGCAACGCCCTGATGCGAGAAAGCATCGGCGGCAATACCGTAGACGGTATCGGTGGGCATCACAATCGTGTCGTGCGCCTTCAGCGCCTCGCGGGCAGCCTCGATGGCCTCGCGGGTCTCAGTTTCAGTCGTTACGGGGTACAGCTTTGCAGTCACGGGTCTTATTCTCTCATGTTTTTCTGGATGCGGCGAGACACCGGCACCCACAACGCGCCATGTGGAAGCGCTCTTCCGGGGGTTCGCCATATTTCACCGGCTCTGGGCTGGTTACTGAGGCGGACGCGTTGCCTTCACGCAGCCCGGCACGGGCTAAGTGATGCATTTACTAGTCTAAAGGCTCTAGTGGGCGCGGTTTATAACCGACGCTATGACGCGGACGATTATTCAGGTCACGCACCGGGTAGCAACCCTCGAAGCCGATGCGTGCCAGCAACTCGGCGACGGCTTCTTCCTGGGTGTCGTCGTGCTCCATGATGAACAGACCGCCGGGGGCAAGAAGTTCGAAGGCGCGGGCGGCAATCGCGGAGGGCATCTGCATGCCGTCCTCTCCCCCACCGTACAGCGCCAAGTCCGGGTCGTGCAGGGCGGCTTCCGGGTCGGCGGGTACGTTCGCCGGCGGAATGTACGGAGGGTTCGAGAGCACCGCATCAAAGGTTCCGGCAAGCTCGGGCAGGGCGGTGAGAGCGTCCCCCTGAACCAGGTGCACGCCAAGCGGCTCCAGGTTTTTACGGGTGTAGGGGATGGCGTCTTCGGAGAGTTCCACCGCGAACACCTGGGCGTTCGGCAGTTCGCTCTTGATTACCGCGGCGATAGCCCCGGAGCCGGTGCACAGGTCGACGATGCGCAGCGCACCGGTTGCCGAAGCGGTACCGGTTGCCGAATCAGTGCCGCTTGCTGATTTGGTGCGTGTGCTCAGCACTTTGAGGGCTTCTTCGACGAGTAGCTCGGTCTCGGGGCGGGGTACGAACACGCCCGGCCCGACTGACAGCTCTAGGTGGTAGAAGGGAGCGGAGCCGGTGATGTGTTGCAGCGGTTCGCGGCTGGCACGGCGGGCGACCAGCGCCTCGTACTCTGCGACCTGTTCGGGGGTGAGCCGCTCCCCCATGAGCGCGGCGTGCTGGAGGCGCGAGCGTGAGCCGTCGTAGAGCAGGTGCGCGGCGAGTAGCTCGGCGTCGACGCGGGGGCTGGGCACCTGCGCCAGTGCCGCGGTGGCGCGCGTGAGTACCTGCGCGAGTTCTTCCCCGCGCGGGTCGTGCACATTCACCTTCATGAGCTCTCCTCCTCGTCTCTCAACGACTCAAAACCTGTCACAGCATATGGCTGAGGGGCTCCACCGCCGTAGCGGCGAGCCCCTCACCAACATCTCACGTCGATTCAGCGAATCGGCAAGAGCAAATACAGAACTACTTCTGTACAGAGCTACTTCTGCTCCTGGCCCACCTGAGCGAGGCGGTGCGCCTCGTCCATCTCAATAGCGGACTGAACCACAGGCTCCAGGTCACCATTGAGCACAGCGTCCAGGTTGTACGCCTTGTAGCCGGTACGGTGATCCGCAATGCGGTTCTCCGGGAAGTTGTACGTACGGATACGCTCCGAACGGTCCATGGTACGCACCTGCGAAGCACGGTGCGCCGCGTTCTCAGCATCAATCTGCTCCTGCTGGTGAGCCAACAGGCGCGCACGCAGAACGCGCATCGCAGCTTCACGGTTCTGCAGCTGAGACTTCTCATTCTGCATCGCCACCACAATACCGGTCGGAAGGTGAGTAATACGCACCGCCGAGTCAGTGGTGTTCACCGACTGACCACCGGGGCCCGAAGAACGGTACACGTCGATCTTCAGGTCATTCTGGTTAATCTCGATTTCTTCCGGCTCATCCACTTCGGGGAACACCAGAACACCAGCAGCAGAAGTGTGGATACGGCCCTGAGACTCAGTCGCCGGAACACGCTGCACACGGTGCACGCCACCCTCATACTTCAGGTGCGCCCACACGCCCTCAGCAGGCTCATTCGAGGAGCCCTTAATGGCAATCTGGGCGTCCTTGTAGCCGCCAACGTCGGTGCTGGTCGAAGAAATAATCTCAGTCTTCCAGCCCTTGTTCTCGGCGTAACGCATGTACATGCGCAGCAGGTCACCAGCGAACAGAGCCGCCTCGTCACCACCGGCACCAGCCTTCACCTCAAGAATGACGTTACGGCCATCATCCGGGTCACGCGGAATCAGCAGGCGGCGCAGCTTCTCCTGAGCAACCTCCAGCTCCTCCTCCAGACCGGGAATCTCTGCCGCGAAATCCGGATCCTCATCAGCCATCTCGCGAGCAGCCTCAAGGTCATCCTTCAGCGAAGTGTACTTGTTGTACGCAGTCACAATACCGGTCAGCTCCGCGTAACGGCGGCCCACGCGGCGTGCCTTACCCTGGTTCGCCTGCACAGCGGGGTCGGCCAGCTGATTCTGCAGGTCAGCGTGCTCATCCAGCAGAACCTGAATAGATTCAAACATTCTGTTCTCTCTTCCATCTCCCGCACTTTACGCCGCACGGGCAGGCACTAGACATCTCACACCCCTCACAACGGGGATGCACAAAACGAACGGCTCACGCGCCCCACCCACGTTCAGGAGGTGGGGCGCGTGAGACACGAGCCTTAGTCGACCAGACGCAGACCGTTCTTCTGAACCGTCAGAAGGAACTCCACGTTGCTTTCAGTCTTACGCAGCTGGTTAGTCAGAACACCCAGAGCCTGCTCGGGCTCCATACCCGCCAGGGCACGGCGCAGACCCCACATAATCTTGATCTCATCCGGGGAGAGCAGGTTCTCCTCACGGCGAGTACCAGAAGCGTTAATATCAACCGCCGGGAAGATACGCTTATCCGCCAGCTGACGGGACAGGCGCAGCTCCATGTTACCGGTGCCCTTGAACTCTTCGAAGATCACTTCATCCATCTTCGAGCCGGTCTCAACCAGGGCGGTAGCCAGGATGGTCAGCGAGCCACCCTCTTCAATGTTGCGGGCTGCACCGAAGAACTTCTTCGGCGGGTACAGTGCGGCAGAATCCACACCACCGGACAAGATACGACCGGATGCGGGAGCCGCCAGGTTGTATGCGCGGCCCAGGCGGGTCATGGAGTCCAGCAGCACGACCACATCGTAGCCGAGCTCCACCATACGCTTCGCACGCTCAATCGCCAGCTCAGCCACAGTGGTGTGATCCTCAGCGGGGCGGTCGAAGGTCGAGGCAATAACCTCACCCTTGACGGTGCGCTGCATATCGGTCACTTCTTCAGGACGCTCATCCACCAGGACCATCATCAGGTACACGTCCGGGTTGTTCACGGTAATCGCGTTCGCAATGGACTGCAGCATGAGGGTCTTACCCGCCTTCGGCGGGGACACAATCAGACCACGCTGACCCTTACCAATCGGGGACACCAGGTCCACCACGCGGGTACCCAGCTTCTTCGGGGTGGTCTCCAGGCGCAGACGCTCCTTGGGGTACAGCGGAGTCAGCTTCGAGAAGACGCGGCGGTTCGCTGCTTCCTCAACGCTCTGACCGTTAATCGCCTCAACCTGAACCAGCGCGTTGAAACGCTGGCGGTTGTTCGACTCACCCTCGCGCGGCACGCGAATCGCGCCGAGCACGTGGTCGCCCTTACGCAGGTTGTACTTCTTCACCTGAGCCAGGGAGACGTACACGTCGTTGGTGCCGGGCAGGTAGCCGGTGGTACGCACGAAAGCGTAGTTATCGAGAATGTCCAGAACACCCGAAATCGGCGCCAGCACATCGTCTTCGCTCAGGCGAGGCTCGTTCTCCTCGCGGCGGCGAGCCTGCTTCTCAGCACGCTCAGCCTGACGGTCACGCTTGGAACGGCGCTCAGTACGCTCGGCACGCTCTGCGCGTTCTGCACGCTCAGCAGCCTTACGCTCGGCACGTTCACTACGCTCAGTGCTGCGCTCTGCACGCTCAGCCTGACGCTCACGCTTAGTGCGACGCTCAGTACGCTCACGAGTGCGGGTACGCTTGGAGCTCTTCTCACCGTCGGGGGTGCCAAAAGTCATGTCCAGGGCAGCATTCAGGCTGTCCAGGCTCGCGGTGCCGTCAGCGGTAGCAGCCTTCAGCTCAGCCGAGTTACCGGGCAGTTCAATCTGCTCCGAACGCTCGCCGATACGCTCAGCAGCCAGCTCAGCGCGCACATCCAGCGGAGGAAGCTCAACGGGCTTCTCGTCCTTACGGGTGCGGGTGCGGCGGGTACGCTTCTCCGGCTTCTCGGTCTGCTCAGTCTTCTCGGACTTCTCAGCCGATGCGTCCTCACCCTCAGCGGCACGGCGAGCGCGCGCACGCTTCTGAGCGGGAGTCTCGTAACGGGAAGAGCGGGTACGCTTCTCAGACTTTTCAGCCTTCTCAGCGCCCTCAGCGGGGGCTTCAGCAGCCTCAGCTTCGGTCTTCTCAGCCTTCGCCTCGGCATCCTTCTGGGCGTGAGTGCGGCGGGTACGGCGAGGCTTAGACTCTTCAGTCTTCTCAGCGCCCTCAGCGGGGGCTTCAGCAGCCTCAGCGGGCGCTTCAGACTTAGATGCTTCAGACTTAGGCTTTTCAGACTTGGGCGCAACAGGAGCGGCTACGGCGCCACCACGCTGATGCTCCTCAAGAGCCTGAACCAGCTCAGCCTTCTTCAACTTCAGATAGCCGCGGATACCAAGCTGCTGGGCGAGGACACGCAGCTGCGCGACCTTCAAGTTTGCAAGTTCCGGTGCGGCAGCTGCCGTACCGTACTCATCGGTGACAACAATATTCTTTGCCAACTACAATTCCTTTGGTTATAAGCCCTGAAAAATCTTCAGAATAAAGATCGGGCGGGCGCTATAGCGCGGTCAAAGGTTTAGACACTGCCGAAAGAAAACAGCAGTCTGCACCTTCGACTCCCTCGAACCGCACTGGAGGCGATTCGCGTCTCTTACCGTACACGCTGATTCAGACACAGCGAGCACACACGGAAGATAAGGCGCTCTATCACAAATGTGGGCAAGCCCAAACCATCATCTATACAAACCATCTACGCGAGATGAAGAGGATGGATTGGTCACTTTGAAAGGGCACCCGCCGCGAAACCGAACCTCCAGAAAAGTCTTCCCCTATGCGTCAGAAATAAAGAAAGACGTGAATCCCAAAGGCACTCCCCCGAACCTTGCCGGCTCCCGCCCAGATACAAAAGCATCTGAGGTATTAGGGGAAACGGAAATACGTTACGAAGGATAGTATCGACGGTCTACATTGAACGACGGGCGAACCTCAACGTAGGACGAACTAATAACGTCCTACTGAGTAACTATAACACCTTCAGTATCAATTTCAAGGGGAAGAACCCGCCAGTTCAAGCGGCGATCCACAATAGCGCTACACGGGTGGGTCGCCTCAAACTCGGCAATCGCTTCCTGGACCTGTCGCACCTGCTCATCGCCGTGCGCAAAGGTCAAAACGGTCGGGCCAGCGCCAGAAATCACCGCAGCAAAACCCTGACTGCGCAGGTACGCAACCAGCACAGCGGACGGCTCCATGGCGGTCACACGGTAACCCTGATGCAGGTAGTCCACGGTCGCATCCATCAGATGCTCGGGAGCATCAGAGAGAGTACGCACCAGCAGCGCCGCACGAGCAGAATTTGCGGCCGCCTCAGCGTGGGGAATCTGCGAAGGAATCAGTGAACGGGCAAGCTTCGTCGACACCTCATAATCGGGCACAGCTACCACGGGGTGAACGTCAGGATGCACCGGAATAATCAGGGACTTCCAGTTGCCCATCTCGCCCCAGGACACCGACAAGTTGCCGTAAATCGCCGGAGCCACGTTATCCGGGTGGCCCTCCATATCGGAGGCGACCTGCAACATCTGTTCACGGCTCAGACGGTGCTCTTCCGGCAGCAGACCGCTCGCCGCAGCCACACCCGCCACAATAGCCGACGCCGAAGAACCCATACCGCGAGAATGCGGAATCTTATTATCAGCAATCAGCTTCACCGGCGGCAGTTCATCCAAACCAGCCGCCGCAAAACCAGCCTTCATCGCCTGCAACACCAGGTGGCTCTCATCGCGAGGAACATCCGCGCTACCCTCACCGCTGAGCTCAAACTCCAGGCCGGACTCAATACGCTCAACAACCAGCTCATCATAGAAGCCAAGACCCAAACCCATGCTGTCATAGCCGGGACCCAGGTTAGCGCTCGTAGCGGGAACGCGAACCTTAACGGACGCGCCCACCGGAATATCAGAAATATGCAGGGAAGACATGAGAAGAACCTCGCGATCGGTGACGTAATGAGTGAATAGGTGAAAGATACAAAAAGGGGCTGTCATGCAGGTGCACCCCGCCCCGCAAACACGGGACGGAGTGCACAACGTAGTACGAATAGGCTAGTGCAAATCGAGAATCTCTGCCACAGCAACCACGTCGAAGGGAGCCTTAGTCGGCTCAACCTTCACACCGTTAACAGCCTCAAGAGCCCACTGCGGGTCCTTCAGACCGTGACCGGTCACGGTAATTACGATGGTCTTACCCTCGGGAGCTTCACCTGCGCGGTGCTTCTTCAGCAGACCCGCAACGCCAGCAGCCGAAGCCGGCTCCACGAAGACACCCTCGCGGGCAGACAGCCAGCGGTGCGCCTCCAGAATCTCCTCATCGGTGACAGCCTCAATCACGCCGCCAGACTCGTCACGAGCAGCTTCAGCCTTCTCCCACGACGCGGGGTTACCGATACGGATCGCGGTTGCAATGGTCTCAGGAGCCTCAATCGGGTGACCAGCAACGATCGGTGCAGCACCAGCAGCCTGGAAACCCCACATGATCGGACGCTTGGTCGCAACCGGCTCCAGAACCTTACCGTCACGGTTGGTGTAAGGCTCCGAGTACTCCTTGTAGCCCTTCCAGTACGCGGTAATGTTACCCGCGTTGCCAACCGGCAGCAGGTGGTAATCGGGAGCGTCACCCAGGGTGTCAACAACCTCGAAGGAGCCGGTCTTCTGGCCCTCAATACGGTAGGGGTTGACCGAGTTCACCAGGAACACCGGGTAGTTCTCGCTGAGCTTGCGAGCAATCTCCAGGCAGTTATCGAAGTTGCCGTCAATCTGAATGATGTCAGCACCGTGAGCAATCGCCTGAGACAGCTTACCCATGGAAATCTTGCCGTCCGGAACCAGCACTGCACAGCGCATACCAGCCTGCAGAGCATACGCAGCAGCCGAAGCGGAAGTGTTACCGGTCGAAGCACACACAACAGCCTTCGCACCGTCACGCTTAGCGGCGGTCATCGCGCTGGTCATACCGCGGTCCTTGAACGAACCGGTCGGGTTCATACCCTCAAACTTCAGGTAAACGGTGTTACCGGTCTCAGCAGACAGTGCCGGCGCGTGAATCAGCGGGGTACCACCCTCGCCCAGGGTCACTGCCTTCACATCGTCCGCGAAAGGCAGACGGTCACGGTACTCATTGATAACGCCCTGCCACACGTGTGCCATTGGCTTCTCCTTCAATCTTGGCGCCCCGCCTGCCGGACCTTCCATAGGTTCGACGCGGTAGCGGGGACGCGGGTTCGTTCGTGAGCGATGCTTCTACACGCGAGCATCGCACGTTTAGTAAGCGGCGCGTGCCGCACGACGCTTTCGCGCCCAGTAATTCTCAGCGCTTAGTGCTTCTCAGACTCCACGCGGATGACCGAGTTCACCTCACGCACAGTGTCCAGAGCATCAATCACAGCAATCGCACGGCGCAAATCGGAATCCTTCGCCGAATGCGTGACCATACGAATCTGAGCCGCACCCTCCTTCGGGGCGGACTGACGCAGAGAATCAATAGAAATACCGTGCTCAGTCAGGATGCGGGTAATGTTCGCCAGAACGCCCAGGCGATCCTCCGCCACAACACCCACCGAGTAGCGAGACACCACGTTATCCAGGCTGGTTGCGTGCAGCTGCGCGTGAGAAGTCTCCGGAACACCGGGACCACCCAGCACCAGACGACGAGCCAGGGACACGAAGTCACCCAGAACAGCCGAAGCAGTCGGAGCGCCACCCGCGCCGGGACCGTAGAACATCAGCTCGCCAGCGTTCTCCGCCTCAACAAACACAGCGTTGAACGCACCGTGCACGCCCGCCAGCGGGTGCTGACGAGGAATCAGGGTCGGGTTCACGCGAATGTTCGCGCCGTTCTCACCCTCGCGCTCGCAAATAGCCAGCAGCTTGATGACGTAACCATCAGCATCCGCGGCAGCAACATCATCGGCGGTGATGGAGGTAATGCCCTCGGTGTGCACATCATCAATAGTGAAAGTCGAGTGGAACGCCAGCGAAGCAACAATCGCTGCCTTCGACGCGGCATCGTGGCCCTCAACGTCAGCAGTCGGGTCAGCCTCCGCGTAGCCGAGCTTCTGAGCCTCAGCCAGTGCATCCGCGAAGGATGCGCCGGTGGTGTCCATCTGGTCAAGAATGTAGTTGGTGGTGCCGTTCATGATGCCCAGAACGCGGGTCACGCGGTCACCAGCCAGGGAGTCACGCAGGGGGCGCAGAATCGGGATAGCACCCGCAACAGCAGCCTCGTAGGAAAGCTGAGCGCCAGACTCATCAGCGGCAGCCTGCAGCTCCACACCGTGCTTAGCCAGCAGCGCCTTGTTACCGGAGACTACAGACTTACCCGCCTTCAGAGCACGCAGAATGCGAGTGCGAGCCGGCTCAATACCGCCGGTCAGCTCGATAACCACATCCGCTGCATCAATGAGAGCGTCAGCGTCGGTGGTGTACAGCGAGGGATCCGCATTCCAGTGGCGGGATGCATTAGTATCGCGCACAGCAATACCGATCAACTCCACGGGCGCGCCAATGCGCTTTTCAAGGACGGCGTTATCCTCCACCAGGATGCGAGCAGCCTGGGAACCGACATTACCGGCACCAAGCAGTGCTACTTTGATCTTTTCAGCCACGATAGTCTCTTTCTACGGTCTGTTCCGGGTTCGCCCCGGTATCTCTTCGGGCTAAGGCACGGATACGGCGCAGAGCACGCACCCAACAACCACTTTATCAAGAGGCGGCGACGGGGCTGCAGCCTCAAGGTGCGACTTTTACTCTCTGAGATGAGGTATCCCTCACAGTTATGAGGTGAACCTTATCTTCTGCAAAGTTTTGAACGCACAAAACCGTGAAGACCCCGCCCGCAACCGCCGCTTCACGGCGCACGTTGCAGAGACGGGAACTTCACGGTTCTGGGGTTCTCAGGTTTTGAGGGCCTGGGATTCTCAGGCTCTGGGGTTCTGAGCTAAGGACTCTAGATATCCGAACCCATATCCAGCGCCAACATATCATCCTCACGCTGACGGCGAATCATCACGCGCGAAGGCTGCCCCTGCGCGGTCGCAATCACCGGCGGGCGAGTCAAGAAGTTATAGTTCGACCCCAGCACATAGCAGTACGCGCCGGTCGCCGGAACCGCCAGAATATCGCCAGCCTGCAGGTCAGCAGGCAGGTAGCAGTAGCGAACCACCACATCGCCGGACTCGCAGTGCTTACCCACCACGCGAGAGAGCACCTGCTCCCCCGCCGGGGCACGATTCGCCAGGGTCACCGAATAATCCGATTCGTACAGCACCGGGCGGGCGTTATCGCTCATACCGCCGTCCACCGAAACGTAGCGGCGCACGCGAATCTCACCGTTCTCATCCTCAATGCTCACGTTCTTGATGGTGCCCACCGTGTACAGGGTCGCACCCGAAGGACCAGAAATGGAACGGCCCGGCTCAAAAGACATGTGCGGAATCGCCATGCCCAGGCGCTCGCAGGTCGCCGCCACGGATGCGGCAATCGACTCGGTCACCTCGGTAATGGAACGGGGGTGATCCGCCTCGGTGTAGCCGATGCCGTAGCCGCCGCCCAGATCCAGCTCCGGCAAGGTCACACCCAGGTCGCGGTTGAGGCGGTTCATGAACTCCAGGGCGGTAGTCGCCGCCTGTTCGAAGCCCTCCGCCTCAAAAATCTGCGAACCAATATGGCAGTGAATACCGCGGAAATCCAGGGAATCGGTCGCATTCAGAATCACGGCAGCCAGCGCCGCGTAAGAATCGGTTGCCTCAACACCCCAGTGCTCCATCTCTGCCTCTTCCAGACCGGCGAGCGCGGCGGTGCCGGGCTGCAGGGACATGCCGAACTTCTGATCCTCGTGCGCGGTCGCAATGGACTCGTGAGTCGAAGCATGCACGCCGGGGGTGATGCGAATCAGCACCGGAACCGGGGCGTAAGGTTCCTCGCCCTCAGCTGCACGCTCGGCGGCAAGCTCTGCGTACACGTCCTCAATGAGCTTGAGCTCATCCACCGAATCAACCACTACGCGGCCCAGGCCGTTACGGATCGCGCGGGCAATCTCAGCCTCCGACTTGTTGTTACCGTGCAGGGCGATGTTCGCACCCGGCACCTGCGCGCGCAGAGCCAACGCCAACTCACCACCGGAGGCGGTATCCAGGCACAGCCCCTCCTCGGTCGCCCAACGCGCCACCGCAGTGGACAGAAACGACTTACCGGCGTAGTAGACGCTCACCTTCGCACCGTGCGCCGCGAAAGCCTGCTCAAAAGCAGTGCGGTAGGCGCGGGCGCGGGCACGGAAAGTCGTCTCAGAGAAAACGTACTGCGGGGTTTCGTGCTCAGCGACCAGGTCGCTGACGGTCACGCCATCAATACATAGCTCGCCCTGCTCATTGCGGGTGAAGGAGTCAGTCCAGATGGTGCGGGACAGGGCCTCGGGGTGCTCGGGGTAGGTGAGCCATTCGGGGGCGTAGAGGGCGCGGGCTTCGCTCATCGTGTCTCTTTCTTAGCTATCTTTGCCGGCATACGCTCAACCCCCGCCCCGGTAGCACCGGGTCGGGGGTTGAAACGAGAGTATTACATGCGCTCGGGTGCGCTCACGCCCAGCAGGTTCAGGCCGTTTGCCAGCACCTGCTGCGCTGCATTGTTCAGCAGCAGGCGGGTACGGTGCAGGTCGGTGACCTCTTCATCAGCCTTGGGGGCGACGCGGGAGACACCGTACCAGCTGTGGTAGGCCGAAGCGAGCTGCTCCAGGTAGCGGTTCACGCGGTGCGGCTCGTAGAACTTCGCGGCATCACGCACAGCAGCCGGGAACTGGCCGAGTACAGCCAGCAGCTCACCGTCAGCAGCCGAGTCGAGCAGGGAGGTGTCCACGCCGTCCTCAACCTTCACGCCAGCCTCCGCGGCGTTACGTGCCACAGCGGCGGTACGTGCGTGAGCGTACTGCACGTAGTAGACCGGGTTCTCGTTGCTCTTGGAGGTCAGCAGGCCCAGGTCAATATCGATGGGGGTGTCCACCGAGTAGCGGGTCAGCTCGTAGCGTGCCGCGTCAACACCAACAGCCTCGACCAGGTCCTCGAGGGTGACCACGGTACCGGCGCGCTTAGACATACGGACGGGCTTGCCGTCCTTGACCAGGTTCACCAGCTGACCGATCATGACCTCAATCTGGTCGGCGCGGTAGCCAAGAATCTGGGCAATAGCCTTCAGACGGCCCACGTAGCCGTTGTGGTCAGCACCGAGCATGTAAATCGCCACGTCGGCGGGGTTTACCGCACGGGTCATCTTGTCCTGGTAGTAGGCGATATCGCCCGCCACGTAGGCGTGGTTACCGTCAGACTTGATGACCACGCGGTCCTTGTCGTCGCCGTAGTCGGTGGTGCGCATCCACCATGCGCCGTCGGCCTCGAAGAGCTGACCGTTCTCGCGCATGGTCTCGAGCAGGGCATCCACCTTGCCGCCTTCGAACACGGAGTTCTCGTGGAAGAACACGTCGAAGTGGGTGCCGAATGCCGCCAGAGACTCCTTAATCTGATCGAACATCAGGTGAGTACCGATTTCGCGGAAAATCTCTTCGGGGTTCTCAGCCTCAAGCGCGTCGGGGCGCTGAGCCAGAATCTGGTCCTTAATGTCAACAATGTACGCGCCAGCGTAGCCGTCCTCGGGGGTCTCCTCACCGCGGGCAGCGGCAATCAGGGAGCGCACGAAACGGTCAATCTGGGTGCCGTGGTCGTTGAAGTAGTATTCACGCACGACGTTAGCGCCCTCAGCCTCAAGGACGCGGGCGAGCGCATCACCGACGGCAGCCCAGCGGGTGCCGCCCAGGTGGATGGGGCCGGTGGGGTTCGCGGAGACGAACTCAAGGTTGATGGTCTTACCGGCGAACTTGTCGCTGCGGCCGTATGCTTCGCCAGCCTCAACGATGGTGGCGGCAAGCTCACCGGCAGCTGCGGCGTCCAGGGTGATGTTCAGGAAGCCGGGGCCAGCAATATCTACGGATGCAACACCGGGGATGGCGCCAATCTTCTCTGCCAGAAGAGCTGCTGCCTCACGCGGGTTCTTGCCCACCTTCTTAGCGAGCTGCAGAGCGACGTTGGTTGCCCAGTCACCGTGTTCGCGGGACTTGGGGCGCTCCACTCGGACGGCGGGCAGTTCAGCGCCCTCCACGAGGGTCAGCTGGCCGGAGGAAATGGTTTCTTCAAGGGCAAGCGCAATGGCTTCGGAGAGTTCTTCAGGAGTCATAACAAACTATTCTAGCAAGCCTTGGCTGGTGTCTGACCGTTTATCTGGTGCTTATCTGATACCATGGTGAGGTTGCCTCTGTAGCTCAGCGGATTAGAGCACCAGTTTCCGGTACTGGGGGTCGAAGGTTCGAATCCTTTCAGGGGCACGATGTTCTTATTCGAGAGGGAACACGGGAGCCGATATCCGAGGCGTATCGTTCGGGTATCGGCTCCTTTTTATTTAACTGCCCATGCCGGACTGCTCCCTCCCTTCACCCCCAGAGGCAGGAAACCTCAGAGGCAGGAGACCTCAGAGGGTGGACACTACCCACTTCCCTGTTGTGGCAACGCTCGCACCCTTGAGAGAATGGGGAAACGCGCACACCATTCCAATACGCACGGCCCAAGTCACGACAGCGGAGGTAACCCGATGACCACCATGCGCCAGATTCAGCTCACCGAATGGGGCGATGAAAGCGTTCTGCACGAAGCAAACGTGCCCATCCCCTCGCCGGTGCGCGGTCACGTGCTCATCAAGACGGTCGCCGCCGGTGTCAACCCGATTGATGTGACCACTCGCAAGGGTCTGGGTCCCGCCGCCCAGCTGGCAGATCCCTCATACAAGCCCTTCGTGCCCGGCTGGGATGTTGCGGGCACCGTGGTTGCTACCGCCGGCGACTACACGGGTTTTAAGGTGGGCGACGGCGTCTTTGGTCTTGTTTCTTTCCCCTCCCCCGCCGGTGCGTACGCCGAGTATGTTCTCGCTCCGGCGCATCAGCTGGTGAAGGTGCCCGCCGATGTTCCCTGCGCGCAATTGGGTGGCGCTCCCCTGGCGGCGCTGACCGCCTACCAGGCGCTCTTCGAGGTGGCGCGCTTGAAGGAGGGCGAGCGCGTGCTCATTCACGCCGGTGCCGGAGGCGTCGGTCACCTCGCCGTTCAGCTGGCGGCGCAGGCGGGCGCTCAGGTTTTTGCGACCGCCTCCGCGGCAAACCACGAGTTTGTGCGCTCGCTAGGTGCCCAGCCCATTGATTACCGCACCGAGGATTTCCGTGCCGTACTGGGTCAGACCATGGATGTGGTGCTCAATTCCACCGGTCAGCAGACCTTCCTCGATTCGCTGGAGGTGCTGGTTCCCGGCGGTCGTATTGTCACCCTGACCAGCCCCGACCCGCTGGATGTTGCGCGTGAGCGCGGCTTCGAGGCGCAGTGGCTGACGGTTCACCCGGACCGTGTGCAGATGCAGGAGATTGCCCGCCTCATGTCCCTGGGCCTGTTGAAGGTGCACGTGGATCAGGTGCTTGATTTTTCGCAGGCTGCGCAGGCTCACGCCCTGGTGGCGACGGGTCGCACCCGCGGCAAGATCGTACTGGTTCCCTAACGCGGCGCTGATTCATGCAGACTTCTGAGAGCGCGCCGAAGATTGAGGGCGCAATGAACGCTGAGGGAGCAATGAACGCTGAGAATACCGAGTACCGCTCCGGTTTTTACCGCGAGGCGGGCTTTTACGATGCCCACTCACTACCCGACTACGGTGCGCAGTCGCCGGTAGCTCGCGAGGCGTTCGCCTACGACTTCTTCCCCGCGGCTGCTGGAGCTTCAACTGCTGAAACTTCAGCTACCGAGCCTTCTTCCCCCGCGCCGCTACTGGTGTGGGTTCACGGTGGCGCCTGGCGCTTCGGCACCAACCAGGCCCTACGCGACACCATCCTGCGCACCCCTGACGTGGAGCAGCCCAACACCCAGGCGCTCATGCGCGCCGCTTTTCAGCAGGCAGGCTGGGCGGTCGCGTCCATCAACTACCGGTATTCGCATCAGGCGCTCTTCCCGGGCGCCCTGCACGATGTGAAGGAGGCGGTGCGTTTCTTCCGTGCCAACGCCCACGAGTTCGGTATCGACCCGCAGCGCATTGCGGTAGCGGGCGGAAGCGCCGGCGGGCACCTGAGCATGATGGTTGCGCATACGGGAGATTCCGCCGCCGGTAACTCTGTATATGGGGACTCTGCGAGCGCACCCGAGCACGAGGAATACTTTGAAGGCAGGGCGGCGAGCGCCTACCCGTCCCATAGTTCGCAGGTGGCGGCGGCGGCTTCGTTTTACGGGGTCAGCGATTTGAGGACCATCTTCACCGACCGCCCCCTGGCTGGCTACGCCCTCGATCACCCCGAGGATGATGGCGCCGAATGGCGTCTGCTGGGAAGCACCTACCCGGTGCCCGCAGATGCGTCTACCCTCGACGCTTCCCAGGGTGAGCGGGCGGTTCCGGGTGTCTGCCTCGAGCGTGCCCAAAAGAACTGGGAGCGTGCGCATCCTATTGATGCGGCACGCCCCCAGAAACAAGTGAACCCGAAACGAGTGAATAAGTTCGAAAGTGCCTTAGCACAGGGTGCAAGCGGCGGTGCCACTGCCACTGCCACGCCCCTCATGCTCGTGCACGGTATTAGTGATTCGTGTGTGCCGTACCAGCAATCGGTGCGGGTGTATCAGGCGCTGCGCACGCGGCAGGTGCCTACCGATTTGGTGCTGGTTCCGGATGCCGAACACGGGGATTCGCGCTGTTTTAGCCCCGAGATTGTTCAGCAGATGCTGCAATTTCTCAACCGCGCTGTTTAGTTCAATCGCGCGGTGTAGCCTGAGCGGTTCGACAGGTTAGCGAACGCGGCGGTTCACGTATTCGTGCTCAAGGCGGTAACGTTCGAGGTCATCAAAAGCAACGCGACGGTGCGTGTTAATGCGCTCGAACGGAATATCTCCGCGCTCCAGCAGGCGAACAACGGTCGGGCGGGATACGCCCAGGTAGTCTGCCGCCTCCTGCGTGGTCATCAGGCGGTCCTGGCGTACCACGCAGACATCCTTGCGGTCGGCGAATGCGCGCGCTACGGAGGTGAGGGGTCCGTACATTTCGGGAGAAATCTGTACGCGCTCGCCGTCGCCGGTCACCAGGTAGAGGGTTTCTTCGGCGCTGAGGCGGTCGAAGTGGGTGCGCAGACTCGCGTGAACGAGGGCTTGGAAGAGTTCTTCGCAGCGGTGGTGAATTTCTTCCTGCTGCCCATCTTCGCAGCAATCCAACACTGCAGCACGTGTTGCCGGGTACGTCTTTGGTGATGGCATAGTCACTCCTTCGTTACTGTGTTATTCACCACTGTAGCAGTTGAACGAAACTATCGAAAGAAAGTTAAGAGGCGCAGTTAATTCGCATCTGCGGCGCATATAATTCAGATGAATATTTATTAGCTATATATATAGCATTTGATGTCATTTATTGTATCTTAACTGTCCTTTTGAGGGCCATCATTCCGCCGCTACCCACACAGGGTTCCCGCGAACAAACCCAAATATGACAAACAAAGCACACCCCAAGCCCACCGCGGGCAAGGCGAGTACACTGGATAGGATATGTCTGAGCAGAAATCCACGAAGAAACACGCAGATACTTCTAAGGCCCCCCGCACCGCCCCCACCATGGCGAGCATGGCAGCCGCAATCCACGCGGCAAAGGTACGATCCTCCGAAAAAACCGCAGCTAAAACCGCTGAGAACAACGCGGTAAAAAATGGTGCCCCGAAGAAGGGTGCACAGAAGAACAGCGCCCAGAAGAATAGCGCAGACCGCAAGAACTCCTCCCACGGCGCATCCGAACGCAACTCCAACGCCTCCCGCTCCAACCGACGCGGAGGCGGTAACAACCGTGCCCGCAAGCAGGGCAACCAGCAGGGCGGTACCCAGGGCAACCAGCAGGGCGGCAACCAGCAGAACCGCCCGGCACCGCGCCGCTACGAGCCGCTCATCCCCGAGGTCATCACCTACCCCGAAGAGCTGCCCGTCAGCGAACGTCGCGAAGACATCATGAACGCGATCCGCGACAACCAGGTCGTCATCATCGCGGGTGAAACCGGCTCCGGTAAAACCACCCAGATCCCCAAAATGTGCCTCGACCTGGGCCTGGGCGCAAAGGGCCTCATCGGCCACACCCAGCCGCGCCGACTCGCCGCACGCTCCGTCGCCGAACGCATCGCCGAAGAACTCGGACAGAAAATCGGCGAAACCGTCGGCTACCAGGTGCGATTCACCTCCGAAGTTGGCGAACACAGCGCTATCAAACTCATGACCGACGGCATTCTGCTCGCCGAAATTCAGAACGACAAGCTACTGCGCCGCTACTCCACCCTCATCATTGACGAGGCGCACGAACGCAGCCTGAACATTGACTTCATCCTCGGCTACCTCAAGCGCATCCTGCCGCAGCGCCCGGATCTGAAGGTCATCATCACCTCCGCGACCATCGACCCGGAGCGTTTCGCGCGCCACTTCTCCCCCAGCTACGTGCCGGGCAAGGGCATCGTCGACGAAAACCTCAGCGCCGAAGAACGCGAAATCGCCGAAGCAATCCTGCCCGACGACGCGCCGCCCATCATTGAGGTGTCCGGCCGAACCTACCCCGTGGAAATCCGCTACCGCCCGCTCGACGAGGAAGACTACCTCAGCGACGACGAAATCGAAGACGACCACGACCCCACCGACGGCATCCTCGACGCCATCAAGGAACTCTCCAAGGAAGCCCCCGGCGACATCCTCATCTTCTTCTCTGGTGAACGCGAAATCCGCGACGCCAAAGACGCTATCGAGGCGATGGTCGCCAAGTCGCCGCGCCTGAACTACGAAGTGTTGCCCCTGTACGCGCGCCTCTCGCTCGCCGAACAGCACCGGGTGTTCTCCCCCGGATCGCGCCCGCGCATCGTGCTCGCCACGAACGTTGCCGAAACCTCGCTGACCGTGCCCGGCATCAAGTACGTCATCGACACCGGCACCGCCCGCATCTCCCGCTACTCGGCACGCACCAAGGTTCAGCGCCTGCCCATCGAACGCATCTCGCAGGCAAGCGCCAACCAGCGTTCCGGTCGATGCGGCCGCGTCAGCGACGGCATCGCAATCCGCCTCTACTCCGAAGAAGACTTCAACTCGCGCCCCGAGTTCACCGACCCCGAAATTCTGCGCACCAACCTCGCAGCCGTCATCCTGCAGATGATCGCAATCGGCGTGGTCCGCGAACCCGGCGACATCTCGCGCTTCCCGTTCGTGCAGCCGCCCGCATCCCGCGCCATCAACGACGGCGTGAACCTGCTGCGCGAACTCGGCGCACTCACCGAACGCCCCCGCGGCCCCCGCAAGGGCCGCGGCAATAGCGCAACCCTCACCGCCATCGGCCGAGCCATGGCGGCATTCCCCGTGGACCCGCGCCTCGCCCGCATGATCATCGAAGGTGGCCGCCGCAACTGCGCCAAGGAAATGATGGTGCTCGCCGCCGCCCTGACCATCCAGGACCCGCGCGAACGCCCCGCCGACGTGCGTGCCGAAGCCGACGCGATGCACGCCCGCTTCATCGACGACACCTCCGACTTCTCCTCCTTCCTGCTGCTCTGGGACTACATCAACGAGCAGCAGGCGGCGCTGTCCTCCTCGCAGCTGCGCAAAATGTGCCACCGCGAATACATCAACTACCTGCGCATCCGCGAATGGCAGGACCTCTTCGCCCAGCTACGCGAAATGGGACGCACCGCCAACATCCACGCCAGCGGCGGCAGGGACATCAACGCCTCCGCCCACGAAATCGATATCCACAAGAGCCTGCTCTCCGGCCTACTCTCCCACGTGGGCGTCAAGGAAGAACGCGAAAAGGACTCCAAGGGACGCAACCGCGGCCCCCGCGAATACCTCGGCGCACGCGGCACCAAATTCGCGATCTTCCCCGGCTCCGGCCTGTTCAAAAAGAGCCCCGACTGGGTGCTCTCCGCCGAACTCGTCGAGACCTCCCGCCTGTGGGCGCGCACCAACGCCTCCATCGACCCGCAGTGGATCGAAGAAATCGGCAAGCACCTCATCAGCGTGCAATACTCCGAACCGCACTGGTCGCTCAGCTCCGGCGCGGCAGTCGCCTACGCCAAGGGCACCCTCTTCGGCCTGACCATCTACGCCGACCGCCCCGTGCAGTACGCCCGCGTAGACGCCGCCGCAGCCCGCGAACTGTTCATCCAGTCCGCCCTCGTCGAAGGCCAATGGCACACCCAGCACAAGTTCTACCTGCGCAACCAGCGCGCCCTCGCCGAAGTCGAAGAACTCGAAGCACGCCTGCGCCGCCGCGACCTACGCGTGGACGACTCCGTGCTCTTCGCCTTCTACGATGCCCGTATCCCCGCCCACGTGACGGATGTGCGCGCCTTCGACAAGTGGTGGAAGCAGGCACGTCTCGAAGACGACAACTTCCTGGACTTCAACCCCGAGAAGCTCATTAACGAGGAAGCCGCCGACTACGACGACTCCCAGTTCCCCCGCCAGTGGGTGCAGCGCACCGACAGCGGCGAACTGACCCTCGACCTGCGTTACGAATACGCCCCCACCGCCGGCATCGGAGGCGCCCGCACCGACGCCGCCAAGCGCGACGGCGTAGCAGTCCAGGTACCCATCCTGTTCCTCAACCAGCTGAGCCCCGAACCGTTCCGCTGGCAAATCCCCGGCCTGCGCCACGAACTCGTCACTGCACTCATCAAATCGCTCCCCAAGGCGATTCGACGCAACTTCGTGCCCGCACCCGACGTGGCACGCGCCGCCTGCGCCGCCCTGGAAGAGGAATACTCCCCCGCCACCGACGAACTCATCCCCTCCCTCGCACTCGTACTACGCCGCCTGCGCGGCGTCGTTGTCGAGCCCGAAGCATTCAACTGGGACGCCGTGCCCGAACACCTGAAAATGGGATTCCAGGTGCGCAACGCACGCAACAAAATCCTGGGCGAAGGCAAGGACCTGCGCGCCCTGCAACAGCAGCTCCACAAGGAAATCCGCAGCGCCCTCGCCGACTCGCTCGGCGCATCTGACGACACCATGGCAAAAATGGTGGCGCTCGCCCAGGGCGGCACGGGCAACTCGGACGGCTCGGGCAACTCGGGCAGCTCCGCAGCTTCAGCCAAGAAGGGCGCGAAAAACGCACAGGGCGGCACCGCCCAGGCGGCACAACCGACCGATGCGCACGGCTCGCAGGTACGCGAAATCAGCGGCCTCACCGAATTCCCCGCCGACCTCTTCCCCAACGGAGAAATCCCCCGCAAGGTACAGCGCATCATCGCCACCCAGGCAGTCAACGGCTACCCCGCCCTCGTCGACGAAGAAACCAGCGTAGGCCTGCGTATCTTCCCCACCGAAGCCGAACAGCTCCACGCCCAGCGCCGCGGCATCATCCGCCTGCTCCAACTGCAGGTGCCCTCGCCCGTACGCTACGTGAGCGAACACCTCTCCCACAAGGAGAAAATCGTCTTCACGCAGAACCCGCACGGCTCCATCGACGAACTCATCCGCGACTGCACCGTCGCGGCACTCGACCACTTCGTGCCGCACACCCCCATCTTCACGTACGCCGAATACAGTGAACTCTACGAGCACGTGCGTGCCGAACTCATCGAGACGGTCTTCGACGTCACCAAGCTCGTCGCCGAAATCCTCTCCGAAGCCACCGCACTGAAGAAGGCCATCAAGAAGGCAACCTCGCTGACGACCATGCATGCCGTCTCCGACGTGAAGGCACAGATGGAGAACCTCGTCTACCCCGGATTCGTCGCACAAACCGGCTACGACCAGCTGGTTCACATCCCGCGCTACCTCAAGGCCGCCCAGGTACGCCTGACGAAGCTCGGCCCGAACCTGCACCGCGACAACCAGCTCATGCTCACCGTGCAGGACCTGGAAGACTCCTACGATAACGCGGTCAAGTCGCTCCCGGCAGGCACCATCGTGCCGGATGCGCTCCGCCGCGTGAACTGGATGATTGAGGAGCTGCGCGTCAGCTTCTTCGCCCAGGAGCTCGGCACCGCCTACACGGTGTCTGAGAAGCGCATTGCGAAGGCTCAGCGTGAGGCGCTAGACGCCATCAAGCGCTAGATTGTGAAGTTGTGCGGACGGCGGTGTTCGTCCTCGCTCCTACAGGGGCACCCGCCCTCGCAGAGCTCGGGCACCCTGATGTCGCTACGGACGACACCGCCTATCCGCGGTAGGTTCCCGCCTCAGCTTGCACACTATGAACGGCTAAGAGCCCCCACACAATCACCTCGTGTGGGGGACTCTTCTGTCTCTATGGTTTTCTGCACCCGGTGGGTCGGCAAGCTATGCACTTCCTCCGCTCCTGCGGGGGAACCCGCCGCACCCGGACGCTCCGCACCTCCTCGCTCCGCTAAGGAGAGCGCCCGGGGCGGCACCCTGATGTCGCTTCCGGAAGGTGCGGCGCTGGGGCACAATTTCAGCTCACCTGTCCGGCGGAGCCAGCAAAAAGTTGAGAAGGCGACAGCCCCCCCTCCCTTTCCAGTTCGTTATGCCGGTATCGCACACCCAAGCCCCGCACTTACTGAACCGGGGCCGAGTGTTTCACCTACGAGGTGGAGGGGCGGTGTCCTCCGCCGTGATTTCCGAGGCGCTGAGCGGTGCGAACGTATTTTCCGGATGCGCCCTCAGGGTGCCCGAAGCGAAGCGAGGGCGGGTCCCCTGCGACGGCGCGGAGGAAATATACGCAGCAACGCCTCTAAAACAAACACAAGTCAGCTGAGGAGTACCGCCCCTCTAACCAAAACCAAAAAGTTAAATACAAAACCCCTTAGCCGTAAAGCTAAGGGGTTTTCCTTTGTGCGCGATACTGGGATCGAACCAGTGACCTCTTCCGTGTCAGGGAAGCGCGCTACCGCTGCGCCAATCGCGCTCACAAAACAATTGTTTTGTTGCGAGGTGAGGACGGGATTCGAACCCGCGTACACGGCTTTGCAGGCCGCTGCCTAACCACTCGACCACCTCACCGCATACGCTCCACGAGGGAACGCGTTCGAACTCTTGGAGTCCTTACGAGCGGTTGACGAGACTTGAACTCGCGACATCCACCTTGGCAAGGTGGTGCTCTACCAACTGAGCTACAACCGCATATCAGCGTATTCAATTTGAATCATTCCGAGGAGTTTTTCGCTCCGTCGTGCTGACAGGTAAATACTATACGGGGTTTTTGAGTGTTTGCCAAATCTTTTGTTAGACACCTCGTGTTCCGCGTGTTTCCGGGGTAAAACGGGGTATTTTGCGTCTTTTTTGGGCTGTGCGAGCAAAATTTATTTTCATGGTGCCGGTCACATTTTCGGGGTTTTGGCGTGGTTATTGGTCCCGTGAGGGTAGCGGCGGGCACACGATGCCCCGCACGATGCTCGTCCAGAGTCCACAAAATCTGCTCAGCATCTACAAAATCCGCCGAGTATCCACAATTTTTTCACAAGAGAACGCGCAAGGGAGGGGCGGGGAACCAGGCTCCCCGCCCCTCCCCTATGAAAACCGCGTCCGCTAAAACGCTTGGCTCATGGTTTTAGAGTTCTTCGAAGAAGAGGCGTTCGTAGACCTTGCGGGCGTTACGGGTTTGGCGCAGGTAGTCCTCTTCGAGGGCGCGTGCGCTGCCGGCGGGGTATCCGCACCAGCGGGCGATTGCTTCCAGGTCGGCGCGTCCCGAGGGTAGGGTGTCGGATTGGCGCACGCCGCGCAGTACGTTGCCGCCGCGAATCTTCGTGGCGAGCAACCAGGCGCCGCTGAGGATTTCAGCGTCCGCTGCCTCGACCAGCCCCGCCTCAACCGCCGCATCCAGCGCCTTCAGGGTGGAGGTGGTGCGCAGCCCCGGCACGGCGTGCGCGTGGCGTAGCTGCACGAGCTGGACCAGCCATTCCACGTCAGAGAGTCCGCCGCGGCCGAGCTTGAGCTGGCGGGTGCGGTCGGCACCGTGCGGCATGCGTTCGTTCTCAACGCGCGCCTTCATGCGGCGAATCTGCTGCACCTGTTCGGGCGTGAAAGTTGCCGGGTAGCGGTACGGGTCGATGAGCTCCACGAAAGCCTCGCCGAGCGCCTCGTCGCTGGCGATGGGGCGGGCGCGGGTGAGCGCCTGGAATTCCCAGGTTTCCGCCCAGCGTTCGTAATAGGAGCGGTAGGAGTCCAGCGAGCGCACAATAGCGCCCTGCTTGCCTTCGGGGCGCAGGTCGGCGTCCACTTCGAGGGGCCGTTCGGCGCGAATGGCGGGCTTGACGGGCTGTTTGAGGAGCGCCAGGGTGCGGTTGACGATGCGTGCTGCCTGTTCCTGTGCGGCGTCTTCGTCGACCCCGTCGAGGGGTTCGTGGACGAACATGACGTCCGCGTCGGAGCCGAAGCCGTTCTCTGCGCCGCCGAGGCGGCCCATGCCGATGACGGCGATGCGGGTGAGCAGCTTCTCCCCCGCTGTTTCCTCAGCTTCGGCGGCTTCGGTAGCTTCGGCGGCTTCGGCAGGTTCAGCGCCTTCCGGTGCCGCCTGGAGTTCACGCAGGGCAATCTGCAGCGCCGCACCGATCGTGCACTCGTCGATCGCGGCAAGACCGGCGCAGGTGTCCTCAATGTCGACGATGCCCAGGGTCCAGCCCATGGCGGTGCGCAGGGTTTCGCGGCGGCGCAGGTAGCGCACGGCGCGCATCGCCTCGGCGGCGTCCTCGTGGCGTGCCAGCAGGGAGGAAATCTCGGAGGCGAGCGCCTCCTCCCCCAGCGGTTTGAGGTCGGCGACCTTGTCCAGCCAGGCGATGGAGGCGGAGGCGTCCTCGAGCAGGTCGGTCATGAGGCGCGAACTCGAGAGCAGCTGGCTGAGGCGTTCGGCGGCTGCGGGTGAGTCGCGGAGCATGCGCAGGTACCAGCTGGTGCTACCGAGCGATTCGGAGACGATGCGGAATCCGAGCAGGCCAGCGTCCGCGTCCACGCCGCAGGCGAACCAGCCCAGGAGCACGGGCATGAGGTGCCGCTGAATGTCTGCACTGCGGGAAAGTCCCGTGGTGAGCGCCTTGATGTGGCGCATGGCGCCGCGCGGGTCGCGGTAGCCGAGGGCGGCAAGACGGTCCTGTGCCGCCTGTTCGCTGAGCACCACTTCGTCGCGGCTGAGCGTGGAGACGGCGGCGAGCAGCGGGCGGAAGAAGATGCGCTCGTGCAGTGAACGGACGTTCCGTTTAATTTTCTGCCACGCCTTGAGCATCTGCTCGGCGGAGAGCGTGCCGTTGCGTTCCGGGGACAGGATCGAGCGGGCGAGGGCGCGCTGTTCGGCGTCTTTCTCGGGCATCAGGTGGGTGCGGCGCAGCTGCTGCAGCTGGATGCGGTGCTCGAGCACGCGCAGCTTCTTGTAGTCGCGGCTGAACGCTTCGGCGTCGGTGCGGCTAATGTAGCTGACGGCGGTCAGCGCCGCCAGGGAATCCACGGTGGACTTGGTACGCACGGCGGGGTCAGTTCGACCGTGCACGAGCTGCAGCAGCTGCACGGTGAACTCAATATCGCGCAGGCCGCCCGGGCCCAGCTTAATCTGGCGGTCCACCTGGTTCGAGGGAATATTGTCGGTCACGCGGGCGCGCATGGCCTGCACGGATTCCACGAAGGATTCACGGGCGGCGGACTCCCACACGAAGGGGTCGATTGCGCGGGCGTAGCGGGCGCCCAGCTGCGCCGAACCGGCGATGGGGCGCGCCTTGAGCAACGCCTGGAACTCCCAGTTTTCGGCCCAGCGCTTGTAGTACTGAACGTAGGATTCGACGGTTCGAACAAGCGGGCCGTCCTTGCCTTCGGGGCGCAGGTTCGCGTCGACCTCCCAGAGGGCGGGTTCGGGTGCGGGGCCCATGATGGCGCGGGTGAGGGCGTGCACGAGCTCCGTGCCGATGGTGGAACATTCGT
Organism: Rothia mucilaginosa; assembly: GCF_049990865.1. Lineage (GTDB taxonomy): Bacteria > Actinomycetota > Actinomycetes > Actinomycetales > Micrococcaceae > Rothia > Rothia mucilaginosa_I. Next base: position 1,314,703 of record NZ_CP188231.1, read on the forward strand.
TCTCGGTGAGCTTGAGCGGGGCGCTCTCCCTCTCCGCCCCGGTATTGGGTACGGCGGCGGGTTCTACGGGTGCAACCACGTACACCACGTCAACGTCAGAGATGTAGTTCAGCTCGCGGGCACCGCACTTACCCATGCCGATAATCGCCAGGTCCAGGGCGTCTACGGCTTCGCCTCGGCGAGGAGCCGCCAGGCCGGGGCCCAGCCCCTCCGCTACCTCGGTACGCGCAATGGCGAGCGCACCCTCCAGCGCGGCGGCGGCCAAATCAGCGAGGTGACGACCGATGGTGGGCATCATTTCGACCGGGTCTTCACAGCACACGTCGAGCAGGGCGATGCGAGCCAGGGCGGCGCGGTAGGCAACGCGCAGGGTCACGTAGCCGTCCTTGCCGGTCTGCTCGACGGCAGCGCGCGGACGCTCCGCACGGGGGTCGGCGCCGAGGGCGGTGAGGATATCGCGACGGTAGGGGGTGTCCAGCGGTGCGATGGGGGTCAGGAATTCCCCGTCGGTTTCCGGCAGAATCGACGCCGGGTGCTGGGAACGAATCAGCACGCTCTCAGCCGGGTACACCTGCGTGTCGAAGAGCGGGTCGATGAGCTCGGGGCGGCGGTAGAGAAAATCGCCAATCGCCTGGGAGGCACCAAGCAGTCGGTACATGCCGAATTCTTCTTTGCCGCGGTTGGCGCGCTCGGCGACCGCCGGGTGCTTCTCGATGAGGCGCACGAGGGCGGGCAGGGCAATATCCGGTGAGGGGGCGAGGTGCAGCCCGGCAAAGAGCGCATCCTGCGAGACGTGCTTCAGTTCGGGTGCGTTGAGCCAGCGTTCGGCCTTGGACGGGTCGTGGAAGCCGGTGGCAATCATGCGGGTGTGCAGGCGCAGCTGGGCTTTGCGTTCGGCTTCGGCACGTTGTTCGTCGTCGAGTGCGTCGGGGGCGATGTCGGTGAGCGGTTTGGGCTCTTTGGCGGGGTCGATAATGCGAATGAGCCCGGTGGCCGGGTAGTGGGAGCTGTCAGTCATAGCGTGAGAACTGGGGGTTGAGAGTAGATCCGTGGGGTGGAAAGTATGGGTGGAGAGTAAAAATTTCGGCGGCTAAAATTTCGGCGGCTAAAATTTCGGCGGCTAAAAAGCGGTGAACGGTGTAGCAGATAGGTGCAATTGATAGACCTGTGGGCGGTACCCGCCGGCGTGTTACCGGTAGCGGGTACCGCCCTGAAGCTGTCATCGCTCACTCACCGCCAGAGGAGGTGAGAAGAGCCAGCCGTTAGAGGATTCCGAGGTTGTGCTTGAGCTCGTAGGGGGTCACCTGAGCCTGGTACTGGTCCCAGTCGGCGCGCTTATTGCGCAGGAACTGCTCGAAGACCTGCTCACCCAGAACCTCCGCCATGAACTCGGATTCTTCGGTGAGGTTAATGGCTTCACGCAGGGATGCGGGCAACGGGTTATAGCCCATGGCACGGCGTTCGGCGTTGGTCATGGCGGCGAGGTCTTCGGTCACGGCGGGCATGAGCGGGTACTCGTTTTCGATGCCCTTCAGGCCTGCGGCGAGAATCACCGCGTAGGCGAGGTACGGGTTCGATGCCGAGTCCAAACCGCGGTACTCGATGCGTGCGGACTGCATCTTGTTCGGCTTGTACAGGGGCACACGTACGAGGGCGGAGCGGTTGTTGTGGCCCCAGGAGACGTAGGAGGGTGCCTCGCCGCCGCCCCAGAGACGCTTGTAGGAGTTGATGAACTGGTTGGTGACCGCGGTGAATTCGGGGGCGTGCTTGAGCACACCGGCGATGAAGTGGCGTGCGGTCTTGGACAGCTGGTATTCGGCACCGGCTTCGAAGAATGCGTTGGTGTCGCCTTCGAAGAGGGAGAAGTGGGTGTGCATGCCGCTGCCGGCGTACTTGGTGAAGGGTTTGGGCATGAAGGTTGCGTACATGCCCAGCGAGTAGGCGACTTCCTTGATGACGGTGCGGAAGGTCATGACGTTGTCGGCGGTCTGCAGGGCGTCGGCGTGGCGCAGGTCGATTTCGTTCTGGCCGGGGCCGGTTTCGTGGTGGCTGAATTCGACGGAGATGCCGACTTCTTCGAGCATGGTCACTGCCTTGCGGCGGAAGTCCTGCACGATGCCGCCGGGGGTGTGGTCGAAGTAGGATTCGTAGTCCACGGGCACGGGGAATCCGTCGGCGCCGAGCTTGGAGGATTCGAGCAGGTAGAACTCAATTTCGGGCGAGGTGTAGCAGGTGAAGCCCATCTCGGCCGCCTTGTTGAGCACGCGCTTGAGCACGCCGCGAGTGTCGGAGGCGCTGATCTCGCCGTCGGGGGTGAGCACGTCACAGAACATGCGGGAGGTGTAGTCTTCCTCGCCGCGCCAGGGCAGGATCTGGAAGGTGGAGGGGTCCGGCTGCAGCAGCATGTCGGATTCGTAGATGCGGGAGAAGCCCTCAATCGAGGAGCCGTCAAAGCCCAAGCCCTCATCGAAGGCGCTTTCTACTTCAGCCGGTGCGAGCGCAACGGATTTGAGGGTGCCGACCACGTCGGTGAACCAGAGGCGGATGAAGCGGATGTCGCGCTCTTCGATGGTGCGCAGTACGAATTCCTGTTGGCGGTCCATGAGTTGCCCTCTCGGTGCGGGCGCGCATCCGCGTGGTACCCGTCTGTGGGTAGCGGAGGCGCGCTAAATTTGCTGCCGAGGCGCGGAAGACCCTGCATGTCCCATGGGTTCCAGAAGATTCCAGAGGGTTGCGGCGGGCGGCGTGCCAGCGGTGCTGGCGCCTCCTTGCCCCGGCGTGTGTCCTGTTGTTATCTAGCCTATCGGGTTCTGCTGTGCGGCGGGTGGGTGGGAGGTTTCGTTTGTGTAAATTCTCGCTTGTGTGCTCTCGCTTGTGTGTTCTCGCTTGTGTGCCGCGGTAGCTCAGATTTTGGGCGGTGCCGGGGGACGGAGGGTGACCGCTCCCCCGCTTTCGCTACGGTCGGGTGGTTACTTCTTATCTATGTCTGCCTATCTGTGCCCAGATAGTCGGCATATGACGGTTCGCGGGGCGTGTTCGGGGTCGCCTTGCGATAATGGGGGTATGCTACATTCCATTCTTCTCTCGACTGTGCAGTTTCCGCTGGCGCAGCTTCCGTTGGCGACCAGCATCGTTGCTGCCGACCCCACCGGTTTAGAATGGCTGCTGCTCATTGCGGCGCCTGTTGTTTTCTGTATTGTCTACCTGGCGTGCATCATGGCAATTGCGGCGTTTGGTCCGCTGGTCATGAGGAACAACAAGTCGGGCGGTGCGACCTACCTGCTGGACCGCCCTTCCCGCGTGGCGTTTAGGACTCGCACCGTGGCGTTCTTTGCTGTGGTGGGTGCGTTTGTGGAGCTTCTGTGGCTCGGTTATACGGGTCGTGTGGGGTCGATTGCGGTCATTCCGATTCTTCTCTTCACGTGGTCGTGGAAGTTCGCGTTCTTCTTCCTGCCGCTGCAGCTGATTCGTGCCTGGTATGTACACGCGACGCGCGGCAAGTATGATGCTCTGTCGGCTGAGGGCGCTCAGCGCCGTGAGAAGCTGAACCGTAAGAGCGCCTACGAGGTGTCGAAGATGATGCAGCGTGAGCCGCAGCAGTTCGCGATGAGCAAGGAGCTGCATAATCTGGCGCGCGGTCAGAAGATTGCGGGTGTGCGTCCGTTCCAGAACCTTGATGAGGCGGGCAAGAAGCGCCGCACGAACTATACGGTGGAGTTGGCTGTGGCGCTCATGCAGGCGCGTGCCATGAACCCCGGCAAGCTTCCGTCGGAGGCGTTCGGTGAGGGCATCCTGGGCATGGGTGTTGGCATGACGTCTGATCGGGCGGTGGAGCAGACCTGGCTGACTCTGTGTACGGAGCGCGTCAACGCGCCGGACGCGCCGAACTACCCGGATTCGCTGTACCCGGTGGCGGCTCGTTTTTCGCTGTTTACCACGATGTCGCTGTTGCAGCCGGTGATGGGTCGTCCCTATTCGCCGTTTACCGCGCCGGATGCGCGCCGTTTTGTTCCGCGTGATTTCTCGGCGGATACCGTGCTGTTGAAGACTGAGGAGCTGGGCAAGAAGGCTCTGGCGCAGAGCGCGATTTTCCGTCAGCTTCATGAGCGTCTTCTGCCCCTACATCAGCAGCAGCCTCAGCTGGTGGATGGCCGCGCCCTGGCGTATTGCGGTGCCCTGCATGCGACTGTGGCGAAGGCGGAGGCGCAGAGCCAGCGTCTGACGAGCCAGATTCTGGCGGCGGCAGCTTCTGAGCGCGGCATCCTGCCCTATGGCTTGTTCTCGCAGATTGCTGAGGATTATCAGTGTGTTCAGCGTCTGCTGAATCTGATGGTGAAGGCGACCGCCAACATTGAGCGTTTCATGAACGCGGTGGAGGCGCTGGTGCAGATGCATTCCGGTCCGGTTCAGCCGTCCGGTATTGCGTACGAGAAGGTGCAGATGGAGTACATCGCTGCTCTTCTGGAGGTTATTGTCTTCTCTTCACACGCCCCGCTTGCCGGTTCTATTCAGGCGTCGTACGCCCTGCTGAAGGCAGACTATGAGGCATTTACGTTCAACACTACCGATGAGTTGAGCCGCAGCTACTGGTTGCAGTACGCGAAGAACGCGGTGAGCGCATGCGATACCGGTCTATCTCAGGGCTACGAGGGTTTCTTCGGCTCTGATGATGCGGCGAAGACAGCGTGGGAGTCCTACGCGGAGGACGTCGTGAAGGAAGTCTGCACCTACTCGATCACCCAGCTCTACTGGGATGCGCTGGTGCAGCAGGCGCTCATTCAGCGCGATCTGCCGCGCGAGTTTGAGGATGCTTCTTCCGCTATTCCGGAGCTGATGAATAAGAACGCCGCTGCGTCGTTCCCGACCTACTACATCAACCTCATCTGGAACTAGGCATAGTTGTTCCCTCGTGGTGAGCGGTACGCCAGGTTGGAGCCGTACAGGGTTAGAATAGTCAGCATGACTACTGAGCGTTCTTCCGAGATCTCTTCGCCCTACGCGGCACAGCCTGCCGCTACCTCCGCGGATGCTCCCGCTTCTGCTAACGCATCGAAGCCTTTTGACCTGGACACCGTCAAGAAGGTGCGTACCGTTCACCTGGCGCAGGCTAAGGCGACCGGGCAGAAGTTCTCCATGCTGACCTGCTATGACGCCCTGACCGCGCAGATTTTTGATCGCGCGGGCATCGACATGCTGCTGGTGGGTGATTCTGCGGCGAATGTGGTGCTCGGTTACGAGTCGACCCTGACCATTACCCTGGATGAGATGATTCCGATGGTTGCGGCGGTTTCTCGCGGCGCTTCCCGCGCCATGGTGGTTGCCGATTTGCCGTTTGGTTCGTACGAGCAGTCCCCGCAGCAGGCGGTGGCGAGTGCTGTTCGCCTGATGAAGGAGGGCGGCGCGCACGCGGTCAAGATTGAGGCGGACGCTTCGATGACCGAGTGGGTTCGTGCCCTGGTGCGTACCGGTATTCCGGTGGTGGCTCATGTTGGTTTCACCCCGCAGTCGGAGCATGCCCTGGGTGGTTTCCGGGTTCAGGGCCGCGGCGATGCGTCTGCGCGTGTTCGTGAGGATGCGGTGGCGTTGGCTGAGGCTGGCGCGTTCTGCGTGCTCATGGAGATGGTAACCACCCAGACCGCGCAGCTGGTGGATGAGGCTGTGGGCGCCGTGCCGACTATCGGCATTGGTGCCTCGAATGTGACGACCGGTCAGGTGCTGGTGTGGCAGGACATGATGGGTGTTCGTGCCGGTCGCGTGCCGCGTTTTGTGAAGCAGTTTGCGCAGGTTGGCCAGGTCATGGAGGACGCTGCGCGCGCCTATCGTGAGCAGGTTCGTTCGGGTGAGTTCCCGGCGGCTGAGCACACCTTTGAGTAGGCTTTAGGCTGAGAAAAGGCTTATGCAGAAAGCCTGAGAAAAAAGCTTGATGAAGAAAGACCCCCGTACCCGGTGCTTCCGGGTGCGGGGGTCTTCTGTGTCTCAAACTTTTTGTGGTGTTGGTAGCCTCAAACAACGCCGGGAGCGTTGAATCTTTAGAGCCAGCCGCCGTCCTTTTCCCAGACGTCGTTGCGTTCGCGGGCGCGGTCCATGGCGTGTGCCGCCTCCTCGTAGGTTTTGAAGGGGCCCCACAGGGAGGTGACGGCGCTCTGCTGGCCGCGTTCCACCTGACCGGTTTTGAGGTTGTACCAGTACTCTTCGGGGTGCGGGCTGGTGGCTTCGGTCGCGGAGTTCAGGGTCTTTTCGACCGCCGATTCGATGGCTTCGCTCAGGCGGTTTTTCTTCTCACTCACGGGTTCTCCTTCGACAGTGCGGGGTTGGTGTTTCTAGCTTCTCACGCGCATAGGTTCGTGGCAATGAGGCGGGCGGAGTTTCTCACGGCGCTCCCCCTCCACGATCTTCTGTCCCGGTCTTCCGCTGCGCGCCGTTTTGCCGCTAGCGTGCATGAAATTTTATTCACAATCTGGGAAAAAGGTACGGCTTATGTATCCGCCGCTTTTTAGCGCCCCCGCAAGGGACACAACCCGCCCACGCCCGGTAAGATGAAACTATGTCTTCAACCAAAACGAACACTTCGCATAATCTTCCCGCAGAGCCCGGTCGCGCACCCGTCGGTTGCCTGACCCCCGGACGCGTCACCCCCATGCGCCCGGTCCCCTCGCACATTGTTCGCCCCGAGTACGTGGGTAAGCCCACCGCCAACGAGGGTAACGACTCGAACATGTACACCCCCGAGGAAGTTGAGCGGGTTCGCGCAGCCGGCAAGATCGCGGCAGGCGCCATCGTTGAAGCATCCAAGATTTGCGTGCCCGGCACCACCACCGACGAAATTGACGTGCTGGTCCACGAGTACATTTGCGACCACGGCGCGTACCCCTCCACCGTGGATTACCGCGGCTACCCCAAGTCCGTGTGCACCTCCCTGAACGAGGTCATCTGCCACGGCATCCCGGACTCCACCGTGCTGGAGGACGGCGACATCCTCAACCTGGACGTCACCGCATACCTGGACGGCATGCACGGCGACACCAACAAGACCCTGCTCATCGGCAACGTGGACGAAGAGTCCCGCCTGCTTGTTGAGCGCACCGAGGAGTCCCTGAACCGTGCAATTAAGGCTGTGAAGCCGGGCCGCCAGATCAACGTGATCGGTCGCGTCATTGAGAAGTATGCGGCTCGCTTCGGTTACGGCGTGGTTCGCGACTACACCGGTCACGGTGTGGGTCGTGAGTTCCACTCGGGCCTCATCATCCCCCACTACGATGCGGCACCCGCCTACGACACCGAGATCCGTGAGGGCATGATTTTCACGATCGAGCCTATGCTGACCCTCGGCACCATCGAATGGGACCTGTGGGATGACGACTGGACCGTGGTCACCCGCGACCGCAAGCGCACCGCACAGTTCGAGCACACCCTCGTGGTGACCGCTGACGGCGCAGACATCCTCACCCTGCCCTAAAGCGCAGACCTCTGGGTTTCCTGCTTGTAGAGATACGACTTGTACAGATACGGCAGGTACGAGCCCAGCACCTCACTTTTATATCAGTTCACCCACTAACAAACCCGCCCGCTCCCCCAGTTACACGGCAGTAGGCGGGACGAAAGAGAGAAAACCATGAGCGATTACGCAGAACCCGGCGTCATCACCGAACTGCCCGCACCCACCCCCAAGGACCTGCAGATTGGTGTGGACATTGGAGGCACCGGCATTAAGGGCGGCATCGTTGACCTGCGCACCGGTAACCTCGTGTCCGACCGCTTCCGCATCGACACCCCCAAGCCCGCAACCCCCGCCGCTGTGGCTGAGGTTGTACGCCGCGTAGTTGATGAGCTGCAGGGCCGCGACCTGGCACCGGACCCCGAGTCCGCTGTCGGTATCGACTTCCCCGCAGTGGTGAAGAACGGTATGGTCTTCTCCGCAGCGAACGTGGACGACTCCTGGATTAACACCGACCTGGAGCAGGTCATGAGCGAGGCGCTGGACGGCCGCACCGTCTACGGCCTCAACGACGCTGACGCAGCCGGCCTGGCTGAGGCAACCTACGGTCAGGGCCGTAACCGTGACGGCCTGATTGCTGTCATCACTCTGGGTACCGGCATCGGCTCCGCCCTCATCAACGACGGTAAGCTGATCCCGAACACCGAGCTGGGTCACCTGGAGATTGACGGCCACAACGCCGAGTCTCAGGCTTCCGCGCGTGCCCGCGAGGTGCACGAGCTGTCCTGGAAGAAGTACGGCAAGCGCCTGTACCGCTACTTCGAGCACGTTCAGATGCTCTTCTCCCCCGACCTGTTCATCATCGGCGGCGGCATCTCCAAGAACCCGGAGAAGTTCATGCCCTACTTTGAGGATCAGATTCGTACCCCCATGGTCATGGCTGCCCTGCGCAACAATGCCGGTATTGTGGGTGCGGCACTGTGGGCTGGCGGTATGCTGCCTGAGCGTCAGCGCCGCGGCGAAGCGTAAGAGCGTGCCTCCCGCTATCCGCGTCGGATAGCGCTTCACTTACGTACGAAGGGACCGCCTTCCGATTCACTCGGAAGGCGGTCCCTTCATGTTTAGTAGTACCCAGCTACCCGCGGCTACCGGCTGAGTTAGCTAGGTTTAGTTAGTTACTGAGCTAAATAGTTACTGGGCGATGCGGTCCTCACGCAGACGCGCAATCGCCTCCTCAAAGTCTTCAAGGTTCTCAAAGGCCTGGTACACGCTCGCAAAACGCAGGTAGGCGACCGCGTCCAGCTTCGACAGCGGCTCCAGGATGGTCAGACCCACCTCGTGCGCGTTAATCTCCGCCAGACCGCGAGCACGAATCAGCTCCTCAACTTCCTGGGCGAGCTTCGCCAAATCGTCCTCACCCACGGGGCGGCCCTGGCATGCCTTACGCACGCCGGCGGCAATCTTCGAACGGTCGAAGGGCTCGGTCACGCCGGAACGCTTAATCACCGAAATGGTGGTGGTTTCAACGGTCGTGAAGCGGCGAGCGCAGGAGGTGCACTGGCGGCGGCGGCGAATTGCGGCGCCGTCATCGGTGGTGCGGGAATCGACCACGCGCGAGTCGGTGTGCTTGCAATAGGGGCAGTACATTCATTTCTCCTTGGCTGGGCGCTAGCGCCCGCGTATACAGCGCTCAAGAATATTTATACCTATTCTACCGTGATATACAGCGCAGACGCCGTATGTTGTGAGTGAATATACGCTCAGGGTGGACTCTGCTATGCAGAATCCACCCTGTCATTCCCCTCACGGGGGTGTTATTAGCGCGCGTTGTTAGCGTCGAACGCAGCTCGGACCGAAAATCGTTTTGATTTCACCGAAGAGGCTCGGGTTCGGCTCCACGCGCACACTCGGGTCCAGCAGCACCAGCTGCTCCTTATCGCGGGTACGCACGAGCATGCGCACATCCGCGGTGCCCTTGTGGTCGCGCAGGGTCTCCTTCAACTCCTTCAGGTTCGCCTCGGTCACCAGGTACTCGGGTACCACGATGGTGATGGGGGCGGCGCGGCCGTCATCGCTGATTTCCAGAATCTGCAGTTCCTGCGCGCTCATGTTCACGCTGCCGTCGTCGCGGCGCTGCACGCGGCCACGAATCGAGCAGATGAGGTCGTCAGCCAGGGCGGCGCCCATCGTCTCGTAGGCGCGGGAGAAGAACATGACCGTAATGGTTGCGCCCGAGGGGTCTTCCAGCTCCACGGAGGCGTACTGGTTACCGCTGGACTTGGCGATACGGCGCGAAACGCCGGTGAGCATACCCGCAATGGTGACGGTTTCGCCGTCGCGCACGTGCGAGTCTTCACCGATGATGTCGTGCACCGAATGGCTTGCCGCGTCCGAGAGCGCACGCTCCAGGCCGCGCAACGGATGGTCCGAAACGTACAGGCCCAGCATGTCACGCTCAAAGTTCAGCTTTTCACGGCGGTCCCATTCAGGAACATCAGGAATGGTCACGGTCAGTTCATCGCCCAGGGCGTCATCCATGCCGAGGGAACCGAAGAGGTCGAACTGACCCGCCGCCTCCTTACGCTTGACCGCCACGGCCGCGTCCACTGCCGCCTCGTGGATGAGGGACAGCGAACGGCGCGTGTGGCCCAGGTCGTCGAAAGCGCCCGCCTTAATGAGCGACTCGATGGTGCGCTTATTGCACACCTGCAGCGGCACCTTCTTCAGGAAGTCGTTGAAGGACTCGTAGCGGCCCTTCTCCTCGCGGGCGGCAATCATGCCTTCGACCACGTTCGCGCCCACGTTACGGATCGCGCCCATACCGAAGCGGATATCGTCACCGACAGGGGCGAAGGTCAGGGTGGACTCGTTCACATCCGGTGCGAGCACGGTAATGCCCATGGCGCGGCACTCATTCAGGTACAGCGCAAGCTTGTCCTTGTTATCGCCCACGCTGGTCAGCAGCGCAGCCATATACTCCTGCGGGTAATGCGCCTTCAGATACGCCGTCCAGTACGACACCAGACCGTACGCGGCCGTGTGCGCCTTGTTGAACGCGTAGTCAGAGAACGGCAGCAGAATATCCCAGAGCGCCTTAATAGCGCCCTCAGAGTAGCCGTTAGAAATCATGCCGTCGTGGAAGGTAGCGTACTGCTTATCCAGCTCCGCCTTCTTCTTCTTACCCATTGCACGGCGCAGAAGGTCTGCCTCACCCAGAGTGTAGTTCGCGACCTTCTGAGCAATCGCCATCACCTGCTCCTGATACACAATCAGGCCGTAGGTGGTGTCCAGAATGTCCTTCAGCGGCTCTTCCAGCTCGGGGTGAATCGGCTCAATCTCCTGCTTACCGTTCTTACGCAGAGCGTAGTTGGTGTGCGAGTTCGCACCCATCGGGCCCGGACGGTACAGCGCCAACACTGCCGAAATGTGCTCGAATTCCTCAGGCTCCATGAGCTTGAGCAGCGAGCGCATCGGGCCGCCATCGAGCTGGAACACGCCGAGGGTATCGCCGCGCGCCAGCAGACGGTACGATTCCGGGTCATCCAGCGAGAGAGATTCAAGGTCCAGGTCAATGCCTCGGTTAGCCTTAATATTCTCCACCGCATCAGAGATGATGGTGAGGTTACGCAGACCCAAGAAGTCCATCTTGATCAGGCCCAGGCCCTCACAAGTGGGGTAATCGAACTGGGTGATGACCTGGCCGTCGGCCTCGCGGCGCATCACGGGGATCACGTCGATGAGGTCCTTGCTGGACATAATCACGCCCGCAGCGTGCACGCCCCATTGACGCTTCAGACCCTCCAGGCCCTTCGCGGTTTCGAACACCTGGCCGTAAATCTTATCGACCGGGTCCTCAATGAGGGCGCGCAAATCTGCCGCCTCGGCGTAACGCTTATCCTCTTCGTTGTACACGTTTGCCAGGGCAATGTTCTTACCCATGACGTCCGGCGGCATCGCCTTGGTGAGGCGCTCGCCGACCGAGTATGGCTGGTCCATCACGCGGGAGGCGTCCTTGAGCGCCTGCTTCGCCTTAATGGTGCCGAAGGTGACGATCTGTGCGACCTTCTCTTCACCGTACTTTTCGGTCACGTAGTCGATGACTTCGCCGCGGCGACGATCGTCAAAGTCCACATCGAAGTCGGGCATGGAGACGCGGTCGGGGTTGAGGAATCGCTCAAAGATCAGGTCGTGGTCGAGCGGGTTCAGGTCGGTAATACGCATCGCGTACGCGACCATGGAGCCTGCACCGGAGCCACGGCCGGGGCCCACGCGAATACCGTTGCGCTTCGCCCAGTTGATGAAGTCGGCGACCACGAGGAAGTAGCCGGGGAAGCCCATGGAGGTAATAACCCCCACCTCGTACTCTGCCTGCTTGCGCACGGCGTCGGGAACACCCTGCGGGAAGCGGTAGTGCAGGCCCTTCTCGACCTCCTTCACGAACCAGGATTCCTCGTTTTCGCCTTCGGGCACGGGGAAGTTCGGCATGTAGTTCGCCTTGGTGTTGAACTCCACGTTGCAGCGTTCAGCGATTTCGAGGGTGTTCTCACACGCGCCGGGAATGTCGCCGAACAGGGCGTACATTTCTTCAGCCGAGCGCAGGTAGAAGTTATCCGCGTCGAATTTGAAACGCTTGGGGTCGGTGAGGGTCGAGCCGGACTGCACGCACAGCAGCGCCGCGTGGGCGGTGTGGTCTTCCTGGCGGGTGTAGTGCAGGTCGTTGGTGGCGACGAAGGGCAGGTTCAGCTTCTTGGCGAGGCGGTGCAGATCCTCCTGGACGTTGCGTTCAATATCCAGGCCGTGGTCCATGACCTCGCAGTAGAAGTTGTCCTTACCAAAAATATCGCGGAATTCACTCGCCGCCTTGACTGCCTCGTCGAACTGGCCCAAGCGCAGGCGCGTCTGAACCTCACCGGAGGGGCAGCCGGTGGTGGCAATCAGGCCCTTCGAGTAGGTCTGCAACACCTCACGGTCCATACGCGGCTTGTACAGCTGACCTTCCAGCGACGCAATCGAGGAGGCACGGAACAGGTTGTGCATGCCCTCGGTGGTTTCAGCCCACATGGTCATGTGGGTGTACGCGCCACCACCGGAGACGTCGTCGCGGGAACCGTCACCCCAGCGCACACGCGAACGGTCAGTGCGGTGCGTGCCGGGGGTCAGGTACGCCTCCACACCAATGATGGGCTTGATGTCGTGCGCTTTAGCCTGCTTCCAGAAGTCGAAGGCACCAAAGAGGAAGCCGTGGTCACTGGTCGCCATGGACTTCATGCCGAGTTCTTTAGCGTAGGTGAACAGGTCACCCAGGCGCGCGGCACCGTCGAGCATGGAGTACTCGGTGTGCACGTGCAGGTGCGTAAATTCTTTGGTTGCCACGGGAATCTCCTGGAGGTGTGGGCTGGAGGATGGGCGGTGAATGTGATGCTGTGTGCGGCGGCCCGCGGGCGGCTATAGCTAGCCGAGCTGAGCTGTCTAGCTGAGCTGTCTAGCCGAGCTGAACCTTACCCTCGCGCAGAGCAGTCAGCGCGTAGGACAGGTCGAGCGGGTACTCGCTGGTGAAGGTCACGCGCTCGCCGGTGCCGGGGTGATCGAAGCCCAGGCGGTGCGCGTGTAGCCACTGGCGGGTCAGACCCAGTTCGGCGCTAAAGCGCGGGTCGGCGCCGTAGGTCAGGTCGCCGCAGCAGGGATGGCGCAGCGCGGAGAAGTGCACACGAATCTGGTGGGTGCGTCCGGTTTCCAGGTGCACCTCCACCAGCGATGCGGGGCCGAAGGCTTCGAGCACATCGTAGTGGGTGATGGAGTTGCGTCCGTCTTCGACCACGGCAAACTTCCATTCGTTGCCGGGGTGGCGGCCGATGGGTGCGTCAATAGTGCCGCGCAACGGGTCGGGCAGGCCCTGCACGAGGGTGTGGTAGACCTTGTCCACGGTGCGTTCCTTGAAGGCGCGCTTGAGTTCGGTGTAGGCGCGTTCGCTGCGGGCTACGACCATCAGGCCGCTGGTGCCCACGTCCAGGCGGTGCACGATGCCCTGGCGTTCTGCCGCACCGGAGGTAGCAACCGAAATGCCCTCGCCCATGAGCGCGGAGATGACGGTGGGGCCGTGCCAGCCCGGCGAGGGATGTGCCGCCACGCCTGCGGGCTTATCCACCACAACGATGTCCTCGTCCAGGTGCACGATGCGGAAGCCGTCCACCTTCTCGGGGCGGATGTCCGCCAGATCGCGCGGTGCGGGGGCATCCACGACGACCTCGTCCCCTGCGGACAGCTTGTAGGACTTGCCGATTTTCACGGTCTTGCCGTTGTTGGTCACGCTCACGTGGCCGTCACGAATCCACCCGGAGGTGCGGGTGCGCGGCGCATCGAGGGCACCGGCGAGCGCGGCGTCCAGGCGCATACCGGCGAGCGCGCCTTCAACGGTGAATTCGGCGCGGATGCGTGCCGATTCTTCGGCGGCGTTGGTGGTTTCGCTCATGCGGCTCTCCTTCGGGTGGTGTTTGCTTAGGTTGTCTGTGTGAGGGGGTCGTCTGTGTGAGAACGGCTATAGGCACGTGTAATGGCGATGTAGCCGGGCGGGGAGCTACTTGGCGCTCTTTTCGTCGGTGCTCTTGTCGTCAGCCGGGGTTTCGTCAGCCTGCACGCGGGTGCCATTGAGGTTCAGACCCTTGAAATTCAGCAGCACGATGAACGCCATGCACACGCAGATCGCGGAGTCTGCAATATTGAAAATCGCGAAGTTCGGTACGGAAATGAAATCGACCACGTGACCGGAACCGAAGCCGGGCTCACGGAAGAGACGGTCGAAAAGGTTGCCGCAGATACCGCCGAGCAGGCCGCCCAGCGCGAGGGTCCAGGACAGCGCGCGGGTGCGGCGCAGCAGGTAGAGCACCACGGCTGCGGCGGCGACCATGACGAGGGTGAAAACCCAGGTGACGTTCTCACCCATGCTGAATGCGGCGCCGGAGTTACGGATCGAGTACCACCACAGAAGCCCGTCGATGACGGTGATGCGCTCCCCCAACTGCATCTGGGTAACGACCAGATATTTGGTGCCCTGGTCGATTGCGAACACGACGGCGGCGAGCACGAGCGCGAGGATACCCGCGGAGCGTCCAGAAAGGATGCGCACGCGGCGTCCAGCAGTTTTTTCGGCGGCGTTATCGGTTGCCTGTGCGACTGAGGATTCAGCAGTCTTGGGGGTGTTGGTCATAGCTCTCCTCTAGTCTGTGCCGGTTGCTGCGCCTACGATGCGGCGGCGCTATGGTGCGGAGGCCCTATGGTGCGGAGGTAGGGTCCGCTCGCGTTCGATAGTGCCCCTCTAGCTTAGCAAATCGGGGTAGTGCATCGAGTATTCGGCGGTGATTTGGCGGGTACTCTCCCCCGCTTCTCACGCTGGGTTATTGCACCGTGCCGGGCGGGTATGAGAATACCGCCCGGTTCTCTCAATCTTCCCCGGTGAATAGCGGTGGAAGAGAAAGAATCCGGGCGGCATACGCCTCAAAGCGTCGTTAGCTTAGCGTCGTTAGCTTATTTAGGCGAACTGTTTTATGCGGAAGCCTCGATGGACTTGAGGTTCTTCAGCTCCTGAACCTGTGCGTCCAGGTGCTGCAGCAGCTTGGAGCGGTAGCGGCTCTCGAAGCCACGCAGGGCCTCAACAGCGATCTCCAGCTCTTCCTTCTCGTCGGTGAGGCGAGAGAGAATCTCTTCGCGCTGTTGCTGAGCTTCGCTCACCATAGCGTCTGCCTTCTTCTCTGCCTCTTCAATCAGTTCAGCCTTAGCCTTCTCGCCCTGTGCCACGTAGTCGTCGTGAACCTTCTGTGCCATGGCGAGCAGTGCCGCTGCGTCCTGAGGTGCAGCCGGTGCCGCAGAGGACTGTGCGGGTGCTGCAGCCGCTGCGGGGGAATCGGGTGCGTTTGCGGAGAGCTGCTCAACCTGGCGCTCCAGGGCGTCACGCTCGGAGTAGAGTGCGCGCAGTTCGACAACGAGCTCGTCCAGGAAGTCGTCGACCTCGTTGCGGTCGTAACCGGACTCTTCGGTCACGATTTTGAAGCTCTTAGTGATCAGGTCTTCGGGGGTGATTGCCATGGGCTTCTCCTCTGGGTATCCCTACGGGGTTTGGTGGTGATGTTGAGTGCCGCGGATTCGCCAGCCGGATAGGTCATGGCCCCAATATTTCAGGGTCCCGATGATTCAGGGCATGGCTATGCCGCGATGCAGTCGTTGGCACCAATTCTACTATTCTTTGGTTTCTGTGCCCGGTTATACGTCGGTTGAACCGTAAAATATTCGCTCTGCGCAAGGGTGGGATTCACCACGTCTAATATCCTCCCTAGTCCCCGCTATCCCTCTTGTATTTTCTGCCCTGCGGTGCATTTTGAGAAGGTTTTCGAGGAGGCATTTTGGCGCTCCCCATTCGCTGAAAACCCGGGCACAGAACCCAAACACAGACCCCAGGCACAGATTCGGAGCACAGACGCAGAAAACCCCGCCGGCGCTCCATCCCCTGAGGGGTGTCAAGCGCAGGCGGGGCTCAAACTCTAGCTCTCTAGCCTCTCAGCCGAACGGGTCGAACGGGCGGTTTAGGAGAATGCCGCGGTTGCCCGCATCATGATGCTCAGCAGGAAAGACAGCAGAACAATCAAGATCAGGAAACCGGTATCCAACGCAACGTTACCCACACGAACCGGCGGAATCAGGCGGCGCAGCTGGTTCATCGGCCAGTCAGTCACCGCGTACACGCCGCTGGCGAAGAGCAACACAATGCCCTTGGGTCGCCACTCCGGAGCGAACATGCGCACCCAGTCAAAGAGCATGCGCAGAAGCATCGCAATGTAGAGAACGTAGACAACGATCGTAATGAGGGCGAAAATATAACCCATCTATCAGTCCTTAGCCCTGGTCGAAGGGGAATTCGCCGTCGGTCTCAAAGCCGGCGGGAACCTCAGAGTTAGCCACACCCAGAACCTCCAGGTTGGAGGGGGTCAGCAGGAACACCTTAGCGGTGACGCGCTCAATGCGGCCCTCCAGTGCGAATGCCAGACCGGATGCGAAGTCCACCAGGCGCTTAGCGTCTGCGTCGGGCATCTCTTCCACGTTCATAATCACGGGGATGTTCTCGCGGAATGCCTCACCAATGATCTTTGCGTCATTGTAGGAGCGGGGGTGGATAGTGGTGATACGACGCAATTCGTCCTCTTCTTCCTCGTAACCGTAGGTGTATCCGTTGGTTTCTTCGGGCGCGTAGCCCTCTTCGTAGTAGCCGTCGTTGGAGTACGTCTCGGCGTACTGCTCGGTGTATTCGGTATTCGGCACCGGGGTGTCCTCCCAATTGTCTGCGCTGGCGTCGTCCCAGGTCTGTTCGGTTTCCGCCAGGTCAGCTGTGGTTTCAGGTGTATGAGCGGTGGCGTGTGCCGCTGCATCTACGGTTGCTCGTCCGTCGGCAGGTTCTTCTGCGTCCAGATACTCGGTTTCTGTACCGTCATCGTAGCTATCAGCCTGCAGGTACTCTTCCTGTTCAGTATAGGCGGGTTCGTCCTGCTGGTGGTAGGTTTCGCTCTGCGGCTCGACTGCGCTGTTGCTGTACTGTGCCGAGCCGGGCAGTGCTGAGAGCCGGTTAGGGCCCTCGGTCTTCTGTGCTGTAGCAGCCTGCCCTGCGGAGGCGGTTGCCTCCCTGCGGGTGTCAGCCTGCACAGCCTGCGGGGATTCTTCCGGCGTCGCCTCGGCGTCCTGGTATCGTTCCAGGCCGAGGAAACCCGCCAGACGGCTTTGTTTCGCCATGATTCTCTCGCTGTTCTTTGCTTGTGGTGTACAGGGTCTGCCGTGGTGCTTCATCAGAAGGTGTGTGTGCGTGACGGTACGTCATGCACCGGCATGTATATATTACCAGCGCCCACCCCGCGCGGGCGGTCAGGGCGCCGATGATTATGCCACCGAATGCAGACCCGGAACTATAGCCTCTGAAGGGCCGCGGTTGAATAGGGCCTAGAGCGCCGGGCGCTTACCCATAATGTCGCTACCCACGCGCACGCAGGTCGAGCCCCAACGCACCGCCGCCTCCAGGTCGCCGCTCATGCCGGCGGAAATCTCGGTCGCGTGCGGCACCTGCTCACGCACCAGCGACGCCAAACCGTAGAGCTTCTCGAACGCCTCGTCCGGGTTCATGCCCAGCGGCGCTACCGCCATCACACCGCCGCAACGCAGGTGCTCGTGGTTCTCGATGCGCTCCACCAGCTCCAGCAGTTCGGATGCACTCGTACCGCCGCGCGCGCCCTCGGCAGCGTGCCCAGCCGTCGCGACCTCCGCCAGGGACACCTGCACCAGGCAGGTCAGCGCACCCTGCTCCGCCGCGGCGGGTGCGGGCGCCTCCCCCGCCTCAAAACGGGAGAGCTGGTTCGTGTACGCCTTCGCCAGCGCGTCCGCCAAGGAGGGGCGGTCCACCGAATGCACACTGGAGGCGTACTTGACCACGGATTTCGCCTTATTCGTCTGCAGCTGACCGATAAACGCCCAGTGCGGGGGCTGCACCTCACGCTGGGCGCAGTAGGCGGCGAGCTCACGAGCCTTCGCGCTCGCCTCCTGGTCGCGGTTCTCGCCGAAGAGGGACACTCCCCCATCCAGCAGCGCCGCCGCGTCGGAGGCGGGGAAGAACTTCGTGACCGTCACCAGCTGCACCGGGGCGCTCGCCTCGGTACGCACCGCGCTATGGTCCTGCTCTGCGGCGCGGATACGCTCAAGCACGCGGCGATAGTTCTGCAACAGCTGCTCGGCACGTTCGGGAGTGTACTGCAGATTCTCTTCTGTGTTCATTTCAGGCATCTTCTCTCCTTCAGCGGCTCTCTATCTTTAGCGGCTTTGTCTTTAGCAGCTCTACGCGGCAGGCTCCGTCAGCTTCTCAAGCCACACCAGACCCGCGATACGGCCCGGCTTCTCACCGCGGTTCGTGAACCCGCGATGCGAATACACCTCCGGCTCCTCAAACGTGCACTGGGCGCAGTCCATGCTCACCTGCACGCCCGCCTCTTCCAGCACCGCTCGGGCACCGGCGGGTAGATCCAGTCCGGGGGTCTGCTGGCTGGTCACCGAATGCACCTGCGGAATCAGCTCGGTAGACTCAGTGCGCATCGCCTCGGGTACCTCGTAGCAGCTACCGCAAATGCTCGGCCCCAACCACGCGGTAATTTTCTCCGCGCCGAGCTGACGCATACGAGCCACGGTCTGCTGGAGCACGCCGTCAAGCAGGCCGCGGCGGCCAGCGTGAGCCACCGCCAGGATCGGTTGCCAGTTCGCGACCCGCTCACCCACCAGCACCACGGGAATGCAGTCCGCCACCATAATCGCCAGGGGCACGCCCTCGGTGCTAATCGCCGCATCGGCGACCGGGGAGTTCTCCAGCACCGCGCGGGCACGTTCCGCGGTGCGCTCCTGCGGGGCACCGGGCGCGTAGGATTCCACTTCGTAGTCTTCCGGGTAGGCAATCTGCACGCCGTGCACCTGGTTCAGGTAGAAGAACGGCTCAGTACCCAACGCCTCCTCCAGGGCCGCACGGTGGTTGAGGGTGCGTACCAGGGAGGCGTCCATACCGCCACCGAGCTCATCGTCCACGTGCAGGCCCAGGTTGCCCGCCGCACGGGATGTGAACCCCACCCGCACACGCCAGGAGCCCAGGGTGCGAGTGTCGGCTGAGGCAAGTAGCGGAGTTTTGGGAGTTTCGCTCATCGTCTATTCCTTCATCAGATGTCAGCAGGTATAACGGCGGGTATAGCAAAGGGGAGCCGAGAACCGCACAAAGTGCGTGTTTCTCAGCTCCCCTATAGCTTCATAAGACTCTCAGCCGTGCAACGCCTAGGCGTTCACAGCCGGGCAGACTACTTCAGGAAGTCAGGGACATCCAGGGTGTCGCGGCGAGCCGGAGCTTCCTCCACAACCGGGGGAAGGTCAACGTCGAAGCCAGCAGCGCCGGTGGAAGCCGGAGCAGCAGCGGGTGCGTTGTAGCCGTAGCCGTTAGCAGCCGGAGCAGCGGTGGAACCGCCGAAGGATGCCTGGGTGCGCTGAGCCTGAGTAGCAGCAGCGGTAGAAGCGTTGGAGTTGGTCTCCGGGTTCACTGCGTCGAAGCCAGCAGCAATCACGGTCACGCGAGCCTCATCGCCCAGTGCGTCGTCAATAACAGCACCGAAGATGATGTTTGCGTCGGGGTGAGCCACTTCCTGAACCAGGCGTGCAGCCTCGTTGATCTCGAACAGACCCAGGTCGGAGCCACCCTGAATGGACAGCAGAACGCCGTGTGCACCGTCGATGGATGCTTCCAGCAGCGGCGATGCGATAGCCAGCTCTGCTGCCTTCACTGCGCGGTCCTCACCGGATGCCGAGCCGATACCCATCAGAGCCGAACCTGCACCCTGCATGACGGACTTAACGTCGGCGAAGTCAAGGTTGATCAGGCCGGGGGTGGTGATCAGGTCGGTAATGCCCTGCACACCGGAGAGCAGAACCTGGTCAGCGGACTTGAATGCGTCCAGCATGGAGACGTTGCGATCCGAAATCGACAGCAGTCGGTCGTTCGGAATAACGATCAGGGTATCAACCTCATCGCGCAGAGCAGCGATACCGGTCTCAGCCTGGTTGGAGCGGCGACGACCCTCGAAGGTGAAGGGGCGGGTCACCACACCAATGGTCAGAGCGCCGAGGGAGCGGGCAATACGTGCCACGACCGGTGCGCCACCGGTACCGGTGCCACCGCCCTCACCTGCGGTCACAAAGACCATGTCTGCGCCCTTGA
Source organism: Rothia mucilaginosa (assembly GCF_049990865.1). Taxonomy (GTDB): domain Bacteria; phylum Actinomycetota; class Actinomycetes; order Actinomycetales; family Micrococcaceae; genus Rothia; species Rothia mucilaginosa_I. Next base: position 1,334,907 of record NZ_CP188231.1, read on the forward strand.
GGACTTCCTCAATTTCCTGCGCGTGATCCTCGGCTGCCTGACGGCCAACCTCGGGGTTTGCGCCCGCGCCAAGACCGCGGGTCAGCTCACGACCAACGTCCAGCTTAACGTCTGCATCGGACATCAGCAGAGCCTGAGCGTCAGTGTTGATAGCAATGAACTCAACGCCGCGCAGACCAACCTCAATCATGCGGTTGACTGCGTTGACGCCACCGCCGCCGATACCAACGACCTTGATGACTGCCAAGTAGTTCTGGGGAGTTCCAGCGTCCATGTATTCCTCGATTGTTCCGTGTTCCAGCTTCGGAAGACCCGCAGCTTAATCTAAGCCTGAAGGTTTCCTCTAAAGAATGACTTTATCTGCTAGGATACCAAACTGTTTTTGTCGGTTCCTAGTCACACAGCGCAATTACCCCCTCTTTTTGCGGATTTCACACAAAAAGGGAGGATAAAGCGCCTGAATGGTTCCCCTAACGGGTCACCGGTACGCGCGGGGCAGACACGTCATAGACGGTCACCTTCTGCGTCTGTGCCTCGGAGGAGGTCTCCTCCTGGGCACGCTTAGCAATAGCCTGGCGCAGGGAGAGCAGGACCTTAGCCTTCAACTCACTCTCTTCAGCGGTTCCCCACTGCACCGTAGTATTATCCCTCAAGGTTAGAGTGATACTTGAGGTTGAGGTCGCGCTGGCTTCCTTAACCTGAGCTAGAAGCTCAGAGGGCATCGCCGAAAGCGCGGTAGAAATAGTGCGGAACTCAGCCGAAGTCTGCGGGTCATCACCGCTGAAACGAACCAGCGGCACCGACGTATCGGGCTGAGTTGCCGACTCCAGAAGGCTCACACCATCGCTATCAACAGTATGGTACGTATCGCCCTGCTTCACAACCGCAACCGCGGTACGCTCCTTCAGAGTCACCACCAGCTCATGCGGCGGACGGCTCTCCACCTGCACGCTACGAATCACATTATCCTGCCCGAGCAGCTCACGCACCTTCTTCTCATCGATGCGAGTGAGCGGAACGCCGCGCAGAGGCTCAAGCTTCTGCTCCACCTGAGTGGTCTCCAGTAGGGATGCGCCGCGCACCGTAATCTTCTGAGTCGCCAACAGGGGCGAGAAGAAGACCAGCACCACGTACAGCACCGCAATAATAGCCAGCGCCGAAGCGGTGTACAGCAGCTTACGGGCACGGGTCAGAGGCGCACGCTCCTTACGGGAGCGTTCCTCAGCACGCAGACCGTCCAAGCCCGGATCCTGACGCAGACGCTCACGCTGAGCCTGACGGCTCGCACGCTCGCGCTCCTTCTCAATCTCCGCGGCACGCTGCTGCTCACGCTCAGCACGCCAACGACCAAAACGGCTCGCGGGGCGAGGCTCTTCAGCAGCCTTCTCCCCCGCCTTATCGACGCTTTCTTCAGCCTTCGGAGCGGCAGACTCTTCGCGGCGAGATTCAGCAGAACCAGCAGAACCAGCAGACGCCTTGCCCGCGGTGGACACCGACTTCTTGTCAGAACCCTTATCGCTATCCTTGCCTACGCTCTTCTCCGACTGCGAGGACGCGACCTGAGCAGATGCAGTCTTAGCAGATGCAGTCTTAGACGAAGAATCCTCAAACGCCTCAACATCAAACAGCACGGGAGCGTGCTCAACCTCAGACACGGTACGACCGGTCATCAGCGCCGAACGCACCGAATCCTTCAAAGACTGCGCCGAAGAATGAACCGCCGCAGCGCTCTTGGAAGCCGCAGAATCAGTACCGTGCTGAGAAGACGCCTTATGCACCACAGGCTTACGCGGCATGTGTCGAACGGAGCTCGAAGACTGAGTAGCGGCAGAGCCGGCAGATACCCCAGAAGAGGCAGGCTGAGCGGATGCTGCAGGTTTTACAGATTCGGCAGCCTCTGCGGTCTTTGCCGCCTGAGGCTGAGCTACCTGAGGCTGCACGGACTTAGGCTGTACCGCCTCAGCCGGTGCCACCTCAGTCTGCACATTCTCAGGTGCCTGCTGGGCACGCAGGCGAGCACGCGAACGCGGAGCCTTCGGCGCGCGCGAGGAGGAATGCCCCTCCGAAGAGAGACCAGAACTCATCGGCACAGCCTAAGCCTCCGACTTCTTCGACTCGCCACCGTGACGGATCTCCAGGGACTCCAGCAGACGCGCACCCAAAGCAGTCACGTCGCCAGCACCAACAGTCATCACGATATCGCCGGGCTGAGCGCAAGCCACAATATCCTCAATCGCGCCCTCAGCCGTAGCGTAACGAACCTCAGAGAAACCAGCACCGGTAATCAGCTCGCTGGTCACGCCCTCAATCGGCAGCTCACGAGCCGGGTAAATATCCAGCACATGAGCGCGGTCAGCCATCGACAGGGCCTCCGCAAACTCCTTCGCGAACTCACGAGTACGAGAGAACAGGTGCGGCTGGAAAATCACGTACAGGTTATGGCCGTCAGCCACGGTACGGCCGGTCTCCAGGGCACGGAACACCTCGGTCGGGTGGTGCGCGTAATCGTCAAAGACCTTCACGCCAGCAACCTCACCGCGCAGGGTGAAGCGGCGGTCAGCGCCCACAAACTCAGCCAGCGCACGAACAATATCGGCAGCCTCGTAACCAGAAATGAGCGCCGAGATAAAAGCAGCCGAAGCGTTCAGCTGGTTATGGATACCGGGCACCTTCAGCGCAAGATCCTGCTCACCCTCATAACGCACTCCGCGGCATTCAAAAGACCAGGACAGGTGCGACGATGAGGAAGAACCAGCGCTGGTAATCTCGCTAATGCGCAGGTCAGCATCCTCAGACTCACCGTAGGTCACCACGGGCACACCCGCCGCACGAGAACGAGCCGCCAAAGTCGCCGCACCCTCATCATCAGCGCAGGTCACCACAACACCGTTAGGTGCCAGCGAAGCCACAAAACGGTTGAACGCCTCAAAGACACGCTCATCCGTCTCATAGAAGTCCAGGTGGTCCGGCTCAACATTCGTCACCACCGCAATAGCCGGGCGGTAACGCACAAACGAGCCGTCCGATTCATCAGCCTCAGCCACAAAAATCGACTCCGGACCCTGAGCACCCAAGTGAGCGTTCGTGCCGCGACCAGCGATCACAGTACCCACCGCAAAGGAAGGCTCCGCACCCAGCTGATCAAACATCACAGAAATCATGGAGCTGGTCGTGCTCTTACCGTGAGTACCGGCAACAGCAACCACCTGAGACTCACCCATCACAGCGGCAAGCGCCTCAGAACGGTGCAGCACACGCAGACCCTGCGCGCGAGCGGCAACAAGCTCCGGGTTATCCTCACGAATCGCAGTAGAAATCACCACGGTATCAACGTCCACAATGTTCTCAGCCTGCTGAGGAACACCCACACGAGCACCCGCAGCACGCAAAGACTCAACAGCAGCCGACTCGGCACGGTCAGAACCGCTCACCGTCACACCAGCCTGCAGCATCAGAGCGGCAATAGCGCTCATACCCGCGCCACCAATACCGATGAAGTGCACACGGCCCAACTTGCTCATCTTCGCGCGCTCAGGGAACGGCGGGTTCAGCGGTGCCGGCAACACCATCTCAAGATTCATCAATTCAGTCATTACTTCTCAGCTGCCTTCAATACTGCTTCAGCCATAACGCGCGCCGCGTCACGGATACCAAGTTCATACGCCGCAGCGCCCATACGCTCCAGCTCCTCCGGGTTCGCCATAAGAGCCGGAATCTCACGGGCAAACCACTCACCGGTGACCTCTGCATCCTTCACCAGCAGAGCCGCAGACGCCTCCACCAGAGAACGAGCATTCAGAGCCTGCTCACCATTACCAATGGGAAGCGGCACAAAAATCGCGGGAACACCCACCGCAGCAACCTCACTGACGGTCGCCGCGCCCGAACGCACCAGCAGAAGATCAGCGGCAGCGTACACATCCTGCATGCCATTGCTGAACTCAATCTGACGGTAATTCGGCGCGCTCAACGGCTCACCATTCTTATCCAGAACAGCCTTACCCTTACCGGTAATATGCAGAATCTGGAAGTCCCACTCCGCAAAGTGGTCACGGCACGCCGCCACCGCATTGTTCAGGCTCTGCGCACCCAGCGAACCACCGGTCACAATCACGGTCGGCTTCTGCGGGTCCAGACCCAGGTTGCGGCGAGCCTTCGAACGGTGCGCCTCACGGTTCAGGTAGGCAATCTCATCCTTCATCGGCATACCCACCAGGGTCGCGCGCGGGAACGGAGTATTGGGGAACGCAACACCGGTGAACTTCGCGAACGTACCACCCAGGCGGTTCGCCAAACCGGGCTTCGCGTTCGCCTCATGAATCACCACGGGAATCTTAGCGCTCAACGCCGACAGGTACGCCGGCGGGCACACGTAACCACCCACGCCAACAACCACGTCCGCATCTACGTCCTTGAGGATGCGGCGGGTCTTCGACAGGCCACCAAAGAACTTAGCGGGGAAAGCCAAGGCGGCACGGTTAATGCTACGAGGGAACGCCGCACGAGGAATGAACTCAATATCGAAACCAGCTGCCGGAACCAGCTCGGCTTCCATCTTGTCCGCAGTGCCCAGCATCAGAATCTTAGCGTTCGGTTCAAGATCACGAACCGCACGCGCAATCGCGAGCATCGGATTAATATGACCGGCGGTGCCACCACCGGCGAAGACTATAGAGGGCGCCTTCTTCGTCATAGGTCTTTCTCCCAACACATCGGTACAGCATCATTTTACGCTATCGCACCTGTTCAAAAGAGCGCCCCCGCCATTGAGCCACAACTCAATAGCGAGGGCGTTATCTCATATTCAGCACATACACATCACGGGCGGAGGCAAGAACCGCAACCCTCTCCCCCGACTGCCAGCCCCCGCAGCACAGGCTTCACGGAATGGGTTCCGCGGGGCTTAGCCCTGCTGGCGAGTGTTGCGCTGAGCGGAGTTCCGAGCCGCCCCCTGAGCCGGACGCTGCGCCTGCTGAGTGCCGTTCTTCGGAGCGCCCTTTGCCTGAGCACCCCTTGACTGAGCACCCCTTGACTGAGCGCCCTGTCGCGGCGTTGCCTGACGCTGAGCACCCTGGCGAGGATTACCCTGTCGCTGCGCGCGGCGCTGACGATCCTCAGGATGCAGCGGCTGCAGACCCGCAGGTAGCGAACCCGACGGACGGTGCTGGGCGCTACGAGGCTGGGCACCGCGAGGCTGCTGCACTCGCTTCTGCGCGGCAGGCTGCTGAGCGGTACGAGGCTGAGCGGGGCTCTGCTGTACAGTCTGCTTCGGCGCCGCTTGCTTCTGTGCGGCGGGCTTCTGGCCCGCAGGCTTCGCAGCACTCACCTTCTGAGCGGTCTGCTTCTGAGCAGCACGAGCCTGCTGACCGGTACGAGGCTGAGCGGAAGCCTTCTTCGGCGCTGCCACCGTCGGTGCAGGCTTCTGCGAGGCCTTCTGCTTCTGAGCTTCAGTCCTCTGCTTCTGAGCCTCGGTTTTCTGCTTCTGAGCTGCGGCCTTCTGCTCCGCCTTCACGCGGGCAGCTTCCTCACGAGCCAGACGAGCCTGCTCCTTCTGCTGCTCACGAGCCTGACGCTCCTGCTCCTTCTCCTGCTCCCGAGCCATACGAGCCAACTCACGCTGCTGATCCGGCGCAAAACCCAACCAGCGGCGCAACGTGCTCTCCGGACCAAAAACAACCTTCAAAGGATTATGTTCCTTCAGCAGGTGGCCACCGGCAGCCGCACGAGCTGCCTCCTCCTGATTCAGCACAATCTGCAACGGCGTACGACGATGCCAATCAGCATTCGCACGACGAACCTCACGCACGCTCTGGGTCTCAATATTCGACGGTGCCGTCGCGCCACGCAACGGAGTCTGCCGCGCAAACGCCAACAACAAACCCGCCGCAAACAACGAAGACAACAGCGACGAACCACCATAGGAGACAAACGGCAGAGGCACACCAATCACCGGCAAAATACGGGACACCATGCCCATATTGATAATCGCCTGAGAGCTCAGCCAAATCATGATGCCGCCCGTAGCCAAACGCACCAGCGGGTCAGTAGTGCGCAACATAATACGAACCGCACAATACACCAGGCCCGCATACAGCAGCAGAACCGCCAGCGTACCCAGCAGGCCCAGCTCCTCACCAATAATGGCGAAAATATAGTCGTTATGCGCCTCAGCCAAGTAGTTGTACTTCTGACGCGACTGGCCCAAGCCAACACCCAAGAAGCCGCCGGTCGTCAGCGCCACCTCACCAGAATTCGCCTGGTCACAGTTAGCGTTCGTGCACGAGCCCCAAACACCGAAAATACGAGCCACACGGTTCGCGCTACTGAGAACGCCCACCAGCGCCAACGCCGCAAACGCGCCGCCAATTTTCAGCAGCGAGCTGCGAGAAGCACCCGCCAGCCACATCATGCCCACAAAGATGAAGCCGTACACCATGGCGGTACCCATATCGCCGCCGAGCATAATCAGCAACACCAGGGCACCCACACCATAAATCGAGGGAAACAGCGTACGCCAAATACTGCGAGAAATATCGCCGTGGCGGCTATACACCCACGCCAGCCACATAATAATCGCCAGCTTCGAAAACTCCGACGGCTGAATCTGCACGCCGCCGGGGAATTTCAACCAGTTACGGTTACCGTTCACCTCAACGCCAACAACCACCACAGCAAGCTGCATGACCAACGCGGCAATCAGCATCGCGTTCACCACAAACTCCTTGTGATAAACACCCACAGGGATACGCGTAATACCCGCCATCGCAATCACGCCAAGCACCAAGAACATGACCTGCGACGAAACCTGCGAGAACGGCGACTGGCCCTGAGAAATCATGGTGACGCTCGACGCCGACAGCACCATAATGCAGCCAAAAATAGCCAGACCCAAGGTGGTGACCAGCAGCATCACCGGCACATCCCACAGGTCAGCCTTCAAACCACGACGGTACAGCCTATCGGCACGAGTACGGAACGGCGCAGAGAAATCCTCCCAACCGGCTCGCAAAGACGCCCAACGACCACTCGCGGTCGAACGCGCCGAAGAAGCCGAACGCTCCGAAGATACGCTGGTACTCACATGCCCTCCTATAGGCCTCAACTGCCACGGATCCGTCGTGGCGACTACACGAAAAAGGTTCAGGGGTGGGACACCATTACCATCCCACCCCCGAGAAGAACCCGCAAAAAGCACCCCGGTCACCCGAGACGCCCCCTGCAAGCAACGTCCTAAGAGTCTGCCAGCTGGGCGGCAACAGCGTTCGCAAACGCATCACCGCGCACCGCATAATTCTTGAACTGGTCCATCGACGCAGACGCGGGAGCCATCAGCACGGTATCGCCCGGATGCGCCAGCTCAGCAGCCTTCGCAACGGCCGCGTTCATCACGGCAATGCCGTCCGAAGAATCAGCCACAGCGGCGGTCATATTGTAGGTCGGAACCTGCGGAGCGTGGTTAGCCAACGCAGACTTCAACGCCGCAGTATCAGTACCGATAATCAGCACAGCCTTCAGGCGCTGAGCATGAGCAGCAATCAGCTCATCGTACTCAACACCCTTCGACAGGCCGCCAGCAATCCATACCAGAGACGGGTAGCCGCTCATCGACGCATTCGCGGCGTGAGGATTCGTAGCCTTCGAATCGTTCACCCACATGATGTCGTTCGCGTAGCCCACCAGCTGGTTACGGTGCGCACCGGTCTTGAAGGAACGCAGGCCAGCGCCCACAGCCTTCGGGTCAATATCAGCCGCACGGCACAGAGCCGCAGCCGCCAGAGCGTTCTCCACGGTGTGCTTCGCCGGCATCTTACCCGGTGCCGGAGCCAAATCCTCCAGAACCGCCAGCTCGTACGCCTCGTTGTAACGGTTCTTCAAGAAGGCGCGATCCACCATGATGTCCTCAGCCAGGCCGAGCATCGATACGGCGGGCATCTCAGTGGAGCTGAAGCCAATCGCGCGAGCGCCCTCAATGACGTCCGCATTCTCGACCATGCGCAGGGTGTCTACGTGGTCGGTGTTGAAGATGCAGGCGACCTGAGTGTGCTCGTACACGCGCGCCTTATCGGCCTTGTAGGCGTCGAAGGAGCCGTGCCAGTCCACGTGATCCTCAGCGATGTTCAGAACCACCGAAGCGTACGGGGACATCGAGTAGGTCCAGTGCAGCTGGAAGCTGGACAGCTCCACCGCGAAGAACTCGTAGGGCTCATCGTCGGCAATCGCGTACACGATGGGCATGCCCACGTTACCCACCTGAATAGACTTCTTACCGGCGGCCTTCAGGATGGAATCAACCATACCCACGGTGGTGGTCTTACCGTTCGTACCGGTCAGGCACAGCCACTTGGGGGTCAGGCGGTCGTTGCGCTCATTCAGGCGCCACGCCAGCTCCACATCGCCCCAAATCTGGATGCGACGCTCATAAGCGTCCAGCATGACCGGGTGGTCGGGACGCACGCCCGGGGAGGTCACCACGAGCTCGGGTTCCTGACCGTCCACCAGGGGCAGTGCACGCATGTGCTCGGGCCCGAACAGGCCCTCAACATTGCCGTAGGCGTTCTTGTAAATCTCGATGCGCTCACGCTTCTCCGGGGTATCTGCCCCGTCGATGACAACGATATGTACACCCAGCTGGGCGAGCACATCGGTCACGGCGTCGCCGCTGGTGCCCATGCCCACCACGACCACGCGCAGGTTAGCCCAGGGGGCACCCCAGTGAGTTAGCTCCGCGAGGCGCTCGTTCTCATACACCGGGTTTACCGCAATAGCGGCGGCGTTCGCTTCAATGCGAGCGGCATCCGGCTGTTCATTAGTTGACATTAGTGAATCACTCCAGACGTCTGCGAGAACCAGTCACCGAAGAACAGCGCCAGGGCAACGAGCACGCAGAGGGCGTTGACAACCCAGAGGCGGAACACGGAGTTCACTTCGCCGCTGCTGACGGTACCGGGGGCAATGCCTCGCTTATCAATTGAGTACTTGCCGTTGACGCCGACCTTCTCCATGTGGTGGTGGAAGGGGGTCATACGGAAGTAGCGGTGCGCGTGCAGGGGCTTCTCCCCCGCTGCGACCGAACGCTTACGGCTGGTCTTGAACACGAACTTCTGCACGATCACAGAGAACACTTCCAGCACGGGAATCAGGGCGATGACCAGCAGAAGCAGCTCGGTGCGGGTGAACAGCGCGAAAGCAACCATTGCGCCGCCGAGCGCCAGGGAGCCGGAGTCACCCATGAAGATCTGTGCCTTCGACACGTTCCACCAGAGGAAGCCAGCCAGCGAACCCACCAGGGATGCGGCAATCAGCGCCAGCGAACCGGGGTCGCGCACATCGTAGCAGGCGGTGCCGGCGCCAGCGGAGCAGGCGTGCACGTACTGCCAAATGCTGATGGTCAGGTAGCCGGAGAAGATGGTCATCATGATGCCACCAGCCAGGCCGTCCAGACCATCGGTAAAGTTCACAGCGTTCGTACCGGACAGGGAAATGATGGTAATCCACGCAACCATCAGGATGCTGCCGAAGACCGCGCCCGCCGCGAACAGGTCGATGGGCAGGTCACGTACGAAAGAGATAGCGGTCGACGCCGGGCGAGCACCCGACTCGTTCGGGAACTGGAACGCCAAGTACGCAAAAGGCAGGGTCACAGCCAGCAGACCAATGGTCTTCTGCTTCTCGGTCAGACCCTCATTGCCCTTATTGCGGAACTTCATGATGTCGTCCGCCGCGCCCACACCGAGCATACCCAGGGTGAAGGCGATAGTCAGCCACGCGGTAGCGGTCGGTACCGGTGCGGTACCGAAGAGCAGGGCGCTCACCGCCAGGGTCAAGAAGTAGGCGAGAATCGCCGCGGGGATGAAAATCAGACCCGCCATGGTGGGGGTGCCCGCCTTATACTGGTGGGCTGCCGGGCCTTCCTCACGGATGAGCTGGCCAAGCTTGAGGGACTTCATCTTCTTGATGAACACCGGCAGCGCGGTGAGGGAGATGAGGAATCCGAAGATTCCAGCAATCAGCACGGTAATCATAAAGCGCTACCCTTCGTTCGTGGTCTGTTCGGTCGAGGTACGGTCGCCGTTAGCGGCACCGTCCAGGTGAGCGGCAAGGTGGTCACTCAAATCGGTGGTTTCAACGAAGTCACCGGCAGAAAGCCAGGTCGGTGCCTGCTCTTCCTCAGCGCCAAAGGTGTACTCGGCGAAAGCAACCTGGTCGCCCAGAATGCCCAGCTTCGCGCCGTTCGAGGACTTGAAGAGCACAATATCGCCGGGGCGAACCTCAGCGCGCAGAATCTGCTCTGCCTCTTCCGGGGTCTTCACCCAGGTCGCCTCATTACCCCAAGAACCTTCCAGGTGAGCCGCATTGTAGATGGGCTTCGTCTCGTCACCCACAGCAATCAGCTTGGAGATGTTCATGCGCACCACGAGGCGGCCGATGCGGTCGTGCTCCTCCACGGAGGCGTCACCGAGCTCCAGCATGGCACCCAGAACAGCCCAGGTGCGGTGCGGCTGACCGGTCGCCGGGTCAACGGTGCGGCCCAGCTGCGCCAGAGTGCGCAGTGCAGCCGCCATCGACTCGGGGTTCGCGTTGTAGGCGTCGTTAATGACAGTCACGCCGTCGGCACGGTCGGTGCGGGCCATACGCCACTTCGAAGCTGCCGCCGCCTTGTTGAGCGCGCGAGCAATCTTCTCGCCCGAAATACCGCTGTTGTAGGCGATCGTCGCCGCAGCCAGCAGGTTGTACACATGGTGCTCACCGATCAGCTGCGAGGAAATCTCGTACTCGCTACCGTCGGGCAGGCGCAGAGTGAACTCGGGGCAGCCAGCGTCGGTGGTGTGCAGGTTCAGCGCCGCCACGTAGCGTTCGTAGGGCTGACCGTTCGCGTCGGTCTTCTCACCCACGCCAAAGTAAGTAATGGGGGCAACCGAACGCGACGCCATGCGCAACACGCGCTCATCGTCAGCGTTCAGAGCCAGGGAACCGGTCGGCTGAACGCCCTCAGCCAGCTCACCCTTAGTGCGCTCAATATTGTCCACACCGCCGAATTCGCCAGCGTGCGCGGTACCAACCTTCAGAATCGCACCGTGATCGGGGTGCGCAATATTCGCCAGGTACTCGATGTTACCCACGTGGTCCGCACCCATCTCAATAACCAGGTAGCGGGTGGACTCATCCGCACGGAACACCGTCAGAGGCACGCCCACCTCACTGTTGTAGGAGCCAACCGGGGCAACAGTCGGGCCCTCCGGGGTGAAAATGGCGGCAAGAAGGTCCTTGGTGGTGGTCTTACCGGCAGAACCGGTAATACCGATAACGGTCAGCTCACCCTGAGCACGCATCTGCTCAATGGAGTAGCGCGCCAAATCGCCCATCGCCAGCACCACATCGGGCACCTGGATGCTCGGGTACGGCACACCCTGCTCGTCGAGTACCTCACGCTCGACCAGTGCCAGAGTCGCACCCTTCTCAAACGCCATGGGGATGAACCTGTGGCCGTCAGTGACCATGCCGGGCTTCGCCACGAACAGGGTACCGGTCTGCACCTCGCGGGAGTCGGTGGTGGCGAAGTCTGCGAACACCTGCTCCTCACGGCCATCCAGGCCGATAGCGGTGCCGCCGGTTGCCTCAATAATCTGGGCGGCGCTGAGCTTAATCATTCTTCACCATACCTTCAGCGGTCTTAGAGTCACTTTCATCGAGCATGCGCTGGTAATCAGGCAGAATCTCGAAGCCGTGCGCGCGCAGGGCACGGGCGGTTTCAACGCGGTCATCCAGGGCAATATCCACGCCGTCAACATCCTGTTCGGTTTCATGGCCGCGGCCAGCAATCAGGATGGCATCGTGCTCGCTCGCCAGGGCAATTGCCGCCTCAATAGCGGCGGCACGCGGAGCGATATTCAGGATCTGGGTGGCTCGGCGGTTCTCAGCCTTCTGCGCACCCTCCTCAACGGCGGCACGAATCGGCTCGGGTGCCTCACCGTGCGGGTCGTCATCAGTCACGACCACAATATCCGCGTACTGCGCAGCAATCGCGCCCATAATCGGGCGCTTGAGCTGGTCACGTTCACCGGTCGCACCGAAAACAATCATGACCTTACCCTCACCGGGGCGGTCCATTGCCTCCAGGGCACGGGTCAGACCGTCCGGGTTGTGGGCGAAGTCCACAATCGCGTGCGGCGCCAAAGAAATCAGCTGCATACGACCCGGAACCACCGGAGTCAGAGCCGCACCGGACGCCAGCTCGGGCAGCAGACGCTCACGCTCAGCGGAGTCAGTGTCCAGGTACGCCATGAGAGCCGCCAGCGCAGCATTCGAAACGTTAAAGTCAGCGGGCAGGCCGGTGTAACATTCAACGCTCTCACCGGCACCATTAGCCACGTGGAAGCGGTGGCCCAGGCCCTCACGCTGAACCTTCACCACAGCCCAGTCGCGGGGACCGAACTCTGCGGGCACCTCAGCCAGACCGGCACCGCGGGCAGTCACCAGACGGTGAACCTGCTCAGCACCCATCTGCTCGCAAGCGGTGGAGAACATCTTCTCGCCCCACTTGTCATCAGCAGTAATCACAGCCAGCTCAGCACGCTCAGGGGTGAACAGCTGAGCCTTCGACTCAAAGTAATGCTCCATAGTGCCGTGCAGATCCAGGTGGTCCTGAGTCAGGTTCGTGAAGCCCGCAACCGCATACTTCACACCGTCCACACGGTGGTAATCAATCGCGTGCGAGGACACCTCCATCGCCGCGCAACGCACCTGCTGCTGGCCCATAATCGTGAGCAGAGAATGAACGTGAGGAGACTCCGGGGTGGTCATCTTCGAAGGAACCGACACACCATCAATCAGAATCTGAATAGTGCCAATCAGACCGGTCTTCACACCCAAACCGGTGCGGAACACCGACTCCAGCATGTAGGTGGAGGTGGTCTTACCGTTCGTACCGGTCACCGCATATCGGTGAGTATCAGGGAACGACGCCGAACCATAAATCAGCGCCGCCAACGGACCCACGTACTCGCGCAGGTTCTCCGTCACCAGGACAGGCACCGGCGCCTCACCCAGCAGCTGCGCACCGGCAGCGTCCGTCAAAATAGCGGAAGCGCCCAGCTTCAACGCACCCTCAGCGAACTGCGCACCGTGCACTTTAGCACCGGGCAGAGCCACGTACAGGTCCTGCGGGCGAACACCTCGGGAGTCCATGCTAATACCGGTAACCTCAACAGAATCACCGGATTCAGAACCCTGAACGCCGCTAACCGGCTGGGAACTCACCTGAGCACCCAATCCCTGCAGATGTTCGCGAAGGTGCGCCAAACTCACCGGGCGCACAGAATTCGGGCGCAGAGTCTGAGCGTCGCCGCCCAGCAGGTTCTGGCCGGGTGCGTGAGATGCGGTATCCATCGTCCTTCTTTCCTCTCCGCTGTCCGAAGCGGTGAGCTCTGTATGGTCAATGCGCTCAAGGCACACAGGGTCATTCAATATTCTACGGGCTTTAGGCTTCGACAGGTGTTCAGTCCCGGGGCTTCTTCATCACGAATCAGCTACCGGGCGCCTCTCCCCCGTCTGCCCTTAGCCCGTCTTATTGGGGCTGTCCTCAGCAAAAATCGGAATCAGATCCGGCTCTCCGGTAGAACGCGGCACATTATAGGTGTGCAGGGTCTTCTCCATAATCTTGGAGAACTCAGCCGTCGTACCGTTCGCACCCACGCTACCCTCAGGACGCTGCATGGTCACCGCCACCAAGAACTGCGGGTTCTCAATCGGCGCCACACCAATAAAGGACGTCGTGTTGCCGTCGTAGCCGCCCTTCTCACTCGGAGTTTCCGCAGTACCGGTCTTACCGCCCACGCGGTAGCCGGTCACCTTCGCCGGACGGGCGTGGCCTTGCTCCACCACATTCTCCATGAGAGTCAGGCAGGAAGCGGCAGTCTCCTCGCTGACCATGCGTTCGCCAGGCTCTACGGCACGCTTATGTTCGGTACCGTCGGCGTCAATGATCGCGTCCACAATGCGCGGCTTCAGACGAACGCCCTTATTGCCCAGCGCCTGGAAAATCATGGCGGTCTGCAGCGGAGTCTGCGCAACACCCTGACCGAACAGCACAGTGTACTGCTGACGGCCATCCCAATCACGCCAATCAGCGATTATACCCTGCTCCTCACCGGTCAGCTCAATGCCGGTAAACTCGCCGACGCCGTACTTCTTCAACCAGTTGTAGCGCTCTTCCTTGCTGAGCTTCTGACCGACCAGCACCGTACCGGTGTTCATCGAGTCATGAATAATGCCCGAGAAAGTACGCCGCTGCGCCCCGTGCTCAAACGCATCCTTGAAAGTCTGGCCGTCAATCGTGAGGGTCGCGGGCACATCATACACACTAGTCGGAGTCGTCAGGCCCTGCTCAATCAACGCAGAAGAAGTCAGCATCTTCTCGGTCGAACCGGGCTCCACGTTCTGCGAAATAGCGCGCGGGGTCATATCCGCCGCATCCTCAATGGTTGCCGCACCCGGGTCCATCGTGGAGGAATCAGCAAGAGCCAAAATCGAGCCGTCACGCACATCCATAACAATGGCGGTACACCACTCAGCTTTCAGCTCCTCAGCGCGGGCACGCACTACCTGCTGCGCAAAATACTGCACGTCACGGTTAATGGTCAGACGAATATTCTTACCGTCCACCGCCAGGCGCTGCTCTTCCTTCGCCACGGGGATACGCACACCATCAGCACTAATCTCGTAGGTGCGCTCACCGGGGGTACCGGCAAGCTCCTTCTCGAAGACACGCTCAATGCCCACCGAGAAGTTACGCGAAACCGTACCGCCCTTGCCGTTGCCGTCAGCCTCTTCAACAATGTTGTACTTGCCGACCACGGAGCCACCCACACTGCCGTTGGGGTACAGGCGCTGGGAGAACGCCTCACCGTAGATGAAGGGCGCACCCAGCGCATCAATCTTATTGAAAATCTCCGGGGTGATATTTGCCTTAATCACCGAGTACTTGGAGGTGCCGTCCAGCTTAGACTTGATGAACTCGTCGGTAATGCCCGGATCAACGGTCTTGAGAATATCGACCATCTCGTACACCAGCTGGTTGGGGGTGACCTCAACCTTCTGGGTGCGGTCCTCGTTGTAACGCTTGAAGGTCGCCACGGCACTCTGATCAGCAGTCAGGTTGTAACGCTGCACGGTACGCGCCATAACGTTGCCGTTGATATCGAGAATCTGACCGCGCACAGCAGGCAACACCTGCGAGCGCAGACGCTTCTGACGGGACGCATTCGCCACCGCACCGGGGTCAAAACCCTGGCGGATAAACAGGTTCGCACCGATAACGCCCAGAGCGCAGGTGGCAGCGGCACCTGCAACAAAGCCACGGCGGGTCAGATCCGGCTGACCGGATGCCGATTCGTTCGCGTTCTTACGCGCGTCGGAGCTCATGCGGTGGTCCTTTCGCTGGTCTAGTCTATCGGTGATGCTACGCATCCTGTGGTCAATGGTGTTTATCGTGTAGCCTGGCTTGCCGCGGGGCTAGCGGCAGGACTGGGCTGCTGAGCGGCGCTCGGTGCGGCGGACGCGGCGGGGCTAGCAGGTGCACTCGGTGCAGGGTTAGCCTGCTGAGCGGGGTTAGCCTGCTGAGCGGGGCTTGCCGAGGCGCTTGCAGACGCCTTAGCCGCAGCACTCGCCTGGCTGTGTCGCTGCTGAACAGACTTGTCAGCCTCCACAATGCCCTTGGCGTAGCTTTCGTTCGAGCCGGCCGCCGGAGGCGCAATCAGGTTCTCCTGCTTAGACCCTTCAGCACCGGTCGGGCTTGCCACCGGGGCGGGCGTGCCCTCAATCGTGGAGGACTGCAGGTTCAGAGTCGCCTGCGAAGAGCTCACAAACATACCCAGGGTACTTGCTCGAATCGCCAAATCCTGCGGGGCTTCCTTGAAGCCAATCTCCTGCTGCAGCGCCTGGTTTTCTTGCACAAGCTGCTGCTCCTGCGCACGCAAATCCACCATGTCGTACTGGCGGCTCACAATCAGCACGTTGAGCAGCAGAATAAAGATCAGGGTCAGCGGGATTGCCGCGAAGACAGCGAGCATCGTGGGCGGGCTGAGCTTACGTGCTCGGCGGCGCACAGTGGACAGCGGGTTACGCTGCTTAGGCTTCTCTTCTCGGGTCTCTTCGGTGCGGGCTGCCGCACGGACGCTCGAGGGAACACGGCTTGCGTTCGTTGAGGTGCGCTTACCGCCGTGCGAAGCAGCGGTACTGGCGGGGCGGACCACCGGCTGGGAGGCGGTGACCGGCTCCAGACGCGCGGTGCGGGTGCGGCCGGAGTGGGCTCGGGTGGAGGCGCGGCTCGCCCCGGTAGAGCCGCCGGTAGAGCCAGTAGAGGATGCGCGGGTAGAGCCAACGGCGCCGGGGGTGCCGGCGGCAGGGCGCGAGGAACCGGCGCGTCGACTCCGCGGGGCGCCCTGGGTGCGGGTGGGGCGCTGGGATGCGTGCTGGGTGCTCACTCTTCTTCGCTTTCTGTCTTCTACTTGGCGGGGATGCGGATCTTCTCGGCGGCGCGCAGCTTGGCGCTGGCGGCGCGGGAGTTCTGTTCGATTTCCTCGTCGGTAGGCGGTTCGGCGCCTCGGGTAATGATTTTGACGGTGGGCTTGTGCTCTTCAAGCTCTACCGGGAAGCCCTTAGGCGCCTTGGAGGTTGCCTCTGCGGTCAGTGCCCTCTTGACGATTTTGTCTTCGAGGCTGTGGTAGCTCATGGCGACGAATCGGCCGCCGAGGTTGAGCGCCTCCAGGGCTGCCGGTACGGCGCGTTCGAGGGCTTCAAGCTCGTGGTTCACTTCGATGCGCAACGCCTGGAAGGTGCGCTTGGCGGGGTGGCCGCCGGTGCGCTGCGCGGCGACGGGCACAGCCTTCTGAATAATACGTACGAGCTCACCGGTGGTTTCCAGGGGTGCGTTGGCGCGGGCGGTGCAGATGGCGCGGGCAATACGCGATGCGAACTTCTCTTCGCCCCAGTTGCGGATAATACGGCGCAGCTGGTCTTCACTGTATTCGTTAACGACGATGCGGGCGGTGAGCTCGTCTTCGGAGTTCATGCGCATGTCCAGGGGCGCATCGTAGGAGTAGGCGAAGCCGCGGGTGCGTTCATCCAGCTGCATGGAGGAGACGCCCAGGTCCATCAGGATGCCGTCGATGCCCTGCACGCCGGCGGTTTCCATGGCGCGGTCAATTTCGTCGTAGACGGCGTGGACGGGCACGAAGCGTTCGCCGAAGCGTGCCAGGCGCTCACCGGCGATGGCGTGTGCCTGCAGGTCGCGGTCAATACCAATCAGCACAAGGTTTTCGAAGCGTTCAAGCAGAGCCTCAGAGTGGCCACCCATACCGAGGGTGCCATCAATGACGTAGGCGGTGCCTCGCTCCTCGACGGCGCGCTCAATGCCCGGTGCCAGCAGGTTAATGCAGCGGTCCAGCATGACGGGCACGTGGCGTTCACTGGCTTCACGCTGGGAGAGGTTCTCAACGGATGCGCCGGTCACCTTGGCGGCAGCGCCGGAGGCGGTCGTACCGGTTTCGGGGGCGTGTTCTACGCTCATGGGTGCTCCTGTGAGAGTTTGTCCTGCGGGAAGGCTTACGGAAGAGTGGTGCGGGTGCTAGAGATGCCGGGGCGGTAGCCGTCGCGTCGGCGGGATGCCGGTTAGAGCAGCGGGCTGAACGGGTCCTCGTCGAGGGCAGCGAATTCAGCTTCGGTGCGGGCGAGGTACTCTTCCCAGGCCGCTGCATCCCAGATTTCTGCGCGGGTTCCGGATCCGATGACGACGAGATTGTCGGTCAGTCCTGCGTATTGGCGCAGTATCGGCGGGATGGTGATGCGTCCCTGCTTGTCGGGCAGTTCGTCGGAGGCTCCTGAGAGGAAAACTCGCAGGAAGTCTCGGGCGGCTCGTCCCGGCAGGGGCGCGGTGCGCATCCGTTCGTGGATGCGTTCAAATTCTGCGGCGGGGAAAACGTACAGGCATCGTTCTTGACCGCGGGTCAGAACGAGGCCTGCTGAGAGTTCCTCACGGAATTTGGCGGGAAGGATGATGCGTCCTTTGGCGTCCATTCGTGGTGAGTAGGTACCTAGGAACATTCACTTCACCTCCCCGATGTGTGCCGTTGCGCTAAAGTCTGCGGGAGCGGGGTTGCTCCACGAATCCTGTAGGTGCCGGTGGCGGGGTGTGCCGGGCCGGCGCCTCCGCCGCGTGTTTGAGGGCACGGCGATAGGACTGACTTTCAGCTTTCCTCTCCACTTTACCCCACTTTCCACCACCTACCCCACCCGGCAGAGTATCTTTTAGTGTTTTTATGCTCTCTTCTGCATTTTTAACGCTGACGCACAGCTTCTACACAGCTTCGGGCGTGTGTGCTCAGTGCTCCACCCTCATCATGCTTGCCATACCCAGACTCAATGACGGGGCTAGTTTCAGGGGGTTAGTTTCGGGGTTTGGCGTGCTCCGCTCACCAGCCCCTCATACTTCCGTCTCTCATCAGTTCGGGCATACTCGCTAGTTCGGGTATAGTCACTAGTTCTTCGGGCATAGAAAAAGCGGAGGTAAGAGAATTCTTACCTCCGCTTAATCAGTATTGAGTCAGTCTTGAGTTTTGAGATTCTCGCATCGGGGGTCAGCCCTATGAGATGAGCCGCGAAGCTTCTGCACCCTGAATGCTTTAGAACTGAACGCTTTAGAGCTGACCGTTATTACGCTCATCCCAACGGTCTTCCAGGCGGTTCATGAACGAAGACCGCTCCTTCTGTTCGCGCTGACGCACACGGGCTGCACCTTCTGCCTTACCACCGAGGAAGGAATCTACCGGGGTCTTCTTGCTGGTGGTTGCGAAGTACACGCCACCGGCCGCAAAGAGGAAGCCGAATACACCCAGCCAAATCATGTTAGATGCGACCGCACCAATAATAATGCCCAGGCCAATAAGAACGAAGAGAATACCGAGAGCCAAGTGGCGAGCGCTAAAGACCGGCGCAGTATTGCCGGTTGAAGACATGGAGGAGGCAAAGTGCGGATCCTCATTGCTCATGAGTTCTTCGAGCTGGTCCAGAACCTTCTGTTCACGCTCGGACAGTGCCATCGTTTTCTCCTTTGAGGTGTCTTTGCTCAAGATGACGTCGGTATCAACCGGGTTAGAACCGGGTTAGCTAGTGTATCAGCTGGCGCGGTGAGCGCTTCTTGCCGGTCGTATGGGTCGTATGCTTCCCATCGTACCGCGCCGGGTGGGGTTGGCGCATTCTTTTTCGGTCAGAAGCTCTTTATGTCTTTCTCCCGCCTTCCGCGGAGGTGTTCCTCACCCGCACTTTACGAGTAACCGGCTGCGATATAGCCGCTGACCATGCTATGGCCCAGGCTGTATCGACTCCCCAGTTGTTGCCCCTCAGCTATTTTTCATCGTGGCTCTTTTCTTCGATATTCTTCTCTTCGATATTCTTCTCAGGCGCGGCAACTCCGGAGGCGGGTTTGAGGCTTTCCTGCGAGTACTTGCGGTGAATGGCGTCCATGACGTGCTCCACCTCGGACCATCTGCCGCTTTTCACGAGGCGAGCACCAGACCCCAGGCTATTGCCCGCTCCCCCGCCGCCGCCTCGTTGCGCAGAGGCAGTTTGTGCGGAGCCGATTTTTGCCGAGCTGGTTTGTGCGGAAGCGGTTTGTGCGGAGCGTGAGCTTGCCCCGCTCTCGATGGAGTCGAAGAGGGTTTGTTGCACCCCGTCTTCTGCGCGGGCGAGTTTTTCGGCGCGCACTCCGATGAGTCGCAGGGCGCGGGGTGCATCCTGCCCTACCAAGATTCCGTCTGCGCGCAGTGCTTCCAACGCTAAGGAAGCAATCTGCATACCGGAGTCTACGGGCACGTTCAGGGCAATAGCGCGGGTGTGCGTTTCGAAGGTGCTGTAGCGGATTTTGAGGCTGAGCCCTCCGGCGAGTTTCCCGGCGGCACGCAGGCGTTTTCCCAGCTTGAGGCTCAGCTCCCGAATAGCAGCACTAATCTTCCGAGCATCGGTCGTATCCGTCTCGAAGGTATGCTCACCGCCCATGCTTTTCTCTTCGCGTTCGGTGATCACGGGGCGTTCGTCAATGCCGCGCGCCATGGCCCAAAGGTGCTCACCCTGGGCGGTGCCAAAGCGTTCTTTGAGCCAGTCCAGGCTCATTGACCTCATCTGGGCGATGGTGTGAATACCGTATCGGGAGAGCTGCCCGGTACTTTTCGCGCCCACACCCCACAGGTCGGAAACTTTTCTCGGGTCAAGAAATTCTTGAACGCGCTCGGGCGGGATGACCCACAGCCCGTTCGGTTTACTACCGGTGGAGGCCATTTTGGCGAGTAGTTTATTGGGCGCAACCCCCGCGGAGGAGGGCAGGGAGAGTTCCTGCGCGATGCGGTCGCGAGCGCGCTGCGCCAGGGCAACGGGGTCTTGGCCGTGCAGATATGCGCCGGTTAGGTCCACGAAGGCTTCATCCACGCTAACCTGTTCAACGTAGGGGCTCAGATCGTTCAGGATTGCCATGACGGCGCGGGAGTAGTGCCGGTAGTCGCCGCGCAGCGGCAGGACGGTGGCGTTGGGGCTGAGGTTCCGGGCGCGGCTGAGCGGCATGCCGGAGCGCACTCCGTGAGCGCGCGCCTCGTAGGAGGCGGAGCAGACGACCGAACGGGGCCCCAGGGGCGCCACGATAATGGGTTCGCCGCGCAGAGCGGGGTTTTCGAGAAGTTCGACGTTGACGAAGAAAGCGTCCATGTCCAGGTGCATAATGACGCGACTGTTCCTTGCGCCGCCGTTCTTTGCACCGTTGCTCTTGCCGGTTCGTGCCTGCCCCATGTCGCCTCCTCTCATAGCTTCTACGCCCACCTACCGAAAATATAGCACATTTCTACGAAAAATAGAGGCAATCCATCGTAAACATGTTCGTAAATGCGTTCTCTTGGGCTTTTCTCCACTAAGCTAGAAGAAGTGCACACCGCACCCCATCAGGACCGTACACAGCGACCTTCAGCGAGGATAGTATGACTCCCCCTTCTCCTTCCGGAGCACCCACTCCCCAGGCGACCGAGAGCCTCACCGTAGCGGCACCGAATATCCCGGCGGCTTCTGCGCACCTCGCTGAGCGTATTGCTGAAGAGCAGCGAGCCTACCTGCACGCTTTTGACACTCTCATGGCTGAGTTTTTTACCCGCCAGCGCGAGCTACTCGAGAGCATTTCTGCCGAAACTCTACCCCTGCTTGAGGCTATTGAGTCCCTCTCCACCGGCGGCAAGCGCCTGCGTGCCCTGCTGAGCTACTGGGGTTGGCGAGGTGCCGGAGGCGCACCCGTCACCGAGAACCGCGCGTCCTGGTCCATTGTGAAGGCGGGCATGGCGGTGGAGCTGTTCCAGACCTCCGCGCTGATTCACGACGACATTATCGACCGCTCCGATACCCGCCGCGGCGCTCCCTCCGTGCACAAGCGTTTCGAGGCGGCGCACGAGCAGAATAGCTGGCGCGGTGATGCTTTCAACTACGGTCTGACCGGCGGTATTCTTGCGGGAGATCTGACCCTGGCGTGGTCTGCCGAGGTTTTCGCGTCCCTGGGTGAGGGGGTAATCTACGGCGCCCCCGCACGCACTATTTTTGACCGGATGCGCACCGAGGTTCTGGCGGGTCAGTACCTGGACGTCTACTCCGAGGTTCTCGAAACCGAGGATGCTCAGGCGGCTCTGCAGCGTGCCCTGAACGTGATTCGTTTCAAGTCCGCCAAGTACTCGTGCGAGCACCCCTTCACGATTGGTGGCGCTCTGGCTCTGCAGGCTACCGCGCTGGAGAACGGCGCCGGTGCTGTGAGCGAGCAGCACCCGGTACTTGTCGGTTACCGCGCGTTTGGTCTGCCGCTGGGTGAGGGCTTCCAGCTGCGTGATGACGAGCTGGGCGTCTTCGGTCAGCCCGAGGTAACCGGTAAGCCCGCCGGCGATGACCTGCGTGAGGGTAAGCGTACCGTCTTGGTGGCGCTCACCTCCGCCGCCCTCGATGAGAAGGATGCGGCGCTTCTGCACAATAGCTTGGGCGACCCTGATCTGAGTGACGAGCAGGTGGAGCGCATCCGTGAGCTGATGGTTTCTTCGGGTGCTTTCGCCAAGCATGAGCAGCTGATTGGGCAGAAGTCTCAGGCTGTGTTTGAGACGCTGGAGGCGATGAACCTGGACGAGCTGGTGCACGCGGCGCTGACCGATATTGTGGGCCGTGCACTGCGCCGTAAGGCATAGAAGGTCACTACAGTTATAGACGTTAAATAGTTGAGGCGGCATACCGGAGTATGCCGCCTCAACGTATTGAGCTATCGTGCCGGATCGGTGTCACCAAGTAGGTGCCACCTAGCAGGCGCTACCAAGCCGGTGTTACCAAGCTAGTATTACCAAGCCAGTGCCTGCGCACGGCGACGAATTTCAGTCTTACGACCGTCGATCAGTGCGTCGATGGGACGGCCGGGCAGGGACTCATCGTTGGTGTACAGCCACACGATGGCTTCTTCATCGCTAAAGCCGGAATCCTTCAGGACAACGAGGGTGCCCTTGAGGGATTCGAGAACTCGCGAACCGTTCAGGAACAGTGCGGGTACCTTGCGCACGTTGGTTTCCGGGTCGCGCAGTGCGATGAGCGTACCGTCAGAAATCAGGTTGTGTACGCGGGTCACCTTCAGGTCGAGGGCCTGCGCAATTTCGGGGATAGTTACCCAATCGCCGACGAGGGCGAAGGTCTGAGCAATATTTTCGTTAGTCACCTTTTAAGAGTGCCAGAGCTGGCACGTATTTACCACTTTTGACCCGCCGCGCCTTCGGTGCCCCTCCCGGCTTCTTTCGTTATTGTGCGCTGCCGCGGTTCGTGAGCCGGAGCCGGGTCCACCTGCGCTTCTTAAGAATTCGCTGAGTGTTCACCTGCCAGGCCCCCTGTGGCATCGCGTCTCTCCAGGTGGGCGGGCTAAAATGTTGAGACGTATGAATACTCCCAGCCCGCGCCGGATTTCTCCCGTGAACCCTCGTTCTTCTTCTAATACTTCTGTTCCTCCCGCCACTCGTCCCGCTGCCTCTGATACCGCTATCGGTTCTTCGCAGTGGCTCAGTGGCGCCATTATTGAGGGTCATTACCAGGTGGGTTCGCTCATTGGCCGCGGCGGCATGAGCGAGGTGTATTATGCGTTGGACCTGTGGTCGAATAACCCGGTCGCGCTCAAGGTCCTCTCCCCCGCTCTGGCTGAGGATGCGGCGAACCGCCAGAAGTTCCACCGCGAAGAGCGTTCGATGCGCCAGGTGGGTGGCGGCGGGCATACGGTGGGCGTGATTTCTTCGGGTACCGAATATTTTTCGGGCAAGATGGTCATGTACATCGTCTTGGAGTATGTGCACGGCTGCACCCTGAGTCAGCTGCTGCGTGTGCGTAATGCTCTGTCCCTGGGTGAGGCTCTGGATATCCTCATTCCGGTGGTGGAGGCGCTCTCGGAGGTGCACGCGAACCGCTACCTGCACGGCGATATTAAGCCGGGCAATATTCTGCTGGACGCTAACGGCCAGGCGAAGCTCACGGACTTCGGTCTTTCTCGCCGTGATGATCAGGTGGATGCGGGCGCCCCCATGGGTACCCCCGCTTACGTTGCGCCGGAGGTCCTGGACCCGAAGGTGAAGGTCGGCGCGCAGGCCGATATTTTTGCGCTCGGCGTGATGATGTACCGCATGCTTTCAGGTCGTCTGCCCTTTGTGGGTCTGGAGAATGACCAGCAGGTGCTCTACCACAACGCCAACATTGAGATGCCCGCGCTGACCGATGTTGCGCCGGGTGCGGACCGCGATATTGCGGGGCTGATTTCGTGGTGTACCCGCAAGCAGCCTCACGCCCGCCCGGAGGATGCGACCGAGCTGTTTACGGCTCTGCTGGAGATTTCTGAGTCGCTGGGTGAGTCCGAGCGTGCCTGGCGTGCCCCCTCGTGCCCGGAGCCGGAGCTTCCCCTCTGGGAGGCTGTTGCCGATATTGCGGAGCGTAGCGGCGCCGCACAGATGGTCCGCAACACCCCGATTAGTGCTTTTAGCGATGCCCGCGATCTGCTGGCGTACGATGTGTACTCCCCCGACAGCCTCGTGTACGATACCTCGGCAACCGGTCAGGGCGTGCACCTTGCCGATGTGGACGCTGAGGACTCCGTGCTGAACCGCCAGGGTATTCCGCCGCTGGTGAGTTCCACCTCCGATGATGACGACTCTGAGGCTGACCAGGAGCAAGATGGTGCAACGGGTAAAACCGGCAAGCGTGGCCTGGGCTCGTTCATGGGCCGCCGCGCATCCGCCGCGAAGGGCCCGCTGACTCAGTCCGTTGGCATTGGTCCACAGACGGAGCAGGAGTTCATCTCAGCTCACGGCGAGTACGCACCGATTCATGCCGAGCGTTCGTTGAGCCCTTCGGAGTCGCGACGTTCGAAGGCTAAGGGCTCGGCGAGCGCATCTGAGGCGGAGGAGTCTGCGGGTACTTCTGATGATTCCGAGCAGTCTGCGCAGAAGGATCCTCGCCTACCCGCCAAGCAGTTTAGGACTCCGCCTTCGGGTATGGCTGTGGGCGGTTGGGCCCTGGCGCTGATCCTGCTGGGTATGGGTTCAAGCTTTACCGGTTGGTGGCTTGCGACCTCGCTGGTGCAGTCGCAGTGGTGGCGTAACGTTGAGGCGTTCCTGACCTTCTAGCGCCTGTAGCGCCGCTCTTCTGTCGCACCATGCTTCTGCCGCGCCGCTCTTCTGCCGTGCGCTGGTTAAACGCAAAGCCCGGGTCTTCACTCCCAATGAGCGAAGACCCGGGCATTGTTATATCGGCGTTATATCTGCTGTTTTCCGCCGCCTATTGCGGCGAGACGCATGAGCGTTTTATGCGCGGTTCTTGAGGTACTCGGAGACCAGGAACGCGATTTCCAGGGACTGCGAGTGGTTCAGACGCGGGTCGCACAGGGACTCGTAGCGGTCAGCCAGTGCTGCCTCGTCGATAGCATCGGAGCCGCCCAGGCATTCGGTCACGTCGTCGCCGGTCATTTCCACGTGGATACCGCCGGGGAACGAGCCCAGTGCCTCGTGCACCTCGAAGAAGCCGCGAACCTCGTCGAGCACGTCGTCAAAGCGGCGGGTCTTGTAGCCGGAGGGCACGGAGATGGTGTTGCCGTGCATCGGGTCGGTGACCCATACGACCTTCGCACCTTCAGCCTGAACGCCCTCAACGATTGCGGGCAGCTTCTCGCGGATGTTCTTGGCACCCATGCGGGTGATGAAGGTCAGGCGGCCGGGCTCGCGGTTCGGGTCGAGCTTATCAATCAGGGCGAGTGCGTCCTCTGCGGTGGTGCTGGGGCCCAGCTTCACGCCGATGGGGTTGCGGACCTTGGAGAGGAAGTCGACGTGTGCATCGTCGACGCCGCGGGTGCGCTCGCCAATCCACAGGAAGTGTGCGGAGGTGTCGTAGGGCAGCTGGGTGCGCGAGTCGATGCGGGTGAGGGCACGCTCGTAGTCCAGCACGAGCGCCTCGTGGCCGACGTACAGGTCGGTGGTCTTGAGCGCTTCGAAGTTAACGCCGCAGGCTTCCATGAACTTGAGGGCACGGCCGATTTCGTTGGCGGTCTTCTCGTAGCGTTCATGCGCGGGGTTGGAGGTGAAGCCGCGGTTCCACTGGTGCACGGCGCGCAGGTCTGCGAAGCCGCCCTTGGTGAAGGCGCGCACCAGGTTCAGGGTGGATGCGCTGGTGTGGTAGCCGCGCAGCATGCGCTTGGGGTCGTGTACGCGGGCTTCGGGGGTGAAGTCGAAACCATTGACGGTCTCACCGCGGAAGGAGGGCAGGGTGACGTCGCCGCGGGTTTCCATATCTGCGGAACGGGGCTTAGAGAACTGACCCGCCATGCGGCCCATCTTCACCACGGGCATGGAGGCGCCGTAGGTGAGCACTGCAGACATCTGCAGGATGGTCTTGACGCGGCCGGAGATCTTGTCGGCGGTTGCACCCGCGAAGGTTTCTGCGCAGTCGCCGCCCTGCAGGAGGAATGCGCGGCCTTCAGCAACCTCACCGAGTGCCTGGCGCATGGCGTCGACCTCACCAGCGAAGACGAGCGGCGGTACCGAGTTCAGCTCGGCGATGGTGCTCTCAAAATCTTCGTGCTCGCTCCAGGTGGGCTGCTGGTCAATGTGCAGCTGACGCCAGGTGTCCAGGCCGTGGTCGGGGGCCTGCGAGGTGCTGAGGTTTTGATTGCTCATCTTCACTCCATCGGGATGGTCTTGTGCGTTTTCTGATTCAGCCCCGTTTCGGGCGCCCGGCGCGCCGTGTGCGGCGTGCCGACTTACGATTCTTCAAGCTGAATAGACCTAATTGTACTCTTGCTTGCTTCAACACCTAACCCCAAGGTCAGGTACATCTCACATGTTTAGATAGCGTCCCGGTGTCGGTGATAGGTGTCGACGATAAGCGGGTTGATGAGCAGCGGGTTAATGGGAACGGTTGCAGAACGGCATACGAAAGGGCGGGAGGCGGTATGTACCGCATCCCGCCCTCTGGCGTATGTGGGCGCCCGGGGAGCTGTCCCAGGGAGCTGGAGCTGTCTCAGGGTGCTGTCTCAATGTTTAGTGCTGCAGGTGTGCGATTGCCTCGTCAGCGCTCATGTTCTTATCAGCCATGAGTTTCTTGACGCGGTCGGCGTACACGTCCACGTATTCCTGGCCGCTCAGGGCACGGATTTCAGCACCGATACGGTCGGCGATTTCACGCTGAACGCGGTGGCTCATGTCTGAGCCGTCGGTGTATTCCTCGAAGGTGAGGGGCTTGCCGATGATGGTGCGCACCC
Organism: Rothia mucilaginosa; assembly: GCF_049990865.1. Taxonomy (GTDB): domain Bacteria; phylum Actinomycetota; class Actinomycetes; order Actinomycetales; family Micrococcaceae; genus Rothia; species Rothia mucilaginosa_I. The sequence continues at coordinate 1,361,737 of NZ_CP188231.1, forward strand.
GAATGGGCTTGCCGTCACGGCGCAGGCGGATACGGTTCGAGCCGGAGGGCTGAATCAGGTCGGTACCAATCTGGCCGACGGGTACTACGGGCACGCCGGTTTCTAGGGCGAGGCGGGCGACACCGACCTTGGGGCGGTAGCCGCGTCCGTCGGGGCTACGGGTGCCTTCGGGGTAGATGCCAATGACGCCACCATCCTTGAGGACCTGCGCGCCGGCATTGAGGGATTCCTGGCTCTTCTGGCCGCCCGAACGGTCCATGGGAAGCTGACCGACACCGCGGAAGAACGCCGCCATGGCGCGACCCTTCACGCCGGGGGTGGTGAAGTAGTCGCTCTTGGCGAGGAAGTTTACGGTGCGCGGCATGGCGAGAGGAATAAAAATGGAGTCGCAGAACGCCAGGTGGTTACTGGCGACAATGTAGGGCCCCTCGGGCAGATTTTCGAGGCCCACCACGTCATGGTGGTACAGTCCCCGCAACAGGGGAGAGCCAAGAATCTTGAGCGTTGAATAGAGGGCGGTGTTAGGCATGGGGTCTCCTCTCTGAATGTTCCCGGCTCAATTCTAGCGTGTCTGGAGAGGCGCGAGAGAACGCGCGATAATTAAAGAAAAGAGAACGATTTTTCTGCGCACGGGTGTATCGGGTGCGCTGGGGGCGATATATCAGCACCGGTGCTGTATCTGCGGTAGCCGGTCGGGGTACGCTAAAAAGCCTCACCTGCGCTCGTATTCGCGCAGGTTGGCGAAGGAGGACCATGAGCATTTTCGATAACTCGCTGGAACCGCTCAAGCGGATGCGCCGCAAGGCTCGCGAGCGCAGGCTTCTTGCGACCCAAAATGTTAAGGATTCCCTGACACGTCGCCTCCGGGAGAACCAGGAAGCCTTCGACCACTCCCCCGTATCTTTTACCCCTGATTCGGCGCAGCATCCTGTGGGTATTTTGCTGGTGCATGGTTTTACGGGTTCGCCGCACAGTATGCGCCCGGTGGCTCAGCGTTTTATGGAGCTCGGCTATGCGGTGGAGATGCCCGTGCTGACCGGTCACGCGACCCGTTGGCAGGATTTGCGTGATAGCACGTACCAGCAGTGGCTGGCTTCTGCCGAGCAGGGGTACCGCCGCCTGGCTGATCAGGGGCTGCAGGTGGTGGTCATTGGCATGTCCATGGGTGGCACAGTGGCGACTCATCTGTCGGCTCGTCTGCCGGTGGTGGGCACGGTGCTGATTAACCCCTACATGGTGGATGTGAACCCGATGATGCGCCACGCGGGTAAGGTCTCGAAGGTTCTGCCGGTGCTCAAGGCGATTGGTTCCGATATTGCGGTTCCTGGTGTGAATGAGGGTGCTTATTCGCTGGTTCCGACGGCGGCGGTGCATCAGCTGCATCTTTTGGGCGCTGAGACTCGTGCCCTGATTCCGCAGTTGAAGTCGCCGGTTCTGTATTTGCGTTCACTGGGTGATCATACTGTGTCGGATAGCTCCCACAAATATTTTCTCGAACATTGTTCAGTTCCTGTAGAATTTAGGTGGCTGACCCGCAGCTACCATGTGGCAACCCTGGACTATGACGCCGAGTATCTTCTCTCTACTGTTCAAGCTTTTGTCGCATCCCTAAACCACTAAATTCTGAAGGTTCCACCCGCTCCAAACCGGCGAATGCATCACCCGCCGCGGTGGGCGGAACCATCAGAAAGCCATCACGGCACCTCGAGAAATTGAGGACAGCCCGCGGCCCGGACCGCCCGAGCTGACGCCCTGATTCGAAAGGCGCATTATGAAAGTCTTCTCCACTCCCGCTGAGGTTCTTGTCGACCCCTCGCTGAACCTGACAAGCATTGTTGAGCGCCACCGTGCCGATAGTTCCAATCCGGTGCTGTACCGCCGTCAGATGTCTCCGGGTAACTGGCAGCCTGTTCGCGCCCAGCAGTTCCACCAGATGGTGACCGACCTGGCTAAGGGCTTGATTGCCTCTGGCATCCGCCCGGGTGACCGCGTGGGCATTATGAGCCGCACCCGTTTTGAGTGGACCGTCATCGACTTTGCGATTTGGTATGCCGGCGCTGTCTCCGTGCCGGTGTATGAGACGAACGCCGCCGCCCAGGCGGCGTGGGCACTGTCCCATTCTGAGGCTGTCGCAATCTTCGTCGAGGATGAGAAACTCCTGAATCGTGTGGCTGAGGCTGAGGAATTTGCCTCCACGACTGAGGAACCCATGCAGTTGAAGCACCGCTGGGTCATTGAGAACGGCGACCTTGACGTTTTGAGTGCTCGCGCGTCCGAGGTGAGCGATGAGCAGCTGGAGCAGGTACGTTCCGCAGCCGGTTGTGATGACCTCGCGACCATTGTGTACACCTCCGGTACGACCGGTCGCCCCAAGGGTTGCGCGCTGACTCACGGCCATTTCCTGAACCTGAGTGTCAACACCAGGATGGTCGAACCGGAGATTGCGAACCCCCGCAACTCCTCCATCCTTTTCTTGCCGCTGGCACACGTTCTGGCGCGCCTGATTCAGGTGCTGGCGCTGGATGCTGGCCTGGTTATCGGTCACTCCCCCAATATTAAGAACCTGGCTGCTGACTTGGATAGCTTCAAGCCGACCATGCTGCTGGTGGTGCCCCGCGTCTTTGAGAAGGTGTACGAGGGCGCCATGGCGAAGGCGGCTAAGGGCGGTAAGTTCAATAAGGCTCTCTTTGAGCGTTCCACCGACATTGCGGTGCGCTGGTCGCAGGCGAAGGTTGAGGGCCGTGTCCCGCTGAAGCTGGCGGCGCAGTACGCTCTGTACGACAAGTTGGTCTACTCCAAGCTGCGTGTAGCCCTGGGCGGCGAGCTGCGTTACGCGGTCTCCGGCGGCGGTCCCCTCGGCGAGCGCCTGGCGCACTTCTTCCACGCGGTGGGTGTGCAGGTGGTTGAGGGTTACGGTCTGACCGAGACCTGCGCCCCGATTGCGGCTGGCCGCATCAACCCGTACCAGATTGGCATGATCGGCCCGCTCATCCCCGGTTCCGAAGGCTATATCGCTGAGGACGGCGAGCTTCTGGTTCGTGGTGTGGGCGTGATTAGCAGCTACTACAAGAACCCCGAAGAGGACGCTCAGGCGTTCACTGAGGACGGTTGGTTCCGTACCGGTGACCTGGCTCGTTTCGACGAGCGCGGCTACCTGAAGATTGTGGGCCGCAAGAAGGAAATCATTGTCACCGCCGGCGGTAAGAACGTGATTCCGGGTATTGCGGAGACTCATCTGCGTACCTCTCCCCTGGTTTCTCAGGCGATGCTGATTGGCGATGAGAAGCCGTTCATTGCGGCTCTGGTGACCCTGGATCCGGATACCCTACCCGAGCAGTTGGAGCATCTGGGTCTGCCGCGTTCGCTTTCCATCCCGGAGGCTGCTGTTCACCCGGCGGTTCGTGCCGCGATTCAGAAGCTCGTGGACGAGGCGAACCAGCTGGTTTCCCGCGCCGAGGGTATTCGCGAGTTCCGCATTATGAACCGCGACTTGACCGAGGCGGACGGCTATCTGACTCCTTCGCAGAAGCTGCGCCGCGCGAAGATTCTGCAGGACTTCTCCTCCTACGTGGATGAGATGTACGGCAAGGTTTCCGATAGCACCTCGGATTCTTTGGCTCGTCTGCAGGAGTACGCGGCGGAGCAGTCTGAGAAGTTCGCTGAACTGCGTGAGCAGGCGGCTGAGCGTCTGCACGAGTACGCGGATCATCAGGCGGAGCGTCTTGCCGAGCTACGTGAGCAGGCGGCTGAGAAGTTTGAGGAGCTGCGTGAGCAGACCGCCGAGATGATGCAGAAGCCTCATGAAGAGAAGGATAAGGACTCTTCCGCCGAGGATTCTTCCACTGAGGACTCTTCCGCAGCGGCTCCCGCTGAGAAGCCCGCACAGGTTGAGAAGAAGACTGCTACAGAGCAGAGCTCTCAGAAGTCTGAGGGCGACAACGCATAACCGGCTCTGGCTTTCCATATACGAGAGGCCATAAACAAGAGGAGGGGGTCGTATCGTTTAGGTACGACCCCCTCCTCTTGTTTGCACGCTAGAAGCCTAGGCTTGCTAGAAACCTCGGCTTCCGGGTGTTATTTAGCCGTCGTTAGCTGGCGGATTCTTAGTTGGCGGGCTCGTCAAATTCCAGGCCGAGCAGCGCGTTCTCAACGATTTCGGTCAGTGCCGGGTGAATCCAGTACTGGCCGCGTGCGAGGGTGCGCGCATCCATGCCGAAGCTCATTGCCTGCAGTAGCGGCTGGATGAGCACGGAGGACTCTTCACCGACCAGGTGTGCACCGAGCAGCTCGCCGTTGTCCTTGCGGGCGATGAGCTTGCACAGGCCGATCTTGTCTTCCATTGCCCAGCCGTAGGCGGTGTCGCCAAAGTTCTGTGCCTTGACGGTAATCTCAAAACCTTCACGCTCGGCCGCCTGGCGTGCCTGCTCTTCGGTCATGCCGACCACGGCGATCTGCGGGTTGCTGAAGACCGCGCCGGGTACGTAGCGGTGGTCGCTGGCACGCAGGTCCTCGGGATGGCTGAGGTTGTGCTGCACAACGCGTGCTTCGTGGTTTGCCACGTGCTTGAGCTGGTAGCGGCTGGACACGTCGCCGAGGGCGTAGACGCCAGGTACGGGTGCGCCGTTGTAGAGCACGCGCTGGTACTTATCGACGCTGAGCTGGCCGCCGTCCTGCACGTCGAAGTAGTTCTTCGCGTTGAGGGTGTCGGTGTTGGGGCGGCGACCGGTCGCCACGAGCACTGCGTCTGCCGGGATTTCGAGCAGTTCTTCACCATTCTCGGAGGTGCGCTTAGCTACGACGGTCACGCTGCCGTCGGCGTTCTCACGGATTTCGGAGAGGGACGCGTTCTTGACAATGTTCCACTGCTTGCTTGCGGCTTCTTCAAAACGCGCCACGATCTCTTCGTCCACACCGCGCAGCAGGCGGGAGGAGCGGTTCAGCTGGGTTACTTCGGTGCCGAATGCGGAGAAAACATGGGAGAATTCTGCCGCAATCACGCCGCCGCCGATGACGACCATGCGGGCGGGCAGTTCGTCCATGCGCATGACGTTGTCGTTGGTGTAGACCTTAGCGGAGTCGATACCGGGCACGGGAGGCAGCACGGCGCGCGAACCTGCCGCAATGACAATCTGGCGGCCCTGCAGGCGGGTGCCGTCGGTCAGCTCGACGGTGTGGGAGCCGACGAAGTGCGTATACTGGTCGTAGAAATCGACGTTGGGCAGAGCGGCACGCCAGTCGCGGCCGCCTTCAGAGATCTGGTCGATGCGGGAGGCGAAGATGCGGTCACGAATCTGCGCCCAGTGCACGGCGTCTACGTGTGCGTCGACGCCCAGGTGCTTGACCTCGCGGGTCTTCTGCGCGATGGTCGCCGGGTAGACGTACATCTTGGTGGGGATGCAGCCAACGTTCAGGCAGGTGCCGCCGAAGATACCGCCGTCGATGAGGGCGACCTTCTTGTCGTCCCATTCGGGGCCGATGAGGGTGTTGCCGGATCCCGAGCCGATGACGATGAGGTCGTACTGTGCTACGCCGTCAATGCGTTCTACGTTCTCGATGCTCATGTGGTCCTCTCGTTAATGGTGTTGAGGCTGGGCTCATTCCCAGCGTGCCCCTCGATGACGGGCTTATTCCTGTTATTGCCACTATAACGTGTACGGGCGGCACGCTATTCCCGCTATCTCGTGTCATTGGTGACGGATATGCGAAAGTGCGCCGTCCCAAAGAACGTAGCGTTGAGATCGCAGCGGTTCTTTGAGACGACGCACTCAAGCATTAAAACCATGTGAGCCCGCGGATTAGTAAGGCCTAGATGTCTGCACTTAGAGGTCGGCCATAAGCCCGGCCAGCAGGCGGGTGAAGTCAATGGCGGGATCAACCGACTCTTCGTCGGGCCAAAAATGGATCGGGTACGCGGCACCCTGGGCGCGCTGCAGCACGGGGCTTTCAGCGAGCACGGGTTCTGCCACGAGCTCACCAAAGAGGGAGCGCATTTCGTCGCGTCGGTAGCGGTGCTCGCTGTCGTTGGGGCGCATCTTGTTGATAACTACTCCCGCACCGTCAATGCTGATGCCGCTTTCCTGCTGAAAACGCACGATGGCGCGCAGGGTTCGTTCGGTGCCCGCCACGGAGAAGAGAGATGGTTCAGCGACCGAGAGGATGCGCTCGCTCACCGCCCAGCCCATCGAAGACAGGGTTCCGAGGAACGGCGGGCAGTCAATCAGGATCACGTCGTAGGCGTCCGCTGCCGCCTCCACCATGCGCTTGAATCGGCGGATGAACGGCGCCGCTTCCTGACGGTCCACGAGGGTGGAGCGAGCCGAACCGCGTGCCACCTTCACGCTACCGGTGGTCACGGGGTTATTGGTCAGCAGGGTGGGCTTGCCGACGAGGGCATTCCAGGAGGAGCTACCGGCTTCCTCCGCGAAGGCGCGCTCATTGGAGCTGGCGATCAGGGAGGCGACGTCGGGGATGGTTTCATCCACCGCCAGGCCGGTGCTGGCGTCGCCGTGGGGGTCGAGGTCAATAACGAGTGTGGAGAGTCCGCTGTGTAAAGCCGCGGACGCGAGCCCCAAGGTGATGGACGTTTTGCCAACGCCACCTTTGAGGCTGCTGATACTGACGATGCGGGGCATGCAGGTCCCTTTTATGAGTGAGGTGTAATGCCCCTTTATTTTAGCGAATCTTCGCTTTTCTTCCGGCTCTGACAGGGGTGCATCTTGAGTTTTTTCTCAAGTGAGCATTGAATATTCCCTCGGGTTTAAAACTTCTGCCCGCGCTCGCCACCGGGTAGGTAGTGAGCGCGGGCAGATTCACAATGTGTGGTTGAGGTCTATGCTTTATGCCTGTGCACGGCGGGCACGGCGGGCGGCGAGTTCGTCGCCTTCGAAGCTTTCGTGCATTTCTTCGCCGGGCTGGCCGTTGAGGTTCATTTCGATTTCGCGCCAGACGCGGCCAATCGCGATACCGAAGACGCCCTGACCAGCCTGAACCAGGTCGATCACCTCACTCGGGGAGGTGCATTCGTAGACGGTGGTACCGTCACTCATCAGGGTGATGTTCGCGAGGTCGTCAATGCCGCGGGTACGCAGATGCTCGATGGAGGTGCGAATCTGCTGCAGGGACACGCCGGTGTCGAGCAGTCGCTTCACGATTTTAAGCACGAGCACATCGCGGAAGCTGTAGAGGCGCTGGGTGCCGGAACCGGAGGCGCCACGCACGGTGGGTACAACCAGGTCGGTGCGTGCCCAGTAGTCGAGCTGACGGTAGGTGATGCCGGCTGCCTTGCAGGCGACGGCACCACGGTAGCCGAGGTTTTCCTCGACGACAGAGACAGGGTCGGTGAAGAGTACGCCCTGTTCACCGCGCGGAGGCGGTGCTACGGGGAAGAGGGTGTCGAAGCCATCCAGGGGCTGGTCGAAGCCCTGGGGTGCCTCATGGGTGCCTGCGGCCTCGCCTGCATTTTTGGCTACCTGCTGCTCTAGCACGGTCCCTCCTTTTCGTTAACCCGTTTAATGCGATTCACCGCGCCCTATCAAATGCGGTCGACTTCGTTCCGGTGTAGCCCCGATTTTCGGGGTGAGAATCTAGGGCTAAGCCTTAGAATCTGCATCTATGATTCGCGCGGCCTCCCTCTGCGAGGTGAGCTACGCGGTTTTCAATACTACACATTGGTTCGGCTATTCGATTCGCAGAACACGAGGTTCATAGAACACGAGTCGATAGTGCGACCGATGCGCGATAGGCGCGGTTGTTCAATCTATTTTAACTGATAGAGGGCCCTACTTAAAATTGAACCCACCGAAGCGAATGATCTTTTCAGATTCATTCGCGCCTCTTTAACGCCGTGCAGGGGCGCTCCTCCCCCGCTGTTCCGTTCGCTTTTCCCGGGCGTCCATCCCACAGGGGAGTTTAAAAAGTAAAGGCGTACGGATAGGTAGTCCGTACGCATTTACAGCTGAGTTGAGTGAATAGCCTTGGCAGGCCGGGAGCCCCCTGGTAAGAAAGCTCTTCGTGTTGGACGAAGGGGTAGAAATTCCGAGCGTGCCAGCGTCGGCTTCGTCCAAGTCTAGAGGCCGCTACCCGTTGGTAAGGGGTAGGGACTATAGAGGGAATCACCGTGGTCAGCGGTGCTTCCCGAGGGAAATCCCCGTTTGGGGCGCGGTAGAACCGCTGAGGATTTACGAGCGGCAGACTGTCCGGTAGCCTGCCTCTTCGTACGCCTACTCGTAGGTAGGCATTGCCGATTCGACGAGAGTTGCGTGCAGCTGCAGGCACAACTTACGGATCTTGTCGGCTCGCTCCTGCGCCTGAGCCTGGGAGGCTGCGTCGCGGCGCGATGCCAGCGGAGCCACCGCAATTTCCACGAGGGAAATTTCGCGGTCTGCCGCAGACTTAAATGCGCGCAGGTGACGGGGCTGAATGCCGTGCTGGGTCAGTTCTGCACTGACGCGGGCAATCAGCACATCGTAATCGGTGTACTCCACGTCCGGACCGTCTTCGAGCAGTCCAAAGTCAATCAGCTCGCGGATCAGTTCGGGGGTGGTGTTAGCATATTCAGCCAGCTCGCGGAGAGTGTAGGTGCGACCTTCCTGCTCGTTCGGGCCAAGGACGGTGTCTAGCACGTCTTCGCTTACGGTGGCAGGCATGGAGTTCAGTACGCGACCGGTTTCCAGGTCCTCCAGGTGCTGACGGATTACCTTCAGCGGCATGTAGTGGTCGCGCTGCATCGTGAGGATGTAGCGCAGACGCTCAATATCAGTCTGAGAGTACTTGCGGTAACCGGTTTCGGTACGGCTGGGGTGCACGAGACCGCGCTCCTCCAGGAATCGGATCTTGGATGCACTAATTCCGGGGAACTCCAGGTCAAGCTGGCTAAGAACCTGGCCAATGGTCCGGCTCTTAACGTCACGCGGGTTACGGTCAGAGTCGCCGTTCTCCACGTCCTCTAGTTCAACCTCAGCGTTAGTGAGGTTCTCATCGATGCGTGAGGTCATCTATGTCTTTCGGGTACTTGTTCAGCCGATATCGATACGAGCCGAAATTTGAGTGAGTGGCTCGTTCCCCCGGTCGGGGTCTCGATTCGTGCCGAATATCTTTGCTTAGTGTTGAGAGTGTGATAGATAAGTTTAGTTGTTTATCACGAAATGATAAACCGCAAACCTTCGAGACAATCTTATAGCCTCACAAGGCATTTTGCTATTTAGTTCGCCCTTCTCAGGGGCTTTTTGAACCAAAAAATAACCACACAACCAGACACTATCCAATAGAGACAGTACCAATTTTAGCAAAATTCCAATACTTCGAATATGCGTGTCTCATATTGGACTGCTTTACGGGGAAAATTTTATCTTCTCGCGACAGTTGAAGTTTTCATCACATTTAACTTGAAAGAGGCTCCCACTAGGGGTTTAGCCATCTTTCAAGCCCCTCAGGCAGCTTCAGAGACCCTCAAGATGAACCTTAAATGCACCCCACTATTTGCGTTTGTGTGCACTTTAAATGAAAAACGGCGAGACCAATTGGTCTCGCCGTCTCACCACTACGTACCTCTTATCTGAGGCCTATAGAAGATCTTAGAGTCTATCGACTTAGAGCTTGTCCAGCTCAGCCTTGTATGCTTCTGCGTCCAGCAGGTTCGCCAGGTCATCAGCGTTCTCGGGGCGAATCTCAATGATCCAGCCCTCGCCGTAGGGGTCAGAGTTAACCAGTGCGGGATCGTCTTCCAGAGCCTCGTTCACTGCAACAATCTCGCCCGCAATAGGAGCGAAAAGATCAGAGACAGACTTGGTGGACTCGATCTCACCGAAGCTATCCTCAGCAGCTACAGAGTCGCCGACAGAGGGAAGATCGACGTAGACGACGTCACCCAGTGCATCCTGAGCGTGGTCAGTAATACCAACACGTACGGTGCCCTCGGCGGTGAGAGCGGAAACCCACTCGTGCTCAGAAGTGTACGAGAGTTCTGCGGGAACGTTGCTCATAGCAGCGGTGTCCTTTCAGTGTGATTTTGCGTAGCGCGGACCGTCCCGCGCACGGTGTCGTTCGCATGTGGGATAGCGAAACGTCCTACACCAATTATCACATAAGAAGTAACGCGGGGCACGCCTAAACACCCCCGTACCACTTCTACGACACTATTTTTCCTCTTCTTATTCGTGCACCTAACCATCCGCACCCTATCAACCGCTAGATGCCCCTCTATTCATCACTTTCACACACGGCTCCGTACAGGCTTCCCACTCCCCAGGTAAGAACCCCGAAGAAACGCAAAAGGCTCAGGACCCCACACCATGAGGGTGCAGGGCCCTGAGCCTTAGACTAGAGAGCTAAACTCTCACAGCGTCTTAGCGGGAAGAAATGACGCGCTCGGAGAAGCGGTTCGGGTTACCGAAACGGTGTGCGGTAATCGAAACAGCCTGCTCGCGGAGGAAGGGCAGCATCTCGATACGGCCAGCCTCGGTGACCGGTGCGAAGTACACTGCAACGTCCGGGCGACCACCCAGTGCGGTGTAGAGGGACTTCTCATCGTTACCGATGTAGCGGATACGGGTGCCTTCCAGCGGGGTACCAGCCAGTGCGCGGACCGGGGTCTTTGCGTTGGATGCCAGGTACTCGCGGAACTGAGCGTCCGACTTGACTTCGTACTTGATGCCCTTGTTCTCGAGGACGCCACGAACGTCGACCGGCAGGTCCTTACCGACGGACAGAGCGATCGGTGCGTTAGCTGCCAGACCGGCGAGCACAACACGCAGGGTCTCTGCTGCGGATGCGGACTCGTCTGCACGAACCAGAACCTGGGTGGGTACGTAGCGCAGGATGTTGCGCTCCACGCCCAGCTTCGAGGGATCGTGGCCGAAGCCGAACTCGGTGTCCCAAGCGTGTGCGTCAGAGGAGACACCGCGCTTGATGAATGCGAAGTCCTCGCGCTTGCCCAGCTCGGAGTTCTCGATGGTAGCCAGGGTCTCGCGGACGGTCACCGACTGGGTGGTTGCGGTCGCGGTTGCCTGTGCCGGCTCCCAATCGGACAGAGCGATCAGGTAGCTGGGGCCACCAGCCTTGGTACCGGAACCCACGGTGGACTTCTTCCAACCACCGAAGGGCTGACGCTGAACGATTGCACCGGTAATTGCACGGTTGACGTACAGGTTACCTGCCTGGACCTTGGAGAGCCACAGCTCGAGCTCGTCAGCATCCAGCGAGTGCAGACCTGCGGTCAGGCCGTAATCGGGTGCGTTCTGCAGCTCGATTGCCTCTTCCAGGGTGTCAGCGGTCATGATGCCCAGAATGGGGCCGAAGTACTCGGTCATGTGGTACTCGGAACCGGGCTTGACGCCTTCACGAACACCGGGGCTCCACAGGCGACCGGTCTCGTCCAGTTCCTTGGGCTGAATGAGCCAGCGCTCGCCCGGGCCGAGGGTGGTCAGACCGCGCAGCAGCTTCTCTTCCGGCTTCTGAACAACGGGACCCATCTGGGACTCAATGTCCTGCGGGTGTGCCACGTGCAGGGAGCTGACGGAGTCAATCAGCTGGCGGCGGAAACGCTCGGACTGTGCCACGGAGCCAACCAGGATAACGGTCGAACCAGCGGAGCACTTCTGACCTGCGTGACCGAATGCCGAGTAGACGACGTCCTTGACGGCGAGGTCGATGTCAGCGTTCGGGGTAACGATGATCGAGTTCTTACCCGAGGTCTCACCGAACAGGGGCAGGTCATCGCGCCAGGAGCGGAAGAGCTCAGCGGTCTCGTAGCCACCGGTCAGGATCAGGCGGTCAACCTCGGGGTGCGAGATGAGCAGCTTGCCTGCAGCGCGGTCAACAACCTTGACGAGCTTCAGAACTTCCTTGGGAACGCCTGCATCCCACATGATCTCTGCGATCAGGGCACCGGTGCGAGCGGTGATGGTTGCGGGCTTGAAGATGACAGCAGAACCTGCAGCCAGACCAGCCAGAACACCACCGGCGGGGATAGCGGTCGGGAAGTTCCACGGGGGAACAACCAGGGTCAGGTCAACAGACTTGGGCTTTGCGCCGTCGATCTTCTCGAGGTCTTCAGCCAGCATTGCGTAGTAGTATGCGAAGTCGATTGCCTCGGAGACCTCGGTGTCGCCCTGCTCCAGGGTCTTGCCAGCCTCAGCTGCCATAACCTCCAGCAGGTCACCGCGGCGCAGTGCGATAGCCTTACCGACCTTGCGCAGAATCTCTGCACGCTCGTGGCCGGAGAGCTTGCCCCATGCCTTGCCAGCTTCTTCGGTTTCCTTGATCAGCTTCTCAGCCTCAGCCTCGCTGGTCAGCTCGTTAGCCTTGAGGGTGTCGATGCCCAGCTTGGTGGTCTTGGAGCGCTCGAGGATTGCGCGACCCCACTCACGGTTACCTGCCAGTGCGGGGTCGGTGTCGGGGGTGTTCTCGAAGCGGCCAGCCGGTACGAAGACGTTGTCCTCGTTCTCGGTCAGGCGGTTCTGGGTACGCTTGGATGCGGGAACCTCGTCGGTGACGGAGTTCAGTGCACGCATGAAGCGGTCCTCTTCGCGCTTGAAGATGGACTCGTCGGTTGCCAGGTCGAAGATACCGGACATGAAGTTCTCGGAGGAAGCGTTCTCCTCGAGGCGACGGATCAGGTATGCGATTGCAACGTCGAATTCCTTGGGGTTCACGACGGGCACGTACAGCAGCAGGTGACCAACGCGGCGGCGGATGATCTCTGCCTGCTGCTCAGCCATACCAATCAGCATCTCGAACTCGACGCGATCCTTAACACCGCGGTCCTCGGACAGCAACAGTGCGAAAGCAACGTCGAAGAGGTTGTGGCCTGCAATACCGAGGCGGATGTTCTTCACGTGCTCGGGGCGCAGTGCGTAGTCCAGAACGCGCTTGTAGTTGGTGTCAGCTGCCTGCTTGGTGTCCCAGGTGGTCAGCGGCCAGCCGTGCATAACAGCTTCCACGATTTCCATGGAGAGGTTTGCACCCTTAACCAGGCGGACCTTGATGCCTGCGCCGCCAGCAGCAACGCGCTTAGCAGCCCATTCCTGCAGGTGCTGCATTGCAGCCAGGGTGTCGGGCAGGTATGCCTGGAGCACGATACCGGCTTCCAGGTCCTTCAGGTGGGGCTGGTCCAGGATCTTGGTGAACACCTCAATGGTGAGGTCCAGGTCCTTGTACTCCTCCATGTCCAGGTTGATGAACTTCTTGGGGGAGGAAGAAGCTGCCAGCTCGTACAGCGGGGTCAGGCGGCGAACAGCGGTCTCAACGACCTCGTCGAATGCCCAGTGCTGGTGGGGGCCGGAAACAGCGGACACCTTAATGGAGACGTAGTCAACGTCGTCACGTGCCAGCAGGCGCTTGGTCTCAGCCAGGCGGTGCTCTGCTTCCTTGTCACCCAGAACTGCCTCACCGAGCAGGTTGACGTTCAGGCGGTTACCGGTCTTGGTCAGCTCTGCAATTGCGTCACCCAGCTTCTCCTCGGAAGCGTCGACGATCAGGTGACCGACCATCTCGCGCAGCACGCGGCGTGCAACGGGAACGGTGGGCCATGCGACCTTACCAGCCAGCTTGCCACCGAAGCCAACAGCGGACTTCATGTACCAGGGCAGGAAGGAAGGTGCCAGGCCGGAAATACGGGAAAGGTTGCGGCCGGAGACGTTGTCGTCCTCGGGGCGAATAACGCCATCAACAAAGCCGACGGTGAAGGGAAGACCATTGGGGTCCTTCAGAACACCGGCGAGCTGCTCAGCCGCGAAGGTGGGCTTGATCGACTGGGACTCGTTTACCCACTGACGAACAAGCTGACGAGCTTCCAGAGCCATCTTCTGGTAGTGCTCAGATGCGAAAGGATGGGTCATCCTTGACTCCTAACTATCTCACTGTGTGCGGTGCACACCACGTTTGGCGATGTCTCTATTTCACCACAAAAGGGTAATAAATACCTCATTAGAAAAACTGAATGTTTTTTCCAAAATCCATTTAGTTTTTCTAAATGATTGTGCGGTGTGGCTCCCGTCCGGCAACCCTCCGAACACCGAGCCCAAAGAGAAGAAACGAAGACCATAGCAACATCGCTATCCATCCCTCTCAGGCTAGCACTTCCAGAGCGCAAATACCGAACCCATTTCGTAATAAACGAACACCTCAAAACCATTCCCAGAAGCATCTTCACCCCCAAGAACCATCCCATCAGCGCGAAAATACTCGCTACACAAGCCAACATGCCAACACCCCACGTCAAGCGTCTCAAAAAGAGCCGGCCGAAAGCCCGCGCGGTACCATAGACAAGAGTCCACGATGAGAGACGCACCACGGAAGAGTTCGGGGGCCCAGCCCACCCGAACAACCGGGCGCACCAGGGAGGGAAATATGTCCATCTACGACATTCGACGCATGCAAATGCTCCTCGAAATCCAAGAACGCGGCACCATCATCGCCGCAGCCGAAGCGCTCAGCCTCACCCCCTCCGCCGTCTCCCAGCAGATCGCCACCCTCGAAAAAGAAACCGGCACCCCGCTACTGCAGCGCATCGGCAGACGCGTACAGCTCACCAGCGCCGGACTCATCATCGTCGACAGCGCCCGAAGCATCCTGCGCGAACTCGACCGCATGCAAACCTCCGTCGCCAACCTCACCGGCGAACCGGCCGGCATGGTCCGCCTCGCCATCTTCCAGTCCGCGGCCTTCGCGTTGCTACCGGAAACCCTCAGCTACCTTGCCGAACACGCTCCCTCGCTCACCCTGCAAGTACTGCAAATCGACCCCGAAACCGGCACCTCCCTGACCCGAAGCCGCGAATACGACATGGTGCTCTCCGAAGCCTACCCGCACCACCACATCCCCGAATACCCCGAACTGCACTCCGAGCTACTTACCGAAGACCCCCTCAGCCTCATCGTGCCCAGCACCTCCACCATCACCTCGATCGAGGAGGCGCACGCGCTGCCCTGGGTCCTCGAAATGGAGCAGAACACCTCCCGCAGCTGGGCACTCAACCAGTGTCGCACCGCAGGATTCGAGCCGGTCATCCGCTACAGCGCCAACGACATGATCACGAACTCCAACCTCGTCAAGGCAGGATTCGCCGTCACCATCGTGCCCGGCTTCATCCTCTCCTCCCTCTCCACCACCGAGGGACTACGCATCGTGGAGCTACCCGGCAAACCCTCACGCAAAATCTTTACCGCCGTACGCCGAGAATCCGCCGCCAACCCCGCCATCGCCATGGTGCGCGAAGCACTGCACCACGCGGTGAAGGTGGCATTCGGCGAACACGACAGGACCGAAACCGCATAGGACATCACCGCATAGGACATCTCAGTCGCCGCCCATGCCGGCACGCTAGAGAACACAAACACTAGAGAACGCAAAGGTCGGGGCCGTTCCCACGAACGACCCCGACCTTTCACCATACATTTTTGAACAGGCGCCTATATATAGAGGTATAGAAGCACGAACAGCGGAGCCTCTCCCCCCACTATTTCTTCGCGGGGTCGGCTCAACTGCTAGTTCAGCGAAGCAGCCACAGCCGGGCTCTGCACCTCGCAGAACGAAGACGACAAACCAGCCGCCGCCATATCCAGCACAGCGCTCACATGAACCTGCTTCAACGCAGACCCGGCAACGCCCGAAGCCACCTGATAATTCAACTGAACATCCAGGCGATGACCGCGAGGAATAGCGGTACGCAACTCCAAAACATTCTCGCTGCCGGCACCAGCCTGACCGGTCTGTTCGCTACGGTGCACCGCATCAAGATTCAGAGCATCCACAGGAGCCACCAGAGCCGAAGCACCCAGGCCGCCCGAAGGCAGCACCGCCTGACCCGAAGTCACGCGAAGAGTCACCGCAGGATTCAACAACAAACCGGTCTTCGGATCCTGCGCGCGAGCACGCACCATCAGGCGAGTACCCACCGGCAGCGTCGAATTACCCTCATTAATAATGCTCAGGCGAGTCGGCAGATTCCGGAACGCAACGGTACGCGCCGGCTGGCTCTGCATAGACACAGCCTGCACACCAGAGGCTGCCTTCAACTCCAGGCGGATGCACGACTCGTTATAGCGCATCGGAACCTGCACCAGCGCAGAGCTCGCCGCGTCGCCGCGCTGTCCACCGCCGTGCTGGCCACCGCCGCGCCGTCCACCAGGACGCTGGGTCACCGGGGTCACGCGAGCACGCTTACCGCCCGAACGAGTTGCCGCCTCCGCAGCACTCACGCCGCCAGCCACCAGGGCCGCCGAAGCACCCGCAACCTTCAACGCGGTACGGCGAGAAGCGTTCATCAGATTATTCTTAGTCATTTTCTACTCCTCTAAGCCTTCGCGATACGGTACACGCCGCTAATCGTGCCCTGCCACCAGGTGCCGTAACGGTCAATCGTGCCCACCATCTGCAGGGTGTCACCACCGCCGAGCAGCAGGCTCACATGCTGAGGCAGGCGTTGCTCATGCATCGTCTTACCGGTTTCCATGTCCAGCGCGACAGCCCACGCGTAGGCGCCATTCGCCAAACCAGCCGGGCCGCGGCGACGCTCACAGGTATAAATCAGGCCGTCAGCGGCGGAATAGCGAGGAACAGCCGAAGAGTACACATCCTTACGATCCCAGATCTTACGCAGACCGCGGTCGGTAATATCCCAACGCTCCATACCGGGAGCAAAAAGCGCGTTCGCAGGAACCGACGGACCGGCACCCTCCGGGTACTTCGGGTAGGGGTAGCCGTAGGTGCTCGCACCGACCATCGTGTTACCCACACCGATCATGGAGTTCTCAGTGCCAGAGGTACCGGCAGTAAACAGGCCGGCACTACCGACCTTCGCGCCGTTATCGGTGCGGTACACAATGACCGACTCCTGAATATCAGAGTTATCGGTCAGCATCACATAATCCGAACCGTTCGGACCAAAGAACGTCGGGGAGGCACCGGAACCCCACGCGAGCTTACCGGGCTTGCGGGCGCTACCTCGATCGTACGCATGCCACCACTTGAGGGTGGGCGCACCGGTTGCGGTAGCGTTCAGCATATAAATAGCGTGGGAGGTCACCACGCTCACACCCTGAGGGCACGCCGAAATCGAGTTGTCAATACGCTCGCCCGCAATCGACGCCTTGTTCAGGCGCATCGAGCGAATCGTGCCGCGGGCAGAATCAATCACCGCAATGTAGCCGTTCTTCGTCGCAACCCAAATGCGACCGGACCAGTCGGGCACCAGACCAACCACAGCGTCATTGGCGCTCTGGGCGAGCATGCGGCTCAGGTCAATACGCTCATCAACTCGGATGTTGCGTCCGTCAGCAGAGTGGGAGAGGCGCAGCAGGCACTGAGAGCCATCCACCAGAACCATGCGGTCCTGCGCGTCAAGGTAGGCGTACACGCCGCCGAGCAACGCGCCCTTCGGAATGTCCAGGTGCGAAAGTTCACGACCGGTATGCGGATCAAGGATGGAGAGCTTCGGGGTGATGAACTCACCGTGGGCGAAGACCTGGGTACAGAGCACCTGAATGAAGCCGTCGCGTCCAGCAAGAATCGTCGGGCAGGCGCCGCCGAGCTTCGTGCCGGTAATCTTCCAATTGCCTGCGCCGGGGCCGGCAAGAGGAGTAGCGTCGGAAGACTGGGCATCACCGTGCATGGTGGTAATGCCGGGTGCGCCCAGGTGCGGATTCGCCTGGGCGTTATAGGTGGGGGTCATAGTTGGTTCTTTCTAACGGTGAGTGGCGCACACCTTCAATGGAGTGCACTAATATGCGCTTTCACATGCGCAAACGTTTCACATTGTAGGGTCAGAAAGCAGTTTTTGACGACACTCAAGGGCACCTTGAAGCATCGTTCAGGCGGCGCTTGAGAGCTTCACTCAGAAAGCCCTCAGCGCTACCCATTCAGATTCAAGGTACCCTTATTAGCCCATAACCACGGACCTTCATACCTGCGAGCCCCATATCCGCGAACCTCATGCCCGCGGCAATTATTTCAGCTACTTCTCCATGAGCGCCTTTGCCAGCGCATCATCAAGAACCAAATCGGTAATCGCACCCGTACGCAACGCACCACGCAAAGCACGCACACGGTGAGTACCGGACGCAACGCAAATACGGCGCGGAATACGAGCCAGCTCCTTCGGAGTCGGACCGGACGCACGCTTATTCAGCTCCAAATCAGCCCACGAGCCATCCTCACGCAGAAGAACCGTGCACATATCCCCCACAACGCCCAGCTCACGCAGCTGACGCTGCTCCTGCGCCTCAAAATAGCCACCCGAATACACGTGAGAAGGAATAGGTCCACCAAAAGCGCCCACACCAAAAATAGCGAGGTCAACGTTCTGCTGGGCATGCAGATTCTTCTGCACGCTACGCTCACGCCACATGGCGGTCTTCGTGTCCGCATAGTCGAAGAACGCGGGAACCGGGAAATGGATAACCTGCGCATCATAGGCGTTCACCAGCTGCCCCAGCAACGAACCCAGGTAGGGAATACCGGAATGATGAGCGTTACCCGCACCGTTGAGCTGAACCACCGTCACACCGGTCAGCGGGCGGCGCGGCAGGTGGCGGGAAATCTCAGTCATGGTCGAACCCCACGCCACACCCAGGCTCGTTCCGTTATCAACCAGGGAATCTAGTAGCGCCGCCGCGGTGCGAGACACCTGGCTCATACGAGCAATCGGGGTGGCATCCGAACGGACATTCACGAGGGTAACGCGCACCTTATAGCGTTCACCAATGCGGCGCTCCAGCTCACTGCGGGTACGGAAGGAATCGTCCAGACGAATCTGCACCATCCCGCTTTCACGAGCACTTTTAAGGAGGCGCGATACGGTGGCACGGGAGACCCCCAGACGGGCCGCGATAGCATCCATCGTCATGTTGTGGATGTAGTACAGCTGCGCCGCCTCGTAGGTGTGGTTAGCGCGTTCGTTCATCGGTCACAGACCCCCAGTGAAAATCCGTTCATAGTGCTTGGTTATTATTTCACCATTGGGTTTTACTAAATGCAAGATGAAACCCCACGCCGCGCACGCGGCACGAGAAGAAAGAGCACTACATGAGCTCCCAGCACATTGCACAGCAGTCCCAGCTGACCGCTGAGTCCCGCGCCAAGGCACTCAAGAGCATGGTCAACGAAGAACTCGACATCCTGGTCGTCGGCGGCGGCATCACCGGTGCAGGTATCGCCCTTGACGCAGCAACCCGCGGTCTGCGCACCGGCATCGTCGAAGCAGGTGACTGGGCTGCAGGCACCAGTGCATGGTCCTCCAAGCTCGTCCACGGCGGCCTGCGCTACCTCTACAACCTCGACTTCAAGCTCGTGACCGAAGCTCTCACCGAGCGCGGCCTGCTGCTGAACAAGATTGCACCCCACCTCGTGCACGCACAGCCCTTCCTGTGGCCCCTGAAGATGCCCGTCATCGAGCGCGCATACTCCGCAATCGGCATCGGCATGTACGACACCCTCGCATTCCTCGGCTCCCGCGGCAACAAGGGCGTCCCCTCCCAGCGTCACTTCACCAAGACCGGCACCAAGACCGTCTTCCCCGACATCAAGGACTCCGCATTCAGCGGCGCAATCCAGTTCTACGATGCACGCGTTGACGACGCACGCCTCGTGATCGACGTCGTCCGCACCGCTGCAGGCTACGGCGCACTGGCTGCATCCCGCACCCAGGTCGTCGGCTTCACCAAGGACGCATCCGGCCGCGTCATCGGCGCAGAGCTGGCAGACCTGGAGACCGGCGAGCGCCTGAACGTACGCGCAAAGCACATCATCAACGCAACCGGCGTGTGGACCGAAGAGTCCGAGTCCCTGGCTAACCCCGAGGGCGGCCTGGAAGTTCTCGCATCCAAGGGTATCCACATTGTGGTTCCCCGCGACCGCATCAACGCAACCAGCGGTATCTTCACCAAGACCGAGAAGTCCGTTCTCTTCATCATCCCCTGGCAGCGTTACTGGATCATCGGCACCACCGACACCCCCTACACCGAGGACCGCGAGCGCCCCCTCGCAACCAGCAAGGACATCGACTACGTCCTGATGCAGGCTAACAAGCTGCTCGCTAACCCGCTGACCCGCGAAGACATCATCGGCACCTACACCGGTCTGCGCCCGCTGCTGCAGCCCAAGGTCAAGGACGGCGCAGCATCCACCAAGGTTTCCCGCGAGCACACCGTGACCGAGGTTGCACCCGGCATGAGCGCAATCGCAGGCGGCAAGCTCACCACCTACCGCGTCATGGCAGAAGATGCCGTTGACTTCGCACTGGGCGAGCAGGCTAAGCAGAACCCCTCCGTGACCGCAACCATCGGCCTGGTCGGTGCTGACGGCTACCACGCAATCGCCGCTAACCGTGCACGCTACGCAGAGCGTTACGGCTGGGACGAGGACCGTATCACCCACCTGCTCGAGCGTTACGGCGCACAGATTGAGGACCTCGGAGCTCTCATCGACGCTGACCCCTCCCTCGGCGCTCCCCTGGCTAAGGCACCCCAGTTCCTGCGTGCAGACGTTGTCTTCGCGGTCCGCTACGAGGGCGCCCTACACCTGGAGGACGTGCTGGTCCGCCGCGTACGCCTCGACCTCGAGCAGCGCGACCGCGGCCTGGCTGCCGCCGATGAAATCCTTGAGATTCTGCGCTCCGAGCTCGGCTGGGACGACAAGAAGGTCAAGGAAGAACTCGACCTCTACGCAGCACGCGTTGCAGCAATCCGCGAGGCAGAGTCAGCCTCCACCGACGCTGAGGCATCGGCAAAGATTGAGGCTGTCACCCCCGTGGCACCCCGCGTGAAGCTCTAAATCTTTAGAGTTTTCGCGCACCTTTCGTAACCGTTTATTCGGTACGAACCAACCGTTCGCCCCTCACCGAACATGGGGCATCTCATAATTTCTTGGTGAGGGGTGGATGGACGGTTAAATAACCGTTTACGATAAACCCCCTGCACAAGAAGCAGAGCGCTAAATACGGGGTTAGCCCCCGAAGCAATCTGCTTCTCATCCAGGAACATCCATCAACTTTTCGTAGCAACCGCTACACATTTCAGCACAGCGTTGTGCCCCGATCCGCCCGTGCGGTGAGGATGCACGGGAATACGCAAGCAAAGGTTCGCTTGCCTTCCAGACGCTTCGTCTTCAAGGAGCATCAATGTCTCTTCTTGCTTCCGCAGGAACTGTACTTGCAGCCGGTTCATCCGCACTCGTGGATGCATCCGGTGCCCCCACCACCCTCGGAATCTTCGCTTCCGAATTCTTCGGCACCTTCATCCTGATTCTGCTCGGTGCCGGCGTATGTGCCGCAGTGACCCTCAAGAAGTCCTACGCTAAGGACGCTGGCTGGGTTGTTATCACCTTCGGCTGGGGTCTGGCAGTGTTCACCGCCGTGTACCTCTCCTTCCTCTCCGGTGCACACCTGAACCCCGCAGTGACCGTCGGCCTGGCAACCGCAGGCCGCGACCTGGCAACCGGTGTTCCCGCAACTCCCGGCAACATCGCCCTATACATCGTCGCTCAGATGCTCGGCGCAATGGCCGGCGCAACCGGAGCGTACCTCACCTACAAGAAGCACTTCGATGAGGACCCGGGCGACCGCCTCGGCATCTTCTCCACCGGCCCCGCTATCAAGTCCTACGGCTGGAACGTGCTCACCGAGATTATCGGCACCTTCGTCCTGATTGGCTGGATCATCGCATCCGGTAAGACCCCCGCCCAGATTGGCCCCCTGGCTGTTGCCCTGGTCGTTGTTTCTATCGGTATGAGCCTCGGTGGCGCAACCGGTTACGCTATCAACCCCGCACGTGACCTCGGCCCCCGTATCGCCTACACCTTCCTGCCCATCCCCGGTAAGACCGGCTCCAACTGGTCTTACGCGTGGGTTCCGGTTGTTGGCCCGATCATCGGCGCAGTCCTTGCTGGCCTGATCGTTCCGGCAGTTCTGCCCCTCTAAACCTCTCCAAAACCCCGTCTTTTTAGTTCTAAGGAAAAATCAATGACGACTTCTCTGCACTCCGCAACCCTCAACACCGAGCGCAAGTACATCCTCTCCATCGACCAGGGCACCACCAGCTCCCGCGCAATCCTGTTCAACAAGGCAGGCGAGAACGTAGCGCACGGTCAGCTCGAGCACGAGCAGATCTTCCCCAAGGCAGGCTGGGTTGAGCACAACGCAACCGAGATTTGGCAGAACGTCCGCAAGGTCGTAGCAACCGCAATGGCAAACGGCGAAGTCAACCACCACGAAATCGCTGCAGTCGGCATCACCAACCAGCGTGAAACCACTGTCGTGTGGGACAAGAACACCGGCGAGCCCGTCTACAACGCAATCGTCTGGCAGGACACCCGCACCCAGGACATCGTTGAAGAGCTCGCAGGCGAAGAGGGCGTTGGCAAGTACCACGACATCGTCGGACTAAACCTCTCCACCTACTTCTCCGGCCCCAAGATCAAGTGGATCCTGGACAACGTTGAAGGCGCACGCGAGCGCGCAGAGCGCGGCGACCTGCTCTTCGGCAACACCGACACCTGGCTGGTCTGGAACCTGACCGGTGGTGTTGACGGCGGCGTTCACGTCACCGACGTCACCAACGCATCCCGTACCCTGCTGATGAACATCCGCACCCTCGAATGGGATCCGCAGATCGCTGCTGATATGGGTATTCCCATGAGCATGCTGCCCGAAATCAAGTCCTCCTCCGAGGTGTACGGCTTCGGCCGCCCAACCGGTCTGCTCGCAGGCACCCCCATCGCGGGTATCCTGGGTGACCAGCAGGCTGCAACCTTCGGCCAGGCTTGCTTCGAGAAGGGCATGGCGAAGAACACCTACGGTACCGGTAACTTCATGCTCATGAACACCGGTAACGAGCCTGTTTTCTCGGATAACGGTCTGCTGACCACCGTTGCCTACAAGATTGGCGATGCGGCACCCGTGTACGCTCTGGAAGGCTCGGTCGCGATGAGTGGCTCCCTGATCCAGTGGCTGCGCGACAACCTGCGCATGATTGAACACGCTGCAGAGTCTGAGGAACTGGCTACCTCCGTTGAGGATTCCGGTGGCTGCTACGTTGTTCCCGCTTTCTCCGGCCTGTTCGCACCTCACTGGCGTTCCGACGCTCGCGGCGTCATCGTTGGTCTGACCCGCTACGTGAACCGTGCACACATCGTGCGTGCGGCATTGGAAGCAACCGCATTCCAGACCCGTGAGGTTCTGGACGCAATGAACGCAGATTCCGGTGTTGAGCTCTCCGAGCTGCGCGTGGACGGCGGCATGACCGCTAACGAGTTCCTCATGCAGTTCCAGGCTGACATCCTCGGCGTTCCCGTGATCCGCCCGAAGGTTGTTGAGACCACCGCACTGGGCGCAGCATACGCTGCAGGTATCGCTGTTGGTTTCTGGACCGGCGAGCAGGACGTTGTGGACAACTGGGCTGAGGACAAGCGCTGGCTGCCCTCCATGGAGCCCGCAGAGGTCGACCGCCAGTACCGCCTGTGGAAGAAGGCTGTCTCCCGCACCCTCGAGTGGGTTGATGAGGACGTTCCGACCGCCTAATCGCCGCATCCGCTGCCTAAGGGTACGGCCCGCGTACTAGCGAAGCCCCGGCTGCTTCTCCCCCACTGTAGGGTTGAGACTGCCGGGGCTTTTCGCCGTTTTATGACGCTTGGTTCAGCGTTTATTGCGGCGTAATTTCTACAAAAATTAGTGCTGGGGGTACCGTTGGTTTTTGTAAATTCGGTATCTTCCGCCGATCACCCGACGCGGTGTTGTTCGTGAGGTGTCAGTACCGCACAGGACGCGTACGCGACATATTCATGCGCTGTCCTGACAGGAGTCGACGGTTCGCGCTGATACTTTATTTACGCTCCCGTCCGCCACGATGCTTCACGTACCGCGGCGGACGGGCTTTTATCTCTTGTTACAGGGTTCTCTGTGTTAGCGACGAGCGTGAGTTCGCTTTTCGTGTTGCAGTTCTCGCTGTAAAAATCATTCGTTTTATGTCTCTTGTTGAGATACCCGTTCACATGTTGTGTGGGGTTGGTCTAACAGCGTTTGTGTACCTTTGATGTCTACTTCACGCGCCGTATCATAGATATATAGGCTTATTGATCCTGTTCAGGCCGCCGAAGATGGCGGTTGGTTACGCATCCGGCACCTTCCGGTGCTCGTGAGAACGGAGAGAGGCTCCGTTGGAAGGAGGGAGCGGGTTTTCCCCGCACCGATTATGGTTGATGTCCGTCGCCGCAAGCTTGCAATTATTGCCATGAACGTTTCGGTTCTTGCAGCTGCTCTCTCCTGGCTGTTGGTGCTCTTCTCCGTCATGTATTCTGCCGCCGCTGTGCCGTGGGCTCTGGGCGTTGCTATCGTGCTGACTGTGATTGGCGCCTACGCACTGTACCGCTACTACTCCAAGTACTCGCATGTGCTCCCGAACGAGGACCCGGATGCGCACGATGTGCTCGGCCACAATCTGCACTCAACCCACCTGCCGCACCTGCACCACACGGAGGGCAACGCTGACCGCGCGTAATTCTGACGGAGCGTAATTCTGGCAGGGCAGCCGCTAAGTAGCGAGCTTCTCTAGTCTTAGACAGCATAAATGTGCCGCCTCACTGATACCGGTGAGGCGGCACATTTACATTAAAATCGTGGTTCAGAGTCCAAACCAACGATTATTTCTCAACGGTTGATTCAGCACTTCGACGCGCTGCTGCTTCGGCCTTGGCTAGTTCTGCCTTTTCGTTCTCTTGAACGATCAGAGCGTTATATTTCCAGCCGGGGATCCGTTCAACAAGCCATCCTATCCAGAGGAGCGCCGCGGTAATGAGAGCGACAGGAATCAGATAGATGAGGATGCTCGGGTTGCGGTTGTGGTCTGAGGTGCTAAGTGCGCTTAACTCCCACAGCAGAAGAACCGGTGCCGCCATGGAAGGCATCACGATAAAAAGGATCAAGGCATAGTAATTGCCCATCTTGCTACCGGGCCTACCTCTATTCATACGAGCTTGGGTGACGGCTCTCTTCAGGCGTTTGTATTCTTCTAAGGTTTCGCCGTCTAGAAGCGAAGCCTCAGGGATCTTGGCCATGACGTACTGTACGGCTTCCAAATCTGAGGGCGAGCAAATATAGATATGCCCCTGGGAAGTAACGGTATATTCTTTCGCGATGTCGAGGCACGCCTGCGCGTAACGGTTATTGAGCTCTCGGCTCTCCGGGTTTTCCTGGAGTTGCCGGCGGATATCTTTCAGGTCTTCCATGTTTCTCCTTGCAATTTCAGTCATCGTTGAACCCATCGGTAAGGCACGAGAAACACAGGTCACCCCACCCGGTGCGAGGTGAAGAAGCCGGAGTATTGAATTGCAGTGTATCGGTGTGTACTTCACAGAATGCCAGCTCTTCGGGCTCAATCAAAATTGCCGGGCATCCTGAGATATTTCAACGGCGGTACAAACGGTGGTGCATACATCTCATATATAGCGGTCAGTTATAGACAAAATCCGGTGCGGGTACGGTACGGAGGCACCCCTCCCCTATGATGGTTGAAAGGGGTATTTGCCCCTCATACCATTTGCAGTACACGCCCACGAGCCAACAAGGAAGAGCATGACCAAAGCGACCAATTCGCCGCAGCCGCCGGAAGCGCTCGCGCGCTGGTACACTCGCTACTCGAGCCCCGTCGGAGTGCTCTACATTGCCGCCCGCGCGGATGCGATTGTCGGCATCTGGTACGAGGATCAGGCGCATTTTCCGCTCCCCCACGAGCTCGGTGAGCTGATCGAAAATCCCGAAACCTATCTGCGGGAGCACGGCACGGCGGAGGAAGAAGAGTCTACCGGCGAGCATGCTGCGGCGCAGTTGCTGTCTCGCGCTGAGGTAGAGCTCTCTGAGTATTTTGAGCGCAAGCGCACTTCTTTTACGTTGCCGTTAGATCCTGAGGGCACCGATTTTCAGCTGATCGTGTGGGAGCATCTGAAGACTGTTCCCGCCGGGTACACCACCACTTACGGCGAGATTTCGCGGGCGGTTGGCCCGGGTGCCCCGGCGCAAGCTGTGGGCCAGGCGGTCGGCCGTAATAAGGTTTCTATCATGATTCCGTGCCACCGCGTTATCGGTGCTGACGGCAGCTTGACCGGCTACGCTGGCGGGGTTGAGCGCAAGCAGTTCCTCCTCGACCTGGAGGAGCCGGAAGAGGTGCGGGAGGCGCGGCTCTTCTAGCGCCTGCCGGCTAGTCTTCAAGGCTTATGACGGGGTGGGGTATGCAGGGGTGGGGTATACACTGGGTGCGTACCCCACCTTTTTTCGTACCTGTTTTCGGGTTCATTGACCCGCAACGCGACATGTAATCGAATATAGTTGCGATTCGCTCTTGCTAGAGCTAATGTTTAAGTAGAACATGCTTCCGAAATACTCGGATCAGCTCAGCAATCTCAGAGAGGAGAGACCGTGACCTCGCAACCCAATATTCCCGCCAAATCCCTCGAAAACACCCCGAGCTACCCCACGTGGGTAACCGACGAACTTCTGCGCGACTACTACGACGCCGAATGGGGCATGCCCATCACCGATGAGCGGGGACTCTTCGAAGCACTGAGCCTGGAGGCTTTTCAGGTAGGGCTCTCCTGGCGCACGATTCTTGCCCGCCGCGAAGCATTTCGCCGCGCCTTCGAGGGTTTCGACCCCGAACGCGTGGCTGCGTTCACCGACCAGGATATTGCGCGACTTCTCCAGGACGAAGACATTATCCGTAACGAGCGGAAGATTCGCGCGGTCATCTCCAATGCGCGGCTGACCATTCGGATGCGTGAGCTTGCCGCCGTGCCGCATGAGACTTACGCGGAGGATATTCGCCTTCCCCTCATCATTCCCACTTCTACCCCAACCACTACGGATAGCCTTGAGGCGGCAAACACCCGCCGTCGTCGAGTTCGTACCCTCAGCAATGAAGACCTGAACCGGATGCGCGAGCGCACCCTACCTGACGGCACGCGGGTACCGGGCGGGCTGCCGGCATGGCTGTGGTCCTTCGCACCGAGCGAGACTATTGCGCCGCATACCCTGGAGGATATCCCTACCGATACGCCCGAGTCCGCGCTTCTTGCCAAGTCTTTTAAGGCACTGGGTGGAGTATTTTTGGGTCCGGTGACCGCTTATGCGCTCATGTGCGCGGTCGGCATGGTGGATGCGCATCTGGTGGGCTCGCATCGGCGAGGCTGTTCGGGTCTTTTCGCCTAAACCCTCGAGCCTCTGCCGCGAAGGCGCGCGCGGGCAGAGAAAAGCCGCGTGTTACTTCGGTGAAGTAAGCACGCGGCTTCTATGCGTTGAGAGCTTCCGCCCTGAGCTAGATTGTCGCAGAATCAAATCGTCGCAGGATTAGAGCATCACGAAGAGGAAGATCAGGGACAGCAGCGGCGGGGTCAGCTGAATCAGTGCTGGCTTGCGCTTATCCGGGGAGGTGAGGAACAGGTAGGCACCGGCAACCGCCATGGAGCCCAGACCTGCGAACATGAGTGCCACGCCCACCTGCGGGGAGCCGAACCAGAAGGCGAGCAGACCGGTTGCTGCAATCCAGGCGAGCATCAGGTTGTACAGGCCCTGGTTTGCCGCCATCTCCTTGGTGGACTCGGCAAATTCTTCGGTCATGCCGAAGGTTTCGCGACCCTTAGGCTTAGTCCAGAGGAATGATTCGATAATCCAGATGTACACGTGAATAGCGATTGCTACGAAGGCAAAGACGGTAGTAATCGTTGCGAGCGTCTGCATTGTTTCTCCTTGAGCAGTAGGTGTTCTATTAGGCACCTGCCCGTTCTTTCTTCTGGAGCACAATCTGTGGTGATGTGCAGAATCATGCAGGAGCAAGCACAAGAAGTAATTCTACGCCTCTTCCCGGCCTGTTGAAACTTCCCTGAATATGCGTGAAACCCCTCGATTCGTCTTCTGCAGAGAAAACTGCAGGGTTCTTATCAAGGGGTTTCTTATGCTGGGTTACGCCGAATCCGGTATCGGCCTTTAGCCCATCATGAGCGACAGGGCGAAGGACCAGACGCAGACCAGGCCCAGCAGAATAGCGCTGTACTTGATAGACATGGAGGTAATCTTCGATTCCTCGCCGGCGCTGTTTACTGCCGCCGCCGCGATCGCGATGGACTGCGGGGAGACGATCTTACCCATCACGCCACCGGCGGTGTTTGCGGCCACGAGCAGGGTCGGGTCAACAGCAATCTGAGCTGCGGTGGTGGACTGCAGGCCCGCGAAGAGCACGTTAGCGTTCGTCACGGAGCCGGTCACGAACACACCAATCCAACCGATAATCGGGGACAGCAGCGGGAAGACCGGGCCTGCTGCCGCGAGCGCCAGAGCGATGGAGGTGGTCATACCGGCGTAGTTCATCACGTTTGCGACGGACATGACCAGGCAGATCATGAGAATCGGCATCTTCAGCTGGTTCCAGGTGCCGCCGAGCTCTTCGAAGGCTTCACCCCAGCTAATCTTCGAGGTCAGGATAGTAATGAGTGCCGCCACCAGAATTGCGGTGCCGGATGCGCCCAGGATGTTCCAGGAGAACATTGCGGTCACGGTCTTGCCGGCGCCGGTGGTGATGGCCTCGTGAATACCGGGGATGGGGAACGCCAGGGTTGCGGCACCGAGCGGACCGGTGGTTGCGAACACGGGCTTGAGCGCGGTGGACCAGAGCAGGATGGTTGCGGAGAGGAAGATGAAGGGGCTCCACGCCTTAACAATCTCAGCGCCGGTGTGCTTGACGCTCTGCTGAGCCTGAGCTTCTTCGAGGCTGGGGGCGGTGGGTTCACGGTAGATGTGCTTGGGCTGCCACTTCTGCATAACCAGTGCCAGGGCAACGAGGGACAGCAGCGGCGGGATGATGTCGACCAGTTCGGGGGAACCGAGCAGCACCAGGATAGCTGCCTGACCGCCGGAGTAGATCACGCCGGTCATGAGCGCTACGAGACCGACTTCACGGATGCCGCGCAGGCCGTCCTGGATGGCGACCATCAGTACCGGCACGATTGCCACGAAAATCTGCAGTACCGGGACCATGCCTGCGGACAGGTGTGCGGTGTCCAGGCCGCCGACCTTAGCTGCGGTGGTGACGGGAATACCAATAGCACCGTAGGCGCCGGATGCGGCGTTGGCTACCAGCGCCAGCATGGACGCCTTGAGGGGGTTGAAGCCCAGGGATACCAGCAGCGCCGCGGAGATAGCAATGGGGATACCGAAACCTGCCGCACCTTCGATGAAACCACCGAAGCAGAAGGCAATCAGCAGCACCTGGATGCGCTGGTCGTTCGAGATGGAGGAGACGGACGAGCGCACGATGTCGAAGTTACCAGCGCGCACGGCGATGCGGTAAAGCCACACCGCCATGAGCACGATCCAGCCGATGGGCCATGCGCCCGAGAGGAAGCCGGAGAGGATGGAGCCGGCACCTGCGGTGATGGGCAGGCCGAAGACGGCGCAACCGATGATGAGGGTGGTGCCGAGGGTCAGCAGTGCTGACTTGAGGCCGCTGAGTTTCAGGACGGTCAGGCCCAGCAGGAAGAGGATGATGGGTACTGCTGCGACCAGCGCAGAGAGCACCGGTAAGTTCAGCGGGTCGTAGGTTTGCTGCCACATGGGGGCGGGTGTTCCTTTCGGTCTGTGCATTGTTGCGGTTGCTTCTTCCGATACGGCTCCTGTGCTGCATGGAAGCGCTAGGCCGCATAAAAACCGATGGGCCCGTCCTGTACGTCGTAGACGGGTCCATCGGTGAAGCATTCTGGTCATCAGCTCCCAGGGACTGAAGTTGTTCCCTGGTTTTAACTGAAAGAAAGCGGGATTGTTCCCGCTAACTAGGTGCTTGTGACTTTATCTGTCTAAGCTATCAGGTCTCCCTCATGAGTTCAGGATAGGATAACCTTAAGTATGCACAAATGATATTTATGTGCACATTTGCACTCCCGGTTATCTGCCCCCTCGCCGCTCCCCATCGAGCCATCAGCCACGCATCCCACCGCACGCCCCTAACAAGCCTAGATAACGTAAAAGCCCCCTCCTACCGAAGTAGAAGGGGGCTTTCACTAAACCGTGTCGCGGTACCTCACCTTTCAGGGAAGGCAGGTTACACGCATCGGAGCTTCACGCTGTTTAGGAAACAACCAGGGACAGAACGTAACCCCAAACACAGGTGATAGCCAGCAGGATTGCGCTGTACTTGATTGCCATGGAGGTAATCTTGGATTCCTCGCCGGCGCTGTTTACTGCAGCAGCTGCAATTGCGATGGACTGCGGGGAAACAATCTTCGCCATCACACCACCGGCGGTGTTAGATGCAATCAGCAGGGTCTGGCTGACGCCGATCTGATGTGCGGTGGTAGCCTGCAGGCCAGCGAAGAGGATGTTGCTGTTCACCACGGAGCCGGTCACGAACACGCCAATCCAACCGATGATCGGGGATAGCAGCGGGAAGATAGCGCCCACAGCGGCAACAGCCAGTGCGATGGAGGTAATCATACCCGCGTAGTTCATGACGTTAGCAACGGACATAACCAGGCAGATCATGATGATCGGGGTCTGCAGCTGCTTCCAGGTTGCACCGAGTTCCTCGATAGCCTCGCCCCAGCTGATGGAGGAGGTCAGGATGGTGATGATGGCAGCCACCAGAATTGCGGTACCGGATGCACCCACAATGTTCCAGGTGTAGGTCACGTCAAATGCCTTGGGGGATGCAACAATCGGTGCTGCCTGCTGGATGCTCTGGTGTAGCCACGGAACAGGGAAGGTAATGTTAGTGAAGCCGAGGGCGCCCTTAGCAGCGAAGAGGGGCTTCAGAGCGGTGGACCAGAGCAGAATCACGACGGACAGGTAGACGAAGGGGCTCCATGCCTTGAGGATTTCGCCACCGGTGTGCTTGGTGCTCTGCTGAGCCTGAACTTCTTCCAGGGAGGGAGCGGTGGGCTCGCGGAAGATGTGCTTGGGCTGCCACTTCTGCATGATGAGTGCCAGAGCAATTAGAGCCAGCAGCGGCGGGATGATGTCGACGAGCTCGGGGTTACCGAGGGCTGCGAGCAGGACGGACTGGCCGCCAGAGTAAATCAGACCAACGATCAGTGCTACCAGACCGACTTCGCGGATACCGCGCAGACCGTCCTGAATAGCAACGAGCAGTACGGGGATGAGAGCCGCCATAATCTGGAGAACCAGGACCATTTCGATGGACAGTGCGTGCAGGTCCACGCCACCGCGGGTTGCTGCGGTGGTCACGGGGATACCGATAGCGCCGTATGCACCGGAGCTCACGTTAGCAATCAGTGCGAACATTGCAGCCTTGAGCGGGTTGAAGCCCAGGGACACGAGCAGTGCAGCACAGATAGCAATCGGGATACCGAAGCCTGCAGCGCCTTCGAGGAAGCCACCGAAGCAGAATGCGATCAGTAGCATCTGGATGCGCTGGTCGGTAGAGATGGAGGAGATGGAGGAGCGGACGATTTCAAAGCCGCCAGAACGCACGGAAATGCGGTAGAGCCACACTGCCATAAGCACGATCCAGCCGATGGGCCACATGCCCGAGAGGAAGCCGTAGAGGATGGAGCCTGCACCTGCGGTGACGGGCATGCCGAAGATGGCGCAACCGATAACCAGTGCAATGACGAGGGAGATAACGGCAGATTTAATACCGCTGAGCTTCAGGACGGTGAGGCCCAGAAGGAAGAAAATAATCGGGACTGCTGCCACGAGTGCGGAGAGTGCGCTCGAGTTCAGCGGGTCGTAGACTTGCTGCCACATGATGTACTGTGTTCCTTTCCAGCCCACGGGGGCGGGATCGAGTTGTGCCGTAAAACCTTCCCAGTGACGCTTGTGGCGGCGTGTGTGCCGTGTGTTGTAGGTGCGTGCACCTAGCTGTTTGATGCGTTAAGGACGCTATCCCTTGGGGATATATGCCTTCACTTGGGTTCGTGTTGGTTTTGCGGCTATGAAATTTAGCGTGTTGAAACGGCGTTTTTGTCACAAAAACCTAAATATTCCTTGATTTGTCAAGGGAATTTCAGGGTCAGGACAATGAATCCTTAATCCCAAAAACGCAATTCCTTGTGTACCCAATGTACCACTTAACACCCACAAAATCGGGCATATTCCAACATTTAAATTCAAGCTCATAATTGCAACCTAACCTAAAGCCCACCCCGGATCCTAACCTAAAGCCCACCCCGGATTAAGAGCCTACCCAGCCCCCTCCCCCGCTATTTCAAGGAAGAAACAGCACCCCGGTACTTTCGGCAGTACACACAGAGCATATCCTGATTACAAACCGCTCAAACTATCAAACCCCGCGAACCCCTAAACGGCATACAAAAAAGCTCCGGAAGGAAAAACCTTCCGGAGCTTTATCTGTCGGGTTGACAGGATTTGAACCTGCGACCCCTTGACCCCCAGTCAAGTGCGCTACCAAGCTGCGCCACAACCCGATTCGTTATTCACGATATTGTTTTCAAGGTTTCCCCTGAACACTCGAATAACTATACCGGGCTTTCAACCCCCACGCAAGCCAGAATCCCCATTTTTAGAAAAAATCTTAAAAATCTTTTTCGCGCAGATTTTCCGTGCAGATTTTCTGCGCAGGATTCAGCGCGTGGGGGCCCGCCCAGAACCACAGCCTAGCAAGGGGCTAAGCCTAGCAAGGGATCAGCCCAGCACCACGACATCGGGCAGACCCCCGCTACTAGCGGCGGCCGCCCTTGCCCTTCTTAGCCTTCGCGCTCTGACGCTCACCCAGGGAGCGGCGCTCACGCACACGCATCGAAATCTCAATCGGAGTACCCGTGAAATCAAAAGTCTCACGCAGACGACGCGTAATGAAGCGGCGGTAGCCCGGATCCAAGAAACCGGTCGTAAACAGCACGAACTTCGGCGGACGCGAAGACACCTGAGTACCGAAGAGAATACGCGGCTGCTTACCGCCACGCAGCGGGTGCGGATGCGCGGCCACAATCTCGCCCAGGAACGCGTTCAGGCGACCGGTCGGAATACGCGAATCCCACGACTCCAGCGAGCGCTCCAGGGCGGGCACCAGCTTGTCCTTGTGCCAGCCGGTCTTCGCCGAAATGTTCACGCGAGGTGCCCACTGCACGTGCGCCAGGTCGCGCTCAATCTCGCGCTCGAGCATGTAGCGGCGATCCTCATCGAGGGTATCCCACTTATTGAATGCCAGAACCATCGCACGGCCCGAATCAATCACAGTCTGCACGATACGCACATCCTGCTCAGAAATCGGCTCGGAAACATCCAGCAGCACCACGGCAACCTCAGAACGCTCCAGAGCAGTCTGAGTACGCAGCGAAGAGTAGAACTCCGCGCCCTTAGCCATGTGCTGGCGACGGCGAATACCCGCAGTGTCCACGAAACGCCAGGGGTAGCCACCCAGCTCAATAATCTCGTCAATCGGGTCACGAGTCGTACCAGCCAGGTCATTCACCACGGCACGCTCAGAACCAGCCAGCTTGTTCAGCAGCGAGGACTTACCCACGTTCGGGCGACCCACCAGAGCCACACGACGCGGGCCGCCCAGCGCCTCCGGCTGAGCGAACTGCGAGTGCTCCGGCATGACCTCAAGGATCTCGTCCAGAGCATCCGCCAGGCCGCGGCCGTGCAGACCCGACACCGGGAACGGCTGACCCATACCCAGCGACCAGAGGTTATAAATCTCCGGCTCCAGGTGGGCGTCGTCAATCTTGTTAGCAATCAGAATGATCGGCTTCTTCACGCGGCGCAGCATACGCACAATCTGCTCGTCCGAAGCGGTCACACCCACGCGGGCGTCCACCACCAGGACCACAACGTCGGCCTGCTCCACAGCGATCTCAGCCTGCTCAGCAACCTGAGCATCAATGCCGCGGGCGTCAGACTCCCAACCACCGGTATCAACCAGGGTGAAGCTCTTACCCAGCCACTCAGCCTTATAAGACACGCGGTCACGAGTCACACCCGGCTTATCCTCAACCACCGCTTCACGGCGGCCCAGAATACGGTTAATGATGGTCGACTTACCCACATTCGGGCGGCCAACAATCGCCACTACCGGATCAGCGAGCTGCTCTTCCTCTTCCTCAATGTCGAAGCCCCAGGCACCCAGCAGGGCGCGGTCCTCTTCATCCAGGTCGTAGTCCTCAAGACCCTCAAGCAGAGCCTGAGCACGCTGGTCAGCGGTCTCATCATCAATCTCAGCGAGGCGCTCGGTAACGTCGTCCTCGCCACCGCCCAGGTACTTCTCTTCGTAATCGTCGCGGATAGCGTCCTCAGCCATGCGCATTCCTTTCTCTACCCGCCCCGCGCCCAACCCGTAGGTCAGCACGCGAGCGCGGCTCAACGTCTTATCGGGAGCGGATGCACCACTCCCCCAGCGTTTCGGCGGGGCCTAACCCGCGCGCTTCGCCTTCAACTGGTCATTCACAGCGTTAATCACTGCAGAGACCGTCGCATTAAAATCAAGATCCGAGCTGTCCACCAGAGCCACGCCCTCGGCAGCTTCCATAAAGTTGTTGACCTTCGAATCCTTCGCATCACGCTCAGCGATCTGCTTGCTCAAGTCACCCGAAGCGCCGGACTTCTCCGCGTTCTCCAGGCCGCGGCGCGCCATGCGCACCTCTTCAGAAGCAGTCAGCAGGATGCGCGCATCAGCGTCAGGAGCAACCACGGTGGTGATGTCGCGGCCCTCAGCGACCATGCCGTTAATAGCGTGGTCAATCATCCAACGCTGCAGGCCAATCAGGTGCTCACGAACCGCCGGAACCGAAGCCACAGCAGACACCGCCGAAGAAATGCGCTCGCTACGAATCTCCTCACGGATATCGGTCGAACCCATCAGAATCTCTTCTTCCTTAATGTTCGTACCGAACACCAGGGGCATCTCCTCGACAGCCTTCGCGATCGCCTCAGCGTCGTTCAGGTCAATGCCAAGTTCCAGCACACGGTAGGTTGCGGCACGGTACATTGCACCGGTGTCCAGGTACGCCAGACCAAAGTGGCGTGCAACTTCCTTAGACACAGACGACTTACCGGAACCGGAGGGACCGTCAATAGCAATCGTCAGTTTAGGGTTCTCGTGCATCAGCACTCCTTAAAATTCGTCTCAAACTTTATGCCGGAAAATACAGCTTTAACTCTACTTCACAACACGCCAACCGCGAGCCGACAAATCGCGGACCAGCGCCTCATGAATAGACGGATTGACCGAGATTTCAGCCATACCCACCGGGGCACCCGTCGAGTGCTCCAGACGCAAATCCTCAAGGTTCGCGCCCAACTCACCAATCTCGGCAAGCAAACGAGCCAGCGTGCCGGGGGTGTCGTCCACCAGCACCGTCATCTTTGCGAACGCGGCGGGTGCCGTGCCGTGTTTACCCGGAATGCGGCTAACGCCCGCGTTGCCTTCGCTCATCAGCTGCGCCAAATCCAGGCGAGCGCCGGATGCCGTCGGGTTCTCCAGCGTTGCGATGAGGCGGTTCAGGTCATCACGCACCCCGTAGAGGGTCTTCACAATCGGGTCAGCGTTCGCCGCAAAAATCTGCACCCACAGCGTCGGGTCCGAAGCCGCAATACGCACCGTATCGCGCAAACCCTGACCCGCCAGGGACAGCGCATACAGCGGAGTGTCCTGCAGACGCGAAGCCAGAAGCGAGCTCATCGCCTGCGGCACATGAGAAATCAGGGCAACCGTCTGATCGTGCTCCTCAACGCTCAAAGAAGTCACGATCGCGCCCAGCTCCACCGCCACAGAACGCACCAGACGCACACACTCGGGGCGAACCGAATCGTGCTCGCAGATAATCCACGGACGCGCCTGGAACAGCTCACCGCGAGCAGCCACCGGGCCCGACTTCTCACGCCCAGCCATCGGATGCGAACCCACGTAACGGGACGCATCCGCGCCCGAGGCAAGCACATCCGCCAGCGGCTGCACCTTCACCGAGGCAACATCCGTCACCACGGCGCCGGGGTAGCCCGCCTCCGGTCGAGGCGCATAGGTGTTCAACGCGCGAGCGCACACGGCACCGGCGCTATCCGGAGGCGCTGCCACCACCACCAGCTGCGGTGCGAGGGTGGCGCGTTCCTCCTCTGACAGGGTGGAGAAGCTTGTACCGGCACCGATATCCTGCGCCACAGCCTCGGCGGTGGGTGAAATATCTTGGACGTACACGTCCTCGCATCCTGCCGCACGCAACCCCAAACCAATGGAGGCGCCCAGCAGACCCGAGCCGATAATGAGTACCGGCCCGGTCAGCGTTGAGTCCATGGGCAGCTCAGATGCGGAAAGCTCAGCGGGCGAGCTCATGACAACTCCTTAGCGTTATTACATGTCCACCGAAGCGAGCAGGTGACCGATCTCGACCTTGGAGAGGTTACGGACGGTACCCTGCTTCTGCGAACCAATACGGATCGGGCCCATCTCGACGCGGACCAGGCGCTCAACCGGGTAGCCGACAGCGTCGAAGAGACGGCGCACGATGCGGTTCTTACCGGAGTGGATGGTCACCTCAACGAGCACGTGGCCGGGGGTGGAGTCCACCAGCTTGAACTCGTCCACGCGGGTCACGCCGTCTTCCAGGCGAATGCCCTTCTTCATGGCTGCGCCGACGCCGGGCTCCATCGGGCCGGGAACCTGCACCAGGTAGGTCTTGGGCACCTCGTAGGAGGGATGGGTGAGGCGGTTCGCCAGTTCACCATCGTTGGTCAGCAGCAGCAGACCCTCGGTTTCGACGTCCAGGCGGCCCACGTGGAACACGCGCTCGCTCATGGAGGAACGCAGGAAGTCAGAGATGCAGGGGCGGCCTTCGGGGTCTTCCATGGTGGAGACCACGCCAGCGGGCTTGTTAAATGCCATGTAGACGAGCTTGTCGTTGGTCTGAACGGTCATACCGTCCACCTGCACGGTCACCTTGGAGGGGTCCACGCGCACGCCCAGCTCGGTCACGACTTCACCGTTGACGGTGACGCGGCCTTCGGTAATCATTTCTTCGCAGACGCGGCGGGATGCCACACCGGCCTGGGCCAGCAGCTTCTGCAGGCGCACGCCGTCGTGGTCGTAGAACTCGTAGTGGTCTACCGGGGCGTTGCGGGGGCGGCGGGGGCGGTGCGGGCCAGCGTAGTTGCTGACACGGTATTCGCCGCGCTCGTTTGCGAAGGCTTCGCCGGAGCGGTAGGGGCGGCCCGGTGCGCGGCGTTCGCGCTTGGGCAGTTCGGTGCCGCGGCCTCGACCGGAGCCTGCGCGGCCTGCGCCGAACTTCTTCTCGCCAAACTTCTTGTCACCGAACTTCTTCTCGCCGAAGCCCTTTGCGCCGCCCTTGCCTGCGCCGGGACGGCCGCCGCGTGCGGATGCGCCCTTAGCGCCGGGCTTGCCGCCCTGACCGGGACGACCGGCGCCGGGACGGCCACCGCGGGAGTTCTGGGGGCGACCGGATGCAGAGCGGCCGCCGCGGGAGGAGTTTCCATATGCCATGGTGTTCTTCTCTTTTCTGTCGTTGTAGTTCTTGTTAGTCTTTGTGTCCCGGCACCGGCTCCGAAGGCGCGGTGTGTGTCAGCGCCAGGAGCGCTTATCCGGGTGGTTCTGCCGCTGGTTTTCAGCAGAACCGTTGAACGTTTCGTTATTGCCGTAACGGCTGGAGCCGGTGGGCTAGTCGTTACCTTCGGCGAGGACCGCCGCCTCCGTGTCATCGGGCAGGAAGGGCGCGAGCGCCGGCAGCTCCTCCAGGGAGTTCAACCCGAGCTTCGCCAGCAGCAGCTCCGTGGTTTCGTAGAGGGTCGCGCCGCTTCCGGCTTCACGACCAGCCTCACGAATCAGCTGCCGTTGGAGCAGCTGACGGATTGCCGCGTCCGCGTTCACGCCTCGAATGGAGGCCACCCTCGCCCTGGTCACCGGCTGCTGGTAGGCAATCACGGCGAGCGTCTCGTAGGCGGGCTTGCTGAGGGTCGCGCTCTTGGAGCGGGTCACGAAGCGTGCCACCCAGGGGGCGAAGTCGTCGCGGGCATAGAGCTTCCAGCCTCCTGCGATGTTCCGCAGCTGGAATCCGCGCGGTTCGGGCGCCACCCGGTTTTCGTCTTCTCCGTAGCCGCTTTCTTCGCCGTTGTACTCGCGGTACAGCTGGTCGAGCGCGTGCTCAATAGCTCGTTCGTTGACGATGAGCGCAGCGGAGAGTTCTTTGACGCTCACGGGCGCTTCGGCAACGGCGAGGATTGCCTCGATGGCGCTTTTAATGCCGCCGGGGATTGCCTCGACCTTGGAGAATTCGGCTTCGGCATCGACCGCCACGCTGGGTGCGGTGGAGGGGCCTCCCGCCGGAATCGTTACCGATTTCGTTGCCGATTTCGCTGCTGGTTCCTTCGACTCGCGGGGTGCAGTTTCCTGCGATTCCTCGGAGCTGTCGGAACTATCGGAGTCCTCTACCGTTTCAGCGTCCTCAGCTTTTTCGGCAACCTCAGTGCCCAGAGGGGCTGCTGCTACCTCGTAATCAGCAGGCTCAGCGTCCGCCTCAGCAGGCTTTGAGCTCTCAGTCTCTACCGTCTCTGCTACCTCTACCGGCGCCGAGTCAGCCTGTTCCGAATCCTCATCCGCGTTCGGATCCCAGTAGCCCATGTTCACGATGGCAAGGTCATCAGGGGTGAATTCACGGTCAAAGCGTGAGCCGTGAATACTCATAATCCTCCTCTACCGGTTCCGTGTTAGCTTCAGATTCGTTCACTTCGGGTGATTCAGACGCTTCACCGATTTCATGCGCATCCTGAGTGTCTGTTGCTTCGCGAATCACGAACTGTGCAGCGCTCGCGCTCGCACGTACCCGAATGGCTCCGAGCGGTGTGTCCTGTTCCACGTGCAGGGCGCCTTCTTTGTAGAGCTCGAGCAGGGCGAGAAAACGAACCACCGCGATTTCTAGTTCGCCGGATCCTTGAACCAGTTCGGCGAAGCTCAGCTCCCGCGCCGCGGTATCGAGCAGGCTGTGCAGAATGTAGTGTTCTTCAGCCGCGATGGTGGTTAGCGGAACGTGCAGGTGCTCGTTGAGTTCTTCAACGATTTCTTCGGGTTCCGGTTCGGGCTCTTTGGGGGTTCGACTCAGCGCTGTTGCGGCGATGCGGGCGAACTCTTCGGCGCCTCCGGTGAAAACCAGCTCGGGTAGCGCCTGGGCGAATCGTTCTTCGAGGGCTACCGCACGGGGAAAACGCTGTGATTCTTGCGCCCAGCGTTCAGCAAAAATATCGGCGACTTCGCGGTAGGCACGGTATTGCAACAGACGGGCGAAGAGCAGATCGCGCGCCTCCAGCAGTGCAACGTCCTCTTCGAGGGGTTCACGATGCTGCGGGAGCAGGCGTGCGGTTTTGAGTTCCAGCAGGGTTGCGGCGGTGACCAGAAATTCACTGGCTTCGTCGAGTGCGCGTTCGGTGCCTTCAGCGTAGAGGGCGTGCAGGTATGCGAGGAACTCGTCGGTAACCTCTGCGAGCGCCACCTCGGTAATGTCGAGTTTGCGGCGCGAAATCAGGGTCAGTAGAAGGTCAAAGGGACCCTCAAAATTACTGAGGGTGAGGGTGAAACCCGGGTTCTGCAGGCCGCGGCCCTCAGTCCGGGCGTTTGCGGCGGTGTCTGCGTTCGGTGTCGGTACCCTCACGGCAGCGACGTTCGTGGTCATAAACGACCTATTCTCCTTAGGTTTATTCTCCCCGGCTGTGCTGGTCCGGCTTTGTTGGTGCCGTCTCAGAAGCGGCTTCTACTTCGCCATCTTTTCGGCGTAAGCAGTGCGCGGGGTCTTTAGAATCCACACAATTATACGCCCTCTGCCGGTGTGACTCAAGGGTGAGAGTCACCTCAGCAGAGGGCGTATAGGTGTGGGGGCTTTAGCGTGCGCCGCCCTTGTAGATCAGTTCGCGTGCCACCTGGCGGTATGCTTCCGCACCGGGGTGACTGGAGGCGTAGCTGAGAATCGGCTCAGCGGACACCGATGCGTCCGGGAACTTCACGGTGCGCTTGATGACGGTATCGAAGACCTTGTCGCCGAATGCGTCCACGATGCGTGCCAGAACTTCCTTGGAGTGGATGGTGCGGGCATCGAACATGGTGGCAAGTACGCCGGAGATTTCGAGGTCGGGGTTCAGTCGGTCCTGAACCTTCTCGATGGAGTCGACCAGCAGCGCGACGGCGCGCAGTGCGAAGAACTCACAAATCAGCGGAATGATGACGCCTTCGGAGGCGGTCAGTGCGTTGACGGTCAGCAGGCCCAGGGAGGGCTGGCAGTCGATGAGGATGACGTCGTATTCGTCGCGGACCTTGCGCAGTGCCGAGGCGAGAACCTGCTCGCGCGCCACTTCGTTGACCAGCTGAACTTCAGCTGCGGAGAGGTCAATGTTGGCGGGCAGCAGGTCGATGTTCTCCACGCCGGTGGGCAGGATGACGTCCTTGATATCAACCTTGCGGTCCATCATGACATTGTAGACGGTCAGGTCCAGTTCGTGCGGGTTCGCGCCGAAACCGGCGGAGAGAGCACCCTGCGGGTCGAAGTCGACCAGCAGTACCTTACGGCCGCATTCTGCCAGTGCCGCGCCCAGGTTAATGGTGGAGGTGGTCTTACCCACGCCGCCCTTCTGATTCACCATAGAGATAATGCGGGCGGGACCGTGGCTGCTCAGCGGAGCCGGGTCGGGGTATACGCGCAGGGGTCGACCGGTGGGGCCGAGTTCTTGAGCCTGAGCTTCAGTCAATGGTTCACCTTCATCAATGAATTCGAAGTTTTAAAGTTTAAGCGTTGTCTATAAGGTTACCTCAAGAGCGGCTGTTCCGCGGTTTGACGGGGTTTATCCCCGTTCGTGGGCACGCGGATGCGCCATGCGGTACACCTCCATGAGCCCCTCGGGCGTGACCTTGGTGTACACCTGCGTGGTGGCGATGGAGGCGTGCCCGAGCAGTTCTTGCACCACGCGAATATCGGCTCCGCCCTGCAGCAGGTGCGTTGCGAAGCTGTGGCGCATGGAGTGCGGCGAGAAGTCGGAGCTGAGCCCGGCGGCTTCGGCGGCTTCCTTGAGGATGAGCCAGGCGCCTTGGCGTCCGAGTCTGCCGCCTCGTCCGTTGACGAAGAGCGCGGCGGTGCCTTTACCGTGCGCTACAAGGGAGGGGCGGGCACGCACCAGGTAGTCTTGGATTGCTTTTTGGGCGTAGCTTCCGATGGGTACGAGCCGTTCTTTGTTTCCTTTGCCGAAGAGTCGAACGTAGCCGGGCAGGGTGATCTGGTTGCCGTCTTCATCGGTGAGGGTTCCCTCGAAGTGCACGTCGTCGATATCGGCGTTGAGCATTTCGCTCACGCGCGCGCCGGTGGCGTAGAGGAATTCGAGTATGGCTCGGTTTCGCAGGCCGATGGGAGTGTCTCGATCCGGCACGGCGAGGAGGCGCTGCATCTGCTCCACGGTAATAGCTTTGGGCAGACGCTTAACGTTCTTGGGCGGGGTAACCGGTGCCGCCGGGTCGGTGGGCACGATGAGCGCAGAGACCCAGAAGGCGTGCGCTCCGCGGACTGCCGCCATAGTGCGGGCGATGGAGTTCGGCCCCAAGGGTAGGGGCAGGCTCGGTGCGCCTTCAGCAGTTGGCGTTTCTTTTTCCAACTCCCCGGCTTTCGACTGCCCGGCACGCCCGTTTCCAACACGCCCTTTTCCAGCGCGCCCGGTTCCAGCACCTCGCCCCGATTCGGAGGCAATCATCAGCGCCAGCGATTCTGCGGCTTCTTCCTGTACTTCCTGGGCTTCCTGCGCGTTCTGGTTGTTCTTCTCCCCCGCGTCAAATCCGGCGACGAATCCAGCTAGGGGCACGGTGGGGGCAGCGAGTTCCCGCATGAAGGAGCGCACCTGCGCGGTGGTGATGCGTTCGGGGTCGATGACGCCGAGGGTCGCCATGTAGGCGCTGTATCGTCGCAGGTCACGTGCGTAGGAGGCGATGGTGTGTTCGCTGCTTCCTCGCTCCACGCGCAGGTGGATGAGGTACTGGTCAATGGCTTTCTGTAGCGGGGTCTGCGCCTCCTGATGGGAAGAGCCCAGCACAGAGGAACCGGCAGAAGAGGGCACACCGAGCAGACCCGCGCCGCGGGGTGTCTTACTCTCCGTGCTTTTTTCCTGCTTCACGCTATCTCCTCTGTCGGTTCTCTTGATATTCGAGCTTGCCGTAGGCAGGGCTACTCCCCCGCCCCTGTGTTCCGTTCTCAGTGGTTGCGGAAGTTCTCCGGCTTTTCGCGGCGCTGGCCCATGTAGGGGTGGAACTCCCAGCCGCCCTCGGCAGGGCGCAGGCCTTCAAAGTTGTTCTGTGCCGCCGCGTAGGTAGCGAGTACCGCCTGGATAGCGAGCGCGTTGTGAACCTTTCCCCCCAGTACCAGCTGTACCGCATCGGCGAGGGGCACCCAGCGGTAGGTCATTTCTGCTTCTTCGTCGGTTCGTTCGCTACGTTCTTCGGCGGGCAGTTCTGAGAGGTTGCGTGCCAGGTAGACGCGGCCTGCTTCGCTGGTTGCGCCGGGGCTGCTGAAGTAGTCGGTCAGAGCGTTCCAGGTGCCTGCCTGCAGGTCTGCTTCTTCGGCGAGTTCGCGCTGCGCGGCGA
Source organism: Rothia mucilaginosa (assembly GCF_049990865.1). GTDB lineage: Bacteria > Actinomycetota > Actinomycetes > Actinomycetales > Micrococcaceae > Rothia > Rothia mucilaginosa_I. The sequence continues at coordinate 1,404,294 of NZ_CP188231.1, forward strand.
CCAGGGGGTCTTCACCGTCAATATCGAGTAGTCCGGCGGGTACTTCCCAGAGGTTCATGCGCACCGGGTGGCGGTACTGGTTGAGCATCAGCAGTTCGTTGTTGTCGTTGAGGACCGCTACGGCGACGGCGCCGGGCATTTCCACGACGTCGCGGGTCAGCACGGTGTTTTCGTTGAGTTCGTACTCTTCGACGGTCGTTTCGATCACGTAGCCGCTGTACTTCACGGTGCGGGTGCGGATGGTGCGTTCGGAGGGTGCATCAATAATCTGCTGGTTGTTGCTCATTCTTTCATTGTAGGCGGCTTCTTAGCCCCGCCACGTTTGGCGCGTCAGGTACGGGCACGGTTTAAAGCACGTTCGGGTTTAAACGAAAGCATCCCGCTGACCCCTGTGCGGGGTGAGCGGGATGCTGAACGTTGTGCCTAGATGTTAGGCGCCGCGGCGCTCCAGAGCAGCCTTAATCAGGCCGGAGAAGAGCGGGTGCGGGCGGGTCGGACGCGAGCGGTACTCGGGGTGTGCCTGAGTTGCCACGTAGTAGGGGTGTACCTCTGCGGGCAGCTCCACGTACTCGACCAGCGAGGAGTCCGGAGAAGTACCGGAGATGAGCAGGCCTGCTTCTTCAAGCTGCTCGCGGTACTCGTTGTTCACCTCGTAGCGGTGGCGGTGACGCTCTGCAACCTCGGTTGCACCGTATGCCTTAGCAACCTGAGAGCCGGGAACGAGGTTTGCCTTGTACAGGCCCAGGCGCATGGTGCCGCCCAGGTCGCCTGCACCTTCGACGAACTGCTTCTGCTCTTCGATGGTTGCGATGACCGGCACGGAGGTTTCCGGGTCGAACTCGGTGGAGGATGCTTCGCGCAGGCCAAGTACGTTGCGTGCGTACTCGATGACCATGGACTGCAGGCCGAGGCAGATGCCCAGGGTCGGGATCTTGTGCTCGCGTGCGTACTTGAGGGCACCGATCTTGCCGTCTAGACCGCGGATGCCGAAGCCGCCGGGCACGAGGATTGCGTCCATGTTGCGCAGCTGGTGGTCTGCATCTTCGTCGGTTGCGCACAGGTCGGCTGCAACCCACTTGATGTTGACCTTCACGTTGTTTGCGAAGCCGCCGGCACGCAGAGCCTCGGAGACGGACAGGTAGGCGTCGGGCAGGTCGATGTACTTACCAACCAGGCCAACGTTGACCTCTGCTGCGGGGCGGTGCACTGCGTCGAGCAGGCGGTCCCACTGGGTGAAGTCCGGTGCGGGAGCTTCAATGCCGAAGTAGTCGAGGATGTAGTCATCGAGCTTCTGGCTGTGCAGGGTCTTGGGGATGTCGTAGATGCTGGGTGCATCGGCGCAGGAGATGACTGCGTCGCTGTCCACGTCGCATGCGTTACCGATCTTGGTACGGTGCGATACGGGGACCTCACGCTCACAGCGCAGGATCAGACCGTCAGGCTGGATGCCCAGGCCGCGCAGTGCTGCGACGGAGTGCTGGGTCGGCTTGGTCTTGAGCTCGCCGGAGGGGCCGATGAAGGGCACCAGGGAGACGTGCAGGAAGAAGACGTTCTTGCGGCCAACATCGCGGCGTACCTGGCGTGCTGCTTCCATGAAGGGCAGGGACTCGATATCGCCGACGGTACCACCGATTTCGGTGATGATGATGTCGGGTGCGTTGTCAATTTCCGCTGCGTGACGCATGCGGGCCTTGATTTCGTCGGTAATGTGAGGGATGACCTGGACGGTGTCGCCGAGGTATTCGCCGCGGCGTTCCTTTGCGATGACGGAGGAGTAGACCTGACCGGTGGTCACGTTAGCGGACTGGTCGAGGTTTTCGTCCAGGAAGCGCTCGTAGTGTCCGATGTCGAGGTCGGTTTCAGCACCGTCGTCGGTGACAAAGACTTCACCGTGCTGGAAGGGGTTCATCGTACCGGGGTCGACGTTCAGGTAGGGGTCGAACTTCTGCATGGTCACAGAGAGGCCACGTGCGCGAAGAAGCTGACCGAGGGAAGAGGCCGACAGGCCCTTACCGAGAGAAGATGCAACGCCGCCGGTCACGAAAATCTGGCGGGTTACCTTGTCGTTAGAGGACGCGTTCAGAGCGTTATTTTTTTCATTCACCACGGAATTCAAGCCTACCATTTTCTTGTCTGCTATCCAAGCAGAGGGTTTTGCCGCGAGAGGATTCTCGCAGGCAACTCTCCCTCCCCTATTTGTCCTTATCACCACTGTAAACGGAGCAGAGGATTTATTATTCCCGCCGCGCCGTGTAGAAGCAGGTGTAGGAGCATTCTCAGAGTATCTCACATCCTCTGGACTCCATGCGCCGCTATTGGTCACCTGCACGGGCTGTACCGACAGCTTTCTGAGGCACGCTCACGCGCTTCAGACCCCTTATTGGTCTTTGGCGCGAAAGACACTACCTTTCGGAGCTTTTGCCAGCACTTTCCTCATGCTTTTCCCGGCAGAGTTGCCGTCAGCTTCAGCGCCCCTGCGGCACTTCTCGACCGGCAGCCAGCAGCTCGCGGGCATGCTCTCGTGCCGATTCTGATTGATCGTGTCCGGAGAGCATTCGCGCCAGCTCCACCACGCGTTCCTCTTCGGAAAGTACCTTGACCTTTGAGAGGGACGCGTCATCATTTTTCAGCACGAGGATGTGCTGGTCCGCGAAGGCGGCAACCTGCGGCAGGTGGGTGACCACCAAAACCTGCACATGTCGGGCGAGCATGGCGAGGCGGCGACCGATTTCGATAGCGGCCTTACCGCCCACGCCGGAGTCCACCTCATCGAAGATGAAGGTGGGTACGGGGTCCACTTCGGCGAGCACTACCTCCAGGGCGAGCATCACGCGGGAGAGCTCACCGCCGGAGGCGCCCTTACCGAGCGGGCGCGGCACGGCGGTTCGGTGCGGGGCCAGCATGAAGGTCACGGTGTCTCGACCGTGCACCGAGAACTTTTCAGCTTCGGCGACCTCCACAACCAGGGAGGCGTTCGGCATGGCAAGGGCGGTGAGCTCCTCGCTGACGGCATCCGCCAGCTTCTGCGCGGCGGCACGGCGCAGGGCGGTCAGCTCTTCCGCTTGGGCGCCGAGTACCTTGCGTAGCTGTACCAGCTCGGTTTCCAGAGTTTCCTGTCGCTGCGGGTCGTCCACCAGGGTCTCAAGGCGTGCACGGGATTCTTCGGCCCATTCGAGAACCTCGGCAATATCGGCACCGTACTTGCGGGTGAGGGTCGCCAGCTGGGCGCGGCGAGTCTGCACCTGCGCCAGGCGTTCGGGGCCTTCAACGTCCAGAGAGGCCATGTAGGAGGACAGATCCGAGGAGATATCGGTGGCAAGAATCAGCAGTTCGTTGACGCGCGCCGCGAGGGAGGCAAGCTCTTCATCAGCGTCTGCCTGCGCCTGTAGCGCGGAGCGGCTTGCATCGAGCAGGCTCATGACGCTCTGCTCGTCGCCGGTAGAGTATTCGCTACCGCTGAGCGCCGCGGAGGCGGTTGCCGAGGCAATGCGTAGCGCTTCAACATTCATGAGCTTCACCATTTCGGCTTTGAGCTCTTCTTCTTCCCCGGCCTGCGGGTTGACGGCGCTGATTTCTTCGAGGGCGCCCTGCAGGGTCTGCGCTTCAAGGGCGCGTGCGCGAGAGTTTTCGCGTACTTCCTTCAGCTCTGCGGCGGCGGCGCGGTATCGCTCGTAGTTTTCGCGGTACTTCTCAAGCAGGTTGGCAAGTTCTTCACCGGCGTACAGGTCGAGGGAGTGGCGCTGCTCTGCCGCTGATTTGAGGCGCAGCTGATCGGACTGGCCGTGGACTGCAACAAGAGTCTGACCAATCTGAGACAGGGTTCCAATGGGTGCGGAGCAACCGCCAACATGGGCGCGGGAGCGTCCCGAGGCGTTGACGGTGCGCGCCAGAAGCAGCTCGGAGGTCTGTTCGTCGATGTCTTCGGCGGTGCCGCCGGCTTCTTCGGCAAGCTCGAGGGCGCGGTGCCCGTGGGGCAGACGAATCACTGCTTCGGCAAGGGCGCTCTTGGCTCCGTTGCGCACGCTGGATGCGTCGGATCGGGCGCCCAGGAGCATGCCGAGGGCAGTGACGACCATGGTTTTACCTGCGCCGGTTTCGCCGGTCAGCACGGAGAATCCGGGTTCGAGGGGGAGCCTCGCATCGGTGATGATGCCGAGGTCTCGAATATGGATTTCCTCAATCACGAACGTTCATTCCTTTTCTTTAGTGCTTCTCGGTATCCTGCGGGCCGCGCCAGCCACGGATCGGAAGCTCAAATTTACGCACCAGTCGCTCGGAGAAGGGAGCCGGGTGGATACGGGCGAGCAGCACCGACTTTTCGGAGCGTCGCACCTCAATACGGGAGCCGGGGTCCAGCTCTACGGTTCGGCGGCCATCGCACCAGAGCACGCCGGAGGCGCCGTTTCCGGGCATCATTTCTACCGCCAGGGTGGAGGTCGGCGCTGCTACCAGCGGGCGCGCAAAGAGCGCGTGAGCCGAGAGCGGCACCATGAGAATTGCTTCAACTTCGGGCCATACGACCGGGCCACCACCGGAGAAAGCGTAGGCGGTCGAGCCGGTGGGGGTTCCCATAACCACGCCGTCGCAACCGAAGCTACTGAGCGGGCGGCAGTCTACCTCGATAATGACTTCAATCATTTTTTCGCGGTTGCCTTTTTCGACGCTGGCTTCATTCAGTGCCCAGTCGCTGTGCACTCGCTTGCCGTCGTTCCAGACGTCCACGTCGATTGCCATGCGTTCTTCAACGGTGTACTCGTTGTTGACAATGCAGCGAACGGTTTCGGTCAGGTCGCTCTCTTCGGATTCGGCGAGGAAGCCGACGTGTCCCAGGTTCACACCGATGAGCGGAACGCTGGTTCGGCGCACCATTTCGGCGGCGCGAAGAATCGAACCGTCACCACCGAGCACCACGCCGAGCTCAATGTCGATAAGCGCCACGGATTCGTGGACGACCTGCACGGGGACGGGCTCGTCCCAGTTTTCACTCAGGGTTTCCAGATCGGAGCGAGTCATGACGGGCGCAAGTCCTGCTTCGTAGAGCTGGGTGCACGCCTGTCGGGCGGCATCTCGTGCTTCTTTGCGCCCCACGTGGGCGAAGACGAGAATCTTACGGTGACGTTGTTCCACCGAGTCTTCGGAACCATAACGATCAGACTCATGGCGTTCGGAACCATGACGCGCACCTGCGGCAGCTACCTGTGCGGTTGCTCCCTGCGGTGCGTGGCTTTCGTGTTCTGCCATAATGACTCTCTCCCGTCGGGTGTTGAGATGGTGTATCTACACCTATCATACCGAATATGTTCTCGAAGATTTTCTAAATCACCATATTTTTAGAAAATTATTTCGAATAACGTACAGTTGGGGTCTTTCTAAAATACCTGTGGAAAAATACTCCCGACTAAAATACCCCCCAACTAAAATGCCCCTGAATAGCGCGGCAGCCTGAGAAAGCCCCGCCCTCAACGCGTCCTGCGTTACCGAGCGGTTTTTCTCAGACTGCCTTCGCACTATTTATTTTCTGCACAATATTTATTTTTTGCACCAGAGGAAGTACTCTACGTTGCCGTCCTGTCCGGGGAGCGGGCTGGGTTCCATACCCATCACGCGCAATCCGTGGCTTACCGCAGATGCCTGGACTTTTTCCACGGCCTCACGGCGGGCGGATTCTTCGTGCACCACTCCCCCGCGTCCGATGCGGTGCTTGCCGACCTCGAACTGCGGCTTGACCATGAGCACCAGGTCGCCGCCGGTTTCGGTTGCGTTCGCTAGCGCCTCCATAACCAGGGTCAGCGAGATGAACGAGAGGTCAGAAACCGTCAGTTCGACCTGTCCACCAATATCTTCGGGCTTCATGTAGCGAACGTTGAGTCCTTCGTACACGCCGACTCGCGGTTCTTCGCGTAGCGCGTCCACGAGCTGCCCGTGTCCTACGTCAACGGCGGCTACATGGGCGGCTCCTCGACGAAGCAGCACGTCGGTAAAGCCTCCGGTGGATGCTCCCGCATCCAGGCAGCGCTTGCCCTCCACCTCAATATCGGGGAACGCGTCGAGGGCACCGGCGAGTTTGTGGCCTGCGCGGCTGACGTATTCGGTCAGCTCGCTCTGGCGCACGTAGAGGGTGTCCTCGGGACCTACGAGCATGGACGCTTTGCGTGCAACTTTGCCGTTGACTTGCACGTCTCTTGCCGCAATGAGTTTTGCGGCGAGGGTTCGGGAGCTCACGAATCCGGCTTCGACCAGGTATTTATCGAGGCGCACAGTGTCCTTGTCTTCTTTCTGTCCTCTGGTTACGGGTTATCTAGTGCCGGTGAACCCTCAGAGCATTACTGTTCTGAGGGTTCACCGCCGCGAACTAGGAGAGGTTTTCGAGGTCCTTCTCCAGTTGCTCACTCATCGTTTCGAGGCGCTTGACGCGCTCTACGGGGTCCATGGCGAGGGTCGCCGCCAGCTGACGCTCGAATTCTGCGTCAAGCTCAGCGTTTTCCTCTGCCGTGCTGTTAGTGTCCGGTTCTTTAGGCACCGGGAATCCCCTGGATGTTGGGTCGTGCGCCCTGTTCGGGGTTTGCTGCCCACCATGCCGCGCAGGCTACGCGCCATGCTTCGGCTTCGCTCTCGCTACCCGCAAATGCTTCGGCATCTTCAATCTTGGGGCCGGTCAGGCTCAGGTTTTCACCGCGAACTCGTGCCTGCCAGGTGGGGCCGGTTGCGATGACTTCGTACCCTTCGTAGAGCACCTCAATGTCGGGGTAGGGTGCGAAGAAGTCCTCGAGGGTGCGCAGAATATAGGTCGGACGCTGGTTCGGCACGGCTTCGATGACGTCCCGGTAGGTCTGTACGCCGGTGAGGACGAGGGCGCCGTCCATCTTTGCGTTGTTGGCGCCGAGAATATCGGTGTCCAGGCGGTCGCCCACGATGACGGGACGGCTGGAGTTTACAGCCTGCGCTGCGGTGTGGAAGATGGGCGCTTCGGGCTTGCCCGCGACGAGCGGGGTGCGGCGGGTTGCGCTTGCCACGGCTGCTACGAGGGTGCCGTTACCGGGTGCCTGGCCTCGTTCCTTAGGGATGCTCTGATCGGTGTTGGTTGCAATCCACAGTACATCGGGGTTTGCGAGGGTGTAGGCAGCTTCCGCGAGGTCTTCCCAGCCGATCTTAGGGTCGAATCCCTGGATGACGGCTACGGGGCCTTCTTCTTCCTTGCGGACGGTTTCGAGGCCTACTGCACGAACACAGTCGGCAAGTGCTTCGGTGCCGGTGATGAGTACTTTGGAGCCTGCGGGTACATACTGTGCGAGTAGCGCGGCGCCTGCCTGTGCGGAGCTGACGACTCGTTCTGCTCGGGTGTGTACACCCAGTTCACGCAGGTGCTCTGCTACGGATTCTACGGAGCGCGATGCGTTGTTGGTGACGAAGATGACCGGTACGTTGAGTTCTTCTTCGGCGCGGTTGAGCGCTTCGGGTGCACCTTCGATGGCGAAGGGGCCTGCATAGACTACGCCGTCCAGGTCGGAGAGGAGGGCATCGTAGCGGGATAGGAGTGCGTTCGTGGTCATAGAGTGTTCCTCTCGGGGTCTCTGGCGGTTGTCGCTATTAATCGTACCTGTTAGACACTCTAGCGTTGGTGCCTTCGGACGATTATATGGAAAACCGCTGGACGCTCTCCCCTGCTTGGGTGTGGCGTCCAGCGGTTTCACGCTGACACATAGGTCAAGTATTCAGAATTCTTAGATTCTCTGCAGTCTTATTCTGCGGAGGTTTCTTCTGCTTCTTCAGGCTTGGGTGCTTCGGTCTTAGGCGCTTCGGTCTTCTCGTCCTCAGCTGCCTCTTCTTCAGCTTCGTTTGCTTCCTCTTCTGCGGAAGCTTCAGCGGTCTCTTCAGCTTCTTCTGCGGTCTCAGTGAGTTCTACGGACTTCTCTTCCTGTTCGAAGAGGCCTGCTTCACCGAAGATGTCGAAGATTTCGGGTTCTGCGAAGTTGCCCTGGCCCAGTGCTGCTTCTGCCATGAATGCGAGGCGTGCCCAGCGTTCTGCTTCCTGGTTGCGGCCAGCGTTAGCCAGCGCGTCGGAGTATGCGCTGAACAGGCGGGGGCTGTACTCGAAGGCGCGCTTGGGGTTCAGCTGGGGAATCTGCAGTGCTACGACAGCCTCAGACTTCTTGCCCTGATCGCTGAGGATGCCGGATTCAACGATGGCGAGCTCTACGCGCACATTGGCGGGTAGTTCTTCTTTCTTGAATTCTGCAATCATTTCCATTGCCTTGGGCAGGCGGCCGAGCGCACGTTCGCAGTCCACCAGCAGTGCCAGGTGGTCTACGGAGCCGCTGATACGGCGGTGGGTGCGCAGTTCGCGCAGTGCCAGTTCAAAGTCTTCTGCCACATATGCGGCGACGCCAACAGCTTCGCGTACTGCGGCAATACGGCCCGCGCTGCGGGACGCGGCAACGGCGTGTTCCAGCGCGAATTCGGGGTCGATGTCGAGGTAGCGACCTGCCATGGCGAGGTGCTTTGCGACGGTTTCTGCGTTGCGCGGCTCCAGGGCGCGCAGCTGACGGAAGGTTGCACCGTCCAGCTCGCGGCCGGTGATGTCGTCGTCAATTTCCGGTGCCTTGGGCTTTGCGGGGCGGTAGCCTGCACGGCCACCAATGCTGCGTACTTCTTCGCGAGGTGCTTCAGCCTCGGGACCGTTGGAGCGAGGTGCCTTGGAACGGGAGTCGGAGCGACGACCGTCAAACTTCTTGCCTCCGCGGTCGTTACGCTTGAAACCGCCCTTGCCGCCAAAGTTCTTGCCGCCCTTCTTGGAGCGGAAGTCCTTTCCTCCGCTGTTCTTGCGGTGCTGGCGGGGGCCGGAGCCGTTAGACTCGTGACGGGGGGTCTCAGACATGAATCTCCTTGGGAGGTATCCGCCAGTGTGGGCGGGTAGGGTATGCAGTCGATTCGGGCGAACCGCTGCCTGAGGCATCAACTCTATGAGGGGTGCTTTAGATACACCCACTAATGCCTAAACATAAGCCATACTATTCTAGTATAGAGAGCACCTTCCGTGCACCCGTACTGATGGGATGTTAAAGACAAACGGGGAGGCCTAAGGGCCTCCCCAAACAAAAATAGCCCCGGCGAAGCCGGGGCTATTGAATAATAAAGCGGCGATGACCTACTCTCCCACACCCACAAAAGTGCAGTACCATCGGCGCAAAGAGTCTTAGCTTCTGGGTTCGGAATGGAACCAGGCGTTTCCCTCTTGCTATAATCACCGCAAACCTACGGGATTGTTATCCAAAAACCATACAGTGAACGCAAACAACAATTCTCGAAAAAGTAAGCCTTCGGCCTATTAGTACCAGTCAACTCCACGAGTCTTCAGTCCCCGCTTCCATACCCGGCCTATCAACCTCATCATCTATAAGGAGCCTCACACACCAAAGTGCCAGGAAATCTCATCTCGAAACAGGCTTCCCGCTTAGATGCTTTCAGCGGTTATCCCTCCCGAACGTAGCCAATCAGCCATGCACCTGGCGGTACAACTGACATACCAGAGGTTCGTCCGTCCCGGTCCTCTCGTACTAAGGACAGCCTTTCTCAAATTTCCAACGCGCGCAGCGGATAGGGACCGAACTGTCTCACGACGTTCTGAACCCAGCTCGCGTACCGCTTTAATGGGCGAACAGCCCAACCCTTGGGACCGACTCCAGCCCCAGGATGCGACGAGCCGACATCGAGGTGCCAAACCATGCCGTCGATATGGACTCTTGGGCAAGATCAGCCTGTTATCCCCGAGGTACCTTTTATCCGTTGAGCGACGGCCGTTCCACAACGTACCGCCGGATCACTAGTCCCGACTTTCGTCCCTGCTCGACCTGCCAGTCTCACAGTCAAGCTCCCTTGTGCACTTACACTCAACACCTGATTGCCAACCAGGCTGAGGGAACCTTTGGGCGCCTCCGTTACACTTTAGGAGGCAACCGCCCCAGTTAAACTACCCATCAGGCACTGTCCCTGAACCAGATCATGGCCCGAAGTTAGACATCCAGATTGACCAGAGTGGTATTTCAACAACGACTCCACACAAACTAGCGTCCATGCTTCACAGTCTCCCACCTATCCTACACAAGCCAAACCAAACACCAATACCAAACTATAGTAAAGGTCACGGGGTCTTTCCGTCCTGCTGCGCGAAACGAGCATCTTTACTCGTACTGCAATTTCGCCGAGTTCATGGTTGAGACAGTAGGGAAGTCGTTACTCCATTCGTGCAGGTCGGAACTTACCCGACAAGGAATTTCGCTACCTTAGGATGGTTATAGTTACCACCGCCGTTTACTGGGGCTTAAATTCTCAGCTTCGCCCAAAAAGGGCTAACCAATCCTCTTAACCTTCCAGCACCGGGCAGGAGTCAGTCCGTATACATCGTCTTACGACTTCGCACGGACCTGTGTTTTTGATAAACAGTCGCTTCCCCCTGGTCTCTGCGACCCATACACGCTCCAGGCAGCAAGTGCCCATCACGCTCAAGGTCCCCCTTCTCCCGAAGTTACGGGGGCATTTTGCCGAGTTCCTTAACCATGATTCTCTCGATCGCCTTAGTATTCTCTACCTGATCACCTGTGTCGGTTTAGGGTACGGGCGGCTAAAACCTCACGCCGATGCTTTTCTCGGCAGCATAGGATCACCAAATCCCCCAAAAACGGGGTCCCATCACGTCTCAGGCACACAGCCGGCGCATTTAACAACCGACAACCCTACACGCTTAGACCACGACAACCATCGCGTGGCTTGGCTACCTTCCTGCGTCACACCTGTTAACACGTTTACCTCCAAAGATCGGGTCCCACAACCCACACAACACACAAACAAAAGCCTGCACATCATGCTTCGCATGGTTAGCATCACAATATCAGTATGGGCGGTTTTTCACCGGTACGGGAATATCAACCCGTTATCCATCGACTACGCCTGTCGGCCTCGCCTTAGGCCCCGACTAACCCAGGGCAGATTAACTTGACCCTGGAACCCTTGATCATCCGGCGGATGAGTTTCTCACTCATCTTTCGCTACTCATGCCTGCATTCTCACTCGCATAGCCTCCACCACTGGTTTACACCGCAGCTTCACCGGCCACACGACGCTCCCCTACCCAACAATCCAAAAAGATCATTGCCACAACTTCGGCGGTGTACTTGAGCCCCGCTACATTATCGGCGCAGAATCACTTGACCAGTGAGCTGTTACGCACTCTTTCAAGGATGGCTGCTTCTAAGCCAACCTCCTGGTTGTCTAAGCAACTCCACATCCTTTCCCACTTAGCACACGCTTAGGGGCCTTAGTTGGTGGTCTGGGCTGTTTCCCTCTCGACAATGAAGCTTATCCCCCACTGTCTCACTGCTACGCTCTCACTTACCGGCATTCGGAGTTTAGCTGACGTCAGTAACCCGTGAAGGCCCATCGGCCATCCAGTAGCTCTACCTCCGGCAAGAAACACGTAACGCTGCACCTAAATGCATTTCGGGGAGAACCAGCTATCACAGAGTTTGATTGGCCTTTCACCCCTATCCACAGCTCATCCCCTCCATTTTCAACTGAAGTGGGTTCGGTCCTCCACGACGTCTTACCGTCGCTTCAACCTGGCCATGGATAGATCACTCCGCTTCGGGTCTAGGTCATGCCACTCAAACGCCCTATTCAGACTCGCTTTCGCTACGGATACCCCACACGGGTTAACCTCGCGACATAACACTAACTCGCAGGCTCATTCTTCAAAAGGCACGCTGTCACCCCAAAAGGCTCCAACGGCTTGTAAGCACACGGTTTCAGGTACTATTTCACTCCCCTCCCGGGGTACTTTTCACCATTCCCTCACGGTACTGATTCACTATCGGTCATTAAGAAGTATTTAGACTTACCAGGTGGTCCTGGCAGATTCACACGAGATTCCACGAGCCCCGTGCTACTCGGGTGGCCACACCACGGACAGAACAATTTCGATTACGGGACTCTCACCCTCTACGGCCGACCATTCCAAGTCGTTCACCTACCATCCTGAACATCATGCCGGCAGCCAGTTAGAACTGCCACTGTGACTCCCACAACCCCCATGATGCAACGCCTAACCGCTATCACACACCACAGGTTTAGTCTCTTCCGCTTTCGCTCGCCACTACTCACAGAATCATTACTTTATTTTCTCTTCCTGCGGGTACTGAGATGTTTCACTTCCCCGCGTTCCCCCCAACCAGCCTATACATTCAGCTGGCGGTAACTCACCATGAAGATGAGCCAGGTTTCCCCATTCGGAAATCCTCGGATCACAGCCCAGTTATCGGCTCCCCGAGGCTTATCGCAGATTCACACGTCCTTCATCGGCTCTTAATGCCAAGGCATCCACCGTGTGCCCTTAATAACTTACACACAATCAAGAAAAATAAGAATCTAAAATCAACAATCAAACCAACACAAAGTCAGTTCAACGCAAATTCCAGAAGATGCTCGCGTCCACTATATAGTTCTCAAACAACAACCCACAACACAACAACAACACAAAAGAACACTTTTGCATCATCACCATGCCAGGCAAACAAAGGAACAACACATGCGTGTTACCCCAAAACCCAACAATGCGCCTCATCCAACCCAAAACCAACATTCCACCCATGAGCAAAACCACCCACCCGACACTCGCGGGTAGCATGGCCAACTAAATGTGCTCCTTAGAAAGGAGGTGATCCAGCCGCACCTTCCGGTACGGCTACCTTGTTACGACTTAGTCCCAATCGCCAATCCCACCTTAGACGGCTCCCTCCCAAAAGGGTTAGGCCACCGGCTTTGGGTGTTACCAACTTTCGTGACTTGACGGGCGGTGTGTACAAGGCCCGGGAACGTATTCACCGCAGCGTTGCTGATCTGCGATTACTAGCGACTCCGACTTCATGGGGTCGAGTTGCAGACCCCAATCCGAACTGAGACCGGCTTTTAGGGATTAGCTCCACCTCACAGTATCGCAACCCTCTGTACCGGCCATTGTAGCATGCGTGAAGCCCAAGACATAAGGGGCATGATGATTTGACGTCATCCCCACCTTCCTCCGAGTTGACCCCGGCAGTCTCCTATGAGTCCCCACCATAACGTGCTGGCAACATAGAACGAGGGTTGCGCTCGTTGCGGGACTTAACCCAACATCTCACGACACGAGCTGACGACAACCATGCACCACCTGTATACCAGCCCCGAAGGGAAACACCATCTCTGATGCGGTCCAGTATATGTCAAGCCTTGGTAAGGTTCTTCGCGTTGCATCGAATTAATCCGCATGCTCCGCCGCTTGTGCGGGCCCCCGTCAATTTCTTTGAGTTTTAGCCTTGCGGCCGTACTCCCCAGGCGGGGCACTTAATGCGTTAGCTACGGCGCGGAAAACGTGGAATGTCCCCCACACCTAGTGCCCAACGTTTACGGCATGGACTACCAGGGTATCTAATCCTGTTCGCTCCCCATGCTTTCGCTTCTCAGCGTCAGTTACAGCCCAGAGACCTGCCTTCGCCATCGGTGTTCCTCCTGATATCTGCGCATTCCACCGCTACACCAGGAATTCCAGTCTCCCCTACTGCACTCTAGTCTGCCCGTACCCACTGCAATACACGGGGTTAAGCCCCGGCCTTTCACAGCAGACGCGACAAACCGCCTACAAGCTCTTTACGCCCAATAATTCCGGACAACGCTCGCGCCCTACGTATTACCGCGGCTGCTGGCACGTAGTTAGCCGGCGCTTTCTCTGCAGGTACCGTCAATCTCTCTTCTTCCCTGCTAACAGAGGTTTACAACCCGAAGGCCGTCATCCCTCACGCGGCGTCGCTGCATCAGGCTTGCGCCCATTGTGCAATATTCCCCACTGCTGCCTCCCGTAGGAGTCTGGGCCGTGTCTCAGTCCCAGTGTGGCCGGTCACCCTCTCAGGCCGGCTACCCGTCGTCGCCTTGGTGAGCCGTTACCTCACCAACAAGCTGATAGGCCGTGAGCCCATCTATAACCACTACATAACGCTTTCCACCAACACCCCATGCGGAGATTGGTCGTATCCGGTATTAGACCCAGTTTCCCAGGCTTATCCCAGAGTTAAAGGTAGGTTACTCACGTATTACTCACCCGTTCGCCACTAATCCACCTAGCAAGCTAGGCTTCATCGTTCGACTTGCATGTGTTAAGCACGCCGCCAGCGTTCGTCCTGAGCCAGAATCAAACTCTCCGTTGAAAAAATAGAAAAGCTTGATAATCTGATCTCAAACAGCGAATCACACACGGGGGTGCGTGACTCAAGCTGACTAAATTTGAAACCATTTGATGATTATCAAATATCAATAAATATTTGGTATTAGTTTCAGTTTCCATCACCATTCGGTGATTTTATTGAACAAAGCACACTATTGAGTTCTCAAGCAACACACCGATTCAACACCTCAACCCCTTCATTCGAAGAAAGTCTTACCGTTGAACGGTCATTCATGTTATTTCGTTTATTACCGCATTCCCGCGGCAACTCAATCAACTATACCAGCGTTTTGTTTGCCATGCAAATCCGTTTTCCGTGATTCGCACCACAAAGTTTCTTTCCTAAACTCCTCCAACATCACCAACCGGCAACTCGGATTTCCTTCAAGTAAGAAACCAAAACACTATACAATTGAAAGTCATTCAACCGCTTCTGACTAGGAGAAACACCGAAGAATCTCTTCGTTTTTTCCTCCTCGCCGCGGCGACTCATACAACTATACAGATGCCGAAATGGGTCTGCAACCCGAAAATGGGTGAAGTAGACCACAAGCAAGGGGCTGAAAGGGTCTCAAACACCCTCACAGGCACCAAAAAGCCTAGTCAGAGCGTTTTACGGGTGCTAGAAAATCTTCAAAAAACTTCCAAAAAACCTCAAAAATCTGCGAATTTCCCTCCCTGAAGGCCGCTGGAGCCCGAAAACAGAGACGCAAGGTGCCCCAAAGCCCTCGTAAACAAAGGCCCTCGCGAACAAAGACAGGCACAGAACCAGGTGGCAGATGGCAGATGGCAGATGGCAGATGGCAGATGGCAGTAGAACGATACAAGAAGGGCCCCTCCTAACGGAGGGGCCCTGTGTATGTAGGGAATGTATATAGGGAACAGAAAGGAGGGGCACTCCCCCACCAAACATTCAGTACCGAACACTCAGTACTAAACACTCAGCAGAGAAGAACCCCTCCCCATCTATATGTATCGAGAAGACTAGATTAGTGCTGTATTAGATCAGCTCTACAGCACCCTGGTTCTTCTTGCCACGGCGAACCATCGCAAAACGACCGTGCAGCAGATCATCCTTAGAAATAGCTGCGTCCTCGCCCTGAACCTTCACGCCGTTCACCGAAGCGCCGCCCTCCTTCAGAATGCGACGAGCCTCAGAGTTCGACTTCGCAAAGCCCAGCTCAGTCAGAACAGAAATCATGTCCAGACGATCCGCAGGCAGCTTAGCCGAAGGAAGCTCAGCAACCACAGACTCCAAGGTAGCCTCATCCAGAGCAGCGAAATCGCCCTTACCGAACAAAGCCTCCGAAGCAGCCACAGCCTGATCAGTAGCCTCAGTACCGTGAACCAGCGAAGTCACCAGGTACGCCAGAGTCTTCTGAGCCTCACGCTTAAACGGCTCCTTCTCAACCTTCTCCGCAAACTCAGCAATCTCAGCACGAGTCAAGAACGTAAAGACCTTCAGACGATCCACTACATCCGCATCCGCAGTGTTCAACCAGAACTGGTAGAAAGCGTACGGCGAGCACATCTGCGGGTTCAGCCAAATAGCGTTACCCTCGCTCTTACCGAACTTAGTGCCATCAGAGTTAGTAATCAGCGGAGTACCAATAGCGTGAACGCTCTTACCCTCCACCTTACGAATCAGCTCAGTACCGCTCGTCAGGTTACCCCACTGATCAGAACCACCGGTCTGCAGAGTACAACCGAAACGACGGTTCAGCTCCAAGAAGTCCAGGCCCTGCAGAATCTGGTACGAGAACTCGGTGTACGAAATACCCTCATCAGAGTTCAGGCGCTTCGCAACAATCTCCTTCTTCACCATGGTGCCCACGCGGAAATGCTTACCGACATCGCGCAGCAGCTGCAGAGCAGACATCTGACCGCTCCAGTCCAGGTTATTCACCATACGAGCAGCGTTCTCACCCTCGAACGACAGGAAACGCTCAATCTGAGCACGCAGAGACTTAACCCACTCAGCAACAACCTCAGGAGAGTTCAGCACACGCTCAGACGTCTGACGCGGATCACCAATCAAACCGGTGAAACCACCCACCAGACCCAGCGGCTTGT
Source organism: Rothia mucilaginosa (assembly GCF_049990865.1). GTDB lineage: Bacteria > Actinomycetota > Actinomycetes > Actinomycetales > Micrococcaceae > Rothia > Rothia mucilaginosa_I. The sequence continues at coordinate 1,420,612 of NZ_CP188231.1, forward strand.
GACCAGCCAGCTGCAGACGACGCATCACCAGCAGCTGAACCAGGTGACCCAGGTGCAAAGAAGCCGCAGTCGGATCATAACCCGTATAGAAAGTCAGGCTCTCCTCGCTCAGCGCCTTCTCCAGAGCAGCCTCATCAGTGCTCACGTGCACCAGGCCACGCCACTTCAGCTCCTGCCAAATATTCTCGAAGGTATCGTCATTATGCTGCGCGTTGAGGATCTCGGCAGACATGCTTCTCCCATTCACAAGGTAACAACGCCCGAAGGCGCTCGAACAAAATATGTAACAAGCCTAGCACCGCACCAGCCCAAACGCTCAGAAAAACCCAAGCGAGCGTCCAAACCGGTGCGGCAACGGCTCACAGAAATAACAGATAGAGGCTACACGAGCCGCAAGGCTACAGACCCGCGGGCATCCGCGAACCCACCATGTGCAGGCGCTGAGTCGGACGAGTCATCGACACGTACAAATCACCCACAGCGCCATCAGCATCATCAATCAGCTGTTGCGGCTCAACAATCACCACAACGTCAAACTCCAGGCCCTTCGCCTCCCACGGAGTCAGAACCAGCACCTGATTCTCCAACGCAGTCTGCGCGGTACCCGTACAATCAGCATGAGCACGAGCCACAGCCTGAGCCGTCTGAACATACAGGCTCGGCGGGCACACCACACCAATCAGAGCGCCACCCGAATGAGCGACCTCCTCGCTGACCACAGACACGGTCTGTTCCACGACAGACTCGGAGGCAACCTCATGAACCAGCGGAGGCCACTGGCCCTCACGCACCGCACGAGGTGCAGACACCTCATAGCCAGCAGCCTGAGCAACCGACACCGCCGCCTCCGCAATCTGAGCCGGAGTACGGTAATTAATCGTCAGCTCCTCCAGCGTGAAACGATCACCCACAAACGGCTCCAACGCCTGCGACCACGACGAAGCTGCCGCAGCAGAAGAAGCCTGAGCAATATCGCCCACAATCGTAAACGACTTCATCGGGCAACGACGCATCAGCAAACGCCACTGCATGGGCGAGAGCTCCTGAGCCTCATCCACCACAATATGGCCATACGCCCACGTACGATCAGCCGACGCCGCAGCCGCAGCAGTCATACGCTCGCCACGAACCTCATTCATCATCGCAATCTGCTCAGGAGTAATCACGCCATCAGCGCCAATATCCTCCAGCGACTGGTGAACATTCTCCAGAGCCTTCGCCGCATTCTCAAGGTTCGCACGATGCTCCGCCGCAGCACGAGCCGCAGCAGCCGCACCGGTCACCTTCGAAAAATCACCCAAAAGCTCAGCAGCCTCATCCAGCAGAGGAACATCAGCCTCCGTAAAGGGGGCATCCGCCGGGCGAGCCAGCAGAGCACGCTCAGCCTTCGACAACTCACGAGTCGCAGACTCCAAATAGTGCGGCTTCGAGAACAGCGAGCGCAACAGGGTCTCAGGCGACAGCGGCATCCACGCCAGGTTCAAGGCACGGCGCACATCCATCGAGGCACGCACATCATCCTGCAGATACGGACGCTCCACCACACGACCCGCCGCACGGTTCAGCTGATCATCCAGCTTCGCGGTCAGCTCCTTCAACAGAATCTTCACGAACGTCTCACGAGCCTCATTATGCGGCTTGCCCGTCGAACGAGCACGAGAACGAGCCGAACGAACCATCTCCGGAGTCAGCTCAACATCAGTACCCTCAACATTCAGACGCTGAACCTGAGCCGGCACCTTCTGACGATCCGCCACCGCACGCTTAATAACCTTCACCATGCGCAAATCGCCCTTCAACGCGGCAACCGCGCGGTCCTTCTCAGGCACAGCACGCAGACCCGGGTACAGGGTCGCCAACGAAGACATCACCACGCCGGTCTCACCCAGCGAAGGAAGCACACGCTCGATATACCACATGAACGAATTCGACGGACCAACCACCAGCACGCCAGCCTTCGACAGGCGCTCACGGTTCGTATACAGCAGGTACGCCGCACGATGCAGCGCCACAGCAGTCTTACCGGTACCCGGGCCACCCTGCACAACACGCACACCCGGCAGCTCCGAGCGGATAATCGCATCCTGCTCAGCCTGAATCGTCGCCACAATATCGCCCATGCGGCCGGTACGCTTCTTATTCAACGCCGCCAACAGAGCGCCCTCACCGTGGAGGGCGTCCTCATCCTGCAGCATCTCCGAATCGAAGACCTCATCCTCAATATTTACGACAGTGCGGCCCTCAAGCATCAGGTGACGGCGGCGGCGTACACCCATCGGGTGGAAAGCAGTCGCCTGATAGAACGTACCCGCCTCCGGGGCACGCCAGTCCATCAGCAGACGCTGCTGATTGCTATCCGTAATACCAATACGACCGATATAACGCACCGCATCGGCGCCATCACGGTCCATATCCAGTCGGCCAAACGTCAGACGAGAATCCACAGCATTCAGCTGCGCCAAACGGTCCTCATAGTGAGTAGCAAAAGAGTCACGCTCCGAACGGTTCTGGTGACCGCCCACCGCCTGATTCTTACGCACAGCAGCCAGCTTCTCAGCCGTCTCCTCACGGAGCTCATCCAGGCGAGCATACACGCGAGCAACATACTCACGCTCCGCAGCCATCTGCTCAGCAAACAGCTTCTCAGCCGCCGAAGAATCAGCAGACTGCTGGGGTAGAGATTCAGATGACACGTAAGCTCCTTAAACCTATGGTGCCTCAAAGACAGGGTGCGACAGACACCCAAAAATACGGGTCACTATTTTACAGGACAGGCTCCGAAGGGCAGAAATATTACCCCGTAGAAAACCCACACAGGCATACACAGCAAAGTGCCCCACCGGTTCAACCGGCGGGGCACCCCTCATCAATATCAGCTGCGCACACCCAAAGGGCGGTCAGCCTCAAACTCTATAAAACTAGTTGGACGGCAGCGGGTACTCAGACACCAAGCTCAGCGTCTCAAGACGGTAACCGTCCAGCGCCTCACGGCCGCCCAGGCCCTCCAGCTCCAGAAGAGCGCCAACGCCGGCAACCTTCAGGTTCGCGCGCTCCACCAGCTTTGCGGCAGCCACCAGAGTACCGCCAGTCGCCAGCAAATCATCCAGCAGAAGAACACGAGTGCCCGGCGCAAAATCATTACAGTGAATCTCAATCGCCGCGCTACCGTACTCCAGCGCATACTCCTCACGGTACGTCTCACGCGGAAGCTTACCCGCCTTACGGACCGTCATAACGCCAGTACCGGTAGCGTACGCGAGCGCAGAAGCCAGCAAGAAACCGCGAGCCTCAACACCAGCCACCACGTCAAACTGACCCTCAAAACGAGCAGCCAGCTCATCAATGCACGCCTTGAACACCTCAGCATTAGCGAAGAGAGTGGTCACATCGTAAAAGAGGATACCCTCGTGCGGGTAATTCGGAATCGTAGCGCAAGCAGCCGGAATCAACTGCTCAATAGGGGTTCGCGAAGCCTCAGAAGCGGGAACGCTCATGCTCTCTCTTTCGTGGATGGTTCAGCCCAGGCATAACAACCGGGAACAATAACGCGGTAGAAGCCGCCTACAAGATTCTACCCTCTTCGCCCGCAGTTGTCCTCAGAACAGCGCCACAAACCACCTGGCGGGTTCAGCCCTGCTGAATCGAAACCCGCAAGTCACGCTTGAGGATCTTACCGGTCGGACCCAGCGGCATACTCTCCACCATCACATAACGGCGAGGGTACTTATACGCCGCCAAACGAGTACGAGCCAAAGCATTCAACTCCGCCTGCAGCACCCCCTCATCCGCACCAGGACGCGGCATCACCACGGCGACAACCTCCTCACCCACGCGCTCATCCGGCACACCCAGCACCGCTACCGACTGCACCTGCTCATGGGTGTAGAGAACATCCTCAATCTCACGCGGATACACCGAATAGCCGTTACGCAGAACCATGTCCTTAATACGGTCCACGATGAAAATATTGCCCTGCTCATCAACACGAGCAACATCACCGGTCGCAAACCACTCGCCGTCAAAAACCTCAGCAGTAGCCGCCGGATTATTCCAGTACCCAGCCATCACGTTCTCGCCGCGAACCCACAGCTGACCGCTCACGCCCGGCGTACACTCGGAACCTTCCGGGCAACGCACCTGCACCTGCACGCTCGGCAGCACACGACCCACCGAGCCGAGCACCATGCCGAACTCCGCCTGATTAAAGGAGACCACCGGCGAGGTCTCACTCAGGCCGTAGCCCTCGTACACCGGGCACTCAATCAGCGTCTTCAACGCAGCATGCACCGGTGCGGGCAGCGGCGAGCCACCCGAAATACCGAAACGGATGCGACCACGCAACGAGCGCGCACGCTCAGGCTCAGCCTCCAGCGCCGCCGCTAACGACACGTACATGCTCGGGACCGCAGCCAGCGCCGACACCCCCGCACGCTCCATCAGATTCAGCGCACCATCAGGGGTAAAACGCGGCAACAAAGCAACCGTAGCCGACGCCGCAAACGCCGCGTTCATCGACACCGTCTGACCAAACGCATGGAACAGCGGAAGACCACCAAAAATGACGTCCTCAGCGGTGAAACCAAAAACGCTCACGCAGCTACGAGCATTCGAGAGGATATTCGCGTGGGTCAGCGTCGCGCCCTTCGGACGGCCAGTCGTACCCGACGTGTACAGAATAATCGCCGGGTCACTCGCCGCCACCGGGACAGGCTCCAGCACCGCAGCCGACGGAACAGCATCCGACAGCGAGCTATCGGCAGGCGCATCAAAAGGAGCCACCGGCGAACCCTCTCCCCCGGTGAAAATCTCACAACGAACCGAACCGTTCTTCACCGGCACCGTCGAGGTCGCCTCCGACGCCAGACGAGTACCCGCAAAAGCAAAAAGCACCTTCGCCCCGCTATCGCGCAGATGATACTCCAGCTCAGCACCCGACAACAGCGGATTCAACGGAACACAAATCGCGCCCGCAGCCACAATGCCGTAATACAACGCCGGCATCAACGCCACATTCGGCATAGACAACGCAACACGGTCGCCACGCTCAACACCGAGCGCCGCCACATGACGCTGAACCTGCGCAGCCGCAGACGCCAACTGCGCGTAGCTCACCACCTGCACATCAGCAGAGTCAGAAGCCGGAATCGCCAAAGCCGCCTTAGCCCCAGAGTCAGAAGCAGAACCGGAACCAGAAGCAGCCTCCGCCAACAGGTAGGCAATATTGTTCGCTGAATCGTGCATTTCAGACATGATAGAAAACTCTCACCACAGAAAAAATCGGTATATCTAGAAAAGGAGAAGCCGAGCCAGATGCCCGGAAAAGAGCCCGAAGACAGCAGAAGGGCGTACCCTCAACCGCTCTCCCGAAACATCAGAAGAACAGCGCAAGATACGCCCCAGCCACTACTGAGCAGCAGACCAATCCAAGAAGCTCTCGGCAAGCGCAGCCCCACCATTGGGGTCACGAGTAACCACAATGACCGTATCGTCACCGGCAATAGTGCCCATAATCGCTTCAAGACCGCCCTGATCAATCGACGACGCCAAGAACTGCGCAGCACCCGGAGGAGTACGCAGAACCGTAATATTTGCCGAACCCTCAGCGGTAATCAGCAGTTCCTTAAACAGGGAAATCATACGGGCATCAGGTGCAGTACCACCGCCACGACGAGCAGGGTAATTCGGCACAGCATAAATCAGGCCGGCGCCTTCATCGCGGATGCGCTCAGCGCCAATTTCAACAAGATCACGGGAAAGGGTCGCCTGAGTAACCTTCATACCATCATCGGTCAGGTACTGCGCCAGTTCAGCCTGGGAGCGGACACGTCGGGTCTGCAGCAATTCAACGATGCGTGCCTGACGCGCGATCTTGGTCGAGGGGAAAGGCATAATATCTCTTCTTCCTACGGTGCCAATCACGAATTCAGAACGGAGCTGCCCAACGGTGGCGCAGCGCAACATTCTTTACTACCCAAGATAATACATATGCACATAAATATGCGCACCAAATACGGATTATTCCAAGATATGGGGGAAATTTCAGGGTTTATCTCACCAGCTGTCACGCAAAACGCCGCGAATGTAACGTGTATCTACACATTCGGGCGCATAACCTCGCAATGAATGCATAGCGTGCAAGAATATTGTGGGCTGGGGCGCCGCGCCAATCAAGAAACCTCTGGCAGGCGAGCACGAAAAAGGAGCCCGCCTCCAGCACACCACGTGCACCAGAAACAGGCTCCCTCAACAAAACGTCAACCGGTGAGTCCTTAGGATTCAGAACGCCTAGCGCTCATCCTCCACCAGACCGTCCAAATCCTCATACTCGACATCGCGCGAACGGCGGTTCAGCCACACAGCAAAACCCAGACCCAGCAGAAGCACCAGTACCGCACCAACAATACTTGCGATACCGGCAAAACGCTCAGCATTCACGCTTGCCTCAGTCACAGGCTTCAACGTGCCCTTCTCAGCGGTGTAGACAACCTCAAGGCTACCGTTCTTCTCCACCAGCAGGCCGTCCACCTCACGCGGGAACTCGGAGGGAACATCACCAGTCTGCGAACCACGGAACTCAATCGGAGCCCCCGAAGTCACCTGATACTTATCCTTCAGGTTCGACACATACGTCTTACCGTTCAGTGCGTCATCAGCTGGCAGGTTGCCCTTATAACGAGCCACATTACCCTTCGTAATCAGGTCAGGAGTCAAATCCTGATAAGTGCCCTGAATAACCCAGCTCTTACCTGCATACTCAGCGTTATTATTCACCGACGCAAAAGCACGAACACCCACAACAGCCAAAACAATGGAAAGAATAACCGCAACAGCAGCAGAAAGAACCGACAGCCAGTTCACGCCCGGACGGTCATCCAGCTCTTCCTCACTCATCGCGAAAAGAGAGGAGTTCTCTTCCTCGTCGTCGTAATCCTCGTACTCGTCGTACTCCTCATACTCAGAATCCTCGTACTGAGAATCACCGTACTCAGAATCCTCATATTCAGAATCTTCAAAGTAGGTTTCTTCGACCTCAGACTGCGACAGCTCATCCTGCTCGCGCGAGTTCTCTCGATTAGCCATTACTCTCTCTCCCTCACATCATCTATCTTCTAGGGTACCCATAACCACATGAGTTCACCAACGAAAGCGCTTATCAACGCTTCATAAACCAACCCCACCGGTAAACTCGCTACACAACACCAAAAGCTACGGGGTGGGAGCCAACAACTCCCACCCCGTCAGCACTAGGCATTACGCCATAGGGTCAGACCCGGTTAGACACGCGGTTCCGCACCCAGCTGCTCAACAGCCGCAGCCACAGCAGCCTCACGAGCAGCCGACGCCTCATCAGCAGTCAGCGTACGATCCGGCGCGCGGAAACGCAGAGCAAACGCCAAAGACTTCTTCGACTCATCAATACCGACACCGCGGTAATCGTCAAAGACGCGGATATCCTCCAGCAGCTCGCCGGCGCCCTCGCGCAGAACACGCTCCACCTCAGAAGCAGGCAGATCGCGGTCCACCAGAAGCGCCACATCCTGAGTAGCAGCCGGGAAAGTCAGCACCGGAGTAGCCTGACGCGCCTCAACACGACCAGCAAACAGCGCCGAGAAATCCAGCTCAAACGCGCAAGTGCGCTCAGGCAGGTTCAGCTCCTGCAGAAGCTTCGGATGCAGCTCACCAGCAAAACCAACACGCTCGCCGGCTGCGTTCAGAACCTCAGCCACACGGCCCGGGTGGAACGCAGTATGCACACCGTTACGCACCTGAATCTCAGCCGAAACAGCGTCAGCCACCAGACGCACAGCGTCCAGAGCATCACGCCAATCGTAAGCGCGCGGAGTAGCGCCCGGCATCACCTCATGCTCAGTACCTGCAAACAGGCCAGCAACGTAAGTGGGCTGCTGCGGAATACCCGCATTCAAATCAGCCAGAACCTCATCCGAAGGACGAGCGCCCAGCGGCGGAATAGACTCCGAACCCAGCTGCTCACCCGGGATGAACACGTGACCCGCCTCAAAAATAGCCAGGTTCTTGAAACCACGAGACAGGTTACGCTTCAGAACCTCAACCAGGCCCGGCAGCAGCGAACGGCGCATCCAGCCCTCAGCCGAAGAAATCGGGTTCTCCAGGCGAACCGAAGGAACCTCAGTCACCGGGTTCTCAGGGGTGCTCACCCACGGAGCCGACCACAGGTTATTCGCATCAGCCGACACGAAGGGGTACGCGAAAACCTCAGTCAGACCCGAAGCCGCCAGCGCATTCAGCGCACGACGCTTACCCGCCTGCTCAGGAGTGTAACCGTGACCCGCAGGAGCCACCGGCAGAGTCGAGGGGATGTTCTCGTAACCGTCAATACGTGCGATTTCCTCAGTCAGGTCTTCCTTTGCACGCAGGTCAGTACGCCACGACGGGACAGTCACCGCGTAACCAGACTCGGTACGCTCCACCGAGCAACCAATCTCACGCAGGCAGGACTCAATCTGCTCCGGCGAGTAATCCACGCCAATACGACCAGCAGTGTAATCAGCCGGCAGGTCAATCACAACCGGCTCGTAGCCGAGAGAGACATCGGTAACGCCCGGCTCAACCTGAGCACCAGCCAGCTCAACCAGCAGCTCAACCGCTCGCTGAGCAGCCGCAGCCTGAATCTGCGGATCCACGCCACGCTCAAAACGCTTCGAGGACTCAGAAATCAGCTTGTGACGGCGAGCAGTACGAGCCACCGACACCTCATCAAAACGAGCAGACTCCACCAGAATGCGGGTGGTCGAATCGGTCACCTCAGTCGAAGCGCCACCCATCACACCGGCAAGACCAATCACGCCGGAATCATCAGCAATGACAATATCCTCGGGATGCAGAGTACGCTCAACACCGTCCAGAGTCACCAGCTTCTCGCCAGCAGCGGCGCGACGCACCACAATCTCACCCTGAACCTTGTCAGCATCGTAGAAGTGCAGAGGCTGACCGGTCTCCAGCATCACGTAGTTCGAAATATCCACCGGCAGCGACAGCGAGCGCACACCCGCCAGACGCAGACGCGAAGACATCCAGGTCGGAACCGGCGCATCCGCCTTCACGCCCGACACCTCACGCATCACGAAACGAGTGCATGCAGGGTTACCGTGAATCGGGGCGTCATCACGCAGAGAAACCGCGTGACCGGACTCGTTCGCCTCCGGGGCGCGCTCGCCGTACGCCAGCACAAAATCCTCAAAGGAAGAACCGGTAGCGTGGCACCACTCGCGAGCAATACCGCGCAGAGAGAACGCGTAACCGCGGTCCGGAGTCACGTTCACCTCAGCAGCCTGATCGTACAGGCCCAGCAGCTCCATCGCATCGGTGCCAATTTCCGGGTCCAGGCCCAGGGTCGAAAGCACCAGAATGCCGCCGTGGTCGTCGCCAATACCCAGCTCACGAGTCGAAGCAATCATGCCAGCCGACTTGTGGCCGTAGGTCTTACGAGCGGTAATCGCGAAACCGCCGGGCAGAACAGCGCCGGGCAGGGTCACAACAACCTTGTCGCCGGGCTTGAAGTTGTGGGCACCACAAATAATGCCCTGCACGCCGGAAGGCTCAATGCCCTTACCGGTCAGAGTCTGCTCCTGACCCTCCGGAACCACACGCACCTGGCACCAGTTCACGGTCTTGCCGTTCGAGTGGGTCTCCGGCTCCATCGAGAGCACCTGACCAACCACAATCGGGCCGGACAGCTCATCAGAGGGGCGGTGAACGTCTTCTTCTTCCAGGCCAACCTTCACCAGGGTTGCCATCAAATCTTCAGCCGAAGCATCCTCAGCTACAGGCACGAACTCGCGCAGCCATGACAGGGGTACACGCATAATTTAGATCTCCATCCCGAACTGCTCAGAGAAACGGATGTCGCCTTCAACCATGTCATGCATGTCAGCGACGTTGTTACGGAACATGAGGGTACGTTCAATACCCATACCGAAAGCGAAGCCCGAGTACTCCTCAGGGTCAATACCCGCAGCACGCAGAACATTCGGGTTCACCATGCCGCAGCCACCCCACTCAATCCACTGCGGGCCGCCCTTAGCGTTCGGGTGCCACAAATCCAACTCAGCGGAAGGCTCAGTGAACGGGAAGAAGTTCGGGCGCAGACGAATCTTAGCGTCCTCACCAAACATGGCGCGTGCCATGTACTCCAGGGTGCCCTTCAGATCAGCCATCGTCAGGCCCTTATCCACGGCAAGGCCCTCAATCTGGTGGAAGACCGGGGTGTGGGTCGCATCCAGCTCATCGGTGCGGTACACCTGGCCCGGGCACACAATGTACAGCGGCAGATCACGCGAAAGCAGCGAACGCATCTGCACCGGCGAAGTGTGAGTGCGCAGCAGCAGGTGAGCGTTCTTCGGCTCAACGTAGAAAGTGTCCTGCATTTCGCGTGCCGGGTGATCGGGCTTAATGTTCAGAGCGTCAAAGTTGTACCACTCAGACTCCAACTCCGGGCCGTCAGCAACTTCCCAACCCATACCGACGAAGATGTCGGTCAGGCGCTCCTGCATCAGAGCAATCGGGTGGCGGCCGCCCAGGGAACGGCGAGGCGAAGCAGCAGAAACGTCTACAGCTTCCTCAGCCAGGATGCGAGCCTCACGCTCAGCCTCCAGCTCAGCGGTACGAGCCTCAATAGCCTCAGTCAGGGCGGCACGAGCCTGACCCATCAGCTTACCCACCGGGCCCTTGTGCTGGTTCTGAAGATCACGCATCTGACGGTTAGCGATGCTCATGATGCCCTTCTCACCGAAAAAGCTCAGGCGCACCTCCTTGAGGCTGTCAAAGTCGGTAGCCTTCTCGCGAATCTCCTGCTTGGCACGCTCACGCTCAGCCTCAAAAGCCTCACGGATAGCGTCCAAACCGTTCTCGGGGTTCTCCTCCAGAACCTGCGCAATGCGGGCGAGAACCTGAGCCGGGCCGTTAAGACCCGCGTGTTCCTGCACGGAATCGGTCATTGTCACTCTTCTCTGCATACCACCGGCACTATGCCGGCTGGCTCGTAATACACCTTAGGCAGCACCGTCTGCTCTCCCCGGCTGCCCGCACAGGATGCGGAACAGGGGTAGGCGACGGGCGCATATCCTATCCATTTTAGACCAGAGAAGGAAGCGTAAACAGCAGAACGCCCGGATAGTCCATCCGGGCGTTCTAGAGCATATCTTTTCAACAACAGGGTTGAAGGGGCGCCTCTACTTCAGAGCCTGCTTCACAGCCGGGTCGAAAGAAGCACGAATCCACAGCACGTTCGCAATGAACCATGCCGCGTACAGGGGTACGAAGCCGTAGCGCTGAGCGTCAATGACATTACCAATCAGAGACAGAATCGCCACGAACGCACCCAGAATTGCAAAAATCAGACCGACAGTCAGGCCCAGACGCTTGCCCTTCTGAATCGTGAAGTACACCCAGAGGTACACAACCGCAGAAACAACCAGCAGGCCGATACCGCCTGCAACGCCGACCTCCGGCAGACCCTTCAGCGGGGACAGGTTATCCGGCGCAAACGAGGAAATAACACCGTGGATAAAGCAGAGCAGCGCGGAGACAATCATAATCTCCTGCAGACGCAGAATCTTCGGGTGCTTGGTCGGCGAATGGAACAGAATTCCGCGCGACTCAGCGCCGCCTTCCTGAATATAAATAGCTTGAGTATCCGAGGGAACCGCGTCGGAGCGGTAGGCACCCGGATCAAACGGGGGTTGAGCAGTCATCATTGTCTCCCAATACGTATGTGATTTCTCCCTCAATACTACCCGCCTACCGATTGGTTTCCAAAGTATGCACCCGTGTCGAACCCATATGTGACAAAATCCCCTCCCCCACAAAAACCCACCAAGAGACAATCCAGACACCCCCAGCACTCGCAAAGCAGCCACGGAACGAGCCTTAACGGAAGAAAGCAGGAGGTGACACCACCTCCTGCTTTCAACAACACAAACACGCCGCTCAGCAAGCCCAAGCAGGCGCTAGTTCCACACACCCACTAGCTGAAAAGACCCGAGCAGATGTAGTCGTTCTCATCCTTCACACCCGGCGGCACCGCAAACAGCGCACTACCGGTATGACGCAGATACTCACTCAAAGCATCCGAAGAAGTCATCGTGCTCAGCATCGGAATAAAATGCGTGCGCGGATCGCACACATACGCGATGAAGAACAAGCCAGCATCCAGACGGCCCAGCTCATCAGCACCATCCGTGTAGTTGTAGCCACGACGCAGAATCTGCACACCATCATTCTGATCAGGATGCATCAGACGCATATGCGAATCTGCCGGAATCAGAGGACCCGAGCGGCCCTTCTCCGAAAAATTAGGAGCCGTGAACTCATCGCCACCAGACAGCGGCGCGCCAGTGACCTTAGTGCGGCCCACAATCTCCTCCTGCTCACGCAGACGAGTGCGGTCCCACGTTTCAATATTCATGCGGATACGACGAGCAGCCAGATAGCTACCGCCCTCCATCCACGCCGGGCTGTTCGCCGAATTCTCAGAAGAAGTCCACACATGCTTCTTCAACAGATTCGGGCTCTCCACCTTCAGGTTATTCGTACCGTCCTTAAAACCGAACAGGTTACGAGCCGTCACCTGGGTCGTCGACGTCGAAGAAGTACGACCAAAGCCCTGCTGATTCCACGCCACCACGGCACGGCCACCAGCAATACGAATCAGGTTACGAATCGCGTGGAACGCCACCTGCGGGTCATCCGCACACGCCTGAATGCAGATATCGCCGTTGCTTCGCTTATCTTCCAGCGCATCACCGGTCATATGAGGGATACGAACCAGCGCCTCCGGGAGCTTAGAGGCAAAGCCGAAGCGATCCTTGCCCTCATCATCAACGAAGAAGCTACGACCCAGACCAAAGGTGAGGGTCAGGTTCGCGGCAGACAGGTCCATCGCCTCGCCGGTGTCCTTGGGAGGCGCCTCATAGGAGCGGTCCTCGCCCACCAGCTCGCCCGCCTGCAACTTCGCGGCAGCGGCACTCCATTCCTTGAACAGGGACTGGATTTCGTCACGGTCGGTCGTCTTCAAGTTCAGGGCCGCAAAGTACATACGGTCCTGAACCTCAGTCGAGATGCCGCTCTGATGCTCACCGTAGAAAGAATGGGAATCCTTCACCGCGGTCGAGGAAGCACTCGCAGAAGTCTGCGCGCTGGAGTTGGAGGAGCAGCCGGCGAGCGCGCCGAGAGCACCCAGAGCACCGGCACCAGCCAGTGCGGCGCCGAGCGCACCGCGACGGGAGGTACCGGCAGGCTTAGCTTCGGCGGCTACTTCCGGGGTGTGGTGATTGGGGTCGGTAGGCATGGGAAGGCCTTTCGTATGGTGTGTGAATGATGAAGAATGTAGCGGCTACATGCGCCCTGCATGAAGAAAGCACCTGTGCCGGGCAGAGACACGAATCAACCGTAGTCCCCACCCGGCATACCCGCGGATATCACATACCGCGGCAGGTGAGCGTCGGCGGGATACTACTTAGTGCCCGCGCCGGTCACAACCTCAGTCATCTTCGAAACCGGCTCGGAGAGCGCCTGCACAGCGTCGGAGAGCTCACGCACCTGTTCCTTGGTCAGCTCATCGTACGAAGCGAAGCCGTCACCCTTCTTGTGCTGGTTCAGCAGCTTCTGCACAGCGTCGAACTTCTTCGCAATGTCCTCAGCCAGCTTCGGGTCCTTCTGCTTCAGAATCGGCAGAACATCCTCGTACGCCACGCGGGCACCATCAATATTGCCCTGGAAGTCGGACAGGTCAGTGTGCGACCAGATCTCTTCCTCACCGCTAATCTTGGTGTTTACCACCTCGTCCAGCAGTTCCTTCGCACCGTTAGAAATCTGGAAAGCCTCAAGCTTGAACTCGGAGGAGTGAACCTCGTCGTAGAGCTTCTGGGTGTCAGCAACAAGCTTCTTCGCCAGCTCGGCGCGCTCCTGCGCGGTCAGCGGAGTGTACTCCTTACCGCCGTTCTTCTCAGCGGTGGGCTGCCACAGATCCTTCTCAATCTTGTGCCAGCCGGTCCACTCCTTGCCCTCTTCCACGTCTGCTTCACGTGCGTCCAGGGCGGGGTCCAGATCGCCGAAGGACTCAGCCACCGGCTCAATGCGTTCGTAGTGCAGGCGTGCGGAGGAGTACAGCGCCTTCGCTTCTTCCACCTTGCCGGCGGTGTACAGCTCAGCGAACTGCTCAGTCTTAGTCTTCAGGGACTCCACCTGGTCCTTGACGTAGGCGGTGTACTGGGTAACCGCGGTGTCTCGCAGAGCCTGCTCATCGGCGGAAATAGTCGCCGCGTTCTCGTTCTTGGTTACGGTGAAATCACCAGTGATACCGTCACCAACCATGCCGGGCTTGCAAGCAGTCTTGTAGCTGCCCTCGCTCAGTTCCACGGTCAGGTCGCGGCTGAGGTTCGGACCGATGTTCTCCACCTCGGAGATAATGCGCAGACCGTCAGATCCAAGCACATAGAACTCGTTGACCTTAGTGCCCTCGTTCTTGACCTTGAAAGTCACCTTGCCAGCCTTGGCGGTGGTCACCGAGAGCTTGCAGGCGGTGTCGGATGCGGTCACATTAATGACGCCGTCGGAAGCCGCAGATCCCGAAGCGGAGGACGAGGACGAAGCCTGGGTATTGGGGGTGCAGCCGGTCAGTGCGAGCGCACCAACCGACAGCAATGCACCAGCGGAAGCGAGAGTCTTACGCATTGGTTCTCCTTATGTATGGTCCCGTGAAGGGTGAATGTATGAGTAGGTAGGGTTCGCGACCAGTCATTGCCGCAAAAGTCTAGTGGTGCCTCCCCTAACAAGGTGGGAGGCTAGGTCGGTTGAGGATGCCGTCTTTAGGATGCAGCCTTTTCGGCTTCCTGCTTCTTAGCCGCTGCCTTCAGACCCGGGCGCTGCGCACGGATAAACAGCGGCATCACGATGCCCACGTACAGAATCCAGGCGCCCGCCTCAAGCCAGGTGGTAGTCGAGGACAGGTTGAATACAGCCTTAAGCAGGGTGCCCACAAAACCGCTCGGATCAATGTAACGGTAGGACTCGAACGCGATGTTGTTCAGACCCGGCAGGATAGCCGCCTCCTGCAGATCGTGAATACCGTACGAGAGCACGCCCGCCGCCACAATGACCAAGAACGCGCCGGTAATCGTGAAGAAGCGGGAGAGGTTGATGCGCATCATGCCGCGCATCATGCCCCACGCCATCACAACGGCAATCGCGATACCGACCAGTGCGCCGAGCATGGGGGTTGCGTTAGCCTCCTGACCGGCGGTGCGGGTAGCCGACCAGATAAACAGGGTGGTTTCCAGGCCTTCACGGCCCACGGAAAGCGCCGCCAGCAGAACCACAGCCCAGGCGCTGGTCTGCACAGCATCCAGTTTGCCCTTGAGCTCAGCCGAAAGCATACGGGCGTTTTCAGCCATCCAGAAAATCATCCAGGTGACAAAGCCAACCGAAATGATAGACAGGGAGCCGCCGATGGCTTCCTGCGCTTCGAAGGTGAGGGTTTGGGGGCCGAAGGTCAGCAGAGCGCCAAAGCCGAGGGACAGCAGGACCGCCACACTGACGCCGGCCCACATGGGTGCCAGCAGGTGGGTGCGCTGCGTTTTGCGGATGTAGGCGAGCAGAATGCCGACAACCAGTGCCGCTTCGAGGCCCTCGCGCAGGCCAATCAAAAAGTTTCCGAGGAAGGCTCCCCAAAAGTTCATCTCAGTATCACCAATTAAATAGTTTTTTCTTACCTAATAAACATACGGTGATTGGTGCAGGATTTCATCCCGGATTTTGGGGCTGCACATACCTAAAATCGCCTATCTCTTTACGGTGCATGTTCTTAGACACGACCTGTAGCCATAACTTTACGCCCTTTGAATAAACACCCCAATAAACTCACAAGTCAGAATCATATGGCGCATAATTCACCCTCAAAACGTGAATAAAGGCGGGACTCCCCACAGGGAATCCCGCCTTCAAAAAGTGTCAAAAAAGATAGAGAAAATTTATCGTGCTACCGCCGCGAATTTGTCACACAACGGCGAATTAGCCTCGCACCGAACTAACACAGAGTCTTAGCGCTACAGCGTTAGGATTACGCCTCGCCAACACCTGCATCCTGCAGCTGCTGAAGAAGAGCCACAACAATCGGCAAATCCGCCGGAATCCACGGCAAACCCAGCAAATCGTCATACGCCTGCGCGTCATCCTTAGACTTCGGTAACGGCATCCACCGCAGAGCGCTGTGATCTTCCAGGGTGTCCGGAGTACCCGAAAGAATCTCGGCGAAGAACACACGCATCGCCAGACGCTCGCTCAGGCGCCAGCCCTGCGGGTACGCGCCGGGCACCTCAGCGCCCAAACGCGCCTGCACGCCCAGCTCCTCCTTTAGCTCACGCACCAGCGCCTGCTCGCAGCTCTCCCCCGGCTCGACCTTACCGCCCGGGAACTCCCACATGCCGGCAACAGTCTGCGGCTCAGAACGCTGAGCCACCAGCATACGGGTCGGAGCCTCCAAAGAATCAACCACGGCGGCACCAACCACCTGAACCTCAAACGAGGGCGACACTTCACTCATCTTTCTCTACTTTCTTCTACGCTTTAGAATCCTTCGACGGATGCGCATCCTCAGCAGCGTGCTCCGCTACTTCCTTCTCAGCATCCTCAGTATCCTCAGGCTCAGGAGCTTCCTCTACGCCTTCCTGCCACTCTTCTTCCGTATTATTCATGTTCGAGGCCTCAGCCACCTCACGACGAATACTAGTGCCGTCATTCAGCAGAATCAGAAGGCGGTTACCGTTCTTGAACTCCATGAAGAAAACATCCTCAAGTTCAACCCCAGCCGCACGCAACTGCAGATACACCCAATCCTCGGTCTTGTGCGCATCCGCGATATCGCGAGTGACCAATTTGCCCTTCACAATCAGAGCAAAGTTCGGCACACCGTCACCCTTACGGATTACACTCAGCGCACCGTTCGGCTCAATCTGAGCAAACTCAATCTCTTCCAGGTCGTAAATACCCTGCGCACGCAGATTAGCAATCAGGCGCATCAGGTCAAGAGCCACATCTTTCTGCTGGAAGCTCTTAATATCGATATCGCCATCCGTAATGACCGGCACGCGCTGCTCACGCACCGCCATATGCAGAAAACGAATCTTCGTGGTCGCCACGTTCAGCAGCTGAATCATGCACAGCGTAAACACCATGTAGATGACAAAGTAGAACAGGCTAATCTGCGTGCTGTACAACACGCCACCGAACACACCACCGATGACAAAGTTACCGATGGTATCAATCGGGGTCTGGGGCCCCGCCTGAGAACCGTGAGTCAGACGCAGGTACACCAAAAGAATGATCAGGCCGAAGAAAATCTTTAGCAAACCATCAACGATCATCTCAACGGTCATAACAAAAATCTCCTAGAACTAAGCCCGGAAAATATCCGGCTCCAAATAAATGATGCGTGCCGCAGGAACAGCCTCGCGAATACGTACCTCAGCCGCGTCAATCTCATCAGCAACCGCGCGACCAGTGTCAGCATCATGAATACGAATCTTCGCCGCCACCAGAATCTCCTCAGGACCCAGGTGCACGGTCTTAATGTGGATAATGCGCTCGCTATCGCCATCCTCAATCGCTGCACGGATCTTCGCCAAATCCTCCGGTGAAGCAGCCTCACCCAAAATCAGCGACTTCATCTCCACCGCAAGGAACACAGCAATAAAGACCAGCAGCACACCAATAGCCAGGGTGCCAAACGCATCCCACAGACCATTACCGGTCAACAGGGTCATACCCACACCAAAGAGCGCAAAAATCAGACCCAGCAGGGCACCCGCATCCTCCAGCAGAAGCACCGGAAGCTCCGGGTTCTTCGAAGTACGCAAGAAACGCATCCAGCTCTGCTTGCCCTTCAGCTCGCGAGACTCCTTCACCGCCACGCGGAACGAATTACCCTCCAGCAGAATCGAACCCACCAGAACAGCCACCGGAACCCACTGCCACTCAGTAATACCGTGCGGGTCATGCAGCTTTTCATAACCCTCATACAGAGCGAACAAGCCACCCAGGGCAAAGATAATAATCGACACAATAAACGCGTAAATATAGCGGTTACGGCCATAACCAAACGGGTGTTCCTCATCAGCCTGCTTCTGCGAAGCGCGACCGCCCAGAAGAAGCAGAAGCTGATTACCCGAGTCAGCCACCGAGTGAATAGCCTCCGCCAGCATCGACGAAGAACGAGTCAGCGCAAAAGCCAAAAACTTCAGCACCGCAATACCCAGGTTCGCACCCAGCGCCGCAATAATCGCGCCCGAACCCGAATGACCAGAAGGAGCAGACATAATTTCCCTTTCTCAGCCCTCAACTAAAACTCTAAAACCTATAAGGCTAAAGCGGCCCACCGCTGTGCCACAGCCGCGAACCGCCCAGAACCTATCGAGAAACGCTGCGCTGAGCCATCGCCGAAGCATACAGACACACAGCAGCAGCCGTACCCACATTCAAAGACTCAGCCGAACCATAGACAGGAACAGCCACGCGCATGGTCGCCGCGGCCTTCTCCTCAACGTTCAAGCCCTGAGCCTCATTACCGAAAAGCCACATGGTCGGCTTCGAAAGATCAAAATTACCCTTCACACCGGACGGGGCACTCGCCTCCACACCGGCACGACGAGCCGCCGTGTACTCACTCAGCTCCTGCAGATTCACCGCACCATAGCCGTCAGCAGCCAACACAGCAGTACCCTGAGACTTCACATCCTCCGCGAAATCCTCCAGCTGCACGCCCTGAATAATCGGCACATGGAACAGCGAACCAGCGGTAGAACGCACCGTCTTCGGGTTATACAAATCCACCGAACCCTTAGTCGTAATCACCAGGTCGGCACCGGCCGCATCAGCCACACGCAGAATAGTGCCTGCATTACCCGGATCCTGCACACGAGACAGCACAGCAATCAGCTTCGGGTTCAACGCGCCCTCACCCCACAGCAGAGAGAACGACGCATCCACCATAAAGGAAACCGCAATAATACCCTGCGGGCTCACCGAATCAGCCATCGCCTCCAGCACCTCATCAGTCACCACGCGCATAAAGACGCGGCGGCCCTCCTCCGGGGTCGGGGTGCCGTACACCTGCTCCAGCAGCTCAGCAATATCCTCATGACGGTCAAAAGCCGCCTCCGTAACGTAGACAGCATCCAGAATCGGCTTCTGCAAATGTGCCTTCAACGCCTCACGCACAGCCTGCGGGCCTTCCACCAGAAACTGGCCCTTCTTCGTGCGGGCAGCGCGGGTACGCAGCTTGGCAATATCGCGCACACGATCTGCCTGCGGATTGGACATCACAACGGGGGTACTAATACGTTCAAAAAAGTTCACCCTTAAAGGGTACAGGCAAAGGCACACCCAAAAACGCAGAACAGCTACAAGCACAACCCCAGATACGCAGAAAGCGGCCGCCCACACTCAAAAGTGCAGACGGCCGCTCACAACGCTTAAGCATCCTACCCCGAACCTAGATCTTCGAGGTAAGAACACAACCTAGGCTCATTAAGCCTTGGGAGCCGAGGTGTCCTCGGGCAGGTTGTTCTTAGCAATCTCAACCAGTGCGTTGAAGGCAGCGGGCTCGTTAACAGCCAGCTCAGCCAGCATACGGCGGTCAACCTCAACACCAGCAGCCTTCAGGCCCTGGATGAAGCGGTTGTAGGTCAGGCCCTGTGCGCGGGAAGCAGCGTTAATACGCTGAATCCACAGGCGACGGAAGTCACCCTTCTTCTTACGACGGTGGTCGTAGCTGTAAACCAGCGAGTGAGTGACCTGCTCCTTAGCCTTACGGTACAGGCGAGAACGCTGACCGCGGTAGCCGGATGCACGATCGAGAATAGTACGGCGCTTCTTGTGCGCGTTAACCGCGCGCTTCACACGTGCCACGTGTGTCTCCTTCGTCTTATGTCCTGAACAGCTCACATATCACGCTGAACAGGAGCGAGTCTTTAATCAGTGCGCACCACTATCGGTGCGCCAGGTGCAGAGAGTAAGCGTTGCTTACTTACCCAGCATCTTCTTGACAACCTTTGCCTGGCCGCCGGTAACGATCTGGTCAGAAGCCAGACGACGGGTCAGACGAGAGGACTTGTGCTCCAGGTAGTGGCGACGGTTCGCCTGCTGGCGCTTAACCTTGCCGCTACCGGTGAGCTTGAAGCGCTTCTTAGCACCAGAGTGGGTCTTCTGCTTCGGCATAGCTGCCGTTCTCCTTACATTCATCCCCCGCCACAACAGCGGGGTAGCTTAGTGGGGTTGAGCGATACACGCATCAGCCCCAAGGACCAAAGGTGAGGCACCCCCAACGAGGTGCCTCGGAACCGGCACCGGGTGAACCCGCAACACCCACCCAACGGTGGAGGCGCGTGCCCATCCTAAAGTGACGACCCGGTTCCCTACTCGGCGGAAGCCTGCGCCTTCAACTCGGCAGGCATAGCGTCTGCCAGAGAATTAGTTACGGGCTTCGCCTTGGTCGTGTCAATACGCTCGCGACCCTTGCGACCGCCGGCGCCCTGCTCACGGCGAGCCTCTGCCTTACCGCGAAGCGGCGCCAGAACCATCACCATGTTGCGGCCATCCTGACGGGGGCGAGACTCAACGGTGCTCACCTCAGCCAGCTCAGCCGCCAGACGCTCCAGCAGACGCACACCCATCTCGGGGCGCTGCTGCTCACGACCACGGAACTGAATCATTGCCTTGACCTTGTCACCACCGGAAAGGAAACGACGAGCGTGTCCAACCTTGGTTTCGTAGTCGTGGGTATCAATCTTCAGGCGGAAACGGATCTCCTTCAGAACGGCATTAGCCTGCTTCTTGCGGGATTCACGAGCCTTGATTGCGGCTTCGTACTTGTACTTACCGTAATCCATGAGCTTGCACACGGGCGGCTTCGCGTTCGGGGCAACCTCGACCAGGTCGAGTTCGGCGTCCTCAGCCAGACGCAGAGCGTCCTTCAGAGGGACAACGCCTACCTGCTCGCCACCGGGACCGACAAGACGGACCTCGGGAACGCGGATACGATCGTTAATGCGTGGTTCGCTAATGACTAGCTCCTGTGCTCTGTGGGTTTCCCCGTGAATACTATCCGTTGCGGGCACTAAAAAAGCCCCCGCAGTTACACAAGCGGAGGCACAAACCAGCGTACGCCGAAAGCGGCGGACGAACCCGTTCACCTCAAAACTCGCAAACTAACGCTTGCGGCGGTCAACCGGGTGGGAGGCATGCTCCACTTGCAAACTGCCTACAACCATACCGCAAAATCCCCGACAGGCGCAAGGAATTAGACGCAAAACACCATAAAAATTGCGGGGATTCCTCCAGAAAGTCCACGGACGCGCCCACTCTTAAGGACGCATTTACCGAAACAAACGAAATATGAGATTCTAGGATTATGAGCACTGAAAACACGAGTTTCCGCTTCACCGCGGAAGAAGAAACCCCCGTACACGGCCATACCGAACTCACCGAAGAGCAGGTCGAAGCCGTCAACGAACAGCTGCGCGACATCGCAGACGTACCCGCCATCGAAATCATCAGCTCCGCAGCCATCCACATGATGAGCGCCGCAGCCGTCAAGTGCGGCCTGGCAGCAGACGAAAACGCCGACGACCTCAAGGACCTCGACGAAGCACGCAAGCTCATCACCGCGCTGGCAGGCCTCGTCACCGCCGCCGCACCCGAAATCGGCTCCCAGCACGCAGCGCCCCTGCGCGACGGCCTGCGCACCCTGCAGCTCGCCTTCCGCGAAGCATCCCCCTTCCCGGACGAACCCGGCAAGGGCCCCGGCGAAAAGCTCACCGGCCCGGTGTACTAAGCCGTATCTGGTGTATGCCAGCACGAAGCCCTGCCTCCCTCAGGCTGAGGAAGGCAGGGCTTCGTCATCTATAAAGCCTGGGTGGATAAGAAATCTACGCGGACTAGAGCGAACCGGCAGCTTTAGCGGGAAGCAGATTGACGCGGAGCGGCAGCTTTAGCGGGAACCAGCAACCTCAAGAGCCTGCTCAAAACTAAAGTTACCCACATACAGCGCCTTGCCAAGCACCACGCCCTCCAAACCAGAAGGCACCATAGAACGCAGCTTCACAAGATCAGCCAGCGACGCAACACCACCGGACGCCACCACCCGACAGGTAGTCTGAGCCAGCACCTCATCCAACAGCTCCGCACCGGGGCCCGCCAGAGAACCATCCTTACTCACATCCGTGACGACATAGCGGCGCACACCCGCGCCCTCCAGCCACGCCAGCGCCTCCGCCACAGCAGGACCCGACCAGTCGGTACCGCGAGCCACCGTCACCCAGCCCCGCTCGGGACTGTACCGGGCATCGAGGCCAAGAGCCAGAAGATCAGAATCGGCATAACGAGCCAGAGTGCCTTCAAGCCAGGAAGAATCCGCCAGAGCCGCACTAGTCACGTTCACGCGGTCCGGATTCAGGCTCAGGGCACGCTCCAGACTCTCAGGATTACGCACACCACCGCTGACCTGAATACGAACCGGAGCGGAGCCGGCCATCCGGGCATTCTCGGCACGGACGGCAGCAACCACCTCAGCCAGAACCTCAGTATTCGTGCCGCGACCAAACGCCAAATCAAGATCAACCAGGTGAATCCAGCGAGCACCAGCCTTCACCCAGGTCAAAGCCGCCTCAACAGGGTCGAGGCGCTGCTCACCGCCGGAGAGAGTGCCCCCCACCGGGCGCACCGCATAGCCCTCAGAAATATCAACAGCGGGCAGAAGTTCAAGAACGGGTACAGACATTAGTTACCTCCCGCAACAGCAGCGGAGCCCTCAGAGGACAGAGATTCAGAGGATAACGAGAGGCGACCAGTCACCGCCAGGGACGCAACCCAGCGGCGCATAAACTCCGCACCCAGCTCACCAGATCCCACCGGGCAGAACTGCACCGCCGTCAGCGGGCCGTTCTCAACCGCCGCGATATAGGCAGGCTCGGTGACAGTCCACGTCACCGCGGGAGGGGCAATATACTCAATGCTCTGATCAAAAGCCCACTCAAAAACGCCGTGCTCAGATTTGAAGTGAGCCTCACCCTCAAGATCCTTGAGCAGCACGCTATCGGAGGAAACACGCAGGGCAGAAGCACCGGGCACCAGGTCACGGGTAGAAAGCTCCACGCTCTCACCGGGCCACTCCCCCATGCACTGCACCTGAATCTGCCCCATCTGCGGATGCTCCACCGTCACCGAGTCGAAGAGGCAGCTCAACGCTGCACCGGCAACCAGCACCGGACGACCACCAGCAACACGGCGACCAATCACGCGCTCAGCGTCCTTAGCTTTCAGATCTTCGTACGCCTCAAGAGAGCTCGCACCGCCAGTCACTACCATGCCGTCAGCCTCACGCAACTGATCGGGCACAGCGGTCACGATAACCGCCGCCCCCGCATCCTGAAGAAGCTTCACCAGGGCACCACGAGTTCCAGGTTCCCCCAAAACGGCAACCACAGGACGAGCGGTCTGTACAGATTCAGTTTCGACGGGTGTGGGTTCAACGGGAACAGGCATCGGTGCGCTCCTAGTTCATAGGCTCAAGAATTCGACTCAAGCGCTCTAGCTTGAGAGATAGAGGATTCGGAGTCAAGACATCAACCTCATGCAGAAGCCAACCACACACGGGTTCGTGCTTAGCGCTGAGGCTGAGGAATTTCCAGACGCTGACCGGCATCAACAGAGGTGCTGGTCAACGAATTCAACTCCATAATACGAACCACAGTATCACGGGTGTCACCTTGCGGATCCACCGCCTGAGCAATATCCCACAGGGTCTCACCGTGCTTGACCACAACGACGGTTCGAGTCACCGAAGCGTTCTCCACGGAAGCAGAAGCCGCCGGACCAAAGAAGCTAATAGCGCCGAGCACAATCAGCGCCGCCAAAGTCAGCAGAGGCAGCCCCTTCAGGAAACCGCGCACAGTACCAAGACGACGAATAGAAGCGGGAACCTCGCGCAGAAGCTCGCCACCCTTAGCCAGAAGAACATTCTTCATGCTAGGAGCCTGCGCATCAGAAGCGGCAGAGCGAACCGGTGCAGGTGCCTGAACAGAAACGGCGGGAGCGTGGGCGGGCTGAGCCACCTGCGCAGGACGGGGCGCATGAGCCGCACGAGAAGAGCGAACAGACTGCGAAGACGCAGGCACATGAGAACGTCCCTGCACGGTACGAACAGCCGTGGTGCGGGCGGGCGCAGTGCGTGCGGGGTGAAGCACCACCAAACCTGCCGGAAGGTGTGCAGAAGTGCCACGAGAAGCAATAGGTGCTGCAGTAGTCATTGTGGTTCCTTTCTCTCAGCTCGCCCCGGGGCTACCCCGCGGGTCTAGCAATGCCGAGCGATACCCGCTCGGAGGTCCTAGTTGAGTGATAACTATGGAGTGGTGATTGTTAGGCGATAACTAGTGGATAGCTATTCTCTAGTTAGGTCAGAGCGTCGGGTGCACCGGGTAGTCCCGGAACCCCATCCCCTGCGCTCTCTCTTCGCCAGATGCTCCCTAGATTCGCCAGAGGCTTTCCAGAGCATCCGGGGTAGATCATGCGAAGAGAGAAGCAGAGGATTCGAATACATTCGAACACTCATTCACTCTCCTCTCCCGAAAGACTCCGGGTCGAATCTTCGAATATTTTTCGAACATTCGCCCGTAAATCCTGAATTTCAGGAGAGATTCAAGAGTATATACGAACTCTTGTTCTAAAGTCTAGCAGAGATGTACTAAAAATTTCTTCGAGTTTCGAAGAAAAAATCTAGAATATTTGTTTGAGTTTTTCGGTGTAGTGTTCTACACTGGTGTCAAGAGACGTTCCACACGCTCCTGATGAGTCCTACTCACAGCAGGTTTCTGTACCCGTTACAGCTTGGTTCTGTATCGAGTGCAGGTGCCGCTGACTGAGTTTTATAGGGCGGAGGCGCATATTCGTTGCCTGCGTATCGCTCCGGTATCGCTCCGGCACGGATAGAATTCCTCCACCCCCTGACGAGATAAGACCCATTTCGGCAGAACCCAAAAAATTTTTAGGACACCATCAGAAAATGTGTGAAGCACCCATCCGTGCCCGACCGGAATACAAAGGCCGGAGTACAGAAATCAGGGCACAGACCGAAGGAAAAGAAATGGCAACAGCACCCCGTCCGGCGCTGACCGCGCGCCAGCAGAAGATTCTTGACGCGATCCGCACCGAGATTGAACAAAAGGGTTACCCGCCGTCCATGCGCCAGATTGGTGACATGGTGGGTCTTGCGTCCCTGTCCTCGGTCACTCACCAGCTCGGTCGCCTCGAGACCATGGGCTACATTCGCCGCGACCCCAAGCTTCCCCGCGCCATTGAGGTGCTGGATGAGAACGGCGTCGGCATGCACGGTAGTTCCTCCTCGTCCCTGCCCGAGCTGCCGAACTTTGAAGTCGGCGATGAAGACCTCGTACCCGTTCCCCTGGTTGGACGAATTGCAGCGGGCGGTCCCATTACCGCCGAGCAGTCCGTGGAGGATGTGCTCGCTCTGCCCCGCCAGCTGGTCGGTAGCGGCAAGCTCTTCATGCTCAAGGTCAAGGGCGATTCCATGATTGACGCCGCAATCTGCGACGGCGATTGGGTGGTTGTCCGCGAGCAGCACACCGCTGACAACGGCGATATTGTTGCTGCGCTGCTCGACGATGAAGCAACCGTGAAGGTGTTCCGTCAGGTCGACGGCCACACCTGGCTCATGCCGCGCAACTCCAACTACGAGCCGATTATGGGCGACCGCGCAACCGTCATGGGTAAGGTCGTCTCCGTGCTGCGTAGTCTTTAGAAGATGCAGTCTCTAGAAAACGGTAGTCCCTAGAAGACGCGGGCTCTGAACAGCGCAGCTTCTTAAAGAAGCTGCTCTAAACAACACAGCTTCTAAAAAGACATAACCGTTAGGGCTTTGAGCTCTACATAGAATCACCCCGGTGATACGTGAAAGTTCACGTATCACCGGGGTGATTCTATATGTCCATATTTATATGTCCAAAGCGGGGCGGCGCAGCCAGGAACGAATCCCGCCCGAGCTAACGCTCAATGCTCGCTGAAAGACGAGCCAGCGCACCAATCACGGCTGCCTTATTCTGCGTCGACCACATCGGCGGCATCGCCTTCATCAAGAAACCGCCGTAACGTTTAGTCGCCACACGAGAATCCAGCACAGCCACCACGCCGCGGTCAGACACCGAACGGATCAGGCGACCCGCGCCCTGCGCCATACGAATCGCCGCGTGGTGAGCAGAAACTGCCATAAAGCCGTTACCGCGGTGACGGTTCACCGCCTCCGTGCGGGCCTGCGCAATCGGGTCATCCGGGCGCGGGAACGGGATGCGGTCCATCACCACTAGGCGGCACGAGTCACCGGGAACATCCACGCCCTGCCATAGGCTCATCGTTCCGAACAGGCATGAGTCAACGTCCTCGCTGAACTCCTCCACCAGAGCCTTGAGCGAAGACTCACCCTGCAGAAGAATGTTCAGGTCGCTATGCTCGCGCATGTACTCGGCGGCACGCTCGGCGGCACGTTTCGAGGAGAACAGGCCCAGGGCGCCGCCCTCCGAGGCCTCGCACAGTTCACGCAGACGCTCCAGCTGCCCCTCGTGCACGCCAAATCCCGGAGGTTTCAAATCCCCGGCAACGTACATGATGCCCTGTTTGCGGTAGTCGAACGGCGAACCCACGTCGATGCTCGTCCAGCGCGGCGCGCCCTCGCCCTGCAGTCCCAGGGCACCGGCGGCAACGTCAAAAGAGTCGCCCACCGTCAGGGTCGCGCTCGTCAAAATCACGGTGCGGTCAGCGAACAGGCCATCACGCAGCTGCAGGCCAACGCTCAACGGAGCGATGTTCAGGGTCGCCGGGTCGGTATCGGAAGCAGCCACGTAGCGGCCGTTCTCCCAACCGCCCTGACGAGAAATCCACAGCACGTCCTGCTCGCCCGAAGCCTCCAAAATACGGCTACTCATATCGTGCACCTCAGAGACACGCGAGCGCGCCATCTGCAGGCCGGCATCAACGTCCTGACCGTCCGGTTTGGTATCGGACAGGGCGGTGCGGGCGGCATCATTGACCGCAGAAATAGCGGTCAAAAGGCGGCCGTCCAGGCCCTTCAGCAGGCCCTCGGCAAGACCCTCGAAAGCGGTCTCCAGGGTGCCGGCGGCCATTTCCAGTGCGCCGGAATCAGCCTTCGAATGCTTCTTCACGCTACGTGCCGCACGGCGAACCATCGCAACCGTCAAAGAACCAGACACGGCACCGGTCACGCGGTCCACCAGCTCATGAGCCTCATCAATAATGACCGTCTCATGTTCGGGCAGAACCTTCATGCCTTCAAAAGCGTTAATCGCCAGCAGGGCGTGGTTCGTGATGACAATGTCAGCCTCAGCGGCACGGCTACGCGCCATCTCGCTAAAGCACTCTTCCACCAGCGGGCAGCGGCGGCCCAGACACTCGGCGGCGCTGACCGACACCTGAGCCCAGGCGCGGTCAGAGACGCCGGGCTTCAACTCGTCGCGGTCGCCGGTCTCCGTGCGGTCCGCCCACTCGCGCAGGCGCACCACTTCCTCACCCACGCGGGAGGTCGAAGAGGGCATGTCAAAGAGAGCATCCGGTTCGTCTTCCGGGTAGCCGCCTTCCAGCTTGTGCAGGCAGAGGTAGTTATTGCGGCCCTTGAGCAGAGCCACCTGCGCCTGCGATTCCGGGCGCGGCTCCAGCGCTTGTAGAAGACGCGGAATATCGCGGTTCACGATCTGCGCCTGCAGGGCGAGGGTCGCCGTCGCAACCACAATCGGCTGGTCCGACTCCCCCACCCGCGCCAGGGCAGGAACCAGGTAGCCCAGGGACTTACCGGTACCGGTACCAGCCTGGACCAGCAGGTGACGCTGCAGTTCAAGAGCCTGCGCCACATGCGCCACCATGGTGCGCTGACCGGCACGGTTCTGACCGCCGGTGGCGGCAACCGCCTCGTCCAGCAGGGTCAGGGCATCCTTTGCACCGGGCAGGGTTTCAAGCTCCTGCCCGGTGAATCGGGTGCCGTCGGTTGCCGATCCGGGTAGGGTTCCCGGGGCGTTTTTGGGCGCGTTGATGCTCTCGGTCACGCTCATACGCTCCTAGAGAGCCTCGGAGGTAGAGGCCTGTTCGGAAACAGAAGCGGTCGCTTCAGCCAGGGCGTGTGCCTCCGCAAGTTCCTCTTCCAGGACCTCCAGCAGGTCGCCCTCCAGCACATACTCGGACAGTTCGGAGGCGACATCCTCACGAACCAGAGCCACCACGAACGTGCCGTCCGATACGAAATCGGTGCTCTTAATTTCGGCGTCCCATTCGTGCAGGCGCGAAATAATCTCACCGTGCGAGTACGGAATCAGAAGCTTCACCTCAATGGAGGGGCGCGGAATGGTGTCCGCAATCTTCTGCTTCAGCTCCTCAATACCCTCACCGGTACGCGCCGAAACGATCACGTGCTCCGGCTCGCGCTGGCGCATACGCTCCAGTACGAACGGGTCGGCGGCATCCGCCTTATTCAGCACAATAATCTCGGGGATATGGCGGGCTTCAACCTCCGCAATGACCTCGCGGACAGCACGAATCTGCCCCTCCGGGTCCGGGTGCGAAGCATCCACCACGTGCAGGATAACGTCAGCGTCAGCGACCTCTTCCAGGGTGGAGCGGAACGCCTCCACCAGCTGGGTCGGCAGCGAACGCACGAAACCCACCGTGTCAGAGAGGGTGTAGCCGATACCGTCCGGGGTCTGCGCCTTACGGACGGTCGGGTCCAGGGTCGCAAACAGGGCGTTCTCCACAAGCACGCCGGCATCGGTCAGGCGGTTCAACAGGGAGGACTTACCCGCGTTCGTGTACCCGGCAATAGCCACCGAAGGCACACGGTTACGGCGACGATTCAGGCGCTTCGTCTCACGCGCCGGCGCCATCGCAGCGATTTCACGCTTAAGCTTTGCCATGCGAGCGCGCAGGCGGCGGCGGTCCATCTCAATCTTGGTTTCACCGGGACCACGCGAACCGATACCCTCACCGGCTGCGGCACGGCCACCCGCCTGACGGGACAGGGATGCACCCCAACCACGCAGACGCGGCAGCATGTACTCCAGCTGAGCCAGCTCAACCTGTGCCTTACCCTCGCGAGACTTGGCGTGCTGAGCGAAAATGTCGAGAATCAGGGCGGTGCGGTCAATGACCTTGACCTTCACAATGTCTTCGAGGGCACGACGCTGAGAGGGAGCCAGTTCGGAGTCGACGATGACGGTGTCGGCGCCGGTCGCCTCCACAATGTCCTTGAGTTCCAGCGCCTTACCGGAGCCGAGGAAGGTGCCGGGGTCCGGCTTGAGGCGGCGCTGAACCAGGCCGTCCAGAACCTCGGAACCTGCAGTTTCAGCCAGTGCCGCGAGCTCACGCAGAGAGTTCTCGGCGTCCTCTACGGTACCTTCAGTCCACAGGCCAGCCAGCACCACGCGCTCCAGGCGCAGCTGGCGGTACTCGACCTCGGTGACGTCTTCAAGTTCGGTGGAGAGGTTCGCGATACGGCGCAGTGCGCGGCGCTCAGCGAGATCTTCCTGGTCACCGTCATATTCGGAATGCTCGCGCTGAACGTCAGAAATTTCGCGCGCGCGAGTGTCCAGCACGCGACGGCTAGTGTGGTTGCCGTGGGCGCTGGAAGAGTTATCACTGTGATGCGCGGTACCGGCGGCATCATAAGTAGTGACGGAGGCGGCGGCCTGGGAACGGCCCAGAACGCGGTCTACGGTGCGGCGCAGCTGCTCATCACTGGGCAGCTTTTCGGTATCAGATACGGGGGTGTTCTTAGAATTCATACGACTCTAATTCTACCGCCGTTGCCCGCATCAGGTAGGGGGTTCGGTCGCCTGTGCGCTCAGGGCGTGCAAGCTACTGCCCCACCCCGCACATACTCTGCCCGTGTGCGGTCGGTTCTTGCCCTACCGGTACACTGGATAGCATGAGCGAGCAGCATTATTTCTCTGAAACCCCCGAGACCGAATTCAAGCCCCGCCCCGTGCAGGTGGAGCTTGCCGGCCGCAAGGTAACCGTCACCACAGCTAACGGCATTTTCAGCCCCTCCGGCATTGATAAGGGCACCGCTATTTTGCTGCAGGAAGCACCCGACCCGCAGGGTACACACATGCTCGACATCGGCTGCGGTTGGGGCCCCATCACCCTGACTTTGGCGATGCTCGCACCACAGGCGCAGGTGCACGCGGTGGACGTGAACTCCCGCTCCATTAGCCTGACCGAACGCAACGCCGCCGCTCTCGGCCTGTCCAACGTCACCGTGGGAACCCCCGAATCGGTTGACCCCGAACTGCGTTTTGACACCATCTGGTCAAACCCGCCGATTCGCGTGGGCAAGGAGGTTCTGCACGAGATCCTGCTGACCTGGTTGCCGCGCCTGGCGCCCGGCGGTGACGCCTACCTGGTGGTTCAGAAGAACCTGGGCTCCGATTCTTTGCAGAAGTGGATGGACGCACAACTTGGACAGCTGCACCCCGGCGAGTTTGAGGTTTCGCGCTATGCGACCTCGAAGGGCTTCCGTATTCTGCAGGTGCACCGCTACGAGGACTAAAACCTCTGGAGCTCATTGCTCTGGTGCTAAATGCTAAAAATATAAAAGCGGCGGGTGTTTTCTGAACGTATTGTCGGAAAACACCCGCCGCTTTTGTCTATAAAATCTCTGTTCTAAGACTGCTCTATCGCTGCAGACTATCGCAGCACGACGGTCGCAACCATCTGCGCCGGACCAGCCAGAACAACATGCTCCAGGTCATCCGGACCCAGCACGAAAGTCACCGCGAGGGTACCGCCGGGCACATGCACCAGCCACTCATCCGGTGCTTCCTCGCCGCCCCAGAAACGAGTCGCCGCAGCCGCCGCACACGCGCCGGTACCGCAGGACAGGGTCTCACCCACGCCGCGTTCGTGCACGCGCATACGGATAGCGCCCACATGCGCGCCGCTCTCAACGTCCAGGTCGACCGGCACCACAAACTCAACGTTCGTGCCGTTGACCGGGGCGGGGTTCACCTGAGGCAGGCTGTGCAAGTCCAGGCCGTCCAGCTTACCGTCGGAGCCGAGCATCACCACGGTGTGCGGGTTACCCATCGAAATGGACAGGCCAGCGCGCGGAGTCTTCAGGCCGCGAGCAGACACCAGGCAGTCCTCGCCACCCTCGCGGGCAGCGTCACCGTGAATGAAGCTCCACGGACCCATATCAATCGCGTAGCCCTCTTCGGTGCGCGCCACAGTCTTCACGCCGGCACGGGTACCAATCTTGACGGTCTCGCCCACCTCAAGCTCAATCAGGCCCTCAGTGCGCAGGTACTCCACGAACGCGCGCACACCGTTGCCGCACATTTCAGCGATAGAGCCATCACCGTTGCGGTAGTCCATGAACCAGACAGCGTCCGGGTGCTCCTCAATCAGCTTCTGACCCGCGCGGGAGGCGGTGCTACGGGCAGCACGAATGAAGCCGTCCGCACCAATGCCGAAGTGGCGGTCGCAGGCGCGGGCTACCAGCTCGGGGGTGAGGGCAATTTCTGCGTTCTCATCCGTCAGAAAGATGAAGTCGTTACCGGTGCCGTGACCCTTGGTGAGGGTCAGGCCTGCCAGCTCGCCCCAGATGGAAGGGTTCTCGCTCATATGCTGTCCTTAAAGTTGGTGACCAGTCCGTCTATGATTTTACCGCGCCGACCGGTTCGAAGGGGTATCTGTTCGGTTGCGGCTCGTTATTGTGGTTTATCGGGTGCTTTCGCGGATGATGGCTTCCGCCTCATCGGCAAGGGTGAGTGAGAGCGCATCCAGCCAGTGCACGCGCGGGTCCGCACGGAACCAGGTCAGCTGCCGGCGCGCAAACTGGCGGGTAGCGATCGTCGTATCCTCAATCGCCTGCTCCACGCTGTAGTCCGCATCCTCAAGGACGCGAGCGAACTGCGCGTAACCAATCGCGCGGGAGGCGGTCTTCCCCTCCTGCAGCCCCTGCGTATTCAGGGTGCGAACCTCATCGAGCAGACCCTGCTCGTGCATCAGCTCCACGCGGCGGTGCAGACGCTCGTGTAGCAGGGCACGATCCATATCCAAACCAAGCTGAATACTCTCGGTCACGTACTCGCGCACCGGCATGAACGCCGAGAACGGACGACCCGTCACCTCGAACACCTCCAGGGCACGAATAATGCGGCGCTCATCCTTCACCCGCGCAGCCGACTCCGGGTCGACCTCCGCCAGGCGGGCGTGCAGAACACCGATGCCCTCGGTACGTGCCTGCTCCTCCAGCCGCTCACGCACCCGCGCATCCGTGCCGGGGAACTCCAACTTATCCAGGGCGGCACGCACATACAGGCCGGAACCACCCACCAGAATCGGGTAGCGGCCACGGGCACGAATCTGCTCAATCAGCTCACGGCTACGCTCCTGAAACTCCGCCACGGACGCCTCATCCCGCACGTCCATAATGTCCAGCAGGTGGTGCGGAACGCCGCGCATCTCCTCCGCGGTGACCTTCGCGGTACCAATATCCATACCCCGGTAAAACTGCATAGAATCAGCGTTAATGCACTCACCGTTCAGGCGCAGAGCCAGCTCAATGGCGAGCGCGCTCTTACCGGTGCCGGTCGGGCCCACAATAGCGATAACGGGCAGAGTTTCGGAGATAGTCATGCGCCCCATTCTACCGGTTCCCTCACCCCCACTTGCGGTGGCGGTGCGAGCCCGAAGAACAGGGCGCATGATTCGTTATAGGTTTTAGGGGCGCAGACCAATGGTCGGCATGCCCAGACCCACCGGCGCACCGGGCACCTGGGTGGTGCCGGTACCGCACGAGTCAGCCTGGGAGCGGTCCCACGCGTCGCCGGCGCGGGTGCGGCGCAGCTGGTACTGCTCGGCGGTCGGGTCAGAAATCAGGTGGAAGGAACCAGCCTCGGTAATGGGCACGGTGACCATGTCGCCGGGGCGGGGAGTCTCGCAACCCTCGGGCACCGAGAAGTGCACGAGGCGCTGGTCCGGGCCACGGCCGGAGAGGCGGTGAGTCTGGTCAGCCTTACGGCCCGCCTCCGCAACGACCATCAGCTCAACGGTCTTACCGAGCTGCTTGCGGTTCTCTTCACCGGCGATACGGTCCTGCAGGGCAATCAGACGCTCGTAGCGTTCCTGCACGACCTCCTTCGGAATCTGGTTCTCCATGGTCGCCGCGGGGGTGCCGGGGCGGATCGAGTACTGGAAGGTGAACGCGGAGGAGAAACGAGCCTGCTCCACAACCTTCAGGGTGTCCTGGAAGTCCTCTTCAGTCTCACCGGGGAAGCCCACAATGATATCGGTGGTAATCACGGCGTTCGGGATGCGCTCGCGCACCTTGTCCAGAATGTTCAGGAACTTCTTGGAACGGTAGGAACGGCGCATATCCTTGAGCACCTTGTCGGAGCCGGACTGCAGCGGCATGTGCAGCACGGGCATGACGTTCGGGGTCTCCGCCATTGCGTCAATCACGTCGTCGGTGAACATTGCCGGGTGCGGGGAGGTGAAGCGTACACGCTCCAGGCCCTCAATCTCACCGCAGGCACGCAACAGCTTGGAGAACGCCTGGCGATCGCCGAACTCCACACCATAGGAGTTCACATTCTGACCGAGCAGGGTCACCTCAATAGCGCCGTCATCGACCAGCGCCTGAACCTCGGCAAGGATGTCGCCGGGGCGGCGGTCCTTCTCCTTACCGCGCAGGGACGGCACGATGCAGAAGGTGCAGGTGTTGTTACAGCCCACGGAGATAGACACCCAGCCGGAGTACACGTGATCGCGCTTCGTGGGCAGGGTGGAGGGGAAAACTTCGAGGGATTCGAGCAGTTCTGCCTGCGCCTCGTGGTTGTGGCGGGCACGCTCCAGTAGCGCCGGCAGGGAGCCAATGTTGTGGGTACCGAACACGACGTCAACCCAGGGTGCCTTCTTGATAATGGCGTCCTGGTCTTTCTGCGCCAGGCAGCCACCCACAGCAATCTGCATGCCCTTGTGGCTGCGCTTGACCGGTGCAAGCTGGCCGAGGTGACCGTACAGGCGGTTGGACGCGTTTTCACGGACCGCGCAGGTGTTGAAAACAACCAGGTCGGGCTGGGTGCCTTCCTCAGCGCGAACGTAGCCGTTAGCCTCCAGCAGGCCGGACATTCGTTCGGAGTCGTGCACGTTCATCTGGCAGCCGAAAGTGCGCACTTCGTAGGTGCGGGGGCTGGTTTCGGGGGTCTGGGCGGAATCGCTGAGGGTCGAAGTCATGCCCTATAGGGTATCCGATGGGGGATAATGGCTCTATGCAGGTTTCCCTTAGTAGTAACTTTCCGGCTCTGTCACCGAACGATTCTTCCGCTCCCGCCCCTGACGGGGAGCATTTGAGCGCCCTCATTGAGGAGGCGATTGCCGCCTACTCCCCCGTGCCGCCTCAGGCGAGCGCTGATTCTGCCTCGATGCGCCAGAATCTGATGCAGATGCTCAGCTGGGCGCATTCTTTGGAGCAGGTGGCTGCCCGCGCGGTTGAGCGCGTGCAGATTCTGGGCACCGGCATGCGTTCGGTTGTGGTGCGTGTGGCGTATGAGCCTACAGCCGAGCCTGCGGAGTCTTTGCCGACCTCGATTATTGTGAAGCGTTACCGCCGTAAGGATTCGACGGTGAACGCGGGCGGTTTCGGGTACCTGCGTGAGCGTTACGGTTTGGAGGCGCTGAACCTGCAGGTTCCGGGCCTGTTCCCGCAGCTCTACGGCGCGGATCCTGAGCTGCGTGTGCTGGCTCTGGAGGATGTGAGCGCCGGAACCGTAGAAGGTGAACAGTATTCGGTCGCCCACGCCCTGCTGGAGGGCACCGACCAGCAGGCACTGGACGCGCTGAACTACTACATTGAGGCGTACCGCTGCCTTGCCGCCAGCGGCATTATGGGTGAGGCGGTGGAGGATTACCGCCTGAACCTGGCGCGTGCCGATCGCAAGGCGCAGTTCCCGGGCGCTATTGCCTCGCCGGGGTTGGCCGAGCGCGGTTTGAAGAAGCTGTACGGTGTGGCTGATGAGGCGCGTTCCCCCGAGCACGATGCTGATAACCCGGCGTCCAGCTCTGCCGCGCATGAGGACGCCCCCGTTCTTCCCGCCGCTGTTGAGGAGCTGTCCTTCCGTTTCCGCCGCGTTCTGCAGCCCTTCTTCACCAAGCGCCCGCCGGTACCCGAGCAGTTCAAGCTCAACCGCGGCAAGGTCTATATGCTCTCTTCGGGCGATTTTTCGCCGCAGAACGTGCTGATCGGTTCGGCAAACGGTGCGCAGGTGCGCATGGTCGATGCGGAGGGCACTTGCCTGCACCACCGCGGCTTCCCCTTCGTTGAGGCGATGTTGGGATTCCCCTCCTCGCCGGAGTACCCGCGCTACCGGGTGGACCGTAAGAAGGCGTTGCCAGCGCTGTACTCTGCGCTGTTCGAGGACGCCCCGCTGGATGAGCACCTGGCGGAGGACTTGGCGGTGTGCACGGCGGTGACCGTGTGCGCTCTACTGGAGCTGTACTCCTCTTCGGCACGTGCCGATTTGTTGCCTCGTATCCGCCGTGAGGGTGCCCAGCTGATGCGCCTGCTGCTGGAGATCGCAGGTTCTCAGGATGCAACCCTCGCCGAGTTCGCGGACCGCCTGGGAGCGGTCGAGTAAACAGCAACGCCAACGGCAGATACAGCCTTCGACAAGGCGTTTTATAAAGATTAAAAACATAAGGGTGAGCCCGCTACAGAGTGTGTCTGTAGCGGGCTCACCCCTTTAGCTTATTGACGGAAGCTCTTTGGCGGAGCGTACCTGCTCGCCCTCTATCGGGGCCGCGAACTACCAGAACACTGAGCTACCAGAGCTCATCCTCCGCACCGTAGGCGGCAAGTTCCTCACGAATCACCGACATCGACACCGAGGAGGAGTACCCGCGGCGAGCCAGCATCCCCAGCAGTCGGCGGGTCACCCTATCCTTTTCGGCGCGGTTGCTGAAGTCCATGCCGGGGCGTAGCTTCTTACGCACCAGCTCGGCGGCATCCTCGCGTTCCTGCTCGTCGGTGCGCTGAGCCAGTGCGTTCTCTGCTTCTTCACCGCGCACCCCGCGTTCAGCGAGTTCACGGCGCAGCGCGGCACGGGAGAGTTTCTTCGTACGGCTCTTCTGCGCCACGAACGTTTGGGCGTATTCGGCGTCGTCAATGAGTTTTGCTGCCTCGAACTTATCGAGTAGCGGCTCAATGAGGTCTGCCTCGAAGCCTTCTGCCTGCAGCTTCTTCCGCAGCTGACCTCGGGTTTTTGCCGAGTACGCCAGCTGGTTGTACACGATGGTTTTAGCGCGCGTATAGGGGTCTGATTCTTCCGCGGCGCGGGCGGCACGCACCTTCTGCTTCCAGGAAGGCATGTTGCCCTCCGGCGGTGAGGAAGCACGTCCCATCCGAGAGGTGCCCGGCTGGGAGCCCCGAGCTCGAGAACCGCCCTTTGGGGAACCATTCGAAGCGGCACGGCGCTTTCCGGTACCGACGTCCTGCGCCTCTTCCTCAGCGATACCGCGGATGAGTGCTTCTTCGGCGGGGGTGAGTTCTTCGTTCAAGCTACTTCCCTCCCTGAATAGCTTGCTCCCCGAGCCGCGGCCCGTGGAACTCTTGCGGGTTTCCTCATCGTCGCTGCGAGCCCCGAAGGCGGGCGCGTAGGGCGAACGGCTCCGCATTTTCTCTTGCTGAACCGCGCTCATGCGACGGAACCCGCGCTTATGGTCGGTGTTCTTGGAAGCACGCGAAGACTTGCGTTTCTTCTGCTTATCCCGCTGAGCTGCTTGCCTTTCGATCTCTTCCTTTTCTTCGGCGGTGAGCCCCGATCCGATGGAGGCGGCACCGGCTCGACTCATACGGCCAGCCGCCATGGGGCGCGGCTCGGCACCGCCGGGGGTAAAGGCACGAACGGGCGCTTCGTCAATGGAGACGGCGGGCAGGTTCGGGTCAACGAGCAGGCTACGGCGCGGCGACTCGCAGTCTTCCCCAGAGCCGGAAAGTACAGCGCCGGAGGGCACAGCTTGCAGGGGCAACTCGGGTACGCGGAACTCCCCCGCGTAATCACCGCCGTTATCGCGAGCGATGCTTTCTTCAACAAAGCCGTGCGCGGCGGGGTGCCAGTCCGGGAACTCCTCAGAGGCTACCGAATCTGCAGCCTTCTCCCGTGCCCACCTCTGAGGTGCATTTTCTGTAGCCGCTGGCTTCTCCGCTATCGCTTCTGTTGCTGCTGCGGGTGCCGCTTCGTCCGAGGGTACCCAATATTCCCCCGCGTACTCTGCTTCAGGGTACAAAGGCTCTGCCGGATACGGAGGTTCATCCTCATAGGGCGGTTCGTCCTCATAAGGAGGCTCGTCAGGGTAGGGGGGCTCCTCCTCATAAAGGGGCTCATCCTCATACGGGGGCTCTTCAACAGCAGGAGGCGCCTCCCAGCTGAGGGTGGGCTCCGCCAGGGGCGCGGGTGCCTCAAAATTGAGCGCCTCGAAGCCGCCTACCTCAACCGGCGGGGCAACAGGCTCAAAAGAAATAGCGGACTCAGAGGAAACATGCCCAAAGGAAACAGGCGCATAGAATACAGAGTCTTGGAAGGCTGAACCTTCCAGAGCTGAGGAACCGAAGTGCGGTTCGGTCGCATCCAGCGCCGCAAAACCGGCGTCGCCATCATGCACACTGTTGTGTTCGTGCTCTTCATGACCGTGCTGTTCCGTCATGTTCAGTTCCTCCTCTCCCCTGTGTTGGATCGCTTGATATGTTGGGCCGCTTGATGAGTTGGGTCCGCCTAATGACCCGTGCGCCGGGCTATACGGCGCTCCCCCATTGTAACGAGGCGTTGTCTCGGCGCTCGCTGGCGTTCCATTTAACGCGCTCTCCGTTAACGACAGATGCCGTGCACCGTGCGGAATGCACAGCACACGGCAATCAGTCGTGGCGTTAGCAAGAAGCTACGTGGGCCGGTTTAGAACTCCTCAGCCAGCTCGTCCAGCGGGTCGTTACCCTCAGACTCAGCAGCTGCCTGCTCGTCAGCTTCTTCCTCAATGATGCCCAGCTTCACCAGAACCTTGTACTGCAGTTCCTCGGTGAGCTCGGGGTTGTCCTTGAGCAGCTTACGAACGTTCTCGCGGCCCTGGCCCAGCTGCTCACCGTCGTAGGTGAACCATGCGCCGGACTTCTTGACGATGTCGTTCTCCACCGCCAGGTCCAGGATGCCGCCCTCAACGGAGATGCCCTCACCGTAGAGGATGTCGAACTCAGCCTGCTTGAAGGGCGGAGCCATCTTGTTCTTCACGATCTTGGCGCGGGTGCGGTTACCAATCGGGTTAGCGCCGTCCTTGAGGGTCTCAATGCGGCGGATATCGATGCGGACCGAAGCGTAGAACTTCAGCGCCTTACCACCGGTGGTGGTTTCGGGAGAGCCGAAGAAGACACCAATCTTCTCTCGCAGCTGGTTGATGAAGATTGCGGTGGTGCCGGTTGCGGAGAGGCGGCCGGTAATCTTACGCAGAGCCTGGCTCATGAGGCGAGCCTGCAGACCCACGTGGGAGTCACCCATGTCGCCTTCAATTTCGGCGCGGGGTACCAGCGCGGCAACGGAGTCGACGACCACGATATCAACGGCGCCGGAACCAACCAGCATGTCCATGATTTCCAGTGCCTGCTCGCCAGTGTCGGGCTGAGAGACCAGCAGCTGGTCGATGTCCACGCCCAGCTTAGCCGCGTAAATCGGGTCCAGCGCGTGCTCGGCGTCGATGAACGCAGCCACGCCGCCTGCCTTCTGAACGTTCGCTACAGCGTGCAGTGCAACGGTGGTCTTACCGGAGGACTCGGGACCGTAAATCTCAATGACGCGGCCGCGGGGCAGACCGCCAATACCCAGAGCGGCATCCAGGGCGATAGCTCCGGTGGAGATAACCTCGGTCTTGGTGATTTCCTTATCACCCAGGCGCATGACCGCACCCTTGCCGTAGTTCTTGTCGATCTGTGCCATCACGGCTTCAAGTGCCTTGGCGCGACCCTCTTCGGGAACGCGAGCTACGCTCTGAGACTTGGTGTTCTTAGCCACGGTAGTACCTCGTTCTTTGTGTTGTCAGCGGTTGACGGGAGTAATGTTTCTTCGGAATCGGTGGGACTCGTAATCGAGACCTTGAAGGTTTTGGCCTACCGGTTCCTTCTGAGACTACTCTAGGGTCACAGCCTGACAGGATAAGGCCATTTTTTAAAATCTGTGGAAAACTTTGAAGATTTTTCCGAAAAATTCCTGATGTGGAAAAGTCTAGCACGAGTCGAACAAAATTACGACCCGGTTTCGAATAAATCGGATAGGGTTTCGGCATATATTTTCGAAAAACCCCGGAATCTTACGCTAATTATTCGAAAATACCGCCCGCACAGGCGCTAGCACTCGAACAGATGCTAGGGAACAAACGCTAGGTCCTGCCCAAACACTAGGCCC
Source organism: Rothia mucilaginosa (assembly GCF_049990865.1). Taxonomy (GTDB): domain Bacteria; phylum Actinomycetota; class Actinomycetes; order Actinomycetales; family Micrococcaceae; genus Rothia; species Rothia mucilaginosa_I. The sequence goes on from NZ_CP188231.1 coordinate 1,460,154, forward strand.
CGTCTCCTGCGCTAGAACACGCCAGACTTACCGACTAGCGCAACGGCTCCTTATCGGGACCCAGGCGGCGCTCCTGCGGAATCTCCTGCTCCTCACAGATGGCAAGCCACACATCCTTGGGGTTAACGCCCTGGTCCAGCGCCTCCGCAGCGGTCACATGACCCAGCGAGCCCAGCACCAAGTCACGCGCCAGTACCGGAGCATACCCGGCACCGAACTCATACTCCATGCACGCCCAAAATTCGCTCAGCTTCACAAGCGCTCCTTCCGCTCCACCGCTAGTTTGCTTCATAATTCGTCACATCACCCGAGAATATACCCGGGATAAACCGAGAATAAGCGATGCCGTACACCCCCACCTTACGGGGATGCACGGCATCGCTTCACGTTTTAGTGCGGCATATGCCGCCTCGCGTTACTTCGAGAGAATGTAGTAATCGCTCTTGTACTGCTCAGACATTTCAGCCGGAACAGTATCCGGAATCTGAACGCCCTCGAGAACCGCCATACGATCGGCAACCTCACGCAACATCTGGGACATCGGAATGTCCAGAGCCTGGCAAATCCATGCCAGCAGTTCGGAGGAAGCTTCCTTCTGACCGCGCTCAACTTCGCTCAGATAACCGAGGGAAACACGGGCACGCTGGGAAACCTCGCGCAGGGTGCGGCCCTGACGCTGGCGGACATCGCGAAGAACCTCGCCGATTGCCTGTCGCAGGGGAACAACCTTAGCTTCCTCAACGACCGGGGCGACCTGTCGGGGGGTCTCCTCGATTTCCTTCCACTTAGTAATGCCATTAATCGATACGCGCTGCTTAGCCATGAGCTTCTATATCACTTTCCTGAGTAGGTATTCCCGACCTGCGGGACTGTACATAGTTAAGCCTAACTGATTTTTGGGGCGCGGGCTAGGAGCCTCGCCATTTTCGTTCTCTTCTTACGGCCTGTATCTATTCAAACAGGCGAACCTATGCCTTTATTCCTGCGGAGCTGAAAGAACCCTGTGAATATATTTGAACCGTAAATTTTTCTCAGGTAGGCGCCGCGCAGACGACTACACAGCCGTTCCAGGTGCCACGTAGCCGCTTCAGGCACCGCACAGCACACAGCCCAACCCAGTCCAGTCCAGCCCGACCCGCTACGCCAGCTCGTTCTCCAGAACCCCACCGGCACCGCCACGCACCGCACGCGCCAGCAGAGCAATCGCATCCGCGCTCGCCACCGCACGAATCTGCGCCCGGTCCCCCGAATAGTGGCGTTCAAACACCTCAGAACCACTCGGGGAACACACACCGATATAGACCGTGCCCACCGGCTGGCCGTCCGCAGAATCAGGACCGGCAACGCCCGTGGTCGACACCGCATAATCGGCACCGCACACGCGCGCCGCACCGACCGCCATCTGCACCGCCACCGCAGGATGCACCGCACCCTCACGCGCCAGCAGCTGAGCGTCCACGCCCAACACCTGAGCCTTCACCTCGTAGGCATAGGAAATCACGCCGCCACGGTAATACGCGGATGCGCCCGGCACCGTACAAATCGCGCCGCCCACAGCCCCGCCGGTCAGCGACTCAGCCGTCGCCACCAGCACCGGGCCCTCCTGGGAGGCACGCAACCGCACCGCATCGCGGAGCAGCAACGCCGCCGCCTCCGGGGTGCCGGAGAAAACCTCAGCGGAGGAAAGCGCAGTAGAGGAAAGCTCAGCGGACAGAGCATCTTCACGGATGAGGGGAACCATTATTCTCTCCTTTCAGCGGCGAACCGCCGCCCAAAACATCACGCGGCGCACAACGGGCCGCAGGTACAGCGAAGGGGAGCAGCACACGCCACTCCCCTCGCCTCTACTTACCGCCGCCCTGAGAGGCCTGAGCCTGCAACCAGTTACGACGCAAAATATACGCATCACGCACATACACCAGGCCGGTCCACACGGTAATCGCGGTAACCGCGCCCATCAGAGCCCAACCCGGAATCAGCCAGCCAAGACCCAGCTGACCCAGCGGCAGAAGCATCAGCACCAGCGCCACCGTCTGCAGCACGGTCTTAATCTTGCCGCCCTTACTAGCGGCCATCACACCGTACTTAATGACGAACAGACGCATGATTGTAATGCCCCACTCGCGCAACAGAATCACAATTGTGACCCACCACCACAGCTCACCCAGCGCCGACAGCACAATGAACGCCGCGCCGGTGAGGAACTTATCGGCAATCGGGTCAGCAATCTTACCGAAGCTCGTAATCAGGTTACGCGAGCGCGCCAGGTAGCCGTCCGCCCAGTCCGTGAGCATGGCAAGGATGAAAATAATCCACGCCAGCCAGCGGTGCGTCGGATCAGCGGCGCCAAAAGTACCGCCCGTCACCAGGGCAACAATGAAGAAAGGAACCGCAATAATACGCAGAACCGTCAACACATTCGGCACATTCCAGTTCGAAGGCTTCGCTGTGCTGACCGCACCGGCGGGTGCGGAATTGCGAGCTTCACTCATAACGGCTCCTTACGGGTAGATGGCTTTCGACGGTGAGAGACCGCGTACGCACCGACACCTAAACGTATCGGGGATACGCAAACACCCCGTACCGTCCATTATACGTGTGCCGTAGCAGACATCACAGGGACGATACGGGGTGCATGTCGCGCACTCACTCAGCCGAGTGGACTCAGCCGAATGGATAGGGCGCTGAAGGACTAGCGGCCGGTCAGCTGCCAGGCGTCCTCCGCGCCCTCATCATCGGGCTCGTCGAAATAGTCGGTGACCGGCTCACCCGGGTCCACCGCGTTCGCGTACGGGTCGACAGCCGGAGGCTCCTCACCGCGAATACGCGCCAGGGTCGCCTGCAGGTCATCCGGGCGGATCAGCACCTCACGCGCCTTCGAGCCCTCCGAGGGGCCCACCACGCCCTGCGACTCCAGCAGGTCCATGATGCGGCCAGCCTTCGCGAAGCCCATGCGCAGCTTACGCTGTAGCATCGAGGTCGAACCGAACTGGGTCGTAATCACAATCTCCGCCGCCTGCAGCAGATCATCGAGGTCATCGCCGATTTCCTCATCAATCTGCTTCTTCGCGGCAGACACCATCACGTCCTCACGGTAGATGGTCGGCGCCTGCTTCTTCACGTGCTCAACCACGGCGTGAATCTCAGACTCAGACACCCACGCGCCCTGAACACGCATCGGCTTCGAGGCACCCATCGGCAGGAAGAGCGCGTCACCCTGACCAATCAGCTTCTCAGCGCCGGGCTGATCAAGCACCACGCGAGAGTCAGTGACCGAGGAAGTCGCAAACGCCATACGAGACGGAACGTTCGCCTTAATCAGACCGGTCACCACATCCACCGACGGACGCTGGGTCGCCAGCACCAGGTGAATACCCGCCGCACGCGCCAGCTGCGTAATACGAACAATCGCCTCTTCCACGTCACGCGGAGCGACCATCATCAGGTCGGCGAGCTCGTCAACAATCACCAGCAGGTACGGGTACTCGTGCACCGTACGCTTGCTACCGGGATCAGGCTGAACCTTACCCTCACGCACCGCCTTGTTGAAGTCGTCCACGTGCTTATAGCCGTAATGGGCGAGGTCATCGTAGCGGGCGTCCATCTCACGAACCACCCACTGAAGAGCCTCAGCTGCCTTCTTCGGGTTCGTAATGATGGGCGTAATCAGGTGCGGAATACCCTCGTAGGCGGTGAGCTCCACACGCTTCGGGTCGACCATCACCAGGCGCACCTGGTCGGGGGTTGCGCGCATCAGAATCGAGGTGATCATCGAGTTCACGAACGAAGACTTACCCGCACCGGTCGCACCGGCGACCAGCATATGCGGCATCTTCGCGAGGTTCGCCAGCACGAAGCCGCCCTCAACGTCCTTACCCACACCCATAACCATCGGGTGGTGGTTCGCGTGAGCCTGCGGGGAACGCAGCACATCACCCAGCGCAACGGTCTCACGGTCCGTATTCGGAATCTCAATACCAATCGCAGACTTACCCGGAATCGGGGACAGAATACGAACATCTGGGCTCGCCACAGCGTACGCAATGTTCTTGCTCAGCGCGGTCACACGCTCCACCTTCGTGGCGGGACCCAGCTCAATCTCGTAGCGGGTCACGGTCGGGCCTCGCGAGAAGCCGGTGACCTGCGCATCCACCTTGAACTGCTCCAGCACATTCGTCAGAGCCTCAACCACGTGCTGGTTCACCTCGGAAGATTCCTTGGCGGGAGGGCCGGAAACCAGCATCTCCTCCGAGGGCAGCACATAGGTGCCGCGGGAGGACTGAACAACCTGCTCGCCGCGCGCCCGCTCGGTGGTCGCCACCTGAGTATTGTTCTGCAGCGGGCGGGATGCGCCAGCCTCGGGCGCTCGCGAAGCCGCGGGAGCCGCGTTCTTCGGGTGCGCACCCGGCGAGTGCATGCGGGTCGGAATCGGCGGCTGCGCCGCGGGTGCGGCAGGAGCCTGGGATGCGGAAGCCTGAGCGGTACCCTGCGCAGGGTTAACCGTCTGGTGAGGCTTCGTCTGCGGTGCAGCTTCCTCAGAAGCGCCGAAGCCGTCGTATGCCTCAACATCAAAGAGGGGCTCCTCACCCGGAATACGGTTCACGCGGCCGTTCGCCACGGCGGCGCGCTGCACCTGGTCCAGGCGGGCTGCGGGCGCATCCGACGCCTCAACGTCGAAGAGGTCCGGGCTGCTCGAATACGCACTGTTCTGCGTAAAAGTGCCCTGCGCAGCCGGTGCCTGGTTAAGCCGACCGGGCAGGCGGGACAGGCGGTTCGGCTTAGCCGCCGGGCGCGCCTGCTGAGCGGAGTCCTGTGCCGAATCCTCCGGCTGTACCGGCATCTGCGTAGTCTCCGGGTGAGTCTCATCCACCACGGCGCTCACGAATGCTTCATCACCGGCGTACTCGTCCAGGGAAGAATCGGTCGACTCAGCGGGAGCAAAGCCCAACCAGCCGCGTAGACGAGAGAACAGGCCGCCAGACTTCTGAGCCGTGCGTGCCGGTTTCTCATCCTCGTACAGGTAGCTACGGTCGTGCTCCTCAGCGTTCAAATCCACGGTCTGAGTCGCATCCGAAGGGGTGTCCTTCACGGAGGTTCGAGTCGTGCCGTTGGGCTTCTCACCCAGAGCCAAACCGACCAGGTGCAGGGTACGCGGCACCACCTGACGAATCGGAGTGTTCGTCAGAACCATCAGACCGGCAATACCCAGCAGCAGGTGAATCAGAATCTCAACGAACGCAATACCGCCGCTCACACGCACAATGGGGGTGCCCAGCAGCACGCCAGCCACGCCGCCACCAGCCCAGACGGCGTTAAAACCATCCGCAAAAGTCGGGTGACCCGCATGGCGAGCAAAGAACAGGGAGGTCGCCACCAGCATGATGAAGGAGCCCACCGCCACGCGGTTATTACGTTTAATCAGGTCGGGTCCACGGAAAACGCACCACGCCATGATGAGGCAGAACACCGGAATCAGCAGGGCGCCCTGACCGAAAATACCGCCCAGCATGGTGTGCCAGGCGTCCAGGGGCGCTCGCAACAAACCGAGGGAGGTGTGGGCGCGCCAGTTGTACCACTCCACTCCGGCGCTGATCAGGCCGAACAGCAGGATGGTGAGCGCGCCACCGTCACGGCGGTCTTCGGGCGCAAGGTCGGTGCGCACCGCGCCAATGGAGCGGAAGAGCCCACCGATAGCGTGAGCGATGCTCAGCCAGACGGAGGAGATAGCGCCCGCTATAGGGTTCGCCGCGTTGGCACCGCGCTGGGCACCGCCTCGGGAGGTGGTGCGCTTGCGGGTGGTCTTCTTAGTGTTTGCTTTAGTAGAGGTCGTGTTACGACCCTTCGTGGTCCGTGGAGCCATACCTTTTAGGGTATCAACCTTCCCGTTAATGTACCGATTCTTTCGTTATCAGTGAGCTAAAAAGTGCGCCCCACCGGTGCCTGTGAGGGCATTGATAGGGCGCTAATGAGGGGAACTGCTGAGGCGCTTCTCCCCTGCCGCGTTCGCCTTCGAGCTGCTTCGCTCAGTTTTCGCCCACACGTTCTGCAGATACACGGCAGGCGGGGCCGACACAACGTATCGACCCCGCCTTTTCGCTATGACGGGCAGCTCGCCTCGCGCAGAATGTTAGTTCTTCGTGTTAGTTCTTCGCGGCCTTCGAGGTGTTCTCGACAACCACGGGAACAATCATGGGCTTGCGGCGCAGACGGCGAGAAATCCAGGCACCGATGGTGCGGCGCACAATCTGCTGCAGCTGCTGCACGGTGTGCACCTTCTCGGGCGCACGGTGCAGAGCATCCTCTAGCGCGGCGGTAATCTTCGGAACAATCTCGTCAAAGACCGAGTCGTCCTCAGCGATACCGCGAGCGTGAATATCCGGGCCGGTCACCACGCGCTTAGTTGCGCGGTCCACCACGGTCACGATGGACACGAAGCCCTCTTCACCCAGGATGCGGCGGTCCTTCAGGTCGCTCTCGGTCACCTCACCGACGGAGCGGCCGTCAACGTACAGGTACTCGCAGGGAACCTCGCCCACCACGGACGCCACGCCATCGCGCAGATCCACGACGGTGCCGGACTCGCAGAGCAGCACGTTCTTCTTCGGAACGCCGGTCTCCATCGCCAGGTCACCGCTAGCGATCAGGTGGCGAACCTCGCCGTGAACCGGCATAACGTTCTTCGGCTTGAGAATGTTGTAGCAGTACAGCAGCTCGCCGGCGGCCGCGTGGCCAGACACGTGAACCTTCGCGTTGCCCTTGTGCACCACGTTAGCGCCCAGCTTCATGAGGGCGTTAATGATGCGGAAGACGCTGGTCTCGTTACCGGGAATTAGCGAGGATGCGAGCACCACGGTGTCGCCGGGCTCAATCTGAATCTTGTGGTCACCGTTCGCCATGCGCGACAGTGCCGCCATCGGCTCACCCTGCGAACCGGTGCACATCATCACGATCTGGTCGGGGCGGTAGTCGTCAACCTTCTTCAGGTCCACCAGCACGTTGTCGGGAACCTTCAGGTAGCCCAGCTTCTCAGCGATGGTCATGTTACGCACCATGGAGCGGCCCACGAGCACGACCTTGCGGCCACGCTCAGCGGCTGCGTCCAGTACCTGCTGCACGCGGTGAACGTGCGAGGAGAAGGACGCCACAATGATGCGGCCACTTGCGTCACGGAAAACGTTCGACAGCACCGGACCGATGTTCTTTTCGGTCGGGGTGAAGCCGGGAACCTCAGCGTTGGTGGAGTCCGGCAGGAACAGGTCCACACCTTCCTCGCCCAGGCGGGCGAAGTGGCGCAGGTCGGTCAGGCGGCCGTCCAGCGGCAGCTGGTCCATCTTGAAGTCACCTGTGTGCAGAACATTGCCCGCCTTGGTGCGGATGTAGACAGCCAGCGCATCCGGAATCGAGTGGTTCACCGCAACGAACTCGCACTCGAACGGGCCGAAACGCTCCACCTGGTGCTCCTTCACCGCAAGGGTGTAGGGCTTGATGCGGTGCTCGGCGAGCTTCGCCTCAACCAGTGCCAGGGTCAGTTCGGAACCGACCAGGGGGATGTCGGGGCGGCGGCGCAGCAGGTAGGGCACCGCGCCGATGTGGTCCTCGTGGCCGTGGGTCAGAACCATGGCGACCACGTCGTCCAGACGGTCAACAATGTAGCTGAAGTCGGGCAGGATCAGGTCCACGCCGGGCTGGGACTCTTCGGGGAAGAGCACGCCGCAGTCAACAATCAGCAGCTTGCCGTTGATTTCGTACACGGTCATGTTACGACCGACTTCGCCCAGGCCGCCCAGGGGCACCACGCGCAGGGTGTCCTTCTTCAGGCGGGGAGGGAGGGGAAGATTCGCTTCAAAGACGCTCATCGTGTGTCTCCTCTTTCTTCTATGTTTTCTTGTGATGTCTGTGATTCGTAGGCGACGCTTCGTACCGCAAGCACTCCGGCTGATTCGGCTCTCGTGTGCCGAGGCTGCGGAGGTGCTGCCGGTGCGTCCAAATCACCGAAAGTATTCAAAAGTATTTGGGGCGTAGTGCGCGGGTGTCTCTGCCTCAGTTATGTCCCTGTCTGAGTGGGGGCTAGAGTCGCTTGATTCAACAGGCAACGATAAACCGCGGCAATACGCCAGAGCGGACCCCTCACCTAGTGTTAGGTGTGGAGTCCGCGTCCGTTGGCTATCTCATGCGTCCCGAGGGCGGGGCGTACAGCAAGCCGAAGTCCTCTATATATACGCGCTCTGCACGAATAGTTGTGCAGGTTTTGCGTTAAAGTTTAGGCGTTCTTCAGGGTGTGAGCGATGCTCGAGGAGAGCAGGTCAGCTCGCATCGCCTGGGCAACCTCCGGTTCGGAGAGTACGTGCGGCAGGCGAACGACAGGCTCATCCAGCACACCCTGCCAGGAAAGAATTTCCTTGGCGGCAACGCAACCGGGGGCACGGCCCATGGTTGCTCGGACAATCGGAGTCAGTTCCAGGTGAAGACGCTGCGCCTCCACCAAATCCTGTGCAACGACAGCATCAATCAGGGCACGGAAGAGTGCGGGTGCCACATGTGCGGTCACCGAAACGAGGCCGACGGCGCCCATTGCCATCCAGGGAAGGGTCAGTCCGTCGTCGCCGCTGTAGTAGTGCAGGTCGGTGGTTGCCATGACCTCGGTTGCGGCACCGAAGTCTGCCTTGGCGTCTTTCACCGCTACAATACTATCAATTTCTGCCAGGCGACGGTAGGTTTCGGGTGCGATGGGGATGCCCGCACGGCCCGGAATATCGTAAAGCATGACGGGGGTCTCAGTTGCTTGAGCAACGGTTGCAAAATGGGCGTAGACACCCGGCTGAGTCGGCTTGTTGTAGTAGGGGGTCACAACCAGCAGACCGTCCACACCAATCTTTTCGGCGCGGTGCGCCAGCTCAATAGTATGCGCGGTATCGTTCGAACCAACACCGGCAATAATCTTCGCGCGAGAACCGACGGTATCCTTCACAATCTGGAAGACGCGCTCGTTCTCGTCATCGGTCATGGTGGAGTATTCGCCGGTGGTACCGCAGACCACCAGGCCGTCGTGACCGTTCTCCACAAGGTAATTCGCCAGGTCTGCGACCTGCTTTTCGTCAACGGAGCCGTCCTTCGCGAAGGGGGTCACCATTGCGGTCAGGAGGCGACCGAAGACGGGTTCAACAAAAGTACCGGGGTTCGAAAGGTTCTCAGACATATGTCCAGAGTACGCCCGAACTGCAGATTTTTGCTACAGAACGCATAAGTTTTCATGCGTGTTCTACTATTCGGACTCTTTCAAACCCGCGGTACTTTCGCGGAGATTCCCCCACAGGAACGATGAAACCGGGCGCGAAGCCTCGGCGCTATCTACCGACCGCACACCGAAAATAAATGCGGCATTAAGGATGGGCCACCGCGGCAGCCCCTAGCGCATACCCTTCACCTGGCCGCCCGAACACAACGCCCACGCGTTACGCATCGCCGCGCGAGCACGCTTACGCTCACCGCCCGCATCGTACATGCACGCCAGGTTGAACCACGCCTTCCAGTTATTCGGCTCCTGCTCCACCGCAGCCGCGAAGCTCTCAAACTCCACCGCAGCAGCCTCACGGTCCACACGGCCGGAGGGGGTGCGCGGCAGGGTATCCTCCGCCAGCTCGCCCGAGGCCGCAAGCTCATGAGCCATACGCTGAATACGGGCACCGAAAAGCACCTCACGCACCAGCGCCCATGCGCCCAGAATCGGCAGTAGAATCATGCCCGCGCCAAGCACAATGCCAGCCACAGAACCGGAGGTGAGCATCACGAAGCCCTGCTGCGCAATATGCGCCAGGTACAGGGTCAGCAGGGCGCAGGTCAGCGCCGCGAAGGTCTTCCCCCAACCGCCAGCGTCCACTGTCACAAAGACGGCACTAAAAATCAGCACGCCCAGGATAGAGGCACGCGCCGCCAGAGGCAGCGGCAGAATCAGCACGGTCAGCACCATCAGCACGCAGGCGCAGACAGTCCACAAACGTAGCGAAGTCCACCAGGGGCTACGAGCCTCGGAAGATACCGGCGAGGTGTCGGGTGAAGTCTGTTCAGACAATATTCTCTCCTAGGACAAATCCATGTAGGCGTCCAAGCCCACGCTCAAACCCGGATGCGCCGCCACCTCACGCACACCCAACAGTACGCCGGGCATGAAGGAGGCACGGTCAAAGGAATCGTGACGAATCACGAGCTGCTGACCGGGATCGCCCAGCAGAATCTCCTGATGCGCCACCATGCCGCGCAGACGCACCGCATGTACGTGAATATCGTCGATTACGGCACCACGCGAACCCAAAGGATCGGAGGTGGTGGCATCCGGGCTCGGTCCCACGCCAGCCTCCGCGCGGGCGGCAGCCACCTTGCGGGCAGTGTGCACCGCGGTGCCGGAGGGGGCGTCAACCTTATTCGGGTGGTGAATCTCAATGATCTCTACCGACTCAAAGTAGCGAGCCGCCTTCGCCGCGAACTCGGTGGCGAGGATCGAACCAATCGCGAAGTTCGGGGCGATGAGCACCCCCACCTCTGGGTGCTCAGCCAGCAGCTCGCGCAGGGAGTCCAGGCGTTCGGGGGTCCAACCGGTCGTACCCACCACAGCATGCATACCGTGCTCCACCGCGAAGCGCACATTCGCCTCGCTGGATTCAGGAACGGTCAGGTCAATAACAATCTCTGCGCCGGCATCGACCAGCTCCTGCAGGTCGTCGCCGCGGCCCAGTGCCGCCACCAGGTCCATGTCTGCGGAGGTGTTGACGGCGCGCACCGCCTCGGAACCCATACGGCCAGCGGCACCGAGTACCGCTACCTTCCAGATTTTTTCGTCGCGCTCGTGGGTCATGATTCTCTCCTCCGTAACTTGTTAGCACATAACGTGTTAGCACCCCGACGATGGGGCAGACGCTGTGACGTACAGCCTCTATTATCCCCCGTGTGGGTGCGGTGCACGCCATCGCACACACTGGGTGAGATGCCCCGCGGAACCTCAGCGGGATAAAAAGCGAAATAATCTAACCGTCATATAAGCCGTTTAATACGCTATCTATAGATAGCAACCATATAATTAGGAAGTATTTCTCTATTTTCCATCCTACGGAGTGCTTTCACAGTATGAAGTCCCTCTTTACCTCCTCCGTGCGTCCAGATGAGGCTAACCGGCGTTATATTCTGCCGGGTCTGGACGGCCTGCGAGCAATCGCTGTGCTCCTCGTGATGGTGTACCATTTCTGGCCCACCGTGCTACCGGGCGGCATGATTGGCGTGGATATCTTCTTCGTCATCTCCGGTTTCCTGATTACCTCCCTGCTTCTGCGTGAGGGTGCGCTCACCGGCAAAATTGCCCTGGGCAACTTCTGGATCCGTCGTGCCCGCCGACTGCTTCCCGCTATCGCCCTGCTGATTCTGGTCATGGGACCGGTCAGCCTGCTCATTGGCGGCGATATTCAGGTGAACCTGGGCCGTCAGCTTGCCGGTGCGGCGACCTTCTCGTCCAACTGGATTTCCATTTTTGCCGGTAACGACTACTTCGCGCAGACCTCCCCGGAGCTCTTCACGAACTTCTGGTCCCTGGCGGTGGAAGAACAGTTCTACGTGGTCTGGCCCCTGCTGATTGTTGGCGCCGGGGTGCTGCTACGCCGTTCGTGGCGTCGTTTCAGCGTGGTCATGGTGCTCGGTATTATTGCGTCGCTGAGCACCGCCACCGCACTGCTGATGTCCGGTGCCCCCATTAGCCGCGTCTACTACGGCACCGACACTCACCTGTACGGCCTGCTGCTCGGTGCACTGCTGGCGTTTGCGCGCCCCTGGTCGCTGTACCCGCCGCTTCAGCAGTCCGTGCTGTACCGTGTAGCTCAGCCCTTCGGCCTGGTCGCTTTCGCCCGCGTCATGATCAGCTGGCTGTCTCTGTTCGCGCTGATTCCCTACGCGATTCTGGTTCCCGAATCGGCACCCGGCGCGATTCCCTGGGGCCTGTTCGGCGCCTCCCTGCTGGCACTGGGCGTGATTCAGGGTATGCTGCCCGATATGCTCGCTGGCGCCTCCGAAATGCTGCGCCGCCTGCTGAACTTCGCTCCCCTGCGCTGGGTAGGCGAACGTTCCTACGGCCTGTACCTGTGGCACTGGCCGCTCGCCGTGGTCATGCACTACCTGATGGGTGCGGACCGCTCCCCGCTGGTGAACGTGGGCGTTCTGGTGGCGACCTTCGCTATTGCGGAGATGTCGTACCGCTGGGTTGAGACCCCGATTCGCCGTTACGGTTTCCGCGGTAGCGCGAACCGTGTGGTGGCGGCGTTCCAGTCCTCGCGCACTAAGTTCCTGCCTGTTTCGGTGGCTCTTGCCGTTGTCGTAGCTGCTGCTTCGACCGGTCTGGCGGTGCACACCGCTCCGGCAATGACTACCGCACAGCAGTCCGTTGAGGACGGCAAGCGTGCCGCCGCTGAGCGTCTGAATGCACGTCAGGAAGCGCAGGCTGCGAGCGCCTCTGCAAACCCGAGTGCTTCTGCTGCCGGTAAGGATGCGAAGGCTTCGGCTAGCCCTTCGGCTTCGAAGGCTGCAGCCGGTTCGGTGGATTCTTCGAAGGTGACCATTGTGGGTGACTCCATTGTGGTGGCTGTATCCCCCGAGCTGTACGACAAGATGCCCGAGGCGCAGATTGATGCGGCGGAGGCACGCACCATCGCCAAGGCCCTGCCGATTATTAAATCCATGGGTGCCAACGGTCAGATTCGTAAGACCTTCGTGCTGTCGGTGACCGCTAACTCGACTATTCTGGACGGTCAGCTCGACGAGGTTCTGGCGGCTATGCCCGCCGATTCTAAGCTGGTGCTGGTCACTGGTTACGGCCCGCGTAACCTGACCTGGATTGACTACTCGAACGGTAAGATTCGCGAGTTTGCGGCTCAGCATCCCGACCGTGTGGTCATTGCGGATTGGAACTCTACGATTCGCCAGGCTCTGCAGACTCAGAGCGGTCTGCTGGCCTCTGACGGTGTTCACCCGGAGGCTGCCGGTCAGGAACTCTACGCTCAGGTGCTGATGGAGGCTATCGCCAAGGCACAAAAGTAGCCCTCAAGCCTTTCAGGTTCTGCCGCTCATGCTGAGCGTCAAGAGCATGGGCGGCAGAACACCCGGAAGCACTTCTTGGTAGCGCCTCTCGGAAACTCCTCTGCGTTAGATGCTGATACACACAAAATGCCCGTTCCCTCCCCCGCATTGGGGGTGTGGGAACGGGCATTTTCGTGCCGTAAGCGTTGAGGGTTAGCGCACGATGGTGGTAATCATCTGCTGCTGCCCCAGGTACGCCGCCAGGTCGCGAACCTCCTCCAGGGAGACCGCGCGGATCTTCTCCAGCAGCTCATCGGTACTGGTGAACAGGCCCGAGTCCAGCTCAGCACGGCCCAGGCGGGACATGCGCGAACCCGAATCCTCGCTACCGAGTACGGTGGAGCCTGCCAGCTGGCCGCGGACCTTCGTCAGTTCCTCCTCGGTGATGCCGGCGGCCGCGAGCTTATCGAACTCGTAGCCCATGACCTCGCGCACCTGCTCGGTCTTAGCGGGCAGGCAGCCCGCGTACATGCCGAAGTAGCCGGCGTCCGAGTACGCACCGGAGAACGCGAACGTGCTGTACGCCAGGCCGCGCTTCTCACGAATCTCCTGGAACAGACGCGAGGACATGCCCGCACCGAACGCGCTGGTCAGCACGCTCATCGCGTAGCGGCGGTCATCCCCTGCGATAATGCTCGGGCAGCCCATCACAATGTTGGTCTGTTCGAAGCCCTTCTCCACCTCACGCAGCTCGCTCAGCGGAACAATGCCGCTGTCGGTGCGTACGCGACGCGGTGCCGGTGCCACACCCTCCTGCAGGTTCCAGCCGTAGCGGGTCAGCGCCTCCAGCACGAGGCGGACCATGGTGCTGTGATCCAGCGAACCGGCGGCAGAAATAACCAGGCGGTCCGGGGTGTAGTAGCGCTTGTAGTGCTCCCACACGGCGTCACGCGGCACCTCGGTAATCTCCTGCGGGGTACCGCCAATGGGGCGGCCCAGCGGGTTCTCGCCCATGAGCTGCTCCACGAAGTTCTCGAAAGCAACGTCGGTCGGGTCGTCCTGGTCCATGGCGATCTCTTCGAGGATCACGCCGCGTTCCTGCTCCAGGTGAGCCGGGTCCAGCAGGGCGTTGGTGACCATGTCGGTAATGACATCCACCGCCATGGGCGCGTCATCGTCGAGCACACGCGCGTAGTAGCAGGTGTGCTCCTTAGCGGTCAGCGCGTTGGATTCGCCGCCTACCGCGTCGAAGGAGGATGCAATGTCCAGGGCGGTGCGGGTGCCGGTGCCCTTAAACAGCAGGTGCTCCAGGAAGTGGGTGGAGCCGAGCATGCCGGGGGCTTCGTCGCGGGAGCCGACTCCCACCCAGAATCCGATGGATACGCCGCGGGTACCGGGCATTTTTTCGGTAATCACGCGTACACCACCGGGCAGGATGGAGCGGCGCACCTCGTTACCGCCTACACCCTCGTAGATGAGGCGGCCGTGCTCGTAGTTGAGCTCTTCGGCGATCGCCTCAAGCTCGACGGGCAGGGAAATAGACATAGAGAGAAGAACCTTTCAACAGGTACATCTGAAGGTAAGCTTTCCCGCCCTATTATCTGTAGGTAGTCCCACAGTTGGTGGGGCGGGTGAGCGTCAAAAGATGCGGGGCAAGCACAGCGAAGGGGCGCCCGGTGCATCCGGCGGGGAGTGAACCGCACCGGGTGCGCCGAACGCCCCTCATCACTTAGCGGGGGTTACGACTACTCGTCGTCGCCACCCTCAACAACCGGTGCCAGCGAGAGCTTGCCACGGTCATCAATCTTGGTAATCTCCACCTGGACCTTCTGGCCCACGGAGACAACGTCCTCAGCGTCAACAACGCGCTTGCCGCCGTTGAGCTTACGCATCTCGGAGATGTGCAGCAGGCCATCCTTACCGGGGGTCAGGGAGATGAACGCACCGAAGTCGGTCACCTTCACCACGGTACCCAGGTAGCGTTCGCCAACCTCGGGAACCTGCGGGTTAGCAATAGCGTTCACTGCCGAACGTGCAGCCTCGGCGGAGGGGCCGTCAGCTGCGCCGATGTACACGGTGCCGTCGTCCTCAATGGAGATGTCTGCGCCGGTGTCTTCCTGGATCTGGTTGATCATCTTACCCTTGGGGCCGATGACCTCACCGATCTTGGCGACCGGGATCTTCACGGAAATAATGCGCGGTGCGAACTCGCTCATCTCATCCGGTGCGTCAATCGCGCTGACGAGCACCTCGAGGATGTGCAGGCGAGCCTCACGTGCCTGGGTCAGTGCACCAGCGAGCACGGATGCGGGGATACCGTCGAGCTTGGTGTCCAGCTGGATAGCGGTCACGAACTCGGAGGTACCTGCCACCTTGAAGTCCATATCGCCCAGTGCGTCTTCCGCACCGAGGATGTCGGTCAGGGCTGCGTAGCGGGTCTCGCCGTCAACCTCGTCAGAGACCAGGCCCATTGCGATACCTGCAACGGGTGCGCGCAGCGGCACACCGGCGTTCAGCAGGGACAGGGTCGATGCACAGACCGAACCCATGGAGGTCGAGCCGTTGGAGCCCAGAGCCTCAGAGACCTGACGGATTGCGTAGGGGAACTCTTCGCGGGAGGGCAGCACCGGGGTGATTGCGCGCTCTGCGAGTGCACCGTGGCCGATTTCGCGGCGCTTGGGCGAACCCACGCGGCCGGTCTCACCGGTGGAGTACGGCGGGAAGTTGTAGTGGTGGATGTAGCGCTTGGACTTGACCGGGTGCAGGGAGTCCAGCTGCTGCTCCATCTTGAGCATGTTCAGGGTGGTGATACCCATGATCTGGGTTTCGCCGCGCTCGAAGAGAGCGGAACCGTGAACGCGGGGCAGAATTTCAACCTCAGCGGTGAGCTGGCGGATGTCGGTCAGACCGCGGCCGTCAATACGGACCTGCTCGGTGAGGATGCGCTGGCGCACCACGTGCTTGGTCAGGGCAGCGAATGCTACGGAGACCTCGTTGGAACGCTCTTCGAATTCCTTACCTTCGCCGGTGAGAGCTTCCATGAGCTCTTCCTGCAGCTCGGCTGCTGCTGCTTCGCGTTCCTGCTTGCCAGCGATGGAGTACACCTCTGCCAGGCGGTCTGCTGCGAATGCCTCAACTGCTGCGTCGACGTCCTCGCCGTGGCCGCCGAAGAAGGGCAGTTCCAGGGCGGGCTTGCCTGCGCGAGCGACCAGGTCAGCCTGCGCCTTGCACAGTGCTGCGATGAAGGGCTTGGCTGCTTCCAGGCCCTCTGCGACGATCTCTTCGGTGGGGGCGGTCTGGCCGTCTTCCTTGATGAGCTTCCAGGAGTTGTCGGTTGCTTCTGCCTCAACCATCATGATCGCGACGTCTTCGGTACCGTCAGCCTTGGTGACGATACGGCCTGCAACAGCCATGTCGAAGACAGCGTTTTCCAGCTGGGAGTACTTGGGGAAGCAGACCCACTGGCCGTCAATCAGTGCCATGCGCACGCCACCGATGGGGCCGTTGAACGGCGCACCGGACAGGGAGGTCGATGCGGATGCAGCGTTGATTGCGAAGGTGTTGTAGATTTCGTCCGGCTCGTAGGTCAGGACGGTCACAACGACCTGCACCTCGTTGCGGATGCCCTTGGTGAAGGCGGGGCGCAGCGGGCGGTCAATCAGGCGTGCAGCCAGGATTGCTTCGGTGCTGGGGCGGCCTTCGCGGCGGAAGTACGATGCGGGGATCTTGCCGCCTGCGTACATGCGCTCTTCCACGTCCACGGTCAGCGGGAAGAAGTCGAAGCCCTCACGGGGAGACTTGCCGATTGCGGTTGCGGAGAGCAGGGTGGTCTCGTCATCGATGGTGACGAGGACGGAGCCGTTAGCCTGCTTGGCGAGACGGCCGGTTTCAAAGCGCACGTGGCGCTTACCGTAAATGCCGTTGTCGATTTCGACTTCAGCAAACTTGATTTCGGGACCTTCCACGGTTCCTTCTTTCTTCTTGGCAGGCCGTACGGCGCACGAGTCGGCCTTCGATAGGAAACCACGGCATCTCCCCCCCCTACCTTGTACATCACGTGTGTGCGCGACGTGTGACGGCAAGGTCGTGGGGGTGGTGTTATTCCGTAATTCGCTACCGAGGACCGCGGCGTGTGTGCCGGCACGGCCTTCTGTTCTTTCTTTCAGGTGAGGGAGGCGGCATCTTCCAACGATTTCTCGCTGTGGAATCTAGCGGTGGACTCTAGCGCCGGAATCTCGCTTTGGATTCGAGCGTTAGAATCTCGCGGGATTCTAGCGAGCGGAAGATGCGCCCCTCAACGCGGCAGTACGGACGCGCTGGCGCTACCCGCCTCCGTGATGGAGGCATGGTAGTGCTGACAGCACGTCCGCACACACCGCCTAAAGGCGATTAATCACCACAAAAGCGTCAAGACGCTCCTATTTTATCGGCGCAGACCCAGGCGCTCAATCAGCGAACGGTAACGCTCGATGTCGACGCTCTTCAGGTAGCCGAGCATGTTGCGGCGACGACCAACGAGGATCATCAGGCCACGACGGGAGTGGTGATCGTGCTTGTGGAACTTCAGGTGCTCGGTCAGGTCGGCGATACGACGAGACAGAACTGCAATCTGAACCTCGGGCGAACCGGTGTCGCCCTCGTGGGTTGCGTATTCCTTGATGATTGCCTGCTTGACAGCGGGATCCAGTGCCACTTTTTAACTCCTAGAGTTAGTACCGCATACGTCCCGTACGGACGGTTGCCGCCGGGTGGTGGGCTTACGCCCTGTAATACACGTCGTCTACTGCGGACTGCAGACGCGTTCTTCCCATTCTACGCTACCGGGGCGCTTTCGTGGAAGGGTGAGCAGAAGCCCGGCGACAGGTAGCTCATCACACTACCGGTCGCCGGGCTTCACAGCCGGGTTCTCGCACCGGACTCTCGTACCGGCTCCTACGTTTATTTTGTGTTTATGCTTCAGTGCGAGCGCGGACCACCACGAGGCGGTAGTAGCCCAGCAGGAACAGGCACCAGATTGCGCCCATCACCAGCGCCAGCTGGGTATCGGCAAAGCAGCCGAAGAGCACCACGATAAAGATCATGAACGCCAACGCCAGGTAGCTCAGCCACAGGGGCTGGCGTACCGGCTGCGCCTCGGTATCGGCGCCGCTGCGCTTGAACGCGATGTGCGCCAGCAGAATCATGACCCACACGAATACGGTCGCGAAGGTTGCCAGGGAGGCGACCACCTCGAACGCGTTCTCGAAGAGCACATTCACGATCACGCCGACCGCCATGACCAGCACCATGATGAGGGTGGTCATCCAGGGCGCACCGTTCTTGGTGACCTTCGCGAAGGAGGCCGGCGCCAGGTTCTGCTTCGCCAGGCCGTACATCATGCGGCCGGCACCGTACACGTCCGCGTTCAGCGCAGAGATTGCGGCGGTAATGATGACCACGTTCAGAATCGACGCGGCAGCCGGAATGCCCAGGCCCTCAAAGATCTGCACGAACGGCGAGTTCGCCTTCGTCACCGAGTACCAGGGGTACAGGGACATGATGACAGACAGGGTCAGAATGTAGAAGATGAGGATGCGGAACGGCACCGTGCGAATCGCCTTGGGGATTGAGGTGCGCGGGTCCTTCGCCTCACCGGCGGCAATACCAATATTTTCGATGCCGCCGAAGGCAAACATCACCACGGTAAAGCAAGCGAGGAAGCCGGTAAATCCGTTCGCGAAGAAGCCGCCTTCAAGAGCCCAGAGGTTCGTGACGGAGGGCGCCACGGAGTCGTGTGCCTGCACGCCCACAAAGAGCAGGATCACGCCGCCAACAATCATGGCGATAATGGCGCTGACCTTCACGAGGGTGAACCAGAATTCGGTCTCGCCGAATGCCTTGACCTTCGCTAGGTTAATGGCGAGCAGAATCAGCAGGACGGAGACGATCCAAATCCAGGAGGGGCTGTTCGGGAACCAGAACTTCATGTACACGGCAAAGGCGGTGACGTCCGCGATGGCGACCAGCGCCATTTCTAGGGCGTAGGTCCAGCCGGTCACGAAGCCAGCCCAGCGTCCGAGGTAGCGGGTGGCGTATTCAGAGAATGCACCGGAGACCGGGTGCGCCAGGGCGAGTTCGCCCATTGCGCGCATCACCATGAACACTGCCGCGCCGCCAATAACGTAGGCAAGCAGCACGGAGGGGCCCGCCAGCTGAATGGCGGATGCCGAGCCGTAGAACAGGCCGGTGCCGATGGCGGAGCCGAGGGCGATGAACATGATGTGGCGCAGGGAGAGTCCACGCGCTAGCTGCGGGTTCTCGGAAGTCTCTGCTCCCTGCTGTACCGGGGATGAGCCCGGAGTGGTATTCATCTTCTTCTTTTCCTTTACCTCGTGGGGTGTACCCGCCGGTGGCGGGGAAACGTATCGGGTGGTGCCGCAGCTCAGCAGGTGACTGAGAGCGGTACCGGTTGATTCACTCCCCATCGAGTGATGGGGCGTTGCGCGGAAGGTGTTGCCTTCGCGCATCGCCCCGTCGCATCCCCACCCAACCGGTACGGTGGGTGGGAATGCAAAAGACGGCGGGAAGGCAACGTTGCCTTTCCGCCGTCTTTGTGTCAAAGACTACTTCTGTCGCTTACGTCCAATGACGATGGAGGACAGAGCGGTTACAGCAGTCACGGTGTAGACTGCAGGCCACGCGCCAAGCTTCTTGGCGAGCGGATGAGCGGCGCCGAACGCGCCGAAGTAGAGAGCGGTGAGGAAGGTGGCACGGCCTGCGCCAGCCTTACGCTTCCAATTCTTGTAAGCCACGGCACCGCACAGTGCCAGGACAGCGCCACCGAGCGGGCGGATGCCGGTGCTAGATGCAACCTTGTAGCCACCGAGCAGACCGGTGACGGAGGCGAGGGTCGGACAGAACTTCACGACGTACTCCTCTGTGAGATCGGATAGTTTCTTCAAACATAGTACTCCACAACACACAGAATGTATATTCACCGCGATTAATATTTCTGCATTTCTCACGAGCCGGGTCCATCAAGGTGCCGGGCGGCAGAAAGAGTGGCGTACAAAAACCGGCGTAAAAAGACCGCTACGAAAAAACCGGCTCAAAAACCGGCTCAAAAATGCCGGGGCGCAAACCCATCAGGTTCACGCCCCGGCACTTCTGAATGCGAGCTCACTTCGTGCCGCATGCTCTAGAGATTTAGAGCGCCAGATCTTTAGAGCGCCAGGTCCAGCGCCTCCAGCTGCGCTTCGGTCCATAGCTCAGCAGCCAGCTGCAGAGCGTAACGAGCCGAACGAGGAGCCACCACGTCCACGGAGAGGTGGAAGTCCTGGTCAGCCTCCGGGCCGCACAGATCAGAGACGCAACGCACACCGATAAACGGAATCTCGTAGTTGTGGCAGACCTGCGCAATAGCGGTGGTCTCCATGTCGGTGCTGATGGCGCTCTCGAATGCTTCGCGGGTGTCCTTTACGTTGTGGGCGGTCACGAAGGAGTTACCCGCCAGCATCTGGCCGCGGCGCACCTCCCACGGGCTCTCAGCCTGCTCACGCACCGGCTCCAATGCGGCAAGCGCATGCTCCAGGGCATCCTGCCACTCATCCGCCTGACCGTCATAGCTTTCGGGCATGCCCGGAACCTGGCCGCGTGCGTAACCGAACGCGGTCGCGTCGGCGTCAGTGTAGGTGTAGTTCTCGCCAATCAGCACGTCGCCCACGTTAATGCCGCGAGCCAAACCGCCGGCGGTACCTGCGCTAATGACGCCCAGGCAGTTCGAGGAGTAGCTGATCGCCTCGGTGACGGCGCTCGCCGCGTTCACCAGACCAATCTTGGAGCGAACCAGCAGCAGCGGAACCTGGTCCTCGCCCACCTGCAGGTAGCGCGGGTGGAATACCGCCGCGCCCTCGGTGAAGGAGGGCTGCAGCTCCTCGGTCACCTTCAGGAAGGGTGCGAGCTCCTCATCCATAGCCACCTGAATGATGATGGCGTTGGACATGCCGTCCATCAGCTCAAACATGCTGTTGAATGCCTCAGCCGGGTCGAAAGCGTTCGGGTCAAAGTCCACCGGGTTGAAGGCGGATGCGAAAGCGTCGGGAATCTGTGCGCTCATTACGCCATCACCTGCGCCCACTCATCGCGTGCCGCGAGGAACTCGCGAGCCGCCGCCTGCGCACCCTCGAGGGTGTGGTTGGCGCCCCAACCGCACTGCACCTCGTTCGCTGCTGGAACTTCGGTCGCGTTGAGGATATCGTTGAGGGTTGCTTCCAGGATGGGGAAGAACTCCTCGGGCTCTAGGCCCAGGGTCAGCGCGTAGAAACCGGTCTGGCAACCCATCGGGGAGAAGTCAATCAGACGGTCGGTGTGGTTGCGCATATGCTCGGCGCTCAGGTGCTCGATGGAGTGCACGGTCGGCATTTCCAGGTGCGCGGTGTTCGGCTGGGTGAAGCGGATATCGTACTTGATGAGGGTGTCGCCACCGGGCAGGACCTTGCGGTCTGCGATACGCACGTAGGGTGCTGCTACGGCGCGGTGGTCGAGGTTGAAGGATTCGACGTTCATTTTTTCCATGACTCTATCTTCTCTTAAAACCGGGGCGACTAAAACGGGGACGGCTAAAACACGGGTGCCGCGCGGGTAACGCAGGATGTTTCATGGGCAGCGCATCCGGTCGGGCACACAAAATCCCCGGCGGCAGATCCGAAAATCTTACCGCCGGGGCATCACACGTCATCACCGCAGAAAACGCAGGCTGCGGCTCCCAATAGTGGGGTGAGAGGTGGTGGGGTTAGAAGTGGGGATGCTTCACTTCCGCCTGCACCGGGCACTCCGGCGGGCAGTAGTTCTTCGCGTCCTCAGCCAGCACCTCGCGGGTCTGCACCACGTCATCGCTAATCTGCTCGATTAGCGCCTCAACACCGGTGTACGCCACCATGGGGCGCAGACGCTTCACGAACTCAATCAGCACACGCTGACCGTACAGGTTGAAATCCTCCACGCGCTCTTCCGGGCGGTCAATCACGTGCGCCTCAACCTGGCGGTGCTCAATACCGTCAAAGGTCGGGTTCGTACCCACCGAAATAGCGGCGGGGTGGCGGTTACCGGACTCGTCCACCAGCCAGCCGGCGTACACGCCATCGGCGGGAATCAAGCCGCGCGCCTCAAGCTCAAGGTTCGCGGTCGGGAAGCCCAACTCGCGGCCGCGCGCCAGACCGTGTACGACCTCACCAGCCATCATGTGGTGGCGGCCCAGCAGCTCGGCTGCGGCGGGCATATCACCCTCCAGCAACAGCTGACGGATGCGGGTCGAGGAGCAACGGGTGTTCTCATCCACCATCAGATCCTCAACGACAACCACCTCAAAGCCGTACTTCTCCCCCAGCTCACGCATGGTGTTCAGGTCGCCGGAGTTGTTCTTACCAAAGCGCACGTCGTCACCAATGACCACGAAACGCGCGTTCAGCGCATCCACGAAGGTGGACTTCACGAACTCTTCGGGGGTCTGCGAAGCGAACTCCAGGTTGTAGTTCAGCAGCAGGTAGTCATTCAGACCCAGCAGGCACATGAAGTAGCGGCGTGAGCCTTGACCCATAATGTCGTGATGGGGCACCTCGGGACGATGCACCTGCATCGGGTGCGGGTCAAAAGAGACCGCAATAGAGCTCAAACCGTGCTCTTCAGCAAGGGAGACCACGCGCGAAATCACGCGGGCATGTCCACGGTGCACGCCGTCAAAATTGCCGATGGTCACGACCGAGGGGCCGTAGCCGGCGGGGACCTCGCTCAAAGCGGTGTAGAGGGTCACGGGCTCTCCTGAAAAAGATAAATGTACCTAACCATCCTAGACCACAGGCGGCAGGATGCAGAATTCAAAACGGGAATCAACAGGGAATGGAACGGCGGCCCTGGCAGGCGGTGCCCTCTCCCCTCATTTGGCGGGTGCGGAGGGGTATCTGACGGGCAGCGGCAGAGCCTCACCCGTCAGCAAGCCCCGCCCGCAGAGAACCCAGCCTATAAGAAAGCCCGGTCCATAAAAAAGCCCGGGCAGGCACCCCACCGTACGGCAGGAACCTTCCCGGGCGTTACGACTACTACTTACGAGCCTGGTTACGAGAAGCCTTCAGCATCTCCTCGCGAATCTTATTGGACTTGTTAATCCAGCTGTACCACACCAGCAGGCACGGAGGAATCACAAGCTCAGTCACCATCAGCACAATCAGCGACCAGTGCGGGGTGCCGAAGAACGCCCACGACAGGATACGACCCACGCCGCCCAGGAAAACCACCAGGCAGGAGAACACGAGCATGTTCACCCACTTGAACTTCAGGGCAATGAACACGAAGGACAGGCCCACACCCACATAGGTTGCCGCGAAGAACACGTAGTTCGACTGCACCGAGGGGTTCGCAAAATCCTGCGGCGCATCCGGAATCACGCGGACACCGCCCAGAACCTGCCACACACCGTACGCAATCATGAACAGACCGTACAGCGCCACCGCCGCGCGGAACGCCGCACGGTTCTGAGGCTTAGCCGCCTCCTCAAGGCTCTTCGGGCGGGCAAACGCCTCGCGGGTTGCCTTCTTCTCAGCCTTCTTAGCTGCCTTCTGCGACGCCTTATCGCCGGACGCCGGTGCGGCTACGCGAACACCCTCGGGTGCCTTCGCCGCAGAAATAGGCTCAGCAGTCTTAGCACCGGAAGCCTTCGCGGCACCGCCCTGAGTAGCAGTTCCGGTCGCAGCAGCCCCGGATGCGGTAGCTTCAGCCTGTGCAGACTCCACGCGGGGTACCGGCGCGGTACGAGGCTCACTCGCCTTATTAGCGGAGCTCTGGTTCTCGCTCATCTTCTCTCCTTCAGCAGGGCCGGGCGGCACCCGCACGAGTAGTCATGTGTGTTCAGGGGTTGTATATACGTTAGCGTGTTGAATGAATAGGGGGCACCTTCAACAGGGCGCTGAATCAGATAGATTTGGGCAAATCAGATTTGAGCAGGCGCAAACACCGAACCCTCTTCGCTTATCATAAGCCTTCAACACCTAGTTGAAGGAACGATTCGCCTCAAAAACCAGCACCGGGGCGGCCTGCACCTTCCCGCGCTGCTTCTTATTCTCCAACAGGGCTACCAGGGTACCGTCCGGGGCGAAGCCCGCCACAATACCCTCAACGCTGGCATGCTGCACCGCGCCGGACTCATCCGCGCTCGCGTGCACGGAACGCTTTACCACGGAACCGTCACCGCTGGGGCTAATACGGCGCCCGTAAGAAATATCGCTCGCCTCCGCAGCGGAGAGCTCACGCGCACCAAAGATGCGGCGTGCCGCCTCCTCCAGGGGAAGCAGGGGCAGATCTTCCAGCGGTGCCTCCGACTCCTCACGGCGCTGCTTCAACTGCGCCAAATCGGCGGCATCCTCAAGCACCACCGCGCCCACACGGGTACGACGAAGAGCCGTCAGGTGGCCACCGGTGCCCAGAATCTTACCCAAATCACGCGCCAGGGCACGAATGTAGGTACCCGAAGAGCACGAAACCGTCACATCACAGTCAATCACGGGAACCGAGGTTGCCGCGTGTTCGCCCTCGTTCTCGGGGTCCTCAATCACGTACTCGGCAAAACCGGCAGTCACAGAATGCACCGTGAACTCGCTAATCGTCACCGGACGCGCCGCCAACTCAACCTGCTCACCGCTACGCACACGCGCATACGAACGAACACCGTTGATCTTAATAGCGGATACCGCAGAAGGAACCTGCAGAATATCGCCGCTCAACTGCGCCACAGCCTCCAGGATGCGCGCACGCATCTGCTCAGCGTCCAAACCGGTCAGCGCCTCAACGGCGTCCGGATGCGCGGCGGTGTGCTCGCCCTCGGCGTCCTCAGTCAGCGTCTCAATGCCCAGGCGAATCGTCGCGTCATAGGTTTTATCCTGACCGACCAGGTAGGTCAGCAGCTTGGTCGCCTTATTAATGCCCAAAATCAGCACGCCGGTCGCGGCAGGATCCAGCGTACCGGCATGACCAACCCGCCGGGTGCCAGCAATACGACGCATCTGAGAGACTGCGTCGTGGCTACTCATCCCGGCGGGCTTATCAATGACCATCAGGCCGGACGGGCCCTGAGGTTGCTTCTTCGCCACTTAGGCGTCCTCACCCTCGGCAGGCTCATCCTTCTTGTACGGGTCAGCCTCACCAGCGTACTGTGCGCCCTCAGCTGCAGCAGCCAGGGCGGCGTCGCGCTCGCGAGTTTCACGCAGAAGCGCCTCAATGTGGAAGGCGTTCTCGGGAACCTCGTCAGCGACGAAAGTCAGGGTGGGGGTCAGGCGGGCAGTAATGTTCTTACCCACCTCGGAGCGCAGAATACCCTTAGCGGATTCCAGCGCCTTCTTGGTATTTTCGGCGTCCTCTTCGGAACCGAACACGGTGTAGTAGAGGGTTGCGTGCTGCAGGTCGTTGGTCACGCGGGCATCGGTAATGGTCACAAAACCGAGGCGGGGATCCTTAACACGACGCTCCAGCGCCTTCGCCACAATTACCTTGATGCGGTCGGCAAGTCGTGCCGCGCGGGCTGCATCAGCCATGTGTTTCTCCTTGAAATATCGTGGTGAAATTTCGTAGCGCCTCCGTGGGCACTCGAGGTGCTTCTTTGGAAGCGTTCCAGGTAATGCGGAAGCGCCCGCCCCGCCAGCACCCGCCCCGCCGACTCCAGTTTTAGGAGCCTGCGGGTGCGGGAACACTAGCGGGTGACGGGCGCATCAGCGTGTGAGTCTTAGACACGCGGCTTTTCGCGCATCTCCCAAGTCTCGATAATGTCGCCTTCCTTGATGTCGTTGAAGGAGCCGAGGCCAATACCACACTCGAAGCCTTCGCGAACCTCGGTAGCGTCGTCCTTGAAACGACGCAGCGACTCGATGGTGAGGTTGTCTGCCACCACGGAACCATCGCGCACCAGGCGTGCCTTGGCGTTGCGCTTGATGATGCCGTTCTTGACAATCGAACCTGCGATGTTGCCCCACTTGGAGGAGCGGAAGACCTCGCGGATCTCTGCGGAGCCGAGCTCCACTTCCTCGTACTCGGGCTTGAGCATACCCTTGACGGCCTGCTCAATTTCCTCAATCGCACGGTAGATGACCGAGTAGAACTTCATCTCGACACCTTCGCGGTCGGCAAGTTCTGCAACGCGCTCTGCCGGGCGGACGTTGAAGCCGATGATGACCGCGTTGTCCACGGTAGCCAGGTTCACGTCGTTCTGGGTAATAGCACCCACACCGCGGTGGATGACGCGCAGCTGAACCTCGTCGCCACCGGCGTCGATCTTCATCAGGGACTCTTCCAGTGCTTCCACAGCACCGGAGACGTCACCCTTAATGATCAGGTTCAGGGTGTCCATCTTGCCCTCAGCCACAGCGGCATCGAAGGACTCAAGGGTCACGCGCTTACGACGCTTAGCCAGCTGAGCGTTACGATCAGCAGCCTCACGCTTCTCAGCGATCTGACGAGCGGTACGCTCTTCCTCGGTGGCGAGGAAGGTGTCACCTGCACGAGGAACGGTGGACAGACCCAGCACCTGAACGGGGCGGGACGGGCCAGCTTCCTTCACAGCCTGACCGTTCTCATCGAACATTGCACGAACACGACCGTGAGCAACACCGGCAACGATAGCGTCACCGACGCGCAGGGTACCGGACTGAACCAGGACGGTGGAAACCGCACCGCGGCCCTTATCCAGGTTTGCTTCAATAGCAACGCCGCGTGCTTCCTTGTTCGGGTTAGCGGTCAGTTCGAGCACGTCAGCGGTCAGGGTGACAGCCTCAAGCAGCTCGTCGATGTTGGTGCCGTTGCGAGCGGAGACGTCCACGAACATGGTGTCGCCACCGTACTCTTCGGGGATTAGACCGTACTCGGTGAGCTGGCCACGAATCTTCTCCGGGGACGCGCCTTCCTTATCGATCTTGTTCACAGCAACCACGATCGGCACGTTAGCTGCCTGTGCGTGGTTCAGTGCCTCAACGGTCTGGGGCATAACGCCGTCATCCGCTGCGACCACGAGGATTGCCACGTCGGTGACCTTCGCACCGCGGGCACGCATAGCGGTGAACGCCTCGTGACCGGGGGTATCGATGAAAGTAATCGCGCGGTCTTCACCCTCAACGGTGGTGTGGACCTGGTATGCACCAATGTGCTGGGTAATGCCGCCGGCCTCACCCTCAATGACGTTGGTGTTACGGATAGCGTCCAGCAGGCGGGTCTTACCGTGGTCGACGTGACCCATGACGGTAACGACCGGGGGACGAACCTCCAGAACGTCCTCGCCCTCAGCTTCTGCTTCGGCTTCGAGGTTGATGTCGAAGGACTCGAGCAGCTCGCGCTCCTCATCCTCCGGGGAAACGATCTTGATGACGTAGCCCAGTTCTGCACCCAGCAGCTCGAAGGTCTCCTCGTCCAGGGACTGAGTCTGGGTAGCCATCTCACCCAGGTGGAAGAGAACCGTAATCAGCGATGCCGGGTTTGCGCCAATCTTCTCAGCGAAGTCCATGATGGACGCGCCGCGGCGCAGACGAATCTCGGTCGAGCCGTCGCCGCGAGGAACAACCACGCCACCGGGTGCCGGTGCGTTCAGCTGCTCCTGCTCATTGCGGCGAGCTGCCTTGGACTTGCGGCCCTTACGCTTGGAGCCACCGCGACCGAATGCACCCTGTGCATTGCCGCGACCGCCGGGGCCGGGACGACCCGGACCGCGGTTGAAGCCGCCGGAACCGCCGCCGCGACGTGCGCCGCCGCCACCGTTACCGCCGCCGTTGTTGGAACCGGACGCGCCGCCACCAACGTTGGAAACCTTGGGCATCATCGAGGGGTTCGGGCGTGCGCCGCCGCCACCAGCCGGACGGGGTGCACCGGGACGTGCGCCAGCTGCCGGACGGGGGCCACCGTTACCGCCGGGACGTGCGCCACCTGCGGGGCGGGGACCGCCGTTACCGCCGGGGCGTGCGCCGCCGTTGCCGCCGGGACGACCGTTACGTGCCGGACGGGGACCGCCGGAACGCTGGGAGTCGCCGCCGCCACGCTTCATACCCTGCTGGGACGCGAAGGGGTTGTTACCGGGGCGAGGACCGGGCTTGGGGCCGGGCTTCGGAGCGGCAGGCTTGGGCGCTGCCGGCTTCGGTGCAGCCTCGGGGCGTGCCATGCCCTGCTGGGATGCGAAGGGGTTGTTACCCGGGCGGGGGCCGCCGGGCTTGGGTGCTGCTGCCGGCTTTGCGGCGGGCTTAGCTGCTGCAGGCTTGGGAGCTGCGCTCTCAGCTGCTGCGGGCTTAGCTGCAGGCTTCGGTGCCGGCTTTGCGGCAGGCTTTGCCGCTGCGGGCTTGGGGGTTGCCGCAGGCTTAGCGGCGGGCTTTGCCGCTGCGGGCTTGGGTGCCGGCTTAGCTGCCGACTCCGCGGGTGCTGCCTTTGCGGCAGGCTTAGCGGCTGCGGCGGGGAATTCCGCGCGCAACTTCTTCAGAACCATGGGGTTCAGGGTGGACGAGGAGCTCTTAACGAACTCGCCCATATCCTTGAGCTTGGCGATAACTTCCTTGGAAGGTACGCCTACTTCTTTAGCAAACTCGTGTACTCGAGGCTGAGCCAAATTTTCTCCATTCCCGGTCCGCACCGGGAATGGTGCGGACACTAATGTTTACGGGGTGCACGCCCGAAGGCGCGCCAATTCGTGAAATTGCCGGTGGGTGAGCACGAAAGGGTACTCATTTCGCGGCACTCATTAGATATCCATCAGTTTTCTGACTCGCTTTCAGATAAGAAGTCGTCAAACTCGTTGACTTACAGAGGGCATATGCCCGAAAAGCGTCTACGAGGGGGTCGAGTCCGCAATCACGGCTCGAATCTGCTCGCAGCAGGCCTGCAGCTGGGCTGCAGGGACCGCTTTTTTGAAGGCGCGCGCCAGGCCGTTCTTTTTCTGTAGAGCGGCTACGCACTTTTCGCTCGGATGGATCCAAGCGCCTCGTCCGGGCATAGTTCCCGCCACATCGGGCTGATAGGGCGGGGTGTCCGCCTGCTCGGTAGCAGACGTGACGGGTGTGCGGGCGATGCGCAGCAGGTTGCGCTGTTCATCGCGGGCACGGCATCCGATGCAGGTGCGGACCGGTCCTTCAAACGCTTCGGAGGTTGCGGTGAGGTCGTGATCGCTCATGGTCCTCTCCCCTCTCTAGTGTGTGTAGAACCGCGTTCGCGGTACATTCGTGATGCTCTATCCGGTGTGTGCGAGGGCACGTCAAAGCGCCCGGTTACGCACCGGTACATCTTAATAGTGTATCCCGTTTTTAAGAATCATGGGCAAAACTGTGACGCAGGCGCAAGAACACCGGGCACGTTACTGCCCAATATCTTGCGCCTGCATCAACGTGATATACCACGGGATACGCCCCTCACCGGGGCTAATGCTTATTCAGCGTCCTGTGCGGACTCTTCTACTACTTCTTCAGTTGCTGCTTCTTCAGCCAGGCTACGGGCCACACGAGCTGCAACCTCTTCCTCGGCACGAACCTGAGCGTACTTGGACTCGGAGAGAATATCGATACGCCAGCCGGTCAGCTTCGCAGCCAGACGTGCGTTCTGACCCTCGCGGCCAATCGCCAGGGACAGCTGGTCGTCCGGAACCACGGCACGAGCAGAGTACTCGCGCGGGTTCGCGATAATGACCTCGGTGACCTTCGCCGGGGACAGCGCCGCAGCAATGAAGGTTGCCGGATCGGTCGAGTAGTCGACAATGTCAATCTTCTCGTCGTTCAGCTCGGCAGCAACCGCACGCACGCGAGCACCCATATCGCCAATGCACGCACCCTTAGCGTTAATGGTCGGGTTCTTCGCGGACACAGCAATCTTGGAGCGGTGGCCAGCTTCACGTGCGATGGAGTTAATGGACACCAAGCCCTCAGAGATCTCGGGAACCTCGTGCTCGAACAGGCGCAGAACCAGGTTCGGGTGCGAACGAGAAACCACAATCGAGGGACCCTTGGGGCCGCGGCGAGCCTCAACCAGGTAGGCGCGCAGGCGGGTACCGTGCGGGTACTTCTCGCCCGGAACCTGCTCGTTGCTGGGCAGAACAGCCTCAACGGTGCCCAGGTCAACCTGAACCATACGCGGGTTGTTGCCCTGCTGGATCACGCCGGACACCAGGGTGCCCTCACGGTCCTTGAACTCACCCAGAACGGATGCGTCCTCAGCGTCACGCAGACGCTGCGAGAGCACCTGACGGACGGTTGCGGCAGCGATACGGCCAAAGTTGTTCGGGGTATCGTCGAACTCGTCAATCTTCTGGTTGTCCTCATCAAGCTCAGGAGCCAGAATGACGAACTCGCCGGTGGTGCGGTCGATGACGGCACGAGAGCCCTTAATGGCGCCGGGCTGCTTCATGTACGCAATCAGCAGGGCGTTCTCAACCAGGGTGAAGAGCTCCTCCATGACGAGAGAGCGCTGCTTCGCCAATGCGCGCAGTGCGCCCAGGTCAATAGTTTTAATATCCTCCACGCTTTTCAGCCTTTCCCACTTAGCACGGCGCCGGGACGCTCAATGCGCCCCGGCTCCCGAACGGTATATACCTGGCACGGAGCACCCCGTGCCTGAAGCTTTAATAACTCTATTCTACCGGCTCAGCAGGCGAATTGAAGTCAATCTCGACGTGAGCAGAAGCAATATTTTCCCACGGAAGCAAGCTCGGCTCGTGGTAGGACTCCTTCTGACCCTTCTTCGTGTTCTTCTTACGAGCCAACACCGGACCCTCATCCTGCACCTCGTGCAGACGCGCCAGGTACTCGGTGCCGTCGGGTGCGGTGACCGCAATCAGGCGGGTACGGGCACGCTCCCAGTGGCGACGCTCGGTCAGGGCGCGGGTAGCGCCGGGCGAGGACACCTCCAGCTCGTAGGGGAAGAACTCGTCGTTTTCATCCGCACGGTCCAGGGCGCTCGAAATCGCACCGGAAATCTCCGCGAGAGAATCCAGCGACAGCGAATCGGTACGCTCAGCAGTGTAGTCCACCGTAATCTTCACGGTACGGTTCGCCGCCGGGCCCGAAATCTTCAGGCCCTCCAGCACCAGCGAGAACTCGGAGATCACCGGGGCAATCGCCTCGGCAACCTCCTCCTCACGGATCGCGCGGGTACCCACGCGCACCGGTGCCTCCACCACGGGCTCACTCTCAACACGAGCGCGGGGAGTGTTCACACCATTCGCCACGCGGGATGCGGCACGGCGAGCGCGCGCATTCGGGGCGCTCTTCTTAGAGCCAGAACGCTTCGGCTTATATGCCATAGTTCTCTTCTTTCAGTCTTCCGCCACTTGCCCCGCCCCACCTCTTAGGAGGGGGGCGGGTGGCGGCGGTTTTACGTCTTTGCGGGCTGGTGGCGTGCCTTAGGCGCCGCGCACCTCAGCGATGACCTCAGCCACCGCGTCCTCGACGGACACCTCGCGAGCCTCACCGCTACGGCGGTCCTTCAGCTCCAGCACGCCGTCCTTGAAGCCGCGACCGATCACCAGAATGGTGGGCACACCCAGCAGCTCGGCGTCGCCGAACTTCACGCCGGGGCTGGTCTTCGGGCGGTCGTCCAGCATGACCTGCAGGCCGGCGGATTCCAGGGATGCGCTGAGCTCTTCAGCGTACTCGTGGGATGCTGCGTCCTTACCGGTGATGACAATGTGCACATCCGCCGGTGCCAGGTTACGCGGCCAGATCAGGCCCTTCTCGTCGTGGTTGCCCTCGGCGATAGCGGCCAGTGCGCGGGTCACTCCCACGCCGTAGGAGCCCATGGTCACGGTCTGCAGCTTGCCGTTCTGGTCCAGGACCTTCAGGCCCAGTGCCTCAGCGTACTTGCGGCCCAGGGCGAAGATGTGGCCCATCTCGATGCCGCGGGCTGCCACCAGCTCGCCGGAGCCGTCCGGTGCCGGGTCGCCTTCGCGCACCTCGCACGCCTCGATCACGCCGTCGGCGGTGAAGTCGCGGCCGAAGACCAGGTTCGCTACGTGCTTGCCCTCTTCGTTCGCGCCGGTCACCCAGCGGGTACCGCGCACCACGCGGGGGTCAACGAAGAAGGGAATGCCGGTTGCGGAAGCCACCGCATCCTCGTCCTCGGTGTGTGCGCCGAGCAGGGGCGCATCCAGGCTCAGGCCGGGGCCAATGTAGCCCTTGACCAGCTGCGGGTATGCCTTCAGGTCCTCTTCGCTGGCTGCCTCGACCTCGACCTCGCCGCCGATGCCAAGCAGGGCGCCGATGTTGACCTCAACGCGGCCCAGGTCCACGGCACGGTCGCCGGGAACGCCCACGGCGAAGACCTTACGCTCGCCGGAGGGGGTGATGACGGTACCTACGAAGCACTTGAGGGTCTGCGAAGCCTCCAGGGTGCCGCCGGTGACCTCGGGGTGCAGTTCGTTCATGCGCTCCACCAGGGTCTCAATGGTGGCGGAGTCGGGGGTGTCCAGAACGATTGCCGCGGGGGTGTCCTCGGTGATTTCGATTTCCTCGGGAACCACGGTGGTGACGGCCTCAACGTTTGCCGCGTAGCCGCCCGCGGAACGCACGAAGGTGTCCTCACCGATGGGGGTCGGGTGCAGGAACTCTTCACTGCGGGAGCCGCCCATCGCGCCGGACTGTGCGGTCACAATGACAATCTCCAGACCCAGACGCTCGAAGATGCGCTGGTAGGCGGCGCGGTGCGCCATGTACGCCTCGTTCAGGCCCTCATCGTCAATGTTGAAGGAGTAGGAGTCCTTCATGATGAACTCGCGGCCGCGCAGCAGACCCGCGCGGGGGCGCGCCTCATCGCGGTACTTGGTCTGAATCTGGTACAGGTAAACCGGCAGGTCCTTGTAGGAGGAGTACAGGTCCTTGACCAGCAGGGTGAACATTTCCTCGTGGGTGGGTGCCAGCAGCATGTCGGCACCCTTGCGGTCCTTGAGGCGGAAGAGGTTGTCGCCGTACTCGTCCCAGCGGTTGGTTGCCTCGTAGGGTTCGCGGGGCAGCAGTGCGGGGAAGTGAACTTCCTGCGCGCCGATGGCGTCCATCTCTTCGCGGATAATGTTCTCGACCTTGCGCAGTACCTTCAGGCCCAGGGGCAGCCAGGTGTACACGCCGGGGGCTGCGCGGCGGATGTAACCGGCGCGGACCAGCAGCTTGTGGCTGGCGACCTCAGCATCTACGGGGTCCTCGCGCAGAGTGCGCACGAAGAGGTTGGAAAGGCGAAGTACCACGATTCTCCTTGAAAGGTCGATAGGTTTAGGTAGGGTGCCCGCGGCTCACCGAGTAAGCCGAGAAAAAGGCACAGTCGTCTTTAATTTTATAGCGTTTTAGGGTTCGGCGTGTTTAGCGCTCAAAAATGATGGTCGAGAACTGCCCAATCTGCTCCCAACCGGTCCCCCGGTACATGGCAAGAGCGCGGGCGTTGTAGTCGTTCACGTACAGGCTCAAGTGCGGGTATTGGCGCTGCAGAATCTGCGCGGCTGCGGCAAAGAAGGGCTTAGCCAGCCCGTAGCCGCGGTAGTCCGGGTGTAGCCACACGCCCTGCACCTGCGCGGCGTCCAGGTTCACGATGCCCGCATCCGCCTTGAAGATGACGCGCCCGTTCACGTCGGTGACAATGGCGCTGCGCTGGCCGGCAATGAGCGTGCGCAGGCGCGCCGCGTAGCCCTCACCGTAGCGGGCAATCGGGTCGAAGCCGACCTCCTCGGTGAACATGGCGGCTGCGGCGGGCAGAAGCTCCCCCAGGTCCGCGGAGGTGGCGAGGCGCGCATACCCGGCAGGCTCACCAATCAGAAGGCTCTCCCCCGGCTTGAGGGGCGCGGGCAGGTGCGCCGGCAGCTCAGGAAGCTCCGCAGTGTAGAAGCGGGTCAGGTCCTTCTCCGGCGGCAGATACAGCAGCGGCTGATTGGGGCGTTCCGACAGAACCCGTGCACGGTGATCGCAACCGTCACGCAGGCTCGGCTGCAGCATCTGCAGTAGCGGCACCGGGCTCTTGCCGCCCCGATTCTGCTCGCACAGCTGTTGCATGCGCGTCCACAGGGGCATCACGAAGGCGCTCTCACCGAACATCGAATCCAGGCGAGAACCCACCTGCAGTAGTAGCTGAGCCAGCGCGTCACGATGCGCGAGCGCCGTAGCGTCCAGGTTAGGGGCATCCGGCGCGGTGGCATCCAGTGCTTCAGCGCCGTAAGAATCCGCATCGTGTTCAACGTGTTCAACCGCGGCATGTTCAACAGCGGCACCGCACCATCGCACCGGCACCACATTCGAACCCAACAGCAGCACACAGCACAGCTGCCCGTCGCGCTCACACCCCACAAAACCCTGATAGTAGTGCAGCGGAATACGCGGGGCCCTCACCGGAAGAGGGCACGCCAAATAGTGCTCAATGGGGTACAGATTCGGGACCGGGTCACTGAACAGGACCTCCTCCAGCTCATCGCACCACCGAGCGTCCAGAGCAAAAACGTGTTCCTTCACGCGATCAGGCATAGGGGAAGAATCCATCGTCGAAACAGCAGTCGAAACAGCAGCACGTCGGGCACGATGGGCTTTACGGCGGCGAGAAAAAAGAGTGAACATGACCTGTTGAGTGATAGAGAATGAGCGACAGAATTGAGTGAAAATCCGGGGACATGCGGCCCCGAAAAGGCGCCGAATCATCCGGCAACAACCGGCAGCGGCACGCACCGAGCCTGCCACCACCATAACCGGACATCACCGGAAAAACGCGGAGGCGCCCCCACCAGGGCGCCTCCGCGCACAAAAGCTAACTAGCTCACCGAAACAGCCGGGGAACCCTCGGGAACGTACTCGCCCGAAGCCTCCATCTCAGCAGCAATACGGGTAGCCTCTTCAATCAGAGTCTCAACGATCTGATCCTCAGGCACAGTCTTAATGACCTCACCCTTCACGAAAATCTGGCCCTTACCGTTACCGGACGCCACACCCAGGTCAGCCTCACGAGCCTCACCCGGACCGTTCACCACGCAACCCATCACGGCAACACGCAGCGGAACCTTCATGTGCTCCAGGCCCTTCGTCACGTTCTCAGCAAGCTCCCACACGTTCACCTGCGCACGACCACACGACGGGCACGAAACGATATCCAGCTTGCGGGGGCGAAGGTTCAGCGACTCCAGGATCTTGGTGCCCACCTTCACCTCCTCAACCGGAGGAGCAGACAACGACACGCGAATAGTATCGCCAATACCCTGCGACAGCAGAGTACCGAACGCCACCGAGCTCTTAATAGTGCCCTGGAACGCCGGACCAGCCTCAGTCACACCCAAGTGCAGGGGCCAGTCACCGCGCTCAGCCAGCTGACGGTACGCCTCCACCATCACCACAGGGTCATTGTGCTTCACAGAAATCTTGAAATCACGGAAACCGTGCTCCTCAAAGAGCGACGCCTCCCACACAGCAGACTCAACCAGAGCCTCCGGAGTAGCCTTACCGTACTTCTCCAACAGACGCTTATCCAGCGAACCAGCATTCACACCAATACGCAGAGAAACGCCGTGGTCCGAAGCCATCTGAGCGATTTCCTTCACCTGGTCGTCGAACTTACGGATATTACCCGGGTTCACACGCACAGCACCGCAACCAGCCTGAATAGCCGCATACACGTACTTCGGCTGGAAGTGAATATCAGCAATCACCGGAATACGGGACTGCTTCGCAATAATGGGCAGAGCCTCCGCATCCTTATCAGTCGGGCACGCCACACGCACAATATCGCAACCGGCAGCGGTCAACTCAGCAATCTGCTGCAGAGTCGCACCAATGTCGTGGGTCTTAGTGGTCGTCATCGACTGCACCGAAATCGGAGATTCAGAACCAACACCGACAGAACCCACCTTAAACTGGCGGGTCTTACGACGCGGGGACAGAACCGCGGGAGCGGGCTTCGGCATACCAAGGCTGACCGACAAGGTTTTCCTCCATACATGGGTTATGAAGGACGTACGACGCATCCTTCGTTCAACTTTTTATTGTGCCACTGACGCGAAAGAAACCACTAATACGGGTACCCTTACCGCGCGTGACAACACACTAAAACAGGGTGATGGGCTTAACAATATCCGCCACAATCAGAATGATAGACATCACAATAAACGCGCCCGCCACCACATACGTCAACGGCAACAACTTCACCGGATCAAACGGACCCGGATCCTTACGCCCAGTCAAACGCGCAAAGAAACGACGCACACCCTCCCAAACAGCACCCAACACGTGGCCACCATCCAGAGGCAAAAGCGGAATCAGATTAAACGCAAAAAGCATCAAATTCATATTCGTCACCAGCGAGACCAACATCGCAGCCTTCGCCTTCACATCAATACGGTCAGTAGCCGTCACCTCACCGGCAATACGGCTCACACCAACCACAGACACCGGCGACTCGGCACTACGCTCACCACCAGTCACCAAAGTCACCGTCAACTCCCACACACGCTGCGGCAACGACAACATCGACGAACCCACACGGGAGAGCGTATCGCCCACCATCGCAGGCACCTCAGTAATAGAACCGGGCACCAACTCACTCGACGGCGAAACACCCACAAAACCGCCGCGAGTCGTCGCAATCGAGCCATCCGCAGCACGCGCATACTGGCCCTTACCATCAGAAACCGGGCGAATCATCTCAACCGGAGTCACCGACAAATCCAGACGCTGACCATTACGCTCCACCGTCAAAGTGCTCGGATGAGAACCCGCCGCACGAATCGCCGAAGACACGGCCTCCCACGAACCCGTCGACGCACCATTCACAGCAACCACGCGGTCACCCACCTGCACACCAGCAGCCTTCGCAGGCGACGGAGTGGACTTATCCGTACACCCGCCATAGCTAATCGAATCATGAGTGACATTCACGCTCGGCACGCACTCAGACACCGCCGACACCTTATTCGTCACCTGCGCCGTACCAAAACCACAAATCAGCACAGCAGTACACACCACACCAATCAGCAGGTTCATGGTCGGGCCACCCAGCATAATCACCATGCGCTTGAGCACCGGCAACTTATAGAACAGGCGGTCCTCATCGCCGGGCTTCAGGCGCTCAGCATCCGCCGCACGCGCCTCCTCAGCCAAGGACGCAAACGGGCTGGTACTGCCCGAATGGCCCTCCTCATGGTGCTCCTTCACCTCAGCAGGGCTCGGCGGGTACATGCCAATCATCGAAATGTAACCGCCCAACGGGATCGCCTTGAAACCGTACTCAGTCTCGCCGCGGCGGAAAGAAAACACGGTCTTACCGAAGCCAATCATGTACTGCGGGACGCGCACATTGAACAGCTTCGCGGGCACCAGATGCCCCACCTCGTGCAGGGCAATCGAGACGGCAATAGCGATTGCCATGAGGATAATGCCCACAGCGTACAGCAGGATTTCCACGCTTTTACTCGTTTCGGTTCGGGGATAGGAAGCTTCTAGGATACTCGCTTAGCCTGTGAAGGCGCCCTCCCCCGCTTTCTTTTGGGCTTACGGAGCATGGATGAGGAGGGGCAGTGTTCGTCCTCGTTCCTACAGGGGCACCCGCCCTCGCTGCGCTTCGGGCACCCTGATGTCACTTTCGGACGACACCGCCCCTCCACACGCACGCTAGGCTACCCGAGGTGGCGCGCCGTGTTTTCCGGAAGCGCCCTCAGGGTGTCACACGGACGCTCTCCGCAGCGAAGCAAGGAGAAAGCGGAGCGTCCGGGTGACGGGTGCCCCTGCGTAGGCGCGGAGGAAACATGCGGCGTGCCGTCCCAACCAGCGAAGCCAGGACGAACACCGCCCCTCAACACCTACTCAACGCGACTAGCCTGCCGCCAGGGTCTGCGCCGGATCAATACGCGAAGCCTTCGCCGCCGGGTACAGGCCAGCCAACACGCCAACCAGCGCGCCAGCACCCAAACCCAGCAGAATAGTGTCGGCACTAATAATCGGCGTCCAACGGTTCATCAAAGACACAATCGAGATGCCGTTAACCGCCAGCACAATACCAGCCACAGCGCCCAGGATGCCGGTCAGCAGCGCCTCCGCCGAGAACTGCAGCAGAATACCCGAAGGGCGCATACCAATAGCCAGACGCAAACCAACCTCACGGCGACGCTCCATCACCGCAACCAGGAACGTATTCATGATGCCCATCGCGCCAATCACGAGGGTAATAACGCTCATGGCTATGAGCATGGTGCGTTGCTGCTGGTCGACAGCCTCACGAAGAGTTTTCGGCTCCGGCGGAACGCTCACGCTATACAGGGCGGGACGTTCCGGCGAGAGCGCGTACGGTGCTTCCTCCGCAATCTGGTTTGCGGCACCGGCAACAGTACTCACCACAATCTGAGTGGAACGCTTACCGGTCTGCGCCGCCGCCGCGCCGCCACCGGCAGCGGGCTGCGCTTCTTCCGCATCGGCACCAGGCTTCGCTCCAAGAGGCAGATAGACCGAACCGTACGACAGAGTCAGCGAGGGGTTCTCCCGCACCACACCGATGACGGTGTACGGCTCATCGCGAATATAGACCGTAACTCCGGGGCTGTAGGGCAGCGCGAGCTGGCGCATCACGCTTTCGCTGAGCACCACAACCTTATCGTTCCGCTCCACGTGCCCCTCATCGAAGGTACGACCCCACACCAGCTCGTGACCCTGCACGCTAAAGATGCTGGGGGTTGCCGCAAGGACGGCAGCCGTTACGTTAGCGCCGCGCTCGCCAAAATTGTCTGGGCCGCGCTGAACATCGGCGGATTCATACAGCTGATCCACTAGCGCGGTACCGGTCACTCCGTTCAGCTGGCTAACACGCCGGTAGTTCTCACTTGCCGCCAGGCTCAATAGTTCAGCCCGGCTCATGGGCTCGGTTCGAGTGGAGCTTACCGTCAGGTGCTTAGCCCTAAAAATGTCGAAGCTGTCAGCTAGCTGCCCAGAAATGGTGGCGGTCAGACCAACGGTCAGCACGAGCGAGGCGATACCCAGGACCACGCCAAGCATGGTGAAGATATTGCGCCTCACCCGGTGAACGGTAGCGTCCCAGGCTTCTTTGAGGGAGGCGAGCGCCCAGGGTGCACGACCACTGCCCTGCGGCTTAGATGCTTGTTCCTCAGCAAAGCTAGGCTGATTCAGAGACGCGCGAACGGTCGTTTCTTCCTGACTCGGTGCCTTCTGCTCGATGAGCTGCCCCTCGTGCATACGTAGCACCCGGTCGCAGTGCTCCGCCACGAGCGGGTCGTGGGTAATCACAATCGTGCTTTGCTGTTCCCCTGTACATTCACGAAGCAGGTCAATCACTTCACGGGTGAGCTCTTCATCCAGCGAGCCGGTCGGCTCGTCACAGAGCAGCAAGGCGGGTTCCCCAATGAGCGCACGAGCAATAGCCACACGCTGCTTTTCACCGCCGGAGAGAGTGGTGATGGGTGCATCCGTGCGGTGGCTCAACCCCAGCAGGGCGAGAGTATCTTCAACACGTTGTGCTCGTTCCGCTTTGGGAACACCACGGTAGATGAGTGGTAGCTCAACGTTGCGGTACACGTTCTTATGTTCGATGAGGTGGAACGCCTGGAAGACGAAACCGATGCTGTTCAGGCGCGCTTCAGCTCGCTGTGCCGCGTTGAAGGTTGCGGTGTCTGTACCGTCCAGCAGGTAGCTTCCGGAGGCGGGCGTGCTGAGCAGACCGAGGATGTTCAGCAGGGTTGATTTGCCGCTACCGGACGGTCCCAGGATGGCGACGACTTCTCCGTAGCGGACTTTCAGGTCAATATTTTTGAGCACGTCAATTCGAGTGTCACCCTGCATAAAGTGCTGGGACACTCCCTGAATATCGACGCTATAGGCTGGTGGGTGCGCGTGAGCGGCGCGGGAGTCAGTCATGGCTACTCCCTACTTTTTCTCGCGCATAATTTTGACGCTGTCGCCTTCGTGCAGGTCACCGGTGACGGCGTTCTTGCCGTTGGCGTTGCTGATGACGGTAACGGTTACCTCGCGTTCTTCACGTGCCTTCGATCCGTTGGAGCTTTCGGGGCCGAGTACGATGACTCGGGTCTGTCCGTCACGGGTGTAGAGCGCCGATGAGGGCACGACCAGGTGCGCTTCGGGGGTTTCTTCGAGGGTGAGTTCCGCGTTGACGGCGCCTCGGAGGCTGTCCGCTTTATCCCCTACGTCGAGGGTGAGGATGCGTTCCCCTTCGGTGCTTCCTGCCGCACCGGCTGCGCCGTTGAGGTTGGATCCAGCCGCGCCTTCTGCGCCATTGGCCTGACGACCGGTCTGGCTGTTGCCTGCGGTACCTGCGGCTTCGGAGGTGTTCTTGTATCCGAGGGTTGCAACGTACTCAGTATCACCGAGGGAGGGCACGGTTACCTTCTGGCCGCTACGGGCTTCGGGGGTGAGCCTACCGGTGGTTCCGGTGCAGCTGAGGGTCTTGCTACCTTCTGCGATGGTGGCTACGGGACCATCTGCGATAGCGCCGGTTGCGCGGGGGTTGCCGGTGACGAGTCCGGCACGGTTGATGATGAGGAAGTAGCGGGCGGGAATGGGCTGGTCAGTCTTGACGTGCGCGTAGCCGAGGCTGTCGAGGAGGTTGTTGAGAGCCTCGTAGGTGTCTTCGGTGATGCGCGCGGGCTGCGGGCCCTGACGTCCCATGGCGGTCAGTGCCTCGTTGAGGAGTGCGGCGTCGGGGCCGCTGTCGTCGAGTTTGAGGTCGCGGTAGAGCGCGAAACCGCCGGTGAGGGTGATGAGCGGTTCACCGTTGACTTCTGCGATGAGGGTGCCGTTGCCGACGGTGTCACCGTGTTTGATGGTGATTGCGGTGTACTGCCCTTCACCGCTGTAGCGCAGCGGGGTTGAGGTGGCGTAGTTCGCGGTGCAGGTCAGGGGCACAGTGGTGCGCAGTTTCTCGCGGGTGACCGTGGCGGTGATGGTTGAGGGGTCCGGGGGTGCCGCTTCTGCGTCTTTTTGGGCGGTAGTTTTGATGTTTTGGGCGCTGATGAGCGTACCAACGGTGATGATGAGGAGCAGGGCAATAATGCCGTAGAGCCAGAGGGTTTTCTTCTGGCGGGTGGGGGTGGCGCTCATGGTGTCCCTTCTTTGGGTGCGCGTGTGGGAACGCTATTGTCTGTACCGTTTGGGCTTAGGGGCGGCGATGCCGTGTGGGGTTAGTTTGTGCCCGGCACGGGGATACGTGCCGGGCACAATACGCTGTGACGAGGTGTAGCCGTTGCAGCTACTCTGTAAGCCTGTTCTGGTTAGTCCGGTCTGATTAGCCCGCAGGATTAGCTCAGAATCTTTCGGGCATTCTCTTCAGCAGTTTTCTTGATTGTGGTCACCTGCTCGATGAGACCCTGCTCCTTTTCGAGGAAGGAACTCAGGTAAGCGATAGCCATCTTTCGCTGTTCTGCATCTAGCCCGGTTGCTTCGCGGCAGGTCGCATCGTTGATCGCCAGCTCGTGGGTGTCCTGGTTGTTCTGGCGGTACTGTAGGCGAGCCATATCCGGAGACGTGTAGTCGCCTCCAAAGTGTTCTTTCATGCACTGTGCCCACTTCTCGGTGGCAGGCCCAAGGTCTTTGGTAATCGCGTCGTTGTTAAGATAGTGAACGGCAGTAATGTAGACCTTTCGTATGGTCGCGCGGGATTCCTCTGAACCGAAGACTGCGCGGGTGGCTTCTTGCCGGCAACCGCCCTTTCCTTCGGTACCGTCAAGAGCCTGCTTTTCAGCGTCGCTCATAGTCCGGCTCTGCTCTTCCAGCTCAGCAGTCGCCAAGGATGAGCGCTCTTTGTATCCGCGAGCACGGGCATCAGCGACGGTGAGAGGTTCGAAACCAGTGGTCTGTAGCAGCGGGGGTTCAGTTTCTCCTGCAGGAACCTTGTAGTTCGGGAATCCTCGTTCAGCCATGCACTGGCTCAGGGAACGCTGGTAGGCACGAACAACGTTGTCAGAAAGTGAGGCGAGGTTCTCTACTTTTTCGATAGCTTGACTATCGGGGCTCTTGGAGGCGCTATACGCCTTCTCAGCGTTAGCGGACGCCGAGGAGTCGGCACTGGGCTGCCCGGATGCGCAGGAGCTAAGCAGCAGGGTTAGCGGGAGTAGAGCCCCGGCTAGGGTTCGTAGGGTGTTCTGTCGACGCATAGGTGGGCACTTCCTCGTGAAATATAGCTGCATCTTTGTCCACTCGTTCACAGGGCTCACCATTGTTTGCCCTTGAGAGAAGATGATTTGAACACTAGCCTACTATGCGCCGGGGGGGGGGAGGCAAGAGGGGGCGGTATTCGTCCCCTCGCCTTATGCAGTGTCTGGGAGGGGCTGGCTGGGGACGATACGAGGGGCGGTGTTCGTCCTCGTTCCTACAGGGGCACCCGCCCTCGCTTCGCTTCGGGCACCCTGATGTCACTTTCGGACGACACCGCCCCTCCACACGCACGCTAGGCTACCGGCGGTGGCGCGCCGTGTTTTCCGGAAGCGCCCTCAGGGTGTCACACGGACGCTCTCCGCAGCGAAGCAAGGAGAAAGCGGAGCGTCCGGGTGACGGGTGCCCCTGCGTAGGCGCGGAGGAAACATGCGGCGTGCCTCCCCAACCAGCGGGGCGAGGACGAACACCAGCTCCTCCACGTCCCATTCCGGGACATGCATCCCAAGAACCGGCTAGTTGCCGGTCATACCCAGCAGCTCATTCGCACGAACGCGAGCCCAACGCTCCGCGTTCAGCACAGCCTCCAGCGTCAAATCAGCGTCAGAGACAGCCTCAGCGCTGCCGGTGTGCTCCTCCAGCACGCGCGCCACCGAATCGACAATGTCAGTAAAGCGGATTGCGCCCGCATGGAATGCTGCCACGGCTTCCTCGTTGGCGGCGTTGAACACTGCCGGGTGGGTGCCGCCGACCTTACCGGCGTCTTTGATCATGCGCACGGCG
Organism: Rothia mucilaginosa; assembly: GCF_049990865.1. Lineage (GTDB taxonomy): Bacteria > Actinomycetota > Actinomycetes > Actinomycetales > Micrococcaceae > Rothia > Rothia mucilaginosa_I. The sequence goes on from NZ_CP188231.1 coordinate 1,503,083, forward strand.
GGGAATGCTTCCTCGTCCAGCGGCTCAAAAGTCCAGGATGCCGCCTTCGACCAGTCACAAGCAGGCACGGCACCGGGGATGCGGTGCGGCCAGGTCAGACCCAGCGCGATGGGCAGCACCATGCTCGGCGGGGACGCCTGCGCAATGGTCGAGCCGTCCACGAACTGCACCATGGAATGCACGATGGACTGCGGGTGAACCGCCACGTCAATACGGTCCAGGTCCACGCCGAACAGGTGGTGTGCCTCAAGCACTTCGAGTGCCTTGTTGACCATGGTTGCCGAGTTGGTGGTGACGACCAGGCCCATGTCCCAGGTGGGGTGTGCGAGCGCCTGCGCGGGGGTCACGTCGTGCAGCTGTTCGCGCTTGTAGCCGCGGAAGGGACCGCCCGATGCGGTGAGAATCAGTCGGTCGATTTCTGCGTCGGTTCCGGAGGCGAGCGCCTGCGCGAGGGCGGAGTGTTCGGAGTCGACGGGCACCATGGGGGTGTTCAGGGGGGATGCATCGACGGCGGCGCGTACGAGCGGGCCGCCTGCGATGAGGGATTCCTTGTTGGCCAGTGCCACGCGGTAGCCGCTGTTGAGGGCGGTGAGGGTCGGTTCCAGGCCGATGGAGCCGGTGATGCCGTTCAGGACGGTGTCTGCCGGGTGTGCCGCCGCCTGTACGGATGCTTCGGCGCCGTGGGCGATCTGCGGGGTGTAGCCGGTAATGCCGGCTTCGGAGGCTGCCGCTTCGATAAGTTCGCGGAGGCGCTGTGCGTCGTCTGCGGTGCCGCTGGTGGCGACCAGTTCGGCGCGCACGTGCACTGCCTGGCGTGCGAGCAATTCGAGGGATCGGGAGCCTGCGGAGAGGGCGACGACCTTCAGCGGTGCATCGTCGGCGGAGGCGCTGGTACCTTTGAGCGCGGCGAGGTGGTCGATGACTTCCATGGCTTGGGTGCCGATGGAGCCGGTTGAGCCGAGGAGGGTGATGCGCTGCGGTGCGCGGGTGAGTTCTGTGAGGGCGTCGGTGAGGCGGTCGCGGCTGCCGCCGACGCGTGCTGAGGATCCAAACTTCATGGTTCTAGTGTCTCATGAGCTCGCGCGTGTATCCGGACGTGTAGCCTCGCCTCAGCATAGAAAGCCTCGGCTCAGAAGCCACTACGTAGAAGACCCCAGCGCAGAAGAATCCCCCACCCTGTCATACGGGGCGGGGGATTCAACGCATAACGTTTTAGAGCAGATCTTGCAGCAGCTCAATGCAGCGGTCCAGGAAAGCATCCACCTGCGATTCCTCGTAGCTGACGGTGCCCGAGGCGGGGCGGAACTTTGCGTGGCGCACCACGGAGGGGTCCAGCGGCTCTTCGCTGTTGAGCTGGGCGTACACGCGGTCGCAGATGGCGTCCACATCGCCGACGAAGTAGCCCATGTGGCGGCGCTTGCTGGGGCGGCGGAAGCGCTCACCAGCGGGGCGTTCCAGGCGGCCAGCGAGCAGCTCGCCGGTCTCTACGAGGGAGCGTTCCCAGTTGTCCAGGCCGTACGCCTCAATGTAGCGGCTGCGCTCGAGCTTGGCGAAGCGTTCCTCAATCTTTTCGAGGGCGCGGTCGACCACATCCAGCTGGTAGCCGCCGGGTTCTTCGCGGAAGACGACCTGGCGGATTCGTCGGGAGGTGTAGAGGTCTTCGGGCAGTTCGGCGGCTCCGCTGAGCTTCTCGTAGTCCTCGGCGAGGCGGGTGAACAGGCGGTCTACTTCACTGCGCTTGTAGCCGGGTTCGGTTTCTGCTGCACGGGCAAATCCGCCTCCGTGGGTGGTGCTTGCCAAGGTGGGCTCCTCTCGACGATTGAACTTTAAGAATACCAATGCGCAGGCTACCCGATGCAAGGTGGGCGGGCGGTGTCTTAGATATAGTCCCTTACACCCCTGATTCACCAGGTACAGCAAGATGGGTACAGCAAACGGGTACAGCAAAGGCGGGGCGCTCCTCCCCCACTCGTGGGAAGAAACGCCCCGCCTTCGTCAGCGATCAAAGCTTCAGGCCTAGAGCGGCATAATAAACCGGAAAATCAGGCAACCAGCCGCCGCAGCGAAAAGAATCGAGTCCAGGCGATCCATCATGCCGCCGTGACCGGGCAGAATATTCGACATGTCCTTCACACCCATACGGCGCTTGAACACGGACTCCACCAGGTCACCGGCAGTCGAAGCGACCACCATGACCGCCGCCAGCGGAATAGCCCAGTACCAGGGCGAACCCATGACCGCCAAGGCGATAGCGCCAACAACCGCCGAGCCGACGAAGGAACCAGCCAGTCCCTCCCAGCTTTTCTTCGGGGAAATCTTCGGCGCCATCGGGTGCTTACCCCAATTCACACCGGCAATAAAGCCGAACGTGTCATTGCAGATGGCCATCAGCAGAATCATGAGGACGCCGCGCTCGCCGTGGTCCGTCTGGAAGTAGACCATGGCGATACCCAGCATCAGCGGCACCCACAGCAGAGCCAGGGCGCTACCGCTCAAAGACTTACCCAGTGAGACCTGACGGTCAGCACGCACAAGAGCAGAAGAGAGCAGCAGCACCAGCAGGCTCACCGCTAGGGCGATGCCCAGCCCGGTAAAACCGAACAGGTAAGACACCACCACAATTGCGCCAGACAGGCCACCCAGCAGGTACTCCGGGATGCCGTAGCCGCGGCGGGTGTTGAGCACGTGTCCAATCTCCCAGGCGCCCAAAGCTGCCGCGCCGGTAGCGATCGCAACAAAAATCGGCTGGTACATCAGACCCAACGCCAGCAGCATGCCGAAACCAACGCCCACACCAATGGCGGCGGGCAGGTTACGGCCAGCTTTGGCGCTGCGCGACTTCACCGGCGTTGCAGCGGTCTGCGGGCTCGGCTGTGGAGCAGGCGGTGCGCTTCTCTCTTCTTTCGCTTCTTTGCGTGCACTCATTAGGGTTTAGACCTCGAGCAGTTCAGCTTCCTTGTGCTTGTACAGTGCGTCGACCTGGTCGATGTGCTTCTTGGTCAGTGCGTCCAGTTCCTTCTCAGCGCGTGCGCCCTCGTCTTCACCGATTTCGCTGTCCTTGACCAGCTTGTCAATAGCGGTCTTAGCGTGGCGGCGGACATTACGGATGGAGATACGAGCCTCTTCAGCCTTGTGGTTGACGAGCTTGGTGTATTCCTTACGGCGCTCAGCGGTCATTTCGGGCATGACAACGCGGATAGCTGCACCGTCGTTGCTGGGGTTAACACCCAGGTCGGAGTCACGCAGCGCCTTCTCGATAGCTGCCAGTGCGGTCACGTCGAAGGGAACGATCTTGACGGTACGTGCGTCCTCAACGTTGAAGGACACCAGCTGCTGCAGCGGGGTCGGTGCACCGTAGTACTCGGCGGTCAAGCCGCTGAAGATTGCGGGGTTCACACGACCGGTGCGGACCTTAGCGAACTCAGTCTTGGTTGCTTCGATGGTCTTTTCCATCTTCTCGCCGGCTTCGGCAAGGATTTCTTCGATCACGAAAGGATCTCCTTTGTCGGTATTCTGGGGTACCAGAATTGTCGGTGGGTGCGCGTTCAGCACTCATGATTTCTCACCGGTTCGCGGCGCATCCGAGGCGAAAACCTTAAGGATACTGCAAAGTTGGCGGGAAAGAGGCAGAACGTCGTATTTGATATAAGTCTAGACGGTACCGGCGGGCATAAGCGAGTTTTAGCGCTTACCCGCGCGGTACCGTCCAGAATAAGTCCGCGCTATCGAGCACGGTCACAGTGTGAGGGGGCGTTCCGCACGCCCCACCCTAAAAATTTAGGGGTTAGCGAGTAACGAGGGTACCCATCTTCTCGCCCAGGATTGCGCGGGTCACGTTACCGTCACCCTGCATGCCGAACACGCGCATGGTCACGTTGTTGTCGCGGCACAGGGAGAACGCGGTCTGATCCAGCACGCGGATGTTACGCTGCATTGCCTCATCGTAGGTGAGGTTGTACAGGCGCTCAGCGTTGGGGTCCTTGTTCGGGTCAGCAGTGTAGATGCCGTCCACGCCGTTCTTAGCGACCAGAACCTCGTCTGCGTGAATTTCCAGGGCGCGCTGAGCAGCCACAGTGTCGGTGGAGAAGTAGGGCAGACCCGCACCTGCACCGAAGATCACGACGCGGTCCTTCTGCATGTGGCGGATCGCGCGGCGAGGAATGTAAGTCTCAGCAACCTGCGGCATGGTGATAGCGGACTGAACGCGGGTGTCAATACCCTCCTGCTCCAGGAAGTCCTGCAGAGCCAGGGAGTTCATCACGGTGCCGAGCATACCCATGTAGTCTGCACGGGAGCGGTCCATGCCCGCTTGAGAGAGTTCAGCGCCACGGAAGAAGTTGCCGCCACCAATCACGATGGAGGTCTCAACTTCGCCAACGGTTGCGGCAATCTGCTTAGCGATGCTGCGCACGACCTCAGTCGAAATGCCAACTTCGCCGCCACCAAAAACCTCACCGGAAAGCTTGAGCAAAACGCGGCGACGGCCGGTCTCATCGTGGTGAATCGGGTGCGAAATAGCTTCAGGCATGGTTCCTCCAGTGGCTTACCTAGGGGTTGTTATAGGTGATCGGGGCGGGCTCCTGCCGCCTAGTCCTTATCAAGGATACAGCAAAGCCGGGTAGCCACCAGTGGTGACTACCCGGCTTCAGGCTATAATCCCAACCTCATACGATTTCCCTTACCGGGAACCCGCACTACGGGAGGGTAGAACTGCAGCGAGTCCTTATGCACCCACGCGGAAACGTGCGAATGCGGTAGCGGTTGCGCCAGCCTCGGACAGAACCTGTGCAACAGACTTCTTGGAGTCCTTTGCGAAGTCCTGATCCAGCAGGGTGTTCTCCTTGAAGAAGCCCTTCAGGCGACCCTCAACGATCTTGTCCAGAATCTTCTCGGGCTTGCCCTCAGCGATTGCGGTCTCGCGAGCAACGCGCTTCTCGGTCTCGATCTGGTCTGCGGGGATGGACTCAGAATCCAGGTACTTGGGGCTCATTGCAGCAATGTGAACTGCAACGTCGTGTGCGATCTCGTCGGTGTTCTCACCGGAGACAGCCAGCAGAACGCCAACCTGTGCGGGCAGGTCCTTGGAGGTCTTGTGCAGGTAAACTGCAACGTTCTCGCCCTCAACGCGTGCAACGCGGCGGACAACGATCTTCTCGCCGAGCAGTGCACCAGCGTCGGTGGTCAGCTCCTCAACGGTCTTGCCCTCGTAGGATGCAGCCTGCAGCTCTTCCAGGGTGGAAGCGTCAGCAGCAATAGCAGCCTCGAGCACGTTCTGGCCGAAAGCGATGAAGGGGTCGGACTTTGCCACGAAGTCGGTCTCAGAGTTGACCTCGATCATGTAGCCAACGCCGTTCTCAACGCGTGCAGCCACCAGGCCCTCAGCGGTTGCGCGACCCTCGCGCTTGGTGATGCCCTTCAGACCCTTAACGCGGATGATCTCGGCAGCCTTCTGCTGGTCGCCGTTAGCCTCGTCCAGAGCCTTCTTGACGTCGAGCATACCTGCGCCGGTCTTCTCGCGCAGTGCCTTGATGTCTGCTGCGGTGTAGTTCGCCATTGTGAACTCCTTGTGTTGCTGTAATAAATCGGGATGACATCCCGGTGGTACATATGGCGGACGGCGCCGCGCCCAGGTCAGGGCGGGCGCCGTCCGAACGTGGTCCCCGCGGGTGGGGGCCACAAAGCATAAAGCTTAGTGGGCTAAGAAAGCTTACTTAGCTGCCTCTTCAGCCTTTGCAGCCTCGTGCTGCTCCAGGAGCTCGCGCTCCCAAGCTGCCAGGGGCTCCTCAGCTGCTTCAGCCTTGCCGTTCTTCTTAGCGTTGCGCTCGATCAGGCCGGCTGCCACTGCGTCAGCAATCACGCGGGTGAGCAGGTTGACGGAGCGGATAGCGTCGTCGTTACCGGGGATCGGGAAAGCAACCTCGTCGGGGTCGCAGTTGGTGTCGAGGATAGCAACAACGGGGATGCCCAGCTTCTGAGCCTCGTTAACTGCCAGGTGCTCCTTCTTGGTGTCAACAACCCACAGGAGGGAGGGAACCTTGGACAGGTTGCGGATACCGCCGAGGGTCTTCTCGAGCTTCTCGAACTCGCGACGCATGAGGAGCAGTTCCTTCTTGGTGTAGCGAGAACCTGCTACATCGTCGAAGTCAATCTGCTCGAGTTCCTTCATACGCTCGATGCTCTTGGAGATGGTGCTGAAGTTGGTCAGCATACCACCGAGCCAGCGGTGGTTCACGTAGGGCATGTTCACGCGGGTTGCCTGCTCAGCGATAACTTCCTGAGCCTGCTTCTTGGTACCCACGAACAGGATGTTGCCACCGTGTGCGACGGTCGACTTAACAGCCTCGTATGCCTTGTCGATGAAGGCGAGGGACTGCTGCAGGTCGATGATGTAGATGCCGTTGCGCTCGGTCAGGATGAAACGCTTCATCTTGGGGTTCCAACGGCGGGTCTGGTGACCGAAGTGAACGCCGGAGTCCAGCATTTCACGCATAGTTACGACGGGCATGTCGTCTCCTTTGTGGTGCCGCGCGGACCTCCCATTCGGGCTAGCCCAACGCGCGCATAGTAGTTATCAGTTTTTCCTGGCGGCGGTTAGCGTTCACGGTTGCCCGTTCAGCTCAGGCCCTAACCACCCCGTGTGGGTGGACCGAAGGTCCCTTATCGGCTCCCCATCTGAGGATGCCGCTCACGCCGCGCGTCGTCAGTGATGCTGTGCGGAGCCTCTCGAAGAGGAAGAATACCCGCGCAGGCACACTGCAATACGACATTGTACCGTATATTCCGCGATTAATCCGCCGGATTGGGGTTAAAACCTGTGCAGGTGCGGCAGGTGTGTGCAGGGGCACTGTGGATAAAGGATTTTAAGCCGGATTCGGCGGGGTTATCCACAATTTTTCCTGAGGCGCTGCGGGGCTAGGCGATTCGTGATGTGCTCAGAAGATGAAGCAGAACATGAAGATATTAGAGGGAACGCTGCGGCGCGCGATGCTGGTGGCGTGCTGCCTGCTGGGTGCACTTGTGAGCGCGGGTGGGCAGGGCTATGTGGGCGAGCAGAGCTACGCGGGTAGTCAGGACTATTCGGGCGGGGCTGGTTTTACAGACGGCACCACCTTAAGTGCGCCAGTTCCCAGCAGTGCGCCAGTTCTTAGCAGTGCATCAGTTCCCAGCACCGTTGAGCTCACCGCAAGCCGACTACGCTACCGCTCCCCCACCGCCGAATCCAAACCGCGGGTGGTCAACCCCTTTGAGAAGCCCGCCCAACGCTGGAGCGCCGGGCACCGCGGCGTGGACCTTGCCGTGCCCGAGAACGACCGGCGCATCTACGCACCGGCGCCGGGAAAAGTGGTTTTCAGCGGCACGGTCGTCAACCGCAAAGTGCTGGTCATTGCGCATCCGGATGGGCGGCGCAGCACCTTCGAACCCATGGACGAAGCACTCCCGGTCGGCACCACGGTTGCAGCCGGTGAGGTCATCGGCACCGTCGCCGCCCCGGATAGTGTAGGCGGCAATGGCGAGCGACCCTACCGGCGGTGCACCACCGCGTGCCTGTACTGGGGTGTACGCCAGGGAGGCGCCCGCGGGGACGGTAGCGGCAAGACCGCCGAGTACATCAACCCCATGAGCCTGCTGGGCTCGAAGGAGCCGAGCATTCTGTTGCCCGTGCCGGGCGGATATTAGGCGCGGGTACTGGTGCCGAGTATGAGCAGAACCGGATACGGCTGTGGCCCGTCACCTCCCGGGAAAGGAGACAACGGGCCACAGGAGCCAGCCTAGGTCGCGTTCTCTAGCGTAGGCGCTAGGGGCAGCTACTTACTGGAGGACGTCACCGTCATCAGCACCGAACTGGTTCGACTGAGTGGACTGAACCGGTTGCTCAGTCGGAGGGATATAGGCCGGCATTGCCTTGGTCGGTTCAGTCTCACCGTAGTTCAAGCCCTGCTGCGGGGTGAACACCTGAGTCGGCGAATCATCACCGACAGTGTAGGCGTTGTTCTGTGCGGGGTAACCGGGCTGAGCAGTGTAACCGCCCTGTGCCGGGTAACCATTCTGAGCCTGGTAGCCGTTCTGTACATCAGCCTGGGTTGCACCGTAACCGGTCGCAACACCCGCAGCTGCACCCAGTGCAGCAGCCGAAGCGGCACGACGCTCACGGACCTTCGCACGAGCCGCCGCGATCTTCTTGCGGAACAGGAAGAGCAGAACCAGGATGAGCAGCAGCAGACCCACGATGATTGCATCCACAATTACGTCGGTCATGCTCAGACCGGAAGCCGGAATAGTCAGCGCGTTACCGCTAAACACACCATTCTCACTCTTGATGCTCAGCTCGCCACCATTAACGGTGAACTGTACACCGGCACGCGCCAAGTCATAGTTGAGGGTGTTCACCTTCTGCTGATCCAGCGAGGAGAAGGTCGGTGCCTTGAAAGTGAGCTCGTAAGGAACACGGTAGTAGTTACCCAGCTTCTGAGCGAGCTTAATATCCGGCTTCAGAGTGTAGTCGGAGCCGAAGGGGTGGTAGCCACCGGGGCGGGTGACGGTCACCTTCGATTCGGGCAGGTACTCGTTCAGTCGCTGGTTGAACTCGGCTTCGTCCTTACCGCGAACCTTCACGCTCACGATGGTGGCATCGCCGTCCTGACGAACCTCGGTCTCGTCATTGCTACCACCGGCAAAAGCGTTCCTCAGAGCCTCTTCTGCACCAGCTACGTCAGAGCTCGGGAAGGAGTAGAGGAAACGTGCCTCAATGGAACCGTCCAGGCCCAGGGAGGTAGCCACCTTCACGCCCTTCATGGTCACCTGCTGCGAAAGGTAACGGTTCAGGTGAAGGACGCTCTTCGAAGAGGAAGAGCCAGAGTTACCGGTGTTATCAACCTGGTAGCTGTGATCGGAGCTGTCCTTCAGGATAACTTCCAGACCGTTGCCTTCCGGAGAGCACAGCAGCGAGCAGTCCAGTACGCCCTTCATGGTCTTGCGCACGTAGAAGGTCTTCGACTCTTCCTTGACTTCTCGGGTGTAGCTCAGATCGGTGGTACCCGCACCCAGCAGCTTCTTCAGCTTAGTGTTCAGGTCGTCCAGGGAGGAAGCGCTAAAGGTCAGGGTACGGCCAACTTCTTCCTTTGCCGCGCTGGTAGAAGCAGAGGGAGCCATATAGGTTGCCTGGGAAGACGTCAGACCCTTCTTCAGCTCGGAGCCCTCAGGCTTGACCTGATTCAGGTATGCGTCAACCGCAGCGGCGGTCTCCGAGTTCATGATGTCCTTCGCTACGAAGGAGGCAGTAGCAGAGTAGCCACCATCCTTTTCCTGAAGCTCAAGAACCATCACCTTGAAGCCACGGTCCTGCACGTCCTTCGCGGAGATGGTGGAGCCGCCGGAGTTCTTCACTTCCTTCTCGCCAAACTTCACAGTGGTTTCGCTGCCGCTACTGTTGAACACACTATTCTTGTTGGAGGATTCAATCACGCCATCAACGACAAGAGCTTCGGGGAGCCAACCCAGCAGTTCCTTCGAGCTGAAGTTTTCCTTCACCTGGATACCCTGTACCAGGCCCTGCTCGGTATTGAGAATAGTGACGGTAGGCTCGGTCTTGGAACCAGCCGCCTTCAAGATAGAAGCAACCTTGGTACGGTACTCATCCACAGAGGAGAAGGGAATGGTGAAGGTCGCACGTGCCTTGTCACCCTCAGACTGAATACCGCCGTATTCCAGCCCCTCGGGCAGGTGCTTACGCACGGACGCATCAAGGGCTTCAACGCCGCCCTTAATCTTGTCCTTGTTGTCCTTCATATTGAAGGAAACCTGCATGGTGCGGGTACCCTTCTCGGCGCTCTCAAGGCCAAGCTGAGTCTCAATCTTCGCACCGCAGGCGCTCAGAATCAGGGCGGCAATGGTCAGCAGAACCGCCAGGAACATCCAGCGCTGGCGGGAGCCACGCTGAACGGAATAAGTCAGAGTCTGCATACGGGTTTCCTTAGTTGAGCATGCGGAAGGTAATGAAGTACACAACCATCACGGCGAGCACCCACGCGGTGCTCAGCAGCGCGTGCATGATGACCGGAGACTTAGCGAAGCGGCCCAGACGGTTCAAGCCCAGGTAGATGAGTGCCTCGCCTGAGAACACTGCGAAGGACATCACCAGGCCCAGCAGCACAAAGATGAACCCGAAGCCCTCGTTGCTGCTGACGCCGCGCATGAAGAGAGCCACCAGGCTCAGAAGAATGTACGTGGGGATTAGGGGCAGGCACGAAACCGCCACTACCTGCATCGAGGACGAGAAGTTCGCCGGAACCTTACCGATGCGAGCGGTCAGCAGAATCTGCACGCCGCGCAGAACCAGCACCACGGCAGAAACCACGAGGAACACCAGGAAGGCAAGGAAGACCTGACCGAAGTTAATCTTGTAAGCCACCAGGCCGTAGGCATCACGCAACGCGAACTTCACGAAGCCCAGCGACAGCTGGGTGAGGAAGAACGCCGAGATAATGGCCTGCAGAAGGCTGGGGATAACCCAACCCCACAGGCCGGAGGCGGCCAGACGGGACTGTGCGGGGCCGGGCTTGCCGGCGAAGACCTCCAGGAACGCATCCCAGGTTGCGCGCAGAGCCGTCACGAAGGGGTTCGGCGCGGCGGGTACGTAGACCGCCTGGCCGGGCTGACCCGGCTGAGCAGCACCGGGCTGGGTTGCATCGAACTGAGGTGCGGCGGCAGGCTGGCCGGGCTGTGCAGGGGCTGCCTGAGCCTCATGCTGCGCATTAGCGTTTACCTGAGCGGGCTGGGGTGCCTGCTGCGGCTGAACCGGCTCAGGCTGAACGGGCTGCTGAGGTGCTACCGGCGCGGCAGGCTGAACGGGCTGCTGCGGCTGAGCTGCGTTACCCGGCTGAATAGGCAGCGAAGCGTCCTGCGCGGGACGCGCGCCGGCATCGTAGCCGTAACCACCGGCTGCAGACGCACCCTGCGACGGGTTGTTGGGAGTGTTCTCCGACATTGAGATCCTCTCGTATGGTGTGTGGAAGCAACACCTACCGGCTGAATCGGCGTCTACCGGCGGCATCACGCTGTCTTTCGTGACAGGACTCTTCAACCCTACCGTACTGAACGCTATGATGCGTCTTCGTTCGTCATTTACTCATTTTCATCACCGTTGATGCATTCCTTGCACGAAAATAAGCCCCCCGAAAGCACGACAAAAGAGCACGAAAAGAGGGCGCGAAAAAGCCCCGCCCGCCGACAAGTGGGTGAAGTCGACGGGCGGGGCCGTAGGGAGTGCGGGGCTCGAACCCGCGACCAAGGGATTATGAGTCCCCTGCTCTAACCGGCTGAGCTAACTCCCCATCCGGTGCAGTGACGGTGCGCAATGGACGCCAGCACCATCCTCTAGAGTACCTGAACGGCGACTGAGAACGAAAAACGCTCTACTACTCAAGGCCACCGCCCAGGGTCTAGAGAAGCTTAGCGGCGCGAATCCAGGTAACGCTGGTACGGAGCGTCGCTCACGTACAGTTCCTCGAAGGTGCGCCAGGTGTTCTCAGCACTGTGGAAGCCCACGATACGGCGGGACTCGCGGCCCATCTGCTCACGCTCAGCGGCGGGCAGGGAGAGCACAGCCTCCAGCTTCTTCGCCAAATCCTGAGCGTTATTGGGTTCGAAGAGGTAGCCGTTCACTCCCTCCTCCACCAGGTGCGGCAGAGCCAGCGCATTCGCGAGTACCACGGGGGTGGAGGCACTCATCGCCTCCAGGGACACCAGGGACTGCAGTTCGGCGGTACCGGGCTGGCAGAACACGTCAGCCATCTGGTACACCTCGGGCAGATGCTCATCCGGAACGAAGCCGCGGAAAATCACGCGGTCGGACACGCCGCAATCGTGCGCCTTCTGCTCGAGAGCCTCACGCAGCTCGCCGCCACCGGCGATATCCAGCACCACGTGCTCGAGGGTATCCGGCAGCAGGGAGAGCGCCTCGATGAGCACGTCCACGTTCTTCTCTTCGGCAAGGCGACCCACGAAAGCAATACGCAGCTCACCGGGAACCTTGCCAGCGTCAGCACCCTCAGCCAGCTCGTAGTCGCTGATCTCAATACCGTTAGACACCGGCATGACGGGGCGGTCAAAATGACCCAGGTCGCGCATCGCATCCGCACCAATCTGGGTGGGGGTGGTAACGACCGCGGTCTTAGAGAAGCAGAAACGCATATCCTTCCAGGTGATCTTCTCAATCACGCGCTTCACTGCGGAGGGGAAGGGCAGGAACGGGTCCAGGTTCGCCGGCATGAAGTGGTTGGTTGCAATCACACGGATACCGCGGCGCTTCGCCTGGAAGATGAGGGCGCGACCAATAATGTAGTGGCACTGCACGTGCACCACATCCGGGCGGACCTCGTCGAGGATCGCGCCAACCTCGGACCAGATCTCCCAGGGCACGCAGATGCGGTTCGTCTCGTGGGTCGGGGGCAGGTGCGAGCGCAGGCGGTGCTCTACGATGCCGCTCTCTACCTCGGTGCGGTAGCTGGGGCCGGGGATGGGGCTGGCTGCGACTACGTGTACGGAGTGGCCGCGCTTGAGCATGGAGGTGGCGAGGCGGTGACCGAATTGTGCTGCACCGTTAATGTCCGGCGGGTAGGTTTCTGCGCCAATCAGAATCGTCTTTGCCTGTTCCATGACGGGGCTCCTCATCGGGGTGTAGTGTGTCGGTGACTTTGGGGTTTCGGGTGCGACGGTGCGCCGCTCTACCTCTGTCTGCCGCGTGCACCGGGTGGGTCCGGTACGTACAGCACTTGTCTATTCTACCTGTGAGCTGCGTCCTTCTCCGACTCGTGGAGGGCGGGTTTTGGCTGGGAGTTACCTCCAAACCTCCCGTTGGGGCAGGAGCCAGCAACCTGCCTGTAGACGCACAAACGCCCCGATACGAGTATCGGGGCGTTTGGATGCTTGGCGTTAAACCTGCGCCGGTTGAGCGGCGAACAGTGCTTAGCGGCGAACCAGGCGGTTCAGGAAGTGCAGGACGGTTGCAATGGATGCGCCCAGTGCTGCGAAGGACTTCCAGCGTGCCTGCAGAACCTCGGGCTTGCGCACGTTCTCTGCCAGGCCGCGGCCGGTAGCTGCTGCACTTGCAGCAACCTCGGAGGGCACTGCCTTGAGAGCGTCCAGAGCCTGCTGGGTGTTGTTCTGAACGTCGCCGGTGTAGGACTGCAGGTCGTCGCGCAGGGCTGCCAGGTGCTGGCGACGCTCTGCGGTGCGCTGCTTGAGCTCTTCGAAGGTCGGCGGCTTGGGCTCTTCCTCACCGCGTGCCTTGCGCTCTTCAGCTTCCTGACGTGCGCGTTCTGCTGCTTCTTCAGCTTCCTTAGCCTTCTGCTCTGCACGCTCTGCCTGTTCCTTCTTCAGGCGCTCAGCGGACATGGCGGTACCTTCCTTGAGTACGCCGAGGTCGAAGAGCAGACCGAAGATTGCGGATTCGGGCTTGAACGGCAGCTGTGCCTTGACCTTCTTCAGACCGACCAGGGCACAGATTGCCAGGACGATGAGGAAGATGAGGGCGAAGATCAGCGCGGATGCCCAGTAGGGCATGACGGTGCCGAGGCCGAGGATTGCTGCGGCGACCAGCGCAATGATCAGGAACAGACCGAAGACTGCTGCGACACCGAAGAAGGCTGCGCCCTTACCAACGGCGATACCCTTGGTCTTCAGCTCGTGCTTTGCAATCTGGATTTCGTCCTTGACCTGGCTGGGTCCGAGGGTCTTGAAGGTTTTGCCAGCGTCGATGATGTTCGCGACGCCGGACTTAATCCCGCTGATGCCAGCAAAGAAACGCTTGGGTGCCTTGGGATTAGTAGTAGTGGTCATGACCACCTCTCCGTGACGTGTTTTTGGAGGCTTCTTTTTCGCACTCCACCTCCTATAGTTTAGCCCCTTATGATACCTCCGCGTGACCGTTTGAACGGGGGTTTGCGCTATCTCTTCAGGTATTTTCGACTTTCTGGAGGCTGCATTGAGCTGCAGGCGTAGCTTTCTGGGTTTGGTTGCGCCTGTGGATTTGCTCTGGAGTAGGCGTAAGAGGATGCCGATGCGCCGTTCCCCCGCTACGCGCCGAGTGGGCGTGTGGCGTGTGTGGGCAGAGAACTTCTCTGTGCGTTAGATTTCACATTTTTGCAGGGTGAAGTATCTTTGCCTCGCCGGGAGTGCAAGCCCGAGGGGTTACTCATTCACGGCTTTGGAGAGAACGTTCCGACTGGACTCGAACTAGCGAGGCGAAGATTTTCCGAGCGCGCGAGGAACCAAAAATCTTTGCCTCGCCGAGGGCGCAAGCCCGAGGGGTTACTGGTTCGAGCCAGAGGAACGTATATAGCAAGAGCCCCGGAACTTCGTTCCGGGGCTCTTGCTATATTTGCTCCCCCGACTGGACTCGAACCAGTAACCCTTCGATTAACAGTCGAATGCTCTGCCAATTGAGCTACGGGGGATTATTTTGTTTTCGTTGCTGGTTTCCCTTGCAACGAGTAATAACTATACCGGGGCTGTTTGGGCTCCGCAACTTGAAATGCTATGAAGTGCATCACTTTTGGGGTGTGTGGTTGGCTGTGTGGCTGGATTGGGTGGTGCAGGCTCCGGCGAACCCGCGGTATTCCCCGGCAACCTGCAGAACACAGGACATTCGGCAGGGTGCCTGGGCGTAGCGGAAGAACCGTACTTAGCCGCGCTGTGCGCTGAGCTGGCGGCGGCGCATTTCCAGTTCGAGGAGCTGACGCTGTACCGCTTCGAACTCTTCGTCGTCGGGGTTTGCACTGAGCTGTTCCAGGCGCATCATCAGGTCAGATTTTTGGCGGGCGATCTGCTGCTCGAACAGAGCATTGAGCGCACCAGTCACAAAACCGGGCAGACGCTCAGCGCTACTGACCGGTAGCGGTGAGACGGCGAGCTCCGCGATGGCAGGGTGCACGCCCTCCACAGCGCCAGAGCGCACGCAGTTGATCCATTCGATGCCGGGGGTGGGCGCCATGACGGTTGCTGCGTGAATAATGCCGGCGGCCACCTCACGGTGGGTGCGGTAGCGGAACTGCACGGTTGCGAGGTTACGCCACTGTTCCACGCTGATGAGCTCGGGGTGCTGCAGGGCAATCTCGAGCGCCGCCTTTTCGAGGCGGGCAACCGGATCGCGCGGGTCGGGGGTGAGGAACTCCTCGACGGCGGGGGCGGTCGCCTCCAGCTGGGGTGCGGTGGGTTGAATGCTGCTCGGCGGGTGCGCGGCAGCGTTCTGCCCGGCGTAGACGCTGGGTGCGGCGTGGTCTTCCGGTGGCGGTGCGTCGTAGGCGGGGTCGTAGGGCGCGTCAGCATGAACTGCACCCTGAGCACCTGCATAACTCGGCGCACCCGGCACGCCCTGCGGCCCCTCGTTCAGACGCTCGTAACGCGGTGCGGCGGCGGTAGCCTCCGCCTGCTGGGAGCGAGAAAGCTTCGGGTGGTTCTGTGCGTACGCCACGGCACGCTGAATCTCGTCGAGCTCCAGCCCGAGCTGACCGGATACCTTACGCATGTAGGCGGGGCGCAGGTCGCGGTCCTTAATGCCGGCGATAATCGGGGCGATAGCGCGCATCGCCAGCACGCGGCCTTCAAGGGTCGCCAAATCATACTTGGCGAGGGTCGAATCAATCGCGAACTCGAACAGCGGGCGGCGCGAAGCAATCAGCGAGCGCACGGCGGCGTCACCCTTGTGCAGGCGCAGGTCGCAGGGGTCCATGCCGTTCTCGGCTACCGCCACGAAGGTCTGCGCGACGAAGCGCTGGTCCTCCTGGAAGGCTGCCATGGCGGCTTTCTGGCCTGCGGCGTCACCGTCGAATGTGAAGATGATTTCGCCGCCGGAGCCGTCGTCGGTAATCATGCGGCGCACCATCTTGATGTGGCCGGGACCGAACGCGGTGCCGCAGGTGGCAACGGCGGTAGTGATGCCGGCGAGGTGTGCCGCCATGACGTCCGTGTAGCCTTCCACGATGACGACCTGCTTAGCCTTGGTCATATCGCGTTTTGCCAGGTCAATGCCGTAGAGCACCTGGGATTTCTTGTACAGCTGCGTCTCGGGGGTGTTCAGGTATTTGGGGCCCTGGTCGTCGTCGAAGAGGCGGCGGGCACCGAAACCGATGGTTTCACCGGCGATGGTGCGGATGGGCCAGATGATGCGGCCGCGGAATCGGTCGTACAGGCCGCGGTTGCCCTCCGAGAACATGCCGGTAGCCTTCAGCTCCTCATCAGTGAAACCCTGGGAGCGAAGGTGCTTGAGCAGGTGGTCCCAGCCGCGCGGGGCGTAGCCGACACCGAACTTGCGGGTTGCGGCGGGATCGAAACCGCGGGCGCCGAGGAAGCGCTGCGCCTCCTGAGCATCAGCGCTGTAGAGGTTGCGTTCAAAGAACTCGGCGGCAATCTTGTGCGCGTCGAGCAGGCGGCGGCGCATACCCGCCTCGTAGCGGTCGCCGGGCTTACCGCCCTCATAGTGCAGGGTGTAACCAATACGGGCGGCTAGACGCTCCACCGTCTCAACGAAGCTGGTGTGTTCCATCGCCATGACGAAGGAGTACACGTCACCGGATTCACCGCAACCGAAACAGTGGTACGAGCCGACCTGCGGGCGCACATTGAAGGAGGGCGTGCGCTCGTCGTGGAACGGGCACAGCCCCTTGAAGGTGCCTATACCGGCGCTTTTGAGGCTCACATAGCCTTCAATGATTTCGCGGATATCGGTACGGGCGCGGACTTCATCAATGTCTTCTTTGCGGATTAATCCAGCCATAAACTCAATTCTACGGTGAGGGTCAACAGGCAGCGCCTACAGGCGTTGCAGGCGCGGGAAATAGCGCGCGAACAGGCTCACAAAAAGGATGCGCCGCGACGCGCAAACAGCACGCCGCGGCACACAAGTACAGGTGTTTAGCCGCCGGAAATATCCAGCTCAGCCTCCGCCAGGCCCAGACGCTCAGCGTCCCCCAGGATGCGCGAATCCAGCCAGCCATCGGGCAGGTGCGGCTGCTTGGGGCTGCCGGCGCGACCGCGCGAACCCTCCACAGCGGCACCCGGGTAACCAATCGAGTGGTCCAGCTGAGCAATCAACTCACGGAACGTCGCCAGGTCAGGCACCTGAGCCATCTTCGCGCGCAGCTCGCCACCGACCGGGTAACCCTTGAAGTACCACGCCACGTGCTTGCGAATCTCACGCAGGCCGCGGGTTTCATCGCCGAAAGTCTCCACCAGCAGTTCTGCGTGGCGGTAAATCATATCCGACACCTCAGTCAGGGTCGGGCGGATACGCTCCGACGAACCCTCAAACGCATTCTGCAGGTCACCAAACAGCCACGGGCGACCCTGGCAACCGCGACCAATCACCACGCCGTCCACGCCGGTCTGCTCAACCATGCGCACCGCATCCTCGGCAGAGAAAATATCGCCATTACCCAGGATCGGCACATCCGGAATCAACTCACGCAGCTGCGCAATAGAATCCCAGTCAGCCTTACCCGAATAATGCTGAGCCGCAGTACGACCGTGCAAGGCAATCGCCGCAACACCGGCATCACGCGCAATCTTGGCGGACTCCAAGAACGTAATGTGGTCATCGTCGATGCCCTTACGCATCTTAATAGTCAGCGGAATATCGTTGCGGGACGCCTCCTTCACCGCGGTCTGCACAATCGCAGTGAACAGGTCAGTCTTCCAGGGCAGAGCGGCACCGCCACCGCGGCGAGTCACCTTAGGAGCCGGGCATCCAAAGTTCAAGTCAATGTGGTCGGCACGGTCCTCTTCAACGACCATGCGCACAGCCTTACCGACGTTGACCGCGTCCACACCGTAAATCTGGATAGAGCGGATCTTCTCGTCCGGGTCATGCTCAATAATGCGCATGGACTCGGGCTTACGCTCCACCAGGGCGCGCGCAGTCACCATTTCGGTAACGTACAGGCCGCCGCCATATTCACTGCAGAGGCGGCGGAAAGCCTTATTGGTCACGCCAGCCATCGGGGCGAGAACCACGGGGGTATCAACGGTCAGATTGCCCAGTTTCAGGGGCGGAAGGGTAAGACGGGGTGCTTCAGAATTCACCCCTATATTGTGGCATACGGGGGCAAATCGAGAACCGGACTCAGCTGAGGGGGTACAGGAGCACAGCAGCACGGCGCAACAAGCACAGTACAGCGGCACGGCGCAGGCTCAGCAACCGTGAGGAGGAGGCGCAAGCACGCACAAGGGGCGAGGAAGCATTCCACTCCCTCGCCCCTTCAGCAAGAGTCAGCCAGCAGGTTCAGTACCGAGAATCTACTTGGCAACCTACGAACCTACTCGAGAATCTACTCTCGAACCTACTCGGTCACGTAAATATAGGTCGGGTCACCCTCCACCGAAGCAGTACCGGCACGCAGCAGCACGTCGGTCACCTGAACCAGCGCCTCCATGGCGTCGTCAACCTCAACCAGCACCGGGTACTTAGCACTCAGCAGGGACAACACCTGCATAATCGCCTCCACGGCGCCCTCATTATCAAAGTCGTAGCCCAGCAGCAGTTCGGTGGCGGTGTTCTCATTCACCAGCGCCGCCTCCGGATCAGTCTCGAAGGGCTGGTAGCTCACCGCAAACGCAACAATCGGGCCCTTCTTGCCCTCGGCGGCAGCCTCACGAATATGGTCGCGCAACACCACGGCGCCAAAAGCACGCACCTCATCCGAAAGGAAGTAGCGGTTCACCGTGCCCAAACCCACCTCGGCGGGAACATCCCACTCGTGGGCGCGGCGGTAGAACTCCCACAGCGCGGCGGTCAGCTCAACCGAACCGGTCGCCAAATCCTCAATAGCCTGAGTCTCGTTGCCGTCAGCGTCCTGGCGCAGCGGCACCGGAGGAATCGCGCCCGGCTCCACACGCACCATACGGGAACGCTGAATCAGCTTAAAACCAGCAGCCTGAGCGAACTCCTCACCATCGCTAAACGGGGCAAGCTTCACACGCAGAGCAGACGTCTGACCGTGCTTCGCCGCAACCTCACGCAACGCATTCAGCAGGGCGGTACCAATACCCTGACGGCGGTGATCAGCAGCCACCTCCACATACGACCACAGACGCGTCGGATGCAGTAGCGAAGCCACCACAGTACCCGCAGCCACCGGCACACCAGAAACAGTCACCACCAGAGTACGGCTGAACGGCGCATCCGTATCCGGGCCGAAAAGGCCACGCTGGCGCTCCTCAACCTCATTGCGGGCAGAGTTCCAAATCTCAAGCAGGGCAAGGTCATCACCCTCCTGCCAAGGGCGAATCTCAAATTTTTCGCTGAGGCGTTCAGCCATATCCGTGCACCTTTCCTTCGCTCGCGTCAATCGTGCCAATCAGTCTAACCAGGGTAGCCTAAATACACGACGGCGGGTAGCCTCTTTCGCTCTAAGAAGCTACCCGCCGACCATGTTATAAATTATTTTTAGCCTGCCAGGCGTGCAGCCAGGTAAGACTTCACCTGATCCAGAGCCACACGCTCCTGGTTCATGGTGTCACGCTCGCGGATGGTCACAGCCTGATCCTCAAGAGTGTCAAAGTCCACGGTGATGCAGAACGGGGTACCGATCTCATCCTGGCGGCGGTAACGGCGACCAATAGCGCCCGCCTCGTCGTAGTCCACGTTCCACAGGCCACGCAGCTCATTCGCCAGCTTAGTTGCCGGCTCAGACAGTTCAGCCTTCTTCGACAGCGGCAGAACAGCAGCCTTCACCGGTGCCAGGCGCGGGTCGAGCTTCAGCACGACGCGCTTATCCACGCCACCCTTAGTGTTCGGTGCCTCATCCTCGACGTATGCGTCAACAAGGAACGCCATCATGGAGCGGGTCAGGCCGAAGGACGGCTCAATCACGTACGGCACGTAACGCTCGCCGGTAGCCTGGTCGAAGTACTCAAGCTTCGCGTTGGAGTGCTCGTTGTGCACACCCAGGTCGTAGTCGGTACGATTCGCGACGCCCATCAGCTCGCCCCACTCGGAGCCCTGGAAGCCGAAGCGGTACTCAACGTCAATAGTGCCAGCCGAGTAGTGTGCACGCTCCTCCTTAGGAACGTCGAAGCGGCGCATGTTATCCGGGTTAATACCCAGGTCAACGAACCAGTTCCAGCAGTCCTCAACCCACTCGTTGAAGTACTTATCAGCGTCGTCCGGGTGCACGAAGTACTCAATTTCCATCTGCTCGAACTCACGAGTACGGAAAATAAAGTTACCGGGAGTGATCTCGTTACGGAACGACTTACCAATCTGGCCAATACCGAACGGCGGGCGCTTACGAGAAGCAGTGACCACATTGTTGAAGTTCACGAAAATACCCTGAGCGGTCTCCGGGCGCAGGAAGTGCAGACCCTCCTCATTATCGACCGGGCCCAGGTAAGTCTTCATCAGACCGGAGAAGTTCTGCGGCTCAGTCCACTCACCACGAGTACCACAGTTCGGGCAAGCAATCTCATCCATGCCCTCAGCCGCGCGGCCCTTCTTCGCCTCAAAGTTCTCCAGCAGGTGATCCTGACGCAGACGCTTGTGGCAGGACAGGCACTCAACCAGCGGGTCGGTGAAGGTCGCCACGTGACCGGACGCCTCCCACACCGCACGAGGCAGAATAACGGAAGAATCCAGGCCAACCATATCCGCACGGGAGCGGACGAAACGCTGCCACCACTGCTGACGGATGTTTTCCTTCAGCTCTGCACCGAGGGGGCCGTAGTCCCATGCGGAGCGGGAACCGCCGTAAATTTCACCGGCCTGGAAAACAAAGCCGCGGCGCTTCGCAAGCGCAATAACGTTATCGAGGGTGGACTTTTCAGCCATAGTTACTCCTTCTGCCCCGCCACCGGCTGTGACGTGCGTGAGTTCGGGTTGATAAGGGACGCCGCCCAGAACGGGGCGCCCGTATTCGCGCTCATCGGCGCAATATGCACACTTTTTGATGCAAGACACTAGGGTACCATCACCACCCCACCCCTGGGTATGCCCACCCGGCTACCCACCGCCCCATTTTCGGGAAGCCAGGACGTACCCGGCGGGATAAACTAGGAAGCATGGAAGAAATTTTTATTCGCGACGACATGATCCGCCTCGGCCAGTTCCTCAAGCTCGCCAACCTCGTAGAGGACGGCGCGCAGGCACGCGAGGTCATTCAGCACGGCCTGGTAAAGGTCAACGGCGACATTGAAGAGGCACGCGGCAAGCAGCTGCACCCCGGCGACACCGTCACCTTCAACGGCGTGACCGTGAAGGTTGCGCACGAGGGCTAGTCCTCTCTCTGCTTGGTTAGTGCTTGGTTAGAGCTACGAGCGAGGGGCAGTGACCGTCCTCGTTCCTACAGGGAACCCGCCCTCGCTTCGCTTCGGGCACCCTGATGTCACTACGGACGACACCGCCCCTCCACGTGACGCGCCAAGCCTAGCCGGAGCGGGGTAGCTATACCCTCCGGAAGCGACATCAGGGTGCCGCCCCGGGCGCTCTCCGCCGCGAAGCAAGGAAGAGCGGAGCGTCCGGGTGCGGCGGGTGCCCCTGCAGGAGCGGAGGAAGGGTATAGCGTACCCACCCACCCAGCCCCTGTAGGAACGAGGACGATAACCACCTTTCCAAGCGGAATCCATGCGCCCCAGCTTTTCCAAGCGGAACTACACGTAAAGCCCCCGAGTTAACGACCCGGGGGCTTTCCATATAGTCGATTTAGGCGTCAGAGCCTTCCGCGGTGCCGGTCGCCTCCGCAACCTTCTGCGCACGAATACGCGGCTCCTTACCCTGTACCTTCACCTCCAGGAACTCGCCCACATGGCGAATCTCCATAGCGCTCACGCCGTGACCCGCACCGGCGTACAGCACCTTGATGCCGTCGGTGTACTTGCGGATCCAGTCGTAGGTGTAGTTCACCATCTCCTGCGGGATGACGGGGTCTTCCTGGTCGCGGCCGAAGAACACCGGCAGTTCGGTCTTCTTCAGTTCCTCGTCCTTGAAGTACGGCGAATCAGAGTCCACCGCGTAGCCGGACAGGCCCACCACCGCGGCGAACTCGCCGGGGGCGTGACGCACCATGGACGTTGCGATGCCCATGCCCTGCGAGAAGCCCAGCAGGGTCACCGAAGCGTAGGGTTCACGGTTCGCGCGCACCCATTCCAGCACGTAGTCGCTCGCCTGCTCGATGGCGCGCTGGTCAGATTCGAGCTGCTGGTTCAGCGGGTACCACTGGTAGCCGATAGCGTCTGCGGCAATGTAGGCGCCGGTCGAGTCCGCGGAGAACTGGGTGCCGACCGGCTGCGGTGCACGCATGGAGGCGTAGGTGAAGCCCTCCTGCGGAAGGTGCGCCGCCAGGGACAGCAAATCATGCTCCTGGGAGCCGTAGCCGTGCAGCATGAGCACCAGGTGGGTGCCTGCGCGTTCGTTCTCGGGGCGGGTGTATTCGACGACGTATTTGTTTTCGCTCATGCACCCATCTTAGCGAGGACTCCCCCGCGAACATGCACCGCAGGTTCCGCCGCTAGCTTGACCCTCACCTAACGTCAGGCTTTAGAGTGAAGCCATGGACGCGAACATGACACCGCCTGACGGGCACCATGAATACACCGTAGGAGAGGCAGCATCATTGCACGGGCTCACAGTCCGCACGCTACACCACTGGGAGCAGCGGGGCTTACTCAACCCGGCACATGATGAGTTCAACGGGTACCGGTACTACACCGATACAGATCTTGAACGGATCACCGTCATCATGGGGTACCGCGCCATCGGCATGAGCCTTGACGCTATTGGCAACATACTGCAGGATCGGGCGAACAGCACCGAGCATCTGCTCGCTCAGCGGGATATGCTTCAACGCAAAATCGCCGCGTATGGGCGCATGCTTGAAACCATCGAACACCTTTTGGAGGACACCATGGCACCTAAAAATGAGCAGCTCAGCGCTGCCGAAAAAGCAGAGATTATGGGTGAAGGGTTCAGCCTCGCCCACCAGCAGGAAGCGCAGGAGCGTTACGTGAAAACTGACGACTGGGCTGAATACCAGCGCCGTACTGCCGCAATGGACCGTGCCGACTGGCAGAACGGCAAACAGCAGATTAACGAGGTCGAACAGGCCCTCGTCGAGGCGTTCAACCGCGGCGTGCAGCCGGGCAGCGAGGAGGCGAATGCGCTCGCCGAGCGGCACCGCGCATCCCTGTTCTTCTTTGAGGTCACCCCCGCTAAGCACGCTATTCTAGCCCGCGGTTACGTTGAGGATGCCCGCTTCAAAGCGTACTACGAGAAGCTCGCGACCGGGCTCGCGGAGTGGTTGCGAGATGTCATCTACGAGAATGCTCGTGCACACGGTGTTGACCCGCAGGAAGCTAACTGGGGTTAAACTACCCGGGGTTAAACCTTTGGGCTGAGAATACCCAGTACCTAGGCCAGTACCTAGGGGTGAGTAGCTGAGTGTGAAAGCTGAGCACGAAAAGACGCCCGGCATTCCCCGTACTCAGGGGAATGCCGGGCGTTACATGCTGTATCTGCATGAAAACTAGATGGCTATCTAGCGGGTGCCGTCGAGGTGACGGCGGTGCTCCTGAATACGGCGATCCAGGTGCTCAAGGTTCTGTTGCAACCCCGCAATCTCATTCTCAATCTTTCGGCGGGCTCGCTCCATCACGTCGATGGAGAGGCCATGATCATCCGGATTGTCCAAGATTGTACGAATGTCGGCAAGACTCATGCCGGCCTGACGGCAGGTAGCAACAAACCGTGCAGCGGAGATAGACTCCGCATCAAAAATACGGGTTCCGTGAGCATCACGGGGCACAGCAATGAGCCCCTCTTTTTCGTAATACCGCAGGGCGTGGGTGCTCACCCCCAACTGCTCCGCTACCTCTTGAATACTTACCACAACTTCAATGCTATGGGGTTAGAGCGGGTCTAAAGCAAACCGAGAACCATTACCTTCCAGCGCAACAGGAGGGTACTTCCGCGGTATCTCGCGGCGGTTTCAAAAGCATCTAAAAACCCGGAAAATATTCCCCGGCTTGGAACAATACCCGTCAGGCGGGCGTAAAGAAACGCCGGGCACTCGCACTATGCGAGTACCCGGCGTCCCATAACCCAACCGTCAAGGTGAACGTTAATTCACAACGGGCGGAAGGACAGCTGAGAATACCCAGCCATTCCCTCACAATCCCACACCCACTGTTTGGATAAAACAACATTCAGCGGGATGCGCATAACGCACCCGGACGCCGGTTGCCTTAGCGAGTAACAGAGCCGTACAGGCGAGTCATCGATTCCAAAGCTTCACGTTCACGCTGCGCCTCACTCTGGGCAGCGGATTCATCTTCAACGCCGAGGGCGCGCGCCAGAATCTTCTCCACCTGCTTCGCCTCAATGAGGAAGCCATCATGGCCGTGGTTCGACTCAATAATATCCACGGGCACCGGGGTGGGCAGCGCCTCCGCCAGGCGGTGCGACTCATGCGGGAAGAACAGGCGGTCCGTGTTCACCGCCGCAATCGTCCACTCACAATCGGTGTGCGCCAGCGCCTGCGCCAGGGTGCCGCGGTCACGCGCCACGTCGTGCGAAATCAGCGCCTCATTCACGGCAAGGTAGCTGTTCGGGTCAAAGCGCTCAACCAGCTTGGCGCCGTGGTGGTCCAGGTAGCTTTCGATGGCGTAGCGGCCACGCGGCTCACCCAGCGAGCCGCCCACGGTGCTTTCGCCACGGTTCTCTTCGCGGCCGAAGCGGTGCTCCAGCTCGGCAGGGCTGCGGTAGGTGGTGTGCGCGATACGGCGTGCCAGGGCAAGACCGTTTACCGGCGCGGGACCGGAATAGTAGTCGCCGCCGGCGAAGTTCGCATCCGAACGAATCGCAATGTTCTGGGTGTGAGCCCACGAAATCTGCTCCGCCGTCGCCGAAGGACCGGAAGCAATCACCGCGCATCCGCGCACCAGCTCGGGGTTAGTTGCCGCCCACTCCAGGGCGCGAGCGCCACCGAGGGAACCACCAATCACGTAGCGGAAGCTGGTCACGCCCAGGGCACGTGCCAGGCGTGCCTCAGCACGCACAGAGTCGCGGATGCTCACCTGAGGGAAACGGGAGCCCCAGTGCTCACCGGCGCCCGGGTAGCCTTCGGGAATGATGCTTGCCGGGCCGGTGGAGCCGTAGCAGCCCCCCAGAATATTGGGGGCAATCACGAAGTAGCGGTTGGTGTCCACGACCGAGCCGGGGCCCACGATACCTTCCCACCAGCCGTCCGATTCGATAGCGCGAATCAGCGGGGCGGGCATATCGGGGGTGGGTACACCGCGGGAGACATGCGTGTCACCGGTGAGCGCATGCAGGATCAGGATGGCGTTATCGCCAGCCTCGTTGAGGGTGCCCCAGGTTTCGTAGCCGATGATGACCTGCGGCAGGGTCACGCCGGATTCGAGCTCCAGGTCGCCGATGTTCAGCTGACGCAGGTAGCCTTGCGCTTCCGGGTGCTCGCGCTGAGTGCCCGCCACGGGGATGGGCGCGGTGACAGGCTGGTTGATAGTGCCGGGCTGGGCGGTACCAGACTGGCTAGTGCCGGACTGGCTAGTGCTCTGGGTGGTCATGGGGGTTCCCTTCACTGGGTTGGCCGGCGAGGTGGTGCCGGGTGTGAGCGGGGTAGGTGTGAGCGGGGTACTCGTCTGCAGGTAGAAGGAGCAACGGGTTGGGCGGCATCAGCGCCGCGCAGTGACAAAATGCTCCATAACGGGGAATCCGCAGGTGGACCGAGAAGCCGTAGCTTACCGGTCCACCTGCGGGTTGCATCACCGTTTAGGAGAGGGTGTCGAAGCCCAGCT
The DNA here is from genome assembly GCF_049990865.1 of Rothia mucilaginosa. Taxonomy (GTDB): domain Bacteria; phylum Actinomycetota; class Actinomycetes; order Actinomycetales; family Micrococcaceae; genus Rothia; species Rothia mucilaginosa_I. The sequence goes on from NZ_CP188231.1 coordinate 1,528,883, forward strand.
GCAGGTCGGCGAGAATATCGTCAATGTTCTCGATACCGACTGCCAGGCGGACGAAGTTCGGGTACACGCCAATCTTCTCCAGCTCCTCAGTGGAAAGCTGAGCGTGGGTGGTGGAGGCGGGGTGAATCACGAGCGAGCGCACGTCACCGATGTTCGCCACGTTGGAGTGCAGCTTCAGTGCGTCCACGAAGTTGCGGGTCTGCTCCAGGGTTGCATCCTTGAGGGTGAAGCCGAGCACCGCGCCGGGGCCCTTGGGCAGGTACTTCTGCGCACGCTCGTACCAGGGGGAGGACTCCACGCCAGCCCAGATGACCTTCTCGACCTGCAGGTTTGCTTCAAGCCAGTGGGCAACCTTGGTGGCGTTCTCAATGTGGCGTTCGATGCGCAGGGAGAGGGTTTCCAGACCGATGCCGATGTTGAAGGCGTTGGTCGGGGAGATAGCGGCGCCGGTGTCACGCAGCAGGGAGACGCGCGCCTTCAGGATGTAGGAGAGGTTCGCGCCGAATGCGGAGTCCTTGCCCAGGTCGCGTGCGTAGACCAGGCCGTGGTAGCCGGGGGCGGGCTGGTTGAACTTGGGGAACTTCTCGGGGTCTGCACCGTAGTCGAAGTTACCGGAGTCAACAATCACGCCGCCGATGGAGGTGCCGTGGCCACCCAGGTACTTGGTGGCGGAGTGGACGACCACATCCGCGCCGTGTTCAATGGGGCGCAGCAGGTAGGGGGTGGGTACGGTGTTGTCCACGATCAGGGGTACGCCGTTTTCGTGCGCGATTGCTGCGATGGGCTCAATGTCGAGCACGTCGTTGCGGGGGTTGGGCACGGACTCGCCGTAGAACAGCTTGGTGTTGGGGCGAACCGCGGCGCGCCACTCGTCCAGGTTATCGGGGTCCTCAACGAAGGTGGTTTCGATGCCCAGGTCGGCGAGGGTGTACTTGAGCAGGTTGTAGGTACCGCCGTACACGGAGGGCGAAGCAACGATGTGGTCGCCCGCACCGGCAATGTTCAGGATTGCGTAGGTGATAGCTGCCTGGCCGGATGCCAGCAGCAGCGCGCCAACGCCGCCTTCCAGGGAGGCGATGCGGTTCTCGATGACTTCCTGGGTGGGGTTGTTGAGGCGAGTGTAAATGGGGCCCAGCTCGGCGAGAGCGAAACGGTTCGCTGCCTGCTCGGCGCTTTCAAAGACGAAGGAAGTGGTCTGGTAGATGGGTAGTGCCCGAGCTCCCGTTGCGGCATCCGGCGCCTGACCTGCGTGAATCTGGCGGGTTTCGAACTTCCAACCGGCGGGGTTGGCGGGAGTCGGGACGGTAGTGTTGTTGCTCATGCGTGGCTCTCCTAAGGGGATAGTTAGGGGGCCGCATGCCGATTGGTACAGGAATCGTCGTCGAATAATCCTGTCACGATTGATGTACCGTTTTCGGTCACATCGGTCCCGCGCTTGCGTCACGCTTTTGCGTGTCGCCCGGTCTTCACCCAGGGCACCCCACCGCGGAGGAGGGTTGCCGGCCAGCTAGCTGGGGCTTATCGCTGGCGCTCTTGACCTGTATCCAGGGTGTCATAGGGCGCGGGGCGGGGTCAAGGATTTTGTGGGTGCGCGGCACTTTAAGACATTTCATTGCAAAGATGACGTTTTTTAACGTCTGTAACAAAACGTTAGTAACGATGCCGGGACGCTCGGGGTGCGAAGGTACCCACCCAAAACCATCCATACGGTAATCCTCATCACTTTTAATCGTGCTTTTCGGTACACTGGGACTACACATACACTCACGCAGGGCGCAGTTCACTACACCGTTTGTTCACTACACCGTTTACCCTGCACAGTATCCCTCCGGTATAGGGGCCAGAGGGTCATACCCGAAGGTTACCTATATGTCTCTTGTACTTGACGCCGCACAACTCAGCCGTGTCTTTGGCAAAGGTGAAAATACTTTTACCGCAGTCGACCGGGTGTCGCTTCGCGTTAGCTCCGGTGAAATTCACGCCCTCCTCGGCCCCAACGGTGCGGGCAAAACAACCACCGTGCAGATGTGCTCAACCCTGCTCACGCCCACCGGCGGTAGCCTCACCGTGAACGGCGTTGATGCCATCGCTCACCCGCAGCGGGCTCGCCGTCACGTGGGCCTCGCGCTGGGCGGGGATAACGGCTTCTACCCGCGCGCCAGTGCACGCGATAATCTGCTGTTCTTCGCCGACGTTGCGGGGGTTTCCGGGCGGGCTCGACGGCACGAGATGGAGCATGCCCTAGCCCGCGTGGAACTCACCGATGCGGCAACGCGGCCCGTTCAGGAGTTTTCCCGCGGCATGAAGCAGCGCCTGCACATCGCCCGTGCCCTGCTCGGATCCCCCGCTCTACTCCTGCTGGATGAGCCGACCAACGGGCTCGACCCCGATATCGCCCTAACCGTACGAACCCTTATCCGTTCCCTCGCGGAAGACGGTGCCGCCGTTCTGCTGACGAGCCACCTACTCGGCGAAATCGAGGATCTGGCGCACACCATCACCGTTTTGGGTGCCGGTTCCGTTGCTGTCAGCGGCACCCTCGAGGATGTTGCCGCACACGCCGGCATTGCCGCCACGACCGTGGTTCAGGTTGGCGCCAACGCGACCGAGGGTCTTGATACGCTGCGCGGATTCCTCGGCAATCAGGCGGCGGTACTTTTTGCCCCGCGCGGTTCCGGCTGGGAGCTGACCCTCTACTGGCACGGCGAGCGCTCCACGTTCGAGGCGAGAGAGGCGCACCGCATCCTGGCGGAGGGGCTCGCCGCCGCACGCATCGGGGCACGGACCGAGCCGTACACGCGCCCGGCAACCTTGGAAGAGGCATACCTGGCGATGGCGGAGGGGCTCAAGCGATGAACGCACACAGCGCGCACGGTAGTAAAGGTGTGAAAGAGCCCCGGCAGCAGAGCCGGAGGTACGACCTGCGGCAGGAGTGCGCCCGCCAGCTGCGACTTATGGGCTTTAGCCTACGGCAGTTTCTGACGGTCCCCTACTTCATTCAGCTGCTCATCAGTACGGTGCTCGGGTCGGTTATTCTTCAGGCTCTTGCGGTGCACGCGGCGGCGCAAAGCTCCGAGGGCCACTCCGTTGACCCGACCCTGGCGTGGACTCGCGCCGGTATTGTGGGCATGTGGTCGGTCTGTATTGTGTCTGCGGGCATCATTAATTTTGAGCGTTTCCGCGGGACTCTCGTGTACCTGTGTTCGGGGTCGATTTCTCCGGTGCGGGTGCTGGCGGCTATCGTTTCGAGCGCCTCCATTGTGGGTCTGGCGGCTTTGCCCCTGTCGTGGCTCATCTGGGCTCTTGTGACGCTCAATCCGCAGGTCACTGACTTTTCGGCACTCTGGCCCCGCTACGTTCTGGGCGTTCCCCTGCTGTGGCTTGCGTGCCTATCGGTCACGTTCATGATTGCGGTGTTTTTCGTGGCGACGCCGAACGCTATCGCCTACGAGGAGCTTCTGCTCGTGCCGGTGTTTATTCTCTCCGGGGTTCTCTTCACGACCGTTGAGGCGCCCGCCTGGCTGAATACTGCGGGTGTGCTCATTCCCCTGCAGGCACCGGTGCACCTGCTTCTTGGGCGTACCGCCATCACTACCCCGGCGGATGCGCTCCTGCCCGTCGCGCAGACTCTATTCGTGAGCTTCATCTGGGCGGCGTGTGCCTTCCTTTTTGCTCGGAAGGCTCTCGCCTCCGCCCGTCATCACGGCACCCTGGGGGCGATGTAACATGCGGGCTCTCTCCTCTGCGACCCTCTCCTCTACAACCCTGCCTGGCGTGGTACGTCGGGCTCTGTCTACCGCCTCTATTGGCTGGTCATCCTCGATTACCTTCGCGACCCTCGGAACGGCTATCACGACCCTGGTGCTCGTGCCGGGCCTCAACGTGCTTTTCACGGTGCTCCTGGGCGCCGACCTCGCCGCAAACGATACGGTACGCATCGGCTGTGCAACCGCCCTGATTGCCACCCTCAGCTCGGTGGCAGCCGGTATTGTCGCGCGCGTCGCCACTGACCGTTGGATTGGTGTCTTCGAGTACGTGTGCACGGCACGCCCCGTGGATGCGGGCTACTGGCTGGGTGCGGCGGCGGTGCCGGCCCTGTTGGCGTCCGTGACGGGTCTGAGCAATGTGGGCATCGTGTGGTTACTGTCCCTCACTGCGCCCTCTACCGGAGCGGGTTCGGGGCTTCTGCTTGGCGCCCTTGCGCTGATGCCGGTTGCGGTTCTGGGCGGGGTCTGCCTGGGCATTTTTGCCGCCGGCCTGGGGCTATACCTGTCAGACCCGTACACGGGGTCCAATTTTCTGGCGGTTATTCTGCCGGTCAGCGCGGGTGTGATCGTTCCGGTGAGCACATACCCCGCGTGGCTTGCGTGGGTGTGTTCGTGGGTTCCAGGGTCCCGGCTGGTGCAGGCTTTAGATACCTCTGGCGGTACTGCGAGCAGCACCACCCCGGATCTCTTCGCGCTCTTGGCTGCAGATACAGCCCTGGGGATGCTCTACGCCGCTATCGGGTTGGGGCTGACGTATCTTGCTGCCCGCCGCATCCGTGCCGGTGCCCGCGCCTCACTGCTATAGGGCGTGAAACCCAAAAAGAACGAACCTTTTAAGTGCCCGCTACCTGGCGCATTATCCGGGTGTCATATTCAACCGGGCACCACGACCAAGAAAGAACATCCTGTGCCCACCCCTCCCACCGCGTACACGCTAGAGACCCTCGGTTTCGACCCCTCCTGGCAGGGCGCGGCAATCCGCGCCGCGTTCGTCCTCAACGGCGTCCTCGAAGATTTCACCCTCGTCCGTGTGAGCGCCGTGCACCGCACCCGCTGCGAGCTACTGACCTGCGAGCGGGGCGAGCTCGTGAAACTTTCCGCTCCCCTGCGCCCGGTCGAGAACGACTACGGTGAAGAAGAGTACCCCGTTGTCGGCGACTGGGTGCTCACCCAGCCCATCCCGGGAACCGGCGATGATACCCAGCCAGCGGAGCATAAACCCCTCGCGATTCTGCCCCGCCGTAGCTACCTCACCCGTCCCAGCGCCACCCGGGAATCTGCGGATCAGCCCGTCGCGGCCAACGTGGATATGCTCTGCGTCGTCGAGCCGTGCTTCCCTGAGCCGTCCATCGGGCGAATCGAACGCTACACCGCCCTCGCGCACGCTTCCGGGGTGCAGGTCGCGCTAATTCTTACTAAGGGTGACCTGGTCACTGCGGAACAGCTTGCCGGGTATCGGGATTCTCTGGGTAGCGGTATGGATGCGGTGCTCACCGTCTGCACGGATCACGGCTACGACCCCGCCCCGGTGGCTGGGCTCGTCGCCGGACGTACTGCCGTATTCCTGGGCCGCAGCGGCGCCGGTAAATCCACCCTCGTCAACGCCCTGCTTAACCCAGGGGTTGACCCCCGCGAAGACAGCGCAGAGAACCGGGTACAAGCCACCTCCTCGGTTCGTGATGCTGACGGCAAGGGACGCCACACCACCACCAGCCGCCAAATGATTGTTCTGCCCGGCACTGAAGGATCAGGTGCTGAGAGCTCAGTCGGTACGGTGCTGATTGACACCCCGGGCGTGCGAGCCCTCGCCGCCACAAGCGATAGCTCCGCGATTGACGAAACCTTCGACGACGTCTCCAGCTACGCCGCCGCCTGCCGGTACAGCGACTGCTCCCACGGTTCCGAACCCGGATGCGCGGTGCAGCAGGCTCTCGCTGACGGCGCCCTCGACCCCGAACGCTTCGAACGCTACCGCAGGATGATGGCAGAATCCGCGCGCCTGCGCCTGCGGTCTCAGGAGCGCGAATACCGGCAGAGCAACCGCGCCTTCACGAAGGCGAATAAGGCGGGTCGCCGCACCCTCATGTCTCTTAAGGGGCGCGCCAACTAGCCGCTGAACGCACATGTCCCGGCGAGGCTTCCACAGGCTGAGCCGGGCAATCCCGCACAGACAGCAATATAGTAGCCTGCCTCACTCTTCGATACACTAGAACTAGGCGTGCCCACAGTCCCCCGCGCATCCTCACCGCCACCCCGGCGGCACAGGAACGCGGGCACAGACGGCACACACCATTCACAAACCCATAACCCAATGAAAGAGGTGGCAGCATGGCTGAACAGAACCTCACCCCGCCCGTACCGAAGAAGGTCGAGCACCGCCGCGAACACCACGGCGACGTCTTCATCGACCCCTACGAATGGCTCCGCGACAAGGAAAGCGAAGAGGTCCTCAACTACCTCAAGGCAGAAGCCGAATACACCGAAGCTGTCACCGCAGACCAGCAGCCCCTCCGCGAATCCATCTTCAACGAAATCAAGGACCGCACCCTGCTGTCGGATCTGACCGTCCCGAACCGTATCGGTGACTGGTGGTACTACAGCCGCATGGTGCCCGGCGGCCAGTACCCCGTCTTCTACCGCTACCCCGCCCTGCACGAAGGCGACGAGGTGGTGCGCTACACCCCGCCGACCGTCACCCCCGGCGAGGTCCTTGAAGGTGAAGTCGTCATCCTCGACTGCAACGAATACGCCAAGGACATGGAGTTCTTCTCCCTCGGCAGCTTCCAGCCTGCACGTAACGGCAAGCTGCTGAGCATCTCCGTGGACGAGAAGGGCGACGAACGCTACGAGCAGCGCTTCCTCAACATGGAAACCGGCACCTTCCTCGAAGACACCATCCCCAACATTGCGGCGGGCTCCTTCTTCATCAACCACGCCGAGCAGCTCATCTACCTCGTCCCCGACGAATCGTGGCGCCCCTGGCGTGTCTACGTGCACGACGTCGGACAGGACACCGAAGACCACCTGATCTACGAGGAACCGGACAACACCATGTGGCTCAGCGCCGCCATGAGCTCCGACCGTTCCTCCGTAGTCATTACCAGCTCCAACTCCGAATACACGGAAGTGCGCCTCATCCCCACCCGCGAACCCAAGGGCGAGCCGACCCTGCTCATCCCCAAGAGCGCGGGCATCGAATACTACGCCGAGCCGCTCAACATTGCCGGCGAGCAGCACCTGCTGATTCAGCACGACTACAATGCGCTGAACTCTGAGCTGGTCCTCGCAGACATGCCGCGCGAAGGCGAAAGCCTCGACGAGTACGCGCAGCGTTGGGTGCCGGTCATCCGCCACAGCGAACACGTGCGTCTGGAGGGCTTCACCTTCACCGCAACGCACCTGGTCGTCACCGCCCGCGCGGACACCACCACCCGCATCTTCCTCGCGCCGCGTGAGCAGCTGCCCATCCAGTGGCGCCGCCGCCGCCCCGCCGGCGTGACCTTCATGGAACCTGCCGGTTTCGACGAGGAACTGTACACCGCCTCGGTTCTGCGTGCCGAGAACTACTCCCCCGTGCTGCGCATCGCCTACACCTCGTTCCTGACGCCGCGCCGCGTCTACGACTACTTCCCCATGTCGCAGACCCTGCTGCTGCGCCGTGAAACCCCGGTACTCGGCGGCTACAACCGCGAGGACTACCGCGCCTACCGCGACTGGGCGCCGGCGGCGGACGGCACGCTCATCCCGATCTCGGTGATTCACCGCGCCGACCTGGACATGAGCAAGCCGCACCCGGTCATCCAGTACGGTTACGGCTCCTACGAGTCGTCCATGGACCCGATGTTCTCCATCCCGATGCTGTCGATTCTGGACCGCGGCGTCATCTACGTCATCGCGCATATTCGCGGCGGCGGCGAGATGGGCCGCTCCTGGTACCAGAACGGCAAGAAGCTCGCGAAGAAGAACACCTTCACCGACTTCGTGGACGTCACCAGCTACATTGCGGCGAAGCCGTGGGCTGATGAGGCGCGTATCGGCTGCTACGGCGGTAGCGCCGGCGGCCTGCTCATGGGTGCCGTGCTGAACCTCGCCCCCGAAAAGTACGCCGCCTGCCTGGCAGCCGTACCGTTCGTGGACGCGCTGACCACCATCCTCGACCCGGAGCTGCCGCTGTCGGCAATGGAGTGGGAAGAGTGGGGCAACCCCATTGAGGACCCGGAAGTGTACGCCTACATGAAGTCGTACACCCCGTACGAGAACATCCGCCCGGTCCGCTACCCGGCGATTGCTGCGGTGACGAGCCTGCACGACACCCGCGTGCTCTACGTGGAGCCCGCGAAGTGGATTGCGGCGCTGCGTGAACAGATTGACCCGTCATCGCCGGTGCCGCTGCTGAAGATTGATATGTCGGGCGGTCACGGTGGCGGATCGGGCCGGTATACGCGTTGGCGTGAGATTGCGTGGGATTACGCGTTCCTGCTGAGCAACCTCGGCGTTACTGAGTAGGCTGTAGACACGCCAAGCGCACATTAAATAGAACGCTCCGTCTGTATCTTTAGGGATACGGACGGAGCGTTCTTCGTTTAAGTACGTTGCTCTGCTCGAGGGACGGCGTACGTCCTCGTTCCTCCCCACATGGGAGGGGCGGGGCGCCGCATATTTCCTCCGCGCCTACGCAGGGGCACCCGTCACCCGGACGCTCCGCCCTCTCCTCGCTCCGCATCGGAGAGCGTCCGGGCTGACACCCTGAGGGCGCATCCGGAAAACGCGGCCGCACCCGCTCGGTAACCTGCTACGCCCAGCGAGGAAAGGCGGTATCGTCCGAACGTGACATCAGGGTGCCCGAAGCGAAGCAAGGGCGGGTCCCCTGTAGGAACGAGGACGAATACCGCTTTCCGTGCGGAATCCATGCGACCCAGCTTTTCCAAGCGGAACCGTACATCCCGCGTAGAACAAGAGAGCACGAAAGAGGCGCCGCCTCCCACCTCGGGAGACAGCGCCTCTTTCGTTAGAGCCAGGTCAGCGGAAAAGCTTAGCCTTCCACGCCGCACTCAGCCAGAATCAGCTCACGCACGCGAGCGGCATCAGCCTGACCGCGGGTAGCCTTCATGACCTGACCGACGATAGCGCCAGCAGCCTGAACCTTACCGGCACGGATCTTGTCGGCAACGTCGGGCATTGCTGCCAGTGCTTCCTGGACAGCTGCGGTGAGCGCGCCGTCGTCGGAGACCACGGCGAGGCCGCGTGCCTCAACGATTTCGGCGGGGGTGCCTTCACCGGCGAGGACGAACTCGAGCACCTGGCGGGCAATCTTGTCGTTGATCTTGCCTTCGGAGATGAGCGCTTCGAGGGCGACCACGGTTGCGGGCTCCACGCCGAGGGCGGTGAGCTCAACCTCAGCCTGCTTTGCGCGGCGGGCGATTTCGCCCATCCACCACTTGCGGGCTGCTGCTGCGGTTGCGCCTGCGGCTACGGTCTCTTCGATGACGTCGAGTGCACCAGCGTTGACGACGTCGCGGAACTCTTCGTCGGAGTAGCCCCATTCGCCCTTGAGGCGGCGGCGGCGTTCTGCCGGGGGTTCGGGCAGTTCAGCGCGCAGACGCTCAATCCACTCGCTGTTGGTGACGACCGGGACCAGATCCGGCTCCGGGAAGTAGCGATAGTCGTCGGCGTCGGACTTGGGGCGACCCGAGGAGGTTTCGCGGGTGTCTTCGTGCCAGTGGCGGGTCTCCTGGGTGACCTTCTCGCCGCGCTCGAGGATTGCGGCGTGGCGGCGAATCTCGTAGCGGACGGCGCGTTCAACCGAGCGCAGGGAGTTCACGTTCTTGGTCTCGGAGCGGGTGCCGAACTTCTCTGCGCCCTTGGGCATGAGGGAGACGTTGGCGTCGCAGCGGACGTTACCGCGTTCCATGCGGGCGTCGGAGATGCCGAGGGAGCGCACGATGTCGCGGATAGCGGCAACGTAGGCGCGGGCCAGCTCGGGTGCTCGCTCGCCGGCACCTACGATGGGTCGGGTCACGATTTCGATGAGCGGCACGCCGGCGCGGTTGTAGTCGACCAGGGAGAAGGTTGCACCCTGGATGCGGCCGTCGGCACCACCGACGTGGGTGAGCTTACCGGCGTCCTCCTCCATGTGGGCGCGCTCAATTTCGACGGTGAAGATGGTACCGTCGTCGAGCTCGACGTCCAGGGAGCCGTTTTCGGCGATGGGGCCGTCGGCCTGGGAGGTCTGGAAGTTCTTCGGCAAGTCCGGGTAGAAGTAGTTCTTACGGGCGAAGTAGGACTTATCCGCGATATCGCAGCCCAGCGCCAGGCCGAGCTTGATGGCGGACTCGACGGCGGTCTTGTTCACCACGGGCAGCGCGCCGGGCAGGCCGAGCGAGACGGGGGTGATGTTGGTGTTGGGCGTATCGCCGAACTCGTTGGGTGCGGAGTCGAACATCTTGGTGTTGGTGTTCAGCTCGACGTGCACCTCGAAGCCGAGGACGGGGTCGTACTTTTCGATGGCTTCTTCGAAGCTGAGGACTTCTTCACTCATTACTTGGTTCCCCCAAAGTCAAAGTCGCGGATCAGGGTTTCGGTATCGGGCAGGCTCTTGTAGAGCGGTGCGCCCCACTTTGCGGTCAGCAGTTCTTCCAGGGCTGCACCGACGCGGTAGAGGCGTGCATCCTCGCGGGCGGGTGCGGTGAACTGGATACCGACGGGCAGGTTGTTCTCCTCGGAGAGGCCGCCGGGCAGGGAGAGCGCCGGGACGCCCGCCAGGTTGACGGGCACGGTTGCGACGTCGCCCAGGTACATGGCCATGGGGTCGCCTTCGGTCTTCTCACCGAGCTTGAACGCGGTGGAGGGCGCGGTCGGGGAGATCAGCACGTCGCACTTTTCGAAGGCTGCTGCGTAGTCGCGCTGGATGAGGGTGCGCACGCGCAGTGCGGCGCCGTAGTAGGCGTCGTAGTTACCTGCGGACAGCGCGTAGGTGCCGAGGATGATACGGCGCTTAACCTCGTGGCCGAAGCCGGCGGCGCGGGTAGCGGCCATGACTCGCTCGATGGTGACGGGGCCGTCCTCGGGCACGACGCGCAGGCCGTAGCGCACGCCGTCGTAGCGTGCCAGGTTGGAGGACACCTCGGAGGACATGATCATGTAGTAGGCGCTGATTGCCTCGGTGACGGAAGGCAGAGAGACCTCAACGATCTCGGCACCCGCGGCTCGCAGAGCCTCGACGGATTCGCGGAAGCGCGCGAGCACGCCGGCCTCGAAGCCTTCGCCGTCGCCGCCGCCGAGCTCCTTGATGACGCCGACGCGCAGGCCGGAGAGGTCACCCTTGCGGGCGGCTTCGGCACCTGCCTTGGCTTCTTCGGCGAAGTTGCCGGGCGTATCGGGCAGGGAGGTGGAGTCGAGCGGGTCGTGGCCTGCGATGGCCTCGTGCAGCATGGCGGTGTCGAGCACGGTGCGTGCGACGGGACCGACCTGGTCGAGAGAGGAAGCCATGGCGATGACGCCGTATCGGGAGACGGAGCCGTAGGTGGGCTTGACGCCGACGCTACCGGTCAGCGCTGCGGGCTGGCGGATGGAGCCACCGGTGTCGGTACCCAGGGCCAGGGGCGCCTGGAATGCGGTAACGGCTGCTGCGGAGCCGCCGCCGGAGCCGCCGGGGGCGCGGTCGAGTGCCCAGGGGTTGCGGACCACGCCGAACGCGGAGTGCTCGTTGGAGGAGCCCATGGCGAATTCGTCGAGGTTGGTCTTGCCGAGGATCGGCATGCGTGCTTCGCGAACCTTGCGGGTGACGGTGCCGTCGTAGGGGCTCATCCAGCCTTCGAGCATGCGGGATGCTGCGGTGGTGGGCTGGCCCTTGGTGACGATGAGGTCCTTGACGGCGATGGGCACGCCTGCGAGCGGGGGCAGTTCCTTGCCCGCCGCGCGGTCTGCGTCCACTGCTGCCGCGGTGGCGAGTGCTTCTTCGGCGTTGACGTGCAGGAAGGCGTTGAGGCCGCTCTTGCCGTCTGCGCGGTTATCGCTCAGGGGTGCGCCATCGGTGGCGGCGATGCGGTCCAGGTGCGCCTGGGTGAGTTCGACGGAGGTAATCTCGCCGGCGGCCAGCTTGGCGGCGGCTTCGGCGGCGGTGAGCTGAATCAGTTCGTTCACTTGGTGTGTCTCCTCTTAGTCTTCGTCGAGGATTGCCGGCACGCGGAACTTGCCGTCCTGTGCGTCGGGGGCGCCGGAGAGCGCCTCTTCCTGGGTGAGGGTCGGGACGGGTACGTCTTCGCGGAAGACGTTCTCGAGGGGGATCGGGTGGCTGGTCGCGGGGATGTCGGCAGTTGCTTTCTGCGACATGGTCTCAACGGATGCGACGATGACGTCCAGCTCAGACGCCATCGCGGTGAGTTCTTCATCGGTCATCTCAATGAGTGCCAGCGATGCCAGGTGCTTGACCTGTTCAAAGGTGATGGCAGACATGGTTCTCCCGTAGTTTGTTTTCTTGTCTCTTCTCTAGTGTAGTGGAGGTTGCGTGTTCCGTCTCATTGGGGGTTGGAGGGTTTACCTGCTGGTTTGTGTGTTCAGGAGGTGGTCCTCTCCCCTGAACGGGGTTAAATGCTCAACGCCCCGCTCCTCGTGTGAGGTGCGGGGCGTTGGGCTACAACGTTTCCACGTTACGCTTGAGGGTTAATCCTTAGGCGGGGATGGTCAGAACCTGGCCGGGGAAGATCAGGTCAACGTTGTAGATGATGTCGGTGTTCGCAGCTGCGATTGCCTGGTAGCCGCCTGCAACGCCGAGCTTTGCAGCGATCAGAGAGAGGGAGTCACCGGGAACCACGGTGTAGGTGCCTGCTGCAGCCTTGGGAGCTGCAACGGGTGCTGCTGCGGGAGCCTCAACTGCCGGTGCAGCGGGTGCTGCGGCGGGTGCCTCAACTGCTGCGGGAGCTGCCTGAGCTGCCGGTGCAGCGGGTGCCTCAACTGCTGCGGGTGCAGCCTGAGCTGCAGGAGCTGCGGGTGCAGCCTGTGCCGCGGGAGCGGTGTAGGTCTGCTGGGTCTGCGACTGTGCAGCCACGGTGGTGGTGGGCTCGGTGTAGGTGGGAGCTGCGCCGGTCTTGCCGTAGAGGCCAAGCTTAGCGGAGCATGCGGGCCATGCGCCCCAGCCCTGGATAGCGAGCAGACGCTCGCCAGCCTCGATCTGCTGTGCACGGGTAGCGGTTGCGGGGGAGCCGGACATGCCGACACCGTTCCAGGACTGCTGGGTGAACTGCAGACCGCCGTAGAAGCCGTTACCGGTGTTGATGGACCAGTTACCACCGGACTCGCACTGTGCCAGTGCGTCCCAGGTAGCACCGTCTACTGCGTTTGCAGCGGGCATCGACATGGTAGCTGCTGCAACGCCACCGATGGCGAGAGCTGCTGCGGTACGACGAATGGAAGTGTTCTTCATAATGCTCCTTGGGGCCGTCCCCGCTCGTTCCGTCCCCGGAACTCTAGCGCGCCGCCGCTCACCCTTTGATAACGAAGTAGGTTACTCATTTTCTGGCTCTACCATGTGAGCGGCTCTCCACCGATTTCATGTCACCGTGAGCGATTCTGCACTTGTGTGCGGAATCCGGGTGGCACTTCCTCGATGGGGACGTGCGGTAGAACCGGGCATCGTTTCAAGCATTCCAAGCTTGAAACCACACAGGCGATTCCCTTGCGAGAATCTATCTGGTCTCAAAGATAGCCGAGGTTTTTTACGATTCCAACCCAGTTTCAAGTTCACAGCGAACGTCCCGGGTTCTCCCAGGGTTCTTTCAGGTAAAAAGTGCAGGAAACATTAATTAAGACCTCGAGCCCCGCGTTCCTTAGGGGTTTTCCCCCGAAATTTCGGGGTTTTCTAGGGGTTTAACTCGGATGCACTCCCCCACCAAGCTTTCCGGTTCGGAGTTGCTGAGCGCCACCTTTAAGGGTTTTGAACGGCGTGTAAATATTTTTTAAATATTTCTTCGCTTTGGGAGTGTTTTAAGGCGCTTCCACCTTAAAAGCTGTGGTAATTATAAATGCCAAAAATTGGCATTCAGGCTCTGGAGCACGCACTCCAGAGCCTGAATGCTCTACATATTGCAGGTCAGATTCGATTGACCCCGCTACCGGGCCTACTCGGCGGTAGCCTCAACCGCCTCCGGACCGCCCTCGAGCAGGGCGGTGAAGCCCTCCTCATCCAGCACCTTCAGACCCAGCTGCTGAGCTTTATCCAGCTTCGAGCCGGCGTTCGCGCCTGCGACCACAAAATGGGTCTTCTTAGACACCGAACCGGATGCCTTACCGCCGCGAGAAATAATGGCTTCCTTTGCGCCGTCACGGGTGTAACCGTTCAGCGTGCCGGTCACAACCACGGTCAGCCCCTCCAGGGTGCGCTCCACGGACTCGTCGCGAGTATCTTCCATACGCACGCCGGCGGCAGCCCAGGAGTCCACAACCTCGGCGTGCCAGTCCTCAGCGAACCACTCAATAATCGAGTCGGCAATCGTGGTGCCCACACCGTCCACAGCGGCAAGGCGTTCACGGTCAGCCTCGCGGATCGCCTGCATCGAACCGAACTCCGCGGCGAGCGCGCGGGCAGCGGTCGGGCCCACGTGGCGAATCGAGAGGGCAACCAGCACGCGCCACAGCGGCTGCTGTTTTGCTTTCTCCAACTCGGCGAAGAGGTTCAGCGTATTCTTCGTGGGCTTCGGCTCGGGGCGTGCCTTGGTCGGCTTGGTGTAGAAGTAGGGCACGCGCTCCATCTTTCCGGTGCCCACGCCTTTAACCTTCTTCTCACGCTCGATGGTGACCTCGCGCAGGTCCTCGATATTGAGGCTGAACAGGTGTGCCTCGGTCGTGAGCGGAGGGGTGTCCGGGGTTGCGGGGCTGGTGAGTGCCTTTGCTGCTTCGTAGCCGAGTGCCTCAATGTCGAAGGCGCCGCGGCTTGCCGCATAGTACACGCGCTCGGTCAGCTGCGCCGGGCAGGAGCGGGGGTTCGTGCAGCGCAGGTCCACGTCGCCTTCCTTGCCGGGGGCAAGGGGCGAGCCGCAGGAGGGGCATTCGCTGGGCATGACGAACTCGCGTTCGGTGCCGTCACGTAGGGCGACCACGGGGGCAACGATCTCGGGGATTACGTCGCCTGCCTTGCGTAGCACCACGGTGTCGCCGATGAGCACGCCCTTAGCCTTGACCACGTCCTGGTTGTGCAGGGTGGCACGTTCCACGGTCGAGCCGGAGACGAACACGGGCTCCATGACGCCGTAGGGGGTCACGCGGCCGGTGCGTCCCACGTCCACGCGGATGTCCAGCAGCTTGGTGTGCACCTCCTCGGGCGGGTATTTATACGCCACTGCCCAGCGCGGCACGCGGGAGGTATAGCCCAGCTGAGCCTGGGTCGCGAAGTCGTTGACCTTAATGACGATGCCGTCGATTTCGTGCACTAGGGAGTGGCGTTGCTCGCCGTACTTGTTAATGAAGTCGAACACCGCCTCGGTGTTATCGGCGATTTCGCTGTAGGGGCTCACGGGCAGGCCCCAGGAGGCGAGCAGGTCGTAGGTCTCGTACTGGGTGGCAATATCCAGGCCGGTGCGCGACCCGATGCCGTGCACGTACATGCTCAGCGGGCGCGATGCGGTCACCGCCGCGTCCTTCTGGCGCAGCGAGCCTGCCGCGGCGTTACGCGGGTTCGCGAAGGGGTTCTTGCCGGCGGCAATCATGGACTCGTTGAGCTTCTCAAAATCGGCGGAGGAGATGAACACTTCGCCGCGGATTTCAATCTCCTCGGGGTGGTTCTCGCCGGTCAGCTGCTGCGGGATGCTCGCAATGGTGCGCACATTGTGGGTGACGTCTTCGCCGGTGGTGCCGTCGCCGCGGGTTGCCGCGCGCACGAGGATGCCGTTGCGGTAAAGCAGGTTCACCGCGAGGCCGTCAATCTTCAGCTCGGTCAGCCACTGCGGTGCACTACCGGTGAGGTTGCGGACGCTCTCCTCGGTCTTGGTCAGCCAGGCGCGCAGCTCCTCGAAGGAGAAGACATCCTCGAGGGAGTACATGCGCTGCAGGTGGGTGACGGGCGCGAAAGCTTCGATGGCTTCGCCGCCGACTTCCTGGGTGGGCGAGTCGTTGGCGATTAGGTGCGGGTGCTCCGCCTCAATGATTTCGAGGCGGCGGTAGAGCGCATCGTACTCGGCGTCGGAGAGGAAGGGTGCGTCCTCGTTGTAGTAGGCGCGGCGGGCGGCACGAATCTTATCGGTCAGTTCCGCGTACTCGGCACGCAGGGCCTCGGTAATCTCCACGGTATTTTCTGCGGTGTTTTCCACAGAGTTTTCTGCGGGGCTCTCTGCTCGAGTCTCGGCGGGGGCAGTCTGCTGGGTGGTGTTGTTCTCAGTCACCCGTCCAGTCTAGCGTTTTTGCTACGCCTCTCCCCTATCTCTCGTCATATTGCCGGTTTCCGCAGGCGCATATTCACTGCCTCTACGCCCAGCCTCTACACTCAGTCTCTACGCTCAGTAATACTGGCTTCGGGTACAGTTCACCCCCGCCTCCTGCAGGCGCTCAATCGAGCACCCGAGAAAACGGGGGTGAATCATAGGGTATGAAGTTTAGGCTTCGACAGCGTCGGCAACAATCACGGTAATGTTGTCGCGGCCGCCCGATCGGAGCGCCTCGTGCTGGAGCACGTCAGCGGCGTCCTGCGGGTGGCGGATCGAGGTGAGCACGCGCGCCATGTACTCGTGCGAAAGCTCACCGGAAAGGCCGTCGGAGCAGAGCATCAGGCGGTCACCGGCGCGGGCGGGCAGAACCCAGAAGTCCGGTTCCCAGTAGTTGCCGGTACCCAGCGCGCGGGTAATCACGTTGCGGCGCGGGTGGGTCAGCGCCTCCAGGGCTGTAATCTGACCCTCGTCAACCAGGTACTGCACCTCGGAGTGGTCAGTGGTGACCTGCTCCAGCGAGGCGGAGCCCTCAGCGCCGGGCAGCTTCTCCATGGCGGAGTGGTGAATACCCTCGTCCTCACGCAACAGGCGATAGGTGCGGGAGTCACCCACGTTGAAAATAACCCACAGGTTACGGTCACCGATGCTGGTCAGCCAGGCGCCGGTGACGGTCGTGCCGCCAGCGCGGGAGAGCGCCTGCTTAATTTCTTCGTTGGTTTCGCCCAGGATATCGTGCAGGCGGTTCAGGGCGCCCACGATTTCATTGTTAAGCAGGGTGTTTGCGCGGCGGCGGCGCTTGGCGGGGTCTTCCTCGTCAATAGCTGCGAGGCGCTCAAGGTAGGTCTGCTGTTCCTCTTCGCTACGGCCACCGGGCATCGTGAAGAACGGCGAGTAGGCGAGCTGACGCACGCACAGGCGCGAAGCAACCTCGCCCGCCTCGTGGCCTCCCATGCCGTCCGCGACCACGCAAAGGGAACCGGCGACGACCATCGAATCTTCGTTATTTTCTCGATGTGCGCCGCGGTGCGTTGCACCACCGGTACGTAGTTTCAGTTCAGTCATGAGAGGTCTATCTCCATTGTGTAGTTCACGCGACGAGTCACCGCCACGGGGTCTACGTTACCAAAGCTTCTAACGTTTCGCGTTCCTTGAGAGGTGAGAGTATAGCGATTTCCCACCTGTCGGAGCGTGTTTGCTGTCTCATTATCGGTCAGCACGGTACCCGGTTCAGCCAGGGAGACCAGGCGCGCAGCCAGATTCACGCTGGAGCCGTACACGTCGCCGCGGTTAGCCAGAACCTCGCCCCAAATGAAGGCGACGCGTGCATCCGGCAACTGCGGGTCGGCACCGATCTTTTCGGAGAGCTGCAGGCTAATTTCTGCGATAGCGTCCGGGGTTTCGGTGAGGAAGAAAACTTCGTCACCGAGAGTCTTAATAATGCGACCGCCCAGGGGCGCGATAACGTCCAGGCAGCTCTGCTCGAAGTGGTTGATGAGCTGAGAGAGAGCTGCGGCGTCCAGGTTACGTACCAGGGAGGTGTAGGAAACCAGGTCCACGAACCCTACGCCGCGTACCAGGGGCAGGCGGGAAAGTCCGGAGGTGGTCACATTGTTTTCGCGCAATCCCAAGCGCAGGATTCCGGCGTACATCTGGCGACGGTATGCGTACAGCGCCAGGCGCTCGAGAACCTCGAGGTAGCGCGGGAAGTCTTTAAGGAGCTTGCGGCGGGCATCATTATCGCTGAGGTTTTCGGTGACCATAATGTTGTGCACGAGCGCTTCAATCTGCCAGGCGACGGTACGGTCGGTCAGCTGGCCTTCGGCGCGCACGAGGGATGCCACATATTCCATGCGGATATCGCCTTCTGCGTCCAGCTTCTGCAGGTCGGCGAGCATCTGCACATCTGTTTCGGTGAAGTAGGGCGCGTGGTCGGCGATGGTCGGGAAGCCCATGTTGTGCCAGATGCGCTGGGCAGTTTCGAGGGGAAGTCCGGCGCATTCTGCGGCTTCTATGGGGGTGTAGCGGCGGCCCTGTCCCAGGAGCGACTTTTCGAGGGCTCGGATTCCTGCCTTGGATTCCTCGTCTCGGTAGATATTGTTCTGGGCGAGGTTCTGCAGGATTCTGAGGTTGAGCATTTGGGTTTCGGGACCCATGGTGGCGCCGGTGTCCTGCGGAGAGTGCGCAGGTTCGTGGCGGTCTGCCGTGCTCATTGCCGCTGCCGTTCCTTTCATCTCTGCCGGAAATTACTGCCTGGTTTACACCGTGGTGGCGCCAGGTTGGTGACGCTAGGTTACGTGGTACCTCGTTGTGCTCTGCGGGTTTCGCATTGCGTCGCTGCGATGATGCTCACCGTGTAGCGCCTTGTTAATATACCCCTCCACAGTGGTGTTTGGGTCACAAAAGCGCCCGCACCCTAGGATAGTTTAGTGGAGTAATTCACATTTAAGAATACTCTAGTCCGCATTTTTTCGGCAGATTAACCGGGGGGTTTAGGCTCTGAGCCAATCCGACAGTACCCGCCCGAGCCGGCGGCAAGGGGCGAAGAAGCCCTAAATATAGCGAGCACGCAGGGCGTAGTAGTCGCGTCGGGCGGCCTTAATTTCTTTTTCAAAACGCTTGGGCTCGGGCACGTAGGTTAGGCGGTGGTGCACCCCGCGGCAGACCACGTACACCGAGCCGTAGCCCAGCCACGCCCCCGGGCCGCGCTGTTTTGCCCAGCGCTCCCCCATGGAATCCAGGTAGAGGGATTCGTCGCCGCTGCGGGTCATCATGCCGCGGCGCACCACGAGCCGGTGGGTGGTCAGCAGGTAGTAGGTGGTTGCCCAACGCCAGCCGGTGCGCACGGCACTAATCAGGGCACCTACCGCACAAATCATGCCGAGAGTCCACAGAATCGGTGAGGACCGCGCCGTGGAGGCGAAGGTTGAGGCGGCGATAGCAACCAGCAGGTAGGCAAGCGTGGGCAGCAGGGCACCGTAGTGCTGTCGGGTCGCAATGATGACATGCTCACCGGGGTTGAGTTTTCCGCGCAAACGCATGGTGTTCCTTAGCTGTGCTGGTTGTTATGTTCCGGCTGGAGGCGCCGGTTGAGGTGGTGTGGGTTGATGGAGTTGCCGTGCCGGGCAGAAGTTTTATGGGCTGAAATTCTAGGGGCAGAAATTTTATAGGTTGGTTCTAGTGTGCCTGCTGAAAATCTCCGTAGCTACCGTTGGCGGGGCGAAGGTGCTCAATATCGCCCACCGCGTAGGGCTCAAGGGTTCCGTCCTCGCGGCGAATGAGGATGCGCCCCTGCGCGTCAAGGTCTTCGGCGGTGCCTTCTACGGTGCTTCCGTCGGGCAGGCTCATGCGCACGCTGGCTCCGAGGGTTGCGGTGGCGGCGCGTGCCTGGTCGAGCAGGCTGGTGCTCTGCGGGTTGAGGGGGTCGGGGCGTTCGGGGTCGCCGCCGGCGCGCACGAAGGCACGGTAGCGGCGGGCGAAGATGCTCAGCAGTCGGGTGAGCACCTCGGAGGAGTCGATGACCTGCCCGGTGCACAGGCTCAGGCTGGTTGCGGTGGGCACAGGCAGCTGTTCGGCGGACATGTTCGTGTTCTGGCCGATGCCCACAATAATGCTGCGCCGCCCCTCGGTGGAGCCGCTTTCGGGAACAAGCTGGGCGAGGATTCCGCAGCCCTTAGCGCCCTGTGCGATGACGTCGTTGGGCCATTTGAGGGCGGCGTCTACCCCGTAGCTGCGCCAAATATCGACCACGCTGAGCCCGGCGATGAGGGTCAGCCAGTGGTAGCTGTCTTCGGGTAGTTCTCGGGCGAGCGGGTCTGCGGAGGCGTGCGGGCGCACCACGATACTTGCGGCGAGGCAGGCTCCGGGCGGGGCGGTCCAGGCTCGGGCGAGGCGGCCGCGTCCGGCGCTTTGGTAGAGGCTGGCGTAGACGGACAGCTCGCCGAGCTGTTCGCGTTCGGGGTCCGTGCCGTCCATGAGTAGTTCGCGGGCGCGGGTGGTGGTGGAGTCGACTTCATCGTAGAGGTTTACGCTGGAGTACCCGGTTTCCATTGCGATGGTGCGGATGCGCGGCGCATCCAAAACCGAATGACCGCTCTCGGTGTGCATGTTCTTCTCCATAGCTTGCGCCTTTCTATCCTGTCCAAAACTACTCTGGAGCATGCCGACCCGCTTTCAGCTCACCGCCGAAACCTGCCAGCTTCTACCGAGTCGCACTGGTTTCTCACCATACCAATTTCTTGCCGCCGGTGATGCCCACCGGCGCCCGAGACGGTACATTAGACAGTGAGGGTGCATCAAGCACCGACCGGCTGCGGAGGTTCCTCCGCCCTGCTCGAAAGAAGACCGTTATGGCTTATTACGCAATTACTTACGTTTACGCAGCTCCCGAGGAGCAGGCGAAGTACCGCCCGGCTCACCGCGAGTACCTTGGTTCGCAGATTGAGGCGGGCAACCTGATCGTTTCGGGTCCTCTGCTGGACGGCGAGACCCCCGCTGGCGCTCTGCTGATTGCAAAGGTTGACTCCGTTGAGGCAGCTGAGAAGCTGGTTGCTGGCGACCCCATGAACATTGGTGGCGCGGTTCTGTCTCACACCATCACCGAGTGGAACCCGGTCCTGGGCACCATCTAAGCGTCATTTCACGCTGAAAGTTTGAACGCAAACCCCCTTTCCGTCGACAAGGATTGCCGAAGCGAAAAGGGGGTTTTCTGCGCTCTTTTGAGCCGCGCTTTCGCACTTTTCGTTTACTATATGCACCTTCTTGGGTACTGAGTGCATAAAAGTGTATCTAGTGTTGATATTCTGGCTTCTCACCTGGCATATGTGCCCTAGTTCGCACTATAGTTGAAAGATATGCACATTGTTCAAGAGTGCTCTTCGGGGCACCTGAGCACCTTATCACCGCAACCACTGGCTCCCGACGATCGGGTGGAGCAGGAACGAGGAATAATGTCCGAGAACCTCCAGCAGGAATTTGATTTGAGCACCACCGCCGGTAAGCTCGCTGATTTTTATGCACGTCGAGAGCGCAGCTTCGCGCCCAGCGGTGAGGCAGCTATCGAGAAGCAGCACGCACGCGGCAAGCACACCGCCCGCGAGCGCATCGATATGCTTCTGGACGAGGGTTCTTTCGTAGAGTTTGATGCCCTCGCCCGCCACCGCACCACCGCATTCGGCATGGAGGCGAAGAAGCCTCTGGGTGACGGCCTGGTCTCCGGTTACGGCACCGTGGATGGTCGCCTGGTTGCCGTGTATTCGCAGGATTTCACCGTCTACGGTGGTTCTCTCTCGCAGGTGAACGGCGAGAAGATTGTGAAGGTGCAGAAGTTCGCTCTGAAGAACGGTTGCCCGGTCATCGGCATTAACGATGGTGGTGGCGCCCGCATTCAGGAGGGCGTGGCTTCCCTGGCGATGTTTGCCGACATTTTCCGTATGAACGTGCGTGCGTCCGGCGTGGTTCCGCAGATTTCTGTCATTATGGGCCCCTGCGCTGGCGGTGCCGCGTACTCCCCAGCGCTGACTGACTACATCATCATGGTGGATAAGACTTCGCACATGTTCATTACCGGCCCGGACGTCATTAAGACCGTGACCGGCGAGGATGTGGACATGGAAACCCTCGGCGGTGCGCGTCAGCACAACTCCGTGACCGGTACCAGCACCTACCTGGCTGAGGATGAAGAAGACGCGTTCGATTTTGTGCGTGAGCTCCTCGAGTTCCTGCCCTCGAATAACCTTGCAGAGTCCCTGCCCCTGGAGCACGACCAGGAGCCCGTGGTGACGGTAGACGATCTGGACCTGGACACCCTGATCCCGGATTCGGCGAACCAGCCTTACGATATGCGTGCGGTCATTGAGTCCGTGGTCGATGACGGCCACTTCCTGGAGATGCAGGCGCTGTACGCCCCGAACGTGATGATTGGTTACGCCCGCGTTGAGGGCCGCACGGTCGGTATTGTGGCGAACCAGCCGATGCAGTTCGCCGGCTGCCTGGACATTTCTGCGTCTGAGAAGGCTGCCCGTTTTGTGCGTCATTGCGATGCGTTCAACATTCCGATTCTGACTTTTGTGGATGTTCCCGGCTTCCTGCCCGGTACCGATCAGGAGTTCAACGGCATTATTCGCCGCGGCGCTAAGCTGCTCTACGCTTACGCGGAGGCGACCGTTCCGCTGGTCACGGTCATTACCCGTAAGGCGTACGGTGGCGCGTACATTGTGATGGGTTCGAAGAAGCTGGGCGCCGATATTAACCTGGCGTGGCCCACCGCGCAGATTGGCGTGATGGGTGCGCAGGGTGCGGTGAACATTCTGTACCGTCGCGAGCTGGCTGCGCTGGCAGCCGAGGGCGGCGACGTTGAGGCTCGCCGCGCTGAGCTGATCGCCAAGTACGAGGAAGAGCTGCTGAACCCGTACCAGGCTGCCGAGCTGGGTTACATTGACGAAGTTATCGCCCCGAGCGAGACTCGCGTGCGCATTATTTCTTCGCTGCGTGCCCTGCACGATAAGCGTGCGTCTACCCCGGCAAAGAAGCACGGCAACATCCCGCTGTAGGCTTCCCTTGTGCCCGCACCATTTGTGGCGCGGGCATTCCCAGGATTTTAGGTTTTCTAAGGAGGCGTGCCTTTGGCAGGCTACAACCCGCTGAGTTATTTCTCATTCGGTAAGAAGAAGGATAGTTCGGAGGCTACTGAGAGCGCCGAGCAGCTTGAGCGTAGCTCCGCACATTCTTCTGCGCACGCAGATACCGCATCCAGCGCCCCGCCGAAGGATTCTGCTCAGCCTTCGGTAGATACTGACGCTGAGCAGGAGCCTCTACTGAAGGTGGTTAAGGGCTCCCCCACTGAGGAGGAGATTGCCGCCCTCACCGCTGTGGTTGCGATGATGCAGGCGAATGCCGCGCAGCAGGAACAGAATTTGCTGGTGGGTGCCGCTTCGCGCATCCTGAACCGCGGTCAGCGCCTGGGTGTTTCGTTGCGTCCCGGCCCCGGTTCGTGGAGGCGCGCTCGCCCCATGTAATGCGGGCTGCTAACTATGCTTCTTATATTCCCGTCACGCCAGCCGGTGTGACGGGAATATATTGTTTTGCCCCAAATTTAAGATTTATATTGCGCTATTGAACATCTAATGCGCTGGTTCTTGCGGTTTTGTCATATTAGAAACGATAAAGCGATGATGATACGCCCTGATGCTACGATGTATATACCATCACAATAGTGTTAGTAAATTGGCAGGGACCATGGCAAAGATGCTGAATAAAAACCATAGGCCCCCACCGGATGTCTATATCACGCTTCTGTTGCCGACGCTACGGCGCTTGTCGAAGACTGTGCCCCGCACCGCCGCCTATGTTAGTGAGCAGTTGCGGCAGCAGACTAAGGCGTTGGGGTCGAAGAAGAACCTACCGGATCTTGAATCCACCGATTTTGCGGTGGCTGTGCGCACCACCTTGAAAATCTTGGTGGCGCTTCGTTATGCCCAGCTTATGCCTCGTTTGACCCCGTGGGAGAAGAGGAAGTACCTGCTCACTCCCCTGGGCGCCGAGCTGACCTGCACCCCGCATCTGCACGGTTCGGTGCCGCCGCGTGTGGTGAAGCAGGTGCAGGCGTTGTGCTCTCAGAGTTTGACGGCAAAAAGCGTGAAGAAGCTGAAGAAGCAGGCGAACGCGCTACTGGAGAATGCGCAGGAGGAGCATCGCCTTATTTTTGGCGCTTCCGATGGTGATGCGGTCACCGGTATGGAACCGTTCCTCCCTGCTGCCGATGCCGGGGAAGCTACTGCTGCCCACAAAGCAACCGGCGCGGCGCATCTTGCGCATGCTTTGAATTCTGCGGAGGCTGCGGGGTCCTGGCCCGCCGGTCAGTCACCTCTGGATATTATTTTGCGTGCCAGCGATTCGCCGGTGATTCACGCTCAGGCTGAGTTCGCGGAGCATTTTACGCAGGATTTGATTCAGCATATTCACGCGGTGACGCCAGAATATTTTGAGCAGATTGTTGCCGATATTTTTACGGCTCTTGGTTTTAACACCGAGGTAACCGGCGGCGCCGACGATAAGGGTGTTGACGTTATTGCCCGCTACTCTGACGGTCTGGATTTCGCGCCAATCTATATTCAGGTGAAGCACTATTGCGGAACCATGAAGGTCACCCCCAATGAGATTCAGAAGCTTGCCGGTGCGGTACTTTTACACGGCGGTTTGCAGGGTGTTTTGGTGACCTGCGGTGCTTTTGCGCATCCGGTGCCTGAGTATTTGCAGGGCTTGCCGGGCGCACGCAATATTGCTCTGGTTGATCAGCACCACTTGGTGGAGCTGATGATTCGCCATCGTGTGGGTGTGCTTGATGGTGAGGGCGAGTGCGGTTATCGCATTGATGAGGAGTATTTTGCTCGCGGCATGGAGTAGCCGGGGGTATTTTGCGGTGAGTATTTCTCACTGAACGTCTCTGGTCTTCGCGCATTTCCTGCGTTATTTCACTTAATGTATTTTCACTTTTCCTTGAGGATATTTTTCATATATCGGCTGGTTTTAGAAATCTAGGTTATTTCTTGAACCAGCCGATACAATGGGAGGGTAATGCGTTATATATACTCGCATTATTTCACGAAGTGTATATACCCGTGACGGTATCAGCGCTTCACCATAATTTATAGCGTTCTTTCTGAAGTGTTCGTCATAGAAGACGGTACGTGAGCGGGAGGGTCTGAGTAATCTGCCTTTCCCGCTTCTCTTCACGAGGGATTACCAAAGTGTCGACCCAAAAATAAAGATGGTGTCGCCCAATATTGTGTGAATATTTTCCCTCTCGAATGACTGCACTTTATGAAGAACGCCTGCACGATAAATAACACTAGATAAGGAGCCCGGCGTGGCTTTTGTGAATAAAACAATGCTCCATATCGATCATTCCGAATTGCACTCTTTGCAGCAGGAAACCTCGTGGGAGGCTCTACCCGAGGAAGCACGCACTCTCAGCATTGCGGCGGCTTTCTCTCTGCTCCGCCATTTTGAGCGCGCGCAGGATCGTGGCGAGAAGGTTTTCTTCCCCGATATGTACACCCCGGTTGGCGTGGACCTGGGTTTCAACATGACTCAGCGTTTCATTGCGGTCGGTGACAATGTCCTCTTCCGTGAGGCACTCAATAAGCTGATTGCGGCGCTGGTCAATGCTGATTATCTTGAGGTGTCCCTCAGCCAGTTGCATCCGGGCAACCTGCACTACACCCTCAGCGAGGCTGGCCGTGAGCTTTTGGGTACCCCGAAGGAACAGCAGGCGCAGGCTCTTCTGCCGGTTCTGCCTCTGCAGAGCGGCGTGTACCTGCACTATCTGAAGCAGTTCTACCCGGTTCTGCTCTCGCACATTACGGTGCGTGAGCTTCTGCCCATTGTCCTGAGCGTTACCCCGTCCTACCCTGCGGCGGCGCCCGTGAAGATTCGCGAGCTGGTGCTGCGTGAGTGCGGTTTCGTGCAGGGTTGGTACGGTCTGTCGTATCTGGAGCAGCGCATCGTGGAGCCGGTGATTGCTCAGGCGTTGAGCCTGCTGACCCGTGAGGGCTACCTGCGCACCAAGACCATTCACGAGCACACGGATTCTCCGCTGACTCTGTACTCGCTGTCGCCTTCGGCGAAGGAGCTCGTGGCACGATACGAGGAGACCGGCGTGCCGGCGAGCGAGCTGAGCTCCGTGCTGACGCTGGTGAAGGATGAGGGCGCATCCATTAAGGCTGAGGATATTGCCGCAACCGATGCCCTGCTGACCCATATGGGCGTTCTTCTGCTCGACACCCTCAACGACCATGGCGCCGATGTGGAGCTGAGCCTTCCGAGCCTGGAGCAGGTCTTTGACCGCGACGAGCGCATTCAGCAGGCGTCCTCGAACCCGTACTTTGTGCAGATTGACGCACAGGATTACCTCTACGATGTGCTGACCGCCCACCACTATCTCTCTGAGCGCGAGACCGTCTACTCGCTGGGTCCTGCTTTCGCGCCGGCTCTGGCGCAGATGGTTGAGCCGAGCGTTCAGAAGCTGGTGGCTTCGGCTCTGCTGGATCCTGCAGCGGTGGATGCTCTGCCGTACCCGCATCAGTTGCTGTACCCGATTCTGAAGCTCGTGGAGGAGAACCCGCGTATCTCCTACTACGACATCTACGATGAGTTGAAGCTCGCCCTGGATATCCCGTACCTGCAGGGTGAGATTGCTCCGCACCGTTATAAGCTGACCCCGCGTCTGCGTAACCGCTATTCGGTGGCGATGCACGTGCTGAAGGGCGAGCGCTACCTGAATGCTCTGCGTGAGGGTACCGGTCGTACTTCCCGCAAGAACCCGGAGCGTTACGAGCTGAGCGAGGCGGGTAAGGAGCTGCTCAAGCGATTCCCGGAGGGTGCTCCGGAGGCGGTGACCGCCCGCATGGCGCCGCTACCGCCGCAGTCGCTCAAGCACAAGCTGCCTCAGGATATTGCCGCTGAACTGCAGGCTCGTGAGGAGGCTCTTCAGGCTGCTAAGGAGGCGCGCGCGACGGAGCGTCAGGCTCGTCTGGCGGCTCGTGAGGGTGCTTCGCGTGAGCCGTTGGCTCCGGTGCCGGGTGCTTCTCCGGCGCTGTTGGCGCGTCCGGCTGGTTCGCCGGTAGCGGCTCCTACCCAGGCGACTACTGCCCAGGCACCCGCTGAGGTTCCGGCGGCACCGGTCGCTGCGGCTACCGCCCAGCCTGCCGTGCCCGCTCCTGCTGTTTCTGCGCCCGCTGTTTCTACACCCGCCGCGGCTCCTGCCCAGCCGGTTGTTTCCGCTCCGGCTGTTTCGGCTGCTGAGTCCTCGACCG
Source organism: Rothia mucilaginosa (assembly GCF_049990865.1). GTDB lineage: Bacteria > Actinomycetota > Actinomycetes > Actinomycetales > Micrococcaceae > Rothia > Rothia mucilaginosa_I. The sequence continues at coordinate 1,555,874 of NZ_CP188231.1, forward strand.
CGCTGCAGGTGGCTGCCGCGCAGGTGCGTGAGGCTCTGAAGCGTTACCGTCAGGTCTTCCGCCGCGAGGCGCTGGCTCCGGCGCTGGCTCAGGTGTCTGAGGAGCGTTTCCGCAGCATTGGTTTCGATCTGTTCCTGATGCGCGGCTACACGGTGGAGGCTCTGGAGGCTCAGGGCGTAGATGGTGTGGCAACTCCCGCCACCGGTGAAAAAGAACGCGCATTCTACGTGCGTACTCTGCGCCCGGTAGCGAACGGTGTGCTGTCCGCGAGCGTTCAGCCGCAGGATATTACCGCGTTCTTCCTGGCGATTCACGCCCGCGGCGGTCAGCTCGGCACCTTCATCACGAACGCGGCGTTCAGCGATGAGGCGTACGACGAGTTCATCCGCTGCTCGACCAAGTACCCGAACATTCTGGTGGATTTGGTGTCCGGCGATGAGCTGCAGGACCGCCTCATTGCGCACCGCCTCGGCGTGGTCGAGAGCGCAAACGGTCTGCTGGAGCTGAACGGTGAATACTTCGCCGGCTAAGTCACCAGCTAGCAGCTTTTAGCCCATCTTGGGTATGCCCCGGTTTTCTCTCTCCTGCACGTTCAGGTGGGAGAAAGCCGGGGCATTTTCGCGCCTGCGCCCCGGTGAGTTGTCCACAGGTGAGCCCTTTTCCTCGTGTTCGGTGCCGCTCAGCCCGTAATATTGCCGGTTTAAGCGAGCTAAATCACCGAAAATCGTGGTTGGAGGCACACCCCTGCGTTAGGATATGAACATGAGCACTTACCAGGAACTTCCCAGCATCTACCGATTGAAGCGCTCGCTGACCGACGTCGATCAGATTGCTAACGAATACTTTGAAAAGGTCCTCGACCTGAACCCCGTCCATGCAACCGAGCTTGGTCGTAAGGGCGTAGAGACCCTGTACCCCGATTACTCGCCCGCCGGCGAGAAGGCTTTTGCGCGCCTTGCGAAGAAGACTTTGAAGAAGGTCGATAACGTCCTGCCTATTGATGACGTTGACCTGGTCACCCTGGATGCTCTGCAGGAGCGTCTGAGCCTGTACCGCAAGCAGTACAAGGCTGGTTTTGGCGGCTGGCAGCTGAACAATATTGCGTCCGTCCCGCAGGAAGTGCGCTCGGTCTTCGACCTGATGAAGCGCAACACCCAGCAGGATTGGGAGCATATTGTTGGGCGTATGCACCGCGTCACCGAGGCACTGGAGGGATACATCCAGACTCTTGAGGCGGCTCGTGAAGAGGGTAAGGTTGCCCCGCGCCGCCAGGTGGATATTGTCATTGAGCAGACCGCCGCGTACTACGCTCCCGGTGGTTTCTTTGATGATTTGGCGGCTGAGGTCGCCGAGGCTGTCCCCGCCCTGAAGGATGAGGCTGCCGCCGGTGCCGAGGCTGCGAAGGAAGGCTACCGCCGCCTCAACAGCTACCTGGTGGAGAAGCTGCAGCCGGTCGCTCCCTCCCGCGACGCTGTGGGCCGTAAGGCGTACAGCCTGCACTCCCGTTCGTTCCTGGGCACCACCATTGACCTGGACGAGACCTACGCCTGGGGCGTGAAGGAGCTGGAGAGCATTATTGCTCGTCAGCGTGAGGTTGCCGAGGAGATTGAGCCGGGCGCAAGCATTGAGCGTGCGAAGCAGCTGCTCGATGAGGATCCGGCACGTCAGCTGCACGGCACCGATGAGCTGAAGGCGTGGATGCAGAAGCTCGCCGACGCCGCGGTGGAGAACCTGGCGGATACTCACTTTGAAATTGGCGGCCCCATGCGCCGCATTGAGTGTTGCATTGCGCCCACGAACGAGGGTGGTATTTACTACACCGGCCCCTCCCCCGATTTCTCGCGTCCGGGCCGCATGTGGTGGTCGGTTCCCGAGGGTGAGGACACGTTCACTACCTGGCGTGAAACCTCCACCGTGTACCACGAGGGCGTTCCGGGTCACCACCTGCAGATTGCGATTGCTACGGCTCTGCAGGGCACCATGAACTCTTGGCGCACGAACATGCTGTGGGTGTCCGGTCACGGTGAGGGCTGGGCGCTGTACGCCGAGCGCCTCATGGAGGAGCTGGGCTACCTGAAGGATCCGGGTGACCGCATGGGCATGCTGAATGCTCAGCGTATGCGCGCCGCCCGCGTGGTCTTCGATATTGGTGTTCACTGCGAGATGCCGATTCCGGACGAGTGGGCTGAGCAGCTGGGCGTTGAGCCGGGCACCATCTGGACTTCTGAGCTGGGTTACGAGTTCTTGAAGCTGAACCTGGACGAGTCCGAGGGCCACCTGCGTTTCGAGTTCCTGCGTTACCTGGGTTGGCCGGGTCAGGCGCCGAGCTACAAGATTGGCGAGCGCCTCTGGCTGGAGCTGCGCGATCAGGCTGTGCGCCGCGGCGATGACATGCGTGCATTCCACACGCGTGCGCTTCTGCTCGGTTCGGTGGGTCTGGACACTCTGCGCCGCGCTCTGACCGATGAGATGATGCTCCCTCTGGACACTGAGGATGACGACGATGAGGACGATGACGAGTAGCCTCTAGTCTGCTCGCTCCTCGTCGAGTGGTTTTCTAGAGTCTCTGAACTGGAGTCCCTGAACTAGAGCCTTGAGATTAGGAACTCTATAGATGAAGCCCCCGCTTCAGCTTTATAGCTGAGGCGGGGGCTTCGCTGTGTTTTCGTGTCTTCTGAAGGCTATGTCTTCTGAAGTCCATGTCTTCTGGGGACTATATCTTCTGGGGGGCTATCCGAAGTTTGCGGCGCCGGGGTCGGTGGTGCCGAATCCCATGCCGGTGGAGTCGTTCAGGTCCACCAGGTGCGGGGCAAAGCGGCACCAGTAGTCGGTGAGCGCGCCATTCGATTCGCGGATGCCCACGCCTACGGTGCGTCCGTCGACCACCCACACGCCGAGGATGGGGTGGCTGACCGGGTTGATAATGCCTTCGTAGCGCGGTGCCGGAATGTACTCCTGGTAGATGAATTCGCTTTCGGGGGCGTTAGCGAAGAAGTCGTCGTCTTCGGGCTTGATGAAGACATCGTAGTCGGGCGCGTAGATTTCTACGCCGTCGCCTTCACGTCCGAAGAGGGGCTTGCGGACCCAGTTGCGCATGCCGCCGCGGTGACCCGCGTAGGTGGGTACGAGGTTCGGGTGGCCGGGGTACTTATCCCAGAGCGCGGCAAGCAGCAGCTTATTGGAGAGGAACATCTTCCACGCCGGCTCAATCCAGCGGTCCATGGCGCCGTGGTAGGCGAAGAGGAGCTTGTCGTAGCCTGCTTCGCTGTCGGTGACCAGGTCTTCCCAGGGGTAGAGCTTGAAGAGGTTGGTGATGGCGCGGCCGCGGGCGTCTTCCCAGCTCTTGGTCTCATCGTTGAAGATGACTTCGTCGATGGGAATCATATGGGTTTTGATGCCCGCCTGCTGTGCCGCGTAGGCGATGAGCCAGAGGTTGTTGTAGTCCTCGTTGTTCTCATCGATATCGGAGGGCACGTGTGCCAGGTGCAGTACAGGCTGCACGCCCGCGGTGATTTCGGGGGCGAAAATGTGGCGCCAACGGTTGGTGAAGGCTTCACCGATTTCACCCCAGTGGGCGTAGCCGCGGGTGTCGAGGCGCTGGTCTTTCGCCCAGGTTTTCTGGCTGACTGCCGCCTCCACAATGCCGGTGGGGGTGTCGGCGTTGTATTCGAGCAGCTTCATCGGGTCGCCGGGCACACCCGAGTAGGTGAAGTCGAAGCGGCCGTAGAAGTCGGCGTCGCGACGGTTCCAGGATTCTACGGCGAGGTTGAACGCCGCCTGGGGCAGACCGAGGGTGCCGAACGCACCGGAGGCGATGTACTCGACGGTTTCCAGGCACATGCGGTGCATTTCTTCCGCCTGGGCTCGCACAGAGTCCATTTCTTGCGGGCTAAAAATGTAGGCGGCGTATTCGTTCCAGTAGTGGTCGGTGTCGTGGGGGCCGTCCACGCTGTAGGTGAGGCCTTCCTCAATGATGACGTTCTCCCAGTCGGGTCGGCCGACGGGAAATTCTTCGCGGCGCATGAGGGGCTAGGCTCCTTCGAAGTAGTGAATGGAAAATAGTGAGGAAAATGCGGGCGGGACCGTTCAGTCCCTGCCCGCATTCAGTGTCATGGCTGATGGCTTAGCCGCCGGAGCGGCCGCCACCGGACTTCGAGCCGCCACCGAAACCGCCCTTGCTACCGGACTTCGAGGAAGAGCCAGACTTGGACGAGGAACCAGACTTCGAGGACGAACCCGACTTGGAGGTGTTCGACTTGCTGTAGGAGCCAGTGCTACCGCTATTGCTGGTGCCCTGCTTACCGCTGGAGACCGAGCCGGTGGTCTTGTTACGCACCGTGGAGGTCTTACCGGAGTTATTGGTGCTGGTCACCTTGCCGGAGGAGACGGTGGAGGACTTCTTCGCGGTGCGGTAGGAGTCTTCGAAGCCGCCACCCTTGGAAGACACGCCGCTGTAGACGGTGCCGTTGCTGGGGCGGGTGGTGCTGCCTCCGGAGAGCTTAGAGCCCACGGGGGGAATGTAGTGGGATCCGGAAGAATTCGCGGCGCTCTGGCGGCCCAGGTAGTACCAGAGGAACGCATTCGAATTACTGTGGGTGGTGGTCGACCCAGATGAGGTAGAACCGGAAGATCCGGAGGAACTAGAGGAACCCGAGGAGTTCGACGAGCCCGAGGAATCGCTACTGGACGAGTCGGTCGGCTCCTGAACGCCTGCCTTCTCACATTCGCTATCTTCCACGCGCAGGCCGGTCTTCGCGTCCTGGCAGACGCGGGCGTACTCTTCGCCCTGCGACAAGAACGCGTTCTCTTCCTGGTGCATGGAGTTGTAGGCGAAGATGCCACCGCCAACCAGCAGCACGCCAGCGCCAGCTACGGCAATCATCTTAGCGATGCCGGGGCGGGTTGCGCCCAGGTTCAGGGTCTGCTGGGCAGAAGTCTGTGCGGCGCGGGCAGCGAAGTTGGCGACTGCTTCCATGCGGTTGCCGGGCTTCTTCGGGCCGTTGGGGGTGGTGGTTCCGCCGGGGTATTGGGGAGCAGAACTCATGCATCTCTCCTTGAAAGGTGGTGCGTGGCGTATTGCTCAACGCGTACATGAAGCTGAGTGGGTACAGCATCATCCGGCGACTTTCGCCGGATTATCGGTGTAGTTCCAGCATATCAAGCCCTGGCTTTTGGATTATTAGCTGACGGCAAAATCTCAGCAAGCTTCGCCGCATGTTGCGCCGTTGTTTCCTTTCTGTTTGCTTTTGCGGTGACTGCCGGTTAACTATCAGCCGATTTAACCGCCATGGGGGGGGGACAGCTGCGGCACTGGTGGATGTGCTGGCAGATGCACTGTTGGCTGCGCTTGTTGGTTGTACCGCCGAAAGGTGCCGCCGGAAGATGCTGCTAAAGGTACCGCCAGAAGGTCACGATTCGTCACACATCCCCTACACTGCACCGGATTGAAACACTTCTTCACACAAACTCGCGCCGGAGTGCGCAAAAGTTTTAGAGTATGCCACATGTCTACACCGCATGCATCATCTCGTTCACGTCTGCCCAAGTGGGCTACTTCTTTTGGCAACCAAATCATTGCCTCCCTCATTCTGGGTATTGTTCTCGGCGCGCTCGCCCTCGCACTGGGCGGGGACGCGAAGAGCAACCCCAACTGGCTCATGGTGACTTTAGATACCATCGGCTCCTCCTACGTCACTCTGCTGAAGGCGGCTGTTGTTCCGCTGATTTTCACCGCCGTGGTCGCCTCCATCTCTAACCTGTCGCAGGTGACGAACGCGGCGCGTCTGGCAGTTAACACGCTCATCTGGTTTGCGATTACCGCATTCTTCGCGGTGCTCATTGGTATTGCAATGGGCCTCATTGTTCAGCCGGGCGTGGGCGCGCAGGTGCAGGGCAAGGCGTACACCGGCTCGACCGGTTCGTGGACTGCGTTCCTGACCGGTCTGATTCCGGTGAATTTCCTGGGTCTGGGCGTCAGCGCTAAGTCCGGTGATTCCGGTATCACCGCCTCGGCATCCTTCAACGTGCTGCAGATCCTGGTCATTTCCGGTGCGGTCGGCATTGCCGCCCTGAAGGTCGGCGAGGCCGCCAAGCCGTTCATTGACGTGGTCAAGAGCGCCCTGGCGATTATTCAGAAGATTCTGTGGTGGATCATTCGCCTGGCACCGCTGGGTACCGTGGGTCTGATTGCTAAGGCGGTGTTCGCGTACGGTTGGGCGTCGATGGGTTCGCTGGTCGCGTTCGTTATCGCCCTCTACATTGGCCTGCTGCTGGTCTTCCTCGTGGTCTACCCGATTATTGTTCGCGCGAACGGCCTGTCGGTCCGCCAGTACTTCTCGGGCGTGTGGCCGGCGCTCCAGCTGGGCTTCGTGTCCCGCTCTTCGATGGGTTCGATGCCGATGACCCAGACCGTTGCCGAACGCAACCTGGGTGTTCCCCGCGCCTACGCATCCTTCGCCGTTCCGCTGGGTGCGACCACTAAGATGGACGGCTGCGCTTCGGTTTACCCGGCTCTTGCCGCAATCTTCGTGGCTCAGTTCTACGGTATTCAGCTGGACTTCACCCAGTACCTGCTGATTGTGATGGTGTCCGTGCTCGGTTCGGCTGCGACCGCCGGTACGACCGGCGCTATCGTGATGCTGACCCTGACCCTGTCCACTCTGGGTCTGCCGCTGGACGGCGTGGGTCTGCTCCTGGCGATTGACCCGATCGTTGACATGGGTCGTACCGCTCTGAACGTTGCCGGTCAGGCGCTGGTTCCCGCGATTGTTGCTCGCCGCGAGGGCATCTTGGATGAGGAGCTCTACAACGCTCCCCGTTCGGAGGGCGGCTTCGTGGCTCAGGAATTCTACGATGAGCGCATTGCCGGTGAGGCGCAGCGACTTCACGAGGTGGAGGACAACACCGCCGCGGCACACCGCTAATCTGACGAAGGCTCACACACGCGGCGCTAGGCGGTACTGCCTAGCGCCGTGTAGCTTCTCCGCCACCCATGCCCCCAGCATGGGCGCACAGCACGGGCAAAATACATTTGTCAAACGTCATAAAAACGTCACGATTGATTCTTCTTTTCTTTAATTCTTGAGAAGAGTTATGATTTTGAACGGCGTGTTCCATCTCCTACGTGGTTGAGGGGGATGGGACACGCTCTTTTTATGCCTCCTAACCTTCCCACCCCAGCTTCCCATCAACCCTTAATCTGCACCCGAAGGTAAAACCCTGCCGCAACGTTCTAAAATAGAACCCATGACTACCAGCGCTTCACCGACCCGACTGATTCTTGCCTCCGCCTCCCCGGCGCGCCGCAAGCTCCTGGAAGACTCCCGCATCGCGTTCACGGTGCGCGTCTCCTCCGTAGATGAGGACGCCGCGCTCACCGCCGCCAACGAACAGGCGCGAGCGCAGGGACGTGCCGGGCTCACCCCGGCTGAGACCGCCTCCCTGCTGGCGCAGTTGAAAGCGCAGGCTGTTGCCGTCGAACTTGCCGCCGAGGGTGTGCGCGATGCGCTGGTTCTGGGGTGCGATTCGGTCTTCGAGTTTGAGGGTGTTGCCTACGGCAAGCCGCACACCGCCGAGACGGCGCGCGAGCGCATCAGCGCTATGAGCGGCAACTACGGTGTGTTGCATACCGGTCACGCGCTCGTGGATTTGCGTGGCATTGAGCCGGATGCCGAGCTGCCCGCTGCTTCTGAGCTACCCACTGTTTCTGAGCTACGCAGCGCTACCGTCCACTTTGATGAGCTCAGCCCCGAAGAGATTGAGGCGTACATTGCCACCGGCGAACCGCTCTGGGTAGCCGGTTCCTTTACCCTGGACGGCTACGGTTCGGCGTTTATTCGCGGTATTGAGGGTGAGTTCCACACGGTGGTGGGCCTGTCCATCCACGCGCTACGCGATATGTTGCGCCGCCGCGAGGTTGCGGTAACCGAGTTGTGGCTAGCGCCCCACAACGAGGATTAGATTCAGCGTAATCGTATAAATCTGTCTCAAAGCGCGCCCTGGAATACACATTATTGAACACCAATCGATAAGATAGAACAGTATGATGCGCGTTATATTCGCCAATCCTGCCGATGTATCCTTGGAGCAGGAGATTAAAGGAGAGCTTTAAGTGACTCAGCACCAGGCAGAAGCCGCCAAGAAATTTACTGCAGTCCCCGGCCGTCACACCGGCCCGGTCAGCAAGATTCTGATCGCTAACCGCGGTGAAATTGCTGTCCGCGTGATTCGTGCAGCCCGCGATGAGGGCCTGCAGACCGTCGCCGTCTACGCTGACCCCGACCGCGATTCCCAGCACGTGAAGCTTGCCGATGAAGCCTACGCTCTCGGCGGCGCCACCGCGGCACAGTCCTACCTGGTCATGGACAAGCTCATTGAGATTGCTCTCCGCTCCGGTGCTGACGCCGTGCATCCCGGCTACGGTTTCCTTTCTGAGAACGCGCAGTTCGCGCAGAAGTGCATTGACGCGGGTCTGACCTGGATTGGCCCCTCCCCCGAGTCCATTACCCAGCTGGGCGATAAGGTGGCAGCCCGCCACATCGCGCAGAAGGTGGGCGCTCCCCTGGTGCCCGGCACCAAGGACCCGGTCAAGTCCGCCGATGAGGTTGTTGCCTTCGCGGATGAGCACGGTCTGCCCATTGCGGTGAAGGCCGCATTTGGTGGCGGTGGCCGCGGCATTAAGGTGGCACGCGACCGCGAGAGCATTGTTGAGATGTACGAGTCCGCTGTTCGCGAGGCTACCGCGGCGTTCGGTCGCGGTGAGTGCTTCATCGAGCGTTTCTTGGATTCGCCCCGCCACGTTGAGACCCAGTGCCTGGCGGATGCACACGGCAATGTCGTGGTGGTTTCCACCCGTGACTGCTCCCTGCAGCGCCGCAACCAGAAGCTCGTTGAGGAGGCGCCCGCCCCCTACCTGAGCGATGAGCAGAACGAGCGTCTGTACGAGGCATCCCGCGCGATTCTGCGTGAGGCTGGCTACCAGGGTGCCGGCACCTGTGAGTTCCTGGTCGGCACCGACGGCACCATTTCCTTCCTTGAGGTGAATACTCGACTGCAGGTGGAGCACCCGGTCTCCGAGGAGATTTCCGGTCTGGACCTGGTACGCGAGCAGTTCCGTATTGCCCGCGGCGAGAAGATTGAGGAGAAGGACCCGGTTCTGCGCGGTCACTCCTTCGAGTTCCGTATTAATGGAGAGGATGCTGGCCGTTCCTTCATGCCCGCCCCCGGCACCATCGAGAAGATGACCGTGCCCACCGGCCCCGGTGTTCGCTGGGATTCCGGTTTCGTAGCTGGCGATGTTATCGGCGGTAACTTCGACTCCATGCTGGCTAAGCTCATTGTCACCGGCGCGAATCGTGAGCAGGCTCTACAGCGTGCCCGCCGTGCCCTGGCTGAGCTGACCATTGAGGGTATGCCCACCGTCATTCCGTTCCACCGCGTCGTGCTGGATGATCCCGCTTTCGCGCCGGCTGAGGGCGGCGAGTTCAAGGTGCACACCCGCTGGATTGAGACCGAGTTCAACAACACCATCCCCATGTACTCCGGCGCACCCGGTAGCGTGGGCTCCGATGAGGATGAGCGCACCACCGTGGTTGTCGAGGTCAACGGTAAGCGTATGGAGGTGTCCCTGCCTGATTTGGGTGGCGGCACTAAGCCTGCGGCTAAGCCCGCCTCCAAGACCCGCAAGTCTCGTTCGGCACGCGGCGCGGCAAAGGGTGGCGGCGACGAGCTGACCAGCCCCATGCAGGGCACCATCGTGAAGGTTGCGGCTTCTGACGGCGACACCGTTGCCGAGGGCGACCTGATTCTGGTGCTGGAGGCGATGAAGATGGAGCAGCCCATTACCGCGCACAAGGCGGGTAAGGTTTCGGGTCTGTCCGCTAAGGCCGGCGATACCGTCACCTCCGGTGCGGTGCTGGCGACCATCAAGTAACGCTTCGCCGCGATACCGCGGTCTCGCGAGCGCTATAGGCTACACAGATCCCCCGGAAGGGCACGAGGTCCCCTCTCGTATCTTTCCGGGGGATTTTCTGTGTCCGCCCTGTCTGTTTCTGCGCTCTTGCCTGTTTCTGTGGGGTTTTGAGCAACTACCTATTGCGATTACGTCCAAATAGTGGCTGTATTTGTTGGGTCTCTTCTGAACAGAGTTATAATGTTGCACTTTAGAGGGGCCTTTCAGATTCCTACGCCCACCGCACCCCACCCGGTGCGGTCGCGGCACCCGGCACGCGCCTACGGCACACCCGCCTCCCGCGCCAACCGGTGATGGAACACCTACCTCGGGCTCCATCTGTACACACAGTTCACCTTTTCGGGAGTTTTCCTCATGAGCACCTCTGCACCCGACACGAAAGCGTCCGCTGCATCGGTGAAGAATACGACTCCTCGCAGTCGAGTTATTCTTGCCTCGCTCGTTGGTACCACCATCGAGTTCTACGATTTCTACATTTACGCCACCGCAGCAGTGGCAGTGTTCCCCGTGCTGTTCTTCCCCTCGAAGGACGCAACCACCGAGCTTCTGGCATCCTTCGCAACCTTCGGCGTCGCCTTCATCGCGCGCCCCCTCGGTTCCGTGATCTTCGGTCACTTCGGCGACAAGATCGGCCGTAAGGCAACCCTCGTCGGTGCACTGCTCACTATGGGTCTGGCAACCTTCATCATCGGTCTGCTGCCCACCTACCACCAGATTGGTCTGTGGGCACCGGCCATGCTGACCATTATGCGTTTCTGCCAGGGCCTGGGCCTGGGCGGCGAATGGTCCGGTGCGGCACTGCTCGCCAGCGAATACGCTGAGGACGGCAAGCGTGCCCGCGCCGCCATGTGGCCGCAGCTCGGTGCCCCCATCGGCTTCGTGCTAGCCAACGGCTTCATGCTGCTGCTGACCAGCTGGATTTCCTTCAACTCCGCAACCGACGCTAAGAACTTTGATCACCCCTTCCTCATCTGGGGTTGGCGTATTCCGTTCCTGATGTCCATCGTGATGGTCGCTGTCGGCCTGTACGTGCGTTTCAAGCTGGAGGAGACCCCCGTCTTCGCCAAGGCTGCCGCTAACAACGAGAAGGTTAAGACCCCGCTCGTTGAGGCGTTCAAGGTTGCCTGGTGGCCCATGATTCAGGGTACCTTCATCATGGTGGCATGCTACGTACTGTTCTACCTGATGACCGCATGGGTTCTCTCTTACGGTATCGGCAAGGCGGATAAGGGCGGTCTGGCTATCCCCTACCGCGAGTTCCTCGTGATTCAGCTGATCTCTATTATCGGCTTCGCAATCTTCATCCCGATCTCGGGTTGGCTGGCTGATAAGTACGGCCGCCGCACCCAGCAGCTGTGGACCACCATCGCGATGGCAGTCTTCGGTCTGTGCTTCGGCCTGCTCATCTCCCCCTCCGTCGTTGGTACCGGCGCGAACGCGAATGTCGCAGTGGTCACCCTCTTCATCTTCATCGGTATGTGCCTGATGGGTCTGTCCTTCGGTTCCATGTCCGCATACTTGCCGGAGCTGTACCCCACCAACGTGCGTTACACCGCCAGCGGTATCGCCTACAACGTGGCGTCCATCCTCGGTGCGGCGCTGACCCCGTTCGTGGCAGTGTGGCTGAACTCCTCCTACGGTGTGGGCGCTGTGGGCGGCTACCTGGCATTCGCCTCGATCCTGAGCGTTATCTTCATCCTGCTCACTCACGAAACCCGTGACGTGGACATGAACGCTGTCAGCACCACGAAGTAAAACTTCGAACAGCTAACGTCTCTGACGGCAAAGCGGTGGGGGTCGCCTCCTGAATTCCTTAGATTCAGGAGGCGACCCCCACCGCTTTATTGTTTTCCGGGATACTGCGCCAGGCGTGCAACGCCCAGCTCAGCACCTCGTGTGCGCGGATTACAGGCCGCGAGTGTGCAGCTTGCGAGCCGCCTCAGCAATAGAGCCGGAGAGCGAGGGGTAAACAGTGAAGGTATCCGCCAGGTCATCCACCGCAAGCTTCTTCTCCACCGCCAGGGCAATGGGGTAAATCAGCTCAGAAGCACGCTGACCAACCACCACGCCACCAATAACGGTGCCGGAGTGGCGGCGAGCAAAAATCTTCACGAAGCCATCGCGCATCGCCATCATCTTCGCGCGCGGGTTCGTACCCAGCTGCAGGGTCACCGCGTCGCCACGGTAGGAGCCCTCGGCAAGGTCCTTCTCACTCACACCCACGGTCGCAATCTCCGGGGAGGTGAAGATATTCGCGGCAACCTTATCGGTACGCAACGGACGCACCGCATCACCGAGGATGTGAGCCATAGCAATACGGCCCTGCATCGCAGCCACGGAAGCCAACGGGTACACGCCCGTGCAGTCACCAGCGGCGTAAATGCTGTTCACGCTCGTGCGGGACACACCGTCCACCTTGATGTGGCCGCTCGAGGTCTGCTCCACACCGGCAGCTTCCAGGCCCAAATCCTCAGTGTTCGGAATCGAACCAATAGCAACCAGGCAGTGAGTGCCGGAGACCTTACGGCCGTCCGACAGGGTCACGATGACGCCGGTACCATCCTCAGTGCGCTCAACAGCAGCGGCACGAGAACGCGGCATCACTCGCACGCCGCGACGCTCAAAGACGTCCTCCAGCACGCGGGCTGCGTCCTCGTCCTCGCCGGGAAGCACACGGTCACGCGAAGACACCAAGGTCACCTTCGAACCCAGGCCGTTATACGCCGAGGCGAACTCCGCACCGGTCACACCCGAACCAATCACAATCAGTTCCTCGGGAACCTCGCAAAGGTTGTACAGCTGAGTCCAGGTCAGAATGCGCTCACCGTCAGGCATACCGGTCGCCATTTCACGCGGATGCGTACCCACCGACAGCAGCACAAAGTCCGCCTGCAGGGGGTAGACCAGACCAGCCTCATCAGTCACCTGAACGGTGTGGCGGTCCAGGAGCTTACCGGTACCGTGAATAATCTTCACACCCGCAGAAGCCAGGGCGCGCTTAATGTCGGCGGACTGCTGCTGAGCCAGGTCGCGGACTCGGCGGTTCACGCGGTCCATATCAACACGCAGCTGAGGTGCCTTGCCCTTCGTGTTCTCAATGCCCAGGCTACCCGCCTCGGAGAAGCGGGTCATCATATCCGCCGTAGCGATCAGGGTCTTAGAGGGCACAACGTCGGTCAGAACGGCGGAGCCACCAATGGCATTGCGCTCAATCAGAGTCACGTCCGCGTTGGATGCGGCAGCCACCATCGCTGCCTCGTAGCCACCGGGGCCGCCACCAATAATTACAATTCGCTGAGATGCATAGTTCACCTTTGAAGTCATGCCTTAATTGTGAGCTATGCCGCCGCTACGGGGCAAACGCACTCGCCGTGCAGATATGCCATATTGTGGCAACCTGCACGGCGAGCATTTGCTTGGGGCATGCCGGTTAGACGGGGCACTCCCCTACTCTTCGAGAGCCTGCGGTTTCTCGGCATAAATCGAGTTGATGAACTTCTCGGCCCACTGCAGCATCGCGCCGTCCACCAGGTCCTTGCCGCCAACCGGCATGGTCTTCGGGCGCGGCACCAGAGTCAGCCAAGTGTCCATACCCTTCGGCTGGGCGTACGTGGACCCCGGGTACACGCGCTTCAGGCGCATCTGGCGGGACTCCGGTAACGGCGTAGCGGTCACCACGCGCACCTTCGGACCCAACACCACCAGCTCGTGAATACCGGCGGCACGGGCGTGCATACGCACCGTCGCCACGGCAAGCAGGTTCTCTACCGCCTCCGGCAGTTCGCCGTAACGGTCGACCAGTTCCTCGCGTGCCTCCGCGATCTTCTCTTCGGTATCGGCGGCAGCGATCTGGCGGTACGCCTGCAAGCGCAGACGCTCAGAATCAATGTAGGTGTGAGGAATATGCGCGTTGACGGGCAGGTCAATCTTCGTTTCGACCTCTCGCTCTTCCTTCTCGCCGCGGTAGTTCGCCACCGCCTCACCGACCAGGCGCAGGTACAGGTCAAAACCAACGCCGGCAATATGACCAGACTGTTCGCCGCCCAGCAGGTTGCCGGCACCGCGAATCTCCAGGTCCTTCATGGCGAGCTGCAGGCCCGCACCCAGCTCGTTGTGGGTCGCCACAGCCTTCAGACGCTCATGCGCAATCTCGCCGAGGGTCTTATCCACCGGGTACAGGAAGTAGGCGTAGGCGCGCTCGCGGCCACGACCCACGCGTCCACGCAGCTGATGCAGCTGGCTCAGACCGTAGTTCTGGGCGTGATCAACAATGAGGGTGTTCGCGTTCGAAATATCCAGGCCGGTCTCCACGATGGTGGTGCAGACCAGCACATCAAAGCGACGCTCCCAGAAGTCCACAATAATCTGCTCCAGACGCGATTCACTCATGCGGCCGTGGGCGGTGGCGATACGCGCCTCCGGCACGAGCTTGCCAATTTCCGCGGCAACATCGTCGATGTCAGCCACGCGGTTGTGCACGAAGAACACCTGTCCTTCACGCATGAGCTCGCGGCGGATTGCGGCGGTAATCTGGCTGTCGGTTCGCGGACCCACGAAGGTGAGCACGGGGTGGCGTTCCTCCGGCGCGGTGGCAAGGGTGGAAGTCTCGCGAATACCGGTGAGCGACATTTCCAGAGTGCGCGGAATGGGGGTTGCACTCATGGCGAGCACGTCCACATTCGTGCGCATCTGCTTGAGCTTTTCCTTATGCTCCACGCCGAAACGCTGCTCCTCGTCAATGATGACCAGGCCCAGGTCCTTAAACACCACGCTGTCCGAGAGGATGCGGTGGGTACCAATCACCACGTCCACCGCGCCGGAGGCGATTTCTTCGGTAATCTGGCGGGTTTCTTTCGCCTTCTGGAAGCGGGAAAGCACGCGAATCTTCACGGGGAAGCCCGAGAAGCGCTCGCTAAACGTCTCGTAATGCTGCTGGGCGAGCAGGGTCGTCGGTACGAGTACGGCAACCTGTTTGCCGTCCTGTACCGCCTTGAATGCGGCACGTACGGCGACCTCGGTTTTGCCGAAGCCCACGTCGCCGGAGATGAGGCGGTCCATGGGGATTTCTTTCTCCATGTCTTCCTTCACCTCGTGGATGGCGGTGAGCTGGTCGGGGGTCTCGTTGTAGGGGAAGGACTCTTCCAGCTCTCGCTGCCAGGGGGTGTCAGGGGCGAAGGCGTGGCCACGCGATGCCTGGCGTGCCGAATAGAGTTTCACCAGGTCGGCGGCGATTTCCTTGACTGCCTTGCGAGCGCGGGACTTGGTCTTAGCCCAGTCGCTACCGCCCATCTTGGACAGGCTCGGGTTCTCGCCGCCCACGTAGTTGGAGATGAGGTCCAGCTGGTCGGAGGGCACAAAGAGGCGATCGGGTGCGCCGCCGCGCTTGGCGGGGGCGTACTCGATGACCAGGTATTCCTTCATGGGCTGCACGCCATTGACCGGGGATGCACCAGCCACCGGGCGGGAGGTCATCTCGACGAACCTGCCGATGCCGTGACGTTCGTGCACCACGTAGTCGCCGGGGTTCAGCGCGAGCGGGTCGACGGCGTTGCGGCGGCGGCGTGTCTTGAATTTCTGTCCGGCGGCACCTCGGGGTGCGTAGGTTCCGCGGCGGCCGAGCAGTTCGGCTTCGGTGAAGACGGCGAGCTTCGCCTCCTCGATGAGGAAGCCTGCGGAGGCGGGCGCCTCGCACACCTCGACGATGCCGTGGTCGAGCTTGCCGGCGGGGTCGGCTTCGAGGCTGGTTCGGCGGGCTGCGGGTACGGCGGGTGCCCCTTCGCCGGAGTGGAAGAGGTCGATGAGGCGGTCGGTGGAGCCGCGGCCGTTGGTGAGGGCGAGGACGGTCCACTGCTTCTGGATGAGGTCGCCAACCTGACTGAGCATGCGTTCGACGGAGCCGTTGAATGCGGTTGCGGGGGTGGCGTTGACGGTGTAGGTGTCGATTCCGTCTTCGATGGCGTCGGCGATGCTCTGGTTTTCGAGCGCGCCTGCGGCGGCGTCTTCGAGTAGGTCTGCGTCGGTGACGAGTTCGGTGATTTCCCACCAGCTGAGCTTGGCTTCGAGTGCCTGGGCGGTGGTTTGGTCGATGGTGCGGAATCCGCTGTCGCTCATGCGTAGCTGGCCGAGGTCGATGGGTGCTACTGCATCGGCTTCTGCGGAGGTGTCCCATGCGGCGGCGAGGAATTCTTCGTTGGTGGCGACGAGGTCTTCGGCGCGGGCGCGCACGCGCTCGGGTTCGACGTTAATGATCATGGACCCTGCCGGCAGCAGCTCGGTGAGGGTGGTCATGGATTCGATGAGCAGCGGGGTGAGCGATTCCATGCCTTCGACGTAGATTCCGCCGGCGATCTTTTCGAGCATGGTTGCGGCTGCCGGGTAGTCGGCTTTCAGGCGTGCGGCGCGGCTCATGACCTCGGGGGTGATGAGCAGTTCGCGGCAGGGTAGCAGGGTGAGTTCGGTGAGTTCTTCTCCCCCGCTGAGGGTGCGCTGGTCGGCGACGGAGAAGTGGCGCATTTCGTCGAGTTCGTCACCGAAGAATTCGAGGCGGACGGGGGTGGTTGCGGTGGGCGGGAAGACGTCGATAATGCCGCCGCGTACGGCGTATTCGCCGCGTTTGGCGACGAGGTCTACGCGGGAGTATGCAGCGTCGTTGAGGCCTCGTACTACGTCTTTGAAGGGGTATTCTTCACCGCGAACCAGGTGTACGGGTTCAAGTTTTTCGATGCCGGTGACGATGGGCTGGATGACGGCGCGTACGGGCGCGATAACGACCTGGGGGCGCTTGGTCGCTTCCCCGGTCATGGCGCGCAGTACCTGCAGACGGCGGCCTACGGTGTCCGAACGCGGTGAGAGGCGTTCGTGGGGCAGGGTTTCCCAGGCGGGGAAGAGCGCGATGTCGGCGGCGGGCAGGTAGGCGCGCAGGGCTGCGGCGAGGTCTTCTGCTTGGCGGTCGGTGGGGGCGATGATGAGGCTGAGCGCTTCGGGGGTGGTTGCGCGTACGGCAGCGGAGATGTCGGCAATGAGCGCGGCGTGGGTTCCGGCGACGGCGCCGATGAGGGTGCGTGCGCTACGTTCAGCGGGCTTCGCGGAGGCGGCGGTGCGGATCGCGGCCCAGCTGCTGAGTTGATTGAGGGTTTTCAGGAGGGGGTGCAGGGGTGCTTCGGGGGGCTGTGCGGTAGCTTTTCGGGTGGTGCTCACGGGTTCTCCTGAATCTGCGGTCCTCGGTTCCGGCGGTTTGGCTGGTGGAGGGTGCCGACGGGTGGTCGGTGTGAGGTGGTGTCGGGTGGGGTGCCCGAGTGTTTTATTTTGAGGAATTTTATGTGCACTTTTTGGTGATGTGCGCGGCTTTTCTATTGTAGGTCTACTCTGCTTTTTATGGCATTTTTCTTTCGTGGGCTTCTTTGGCTGTAGATATAGCTTTTTGCACCCGATTGTCGCTTTCATTGGCGATATATGAGTATGGTTTTATTCTGTGTCATTTCTTGTGCCACAACGCCGATTTTATAGGGCGTAAATCACACTCTCCCCCACATTTTTGCACTTTGTGCACCATTATTTTCACAGCTTAATCCTGTACCCTAATCATTAACACTTACAGAAAAACCACACAGTATATCTCCTTCCGGATTCTGATCACCTCTTCCAACCAACCTCAGGTTTTCAGTATTTACTGCGGTTTTTCTAGTGCAATAATTCACCGTTTCTTTCGATGTTTCTTCCGGAACGTCGCATCAGAAAGACACAAATGACAACCACATACACGAACAATCCCGCTGAAAAGCCCCATGCCCATTCATGGTCTGCTAAGAAGTGGGCTGCTTGCGCACTCGCTTTTGGTACTGCTTTCACTGCGGCACCGCTTACTCCTATTACTCCCGCCTCGGCTGCTACCGGCACCCATGATGGTTCCAGCAGCGATAAGGCGGCTGCTTCCTGCTACGAGGTCAAGCAGGTTAATCCTTCTGCCTCTTCTGGCGCTTACTGGCTGTACACCCCGCAGATGAGCGGCCCGGCACAGTTCTACTGCGATCAGGAAACTGATGGCGGCGGCTGGGTCATGATTGGCCGCGGTCGTGAGGGTTGGACCGAGTCCTACAATGGCACCGGCGACCCGAATCAGCTGCATCAGAATCCCACCGGTCCTGCCGCTTTTACGCCGGTCCAGCTTCCCGCAAACACTGTCGATGCGCTGCTGAACGGCATTAAGCCTCAGGATCTTCCCGACGGCATGCGCCTGCACCGCGCCCACAATGCGAGGGGCACCCAGTGGCAGAACGTTTATGTTCAGCGTCCTCAGACTGAGCAGTGGACCTGGGCGATGAGCTACGGTCAGCGTTGGGGCAACGTAAAGTTCACCGGCGCAGGCATCAACCGCACCGCTCATATGGGCGGTTACCCCTCGGAAATGGCTCCGGGCATCACCACCAGCTCGGTGCGTTTCTTCGCTAACCCGAACCAGGGCTACCAGATTGGTTTTGCGTACGGCGCACTGGTGAACTTCGGTAATGAGAATTCTGATTCGTATATTTACCACAAGCGCGGTTCCTTCGGTTACTCTATCCCCTTCACTCAGGTGTTCCTGCGCCCGAAGCTGACTCAGCGTGACTTGAACTTCTCGCAGATTGGTTCTGGCTCTGCCGCCAGCAACCGTCGTGCTCTGCCCAATAGCTACACGATGCCCGTTCGCTGGCGCACCAGTGAGCAGACTGGCACCGGCAAGAAGAACGAGATGAACACCTACGTTCAGGCTATTACTCAGGTGGGCGATACCGTCTTCACCGGTGGTGACTTCAAGTATGTGGAGTCGGCTGGCGGCGAGCGCGTAGATCAGTCGTACCTGGCTGGCTACAACGTGGATTCGGGTGAGCTGGTTCGTTCCTTCCGCCCGACTTTCAACGGTCAGATTAAGGCTCTTGAGGCTCTGCCGAATAACCGCCTGGCGGTTGGTGGCGAATTTACCGAGGTGAATGGAGAGAAGGTTAACCACTTCGTCATTCTGGACGCGACCACCGGTCAGATTGACCGCACGTGGGACCTTCAGATTCAGCGCCGTAATGGTGCTGCCGCGCAGGTGAAGACCCTACTGGTTCAGGACGGTTACCTGTACATTGGCGGTAACTTCACCCATGTGAAGGGCAATACTTCTAAGGCGTACGCTTACTCGCGTGGTGCCGCTCGTATTAACCTTTCGAACGGTGCGGTGGATTGGAATTGGCGCCCGAACTTCAACGGCACGGTCAACGGTATTACCGCTGCATCCGATAACTCGACTGTTCACGCTGCGGGTTACTTTACCGAGCTGAATAACCAGCGTGCGTTCCGTCTGGCTGCTTTGAATGGTTCTAACGCTTCGAACATTAAGTGGGAGTGGGAGCCGTCGCTGAAGCTGAACATTACTGACCGTATTGTGTACGCGTTCCAGTTCGATGTTCAGGATGCTGGCTCGACCGTGTGGACTGGCGGTGCTGACCACCTGATTGCGAACTACTCGAAGAATGGTTACGGCCGTATTTCTTCGTCGATTTCTAAGTACGGTGGCGACTGGCAGGATCTGCACCTGAGCGGTAACACCATTTACGGTGCGTGCCACTGCGGTGACGTGCTCTTTGAGGGCTCTACCGGCTACCACACCTACTGGAAGGAGTCGAAGGCAGTTCACCGTATGCGCCTGGTCGCAGCGTTCGATAAGGACAGCGGCGAGGTTATTGGTGAGTTCAGCCCGGTTCTGAAGGGCGCTAGCGGCTACGGTGTGTGGGAGTCCTTCGTGGATTCGCGCGGCAACCTGTGGGTCGGTGGCGACATTAACCGTTCGCTGGGTGCTAATGGTGAGCAGCGCACTGTCGGTTTCGCTCGCTTTGCTCCTCGCGATGTGACCGCCCCGTCGACTCCGTCGAACCTGTCGGTTCAGCGTGATGGTTCGACTGACAAGCTGTCCTGGTCTGGCGTTCGTGAGAGCGGCGCTCGCTACCAGGTTCTGCGTGATGACCGCGTGATTGCTACGGTCTCGGGTACCAGCTACGAGGTTGAGCACACCGATGGCGCTCGCTACTACGTGCGTTCCATCGATGCATCTGAGAATTTCTCGGCTTCTACGGGAGCTGCTCAGGCTTAGGTCAGGTTGTTGATCTAGTTTCTTTGAGCCGCCGCCTGATGTGGGCTCTGCAGGGTTTTGCGGGGTTCGGATCAGGCGGTGGCGCACCCGGGGTGTATACCCCCCTATAGTTTTGGTTTGGCCCGAGTTGCCCAGTTTGCTATCGCTTCGCCTCTGCGGCGGCTATGATGGGTTGGGATTCATTGCGTCGGATGGGTTGCTTCCGTCCTTTCCGATGATGGGCTGAATCTTGGTCTGTGGTGTTTTTTCACTGTTGGTACGACAGTGGAAACTTCACAGATTTTTAGCGTTCTGCTTCTTACGGGTGCGGTGCCGTTGTTGGCTTCGTGCGTGAGGGGCGGGGCGTATTCATTCAATTTCCGATAACTACACTCACTGATTCCGGCAGCAGACTCTCTGTTAGTGCAGTTCATAACGCTTCTTCCCTCCCCGATGCATGGTTACTATGCTGTGCCCTGTGTTGGGTGGGTGTTGCTGTGTGAATTGCATTTTTCTGTTGTGTACCGGTTGAGGTCTCTAGGAGAGACAAATGAATTTTCTTCCGTTCACGCGTGGAGGGCGCTCACAGGGCGTTGCTTCCTCCGCTTCTGAGGGCTCTCGCGTAGCTTCTCGTTCTGGGTCCCGCGCTTTGGGTGCGGCGGCTGCTTCTATTGCGATGGTTGCGGCGTCTTTGGGTCCGATTGCTTCGGGCGCTCAGGCTGCTGACGCACGCTATTATGATGGTTCGTCGAGCGAGCGCGCTGCGGCGAGCTGCTGGGAGGCTAAGCAGAATAATCCGCGTGGCAAGAGCGGCGCGTACTGGCTGTACACCCCCGCGATGAGTGCTCCCGAGCAGTTCTATTGCGATCAGGAAACTGATGGTGGCGGCTGGGTTATGATTGGCCGCGGTCGTGAGAGCTGGACCGAGAACTACAACGGTCGCGGCGATACCAAACAGCTGCACCAGAACCCCACCGGTTTTGACGCGGTGCAGTTGCCGGGTCAGACGGTGAACGCGCTGCTGAACGGTACCCGTCCGCAGGATTTGCCCGACGGTGTGCGCTTCCACCGCGCCATGAACGTGAACGGTACCGCGTGGCAGGATTTCAAGGCGACGCGTGCCGCAAGCACCGAGTGGTCCTGGACCTTCCGCGCAACGATGTACTGGTCGAACATTTCGATTACTCATCCGCGACAGTACCGTGGCTACAACTACTACAGTCAGGATAAGACTGAGGGCAATATCTTCCGTTACGGCTATTCGAACGATTACCGTTCCCTGTACTTCGTGGAGAAGCCCTCGCAGGGTTACAAGCTGGGCTTTACCTACGGCCCGAACGCTAGGATTACGGGTTGGTTCCAGAATTACCTGCTGAACAGGACTTCTTCGTATATCTACCGTCCGGCGAATGATTCGACCACTCCCCTGGTCTTTACCCAGATTTTCCTGCGCCCGAAGCTGACGCAGAACGATCTGGCGGCTAAGGGTCTGCACGACTACGGCCAGCAGGGTGCCGAGGCAAGCAACCGCCGCGCACTGCCCAATAGCTACTCCGAGAAGTGGAAGTGGCGTACGAGTAAGACGACCGGTACCGGCAAGAACGGTGAGATGAACACCCAGGTTGAGGCCATTACCGAGGTGGGCGGCGCGGTCTTCACCGGCGGCGACTTTGCCTACGTCGAATCGGCCAGCGGTGAGAAGGTCGACCAGGCTTTCCTCGCGGCTTACGAGGTGGGTACCGGCGAGTTGCGCCGTTCCTTCCGTCCGAAGATTAACGGTCAGGTGAAGTCGGTTGAGGCTCTGCCGAACGGTCTGTTGGCTGTGGGTGGCACCTTCGACACGGTGAACGGTGAGAACCACAACGGCTTCGTGCTGCTGGATCCGAAGACCGGTCAGGTGGCGAAGCAGTGGGATATTCACGTTCAGAGCCGCATCTCTTCCCTGCCGGTGCAGGTGAAGACCCTGCACGTCCGCGACGGGTACCTGTACCTCGGTGGCTCCTTCACGCACCTGAAGGGTAACACCTCCCCCACGTATGCCTACTCGAGGAACCTGGCCCGCATCAAACTGAGCAACGGTGAGGTGGATTGGAACTGGCGTCCGGTCTTCAACGGCACGGTGAACGGTGTGAACGCTTCCGAGGGCAACAGCCATGTGTACGTGGCCGGCTACTTCACGCAGCTTAACGGCGGTGAGGCGTTCCGCATCGCCAACATCACCAATCCCCGCCAGAGCGGCGGCGACTGGACCCAAGAGCCCTCGTACGTTCCTTCCAGCGCCCAGACCTGGGATCTGAAGAACGAGCGTAAGATGTGGGGCTTCCAGTTCGACGTTCAGGACGCCGGCACCTCCGTCTGGCTGGGCGGTACCGAGCACATGATTAGCCGCTACGATAAGTCGAGCATGCAGCGTACCTACAGCGCGATTACTCGCGAGGGCGGCGACTTCCAGGATCTGCATCTGAGCGGTAAGACTATCTACGGTGCCTGCCACTGCGGTGACTTCATCTACCAGGGCGCAACCAAGATTGATGCGGAGTGGAAGAACGCTACGGATGCCCAGACGATTCGTTTGGTCGCGGCCTTCGATAAGGACACCGGCCAGGTGCTGCCGGAGTGGGCCCCGATTATGAACGGCGCGCACGGCTACGGCGTGTGGGAGTCCTTCGTGGATTCGACCGGTACCCTGTGGGTCGGCGGCGACATCAGCAAGTCTCTGGGTGCTAACGGCGTGCAGGACACCGTGGGCTTCGCTCGCTACGCTGCTCGCGACGTGACTCCCCCGGAGACCCCGCAGAACCTGCAGGTGAAGCATAACGGTGCGAAGGATCAGCTGAGCTGGTCCGCTGTGCCGGAGAAGCGAGTGACCTACCAGGTGTTGCGCGATGACCGTCCGATTGCGACGGTTACGGGCACGAGCTACTCGGTGGATCACCGCGACGGCGCCCGCTACTATGTACGTGCGGTAGATACTGCGGATAACTATTCGGCAAGTACCGAGGCCGTTCAGGCGGCATAACCCCTCATCAGGGCAATATCCACTTTTATGACAAATAATTTTAGTGATGTTCGCCCTATTGTCCCGGGCTGGTTTTAAACCAGCCCGGGACTTTTTTGCACATAGTGAATCTATTTCATTCATTTACATGAAGGTTTTTTCATGTAGAGATATATATTTACCTCGAATCAAGTAAAAATAGAGTATTAGTTAGGGCTTATTCTCATCATTTATAAAAACGTTATTTTTGTGAGTCTAAGTATTTTCCCAGCTTTGCGTGTTAGCCTTTAGGTGCTTAGCCATTGTGCGAGGTATTATCTTCCGGAATATAGTCATTCTCACTCCAACCACTAAAGAGGCTTCCCATGTCAGTGTTCTTCAAGCACCCCTCCCGGTCCCGCCTTCTGGGCACTTTGGGTACCGTTGCGGTATCCGCCCTGGTTCTGAGCGCTTGCGCTACTGAAAACCCAAGCTCCGATAGCTCTTCGTCTGCCTCTGCGTCCGCAAGCGTTTCCGCGTCGGCGCATGCTTCCTCAAACAAGTCTTCGACTGCTTCCCCCCAGGTTTCCGAGCAGGGCACCGCAGAAGCATCCGCTAACGCTTCGGCTGAAGCAAAGGATGGGGCAAAGAGCGAGGCGACCTCTTCCGACGGCCAGAAGCTTGAAGAGATTTACACTGGTGCTGAGGAGATGAAGAAAGCTTCTTCCGTACCTGTTGACGCTGAAGAAGTTAAGAAGACTACCGAGCTGGTCAACTCTTTTGAAACCATTCTGACCAAGGTTAAGGCAGCCCCCTCTGCTGAGGCTTCGCCCGAGCGCACCGCTGATCCGAGTAGCGATGAAGAGGCTGAGCAGCAGAACGTTGAGCGGGCCCGCGCTGTTCTCGATGATGAGACGATCCGCTCCATCGAGGCCGTGGCTGTTGATTCCGCTGCGGCTGAGTTTGCTGTGCAGGCTTCCGAATACGCACTGGCTGGCTGGCACTATGAAGGTTCTTCCACTGTCGTGGGCACTCCCCGCATGGCTGAAACTCAGTACAAGGGTCAGCCCGCGCGCATGCTGGAAGTATGCATGGATTCTTCCTCTGTGAAGATCTATGACGAGAATAATCAGCCCGTTAAGGATGACAATTCTCCCAAGCGTTCACTCAATATTTACACCCTCGTTCAGGTCGATGGTCAGTGGAAGATTGCGACCCATGATTTCCCGAACAATCCTGATTGCTAGGGTCTAATTAAAGATGCCGGTTTCCAACTAAGAGGTTTCCAACTAAGATTCGCTGGAAACCGCGCATTATCATCCATAGCGCATTAATGTTGATGCGCACTCGATAACATTTCTTGGCATTCATTGGAGATATTATGAAAGCCCACTTTGGCATGACGAGCTCAGGCTTTTCTCGTTCTGCTATAACCCGCTCAACTCTTTGCTTGAGCATTGCTACGGCTTTGGCTTTGCCCGTAGCTATCCCCGCTATTACGCCGAGTACCGCTGTCGAACAGACTGCGGCAAAAAGGGACTCTGCTTTCTACAATGGCACGACCTCCGAGCGTGCTGCCGCTAGCTGTTGGGAAGCCAAGCAGGCTAACCCCGAGGCAAAGAGCGGTGCCTACTGGCTGTACACTCCCGCGATGAGCCAGCCGGCACAGTTCTACTGCGATCAGGAAACTGATGGCGGCGGCTGGGTCAAGATTGGTGAGGGCCGCGACGGCTGGACCGAAAACTACGAGGGTCAGGGCGACGCCTCCCAGCTCTACAGCGATGCCGCGCCCGCGTCATCCGGTTTGACTCTCGAGCAGGGCAAGGCTCTACGCTCGGTGCCCGCCGCGAAGACCCCTATTCAGCTTTCGGGCACCACTATTTCTCAGCTGCTCAACGGCACCCGCCCCGATCAGTTGCCTGATGGTTATCGTTTCCGCCGTGCCCTGAACACCTCGGGCACCAAGTGGCAGGAGGCGACGGTTGATCGCCGCCAGACTTCTGAGTGGACCTGGGCCCTGCGTTCGAACGCTATATGGTCAAATGCGACAGTCACCAACCCTGACGAGTTCTCTTCCTATAACGAAGAGGGCCGCAAGAACTGGACTGACGGTACCTGGGAAGACCACATTCTGGGTGGTCAGAATAATGGCTTCAAGACGTTGAAGTTCGATGAGATGGCTTCCCAGGATTACCGTATGGGTTTCCGTTACGGTGCAAACTCCCCCATTCCGCAGGATGGTTCTGAGCCGGCAATGACCGACGCGCAGAACTCCTACATTTACGGTAAGGACGGTAAGGGTGAAACCTCCTTCGGTTACACCCAGATGTTCCTGCGCCCTAAGCTAACCCAGAATGATTTGAACCTGGGCGCTATCCCGGATTCCGGTACCCCGGCAAGCACTCGTCGTGCCCTGCCCAATAGCCGTTCGGCGGATTGGCGCTGGCGAACCAGCACCAAGACCTTCACCGGTGAATCCAACGAAATGAACACCTACGTTGAGGCCATCACCGAGGTCAATCACGGCAACGGCACCTCTAGCGTGTTTATTGGTGGTGACTTCATGTACCTTGAGTCCTCTTCCGGCGAGGTGGTGAAGCAGTCTAATATTGCTGCCTTTGACCCGGTGACCGGCGATTTGCGCCGCGACTTCAAGCTGACTGTTAATGGTCAGGTGAAGGCTGTTGAGGCTCTGCCGAATAACCGCTTGGCTGTTGGTGGTAACTTCAAGCTCGTTAACGGTGAAAAGCATGAGAACTTCGTCGTTGTTGATGCCACGACCGGTGAAGTTGCCCCGGAATGGGCCCAGGTTAGCGTCGAAGATCGTATTCTTACTGAGCCCATGACGGTGAAGACCATCCACCGTCAGGGTGACTACGTGTACATCGGTGGCACCTTTACCCACGTTCATGAAAGTGAAAAGGCGGGTGCTGCGTATTCGCGCAATATTGCCCGTTTTAAGCTGGGCGAGCCTTCTGACGGCGTGCCCGGTATCGTGAGCGTGGATCGCGATTGGCGTCAGGTGTTCAATGGCACCGTCAACGGTATTAGCGCTTCCGCTGATAACTCTCATGTTTACGTTGCCGGCTACTTCACCTGGCTCAACGGCGGCCTTGCCTACCGCGTGGCTGATATTACTCAGCATATGCAGAAGGGCAGCCCGTGGGCATACCAGCATTCTGAGATTCCGGCCGGCGCTAAGGTCTCTGACCTGCGTAGTGAAACCAAAATTTGGGGTTTCCAGTTCGACGTCCAGGATGCCGGTACCGGCGTCTGGGTGGGCGGTACTGAGCACCTCATCTCTCGTTACGATAAGGCGTCCTTGACCCCCACCTACACCGCGATTACCCGCGATGGTGGAGACTTCCAGGATCTGCATCTGAACGGTAACACCATCTATGGCGCCTGCCACTGTGGTGACTTCCTCTACCAGGATTCTCGTAATAAGCGGCACCCTGTGGGCGGTTCGAGCGTGATTCACTCGATCAAGCTGGTCGCTGCATTCGATAAGGACAGCGGCAAGATGCTGCCGGAGTTCTCCCCTGCTATTAAGGGTGACCACGGCTTCGGTATCTGGGAGTCTTTCGTGGATTCGACCGGTACCCTGTGGGTTGGCGGCGATATTCACCGTTCGCTGGGTGTTCACGGCACTCAGGATACCGTCGGTTTTGCGCGCTTTGAGGCTCGCGATGTGACTCCTCCGGCTACCCCGCAGAACCTGAAGGTAGAGCTAAAGGACGATAAGGACGTTCTGACGTGGGATTCTGTGCAGGATACCGGTAGTGTTCGCTACCAGATTCTGCGTGATGACCGAGTCATCGCTAGCACTTCGGATACGAAGTTCGAGATTGACCACACCGACAACGCACGTTACTTTGTGCGTGCTGTGGACAGCTCGGATAACTACTCTGCGTCCACTCCGGTCCAGGTAGCTCCGGTTCGCCCGACTCCTACCCCCACGGAGACCGCGACCGAGACTCCTACCGCTGATCCTACTGCGAGCGCTACCCCGAGTGCAGAAGCGACTACTGAGGTACCGAAGGAAGAGGACCCGAAGCCTGCCGATCCCAAGCCTGAGGATCCGAAGGACGAGGCTGCTAAGGATCAGATTGTTCTGCCCTACGCGTCCGAGTGGAAGTACATGGTCTCCAGCAAGGCTCCTAACCGTAAGTACGGTTGGAAGTACAACTTCCACTTCACCTTGGAAGATATCGCGCAGGAAGCATGGCAGACCGGCAAGACCCCGATTGGTGTCGGTACCGGTAACCTCAACACCTCCGTTAACGTTCCGCTTGTGCGTACCCGCCCCAATATCTACGCCTACACCACCATCCAGCTCACTCGTGAGCAGGCGAGCCGCGACCTGGTGCTGACCACCTACGCGGATGACGCTATTGCGGTGGGTGTTAACGGTGAAGAGGTTGGTCGTTCCAACTTTGACACTCGTGGAAAGCTGTGGAATAGCGCGATTGCATCGAGCTCGATTGATACCGCTAAGGCTCAGAAGACTCCGGTGACTTTCACCGTTCCGGCTTCTCAGCTGAAGGCTGGTGAGAACCTCATCGCTGTTGAGGTTCACCCGGGCATTAGCCGACGTAACGTTCGCCCGAATGTGAGCTTCGATTTGCAGGCTACCTCCAAGGCACCGGTTGCTGAGCAGCCCGCTGAGAAGGAAGCCGACAAGGAGGCGGAAGCTCCCGCCGCACACGAGGCTGAGCAGCCCGTGGTCGACAACGCGAACAACGCGGCAGCCGCCCAGGGCGAGCGACGCATTGTCAATAACGGAGTCGGAACCCGCGTTCCGATGTGGTCCCGAAGGAACTAATACCTTCTAGATAATCTCAGCTAAATGGGGTTTGATTTTCTGAATGATTCAGGAAATCAAACCCCATTTGCGTGTGTTCCCCACTTTTCTGTGTTTTTTGCATCATTAATTCCGGTTATTTGCAGTTCTGTTATGTGCATCTCTGCACAATGTTCAGAAATGTTTTCTAAATCCAGAATTCACAGGAACAAAGCGTCGATAACTCCCATCTAGCAGCACGCCGAACCTGCCCAAAGGATCCCGCAAACCTGCACCAAAGCGCATTGTCAGAGGCTTTTTACGACACAATTGTTGACCCTGACCACACGCACCCTGTTGCACTTTATCTCGTTGTAAAATATCTATATAGTGGTGTATGTGAAAAAGGGACCAACCACCTCTTTTTGCGTGCGAGACTTCCGGACTTTCTCGCAGCCACCCCGAAAGGGAGTAATTCACTCTCCTTCACTCCTCTCACCGATTCAAAAGGAATGTGCATGTCCACCTCTGAGGCACCTCACGCCCCGAACTCCGCACCCGCATCGGGATTTTCTGCGAAGTTTTCCCACACCCTGCGCTCCCTTGAGGCAGCGCAGAAGCCCGGCATTGGCGTTCCCGCCTACACCCGCTGGGTTAACCGCCGAGTAGCACGCTACTTCGCCGCGGCAGCTGTCGCTCTGGGCATCACCCCCAACGGCGTCACCGCAATTTCCGCTGCATGTTCCGCGGCAGGCCTCATCGTTCTGATTACCTGCCCGCCCAGCGTCGGTGTAGGTATCTGCGTTGCCCTGCTTTTCGCTCTCGGTTACGGCCTGGACTCCGCTGACGGCCAGGTTGCTCGCGTGACCGGCGCATCCTCCCCTGCCGGTGAGTGGCTCGACCACGTGGTCGACTCCATCCGTGTGCCCTCTGTGCACATGGCAACCCTACTCTCCTTCCTGCTGTACCCGGCACACTACTCTTTCACCGGCTCCAACGCATTCAACGGCTGGATTATTGCCATGCCGATGATTTTCACCGCACTGACCGCAGGTCACTTCATGAGTCAGATTCTTGCTGAGCAGCTGCGCAACAACCGCAAGACCGCCGCTCCCCCGACCGGTGGCCCCCTGCGCTCCTTCATCAACCTGCACATGGACGCTGGCACCCTCTGCTGGATTTACATTTTCCTTGGCTTCGGCCCCGTATTCGTCATCGTCTACGCGCTGCTTCTGCTGGCTAATGCCGCAACCGTCCTGCTGTCCATGCGTCGCAAGTACGTTAGCCTCGCGACCCCCGCTGAGTAAGGAGAATCCCAATGATGCACTTCACCTCTCGCAACCCTGCTGTTTCCGCCGTTATCGCAACCAACGGCAAGCGCCCCGAATTGCTTCGCGTGGCGGTCCGTTCCATCCTTGAGCAGAGCTACCGCGGCTTCGTTGAAGTCGTTGTCGTCTTTGACCGTGTTGAGCCCGACCGCCTCGAGGACATTGAGGTCGGCGAAAACCGTGCCCTGAAGATTGTCTCCAACACCCGCTCCGGCGGTCTGGCTGGTGGCCGCAACAGCGGTATCATCGCCTCCAGCGGTGAGATGATTGGCTTCTGCGATGACGACGACTACTGGATGCCCTCCAAGCTCACCCAGCAGGTCGCTCTCTGGCGTGAAAACCCCGAAGCAGCCGCTATCTCTTCGGGTATTACCGTCCGCTCCGGCGGTCAGGACATCGTGCGCCTGGCGCCCGAGCGCGCAACCTTCGCAGACTTCCTGCGTTCGCGCATTACCGAAATTCACCCCTCCGCCATGCTGTACTCCCGCGAGGACCTGCTCGGCGTTGACGGTAAGCCCGCCCGCATCGGCCTGGTCGATGAGGAGCTGCCCGCCGCCTACGGTGAAGACTACGACCTGCTGCTGCGCGCAACCCGCCACGGCGATGTGCTGAGCGTACCCGAGCCGCTGATTCTGGTGCTCTGGGACCGCCCCTCCTTCTTCTCCGGCAAGTGGCAGTCCATGGTTGACGGCCTCAGCTACATTCTGCGTAAGTTCCCCGAATTTGAGCAGGACCCCAAGGGCCTGGCTCGTATCGCCGGTCAGATTGCGTACGCGCAGGCGTCCCTGGGCAACAACAAGGAGGCGCGTGCCTACGCTCGCGCTGCTCTGCGCCGCGACCCCAAGCAGCTTCGTGCTTGGGCGGCGTATGTTGTGTCCACCGGCGTTATTAAGCCCGCTACTCTTCTTGATCTCGTCCAGAAGACCGGTCGAGGTCTCTAACCAGATATCGCACAGACATGGTTTCCTCTTCCGTTCTTTCTCCTCCGGGCACTTCGCCTGTGGCACTAAAGGATTCCGCCGGATCGGATAGTACTCCGCCCAGCGGTATTCTGCGTGCCCGCGCGCGCATCCGCCCGTTGTCTACGGCGCAGAAGAAGCTCCCCGCCTGGCCTCTGCTGGCATTGCTGTACGGCTTCCCGGTGCTGTGGGCTTTGGGTGTGCTTCAGATTGCACCGCTGGTACTGGCAGCAATCATGCTTTTTTACCTCATTATTCGAGGTAATGTACGTGTGCCCAGTTCCCTGTGGGTGTGGGGCGCATTTTGCGTGTGGGTTGTTGTTGCGGCGCTTGCCCTGACCCGTTCCACCGACATTATTGGTTGGGGTCTGCGCTTTGTAAATATTCTCAGTGCCGGTATTTACGCCCTGTACTACTACAACGCGCGAGCCTCTATTAGCCTCAATAGGGTGCTGGGCGGTCTGGCTACTCTGTGGGTGACCCTGATTGTTCTGGGTTACGGCGGTGTTCTTTTCCCCGAGTTCCGTCTGCGTACTCCGATGAGCTTCATCATGCCGGCTGGTTTTATGCAGAACCCTCTGGTGCGCGACTACATGCTTCCTCCCCTGGCTGAGGTTCAGCGTCCTTGGGGTGCTCCCGAGGCGTATATTCGCCCCTCCGCGCCGTTCCCCTACGCGAATAGTTGGGGTCTGGCGTACACCCTGCTCACCCCGGTGATGCTGGCGTGCTTGCTTCGACTGCGTTCCATCTGGCTGCGTATTGCGTTACTAATCGGTATGGCGCTTTCTACTGTGCCTGCGATTGCGACCAGTAACCGCGGCATGTTCATTGGTCTAGGTATCAGCGCAGCGTACGTACTGTTGCGTCAGTTCCTCGCGGCTAATTGGCGTGCTGTGGGTATGGGTGTTGCAGCGATTGCGGCTGTGGTTGTGGCGCTCTTTGCGTCGGGCACCGTGGATAATATTCTGGGTCGTCAGGACTACTCTGACTCCACCGGTGGTCGTGCGGCGCTCTACCGCGCCACCTGGAAGGCAACCTTGGAGTCCCCGATTATTGGTTATGGCACTCCGCGTATGGAACCGAGCATTGGCGTGTCAATGGGTACCCAGGGGTACCTGTGGACTCTGATGTTCTGCTTCGGCTTCGTGGGTCTGGCACTGTTCGCACTCTTCATGGTGTGCACTGTAGCAGGCGGCGCGCGTGTGAAGACCACCTCCGGGTACTGGCTGCATAGCGTGCCGGTCGCGTGTTGCGTCGTCTTCATCTTCTACAGCTTCGATATTGCTCAGTTGACCATTCTGATGCTCGCGTCGATGGCGTGTATCCGTTCCATTCGGGATGGTGAGGGGCTATGACAAAGAACCAGTCCCCTCGCGGTTTAGAGACCACTGCGGTTTCGTCTTTCGATGATGCGTATTCGATGACCGGTCACCCTAGCCGCCGTGCACGCCTGCGTGAGAGCAGCGAGTACATGGATCCTGTAGTAGAGCAGGCTGACTCACAAGCTGAGTCTTCTGCCGATGAGTTTGCTCCGACGGTGGATGATATCCGTTCCGGTCGTTTTCCTGCGACCACGGCACTGTCGATTGTTCCTCCGGCTCGAGGCTTTGCTTCCGAGGAATCGTTGCCCGATTCTTTGGAAGCGGGGTCTTCGGAGTCAGGTTCTTTGGCTGCAGGTTCCTCAGCGGCGAACGCTAGCGCTGTGGCGGGTGCTCATCTGCCCGGTTCCCGGCGGATAGCCCCGTCTGCTGCAGAGTCTGTAGAAAAGGTGCAGGAAGAAAAGACTCCGAATGAGAAGGCTAAGCCTTCCGCATCAGGTGCTCAGGCCGATAGCGCATCCGCGAAGAGCGCGCCGGTTAAGAAAGCTCCCGGAAAGGGTAAGCAGCCCAGCCTCGCGAAGAGCGGCTCTCTTGCTTCTCTGTGCGTGATGTACGGTGCGGGTATCGCGTTCGTGACCACGATGGTGGTGTCGAACGGTATTGGTGCTGAGGGTTCGGGCGAGTTTTTCCGTCTGATGGCGTTGTTCGCGATTGCGATTTCATTGGTGACCTTCGGCGCGGATACGGGCTTGGTTCGTACGATGAGTGCTCAGCGTGCGCTGGGTCGTTACGGTGTGCTTCCGCAGCTAATCCGTTACGGTCTGATTCCTTCGCTGGTGACTTCGGTGCTTCTGGTGGTGGGTGTGTACATCTACACCGAGATTGTGCCGATGGCTCCCGAGTATCAGGCGGCAATGCGTGTCAGTTCGGCTTTCGTGCTGATAGCGGCGCTGATGACGGTGTTCTTCGGCGCTCTGCGTGGCCTGCATCGTGTGGTGACTTTTACGGTTCTGCAGAATGTTCTGCTTCCTACTCTGCGTTTTGCGGCGGTGGGTTTGGTGGTTCTTTTCTCGGGTCAGCTCATGGATTTGGTGTACGCCTGGACCGTCCCGGTGGCGATTACTGCGGTGGTTGCCCTGTGGCTTTTGGAGCGGGCGTTCCCTTCCGAGGAGCATGTGGCGGTTCTTCCTTCTGAGGATTCTCCGGCTGAGACGTTCCGTTCGTTCTGGGGTTTCAGCTCTGCACGCGGTGTCGCTACCATTGTGGAAACCATCCTGGAGTGGATTGACGTGCTGGTGGTGACGGCGTTCTTGGGTGCCGCTGCTGGTGGTATCTATGGTGCTGTGAACCGTTGTGTTCGTGTGGGCACCATGATTGAACACACCGGCCGCGTGGTGACCGGCCCGTCGATTAGTGCGGCGCTGGCGACTCGTCAGCTGGATCGTGCTCGAGATATTTTCCTTTCGACCACTCGCGTGTTGACTGCGTTGTCTTGGCCGTTCTACCTCTCCCTCGCGTTCTTTGGTCCGACTCTTTTGGGCTTCTTTGGTAAGGGCTTTGAGGCTGGCGCCGGTATTCTCTGGGTGATTTGCCCGGCGGCGATGCTGTCGATGAGTGCCGGTGGCGTGCAGTCTGTTCTGCTGATGAGCGGTAAGAGCCGCTGGCAACTGTTGAACAAGCTCTCCTCCCTGGTGGTGGCTGTGACTTTGAACTTCACCTTGGTTCCGGTATGGGGCCTGTACGGTGCGGTGACGGCTTGGGCTTCTGCTCTGCTGATTGACACCTTTCTTGCGAGCTACCAGGTGTTCCGCCTCGTCGGTATTCGCGCTTCGGCCCGTGAGATGGCTCCTTCGCTCTTCTTGGGCGCGGCTGTTCCGACAGCGTGTGCTCTGGTGTCTTTGACTTTCTTGGGTCAGAGCGTTCTGGGCGTTATCGTGTACGTGGTGCTACTCGTTCCGGTGTATGGTGCGGTACTGTACCGCTTCCGCAAGGCGCTGGGTATTGAGCGTTTCCTCTCCGCCCGCCGCGCGAAGACTTAAAAGCCTTCCG
Source organism: Rothia mucilaginosa (assembly GCF_049990865.1). Lineage (GTDB taxonomy): Bacteria > Actinomycetota > Actinomycetes > Actinomycetales > Micrococcaceae > Rothia > Rothia mucilaginosa_I. The sequence goes on from NZ_CP188231.1 coordinate 1,589,349, forward strand.
CTTCTTCTACGTTTTCTCCGATATTTAGTGTCCGTTTCTCTTCCTCTAGGATGTCCTCATGGATAACACCTCTCATACTTCCTCGGTTACCCTTGGCAGCCAGGTACGTCGCATTTTCCGACACCGTCTGCTAATTCTGCTGTCGGTCGTGGTTTTCGCTGTGGCGGGTGCCGCTTACGGCTACATGACCAATAGCAAGTACACTTCTAAGGCTTCGCTGGTTGTTTACCCGCTGGTGGTTGATCCCGCCGGTACCGGTAGCGCTAACTCCGCGAAGGTGGATATTGCTACCGAGTCTCGCGTTGCTTCCTCTCGTGAGGTTGCGCAGAACGCGGCTAAGGCTCTGATTGCTAATGGCGATACCCTCTCTGAGGCTCAGCTGACCAGCCGTCTGATGAACTCCGTCAAGGTGACCGGCACCTCCCAGACTGCTGTTCTGGATATTGAGGTGACCCGCCCCAACGGCACGGAGGCTGCACGTTACGCTAACGCTATGGCAAACGCGTACCTGCAGGTTCGTTCCGAGGCTCTGAAGAGTAGCGTTGATTCTGCTCTGCACCAGATTGATGAGCAGATTTCTGCCCTCGAGGGTGATAACAACCGTGCGGCTCTGCTTTCTCAGCTACAGGAGCGTCGCGCCCAGATTCAGCTGACTTCCACCACCGGTGGCCGCGTGATGAGCGAGGCTCAGGTTCCGGCTTCTTCCTCGGCGCTTGGCCCGGTGAAGATGGCTATTGTTGGTGCTGTTGCCGGTCTGCTGATTGGTGCTGTACTGGCTTACGGTCGTGACCGCACCATGCGTCACGTTGGTTACGCTGACCGTCTGGAAGATGCTGGTATCCCGGTTCACGAGCTGGGTTCCTCGTCTGAGGCGAATGACGCCTTCATGCTGCTGCGCACCATTGGCGCTCCCGATGGCGATGTGAAGAGTGCTGGCGCATCCGGTATTGTCATTCTGCCCGGTACTGACCGCGGCGTTGAGCACCTGTACCAGATGTTGCAGCGCGTTCTGCCCACCGAGTACGCACGTTTCACCGACTACGCTTCGGTCCGTGACGCTCTGACCCGCCACACTCCCGAGTCGCTGGTTGAGAAGAGCGAGACTCCTCTGGTGATTAGCCTGAGCACCGCTACTCCCCTGTCGACCCAGCTGCGTTTCGTTCAGGCTGGCGGCGTGGCTCTGGTTCCGGTGACTGCGGCTACTTCTCTGCAGCAGGTTCGTGAGCTTTTCGCTCAGCTGAATCAGCTTGAGGGTGTGAACGCTCTGGCTGTTTTCCTGGACCGCGAGTAGCTAGACCGGGGATATCTAGACCGGCAGTAACTGGACCGCGCGTCATCGGGTCTATTGATGGATGCCTCGCCTCTGTGCGGGTTCATCCTTTGTCCTTGAGCGTAGGGTCGGTAACGCCTGTTGAGGCGGATCTGTTGTAACAGGTCTGTTGATGCAGGCGTTGCCGGACCCGCCAGCTCACCTTTATCTTCTCTTCTTATTTTTCTCTTGTATTGGGGCTTTAGGAGAACACTATGACTGAGGCAACTTCCTCTCAGGCACCGAAGAAGAAGCTTCTGCTGGTTTCTAGCAGTGGCGGACACTTGAAGCATCTGACGGCTACTTCTGCTGCGTGGCAGGATTATGACCGGGTGTGGGTTAGCTTTAAGCAGCCCGATGTTGAATCTTCTCTGGCTGATGAGAAGACCTATTGGGCTTATTACCCGACCACTCGAAATATTAAGAACGCTATTCGTAATCTGTTCTTGGCATTTCGTATTTTTCCGAAGGAACGTCCGGATGCGGTTGTTTCTGCCGGTGCCGGTGTTGCTGTTCCTTTCTTTGTGGCGGCTAAACTCTTAGGCGTAAAGACTCTTTATATTGAGTGTTTTGACCGCCCGACTCTGCCGACGATGACCGGCAAGATGCTGTACACCTTTGCTGATCGAATTATTGTTCAGAGCGAGGAACAGCAGGAGAATTTCCCTGATTCTCGTGTGATTCATCCCATTTTCTAAGAGTGATGAATTTATCCTGAAAATAGCGTCCTCGCGTGTGCTGAGGACATTATTTTCAGGGTATAGTATTTATTAAACATACAGATACGCGTAAGTCGTGCGCTCCACTGTGGACTCACCATCCAAGCGAACTAACCACTCGCCAGAGAAGCGTATGCGGAGATTACTCACCATTTTCTCCGGCACGACGCCGCCGCGTATGCCAATTGATGCCCTCCGGATTTTTGCATCAGGTATACGGGGTTACTACCGATAAATACATAGAGAGGAATAGGCTATGTCTATTCAGAACTTCCCCCGCGTCAGCGTTGATACTTCCAAGTTCGACCTGCCCGTATTTACCCCTGCCGTCGCGCCCGTTCGTATTCCTACCAAGACTTACGATTTGGTGGTGTCCCTCGGCACCGACGTTCACACTTTTGATCGTCTCCTGCGTTGGGTTGAGGCTTATCTTGAGGCTCACCCCGAGGTCACCTGCCTCGTGCAGCATGGCCACACTGCGCCCATTAAGCACGCAGACAACCTTAAGCTTCTTCCCGCCTCCGAGCTGCTGGACTACTACGCAACCGCACGCGTAGTACTGGTTCAGGGCGGCCCCGGTTCCATCCAGGATGCACGCCGTACCGGCGCCCTGCCCCTGGCTGTTCCGCGCCGCGCAGAGTTCGACGAGGTCGTTGACAACCACCAGGTCCCCTTCACCGCTCTGATGGAGAAGCGCGGTCACGCTGTTGTCGTTGAAAGCCGCGAAGACCTCTTCGACAAGCTGGATCTTGCTCTGGCGAACCCCTCCCTGTTCCGCACCGCTGAGCCCTACATCTCCACCCCGGAGATTTCTGCAGCGCAGCTGGGCGAGGAACTGCGGGATCTGCTCGCTGGCAAGACCCACCGCAAGGATTCCTTCTGGGGTCGTCTGAAGCAGGCCGCTCGCGCACACCGTGCGGGTAAGGCTGAGATGGCTCGCATCGACGCAATGGCTCCTAGCGCCTAACCAGCGCCTAAAAGCTTTAGCTTTCTAAGCCCAGCATCCTTAGTGATGCGATGCGGGAGCCCCCCGGAGGTGTGTCCCACTTTTAGACCGGCATGCGAATCCTCCACCCACCCTGTGAGAGGATGCGAACGTTTTCCCTTGTTCACGGCATATTCTCAGGTGGATTCGCGTCTTTACATTGGTTGCGAAACCCCGCGCACCGTATCCTTAGAAGGGATAATGCGCGGGGTTTTCGCGCACTACGAAAGGAACAATTATGGCAGTTCAGGAATCGACCGTTATCAACGCAAGCGTTGAGCAGGTTATCGAGGCGTTCTCTAGCGAGGATTTCGCACGCTTCGTATGCTCCGAGGTTGGCGTGGAGTTCGGTAGCTTCTCCGTTTCCGGTGACACCTCCGCTGAGTTCACCGCAACCACCGAGCGTACCGTGCCCGCTGAGCGTGTGCCGGACATCGCTCGTAAGTTCGTCGGCAACGGCGTTGCTATGACCCAGGTGGACACCGTAAGCGCACCGGCTGCTGACGGCTCCCGCACCGTTTCTACCGAGGTCAAGGTCAGCGGCGTTCCCGTGTCCGCTCAGGCTACTCAGAAGCTGACTCCCGAGGGTGAGCAGACCCGCCTGGACGTTAACGGTGAGGTCTCCTGCTCCATCCCGCTGGTGGGCAAGAAGATTGCAGCCGCTGCTGAGCCTCAGGTTGGCCGCGTGCTGAAGGTTCTGGGTTCCTCCGCTGAGAAGTGGCTGGCACAGCGCTAAAGCTTATGAGACGCTCACCTTTGAGGTGCAGCTGATATACCGCCAATATGCAGAGGATCCCCGCCGTAAGTACTTACGGCGGGGATCCTTTTGTGTCTTAATGAGTCTCTATGGGCTCTAGCGCCCCCACGAGGGCGTAGGGGCGTTAGGAGGCGACGATTGCCTCGGAGTATTCGCGCTCGCCGAGCAGCTCAGCGAAGCGGCGCATCTCTACGCGCAGGTCGTGCTCTGCTTCGAGCAGGTCAACGACCTTGCGCAGCTTGGTGCTGGAGGTGTGCTCGGTGTAGGGGAAGTAGTGTACTTCCACACCGACCTCTGCGAAGCGTGCTTCCAGGGCGTTGCCCTTTTCGGTGTCCTTCCAGTCGTCGCCCTTGAAGAAGACGTTGAAGGGCTTCTGCTTCCAGGTTTCGAGCTTGTCGGGGGTGGTTTCGACGTGCACTTCGTCCACGTAGTCGATGTGGCTGACGATAGCAGCACGCTCTTCGATGGGGATAACGGGGCGGCGGCCCTTGGTCACTTCCAGAACGTCATCGTGCACGACGCCTGCAATGAGGTAGTCGCAGTTTTCCTTAGCCTTGCGGAGAATCTCGAGGTGGCCGTAGTGGAAAAGGTCGTAGGCGCCTGCGGCGTAGCCAATAATCATGGGGCTTCCTTGTGGTTGGTAGCGGCGATGGTTATTCCGGTGTGGTTGAAATACCGGAAGGGGTGAGAAACATAACCGTTATCTGTAGTGATGGCAGGAGAATTAGCGAAGATTGTTCAGCACTGAGAAAGTATTCTCTCTACGCTGTTTTTCTTCTCGCTATCACGTGAGAATATGCGGGTCCGAAAAGAGTTTCTCGAGGGTGCTGGTTGGGCGCCCTTGGTCCTTTTATTTTACCAGTCACCTTTTTGGAGGAAAAAGGCAAAGATATAAATATGAGGCGGATACAGTGTAGTATCCGCCTCATATTTTCATCCTATTGATTTAAATCAAAGAAATCTTATATCAAGAAAGAGTAGGGGTAGATTCTCAGCTTGAATCCCGTTCGGTGCTCACCGCTCAAAGTTCATCGAAAAGCATTACACATCCATGCAATATATTGTTGACGGCTCCATTCGATATTTTCGATTGGCGTTCAAATATTGGCTACCTACCGAACAAACCAACCTACCCCCTCGGCAAAGAATTAGTTCTTCGCAGCGGCTTCCTTAGTAGCTTCCTCAACCGCAACCCACGAAAGCATCGCACACTTCACGCGCGCCATGAACTTCGAAACGCCGGAGAAGGCCGCCATATCGCCGTACTCCTCTTCGTCCAGGGTCACCTTACCGCGCGAGCGCAACATCTCGCGGAACGCATCCACGTGGCTCTGCAGCTCGGAGACGGTCATGCCCGGAGCCATTTCAGAGAGCACGGAGGCGGCAGCCATGGAGATGGAGCAACCGTCGCCTTCCCAGGAGATCGAGTCGATGGTCTTCTCGCCGTCCTTCAGCTCGTCAGAGAGCACCACGCGCAGGTTGATTTCGTCGCCGCAGGTGGGGTTGTACTGGTGGTTATCGGCGCTTGCATGACCGGCGGGTACCTCTACGAGGTGCTCGCCGCTGCGCTGCTTAGAATGCTCCAGAATAATTTCCTGGTACAGGGATTCAAGAGACACGATGATCTTCTTCCGTCAGTTGGTATGTCTGAAAAATTGGGGCGTTAGCTTCTAACGCGCCTGCTTTTAGAAGCCGAAGTAGGGGCGCACCTCGGCGAGTGCCTTCAGGAAAGCGTCCACATCTTCGGTGGTGTTGTAGATGTAGGTGGAGGCGCGGGTCGAGGCGGTCACACCGGCGCAGCGGTGCAGCGGCTGGGCGCAGTGGTGGCCCACGCGCACGGCGATGCCCTGGGTGTCGAGCAGCTGGCCCCCGTCGTGCGGGTGCACGCCCTCGATGGCGAGAGCAACCAGGCCGGCACGCTTAGTGGGGTCGGTGGGGCCGAGCAGGCGCACACCGTCAATCTTCTGAACGCCCTCAACGAGGCGGGCGCCCAGTTCGTGTTCCCAGGCCTCAACGTTCTCCATGCCCAGGTGCTGCAGGTAGCGCACAGCGGCGGCGAAAGCAACTGCCTGCGAGACACGCTGGGTACCTGCCTCAAACTTGATGGGGGCGGGCATGTACTCGGCATCCTGCAGACCCACGCGGGTAATCATGGAGCCACCGGTCAGGAAAGGCGGCAGAGCTTCGAGCAGTTCAGCACGACCGTAGAGGGCGCCGATGCCGGTGGGTGCCAGCATCTTGTGGCCGGAGAACGCCGCGAAGTCGACGTCCAGGGCGTGGAAGTCTACGGGCATGTGCGGTACAGACTGGCAGGCGTCCAGCACGACGAGCGCGCCGTGCTTGCGCGCCATGGCGACCATACAGGGCACATCGGTAATCGCGCCGGTCACGTTTGAGACGTGGGTGAACGCCACGATGCGGGTCTTCTCGTTGATGATGCCCTCGGCTGCCGCGTAGTCGAGCTGACCGTCCTCGGTAGAAGGGATGTGGCGCAGAGTCGCGCCAGTACGCTGAGCAAGAATCTGCCAGGGAATGAGGTTCGCGTGGTGCTCAATCTCCGTGGTGACGATTTCATCGCCGGGCTTCAACGCGAAACGCTCAGCGGCGGGACCGCCGATGCCCTGGGAGGCGTTGCCGATGGAGTAGGCAACCAGGTTCAGCGCCTCGGTTGCGTTGGAGGTCCACACGATTTCTTCGTCAGTGGCACCAACGAAGTTCGCGACGGTGGTGCGCGCATCCTCAAACAGGTCGGTTGCTTCGACCGCGAGGGTGTGGGCGCCGCGGTGTACAGCAGAGTTAGCGTGCAGGTAGAAGTCGCGTTCTGCGTCGAGAACCTGAAGGGGTTTCTGGCTGGTCGCCCCCGAATCCAGGTAGACCAAGGGATGCCCGTTGACCTCAGTGTTGAGGATCGGGAAGTCCTGGCGAAGCTGGCGTACGATGTCGTCGCTCAGCGGGGTGTTGGCGGGGGTGGAGTATTCAGCCACGGGTACCTTCTTCTCTCGCTCATACGCTCCACGGTCGGGTATTTTCCCGTCGTGGAGCGTATAACGTCATTCTTTTCTAGCTTATTCCCTCACCGGGCTCTTGCATAGTTAGGTAGAGCCTAGTTCACACATCGGCCTATATCATGCGTTGACCCAGTTCAGTGCTTACCCGGCACGGGTTATACGGCTAGGAACCTGCGCCGTGGTAGCGCTGCTGGGTTGCCAGCAGGCCTTCCTTTACGAGCATCATGGTTGCATCCGCTGCGTTTGAGATGAGGAAGGGCAGGTCCTTCGCTTCGGTGCTGCTGAAGGGCTTGAGCACGAAATCTGCGGTGTCCATGCGTCCGGGAGGTCGACCGATGCCGGTGCGCACACGGTAGTAGTCCTTGGTGCCCAGCGCCTTGGTGATATCGCGCAGACCGTTATGGCCACCCTCTCCCCCACCAATCTTGAGCTTAATGGTGTCGAAGGGGATATCGAGTTCATCGTGCACAACGATGATGTGGTCGGGGTTAATATCGTAGAACTGGGCTAGAGCCGATACCGGGCCGCCCGAGGTGTTCATATAGGTCAGGGGCTTGGCCAGCACTACCTTGGGTCCGCCTATACCCAAACGTCCTTCCAGCACCTGGGCGCGCGCGCGTCCGTGCTTCTTGAAGCCACCGCCTACTTCACGCGCCAGTTCATCAACCACCATCTGGCCGATGTTATGGCGGGTTTTCTCGTACTCCGGGCCCGGGTTCCCCAGACCAACAATGAGCCACGCATCAGACATATCTTCGCCCTTTCCACGGCGCTGTAAAAGGTTTTTAGAAAATTCATGGACTACACCATTCTATGAGTATGGCCCGCTACCACCTCAGAAGAGAGGTAGCGGCGGGCCATCCACAAATCATTGTTGCGCTAGGCGCAGGGCGCGGTCTAGTGCTTTGAGTTATCTGAGTCGTGAGCTTCGCCAGCCTGATCTGATTCCTCGGAAGCTTCAACGATGTCACCCTCGGGTGCGTTTTCGCCTTCTTCACCGGGCTCGGGAACGTCGAGTTCCTCGGGCTCAGAAACGTTAACGATCAGCAGTTCAGCGTCTGCAACCAGGGTTACGCCTGAGGGCAGTTCAACGTCTGATGCCAGAACGTGAGCGCCAGCTTCGCGGCCTTCGATGCTCACGGTCAAAGCTTCGGGTGCCTTCAGTGCGTCAGCTTCAACCAGAAGAACGGTTTCTTCCTGGTTAGCAACGGCGCCAACAGCAGGCTCGCCTTCAACGTGTACAGGAACCTCAATCTCAACGCGCTCGCCGCGCTTAACGGTCAGCAGGTCGATGTGCTGCAGTTCAGGGCGGATTGCGTGACGCTGGATGTCCTTGATCATTGCGAGGTGTGATTCACCTTCGATGTCGAGGTCGAGGATAGCGTTGGGGACGCGGGCAGCCAGGGTGGTTGCGTGGCCGGGGAGTACTACGTGCTTGGGCTCTTCGCCGTGGCCGTAGATGACGGCGGGGATGTCGCCTGCCATGCGGATGCGGCGCGCGTAGCCCTTGCCGAAGTCGCTACGTACGGTAGCTGAAATTTTGATGGTATCTGACATGAGTTGTCCACCCTTTCTTGGTTAGAAGTTATGCGCCAAGTGGAATAGGGACTGGCGCCAGAAATCTCTTTCCAACCAGCCACCGTCAGTTACGGACCTACACGTTTCGTGTATTCCACCGCCTTGGCCAAGACAATATTGTACAGGTTCCCGGCTCTTCTTCAAGGGCCGGGAACCTGTGATATGGCGCTTTTCACGCCTTTTATGCTGAATCGCATCAACATGAGCACCCAAGAGAGCAGCGGACGTCCACTCCCCCTCGCGGCGACACTAACCATAGAGTACGAACCTTGGACCGCTGACTCTAGGAGGCGTTCGCTTTCAGAATCGATACAAGGTGATCAATCCTTCGAGCAAGTACCCGGGAATACAAATTCTCAGTCATAAATCTACGAGCCCGCGCTGAGGCAGCCGCCAATTCACCAGGAGCGCGAAGAATCCCATCAATCTTCCGGGCTAGTTGCTGAACATCGCCCTGAGGAACAGACCAAGCCATTTTTTGAGAGACCAGAAAGTCTAGCGTTTCATTCGAGAATCCAATAATGGGAACTCCCTGTCCAAGGGTTTCATAATATGTCATCGAGGGGTCACCCTGCAGATGAGGCATAACCATCAAATCAATATTCTCTCGAACAAAAGGCTCCCATTCATCCTTATAGGACATAAAACCTTTATACACAATATTAGGAGCTCCCTTTTCAAGAATATCCTGTCTATCCACCCCATCTCCAATGAGATAGAAAATAATTTCAGGATTAAGGTTATATACAGCCCATGATATATCGGCTATATACTTCGACCCCTTCAATGGAGATATATTCCCCGAAAATGCAATTGACTTCGGAAGTTTATTAAAATCTTTCTTTTTAGCAACGGTTTCAACTCGATGATCAAAATACAAGAATGAGTTCCTGGAAAGGTTGCCATATGATTCAAATGCCGCAGGACCATTGCACTGAATCCCCGCAGATTTACGCATCATTTTTCGGGTCGCAAGTTCTCCCTTCCAGAAACCAAGGTATGCCCGAAGAGTACCCACCACTCCAATCTTTCCATTTCGCGATGATTCCGCATGGAAGATAGCGTAACGAATCCGTCGCGTGACTTCGGCGATATAGACAACCTTACAAGGCATGGACAGGAAACGCTCTGCACCCTTTTTACCAAGAACTAGGGCGACAACATTACCCTTGACGTTCTGCAGATACTCATCTGCAGATTCCTTTCTAAGATTGATCTCATCCTTTGAGATTCTCCTACAGGTCGAAGGATTTGGGCATTTTTTAAAATCAATAACACCTCCTTCAGTAACCACGCTACACTTTACCTCAGGATAGTTTTTTTCAAGAAAATCCTTATACGCTTTATATCCCAAGAAGCTACGTTCATAGATATAAAAACCAGCAGAATCTTCAAAAGCATTTCCGGGATCGACAAAAACAATCTCGCCCAGACTATCAACAGCCATAGTCTCCTCCACCATGATTGAATACACTTGTACAGGTATTAGATCACTTTAAATCAACAATTTATGTATTTTGCGAACTTTTATCTACATAAATCAATATTCATACACTCTATTACTTAAACCCTCTTAAATTCAGAGCGTATCGCTTACCGAGTCCACAAGACATAACTAATACTCTTGAATTTGAGGGGATAATCAGTGAGCATTCTGTATTTACTGCTTCAGATAGCTCTCCAATGCGACGCGGTGATCGCGCGGGGTGAAGCCTGCAGCAATCAGCTTGGACAGGTCCATTGCCGAGTTCGTCGGACGGTGAGCGAAGAGCTCAGCGTTGGCGAAGTATTCCTCGGTGGTGGTGTCGCTGACTCGTGCCGGGTCATGGCCGGTGCCCTCGTACACTGCACGAGCGAACTGCGCCCAGTTGATGACCTCACCGGTGTTCGACACGTTGTAGGTGCCGTATTCAGCGCCAGAGAAGAGCAGGTGCAGGGCAGCTGCCGCCAGGTCCTGGGTGAAGGTCGGGCGGCCCCACTGATCGGCGACCACGGACGGGTCGATACCACGCTCAGCCAGGGACGCCATGGTGCCCACAAAGTTCTTGCCGGCGCCAACAACCCAGCTGGTACGCAGGGTGTAGTGCTTACGCCATGCGGCAGCGGCAACCTCACCGGCAGCCTTGGACGCGCCGTAAACGCTCAGCGGTGCCAGGGGGTAATCCTCCGGGTATTCCTCACCCAGGGGCAGGGAGCCGTCAAAGACGTAGTCGGTGGATACGTGAACCAGCGGCAGGTTAGCTTCTTCACAGATAGAGGCAAGAGCGCTCACACCCAGGGCATTAGCTGCCCAGGCTTCACGGCGACCCTCGGGGGTTTCTGCCTGATCCACTGCGGTGTACGCTGCAGCGTTGATAACCGCACGGAAGGAGCGCCAGCGGAATGCATCGCGCCACTGCTCGGGCTTGCCCAAATCGAGGCGGTCGCGATCCACAGCCAGGAAGGGCACGTTCTGCTCGGTGAGCTGGCGAACCAGCTCGGTACCGAGCTGACCGCCCGCGCCAATAATCAGAATCGGGTCGGCTTCCAGGGGCTTGATCTCGTTCAGACGCGGGTGGTTACGGTCCTTCTCGGAGAGCTCTGCCTTCGCCAGGTCGATGGGCCAGTCGATTGCAACGGTTTCATCGGCGAGGTTCAGGAAGCTGTAGCCGGACACTGCGTCCGCCGACCAGTGATCATTCACCAGGTAGGTGTAGGCGGTGTTCTCTTCCAGAGTCTGGAAGGAGTTACCCACGCCGCGGGGCACGAAGATTGCGGTGTCCGGGCCCAGCTCCACGGTGACGACCTTGCCGAAGGACTCGCCGGCACGCAGGTCAACCCACGCGCCGAAGATACGACCGGTCGCAACAGATACGTACTTATCCCACGGCTCGGCGTGGATACCGCGGGTGGTACCTACCGAAGCGTTGAACGAGATGTTGTTCTGGACGGGGTTGAAGTCGGGCAGACCGGCTGCGACCATCTTCTCGCGCTGCCAGTTTTCCTTGAACCAGCCGCGGTTATCGCCGTGAACCGGCAGGTCGATAATGAGCAGGCCGGGAATCTCGGTTTCAGTAACCTTCAATTCCTTGGTCATTACTGGCCAGCCTTTGCGTACTTAGCCTCAACCTCAGCCTTCAGGGGCTCCCACCAGCCGCGGTTGTCGGTGTACCACTTAATGGTGTCGGCAAGACCGGACTCGAAGTCGGTGAACTTCGGCTCCCAGCCGAGCTCTGCACGCAGGCGGCTACCGTCGATTGCGTAGCGCAGGTCGTGACCGGGGCGGTCAACCACGTGCTCGAAGTCGTTCTCATCCTTACCCATCAGGCGCAGGATGGTGCGCAGAACCGTGATGTTGTTCTCTTCGCCGTCTGCACCGATGAGGTAGGTTTCGCCAATCTTGCCCTGCTCCAGGATGCGCAGCACAGCAGAAGAGTGGTCGGATGCGTGAATCCAGTCACGGACGTTCAGGCCCTCGCCGTACAGCTTCGGGGTCAGACCCGAGAGGATGTTAGTAATCTGGCGGGGGATGAACTTCTCGATGTGCTGGTAGGGGCCGTAGTTGTTGGAGCAGTTAGAGATGGTTGCTTCAATACCGAAGGAGCGGACCCATGCGCGCACGAGCAGGTCGGAACCTGCCTTAGTGGAGGAGTAGGGGGAAGAGGGGTTGTAGGGGGTGGTTTCGGTAAACTTTGCCGGATCGTCCAGCTCGAGGTCGCCGAAGACCTCGTCGGTGGAGATGTGGTGGTAGCGGGTGCCGTGCTTACGGACTGCTTCCAGGAGGCTGAAAGTACCGATGAGGTTAGTGTGAATAAACGGTTCGGGGTTGGACAGGGAGTTGTCGTTGTGCGATTCCGCAGCATAGTGAACAACAGCGTCTGCCTTGCCGACCAGTTCGTCAGCCAGCTCGCGGTCGGCGATGTCGCCTACGACGAGCTTGAAGCGGGATTCAGGAAGACCCTCCAAAGACGCAGCGTTTGCGGCGTAGGTCATCTTATCCAGCACAGTAATAGTGTGATCAGTGTTATCGATGAGGTGGTGAACAAAGTTCGAACCAATAAAACCGGCACCGCCGGTAACAAGAATGTGAGCCATACGGTATATTTTACCCACCTAAATGGTGATTTTTATGCCTCGACAACGAGATAAACATGACACAATAAGATGTTATGAAGGGAATTATTCTTGCCGGCGGTACCGGAAGCCGTTTGCACCCTATCACTCAGGGTATTAGCAAGCAGCTCACTCCGGTCTATGACAAGCCGATGATTTACTACCCGCTGTCCACTCTCATGCTGGCGGGTATCCGCGATATTTTGATTATTACCACTCCTACCGATCAGGAGCAGTTCCAGCGGCTGCTCGGTGACGGTTCCCGTTTCGGTATTAATCTCGAATACAAGGTGCAGCCTTCTCCGGATGGCCTGGCACAGGCATTCATTCTGGGCGCAGACTTTATTGGCAACGACCCCGTGGCACTCGTGCTCGGCGACAATATCTTCTACGGTCCTGGTCTGGGTACTCAGCTTGCCACCTACGAGCAGAAGGACGGCGCAACCGTCTTCGCTTACCGGGTTGCTGACCCTCGCGCCTACGGTGTGGTGGACTTCGACGAGGACTTCAACGCGCTGTCCATCGAAGAGAAGCCTGAAAACCCCAAGAGCGACTACGCTATTCCGGGTCTGTACTTCTACGACTCGAAGGTTGTAGAGTATGCACGCCAGATCAAGCCCTCCCCGCGCGGTGAGTTGGAAATCACTGACCTCAACCGCGTCTACCTGGAACAGGGTAAACTGAAGGTTGAGGTTCTGCCTCGCGGTACCGCGTGGCTCGACACCGGAACCTTTGATTCACTCGCTGATGCCACTAACTTCATCCGCACTGTTCAGAACCGTCAGGGCCTGTCAGTTGGTTGCCCGGAGGAAATTGCGTGGCGCCACGGTTGGCTCTCCGATGAGCAGTTGCGCGACATCGCTACCCCCCTCGTTAAGAGCGGTTACGGTAGCTACCTGCTCGGATTGCTCCGCTAATAAACACCGGGGGATCTTCGTATCCCTTCACCGCCTGCAACAACACTCCACGTTGCAGGTACACTAACTCAAACTTTCTGGAGTATTCTCACTACCATGACCATTTTGGAATTTTTCCGCACTACGAGGGCTAACCTCTGGCTGCTGATCATTGGCATCGTTGTCGGTGCCGCAGCGGGCTTCGGCTATGCCTCTCTCCAGCCGAAGGTCTACGCTGCTTCGTCCTCGGGCTACGTGACCGTGGGCGAGTCCGGTACGGTGGATGTTCTCTCGGGTTCTTCGGCTGCTAAGGAGCGCGCTCGCTCCTACGCTGCTATCGTCTCCTCTGAGGCCGTGGCACAGAAGATTAAGCAGAACAACCCCGAGCTGTCCCTGAGCACCGGTCAGATTCGCGCGAGCCTCACCGCAACCGCTGGTGACAACGCTGCACTGATTACCGTGAGCGCGCAGGCTTCTTCCCCGAAGAACGCACAGTTGCTCGCTAACGGTGCGTTGCAGGCTACCGCCGACTACATCAAGGAAATTGAGCAGAACCCCGGTAACGCTCAGGCACTGGTGAACGGCGAAAACACCGCCGCATCCCCGACCACCAACAACACCGTTCGCGTGATTCCGCTGAACAACGCAAGCGTGAACCCCCCGCTGGTAGCTCCGAATTACCAGCAGAACGTGCTCATCGGTGCTGTTGCTGGCCTTGGTCTGGTGTACCTGGCGATCTTCCTGCGCCGCGCACTGGATCAGCGCATCCGCACTCGTGACGATGCTACCAAGGCAACCGGCGCGAGCATCCTGGGTGTTCTGCCCGTCAGTGACGACCTAAACGAAGAAAACATCGTTAACGGCAACACCGACGACCACATCGCGCAGGAATCCATTCGTCAGTTGCGCACCAACCTGCGCTTCGTGAACGTTGACACTCCCCCGCGTTCGTTCATCGTCACCTCCGCAGTGCCCGGTGAAGGTAAGTCGACCGTGTCGCTGGCGCTGGCTCGCGCAATGGCTGATGCAGGTTCGCCCGTCATCCTCATTGACGCCGACCTCCGCCGCCCGACCGTGGCTAAAAAGCTGAAACTCGACGCTAAGGTCGGTCTGACCCAGGTTCTGGCTGGCCAGGTCGAGATTGCTAACGCTGTGCACCAGCTGGGCGATTCGAACCTCTTCGTCCTGCCTGCAGGCCGTATCCCCCCGAACCCCTCCGAGCTTCTGGGCTCCGATAAGATGCGTCAGCTGATTAACGAGCTCTCCGAAGAGTTCATCGTGGTCGTCGACGTTCCGCCGCTGCTGCCCGTGACCGACGCTTCGCTGCTCTCACACTCCGTGGATGGCGTGATTCTCGTTGGTTCTATCGGCCGAAGCCACCGTGAACAGATGACTGAGGCTGCAAGCATCCTGAAGAAGGTCAACGCGAAACTCCTCGGTATGGTTCTGAACCGTGCACCCCGTAAGGGTCTGGGTAACTCCTACTACGGCTTCGGTTACGCAAGCGCCTACGTTGGTTATGCAACCTACTACGGTTACAGCAAGGACGGCGATAAGAAGTCCTCAAAGAAGTCCTCGACCAAGAAGTAATAACGTAATAAGCGCCCTAAATCATAGGGAGCAACTTAGGGCGGGATGGGCAGTATTTTCTGTCCATCCCGCCTTATACTTATCTGGTATACATGTGCACCGAAAGGCTATTGTGACCACTCACTCACCCAATACCCCGGAGCCGCAGACTACTCCGCTCGCGGCACGGATTCGGCTTGCGCACGCCTACTTCCAGCGGATTGCCGACATGCACTCCATCGATATTCTGCATGTCAAAGGCTACGCTTTCTCCCAGGAAATTTACCGCAAGGGCAGGTACAGCTCCGACGCTGACCTACTCGTCCGTCCCTCTCACGTGGACCGCTTTGTAGAGATCCTTCTGGCAGATGGATGGCGTATCCAAGCCCACTTCGAAACAGGTTCCGTGTTCGAGCACGCGATGACGCTCTACCACGCTTCATGGGGCCTGACCGATATTCATCGTTTCTTCCCCGGTCTGGGACGCCACGGCGACTACGAGAAGGCTTTCGACCGTATCTGGGCGGCGCGCAAGACCCGTATGATTGCTCACCGTCCCTGCACTGTCCCCAGTGACCTGGATGCGCGTCTTCTCGTAGTGCTTCACCGCGCTCGCGCTGCCTCCCGTTACAGCGCAGATATTAACTACCTGGTCTCCCTGCTCTCGTACAGCGATTGGCAGCGCCTGCGAGCCCGTGCGGAGGAGCTTGACTCCTCCCTGGCATATAGCGCGGCTATGGGCGGTCTGGAGCAGTACCGTGACGACCGCGACTACCTGCTGTGGCTGTCGGTCTCACAGGACGTCCCCCACTATATTCAGTGGATTGGGCGCCTGCAGTCGGCGACCACCCTGCACGATAAGCTACGCACTCTCAAGAACATTTTCCTCGTGAATAAGGACCACTTGGCGATGCAGCTGGGACGTACCCCCACCAAGGCAGAGATACGTGCCAAGTTCTTTGAGCGTTTCGGAATCAAGGTGAAAAAATGAGCAATCCGGTAGATTCCCGTCAGACCGTCTACGGTATCCCCGAGAACATCGCGTACGTTCATTCTGAAGAGTTCGCTAAGTACTCCCCCACGGCAACGTATCTTGCGAATCTTGCCAACGGTGAGCTGTCTGTCCTTCAGGATTCAGCCTCCATTATTTGGAGTATTTTTGAAGACCCAATGTCTCTACAGGACGCTATCGACGTACTCTGCGAAATGTATGAACAGCCCATAGAAACTATGGGGCCGCAGATTGAGGGTTTTATTCCCGAGCTGCTCTCCAAGGGGCTCCTAGAAGCCCGCTAAGGCTCTCAGAAGACACAAAGAAGGCGGGGCGGTAGAAACTTTTATAGTTCTACCGCCCCGCCTTCTTCTATGAGTCGTCTAGCTCTTTTAGTCTTCAGGCAGAGCCTGCACGTACGTCCTCAGACGGCTGATGAAACGAGCCTCCGAGAAACCGTCAACGTGCTCACGGATATACTCAGCATCCCAGTCATCCGGGTTGAAAGCCTTGAGGGCCTCCACCAACTGCTCCACGGTCGGCTGATTGATGAACATACCGGTCTTGCCTTCCTGAATGGTATCCAGGAAGCCACCCGCACGGTAGGCGATCACGGCCTTGCCGCTAGCACCCGCCTCCAGCGGAGTAATACCGAAGTCCTCATAAGAGATAGCCAGCAGCGCCAAGCAGTGACGGTACGCGTAACGAAGCTGCGCATCCGAGACACCCGAAGCGATACGAACAGTCGGGCCAGCAAGGGCCTCCAGGCGTTCCTTCTCCGGGCCGCGACCGATCACCAGCAGCTTCTTACCCAACTCATTACACGCCTCAACAGCCTTATCAACATTCTTGTAGGGCAGCAGACGCGAAACAATCAGGAAGTAATCGTCCGATTCGGTGAACTCTTCCAGACCCGGAATAGGCTCAACCGGTGCGGTGGTATCTACCGAGTGCGGCGGGAAGAAAATCGGAACGTCCTTCTTTCCGTAGACATTCTCGATGCGCTTCTTAATCACGCTCGCATTCGCTACGTACACCGCCGAACGGTGAGCCGCCCAGTGATCCCACAGCATCAGTGCAGGACGCAGAGTCTTCAGCAGCAGCGGCACGGGACCGGTGCTCTTCTCACCCAGGTACTGATCGCTCAGGTACAGCCAACGCGCCGGCGAATGGCAGTAAATGAACTTACGGCCAGCAAAGTTGAAGCCGTGCGCCCAACCAGTCGTCGACACCACAGCACGCTCAGCCGGTACCTTCAAGAAAGAAGAAGCAAACGGCAAAATCGGCAACGCCATACGGTGGTTACGACGCAGGTAACCAATCTTGTTCAAAGGACTCGTTATAATCTTCGCGTCCTTGAACTCGGGGAAGGTACCCTCCGGATCGTACAGAGTCGTGTAAATCGGTGCGTCCGGGAACGCACGGTGCATCGCCAGAACAACACGCTCCGCGCCGCCGCGCTGAGTCAGATAGTCGTGGGCAATCGCAATCTCTTCAGTCGCCTCAGGCTTAATCAGCGGCACGTAACGGCGCGCCAGGCTGCCAAGCTTCTTGAGGCTCTTCGGGATATCAGCAAGCACCGCGTCAGGATTCTTCGGCCCGGTAAACGGAGCGGAGGTCAAGAGCTGAGTGAGTGACATTTTCTTTTCCTCCTAGAAAACTTTCTGAGCGCGCTCAGGATAGTGAATACCAGCGTAGGATGCAGCCTCAACCTGCAGCGCCACAAGCTTCTCAGCAGCCTTAGCGGGCAGCTTCAGCAGAATCTTATCGCTCGCATCGCCAAGAGCCTTAATGGTCTTCTCGGTGGTGAAACGAGCGAGGATCTTGACCAGCAAACCCCACGCACCCGTCGGGTTCGGGGCGGGGTGTGCTTCCTCACCGTGCTTACGCACGAAGATGGTACGGGCAGAGCCCGAGTGCAGGGCACGCAGGGCACGCACAGCAGTGGTGGTAGCAGCTACGTAGTGCTTAGTTGCCAGTTCAGGGGCAATATGGATTTCGCCACCGTGCTGAGCAACCTCGTAACCCATGTCTACGTCTTCCCACCCGTAGAGACGGTACGCGGGATCATAGCCACCAATCTCATCGAAGAGCTTCTTCGACATAGACACGTTACCAGCCCAGTAAATCCAGCGCTTATCAGGCGCAACCTGGTACGCAGCTTCACGGAACTTCTGGTCGCGGTAGTTACCGTACACACGAGAGTAAGGAGTGTCCGGGAACTGGTTCAGGTAAATACCAATCACGCCGTGCTCACCAGGAGCCTCATGGTACTTGAGGTGGTTCGCAACGTAGTTGGGGTCAGGTTGCAGGTCGTCATCGCAACGGATGAGAATATCCGCATCAGCGGCACGGTGGCCAGCGTTCAGCGCTGCCACGCGACCGCGGTTCTCCTCAAAAACAATCTTGGTCAGGTTCAGCTTGCCTTCTGCAATGTAGCGGTCAAGCACAGCTTCACTGTTATCAATATCGCCGTCGAGGACCACGATAACCTGGAAGTCCTTCTCGGTCTGGGCGGTAAGCGCATCCAGCGGGTAGTGCAGAATATCTGCACCACCGCGAGAGGGGATGATAACCGCAGCCTTGTAGCGGTGGGTAGTCGTCATAATTTTCCTTCGGGGTTTGAGCGAGAGGATATCCGCTGGGAATGATCTATAAGTTTAGAAGCACCCTAGCGGATAAAACGTTCCAGAATCTCACCGACACGGACCTTACCTGCTTCAGGTGAGTAGTTCTCCTGCCAACGCCAGAACAGCTCGGAGGTTCGCTCTGCCAGTGCTTCCGTGTCTTCTCGAAGCTCAGTACCCAGGCTCTTAATAGCCTGTGCAAGAGCTACCGGCTGGTCAGCAGGCACAACGTACGGGTACGATGCACCGCCCAGCACCTCCGATAGCGCACCAGCATCACTGACGATTACAGGGACGCGTGCACTCATCGCTTCAGCGACCACCAGACCGAATGACTCAGGGGCAATCGAAGGTACAACGAGCATGTCGATGTCACCGAAAAGACGATCCGGGGTAGTCCAGCCCAAGCGAGTGCTGAACGCAGCAACACGGGCTAGCGCGTCCTCAACCTCGGCGCGTTCTTCGTCAGATGCGAAGACAGGCTCGCCGCCAATCACCAGGTCATATTCAATGCTGTTAGAGTTCAAGGAGCTCATCGCCTGGCACAGGGTCGCGATACCCTTAGACGGAGTCAAACGCCCCAGGTAACCGACGCGGAGTCGGCGCTCCCCCACGCGGTGATCCAGCTCGGTGGATACGCCGTTGACCCAGTTCGCAAACAGCTCGCTGCCGGGGCAGGCGCGAGCCACATAGCGGCTCGGGACCAGGGTGACAGACGCCTTATGGCGGGCAAAGGGTACGAGCTTTGCGTTCACACCGGTAGGAAGCTGGTGCAAGTGCACGATACGGTTCTTACGACCGCCCGTTGCCGCTGCCGGGACCAGACCGTTACACCACAGTAGAACGTCCTTGTGACGAGCGTGCCAGCTACGCAGAGCAACCATGTACTGTGCGCGGTTCTTAGCCGGCAAGACAATGCGGGGGAACCCCTCATCCGCAGCGGCTTCTACAAGCTGCTTCGGCTCGGAAGGACCCACGATAGTGACCTTGTAGCCAAGGCTACGGGCTGCACGAGCAATGTTCAGGAGCATGACCTCGCCGCCACCCATGTCACCGTTATTGGTGGCGATGTAGAGTTCTTTCTCCATCCTTCTACTCCTTCACCAGCTTACGGGCAGGTACATAATTCTTACCGGAATATTTGATACTTCCGCGGATACGTCCCAACGAAGCAACCCAGTTGGCAACATCACGACGAACAACTTTACGTTGGGTCACAGCCTGACGCAGAATATTCAGCAACTGCTGAACACTACCAGTCACAGTAGACTTCAACGAATACGTTGCAGAATCGTACTTGGGAAAACGACGGGCCATCAGCACACGTCCCACACCCAGCTCATACTTCTTACGGATAGAGCTCTTCCCCTCCGAGAGAGTAAAACGAATCTCTGCTTCAGGGATAAAGCGCATCACGCCGTCAGCTTCCTGGTGGCGCCACGAAATATCCACATCCTCATAGCCGTAGCGAGGAAGGGACTCATCATAGCCGCCTATTTCGAAAAAGCGTGCACGGGTAATAGCACAGTTACAGTTGCCTACGTGCGGCAGATAAGGAGTAGCAATCAAACCCTTGCCAAAGGCGTCAGGGCGGGGGGTGCCGTTAGCGTCAAAAGCGCGGATCCAGCCACCTGCCAGTTCCTTATCCTGCACATCTGAAAACGCCTGAACCCACTGGGGAGATACTTCATCATCAGCATCACAGAATGCTAAGACCCTACCGGATGCGGCACGTGCACCAGCGTTACGGGCCGCGGGAATACCCGGAGTTGCGGAGGCGTCCACGACCTTGACCGTGAACTTATTCTCTCGGGGTTCCTGAGCCCACGCTTCCATAACGGCGCGGGTGCCATCATCTGAACCGTTGTCTACCAGAATCACTTCGTACGGAAGCTCAGTTTCCTGGTTCTCCAAAGCCTTAAGCTGGCGGGGAAGAGTTGACACTGCATTCAGTGCACAAATAATGACGCTAACTTCAGGAGTTCGATTAATCTTAGACATTTTCTTCCTTCCACACCGGCGCAACGTGCTGCAACTTCTCTTCCGCCTCACGAATTTCAATTCGCTCGTCGAAGCCTTCGATACTCGCCTCATCGTGGCCAGTACCCAAACGCTGTTCGCGTTCAATCAACAACACGCGCAAAGCCAAACCACAGACGACGGCCCACGGCCAGGTGTAGAACACCTCACCCAGACGAGAAGCACAAATCATGATGGCGACGCCAGCACCCTGCACGACGTAGAACTTTGGCGGCAGAGTCTTCTTGCCGCTAAACACGTTCACGATAAAGAGCAGAGTGATGGCGACGACCAGAATCATCCATGGCCAGCCACCCTCAATCAGAGCAGACCAGTACGAGTTATGGAGGAACCAGGTCTTCGATCCAGTATGAACCAGATACACGTATGCCTCGCCCAACCCCTGGCCGAAGAAGCCAGAAGCCTGAACCTTAATCTCAGATGCCTGGTCAATCAGCGAACGAAGCGCATCCGTACCGGTACGATCTGCGAAGACACCGGAGCGTGCGTAGTCACTGGTCAAAATATCAATCAGCCAGTACAGGGCCACACCCAAGGCAATGCGACCGAAAGTCTTCAGACGGTTCGCGATGACAATCCAAATCAAGCCTGCAACATACGCCGCAATAGAGGTACGAGAACCTGTAGCCCACAGCAAAGCAGAGAAAACCACAACGGTAAGAATGACTTCAATCTTGTTACGGGCGAAGCTCAGAAGCAGCAAACCAAAGAGGCAGTACACCAGACCCGAGAAGTTCTTATCACCCAGCCAACCAGTCAGGTAACCGTAGTATCCCGTTACTGGAGCAAAACCAGCAAAGTAAGCTACCGCGTTGAAAAGAATCGCCGTCGAGTATCCAAGAACAATAGAACGAATATGCAGACGCCCAGCAGCAATAGTCCAAATCAACACTGTCGCAGCAACTAGACGAATCAGACGACGAGTCCAGTCGGAGGCGTCCTCAGAGTGCACACCGTTAATTGAAACGATTGCGAGATAACCCATCGCGATAAACATGATGGCGCGCAGACCCGAAAAATGGCTTACGTCAAAAGTCGATTTACGAGTCAGACCATACACAGCCAGCACTATAACGACCACCTGGTTGAAGGGCAGACCAAGACCCGGTACCGCATCACCAAAAAGCAAGAGGAATGCCATGATGAACTCAGGCATACGGATCTGGCTGGTCTGATGGCGAATGTATTCGCTACCGTGAGACACGGTTTCAGAGAAACGCGAAACCGCAGGCTTCTCAACAGGCTCATTCAAGTGCGCGTAAACCTGCGAAGTCTGGCTCATCATCGGCCTCCTCGAAGTACACGTGCGTAAATATCAACTGTCTGAGCAGCCATCTGCTCATTCGAAATCCAGGTGAAAGGCTCAGACTCGCTCTTCTGCAGCTGCTGGCGCATAGCCTGCAGAACATCCTGAGTCAGGGTTGCGCTCTGGCGGTCCACCAGCTCGTCGGCACCCAGAATCTCCGGATTGCCGCCCACAGCGGTAGCGACCGTCTTCAGGCCGGCTGCCTTAGCATCCAGCAGAGTGTAGGAGCAGTTCTCCCACACCGACAGCTGAACAATCATGTCGCTACGGCCCATCGCCTCAATCGAGTTAACAAAGCCGCTGAAGGTCACCGAATCGCCCAGGTTCAGACGCTGCGCCTGAGCCTGCAACTCGGACGCCAAATCGCCAGAGCCCGCAATCTCAAGATGAGCCTGCGGGTAATCAGCACGAAGCTGCGCAAAAGCGTCCAGCAACACGTCAATACCCTTCTCAGGGGACAGACGAGACAGCGAAAGAATACGCGGACCGCCCTCAGCGGGTACACGCTGCTGCTCAACAGCCGCGTGCACTTCGGGGATGTCCACGCCGTTGTACACCAGCTCCACGCCGCGAGCGCCCCACTTGGCACGCATCTGATCAGCAGTGGAACGGGAAACAGCAATCGCCTGGTCAGTGCCCCACAGGCGCACACGGTGTACGGTCTCCATGAGCTTAGAACGCCAGGAGCTACCGTGGTACACCGAGTCATTACCGGCGATACCGTGTTCAGTGGTCAGAAGCTTCGGCACGCAGGTGCCGCGCTTAATCACGCTACGGATACGCAGAGCATTCACCACGGCGGTCGCTACAACGTCCGCATACGCCAGGTGGCTGTGCACAATATCCGGGTGGAGCTGCTCAATAGCCTTCTGCAGAGAGGTAAAGGAAGTCTTAAAACCGTAGTCGGGGCCAAATTCAGCCTTGATGACGGTGACGCCCAGTTCCTCAAGGCGGCTCGTGAGCTTACCTTCGGGTGCGAGAACCACCAGGTTAAAGCCGGGGAGCCCGGCACGTGCCATATCGACAACGTGCCGAGCTACTCCACCAAAATCGGGAACCGGAACGACCCACAGGGCAGTGGGAAATCCGTTTGAATTCATGAGTGAGTGTCTACTTTCTACAGCCACTTCTCGAGGCGGTCCAGCGCGGTGAAGAAGCCCTCACCGTTATTGATGTGGCCCTGCCAGATTTCGGGAATGAAGGATGCCTTCGGTGCCAGCTCACGCAGCTGCTTACCCAGGGATGCCCAGTCGACATCGCCTTCGCCAACCTGAACACCCTCACCGTCAACGCCGGTGCCGTCCACCAGGTGCAGGTGGATGGACAGCGGTGCCAGCTGCTCAACAGCCTCCGACAGCGGAATGTTCAGGAAGTTACATGCCAGCATGGTGTGAGAGATGTCCAGGCAGAGGGCGGTGTCAAATGCACGCGAGAACTCTGCGGTGTCCTTCGGATCCAGGAACAGGTTGTGGTACTGCTGACCACCCATCAGCCAGGGGTACGGGGGCAGAGTCTGAGCCGCCAAGCGAACGCCGGATGCGTCCAGACGCTTCAGCGCCTCACCGATACGCTCGTACTTCTCAGCACGTGCAGCAGCGGGGATGTGCTTGTCCTTGGTGAAGCCGCCCATGGTCACGACCATGACCGGGTCCTCGTCTACGGTGAAGTAGCGGGTCAGGTCACGGGTAATGTCGATGGTGCGCTGGACCTCAGCGATGGAGCGCTCCCACACCTCGGGATCCTTCGACGCGAGGTCCACCAGGAAGTCGCCTGCGAACAGGTCGGGCAGGTGGGTGGTGAAGCCCATGTCCAGCTTGGAGTCAAAGACATCGTCGATGTTAATCTCGAGGTCCTTGTAGGAGAAGTGGAACTCCAGGAAGTCCGGCTTCGCCTCTTCAATCAGCGGCTTGTAGTCGTGGTAACGAACCGGCAGACCCCAGGGACGGTCGAACTTGAAGTCGCGGCGGGTCACCAGGTCATCCTTCAGGTCGCCCTCGAAGAAGAACGAGCCTTCTTCAACGTCGCGCTGCATGGTACGGCCCAGCAGCTGGGGCAGGTAGTTCGGCTGCAGACCGCGGCCGGGGGACTTCACAGCAACGTCAGCCTCGGTCACGACCTCGCCCTTAGCGATGTGGCGGGTAGCGACCAGGGACTTTGCCAGGTTCACGCGGTTCATCAGCTCACCGGTGGACACCTCGCGAGGAGCAGCGGAACCGATAGCGGCCTCAACCTCACGGATCTGCTGAACCATTGCCTTGAATTCCTCAGGCAGCAGGGAGACGGTGTGGTCGTTACCCTCGAGGGTCTTGTCGGTGGTGAAGTGCTTCTCAATAATCTTCGCACCGCGAGCAACAGCAGCGATCGGCACGTGGTAGCCACGCTCGTGGCCGGAGTAACCGACCAGGCACTGACCAATCTCAGCCAGGCGGTCCATGTACGCCAGGTTGACGTCCTTGAAGGGTGCCGGGTATGCGGACTGGCACTGCAGCAGAGCGTAGGATGCGCCAGCGTTACGCAGCAGAGCCACGGACTCGCGGATTTCCTCTTCGCGGCTCATACCGGTGGAAACCAGCATGGGCAGACCGCGGGAAGCCACGTCGCGCAGCAGCTCGTGGTTGGTCAGGTCAGCAGAAGCAATCTTCATGCCCTGGATGCCGTAGTCAACCAGCGCCTGAACGGAGGGTGCGTCCCAGGGGGTGCACATGATGTCCATGTCGTGCTGCTTGACGTGGTCGAAGACCTCGTACATCTGGTCAACGGTCAGGGAGAAGCGGGACAGCAGGTCCAGGGTGTACTGAACGCCCAGGTCCTCACCTGCGGTTGCTGCACCGCGCTGGCGGTACAGAGCGTCCATGTCGCGCAGCTGGAACTTCACAGCGTCCGCGCCGGACTCAACAGCCAGATCCACCAGTTCCTTAGCGAAGTCAACGCTACCCTGGTGGTTGTTACCAATCTCAGCAATGATGAAGGAGGGGGAATCCTCGCTGATGGTGTGCTTACCGATGCGCAGAACGTCCTGCTCATCCATTGCCAGCGCCACGAGGTGACCGCGCTCGTCGGTCAGCGGCACGTGGTTGATACCCTTCGCGAAGTATGCGCGCAGAGTCTCGGGATCAGCGTCAGCCGGTGCGGTCTGCGGGTTGGTGTTTGCAGCGTCCAGGGCGCTGGTCTCCAGGGATGCAGTGGGGTTAGCAATCAGCCAACGACGGAAGTCGCCATCAGAGAGCGAACCGCGCAGGATACCGGACTCGTTCACCAGGAAGATGATGCGCTGGCCGTTAGCAGAAATCTTCTGCAGAGCGTTGAGAATCGGGTCTTCAGCGAAGACCACGTAGGGGGCAATATTGCGTTCAATAATCACGATTTTGACCTTTTCGTTTGAGTGTTTAGTTGAATGCCTGAGTGCCGGTCAAGCCGGGAGCGGCAGACGAGGTATTGCCGCTAGTGAAGGTTACTTGCCTTCGGCCAGGATCTGAGTGAGCTGGTGCTCTGCCACGGAGAAGTCAATCGGTGCGTCAATGTCGACGCCCTCGACCTCGTCCAGCATGAACAAGTCAATGGTACCGCCGGGGTAGCCCGCCAGGCGGTTGTGGTGGTCCATGTACACGTGGGTCTTGGTGATGTACATCGAACCGTTCTCACGGTAGCGGAAGGTTTCCTTGGTCAGCTCCTGGCGGCGCGGACGAGCCATAATCTCGAACGCCGCGGTGGGCTCACCGTCAGCGTGCCAGGTCCAGATGAACGGGCCAATCGGAATCACACCGACCATGGAGTCCTTACCGTTCTCAGCGAACTGGCGAACCGCACGAGCCAGGGTGCCGGGCAGACGCACGGGGCTGGTTGCCTGCAGCAGCATGACTGCATCGGGCTCCCAACCGTTTTCGGTGTAAAACTCGATGGCGTGCTCGATGACCGGCTCGGTTGCGGTGGTGTCTTCAGCCAGGTGTGCCGGGCGAATGAACGGCACCTCCGCACCGTACTCGCGCGCGATATCAGCCAGCTCAGCATCATCGGTGGAGACGACAACACGCAACTCGTGCTCGCCGGCTACTTCTTCCTTAGCAGCCAGTGCCTGCTCGATAGTCCATGCAACCAGCGGCTTACCCGCGATGGGGCGCAGGTTCTTACGCGGAATGCCCTTCGAGCCACCGCGCACGGGGATGACGCAGAGAATACGCATTATGCCTCCAAAGTTTCAATCATTAGTTCAGCGATACGCTGTGCCGGTTCCTTCTTCGGCTGAACCGGCGCCGGGGTCGGTTCCTGACCCCACTGGTTCATGCCGTAGCGATCCCAGAATTCCACCAGCCATGCCGGCGGTGCCGGGTGGTAAACCCACGCCGGGATTCCGCGGATTGCAGCCTCCAGAACACCGGTAGAGAAGATGGACACCACCGGGTTCGGCACCTCGTTCAGCGGGGTGCCGGAACGGTCGATGCGGATGCCTTCCTTTTCCCACAGCTGGTGGGTCAGTACTGACAGCTTATCCTTCTCGCTCGGGTGCGGGCGGTAGCTTCCGCCGAACTTCTTCAAGAAAGAGTGGGAAGCGTACGCGAAGGATGCGCGCGGCAGTTCCGCACCGTGCATCTGTCCCAGGAAGATCGGTTCCAGGTCGTTCTGCTTCTGCGCTTCAGCACCGGCAGCCTTCTGCGCGGCAAGGTAGAGCAGCTGCGAACCCACCGCGTGAGTGGTGACGTCGCGGCGACCCGATGCCCAGAACTGGGCGTCAGCTTCGCTGAAAGCCAGCAGGGTGCATCCTACCGGTAGCGGCGGTGCCTGAGGCACCAGCAGACCGTGCTGAACTACCCAGTATTCAGCGCCAATCGCGCGAGAAAACTCGTAGGCTGCCGCACCGCGTGCCAAGTAGTGGCCCAGGGAAAGAACCACGCGTACACCGGGTAGTAGCTCCTGCAGCTGGTTGCCCGTCACTTCCTGTTTGGTCCAGGCATCACGGCCGTAACGCTCGGTGGCATACTGACCGTTGAGGTACTCCGAGGCGTCCTCGGGGACCCACAGGGCCACGCCAACGTTCTCAAGATATTTGAGAGGCTCCAGCAGGGAGTTACGGCTCGTCGGGGAGAAAGAATCGAGCACAATGAGCACACGGGGTACAGCGCCGCGGGTGTAGAGCACGCCACCGACGGGGCCTTCCTGCTCAGCAGTACCTCCGCGCAAACGTCCGATAAGACTGCGTGCCTCGGTCTTAGCCCAGCGCAAGGTGTTCTGACGCTTCTGCCAGGCCGCCCAGGCATCAATATCAATGGGATAGGTCAGGCCCATAGCTGCTCCAAAATCTTTACACGCTGATCGAAAGTGTGCTCAGCCAGAGTACGCTTCTGACCGGCTTCACGGATCTGACGAGCCCACTTCGGCTCACGGAAAATACGGGTACAAATCTCGATGAGCTCATCAATGCTCTCGTAGACCAGAACCTCTTCGCCAGGAATGTAGTAGCGATCCACATCAGCACGGTCAATCACCTGCAGAGCGCCCACGCCGGGAGCCTCAAAGGTACGCATGGTGAAACCATCCTGGTTATTGTGGATGTTCAGCGTTGCCGGGGAGGACGCCATAATGCCGTACGCCTCAGAGCGGTCAATATCGCGGCCCGCGGGCACGCCGGAATCCTTGAACTGCTTAGTGCGCAGAATATCGTAGGGGTGACGCGACCAAGCACGACCGTAGGCACGGACCGGCAGGCCGGCTGCGACCAGCGCCTGCAGGGTCTCCTCACGGTTGGGGTACTTAGCGCCCACAAAGTTGATGGAGTCCTCACGCATAGGAACAACCGGGCAGTGGGTGTCGTAGGCGTTAGGCATGTCGAGCACCTCGAAGCCCTGTTCACGCAGGTGCTGCGCATCCAGCGGGCTGTAGCTTGCCAACGCGCCCAGGTGATGCAGGTCCTCTTCGGTGTAGCTCATGCGGCGCATTTCGTCGTAGAGCCAGGTGCCATAGCGAACACCGGAAGTCTCCAGCAGGTCCCACCATTCGCGGGAAAGCATATCGCCTTTAATGACCAGCACAATATCGGGGCGGAACTCGTTGAAAGCGTCAATCGCCTTACGGGTTGCCTGCGCTGCGAAGCTTTCGGGGCGGTACTTCTCGGGCAGTTCGTGGGCAAGCTTGTTGAGGATGCGCTCGGGCAGAGTACCCGGCGCATCGTAGATGTGGGTGCGCACCTCGTATCCGTGCACTTCCAAGGATGCCTGAATAGCCTTCCAGTACCCGTGGAATGCGGGCGAGAGCAATAGAAGTTTGGGCTGAGTCATATGAGGATTGAATCCTGTCGGCGTTTGTTATAAGAACCCGCAGGGCAAAACCGTGCGGTGCTATGTGTTGGAGTGAAGAGGAACGGAAAGTTTCACCTGTACCTTGAGGTAAAACATACCTACTGAAATTTTACAACGAAAGCAGGAGACGACACACTCGAGTGCACTGTGTCGCCTCCTACGTTCTATGTGAACCTTCTTATGAAGAAAGCAACAAATCTTACGGAACCATCACGGTAAATTCCGGTGGTTTCGTACCTAGTTCTCGTGGCGCTCTGCCTTCGCGATACGTTCCAGCTCAGCGGCAAGGAAACTGCGAGCATCCACGTCCTTATTGCGCAGAGCACGCACGGAGTTCACCAGGAAGTTCGCGTAGCTGGTAGCACGCAGAGCAACAGAAAGCTTCTTCTCCCAGCCCCACTTGTCAGCATAAATAAAACGAGCAGTGGTTAGCCACTGTACTCGGCGCTCAGAGGGCGAAGAACCGCCGCCCTCGTGGGTTACGGTCACCGAAGGAATCAGGTAGCGGTCCACGCCAGCATTCGAGAGGCGGTACTGGAAGTCCACCTCTTCGCTGTTCATGTAGAAACGCTCGTCCATGCCACCGATGCGGTTGAAGGTCGCGCGAGGAACAACCATGCACGCGCCCATAACCCAGTCGACCTTCGCGTCGGAGGTGCCGGTGCACGCTTCAACATCGTGGCCAACGCCGCGGTGCCACCAGTTGGTCGGCTTGAAACGAGCCAGGGGGGTGAACCATTCCCACGCCACATGCGCTGCGGTGGGGAACTTACGAGCCACCCACTGTTGCTTGCCATCGTGGCCGATGATCTGCGGGCTAGCCAGCACCTCGCCGTGACGTTCCACGGCTGCGAGCATGCGAGAGACGAAGGTGTTATCCGGCTCCAGGTCGCTGTTGAGGATGAAAACCCATTCACCGGTCGCGGCAGCAACACCGGAGTTCACAGCCTTACCGAAACCACCATTAACGGGGCGGCGAACCACGGTCACGCCCTCAACCTCGGGGAAGGGGGTGGGAGAAACATCGTCAGAGACAATAATCTCGATATCGGCGGGATCAATACCCTGCTGAGCGCGCAGAGTGTCAATAATGGCAAGAACCGGTTCCGGCTCACCGTAAAAAGGAATAACCGCAGATACGCGGGGAGTATGAGTCACAATATGTCCTTTGAGTGAGGCGCTTGAAAATCACAAGCTATAGAAGGCTAAAGATGGGGGCGACCGTACTCAACTGCTGCATACGATCACCCCCATCATTTCAATTAGTCGGGCAGCTGGCCCAGGCGAACAAGGTTCGCGAATTCTTCGTTGGCCATCTGAACTTCCTTAAAAGTTCCCTTGTTGGCGATACGGCCCTGGGAGAGGTACACCAGCTGATCAACGTTGCGCACCGTAGAAAGACGGTGAGCCACGATAATCACGGTAATCTCCTTGGAGATGCGGTTAATGGTCTGAGTGATCTTGTACTCAGTCTCGTTGTCCAGCGCGCTGGTCGCCTCATCCATAACCAGCAAGCTCGGGTTGCGGTACATCGCACGCGCAATACCCACACGCTGACGCTGACCACCGGAGAGACGGTTACCATTCTCACCAATCGAAGTGTTAATACCATCTTCCAGGGTCTCGACAACGGGCATCAGCTCCGCCAGCTTGAGGCAGTAGAGTACACGATCGTCATCAATGTACTGCTTGGGAATGCCGAAGGCGACTGCCTCACGCAGGGTGCCTTTACCCAGGTAGGGGTCCTGGGGAACATAACCGATCTTCTGGTACCAGGAAGGCAAATCAGTATGGATGTCCTTACCCTGGCTGGAAATCGTACCGCTCGTCGGGGTGAGCAGGCCAAGGATTAGGTCAACCAGGGTAGTCTTGCCCGAACCGGAACCACCCACGAAAGCAACCGAGGTACCAGCCGGCACATCCAGCTGAATGTCCTTGAGAACATCCTTATCACCATCCGGGTAACGGTAGACCAGGTTATCAATCTGAACATCCACGGGCTCAATATCCGAGTTAATGATGGTTGCCGGATCAATTTCATCCTTGAACTCAACCATCTGCAGGCGCTGCTCTTCGGGGCTCATCGAGCGGATAACCTTTGCAACTTCTTCACTAGCGAACTCGTTCGCACGAATACTGCCCAGGTTGGCAATCATACGGGTTGCATTCGGAAGAATGCGGATACATGCGGTTGCGAAAAGCATGAGGGAAGGAAGACCCTCAGCACCCTGAGTCGAGGTCACCAGAGCCAGCAGACCAGCGATACCCACGATGAAAATAACTTCAAGGGAGTACTTGGGGAAGTCAGTCAGGAACGAGAGGTTAACGTCGCTTTTAACGCTTCGTACTGCGGGCTCGCGGTACTGCTCGATAGCAGCCTTGTGCGCATTCGTAATACGAATTTCACGGAAGCCCTTGATGTCATCCAGAAGGAAGCGCAAAGCGTCTCGACCCGCACGTGCCGATACCTCACCATACTTCGCATTACCGCGGCGCAAGAAGAACTGCATGACAGCGATGGTGATGCCAAAGTATGCAAAAGCAAGCAGTGCCGGAACCGGCATGACGCAAAGAATCATGATGAGCAACACGAGGATAGACAGGAAATCGCCCACAAAGTTAATAATCGATCCCACAAAACCGCGGTATGCAAACACCACGTAGGTGCTAATCAGGTACGCGGTTTCTTCAGGCTGAGACTTCTTGTGGTTGAAGTAGCTATCCTTCATGTAATGATTGAGGATTGTCGTCGACGTCGCCAGCTGCTGGTAACCGGTAAATTTCAGGCTCCAGCGCTTAAAAATGAGCGATGCAATACCTTTAAAAACAAAGGCCAACACCAGAACAACGCCCAGATAGAACACCAGCTCAGATCGCTGAGGATTACCAAAAATATCCGAGAGAACAGCCAGGTAACCGGTAAGTTCCGCACCCATCGCAATATTCACAATGGGAAGGATGGCTGCAACACCGACCATTTCCATCAAAGACAGGAGGAACAGACCGATTAGGTTAAAGATAAGCAGCGTAAAGCTTCGTCCCGGGAAAAGCAAGCGAAGCTTAGTATAAATACTCTTCATTGGTCCTCGTTAGTGAGCGTACTCGCTGGCTCCTGAGTGAGAAGAAGACCAGCATTTCACGCCAATTCTAGCATGCGCCCTCTATACATTTTCAGTATCAAGCTTGTACTTTTGGTCATCTTTAGTCGAAAGAAGAACCTCTAATTCATAGCTAAAACATCAGACGTTGAGGGGTATTTGCCACACACAGGAAAAGGAACCATTGAAGGTGTAAGTAACTCGGTATGATAGATACTATTCATTCAACCAACCCGACACTTCCGGCTTCCCTGTTCACTGTTGGGTACGTCAATTAGAAAAGGCTTTTTGATGGGCATCTTCAACATCAAGTCCCTCAAGGACAAGTACGCGTGGGGCTCCTCCGAGGACAAAACCAACTCCGTAGAAACTGCCGAAGCGCAGCCTGCAACCGCGGCTTCTTCCTCCGCAAATATTGCCGACGGAGTCCGCTCCCTCATTAAGAACAACCCCGAACTGGCAGGCAAGAACCGCCGCGGGGTAGCAGGTCGCATCATCACCCCCGACGGTTCGCTCCGCGAAGCCATCGAAGACTACGAAGTCCGCTCCCCCGCCGCAGTAGCTTCCCAGGAAGTCACCCCCGAAGAAGAGCTCAGCGCCGACGGCACCGCTACCGTCTCTGCACAGCCCCTCACCCACACCGATATCAAGGCTACCCCCGGTGACATCCTCGACGTAGACGGCAAGCCCACCGGCCCCAGCATTATCCGCGTGGGCCAGCACAACGCGCCCACCGTTGATGCTGAAGAGCTCGCCGACCCGAAAGAAGCCAACAGCCGGAACGCAGGAAACGCGCAGCCCTCCCCCGCTACTAACACCCGCAGCGAACGCACCCCGCAGTTCAAGCTTTCCCCCAAAACCCTCAACCGTACCGGCAACACTAGCGGTGATGGCCCTTTCGAAGCCGTCTTCGTCTGCACCGGAAACATTGCCCGTAGCGCATCCGGCGAGGTGATTTCCAAGCACCTTGCCGCAGAATACGGTCTGGAAGACAAATGGATTTTCTCCAGCGCAGGCACCGGCGCCCTCGTCGGTCACGGCGTCTACGAACACGTAGCCAACGAGCTCATTGAGCGCGGGTACAACCCGGAGGGCTTCGCATCCCGCCAGCTCAACGAGCAGATTATCGAGAACGCCACCATCATTTTGGTGGCAGAGAAGGTACACGCCGACTGGATTGTGCGCGAGTGGCCCCAACACCACTCCAAGATTAAGCTGCTCAAGCAGGCTGCTCGCATTCGCGAGGATGCACGCCGCGCCGAGCCGCTTTCTTACCTCTACGCCTACGGTGCCCGTCCGCTTGATAGCGACAAGCTGGAAGACCCCTACCGCCGCGGCCCCGCAGCAGCGAAGGTTGCAGTGGAGGAGGTGGAGCAGTCCCTGCGTGTGATTCTGCCCTGGCTCGCACAGGCACACCGCTAAGCATACGACGCTAAATACAGCACTAACCCGGCTGGAACAGGCCTCTGTTCCAGCCGGGTTAGCTTTAGCCTCTATCACAAGAAAGTCCCCCACCGACCACGGTCAGCGGGGGACTTTCTACATGCTCTAAGAAAGCTTAGTGATCGAAAATCTCGGTCACAGAGCCCTCGTCGAAGACCTCACGGATAGCGCGAGCAATCAACGGAGCGATGGAGAGAATAGTCAGGTTATCGAACTGCTTCTCCTCCGGCACGGGCAGGGTGTTAGTCACGACGACCTCCACAGCACCGCACTGAGACAGACGCTCAGCAGCCGGATCGGAGAGAACCGGGTGGGTAGCTGCGATAATAACTTCCTTCGCGCCCTTGTCCATGAGGACCTTCACAGCGCCAGCAATGGTGCCGCCGGTGTCAATCATGTCGTCAATCAGCACACAGGTACGACCCTCGATGTCACCCACAACAGTCTTAGAAACAGCATGGTTGGGGACGTTAATGTCGCGGGTCTTGTGCACGAACGCCAGGGGTGCGCCGTCCAGCAAATCAGCCCAGTGCTCAGCCACGCGGACACGACCGGTATCCGGGGACACAACGGTCACGTTGGACAAGTCTTCCACGCGCTCGCGGATGTGCTTAGCCAGAACCGGAATCGCGAAAAGGTGATCCAGCGGGCCGTCGAAGAAGCCCTGAATCTGCGAAGTGTGCAGATCCACGCACATCAGGCGGTCAGCACCAGCGGTCTTGTACAGGTCCGAAATCAGACGTGCCGAGATGGGCTCGCGGCCCTTGTGCTTCTTGTCCTGACGAGCGTAGGGGTAGAAGGGAGACACCACGGTAATGGAACGAGCGGATGCACGCTTGAGCGCATCAATCATAATGATCTGCTCCATGAGCCACTCGTTGATAGGTGCCGGGTGCGACTGAATCACGAACGCGTCCGCACCGCGCACCGACTCCTCAAAGCGGACGTAGGTCTCGCCATTGGCGAAGGTATATGCGGAGGTGGGCAGCAGGTCGTGATCAAGTGCCTTCGCAATCTCCTCGGCAAGCTGGGGGTGTGCTCGACCGGAGACCACTACAAGCTTGCGCTCACCGGGGTTGGTAATCTCGCTACTCATGGTGTTGTTCTTTCCTCGAATTAGGATTCTGCCGGTTCCTGCGCACCAGCTGCCTTAGCAGCCTCAGCAGGTTCGGTACCGGCACGGTTCTTCAGGACCCAGCCCTCAATAGTGCGCTGGGAAGTCTCAGAGTAGGCGAGGGCGCCCGCAGGAACATCCTTACGGATCAGCGCGCCCGCGCCGGAGTATGCACCGTCACCCACAGTAACGGGTGCAACGTAAATACCCGCGGATCCCATGCGGGCATGCGCGCCAATAACGGAGCGGTTCTTCACCAGGCCGTTATAGTTTGCAAAAATAGAGCCAGCACCAATATTCGCGCCCTCACCGATGGTGGCATCACCAACGTAGGACAGGTGCGGGACCTTAGCGCCATCGCCAATCTGCGAGTTCTTAGCCTCACAGAAGGTGCCGAGCTTAGCGTCCTTGCCCAGGGTGGTACCGGGGCGCAGGTATGCGAAGGGGCCAACAGTTGCGCCTTCGCCAATGACAGCGCCGTGACCGTGCGCGCGGATGACGGTAGCGTCAGCCTCAACGGTCATATCAGTCAGGGTGGTGTCCGGGCCAATGGTGGCGCCGGTAGCGACGGTGGTGGAACCGTGCAGCTGCACACCGGGCAGGAGAGTCACATCGTTCTCAATGGTGACGGTGACGTCAATCCAAGTGTTCTCAGGATCAACGATGGTCACGCCGTTACGCATGTGAGCCTCAAGGATGCGGTTGTTGAGCATACGACCCAGCTGAGCCAGCTGCACGCGGTCGTTAGCGCCCTCGACCTCCCAGCGGTCGTCAATAGCCAGAGCGGAGGTGCGGTAGCCCTTAGAACGAGCAATGGACAGAACGTCAGTAATGTACTTCTCACCCTGTGCGTTGTTGGTGGTCACCTCAAGCAGTGCCTCACGCAGAACAGCGGCGTCAAAGGCGTAAATACCGGAGTTAATCTCGGTAATTTCGAGCTCTTCGGGGGAAGCGTCCTTCGCCTCAACAATGGCGGTCACTTCGCCAGCCTGGTTACGGACAATACGACCGTACGCGCCGGGCTCATCCACGTGAGTGGTTAGAACAGTAACAGAGTTCTTGTCCTCCTCGTGGAAAGCAATCAGCTCACGCAGAGTCTCAGGGCGCAGCAGAGGAACGTCACCGTAGGTCACCAAGACGGTGCCGGAAACGGGAGCCTGCGCATCCAGAGCGTTCAGACCGACCTCAACAGCGCGGCCGGTACCGGGAATCTCATCCTGGTCAACAATGGTTACTTCAGAATCAAAAGCGAGGACGTGCTCAGCAACCTTATCGCGCTGGTGGCGCACCACAACAGCAAGGCGCTCGGGGTTCAGGTCACGTGCCGCGGCAACAGCGTGCTCCACCATGGAACGACCACCAATACCGTGCATAACCTTGGGGGTAGCGGACTTCATGCGCGTACCAGCGCCTGCGGCGAGAACAATCACTGCAGAGGGTGCCAGTTCAGTATTCACTGGGAAGACTCCTTAGACGAGGTTGTAAGAGTGAGGAGTGAGCGCGGACCGCTAACTCTCTAATCAACGGTGCCGTTGAGTGCTTACGCTCCGCCACTAGGACTCGAACCTAGACAAACGGCTCCAAAGGCCGCTGTGCTGCCATTACACCATGGCGGATTATCCATACATTCACATGAGGTCTTGGTTACAGGCTCTCATTGTCATTGACCGCCATTTTGGGCACAGAACAGCGCAATGCAGGAAATGCTTTCCTCAGTTTATCAAATATCTGTGCTGAACTTAGCCGCGTGCCCCGCAATCCCCACAGCTTTTCTCACCGCCATCGAGTACCCTCTCATCAAAGCCTGGAGCGCTACTTGAAGTGAAGACTCACCCTGTACCCTAGAAGGCGTGGCACATCTACTTGGCGGCGAATCGCTGCACCTCGAATTCCCTACCCGAACCATCTTTGAAGGCATCACGGTCGGCCTGAACGAAGGCGACCGCATCGGCATTGTCGGTCGCAATGGCGACGGCAAGTCCACCCTCATGAAGATCCTGGCCGGCCGACTCGAACCGGACTCCGGCCGCGTCACCGTGCGCGGCGGCACCCGCATCGGCTACCTGGATCAGTCCGATGTTCTCGACGACGACCACACCGTCGGCTACGCGATTGTGGGCGACACCCCCGAATACGAATGGGCGTCACAGGCACGCATCCGCGATGTCATCTCCGGCCTGGTCTCTGACCTGCCCTGGGACGCACCCGTCTCTTCGCTCTCCGGCGGTCAGCGCCGACGCGTAGCGCTCGCCTCCCTGCTCGCGCAGGAGTGGGACGTGCTCATGCTCGACGAGCCCACCAACCATCTGGACGTTGAAGCCATCACCTGGCTCGCCAACCACCTGAAGTCCCGCTGGCCCAAGAACGCGGGAGGCCTCATGGTTGTTACCCACGACCGCTGGTTCCTCGACGAAATCTGTACCGACACCTGGGAAGTGCACGACCGCATCGTCGAGCCCTTCGAGGGCGGTTACGCGGCGTATATTCTGCAGCGTGTGGAACGTGACCGTCAGGCAGCCGCAGCGGAGGCGAAGCGTCAGAACCTCATGCGCAAGGAGCTCGCCTGGTTGCGCCGCGGTGCGCCCGCGCGTACCTCCAAGCCGAAGTTCCGCATTGATGCCGCCAACGCCCTCATCGCGGACGTTCCGCCGGTGCGTGACACCGTAGAGCTGAAGAAGATGGCGGTCTCCCGCCTCGGCAAGGATGTGGTGGATCTCGAAAACGTTTCCGTCGTCTACGACGACCCCTCGATGCCCGGCGGCAAGCGCCCAGTGCTGAAGAAGGTCACCTGGCGTATTGCCCCCGGCGAGCGCACCGGCATCCTGGGCGTGAACGGCGCGGGTAAGTCCACTCTGCTTTCACTCGTGACGGGCGATCTGAAGCCGACCGAGGGCCGCGTCAAGCACGGTAAGACCGTGAAGATTGCAACCCTGACCCAGCAGCTCGATGAGCTCAACGAGGTCGCTAACGACCGCGTCTCGGATGTGATTGGCCGCAAGAAGCGCAGCTACATCGCCGATGGTAAGGAGCTGTCCCCCTCGCAGATGCTGGAGCGTCTGGGCTTTATCAGCGCGCAGCTATCTACCCCGGTCAAGGACCTTTCGGGTGGCCAGAAGCGTCGCCTGCAGCTCATGCTGATTCTGCTGGATGAGCCGAACGTGCTGATTCTCGACGAGCCGTCCAACGACCTGGACACCGATATGCTCGCCGCGATGGAGGATCTGCTGGACACCTGGCCGGGTACCCTGCTGGTGGTCAGCCACGACCGTTACCTCATGGAACGTGTCACCGATCAGCAGTACGCCGTGATTGACGGTTCGTTCCGTCATCTACCCGGCGGTGTGGACGAGTATTTGGCGCTCTCTGCGGCCGGTGCTGGCGGTTCTGCCGCCGGTAGCGCGCAGGCGCGTGCCGCCTCCTCGGCGCAGGCTTCTGCTGAGCCGGATACCCCGAAGGTCTCCGGTGCTGAACTGCGTGCGGCGCAGAAAGAGTCCGGTGCGATTGAGCGCCGCCTCGCCAAGCTCGCTGCAGAGCAGGAGAAACTCTCCGAGCAGATGAGCGCGCACGACGCCTCGGATTACGCCGGTTTGGCGGCACTCGGCGAGCAGCAGCAGACGCTTCAGGATGAGATTGACGAGCTAGAAATGCGCTGGCTCGAACTCTCCGAACTGCTCGGCTAAGGCCTATTAACGTAGAGGAATGCCGGTTCTAGATTCAATCTAGAACCGGCATTCTTCATGTATTCAGCTCAATGATACAGAATCACAGTGACCGCGCTCACCGCGTGGTGGCCAGTTGCACGAAGAGAAGCAGCAAGAGCCTCCGCTCGATTCTGCGAAGAAGTCAGCAGAAGCACCGTCGGACCGGAACCGGACACCAGGGAGGCGTACACGCCCTCGCTATCGCGCAGGTTCAGGGTCTGTTCCAGCTGCGGGGCGCAGGACAGCGCGGGAGCCTGCAGGTCGTTACGTAGCAGCGGCGCCAAAGAGGCGAGCGCCGCCTCCGAACCATCGTATGAGTTCAGAGCTTCCAGAAGCTCTGCGGGTTCCACCAGCTCACCGGAGGCGGGGTACAGCCCCGAGGCGAGGCCCGCATCCAACTGCTTGAATACGCTGGGGGTTGAGAGGCCAAACTGCGCGGCAACAATCACCAGGTGCAGAGGCTCTCGAGGTGCCGCAACGTTCTGCAACTCGGTACCGGTCCCCTGCCCCAGGGCGAGGGTCTGCCCGAGCGCGGCGCGCACGCTAAAGGGAATATCGGCGCCCAGTTGCGCGGCGAGACGCTCATAATCTGCCTGGGTCAGCAGCGCACCGGTGCGGCCGGTTATGTGCAGGTAGCGGTCCGTGGCAATGAGGGCGGCAGCCGCGTCCGCTGAGCCGCCAGCCATACCACCTGCCACGGGCACAGCCTTCGCAATATGCAGGTGCAGTGCCGGGGCAGATTCAATACCGTGTTCCGCAAGAATCAGCTCGGCGGCACGGTACACGAGATTCCGCTCGTCCATCGGCATGTCGGCAGGGTCGAACTGCCCCGCCTGCATCTGCTGATCCACCAGGGAGCCGGGCACAATATCCATGCTCAGGCTCAGCCCCGGTGTCTGCCCTTCAGAGACCGTGATGGTCTCCGTTAGAGAGACCGCCGCAAAAAGCGTAGTCAACGGGTGGTAGCCGTCCGGGCGGACGTCCCCCACGGCGAGGTACAGATTGACCTTACCGGGAGCATCAACCGAAATAGCAACCTGGGAGGCGGTACTCATCAGCGCATACACCTTTCGCGCGGGAATTCGCGTGAGAACGTCAGTGAAAAATTTAGAACGAGAAGAAGCTACTCCGCTACAGGCTCAGCCGGGACAGTCAGCGAAGCCTCCGCAATACGGATAAAACCGTGAATATCCAGCTTCTCACCACGTTCCGTCGGAGCGATACCGGCAGCCACCAGAATCTGCTCCGCACGCGCACCCGAACCCGCCCAGGAACTCAACGCAGCACGCAGAGTCTTACGGCGCTGAGCGAAAGCAGCGTCCACAATCGTGAACACCAGGTCACGGTCAACGGTAGAGAGAGGCTCCTCGCGCATGCGGAAACCCACCAGGCCCGAGTTAATCTTCGGTGCAGGCCAGAACACGTTCTTGCCAATCACGCCCGCCTTATACACCTCGGCATACCAATTAGCCTTCACCGAGGGCACACCATAGATCTTCGAGCCCGGGGTCGCCGAAAGACGGTCGGCAACCTCGTCCTGAACCATCACCAGGGCGTGACGGATACTCGGGAACTGCGCAAACAGGTGCAGAAGCACCGGAACCGCCACGTTATAGGGCAGGTTCGCCACCAGAGCATCCGGAGTGCGGGGCAGCTCGGTGACCTTCAGGGCGTCCATGAGTACCACGTCAATATCGCCCGCCTTCTCGGGGCGGAACTTCTCAATCGTGTGCGGAAGCTGCTGAGCCAGCGGCGGATCAATCTCAACCGCAACCATGTCCTTCGCCGCGTCCAGAATACCCAGGGTCAGCGAACCCAGGCCCGGGCCGACCTCCAGCACCGTCTCCTCCGGTGAAATCTCTGCCGCGTTGACAATACGACGAATCGTATTGGGGTCAATCACAAAGTTCTGCCCAAGAGTCTTCGTCGGACGAATACCAAGCATCTCGGCAAGCTCGCGAATCTCAGCAGGGCCGAGCAGGGGCAGATCGTTCACAGCGTTCCTTCACATAGGTGGATGGTGGGGAGGTTACAGTTTAGGTTACCGCGAGAAACGCTGCTTTACCTCATCAAGGGTGGCTTCCAGAGCGTTCTTAGCATTTGTAATACGCTTCTTCGGCGCCAAAGCAATACGCACTCGGTCCAGGGGGCCAGTACCGTGCTGGAGGCTATTCACCTTATCCAGATGACGCTTACCGGACTCCAGGATGACGCTGCTGCCCTCCCATCCGCAGAGGCCAGGCTGCACAAAACGCACATCCACACCCCACTGCTGGTACAGCCTATAATCATCAGCCACAGTACCCGGAGCCTTACCCTCAAACTGCTTGAGTAGAAGCTCAGCACCCGAACGGGAAATCAGGTACAGACCGGTGCAAACCAGGGGCCAGGTACCGTACGGCTTACCCATACGGTACTTACCGTGCACAAAAGGAGATAGCAGAGACAGGCGGATGTATTCCACCTGCGGGTTCAGCTTGCCCGCATCGTTCGCAAAAGAATCGCAGAGGTTCACCAGCTGCACCTGCGGGTACTTCGTGATGATTGCGTTCACCACCGCCTCAGCGTCCGAAGAAATAAGAGCGTCGTCCTCGGCAATCAGCGCCCAATCGGCGTCACTCGCAATAAAGTCACGCCACATCTTCACGTGACTGAGCATGCAACCCTTCTCCGCTGGGCTCGGGTCGCGATGCAAGCGGCTACGGAAAAACTCAACATCAAATTCGTCATCAGTGACGTGATTATCACGGTTATCCACCGCAGGATAACGAACAAAATCCTTTGCGGGTGCACCCACCGAATAGAACGAGTCGAAACGGTTCGCGCCCTCCAGACCCAGAACATACTTCAGAATCTTTGCCATGTTTTTCCCTTCAACGGCTCATCCAGAAACTCTAAGCAATAGAAGATCGCAAAGGTTCAACGATGAGTTTTCAGAACATCAGGCCACCTGCACAACAGAAGGGTCCGTCGATCTTAAAAATCAGTGCGTACATGGCAGGGAGTCTGAATATTGAGCGTGTGATAAATACGCACACTGCTGTGCAGTGTAGAAAGAATTCTATCATTCACCGTGCGCCAATCTCAGATGCCCGCAGGTTAAGGCGCGATATGGCACGCGCCGTACTGGTGTACAGCAAAAACAATCCCCTCCCTACCGCAGATACACGGTAGGGAAGGGATAAAAGACAGGCAGAAGACCCACGTATTTACATTTTTATGTGATAGCAGTAGCCCAACCCGTCTCTGGGCTACCGTCCCAGACGCTGCTTCACATCCTCAAAAGTTGCCTCCAGGACATTCTTTGCGTTCGCAATACGCTTCTTCGGCGCCAGGGCGATACGCAACCGATCGAGAAAACCAGTGCCATGCTGCGTGCTCTTGAGACTTTCCAAGTGACGAACACCAGAAGTTATAAGGCTACTACCTTCCCAACCGCAGAGGCCCGGCTGCACCAAATATACATCCACACCCCATTCTCGGTAGAGAGAATAATCATCAGCAACGTTGCCGGGAACCGTCCCACTATAACGCTCTACGAGTCGTTCAGCCCCAGAACGCGAAAGAAGATACAGGGCAGCACCATACAGAGGCTTTGAACTATAGGCACTACCCATACGGTACTTGCCGTACACAAAAGGAGAAAGCAACGAAAGGCGGGGATAATCCATCTGAGGGTTCAACTTGCCGGCTTCAGAAGCGTAGATATCGCCCAGGTTAACCATCTGCACGTGAGGATACTTTTCGATAATCCTCTCCACTACAGGCTGCAAGTCAGGAGAAATAAGGATATCGTCCTCTGCCAACAAAGCCCAGTCGGCATCTGAAGCGAGGAAGTCCTTCCACATGTGATAGTGGCTCAGCATGCAGCCCTTCTCCGCGGGCTTAGGGTCGCGATGCCAGCGCTTACGGAACACCTCAACATCAAATTCTTCATCAGTGATGTGATCATCACGGTTATCCACCGCAGAATAAGGCACAAAATCCTTCGCGGGCGCGCCCACCGAATAGAACGATTCAAAACGGTTCGCGCCATCCAGGCCCAGAACATACTTCAGAATCTTTGCCACAGTATCCTCCTAAAACACCAGCCATGGGGTGCTATACATAAACTCTTGTCGGGATGTTCGCAGCACCAATTATTGAGGCACCATACGCACCTAAATACTGCAAACCAAATCATGGCATAGCTGTTTGAGTGAGTTATTTGTAGTCGCTACAGTCTAGCACGCAGCCACGCACCGCGAAACTGCCCAGAGTAACTATCCGCTACAAACTGTACGCGCCTACCACTGACCGTAAACCCGCTCCGAATTCTCACGAATACGGCGGCAGAGCGCCTCCAGCTCCTCACCGCGGTGAGCAGCCATGAACCGCACCGTGTAATTCGTCATGTAGGACGCATTCGGGCGGCCACGGAACGGATGCGGGGTCAAGAATGGCGCATCCGTCTCAGCCAGAATCAGCTCCGGACGAGCCATCGCCAACGACTCCTGAATACCCTTTGAATTCTTGAAAGTCACGGTACCGGCAAAGCTCATATACCAGCCGCGCTCATTGCAGATCTCGGCGAGCTCCGGGCCGCCCGAGTAGCAGTGGAACACGGTACGTTCCGGCGCGCCCTCTTCAACCAGGATGCGCACAACATCCTCGTGCGCATCACGGTCGTGGATCTGCAGCGCCAGGTTGTGCTTCTTCGCAATGCGGATATGCTCGCGGAAGCTGTAGTGCTGCGCCTCCTTGCCTTCTTCACCGGTGCGGAAATAGTCCAGTCCGGTCTCACCAATAGCGCGCACGCGGTCGGCGGTGGCGAGCTCGTCGAGGGTGGCGAGCGCCGCCTCCAGCTGACCGGCTGCAGCCAGCTCGGGGGCGGTATTGGGGTGAATCGCAATGGCGGCGAGGACACGCTCATCAGCCTGCGCGGCGGCGACCGCGTACAGGGAGGAGGGGATATCGCATCCGACCTGCACGATAGCGGCGATGCCGAGCTTTTCACCGGCGTCGAGTGCGTCGCGGGCGCTAATTTCTACTTCACCGTCGAGCAGGTCCATGTGGGTGTGGTTATCCACGATGGGGTACGGCAGCGGCTCGGGAGCGGGCGGGAAGACCAGATTACGGCTGCGGCCATTCTCGCCGGTGGTGGAGCGGCGGCGGGTTCCTTCTCCGCCTTCGGCGTCACTGATGCCGGTGTAGAGTTCCGCCTGATAGGGTGCGGGTACTTCACCGGGGACCGGTTCCCAGCCGTTAGGCAGGGCGGTTGCCTGAAGTGCCGCGGGGGTGGGCAGGGTGTAGTTCGCCAGGGCGGCAAGGGAGTTCAGGTACTCCTGGGTGATTTCAGGACCGGGATGGCTCTGACACATGGATAAATCCTCTGGATAAAACTGCGGGGTAAAACTGGGGGGGTAAAGATACGGGGTGGTTCTGGGTTATTCAGAACGGGCAGCCAGCGCCGCCTCGTACAGGTCACGTTTGGAGGTGCCGGTCTCGGCGGCGACCGCGGCGCAGGCGCTCTTGAGGCGCTCGCCGCCCGCTACACGGTCGAGAACCAGTTGCACGACGTCCTGCGCTTCGGGGGTTTCGGGGGCTTGTGCGCCCTCAACGATAATGACGATTTCGCCGCGGACGCGTTCAGACTCAGCCCATTCGGCAAGCTCTGCCAGGGTACCGCGTCGAACCTCTTCGTGGAGCTTGGTTAGCTCACGGCTGACCGTTCCGCGGCGCTCAGCACCAAAGGTCTGCACGAAGTCTGCCAGGGTCGCGGCGGTGCGATGCGGGGATTCGTAGAAGATCATGGTGCGCTCCTCCCCCGTCAGCGATGCGAGGCGGCGGGTGCGCTCGGAGCCCTTGCGGGCGAGGAAACCTTCGAAGGTGAATCGTCCGGTGGGCAGACCGGAAAGCGCGAGCGCGGTCAATGCCGCGGAGGGGCCGGGCACCACGGTGACGGGCAGGTCGGCTTCTGCGACGGCTGCAGCGGCAACGTAGCCGGGATCGGAAATGGTGGGCATGCCCGCATCCGAGAGCAGTAGCACGCGCTGACCGCCCTGTACCGCTTGCACGATGGTTTCGCTACGTTCGGCTTCGTTGTGGTCGTGGTTGACGATGATGCGGCCGCGGGTGCGCACGCCAAGCCCGGAGGCAAGGGTTCGTAGCTTGCGGGTGTCTTCAACGGCGATGAGGTCTGCGGTGGCGAGGGCTGAGCGCAGTCGGTCGGAGGCGTCAGCAAGGTTGCCGATGGGGGTGCCGCCGAGGATGAGCACGCCCCCTTCTTCGGAGGTGACGGCGGTGTCAGCGGTGTCAGTCTCGGGTGCCTCGACCGTTTCTGAGGGGGCTGTGGTTTCTGAGGGGTCGGCGGTTTCTTCGGTGTATTCTGCGGGTGCGGTCATGGCAGGCCTCGTGTCTGTGTCTGGTCTTCGTGTACCCACTAAGTGTAACGCCCGCGCTCCGCCCAGTGCCGGGCGAGCTTGCCGGTAAAAGCGGCTGGTGCGGGCGAGCTACGGTGCGTCATATAAGCCGTTCACGGGCTGAAATGGTGCATCGTGCGTTCTGACCCTTTAGGATTGATGGGGTGAAGATACCTAAGCTACTTTCTCCCGCATCTGCCGCTCCGGCTGGTCCGGCTGATCCGACCCGCTCTTCGTCTGAGCGTGGTCGTTACAGCCTCGATTCTCTGCTGGATGCGCTCGCTGTTGCCTATATTCGTGCCCCGCGTTGGGGCTGGTTGGCGCCCGCATTGATTGTGCTGGTTGCCGGTACTCTGCGTTTTTATAATTTGGCGCATCCGAATGCCATTGTTTTTGATGAGACGTACTACGCCAAGGACGCCTACTCGTATGTGCATTATGGCTACGAGTTGAGCTGGTCGAAGGAGGCTAATGCTTCCTTTGCTGCCGGTCACCCGTCGGGTCTGTTGACGGATTCGCCGGAGTATGTGGTGCATCCGCCGTTGGGTAAGTGGATGATTGCCGCAGGCATGGCAATCTTTGGTGATAATAATCCCTTTGGTTGGCGTGTTTCTGCTGCGGTGATTGGCACCCTGTCGGTGGCGTTGATTGCCTATGTTGGCTGGTTGCTGTTCCGTTCGATGACGGTGGCGACTATTGCGGCGCTTCTGGCTGCTGTGGATGGTCTGATGCTGGTG
This sequence comes from Rothia mucilaginosa, assembly GCF_049990865.1. Lineage (GTDB taxonomy): Bacteria > Actinomycetota > Actinomycetes > Actinomycetales > Micrococcaceae > Rothia > Rothia mucilaginosa_I. The sequence continues at coordinate 1,634,010 of NZ_CP188231.1, forward strand.
GAGTCTCGTTTGGCTCTGCTGGATATTTTCCAGATGTTCTGGATTCTCGCGACTTTTGTGTGTCTGGTGCTTGACCGTATTCAGGCGCGGCGCGTGTTGGCGCGCAATATTGCGGAGGCGGCACGTCAGAATAGCGGTGTGCTTCCGCCGATGCCGTGGGGCCCGAGCATGGGTCTGCGCCTGTGGCGTTTCGCCGCGGGTGTGTGCGCCGGCGCTGCGGTGGGTGTGAAGTGGAATTCGCTGTTCTTCGTTGCGGCGATGGGTCTGCTGACGGTGTTCTGGGATATTAATGCTCGCCGTATTGTGGGCCTGGACAAGTGGGGTTTGACGGCGCTGGTGCGTGACGGTCTCCCCGCGTTTGTTCAGATGATTGGTGTGGGCCTGCTGGTGTATTTGAGCACCTGGGCGGGCTGGTTCCAGTCGTCGAACGCGTATTTCCGCCGTTGGGCTGTTGAGAACCCGGGCAAGGGTGTCATGTGGCTTCCTGAGGATCTACGTTCCCTGTGGGAGTACCATGTCTCGGCGTTTAAGTTCCATTCTGGTTTGAGCAGCCCGCACACGTATTCTTCGCAGGCGTGGCAGTGGCTGGTTTTGGGCCGCCCGACCTCGTACTACTATGAGTCGCCGAAGCTGGGTTCTTCGGGTTGTACCGTGAAGTCCTGTTCCGAGGCTATTTTGAATATCGGTAACCCGGCCATTTGGTGGGCTTTTATTCCGGCGATTATTGTGGCGCTGCTGGTTCTGCTGCTGAAGCGAGATTGGCGTTTTGGCGCGCTACTGGTTGTGTTCGGCGCGGGCTATTTCCCGTGGTTTATGTACCCGAATCGCACGATGTTCTACTTCTACGCGCTGTCCTTTGAGCCGTTCCTGATCCTGCTGTTGGCGGGCGTTTTGGGTCTGGCGCTGTCGGGTGCTCGCGGTTCGGTGTTACGTGCTCGTTTGGGCGTGACGCTGGTGGCGATATACCTGGTGGGCGTGCTGGTGTTGAGCGCGTACTTTATGCCGCTGTGGACTGCTCAGGTGATTCCGTATGAGCAGTGGTATTCGCACATGTGGTTTAAGTCCTGGATTTAGACTCGAGTTTTAGGCTCGGGTTTTGAGCTCGGGATCTCGGCTGAGGTTTTAGTCCTGGGTTGATTTAGGCCTGGGTTGAGGCGCGAGCGATGCGAGCTTGGGTATAGCGAAGGGGGCTGGGTTCTACCGTGTGGTAGAGACCAGCCCCCTTTGGGTGCCCTTTCCTCGCTGGTTCATGCGGTGAAGTGGCTGATGATTTTTAGTTGTCGCCGACGCGTGTTTTAGTTGTCGCTGACGCGTGCGGAGGCGAGCTTGACGCGCAGTTCCTGGCGTTCCTGGCGGCGGCGTTCTGCCTTGAGCTTGCGGTATTTGGTGGGCCAGGTGGTCACGAGCAGGAGGGTAATCTGCGCTGCCACGAGGACCGCTACGGCGATTGCTGCGTCGATCCAGAATTGCGGCGGGTAGAGGCGGATGAGGGAGCTTCGTACGGAGAACTCCCAGTTGCCCTGCGGGAAGAATACCTGGTGGAAGGTGGTGAACAGCCATTCCCAGCCGAAGACGCCCACAACGCCGAGCACCGCGATGAGTCCCAGGGTAATCCATGCGCCGCTAAAGAGGCTGCGGCGGATGGTTCCAGGGGCGCGCTCGCGCAGGGAGATGCTGCTAAAGAGCGTCAGCAGGAAGAGCGCGGCAACGGCTACGGTGGCGATGAGCAGTACCCACTTCACGTCGTGCATGTGGTTCACTTCTGCTTCGGTGAAGGCGAGGGTGTTGTCGGTGCCGGTGGTGACGCGGGCGAGGTATTCTCGCGGCGCGAAGTTGTTGATGTAGTCCACGCCGTAGGAGCCCAGGCGCATCCTCTCAATGAGGTAGTAGCCGTAGCTGTCTTCGGGGAATCCGGGGCGGTGGTATTCGAGCCAGAGGAAGGGCGCGGAGGCTACGGCACGAATCGCAATCATGAGTACGGTCAGCGGTACGGTGAGCGCGATGAGCGTTGCGCGGAGCTTGAGGAAGCGCGGGGTGTCTTCCACGGCGTCTTCGCGGGCCGCGGCGCGTTCTGCCGCTTCGGGCGAGGCTGCCAGGGAGGACAGCGGCGCGTTGGGGTCTGCAACCGCGTGGGTGTGACCGGTGCGGGTGGTTTCGGTGCGGTACTTGCGTCCGGCGGTGGAGGCGCTTGCCGCCTCCACGGTAGCGACGGTTTCTGCTTCGGCCGCCTTTTCGGCTTCTGCTGCTGCAGCGGCTTCTGCTTCGGCGGCCTTCTGCATGGTTTCGCGGTTGAGGTCGCTGAGCGTCGGGTTTTTGGGGGTGCTCTTCGAGTCGCGGACGAGGGGCACGAAGCCGGTGGAGACGTTGGTGCGGGTGCGTACGCGGGTGCCGACGCCCTGTTCACGTAGTTTGCTGCGTGCGGGGACGACGGGTACGTTCCCGGTGGGCAGGTCGGGTTCTTCGGCGACGGTGGGTACGTCTGCTGCGATGCGTCCGAAGGCGCCGGTGTGCGGTGCCGGTTCGCTGGTTTTAGTTTCGGTGCGTCGGGCGTGGAGTAGTTCTTCGGCGCTGGTGCGGCGGATGGCCGGGCGCAGTGCGCCCCACATTCCTCGGTGTGTTTCTTTGCTCATGGATCTCGCGTTCTTTTCGAGTGAATGGTGTTTGAGTGAGTTGCGGGTATCTGTACTATCTGCCAGTTTCTCATACGCAAAGAACCTTCCGCATGAATTCGCGGAAGGTTCTTTGCATTCGGGTGTTTAAATTCTTGGGTTCGAATTCTAGGATTCGGTGGTGTCCTGAACGGGTACCTTGTAGACCACCCGCCAACCCTGCGGTGCCGTCAGTCGTGCGGCGTGATGGTCGCAGAGGTCGTAGGCGTGGGGTTCGCGGAATTCTGAGAGTGCGTCAATGAGTGCCGTGGAGTCTGCGTAGGAGTAGTGGAGAGTAACAGTCGCCTCTCGCTGGCAGGTCTGGCGGGAGCACAGTCGTGCGGTCTGCATGTAGATGGTACCTTCCTGGCTTAGCTCGCCTGCTTGCGCAGTCGGCGGCGTTCACGTTCTGACAGCCCGCCCCAGATTCCGAAGCGCTCGTCATTGTCCATTGCATATTGTAGACACTCTTCACGCACGGGGCATACACCGCATACCCTTTTGGCGTCTCGGGTGGAGCCGCCTTTTTCGGGGAAGAAGGCTTCGGGGTCGGTCTGGGCGCAGAGTGCTTCAGCTTGCCAGGCGAGTTCTCCGTCTTCACCTTCGGTTCCGTAGAGCCCTGCCGCTGCGGTCCATACGTCGGTGCAAGCAGGCATGTTTCGTTCTGCGTCTGCGAGAAAGGCGTCGGCGGCTGTTTCGAGGGATTGAGTGGGATTCATGCTACGGTGCTGAGCGCCTGATGCGCGCGCGGCCACGATGGAGCGGTCCGATGCAATGTAGGAGCCCATGGGTTTTCCTTCCGTGTTCTCATTGTGAGCTTAATGAGTCTGCGGATCCGTCGTGGACGGAATCTTAGTGTGTATGGTGTGGCATGGTTTGCTGTGGCCTCTACGGTCCCTTCCAGAGCAAACACGCTTATATATCTATTAGACGTGCGACACGCCGTTTCGTCAAACTAGACTAAAACAATATTTAGATGTATGTGTGTTAGAGACGTCATATTTAATGTAAATTTGACCTTTATATATTTTTGCGCACGCTACTTGCCCTCGCTCACACCTAAGGGCAACCTCATATTTCCCCTACTCAAGGCATAGTTTCCACCGCTTGCAAATTCCGCATCTTGACCGCAAATAATAAGGGCTCATGACGACCACCCCACCCACCCCACCTCGGGCACAGGGGAAAGAACCCAATAATTAGATAAGAAAAACTTATCTTTTTCCCTATGCGGTTTCTGAATATTTTTTCGAGGCATTGCGAAGCATTTACATTTCCAATTTATATTTATGCCATATTCCAAAATGAGGCATTAGGACTATCAAACATTTTGAGTCATTAGGTTTTTTTAAGACACTCTTAGACGCTTTTACTTTACCTCTGTATTTTTTAGCGTCGAGCGCACTCTCCCTGACCGCCCTTCCCCCGGTACGGTAGAGTGAAACCCATGGTTACTCTCTCCCCCACCGGCGCATCCGTGCCCGCAACTCTGAACCGCTTCTTCGAGAAACTCAGCATTCAGCAGACCCCCGCCCTGATCTGGTATTCGGCGGCAGGCGAGCGCATTGAGCTCTCTGGCAGGGTCCTCATGAACTGGGTAGACAAGAGCGCAAACCTGCTGGTTGAAGAGTGCGAGCTGGCGCCCAATGAAGGTTTTGACCTGCAGGCTCCGCTGCACTGGCGCACCATTGTTCTGGGTCTGGCGGCGTTGCGCGTGGGCGCGGTCCTCGATCAGGACGAGCCGCTGGTTGCCGCGGTCTGCACGGAGAAGGAGGCGGGCTACACGAATGACCCCGCATACCTTCTGGCGGTTGAGCGTGCACCACTGGCACTTTCCTATACCGGCGATCTGCAGGCACTGGCTCCCCACGCCGAGGAGGTGCTCGATTATTGTGCTCTGGTGCGTAGCTTTGGTGACCAGTACTCGGGCCTGCTTCCGAACGATTCGGCAGAAATCATTGAGGGTTTCAGCTATGCGGAAGCCTACGAGCAGGTTCTTACGCAGGCGCAGACCTATCGCACAGCGGGCTATACGCTCCCTTCGGGGCAGCGTGCACTCGCGCTGGAGTTGAGCCCCGACTACGGTTTTGACGCCTCGGAGGCGACCCTGAGTACCCTGCTGGAGGTGCTAGCTATTTTGGCTTCGGGCCATGCGGTGTTTGTGGCTGACCCGAGCGTGGCCTGGCAGGATGAGCAGCTGGCATCCTTAATGGCTTCAGAGCGCGCGGTGGAGATTCCCCGCGGCTAGTGATTTTTCCGAATTCTTTGGATTTTTAAAAAACTTATCCCCCGATACACGCCGTATCGGGGGATAAGTTTTTAGAACGAGTATCAGCTGATGACCAACTTAGGCTGGGCCTATGAGTTCTGAGAACCGGGCTTCGGGCGTGCCTCGGGTGCAGCCGCCTCAGAGGTTACCTGGTGCAATGCAGGCTCTTCGCCGTCGAGAATAGCGGCGGCTTCATCAAACATGCGGCCGAGCTCTTCATGGTCGGTGCCTTCGCCGTCTTCAACCTTCTGGCGGTGCGAACCGTACACCCAGAAGCGGTAGAGGAAGTAGCGAAGAATGGTGCCCAGAATAGTACCAATGATCGTACCGGAGATGAAGGATGCCTCGGGGGTGCGCAGGTTTAGCACGTAGGTACTGAATGCCACGCAGCTGGCCTCAACGAGAATGCCCAGCAGGTTCACCAGACCGAACTCGATGGCTTCGCGCTTCCAGTTTTCGGAGCGGGAGTCGCGGAAGGTCCACAGGCGGTTCATGAGCCAGGAGAAGATGGTTGCAACAATACTTGCAACGACCTTCGCCTTGGTGTGGGACTCCGACATGATGGTCATCATCAGCACCCACACCGTCACAGAGTTCACGATGAAGGCGGCGCCGCCCACGGTACCGAATTTGAGAACCTCAATACCGTAGCTGTCCCAGAGGGATTTCAGGCGTTCGGTGAGGGTCGGTTTCGTCTGTGCGCTCATGCGGGACCTATCTAGCGGGGTTTTATCGGGGAAAAAGGTGCCGATGCTGCGACGGTGAACGTTGGTTACGTTGTCGCTGTGTGCTGCTTCAGCCTCTTTTACAAGTTTTACAAGCTCTTATATGTTAGTACAGTCCCGGCGGGTTGTTTGTCCCTTTGAGAGTTTTTCCACGGACCTCCCAGCTAACGAGATATTCCCTTTCATTTCACGTTGACAGGGTAGAAGGCACGTTTTGATGGCTTTCACCCGCGTCAAAGCCCACATGTTGGGCTCTGCATCCCCGTTGAACTTATTCTGTGGCCTTACTGTGGTCTTGCTCCCACAGGCTCTCCGAAACCCGGTACACTTAGGTGGTGTGACTTACCCTGTGACTGGACCCGTAATCGGCGTCATCGGCGGAGGCCAGCTGGCCCGCATGATGGCTCCCGCAGCAACTAACCTTGGCCTCGACCTGCAGATTCTCGCGGAGGCGCCAACCGTCGGCGCCGTGGCAGCGGTGCGTACCGCGCCCGTCGGGGATTACAAAGACCTGGACACCCTCCGCGAGTTTGCTCGCGGCAAGGATGTCATCACTTTCGATCATGAGCATGTGCCCACCGAATTTCTGCGCACCCTCATGGCGGAGGGCGTGAATGTTCAGCCCCGCCCTGAAGCCCTGCAGTACGCTCAGGACAAGCTCCTGATGCGCGCCGCCGTTGAGCGTCTGGGTCTGCCGAACCCGCGCTGGGCTGAGGTTTCTACTCTGGACGAGCTGCTCGCCTTCGGCGATGAAATCGGCTGGCCCGTGGTGCTGAAGACCCCGCGCGGCGGCTACGACGGCAAGGGCGTGCTCGTCCTGGATTCTCCCGAGGAGGCTCGCGAGCGCAGCACCGAATGGTTCGAGCAGTTGCCTTCCCGCACCGACTTCTCCTCCCTGCTTGCCGAGGAGAAGGTGCCTTTCACTCGTGAACTTTCCGCGCTGGTTGCTCGCCGTGAAAGCGGCGAGGTGCGCCCCTGGCCGGTCGTTGAGACCATTCAGGTGAACTCCATCTGTGACGAGGTCATTGCCCCCGCGCAGAACCTGGACCCCGAGATCGCTGAGGCTGCCGCAGCCGCTGCGGTGACTATTGCCTCCGAGCTGGGCGTCACCGGTGTGATGGCGGCTGAGCTTTTTGAGGTTCCCGGCTCTCCCGCAGGCTTCTACATCAACGAGCTGGCGATGCGCCCGCACAATACCGGCCACTGGACTCAGGACGGCTCGGTGACCAGCCAGTTTGAGCAGCATCTGCGTGCTGTGCTGGATTTGCCGTTGGGTGACACCTCCGTGCTGGAGGGTGTTGCGGTGATGAAGAACTACCTGGGCGGCGAGAACGAAGACATTTTCGGCGTCTACCCGCTGGCACTTTCGGCTGAACCGCGCGCGAAGATTCACTTCTACGGCAAGGAAACCCGCCCGGGCCGCAAGATTGGTCACGTGAATATTACTGGCACGGTGGCTGAGCTTGAGGCGCTGCGCCACAGCGCTGCGAATGCCGCCTCCATTTTGCGTGACGGCCGCCCCCTGTAGCCCTATTTTTAGCCGGTGCGTGGGGTGAGCACATCATCCTGCGTATCCGACGCACCCTATTGATGGTGGTTCGCCACCGCATTCTGAAAGGATATGAGGATTATGTCTCAGTCTCCCTACGCTTCTTCCCAGCCCATTGTTGGCATTGTGATGGGTTCAGATTCGGACTGGTCGGTCATGGAGGCCGCAGCCGAGGTTCTGGACGAGTTCGGCATCCCCTACGAGGCTGATGTCGTTTCTGCGCACCGCATGCCCGAGGACATGATTGAGTACGGCAAGAAGGCTCACAGCCGCGGTATTCGCGTCATTATTGCTGGTGCCGGCGGTGCCGCTCACCTGCCCGGAATGCTCGCTTCCGTCACCGCTCTGCCCGTGATTGGTGTTCCGGTGCGCCTGAAGAACCTCGAGGGCATGGACTCGCTGCTGTCGATTGTTCAGATGCCCGCCGGCGTTCCGGTGGCTACCGTCTCCATTAACGGCGCTCGCAATGCTGGTCTGCTGGCTCTGCGTATTTTGGGTTCGGGCACTGACGCATTCGCTCAGCAGGTTCACGCTGATTTGCGTCAGTTCTCTCAGGATCTGCGTCAGAGCGCGATGGACAAGGGCGCGGCTCTGCGCACCCGTGTTGCCGAGGCGAAGGCTAAGGCAGCGGCTGAGCGCGAGGCGGAGGAGAGCTCCTCCGCACCCCGCCCCACTCCTGCTCCCGAAGCGTCCTCGGAGCCCCAGGCTTACGTTCCCTAAGCTCGGATACACTAGAAGGATGAGTAATATTCTTCAGTCCGATATTTGGGCACGTTTTCAGGAATCTAATGGTCACACCGTGATCCGTAAGAGCGGTAACGGCTGGTCGTACCTTGCGACCGTTGAGGGCGGCGCTACCGGCCGCTACCTGTACAGCCCGTACGGACCGGTTGCTTCCAGCGCTGTGGCTTTTGATGAGGCTCTCACGTCGTTGAAGGAAGAGGCTGCGAAGCTTCGTTGCCTGTTTGTGCGCATTGAGCCTACTGAATCCGCCATTTGGGGCGATCAGGATGCGGCTGCTTTCTTGGCTCGTCGCGGTGCGGTTTTGGCTCCTCGCCAGGTGCAGCCGTCGCACACGCAGATTATTGATCTTTCGGGCTCTGAGGACGAGATCCTCAAGGGCATGAAGTCCAATAACCGCAACCTGCACCGCAATATCCACAAGAAGGGTGTGACCATTGAGGTGTCGACGAATCCTGAGGATTTGTCGATTCTGTTCGCGTTCTTGGATGAGACCGCGGACCGCAACGGTTTTAACCGTCAGCGGGATGATTACCTGATGCAGGTTGCTCGCGTGCTGATGCCTGCTGGTGCGGCATCCCTGTACATTGCGAAGCTGACCGACGAGAACGGTGAGAGCACCCCGATTGCGGCGGCGTTTGTGTACGATTCGGATGACACCCGCACCTACGCGCATGCGGCGGCTTCTTTTGAGCATCGTCGCCTGTCCGCGGGTATTCCGGTGGTGACAAACTTTATCCTGGACGCTAAGCGTAAGGGTCTGAAGTACGTTGACCTCTTCGGCATTGCGCCGGAGGATCAGCCGGATCACGAGTGGGCTGGTTTCACGAAGTTCAAGAAGTCCTTCGGCGGCGAGTCGGTGGAGTACCCGGGCACTTGGGATGTTCCGGTGTCCTCGCTGGGTTACCGCGCCTACACGCTGGCGTACAAGGCTCGTCCGGCGGTTCGTGATGCTGTGTCGAAGGCGAAGGCGAAGGTTCAGTCTTTCCGCTCTCGCTAACGGGTTCGGGCGCACCGCTGCTGGGGCGCATCCTGAGAACTAAAAGCTAAATACATGAGGGAGCCGCCCTCACCGAGTTCTTCGGTGGGGGCGGCTCCCTGTGTATGTATGCGCAATGTTCGAGGAGTCTTAGTGCGGCTCCTCAGCCCTTGCGGGGGCGAAGATTACTGCTCTTCGGGGCTCTTGGTGTGCGAGAGAATCTCGCGCAGGCGGGAGAGGCGGTGCTCAGCCTCGACGGTACGAACGGTACCGGAGGAGGAACGCATAACCAGCGACTGGGTGGTTACAACGTTCTTGCTGTAGCGAACACCGCGCAGCAGCTTGCCGTCGGTGACACCGGTTGCGGCGAAGAAGCAGTTGTCGCTGGTGACCAGGTCGTTGGTGGTCAGGATGCGGTCAAGGTCGTGGCCGGCTTCCAGCGCCTTCTCACGCTCTGCGTCGTCGGTCGGTGCCAGGCGGCCCTGGATGACGCCGCCGGTTGCCTTGATTGCGCACGCCGCGACAACGCCTTCAGGGGTGCCGCCGGTGCCGAGCATCAGGTCCACGCCGGTGTTCTCGCGGCAGGCTGCGATAGCACCCGCAACGTCACCGTCGAGGATGATGCGGGTACGAGCACCTGCCTCGCGGATTTCCTGGATGAGCTTGGCGTGGCGGGGGCGGTCCAACACGCAGACGGTCAGCTCGCTGATCTTCTTGCCCTTAGCCTTAGCAACCAGGTGCAGGTTCTGCTTGACGGGCAGGCGCAGGTCCACGAATTCTGCGGCTTCGGGACCGGTGACCAGCTTCTCCATGTAGAACACTGCGGAGGGGTCGAACATGGTACCACCGTCTGCTACGGCAATCACGGAAAGGGCGTTGTCCATACCCAGAGCGGTCAGGCGGGTACCGTCGATGGGGTCCACTGCCACGTCGAGGGAGGGGCCGGAGCCGTCGCCAACGTTCTCGCCGTTGTACAGCATGGGGGCCTGGTCCTTTTCGCCTTCACCAATGACGACGGTGCCGTTGAAGCTGACGGTGGAGAGGCGGTAACGCATTGCGTCTACGGCTGCACCATCTGCGAGGTTCTTTTCGCCTGCGCCAACCCAGGGGCCTGCAGCAATTGCTGCTGCTTCAGTCGCGCGGACCAGTTCCATTGCGAGGTTGCGATCGCCGTGATTGTTGTTCGTAGTCATAGACTCACCTTCGAGATTTCTGAATACACTGTCGGCTGGCTGGTTCTTTCCAGCACGAAGTCGCCGACGCAGTAGTGCTCCTTTCAGGATAGCGCGCGGGCGCTTCGTTTTTCTTGTTCTGAACGAGTTTGCGTGCGTGTTGACTTTAAGGTGAGCAGATGCGGCAACTTGGTGAGGGCTGCGTCTCCCTTTGCATTGTTTTTGCGTCATTGGGCATCAAGATTGGGGTTGTGAAGGCGCGCCATACTAGCTATTTTTCGCATTTTTAAGGCATATTTGAGGTAGGTTCTTTTCACCGGGAAGCTTCCGGCAAGAAACTCAGCTTCAGCGCGAGCGCCTGAAGCCCCCGCATACCCGTTCGCAGATTCGTTGCCTATGGCGGCACACGTTATCTGTATCTGTCCGCTAAGGAGCATCACATGGCTGGCATTCAACCGACTCCCGCTGAGGCGTGGAAGCGCCTTCGAGACGGCAACCGTCGTTTTATTGAGGGCAGCAACGAGCACCCCAATCAGGATACGATTCGCCGTACCGACCTAGCCGCCGGCCAGTTCCCCTTTGCTTCAATCTTTGGCTGCGGTGACTCTCGCCTCGCGGCGGAGATTATTTTTGACCTGGGTCTGGGCGACGCGTTCGTGGTGCGTACCGCCGGCCACGTGCTGGAGAACGCGGCTCTCGGTTCGTTGGAGTACGCGGTCGAGGAGTTTGAGACCCCCATCGTGATGGTTCTCGGTCACGACTCCTGCGGTGCTGTGACTGCCGCTAGCAATGCTCTGGAATCCGGTGAGATGCCGCACGGCTTCATCCGTAACCTGGTGCAGCACATCCTGCCTTCGGCAATGTCTCCGAAGCTGCCGGAGAACCCGACCGTCAACGATATGGTGCGTGAGCATACTCGCCAGACCGCTATCCGCATTATTGAGCAGTCCCACATTATTTCGGATGCAGTGGTTGAGGGTAAGGTCGCAGTGATTGGTGTCTTCTACCATCTGAAGGAGGGTAAGGCGGAGCTGGTGTTCAGTTCGCAGGACCTGACTCTGCCGGAGGAGAAGAACGACGCGCAGAACCCGCCGACCCAGACGATTCCGGTGGTCGTGAAGACTCCCCCGCGCGTTGTGGTTGCTGAGAACCTGGACTAGTTTTCCTCGTCTCCGCTCGATACGAGTCTTAGGGCAAGAACCCACATACTCGCACTTAAGAACAGATTTTTCTATGGGATAACCCCGCCACGGTAGCGTGTTCGCACATCTGCCGGGGCGGGGTTTTTATGCGCCTTCTCACGCCGCAAAATTTATGAGCGTTTTTCCTCTTTTGACACCTTTTCGAGGCGACGTAAGCCACTTTGAACGCCTATGCTAGAGGTATGGCTGAAAACATTGAATACCGCATTGAACATGACACCATGGGCGAAGTTCGCGTTCCGGCTGATGCACTCTACCGTGCACAGACCCAGCGCGCAGTCGAGAACTTCCCGATTTCGGGTCAGACCCTCGAATCCGCCCATATTCGTGCGCTTGCCCTCGTGAAGAAGGCAGCCGCGACCGCCAATGAGGAACTCAAGGTGCTCGACGCTGAGCGCGCCCAGGCTATCCGCGACGCAGCGGATCTGGTAGCAACCGGTGACTACGACGCCCACTTCCCCATTGACGTCTTCCAGACCGGTTCCGGTACCTCCTCGAACATGAACGCGAACGAGGTTCTGGCAACCCTGGCAACCCGTTCCCTGGAGTCCAAGGGCATTGAGGTTCACCCCAACGACCACGTGAACGCTTCCCAGTCCTCCAACGACGTCTTCCCCACCTCCGTGCACGTTGCTGTGACCGAGGCGCTGGTGAAGGACCTGATTCCCGCTCTCGAGGTGCTCGCTGAGTCCCTGGAGCGCAAGTCCGTTGAGTTCAAGGACGTTGTGAAGTCCGGTCGTACCCACCTGATGGACGCAACCCCCATCACCCTGGGCCAGGAGTTCTCCGGCTACGCAGCAACCGTGCGTTACGGCATTGAGCGTGTGAATGCGTCCCTGCCCCGCGTGGCTGAGGTTCCGCTGGGCGGTACCGCTGTGGGTACCGGCATTAACACCCCCGACGGCTTCTCCGCTCGCGTGATTGAGCTGCTCGCTGAGGAGACCGGTCTGCCCCTGACCGAGGCTCGTAACCACTTCGAGGCTCAGGCTAACCGTGACGGCCTGATTGAGGTTTCCGGTCAGCTGCGCACCCTGGCGTACGGCCTGATGAAGATCAGCAACGACATCCGCTGGATGGGTTCGGGCCCGAACACCGGTCTGGGCGAGCTGCACATCCCCGATCTGCAGCCCGGTTCCTCGATTATGCCCGGTAAGGTCAACCCCGTGATTTGTGAGGCTACCATCATGGTTGCCGCTCAGGTTATCGGTAACGACGCGACCATTGCTCTGTCGTCCACTAACGGCGCGTTTGAGCTGAACGTGGGTATCCCGGTGATGGCTGCTAACCTGCTGCAGTCAATCCGCCTGCTCGCTAATGTTTCTCGCGTTTCGGCTGAGAAGATGATTGACGGTCTGACCGCTAACGTTGAGCGTTGCCGCTTCCTGGCTGAAGCTTCGCCGTCGACTGTGACCCCGCTGAACAAGCTGATTGGTTACGAGGCTGCTGCGAAGATTGCTAAGTACTCGGTGGCTCACAAGGTGACTGTCCGTGAGGCAGTTGTGGCTCTGGGTTATGTGGAGCGCGGCGAAGTGACTGAGGAGCAGCTGGATGCGGCTCTGGACGTCACCAAGATGCTGGGCAACTTCTAATCTCACCCGCCTGAACCTCCTCTGAGGTTCGCGGCTTAACCATAGAGGGAGGGGCGACTCGCCATGACGGCGGGTCGCCCCTCCTTCTGTGTATGTTCTCCGCCCCGTCATTAAGTGGGTAGCGGGTTCTCACTATTGTTCAACGATATTGAACACTTTGAATTGTTTATAGTGGACCAGCGTGTAGATGAGGCAGAGTACAGCCGGGATACTGACGACAAGCGCAGCGTTGAAGGAGCCGAGATGATCGAGCATCAGTGCTACCGCACCCATGGAGTACAGCGTTCCTAACCCAAATACGGCACCGTCAAGGGAGCTGGCACGCCCCAGTAGCTCATTCGGTGTAATGCAGTCGCGAAGATTGTTGGAGAAGATGAAAGCTGATGCCCATCCTACGTCCAGGATGAAGAGCAGGGCGCCGAGCACTACGGGGTTATTGCTGACGGTGACGAGCGGTATTCCGAGCAGGGATACGACGTTGGCGACCAGCAGCATTCCTCGTGTGTTCTCGAAAGAGAAGAAACGATCGATGATGAGCGCCGCGACGATACCACCGATACCGCTGCAGGCCATAATCATGCCTACCACTGAGGCTTCAAAAGTGAGCTCCTCATACAGGCGGTAAATAATGATGAGTGAATACGATGCCGTAGCTGCCGCCAAGAAGAAGGTGTAGACAAGGATAAGTCTCTGCGGGGCACCGGAGAACATGTATTGGATACCGTCAAACATGCGGTGAATAAACCCATGTTGTGCGGTTTCGCGTTGCTCAGTTTTAGTTTCCATCTCTACGGATGGCAACGTTGCGTATGAAATAGTTGCCGCTCCGAAAAGGAGCACCGGGACGATAAGACCGACCGTTGCACCCGCGACAAGAACAATAAATCCTGCCGTAGGGGGCGCAATGATTGCGGATATTCCCTCGCAAATTTCACGACGTGCGTTGTACGAAAGAAGGTTTTCTCGTCCGAGAAGCTGCGGAATATATCCCGCTTCTGAGGCAGCAGCCAGTTCGGAGAAGACACCGCTCACAAATCCTAGTGCGGCGATGGTGAACCATGACAGCGTATGCTGCTCAATCATCAACGCCAAGGTAAGGATGCTGAGGATGTTTACTGCCCCGGCAATCACGATCATAGGTTTTCGAGGCAGACTATCGGATAGGGTTGCTAGTGGATATGCCAAGGCGATATTGGGGATTTGCATGGCTACCGCCATCACGCCAGCTAACCCAATTTCGCCTGTACTAGCGAGAATCGCGATGGGTAGGGCGAAGGAATATATTCCTGTACCTACCAGAGAGCCGATAAGGGCTACGTAGATTCTCCAGGGTATTTTGTGTGTTGTCATGCTTTACTCCTTCCAGGGCGCGTCAAAATAGCGACCAAGAATTGCGATGAACACAATGAGCCTAGTTCACAGAAAAATGGCATGCCTTAAAGATTTATAGGCAGAGTAAAAGGAAAGCGACCACGCTCACCAGAACATCACGTGAACGGATTTTTTCGGGTTACTGACTAATACGGGGCCGTCACTCCCAATGTAACCCGCGTCATATATAAAGCATCTCATGCGCACCACCCATAACTCGACACACAGGCGCAACTTAAAGTAAAAAAAGACAAAAACAAAATAAAGCCACGGCAAATTTTAGGCCTCCAGCCCCTCACTCCCACAGAAAAGCAGGAAGAACCACCCAATAACATGTAACAAACTGTCGTAAAAATGCTGGGAGGGGCGACTCGCCATGACGGCGGGTTGCCCCTCCTTCTGTATCTACACGCCTCATTCGGCGGCTTTTACGGAGTCTAGTAGCCGGTCTAGAGTTCTTCCGGCGGCACCGACTCCAGCCCAAAACGGCAGTGGCCATCATAGTTCAGCGCCGCATCAATACGGTCCAGCATCCGCTCCGAAAGCAACGCACGCTCCGCCGGGTCAGACACATCCACCCAACGCACCTGCGAAGACTCCTCATCATTCACCTTCGCCTCACCAGAAACCCAGCGGCACAAAAACGTATGATCCAAGAACTGGCAGCGGTCACCATTACCGAACTGCATCGGCGGGTCAGCCTTCACCTGCGCCAACTCCAGCACCTCAATCTGCACGTTCGCCTCCTCGTGCGCCTCACGCAGGCAGGTCAGTGCGGGGCTCTCCCCCGGGTCCACAATGCCCGTAATCGGGGTCCACGCCCCGTTATCGCTACGGCGCACCAGCAGCACCTTAGAATCCTGCTCACGGTACACCACAGCCGTCGCACCGGACAGCCACAGGTAATCCGAGCCGATCCGCTCACGCAGCTTACGGATATAGGGAGGAGTAGGCATAACATCAACCTTTCAAAAGCCCCGGCAGTTCTGCCGGGGAATAGGTGCTAGAGAGAGCAAACAGCCACGAGCCGCACGGAGAATGAACCATACGAAGAACGAGCCCGCCACGTAGCCGGACGGTCGCCCCACTTCGGAATCTACCACAGAGAATACGCCGGGGCAGCCAACGCCACCAGCGCGCCCAGAAGCATAAACGGGCCGAAGGCAATGCGGGTGCTACCGCGCGCCTTCGTAAACAGCACCAGAGCCAAAGACACCAGACCACCGGCAAGGAACGTCACCAGCGACGCCCACCCCAGGTTCGCCCAGGACAGGTACCCGAGCACGCCGCCCAGAATGCCGGCAAGCTTCACATCCCCGCGGCCCAGCGCCCCGAACGACAGGATACGCAGAAGCCCGTAGCAGAACCACAGCACCAGACCGGCACCCATCACACGCCAAATATCGGCGGGGCGACCGGCAAAAAGCAAAGACACCGGCAGAGCCGTATAGGTGGCAATAGCCAGAGGAATCAGGATGCGGTGCGGCAGACGGTGCTCCCGCACGTCAATACGCCACAGCCGCAGGGCGCACCACAGAAAATACAGCAGGTAGCTGCCGAGCACCAGAGCGGCAATAACGGAGGCGCCGCCTGCGTTGTAGAGGCGGGAAAGCTCAGCGAGCATAGAACGTCCATTCTGTATTGCTGGAGGCTGTACTACCGGTAACTACTAGCCAGCGGCACCAGAGTACATAGATGCTAGAGCATCTAAGTTCTAGGAACCGAAGCGGCGGGAACGGTTCGCGTAATCCCGCAGGGCACGCAAAAAATCAACGCGCGTGAAATCCGGCCACAGGGCACGGCAAAAATAAAACTCAGAATACGCACTCTGCCAGGTCATGAAACCGGACAGGCGCTGCTCGCCCGAAGTGCGAATCAGCAGGTCCGGGTCGGGCATATCGGCGGTGTACAGGTGCGAAGAAATATCCTCCACGCTCAGCTGTTCAGCAAGCGATTCCAAGGAGGCACCCTCAGCGGCGGCCTCACGCAGAACCGAACGGACCGCGTCCACAATCTCCTGGCGACCGCCGTAGCCGACCGCAATGTTCACGCGAACGCCGGGCAGGTGCGGCGTCTGCTCAATCGCCCAGTCCAGGCGCTCGTGCAGCTGGCGAGGAATCAGGTCAATGTTGCCGATGGCGCGCACCGGGCCGCAGGCGGAATCCACCAGACGCACCAGGAACGCATCAATCACAGCGATCAGACCGGTCAGTTCCTTCTCGGGGCGCTTCAGGTTCTCAGTGGAGAGCATGTACAGGCTCACCTGCGGAATCGACAGCTCAGTACACCACGCCAGAAAATCAATAATTCGCTCCGCACCGGCGGCGTGGCCCTCACGGGTGCTCAAGCCGCGCTGAGCCGCCCAGCGGCGGTTACCGTCCACCAGCACTCCAATATGTGCCGGCAGGGATTCGGGGCTCAGCGAGCGCGCCAGAGCCTGCTCATAGACGGTAGGCTCAGTGACAGTGCCGGGGTTGCTGGCGTGGCCGTGCACAGTAATCACGGGCAGGGCGTTGGCGCTCATAGCTCATACCTCATTCGGCTGTCGTGGCAGATAATTCAGCGGGCTCATCACGAAAGAGCCCGAGCTCTTATTCTACGCCGCCGCGCCGTACCTTCGCGGCAATCGGCATCACGGATGGGCTGAGAATCGGCTCAAAATTTGTGGCGGCTGGTAGCGGCATGCGGGGTTGTATACGGGGGCTGCACACATCGCGTGCCTAAGAATGGATGATGCCCTTCACCCACGACTCATATCGTGGGTGAAGGGCATCGTTGTAACGCGGGGCGATGCGGCGCCCCACTCTAGATAATGTAGAGGCTAGATAACGTAGTAGTCGCTCAGGCCCTCATCCAGGCTAGATTCGGGCAGCTGAACCTCCGTGTGAGAGGCAGCCAGCGTGTAATCCTCCCAGGGCCAAATATCCTTCAGCTGTTCGCTGGGAACAGCGAAGAACACGCCGTTCGGGTCCACCTGCGAGGCGTGTGCCAGCAGAGCCTGATCGCGCTGCTCAAAGTGCTCGTGAACCAGGATGCGGGTCGTAGTCTCGTGGCGAGGTGCCTCCCCCGACGTTGCGCGGTGCGCGATGTTCTCAATCCAGCCGCTCAGCAGGCTCTCACCGTGCGTATCGAGCAAATGCTCGTGCAGGGCGAGGGTGCGTTCGGGGTTGAACGCGCGGTCGTAGTAGAGCTTCAGCGGGGTCCAGGGCTCGCCCTCACCCACGTACGCCTCGGGGTCGCCTGCCTTCTCGAATGCCTCCACGGCAACCTTGTGGGTCATGATGTGGTCGGGGTGCGGGTAGCCGCCAATCTCGTCATAGGTGATGATGATGTGCGGGCGGTACTCACGCACCAGACGCACAAGCGGCGCGGCGGCACGGTCCAGGGGCATGGTGCCAAAGCTACCGAAGGGCAGCGGCGGCATGGGGTCACCCTCCGGCAGACCGGAATCGAAGAAACCAATCCAGCGGTGCTCAATACCCATGATCTCGCGAGCAGCCGCCATTTCAGCGCGACGCAGACCCGGCAGGTCACGGTGCGCACGCGGACTATTAGCAATCTCCTCATTCAGGATGTCACCGCGCTCGCCGCCGGTCATTGTCGCCACCATGAAGCGGGCACCACGGGCAATATACGCCGAAGCGGTACCGGCACCCTTGGAGGACTCGTCGTCCGGGTGCGCGTGCACCGCGAGGATGCGCAGGCCGGTGTAGTCCTCATCCAGCGGTTTGAGGGAGTCCACGGGAGGGTGAGTCGGCAGGTTTGCCTTCAGCTGTTCAATGGCTTCGCTCACGGTGGTCTCCTTAGGTGATGCGCCAGGGGTGCGGATGATGTGTCTGTGAATCGCGAATGCGAGCGCTACGCGGCAGAAATTTTACGATTGTAGCTTCTCGTATGATACCCAAGGATAGCGCCCGTGTACTAGCGCAGATGACGCCATGTGACATCGTGAAACATGCCGTCATATCAGCAGATTCACGGGCAGGAAACAGGCTGATGCTGGCGGAGTGTTCAGCTACCGGCGTGCGTACAGAGGAAGATGCGTTCAGAGGGGAAGATACGACCGGCATAACAGCCGAAAATCCTCCAGTGCTCTAGAATAGGTCTGTTGATTCATTCCGTTACCGCCTCCCCGTCGCGCATGGAACGTGGCACGCGGTAGCGGGTTTATTCGTTTCGCACCGGCTAAGCCGGCGCATAAGCAAAGGACACGCATGGCTGAAAACACCGGTGCATGGCTCACTCAGGACGCCTTCGACCGCCTCACCCAGGAGCTGGAGTACCTCTCCGGCCCGTACCGCCAGGAAATTGTTGACCGCATCGCGCAGGCACGCGATGAGGGTGACCTCCGCGAGAACGGCGGCTACCACGCTGCACGTGACGAGCAGGCTAAGAACGAGGCGCGCATCAAGCAGCTCAAGCACCTGCTGGAAACCGCACAGATTGGTGAGGCGCCCGTTGATGACGGCGTGGTAAGCCACGGCATGGTCATCGAGGCTGAGGTTGCCGGCCGCACCCTGAAGTTCCTGCTCGGCTCCCGCGAAATTGAGGACACTCTGCCTGCAGGTAGCGACCTGAAGGTCTTCTCTGAGAAGTCTCCGCTGGGTGCCGCAATCATGGGCGCTAAGCAGGGTGACGAGGTTTCCTACACCGCTCCGAACGGTAAGGAACTGAGCGCCAAGATTGTCTCCGTGACCCCTTACCAGGGCTAAGCTCTGGGCGCAAAAGGTTTCAGGTGAAAACTCGGGCTACTCGTATAGTCCGGGTTTTTATGTAACCGTTATAGCCCACCTTCAAGTGCCCGCTCCCCTGGCCGTTTCGGGCGTATCCCTTGCAATATCCCCTCTTAAGGAAAACTATGGAACCTGTAGATTTTGACGATATTCCCCTCGAGATTTTTCTGGAGGATATTATGGACCTCACCCGGCTGTTTCCGGAGGATTTTCCTGCGGAATTCGCTAAAATGGCCGCACGTATCGGGGTGGAGAAACAGCACCTGTTCATTACAGACTTCATCGAAGACACCCGGGAACATGTGGTAGAGCACTATCTGGGGTATGTCTTTGATGCGCTCAACCGCAGAATGTACCAGTACGAGATTCGGGGCGGGAACAAGCTCTATCTTAAGGAAGTCCCGGTGGAGGACCTCACTGTACGCGATACGTACAGTGTGAAGGTTCTTGACCTGCTCTAGTACGGCGGCACCCGGGCAGGATGCAAGCCCCGCCCCGTTGCAGCACCGACAGGGTCACAACGGTACCGGTTGGTATAGTGCGGGGGCTGCCCACGTTCGGGTCTTTAGTAAACAATGATGGGCTTGAAGCCCTCATCCTCCAGGGCGGCAATCACCTGACGGCAATGCTCCACACCCTTGGTCTCCATATCGATCGTAATCGACACGTCACCCATGGAGAGCGAGCCACCCACGCGGGTGTGGTCCACACCGGTCACGTTCGCGTCATTCTCAGAGATGATGCGGGAGATGGTTGCCAGCTCACCCGGACGGTCAGAAAGCATCATCTTCACGGTCATGTAGCGGCCAGCCGCAGACAGACCGCGCTGAATCACCTTCAGCATCAGCATCGGGTCAATATTGCCGCCGGAGAGCACGCACACGACCGTACCCAGGTCGCCGTACTCTTCCTTCAGCTTGCCGTTCATCAGCGCCGCCACGGGCACCGAACCGGCAGGCTCCACCACAAGCTTGTTACGTTCCATCAGGAAGATCAGGGCGCGAGCGATATCGTCTTCGCTCACGGTCGCCACATCGTCCACCAGCTCCTTGATGATGGAGAAAGGCATCTGGCCGGGGCGGCCCACCGCAATACCGTCAGCGATGGTAGAAACCTTCTTCAGCGGCACCAGAGCATCCGCGGCAAGGGACAGCGGGTACGCCGCCGCGTGCTCCGCCTGAACACCGATAATCTTGATCTTCTTGCCGAGCTCCTGCTCCTTCGCGCGAATCGCCGCGGACAGGCCGGCCAGCAGACCGCCGCCGCCAACACCCACAATCACGGTGTCAACGTCCGGAACCTGCTCCAGAATCTCCAGACCGATAGTGCCCTGACCGGCAATAATATCTTCATTGTCGAAGGGGTGCACGAACACCGCGCCGGTCTCTTCGGCGTAGCGCTTCGCCTCCGCCAGAGCCTCATCCACGGTCACACCGTACAGTTCAACCTCAGCACCGTGATCACGGGTTGCAGTAATCTTCGGCAGTGCCGCACCCAGCGGCATGTAAATACGAGCCTTAATGCCCAGACGGTCAGCCGCCAGCGCCACACCCTGCGCGTGGTTACCCGCGCTCGCCGCCACGACGCCGCGCTTCTTCTCCTCCTCGGAAAGCTTCGCCATACGCACGTACGCACCGCGCACCTTGAAAGAACCGGCACGCTGCAGGTTCTCACACTTGAAGAAAACCTCGGACCCGAGGCGCTGGCTCAGCGCACGCGAATGAGCGACGGGGGTGCGTTCAATAACGCCTTCGAGCAGCTCTGCGGCACGTTCAATATCGGTGATGGTCACGGGCAGGGAGTCGAGATTTACGCTCACGAGGTTTCCATTCTGATGGTGCGTTGCCCCGCGGGCGCGGGGCGGTGATGTATTGCTCATCCCATTTTAGAGGATGGGTACAGTGAAGGGGGCTACTCGGTCGCGAGTAGCCCCCTAGCGAGACACCGCCGTAGACGGCATCGCGGCCGGCGGTATCGCCGGGACGAGTTAGCGGTGCGTTATCGAGGATGGCGGGGTGCCCTACGCCAAAACCTCCCGCTCGATGCGGGCCCCTAGTCTTTGGAGGAGTCCGAAACCTCGGGATCCCGATTCTCAGGCTCCTCAGCCTTCTGATGGCGCGGCACTCGGGAGGCCAGCTTCTTGACGCTCTCCTGCCGTTCCAGGGCCTTCTCCTCAGCCTGCTCGCGGCGAGCCACCTCGTGCGGGAAGAGGAACTCCTCATCGCGCAAGCCGGGATCGTGTTCCCAACCGCGATCCGCCAGGTAGCGCACCACCGAGTTCACCACGGCCAGCGTCGGCACCGCGAACAGCGCGCCCACGGCACCGAAAATCATGGAGCCGCCGGCCACCGAGAAAATCACGGCCAGCGGGTGCAGTGATACAGCCTTACCCATGATGAGCGGCTGCAGAATATGCGACTCCACCTGCTGCACCAGTAGCACGATGCCCAGCATAATCAGCGCCTGCACCGGCCCCAGGGCCACGAGTGCCAGAAGCACCGCCACGGCACCGGAGAACAGCGCACCAATCACCGGGATAAAGGAACCCAGGAACACCAGCACGCCCAGCGGAATCGCCAGGGGCACACCCAGGATTGCGGCACCAACACCGATACCGACAGCGTCAATAGCCGCCACCAGAATCTGAACGCGCACGTACGCGCCCAGGGACTTCCAGCCCGCACGACCCGCACCGTTGACGGCGGCACGCGCATCCTTCGGGAAGAGGCGGGTGACGAACAGCCAGATACGCTCGCCCTCCATCAGGAAGAAGACCAGGGTAAACAGGGTCAGCAGGGTACCGGTCGCAACCTCAGCCGCAGTAGAACCCACCTGAGACACACCGTGCAACACGGAGCTGGGGTTATTGGTTGCAGCACTCTCCATCTGATCCAGCAGCTGGTTCAGCTGGTCGGCACCGAACTCGTAGCCGAGGTCCTTCAGCCAACCAATCAGCTGCTGGTAGCCCTGCATCGCCTTATCCGCCATGGACACAAAACCACGCACAATCTGCTGACCGGTCAACGAAATAATACCGGCGAGCACCAGAATCATACCGATTTCGGCAATAGCCGCCGCCCCACCGGCACGAACGCCCTTCTTACGCAGAAGCATCACGGCGGGGCTCAACAGAGCCGCCAGCAGCAAAGCCACCAGAAGAGAAATAACCAGCAGGGAGACGTGCCCCAGACCCTTCCAAAGGATCCAACCGGCACCGGCAATCATAATGATGCGCCACGCCCAAGCACCGGCAACTTCCATAGCAAAAGGCACCCGGTAGCCGCGCTCCTCCTCGGCTACATGTTCTTCTGCAACAGGTGTAATTTTCACGGTGTCTCCAAATCGTTATCGGTGTTGCCCCGCGCGGGGCAGCTCGGCTACCCCAGCGGAGGCGGTACATGGTGATGGTGTTATGCTCCTCCCCTGCGCCTCGATACACCAGGGCAGTAAAGCGGCAAAGGCGGCGGCACCATCACGGTACCGCCGCCTCATCATGAGCTTTAGTCGTTGCTAAAGATGCTTGCCAGGTACATGAGAACACGCAGGATCTCAACGTACAGCCAGACCAGAGAAGCGGTCAGGCCGAATGCAAGGCGCCAGGACTCACGCTCGGGCAGGCCAGCCTCCACAGCCTCGGAGGTGGTGGTGAAGTCCAGCAGCAGCGAGTAGGTTGCCAGCGCAACAGCGAACAGGCCAACAACCAGACCCAGCGGGATACCACCGATAGAGAAGCTGTTCAGCGAGGAACCGAAGATACCCGCACCCAGGATCGAGATGAGACCGTACGCCAGGTAACCAATAGCGCCGATCATGAAAATCTTGTTGAGCTTGGGGGTTGCACGCAGCTTACCGTTCGCGAACAGAGCCAGGGTAGTACCTGCAACCGCGAGGGTTGCCAGAACAGCCTGAATTGCCACGCCGGGGTAGCGCATGTCCACAACAGCGGACAGGCCACCGAGCAGCATACCTTCCATGAGCGCGTAGGTCATGACCAGGACCGGGGAAACCTTCTTCTTGAAGGAGTTCACCAGACCCAGGACCAGACCGCCCACCATGCCCAGGAACAGCAGCACCGGCATGTACCATGCAACAGCGGCACCGACAGCGACCAGGCCCAGGTTGATGCCGGTCTTAACCATGACATCGTTCATGGTCAGACGCCCACCGGCGGGGATGGGCTCCGAGTAGGTGGGGGCTGCTACGCCGTAGTCAGCCTCACCGTATGGCTGGCCGTACTGTGCCTGCTGACCGTACTGGGGCTGGCCGTAGGTGTTCTGACCGTAGCCCTGCTGGTCATACTGCTGCTGACCGTACTGGCCGTACGATTGCTGACCGTACTGACCGTAGGTCTGCTGCTGGCCGTACTGCGCCTGCTGGTTGGCCTGCTGAGGCTGCGCGCCAAAGCGACCGAAACGAGAGTCACCCTGCGTGACGTTCTTCGCCATTGAATTCAGAAGCGGGTTTCCCGCCATCATGCTCTCCTTAAACGGGTACAAAACTAATTCTGTTAATTCTATCAGATAGATTCTGCGCCCACGGGCGCTGTTCGTTACCAGCAAGCGCTTCGAGCAACCTTGCCAGAATATTTCAGGGCGGTGTTTACCTGAGGTTCACCCAGGCCCGCACCGCCACGCACGCAAACGCTTCTGCGCGCCTCTTTGTGAAGCCTCTAGTGCGAAGCTTCCAAACGATCCAGGAGTTGCTCCAGATACTCCAGTACTGCCTGCTCCTCGTTCGAGCCAATTACCTCGTCAGCAGCATTTCGCACAACCTCCGGGGCGTTAGACATGGCAACACCCCAGCCCGCGTAGCGGAGCATCTCCATGTCGTTCTCACCGTCACCGAAGGCAAGGATACCCGCCGGATCAGCGTCCAGACGCTCGCATAGGTCTTTCAGACCGGTCGCCTTGTTGACGCCGGTACGCACCAGGTCAATGGCACCGAAGCCGCTCACCATCGGGGTGACGGTCTGCGGAAGAGCCTCACGCAGGTAGACGCTCAGCTGCTGCGTCTGCTTAGGCGGAGTCAGCAGGGGGAACTTAATGGGTGCACCCTTAAAATCCCCAATAGAGTCAACCATGACCGAGCCGGGGAAGAAGAACGCCGCGAAATCCTCCAGGGTGAGGGTTTCGGGAAGCTCCTGACCGGTGTCTTCAAAATAGCCGCGAATCATGTGCACAATCTGGTCGCAACGGTCCTTGGGCAGGTAGATACCTTCGGTGGTGCAGACCAGCAGGCCGATCTGGTCCAGCCCCTGGACTACTTCAATAATGCGCGGCACGTCCTCTTCTTCAAAAGGATGCACGGCAAGCTGACCGCTCTCATCAGCAAGGTATGCACCGTTTTCAGCAATATAGGTAAGACCTCGCCCCTCAAAGCCGCGCATATAGTCCTGCAGCTTGGCGAAGGTGTTTCCGCTCGCCACAACAAAGTGAATTCCCTGCGCCTGCAGGCGGGATAGGATGCGCGAGAAACGTTCGGTGTCGAAAGTTTTGGAGTCGGTGAGGAAGGTGCCGTCCATATCGACGGCAATGATGGAGGGTTTAGTCTGCATGCTGCGCCTTTCTGACTCTGCTACCCCATTCAGGCGGGGTGCGTCTGCGGCTGTGTCTCTCTATAGGGTCTCACGTTTTTAAGCTCAGCAAGACGGTATACGGGCGTTTTTGAGCGTGGAGCGCCACGGGTGCCATCGCCTCCTTCGAGCAGATGGGCATCCTCATGGCAACCGAACTGGTCGGGGGCATCGCCTTTTAACCCCCACAAAACCCCAGACAGGTAAACCTTCAGACACGCAAGCGGCGGCTCCTCCCCCACGGGAAGAGCCGCCGCCTATCTATACCGCGCATCTACGCGTGTCGATGCAGTGCCCCCACTGGGACTCGAACCCAGAACACAAGGATTTTAAGTCCTCTGTCTCTGCCAATTGGACTATGAGGGCGTATCCCGAACAGCCCGGGACACAAATATTTATTATTCCACGAAAACGCACTCGAATCTAAGCAGAAACACATTTCAAACAGTTCCCGGCGCCACCGCCGCAGCAAGCACCATGCAAAAGCACCGGTGGGTGGCTAAGCTAGACGGCTCGCAAGCACCCAGACGCAAAAAACCCAGGCACAAACACCCAGACGCAAAATAGGCGGTGCAGAAGACTAAGGTCTTCCACACCGCCCATTGCTTTATCTCAAGTGCGCTATCTCAGGGGCATACCCCTAAGTCAGGCTATTTTAGAGCTTTGCCTTCTGGCGTGCCGGTGCAGTACCGGTTGCTTCCTGGAATGCCAGGCGCGGGGAGCGCTGGTGGCGAATCGAGGAGGTGTCGCGACCGAAGATCTGGTTCAGTGCCCAGGTGGTCATAACGCGAACGGTACGCTCGGTGGTGGGGATTGCAGAGCCGTGGTAGCCGCGGTGCATGATCCATGCCAGCGGGCCGCCAATGGTCTTGCCCTTGAAGTTTGCAACACCCTTCCACAGGCCCAGACCTGCCACAACACCGATGGTCTCGTGGTAGTAGTCGGTCAGGGGCTCGCCGCGGCGAGCAGCCAGCAGGTTCTTAGCCAGAACAACAGCCTGGCGGGAAGCGTGCTGAGCGTTGGGAACGCAGAAGCCGCCCACGCCACCACCGGAAAGGTCCGGAACAGCTGCGTTGTCGCCAGCAGCCCAAGCACCCTCGACCACACCGTCGTCGCCGGTGACGCGCAGGTCTGCACCCACGCGAACGCGGCCACGCTCGTCGATCGGGAAGTCGGTGTTCTTCAGCATCGGGGATGCTGCCACACCTGCGGTCCAGATCAGGGTGTCGGTCTTGATCTCGCCTGCGGGGGACTTGTCAGCCATGTTGATCAGCTGCAGGTTGCCGTCGGTTGCGTCGGAGAGGGAGGTGTTCAGCAGGATCTCGATGCCACGTGCACGCAGCTCTGCAACAACCTTCTCTGCACGGTCTGCGGGAACCTCGGGCATGATGCGCGGTGCAGCCTCAACCATGACGAAGTGCAGGTCAGAAACGGAGAGACGCTCGTTGCGCTCCACAGCAACGCGTGCCATGTCCTCGAGCTCGGAGATAGTCTCAACGCCAGCGAAGCCACCACCAACGACGACGAAGGTCAGGGCACGACGACGTGCTTCAGCGTCGGACAGCAAGGATGCAACCTCGATGCGGTCCAGAACCCAGTTACGAACGGAGACTGCCTCTTCAATGGTCTTCAGACCGATAGCAACCTCTGCCAGACCCGGAATCGGGAATGCGCGGGTCACAGCGCCTGCACCGAGAACGATCTCGTCGTACTTCAGCTCGAAGGGCTCACCGTTGTCGGTGGGCTCAACAACAGCGGTGCGGTTTGCGTGGTCGATGGAGACAACGCGGCCGGGGATCAGCTCGGTGTCGCGCAGGTGCTGGCGCAGCGGCACGGTTGCGTTACGGCCTTCCATGGAACCTGCTGCAACCTCGGGGAGGAAGGGCTGGTAAGTCATGTAGGGGTTCGGCTCAACGATGGTGACGACGCCACCGGTCTCCTTGATAGCCTTCTGAATCTTCTTAGCAACGGTGAAGCCGACGTAGCCGCCACCGACGATCAGGACGCGAGGACGGTCCTGTGCCACCTTAGTGAATGCCATTTTGTTACTTCCTAGTCTTTAGGTACCGAGGTTCGGTAGCTCCGGTAGGTTGATATGTGCAACTTTCGGCTCGTTCCGAAAGCTCCCCTGACGAACAAAGCGGCTCGCTCTGGAAGTCCTTGCGCAACGCGAAGTGGCTAGCAGCACGAGCCTGTCTATCACATACCTGTTGTCTTTTATTTTACGCCTTTGTTTAGGTGATTTCGCACTTATGACCCCTTTGAGCTGACCCTAAGTTAAAAGTTTTGAAGATATGAACGGGGTTCATCTCGTGATGCGGGTTACGGTCTAAATCACTCTTTCCGTTTTTTGCGCGGTATGTTCGATATTTTCGTTTATTGGAGCGTTCTCCCATTGAAGGCCAGCCCCCGCATAACAAAGCCCGGGACTAACTCAAAAGTCAGCCCCGGGCGAACAGAAAAACGTCATCAAACAGCGTTAACGAGAGGTCCGGCGAGCGCCCCGCTGAGAACCCCGGCGAGCACCCCGCTGAGAACCCCGAGGAGAACCCGGGTGATGCGCCGCCGCACGAGCCATCCGCGCAGCCTCACCCGCACTCACATGCAACCTGTGCAAACGATGCACCGAACCCGCCGTAATAATCGTCAGCCACAACGTCAGCGCCGCCAAAATCGCCGGCGGCAACCAGCCACGGTCCTCCGGAGGACGACGCGCATCCGGCGCAGACGCCTTCACGATGCTCTCACCCTCCTCATGAACCGGCGCAGCATCACTCGGAGTCGGCTCACTCACCTGCTGCTTACGGTGCACCGCAATCCACTCAGAAATCGAACCCAATGGATTAGCCGTCACCGCAGGCGACGCCAAAGCCATCGCATCCTGCGGATTGAAAATACCGTAACCGTACAAAGGATCACGGCCCGTCGCGCCAGCATCATCAGCCGAAGCAATCAAACGCTGAGCCAACTGAGCCGCCGACTCCTTCGGATACCTCTGCTTCAACAACGCCGCAACACCCGTCACCAACGGAGCAGCAGCCGAAGAACCCGACCACAGCATGTACCCGTTACCGGGAGCTGCCGCAATCATATCCGTGCTCGGAGCAACCACAGCAATCGAAATACCCTGAGTAGACGACCCCTCAGAAACCTGCTTATTCCGGTCAATACCACCAACCGTCAACACGCCAGGAATCGTCGCCGGAGCACCAACCTGCGTCAAGCCGCTACCGCGGTTACCCGCAGCCGCAACAATCAGCACGCCCTTCTGCTCAGCGTAGGCAAACGCCTCATCCCAGCTCTGCGGCCAGCTCGTCTTATTCGAGCCAATCGACATGTTAATAATCTGAGCCCCGTGGTCGACCGCATAACGCACCGCCGCAGGGATCTGCTCATCAATGCTCTTACCGCCGGTCGTACCCATATTCAGCGAAATCGGCAGAATCTTCGCCTCGGGAGCCACACCAATCACACCGGTCGGCTTACCCGGCTGACCCGCAATCGCAGAATAGCCCTGCGTATCGTGGCCGTGACCGGCAATCAGAGAAGCGACCTCCGTGCCGTGCATCGGCTCAGCGCCCAGGCCCTTCCAGCCGTCCTCGCTACCCACGCCCGAGGCGTCATAACCGCGCAGAACATTACCCTCAAGATCCGGGTGGGTGCCGTCCACGCCCGTATCAATCACAGCAACCGTCACGCCCTTACCCGTAGCCTGCGACCACAGGGACGTAATACCGTACTCCTTCAGCCAATACTCGCGCTGACGAACATCATCGCCATTCGTGGTTGACGCGCCCTGACTCGGAGTCGCAGAAGTCTTCGGCACCGCAGTACCCGACGGAGAAGGAGTCGCCGTCACCTCCCTCTTAGGGCTCGGCGACGCAGAAGCAGAAGGGGTCGGGTCCGTCGCCCAGGCGGCAGGCGCCAGCGGGGTCCACAACGGCAGAAGAGTCAACGCGGCACTGGCGCCCAAAGCTGCACCCTTACGGATGCGACGAGTAGCGCCTCGGCCAGAACCAGCCGAGGCGCGCACACCACATACACGAGACTCACAGGCGAAAGACGGCGCAAAAGACCAGCCGGTCAGGGGCATACCTCGCCGACGCTCAGAATGGAACATTACAACTCCTCAAGCTGAGCCGCGCCGTGAACCACCATTGGTTCACGGCGCGAGCGCTCAAGCCTACAGCTGGGACAGAGCGATACCGTCCAGAATGTCGTGCTCGCTGACGGTCACCGAATCCACGGCACCATCAGTCATCTCATTCAGACGGGTCAGGATGCGGGCGTAAATCGTCGCGCCGGCACCAATCACATCCACCCGGCCGGGATGCATGTAACCGAGCTCCTCACGCTCGGTGCGGTTCAGCGAAGCCAACCAGCGGGCGGTCTTCTGAACGGTCTCCACCGAGAAGCTCTGAGCGTTAATAGCCTCAGAATCGTAGCGGTCCAGACCCAGCGCAGCGGCAGCCACAGTGGTCGCGGTACCAGCCACAGCAACCACGCGGCGCGCATCCTGCAGGGGCACCGTCTTACGCGCCACCTCGAGAGCCTCGTCAGTATCGGCCTCAACGCGAGCAATCTGCGACTCGGTCGCCGGGGCGCTGAGCATGTGACGCTCAGTCAAGCGCACACAACCAATATTGACGCTACGGGAAGCCTTCACACCCGACTCGTCACCGAGCACGAACTCAGTCGAACCGCCACCCAGGTCGAACACCAGGGTGTCGCCATCGCCGTAACCGACAGCGCGCACCGCACCGGCGAAGGACAGTGCAGCTTCCTCATCACCGCTAATGACCTCGGGCTCAATACCCAGAATCTCGCGGATACCGTCCACGAACACCTGGCGGTTACCCGCATCGCGAGTCGCACTGGTCGCCACGAAACGCACCGAATCAGCGCCGTGCTCCTTCAGCAACTGCGCGTACTCACGCGCCGCAGCGAAAGTACGGTCCAGCGCCTCCTGCGCCAGCCAACCGGTCGCGTCCACGCCCTGACCCAGACGCACAATGCGCATCTCACGCACAACGTCCTTCAGAACGGTCTTCTCAACCCCGTCCACCACCTCAGTAGTGGAATCAGCAATCAGCAGGCGAATAGAGTTCGTACCGCAGTCAATCGCACCAACGCGCACGGTGGGTTCCTTTCAGGTCTTCAATACCAATCAGTGCCAAAGGCACAGCGAGCGCCGCATGCGAAAACTTTTCGCTTTTCGGCGCTCTTTCTTCTATCTATTATGCGCCCGCACCGTCCCTTACGACGATGCGGGCGCACCAGAATCAATATTTAGGCTTCTTCACGCCACGCGGGGTCGCAGGAGCAGACCTCGGGGGTCCACCACTCGGCGATAGCGTCCAGGCCGCGGTCACCCATCGGGTTCACGCCGCGACCCACCGACAGGGTGTGGCCGATAACGGCGTGCAGGCACTTCACGCGGGTCGGCATACCGCCGGCAGAGATGCCGTCAATCTCCGGGACCTCTTCGGTGCCGCTGATCAGGCGGATGCGCTCACGCTCAGCCAGGTAGTTCTCGTGTGCGGCAGCGTACTGTGCCGCCAGGTCGGCGTCCTCAGCGAGCGAGTCGGTCATCTCGTACATCAGGCCGCCCGCCTCCAGACGGGAAGCCGCAGCGGTAATCACCGGATGCGCCAGGTAGAACACGGTCGGGAAGGGGGTGCCGTTGCTCAGGCGCGGCGCGGTAGCAGCCACGAGCGGGTTACCGCACACGCAGCGTGCCGGAATCTCAATCACGTCGCGGACCTTACGGCCCAGCTGCGCCGAGAGAACACGGATGTCCTGCTCGGTGGGGGTCAGGGTTTCAACAGTTACGCCGAAGCCGCCGGGGGTGCGTGCCTTCAGCTCTTCAATGGTGTTTTCGGTGCTCATAATCCTAAGTTTCTGGAGCGAGGGGTGGTCGCCTCGTCCGCTTATGCCGGGTGCTTGCCGGGTACTTGCCGGGTACTTGCCGGGTACTTGCCAGGGCAGGGTTCCTGCCGGTGGCTGGGGCTAGTTCTTTTCGAGAGAATCCCAGATTTTCGTGGTCCAGGCATCCTCGGGGGCGTTCTTCGCATTCGCAGAAGTACCGTCAGCCTTCGTGGAGTCCTCGGTAATACCGGTGACCACGTAGGGGGTGTCGCCGGGGTTCACATAGTAGAGGCGGCTACGTGCTTGCTGGCGAACGTAGTTGTCGTCGTTCCACCAGGTCTGCTCCGCCTTCAGCTGGGCGTTCTCCTGCTGCAGCTGGGAAATGTGCGTGTTGATTCGCTTGATTTCCCGGTCCTGCTCAAAGTAGGTGACCACCGGGTATGCGGTACCGAGCGCAATCACGCCCACCACAACAGCGGTTAGGAAGCTACGGCCGGAGAACATATGAGCCGCCACGGGGGCGTCGTATCCGCCCTCTTCACGGCCCTGCTGGGCTGCGGCGCGGCGGCGGGCACGCTCCTCACGGCGAGCCTGCGCCTGACGTTCACGCTCAGGGTGACGCTCGCTCAAACCCACGCCAAAGAAAAGAGCGCTTGCCTTCTTCAACAGGGAGGTGCGAGCTTCCTTCACGGCGCCACGCGGCACATTGGAAGAGGCAGTGCCCTGAGCGGATTCGGTGGAACTCTTAGAGTGCGACCGGGTCTGCTGGTTTGCTCGCTGGCTCATTGCTCTATCCCTCGTTCCATTCTGTACCACTAAGCGCTTCCTTCATATTCTACCGGGTTTGTTGGGGTTATCCGGCGCTATGTTGTGGCCGCTACATGCGGCATCGTATGGACTCCACCACCTCGTGCGCTGCCGCCGCAACTAGCCTCAACACCGTGACTAGCCTCAACACAGAGCAGGAGGCGGTGCCACTCCCCTACGGGGTAGCACCGCCTCCTTGACGTCTAACCGCTTACGCGGTCGGATGCTTCAGTAACTTATGCCTTGAAGCGGGGGAATGCGGACTTGCCAGCGTAAACAGCTGCATCGCCCAGCTCTTCCTCAATGCGCAGCAGCTGGTTGTACTTAGCAACGCGCTCGGAACGTGCGGGAGCACCGGTCTTAATCTGGCCAGCGTTGGTTGCAACAGCCAGGTCAGCGATGGTGACGTCCTCGGTCTCACCGGAACGGTGAGAAACCATGCAACGGTACTCGTGGCGCTGTGCCAGCTCCATTGCGTCGAGGGTCTCGGTCAGCGAACCGATCTGGTTCACCTTCACGAGCAGAGCGTTAGCTGCGCCCTCTTCGATACCGCGAGCCAGGCGCTCGGGGTTGGTCACGAACAGGTCGTCGCCAACGATCTGGACCTTGTCACCGATCTGCTCAGTCAGGGTCTTGTAGCCCTCCCAGTCGTTCTCGTCCAGCGGATCCTCGATGGAAACCAGGGGGTACTTTGCAACGAGGTCAGCGTAGTATGCGCTCATCTCAGCTGCGGACTTCTTCTGGCCCTCGAACTCGTATGCGCCGTCGTTGTAGAACTCGGAGGATGCAACGTCCAGTGCCAGTGCAACCTGCTCGCCCGGCTTGTAGCCAGCCTTCTCGATTGCCTCAACGATCAGGTCCAGTGCAGCTGCGTTGGA
The DNA here is from genome assembly GCF_049990865.1 of Rothia mucilaginosa. GTDB lineage: Bacteria > Actinomycetota > Actinomycetes > Actinomycetales > Micrococcaceae > Rothia > Rothia mucilaginosa_I. The sequence continues at coordinate 1,666,113 of NZ_CP188231.1, forward strand.
CTCCAGGTTGGGTGCGAAGCCACCCTCGTCGCCCAGGCCGGTTGCCAGGCCGCGGTCGTGCAGCACGGACTTCAGGGAGTGGTAAACCTCAACACCTGCGCGCAGAGCGTCAGAGTAGTTGTCGAAGCCGATGGGAGCAATCATGAACTCCTGAATGTCAACGTTGGAGTCTGCGTGAGAACCGCCGTTGAGGATGTTCATCATGGGGACGGGCAGAACGTGAGCGTTCGGGCCGCCGAGGTACTTGTACAGGGGCAGGTCAGCGGACTCAGCAGCAGCCTTAGCAACAGCCAGGGAGACACCCAGGATTGCGTTTGCACCCAGCTTGCCCTTGTTGTTGGTTGCATCCAGAGCAATCATGGCTGCGTCAACAGCGCGCTGGTCGGAAGCCTCAATGCCGATGACCTCTTCAGCGATTTCTTCGATAACAGACTTCACTGCACCCAGAACGCCCTTGCCCAGGTATACGGACTTGTCGCCGTCGCGACGCTCAACAGCTTCCCACTCACCGGTGGATGCGCCCGAGGGCACAGCTGCGCGTGCGAAAGCACCGTCTTCGAGCAGAACCTCAACCTCAACGGTCGGGTTGCCACGGGAATCCAGGATCTGGCGTGCGTGAACTGCGGTAATAACAGCCATGAATTGTTCTCCTTATGAGATGTCAAGGATGTGAACGGCTCACCCGGTAGTGGACAAGTCGCGTCCCCTAAATTCTAGCAAAACTCCCACACAAACACACTAGTTGCCACCGCTTTTTTATCGCCTTATTGAAGGTCTCAATAACCCTTAGTCGCGCGCTACAAAGCGGAACAAGACCCACACTCCCCCACATTGTGAGGGTGTGGGTACCCGCCCAAAGCACAACATGAGCCCAAACGCCGGGGTATACGCCACGAGCATCCTCACGGCCATCCAACACGACCCCAAACAAACGGAAGGCGCTTTGAAACCTCTTATTCCCTCAGAGACTAGGTTTCAAAGCGCCTCACAGAAGAACTCAACCAGCGTGTCTAATAGCTCGGCTCATCATGCGTGTGCTGAGCAATATAGCGTCGAGTGTACGAACGCAGGGCGCGCTCAGCATCCAGGCCGTTACGCTGTGCGCGGCTCACCAACGCAAAGAGTAGCTCACCGAACTCCTCCTCAGTGTGCATATAGCGCAGGTCGTCCTCCATGCTCGTAGGCTCTGGCGGCAGGATAATACCCGCCTTACGTGCCTTCACAGCAGTCTTCTCAGCCATAGCGAGCGCCGGCAGATGCGGCGGAATACCGTCCAGTGCACCACGGTCGCTCTTCTCCTTCTTCTTCAGCTCATCCCACGCCGTCTGCTGCTCAGCTGCGGTGCGGGGCGCCTCCGCAGAACCCTCAGACTCAGCAGCGAACACGTCGGGGTGGCGCGAACGAAGCTTCTGCACCAGGCCCTCAACCACCTGCACAATGTCGAAGCCCTGCGGATTCGCCGCAGCAATATCGGAGTGGAACACAACCTGCAGCAGCACGTCGCCCAGTTCCTCGCGCAGCAGCGGCATATTCGGCTCGCCACCGGTTTCTACCGCCTCAACGACCTCGTAGGCTTCCTCCACGAGGTAGCGGATTAGGGAGGCGTGAGTCTGCTCAGCATCCCACGGGCAACCGCCCGGTGCGCGCAACAGCGCCATGGTTTCCACCAGGGTGCCGAAAGCCTCAGCCGCACGGGCAGCAGTGTCCTGAATGTTCTGCACCGCAGAAGCCTCAGGAGTATTAGGGGTATCAGTCATAACAATCTTCCTCATCGAAAAAATGACAAACATAGCACGCCGCGCCGACCCCCACACGGGGAGCCGGCGCGGCGCACCTTACAAGGGTTTAGAGGTTCCAGTGCGAAAGCGCGCTCGTCATATGAGCCGGGATCTTCGAACCCAGACGCGGGAACATGCGTAGCTCCTCAACGTAACGCTCAGCATCCAGCGGACGCGGGTAGGTGACAAACGCCTGCTCATTCGCATAATCGAATGCCGCCTGGACCGGCACACCCGGGGTGAAGGTCAGGCTCATAGCCAGCGGCGAGCCCTCACCTTCGCTGTACGAGTCGGTCTTCAGCGCCGGGATGTCCAGCAGGGTTTCGGGGATCAGCTCGAAGGTACGGACCTGCTCCCAGAAGCCGTTGCGGCGCACGTGGGTCAGGGCGTCGTAGTAGGAGCCGAGGGCACGCACACGGATCAGCACGGTGGTTGCGTCCTTTGCGGTGCCGTTCTCGCCGAAGAGGTGCTCGACGACCGGTGCCAGGCGCTGAGCAACCTGAGCCTCGGTCAGAACCAGGTTGCCGGATGCCAGCTGAGTCTCAGAGGGAACCAGCGGGCTCTGCACCGCCGCGGAGGGGGTGTCCGGCTCAGCCACGATGGTGGGCAGCTGGTTGAGCTCACTCAGCGCGGATGCCGAAATGCTGGAGGAGATACCTGCCGGGGTGCTCTCCGGCAGGGCAACCGGAGTGGTAGCCGCAGCGGGTGCCGCCTCTGCAGCCGGTGCTGCGGGGGTAGCCTGAGCGGTAGCCTCGGAGGCGGGTGCAACCGCGGCGGGAGCCTCAGCAATCTTGGCTGCGGGGGTCACCTCAACGGTCTTGAGCTCAGCGGCCTTCTCAGCGGGCTCTTCCTGAGCGCCGGTAGCCTTCGCCGCAGAAGCCTTCGTCTCAGATGCCTTTGCCTCGGTAGCCTTCGCGGCGGCACCAGCGGTGCCCACTGCGGCAGCTGCGGCAAGAGCACCAGCCAGGCCGGGAGCCACAGATGCGCTCTCAGCGGCAGGCTCAGCGTCTTCGAGGGCAGGTTCCTCAGCGTGCGCTTCAGCGGATGCGGCGGAGGCCTCGTGCTCCGGTAGCAGTTCAGCGTCGTCCAGGAACGCGGGCAGGGCGGGCTCTTCGGCCTGCTCTGCCGCCGGCTCTTCTGTAGCTTCTTCGACGGGCTGGGTGCGGTCCAGGGTGAAGGATTCAGCAACCACGGGGGCGGTAGCCTTCTGTTCCTCGACAGCCGGAACGTCCTCAGCGGGTGCTTCCTCAGCGTCCAGCTTCTTCTGAGCGTTGGCAACGATGGCAGCCAGGGCGGCTTCCATATCTTCGCCAGATTCAGCAGACTCCTGGGCAGAGGTCTCAGAAGTCTCAGATGCTTCGGCGGTGAGCTCTTCAGCCTGCTCAGTTTCGGACTCTACGGTAGCCGCGCCGAAGATAGGGTCATTCTCGTAGTCATGCTCGAACTCAGCTTCAACCGGCGCAAACTCCGTCTGGGCAGGCTCGTCAGATGCTTCAACAGCTTCCTTCTCCTGCACAGAAGCGGCAGAACCGGCCACAGCGGTACCGGCAGCGGCAAGACCTGCAACGGTCAGCAGACCCGAAGAGGTACCCTCTTCAGCAGTCTCAACTGCAGGCTCTTCAGCGGCTTCAACAGTAGCCTCAGCTGCAGCCTCAGCCTCGTTCGCTACCTGCTTCTTGGCCAGCTCAGCCTCAAGCTCATGCTCAATAGCTTCACGTTCAGCCTCAACCGAGTCAATGCTCTGAACAGCGGCTTCCTGGGTCTCATCCTGCAAGGTAGCCTCAGCAGCCTCAGCGGTCGCAACGGGCTTAGCCTCGACGGCGGAGCCTTCCAGCAGGAAGCTTTCGCCGGTAGTCTGACCGTCCGCAGCACCCAGGTAGGATGCGTGAACCTCCAGACCATCGCCCAGACGCGGCTTCAGAGAGACAGCCGCACGGTTCCAGGTTGCGCCTGCCTGCTGAGCCTCGGTGTACAGTGCCGCAACGGGCGCGAACCAGTCAACACCGGGCACGACAATGCCGGTTTCCACCTCACGGCCGCGGTGTAGCAGACGGTAGTGCATATCCTCATCGACCTGGCGCAGTTCCAGGCTCATGGTGCCCGAACCGCGGGTGCGCATGAGCTCCGCGAGGCCGTGGAGAGCGCGCTGCTCGGGGAGAACAGGCAGGGTTGCCGCACCCTCAACGGGCTCGCTCAGGATGATGGATTCGGCAACCAGTTCAGCTTCATCTTCGCTGAGCTTCTGCTCAGTTTCCTTCAGCTCAGCAGCGGGTTCCTCAGCGGACTGCTCACAAGCAGCAGCCTCGTGCTTCTCTGCTTCCTTCTTGTCGATGCCCTCTGCGGTCAGAGCCACGCTCTGAGAGGTGCCCTTTTCGGTCTTCTCCTCAGCCTTTGCGGCGGAGGCATCGAAAATCAGCTCTGCGGTGTTCTCTTCTTCAGCGTCAAAGTCCTCGGCCTCGAGCGGCTCAGAGACGGACGCTTCGTGCTTCTCCTCGTGCTTCTCCTCAACCGATACAGCGGAGAGCAGCTCGGTCTCGTCAGAGACCGCATTCTCTTCCTCAGTAAGTTCAGATGCCAGCAGTTCGGGCGCCTCAACGACAGCCTCAATCGGCTCTTCCTCGACAGCGGCAGCAGGCTCTACAGCTTCTTCTGCGCTTGCAGTGAGGTCAACAGTCTCTTCGGTTTCGACGTCTTCAGTAGCCTCTGCAACACCTGCAGATGCCTCAGGTGCCGATGCCTCAGATACCTCAGCGTCCTTGACAGGTTCAGTAGCCTCAGTAGACTCAAGTGCCTCAGCAGAGTCTGCTTCCTCAGCAACTGCCTCATCAGCTACAGCTTCAGCGATGGCCTCACCGGAAGCAACCTCGCCGAAGGTCTCCTCTTCGCTGTCAAGGGTGATGCCCAGGCGTGCCGCGTAGACGGCAGCCAGGTCGTCCAAACCGGCGTTCTGTGCCTCGGTGGCAGCGGCGCGGGTGTGGGCAACCTTCATGTCTTCAACGGTCAGGGAGTCCTCGGCATCCGCGGGTGCAGCCTCAGCCTCAGATACAGAATGAGCGTTCTCAGACTTTTCTTCGGCTACCTCAACTGCGGCAGGTGCAGTCGCCTCAGCTTCTTCGCCAGCTTCATCTTCAGACTTCTGGGCGCGCAGAGCACGCAGGTGCTCCTCAAACTGGGAACGTGCATCCTCTGCAGCGTCCTTCGGTTCCTCAACATCAGCCGGGGCTTCCTCAGGCTCAACAGATGCACCCTCAGCTTCAGCCTCTTCGTCATCACGCAGGAACGCGGGGGTAGCGGGCTTGGGCGCCTCAGCAACCGGGGCGGCATCTTCTTCAATGTCCTGACCCTCAGCTACCTGCTCAACCTCAACAGGCTCCTCAGATTCCTGGGGGAAAGCACCAAGCGCAGCCAGCAGGCTACGACGCTCCTGCTCCTCAATCTGTTCCTCAGTCAGCTCATCAGTATCGGAAGATTCTTCAACCTTCTCCTCACCGTGCAGGAGGGCACGCTTAAGGTCCTCAACAGCGCGGTGCTCTTCGTTCTGCTCTTCGTCGTTGTTCTGCTGGCGTGCGCTTTCAGACTTCACGAAGCGGCGCAGGGAGTCCTCCCACTGCTGCTGTTCCATGATCTTTTCGCTCAGTCGTGCGCTCTTGGGGGCGTCTTCGCCTGCCTGCTCCTTCTGGGCCTTAGCAGTTTCGGCGCTCTGTTCTTCGCGCGACTGTTCATCCAACTTCTTCTTGCCGATTCCAAAGAAGCTCATTGGGTGTCCTCCTCCGGCGTGCGCCGTGTGATGATGCGCCATCTCCTTCATCCCCCGCAGGTGTGTGGACACGGGGTCCGGAACGTGACGCAAATGTCCTCATAATCCTTTTAATTCTATCGCGTGCATAGAGTTTCACCCCGCTACTCGGTGAGAGGTAACGGGGTGAAACTTGTACAGTTTTCAAGGCTTGATGTGGCTGTGTAGTCGTACTTTCAAGCCTGGCTTATAAGCTTTCGAGAAGCTCTTTAGCGTGCCTCATCGCGGATGGGGTTCGCCGCCTTCGCGGCCTTCGCCAACTCAAAACGGACAGCGCGCAGGGCGGTTGCCGCCATGACGCGAATACCAATGCCAATCGCCTGCTCGCTCGGGGCGTAATCACCCTGATGCAGATCGTAGGTGGGGTCACCCGGGGCGCGAGTACCCAGACGGAACATGGAGCCGGGAACTTCCTGCAGCATCCACGCGAAGTCTTCGCCGCCCATGGACTGCTCGACCAGCACGATGGAGTCCTCACCCAGCTCAGCGCGGGCTGCGTTCTCCAGCATGGTGGTTTCCAGGTCGGTGTTCACAACCGGGGGCACGCCGCGGATGTGTTCCACACGCGCCTTCACGCCGAAGGGCACAGCGACCTGCTCAATCACTTCGTCCAGCAGGTTACCTGCCTGGCGCCATACCTCAACGTCCAGGCAACGCATGGTGCCCGCCAGGTAGCCCTCGGCGGGAATAGCGTTGGGCGCAACGCCGGCGCTGACCTGACCCCAGGCGACCAGCACGCCCGAACGCACGTCGGTACGGCGGGTCAGCACGGCGGGAACCTGCACAGCAATCTGGCTCATCGCGTAGATGAGGTCCTCGGTCAGGTGCGGGCGGGAGGTATGACCGCCGTGACCGCTCAGGTGAATCTTCACGGTGTCGGATGCGCTAGTAATCGCACCGATGCGGGTACCAATCTGGCCCAGGTCCACCTTCGGGTCGCAGTGCAGGGCAAAAGCACGCGGAATGTCCTTGAGCAGACCCTGCGAAATCATCTGCACTGCACCGCCGGGCAGCTGCTCCTCAGCGGGCTGGAAGAGAATGCGGACGCTACGACCCAGCGGGGTCTTCTCGTTCAGCTCGTGCAGCGCCAGCGCCACACCGAGCATGACGGTCTGGTGAATGTCGTGACCGCAGGCGTGCATCACGCCGGGCACGGTGGAGGCGTAGGGCAGGTCGGTCTGCTCAACAATGGGCAGAGCATCAATATCGGCGCGCAGAGCCACGGCGAAGGGGCCGCTTCCAATATCGACGTAGCAGCCCGTACCTTCGCAGGCGACGGGGTTCATGCCGGCTTCTCGCAGTCGATTCATGAGGCGCTCAGTGGTCGCCACCTCACGGAAGGAAAGCTCCGGGTTGGCGTGCACTTCGCGGCGGAACTGCACGAGGGTACCCATCATGCGCTCCACCCAGTCGTCAAAGACGGGGGTGGACAAATCGTAGCGAGAATTAGCGAAAACCATACACAGTAGAATAACGCCGCCCGCCGGGGTTTACCTACCTACTCCCCCTTTCTGACAGCCCTCGAGAATATCTATGACTTTATGACAGATTGTGAAGAGTTTTTGTGCGCACCGAAGCCTCCGAAAATGCGCTGCTCCATCATTAACCCTCAACCCTTTTCTGTCAAACGATTCAAGCCGCCACCCGGTGTGGGTGACGGCTTGAATCGTCAATGCTGTATCAGCTGATACCGCGTGCTCCGATTAGAGCGAGCGGCTCAGGATTGCCTGCTTCACCTCGGCGATAGCCTTGGTGATCTGGATGCCACGGGGGCAAGCCTCGGTGCAGTTGAAGGTGGTACGGCAACGCCATACGCCTTCCTTGTCGTTGAGAATCTCCAGACGCAGGTCGCCTGCATCATCGCGCGAGTCGAAAATGAAGCGGTGTGCGTTCACGATAGCGGAGGGGCCGAAGTACTGACCATCGGTCCAGAAGACCGGGCAGGACGAGGTACACGCTGCACAGAGGATGCACTTGGTGGTGTCATCGAAACGTGCACGGTCCTCAATGGTCTGCAGGCGCTCACGCTCAGGCTCGTTCGAGTCGTTGATGAAGAACGGCATGATTTCGCGGTATGCCTGGAAGAAGGGCTCCATGTCAACGATGAGGTCCTTTTCGCAGGGCAGACCCTTGATGGGCTCAACGGTAATCGGCTTGGACAGGTCAAGGTCCTTCAGCAGGGTCTTGCAAGCCAGGCGGTTACGGCCGTTGATGCGCATCGCGTCCGAACCACAGATGCCGTGTGCACAGGAGCGGCGGAAGGAGACGGAACCGTCCACTTCCCACTTGATCTTGTGCAGAGCATCCAGCACGCGGTCGGTGCGGTACATGGTCAGCGGGAATTCATCCCAGTACGCCTCGGAGGAAACTTCCGGGTTGTAGCGACGAATCTTGATGACCACATCGTAGGTGGGGATGGAGTCGGAGTCGCCGCCGGTCATACCCTCAAACAGCTTGACGGATTCCGGTTCGGGGAGTTCGTTTTCAGCCATTTTAGTACTTACGCTCCTTCGGCTCGTAACGGGTGTAGACAACGGGCTTGGTTTCGAATCGCAGGCCCTTGACACCCTCAAACTCGGATTCGGGGTCGAGGTAGACCATCGAGTGCTTCATGAAGTTGACGTCGTCACGCTTGGGGTAGTCCTCACGGTAGTGACCACCGCGGGATTCCTTACGGTGCAGTGCGCCAACGGACATGACCTTTGCCAGCTCAATCAGGAAGCCGAGCTCAACAGCCTCGAGCAGGTCGAGGTTGAAGCGCTTGCCCTTGTCCTGGATGGCGATGTTCTTGTAGCGCTCTTCCAGTTCAGCAATAGTTGCCAGTGCTGCGCGGATGGTCTCGTCGGTACGGAACACCTGCATGTCAGCTTCCATAGCCTTCTGCAGGTCTGCGCGGATAGCGCCGACCTTCTCGGTGCCCTTGCCTTCGAGGATGCCGTTGAGCATGTTGAGAACGCGATCTGCTGCGTCGTCCGGAACCGGCACGAACTCAGCGGATGCTGCGTACTCTGCAGCCTTGCGGCCTGCACGCTTACCGAACACGTTGATGTCCAGCAGGGAGTTGGTGCCCAGACGGTTTGCACCGTGGACGGACACGCAAGCAACCTCACCAGCTGCGTAGAGGCCGGGGATGGTCTCTTCGCTGTTGCGGTAGACCTCAGTCTCGTTGTTGGTGGGGATACCGCCCATTGCGTAGTGCGCGGTGGGGAACACCGGGATGGGCTGGTGGTGCGGTTCCACTGCCAGGTAGGTACGAGCGAACTCGGTGATGTCCGGCAGCTTCTCGTCAATGTGCGAGGGCTCCAGGTGGGTCAGGTCCAGCAGCACGTAGTCCTTGTGGGGACCGCAGCCGCGGCCTTCGCGCACCTCGTTTGCCATTGCACGTGCCACGATATCGCGGGGTGCGAGGTCCTTAATGGTGGGTGCGTAACGCTCCATGAAGCGCTCACCGTCAGCGTTACGGAGAATACCGCCTTCACCACGAGCACCCTCGGTAACGAGAATGCCCAGGCCAGCCAGGCCGGTCGGGTGGAACTGAACGAATTCCATGTCCTCCAGGGGAAGGCCTGCACGCAGTGCGATAGCCATGCCGTCACCGGTGAGGGTGTGTGCGTTGGAGGTGGTCTTGAAGATCTTGCCACAGCCACCGGATGCGAAAATCACGGACTTAGCCTGGAAGACGTGAACCTCGCCGGTTGCCAGGTCGTAGGAGACGACGCCGGCGGGGCGGGGCTTGCCCTCTTCGTCCTTGACCAGAATCAGGTCGAGAACGTAGAACTCGTTGTAGAACTCCACATTGTGGCGAACGCAGTTCTGGTAGAGGGTCTGCAGAATCATGTGGCCGGTACGGTCAGCTGCGTAGCATGCGCGGCGCACAGCAGCCTTACCGTGGTCACGGGTGTGACCGCCGAAGCGGCGCTGGTCAATGCGGCCTTCGGGGGTTCGGTTGAAGGGAAGACCCATCTTTTCCAGGTCGAGCACAGCGTCAATAGCTTCCTTAGCCATGATTTCTGCTGCGTCCTGGTCAACCAGGTAGTCGCCACCCTTGACGGTGTCAAAGGTGTGCCACTCCCAGTTGTCCTCTTCAACGTTAGCCAGAGCGGCGCACATGCCACCCTGTGCTGCGCCGGTGTGGGAGCGGGTGGGGTATAGCTTGGTCAGTACCGCGGTGCGAACTCGCTGGCCGGCCTCAATAGCGGCACGCATACCTGCGCCGCCGGCACCGACGATCACTACATCGTACTTATGTACCTGCATGATGTTCTTTCTGTGTTTTAGATGTTGTAGTTTGTCTCGGATACGTCGCCGTTAGCGTGCCGAGCAGAAGCTGGGAAGCAGTTCAGCCGCTGCGCCGGAGGGGCAGGGGTCGAATGCGAAGATGGTGAGGGTACCAATCAGCAGGACGAATGCGCATGCTGCGAAGAGGATAACCTTCAGCCAAACGCGCAGGCGGTCCTTCTCAGCGTAGTCGTCAATGATGACGCGGATACCGTTAGCACCGTGCAGCATAGCCAGCCAGAGCAACAGCAGATCCCAGACCTGCCAGAAGGGGTTCGCCCACTTGCCGCCCACGAAGCCGAAGTCGATAGCGTGGATGCCATCGCCGACCATCAGGTTGGAGAACAGGTGACCGAAAATCAGCACAACGAGTACGACGCCGGACAGGCGCATACCCAGCCAAGCGAACATCTCAAAGTTGTTGCGCTTGGAGGAGGAGCGGTTGTACTTCACACCGTCGATGCGGTTATCACGCAGACGGGGTACATAGGTGCGGGGCTTGAGCGGAGTAGCCATTGTTTAGTGACCTCCCATGTGCGAGAAAACGATCGGCAGGTGACGTGCGGCGAAGCCAGCAACGGTGATTGCCCAGAGGAAAAGCACAACCCAAAGAATCTTGATGTGCGTGTAGGTTGCCTTCTGGCTAATTTCGACGTTGCCGTCCTTGTTCTTCGCCTGAATGTGCTCCACGTGCGAGTTGGTTGCCTTACCCCAGAAGTCGATGAGGATAATGCGAATACCGTTGAACGCGTGGTAGACGATGGCGGCGACAAGCGCGGTCTCACCCAGACCCATGATGGGGTTCTTGTACAGGCTCAGTACACCGTTGTAGGCCTCCGGGGAGATACGCACGACGGCAGTATCTAGGATGTGTACAAGAAGGAAGAAGAAAATCGCGATACCGGTAATGCGATGAGCAACCCAGGACCACATGCCCCAGCGGCCGCGGTAGAGGGTTCCTTTAGAACCATTCAACACTGAATAACCTCCTGCTGCGACGGCGAGCATCTGGGTTCTGGTACCGCATTTTTAGGCCCCAGCTTCCAGGCACAGCTGTGTGCTCACCGACTGCTTTTTGTTCGTCTGTTACTTCCAAGATATCAGGTAAATTCACAGCTTACTGACACCCTGTTTAGGGTTTTTTTACAGGTTCTAAAAGGGAATTAGGGCATGTTTTTATTGCGATATCGCCTACTCCCCTGTGTTCATGCGGAACTTACCTTAACCTAACCTCAAACAACGCCTAAATGAGAGCCGCCTGACACTTTTTTGTTAAAACCTAAAAGAATTCGATATATGACAAATTCACCCGCTATTCTTGAAGCGATGAATACTGCACTCACTCGATTCCGCCCGCTCATTCCCGCCGGCGGTGTTGGCTCGCGTTTGTGGCCCCTGTCCCGCGCGCACGCCCCGAAATTCCTGCTCGACCTCACCTCGTCGGGCAATTCCCTGCTGCGTGACACCTACGACCGTCTCATCGACCTCAGCAACGGTTCCGTCATGGTGGTTACCGGCACTTCGCACGCCAATGCGGTTACCCAGCAGATTCCTGAACTGCGTGCCGCTGACCTGGTGCTGGAGCCCTCCCCCAAGGATTCGGCTGCAGCTATCGGCTTGGCTTGCGCTATCATCCACCGCCGCGAACCGGACGCCATCATTGGCTCCTTCGCAGCTGACCATGTGATTAGCCCCGTGGATGAATTCCACCGCGTGGTGACCGAAGCTGTCGTCACCGCGGCAACCGGCAAGATTGTCACCATCGGCATTACCCCCACCGAGCCCTCCAGCGCGTTTGGCTACATTCACGCCAGCGAGCCCCTGGGCATCGAGGGTGCACCCAACGCTCACGCCGTGGACACCTTCGTGGAGAAGCCCGATACCGCCACCGCACAGAAGTACCTGGACTCCGGTGAGTACACCTGGAACGCAGGTATGTTCGTGGCACCGGCGGCCCTGATGCTCAAGCACCTCGAGGCGAACGAACCCGAGCTGTACGCGGGCATCATGGAGATTGCTAACGCTTGGGACACCCCCGAGCGCGAGGCTGTTATGGACCGCGTCTGGGAGACCCTGCCGAAGACCGCTATCGACTACGCTGTGGCCGAGCCCGCAGCGGCAGCAGGCGACGTCGCAATGGTTCCCGGCTCCTTCAGCTGGGACGACGTTGGAGACTTCGACGCTGTGGCACGCCTGAACACCGAGAAGAGCGGCGAAGAGCTGACCATTCTCGGCGAGAAGGATAACGTCATCAACCACGGTTGCTCCGGCATCGTTGTTGCGAACACCGAGCGCAAGATTTCTATCATTGGCCTCGACGACATCGTTGTGGTGGACACCCCCGATGCTCTGCTGGTCGCTCCGCGCTCCAAGGCACAGGCTGTCAAGGATGCTGTGGGCGAGGTCAAGGCACGCGGCCTGAACAACCTCCTCTAAATTTTTGGCTCTGAGTAGATAGCCCCACACAGTTAGCCCTGAGTAGTTAGCCCCGCGCAGGTGCTTGAACCCTGCTCGAGCACAAGATACCTCTAGAAACCGGTTCTCTTCTTTCCAGAAGGGAGCCGGTTTTCTTATGCCCCGATGATTATGCTCCGATGGGTTATTTCGCGGGTGGATTCAAGGCTTTTGCCTAGTGGGGATTGAAAGGACGCTCCTTACGGTTGCACAGGGATCAGAATGCCATACTCACCCCGCGTAGAGTGCACTTCCAGAGTCTGATACAAACCGAGAACCACCCCTTATAGAGAACCATTCTCATGTTAGCCTTAGTAGATGCACATGACTCGTAAGTTTTTCCTCACCCGCGCCGGCGCACTCGGCGCAGTAGCCGCCCTCGCCCTGACCGCATGTGGCACCCAGAACGCCCAGACCACCCAGAACGCACAGACCAGCCCCAGCGCCTCCACCTCCGCGAGCGCAACCCCCGCACCCATCACCGAAGGCAAGGGCGCTGCAAGCCGCGTCGCCATCACCTACGACGGTGGCGTGCTCGTCTACGACGCCAAGGATATGAAGCTGCTCGCAGACATCCCCAAGGAAGGCTTCCTGCGCCTCTCCGACGCTGGCGATAACCGCCACCTCGTCGTTGCAGACGGCAACAGCTACACCTTCCTGGACACCGGCGTATGGTCTGTAGCGCACGGCGACCACTCGCACTACTACACCACCGCCCCGTCCCTGTCTTCCCTGTCTCTTGCGGCTGACCACACCGGTCACGTGATCAAGGACAACGGCAAGGTCGCGGCATTCGCTGACGGCACCGGCTCCTTCGCCGTGTACGACCCGGCGAAGCTGACCCAGGACAAGCGCACCGCTTCCTCCCTGGAGACCACCACCGTCACCCTGCCCAAGCCGCATCACGGCTTCGCAATCCCGCTGCCCAACAACCAGTACCTGGTAGCGGTCGGCGATTCGAAGACCCGCACCGGTGCCGCTGTTGTGGACGCACAGGGCAAGACCGTCACCGAGAGCCCCGCCTGCCCCGGCGTTCACGGTGAAGCCATCGCCAAGGACGGCGCGTTCTCGATCGGCTGCACCGACGGCGCGCTGGTCTACAAGGACGGCAAGTTCACCAAGATCACCAACCCCGAAGACCCCTACTCGCGTTCCGGTAACCAGGCTGGCGAGGCTGACTCCCAGTATGTTCTGGCGGACTACAAGACCGATAAGGACGCCAAGCTGGAGCGCCCCGAGAAGTTCTCCATCATCGACACCGTTGCGGCAACCCGCACCGTCTACTCCCTGCCTTCTGGCGTGAGCTACACCTTCCGTTCGCTGGCTCGCGGCCCCAAGGGTGAGGCGCTGCTGCTGACCACCGACGGCAAGCTGCGCGTCTTCGACCCGGCAACCGGCGCCGAGCTGGGCTCCGTACAGCTCATGGAGGCGTGGACCGAGTCTGAGACCTGGCAGGATGAGCGTCCGGCACTGTGGGTGGACGGTAAGACCGCCTACGTGACCGACCCGGCGACCAAGAAGCTCATTGCGGTATCCCTGTCGAACCCGGCAGCACCGAAGGAGCTGATGAGCGTGGAGCTTCCGAAGACCCCGAACGAGATCCTGGGTGTCTCCTCCTCGAACGCTGCACCGGTTGAGGCTGAGGCACACGGCGCTGCTTCCTCCTCGGCTTCGGCTGACGCGCACGAGTCTGGCGAGGCTCATAACCACGAGTCCGGCGAGGGCCACTCCCACTAGGACTTTCATGCTAGGACTCTCACGCTGAGATAAACCTAGCGAAAGCACAAAGAGAGATGCGACCGATAAGTTATCGGCCGCATCTCTCTTTGTGTATGCCAGGTTTATACACCAGCTACTAACGCAGCGGCAGGACCCTGATCTCTTCCCAGTCCTGCCCGTCATAGGAGTAGCAGTGCAGGTGATCCACGGTGAAGGTACGCTGCTCGGCGGGCAGAGCATCAAACACCTCACGGGCGTGATCAACCTGCTCCTGCGTGAGCCCGTGGCCCAAGGTCACGTGCGGCACATAGGGGAAGGACGCCGCACCGGCACCGAATAGCTCAACCAGCTTCTGGTGAATCTGCTCGAACTCGGTCTTGCCCGCCTCCAGGTTCAGATACTCCACCTCGGTGACCGGACGGAAGGAGTGCACCGAACCCCAGCGCGCCTCAAAACGCGGCGTGTCCAGCGCCTCGCGGAACTGGGGGGACTGCACCGCAGCCAGGAGAGACTCGGTCAGCTCCGTCAGGTACACGGTCACGTGGGTGCTGATAGGTGCCACCGCACCACCGGCTACCGCACGCTTCCACTCTTCCAGGCGCTGAACATTCTCACCGCTCACGTGCGCAATAACGCTCAGGTAGCGGTGACCGGGCTTCAGGGTCGGGGATACAGGAGCCGTCGTAGGGCTCGAAGAGTTCTCTTGTGCTGTCATCTCAATCGTGCAGGTCATGCGGCGCCTCAGCCGAACTGGCTGAACAGCGCGCTAGATTGCGGCGGCAGGCAGGAAGCCAACCTTCTTGTACACGTTCTCAATGGTGACCGTAGCGATCTCGCGGGCAGCGGATGCGCCCACAGCCAGCAGGCGGTCCAGCTCGGCGGGGTCGTCCATCAGCTCGAGGGTACGCTCACGCACCGGGGTGAGGCGCTCCACCACGATATCGGCAAGGTCAACCTTCAGGTGGCCGTACATCTTGCCCTCGTAGCGTGCCACGATCTCGTCGATGCTCTCGCCGGTCATTGCCGAGTAGATGGAGAGCAGGTTGGAGACGCCGGGCTTAGCCTCGCGGTCGTAGGCGATGACGGAGCCGTCATCGGTCACGGCGGACTTAATCTTCTTCTGGGTTGCCTTGGGGGTGTCCAGAAGCTTGATTAGGCCCTTGTCGGTGGCTGCAGACTTGGACATCTTCGACGTCGGGTCCTGCAGGTCGTAAATCTTAGCGGTTTCCTTCAGGATCACCGGCTCGGGCACCACGAAGGTCTCACCGAAACGGGAGTTGAAGCGCTGAGCCAGGTTACGGGTCAGCTCCAGGTGCTGACGCTGATCCTCGCCCACGGGCACGCCGTCCACCTGGTAGAGCAGAATGTCGGCAGCCATCAGAATCGGGTAGGTGAACAGACCCACGGAGGCGTTCTCAGCACCCTGCTTCTGAGACTTGTCCTTGAACTGGGTCATACGGGACGCCTCACCAAAGCCGGTGAAGCAGTTCAGAACCCACGCCAGCTGGGCGTGCTCGGGCACGTGCGACTGCACGAACAGCGGGGTGCGGGTCGGGTCAATGCCGGAGGCGATGTACTGCGCCGCGGTCAGGCGGGTACGCTCACGCAGCTCCTCGGGGTCCTGAGGAACGGTGATAGCGTGCATATCCGGGATGAAGAACAGGCATTCGTTATTCGGGTCGTCCTGCAACGCCACCCAGTTGTTCACAGCACCAATGTAGTTACCCAGGTGCATCGAATCAGCCGACGGCTGCGCACCCGAGTAGATACGCGCCTTCTGCTGAGAGGCGTTAGGGATGAGGGACTTATCCTGCTTCTTTTCGTCTGCCATAGTTATTTCCTGTGCAGTTCTTCCTGTGCGGTGCTGCGAACGGTGCAGCACATCTTCAAAAACTTATCTGTACGCGCAGTCCGCGTCTTACTCACCGATGCGGTAGTCAACCACGAGCGGTGCGTGATCACTGAAACGCTCATCGTAGCTTGCCGCGCGGTCCACGACCGCCTCCACGGCGCTTTCGGCGAGCGCCGGGGTCGCCATGTGGTAGTCGATACGCCAGCCTGCGTCATTATCGAACGCCTTACCGCGGTAGGACCACCAGGTGTAGGGGCCGGGCACCTGACCCGCCAGCTCACGAGCCACATCGCGGTAGCCGATATCGCCGAAGAAGCGGTCAAAGTAGGCGCGTTCCTCCGGCAGGAAGCCGGCACGCTTCTGGTTAGCCTTCCAGTTCTTAATGTCCAGCTCGGTGTGGCCAACATTCAAATCGCCCACGATGAGCACGTGATCCGAGTGCTTTGCTAGTTCAGGCATGCGCACCAGCATGCGCTCCAGGAAGCGGTACTTATCGTCCTGCTTCTGGGTGCCGACCTCGCCGGAGTGAACGTAGGCGCTGACCACGGTCAGGGTCTTGCCGTTGGGCAGAACGTAGTCCGCCTCAACCCAGCGGCCCGAATCGTCAAAGTACTCTTCGCCAATATTCGAGCGGGTCGCTACCGGCTGGTTCTCCAGGACTTCACCGGCTGAGTTCGGGGTGCGGCGGGTCGCCACCAGCACGCCGGCGCGGCCCTTCGCGGCAGCCTCCGCGTGCAGAATATGCCACTGGGATTCGTCCAGCAACTCACGCACGATAGCGTCGGGGGCGCGCACCTCCTGCAGGCAGAGAATGTCGATGTCACGGCTCGCCAGCCACGCCGCCATATCCTTCTTATAGGCGGCTCGGATACCGTTCACATTCACGCTCGCCACGCGAAGCAGACCGCTCGGGCGCGGTGCAGGGGTGTTAGAAAAATGCATAGTCTTAATTATGCCAGTTTGAGGGAAGAGAAATTTTCACTCGTGCGCGTTTTTTCTCTGGCTGAACGGTAAACTATTGGGTGATGAATTCACACTCCTCACAGACCACCGACCACGGTGCCCCCTCACCTTCTGCGGGCACCACCGCATCCGAAAATACCGCTCACAACGCTGAGAGCCGCTACGAGCTACCCCCGATTCCCGGCCCGAAGTATGAGCAGGTTATCCACTACATTGAGCAGCGCTACATTATTCCCGGCAAGCCCGGCGATAAGCTACCCACCGAACGCATGATTCAGCAGAACTTTGGGGTGAGCCGCCAGACGGTTCGTAGCGCCCTGAAGGTTCTGATTGAACGCGGCCTGCTCTACAACGTGCAGGGATCCGGCACCTACGTTGCCGAGCGCACCGACGCCACCTACATTCCGCGCGTGGGCACCTTCGTTGACGATATGCGCCGCCGCGGCTTTGAGGGCTCCACCCGCATGATTGCGACCCGCTGGATGGACGCCACCGAAGAGATCTCCACCCACCTGTCCGTGCCGGTGGGCGAGCAGGTGCTGTTCGTGCGCCGTCTGCGTCTTGCCGACCACGAAGCCATTGGCTTTGAGCGTTCCTACTTTGTGAAGGCCGCTGCAAGCAGCATCCTGGACGCTATGATGGCGGAAATGTCCGGCGCTTCGAGCTCCTTCGACCAGCTTGCCGACACCACCAACGCCATTAAGCACGCCCGCGTACGCACCAGCGCAGCGCTCTTCACCGACGCCGACGCCGAAGCGTTCAACCACCAGGTTCCCGTGGGCGAGGCGGCGTTCAAGGTCTGCGCGACCGGTTACACCGAAGAAGGTAGCCCCGTCGAGTACTCAGAGACCCTGTACCTTGCCGATGCCTACTTCTACGAGATGATTCTCTAGCACCTGCCTTTTCTCTTGTGATGACAGTGTGAAGGGCGGTGCCCCGGTAGATTGTTCTACCGGGGCACCGCCCTTTTGAGTTATCGACTCTGAAATATTTCAGCTCTGAAACGCTGCGAGCCTTATGCCGCCTGACGCTCCGCAGTCTCAACCACGTTCACCAGCAGCTCCGCGCGGGTCATCGGGCCCACACCGCCGGGGTTCGGGGAGACCCAGGACGCCTTCTGCGCAGCCTCCGGGGAGACGTCGCCGAAGAGCTTCTTCTTGCCGGTCTCCGGGTCCTCAGCACGGGAAACACCAACGTCCAGCAGGATTGCGCCGTCCTTGACCTGGTGAGCCTTCAGCACGTGCGGAACACCCACAGCGGCAACAATGACGTCAGCCTCGCGCAGCACCTCGTCCAGGTTCTCGGTACCGGTGTGCGCCAGGGTTGCAGTCGCGTTCACCTCGCGGCGAGTCAGCAGCAGACCCAGCGGGCGACCCACGGTAATGCCGCGGCCGAGCACCACAACGTTCTTACCGTTCCAGTCGATGCCGTGGCGCTTGACCAGCTCAATGACACCGTTGGGGGTGCAGGGCAGCGGGGAATCCAGCGGCTCAGAAACGTTCAGCACGAGCTTGCCGAGGTTGGTCGGGTGCAGGCCGTCAGCGTCCTTTTCGGGGGCGATGCGCTCCAGCACGCGGTTGGTGTCCAGGTGCTTGGGCAGGGGCAGCTGCACAATGTAGCTGGTGCACGCCGGGTCGTTGTTCAGCTTGTCGATCTCTGCGTCGAGCTCTTCCTGAGTGATGTCACCGGGCAGGTCCACGCGAATGGAGTTAATACCGATCTCTGCGCAGTCGCGGTGCTTAGCGCCCACGTACGAGCGGGATGCGGGGTCGTCACCGACCAGGACGGTACCCAGGCCGGGGGTAATACCCTTAGCCTTGAGCGCCTCGACGCGCTCCTTCAGCTCTTCCTTGATGGCTGCGGCGGTTGCGTTACCGTCTAGAATCTGGGGCATTGTTTTTCCTTCCATAGGTTGCGGCGGGGTTCGCCGAAACGGACGGTCTGTGTGTTGAGTTCTAGGGTGTGTGCCCAGGAGGTACCGCTCCCCCACTACGTCCCTCGACGGGTGTAGCGGGTAGGGCGGTACAAGTATCAGGGCGAAATAACCCCGCCCGCTCAGCACCCGCGGGGGATGTTGAGCGAACGGGGTCATTCATGGGTCTACCAGTTCTCGCTACCCTGGTAGAGGGGGTACTTGGCGCACAGTGCCTCAACGCGGGCACGCAACGCAGCGATGTCCGGGTTCGGCAACAGTACGGAAGCGATAATGTCGGCTACTTCGGTGAAGCCTTCAGCGTCGAAGCCGCGGGTCGCCAGCGCGGGGGTACCGATACGCAGACCGGAGGTCACCATCGGCGGACGCGGGTCGTTCGGCACGGCGTTACGGTTGACGGTAATACCGGCATCGTGCAGCAGGTCCTCTGCTTCCTTGCCGTTGAGGGCGTGGTCGCGCAGGTCAACGAGTACCAGGTGAACGTCGGTACCGCCGGAGGCAATCGCAACGCCGGCGTCCTTCACGTCCTGCTGCAGCAGACGGTTCGCCAGGATCTGCGCACCCTCAACGGTGCGCTTCTGACGGTCCTTGAACGCCTCAGATGCGGCAACCTTGAACGCGGTAGCCTTCGCAGCGATCACATGCATGAGCGGGCCGCCCTGCTGACCGGGGAACACTGCGGAGTCAATCTTCTTCTTCAGCTCCTCGGTGCAGAGGATGAAGCCGGAACGGGGACCGCCCAGAGTCTTGTGCACGGTCGAGGAAACCACATGTGCGTGCGGAACGGGGTTCGGGTGCAGACCCGCAGCCACCAGGCCCGCGAAGTGAGCCATGTCCACCCACAGGTATGCGCCGATTTCGTCAGCAATCGCACGGAACGCAGCGAAGTCCAGCTGACGGGGGTACGCGGACCAGCCGGCAATAATCAGCTTGGGGCGCTCGGCAAGAGCCAGTTCACGCACCTGCTCCATGTCAACGCGACCGGACTCGTCCACGCTGTACGCCACAACGTTGTACAGCTTGCCGGAGACGTTCAGCTTCATGCCGTGGGTCAGGTGGCCACCGTGTGCCAGGGACAGACCCATGATGGTGTCGCCGGGGTTCAGCAGCGCGTGCATAACGGCGTTGTTCGCCTGGGCACCGGAGTGGGGCTGAACGTTGGCATGCTCAGCGCCGAAGAGTTCCTTCACACGGGAAATAGCGAGGGACTCAACGATGTCAACGAATTCGCAGCCGCCGTAGTAGCGGCGGCCGGGGTAACCCTCAGCGTACTTGTTGGTCAGTACCGAGCCCTGGCTTTCGAGGACGGCACGGGGGACGAAGTTCTCGGATGCAATCATCTCGAGGGTGTTCTGCTGGCGCTTGCGCTCCAGCTCAATGGCTTCTGCAACCTCGGGATCGAGGTCGGCGATGGGCATCTCGAGGATCTTCTGCTCGGACATTACGCTCCTGGGAGTGTTTTTGCGTTATCTTCGGTCGCTCATCATCGGGGCTGCCGCGGCGTACGCCGGGCGGTCTTCAGGAGGCGGCGCGCGCCTCCAGCTGAAAACCCTGAATGAAAAAATATGAGCTACACCTCATAATACCGTAAAGCCCGCTTTCCTTCGAGAAGGAAAACGGGCTTTACAAAGCATCACAATGAAGTTTTACACCGCCACCGCAGGGCATATAAACCGCCCTTTAGGCTTATCGGCGGTATCCAAGCAGGTCTACAAACCCTACGCCTGACGCAGGATAGCGGAAGCATACTCTAGGTACGCCTCGCGAGCGCTCTCCTTCTTACCGCCAGCCACCAGCTGGGTCTGCACCACATAACCGGTCAGCACCGACAGCACCGCGGCACCGATAACGGTCAGCCACTCTTCAAGCTCCTCTTCGGTGAAGTCCAGCTCAGCGGCACCCCAGGCGCGGTAGCGTTCCAGGGACTGATCGCGCAGGTAGCTCAGCTGTTCAGACACCACGGTCGCCAGCTGCGGCATCGCCACCGCCTCGCCCCAGGTGACGAGCAGGTGACGGCGAATCTTAGGGGTGTCCAGCACCTTCAGGCACCCGAACACGTAGTCCCAGGGCTGTTCGGCGCGGATGCGGTCGAAGGGCGCCATGTCCATGCGGGCTGCCGCCAGGATAATCTCATCCTTGGAAGAGAAGTGGTTATAAATCGCTCCGGCAGACAGGCCGGTGGCCGCAATAATGTCGCTCATCGAAGCCTTCTGATAACCGTGCTTGATGAAGCATTCGCGGGCGGTCTCTACAATCTGAGAACGCCTGTTCTTTTTGTATTCTTCGCTGACTTTAGGCACATCCTAATCCTAGCGAACTTTTAGCCCATCCGTGCGCATCCCGGTCGCCGTTGACGCGCCCTCGTGCGCAAATCCGGCGCAAAATAGAGCAAAAATTCTATAAATACGACTGCCCACAATACGAATGCCCAGCGCGGGTATCCTCATGCAGATGTCTCAGCACGGATGTTTCAGGTAGAGAGCACGAAAAAGCGGGGCATCCTAGGCACGCCAGAAGGTTCGCCCAAGAATGCCCCGCTCACAGCGGGTAGCTCAGCGCAGGCTGAGCCCGCTACACATTTTTAGTGGAAGAAGTGGCGGGTACCGGTCAGGTACATGGTCACGCCAGCAGCCTTAGCCGCCTCGATAACTTCCTCGTCACGGATCGAACCGCCCGGGTGCACGACGGCACGCACACCGGCATCCAGCAGAACCTGCAGGCCGTCAGCGAAGGGGAAGAACGCATCGGATGCGGCAACCGCACCGCGGGCACGCTCGTTACCTTCACCGCCGAGAGTGTTCGCACGCTCCACCGAGAGCTTGCAGGAATCCACGCGGTTCACCTGACCCATACCGATGCCCACGGCGGCACCGTTATCGGCAAGCAGAATAGCGTTGGACTTGGGCGAACGCAGTGCACGCCACGCGAACTCGAGGTCACGCAGGGTTGCCTCGTCCGCTGCCTCACCGGCAACCAGGGTCCAGTTCTTCGGGTCGTCACCCTCAGCCTGCAGGCGGTCAGCTTCCTGGAAGAGTGCGCCACCGGAAATGGGGCGGTACTCGATAGCCTCGCGGGCAAAGTTCTCGGGCAGAACCAGCAGGCGCAGGTTCTTCTTCTCACGCAGGATCTCCAGCGCCTCAGGCTCGAAGCCGGGAGCCACAATCACCTCGGTGAAGATACCCTTGACCGTCTGAGCCATAGCGGCGGTCACCGGGCGGTTAGCAGCAATCACGCCACCGTATGCGGACAGCGGGTCGCAAGCGTGCGCCTTCGCGTGAGCGTCCGCAATCGGGTCAGCCGCGCCGGGGGTTGCCACAGCAATACCGCAGGGGTTGTTGTGCTTGATAACGGCAACAGCCGGCTCGTCAAAGTCGTAAGCGGCACGCAGAGCGGCGTCAGCATCAACGTAGTTGTTGTAGCTCATCGCCTTACCGTGCAGCTGCTCCGCCTGAGCAATACCGGGGGCAGCGGCGGGGTCAGAGTACAGGGCGGCACGCTGGTGCGGGTTCTCACCGTAACGCAGGGTCTCGCTGCGCTCGAATCCCAGGCCAGCGTACGGGGGCCAGAAGTTAGCGCCCTCATCCTGCAGGAACTGGGCTGCAGTCCAGGTAGCCACAGCGGTATCGTATGCGGCGGTGTGGGCGAATGCGCCAGCGGCAAGGCGGCGGCGCTCATCCAGGGAGAAGCCACCGTTCTTAGCGGCCTCAACGGTGCGCGCGTAGTCGGCGGGGTCCACAACAATAGCGACGGCGTCGTGGTTCTTCGCGGCAGCGCGAACCATGGAGGGGCCGCCAATGTCAATCTTCTCGATGATGGCGTCCTGATCGGCGCCGGAAGCAACGGTCTCAACGAAGGGGTACAGGTTCACAACCACCAGGTCGAACGCCTCAACGTCCAGCTCGTTGAGGGTGTCGATGTGCTCCTGCTTGCGGCGGTCAGCCAGAATACCGGCGTGGATGCGCGGGTGCAGGGTCTTCACGCGGCCTTCGAGGCACTCGGGGAAACCGGTCACTTCGGTAACCTCGGTGACGGGTACGCCTGCTGCCGCGATGGTGGATGCGGTGGAGCCGGTGGAGACCAGCGCGACGCCAGCCTCGTGCAGGCCGCGGGCGAACTCCTCCAGACCGGTCTTGTCGTAGACAGAAATGAGGGCGCGGCGCAGGGGCACGCGATCGAGCTCAATGAGAGACACAAATACTCCGATGCTTTAGACGTGCACGCCGGCTCTCGGCGGCACAGCTGGTGGATGGACGTAACCTGCCAGGATCGACAGGATATGTGTGGGGGTATTCCCCGCCGCTGTGCACCTTCCCCTCAGGGGTACTCGGGTGCCACAACGGAACGTGTGTGGGCGGCGGGGTGTGAGCTCGGCTCATTCCGCCGCGAAAATCTAGTGGGCGGAACTAGCTGTCAGATGCAGCGCTGTCAGATACAGCGCCGTGAGATTCAGCCAGGGATGCGATGGTCTGCACGAGCAGGCGGCGCTCCTGCACCTTAATGCGTTCGTGCAGGGTTTCTTCGGTGTCGTCATCCAGAACGGGCACTGCCGCCTGGGCGAGGATGGGGCCGGTGTCAACGCCCGCATCCACAAAGTGGACGGTCAGGCCGGTAATCTTCACACCGTGCGCCAGGGCATCACGCACGCCGTGCGCGCCCGGGAAAGAGGGCAGCAGAGCGGGGTGGGTGTTAATAATGCGGTTGCTGAAACGCTCGACCAGCTGCGCATCAACAATGCGCATGAAGCCGGCGAACACAATGTAATCGGGGTCGTAGGAAGCGATCTTTTCTTCCAGCGCGCGGTTCCAGGAGGGGCGGTCGGCGTAGTCGCCGGGCTGCACCAGGAAGGTGGGTACACCAGCCGCCTGGGCACGTTCAATACCCAGACAGGGCTTGTCGGCGCCCACTGCCGCAATGTCGAGGGGAAGCTCGCCCGCTGCTACAGCGTCGAGGATGGACTGAAGATTCGTTCCGGAGCCGGATACCATAACCACAATTCGCACCCGACTAGTATAACCCGTCTCACACCCTTATCCAAAGGGGTCAGAGGCTCACAACACAACTCAAGCCCAAAGGCGAGTGCAGAGAAACCCCGGCGGGAGAAATCCTCGCCAGGGTTAGCCGGGGTTCGCCGGGGTTCACCGGGCGCAAACTCAACAGGTCGCGAGCTCAATAGGCTGCATACTCAATAGGTCGCGGGCGGGCGGGGCGGTACCCTTATAGGTATGTCTACTCCCCCGCAGAACACGCCGAACAACATGCCGCAGCAGCCCACCCCGAACAACGGTGCACCGCAGAACCAGCAGGTTCCGCCGCGAGCGCCGCAGCAGGCACCGCAGAACATGATGCCGCAGCATCGAGGACCTCAGGGCAAGAAGCCGCGCAAGCCCATCGACCCCATCGAACAACAGAAAGCGAATATTCGCACCTCGCTCATGCTGATCGTTGCCGCACTGGTCATTTTTGCGGCGTCTTCCTTCGTGCTCTCCACGATGCCGCTTTTCTTGGCGCTCTTCCTCTTCGCGCTCGCCGGCATCGCCCTGAGCATTATTGCGATCGTGCGCACCGCAGTGTACCGCGGCCCCTGGTTCTTCTACATTGCCGCGGGCGTCAGCATTATCTACGGCGCCATGACCCTGCTCGGCGGCATCGGTCTTGCCTTCATGCCCGGCGCGCAGGAGTACCGTGAGTGCCGCGCCGCCGCGCTGACTCAGACCGACATGTACACCTGCGACCAGAAGTTCCAGGGCACGATGGACAAGCTCACCGGCGCGTCCAGCTCTAGCTCTTCTTCCGCGCACTAGTTCTTCGTGCGCGCGTTAGAACCATGGGACTTCGAGGAGCTGACATCCAGCGGGGGCAGCTCCACGGTAGAGGCCTCATCGGTCACCAGCGGAAGCACGCCGGTCTGGCTACGAACCTCAAAGATGCGCTTCATCGCCTGATCAGCAGAGAGAACATCCAGCTCGCGATCCACAAAGTCGCGCTCTGAATCCTTCTTCTGCTTCTTGCGTGCCGCCTTAGCCGCCTTCTTCGCCTCGCGCTTCTGCTCACGCTCATGCGCGCGGTCGCTGGCACGGTCGCTGGCACGGCTCTGAGCGGAATCCTGCGCGGCGGATTCAGCGTAGGGGGCATCAGCTGAGCCGTCCTGCACTGAGTCACCCTGTACTGCGGCAGGCTGCTCAAGACCAAAACCGAAGTACGCCATGATGCGGCTCGCGCGGCCCTTCGAACGCGGTGCCTGCTCTGCAGACTCATCGACAGCGCGCTCACGCTCCACAGGTTCAGTAGCCTCGTAGACGGGCTCCTGAACCAGCTCGCGGGTCTCCTCATCGGAGGGGTCGTGAGCGTACAGGGCCGGCTCATACGCAGGGTGTTCGTACGTAGCGTGCTCGCTGGAGGTAGGCTCGGCAACATCCTCAACCTGCGCAGAGTCAGCGTGGGCAGAGTGCAGGTAATCGACCTGCTGAATGGCCTCAATCGGCTCGTACTCCTCAGCGGGGCTCTCTTCAGCAGCAGCCTCTTCGGAGACAGCCTCCTGAGCAACGTCCACAGCAGGTTCCGCTACTACAGGCTCTTCAGGCGACACTTCGCGCTCTGCAATAATCTCGGCGAAAGCGTCTGCCGCCGCGCGCTGCGCCAGCTGCTCAGTCGCCTCCACGGGCACGGCAACCACCGGCTCCTGCGGATGCACCGGAACGTGACCGGTCGCTACCTCAGATACAACAGACTGCTCAGGCTCAGAGACATTCTTCTCAGAAACCTTCTTAGAGGTAGCCGCGCGTGCCGCCTCCTCAGCTTCACGTTCAGCAGCCTCACGCTCTGCCGCTTCCTCAGCTTCACGTGCTGCGGCTTCCTCAGCCTCACGCTCCGCACGCTCTGCACGCTCCTGCGCACGCTGCTCACGACGCTGTGCAAAACGCTCGCGGCTCTGGGCAAAACGCTCACGGGTCGAGGTAGTAAAACTCATCAGACGCTCACCCAGGTTCGGGCGCTCATCCGCAAAACGAGGCAGCTCACGGCTGCTATCCGGCACCAGGGCGCGGCTCAGCAGCATACCGAACGTCACGCCGGCACCCACCGTCAACGCGGTATGCGCCGCAAAAGTCAGCGGCTCAGCACCAACCTCCGTAAAACGACCAATACCCAGAGAGCCATACGAAATCCAACCCAGCCACAGGGCACCAAACGACGTCAGAATACCGGTCATCACACCCAGCACCACGGCAGAAATCAGCGCAGACAGCGGGCGGAACGGAACCTTCAGAGCAACCCACTCATCCAGATGATCCTCGCCCTCACGCAAGAACCACCAGCCAGCAATCGCACCGGCACCCAGCGGCACCAGCAGACCCACCAGGCCGAACGTGCCCATCGACTCGGGCACAGCACCCAGAATCGGAAGCATCGGCAAAGTACCAACATCGCTACTGGTCAAACCAACAGAGGTACCCGCACCAAAGGAGAAACCGGCACCGGTCGACCACGCAATCGCATAAATCACCAAGTTCGGCAAGAAACCCAGCTGCAACAGAGTCACCGCAGTATCACCCACAGCGCCGGCGTGCAGTTCCTGATAGGTGGCAACAATCTGCGACCAGCCCGCCAAAATACCGATACCCAAAAGCACCGCACCCAGACCAATCAGCGCCACAAAAGCAACCACCGCAGCACGCACCACAGCCCAGGCGTACGAACCCGCCCAACGCGAATACTGACTCATCTGCGAAATCTGCTCCGCAGTATCAACACCCACCATGCGCGAGAGCGAACGCGCCTCACGGTAGCCACCCCACATCAGACCAGCCACCACAATACCCAAAGGCACCAGGGCAGCATTCAACGCCTGAAGAGGCTGCGGATGCGGGCTCGCCCAACCGTACATCGCCGAACTAATCAGCGCATAGGTCACCGAACCGGACAGCACCGGAATCAAAAACTCACCCTCATACGAGGCGCGCGCCAGGCGACGACCCGAACGATAACAGAGCAGCAGCGGCAGAATACTCAAACCCAGCGGCACCAGCGTCATCGTGCCGGCAGAAGCACCAAAAGCAGCCGCAAGATCCAGGGGAACACCGTGCATCAGAAGCCACAGGTGCGCCGACATGGCGGCCACGGAGGAGAACTCCATGTCGCCAAAGCCCTTGGTCGCCCACACGGCAGACATCGCCGCAAACACTGCAACAGCAGAGAACAGGGCAGTAACAATTAGCTCAACAACACCCTGAAGCCACAGAGGCATGGGCATGGAATAACGAGAGATAGGTGAGGTGCTTTTCATCGTCCTTCAATCATGCCACGAATTAACGACGAAACCCGCCTCCGATTAACACTCGAAAGCGGGTTCTCACAACTATTCACACAGGGATTCATACAGGGACGCACGCGAGGAGGCGCATCCGGCAAAGTTTTAATCCTCAGTCCACGGGTTGGAAGCCTGAACACCCCAGGCGCGGTACACCTGCGCCTTAGAAGAAATCAGCTCCAAATCATAGGCACTCGCACTCGCCGCCATCAGACCCTCCAGGGCGGCGGTAGGCAACGGACCGGCATCATCACGACCCACGGCATGCACGCCGCGCGGCGCCTGACGGCCAGCCCACTCGAGGCTCACGCGCGCATCCACATTAATGACGTGGTCGCCAAAGCGCTCAAGAAGTTCGGTAATCCAACGATCAGTTTCCGGGTAGGGGTACAGGCCCTTCAGCTCACCAATACTCAGCACAGAAATGTACATGTGTCGGAACGAGCGGCGGCGCAGAAAAGCGACCACGGCGGGGTCTGGATCCGCCTTACGGATCTCCGCAAGAACGTCGGAGTCCAGGAGCATACCGGAGAAATTCATACCCCTAATGCTACGCTACGCGCAGACCGGCGTACTCAATAGCGGGGATGCCCTCGGGGTTGGGCAGAAGAAGGAAGTTCAGGAACTCGTCGCGCTTAGAAGAAATGCGGGAGTAATCGTCAATGCTGACTGCGGTGTATCCGCCTCGCGCGGGGACAGCTGCGGCACGCAGGCTTTCCTGGTAGGAGCGGGAGGGGTTCAGAGAGATTGCTGCTTCGGTTGCAGAGCCGTTGTACATGTGACAACCTGCGCCGTGAGTGGCGCGATCCTTTCGCGTTGCTCTTGTCTGTACCAATTACCACCGGTTATTCCGGTGGTGAATACAAACCGCTTCGTCATCCGAGCCACCCGTGAACATGGGGTTGGCGTTCGACCATAGTCGGAGCTTATCAGTCGAAACTCTTGAAGCTGGGTTTAGCTTACAGCATTTTCTCAAGTTAAGTAAAGCGTTTTTTGAAAGAGATTTAGATTATTGGCGTTTTGGCTTGTGGAAACGTTTTAAATGGCGGGAATTTTTGATACTGCGCGGAATATCTTATGTGAATACCGGTGTTTTTATGCGGTGAAAACTCCCCCACCAAAAATACGAAATACGCCCCAAACCACCGCTCAATAGTCGCCCCAGCAACCAGCTCGGCAGTCAGCCCTGCAGCCGCCAGCGCGTGACCGGCGACAAGGCGCAAGCCCGCACAATACGCGATAATGAGCTGGTGAGCGCCAACAACCCCTTCCCCGAAATTCCCGTCACCGTACCGCAGATCATTCGCCAGGCCGGGCACCGCACCTACCAGCGCGGTGTCGCCTACCAGCGCAACCGCGAAGTCATCCGCTACAGCTACGACGAAGACAACAGCACCCTCACCGGGCTCGTCAACGGAAGCACCATCATCCCCTACGAAGTGACCATTCGCTTCTTCCCCGCCGTCAGCGGCTCCGCAACCTTCACCGCCCGCTGCACCTGCCCCGTGCTCACCGATTGCAAGCACGCCGTAGCGCTCATGCTCACCGCGCTCGACCGCGCCTCCGTAGCGAAAAAGGCACTCAGCGAACACCCCGGACCGGTCGGCGTACCCGGTGCTGCAGCGAAGGGTGCGGCAGAGGCAAAGGGATCCGCAGGTTCAAAGAGCGCGGATGTTGCGGAGGCGAAGAAGGCCGCCGACCCACTCGCGGCGCTGCGCGCCTCCGGTGCACTCACCACCGCGGCGAAACTGCCCGCGCCCGATGCGGAGATTGCCGAACCCGAAAACCCGCAGGGAAGCCTTGCGCTCAACGAGCTAGGCTCTTCCCCCACTGCGCTCGACCCCACAGCGCTCGATGGCGCCACCTCTAAGATTTCTGCCTGGCGGCGCGACCTCTCCTCCGTTCTTTCCGCACGTCAGGACCTTGCGGGCATTGATTCGATGCGCGTGAGCGGTGCCCTGGATTTCTCGCTGAGCGTCTCCGGCTCCTACGCGCGCGGCCGCAATATGCCCGGAGCAACCCCCAGCATTAACCTGCTCGCCCGCCCGCTCATGGCGTCCAAAACTGGACGCTGGATCAAGGGCGGGCTCAGCTGGGAAACCTTCGCCTCCAGCGTGGGCGGACCCGTCGGGCGGCACGAAATCTACCCTGAACACGAACGATTCTTCGCCGAACTCTACTCGATTGCCCGCCCCTGGCAGAACATGTATTCCTCGCACCGCGACTGGATTTCGATTAGCGCATCTGCCTCCACTCTGCTCTGGGATGTACTCGCCCGCGCGGAGGATATTGGCCTGCCCCTGCTCGTCAACGGTCGCGAGGTGAACTACGCCGTGCTGAGCCCCGCACAGGTGCGCCTGCACGCCGCCGCCGCAGAAGATACACCCGGAGAAGGCGCCGGCCTGCAGCTTCAAGCCGCGCTCAGCTGGGAAGGACGCGAAGGCGAATTGCTGCGCCAGCTCTGGCTACCCGCCGCGCACTGCCACCCCATCGGCACCCCGCGCACCGGATTCTTTGCCCTGGGCGGGCTCGCTCAGCAGGAGTACGAGCAGGCGGCAAAGGCGGTGCACTGGAAGACCGCGCGCCCCGGCGCGCTGGATGAAGTGGGCCGCGAATCTTTCGTGCAAAAGACTGCCCCAAAGGACGCGCGGGAGGTAGCTGCCGAGCCCCCTGCCCCGACCATCAACCCGGCGCAGGGTGAACGGGTGCGCTACTCCCCCGCCGTGCCCGAACTGCCCGAGGGTGTGGAGCTGGCGCTCATCCCCCTGGTTGAGCCGCTCGATGCCGCCTCCGAATCGCTCATTAGCGCAGGAACCGTGCACATTCCCGCCGCGGAACGCGCCACGTTCCAGAAGGAATACCTGCCCGCGCTCAGTCGCTCCATTCCTTCGCTGACCCCCGATCCGGCGCTGACGCTGCCGCGCGTGAAGCCGCCGCATCTGGTGCTTGACATCAGCTTTGACGAGCAGGTACGCCATGACGCGCAGCTGAGCTGGCATTGGGAGTACCCGCTGAACCCCTTCGCGGAAGACAGCGTGGATGAGGACAGCACTGATGAGGCGAGCGCTAAGGAGGCGAGCGCCCAGAATCCTGCGACCGGCTCCGATGTGTACTCCCTGCCCGTTTTCGGCTACCCCGGTGAAGAGGGCGGTGAGGTTCGCGATGAGCGTTTTGAGGCGCGTGTACTGCGTTCGGTGCGCGCTATTCTTGCCGCTCACCCGGCGCTTTCCGGGCTGGAGGAGCGCCGCATCGAAGGCTGGGAGACCCGTGAGTTGCTCAGCGCGATTCTGCCGAAGCTTCGCCGTGTTTCCGCTGTTCAGGTGCGTTTTAACGGCATTCCGCCGCAGTTCGTGGAGGCAACCGACGCGCTCATTGAAATCACCGTGAGCGAGGGCAATTCTCGCGACTGGTTCGGCCTGGGCATTGCTGTGAAGGTCAACAACTGGACCGTGCCGTTCGCCCAAATTTTTGAGGCGCTAGATCGCGGGGCGGACCGTATTCTGCTCGGTAACGGCACCTATTTTTCGCTGCGTCGCCCCGAGTTTAAGACCTTGCGCACCCTCATCGCGGAGGCTCGCGAACTCGACGATGCGGGCGGTGAGTTGCGCATTAACCGTCATCAGGCGGGGCTGTTCTCTGAGCTGGAGTCGCTGGCGGCGAGCGTGCATACGACCGCGCGGTGGGACGCTCAGGTACGTTCGCTGCTGGAGCTGGTTGAGGGCCTGGAGGATACCGAAGAGAGCGCCGAAAAGGGCTCTGAAAAGGCTTCTGACAAGGGTGCTCAGGATTCCCCCGCGCCCCAGAAGGCTTCCCGTCGGGTGATTGCTCAGCGCCCGGTGCCCACCGGCCTGCAGGCGACCCTGCGCCCCTACCAGGTGGAGGGTTTCCAGTGGTTGTCCTTCCTGCACGAGCAGCGTCTGGGCGGTATTCTCGCCGACGATATGGGTCTGGGTAAGACTGTGCAGGCTCTCGCCCTGCTCGCCCACGCGATTGAGGAGCATCGTGCCGCCTCCGAACGTACCGCCTCCGAACATGCTGCCGGGCGCGGTGAGAGCGTCGAGCCGTTCGCGCCCTTCCTTGTGGTTGCGCCGACCTCCGTCATTACCAACTGGGCGGCGGAGACGGCACGTTTCCTGCCCGAGGCGAAGGTCGTGACCATCACCGAAACCACCGCCGGTAAAACCCCGCTGGCTGAGCGCATCGCGGGGGCGCACCTGGTGCTGACCAGCTACACGCTGCTGCGCATGGACGAGGACGCGTACACCGGCTACGCCCGCACGCTGGGCCGCATCGTTGACGAATCCACGGGCGAACTCTCCGCCCCCGAAGGCTGGGGTGCGCTCCTGCTGGACGAGGCGCAATTCGTCAAAAACACCGGCACCCGCGCCTGGTCCATCGCCCGCGCGATGCCCGCCCGCACCAAGATCGCGATGACCGGCACGCCCATTGAGAACAACCTCATGGAACTGTGGGCGCTGCTGGCGATTGTGGCGGATGGCTTGTTCCCCTCCGCCCGCGCGTTCCGTGACCTGTACGCTCGCCCGGCGGAGTCCGGTGAGGACCCGGCGCACGCCGCAGCGACGGCTGCTCGTCTGCGCCGGCGCATCCGCCCACTCATGCTGCGCCGTACCAAGGAGCTGGTGGCGGCGGAGCTTCCGGCGAAGAACGATACGCGCGTGAACCTGCCGCTGGCTGCCGGTCACCGCCGCATCTATGACACGCACCTGCAGCGTGAACGCCAGAAGGTGCTGGGTCTGCTGGAGGATATGGACAAGAACCGATTCACGATCTTCCAGTCGCTGACCCTGCTGCGCCGTCTGGCGCTTGATGCCGCGCTGATTGATCCGGAGGCCTACGCCGGGGTGTCGTCGGTCAAGCGCGACTACCTGGTTCAGCAGCTGCCCGATCTGCTCGAGAAGGGCCACCGTGTGCTGGTGTTCAGCCAGTTCACCGGCTATCTCAAGAGCATTTCAGCGCGCCTGGCGGAGGAGGGCATCGGCCACCTGTACCTGGACGGTTCGACCCGCAACCGCGCCGAGGTCATCGAGACGTTCACGAGCGGTCAGGAGCCGGTGTTCCTCATTTCGCTCAAGGCTGGCGGTTTCGGTCTGAACCTGACCGAGGCGGATCACGTGTTCATCATGGATCCGTGGTGGAACCCCGCCGCCGAGCAGCAGGCGGTGGACCGTATTCACCGCATCGGCCAGGACAAGGAGGTGCACGTCTACCGCCTGGTCGCTGAGGGCACGATTGAGGAGAAGGTCATGCAGCTCAAGGAGTCGAAGGCCGCGCTCTTCGATGCGGTGGTCGGTGAGGGCGAGTTCGCCTCCGCGGCGGTGACGGCTGAGGATGTGCGTGAGCTGTTTGCGCCGGCTGTCGAGCGATAGCCGTCCTCCAGCCTGAGCGATATGTCTGGCACCCGTCATCTTTCGTCACGTGGTTACGCCTCGGGCTAGATTCACGCCCGATTCCGCTGTGGCTCTTCTCAACGGGAGCTCTGAGGCGTAGCCTTGAAGGACTGCTTACGGAGGCGCCGCCTCCCCATAGATTCCAAAGGAGCATCATGAGCTACAACGTACCCAACGTAAAGTTCCACGACGGCCGATCCATTCCGCAGCTGGGCTACGGCGTGTGGCAGGTTGAGGATGAGGTCGCCGAGAAGGTTGTGGGCACCGCCCTGGAGATTGGCTACCGCCACATCGACACCGCCGCTATCTACGGCAACGAGGCGGGCGTGGGCCGCGCTATCGCTAACTCCAGCGTGGCTCGTGAGGATATCTTCCTCACCACTAAGCTGTGGAACTCTGACCAGGGTTACGAGAGCGCGTTTGAGGCGTTCGAGGCTTCCCTGGAGAAGCTGGGTACCGACTACGTTGACCTGTACCTGATTCACTGGGCTAAGCCGCAGCAGGGCCTGTACCTGGATTCCTGGCGTGCGCTGATTGAGCTGCAGAAGCAGGGTAAGGTCCGTTCGATTGGTGTTTCGAACTTCCCCGAGGAGCAGCTGCGCGAGATTATTGAGGAGACCGGCGTGGTTCCGGTCATCCACCAGATTGAGCTGCACCCCTACTTCTCGCAGGAGGCGTTGCGCGCCGTTCACGCCGAGTACGGTATCGCGACTGAGGCGTGGAGCCCGCTGGGCAACGGTAGCGATCTGCTGCAGAACCCCGTGCTGGCTGAGATTGCGGAGCGCCACGGCGCAACCCCCGCGCAGGTTGTGCTGGCGTGGCACCTGGCTAAGGGCACCGTGGCTATCCCGAAGTCCGTGACCCCCTCGCGTATTGAGGAGAACCTGGCGTCGGTGAACGTGAAGCTGACCGACGAGGACATCGCGGCTGTGGATGCGCTGTCCAGCCCCGAGGGTCGTATTGGCGCTGACCCGGCGAACATCGATTTCTAAGCTGGAGCGTAGAAAGCGGGAGCATAGAGTCTCGCGTTGAGGGACTCGAAGCTAGGCAGAGTAAAAGACAGAGTAAAGCCCCGACAGGCACAGATAGTGCTTGTCGGGGCTTTATTGTGCCCTCAGCTCTGACGTTCTCAGGGTCGAGTTTTTAGCGAACACTCGTTCTCTGATTCGAGTTCTCAGATCGACTGGCTTTTCTGCCGCTACCCTTAGCGAGCGCTCCGCAGCTTATCTTTCGCCGCTAGTTCTCGTCCTCCACCAGCAGGGAGAGGGAGATGCGGCGGCGCGCCGGGTCAACCTCCACCACGCGCACCTGCACGATGTCGCCGCTGCGCACAATATCGTGCGGGTTCGCCACGTAGCCGCGGCTCATCTGCGAGATGTGTACAAGGCCGTCCTGGTGCACACCAATATCCACGAACGCACCGAATGCCGCCACATTCGAGACGGTGCCCTCGAGCACCATGCCGGGGCGTACATCCTCGAAGCGCGAGACGGATTCGGAGAAGCGGGCGGTGCGGAAGCTACCGCGCGGGTCCAGGCCGGGGCGGCGCAGCTCGGTGAAGATGTCCTCGACCGTGTACACGCCGGCGGTGCCTTCCTCCGCGCTCTCCTGCTCCTGCCTGTCTTGCTCACAGCTGTCCTGCACGTAGTCGGCGGGGTTCAGCCCGGCGAGCGGGTCAGTTCCGTCCGAGGTGCCCAGGGCGCCGGCAACCCAGTGGGCGCCGTTGCGTGCCTGCGCGTCGGCAATAATGCGGCGAGCGAGCGGGTACGCTTCCGGGTGCACGGCGGAGGCGTCCAGCGGCTCCTCACCACCGCGGATGCGAATAAATCCTGCCGCCTGGCGGAAGGTTTTCGCGCCCAGTCGCGGCACGTTCAGCAGCTGCTGACGGTTCGCGAAGGGGCCATGCTCGGTGCGGTAGGCGACGATACGTTCGGCAGTTGCGGTGCCCACTCCCGCCACATGCGCGAGCAGCTGCACGGAGGCGCTGTTGAGGTTCACGCCCACGGCGTTCACGCAGTCTTCGACGGTGTCATTGAGGGCGCGGCGCAGGGCGGCGGGCGGCACGTCGTGCTGGTACTGGCCCACACCGATGGACTGCGGGTCGATTTTGACGAGCTCGGCGAGTGGGTCCTGCAGGCGGCGGGCAATGGAGACAGCGCCGCGTACAGTCACGTCGTAGTCGGGCAGCTCGGCGGCGGCGAGGGCGGAGGCGGAGTAGACGGAGGCGCCCGCCTCGGAGACGGTCACCTTCTGGGGTGCGTCTACGCCTTCCTCACGCAGGGTGCGGATCAGTTCGCTGGCGAGCTTGTCGGTTTCGCGGCTTGCGGTGCCGTTACCGATGGCGATAAGTTCCACGCCGTGCTCGCGGCAGGCGACGGCAAGCTCGCGCAGTGCTTCTGCCCACTGGTTGCGCGGGGCGTGCGGGTAGACGGTGCCCACGCGCAGCGGCTCACCGGTGCCGTCAACCACGGCGTATTTCACGCCGTGGCGTAGACCCGGATCCAGGCCAAGGGTGGTCTTGTGTCCGGCGGGTGCGGCGAGCAGAATATCGCGCAGATTGGAGGCGAACACCTCGGTGGCGTGCTGTGCGGCGGCGTCGAGTAGCTGGTGGCGGATGCGTTCGGCAAGGCGCGGGCGCAGGTGGCTGCGCCATGCGGTGCGGACGGTGGCGGCGAGCCAGCCGAGTACGCGGTCTTCGTCGTCGACGGTGTTGAGCACCTGCACGGGGATGCGTAGCGCGGCGGCGACTTCACGCTCGTATGCAGAACGGACGTTCTCGTAATTTTCGGCGGCGGCCTCAGCTTCGGCGCGGGCGGCACCGCGCCGGCGGCTGAGCGCCACGGGGGCGGGTGCCACATCCACCTTGAGGCGCACCACACCGGCGTCCTTGGCGCGGTGTAGCGCCAGCACGCGGTGCGGCGGAATGGAACGAATACGGTCCGAGAAGGCGAAATAGTCGGAGAACTTCGCGCCGGTGCTTTCCTGACCGGCAATCACGCGGGACTCAATCACGCCGCTCTCGCGCAAGCGCTTGAGGAGCTTTTCGCTCAGCACCGGGTCGGTGAGGGCGCGGTCAATCAGAATCGCGCGGGCACCGTCGAGGGCCTCTTCGGCGCTGTGAATCTGCAGGGCTTCGTCCGCCTCTGCAGCCTCAATGCCCTCATCCTCGTCGTCTTCGTCGTCTTCGGTGCCGTCGGTAATGTACGCGGCGGCGATGGCGTGCGCCTCGGCGAGGGGCACCTCCAGCAGGTCTTCAACGAGGGAATCAAGCCCGGCGGCACGCGCCATCTGGGCGCGGGTCACGCGCTCGCTGCGGTACGGGGCGTAGATGGCGTTCACGTCCGCGATAGTGGCGGCGTTCATGAGCGAGGAACGCAGCTGCAGCAGGGTGAGCGGGTCGATGAGGCCTTCGTCGGCGCGTTCGGTGAGCGCTTCGAGCACGCGGTTGCGGCGCTCTTCGAGGGCGCGGAGCTGACCCAGACGCGACTGGATGGTGCGCAGCTGGGTGTCGGTGAGTGCGCCCGTTGCTTCTTTGCGGTAGCGGGCGATGAAGGGTACGGAGTTGTCGGCGTCGAGTAGCGCCACGGCGGCGCGGATGCGGTGCGGCGCGATGCCGGTTTCTACGGCGAGCGCGTTGATGAGGTGCTCGGCGGGCGGCTCACCTGCGCCGCCGGTTTCGTGTTTTTCGCGGTGTGCGGCGCTGCTGGGCGCGGGGTCTGCAGCTCGATTCGCGCGCGGGCGGATGCTGCTCGGGAGGGGGTGTTCGCTCATCCTTCCAGTTTCGCATATTTCGCCGCGGCTCACGGGTTGGCCGGTGAGGCTGAGGATAGAGTCAGCGCGGGGCGTATTTTGCGTATCTTTGCGGGTGCGGGTGAGCGTATTTTTCCACCGCATTTTCTAGTGCAGAATGCGGCTCTTTGTGCATATTTTGCCCTGTGGGTTCGCTAAACGTTGTCATCTTTACGTAAGAAACCGTGTTAAGGGTGCACGTATTTGAATAGTGGTAAGTTTGAGCGATAAATTTAGATAAAAGAGCATATTTTTTTGAAAAAATATCTCTCATTCGTGCAGATAAGGGGTGGCATCACACCACGCAAACGCCCTTATCTGCGTGCACACGTTCAGGGTTTCGGCGGCACGGTGCGACAAGGTGCTGCCACATCCCGCAGATGAAAGAGGGACCCATGCGCGAACAAGCCGCGCTATCAAACGCTCCGGAGGGCTACTTAGATTTTCACGACGAGTACGCAGAACTTATCGCTGAACTCGCCGCGCTGGGGTTCACCCCTAGCCAGGTTCTCCGCCGCCTCAACTTTCTGTACCCGCACATCAATAAGAAGCATCTGAACTATGCGCTGAACTCCGGTATCTGGCAGTTTGGTCCGGTCACGGCAGAGGCCCCGAGCTACACGGTGCTCGCCTGCGGCCTCTGGTATGTTTTCGCGGAAGCCTACGATCTGCCCCCGGAGCCCGAGTACACGGCGCTGATTCTTGATTGCGATATTATCCACGACCTGCCGCCCGCGCTGGAGGCGCGCCACTTCAATAGCGAAGACATCGCCCATATCCTGGCGAAGATTGGTGCAACGCTCAAGTACCTTGCCGCGCACCCTTACTCCCAGCTGGACGAAGAGGCGTACGCGCAGACCCTCGAGGATATCCGGCAGCGCGGTGTAAAAGAAATAGGCACCGAGGGCGGCAGCCTGTACACCCTGCTTGCCTCGAGCATGGAGGGCGAATCGGCGTGGCCGGCACCGGTTCAGACCGCGAACGATTACCTCGGTGACGGCAACTGGGGTCTGGGCATGCTCCGCACCGGCATCTACCCGGCGGAGGCGCTCGAAAACGAGTGGTACATTGACGCCGCCGCGGTACCCGAGGATTTTGCGCCGAAGACTCTGAGCCTCTTTTTGAGTTATTGTGCCCGCTACGACCGCGAGCCGACGGCGCTGAACTACGGCTACTGGTCGACCATTCAGACTCTGATTGGTGAGGTGCCGCCCCTGGGAGCGGTGCGCGCCAAGTTCGGCTCTTGGCAGGCGACCCTGCATCGCGGACGCGCACAGATTGCCCGCGAGCTGCGCCTGTGGACCAGGAATGAAGCAAACGCAGTTGCTGCTGAAGCAAGTGTCGTTGAGGAGCTTGAGCTCCTCGATGCTGAGCTGTCTAACACAGAGCTCACCGAGGCAGAACTAGCAGAGCTGGATACCCCCGACAATTCCCCCGCGGACAACTCCCCCGCGGACGCACCCGCAGAGCCCGCGGAACCCGCAGAGCCCGCGCGTCTGAGCGCCCGCGAGCTCACCGAGCAGGGCATCGGCGTGGTGCAGACCGCCCACACCGACCTGGCGGCGTACCATCGCACCCAGTGGGAGCAGACGGTGGATGTCTTCGGCGAACGCCTCGCGCAGCTTGCCTGGAACCGCCGCCTGAGCACCTACTACTTCTTCGACGGCGCCTGCCTGGAGGACGCGGACCCGACCCCCGTGATGACGGTCTTCCGCTCCCCCACCGGCTTCCTCTGCGAGCTTGAACCCACCGCCGAGGCGCTACCCGCCTTCGACCCGGAGTTCTTGCAGGAGCACGGCTGGAGGCGCCCGGTTCCGGTGCATGCGCTGTGGAACCTGCACGCGCTCGACCCACTGGAGGCAGCTGCCGCCGTCATCGAGGCGATGCGTTCGGGTTGCGGTTGTGAACGCTGGGATTTCTACCGCACCGATGATGACAACGACCCGCTGACCGAAGAGGCTGAGATGGCTTCCGTCTAAGCATCTGTCTAAGCATCCGTCTAAGCGCGCATGCCCGCGCGCCTCTCGGGTTCATCGCGAGAGAGCAAAAGCCCGCGTCCCCGCTCCCTGAGAGGAGCAGGTGACGCGGGCTTTACGCATGCGCGGGAAACCAACTGTGGCAGCCGGTACCGATAGCCGGCGCAGATAGTAGATGCGGCTTAGCGTGCCGAGAAGATTTCGGACGCCTCCACAATCGCAATCTGCGCGGTGCGGGTCGAAATCGCCTCGTGGCGGCGTGCATCCGCGCGGCGCTTGAAGAACCAGCCGATACCGAGAATCGCGAACCAGACGGGCATCGCGAGCAGACCCCTGAGGGTTTCTTCATCCATGGTCAGCACACCGATGGTGAAGGCGAAGAATACCAGCGACAGCCAGGCGGAGAAACGGCCGCCGGGCAGGCGGAACTTCGACTTCTCGTGACGTGACGGGAACTTCTTGCGGTACATCAGGTAGCTGATCATGATCATCGCCCACGCGAAAATCACGAGTACCGCAGCCACGGTGGTGACCAGGTTGAACGCGCTAGAAATCGAGTCACCCGCGTAGAGCAGCACGATGGAGGACAGCATCATCACGGCCGAGAGGAACAGCGCGTTACGCGGCACACCGTTCTTAGAAATCTTGCCCAGGAACTGCGGGGCGCTGCGCTCGCGCGCCAGACCGAATGCCATGCGCGAGGTGGAGAAGATACCGGAGTTCGCCGAGGAGGTTGCGCTGGTAATCACCACGAAGTTGATGATGTGCGCGGCGATACCCAGGCCCGCCAGGGTGAACATGGCGACGAAGGGGCTCTTATCGGGGCTGACGAGGCGCCAGGGGGTAACCATCAGGATGGTGACGAGCGCACCCACGTAGAAGACCATAATACGTACCGGCACGGCGTTGATTGCCCTGGGCAGGGTCTTTTCGGGGTCCTTGGTTTCTGCCGCCGTGGTACCGACGAGCTCTGAGCCCATGAACGCGAAGACGGCAATCTGGAACGCGCCGAGGAAGCCAATCAGGTGGTTGGGGAACATGCCGCCGTCATTCCAGAGGTTTGCGACGGATGCCTGCGCGCCACTGGGTGAGGTGAAGCCGATAGCGACCATGGCGCCACCAACAATAATCAGGGCAACGATGGCGACAATCTTAATCATGGAGAACCAGAATTCGATTTCGCCGAAGTTCTTCACGGACACCAGGTTCAGGGTCAGCAGAACGGTGATGACGGCGAGCGCCGGAATCCATGCCTGCAGGTCGGGCCACCACAGACGCAGGTAGCCAACAATTGCGATGATATCCGCGACGGCGGTAACCACCCACATGAACCAGTAGGACCAGCCGAGGAAAAACCCAGCCATGGGGCCGACCAGGTCGGTGGTGAAGTCGGAGAAGGACTTGTACCTCAGGTTGGAGAGCAGGATCTCACCCATAGCTCGCAGCACCAGGAAGATGAAGGCGCCGATGAGCATGTACACGAAGATAACGGAGGGCCCTGCCAGGGAGATGGCGCGGCCGGAGCCCATGAACAGGCCCGTACCGATGGCACCGCCAATGGCAATGAGCTGGATGTGGCGGTTGCTTAGACCGCGGTGTAGTCGCTCTCCCTGCTCGGGAGCTTTAGGATTCAGGCTGACGTTGTTCTGTTCAGTCACGACGTCCTCTTTTCAGCGGTTGTACCCCGTACCGCATGTACCCCTTACTTATAATGAGAATCATTAAAATTCAGGGGGTATAGCTAGTGCATGAATATGCGGCCGTTGCTTTGCGGGGTGTCCCCGAATTTCGGGGCGCGGCTGGGGCTCCATGCCAGTTACCGCGCGGTACTCGGAAGTGTCACGCTATCGACTAACGCGAAGTTTTTCTGGGAGCTCTCGCAGCTACTTGGATAGTTATTCTACAGGTGTTCAGGATGCAAAAACAGGTTTTGACACGAAAAAAGTGACTTATCTCTATTATTGAAATCACATCAAGAGATGCAGAAATGCCGCCTAGCACCCGACCAAGGGGCGCAAGAAAGCCCCGCTTCCGCATCCAAAAGAATGCAGAAACGGGGCTTACCAACAGCGCCGCAGAAAGAACAGAAACTACTTCTGACCAGCCTCTTCGGCAGGCTTCTCGGTTGCCACCACGCGTGCACGCTTGGCAGCGTGACGGCGAGTTAGAATCTCGTAGCCAATGGCCAGGGCAATGAACCAGACGGGGGTCAGAGCCAGACCGACCGCGGTATCCGGGTACAGGCTCAGGGCGTAAACCATCACGGCGAAGAAGAGCAGGCCAAACCAGCTCATGCCGACACCCCAGGGCATCTTGTATTGGGATGCCTCGTGGCGCTCCGGGAACTTCTTGCGGTACACCAGGTACGCAATCAGGATCATGCTCCAGGTGAAGATACCCATCATCGACGCCACCGAGGTCACCACGGTGAACGCCTCCATAATACCGCTACCGGCATACAGCATGACCAGACTGAACAGCAGCATCACGGTGGTCAGGTACAGGGCATTGGCGGGCACACCGTTCTTGGTGAGCTTACCCAGCGCGGAGGGCGCGGCACCGTCGTGCGCCAGACCGTAGACCATGCGGGAGGTCGAGAAAATACCGGAGTTCGCCGAGGACGCCGCGGAGGTCAGCACCACAAAGTTCACCAGCGACGCAGCAATACCAATACCAGCCAGGGAGAACATGCCCACAAAGGGGCTCATGGACTTATCCAGCTTGTCCCAGGGGGTGACGGCGAGGATGGTCAGTAGCGGCATAGCGTAGAAGAGGCCAATGCGGAAGGGCACCGCGTTAATTGCCTTGGGCAGGGTGCGTTCGGGGTGCTCGGTTTCCGCAACGGCGGCACCGACCAGCTCAGCGCCCACGAAAGCGAAAAGCGCAATCTGGAAGGCGCCCAGGAAGCCGGTCAGACCCTGAGTGAAGATGCCGCTACCGGAGGGGCCGGGGTGCTCCCAGAGGTTCGTTACGGAGGCGACAGTACCGTCGGGCGAGGTGAAGCTAAAGGCGACCATGAGCGCACCCACCACAATGAGCAGCACAATGGCAACGATTTTAATGACGGCGAACCAGAACTCGATTTCGCCGAAGTTCTTCACCGAGGGCAGGTTCAGCAGTAGCAGAGCCACGATAACGGTCAGCGCCGGAATGAACTTGGGCACGTCAGGTAGCCAGTACTGCACGTAGCCGGTGATTGCGATGACGTCCGCAATGCCGGTGACCACCCAGAAGAACCAGTACGACCAACCGACAAAGAACCCGGCGCGCAGGCCAAGGATGTCGGTAATGAAGTCGGTGAAGGACTTGTACTTGGGGTTGGAGAGCAGAATCTCGCCCATGGCGCGTAGCACGAAGTAGATGACGCTACCGATAATTGCGTAGACGAAGACGATGGAGGGGCCGGTCAGCGCAATGGTCTTCGCCGAGCCGAGGAAGAGGCCGGTGCCGATAGCGCCGCCAATAGCGATGAGCTGGATATGCCGGAAGCTTAGTCCGCGCTGGAGCTTGGAGTGCTCTGCTTCGGAGTCTAGGCCGGTGACGGAGTTCTGCTGCGGTAGCTGCTGTGTCACGTATTTCTCTTTCCTGCGGCGGTTCACCTAAGTATGGTTTGGGAGGTTCCGAGTGGTTGGTATTCGTGCATATTTCTTGGTGGCAAGAAGGAGGGGAGCCTCGCGTTTCCCCAGCTTGCGCGGTGCGCTTGAGCTTGTGGACTCCGATTTCGCGGGGCTTCCGACTTCTTGCATCACCGATAAAGAATTATGCAGAGAATGCATAATTTCAAATTTTACCCCTTAATACCCACATGAGCGCAATGAATCCAACAGGGGCAGATTTTTGAGACGGGGCACACCTATGGAATGTCATGATGTTTCGCTCAAAGCGCGCTCCGCCCCACCCAGGACGGCCAGCAGCTCGCAAACAACATCGTGCTGCTCGGCGCTGGTCTGGCACTGCTGGGCTCCAAGAAGTAAGCCCCACACGCTAACTCACTCAAACAACCTCACGAGGTGCGGCGGGAACTATATTCGTTTCCGCCGCACTTTTGTATGCGCGCTGACCTTCTAAGCGCGCCGGATTTCTACGCCCGCCAGATTTCTATACCCGCCGGACGCGCACCGCACCCGCCCCACGCCCGGTTAGTCGCCCGGCTAGTTCAGCGTCACGCCAGCCCCGCACACCGCGAAACCGCACGGTGTAGCGGCGCTACGCTATTCTTTTAGGTATGTCTACTGAGAACACGCAGCCTAGCCAGGCACCCGAATCCACCGAAGAAAAGGCCAAGAAGCCGGTTCCCGAGGAATTCTTCCGCCAGCCCTACTCCTTCGTCCGCCGCGGCGACCGCCTCACCGCGCGCCGCCAGAAGGCGTGGGACACCTACTCCCCCACCCACGTGCTGGACATTCCGCGCCTGCGCACCGACACCTCCGTCGCACCCGAGGCGACCTTCGACCCGGTCAAGATTTACGGCCGCGAGGCGTACCAGGTCGTCGAGATCGGTTCCGGCTTGGGTGAGGCGATTGTGCACCGCGCAGCTGAGGTGCCCGAGGCGAACTTCCTCGCCGTTGAGGTGTACACCCCCGGCATCGCGGACCTGCTGCTGAAGATGGGCAACGCCGGCGTGGAGAACGTGCGTGTGGCTCAGGCGAACGCACCCGAGCTGCTCGACAACATGCTTGAGGAGAACTCCGTGGACGAGCTGTGGGTGTTCTTCCCGGATCCTTGGCATAAGTCCCGCCACCACAAGCGCCGCCTGGTGTCCCCGGCGTTCGCCGATAAGGTTGCGCGCGTGCTCAAGCCCGGCGGTATTTGGCGTCTGGCGACTGACTGGGAGGAGTACGCCCTGGTCATGCGCGAGGTTCTGGAGGCGCACCCGGACTTTGAGAACGTTCACCCCGGCGCCGGTGCGACTGAGGAGGACCCGCTGGGTGGTTGGGCTCCGCGTTGGGAGGGTCGTACCCTTACCAGCTTTGAGCGTAAGGCTCAGGAGGCGGGCCGCCGCGCGCACGATCTGACTTACCGCCGCAAGTAAGCCGCAAGTAAGCGGAGCAGCGCCAGTTACCGCTGGTCAGCGCGAATACACGTTAAGCAGGTGAGGCTCCCCGGTCATTCGGGGAGCCTCACCTCCTAAATTTATTTTTCTAGATTCATTCTATAATTCTGGGCATACCTTTTTTCGTGTTTTTATGAGAAGAGTCATTATCTAAATATGAAGCTAGGTTCAACAGCATCATATATTTCTTCTTATCCCTATCAGACAATTGATTAACCTGTTGCTCCACAGTTTTCTTCAGAGCCTCTAGAGTTTGCTGCCTCGTCTCAGACCTATTTGATTTTTCGCTTTCTCTACCACCCATAACAGACTGCTTTGACTTAAATTTATCATACATACGTATACAAGATTCCTTCTCATATTTTGTAAATTCCTGTAAAATTTTCGCCTGATCTGCAAGATTAAATATTTGGTAATTTCTTAAAATTTTATTCTTCATAT
The DNA here is from genome assembly GCF_049990865.1 of Rothia mucilaginosa. Lineage (GTDB taxonomy): Bacteria > Actinomycetota > Actinomycetes > Actinomycetales > Micrococcaceae > Rothia > Rothia mucilaginosa_I. The sequence goes on from NZ_CP188231.1 coordinate 1,709,858, forward strand.
TTTTCCCTTTGCTCCTTACAGGCAAGAAGAACAGAGGAAACTTATCCGGTCCTGCACCTTTAAATGAACACCCTTTCAGCTCATAGAGCCCAAGAAAGAGAATACTTCTTCCCTGATCTTTAGAAACATCTAAAATAGCTTTCGCTAAATTAGGAGACACGACAAAGTAATTGGGGCGAGAATATTCTGAAATCCTAAACCCCAGGTCGACATCACGCCCAATAAAATCTATAAGATACTCTTTCTCTATATCAGGCAAATAATTTTTATGTTTAGCGAAAATATCTTGAATTACTTCATCCTTAGACGGATCTTGCTCCCAATTGCCAATAGCAATCTGACTATCTGTTTTGCCAGGATTTTTTGCCATTAAATTCCACATAAAATCCCAATCCTTCCCTTCGTTATACAACAAGAAAGAATACCCATGCAAACCTAATTTTTTATCCGCAACTTCATACTTGGATTCCATTACATCAATAAACTGATTTACATATTTTTTTACTGCTACACAATCCAAATTCCCCTCTCCATTTAGAGGAACAACCCTAAAATAAACAAGTTCGTCACCGCGAACTCGCCATAAATGCCATCCATTATTCTCAGAATCCCCATCATTTGAATCCTGATTCCTTAATTCCAAATCAAATTTTGACATAAACTTAGAAATACCAAGAGCCCCATAAGGATTCTTAATTTTTAAAGCAGTAGAATCATCAACGTCTACTCCACACACAAGCACGGCCCGTGGTATATCTACCACAGGCCGCTTCTTGGCACAGGAATAACTTTTAGTAAAATTAGTAGACATTAGTGCAGAAGCCCCAAAGAACGAGCACGAACTTCAGCTGCTGCAATAGAAACACCAAAATCCTTAGCAACACTACCAAGATTCTTGTTTCTTATATCAAAAAATTTCTTAAACTCCCTCTCCGGCATCAAAAAAGATGCCGCAAAAACATTTGCCTCATATTCTTTTTGACCACCTTCGGCATAACTCTTCCTATAGTATTGGGTCTCAGGATTTTCTGATTTATCCTGAAGATAATGCATGAAATAATGTCCCAGCTCATGGGCAATCGTAAACCTCTGACGTTCCTCAGTATCCATTGCTGAAACATATATTTCAAATGTTCCATCATTTTTATCTATTCTCATAGAATTACCGTTTACACCTATGTAACCTCGCTCAAATACAGTGCCACCTAATTTATTAGCAACATCTACAACATCAATTTTTACACCATCATTAGAGTCTATATCATTCATGAACATATCATACATAAGTTCAGCCATAAATTTGGCATGCTCAAGATTTTTATTCATCATAAACCACCTACCTCACAAGACTAAAAGATATAATTACCGGAGCCAATGAAATAATACTAGCCACAACAAGAACTTGAAGAATCTTAACATTTTTGAACTTGCTTTTAGCAGTATCCCCAAGGATGGAAATTTGACTACTCAGTTGTTTCAACTGCTCTTCATAATCCAAAATTTCCAATTCAGGAAGCCATTCATTTTTCTTATATGAACCATAGAAAAATACGTTGCGCTTTCCATCTTCTCCCTTGTGTTGCTTTGTATAAGGCTGCAATGCGCCAAAAAACCCAAAAGCGAAAGATGCTAATGTCACTACTGTAAATATAATATTAAAAGTTATAGTACAACAGTTCCAGGCGTTCTGTTTAGATAAAAATGATGATATATATGCTCCATATGCAGCAACAACGACACCTTGGACAGTCAGCAACATCTGAATTTTAGAGTCACCATGCTTAATCCATTCCGTGAAATGCTGGATGATTTGCCACCTCTGTTCGTAGCCCAGCCCTGTCTCTCGCTCGACGTCGCAGCTGTCAATCGACTCTGCCATTTCTCTACCTCCTTCTGATGATGCTAGCGGTTATGTGGAAGACCTCAGAGAACATCTTCCTTGCCCAGAAGCGCTACCGCCAAAATGCTCATTTTCCTTGAACAAGTTGTCTAAAGCTACTTCCGTGTAATCACTACTCTACCGTTTATCTAGACCCTATGCCCCCGTTTTCGTTGCCGTTGCGAATAATGAAGCATTATCTCACCCCACCTGAGTTATGAAATTTAAGCAGGTGAGGCTCCCCGGTCATTCGGGGAGCCTCACCTTTTTGTATGTGAATCCAGGTGCATGCGGGCGGAGGTCTACCCTACCTCGCTCGCGCAACGCTAAGACGCACAAGCCTATATGAGCGGCTGACTAGCGCAGATGAGCTGATGAACCGAGCCGTTTATCCTAGCCTAACAGGTTAGCGCGACTTGCGGTAGAGCACCACCGCCGAAGAACGCTGACGAGGCGCCGGGCGGGTACCGCGGGCAATATGCACCACATCACCACTGGTACCGGCAGCGAACACGCGCTCCGACATGCCCATCTTCACCTTCGCGTCCTCAACCTGACGCTGCAACTCCGCAATCTGCTCCTGCTGCTCCTCCACGAGGGACTGCAGCTCAATAATGCGGCGAATGCCCTCCAGGGAGACGCCCTCCTGCGAGAGCTGCTGAATCTGCTGCAGACGGTTCACGTCACGCTGCGAATAGCGGCGCGCCTTACCGGGCGCACGCGAAGGCTGGACCAGGCCGATACGGTCGTACTGGCGCAGGGTCTGCGGGTGCATGCCCGCCAGCTCAGCCGCCACAGAAATCACGAAAACCGGGCGGTCCACGCTGTGCAGCGGCTCGCTACGACGGGACTTAGATGATGATTCTCGAGATGCCATGGTTTACTTCGCTTTCTTCAACAGATCCTTACGCGGGTTCTCCTGCGGTGCCAGTTTTACGAACTTATCGAATGCTTCCTGCGCCTCTGCGCTCAGCTTGGTGGGCAGTACGATTTCGGGGATGACCAGCAGGTCGCCGTCGCCGCCCTTAGCCTTGAAGCCGCGGCCCTTAGCGCGCAGTCGGCGGCCGACCTGGCCGGGTGCCAGGCGCAGCTTCACGGTGGATGCGTCGGGCAGGGGCACCTCGATCACTGCGCCGTCGACAGCCTCGGCGAGGGTGACGGGTGCGCGCATAATCAGGTTGTTTCCCTCGCGCGAGTACACGGAGTCATCGGAGACGCGCACGGTGACCTTCAGGTCGCCGCCGCGCAGGCCCTTTCCGCGCAGGCGGACCTTCTGACCGTCCTTAATGCCTGCAGGGATGCGTGCCTCGGTGTGGGAGCCGTCCGGCAGGAACACGGTCACGGTTGCGCCGGTGTATGCCTGGGCGAGGCTGATGCGGGTGCTGGTGGTGCTTTCTTCGGGGGCTGCGTGCTGTGCGCCGCCGAAACCGCCGCCGCCCATGCCGCCGAAGTCGGCGCTGGTGAAGCCTGCGGAGCGTCGGGAACCGCCGGCGCTACCTCCGAAGAGGCCGCCGAGCAGGTCGTCAATGTTGATGCCTGCGCCGCCGTTGCTGAAGCCGCCGAATGCGTCCGCGCCGGGGTAGCCAGTGTAGCTACCACCACCGAAACCGCCACCGCCGAAGCCGCCCATGCCAGATGCGCCGTAGCGGCGGATCTGGTCGTACTCTTCGCGCTGCTTCTTGTCGGAGAGCACGTCGTATGCTTCCGAGATTTCCTTGAACTTCTTCTCTGCTGCGGCGTCGCCGGGGTTCAGGTCCGGGTGGTACTTGCGGGAGAGCTTGCGGTACGCCTTCTTGATGTCGCTTTCGCTTGCGTCTTCGCTGACACCCAGTGCCTTATAGAAGTCGTCGGTTAGCCAGTTTTCACTTGCCATGTTGTGTTTCTCCTTCTGCGGTGATGCGCCGCCCTCCTCGGTTACGGGACGGCTTGCAGGGGCACCGCGTGCTTGTCTTAATTCTCTATATAAAAGTTTAGTCTACTTGACTCAATTTTGAAAGGGCTGAGCCCAAAAAATAGCGCCCCTACAAGCCTTTTAACCGCCGCCACAGCTCGCCAAAACTCGCGCCAACACCGGGCACAGCAGCCAGGAAAAACAGGCGCACCAGATTAGCAGTCGGGCAAACAACAGGGCGGGCACTCCCCCACCAGGGAGAGCACCCGCCCATCGTTAGTTATGCAGCCAATGCCTTAGCCGACCACCTTACGGTGCGACAGCCACAGCCACCTGAGCGGTACGAACCACACGGTCGTTCACGCGGTAGCCGTAACGCAGAACCATGGAGACATGATCCTCAGCCACCTCGTCGGTGGGCTGCTGCAGTACAGCTTCGTGGATGTTCGGGTCGAAGGCGTCGCCTACTTCACCGAAACGCTCCACACCCTGCTTGCCGAGCAGCTCTTCGAGCTTGGTAGCGATGGAGGCGAAGGGGCCTTCCTGCAGGTCGCCGTGCTTGCGTGCGGCGTCGATATCGTCGAGCACCGGCAGCAGCGCGGTCACCAGTTCACTGGTTACGAAGCCTCGCAGCTGCTCCTTTTCGCGAGCGGTGCGGTTCTTGAAGTTAGTGAACTCTGCCTGCAGGCGAAGCAGGGAGTCCAGGCGCTCCGCGGCGAGTGCCGCATCCGCAGATTCTGCCTCGACAGCGTCCTGGAGCTCAGCCTCGACGGCTTCCGCAGCTTCCTCGGGGCTTTCGACCGATTCAGCTTCGGGGTGGCCTTCCGCTGCGGGGGCGTTGAATGCCTCCTCCAGCGGGTCGGGGGTGATGTTTTCCTGCTCAGCCATGATTACTTCTTCTCGTCTTCGTCGATAACCTCGGCGTCGACAACGTCCTCGTCAGCGGCGGGCTTGGACTCGGACGCGTCAGCCTGTGCTGCTGCGTAGAGTGCCTCGCCCAGCTTGGATCGGGATGCCTGCAGCTTCTCGAATGCGGACTTCACTGCTGCGTCGTCGTCGCCCTCGAGTGCCTTCTTCAGCTCGTCGACATCGCCCTGGACCTCGGTCTTGACGTCCTCGGGCAGCTTGTCGCCGTTCTCCTTCAGGAGCTTCTCAGTGGTGTATGCGACGGACTCGGCTTCGTTGCGGGTGTCAGCAGCCTCGCGGCGTGCCTTGTCCTGCTCTGCGTGTGCTTCTGCGTCCTTGACCATGCGGTCGATGTCGTCCTTGGAGAGGGAGGTGCCGCCGGTGATGGTCATGGACTGCTCAACGCCGGTGCCCTTGTCCTTTGCGGAGACGTGGACGATGCCGTTTGCGTCGATGTCGAAGGTGACCTCAATCTGGGGCACGCCACGGGGTGCGGGGGCGATGCCGGTCAGCTCGAAGGTACCCAGGTTCTTGTTGTCGCGAGTGAACTCACGCTCACCCTGGAAGACCTGAATGGTCACGGAGGGCTGGTTGTCCTCTGCGGTGGTGAAGGTCTCGGAACGCTTGGTCGGGATTGCGGTGTTGCGCTCGATCAGCTTGGTCATCACGCCGCCCTTGGTCTCGATACCGAGGGAGAGGGGGGTGACGTCGATCAGCAGAACGTCCTTACGGTCGCCCTTCAGAACGCCTGCCTGCAGTGCTGCACCCATTGCCACGACCTCGTCGGGGTTCACGCCCTTGTTGGGCTCGCGACCGGTGAGCTCCTTGACGAGCTCAGCAACAGCGGGCATACGGGTGGAGCCACCAACCAGGATGACCTCAGAAATCTCGGAGATGGACACGCCAGCTTCCTTGATTACGTCGAGCACGGGCTTCTTGGTGCGCTCGAGCAGGTCGCGGGTCAGTTCCTCGAACTTTGCGCGGGTCAGCTTCTCATCCAGGTGGATGGGGCCCTCGGGGGTCACGGACAGGTACTGCAGGGAGATGTTGGTGCTAGAAGCGCTGGACAGCTCCTTCTTAGCCTGCTCAGCTGCCTCCTGCAGACGCTGCAGAGCAATCTTGTCCTTGGACAGGTCAGCGCCGGTCTTTGCCTTCACCTGTGCGAGCAGCCACTCGACGACGCGGTGGTCCCAGTCGTCGCCACCGAGGCGGTTGTCACCGCTGGTTGCGCGAACCTGAATGGTGGAGAAGCCGTCGTCGTCCTTGCCAACTTCCAGCAGGGAGACGTCGAAGGTACCGCCACCGAGGTCGAAGACCAGGATGAGTTCGTCTTCCTTACCCTTGTCCAGGCCGTATGCCAGTGCTGCGGCGGTGGGCTCGTTGACGATGCGCAGGACGTTCAGGCCTGCAATCTCGCCGGCTTCCTTGGTTGCCTGACGCTCAGCGTCGTTGAAGTATGCCGGGACGGTGATGACAGCGTCGGTGACGGTGTCATTCAGGAATGCCTCTGCGTCGCCCTTCAGCTTCATGAGGATACGAGCGGAGATTTCCTGCGGGGTGTACTTCTTGCCGTCAATCTCGGTGGTCCAGTCGGTGCCCATGTGGCGCTTGACGGAGGAGATGGTGCGGTCGACGTTGGTCACTGCCTGACGCTTTGCGACGCTACCGACCAGAACCTCGCCGTCCTTGGAGAATGCGACGACGGAGGGGGTGGTGCGGGTGCCCTCTGCGTTAGCGATGACGACCGGGTCGCCACCTTCCAGTGCTGCTACGACCGAGTTGGTGGTACCGAGGTCAATACCTACTGCACGTGCCATATGTTTATTCACTCCTTGTGATCAGTGCCCCGCTTCTTCTAATGCGAGGCGGGTTAGTTTGAAAGTTTTGGAGGCGGTTGGTGCTGCGCGTGCCGCTCCGTGTGGAGTGGTCTGCGCGGCTCCTTGAGCCTCATGTACTCAAGTATGCACCCTCTCGGAGGGTCTGTCAATAGAGTTGAGCGAACTTTACTCAACTTTTTTGTGCGGAGAGGCGTGAGGGGCAGGTTTTTTGGAGCTCTGGAGGAGTATTTTGCGGGGGATTTTGGAGCGGCGGCGAGGCGTGGATGGGCGGTTTTGCCGTGGAATTCCGGGGTTTTTGGGCGGTTCGAGGGTGCGGCGCGGCGATTCAGTGCACGGCGGACGCTGACAGGCTGACCGGGCAAAAAAATTTTTAAAAATCTTTAAAAAAGGGGTGGAAAATCGAAAAATTGGGGTGTGTGAGCGGTCTGAAGGCGGTGCAGGGGCACCTTATATAGGGTGTGCGGGGCGATTTTTAAGCGCGATTTTTAGATCTGGAGGCTAGGCCTCTAGCAGCGTTGCTAGGGGTGCAGTGAGACATCAGAGGTTCATTCCTCTTATATAGGGGGACTGTTTGCAAGCTCCATCGCTCACTTTATGGAGACATCTCCGCTTGTCCGACCCGTAATTCTTCAACCTTCACCTGTGGCTTGAGGCTGCTCGCCTGCCGTATGCTGGTTACGACCATATCCTCTCAAAGTAGACAGGAGACTTTCATGTCAGAGCAAGACAACTCACCGGAGACAAACACAAATTCTCCCAAACCACCATCAACTCCAGGAAAAAGATTTTCATTATCTAAAATTATAGATAATATCATATTATTTGCATTTGGAATCGTTTTTATCACTTCTCTATTCTCAAAAGATAAAAATGCTGAAAATAAAGCACTGCCCACAGAAAACACAGAAGAAAACAAAGAAGCCTATAAGGAAGCCGAGCAACAACAAAAAAATAAAGAGAAAAGAACTGAAAGCACCTCTTCAAACCCAGAACGCATGAGTAAATCGAGGGGACTACCATCTAATGCAAATAGGAAAATAAAGAAGAAAATGCATAAAAAAATCTTTAATTACATATATAAAGCAATTAAAGCAATTCCCCTGAGGTTGTACATAAAAGTACTTGCACCGTTTGTGGTCTTCTTTGTGTTTTTTATAATCACGGAACACCGGACCAACCTATTAAACGGAATATCTTCAGCATTTAAATACTTATATTCAGAAAATATACCGCTGGGAATTTCAATATCCGCAGCAATCATAGTTACACTCTCCCTCATCTTTGGAAAACTTCTTGTCACACAATTACAAAAACGTATTTCTAGTTTAACTAATAAGTATTTTATTTCCACCCTGGCAGTACTTGCACTTCTTGGCGGAGCGACTGCTCTAATAATACCGAGCTATACAAATTTGTTTAGGGAGCCCGGATATACCAGTGCACAGCAAGATAGTGCCAAAGAAACTCCAGAAAAAGTACAGGAAACTCCCGCTTCTACACCCTCGCCTACCGGTAATAAGTCTGCAGAAGTAGAACAAAAATCAACTTCCGATTTAAGGCTTCATTTCCTATATATCACAGGTGGTATTATTGCTATTCTTGGCCTAATTGAAACAAATCGAAAAAATAGTCAGGATCATATTCGTCAGGTTCATGCAGCTCGCCGCGACCGTTACATCGAAGCGGTGGATAAATTATCTAGTAAGCAGGCACCTGTTCGCTTAGGTGGGGTATACGCTCTAGTTGGCCTTATCGATGAGTGGTTGGACGACGAAAATATTGATGAAGAAACACGAATTAAAGAGGGACAAATTATCGTCAACAATCTCTGTTCCTATATTCGTTCTCCGTTTACTCTTGCCGCAAAAGCAAAAGACTTTGAAAGCAACATGCCGCCTAATAGCTACAACAAAAAAACTTATACCGAAGATTATATGAAATTTCATGAGGAGAAAGATGTGCGCCGAACTATTTTGACGGAGATTGTTAATCGCATCAAAACAAGCGGTGCATCTCATGAATTAAAAAAATACAGTCAGGAATCAGAAGCAAGTTCTCAAAAATGGAAAACATTCACCTTCGATTTCAGTAAAGCGCCTATATTTTATGAGTTAGAAACTTCGACCTATGAGACTCTTAAACTCGAAGGTGTCGTTTTTTATATAAGACCAGACTTTACAGGCACAATCTTTAATAGTTCAGTGAGTTTCCAATCATGTCGGTTCACAAGGGGAGCATGTTTCCGCCTAACCCGTTTTATGGGGATTACGGATTTTAGCTTTACTCATTTTGAAGAGGAAGCAGATTTTTCCATGTCACAATTTTCAATATACGCTATTTTTAGTTCATCATACTTCAGAACAGCTTCAGACTTTTCTGCCGCAAAATTTAATGGATACGTAAGTTTCATAGGTGCGAGATTCAAAGCAAAAGCAGATTTCAGTGCAGCAACATTTAAACATACAGCGTCCTTCGTTCATGCCCGTTTCAAGAAAGCAAGATTTATGATGACAAAATTTGAATCAGACGTTAATTTCGAGTCAGCATATTTCAAAAAAAATACAACCTTCTATTTATCCACAATTATTGGCAATGCGAATTTCCAAGAGGTACATTTTAGAAAATCACTCACCATATTTCAAGCAGAATTCAGAGGAAATATAGATTTTAGTAATGCGGTTTTTGATAATAAAGCACCATATTTTTCTATAGGTTTAAATACTCCAAAAGTCTGCACCTTTTTTTCTTATCTCGTGGATCCCAAAAATTACATATTTACGGTTTCTCCTCAAAGCCGCTTCTCAATTGCGACTGAAAAAATCACTGTAGCCGACGGCCGGACTTTCACTATCCCTGTGGAGTGTATGCTTTTTGATCCAGGCCCCTTGCCTGCTCAACAGCCTATAGAGCCCGCTGGCTAGAAATCAGGTTTTAGGTCTTACCCTATGCTTCAGCGGAATTTTTATGTACCCGCTACGAGCGTATCAGCCTAACAAAACATACAAAAACTTGCGTAAAGAAGCCCTGCCTGCACTTCTCGTGCAGGCGGGGCTTCTTCTTTAACCAGCGCGAGCGCAAAGGGCGGCGCCCTCCCCTATGCTGGATATAAGCCAGCACCGGAGCAGGAAGGGCACACCACCATGAACCTCAACAAACTCTTCACCGCGCTGCGGCAACGCAAAAACACCCCGGCACGCACCCAGCAGGCCGGGCGGCACGAACGCTACACGCACGCTCTCGAACAATTCCTCGACGGGCACCAGCCCTCCGTACGCCTCGGCGGGGTGTACACGCTCGCAAACCTCGCAGACGAATGGCTCACCGACGATTCTCTTCCCGAACAGGTACGCCGCGAAGAAGCCCAGACCATTATTGACGCGCTGACCGGGTGCATCCGCACGCCCTACCCCCTCGCACAGAAACGCCAGGTCCTAGAATCAGGCGGGGCCCCCGAAGGGTACGAAGGCAACTTCGCGCGCGATCAGGTGGCGCTACGCGAAGAGCAGTTGGTGCGCCGCACAGTCTTCACGGAGTTCAGCCGCCGCTTCGCCGCGGTCACCGAGCGCAACGAAAAAGGTAACGGGGAAAGCCAGCATACGGTGCCGTCGCTATCGCCGACATGGTCTGATTTGCGCTTCGACTTTGGCGGCGCACCCATCTTCTACCCGCTACAGCAGCTGCACTTTCAGAACGCCGATTTCGCCTCCGCGACCTTCTACGGCCCGGCAGATTTCTCCGGCGCAACCTTCCACGGTGAAACCAGCTTTTCAGCAGCACAGTTCACGGCTGACGCGTCCTTCCAGGGAACGAACTTCAATGACTGGGTGGGTTTCAGCGCCGCGCACTTCGCGGACGCGGCAGAGTTCAGCGGGGCACGCTTTGCGGACACGGCAAGCTTCGCAACCGTAACCTTCACCGGCGAGGCCGACTTCTCAGACGCGGTCTTCTCAGCTACGGCTGACTTCGCGGTAACCTCCTTCGAGTCCGACGCCGACTTCTCACGCTTGAACACCGCAGGCATAGCCAGCTTCGCGGCGGTCACCTTCGGCGGAGAGGCAATATTCACCGCCTCCACGTTCCACGATGAAGCGCACTTCGCCGCGTCGGTCTTCAACCGCCCGGCGGTGTTCTCCAAGTCGCTGTTCGGCGGGGCCGCGCGCTTTGCCGGTGTAGTCACCAAGCAGTCCGCAATGTTCAGCAACGTACGCTTTGCGAGCGCGGCGGACTTTAGCGGGGCGTCCTTCACGCAGTACGAGGATTTTGGTGGGGCGCGGTTCGACGGCGATGTCACGTTCAGCCGGTCGTCTTTTATTGCGCTGCCGAGAACGAGCTATGAGATGGACTTCCCGCAGTACGCGAACTTCGGTAACGCGGCCTTCGCGCAGGATGCCGACTTTAGCAAGGCGACGTTCACGGCGTGTGTTGGCTTCGGTGGGGTGACGTTCGCGCGGGCGGTGAGCTTCAACGGGGCGAGATTTGAGGGCGCCTACTTCGCAGATGCGACGTTCAGTCAGGACGCAGACTTTACCTGCTCGACGTTCAACCATAGTGCGAGCTTCGCGAATGCAACCTTCAACGCTAATGCGGAGTTCCACGAGGCTTCTTTTGGAGGGCACGCGGACTTCTGCGATGTTGCGTTTGCGGCGGATGTGAGGTTTAGCGGCGCGGCCTTTGGCGAGAACGCAGGGTTCTGCAAGGCGTCGTTCGGCGGTAATGCGAGCTTCTTTAGGACGGACTTTGCGGGGACTGCTGAGTTCCGTGAGGCTGTCTTTGAGGGGTATGCCGGGTTCAGTACGGCGGCTTTCAGCGCTGATGCCAACTTCAGCGGGGTTGCGTTTGAGCAACTCGCTTGGTTCGCTGATGCGACCTTCGAGGCAGGTGCGAAGTTCGCTGGGGCGTCCTTTATGGGTGTTGCAGATTTCTGCGATGTGTCTTTCGTGAAGACCCCGCCGGGCTTCGTGGCTGAGGACGCTGACTCGGGTGAGATGTGCCGGGCTCGGTTCGCTGCGCTGTCTGCTGGTTCGGAGGCTACCGGTCAGGAGGCGCATAACTTCACGGTATACGAGGGCAACCAGCCCATTCTGCTGGGCACAGCAATGCTCCTTAACAGAACGTTCGTTCTGCCTCTCGGTGCTGTGCTGTACGACCCAGGCTCCTGGGACGAAGAACAGCAGGAGTACACCCGCGTTAGTGAGCCTGCACAGTAAAACCTAGCCCTCCCCTACCGTCGGGGAAGCTCCCACAAACCCCGCCCGTGCATCCAGCACTGGCGGGGTTCTTGCTTTTGACCAGCAACCACCCAAGCCCAGTAGCTTTACCTTATGCTGAATATGACCCGCCCCTTTCAACGATGACAGGAGAACCACATGCATCTCACACCCAGCACCGCGTGGGTTTGGCTGATAGCTTGCGCAGTCGTCATTCTGTTTTTCCCGCTCGCCGCGCAGTTCGGCAACCTCAAGCGGAAGCTGTCTAGCTTCCGCACCTGGGTTTGGGCTATCGCGCTCTTGGGCATTGTCACGGCGGGTTTTATGCCTTTCGCCCTTGATCCTGACATCGCCAATTTTGAGGTTCAGCCGTTCATTTTCTTCATCACCGGCACCCTGCTGGGTGTTCTCTTTCTTGGGGAGTTCCACCGCATGAACGCCCAGAAAAAGCTGGAACACCCCCAGCGAGTACACGCCGAGCGCCGTACCCGTTACAGCAAGGCAGTTGAGCAGCTGGCGTATCCGAACCCGGCAGTCCGTGCGAGCGCCCTCAGCGCTCTTGCGGGTCTGGTTGATGAGTGGCTTGCTGACGAGCAGCTCAGCGTTGAGGCGCGGCAGAAGGAGGGGCAGGTCATCGTCAATGCCCTCTGCGCTTATGTTCGTTCGCCGTTCTCGCGGGCGTTCAAGGCAGAAGCTTTTGAATCCGATACGCCGCCGGCTAACTATGCGGGTGATTTCGCTACGGATCTGGCGGCTTTTCGTGGTGAGCAGGATGTTCGCCGCAGCGTCTTCGTTGAGATGAGCAAGCGGAGCAGCGCCCTTGCTGAAAATAAGAAGGGCGAGGTGGCTGTTGTCCCCGGAGCATGGAGCGGCTTTGAGTTCGATTTCAGCCGGGCGGTCGTCTTCTACCCTCTCGACGGTCTGACTATTGAGAACGCCAATTTCTCTGCGGCGAGGTTCTGCAACGGTTCAGATTTCAGCGGGGCAGCTTTTGTAGGAACCGTGGATTTCAGCCACGCAACTTTTGAATCTAACGCGGGGTTCGGTGACGCTACCTTTGCTGACGAGGTGAACTTCAGCCACGCAACTTTTGAATCTAACGCGGGGTTCGGTGACGCTACCTTTGCTGACGAGGTGAACTTCAGCCACGCGACCTTCACTCAGAACGCTGACTTTGGCGGAGCGTCCTTCATGCAGAGCGCGCATTTCGACGGGGTGAAGTTCATGCAGAAGGCGCATTTTAGCGGGGCGAACTTCGCTCAGGATGCGAACTTCACTGGGGCGGCTTTCATCCAGAACGCTAGTTTTGGCGGGGTAAATTTTGCCCGGAACGCAGACTTCAGTTGGGCTGTGTTCGCCCAAAACGCGCACTTCATCGGGGCCACTTTCGGTCAGATTGCAGACTTCAGTGGGGTTACTTTTACCCAAAATGCTCGCTTCAGTGAGACGGCTTTCGCGCAGGTCGCACGCTTCAAATGGGCGACTTTCACGCAAACCGCTGACTTTAGTGAGGCAGCTTTTGCCCAAGGCGCAGATTTCAGTGAGGCTACTTTTGAGGCTGACGCGGAGTTCTATGGCGCGTCTTTTGGACAGACTGCTGATTTCTGCGATGTGTCTTTCGTGAAGAGCCCGCCGTTATTTGTAGCTGAGGATGCTGACTCAGGCGAGATGTGCCGGGCTCGATTCGCTGCACTATCTGCTGGTTCGGAGTCTGCCGGTCAGGAGGCGCATAACTTCGCGGTGTATGAGGGTAGCCAGCTTATTCCGCTGGGTACAGCAGAGCTGAACGGTGTAGGGTACCGTATCCCGGTCGGGGTGGTGCTCTTCGATCCGGCGTCTTGGGATGAACACCGGAAAGAATACACGCGTCTGAGTGAGCCCGCGCAGTAAGGTCCAGAGGCCCCGCCGCGTTGAATGTGTGGTGGGGCCTTCGTGCACGTAGTGGACACCGCCGAGTAGCTACGTTGAAAAATAAAACGGCACGAAAAACCCCGCTGAGCTTGTAGGCTCTAGCGGGGTTTTTCGAATTTTATCTACCCGGATTCGTTTATCGCTTTCCAGTGGTATTACGCCATGCCTGAGATAAATAAAACTTAAACTGGGTAGCAAAAATCCGCGGAATGTTTGTCATCTGCTAAAATCAGCAGTGACAACGCAATTCCGCGTTGTCTCCAATTAATAAATTAATTAGAGAGGAGGTGAACTCCTATGGAGAAGGATCACTTCTGGCTCCTCGTTGAACGAGGAAGCTATGTGGCAACCCTATTCCTTGGCCTGGTAGAGACTCTCAAGTTTGCGTCTATCTGTCTCTTCTAGACCACTCTTTGTGGGGCTACTGGTGATGTTGCAACATCGCTGGTAGCTCCACTTTTATTTTATGGTCATTATGTATAAGGACATGCCGTGTACATATGACCGTATACCTAATAATGTAGCGTAATTCTTAAGACATAACAACACGACAGCACTAATTACATCACTATTGCATCCACCGCAGGGAAAAATATCGCCTATTCTGAGGATTCTCATACTCACCTCGTCTACTGCAGATAGCAGAAGCATCGTCTATGTATCTCATGCAGGTGAAGCCCCCCCCCGTTGATGACCGGGCGTAGCTTATGACAGGCAGCTTTACCCTATGCTGGAAGGTGAATGTTCCTATCAGAAAGGACAGGGGAATCTCGTGCCCAGCAATAATGCATCATCCATTCCAGAAAGCCAGGTACTCCCGAGAGCTCAGGAGAATCCCTGGTATATCCAGCACTTTATTAAGCTCCTTATTGGCTTCGGCTTGGGCGGCGGCGCGGTTGCAATTCTTCTGCCTTGGATGCTGTGGTTGCTCTGCGGCATGAGCTCGGGCAGTTCAGATCAGCTACGCCTGCATCTGCTGTACATCACTGGCGGCATTATTGCGGTTCTGACTCTTCTGCAGACTAACTGGAAGAACCAGGGTGACCGTCTCAAAATTGATGCCGACATCAAGAAGAATGAACAGGACGCGGAGAAGAACGAGCGCGATCATATCCGCCAGGTTCATACAGAGCGTCGTAGCCGCTATACCAAGGCTGTCGAGCAGCTAGCTGATGAGAAAGCAACTGTCCGTCTGGGTGGTATCTACACTCTTGTGGGCCTCGTAGATGAGTGGCTTGCTGATGACGCCCTCAATCCTGAAGAACGGCAGAAGGAGGGTCAGGTTATTATCAATAACCTCTGTTCCTATATTCGTTCGCCCTTCCCTCTTGCACGAAAGGCAGAGATGTTTGAGGGCGATTCAGAGCCTGATAACTATGAAGGAGATTTCTCCAAAGATCAGGCGGCATTTCACGAAGAGCAGGATGTACGCCGCACTATCTTCGTTGAAATGAGCAAGCGCAGTAGTACCTTCACTAGGGATGAGATTCGCACGGTAATCGACACTTTCCCAGGAATGTGGAGTGAATTCGAGTTTGATTTCAGTCGAGCACCTATTTTCTACCCTCTCAACGCCGTCACGATTGAGAAAGGTAATTTCTCGGGCGCAAGGTTCTACACTGATGCGAATTTCGTCGAGGCAACCTTCACCAGCAACGCGGACTTCAGAGCGGCGACCTTCGCCCAAACCGCGAACTTCAACTGGGCAACCTTCACCCAAACCGCGAACTTCAACTGGGCGACCTTCACCCAAACCGCAGACTTCAGTGAGGCAACCTTCGCCCAAACCGCAAACTTCATTAGGGCGACCTTCACCCAAAACGCAGACATCAGTGGGGCGACCTTCACCCAAACCGCGAACTTCAACTGGGCGATCTTCACCCAAAACGCATACTTCAGTGGGGCGACCTTCACCCAAACCGCAAACTTCATTAGGGCGACCTTCACCCAAACCGCAAACTTCAGCTGGGCGACCTTCACCCAAAACGCAGACTTCAGCGAGGCGACCTTCACCCAAAACGCGCGCTTCATTAGGGCGACCTTCACCCAAAACGCGCATTTCAGGGGAGCGACCTTTGAAAAATATTCACCACTTTTTGTTACTACCGGCGATAAGTCAGGTAAGACATACAGAGCACGATTTGCTGTACTGTCGGACACTCAAGGAGAACACGAATTCACAGTTCGTGTGGGTAGTAAGCTTATTGAGCATGGAAAGGCTACGCTTCGTGGTAAACCGTTTATTATCCCGGTTGGCACGGTACTCTTCGACTGGGATAATGAGATACAGGGCTACATTACTAGTGAGCCTGCAGAGCCGCTAGATAACTCCAGCGCTGGAGAAGAAAACATAACCGAATAGCATTCACCTTTACAAGGCCCCGCCGGCCCCACGTCGGCGGGGCCTTTTTACACCCGTAGCAAGTGTGCCTCCGCGGACACATCCGCCTATCACAGTGCTGCCCCGAGCGGGGGCTTCGTTTATATCTGACAGCAACCCATGTCAGACAGTTTTGCACTATGCTGAAAGGTGACCGTTCCTCTCAAAGTAGATAGGAGAACTAGACACATGCATTTAGATTCGATGGGGGCCTGGTGGCTACTTGGCATATGCGCAGTTTTAGTTGTCATCTTCTTACTCGTTGCACATTTCACACAGCTAAAGACAAAAATACCCCGGTTCTACAGCTGGATTGGGTCAATCGCCATCTTCGGCGGAGCATTAGCTTTTCTCTTGCCCATCGCGCTCAATTCCGGTTTCGGAAA
Source organism: Rothia mucilaginosa (assembly GCF_049990865.1). Classification (GTDB taxonomy): domain Bacteria; phylum Actinomycetota; class Actinomycetes; order Actinomycetales; family Micrococcaceae; genus Rothia; species Rothia mucilaginosa_I. The sequence continues at coordinate 1,726,256 of NZ_CP188231.1, forward strand.
GGACGATGACGGTCCAGTTCTTCGGCAGCTCATCCTCTACACCACCGGTGGTCTTCTAGGTGTCATTACTCTTGGTGAAACTCACCGAAAGAATAACCAGGAAAAAGAGAAAAACGAAAACGATCATACCCGTCAGGTGTATGCGGAACGCCGAAGCCGCTACGCCAAGGCTGTAGAGCAACTATCAAACGAGAAAGCAGCTGTCCGACTGGGCGGTATCTATACACTTGTGGGCTTGGCCGATGAATGGCTTGCGGACGATAGCCTCACTAAAGATAAACAGAACGAAGAAGGACAGGTTATTATCAATAACCTCTGCTCTTACATTCGTTCGCCCTTCCCGCTGGCGGCAAAAATTGAAGAATACGAAGCCCACCAAGAACTAGAAGATCTCCAGAAAACAGAATCCGAGATATTCAGCGAAGGAGAGTCTTCACGACTCCAGGTCCTACTTAAGCGTTTCGAAGATTCTGGTGAATACGAAGAACCTATAGACATCACCGCAGACTATGCAAAGTTCCACGAAGAACAGGACATACGCCGCGCTATCTTCGTCGAGATGAGCAAGCGCAGTAGCACCTTCACCAAGAATGATAAGGGTGAAATAATCGAAACCGTTCCAGGAATCTGGAGTGACTTTGATTTCGATTTCAGCCGAGCTCCCATTTTCTATCCTCTCAGTAGCCTCACGATTGAGAAAGGTAATTTTTCTTCTGCCAAGTTCTACAGCAACGCGGACTTCAGCAGGGCGGCTTTCGCCCAAAACGCGGACTTCAGCAGGGCGGCTTTCGCCCAAAACGCGAACTTCAGCAGGGCGGCTTTCGCCCAAAACGCGAACTTCAGCTGGGCGACCTTCACCCAAGACGCGAACTTCAGCTGGGCGACCTTCACCCAAAACGCGAACTTCAGCTGGGCGAGATTCAACAAAATCATGCTCTTCGTCAAGGCAACCTTCAACAACGAAGCACACTTCGGCGAAGCGACCTTCAAGAAAATCGCTGGCTTCGGCGAGACGATTTTCAACAACGAAGCACACTTCAGCAAGGCATTCTTTAACAAGGGAGCATACTTCGGCGAAGCGACCTTCAATCACGAATCGCACTTCGGCGAAACGATTTTCAACGACATCGCGCACTTCGTCAAGGCAACCTTCACCGGAAACGTAGACTTCGGGGGCGCGGAGTTCTCCGAAAAGGCAGACTTCTGGAGCGTAGAGTTCAGTGGAGACGCAAACTTCAAGGACTCATATTTCGAAAAGTATGCACCCATATTCGCATATGACTCCGGCTACTCCGGCTCTGCCCGATTCTCTAACCGGATCAATTGGGCGGACAGCAACTTCTCTGTTCGTTCCGGAAGTCAGCCCATTAACCCTGGTGATGCAACGCTCGACGGTAAAACCTTCAGAATCCCCCTCGGGACGGTAGTTTTCAGCCCGGATTCATGGGATGAAGAAATCAAGGAATACACCCACCTAAGCGACCCGGCAAAGTAAAACCCGCCCTTACCTCCATCGCCGGGAAATCGCGTCCTGAGTAGCCCACCAACACAGCCCCGCCTGTATCCTCCGATGCAGCGGGGCTGTGCCACACCCTGCACCCCACCGATACACTAGAACCATGTACCGAATCATGACTGTCTGCACCGGCAACATCTGCCGCTCCCCCGTCGGCGAATACCTCATCCGCCAGCACGCCCAAGAAGCCGGCGTGCCCGTCACCGTCACCTCCAGCGGCATCAGCAACGAAGAAGAAGGCAACCGCATCGACCCGCGCGCCGCCGCACAACTCACCGCCCGCGGTATCGACTCGTCCGCGCACCGCGCCAGCGTCTTCACCGTCGAGGATTTCGACCGCAACGACCTCATCCTCGCCATGGACGCACCTCACTACCTGCGCCTCAAAGCCCTCGCCCGCAACGACGACGACAAAGCCAAGATCCGCATGATGCGCAGCTTCGACCCGAAGGTCACCACCACCCACCTGGACCAGCTCGGCATCTACGACCCCTGGTACGGTAGCGAACGCGACTTCGTATACACCACCGGCCTCATTGACGCCGCCGCACGTGGCCTCGTCAACCACCTCAAGCAGGAAGGCGACGCGCAGTGAGCCAGCGTATCCTCCTGAACCAGAACCGCCGCGTCACCGGCACCGCCGAAATCCTGGAGCTCTGCAAAGACATGCTGCGCCTGGAGCACGGCATCGGCAACGACTTTGACATGGACACCGCCGAATTCGCCGAATTCCGTGAGCAGTTCCTCGCCGACTTCGCGCAGATCCCGCTGATTATCGGCATTGACGGCCGTAGCGGCACCGGCAAAACCAGCCTCGCCGCGCAGCTTGAGCGGGAGCTCACCGCCGCCGGGCACAGCGTGCACGTGCTGCACCTGGACGATTTCTACCCCGGCTGGGACGGTCTCTTCGACGGCGTGGAGGCGTGGGATGCACTCTCCGTGCAGCTCACCGAAGGCATTGCCGGAACCTACACCCCCTGGGATTGGGAGGCGGGCGCCCCCGGTGAGGAGCGCACCGTCGACCCGGCGGCTACGCAGGTCATCATCTGTGAGGGTGTCGGCGCGATTGCGGGCGCCTGCGAGGTCCGTATCCTCGCCACCGCCCCGGACAAGGTGCGTTACGAACGCGCCATGGCTCGTGACGGTGACACGTTCCGCCCGCACTGGGAACGCTGGGCGGCACAGGAGGAGGCGCTACTCGCCGAAATCCCGGAGGACTACGAGACCGTGGACTTCATCTACGACAGCGCGGCGCAGTAACAGCCGCCTACAAGACAGTAGGGCCCGATGCTTCGTGTATCTCGAAGCATTGGGCCCTACGGCTATTTAGAGGCAGTTTTATTCAGGCGCTGTTTTATTCAGGCATGGGAGCCGGGCTAGCGGATTCCATGCGGTCTTTATCCCAGTAGGTTGAGGTATTGCTCGGCGCGTGCGTGGAGGCAGTGCCGTCTTTGCCGTTACCCGGGTTGTTGTTAGAAAGCACAGCAAGGATTACGAGCAAGACGCAAGCTATGAGCAGCAGGATGCATAGCAAATATTTGTAATAGTGATTGCGCATCTGAGGTGCTCCCTCCGGTCGTATCGCGTGGTATGACCAACGTAGATTATGCAGTTGAACCTAGCAATGCTTCTCAAGAATATTTCTCAAATATTTCTTCAGCGCCCCCGCAGCTTATAGCGGTGAGAGGTTTCACCCTCACAGGGAACGAAGGGCGCACAGCAACAGGCCCTGCTCATCGAAATCCAGCAAGACTACGCGGCTATGGCCTTCATCTACAACAACCTAGCCTGTTGATATTAGACACGTTCTCCAGAGTCTCGCAAAATATTATTTCACCCTAGAAAATCTAAGTAAAAGAATATTTTCGCACTCAACCACACAACCAGCCATAATAAAAATTTTATTACCCCGTTTTCTAATTAAATATTTAAAGATCTACCCAAAACAAAGAGAATTACTCACTATTTTCAACATGCATCATTTTAAGATATGCAAAAAATGTTTTTCAACCTCCTCTTCAGGCGTCTACCTTTACCCGAACTCAGAGCGTAAACCAGAGCATAAAAAATAACAGTGATACCCAGCAAGATATTCTTAATAACTCTTAGGGCGACACCGTAATTCCCAGGGTTTTCTTTATCAAGCCAAATATGGCCTTCCAATAGAGATTTCTTAGCTTTTTCAATTTCTTCCGGGGAGTGATTTCCTATAATCTTTTGAACCTTACCAAGAAACGCATCTGCATACCCTGAATTTCCAACCTTAGCTATAATATCCAGCAATTCTCCACCGTAAAAAATGTCAAAAATACCCAGAGACAAACCGACACAGACAATTGAGAATAAAATACTCATTGACGGGTAAGCGAAAAAGCTTTTTGTATCATAAAAAGCTTTGACAAAGAAAAAGTAGGATCCACAGATACTAGCAGCAAATACGGCCCACGTTATGTAGTCAGCTAGCGTGTACGAAGAATTATAACCTGTACGTATAGCCATTAGCACATACGCAATAATTGCAATCAAAATTGCAGCCACTGTTACATTCCCCAACATTTTTACATATCCTTCATATACCCATTTCATAGAATAACCATTATAGTCATGCGCCCGCCGAAAGAAAATGCCTATTAAATGCCCAAAGAATAAAACAATAATCAAATAAATCATCGGGGGAAGAATGTAAAAGTTTACAGAGATTTCAAAAATAGCGTAGTATCGGTCAAATTCAGAGAAATCTTCCTTGGGGTTCGATAGTCCCGCGGCAAAAAGACTAAATGCATAAATTAAGGCGACCAAATTTGCAATTATCACCAAAATAAACATAAAGGTTCCAAAAAAATAAGAACCATCAAATCTATCAATTGACTCCTGATTCTTTTTCTTTAAATTACGAGCCGCCCATAGAGAAAAAGTACGCACCTTTCCGTATAAGCAGTTTTCCGTCTTCTCCCCAGTGGGGTCACTCAGAGCCCTCTTTAACCTTGTGGAATAGTGGGACCGGAAATCCGAAAAATGAGCCATGCTACACCTTTCATACATCTCAGAAACTACAGAATATCCAAATCTTTCAAAAAGAAAATCATTTAGGATCCAGAAAAACTTCATTAATAGTCTAAATTCTATAAACACCCCAAATCATTAAAATATAATTTACAACAATTCTCATTATATATATTTCTAGTGTGTGTCTACGCATAGACATGCGTGTCGTTATATTTTCGATGAAGCAACCCGAGCTCGCTACAGGAATTCGAACGTTTAACTTACGAAGCCACGCCCAATTCTGCTACCGTGAACAAGTTGTGCTTCCAGCCTGCGCAAACTCACCCCCGGAGCGGTACTACCGCATCCACGTCTTGTAGAGCCACAGGCGCCGTTGCACGCGCATCACACAGAAAGAAAAACTAAGACATATGTCTTCGAAGTCGACTAAGACCTCTTTCGGGCTATCGCCCATTTTTATCGTAGTTCTGGCGCTGCTGACCGCTATCGCGCCGCTGGCTACGGACATGTACCTGGCGGCGCTGCCCGCAGTCGCTGAGAACCTGAACACCACCAGCACGAACGCCTCGCTGACGTTGAGCGGGTTCATGGTGGGTATGGCGCTCGGCCAGCTGGTCGTGGGCCCCCTGTCGGATAAGACGGGCCGCCGCAAGCCGCTGCTGATCGGTGCGGTGGTTTGTTTTATTGCGACGGTGGCGTGTGGTTTCGCGCCGAATATTGAGCTGCTGATTTTTGCGCGTTTCATGATGGGCTTCACCGGTTCGATTGGTGCGGTGCTGGCGCGTTCTATCGTGGCTGATACGACTGAGGGTCTGGCGACCGCTAAGCTCATGGGCGTCATGATGATGATTAACGGCTTCGCGCCGGTGCTTGCGCCGCTGTTTGGTGGCTGGGTGCTGTCGTGGGGCAGCTGGCGCGATATTTTCCATGTGCTGGGCGTGATTACCGCGATTATGATGCTCGGCGTGATCTTCGTGATTAAGGAGACCCTGCCGGTGGATGAACGCTACCAGGGCACCGCCCTGAGCGTGTACTCGGAGCTGCCGAAGGTCTTCAAGATTCGCCGCTACTTGGGTTTCATGCTGACGATGTGCTTCGCGTTTGGTGCGCTGTTCTCGTATATTTCCGGTTCGACGTTTGTGTTGCAGAAGATTCTGGGCATGTCCGAGACTGAGTTCACTATTGTGTTCGGTGTGAACTCGATTGGCATTGTGCTGTTCAGTGCGATTGCAACGAAGCTGGTGGGTCGTGTGGCGCAGCGCCGTATTGTGAACGTCGGCGTGATTAGCCTGCTGGTGGTGTCTTCGCTGCTGTTGGTTAGCTTCCTGATCGGTATTTCGCTGGTGCCGACGCTGGTTCTGCTGTTCCTGCTGACCAGCTCGTGCGGCCTGATTTTTGGTAATGCTTCGGCGTTGGCGTTGAACGAGGCGCGCCACATGGCGGGTAGTGCTTCGGCGGTGATGGGTACGGTTCAGGCTCTGCTGGGTGCGTTGGCGGCGCCGCTGGTGTCGTTTGCCGGTGAGCATGAGTACCTGCCGATGAGCTTCTCCATTCTGGGTTTCGCGGTCCTGACGGCGCTGGTGCTGTGGACTACACCGCGTAAGGATTCGGACTACTCGGCTGACGGTTTGAGCCACGGCGCTGGTGAAGGTCAGGGTGCCCCGGCGGGCCACTAGCCTGTTGTTGACTTTTGTGTAGCTAAAGCCCCGGATGGGCGACCCGCTAAGGATTGAGCATCCGGGGCTTGGCTGTTGCCTTTAGCGTTGCTCGGGAGGCGGCATTCGCCCTCGTTCCTATCAGGGAACCCGCCCTCGCAGAGCTCGGGCACCCTGATGTCGCTTCAGGAAGGTACAGGCACCTCCTGCCCTTGACCATAGACAGCACAAAGGGACGGTATTATTCTCGCTCGGATAATACCGTCCCTTTTTGTACGCGTTTAGCTCTGCTGCGCCAGGTAGTTCAGCAGCGTCGCAGTCAGCTCCGGGTCATGCGCCAGCGCCGTGCCGTTCAGGTGGGTCACCGGCGCAATCAGACGCACCGAAGACGCCAGCCACACGCCGTCCGACTCGAACAAATCCTGCGGGTAGAGCGGTCCGAAGCCCAGCTCCCAACCGGCCTGGCGTGCCGCCTCGAACACCGCGCCCTGCGTGGTACCGGGGAGGATGCCGTGGCTCGGCTCGGGCGTGTACAGCACCTTCTTGCCGTCCTCAATCTTGGCGACCAGCACCGAGGAAGTGGCGCCCTCCAGCACGCGACGCTCGTCGGTGATGAAGATGGCGTCGTCCGCGCCGCGCTCCTGCACGTATCGCAGAACCGCCATGTTCACCGCGTAGGAGAGGGTCTTCGCACCCGCCAACAGCCACGGGTAGGCGCTGTTGTCCATCGGCTCGTGGCCACGCGGCAGTAGCATCGCCTTTACGCCCTCGGTGCGGCGCTTCACGATAGAGGCGGGCACCGGCGATGCCATAATCAGCGTGTACGGGCCCGGCTGCATGGAAGTCACCGCCTGGGTGGGGCCGCGCGAAATAATGATCTTCACGATGTGCTCTTCGCCCAGCGCAGTCTCGGCACCGGCGGTCGCCTCACGCATGAGGCGTTCCACCGCCGAACGCAGAATCTCGGGTTCCGGGTCGGGCAGATCCAGCATGCGCGCCGAGGATTCGAGGCGGGACAGGTGCATGCCGAGCTTACGCACACGGCGGTTGACGGACAGCATGGTCTCGAAGACGCCGTCGCCGCGGGTGAAGCCCTGATCATCAACGCTGATGAGGGGCACGGACGGGTCAACGAAGATGCCCTGCGGGTTCTGCTCGTTCAGAAGAATTACGGTACTAGACATAGTCTTATTGTACGTTCGCAGCCGAACCGTAGGCAGGAGGCGCCTGTACCTTCCTGAAGCGACATCAGGGTGCCCGAAGCGAAGCGAGGGCGGGTGCCCCTGTAGGAGCGAAGGAAGAGTGCGGGCGCCTCCCTACCCACGTCCCGAGCAGAGCAAACTAGGCCCAGAGGAACTGGATCGTACCCGCCGCAATAGATGCACCGTATGCAACAGCGATAATGACGGCGGCAGCAATACTCACATGCACATCATGTGGTGAATAGGACGGCACACGAGCCCAGGTGCGTTCGCCTGCACCGAAGCCGCGCGCCTCCATGGTGATAGCCAGGCGGGAGCCGCGGCGGATAGCCTGCACGAGCAGGGCGAAGCTTTGCCCGCCGAAGGTTTGTGCGCGTCCGGCGAGGGATTGGCCTGCGCCGAGTCCGCGGGCGCGTCGTGCCTGGCCGAGGGCGTTCCATTCGGCGAAGAGAATACCGACGAGGCGCAGGGCGGCGACGGTGGCGAGCACGAACCGGGAGGGTAGTTTGAAGGTTTGTGCGAGGGAGTCGCCGAGGTCGGTCGGGTCGGTGGTGAGTACGAATGCGAGGGTGGGTAGGACCATGGCGAGGGAGCGGATCATCATGGCTGCGCCGACGGCGGCGGAGTCGGTGGTGATGCTGTTGAAGCCGAGGTCGAGGATGGTGGTGCCGCTTTTGGCGCTGAGCATGGCGACGGACCAGCCGGTGGTGATGACGGCGATGAGGATGGGCCAGAAGCGGGCGAGGACGTTGACGGGTCGGAATCCGACGAGGATGAATCCGAGCAGTTCGAGGGCGAAGAGGATTCCGGAGGTGAGGGGGTCGCGCACGATGAGTGCGGCGATGATGAGGGTGAAGGAGACGATGAGTTTTACGCCGGCGTTGAGGTTGCTGAAGTAGCTGGTTCGGTCGATGGTGCCGAAGAAGTCGGTGTTCATGCGTTCTCCTTTCCGGGGGTTGCGAGGGCTTCGGAGGTGTCTAGGGCTTCGAGGGTGATGTGGTTGCCGCCGAGTGCGGCGGTGTAGTCTTCGTCGTGGGTGATGGAGATGACGGCGGTGCCGCCTGCGAGGAGTTCGCGGATGAGGTCGACGAGTTCTGCCCAGGTTCGTGCGTCTTGGCCGAAGGTGGGTTCGTCGAGGATGAGGATTTTGGGTGCGGTGGCGAGTGCGGAGGCGACGGAGAGCCTGCGTTTTTCGCCGCCGGAGAGGGTGAAGGGGTTGGCGTCGAGTAGGTGGGTGAGGCGTAGGCGGGTTGCGAGTTCGTTGGTGCGGGCGGTGAGGTCGTCTTCGTTGAGGGGAACGCGGGTGAGTGCGGCGAGTCGGCGGGGGCCGAGTTCGAGTTCTTCGCGTACGGTTCCGCGGATGAATTGGTATTCGGGTTCTTGGAAGACGTAGCCGATGCGGCTGAGCATTTGGGCGGGGGTCCAGGTGGGTACGTCCCAGTGGGCGCGCTCGCCGCCGCTGCGGTTGCCACCGTTGTTACCGTCGTAATTACGCAGCGCGTCGGTGGCGGTGAGGGTGCCGTTGGGTGCGGTGAGGAGCCCTGCGAGGGTGAGGGCTAGGGTTGATTTGCCGGCGCCGTTGGGGCCGAGCACGCTGAGGTGTTCACCGGCGTGCAGGATGAGGTTGATGCCGCTGCGCAGGACGGGCAGGTCGGTGGGTGCGGGTGCGGGGGTGTCGCCGAGGCGTTTGATGGTGCGTCGGCGCGCGCGTCGTTGTTTGGGGGTGGGTTGCGCGCGGGTGATGCTGAGGTTTTCGGCGCGCAGTAGCGCCTCGCCGTGCTCGCTATCGCCCGCAACCTCGCCGCCCGCAGTATTACCGGCAGCGCTCTGCGGTGCACGCGGCACGTAGTTGGGTACCCACACGCCCGCGTCGATGAGTTCTTGGCGGGCTTCGGTGAGTACGGTGTCGGGTGCGCCGTCGTGGGTGATGGTGCCGCCTTCGCCGAGTACGATAATGCGGTCCATGTGCGGCGCCCAGATGCTCACGCGGTGCTCCACGACGAGCAGGGTCGCGCCGGTCGCCTCCGTAGCGGTGAGGATGCTGTCGCGTACTTCCTGCACGCCGGAGGGGTCGAGGTTGGCGGTGGGTTCGTCGAGGATCATGGCGCCGGGGTGCATCGAGAGGATGCCCGCCAGGCCGAGGCGCTGTTTCTGTCCGCCGGACAGTGCGCTGCTGGGGTGGTCGAGGGGCAGGTGGTTGAGCCCTACTGCGGTGAGGGCTTCGGTGACGCGGCCCCAGATTTCTTCGCGGGGTACGCGCAGGTTTTCGGGGCCGAAGGCTACGTCGTTGCCGACGGTTGCCATGACGATGGAGGATTCGGGGTCCTGCTGCATCATGCCTGCGGTGCCGCGTGCTTCGGCGGGTGCTTGCCCGTTGATGGTGATGGTGCCGCCGGCGGATTCGCCGTCGTCATCGTGGAGCACACCGGCGATGGCGTGCAGGAGCGTCGATTTGCCGGCGCCGGAGGTGCCCAGTAGCAGGACTTTTTCACCGGGGTTGATGGTGAGGTTGAGTCCGCTGATGACGGGTTCTGGGCGTCCAGGGTGGTGCCAGCTGAAGTTGTTGAGCTCGATGCGCGCCCCGCGCGGTGTTGCTTCCATGATGGTTCCTTAGCCTTTTGTGTGGCTGCTGAGTGTGCCGAGTGGTGACTCGTGGTGAGTGACTAGTTGGTGGTTAGCGGCGGGTCTTGCCGGATGCCAGCGAGGAGAGCACACCGGTCTTGGCGAGGTTCTGCACGAGAATCCACGCCAGGAAGCCTGCGATGACTGCGCCGGAGATGACGGCGCATGCTACGTAGATGATTGCCTTGACCGGTTCCATGTCGGGGTAGTAGATGAAGATTTCGTTAACGCCCATGAACAGGCCGCTGAGTGCACCGGCGAAGATGGCGACGGTTGCGTTCCAGCGGCGGTAGCGGAAGATCGCGAAGGCAATTTCAGCGCCGACGCCCTGGAAGAAGCCTGCAATCAGGATTTCGCCGCTCCACGCGCCGCCGGTGAAGAGTACGGAGATGAATGCTGCGACGATTTCGCCGAAGAGCGCCGCACCGGGCTTGCGGATGAGCAGACCGCCGAGGGTGCCGCCGAGTAGCCATGCGCCGGCGACGATGGGGCGGAATTCGGGTGCTGCTACGAGTGCGGTTTTGGCGGCGGGGCCGACTGCGATGTCCCAGATCCAGAAGATGACGGCGCAGGCTACTGCGATCACTGCGGCGATGACGATTTCGTTGACTCGCCAGCGCAGGTTCGGCTTCTTCGCTTCTTCCTGTGCGGGTGCCTGGGTAGATGCCTGGGAGGCGGGGGTTGCGTTCTGTGACATTGGTGGTCCTTCCGTCGTTGGAAGGGGAATGTCCTCGCCCTCTGATTGGACGAGGGCATTGAGAAGAAATTCGACTCCCTACGCCGGTACTAACCGGATCAGGTTCGAGGGTCTGCTTAGCACTCTCAGCGCCTCGGTGGCGCTCCCCTGTCGTTTGGGGTTCCTTGTCCGTACCGTTGTGGTGCGGGTGGGAACCCAGGTTCGATTGTAGGCTTGTCTGGCTGTTCGTGCCAATTTGCCGCTTTTTGTTTCGTTCTTCTGCCCACATTACAGAATTGCACGGTGTACAATTTTGGGACGGGAACCCTTCCGAGGCGGCACGAACGCCTTAAACCCTATACGCTAGGGAGTGGCGCTCTTTTCTCACCCAACCCCGAAGGGGTTCACGGGAGAGACGCCGCATCGTATACAGCTAAGGAGATACACATGAACCCCGTCGCTAAGCTTGCTATTGCGGGTATCAACATGGGCGCTGCTGCCCTGGTTGGTAAGGGCCTGGGCGCAGCCTGGACCAAGGCTACCGGTAACCAGCCTCCCGCCATTTCCCACGAGTCTGAAGACACCCTGCGTCAGGTCATCCTCTGGACCGTTCTGACCTCCGTCGTGGGTGCTGTGGTGAGCTTCGGTATTGCTCGCCTGCAGCGTCGTTTCTTCAACTAAGACTTTGCGCTTTCCGCGCGAAAGTTCATGAACTAGGCGGTACGTATCTTCGCTCGGTACGTACCGCCTGGTGTTCCATCTTCAGCACGCCCGCTCTACTTCAGCCGGTTCCATGCCGACGCTACGCTGAAGCGCCACCTCGGCATCCGAAAGCACAACTATGACTATTTCTTCTCCCCGCCGTAAGACGAAGGCTCAGCGTAGGGTCGTTGACCACGCGAACAGCCGCCGCTCGGTCGCGTCCTGGGTCATGTGGGATGTTGGTTCGTCGAGCTTCGACTCGATTATGACGACCTTCATCTTCACCGTGTACCTGACCAGCAGCTACTTTGGCACGCCCGAAGAGACCTCTTCGGCGTTGTCTTTGGGCCTGACCATTGCCGGTTTCCTCATTGCGATTCTGGCACCGGTCACCGGTCAGCGTAACGATAAGTCCGGCAGAGGCATCTTCTGGCTCGGCGTGAACACCATGCTGCTGGTCGGTTCGATGGCGGCGTGCTTCTTCGTGGGCCCCACCCCGCAGTACCTGTGGCTGGGTGTCACCCTGATTTCCGCGGCGAGCGTGTTCAGCGAGTTCGCGTACGTGAACTATAACGCCGTGCTGCCGCGCATCTCCCACCCGGAGAATATCGGCAAGATTTCGGGCGCCGGATGGGCTGCCGGCTACATTGGCGGTATCCTGGCGCTGGCTGTGGTGCTGTGGGGTTTTGTGCTTACCCCTGAAGTACTCGGTCTGACCACCGATAACGCCCTGAATATCCGTGCGGTCGCACTGTTCGCCGCCGCCTGGTGTTTGATTTTCTGCCTGCCGCTGCTGGTGCGTATGCGCACCCGCGAGCGCTTCCTGCCGGAGGTGCTGCCCACCCGCGAGCTGCGTTTCCTGGAGCTGGGTATGGAGCGTCTCTCCCCGGCTCGTCAGGGCGGTCTGCTCGCCTCCTACAAGGCGCTGTGGCGCACCATTAAGCGGCTGAAGATGACGTCCCCGCAGACCCTGTGGTTCCTGATTGCTTCGGCGGTGTTCCGTGATGGTCTATCCGGTATTTTTACGTTCGGCGGTATTCTTGCGGCGGGCACGTTCGGTTTCAGCACTTCCGAGGTGATCCTGTTCGGTATTGCCGGTAGCGCTGTCGCGGCGGTTGGCGCGATTCTGGGCGGCTACCTGGATGATTACCTGGGCCCGAAGGCGATTATTGTTATCTCGCTGGTCGGCATTATCTTGGCGGCTACCCCGTTGCTGTTCTTCCCTCAGCCTAGCGTGTTCTGGGTATGCGCCCTGCTGCTGTGCCTGTTCGTAGGCCCGGCGCAGTCGGCATCCCGTACCTTCCTGGCTCGCCTGGCTGATCCCGGTACTGAGGGTGAGCTGTTCGGTCTGTACTCGACCACCGGTCGTGCCACCAGCTTCCTGGCGCCGATGCTGTTCGGTCTGTGCGTGAGCATCATGGGCGCGCAGATTTGGGGTGTGCTCGGTATTCTGATCGTTGTGGTGGCGGGTCTGCTCCTGCTGCTGCCGGTGAAGGCGCCCGGTCCGCTGCGTATGCGTGCGGCTCGCCGCGAGCAGAAGCGTGAACAGAAGCGCCGCGACAAGGCAGCCCAGTAAGGCAGCCCAGTAGCGCTGCTCAGTAAGGCGTCACGGGGCTAAGAATCCTGCAACCCCCGCGAATACAAGCCTGCAAACGCAAACTTGCAAACACACAGGGAGGGGCGGGTAGAAGATCATCCTTCTACCCGCCCCTCCCTTGTGCTTAAGCAGCGCCTAACAAGCGGAGCTCAGTAAGCCGCGCCAGAGAGCCGTGGTGGTTGGTGGTTAGTCCTCCACCACGTCATCCTCATCATCAGAGACAGCATCCTCAGAGGAATCCAGCGCAATCTGCTGCTCCTCCTCATCCAGAACCTCATCGCTAGTCATCTGAGCCCAGGTCGCGTCATCAATCAGCGGATCATCAATCACACGAACCCACAGCATCGAACCAGCCGCCATAGCGCTCAAGTTCTCGTCATACGCCTCCGCAGGCAGACCCTCAAAGATCTCAGCCAGACGCGCAAACAGGTCATCATACGAAATGTCGCCCTCAGCCTGCAGCCAGCACTCAGCCGCAAAATCAGACAGCTCATTCAGCTCAGTGTCGCACAGCAGCAAGAACGGGCCGTCCTCACCCACACGCACACCCGAAGTACCCGGCATACGAGACACCGCAATCGTACCGTTCAAGAACACACCCGGCAGGTGATCCTCAACCGTGTACTTCTCCAGGCTCTCAACCTCATCAGCATTCGGCAGCTCACCACCATTCAGCAGATCCTGAACCAGCGGCAGAGTATCCTCAACCTCCGAGTACACCAGGCGCCACACGCCACCGCAACGCTCCACCAGCTTAGCCAGCGACACAACACCCTCAGGGTGACGCGCCAGACCCGAGCTCTGCTCGCTCAAGAACACCAGAGCCTCATGCAGCGGAACACGCTCAAAATACGGCTCCGAAGCCGACTCATCACGAGAAATGAACACAATACGCGACAGCTCATAGCTGAGGTCATCACGATCAACCACGTTCAGACCCAAATCCACCGGGTTCTGCTGATCCTTCGGCGCATTCGGGTCAACAATCACAGACAGCGGCTTCGGATACGGCGACACAACGCCCTCATCCGAAATAATCGCAGTCTCATCAGTCAGGTACGCAAACTTCGAACCCAAGAAACGCGACGCAGTCGTCTTACCGCTACCAGAAACACCCACCAGCGCCACAGCGCGCTTCGAGTCAGGGTCACCAATAACAGCCGCATGCAGCATCACACCGCGACCAACCAGCTGCTCAATCATCGCCAACGTAATACGGCTCGTCAGATCCTGCATACCCGAATCATCATCAGCCACACGCAGCGTCGAAACCTTATCAAACGAACCCATCAACGGATTCGCCAAATCCATCACCGACTCATCAGTCGGCGCATGAACCAGCATCACCTGATCAAAACGAGACAACGAAGCATACGCCTCATCAGGAGTATCAAAAAACTCCGGAGCAAGAGGCTCCCACGCCTTCTTAAAACGCTCCACAAAAGAGTCCGACATATCAATCAGATACAAAGAAACTTCCGCGCCAGCAACACGCAGAACAACAGGCTTCAGATTCATCAAAAATCCTTAGAGAGTGAGAGATAAAAACCCGCACGCGAGTGAACGCACGAGCACAACAGGCGAAAAAACCGCCCAACGCGGGCGCACAAACACACAGCCTGCACGCCCGCACCCCAAAGCGGGAAAGACTAAGACTCCACAGAACCATCCGCAGGAATCATCGTCTGATGAAAATTCAAATAACTACGCGAAGCAGTTGGGCCACGCTGACCCTGGTAACGGTTACCATACGCACCAGAACCATACGGATGCTCAGTCGGGCTACTCAAACGGAAGAAACACAACTGACCAACCTTAGAACCCGGCCACAACATAATCGGCAAAGTCGCCATATTCGACAACTCAAGCGTCACATGCCCAGAAAAACCAGGATCAATAAAACCAGCCGTAGAGTGAGTCAGAAGACCCAGACGACCCAACGACGACTTACCCTCCAAACGGGCAGCCACATCATCAGGCAACGTTACCTTCTCATACGTAGAACCCAACACAAACTCACCCGGATGCAGAATAAACGGCTCATCAGGAGCCACCTCCACCAGGCGCGTCAAATCCTCCTGCGGCTGAGCAGGATCAATATGCGGGTACTTATGGTTATCGAACAGACGGAAGAAACGATCAATCCTCACGTCCACACTTGCAGGCTGAATCATCGACTCATCGAACGGATCAAGAACGATGCGCCCATCAGCAATCTCTTGACGAATATCGCGATCTGAAATAAGCACGCTTAAAGGATACCTGGCAAACACCACCCACGTGCAGGCATCCACCAGCCCCAGCACACAGGCCTACATCACATTTCAACCCTGCCGCCCCGCACACAAACAGCCGCAACATATTTCACCCCCGACAAGCAAGCGCGATACACTGAAAAAGATGCGGCTGTAGCTCAATGGTAGAGCGCACGCTTCCCAAGCCTGATACGCGGGTTCGATTCCCGTCAGCCGCTCCACAAGCCCCGGACCTTATGGTTTGGGGCTTTATTTTTTAGGTTGGATGCGGTGGTTGGGCCAAGAGTTTAGGATGCCGCTTGGGTTGGACGGGTCGAGGCGGTATGTTCCTTGCTCCTGCAGTAGGAGCGAAGGAAGTGTATAGCGTGCGCATGGGGCTACAGCAGACCCTTTCTCGATGAGCCCTCGGGAAAGTGCCCCGACGTTCCTACGGAACCACCACCATACCCGGCTGCCAACCCTCGTTTCCCGGCGAGCTGTCTGCGGTACCCAACCCGAAGGACACAAAACGATTACACCACTCCACAGGACTTGACCAACCGCTACCGTACCGTTCCTGAACGGCTACCTTGCCAACATCAGCCACACCTATCCCAGGTCACAGAACGTGAAGCACCATAGCAGTTTGCCTTCGAGCGCACTCAAAGGTTTAGTGTAATTGATATGTTGGAAGAACGGTTAGAGCAAGCCCTTAGGCTCGCGATCGATCCACCCGGAGGGCTAAATACTGCGGCGTTGCGCGACCTGATCAGAGATGACGAGAACACTCAGTGGGATATCGCTACCACTGCCGAGTATTTGGGAATCAGCGCACATACGCTGCGCTATTACGAACGTGCAGGGCTGGTGAAAGTAGGACGCGATGCATCCGGCTATCGGCTTTACGATGCTGCGGCTGTACGGCGTTTGGTTTTTATTACCCGAATGCGGGTCTCTGGAATGTCGATTGCCCAACTCCAGCATTACATCTCCTTGGTTGAACAAGGTGCAGAAACAGTACAGGAGCGTCTTGATTTGATGCTGGAGCATCGCGACATCCTTCGACAACGAATAGAGGATCTTCAGTTATCGCTGGCAGCTACCGAATTCAAGATAGCAATGTATCAGAAAGGTTCCCGCCCATAATGAGTAATCAGTACGATATTGATTCCGTCGATAACCAGCGACGTCGTGATCTTGGATTGCAGGTTCTCTCCCGTATCGACGGAGACGCTGGTCAGAGTGTTATCGAATCACTTTCCACGTCAAACCCTGCTTTAGGACACCACATCGCCGCATTTGCTTTCGGGGATATTTACGATAGGCCCGGTCTGGATGCACGCAGTCGCCAGCTAGTAACCATTGGCGTATTGACTGCATTAGGCGGATGCGAACCTCAACTTAAAGTTCATGTTGGAGCGGCACTCAATGTCGGGATTTCCGAAGAGGAAATTCAGGAAGCTATCCTGCACGCCTCAGTGTACTGCGGCTTTCCACGAGCACTGAACGCTACTTTCGCAGCACAGGAAGCAATAGACTCACGGCGGAACTACGACAGGTAAGTTGATAACGCCACTCCGGACACTTCCCGGCAGGGCCGGAAACCTTTGTATCCAGAGTGACGTTCTATTGGAGCGGCTGACGGGAATCGCTTCCAGGCGGAAATACATTCCCTCGCGCGCTCGGGATTTCCGCCTTCCAGCCCGTCAGCCGCTCTCCTCAAGCCTTCTGCCCCACGGTAGGAGGCTTTTTATTTTGGGTTGAATGTGGTGGTTAGGCTCAGTTGGACGGGTCGAGGCGGTATGTTCCTTGCTCCTGCAGGAGCGAAGGAAGTGTATAGCGGGCCAAGCGCACACACCTCAAAACGCTTGAAGGATGTTCAACTCACCACACAGTTGTGCTAACCTAACCACAGAAATTCAATGAGAGAATTTCTAAAAAACATCTATTCGACGAGGAATCGTAGACCCGCATGACCCGCGAAACGCACCCCTACACCACCCCCGCACGCCCCCTCGACCTGAACCTCTACCTCGTCACAGGCGACAACCCCCTCGAAACCGTCCGGGCAGCCAAACACGCCACCTGCATCCAAGTCAGGTCCAAACCCATCAGCGCGCGCGAGCTCTACCAGCTCACCGAAGCTATCGCCGGCATCATCCAGCCGCACCAGACCCTCCTCATCGACGACCGTGTAGACGTCGCCCTCGCGCTGCGTGCCCGCGGCGTGCGCGTTGACGGCGTGCACATCGGTCAAGACGACCTGCCCGTAGCCGACACCCGTGCCCTCCTCGGCGCCGACGCAATCATCGGTCTGACCACCGGCACCCGGCAGCTCGTCGAAGAATCCAACAAAATCGCGCACCTGATCGACTACATTGGCACCGGGCCGTTCCGCCCCAGCCCCACCAAGCAGTCCAACCGCCCGCCCCTCGGCATTGATGGGCTCCGCGAACTTGCCAAGCTGTCCGCCGTACCCACCGTAGCTATCGGCGACATCATCCCCGAAGACTGCCCCGCCATCCGCACCACCGGAGTTGCCGGAATCGCCATGGTCCGCGCCTTCGTCGACAACCCCGCACTGCAGGCATAGCCATGACCATCACCATCATTGGCGGCGGAATCATTGGCCTCACCACCGCGTTTGAGCTCACCGAACGCGGCGAAAGCGTGCACCTCATCGACGCCGAAACCAGCGACTACGGCACCGCCGCCGACGGCACCGTGATCTACCCCGCCGCCAGCCACTACGCCGGCGGCATGCTCGCGCCCATCGCAGAAGTGCAATTCCAGCAGGACGCGCTCTTCCCGCTCATGACCGCCAGCGCCGACGCCTACCCCTCCCTCATGGGCAGGCTCAGCCGCGCCACCGACCTGCCCACCGGCTACGACACCACCGGCACACTCATTGTCGCCGCCGACCGTGCCGACGCCGAGCACCTGCAACGCACCCGCGCCTACTACCGGGACATGAACCGCCCCGCAGACCCCGTCACCCCCACGCAGGCACGCACCCTCGAACCGCTCCTGGCACCGCGTATTGCCGGCGCTGTGAGCATCCCCAGTGACCATCAGCTACACCCGCGGCTCATGAGGCGCGCCCTCAAAGACGCCCTCACCCGCCGCGGCGTCACCTTCAGCACCGAACGGGTCACCGACCCGGACGCAGGCGACATTATCTGCACTGGACTAGGGGCAACACTGCACGGGGACTACCCGCTACGCCCCGTCTACGGGGACATTCTGCGCCTGCGCGCCCCGCGACCCATCCTCAAGCATGTAGTGCGCGGCTACGTGAACTCCCGCCCCGTCTACCTCATCCCCCGCCCCGACGGGGAGCTGTGCATCGGCGCGACCAGCCGCGAAGACCACCGCACACTACCCGCCATTGACGGCGTACACCAGCTGCTACGTGACGCAATCCGGCTCGTGCCCGCCGTTGAAGAGTGTGAGCTTCTGGAGGCGAACGTCGGCACCCGCCCCGGAACCCCGGACGACCTGCCCATCTTCGGGCACCGCACCCGTGCTGACGGCACCCGCCAGCTCGTGTCCACGGGCTATTTCCGCCACGGTATTCTGCTTGCCGCGCTCGCCGGCAAGGTTGGTGCGGAGGTCGCCTGCGGGGCTGAGATTCCGCCCATCATGCAGGCGTGCGACCCGGCACGATTCACCCACTAAACACAGTCCCCGCCGGATGCACCCGGCACCTTCACGAAAGGATTTCGCATGATTATCACCTACAACGGCGAGCCGCTAACCACGAATGCCCGCACCGTATTTGACCTTGTCATGGACCAGTTCGGTACCGAAAATGGCGTGGCTGTGGCGCTCAACCGCAGTATCGTGCCGCGTTCCACGTGGCTGGATGTGCCGCTGAACGAGGGCGATAGGGTGGATGCCCTCACCGCCGTTCAGGGCGGCTAATCTTCCAGCCTGAACCGGCGAGATTCCCGCCGGCTCATACCCACCGGCAAAAAGAACAGATATTCTCGGTTTTTGTTCCCTAAACCGGGCGCACCGTAGCGCCCCGCACCAACCAGCAAACCCCGTTATCTAGACGTTCCCACAGAGGAGAACACCATGAGCCTCACACCGCTCACCATCGGCGACCGCACCTTCACATCCCGCCTCATCATGGGTTCCGGAGGCGCAACCAGCATGGACCTGCTCGAGCAGGCGCTCATCGCCTCCGGCACCGAAATGACGACCGTTGCCATGCGCCGTCACGCCGCAGGCACCCCCATTTTTCCGCTTCTGCAGAAGCTCAATATTGCGCCGCTGCCCAATACCGCAGGGTGCCGCACCGCAGCCGATGCGGTGATGACCGCGATGCTCGCCCGCGAGGCGCTGGGCACTTCCTGGGTGAAGGTCGAGATCATCCACGACGAAGACACCCTACTGCCGGACACCGTGGAGCTGTTGAATGCTTGCGAGCAGCTGGTCGCTGAGGATTTCACGGTGCTCGCGTACACCTCTGACGATCCGGTGGCTGCCGCTCGCCTGGAGGATGCGGGCGTTGCGGCGGTTATGCCGTTGGGCGCGCCGATTGGTACCGGTCTGGGCATTTTGAACCCGCACAATATTGAGCTGATTGCTTCCCGCGCGCAGGTTCCGGTGGTTCTGGATGCTGGCGTGGGTACCGCATCCGACGCGGCGCTGGCGATGGAGCTGGGTTGTGATGCGGTGCTTCTGGCGTCGGCGGTGAATCGTGCTGAGGATCCGGTGGCGATGGCTCAGGCGATGAAGTTTGCGGTGCAGGCGGGTGCGTTGGCGCGTGAGGCTGGCCGTATTCCGGTGCGTGAGCACGCGAAGGCATCGTCGCCGTCGGAGGGTTTCGTCTCGTGGATGTAAATCTCACCCCTACCCCGGTGAATCCGGAGCATGCGCGTCTGGATCGCGAGCGCACTGACCGTCAGCGTCGCCTGCCTGGCTTTGATCAGGATGCGGTGGCGGCGGCACGCGTGTTGGTGATTGGTGCTGGTGGTTTGGGTTGTCCGGTGGTGCAGGCGTTGGCGGCGGCTGGTGTGGGGTATCTGCATATTGTGGATTCTGATTCGGTGGAGCTGTCGAATATTCAGCGTCAGCCGCTTTTCGGTGTGCCTGATGTGGGTGAGCCGAAGGCGGAGGTTGCGGCGCGCCGTGCCCTGGAGCTGTGCCCGTCGTTGACGGTTGAGACAACGATTCGGCATGTGGATGCGTCCTGGATTTTGGATCTTTTTGCCGCATCGGCACCGGATTGTGTGGTGGATTGTACGGATACGTTTGCGTCGAAGTATCTGA
Source organism: Rothia mucilaginosa (assembly GCF_049990865.1). GTDB lineage: Bacteria > Actinomycetota > Actinomycetes > Actinomycetales > Micrococcaceae > Rothia > Rothia mucilaginosa_I. The sequence continues at coordinate 1,746,746 of NZ_CP188231.1, forward strand.
TTGCGGATGCTGCGCAGGTTGCGGGTTTGCCGCTGGTGTGGGGCACGGTTTTGCGTTTTGGCGGGTCGGTGAGTCTTTTTGAGCCGGATGGCGCGCATTTGCGTGATATTTTTCCGACGATTCCGCAGACGGTAGAGTCGTGTGCGCTTGCCGGGGTGTTGGGTGCGACGACGGCTGTGGTTGGTTCACTGATGGCGACGGAGGTGCTCAAGTTTGTGAGTGGTTTGCCGACGGCGGCGGGTACTCTGCTGACGTATGATGCCTTGTCGGGTACGTGTATGTCGTTTGGGGCGGTGCCGGATCCGGCGCGTGTGGTGCCGGTGGATTTGTCGGCGCATGAGGTTCCGCAGGTTCTGCTGGATGTGCGTGAGGTGCCCGAGCGTGAGGAGTCGGTGAAGCATGAGGACTCGTTGCATGTGCCGTTGTCGCAGCTGAGTGACGCTGAGGGGTCGTTGTTGCCGGCAACCGACGTGCCCGCGGAGTTGTTGAGCCTGTTTGAGTCGGTGCGTGATCAGCGTGTGGGCGTTTTCTGCGCCTCGGGTGCGCGAGCGCAGCGCTTTGTGCAGGCGTACGAGGAGCTTGCGGGCGAGTACGGGGTGCGCCTCACGGCTATCTAAGCACATGCAAGGCGTAGCTATCCCTTCCGGAAGCGACATCAGGGTGCCCGGAGCGAAGCGAGGGCGGGTGCCCCTGTAGGAACGAGGGCGCATACCGCTTTCCGCTTAACTGGTAGGCACTTAAAGTAGGGACAATTCCCCATGTGCAGGGCGTAAAATCGTGTATAACACGGCGGCTCGTCGCGCGGTTTGTTCTGCCTAAAAACTGCCACTGCCGCCTCCTGTTTTCGCACACTCACTCTAGGAGTTTTATGCTCACCGTCTCTACTGTGCCGCTTGTTTTGTGTACGGCACTTGTTGCGTTGACTTTGTTGATTAGCGGTATTGCTAAGGCGAAGGACCCGCAGAGTACCGTGACTGGTATTCAGAATCTTGGTTTGGAGAAGATCGCGCCGACCCGTGCGGTGTCGCTGATTTTGCCGTGGTTTGAGATCGCCCTAGCCGCCGTCCTGTTGTTGTCGCCGGTGCGTTTGCCTGCGGTGATTGCTTCGGGTTTGGCGCTGATTCTGATGCTGTTCTATACGGTGGTGATTGCGCGCGCGCTGGCGACGGGTCGTACTGCGGGTTGTAATTGTTTTGGCTCTGAGTCGAATGCGCCGGTGAGCCGTTATACGCTGGTCCGTAATGTTGCGTTGTTGCTGGCGGCGGCTGGTGCGCATGCGAGCGCATTGAGGGGCGGCACGGGTGTTGTGTCGACTCTGCTGGGTCTGGGTAATAGCGGCTGGACTTGGGTTTTTGGTGCGGCGCTGATTGCGCTGACGTTGGAGGCTGTTCGCCGCGGTGATGCTTTGGCGCAGCCGGAGCCGCAGGCTGAGGTGATTTTGCCGGAGCCGGTGTATGACGAGAACGGCGAGGAACAGTATGTTCGCATGCCGATTCCTCATGCTGCGCTGTATCTGGAGAATGGTCGTCACACGAATTTGCGTGCGTTGGCTAAGAATCAGGCGCGTATGCTGGTGTTTGTGTCGGCGACCTGCGCTGGTTGTGTGAAGTTTTTGAAGACGATGTCTTCGTGGCAGGAGCGTCTGCCGCAGGTGGCGTTGCATCCGGTGTATTCGAGTCTGGAGTCGTTGCAGACCTCGCGTAATGCGGGTACGTTGCCGGAGGGGTTGACTCCGTTGATTGACCGTGAGGCTGGTGCGCGCGCGAATTTCGGTAATGGTGTGCCGTTGGCTGTGGTTTTGGGTGCTGATGGTCTGATTGCTGGCGGCCCGGTGGCTGGTAAGGAAGAGGTTGAGGCGCTGCTTGCCGATATTGAGGAGCAGTTCGCTGAGGCTGCTCGTCTGGCTGAGGAGGAGCGCCAGGAGCAGCTGCGTAAGGCGTTTGCAGCGGGTCCGTCGAATGTTGAAGGCGACCACCTCTAAACACGCTCCTATCGTCCAGCCCCTGTAGCGCCTCTGTAGCACTTCCGATAGCCCCGTCCGGCTCTTACTGCCCTTACCGGCAGACGCCGGGTGGGGCTATGCTAGAACGTAGCGCACACACCGCTTATATGCCGCGGTCACCTTGCCTGGTGGCGGTTGGCGCATCCTCAACCCTGTCTAAGGAGTTTTTATGGCAATGATGAGTTTCAACGCTCCGGGCGAGCGTGAGAAGTCCTTGTGGCTGGTCCGTAAGGAGAGCAACCCGAATCATTCGCAGTGGTACATTGACCGTTTTAAGGCGATGGAGGCTGAGGGTAATGATATGGCGGGTGAGTCTCGTCTGGTGAATGCGTTGGCTTCTCGTGGCGCGAAGATTCTTGATGCGGGTTCGGGTCCTGGTCGTGTGGGTAAGCAGCTGCACGCGTTGGGTCACCGTGTGACGGGTGTGGATATTGATCCTGAGCTGATTGAGGAGGCGCGCCGCGTCTGCCCGGATGCTACGTGGATTACGGCTGATCTGGTGGATTTGCCGGAGGTGCTGGGCATTGAGGGTGAAGCTACGGCGGAGAATGGTTTTGAGGTGCTGGTGTGTGCGGGTAATGTGATGGGTTTCTTGGCTCGTTCGACTCGTAAGCCGGTGGTTGAGAATTTCCGTCGTGTGTTGGCGCCGGGCGGCCGGGCTGTCGTGGGTTACGGTTCGGGTCCGGGCCGTGATTATGCGTTTGAGCAGTTTTTGGCGGATGCCCGCGAGGTTGGCCTGAACGTGGATAATACGTATTCGTCGTGGCAGATGCACCCGTTTGTGGAGGGTTCTTCGGAGTTTTTGGTGGCGGTGCTGTCGCGCCCGGCGAGCTAGGCTCGCATCGAAAGCTAGCGTGCAGTACGTCTTGAGCTAGGCATACAAATGGCCCGGCACCTGCCCCGTGGGGGTGGGTGCCGGGCCTTTGCGCGTCCTGAAGATGCGCATCCATAAGAACTTTAAAGAATAGGCGTTCTAGTGGATGAGGTATATGGTGCGGGCGAGTTCTTCGGGCAAGAAGGATGCGGCGAAGAGGATTGCCACGATGATGACGGCGAGTGCGGTCATGAGGCTGGAACGCCAGCCGGGGTGCAGCTCGTTGAAGGTGATGAGTCCCTTATGTTCTTTGTCCATGTTGACCACGTTGATCTGTTTGTAGATGGTGGTTTGGGCGGAGAGTTTGGAGGAGACTTCTCGCATGGTTTTGCCGTCCCAGACGCGGCCGTCGATGCGCATGAGCTGTTTGCCGTCTTTGTCGACGGCCCACATGGCGGGGAAGCTGCGGTAGCGTAGGCGGCCGGCGACGGTTTTGAGTTTCTGGCCGTAGGCTTTTTTGGGGTAGAGCTTTTCGGCGTAGATGGTGTGGTCGATGTTTTCGAGGGGTACGGCGAACCAGCCGAAGGTGCGTGCGCGGAGCACATGGGTTTTGGTGATGACGATGATGGTGGGTTTGAGGACTGAGTAGAGGTTTACGCCTGCGATGGTGCCGATGAGCAGTACGAGGATGGTGTACGGCAGGGCGGGTCGCTTGTAGAGGATGAAGGCGAGCGCGGCGAGGAGCACGATGGTGCCGGGGAGTGCCGCTTCGATGCGCCTGCCGTAGGAGCGCATGCGGGGGTGGAATAGTTCGTTGACTTCGCCGTATTTGGCGGGGACTTCGTGAGCGCGTTCTGCCATATACACAACTTTAGTGTGTGCGGTGCGTGAAACCTAGCGGACTACCTGCGTTACTCTGGTTCTATGCGTAATTTTTCTCCCGTGGAGCGGGTTCTGGCAATGTGGATGGTCGGTGTTGTGGTGGCGGTTTCTGTGGCTGCTGCGGCGCTGGTTATGACGAATAAGCTGGTGTATGGTCCGACGGGTCAGGTGCGGGAGTATTTTCATGCGTTGCGTACGGGTAATGGTTCGTATGCGCGTGGTTTGTTGGGTGCGCAGATTCCTGAGGGTGACGCCTCTTTGTTGGATGGGGATGCTTTGAGGCGTTCGGTGTCTTCGTTGGGTGAGGTGTCGTATGAGGTGGTGGAGACCAGCGAGGATGGGGAGCATGCGACGGTGCGTGCGTCCTATATTTTGGAGGGTTCACAGCAGCATACGGATTTTCGTTTGCACCGTTCGGGCACGCATTGGGGCTTTTTTGATAAGTGGGCTATTGATGAGGCGTCTTTGCCGTCGGTGAAGGTCGATATCCAGGGTGTGGAGGCTGCAACGATTAATAACCGTAAGGTTGCGGTGGATCGTGGTTCTGCGTCGTTCCCGGTGTTTTACCCTGGCGTGTATGCGGTGTCGTATGATTCGACGGTTTATACGGCGCAGAAGGTGAATGAGGTGGTGACTGCGCAGGATGCGAATCATTCGGTGCGTATGGAGTTGAAGCCGAGTGATAATGCGTTGGCGTCGGTGAAGGAGCAGGTGCAGGATCATTTGAAGAAGTGCACGCAGCAGAGCACTCTTTATCCTGGTGGGTGCCCTTTTGAGTATGCGTTTACGGGCCGTGTGGATTCTGAGGTGAAGTGGTCTGTGGAGAAGGTGGCGGATCCGCAGGTGAGTGTGAGTTCGGCGGGTGTGTGGTCGTTGAAGCCGATGTCGGGTACGGCGAAGGTGTCGTTTACTCAGTTGGATTTGTATACGGGTGCGCGTTCGCAGGTGCAGAAGGAGATTCCGTTTACGTTGAAGGCGTCGGTTGAGGCGGATGCGAAGGCGGTCCGAGTCTCCTTCTAAAGCCGCTGAGCTGCGCAAGAGCCAGTATGCTCTGAACGCGACATCAGGGTGCCCGAGCGAAGCGAGGGCGGGTTCCCTGTAGGAGCGAAGAGCATACTGGCTCGTAGCTTATATGGGCTGAAATAGGGTCAGTATTATCCGTAGCGACATCAGGGTGTCCGAGCGAAGCGAGGACGGGTGCCCCTGTAGGAGCGAGGATAATACTGACCCTTAATTTTTTCTGTTATAGACCCCTAGTTGATACCGCGCAGGTCGAGGACGAGTTCGCTTTCGTCTGCCTCGTCACCGGTCACGACGACGGGAATACCCCAGTCCTGCTGGTAGAGGTGGCATGCTGCGTGCTCGGGGATGTCACCGCCGGGGGTGCCGTCGCAGGCGGCGGCACGAGCAGTAATGTGCAGGACTGCCTCAGTCACATCGGGGTTGAGCACGAGGGTGCGGGTCAGTCCGGTGGAGGTGCCGGCGCCTTCCAGGATGAAGTTCTCGGGGGTGGATGAGATCTTCAGCTGGGTGGGGTCGCCCCAGCGGGTGTCGAGCTTCTGGCCGGTGGGCACGGTGAATCGTGAGGTGAATTCGAGGGTGCCGCCGGTGAGCTTGGTGGAGGGGCGTGCGGTGGTGATGGCGCCTTCGTCGACGTGCTGTGCCTTGGCGGGGATGGAGGCGCGTACGAGCTGGTGGGCGTTGGTTTCGACGATGATGAGGCGCGGTTCTTCGCCGGGTACTTCTTCGACGAGCAGGTCGGAGGGTTCGTCGAGGCCGCGTTCGAGGGTGCCGAGGGTGCCGGTTGCGGGGTCCCAGCGGCGGATGGCGCCGTTGTAGGTGTCGGCGACTGCGATGGATCCGTCGGGCAGTTCGGTCAGGCCGAGGGGGTGCTGCATGCGGGCGGTGTCGGAGTCGCCGTCGACGAAGCCGAAGTCGAATAGGCCCTTGCCGACGGCGGAGGTGACCTGTACGCCGTCTTCGGTGAAGGTGACGTGGCGCAGGCCGCTGGTTTCGGAGCATGCGACCCAGAGGCTGCCGTCGCGGGCTTCGATGATGCCGGAGGGCTGAGCGAACCATGCGTCGGCGGCAGGTCCGTCGGCGAGTCCTTCGACGCCGGAGCCTGCGAAGATGCTGACGATGCCGTTGATGGGGTCGTAGCCGAAGAGCTGGTGGGTGCCTGCCATGGCGATGATGAACTGGCCGGCTTCGCGAGAGTAGACGGCGTCCCAGGGTGAGGAGAGCGCGATTTCGGTGGCGGGTACGCCGGCGGGGATGTGGTTGGGGTCGCCGGTGATGGCGTTGTCGCCGTCGATGACGCGCTGCACGCCGTTGCCTGCGAGGGTGCGTACTTCGCCGGTGCGCAGGTTGAGGGAGCGCAGGCGGTGGTTGACGGTGTCGGCTACCAGCACGTCGTAGCCGAGCTGTTCGCGCAGGTTTTCGGGTACGAGGGCGAGGCCGGCGGGTTCGTTGAAGCGTGCTTCGGTGCCGGTGCCGTCGACGTGGCCCTTGACGGGGTGGGTGATGGGGTCGTCGCCGCCGCCGTAGGTGTTGATGACGGTGTTGAGGTCGGCTGCTACCTGCAGGATGCGGTGGCGTGCGCTGTCTGCGACGAGGTAGGTGCGTTCGCGGTTGCCGAAGAGGTTTGCGGGGCCGAATTCGGCGGGCAGTTCGATGGCTTTGCCGGGGAAGGCGTAGGTGCCGGCTGCTTTGGGGCGGGGTACGTAGGGGCCGTCGCCGCGGTGTAGGGTGCCTTTCGCCTCGTGCTCGGCGACGAGTTCGCGTACGAGGGAGGTGAGGCCCTGTACGTGGCCTTCGCCGGAGAGGTGGGCGACGATGTAGCCTTCGGGGTCGACGACGACGAGGGAGGGCCATGCGCGGGCGGTGTATGCCTGCCAGGTGGTCAGTTCGGGGTCGTCGAGTACGGGGTGGGTGATGTGGTAGCGGTCGACGGCTGCGGCGAGCGCTACGGGGTCTGCTTCGTGTTCGAATTTGGGGCTGTGGACGCCGACGGTGACGAGTACGTCGGAGAATTCTTCTTCGAGGGGGCGTAGTTCGTCGAGGACGTGCAGGCAGTTGATGCAGCAGAGGGTCCAGAAGTCGAGAATAACGATTTTGCCGCGAAGATCCTGCAGGGTGAGGTTTTTGTCGCCGGTGTTGAGCCAGGCTCGGCCTTCGAGTTCGCTGGCGCGCACGCGTACGCTGCGGGTGGTGTTCTCGCTCATGGTTCTCTCTCCTGTTGGGTGCGCTGTGTGTGAGCGCGTTGGTTTGCTGTCCCCATTATGCCAGCGTGGGGTGGGTGGTTCGCTGGGAGTTGAGCTTTGTGACTTGGGGCCTTAACGACCTGTCATATTAAGTCACATTCCGGGTGGCGTATGGGTATATAAAAAGCGCCCCGCACGCATCACGGTCGGATGCGCACGGGGCGAACGGGGCTAGCTAGTCGCCAGCTAAGTGGTGGATACGTTTAGCTCGTAGCCATGCTGGTCGGCTTAACGGGATTCTTCGGGGCAGGCAGGTCTCCCACCGGAGCCGGGGGCTTGGGCAGCTCCAGGGACTGGTAGTCGCCCGAAACCTCCGAGGTCTTAACGTTCATAATGGAAGCCGCACCATTCTCATCAACGCTAATCACTTCACCGTTAGGCTTGACGGCAACCCAGCCGCCCTTATCAGTCACGGCGGCAACCTCACCTTCAGGGGTCACACGTACCCAGCTACCGTCATTCTCAATGCTGATGTAGTTACCGTTCTTAGCTTCGACAACAGCGATGCTTCCGTCAGAGGCAGTGTATACGTTACCTTCAGTGTTCGTAGTCTTCTTGGCGGAGCGGTCTTTCTTAGCCTCTTCGACGGCTTCCTTGTAATGCGCGTATAGCTGCGGACCGTAGTTGCTATCGGTGGGGTCCGTAGGCATAGCGGAAGCACCCGACAGTCCACTCTTCTGGCTTTCGGATTCCTTAGCAGAGGCGCTCGAGCTACCTGCGGTTGCGGAAGCGGTAGCCGATGCGCTCGCCGAGGCAGACGCGCTGGAGGAGGCGCTCGAGCTACCTGCGGTTGCAGAAGCAGACGCGCTGGAGGAGGTGCTCTGGCTTTCGGCGGGTGCCTTGGCGTTGGAGCTGCAGGCGGCAAGACCGAAGGTTGCGGCGAGGCTCAGGGACAGAACAGCAATAGACTTCTTCACTGTGTTCTCTTTTCTGGTAGATCCCCGTGCTATGCCGGGGAGACCTATAGTGTGGTTGTTCGTTGAGTGAGAGTTGAGTAAGAGTTAGAATCTGAGCGCCTCCCTAATCCTAACAACAGTCATGCGAAGCTTCCTATTTTCTGTAGGAGTTCAGTGCGGCTTGAAGACGCAAAAGCGCCCCGCACACATCACATTCGGATACGTGCGGGGCGCTAGGGTCCCTATTCTGGTGGGCTGTGCGGCCCACAGGGGCAGGAGCTAGTTTTTACTTGGCGCCTGCAACCTCGGAGAGGTCACCAATCTTGGTGGGCTTGACCGGGGTCTTAGCGGTGCCGCTGAAGCCGTCGATGCGGCCGGGGGCCTTCGGGGTCTCGATGCTGGAGACGTCGGTCGCCTTCTCGAAGGTCTTGGTGTTCAGCACGGATGCGGTGCCGTCTGCCTTGACAACGGTGTAGAGGTTGTCCTTGGGGTTGGTCTTGATCCAGGAGCCGTCCTCGCTCACGACGATGGTCGTACCGTTGGAGTCGATGCTGGTCCATACACCGTTATTCTGGATGCTGACGATAGCACCGTCCTTGGATTCGAATGCAGCGAATTTATCGGTGTAGTAGACGGTGCCGTCGCTGGTCTGCACCTTCTTCACGCCGGACTCGGCCTTGAGCTGCTCCAGGACTTTCTTGCTGGCAGTGTAGCCTGCGGAGGTTGCCTGTTCGGCGGATTCCTGGCCCTTCTTGAGTGCTTCGGTTGCTTCGCTGGGCAGTCCGCTGGGGGCGCTGATGGTGCCCTGGGTGGTCTTGGTTTCTGCCTTGGTGGTTTCAGCTGCTGCGGAGGTGGTGCTCTTGCTGGTTGCTGCTGCGGAGGTGCTTGCGGGTGCCGAGGCAGTTGCGGAAGCGGTTGCAGAAGCAGACGCGCTTGCCGATGCGGAGGAGCCGGAATTGGTGCCGGAGTTGCCGCCGCAGGCTGCGAGGCCAAGGGCACCGGCAATGGTCAGGGACAGAACAGCAATAGACTTCTTCACTGAATTTCTCTTTTCTGTATGCGCCGCTCTGCAACGGCGCAGTGCGTAGTGTGGTTGACCTGTACTCCGGTATGCCCGGTGTACGCCTTCATGCTAGCACCGCGACCTGGAAGCTCCCTGAGATAGTGTACCGTTTCTCATCCCCCGCTACTTTCATGGGTCTTCTCAGTGCAGCTTGGAAGACGCAAAACGCCCCGCACGCATCACGTTCGGATACGCACGGGGCGTCTTCATACGTCACGGACTGTTACGCTCTGGGAGCGTCACTGGCCGTTGTTAGCTCTTGACAGCTTACTTGGGCTGTGCAGGCTTGACGGGGTTGACCTTAGCCTGTGCGGGCTTTGCGGGAACCTTCGGAGCCTTCAGGTCAGCCTTCTCGCCGCCAACGAGGGAGGTTACTTCACCGGATGCGTCCACGGTTGCCTGCAGGCCGGTGTTGGACTGGATGCTCCAGGAGCCATCAGCCTGAACGGCGACCTGGCCGTTTGCGTCCTGACGGCTCCAGGAGCCGTCAGCCTGTACAGCTACCTGGCCCTCGTCACCCTGAATGGACCAGCCGCCCTCTTCAGAGACAAGAACGTCGCCCTCAACGGTGGAGGAGGAGTTACCCTCGGAGTCCTTGGACTCAACCTTGGTGCCCTTTTCGTCGGACTCTACCTTGGAGGAGTTACCCTCGGAGTCCTTAGCGTTAACGGAAGCCTTGCCGTCTGCGCCGACCTTCACGTCTGCGGAGTTGCCTTCGCCGTCGTTAGCCTTGACGGTGACGTTGCCGTCCTTGTCAACCTTCACGTCTGCAGTAGCGGAAGCGGAAGCTGCAGAGGTGGTTGCCGCCGAGGATGCCTTAGCCGATGCGCTTGCGGACGCAGTTGCCGAAGCGGATGCGGATGCAGTCGCGGTGGTGGAAGAGGACTGGGAGCCGCATGCGCTCAGGCCCAGTGCGCCTGCGAAAGCGATAGACAGAACAGCGGTGGTCTTCTTCATTGCGGGGGCGATTGCCATTGTTTCTCCTTGTGGTTGTTAGTATGGTGCGGCTAGTTGGCGACGTATTCGCGTCGTGCGCAGGATCCTTGTGGGATTCTATAACGATTATCGGTGTAACCAACCGCGTTAATTCTATCGAGTTTGGGTGTGATTATCCGGGCGTGTGGGCGTTTATCCGCATCCTAGCGAGTGGGATAGCCCATGTTTTCGCCCGGCTTGTCAGCCAGCTTCTTAGCGGCGAGGGGTGACGGGCTTGACGGGGTCAGCGCCAGCACCGGCGGGCTTGACGGGTACGGCAGGTACCTGGAAGTCGCCATGACCGGTCCGCTCCCAGGAGCCATCAGCCTTCACTTCGACAACACCGGAGGTTCCGACGAGCTCCCAGGAGCCGTCTGCGTTCACCTCTACATTGCCGCTGGGACCGACGCGTTCCCAAGAGCCGTCAGCTTCCACATCAACGATGTCACCGTTGGGAGTGTGGTAGGACCAGCCGCCGTCAGCGTCGAGCTGAATCACGGTGTAGCCGTTGGCGGTGCTGACGGTAACGCTACCGGAGGTGCCGTTCGAGTTGTTCTTGGAGCCGGCGCTCTCCCCTGCCTTCTCATCGACCTTTGCGGAGGAGCCGGAGTTGTTGGATGCCGAGCCGCCGTTGACGGTCACGCCGTCTTCGGTGACGGTGACGGTGCCCTGGGAGCTGCTTGCGGTGGCGCTCGGGGAGGCTGCGTCGCTTGCCTTGACGGTGACCTTGCCGTTGCCTGCGTTGACCGCTGCGTCAGCGGTGGAGGATGCCTTGGCGGTTGCGGTGGCGGTGGGTGCCGGGTTGGAGGTGTTCTGTGCACCGCAGGCGCTCAGGCCCAGTGCTGCGATTGCCGCGATGGACAGTGCGGCTGCGCCGGTGCGGAGGCGGTGGTTGGTGGGCGGTGCGGAAGTACGCTGCGCATGGCGTGCCATGAGGGCTTCTCCTTGTGAGTCCCGGAAGGTCGGTCGTCCGGGGTTTGTATGGTTGATTTGCCGGGTGGGACGGGGCCGTTGTGTATGGTGTGTGGCTTTTCCTTCGCCGGTGACTCCAGCTTAGGGTGTGAGTCTAAGATTGAGCTTTAGTTAGCTGTGTTTAAGCTGTGTCCAGACGGTGATGTATAAGTATTTTTCCCAGAGGGGTTTCATATTCGCGGTTTTTCGCTCAGCTTATGCATAACTTTCTGCTTAAATGTATAAATTTTCTTTATTTTTTCTGTAGTACATCAGAGTTTCTCCTATGAAACCGGGCTACTTTCTATGTTTTTAGCTCAACCACACGGTTAAGGTTGTAAGGACCCAACTAATCAGTGATCCTCGGGATCCACCTCACCTGGCCAGGCGCGCTTCCGCTACTTGAGCCCTCCTCAACCGGGTTTTCCCCACTGTTTTCCCTTGTGCAGGTTTCCCTTGTGCAGGCATAACAAAAGACCCCCACCGTAAAGGTGAGGGTCTTTTATCAGATTCAAAGTCTCAAGAATTACTTCTTCTTAGCGACTGCTGCCTTCAGCTTGGAGCCTGCGGTCAGCTTCACGCCGTGACCGGCGGGAATCTGGATAGTTTCGCCGGTCTGCGGGTTACGGCCGGTACGAGCTGCACGGTCGGTGCGCTCGATTGCCATCCAACCGGGGATGGTGATCTTCTCGCCCTTGGAGACGGAAGACTCGAAAACCTGGAACACTGCGTCGAGGACTGCATTCACGGTTGCCTGGCTCTTGCCAGACTTCTCTGCAACCTCAGCAACGAGTTCGGTACGGTTCTTAGCCATTAGGGTGCCCCTTCCAGAGACTTAAGGTTTGAGTCTAAAGCGAGTGACCGTCTTGCGACGGAAAACCGTTTAGGAACTAAAATACCAGATTTACCAGCTGGACTTGGTGATACCGGGCAGCTCGCCACGGTGTGCCATCTCGCGGAAGCGCACGCGGGAGATACCGAACTTCTGGAAGGTACCGCGGGGACGGCCGTCGATCTGGTCGCGGTTACGTACGCGAACGGGGGAAGCGTTGCGGGGCAGCTTCTGCAGTGCCACGCGTGCTGCTTCGCGCTCCTCGGGGGTAGCGTTCTCGTCGATCAGGGTCTTCTTCAGCGCAATACGCTTCTCGTTGTAGCGAGCGACGATGACCTTGCGCTGCTCATTGCGAGCGATCTTGGACTTCTTAGCCATTCTTAGCGCTCCTCTCGGAAGTCAACGTGCTTGCGGACGACGGGGTCGTACTTCTTCAGCACCATGCGGTCGGGGTTGTTGCGGCGGTTCTTACGGGTCACGTAGGTGTAACCGGTGCCAGCAGTGGACTTGAGCTTGATGATAGGACGGAGGTCCTTAGCCTTGGATGCCATTTACTAGATCTTCTCCCCGCGTGCGATGATTTCTGCAACAACGGCATCGATGCCACGAGCATCGATAACCTTGATGCCCTTAGCGGACACGTTCAGGGTTACCTTACGACGCAGCGAAGGAACCCAGTAGGTCTTCTTCTGAACGTTCGGATCGAATCGACGCTTGTTACGGCGATGCGAGTGCGAAATGCTGTGTCCAAAGCCGGGAACAGCTCCGGTCACCTGGCAGACTGCTGCCATGTTTCACTCCTTTATTGATTGACTTTTATGACGGTACGCAGTCGATGTTACTCGTGAGCGTCCCGCCACCAATGTAGAAGCACCGGGTTATTCGCCGGGCTAGAGTGTTTGAGATCGTCACGTGGGTGAGAGGCCACGCATCGATCCCCGCCGCGGGAAAAACGGTGAAGCTTATTAGTGTCGAGAGGCGTTTCCACCACTACGAACAGCGTTAAATTCTAGGTAAATACGGGGGTTCGTGCAAGCCTGCACGCCGGATTTTGCCTTAAAAATCCGCGGAATCTCGGTGTTCTGAGCCGATTGCGCCTCGTTTAAGCGAGGTGCTTGATTCGCGGATGCACGCCTGCCTTCGAACGGCAAACATACCTATCCATTCTACCAAAAATGGGTGTTTTTGCAAGTCCAGGTGTTTTTAAGGAATTCTTTAACGCCCCTAGTCAGGCGTTAATGCGCCATTTTAAGAACGGTTATTCTCTATGTGACCGGGGATAAATTACACCGGTGAAATTCATGTTGTGAGATTAACAGCTTAAGCCGGATTTAAGCCGTAAACAGCCCCGCGCCACCGACTCTTGCGGTGTGCGCAGGGCTGTTAAACGGGCTTAAACACGCGTTTAAAGAGCATTTAACTCTCGTTTTAACGCTTCCGCCCCGGTTTTAAAGGGCAGTTTAAGGGTTCGCAACGGTACGAGTAACGGCGGATTTACCGTTCCCGTTACGGCGTAGATGCGGGCACACATACGGTACAGATACGGCGCGGATACAACACAGATACAACACAGGGCACTCCCCCGGCATACAGTTCTACGCCGTACCGTGAGCCTCCATGAACCTAGTTCTTAAGGCTTGCCGCGGGAACCCACTGCGGGTACTTGGGGCTCACACCATCGCCGGAGCTCGTACCCTTCAGGCGGCGGCCAATCCACGGCAGGGCAAACTCACGAACCCAGCGCGCCTCCTGCTCGACCTTCTCGCGAACGGTCAGCTGCACCTCCGGGGGCAGTACAGGTTCGGTGACCACACCGGGCAGGCCGAGCTGTGCCAGCACGCGGGATGCGAAGCGTTCGTGGCCGAGGTCGTTCATGTGCAGGCGATCGTCAGCCCACAGGCGCCAGTCAAGGAAGTCATTCCAGCGCCAGTAGTCGATAATATGCACGCCGTGGTCTTCGGCGATACCGCGCAGTAGTTCGTTGTAGGTGGCGGTGCGACCGCGGGTGCGGGCGAAGGGGCCCTGGCCCTGCACGTCCAGGCCGGTTATGGTAAGCACTTCGATTCCTTCGCCGCGCAGGGTGGCGAAGGCTTCGTCTACGTGGGTCATGAGCTGGTCGATATCCACGTTGGGTCGCATGATGTCGTTGCCGCCGCCGTAGAAGGTGACGAGGTTGGGCTTCAGGTCCAGGGCGTGGGGCAGCTGCTCTTCCAGGATGGGAATGAGCAGGCGGCCGCGAATGGCGAGGTTTGCGTACTGTGCCTGCGGGTCTACTGCACCGAGGCCTTCGGCAACGCGGTCAGCCCAGCCGCGCAGGTTGTTGGGGCGGCGGCGGTCAACGTCGCCCACACCTTCGGTGAAGGAGTCGCCGATTGCCACGTAGCGTACTGATTCACCGTTGAGCTTGCCATTGGAGTCTAGGAGCGGGGTCGTCATTGTGTTCTTCTTTCCGGGCCTCTGTAGAGAATGACCCTTCTGTGGAAGAAGCCGGCACACCCGCGCGGTGTACCGGCTTCTTCGCTTAGCTTTCAGTGCGTCCTACACGCCAGTATCCCATGAATGACACGTCATTTTTGGGAATGGAGGCCTCCTGCACGCAGATACGGCGCAGAGTCTTGACGACCGACGCCTCACCGGCGATGAAGATGTAAATCTGTGGGTTCTCATCATCAGCCAAGGTCCAGACGACCTCGGTTTCGCCGTCACAATCTGGGGAAGGCTCAGCAGTTATAGAGGCACCTTTAGAATCCCACGCGCCCAAACCCAGAGCCTTGCGCAGACCAGCGGTCAGGCCTTCGCCCCGAGGCGCATCTTCGCGAGCACACCAGTTAACGGTGAGGTTCGGTAACTCACTCAGTGCAGGCAAGTGCGGATAGGGACCATCCCAGAGCGTGGTTAGGCTGTCGGTTGCGTGAGGCACCTCTGCGATGAGCTGGATTTCGGCTGGCTTCTGTTCCCCGGCAGCATAGTCCGCAAGGATAGAGAGCGCGGCGGGTACCGCGGTTTCATCCACCGCAAGGATGATGCGCTCGGCGCCGCCACTCGACCAAGATGCCCACAGGGGTTGACCGGCCAGGGGCGCAAGGATGGAGACTCTATCCCCCTTCTCAGCAAGGCTGGCCCAGGTAGCACCGGGGCCCATACATTCAACCCCGTCGGAACTTACCTCAGTGTGACACACAAAGTCGAGGTCAATTTCGGGCAGAGCGGAGTCGATACCCAGTGCAAAGTCGATACCCGGCGCGGCAGGCAGGCTCACCCCGGCAGGGATGAGGGGCGCAGCAGGCAGGGCCTCGATAACCTTGCGCAGAGCAGCATCAGGCTCGCGCAGGCGGGAGGCGCGCAGAGTGTAGGTGCGCATCCAGCCGCGTTCGGTGTCGGGCAAGGCGAACCAGTCCTGCCGCCATGTGTCGGTGAGGTCGATGTGCACCGGCTCAGGGCTGAGGCGCGTGATGCGCCCATGCTCGTCGTGTTCGACGGCGGGCGGCACGAGCAACTTAACGTAGCCGTCCAACACGCCGCGGTAGGAACCGAGTTCGCCCTCACTCCCGATAGTGTCCTGTTCCCCCACCGCATGTGCGTCGGCATTTAGCCCACCCAACGCGACCGGGTTCACGGCGTAGCGTAGGGAAGGACCGGTCAGGCTGACCCGCACGTAGGAAGGGGTCAGCCGCTCCACCCGGCTCACAGCCAGGGTGAAGATGCCATAGGCGTTATCACCATGTGTGCGCACGCGGCGGCGTTTGATGCGCTCCC
The DNA here is from genome assembly GCF_049990865.1 of Rothia mucilaginosa. GTDB lineage: Bacteria > Actinomycetota > Actinomycetes > Actinomycetales > Micrococcaceae > Rothia > Rothia mucilaginosa_I. The sequence goes on from NZ_CP188231.1 coordinate 1,762,180, forward strand.
TCACGGCTACTCGCCCTCCTGGCCTGCCATCGCGTGGTTTACGGGGATACGCGGGTGCGGTACCACCACCACGCTGCCGTCGTTGAACGGGTCGGCGACCTCTGCTTTCAGCCCGAAGATAGTGTGCAGGTTCTCGCGAGTGAGCACTTCGTGTGCTTCGCCTTGGGCAACGATGGAGCCGTCCTTCATCGCGACGAGATAGTCGGCGACTCGGGCGGCGAGATTCAGTTCGTGTAGCACCATGATCATGGTGGTGCCGCGCTGTTCGTTGAGTTCCGAGAGCAGGTCGAGTAGCTCCACCTGGTGTGCCAGGTCGAGGTAGGTGGTCGGTTCGTCCAGCAGTAGGATATCGGTTTCCTGGGCGAGCGCCATGGCGATCCAGACGCGCTGGCGTTGGCCGCCGGAGAGTTCGGTGACCTGGCGTTCTGCAAGGGACATGGTATCGGTGGCTTCGAGAGCCCAAGCAACCGCCTCGTCATCTTCGGCGCTATTGCGTTTGAAGAGGCCTTGGTAGGGGTAGCGTCCTCGGGAGACCAGGTCGGCTACGGTAATGCCTTCGGGGGCGATGGGGTGCTGGGGCATAAGCCCGACCATGCGGGCGAAGCCCTTCATAGAGTATTCGTGGGTTGACTTACCGTCAAGGGTGAAGTCGCCATTGAGGGGCTTGAGCAGTCGGGAGACGCCGCGTAGCAGGGTGGACTTGCCGCAGCCGTTGGGGCCGATGATGGCGGTGATTTTGCCCTTGGGGAATTCGAGGGAGAGGTCTTTGACGATGGTGGTTTCGCCGTAGCCGAGGCTGACGTTCTCGACTTTAAGGGTGCGTTCGGTGATTTCTTTCATTATTTTCCTTCCTTCTGATTCTGCACGAGCAACCAGATGAGCAACGGCGCACCCATAGCGCCGGTCAGAATACCTACGGGGAATGAGATAGACGGGAAAAGGTTCGCCGCCACGAAGTCGGCCAGCACTACGATGGTTGCGCCCACAAGAGATGCTCCCAGAATCGTGTGGCGGCCGCCCATGATACGACGGGCGATAGGTCCCGAGACGAACGCAACGAAGGCAATGGGCCCAGTAGCCGCAGTGGCAATAGCGGCCAGGAGTACCCCCAAAGCGATGTAGTACCAGCGAATGAAACCCACCGGCACGCCCAGACCGTGCGCCAGGTCATCGCCCACGGCTGAGGTCTTCAGATGGTTGATTCCCCAGAGGACAAAAGGCAAAAGCACCAGCAGAGATACGAGCAGAATACCAATGCGATCCCAGTTGGCGATGCTGAGGGAACCGACCATCCAGACGGTCGCGCTACTAGCCTGCCCCATAGACATACGTTCGAGCAGGTAGGTGACGGCCGCATTGCAAAGCGCAGCCACACCAATGCCCATCAGGATGAAACGGTTCCCCACATTGCCTTGTCCCGAGGCCAGGAGCATCGTAACGAGCGCAGCGGCGAGGGCGAAGACGATTGCGAAGAGCGAGACGCTGAATCCCGAAGCACCCCAATAGACCATGGAGAGTACCGCACCGAGGGAAGCGCCGTTGCTAATGCCGATAATATCTGGGCTAGCTAGCGGATTGCGCAGTAGCAGCTGGAAGATAGCACCCGCGCATCCGAATGCGATGCCAGCGAGAGCTCCGAGGACTGCGCGGGGAAGCTTGTCCTCCATGACGATAAATCGAGCGCCACGTACGGGCACCTCACCACCGGTGACCAAGGTCAGAAAGTCGGGAATGGTGACGGTGTAGCTACCCAGCAGGACGCGTACAGCCATGGCAGCCAGGAGCGCGAGGGCCAACCCGGATAGTCCGAGAATGGGGCGGCGCATTTCGCGGCGACGGATACTGCGCAGCTCAGTAACTCCCTCAGTAGCTTTATGATGCGGGCTCATCATGAGAGGCTCGCCCCCTTAGACCGTCGAATCAGGTAGATGAAGACAGGCACACCCACCACGATGGTGCTCACGCCTACCTGAATTTCCTGGGGCGGCATGAGTACGCGGCCGATCGTGTCAGCGAGCAGCAGGATGACAGCACCGAAGAGTGCAGAGGCGGGCAGGAGCACCCGGTAGTCCGCGCTGATGAAGGAGCGCATAGCGTGCGGGGCCATGAGGCCAAGGAATGCGATGGGGCCCGCGAGCGCAACGGCGGCGCCGACAAGTAGGGTTATACCAATAAAGAGAATGAACCTTCGACGATTTACGTTCTCGCCCAGGGAGGCAGCCATGTCGTCGCCGAGGGCAAGGTTGTTGATGGTTCGGCTTCCTGTAAACAGGATGAGCGCACCAACAAGCAACAAAATCCCCGAGGGGAAGAGGCTCTCCAGATCTTTACCCGCGATGGATCCCACCTGCCAGCGGCGCAGATCGTCCAGGGCGTTCTGGCGCGTCAGAATCAGAGCGCTGGTGAGCGATCCGAGCCCGGCGCTGAGGGCCGCGCCCATGAGCGCCAGCTTGACGGGGGTCGCGCCGTCCTTGCCGATGGAGGCAAAGGCATATACCAGGGCGGAGGCCGCAGCGGCACCCACGAATGCGAGCACGGAGTACTCGGTTGTACTCTTCACACCGAGGAAGGTGATACCGGTGACCACAGCGAAGGCAGCGCCGGAGTTCACCCCGAGGATTCCGGGGTCGCCGAGCGGGTTTCGGGTAATACCCTGCATTCCGGCTCCGGCAAGGCCAAGGGTTGCACCGATGATAAGACCCCAGAGTGTTCTGGTGATACGCGCGTCAATAACGGCGCCTTCAATACCTTCCGGACCGTGACCGGTCAGGGTGCTGAGCACGGTGGTAGGGTCGATGAACCGGGTGCCAACAAGTAACGAGAGCACGGCGGTCATGCAGGTGAGGACGAGGAGGAGACACAAACGGGGCAGGTGCCGTGTGCTACGCGCACCGCGGCCCTGCCCGTGTCCCAAGCGGGGATGACTCACGTTATTTGGAGTCCTTACCGTTCTTGATAGCGGTGGAGAACTTCTCCAGGATGGAGGAATTCTTCACGGCCCAGGTCAGCGACAGCGGGGAAGCAGCCGAGAGGGCCAGGCCAAGGTGCTTATCGGATTCGAAGATAGCGGCATTCTTTTTTAGCGCGGGAAGAGCGGAGAGGAGCGGGTCGGATTTGATCTTCTCCACGTCAGCGGGGTCGTTGACCCATGCCCAGAGCACGTCGCACTCGACGCGGTCGAGTACTTCGGATGAGATGGAGAGGAAGACGCTCTGAGCTTCCTTGGAGTGCTCGGTAACGTAGGGGGCTTCAACCATGCCCCAGTCAATGAAGGTCTGGGGGCGGGAATCCTTGGCGGTGTATGCGCCGAGGGTTTTCTTCTCGACGTCAAAGTAACCCGCAATGAAGCTTGCGCCAGCAAGGTTGCTGTATTTGGAAGTTGCTTCCTTCAGCTCTTTAGTGGTCGCGTCAATGAGCTGGGTGGCGGCGGAGGGGGTGCCAAGCATCTTGCCCGCCTGTTCAACAACTTGCTGCCACGATACCTCGTACATACCCACACCCTTGGGTGCGGTCACGACGGGTGCAATGTCGGAGAGCTTCTTGTAGATTTCGGCGCTCATATTGCCGTAGGGTGCGAAGATAACGTCCGGGGCGAGCTTGGCAAGTTCCTGGTAGGCGGGGCCGTCAGCTTCGGCATAACGGGTGATGTCGTTCAGGCTCTTGCCCATTTCCTTGAGTTTGGCGTCGAACCAATCGGTGGAGTCGTTGGAGTTCTGACCCCAGCTGACCTTGGGGATACCTGCGGGCACCACGCCAAGGGCGAGCAGTGCGTCAGCGTTCTTCCAGGCGTTAACCACGGCAATCTTGGTGGGGGCCTGCTTGAGGACGGTATCGCCGTAGTCGCTGGTAATCGTGATGGGGAATGCGCCCGCTTCGGCGCTCGCGGTGGTGGTTGAGCCCGAGGTACTGGAGCCGTTGCCGGTAGAGCATGCGGCGAGCAGGCCGGCCAGTGCGGTGAAGGATGCGCCCTTGAGGAAGGTGCCACGCGAGATGGTCATGGTTCTCCTTAGTTGAGCAAGAGGCAAGCGGAGGAGCCGGTTGTTGCGAATCCCGCGGATGCGAGGTCTCCGTCCGGAAGAGGTCATCGCGTGCCGTCATGCTCTATCTGTGCTGTTGATGGTGACGCAAAGTATCCGATTAGATATACCTAAGCTTATTTTAAGGCTAGCCCACCCTAAATTTATATTCAACCGCATGCCCTTATATACGCATATATGAGACGGATTATGTCGCGATGAGACTACATATCTTGTTATTCGCTTAGGTTGCCCGGTTAGATTACACGGAGCCGAACGCATTAAATACGTAGGATCCCCCGCTCTGTTCACATTTCTTGAGAACAGCGCGGGGGATCCACTATATTGGCGAACTTTAGAAGTTCACTTTTCCGCTGACGAGCCATCCGCCTTCCGCTGCACGCTGGAAGACTTCCTGAGCCATGGTGCGGCCGTAGGTCTTGGAGACATGGTTGTCGTCGAAGTAGACGTAGATGTTTCCGACCACGGGGCTGCACATGCCGTCCGGGCAGTACACGTCTTTCAGGTCCACCATGACGGCGCCCTGATTGCGGTACTTGTCGAAGATTTCCTTCGCGGGGTTTTCTGCGGCGTACTTGTCGCTTGCGGGTCGTGCGCAGGAGCTCTTGTCGGCACCGGCCTTCTGGGCACATTCGTAGATGTTGTACTCGAAGCGCGGGTTATCACGCAGGCCGATGACCTGGATTCCCGCCTCGGTGAGGCGGCGGACGGTCTCGTCGAGGCTCGGGTCGACTCGCTCGTCGTTCGAGCGTGCCTGCGCGATGGTCGCGATGAGGACCACGGTCTGCGGCTTACGCTTGATGATTTCCTCGGTCATCTTGGTGTTGAATTCCGAGCATTCGTTACCGGCGTTGACGGAGCGGACCGGGTACTGGCAGCCACCGAGCAGGTAGGTCTGCAGGTTGGTCTTGGTCTGCTCTGCAATGGGCTTGAAGATGCTCAGCGCCTGCTCGGCGTGGGAGTTACCGATGACCATGGTCAGCGGTGCGTCCTCGGGGCCGTACTTCTGCACGTTACAGTACTTGGCGAGTGCCGGGTCGGAGGGAGCGAAGACGCCAGTGCAGGGGTCACTCAGTCCCTCGTACTGGGCCTTGACATCACCACCAGAGGGGATGGGGTTGTCAATGAGTCCCTGCTGGGCACCGCCAATAGCCCGGGCGCCGGGGTAGTTTTCGCTGGCGGTCTGCACCTGCAGTTCGGCGTTCTGCTCGGACTGGGTGTTGCGGTAGCCAATCCAGGTCTGTGCGGCGGCCAGGGGCACGCCGGCGACCAGGAAGATTGCAAGGATGAAGGCGAGCTGGTCTGCCCAGGTCTTGACGGAGAAGATGGTCTTGAAGCGCATCTTCATCATGAGCCAGGGTACAAAGGGGTCCTTGCGGTAGCGTAGCGGCTTTTCGACGAAGCGGATGAGTAGCCATGCCAGACCGATGGAGACAAGGATGATGATGGTGCCTTCGATGACGTTCACACGGGAGGTTCCGACAGCGCTGCTGTAGAGAATGAGGATGGGCCAGTGCACCAGGTACAGGGCGTAGGAGATGTTGCCGAGGTTCTGCAGGGGTGCGGAGACCAGCAGTCGGTCGATGCCCCAGCGGCTGTTGGTGCGGCCTGCCATAATAACGAGCGCACCGGAGATGACGGGCCAGAGTGCCAGGTAACCGGGGAATGCTCGTTCGACGGGCAGGATTGCGCCGCAGGTGACCAGGCCAATAATGCCGACCCAGCCCATGACGACTCGCGCCTTTTCGGGTGCTTTCCACTTGAGGGTGAGCATTGCCAGCAGGGTGCCGATGGCGAATTCCCAGAGGCGGGTACGGGTGTCGAAGTAGGCGAAGCCCTGGTTGGTGTCGGTTTCGACGATGGAGAAGGTCAGGGATGCGACGAACACCGTGTTGAATATGAATACCGCGGTGGTGAAGAGGTTCCCGCGGAATCGGTGTACGACGTAGGCTACTGCAGCGAAGAGCAGGGGCCAGATGATGAAGATCTGTCCCTGGATGGAGAGCGACCAGAAGTGCTGGAAGGGCGACTTCACGGAGGCGTTTTGGGCGTAGTAGTCTACGGAGCTGAACGCGAGGTTCCAGTTCTGGAAGTAGAACAGGGAGCTCTTTGCGTCGGTTACGGTTTGCGACCAGCGGCTGGGCGCGAGCACGAAGAAGGACGCAATGGTGGTACCCGCGATAACCACGGTGGCTACGGGTAGCAGTCGCTGGAAGACGTGCATCCAGTAGCTGAAGAGATTGAGTGGTTTGCCTTCGTTGATCTTGCGCATGAAGGAGAGCGAGAGCAGGAAGGCGGAGATGAAGAGGAAGACATCCACACCGCCAGAAACTTTGCCGAACCAGACGTGGTAGAGCACCACGAGGAGCACGGCGAAGGCGCGCAGACCCTGAATTTCAGGGCGGAACCCTCGCGATTCAATGAACTCTTCGAGGGGGTAGTCGCTGGCTTCGCGTGCTTTGATGCTGCGCGGTGCAGTGGTGTAGGTTCCCTGCGAGGCGCGGGCTTGCAGGGTTCCGGGGGTTTCAGACATTCTCGGTTCCTCAGGATGGATCGTCGATGTGCTAGTGCGGGTCCTATAGACGCTACAGGGCACCCGTACAATAAAATCCTGATTCGCACCTCTGCTATGAGGCTGGTGCGAACCAGGATTTTTCTGAGCCCCCTACCGGATTCGAACCGGTGACCCTCTGTTTACAAGACAGATGCTCTGGCCAACTGAGCTAAGGAGGCAACTTGTCCAGTGTACCCTATTCTCTTGGTTGAGTCTGCTCAGTTGTTCTTTTAGGGTTTGGTTGAGAATACTTCTAAATTATGGGGTGCTGATACGTTCGTTTCCTTCGTTTTACCCCTTATGAGCACCACCTCTGTATGCTGCTCACCCACCCCTCGAGCTCATCACCGTGCATAGAAAAACCCGGTAGCCTCGCGTGGAGGTTACCGGGTTTTTCTATCGAAGAGGTTACTTCTTCTTTGCTTCAATCTTCTGCTTCAGGAAGGCGCTGAAGTCGTTGCTGGTGTACTGGTCGCCATCAACGAAGACGGTGGGGGTACCCTTAATACCGTTCTTTGCGGATTCAGCGTTGACCACATCCACGAAGGGACGCCACTTGCCATCGTTCATATCGGAGCCGATGGACGCACCGTGCTTAGAAGCGATGTCGGCGATCTGCTGGTTGTTCATGTCGCCGCGGCCCTGGTGAGTAAAGATCTCACGCTGGTAGTTCAGGAATTCGCTGGTGCTGACCTGGTTGGCCACGGAATATGCCGCCGCCGCGTTACGTGCGGAGTAAGCGGTGGGCGAGGAGCGGTCCAGGAAGGTCAGGTTGCGGATTTCCAGGGTGATGGTACCGTCCTCGACGAGCTTCTGGATTTCTTCACCGTACTTCTTCTCGAACTCTGCACAGTGCACGCAGTTGTAGTCCTGGAAGATGGTCACGCGTACGGGCTGGCCGTTCTTGGATGCCTCTTCAGCGGTCTGCACGCCCGGGGGTAGGGTGTTGACTGCTGCTGCGGTTCCGTTGACCATGGGGGTCACGGAGGAGGTCGAGGTTGCGAGCTGCTTGAAGTCGCGGGTCTCCTGGGTGGAGGAGTTCTGGACGATGCCGTCCTTGGTCAGCACAATACCGCCGTATTCGTTGGCGCTGGAGGGCACCGGGCCGCTTTCTGCTACCTTGGTGTTCTTGTTGCCGTTGATTACGACGAAGCCGATGATACCTACGATGACGAGGACCACGGCGAGTACGCCGAGCTGGAGCCAGCGGCGGCTTGCCTGGCTGGGGCTCTTCTTGGCCTGCTGGGCCGCAATCTGGCGGGCTTTTTCGCGGGCGTCGGTCGACATGCCTGCTCCTTTGGTTGGGAATATGGGTGGCGGTTCGTCCACTTCTTCTAGCCTACTCCGGTTGGAGTGAGCGTCATCCGAGTAAAGCTTCGGATGACCTGACTCTTCCGGCACGGGGTTGTTCTTATCCCCTGCAGGGTGTTCTAGAGCTCTAGCTTCCTGCTGTACATAGCAGCTGAAAGCTATGTCGATCAGTTCCTATCACGCGGATAGGTTCTGCCTTATCTCTCGTGTGGACGTACCGCGCTACCCGTCTAGCCTACCGAATGGGTGCCGTATCGGCTAGTTAATACTCTGACTGAGATACTGTGATGTGTATTCTCACGCTCTCAGCTTATTTTCCTTGTAAACTTTCGTAGCTTTGAGAGGTTCCTCCTCCCCCCCCCCCCCCGCCACAAGCTACGCCAAGGCACCCACCCGGTTCAGCTCAGGTTCAGCTCACCAGTTAGGGAATGTTGTAGACTTCCACTCCCCCAATGAAGGGGCGGGTATTGTAGTTGCCATTCCACTTCACGCTCAGACCGTGCTTCTCCAGTACGGGAATAACCGTCTCTCGCAGCAACTGCGTGGAGAGCTTCTCATGCAGGGCCCTAATCTCTTCCTTCTGCGCATCACTCAGGGCATTCCATTCTTCTTCATCCCTGGGGTAGGCGAGGAAGGAACCGAAACCAACGTAGGTGCCGCCGCTCTCTGCCAGGCTTTCAGTGTCCTGCTGGTGGAAGTAGATGTAGCCCTTCCATTCACGGCTATCATCCATTTCGTCCCAGATCTCTGCGGATGCGCAGGTACCGCAGCAGGTGAAGTTCTGTCGTGCGATGACGCCTTCTTCTTCCAGGGCAGCGAAGGCACGGTTGAGGTTGGAGTTCTTCTGCATTTCGGGGGTAATGCCCAGCTCAGCGGCAAAGGCACGACGACGCTTGATGAGCTCTTCTACGTAGTCTTCTACTCGCTTTTCCCAGAGCTTGCTGTCTTCGTTTTCGCCGTCGTATTCCAGCCCGAGTACGTCCATCACATAATCGGTGATGGTTTCTACGTACTGTTCGGTATCAGATTCACCCATGAACAGCAGGGGCCAGATGGGCCAGAGCAGCTCGGCTTCGTCTTCTTCGTCCAGTCCCCATTCTTTGGGGAAGGGCGGGTCGAGGCGTTCTTCGCTCCAGCGTTCGTAGATGCTCTTCTCATCAGCCATGATGATGCTCCTTTGCTTGCTCTCTACTCGTTGAGTAGAGATGTGGACTGCTCTTGTTGTTAAGGTATCAAGAGTTTCTCTGCCGTGCCCTCTATTTCGTCATTCAGATGGATCTGTGAGCTCCCCATCTCATCGATCCTGCGTCAGGTTGGCATGCTGTCTGGCTAGGCTGCATCCCCTGTTCTTCTGCCTCTCTGCTGAAGTCTCTGAATCTCTGAGCCTCTGCACCTCTAATCAGTTAGGTGTCTTTCATGCTAAGAGTTTTTGGGTACACAAAAAGAGGGGAAGACCTATAAGGTCTTCCCCTCCCTTGAATAAAAAACCCGCGGTGACCTACTCTCCCACACCCACAAAAGTGCAGTACCATCGGCGCGAAGAGTCTTAGCTTCTGGGTTCGGAATGGAACCAGGCGTTTCCCTCTTGCTATAACCACGGAAAATCTAGCGAATAACTTCGTTATTCAAAATTTCCGAATAAAAAGCCTCAACCTCCCGAAGGAAGTCCAGGGTTATTATCCAAAAACCATACAGTGAACGCAAACAACAAACAACATCTTGAAAAGTAAGCCTTCGGCCTATTAGTACCAGTCAACTCCACGAGTCTTCAGTCCCCGCTTCCATACCCGGCCTATCAACCTCATCATCTATAAGGAGCCTCACACACCAAAGTGCCAGGAAATCTCATCTCGAAACAGGCTTCCCGCTTAGATGCTTTCAGCGGTTATCCCTCCCGAACGTAGCCAATCAGCCATGCACCTGGCGGTACAACTGACATACCAGAGGTTCGTCCGTCCCGGTCCTCTCGTACTAAGGACAGCCTTTCTCAAATTTCCAACGCGCGCAGCGGATAGGGACCGAACTGTCTCACGACGTTCTGAACCCAGCTCGCGTACCGCTTTAATGGGCGAACAGCCCAACCCTTGGGACCGACTCCAGCCCCAGGATGCGACGAGCCGACATCGAGGTGCCAAACCATGCCGTCGATATGGACTCTTGGGCAAGATCAGCCTGTTATCCCCGAGGTACCTTTTATCCGTTGAGCGACGGCCGTTCCACAACGTACCGCCGGATCACTAGTCCCGACTTTCGTCCCTGCTCGACCTGCCAGTCTCACAGTCAAGCTCCCTTGTGCACTTACACTCAACACCTGATTGCCAACCAGGCTGAGGGAACCTTTGGGCGCCTCCGTTACACTTTAGGAGGCAACCGCCCCAGTTAAACTACCCATCAGGCACTGTCCCTGAACCAGATCATGGCCCGAAGTTAGACATCCAGATTGACCAGAGTGGTATTTCAACAACGACTCCACACAAACTAGCGTCCATGCTTCACAGTCTCCCACCTATCCTACACAAGCCAAACCAAACACCAATACCAAACTATAGTAAAGGTCACGGGGTCTTTCCGTCCTGCTGCGCGAAACGAGCATCTTTACTCGTACTGCAATTTCGCCGAGTTCATGGTTGAGACAGTAGGGAAGTCGTTACTCCATTCGTGCAGGTCGGAACTTACCCGACAAGGAATTTCGCTACCTTAGGATGGTTATAGTTACCACCGCCGTTTACTGGGGCTTAAATTCTCAGCTTCGCCCAAAAAGGGCTAACCAATCCTCTTAACCTTCCAGCACCGGGCAGGAGTCAGTCCGTATACATCGTCTTACGACTTCGCACGGACCTGTGTTTTTGATAAACAGTCGCTTCCCCCTGGTCTCTGCGACCCATACACGCTCCAGGCAGCAAGTGCCCATCACGCTCAAGGTCCCCCTTCTCCCGAAGTTACGGGGGCATTTTGCCGAGTTCCTTAACCATGATTCTCTCGATCGCCTTAGTATTCTCTACCTGATCACCTGTGTCGGTTTAGGGTACGGGCGGCTAAAACCTCACGCCGATGCTTTTCTCGGCAGCATAGGATCACCAAATCCCCCAAAAACGGGGTCCCATCACGTCTCAGGCACACAGCCGGCGCATTTAACAACCGACAACCCTACACGCTTAGACCACGACAACCATCGCGTGGCTTGGCTACCTTCCTGCGTCACACCTGTTAACACGTTTACCTCCAAAGATCGGGTCCCACAACCCACACAACACACAAACAAAAGCCTGCACATCATGCTTCGCATGGTTAGCATCACAATATCAGTATGGGCGGTTTTTCACCGGTACGGGAATATCAACCCGTTATCCATCGACTACGCCTGTCGGCCTCGCCTTAGGCCCCGACTAACCCAGGGCAGATTAACTTGACCCTGGAACCCTTGATCATCCGGCGGATGAGTTTCTCACTCATCTTTCGCTACTCATGCCTGCATTCTCACTCGCATAGCCTCCACCACTGGTTTACACCGCAGCTTCACCGGCCACACGACGCTCCCCTACCCAACAATCCAAAAAGATCATTGCCACAACTTCGGCGGTGTACTTGAGCCCCGCTACATTATCGGCGCAGAATCACTTGACCAGTGAGCTGTTACGCACTCTTTCAAGGATGGCTGCTTCTAAGCCAACCTCCTGGTTGTCTAAGCAACTCCACATCCTTTCCCACTTAGCACACGCTTAGGGGCCTTAGTTGGTGGTCTGGGCTGTTTCCCTCTCGACAATGAAGCTTATCCCCCACTGTCTCACTGCTACGCTCTCACTTACCGGCATTCGGAGTTTAGCTGACGTCAGTAACCCGTGAAGGCCCATCGGCCATCCAGTAGCTCTACCTCCGGCAAGAAACACGTAACGCTGCACCTAAATGCATTTCGGGGAGAACCAGCTATCACAGAGTTTGATTGGCCTTTCACCCCTATCCACAGCTCATCCCCTCCATTTTCAACTGAAGTGGGTTCGGTCCTCCACGACGTCTTACCGTCGCTTCAACCTGGCCATGGATAGATCACTCCGCTTCGGGTCTAGGTCATGCCACTCAAACGCCCTATTCAGACTCGCTTTCGCTACGGATACCCCACACGGGTTAACCTCGCGACATAACACTAACTCGCAGGCTCATTCTTCAAAAGGCACGCTGTCACCCCAAAAGGCTCCAACGGCTTGTAAGCACACGGTTTCAGGTACTATTTCACTCCCCTCCCGGGGTACTTTTCACCATTCCCTCACGGTACTGATTCACTATCGGTCATTAAGAAGTATTTAGACTTACCAGGTGGTCCTGGCAGATTCACACGAGATTCCACGAGCCCCGTGCTACTCGGGTGGCCACACCACGGACAGAACAATTTCGATTACGGGACTCTCACCCTCTACGGCCGACCATTCCAAGTCGTTCACCTACCATCCTGAACATCATGCCGGCAGCCAGTTAGAACTGCCACTGTGACTCCCACAACCCCCATGATGCAACGCCTAACCGCTATCACACACCACAGGTTTAGTCTCTTCCGCTTTCGCTCGCCACTACTCACAGAATCATTACTTTATTTTCTCTTCCTGCGGGTACTGAGATGTTTCACTTCCCCGCGTTCCCCCCAACCAGCCTATACATTCAGCTGGCGGTAACTCACCATGAAGATGAGCCAGGTTTCCCCATTCGGAAATCCTCGGATCACAGCCCAGTTATCGGCTCCCCGAGGCTTATCGCAGATTCACACGTCCTTCATCGGCTCTTAATGCCAAGGCATCCACCGTGTGCCCTTAATAACTTACACACAATCAAGAAAAATAAGAATCTAAAATCAACAATCAAACCAACACAAAGTCAGTTCAACGCAAATTCCAGAAGATGCTCGCGTCCACTATATAGTTCTCAAACAACAACCCACAACACAACAACAACACAAAAGAACACTTTTGCATCATCACCATGCCAGGCAAACAAAGGAACAACACATGCGTGTTACCCCAAAACCCAACAATGCGCCTCATCCAACCCAAAACCAACATTCCACCCATGAGCAAAACCACCCACCCGACACTCGCGGGTAGCATGGCCAACTAAATGTGCTCCTTAGAAAGGAGGTGATCCAGCCGCACCTTCCGGTACGGCTACCTTGTTACGACTTAGTCCCAATCGCCAATCCCACCTTAGACGGCTCCCTCCCAAAAGGGTTAGGCCACCGGCTTTGGGTGTTACCAACTTTCGTGACTTGACGGGCGGTGTGTACAAGGCCCGGGAACGTATTCACCGCAGCGTTGCTGATCTGCGATTACTAGCGACTCCGACTTCATGGGGTCGAGTTGCAGACCCCAATCCGAACTGAGACCGGCTTTTAGGGATTAGCTCCACCTCACAGTATCGCAACCCTCTGTACCGGCCATTGTAGCATGCGTGAAGCCCAAGACATAAGGGGCATGATGATTTGACGTCATCCCCACCTTCCTCCGAGTTGACCCCGGCAGTCTCCTATGAGTCCCCACCATAACGTGCTGGCAACATAGAACGAGGGTTGCGCTCGTTGCGGGACTTAACCCAACATCTCACGACACGAGCTGACGACAACCATGCACCACCTGTATACCAGCCCCGAAGGGAAACACCATCTCTGATGCGGTCCAGTATATGTCAAGCCTTGGTAAGGTTCTTCGCGTTGCATCGAATTAATCCGCATGCTCCGCCGCTTGTGCGGGCCCCCGTCAATTTCTTTGAGTTTTAGCCTTGCGGCCGTACTCCCCAGGCGGGGCACTTAATGCGTTAGCTACGGCGCGGAAAACGTGGAATGTCCCCCACACCTAGTGCCCAACGTTTACGGCATGGACTACCAGGGTATCTAATCCTGTTCGCTCCCCATGCTTTCGCTTCTCAGCGTCAGTTACAGCCCAGAGACCTGCCTTCGCCATCGGTGTTCCTCCTGATATCTGCGCATTCCACCGCTACACCAGGAATTCCAGTCTCCCCTACTGCACTCTAGTCTGCCCGTACCCACTGCAATACACGGGGTTAAGCCCCGGCCTTTCACAGCAGACGCGACAAACCGCCTACAAGCTCTTTACGCCCAATAATTCCGGACAACGCTCGCGCCCTACGTATTACCGCGGCTGCTGGCACGTAGTTAGCCGGCGCTTTCTCTGCAGGTACCGTCAATCTCTCTTCTTCCCTGCTAACAGAGGTTTACAACCCGAAGGCCGTCATCCCTCACGCGGCGTCGCTGCATCAGGCTTGCGCCCATTGTGCAATATTCCCCACTGCTGCCTCCCGTAGGAGTCTGGGCCGTGTCTCAGTCCCAGTGTGGCCGGTCACCCTCTCAGGCCGGCTACCCGTCGTCGCCTTGGTGAGCCGTTACCTCACCAACAAGCTGATAGGCCGTGAGCCCATCTATAACCACTACATAACGCTTTCCACCAACACCCCATGCGGAGATTGGTCGTATCCGGTATTAGACCCAGTTTCCCAGGCTTATCCCAGAGTTAAAGGTAGGTTACTCACGTATTACTCACCCGTTCGCCACTAATCCACCTAGCAAGCTAGGCTTCATCGTTCGACTTGCATGTGTTAAGCACGCCGCCAGCGTTCGTCCTGAGCCAGAATCAAACTCTCCGTTGAAAAAATAGAAAAGCTTGATAATCTGATCTCAAACAGCGAATCACACACGGGGGTGCGTGACTCAAGCTGACTAAATTTGAAACCATTTGATGATTATCAAATATCAATAAATATTTGGTATTAGTTTCAGTTTCCATCACCATTCGGTGATTTTATTGAACAAAGCACACTATTGAGTTCTCAAGCAACACACCGATTCAACACCTCAACCCCTTCATTCGAAGAAAGTCTTACCGTTGAACGGTCATTCATGTTATTTCGTTTATTACCGCGTTCCCGCGGCAACTCAATCAACTATACCAGCGTCTTGTTTGCCATGCAAATCCGTTTTCCGTGATTCACACCACAATGTTTCTTTCCTAAACTCTTCCAACATCACCAACCGATGACCAAGAATCTTCTAAGCAAGAAACCAAAACACTATACAATTGAAAGCCAGTCAAACCGCTTCTGACTAGGAGAAACACCGAAGAAGTTCTTCGTTTTTTCCTCCTCGCCGCGGCGACTCATACAACTATACAGACGCCTAAACACCCATGCAACCCGAAATAGGGTGAAGTAGACCACAAATACGGGGGTTTAGGTTCATTCTGACCCGAACAGGGCACTAAAACCCCTAGTCAACGCAGGGTAAGCCCCTCAAAAGTTCTTTGAAAAAAGTTTAAAACCCCTAAAAAGACCCCGAAAAACCTGTAGAAGCTCCCTAAAGAGCCCCTATAGGAGGGCAGCATAGAAGGGCAGCAGAGCCCCTCAACATCAAACAGATTCAGCATCAAGAAGATGGGATGAGGGGCTCCGCCCCTCCCCCATCTCTGCAACACTTGCATTCCTGTACCGCTGTACCTCCCTGTTCCACCCCCCCCCGTTTCCCCGTTCTGCCGCCTCCCTATATATGAGCACCCATATATGGGCAGAGCACAGAAGAGACAGAAAAAGGAGGGCGCCTCCTCACGGGGACGCCCTCCTCACTCAAGCTACAGTCCGCAGCTCGCGAGCTTCAAAACTCTAGTTCGCGGTAGCACGACGACGAGAAACATCGTACAGAGTAATGCCCACAGCCATCGCCGCGTTCAAAGACTCCATCGCAGAATCAATCGGAATCGACACAATCTGATCGCAGTTCTCAGTCACCAGGCGGGACAGGCCCTTACCCTCAGAACCAACCACCACGCACAGCGGCTCATTCGCAAGCTCCAGAGCCGGCAGCTCAATATCGCCACCGCCATCCAGACCAATCACGAAAATACCCTGCTCCTTAGCCTGCTGAATCACGCGAGTCAGATTAGTCGCCATCGCAACAGGAATACGAGCAGCCGCACCAGCACTAGTCTTCCACGCACCAGCAGTCACAGCAGCCGAACGACGCTCAGGAATAATCACGCCATCACCGCTAAACGCGGACACGCTACGAATAATCGCACCCAGGTTACGCGGATCAGTAATACCGTCCAACGCAACAAACAGCGGCGGAGTCGACAGCTTACCCGAGTGCCAACGCTCCATAGTATCCAGCACCAGGTCAGTCGCATCCGGGTACTTGTACGGCGGAATCTGCATCGCAACACCCTGATGCACAGCACCATCAGTCAAACGATCCAGCTCGCTACGCGGAATCTCCAGCATCGGAATATTGCGCTTATTCGCAATAGTCATGATCTCGCGAACGCGGTCATCAACCTCAACACGGCTCATGATGTACAAATGCTTCGAGGGAATCTCAGTACGCAGAGCCTCAAGCACCGCATTACGACCAGTCACCAGCTCATCGCTAGCACGCTTACCGCCCAGACGAGTCTGGAACTTACGGTTCGTACCGGTTGCAGCACGGCGCTCAGCCGCGCGCTTCATCTTATACGCCTTGTGATAAACGCGGTCCTCAGCCTTCGGAGTAGGGCCCTTACCCTCAAGCGCCTTACGGCCGTGACCACCAGTGCCCTTAGTAGCACCCTTCTTCTTGCTGGTAGCGCCCGGGCGCGAACCTGCCTTAGCCATTCTTCTCTTCCTTCGTCAAAGTAATGAATACGAGTCTACGCGAGAGAAACCCGCCCGACCTAAGCCTTACGCACAAACGCGGGGCACATCACCCTCTAGCCAACGCTCCAGCTCGAACCATTCGCGCCGTCCTTCACCTGCACACCAGCAGACGCCAACAAGTCGCGCATCGCATCAGCCTTCGCCCAATCCTTCTGGGCACGCGCATCCGCACGCTCCGCCAACACAGCCTGAATCAGGGAGTCCAAAGCCTCATGCTCAGCGCCCGACGTGCCCTCAGCATTAAAGCTCATCAGCTGAGCCAGACCCAGAACCTCAGCCATAGCCATCACAGCATTCGCCGCCTCCGAAGCATCCTCACCAGTAGCAAGCGCGGCATTACCCGCACGAGTCTGCTCATGCAGAACCGCCAGGGCACGCGGAATGTTCACGTCATCATCCATAGCCTCAGCAAAAGCCTGCGGAACCTCACGACCCGGCTTCAGCAAATCCTGAGTAGCAGCAAGGAACGCCTCAACACGCTCAATAGCGGTTGCCGCCTCCTGCAGAGACGACGGGCGGTAATCCAGCACCGAACGATAATGCGCGCTACCGAGGTAATAGCGAACCACCAGCGGGCGCGCCATCTCAAGCATCTGCGCCGGCGAAATCGTATTACCGATAGACTTCGACATCTTCTCACCCTCATAGGTGACCATGCCGTTGTGCATCCAGAAGTTCGCGAAATCATCACCGGCTGCAGTCGACTGCGCCAGCTCATTCTCATGGTGCGGGAAACGCAAATCCAGGCCACCACCATGAATATCAAAACGCGAACCCAGGTACTTACCCGCCATCGCCGAGCACTCCAAGTGCCAGCCCGGACGGCCGCGACCCCACGGAGACTCCCACGAAGCAGTCAGCGGCTCGCCCTCCTTATAACCCTTCCACAGGGCAAAATCGCGAGGGTCACGCTTACCGCGCGGATCAGCATCCGCAGAATCCTGCATATCCTCAACGCTCTGATTCGTCAGCGCACCGTACTTATCCCACGAACGCACATCAAAATACACGTCACCAGAATCATCCAACGCCGGGTACGCGTGACCGCGATCAATCAGACGCTGAATCAAAGCAAACATCTCCGGAATATGACCGGTCGCGCGCGGCTCATACGTCGGCGGATCAATACCCAACGCCGCATACGCCTGAGCAAAAACCTTCTCAAAACGGTACGCGAGCGCCCACCACTGCTCATTCGGGAACTCACCCTCAAAACCGGGCTCCATAGAATCAGCAGACTTCGCCAAAATCTTGTCATCAATATCAGTGACATTGCGGACCGTCGTCACCTTCAAGCCGCGGTAACGCATCCAACGGCTCAACTGGTCAAACACCAGCGCCGAACGGATATGGCCCAGGTGCGGTTCACCCTGCACCGTAGCGCCGCAATAGTAGATACGCGCCTCACCGGGCACGACGGGCTCAAACTCGCGAATAGTCGCGGAAGCAGAATCATAAAAACGCATAGTCACACTCTCATTCTACGGGGTCGGTTCAGACACCGGGTCGGTAAATCAGCGATAGGTTACAGAATGGCTCAAAGCAACCAAACACCTACGAACGCGGATACACCAGCGCCGTCGCAATAGCAGCCACGCCCTCACCGCGGCCCGTCAAACCCAAACCATCAGTAGTCGTCGCAATCACCGTCACCGGGGCACCCGCCGCCTCGCTCAGCACGCGGTTCGCCTCCTCACGGCGCGGAGAGAACTTCGGGCGATTACCCACCAGCTGAACGCTCACATTACCAATCTCAAAACCAGCCGCACGCACAATCGCCGCAGCCTCAGAAAGAATACGAACACCCGAAGCACCCTTCATATCCGGGCGATCCACACCGAAATTAGAGCCCAAATCCCCCGTGCCGGAGGCGGCAAAAAGAGCATCCGCGGCAGCATGAGCCACCACATCACCATCAGAATGGCCGCTCAAACCACGCTCACCCGGCCAATGCAGACCAGCAACATACAGAGGAGTGCCCTCCTCACCAAAAGCGTGGACATCAACACCGGTACCAACACGAGGAATAACAGTCATCACAGGACCCTTCAATCGATCAAACATCTTCTCAGCAACAGTGCCTCGGCACAAGAGGCGTTAGGTGGCAATCTTAGGCAGCCAGCTTAGGAAGCAGAATCGCCAAACAGCGCGCGAGCAACCCGCAAATCCATCGGAGTCGTCACCTTAAACGCATCCGCATCACCGGCAACCGTCAACACCGGCTCACCCGCCGCCTCCATCGCCATCGCATCATCAGTGAGCAGCTCAGCCTCCTCAGCAGGCAGAGAACGGCTACGCTCATGCGCCGCCAACAAGGCAGCCACCTCAAAACCCTGAGGAGTCTGCACCGCACGCATCTGCGCACGCGAAGGAGTACCCGTCACCACACCAGCAGAATCCACGGTCTTCACCGTATCCACCACCGGCAACACAGGAATCACCGCACGCACAACACCCTGCGGGCTCTCAGAACCCAGGCCCTCAAGCACACGGTGATACACCTGCGGCGGAGTAAAAGCACGGGCGCAATCATGAATCAGCACATAATCCACCGGAACCTGCGCATCCTTCAAAGCATCCAACGCCGCAACCACCGAAGCAGTACGCGTATCACCACCGGCAGTAATCAACGCACCGGCACGGCGGGCATTCTCCAAAAGCTCCGGGCAACTCACCGAACAATCAGCAGGAACAGTCACCACCACATGCTCAGCAACACCCGAAGCGAGCGCACCCTCCAACGCATAATCCAGCAAAGTACGACCGTGCACACGCACAGCAGCCTTCGGAATCGGCTCACCCAGACGAGTACCCGAACCAGCCGCCAAAACAATCACAGCAGTATTCGCCGCAGAAGCAGAAGTCATCAGTCTCAAGCCCGCTTACGCCTCGAACTTATAGCCCAAGCCGCGAACCGTCACCACATACTGCGGGGCAGAAGAATCCGGCTCAATCTTCGAACGCAGACGCTTAATATGCACGTCCAGGGTCTTCGTATCACCCACATAGTCGGCGCCCCAAACGCGCTCAATCAGCTGGCCACGAGTCATCACACGACCCACATTGCGCAGCAGAATCTCCAGGAGCTCAAACTCCTTCAGCGGCATAGAAATCTCTTCACCATTAACCGTCACCACGTGGCGGTCAATGTCCATACGCACCGGGCCGCCCTGCAGCACCGACTCAGTAGCAGAATCAGTCTCCGCCGAACGACGACGCAACACCGCACGGATACGAGCAATCAACTCACGCGCAGAATACGGCTTCGTCACATAGTCATCAGCGCCCAGCTCCAGACCCAGAACCTTATCCAGCTCAGAATCCTTAGCGGTCAGCATGATAATCGGGACCGACGACACCTCACGCAGCTTACGGCACACCTCCATGCCGGACATGCCCGGAAGCATCACATCCAGCAGCACCAAATCCGCGCCCTCGCGGTCAAACACCGGCAGAGCATCCAGACCGTTGTCCACAACAATCGTCTGGAAACCCTCACGACCCAGCAAAAACGCAAGGGGATCCGAGAGGGCCTCTTCGTCCTCAACAATCAGAATTTTAGACATCAATAACTTCCTTCGATTCCATAAAACCTATACCGCTAACACTACACTGCGACCGGAGGCTCATTCAGCGGCAACGCCAACGTAAACGTCGAACCCTCCTGCGGCATCGACCGAACCGTCACGCTACCACCGTGCTGAGTCATCACATGCTTCACAATGCTCAAACCCAAACCAGTGCCGCCCGTCTGACGCGAACGAGCCGGATCAACCCGGTAAAAACGCTCAAAAATACGCTTCTGCTCGTCCTCCGGAATACCCACGCCCTGATCAGCAACCTCAACCAGCAGCTGATCCGCCACACGGTGCACCCAAATATCCACCTTTGTATGCTCCGGCGAATAACGCACCGCGTTCTCCACCAGGTTCTGCACAGCAATACCGAGCAGCTCGGCATCACCGTACACCTCGGGGACCTCCTCGATGCGGGTAGAAATCTGAATATCCTTCTCCTCCGCCACAATATGCGAACGATCCACCGCATCAGCCACCAAAGAAGGCACCGACACCGGACCACCACGCGCAATCACATCGGTCGACTGCAGACGCGAAAGCTCAATAATGTCACGCACCAACGCAGACAGGCGGCGAGTCTCCTTATGCAGACGACCCACAAAATACTCAATCGCCTCCGGGTCATCACTCGCCTGCTCAATAGCCTCAGCCAACAGACTCACCGCACCCACCGGAGTCTTCAACTCATGCGACACATTCGCCACAAAGTCATTACGCATACGCTGAACACG
The DNA here is from genome assembly GCF_049990865.1 of Rothia mucilaginosa. GTDB lineage: Bacteria > Actinomycetota > Actinomycetes > Actinomycetales > Micrococcaceae > Rothia > Rothia mucilaginosa_I. The sequence continues at coordinate 1,783,070 of NZ_CP188231.1, forward strand.
AGAAATCTCAGTGCGGTCATCAGCGAGCACCAGAATGTACTCGTCTCCCAGCGAAGCAACACGCACATCCAAGACCAGCGCCTCACCCTCGCCGCGGTCAATCTCAAAAGTACGCTCCGCAAAAATACCGCGATGACGCACCGTGCGAATCATATCCGCCAACTCATCAGAGGCCACCGTATGACCGCGTACCAGGCCCATCGCATACGCACCCGGAGAAGCCTGAACCACGCCGCCCACCTCATCAATCACCAGATAGGCGCGACCAATCACGGCAAGCACCTGAGCGGCACCATCACGCAGCGCCGGCGCCGACACCAAGCTACGCTCCTGCTCCCGCTCACTACGCGCCACCGCGTTCATGCTCAGGACGCCCACCAGCAGACCTATCATGCCCGCAATAAAGGCGATCAGACCGGCATCCATGTACTTCCCTTCCATTCGGGTACCCCATAAGTATAAATGTGGCCGATACCCAGCACTCAGGCGAACGCCCCTCTTCTCAAGCAGGCCCCCCGTTCTCAGGCAGGCCCCCGTGCAGAAACCCTGCAGGTGCCTTTACCATACAGAGAACGCAATGAGCCGCCCACCTCAACGGTGGACGGCTCATCACAGTGACAGGGGCGAAACCCTGCCGGAGGTATTACTTACCCTGGTTTGCTACGGCAGCGATAGCGTCCTTAGCAGCCTCGGGGTCCAGGTACTCGCCGGGCTTGACGGGCTGGAAGTTCTCATCCAGCTCGTAGTACAGCGGAATACCGGTGGGGATGTTCAGGCCAGCAATGTCCTCATCGGAAATACCCTCGAGGTGCTTGACCAGCGAACGCAGGGAGTTACCGTGTGCAGCAACCAGAACGGTCTTGCCTGCTGCGAGGTCGGGCTTGATGTCCGACTCCCAGTAGGGAAGCATACGGCCCAGAACGTCCTTCAGGCACTCGGTGCGAGGAGCGTTCTCAACATCCGCGTAGCGGGGGTCGTTTGCCTGCGAGTAGGGGTCGTTGTCATCCAGCGGGGGCGGCGGAACGTCGTAGGAACGACGCCACGTCATGAACTTCTCGTCGCCGTATTCCTCGCGAATCTCGGACTTATTCTTACCCTGCAGAGCACCGTAGTGACGCTCGTTCAGACGCCAGGTGCGCTTGACGGGAATCCACAGGCGGTCTGCTGCATCCAGTGCAAGGTTTGCGGTGTTGATTGCGCGACGCTGCAGGGAGGTGTGAACAACATCGGGGAGGATGTTGCGCTCTGCCAGCAGCTCGCCGCCGCGCTTAGCCTCAGCGCGACCCTTATCGGTCAGGTTAACGTCCACCCAACCGGTGAACAGGTTCTTTTCATTCCACTCGGACTGGCCGTGGCGCAGGAGTACTAGTTTGTAAGTCATACCTCTATTTTTTCATTTACCCGCCGGTTTGTCATGCCTCAAGGCCTAGAAAATATGCATTCTCCCAAAAATTTATAAGGGTCTTTATTACCAGAACGAAAGGCTCAAAAACCCCGCCAGAAAAGGGCAAAGCCCCGCACACCACCCGAGCAGGACAAACCCGTCAGGCAGCGCACGAGGCTTCACCATCTATCGCACAAAGCGAGCGCACAAGCTAACGCTAGAAACGGCGGCGACCAACCGAAGGCCACACACCAGCCAGGAACACGCAGCTAATCACAGCAGCCACCAGCTGAAGAATCAGCACAGTATTACCGCCACCAGTCAGCGCAGCAAAAACACTAAACAGCGACACCGCAGCAGAACCACCGGTCAAAGCCAGCCACGTGTTCTTCGGGCGCTTACCGGCAAAATCGTACGCGTTCGCCGGAGACATCCACGCACGCACAAAAGCCAGCACACCAACCGCAGCACCAGCGATAGCCAGCAGTGTATCAACAAAAATGGTCACATACCCGACCAGCAGAATAGGAGACATAGTATTCCTTAGAATCAGCAGCTTCTCTAGACAACCCTAGCAAAGCGCTTAGCGGACGACCTTAAAGGCCTCAACCAAGTCATTGTAAAGGTCATCCACGTTCTCAATACCCACCGACAGGCGCAGCAGAGACTCCGGAATCGAATCCGGCTCGTTACCGTGGCGACGACGACGCTCCACCAGCGACTCCACGCCGCCCAGGGAGGTTGCCGGGGTCCACAGCTTCAACGCCTCCACGACGTTACGGGCGCCCTGAGCGTCCGTATCAAGAGTGACGCACAGAATCGCGCCGAAACCGTCCATCTGTTTCTTCGCAATCTCATGACCGCGATGGCTTTCCAAACCCGGGTAACGCACCTCAGCCACGAAGGGGTGCTCGCTCAGACGCTCCGCAAGAACCTGCGCATTCTGCACCGCACGCTCCACGCGCAGTGCCAGGGTGCGCAGACCACGCAGGCCAAGCCACGCCTCCACCGGGCCGGGGATTGCGCCATTGGTGATACGGTGGTGCAGCATCGCCTTGTACAGCTCCTCGTTCGAGGTCAGAGCCATACCCAGCAGAACATCAGAGTGGCCCGCGAGGAACTTCGTAGCGGAGTGAACCACTACGTCTGCACCCAAATCCAGGGGACGCTGCAGAATCGGGGTTGCGAAGGTGTTATCCACCGCGGTCACAATACCCAAGCGGCGAGCAGCAGAAAGCAGGGCAGGCAGGTCAGCAACCTCAAGCATCGGGTTCGTGGGGCTCTCCAGCCACGCCAGAACCTTCGGTGCCGAGTAGTTCACGTTCTCCGGGGTCACGCCGGTGCGCGATGCGGCATCCTCCATAGCGGCGATAACGCTCTCGGTGTCTTCAATATCCACGCGAACGAGCTCAATGATGCCGCGGCGTTCCAAATCCTTGCACAGGGTCACCGACGCCATGTATGCGTGCTTCGGAATCAGCACGATAGAACCAACCGGCACCAAGTCGATGACAGCAGCGACAGCAGCCATACCGGAGGGGAACAGCAGACCGGGCTGGGTTGCGTTCTCCAGCTTCGCGACAACCTCTTCCATGCCCTCCCAGGTGGGGTTCGAGAAGCGAGCGTACACGCGGTCCTGCTCAATATTGACGGCGTCCACACCGCGGTAGGTGGAAGAAAGAACAATCGGAGGGTTCACCGGCGCGTCATGCTCGTGTGCCGGGCGGCCACCAGAGACGACGAAGGTCTCTGCGGAGTAATTCATGTCGTGGTTATCTGCACTCATGTATTTAAGCCTGGCACACCCACGCCCAGAACGCACGCCCGCACAGGTGACGGCACACAGGATTTACATGTTTTTTACCTTGATACGCGCTCAATGCCACGCGGAGGTATCACCAAACCCGCACCCGTGTAGCTAAGAGACCCGGTACCCTTAAGGGTGATGGATACTCTCAGCTACACCCCCGATGCACAGAATCTTCCCGCCGACCCAACCGGTCGCCGCGGGCTTTTTATCGTGGTCGAAGGAGGCGACGGCGCCGGCAAAACCACCCAGCTCGCCCGGCTGAATGACGCGCTCAGCGCCCGCGGATACCGTGTCATCACCACCCGCGAACCCGGCGGCACCGAGATTGGCGAGAAGCTGCGTGCCCTCGTCCTGGAAGCAGGTCAGGGCACCATTGACGACCGCACCGAGGCACTGATTTTTGCGGCGTCCCGCGCGGCTCACGCCTCCCAGCTGATTCGCCCCGCGCTCGCTGAGGGCGCCATCGTGCTCAGTGACCGCTATATTGATTCCTCCGCTGCGTACCAGGGTGTCGGCCGTGATTTGGGTGTTGAAACCATCGTCAATTTGAGCCGCTGGGCTACCGCCGACCTAGTTCCCGACGCGACCCTGTTACTGAGTGTGCCGCTGAGCGCCGAGCAGGAGCGCATGGACCAGCGCGGCACCGTCGACCGCATTGAGGCTGAAGGCGCGGCGTTCAAGGCACGCATTCACGCAGCGTTCGAGCAGATCGCCCGCGAGGACGCTAACGGTTCGCACCGCATCATTGATGGTGTGGGCACGATTGATGAGGTACACGCCCGCGTGCTTGAGGTGATTGAGCCTCTGCTTACCGCCCGCGAACTGGTCCGCACCGGCAAGGAGGACTCATGAGCCTCTGGGATACCCTGCTGATTCCTGCCGATAAGCTCCAGCAGCTACGCACGGATGCCGCCGCCGACCGCCCCACGCACGCTTGGCTTTTCACGGGTGCGACCGGTGCACCGCACCGTGAGGCTGCAAAAATTTTCGCTGCCGCACTGCTGTGCGAGCAGCCTGACCCGCAGAACCGCGGGTGCGGTCAGTGCAAGGGCTGCGTGACCGTCATGAACGGTTCGCACGCGGATTTTACGCACTTTAGTACCGAGGCGACGCACATCAGCATCGATGAGGCGCGCGAGCTGGTCATGAAGGCTCAGGACCGCCCGACCGTGGGTCGCTGGCGCGTGATTCTGGTCGAGGACACCGAGCGCATGCCGGAGCGTACCTCCAATGTGTTGTTGAAGGCGGTTGAGGAGCCGCCGCCGCATACGATTTGGTTGTTGACGGCGCCCTCCCCCACCGATGTGCTGGTGACGATTCGTTCGCGTTGCCGCCCGGTACAGTTGCCGGTTCCTACCGATGCGCAGGTGCACGAGTACTTGCTGGCGCACGGTGTGGCGGATCCTTTGGCGCAGCGTGCGGCGCGTCTGGCTATGGGTGATGCGCAGGAGGGGTACCGTCTGGCGACCGACGAGTGGGCGATGGCTCGTCGGGAATTGATTACCTCCCTGATTCTGAATGTTCGTTCTATTTCTTCGGCTTTCAATGCTGCAGAAAAGCTCACCGACCTTGCCGACCAGGACGCACAGGCCGTCTCCGCTCTCAAGGATGAACAGGAACGCCAGGAGCTTCTGGCGCTACTGGGTATCCGCGAGGGTGAGCGTGTTTCGCCGTCCTTGCGAGCGCAGGTTCGCCGCCTGGAGGAGCAGCAGAAGCGCCGCGCTAAGCGCGTTTCATCCGATACGCTATTGCGTTCCGTGGCGCAGGTTCAGACGGTCCTACGTGATGCATTGACGGTGGCTCTGTCAGCTCAGGCTCCGCTGGTCAATGAGCATTTGCGTGAGCCTCTGGAGGCGTTCTGCACCCGCCGTTCCGCCCAGCAGCTACTGGAGGATGTGCAGGCGGTCGAGCTGACCCTGCGTCGCCTGCGGACGAACGCGAATGCGCGCCTGGCGCTTGAGGCGTTGATGAGCCGCTTCGTGTATCAGTAGCTTCTTAGTAGCTCATACAGCCAAAGGGGAGGCACCGAAGAGATGATCTTCGGTGCCTCCCCTTTTTCTGTTGGTTCTCAGCGCACCTAGGGCTTAGTTACGGAAGCGAGCTTAGTTGCGGAAACCGTGAACCGGCGACGGAATACGACCGCAGCGGGCGATGAACGCCTCCGCGCTGGGGGTGCGGGTGGGCATAACGGGTGCGCGACCGAGCAGGCCACCGAATTCGACCATGTCGCCTACGCCCAGGCCGACCGCCGGGATGACGCGGACCGCGGTGGTCTTGTGGTTCATCACGCCGATTGCTGCCTCGTCGGCAATCATTGCGGCAAGGGTGGCGGCGGGGGTGTCGCCGGGAACCGCGACCATGTCCAGGCCGACGGAGCAGATGGCGGTCATTGCTTCGAGCTTGTCTAAGGTGATGTGTCCGGCTGCTGCGGATTCAATCATGCCGATATCCTCAGAGATCGGAATGAAGGAGCCGGAGAGGCCACCGACGTTCGAGCATGCCATGAGGCCGCCCTTCTTCACCGCATCGTTGAGCAGCGCGAGTGCCGCAACGGTGCCGTGGGTACCGACGGTTTCCAGACCCATCTCTTCGAGGATGTGCGCGACCGAGTCGCCAATCTCTGCGGTGGGCGCCAGGGAGAGGTCAATAATGTTGAAGGGTACGCCCAGACGCTCGGAGGCGAGGGTGCCGACCAGCTGACCGACGCGGGTAATCTTGAAGGCTGCTTTCTTGATTTCTTCGGCGCAGGTGTCGAAGGATTCTCCGCGGACCTTCTGCAGGGCGCGGTGTACCACGCCGGGGCCGGAGACACCCACGGAGATGGTGGTGTCTGCCTCCTGCACGCCGTGGAATGCGCCAGCCATGAAGGGGTTGTCGCTGACTGCGTTGGCGAAGACGACGAGCTTGGCGCAGCCGAAGCCGTGTGCGTCCGCGGTCAGGTCTGCGGTGGCGCGGATGGTTTCACCCATGAGCTTGACGGCACTCATGTTAATGCCGGCGCGGGAGGATCCGATGTCTACGGAGGAGCAGACCACGTCGGTTTCTGCGAGCGCTCGCGGGATGGAGCGGATTAGCTTTTCGTCGGCGGGGGTCATGCCCTTGTCGACGAGGGCGCTGAAGCCACCGACGAAGTTCACGCCGACTGCCTTAGCTGCCGCGTCGAGGGTGCGGGCGAATTCTACGTAGTCCTCGTCGCCGGAGGCGCCTGCCACCAGTGCGATGGGGGTGACGGCGATGCGCTTGTTGACGATCGGGATGCCGAGTTCAGTTTCGATACCTTCGCAGACGCTGACGAGGTTTGCGGCGCGGCTGGTGATCTTGTCGTAGATTTTGCGGCGGGCTACTTCGCCGTCGGAGTCGGCGCAGTCGAGCAGGGAGATGCCCATGGTGACGGTGCGAATGTCGAGCTTCTGCTCCTCGATCATTCGGATGGTTTCTAGAATGTTGGTGTTGCGCATCAGTGGAGCCCTAGATGGCGTGCATTGCCTTGAAGATGGATTCTGCCTGGATGCGAATCTGCACCTTCTGTTCGTGTTCGACGCCGATCATGGCTTCCTGCAGATCGATGAGGTTCTGCTGCTTTTCGTCGAAGGAACAGTGCATGATCATGGTGAAGTACTCGCCCATGATGGTCTGGGAGACGTCGAGAACGTTGACCTTGCGCTCGGCGAGGGTTGCGGTCACGGCGGCGATGATGCCTTCGTGGTCGATGCCTGTGACGGTGAGAATAATCTTCACGGTGTTCTCCTAGTGGTTTGGGGTTGCGCCCCTAAGGAAAAGGTGCATAAAAGCGCACGCATACGCATATTTATAAGACCAATTATAGGTTACTCAGAACACATTCTGTAGAGTCAACAGCAGGGTCAACATAAAAAGCCCCTCCCACCGCACATCGAGAGAATAAAAAATCCACGTCCCCTCACCTTATTTAAAGGTAAGAAAGAACGTGGATTCTTTATGAGCATCGCTAACGGGGCATTCTCTTTTGATTGCTCCAATAAAATAATCTGTCTGGATTTGAGCGTCTAGAGACATTTCCCAGACGTAACGCCTAGATGTAAGACCTAACAGGTAAGGCCTAGACGTAAGAAGCGATGTACAGCTCACCGCTACCGCTCAGGGTTGCCGCCGAGGGCTCGCCCACATGCAGTACCGACTCGGTGGCACCCAGTACGAATTCCTCGGTGCCGTTGCCGTCTGCTGCGTGAATGGTGATTTCGCCGGATACGCTCAGTGCGGCACTAATGCCCTCGAAGGTGTATTCCTGCGGCTTGCCCTCTTCAACGCGGATGCGGGTCACGCTCATGCGTTCATCCCACATGGCGTAGGTACCCACGGGCGCATTCTCGGGGGTGGGACGCTGAATAACCGGGGCGTCCTGGCTTTCACCCAGAACCTTAATGAGCTCCTCAGTATCGATGTGCTTTGCGGTCAGACCGGCACGCATCACGTTATCGGAGGGGTTCATCAGCTCGATAGCGGTACCGGAGACGTAGGCATGCACCTGACCATCGGGGGTGAAGGCGGATTCGCCCGGTGCCAGGTGCACCAGGTTCATGACGAAGGCGACGAGCAGACCGCGGTCGCCGGGGTACTTGCCGGCAACGATCTGCACGAGCTCAGCGGCGTCAGCAATGACAGGGTTGTTGGAGCCGGTCAGCTGTGCTGCCGCCTCGACAAGCTGCTCAACAGCCGCGGTGGCGGTCTCTTCGGGCATGCGAATAATCTCGGTCAGCAGCTGCTTGGGGGTAAGCTCCACACGCTCTGCCAGCCAGTCGGCCTTGAACGCCTCGGCAAGCTCTGCCAACTGCGCAGAGGTGCGCACACCGGTGAGCACGCGCATCTGGGTCAGCGCGATGACGGTTTCAGGCTTGGAGTAGCGGTCCTTGTAGTTGCGGTGCGGCGCGTCAATCGCGATGCCGCGTGCCTGCTCATCCTCGAAGCCGGCAATAGCCTGCTCGGGGGTGGGGTGCACCTGAATCGACAGGGGCGCATCAATCGCAAGGATCTTAAAGAGGAAGGGGAACCAATCGGAGGTACGGTCCGGGCGCAGGAAGCGGGAGGGGTTCTCCACAATCAGCTCATTGAGCGGGGACTCGGTACCATCAACGGTTGCACGGGAGGGCGCAGCCGGATGCGCGCCAACCCACACCTCAGCCTCGGGCTGTTCGGTGGGCACGGGCACGCCGCGCATGCGTCCAAGAATTTCGCGGGAACCCCACGCATAATTCTGAATCTGGTTTTTTAGGGAAAAAATCTCACCCATGGGGGGAAATACCTCTCGACGTGAGTTGTTTGAAGTAAGTGACGTGATAAAAAACCCATACATTCAGCGGAATTTATAAGGTTTTACCTGCCCATTATAGAGGCTAGTTACACTTCTTTACCGCTAAAATAAAAGGCGTGACTACTATTAATCTACATGACTCATTCAAAGCGTACGACGTGCGTGGCATCGTCGGCGAGACCATTACCGCAGAGACTGTTCGCGCAACTGGCGCGGCTTTCGTAGACGTTCTGGGCCTGGAGGGCCAGACCATTCTGGTCGGTGGCGACATGCGCCCCTCCTCCCCCGAATTCATGGATGCATTCGCCCAGGGTGCAACCGCTCGCGGTGCAAATGTTGAGAAGATCGGTCTGATCTCCACTGACGTTCTGTACTTCGCATGTGGCGTTGAGAACGCTGCCGGTGTTACCTTCACCGCTAGCCACAACCCCGCAGAGTACAACGGCATGAAGATGGCTAAGGCTGGCGCTGTTCCGCTGTCCTCCGAGTCCGGTCTGTTCGATATCCGTGACCTGGCTCAGAAGTACCTGGACGCCGGCGAGATTCCTTCGGTCGAGAAGGTCGGCACCGTTTCTGAGAAGGACATCCTCAAGCCCTACGCAGAGTACCTGCGCAAGCTGGTGGACCTGTCTTCCATCCGCCCCCTGAAGGTTGTTGTTGACGCTGGTAACGGCATGGGTGGTATGACCACTCCCGCTGTTCTGGGCGACACCATCCTGCCGGGCCTGCCCCTGGAAATCGTTCCCCTGTACTTCGAGCTGGACGGTACCTTCCCGAACCACCCGGCTAACCCGCTGGAGCCGGCTAACCTGGTTGACCTGCAGAAGGCTGTTGTTGAGCACGGTGCTGACATTGGTCTGGCATTTGACGGTGACGCTGACCGTTGCTTCGTCATCGATGAGAAGGGTGAACCCGTCACTCCTTCGGCTGTGACCGCTCTGGTTGCTGAGCGCGAGATTGCTCGCGCGAAGGCAGAGGGTAACGAAGAGCCCGTCATCATCTACAACCTGATCACCTCGAAGGCTGTTCCTGAGCTGGTTGAGAAGCTGGGCGGCCGCGCAGTGAAGACCCGCGTGGGCCACTCCTTCATCAAGGCTGTTATGGCTAAGGAGAACGGCGTTTTCGGTGGCGAGCACTCCGCTCACTACTACTTCAAGGACTTCTTCAACGCCGATACCGGTATGCTGGCCGCTATGCACGTGCTGGCAGCCCTGGGCGGCGGCGACGAGCCCCTCTCCGAGATCAGCGCAAAGTACTCCCCGTACGTTGCCTCCGGCGAGATTAACTCCGAGATTGAAGACAAGGCAGCCGCAGTGGACCGCGTGCGTGCACACTACGCTAACGCTCCCGTGGTTGTTGAGGACTCCGACGGCACTACCTTCACCAACACCGAAGAGGGTTGGTGGGTTAACCTGCGTCCTTCGAACACTGAGCCTTTCCTGCGCCTGAACCTTGAGGCACCGGATGTTGCGACCATGGAGCGCGTCCGCGATGAGGTTCTGGCTCTGGTTCGCCAGGGCTAAGCACTAGCTAGCTACTAAAAATCCCGCCCGCAGATTACTTCTGCGGGCGGGATCTTTTTCTTAAGTTCTAAACCCGGCTAGGTTCTTCTGCCTAAGAGCAAAGAACCTAGCCGGGTTTAAGAAACCTAGCGGACGAGCCGGCTTACGGGGTTTTTACGCCTCGCGTGCCTGGTCGTGGAGCATCCACTGGTCGGGGCCGAAGATCTCGTAGTTGATGTTCTTGCCGGGAACGCCTGCCTCCACCAGTGCGGAGCGTACGCCCTGCATGAAGGGCAGCGGGCCGCAGAGGTAAACATTAGCGTTGGCGGGAACATCCAGCTTGGATACGTCGACGCGGCCGGTGAAGTCGCCACCTTCGCCCTCGATGAAGGATACGAGGCGTGCGTTGGGCAGCTTGCCGACGAGCTCGGTGAGCTCTTCGCGCAGGGGCCAGGTGTCCAGGGTGCGGTCTGCGTGGACCACGGTCACAGGGCGCTCGGAGCCCTTCTCAGCCAGCTCGGAGAGGAAGCTGAGCATGGGGGTGGTGCCGATGCCTGCGGAGAAGAGGTACAGGGGCGCCTCAGGGTCGCCAAAGCCATCCAGAGTCAGGTCACCGTAGGGGTTGGAGATTTCGACGACTGCGCCGACTTCCAGCTCGTGCAGGATGGAGGTCATCTCGCCGTTGGGGTCGAGCTTCACAGCGATGCGGCGCTGGTTCTTTTCGCTGGGCAGCAGGGTGTACTGGCGTGCCTGGCGCAGGCCGTCACGTGCGGGAACGACGATGGAGATGTACTGGCCACCCTTGGACTCGGTCATGGGGGTCTCGTCGGCGGGCTCGAAGGTCAGAACTACGACGTTCTCACCGGTCTCCTTGCGGTCAACGAGCTTGAAGGGTGCGAACATGACGTCGTTTGCCTGGGAAGCATACAGGCCCTTCTCCAGCTTGATGAGGGCGTTGCCCATGAGCCAGTAGACCTCGGTCCATGCCTCAACAATTTCGGGGGTAGCCAGGTCGCCCAGGTTAGCGGCGATTGCCTCGAAGAGGTACTTGTAGACGGTGGGGTACTCTTCTTCCTTCAGGCCCAGGGATGCGTGCTTGTGTGCAACGCGGGAGAGGACCTCGTCCGGGTAGGAGTCCGGGTGCTCGACAATGTAGGAAGCGAATACTGCGATGGAGCCAGCCAGTGCGCGAGGCTGAGTGCCTTCAAGCTGGGAGGAGCGGGAGAACATGCCGTCCATCAGGTCGGGGCGGGCGGCGAACATTCGACGGTAGAAGTCGGGGGTGATGTCGTTAATGCGCTCAGCAATAATGGGCAGCGTTGCCTCAATAATGGGGCGGGACTTCTCGGAGAGCATCGGTGTGTGCCTTCTTCCTGTGTGGTCACCTCGGTCATTGTGGCGAGGCCCCTCAATATCAGTATTGCGGGGCATTCACTCAGACAGCTTAGTTGGTGACAGAGTGTTTATAAAGCACCCTTACCGTAGCATTTTGCGGGGTGTTTGCGCTGAGTGCAGGTCACTTTCTGCGGGATATTGAGGGGGCTAGGTGAGACTTATGGTTCAGCTTGACTCAAAGAGAGAGCCGAGCGTCACACTATATATTTTCAGCACTGTTTTTGAGTTCGCCGCGTGACTAGCCCCGGAGTGTGCATAAAAATTCTGGCACGGAAATATATTTACTACGGAAAGTATGCAGTACAGTGCAAAAATGAATATGGTCACATTTTCTGTATTTGAAAAGCAAATTTGCAATATCTTGCATTTCCTGCACATTTTCCGGGTTCATGCAGGTGCCGGCAACCGCGCAGACGGAGTCAAAAATACCCCCGCGATGCCCTTAAAACCCCGCAAGAAACCCTAGAGAATACCCAGCGCGAACCGCCTAGCAACCCCCGCATCAAGCGCAGAAACGCCCAAACTCCGCGTTAAAAACTCTATGGAGCCTCCCACCGGAAAGCTCCACAGGTATCACGTATCTCTTGAATACTTACGACTAGCGCCTTACAACTAGCGGGCAGGCAACGCGTTCTCCGGAGGCCCAAAGCCCAGCTCAACAAACACCGGGCCAACGGGGCGCGCACCGGCAGTCAACTCGCTAATGATCACCGAATCAACCGAAGCATAGAATGCCTCACGCGCCTTCGCCAGCACATTGCGCAGGCGACAGAACTTATCGAGGGGGCAGTGGCCGTTCTCATCCTCGCACTCAATCATGGGGATATCACCCTCAGTAGCGCGAAGAATAGTGCCGACGGTCGCAGAACGACCCGCATCGGAAAGCATGACGCCACCGGCACGACCACGAGTCGAGTCCAGATAACCCATGTTCACGAGGAAAGCTACAGCCTTCGCCACGTGGTTGTAGGGGGTGTCCACACCTTCAGAGATCTTCTGGGTGGAAAGCTTCTGACCGGGCTCCAGAGCAGACAGGAGCATCAGAACGCGGAGCGAGACATCCGAGAATGCTGTCAAACGCATGGATACTCCTTCTCATCTCTCGTGCCGCCACATATCAATACATGCAGCAGTGGATATGCGCAGCTCGTGAAAGCCGTGCGCGTTCAAAAATCTTACATTGGCATTGTATAGGGGCGGCGAGGGGGCAAGAAATTATAACTAGCCGCTTCTGTACCCAAACCACCCCGGCGGGAAGCTTAAAGTATTTCTCAAAAGCAAGTGGACTGCATAGCCTTACACTCACGCCTTTGCGCGAAAACTTATCGTTCCCCCAACTGGTAGAGATTTAAATTTCCCCTCAACGGAAGGAAGGAGCGGAATCTCACCGGGAGATTCCGCTCCTTCAAAGCGCTATACCGTAGGTATTAGCTGGAGTGTCTTAGTCCTCCAGAGCCTTAGCCAAAGCATCGCGCTGCTCGCGAACCTCGGCAGGCAGCTTGTCGCCGAACTTAGCCAGCCACTCATCGATGCCGGGCAGTTCAGCGGCCCATTCTTCCTTCGAGACAGCCAGAGCAGCCTTCAGCTCGTCCTCAGAGATTTCCAGACCGGTCAGGTCCAGGTCTTCCTTGGTGGGAACGGTGCCAAGGAAGGTCTCCTGGCCGCCAGCCTTGCCGTCAAGGCGGTCGAAGATCCACTTCACAACACGAGAGTTCTCGCCGAAGCCGGGCCATGCGAAGCCGCCGTCGGGGGTGCGGCGGAACCAGTTGACGTAGTAGACCTTCGGCATGTTCTCAGCGCCGTGCTTCTTACCCAGGTCCAGCCAGTGCTTGAAGTAGTCACCAGCGTTGTAACCGATGAAGGGCAGCATAGCCATCGGATCGCGGCGAATCACGCCGACAGCGCCCTTAGCAGCCGCAGTGGTCTCAGAGGAGAGGGTAACTGCGCGGAACACGCCCTGCTCCCAGCTCTCGGACTCAGAAACCAGGGGGATGGTGGTCTTGCGGCGACCACCCAGAACGATAGCGCTCAGCGGCACACCCTCGGGGTCGTAGTACTCGGGAGCGAGCATGTCGACCTGGGATGCGGGGGTGCAGAAGCGGGAGTTCGGGTGAGCTGCCGGGCGGCCGGACTCGGGGGTCCAGTCCTTACCGGTCCAGTCGGTCAGGTGTGCGGGAGCCTCGTCGGTCTTGCCTTCCCACCAGACGGAGCCGTCGTCGGTCAGTGCAACGTTGGTGAAGATGGTGTTGCCCTTGGCGATAGCCTTCATAGCGTTCGGGTTGGTGGAGTAGCCGGTGCCCGGTGCCACGCCGAACAGGCCAGCCTCGGGGTTGACCACGCGTGCCTGGTGGTTCTCGTCGAACTCGATCCATGCGATGTCGTCGCCGACCATCTCAGCCTTCCAGCCGTCAATGGTGGGTTCCATCATTGCGAAGTTGGTCTTGCCACATGCGGAGGGGAACGCTGCGGAGATGTAGCGAACCTTGCCCTCGGGGTTGGTGACCTTCAGGATGAGCATGTGCTCTGCCATCCAGCCCTCATCGCGACCGATAACGGATGCGATACGCAGTGCGTAGCACTTCTTACCGAGCAGTGCGTTACCGCCGTAGCCGGAACCGAAGGACCAGATCTCGCGGGTCTCGGGGAACTGGACGATGTACTTCTCGGGGTTGCAGGGCCAGGGAACATCTTCCTGACCGGGCTCCAGGGGTGCACCGACAGAGTGCAGAGCCTTAACGAAGAAGCCGTTGGTCTCGTTCAGCTTGGCAAGAACGTCCTTACCAATGGTTGCCATGATGCGCATGGAGCAGACAACGTATGCGGAGTCGCTGAGCTCAACAGCAATCTTGGGGTTCTTAGCCTTCAGGGAGCCCATGACGAAGGGAATAACGTACATGGTGCGGCCGCGCATGGAGCCCTCGAACAGGCCGGTCAGGGTCTGCTTCATTTCGACGGGGTCGCGCCAGTTGTTGGTCGGGCCTGCGCCTTCTTCAGTCTCGGAGCAGATGAAGGTGCGCTCCTCGACACGTGCAACGTCATCGGGATCGGAGAAAGCTGCGTAAGAGTTCGGGAATTCGTGATCGCTGAGGCGAACAAAGGTACCGGCGTCAACCAGTTCCTGTGCCAGGCGGTCGTATTCTTCCTGGGAGCCATCGACCCAGTAGATGTGTGCGGGCTGGGTCAGGGCCGCAACTTCGCGAACCCAATCCAGAAGGCCCTGGTGGGTAGTGGGTGCACTCTGCAGCTCCTTTTCGAGCTCAGCAGAGAGAGTACGAGTTGAGGTGTCAGCCATTGACGTTTTCCCCTTCAATCGGTGGCCCGGATACTACGTTGATCCGGATAGGTCTGCGGTAACAAAGAAGCAGTTAAACACTACAAGCGTGCAAATAATCGTGAATATGCACGCTTGGACAGTCTCCACTTCCTCGTGATGCTTACAGAATAACGCATTAATGGTCTGCAGAGCTTTCTATGACACCATTTCTTAAGTTCTGCGCATCACATTCTTTGGGCGAGAAGATTTTTTGGAGGATTTTGGGGGTGATTCTGCAGGGTCTAGGCGGATGTTTTGGGCGTCCTTGAGGTAGGTTTCGGGGCAGAGTTCGGGGCGGAACAAAAATATTTTAAAAAAATTTTAGGAGCGCAAAACCCCCGGAATCATGCGGTAAAACGGGGTATTCGAGAGTCTTTTGGAGGGGATTTTAGGCAAATTTCGAGTTTTTCGGCTTGCACACCCTCTGGGACATCCGTATAGTAGTACCTGTTGCCGCGACGGGTTGAAGAAATCCAAAGCGAGGAACATGCGCCTGTAGCTCAACGGATAGAGCATCTGACTACGGATCAGAAGGTTGGGGGTTCGAATCCCTTCGGGCGCACCACCGATCCCCGGTTCTTCGGAACCGGGGATTTTTTGTGCGCCCAGAGATGCGCTCAAAAAGTACCCCACCGAAAGCGCCGAGTACAGCACAAGGCACCGCACTCAGGGCGGACGGCGCGGCACGCAGAAACCACAGCGCATAGAGATACCTATATAGGGGTGCAGCAAGGACGCTCCACCACCTGACGCTGTCCCCGCTGTGTCAAAAAGCGCCCCAACCTGTGAATCCACAGATTTACGCTCCCAGATGACGTGCTCCGGGGCACACCCGCGAAAAAACGCCTAGGATGGAAAGAGGACCCTCCACGCATAGGTTGGAGAGTAAGACAACGCAAAGGAGCACTATGGCACAGCTATCCATTCCGCAGTCCCTGATAGGTGCGCTCATCGATATTGCTGATTTGGGAACACTCGATTACTTCCCGCCCACCGAACGATGCGCCCACTGGTCCCTCTATGACGCGCAACGCCAGGAGCTCCTCTGCCCCTGCGCACCCGCCGCCAACACCACCACAGAAAAGCTCTTTGAGGCCGCGGCAAAGATTCTCTATGAGAATTTCCCCCGATACATCGACTCACCCGAGGAAATTATTCCTTATACTTCCCGCCAGGAACTCGTTGCCGCCCTACGCCGCGGCGATGAGGAACCCAGCAACAGTACGCCTCGTGAAGAGGACCAGAACGACCTGCAGGCGGCCGAAGCTACCGCAGAGTCCACGGCTGAGACTCCCGTTGCAGAGGCTAACGAGGGTGCAGTTAGCGAGGATGCCGCGGTGAGCACAACCGACGCTCCCAAACCCGCAGCGCCGAAGCCTGTAGCGCCGAAGCCCGCGCCTTCTCCCGCACTCTTTGCCGCCCGCGCGGCACAGGCACCCGCTCCGACTCCCAGCCCGGCTCCCAGCGTGCCGGCAGAAGCCCCTGTGGAAGCACCCGCAGAGGCAACAGCAGAAAAGACGGTTCCTGTACCTACCCCCGCCACGGTTGCCCCCGCGGCGCCGAAGCCCGCAGCTCCTACATCTGTAGCACCCAAGCCAGCAGTGCCGACTCCCGGTGCGCCCTCCCCCGGCATGTTCCGCAAGTCCACGCTGACCTACCGCCCGCCGCGTATCGAAGAGTACCTGGAGGGTCTGCGTGTCCGGCAGCAGGTAGCCGAAGAAGCCGCGCAGTCGGCAGCAGCTACCGAGCAGGCACCTGTTGACGAGTTGCCCGTGCTCAGCCAGTCGTTGCCGAGCGCGCCCGTAGCCGAGCCGACCGCTCCAAAGCCTGCCGCGCCGAAACCCGGTGCACCGATGCCTGCCGCGTCCACCCCGAGCGCGCCCGCAGCAGAACCGGTAGCCGCCGCACCTCGCGCCATTACCGCCGAGGACCGCGAACGCAGCTACCGACTGCGCCCGAGCCTGCGCGCCCGCCTCGAACGCGAAAACATCAGCGAAGAACTCGTGCGCACCATCCTGCGCGAAGGTGAAGCCGAACGCATCAACGACTGGACGATTCGCTTCACGCACGACGACTACCGCGTTGACGTGAACACCGCCTCCGCAGAAGTCATCACCGTCATCGACGAATACGATGCCGACTACAACGAGGCGGCACAAACCTCCCTGGCTCAGGGCAAATATAACTCGCTCAACGCCCTGGAACTCGAATTCAGCGAGCGCGCCCGCATCTTCTTGAAGAAGAACCCGCCGTTCGTTTTCGATCTGATGCTTCAGGCGCTGAGCAGCCCCGAAAGCGTGCGCATGGCTGAAGGCTGGACCCGCATCTACGCGGCGCAGGGTCTGGAAATTGCGATTTCACCCGATGAGCGGACCGTTCTGGCTCTGGCGAAGACCCCGGATTTCCATGTTCTGCACGCGGAGAACCTGCGCAAGGCACAGCTGGAAGAGCTCAGTAATACCCTGGCGAAGCAGGCAGAACATCAAGTAGCCCAGGCAGAAAACATCACCGAGGAGGAGAAATAATGTCCGCTAAGCAGATTACCGTTCCTCTTGAGGTGTACGTTCGCCTGCAGGAGCTTGCCTCCCTCGCCGCCTATAGTTACCGCGATGAGCAGGGCACCGAAGAGAGCCCTGCACACGATAAGCCGTGGGATTTGCTCTCCAAGGACGGCGCCTCCCTGCTCGATGAGAACGGCGCGCTCAAGACCGAAGCAGCAGAGCTCTACTTCACCCTCCTACCGCTCATCGCCCAGGAATTCGTGGAGCAGCAGCAGGCACTCGTAGACGCGTACCGTCAGGCACCCAAGCCCGCCGCCGCACGCGCCAAGATTCGCCCCTCCAACCAGCGCCTCATTCCGCTGACCGAGGTGCCGCTGGAGAACCAGCGTATTGCCGCGCGCATCGAGAAGGAATTCTACGGTGACGTGCCGCCGCGCCGCCGCATCTACGGTGTGCTCCCCGGCGTGATGGATTACATGATGCGTCACGGGCTCACCTACGAGCTGCTGCTGGACATCATCGAATCCCCCGCAAGCACCGTGGTTCAAGAAAGCGCGCAGGAGAACCGCTACGGCCGCGAAGTCACCCTCTACACGCATGAAGAGGAAGGCTACCAGGTGGTGCTCAACCCCCTGACCGCCGAAGTGCTCGCGCTACGCCCGCTGCAGGCTCTCGCCGGAGGCTACCAGCTCTCCCCCGAGGCTCAGGCTCAGCTCAAGTCGCTCGGACTGACCGGCGAGTACATTGCCCGCATCCTTGATGAGGCTGAGGACCGCCGCCCGATTCCCGGCAGTAGCCGCACCGTGTACTCACTCAACGGCTACCAGGTGGAGTTCTCGCACTCCGATCAGCAGGTTATTCGTATTAGTCGCGGCACCGCGCCCAGCCGCAACCCCTTCGAATCGCAGCCGAGGATGAGCGGCACGAAGAGGCAGCGCGGCCGCAAGATCCCGCACGATGTGGATGCGTTCGTGCAGCTGTTGCAGGAGCACGGCTTCACCATCACCATGGGCGGTAAGCACTACGATATTCGCCACGAGAAGCTGGCTCCGGGTCAGAAGGCGGTCACCTCCGTGACCCCCTCGGATTCGCAGCGCTGGCACCTGAACTCGGCACGCCAGATCCGCAATACCTTCGGTATCGACCTGCGCTACGCCGATCCGCGCGATAGTGTGCGCGGTATTGTGCGCGGCCCCGGAGGAAGCATCCAGAATGCTAATCACCACAGCGCAGAAAAGCAGGAGGCCGAGAAGGCTACGGAGAAGGAATCAGAGTAGGTCTTCGTCACCGTTAAAGCGCGCCTGCGTGCCGGTTCTTTATACTGCCCCCAGCATGTCTTTGCATCTGGGGGCAGTATTCATATATGCCTATATCCCGCGTTGTCAGGGCAATACGGGGTAGACTGGGGACAATACAGACATGCTATTCAGCATAAAAATTAATATGCGTTCCCGTGATATGCGTGACGGTAGGGTTGGGGATGCGCCACAAAGTACGGTGAATAACAGCCCCTACCTCTACAATAGAAACGCATCACTACAGAAGAAGGAGAACGCATGGGCGTAACGATTAAGGTCACTGACGAAGCAGGCGTAAACTACGACATTCAGTGGGAAGACCACCACACCCTCCTGGAAGCCCTCCAGGCTAACGGCGTGCCGGTCCTCGCAACCTGCGGTGGTAACGCATCCTGCGCTACCTGCCACGGCTTCATCGACCCCGAGCACTTCGAAGCTTCCGGTGAACGCACCGAAGCTGAGCAGGACCTGCTCGACATGGTCGACGATGTCGCCAACGAATACTCTCGCCTGTGCTGCCAGGTCGAGTACGCCCCCGGTATGGACGGAGCAGAAATTCAAATGCAGGCGGCGATGTAATCATGTTTAAATCGGCTCAGGTACTCGCATCAACCACCCTCCTCTGTTGCGTGCTCGCGCTCAGTGGATGCGGCGCGTCCCAGGCCGGTCAGGAAGCTGAAGGCACCTCGGCGCAGCCGAGTGCTTCGGCTTCGGTCAAGCCCGGTACGATTCGAGTAGCCTCCGACGGGGCTACCCCTTCGGTGAGCCCGGGCTCCATTACCGTGGTGAACTCCCCCGATGCGGAGCACCGCGAATCTTCCTCTGAGCACACCGAGTCTTCTTCCCACACCGAGACTCACGAGTCGAAGCAGAACTCTGAGTCTCATTCTTCTGATTCCTCCCGCGAGGGTTCCGATCAGAACAAGTCAGAGGGCTCTGCAGATTCTCAGCAGGATTCCCAGAAGAACTCAGATTCGTCTTCTCACTCGGGTTCCAACTCTTCGGGTCACTCGAACTCCTCCGGCTCTTCGGGTTCGTCGAATTCTTCTAATTCCTCGAACTCCTCGGAGAAGTCCTCTAGCTCCTCTAGCAACACTGTTGCCGAGGGCCCAACCCAGTGCGATCTGGATGATCTGAACATTTCGGTTGCTGTGGGAGAAGGCTCCCCCGGCGCCCGAAACTACACCCTGTACTTCCAGAATTCCTCAAACTCCGCCTGCACCCTGCGCGGCTACCCGCGGGTGGTGCATGCGGGTCCTTCGGGAACCTGGGTGGGTCGCGAGGCTTCCACCTCCGATGAGTACATGAACTCTGCGGGCGTGACCCTCAACCCCGGTGATAGCACCACCGCGATACTGCGTTCGGTGTACCCGGCACGCTTCGGTGATGATTGCGGTAGCCGCCCGGTTCAGGGCTTCCTGGTGGGTCTTCCCTCGGGTTCCGGCGGCGTAATTGTTCCGCTGGATACGACCGCGTGTTCCTCGTCTGTTCCGCAGCTGTCGGTGGGTCAGTTTGGTGCCCGCTAAAGTAGCGTTGCAGATGTGAATACTCTGGCGCCTCTTGTGGACCTATAGTTCACTTGTGCACCTATAGTTCAAGGGCGGTTCCCCGTGATGGGGAACCGCCCTTGAACTATTTTTAAGCCTAGTGTTTAGCGATGCCGTATCCGCGTGCTCTTAGAGGGAGCGGGTGACGTCCTCATGGCTGAAGCGTGCACCGCGCGGGTATGCGGGAGCCTCGCCGTGGCCGAGGTTGACGACCAGGAAGGGGATCTCTGCGTTGTCCGCGAAGAATTCCTTCTTGATGCCGGCGAAGTCTGCGCCGGTCATGGGGCCGGCGTCCAGGCCGAGGGCACGGATTGCGGTGATGAAGTAGCCTGCCTGCAGGTGGGCGCTCAGCTCAGCGGCGGGGGTGGCAAGCTCCTCGGTGGTGTAGTAGCTCTTGATGAAGCCGGCTGCGTTGGGGTTGAAGGTGTCAGCGTGCTCTACCCAGTTTGCGTCCGCGGAGAGAATCGCGGTCACCGGTGCCGCCTGAGTCTTTGCCTTGTTGCCGTCTGCCATGTGTGCGACGAGGCGCTCGCGTGCCTCAGGGCTCTTGACCCAGGTGATGCGCAGGGGCTGGCTGTTGAAGGCGGTGGGGCCGTAGAAGGTCAGCTCCTGGATGCGGCGCAGCTGCTCGTCGGTGACGGGCTCCTCGGTGAAGGAGGAGACGGTGCGCGGCTCGTGGAAGAGGTTGATGAGCTGTTCGTCGTTCAGGCGGGTCATGGTGAGGCTCCTTTGGGTTGTTCTCTCAGTCGATTACTTTACATGTAAAACATTACATGTTCTGTAGAAACCCTGTCAAGCACATCTTCCTCCCCCAGCCCCCAACAATTCAAGAGGCGCACACCATAAACCCCGCCATAATAGATACATGACCGACGCACTCTCCCACTTCTCCACCCCCGTACGCGACTGGTTCCGCGCCACCTTCAGCGCACCCACCGCCGCCCAAGAAGGCGCCTGGGAGAGCATCCGCAACGGCAACAACACCCTCATCATCGCCCCCACCGGCTCCGGCAAAACCCTCGCCGCCTTCCTCTGGGCACTCGACGCCCTGCACCGCGAACACGAAGCCGGAACCGCAGGCGGCACGCGCATCCTCTACATCTCACCCCTCAAAGCACTCGGCGCCGACGTCGAACGCAACCTGCGCGCACCGCTGACCGGAATCACCCGCCTAAGCGGAAACAACGCGACCGAACCGACCATCAGCGTGGGCGTGCGCAGCGGCGACACCCCCGCACGCGAACGCCGCCAACTCATCAGCAACCCGCCCGACATTCTCATCACCACCCCCGAATCCCTCTACCTCATGCTCACCAGCGCCGCCCGCAACACCCTCGCGGGCGTGACCACCGTAATCGTGGACGAGATTCACAACCTCGCCGCCACCAAACGCGGCGCACACCTGGCGGTCTCCCTCGAACGCCTCGACGCGCTCCTCGAAAAGCCCGCACAGCGCATTGGCCTCTCCGCAACCGTCGAAAACCCGGAGGCGGTCGCCCGGTTCCTCGGCGGCATTCAGCCGGTGACCATCATGAGCCGGCCGGTCGCCAAAGAATGGGACCTGCGCCTGAGCGTGCCCGTACCCGATATGGCGGCACTCGGAGGCGCCAACGACTACGGGCAGGGACTTTACGCCCCCTCGGAGGTGCCGGGCGGCGGGGGCTCAGCTTCTGCCGGTTCGCCGCAGGGCACGGCACAGCCTGCCTCCAGTGCCGTAAATACCCCGGCGAACGCGCCCTACACCCTCGAAGATGCCATTGGTGTGTTCCCCGGACAGGAAACCGAACTAGAAACCCGACAGGAAACCAGCCAAGAAACCGGGCAGGCACACCCGGCGCAACAGGGCGATAACGCCGCGCCTAAAAATACACTCACAATCCCGGAAGATGCATTGCGAGACGCCCCCGATAGAGAGCGTCCCGAGACTTCCATCTGGCCGCGTGTGCAGGAGCGCATCGTCGACCATATTGAGAACAACCGTTCTACGATTGTTTTCGTTAACTCACGTGGACTAGCGGAAAAGCTCACCGCGGCGCTCAACGATATTCACCTGCGCCGCGTCCTCGCGAAGCAGGGAATCGACCCCGAAGACTACGCGGCAGGCATCTGCGACATCACCGAAGTGCCGCCGCTCGCCCGCGCGCACCACGGCTCCGTATCCAAGGAACAGCGCACCCTCATCGAGGAGGCGCTCAAGGGCGGAACCCTGCGCTGCGTGGTTGCCACCAGCTCCCTGGAACTGGGCATCGACATGGGCCACGTGGACCTCGTAATTCAGGTGTCAGCCCCTCCCTCGGTCGCCTCCGCACTGCAGCGCGTGGGTCGCGCCGGACACCGCGTGGGCGAAATTTCGCGCGGATTCTTCTACCCCAAGCACCGCGGCGACCTGCTCGGTGCAACAGTCACCCTCGCCGGAATGCGCAGTGGAACCCTCGAGCCGCTCACCATCCCCACCAACCCCCTGGACGTACTCGCGCAACAGACCGTCGCCGCCTGCGCGTTGGGCCCCATCAGCGTGGACTCCTGGTACGAGGCGCTACGCCGCAGCGCACCCTACGCCGAACTACCGCGCGCCCTCTTCGACTCCGTGCTCGAAATGCTTGCCGGACGCTACCCCTCCGACGAGTTCGCCGAACTGCGCCCGCGCATCATCTGGGACCGCACCCCCACCGAGGAGGCGCCCTCCGGCAGTATTGAGGGTCGCCCGGGTGCGCAGCGCCTCGCCGTCACCAGCGGCGGCACGATTCCCGACCGCGGGCTCTTCCCCGTCTACCTGGTCAGTGGCGATGAGGAGCGCGGCCCCAAGCGTGTGGGTGAGCTCGACGAGGAGATGGTGTACGAATCCCGCGCTGGCGAGGTCATTACCCTCGGCGCGAGCAGTTGGCGCATTGAAGAAATTACGCACGACGCGGTGCGGGTCTCCCCCGCACCCGGCCAGCCCGCGCGCCTGCCCTTCTGGCACGGCGACCGCATGGGTCGCCCCTACGCCCTGGGTGTGCAGACGGGTGCGTTCACGCGCGCCCTCTCCAGCCTGGATGCCACCGATAGCGCCGCCGCCCGCCAGCAGCTCGAACAGCTCGGACTGGACACCTGGGCGGTCGATAACCTGCTCGCCTACCTGCGTGAGCAGCGCGAATCCACCGGGGCGGTCCCCTCCGACACCCGCATGATTGTGGAGCGGCACCGCGACGAACTGGGCGATTGGCGTGTGGTCCTGCACTCGCCGCTCGGCTACGGGGTGCACGCACCCTGGGCGCTGGCGGTGCGCGCCCGCATTGAGGAGCGGTACGGGGTGGACGCCTCCGTCATGGCGAGCGATGACGGCCTGATTCTGCGCCTGCCCGCCATGGAGGATGTGCCGCCCGGCGCTGACCTGTTCCTCTTCGACCCGGACGAGCTGGAGGCGATTGTCACCGAACGCGTGGGCGATTCGGCGCTTTTTGCGTCTCGGTTCCGTGAGAATGCGGCGCGTGCTCTGCTGTTGCCGCGCCGTGATCCGGGTAAGCGCACCCCGCTGTGGCAGCAGCGTCAGCGTGCGGCGCAGCTGCTGGATGTGGCGCGTAAGTACCCTGATTTTCCGGTGCTTTTGGAGACGGCGCGCGAGTGCCTGCAGGATGTGTACGATGTTCCGGCTCTGGTTCAGATGCACCGTTCGTTGCAGTCTCGGGCGGTGTCCATGCTGGAGGTTGAGACGAACGACCCTTCGCCTTTTGCGCGCACTCTGCTCTTTGAGTACGTTGCCGAGCACCTCTACGACGGCGATGCGCCCGCCGCCGAACGCCGCGCCGCCGCGCTGTCGCTGGACCCGGCACTGCTGGCTGAGTTGCTGGGTTCGAGCGGTCTGCGTGATCTGCTGGATCCGGCGGTTCTAGTGCAGACTCAGCAGCGTCTGCAGCGCACGGGTGAGCGTTACCGTGCCTGCGGTGTGGAGGGTGTGGCGGATCTTTTGCGTCAGCTGGGCCCGTTGAGCGCGCGGGAGTTGAGTCTGCGCTTGCGGGCTGACACCGCGCAGACTGCGGCACACGATGTTGAGGATTTCGGCGCGGGAGATTTTGGCGGCGCCGAGGACTCTGAAAACAAGGACTCTGAACACTACGGCGAGGGTTCCGGCGCGCACGCCAGCACGGCTGAGGCTCACGCCCTGGCGGAGGAGCTGGTGCGCTCACGCCGCGCGTTCTCGTTCATGGGAGCCGCCGATGGTTCCGCCGAGCCGCAACTGTACTATGCGATGGTTGAGGATGCCGCACGCCTGCGCGATGGACTGGGCATTATGCCCGCCACGGCGCTTCCTACTGCCCTCCTGGAGCCGGTCGCGGAGCCTTTAGAGGATTTGGTTTCTCGCTATGCGCGCACCCATATTCCCTTTACGGCGCAGCAGGCGGCGGAGCATTTTTCGCGTCTGACCCCGGTGGGTGTGGGCGTGCTGACTCCGGTGTTGCAGCGTCTTCAGCAGCAGCGCCGCCTAAGCTCTGGAGAGTTCCTGCCCGAGGTGCTGCGCGCCTCCGGAGCGGTCGGTGTTGAGTGGGTGGATGCGCAGGTTTTGCGCACGATTCGTGCCCGTTCTCTGGCGGCGTTGCGTGAGGAGATTGAGCCGGTATCGGCGCAGGTCTATGGCGTTTTCCTGCCCTCATGGCAGAACGTTCGTTCTTTATCTGTGCGGGTTGCGCAGACCCTGCCGGAGGCGAGCGCCTACGGTGCGTTCATGCCCTCCCGCCGCGCCGCCACGGTGGTGGGTGAGAGGGTGGCACCCCTCGACACAGCGACATTCAACCCGGCGACACCCAACCCGATGGCAGAAAACGGCGCAGAAAACGGCACCACCCATGCGAGCCAGGACTCCGCCTCCTCCACGGAGGATCTGCTCACCGCCATCGACCAGCTGGCGGGTGTGCGCGTACCGGCTTCCGCGCTGGAGACGCTGATTCTTCCGGCGCGCGTACCCGGCTACCAGCCGCACATGCTGGACGAACTCATGGCCAGCGGCAGGGTATTCTTCACCGGCGCCGGCCAGCTCGGCAGCGGTAGCGCGCAGAAGTCTGACGGCTGGATTCGCCTGCATTTGAGCGAGAGTTCTTCGCTGACCTTGGGCGAGGACTACCCGGAGCAGCTGGTGCGCGCGGAGAACCCGGAGCTCTGGGAGGCGCTACAAACCCCGGGCACGCTCGAGCACGCCATCTATGAGGCGCTGGCTCACGGCGGCCTGTTCGTGCCGGCACTGCGTGAGCGGGTGGCGCAGCTGATGAGCGCGGCGGCGCCTTCTGGTCAGGTGGTGACTTTCCCGGATGCGGCGGAGGTTTCGGCGGCGCTGTGGCGCCTGGTGTGGGCCGGTGCGGTGACGAACGATAGTTTCGCGCCGGTTCGGGCGATGCTTGCCGGTGTCCGTAGTGCGCATCCGACCCCGGCTGCCCCCGCGCGTCTGTCGCGGGTGGGTCGCCGCGGTGCGGGTCGTATTGCGGCGGCGCGCGCCTCCATGGGTAACGGCATGGCGGGCGGTTACAGTGCTGACAACTACAGTGCTGACAGCTATAGTTCCAGCGGCTACTCTGCCCCTGCCGCCGGGCGGGGCTTGCGTTCCCTTCGTGGTAATTCCCTCCGCGGCGGGCTCCATACCGCCCCCACTATTGCCCCGCAGGATAGCGGCCGCTTCTCGCGCGTGGACACGCTGTTGCAGGAGCCGGTGGAGGCGACGGTTGCGGCGCTCGCACGCGCCGATCTGCTGCTGGACCGCTACGGTGTGCTGACTCGCGGGTGCCTGCAGGTGGAGGATTCTGCCGGCGGGTTCTCACAGCTGTACCGGATTTATTCGGCGGCTGAGGATCGTGCGCTGGTGCGTCGCGGCTACTTTATTGAGGGTTTGGGTGCGGCGCAATTTGCCGCCCCCGCGACCGTGGATTTGCTGCGTTCTACCGCCGATAACCTCAGTATTCCCGCAGGTCCGCAGGGGTTCGGTGCGAGCGCCTACACCCCGCAGCGCACCGATACGGAACAGGTGTACGGCACGTTCACGGTGACGCTATTGGCGGCGACCGACCCGGCGAACCCGTACGGTGCGGCGCTGAGCTGGCCCGCGATTCCGTCCTTTGCGGGCGAGGGTGTGGGAGTGGTCAAGCACCGCCCGGCACGCAAGGCGGGCGCCTGCGTGGTGCTGGTGGACGGCGCCCCGGTGCTGTACGTGGAGCGCGGCGCGAAGACCCTGCTGGCTTTCACCACCGACCCGGTACTTCTGGAGGCGGCGGCCCCCGCCCTGGCGCGCCTGGTGTCCGCCGGTGGTGCGGAGAAGATTTCGGTGGAGAAGGTCAACGATGTGGAGCTCTTGAGCACCCATACGCTGGGCACCCACACGCTGAGTCCCTCCACCGGCGAGGCTGTGGAGCATCCGGTGGAGGCGCTGCGTGCCGCACTGCAGGCACAGGGTTTCTACGCGACGGTTCGTGGCCTGTCGCTGCGCCGCTCCATTTAACGCAAGCAGATCATCAAGCTTAGCCTCAGGTTAAATCATTTCCTCAACCTCAACCTGAGCATCATAATGCCCCGCACCCTCACGGAAGGGGGTACGGGGCATTATGTTTCCCTACTCACGAACCGGGTGGTGTTCCCGGAGTCCGCCACGTCGCAAGCGGCGCGACGGAGGAATAACCGCCCGGATGTCCACGTCGCCTTTGCCGTGGAGCACATAACCAAACATCGGAGCGGGAAGTCCTACGTTGACCTGTTGGGGCGGTTAGTAGCCGCCGGTGAGGGTGTCCACGGCACCCAGGCACAGGTCGATAGCTTCTTCGAGCCCGAGCCCGCGGGAGCGAACGGTGCGCTGATCGCGGGGGTTGAGCTGCACGACGTGCAGGGCGAAGTAGTCGACGAGCTGCAACCAGCCTCCGAGGATGACGCGGGTGCGATCATTAATCGGCATGCCGGTGCGTTCAAGCATCCATTCGAGGTAGTCGGTGGGATTGTTCGGGAAGTCCTCCCCACCGGGGGTGGGGACACCGGCTACGACGAGGAAGTAGGTGCGCAACGCCCTGCGGAGTGCTTCCTCGGGGTTTTCGTGGTGCTCGCCGAGCGCTTCGAGGACTGCGTTGGCTTCGCGTCGGGTGACGGCTGCCGCCAGGGAGTCCTTGCCGGGGAAGTAGTGGTAGAGCAGGGCGCGGGTAATGCCTGCATCGCGGGCGATAGCGCTCATGGAGGCGCCGAGTACGCCGCGTCGAGCGAAATGTTCTGCAGCAATTTTCAGAATTTGCTCTTCGCGTTCGTGCGGTTCCATGCGCAGGGCACCGGTACGAGGCTCCGCATTCTTTTGTGAATGTTCCATAACCTCTCCTATCGCATTTTCCGGTGCTTTGGAATTGTCTGATTGCACCGCCGTAATTGGGGGTGTTCCTTTACTCTCTGCACCCTTGCGCTGTTTCTGTCCCATTTCGACCCCTTCGTTCGAAATATCGAACTTCTGTGTCTTAATCGTACCGCTTTAAGGCTACTTTCAGCCTTTATTAAGGCGTTTATGACGTAGGATGCCCAGGTTAGCAGGTATTTATTTGCTTCACATCTTTTATACTTAGAAAAACCACAGGGGCTAAATTGAGGGTTATTAGTTTCTGATTTGACAGAATTTTCGAAAATACCGCACTTAAACGCTGTTTTTTGTAAAATCAATGCAGTTTTTTTAAATTAAATGTCCAATAATTTCAAAAATTTGTGAAGTTTTCGTTTTTTGTTCCACGTATTCACACAAACATTCATGAGTGTCAGACAAAACTGCATTCCGCAGCCCGAAACCCAACCCCGCGGCAATATTTCTGACCACCTCATCGGTAGGCAGTCCGGCTCAGCTTACCTCGGTCCCCGCCCCGCTCAGGTGATAGGGTTCAGGCGGTAGAGTAGAGCCATGCCCGCACAGAACACCGCACGCCCGCATTCCAGCTCACTGCCCAACTCTCAGTCCAGCTCACTGCCCAACTCTCAGCCCGATACGCAGCAGGGAATGCAGTCCGGCGCCGCCTATCAGGCGAAGCCGGCACGCCGCACGCATCGCCGCCTACTGACCCCTCCGCTGGCTCAGAAGAACGGTATCGACCCGATTCAGCTGATCCTGCCGCTTGTGGAGGAGCTCCCCGCCGAGCTCACCCCGAACAACACCGTCCCGGCAACCATTGCGGACTACCTGATTGCGCGTTTCTACCCGAACGACCCGCAGATTATTCACGCCCGCTTCAACACCGGCGAGGTGCGCCTGGACGACGGCACGATTCTGACCAGCGATAGCCCGTATATGCCGGGCGAGCGCATCTGGTACTTCCGTGAGCTTGCCGATGAGCCGCAGCTACCCTCCGATATGCCGGTGCTCTACGAGGATGAGCACGTGCTGGCGATTGATAAGCCGCATTTTCTGCCGACCACACCGCGCGGCTCCTATATTGCGCAGACCGCGCTGACCAAGCTGCGGGTGCGTGAGCAGAACCCGCTGCTGATTCCGATTCACCGCCTGGATCGCCCGACCGCGGGCGTGCTGCTCTTTGCTAAGACTGTGGAGGCGCGCCGCCCCTTCCAAATGATGTTTCAGCATCGTCAGGTGTCGAAGACCTACCGCGCCGTGGCACCGGTTCCCGCCGACCCTGCCGCCACCGAGCAGGCGTTGAGCGCTGAGGGGCTGCAGGTGCGTTCGCATATTCAGAAGATTCGTGATCAGCTGCAGGTTCAGCAACTATCTGAGCAAGAATGTGCGGCGCAGGGTGTGGAGCCGAATACGCTGACGACCGTGAAGATTCTGCGAACTTTCACTCCGAGTGCGCAGGCGGTTGAGGGGTGGGGAGCCGAGCCTACGCTGAACAAAAAACAAGAATGGGCGCTCTATGATTTGGCACCCCACACCGGCAAGACCCACCAATTGCGGGCGCACCTGAACCTTTTGGGTTCCCCCATTCTGGGCGATGTTCTCTACCCGCGGGTGCTACCCGACGCCCCAGACCGCCCCGAGTACCCGCTGCAGCTGCTGGCGTACAGCCTGCACTTTGAGCACCCCATCACCGGCGAGCGGGTGGACCTGTACAGCGGGCGTTCGCTGACTGCCGCCGCCTAACCGGTTTTTGAGTGGCGTTCACCCCGTTCCCTGCGGTGCATCTTCTCGGCGGGCTCTCAAAAAGGGATCACACCCGAGAGCCCGCCCACAGCATCCGGGCGCTCAGAGGGCAAAAAGTGGGATAATTTCAGACGTAATACTTCACCGCAACTACAGAGGGTCCATGAATTCCCAGCCGTCTTCCCACAACGAGCAGTCTCTGGAGTCGATTAGCGAGTACGCCCAGCGCACCTCCTCGCACGCCGCTGCCGCAGCCGTCAGCGTCACCGACACCTTCGTGCACCGCATCCTCGGCGTGCCCGGCGCCCTCATCGGTTCGGTACAGGTGCCGGATCCGCGCCCGCTGAGCCAGCGCCTGAACGTTTGGCATTACTGGTGGCAGGCGCACCTGCTGGACTGCATGATTGATGCCGGTCAGCGTCACCTGCGCGAGGGCGATATTACTGCCGCCCAGGAAGAGCTGCACCGCGCCCGCGCGCTGTTGCGCGGCATTAACGTGCGTAATTACGGCCGCTTCGCGAACGATTATTTTGACGATATGGCGTGGCTGACCCTCGCGGTGGGCCGCATGAACTCCTTCTGTATTGAGCTGACCGGCGCTAATGACGTTGCCGCTCAGGATGCTGGCGCGGCTCTCTTCGAGCAGCTGGCAAAGGGTATTTCCCCGGTGGGTGGCATGAGTTGGCGCAAGTCCAAGCGTGATTTTGTGAATGCTGCGGCAACCGCGCCGACCGCTCTGGCCTATGTGCGTGCGGGCGACCCGAAAACTGCCGCCGCGCTCATGGACTGGATGAACGAAACCCTCTGGGATGCAGAACGTTCGCTCTATATTGACGGCGTGAACGTGCGCGGCGACGAGTACGAATACGAACGCAGCGAATTCACCTACAACCAGGGAACCGCCCTGGGCGCCCTACTGAGCCTCGCCGCATCCGGTGTGCCCTGCGAGGTGGACCCCGCAGAACGCGCCGAGCGCCTCATCGTCGGCATCGTCAAGCACATGACCGAAGAGGTGGAATTCCTCTCCGGTGCGCGCCGCCGCATCCTCATCTCGCACGGCAACGGCGACGGCGGCCTGTTCACCGGCATTCTCGTGCGCTACCTGGGCATGGCGGCATCCTCACCGCTGCTCAGCGATGAGGCGCGAGCACTCGCCTCGACCCTGGTGTACTCGACCGCACGCGCCCTGTGGGAGGGCCGCCGCGAGTTCGACCCCAACCTGCCGATGAACGAGTACGGCATTGACCCGAATGAGATTCGCGGTAAGGCGCTCGTGCAGTTCTCCCCGCGGTTCACCGAGCCGATGAGCAAGGTTGTGAAGCCCGGTGCGCCGGTGGAGCTGTCCACCCAGGTGCAGGCGTGGACTATTTTCGAGACGGCGGCACGCCTGGCGCATGCCCGTGACCTCGCCGCCCATGGTTTCTAAAGCACGGCTTCTAAAACCCTATTATTCTTTGCCCCAGCCCTCATCTTCTCCGTCCAGTGCTGAAGGTTAGGGCCAATGCAGAAGATCAGGGCTAGTGCAGAAGGTTAGGGCTAGATTCATTGCAGGGGTGTGCACACGGGCGTACGGTGGATTTTATGCTTGCTTCAGAATCACAACAGGTCACTGCCAGCCCGAACGCTAACACCATTTTCATGGTCTGGAAGTTCAAGGAAGGCATCTCGCAGGATGCGCTCGTTGAGGGGTTCCAGAACCTCTGCGGGCTCGTCATTAACCTCAACCACACCGCCGCGAACCGCTACTCCCCCGAGAATGCCAATATTGTGCTGGGTATCAGCCACAGCGCGTGGCTGACCCTGGATCTGCCCAAGCCTCTGCCGCAGGAGCTCGTGGAGTTTGAGGAGATTAAGGGCCCCAAACACACCGCGGTGTCCACTCCCGGCGATCTGCACTTCCACATCCGCGCGACCCAGCCGTCCGTCGCCTACGATATGGCGTCCGCTATTACTGCGGCTCTGCGCGATATTGCTGAGGTGCTGGAGGAGGTGCACGGCTTCCGCTACTGGGACGGCCGCTCCATCATCGGTTTTGTGGACGGCACCGAGAACCCGCAGACCCCCGCGGCACGCGAATACTTCGGCCTCATCGGCGACGATGACCCCGCGTACAAGGGCGGCAGCTACCAGTTCGTGCAGAAGTACATCCACGACATGACCGCGTGGAACGCCCTGCCCGTCTCCGAGCAGGAGAAGGTTATTGGCCGCTCCAAGCACGAC
The DNA here is from genome assembly GCF_049990865.1 of Rothia mucilaginosa. Taxonomy (GTDB): domain Bacteria; phylum Actinomycetota; class Actinomycetes; order Actinomycetales; family Micrococcaceae; genus Rothia; species Rothia mucilaginosa_I. The sequence goes on from NZ_CP188231.1 coordinate 1,814,397, forward strand.
GACATCGAGATGAGCGAGGACGAGAAGCCCGCCAACTCGCACTCCGCTCTTGCCAATATCGGTGACGACTTCAAGGTTATTCGCGACAACATGCCCTTCGGCACCGTGGGTAACAACGAGCTGGGCACCTACTTCATCTGCTACGCCAGCACCTTCTCGACCGTTCGGAAGATGCTCATGAACATGTTCATGGGAGTGGATGGCGCCAACTACGACCGTCTGCTGGATTTCAGCACCGCGGTGACCGGCACCCTCTTCTTCGTGCCGACCGTGGATATGCTCGGCGACTTCGCCGGCTAACTACACCGGCTAACTTCGCCGACTAGGGCTAGCTAAACCCAGCTACCCTGCCTATACCCCAGTCTGGCTGTGCCCCAACCTGACAGTACCCGCGAAAACCCCGCCTCCGGCAAGAGAGGCGGGGTTTTCCGGTAGGCTAGGGTGTAGACATTCAGACGGAAAGCAAACAATCGAGAGAAGAATGAGCGTTCTAGATAACTCTTTCCCCACCGAGGACTTTGGCTTCACCATCACCAGCCGCCTGGCGGACACCGCCTCCCCCAGCGCTGAACGTGTAGAAGCCAACGGCGGACAGTTCCGCGGACGCACCGGTGTCATCACCACCCCGCACGGACAAATCCAGACCCCCGCCTTCACCCCCGTGGGCACCAAGGCAACCGTCAAGGCGGTCCTGCCCGAATCCATGAAGGAGCTCGGCGCTCAGGCTCTGCTCTCCAACGCCTACCACCTGTATCTGCAGCCCGGCCCCGAAATCCTCGACGCGGCAGGCGGCCTGGGTGCCTTCATGAACTGGGACGGCCCGACCTTTACCGACTCCGGCGGCTTCCAGGTCATGAGCCTGGGCTCCGGCTTCAAGAAGGTAATCGACATGGGTACCGTCGCGGACGCTAAGGGCGCCGACGGCCGCCCCCTCGGTGACGACGACGTGGCAAAGGGCAAGGAACGCCTCGCCCACATTGACGACGACGGCGTGAACTTCAAGTCGCATATTGACGGCTCGATCCACCGCTTCACCCCCGAGGTGTCCATGCAGGTTCAGCACCAGATCGGTGCCGACGTCATGTTCGCCTTCGACGAGCTGACCACCCTCTACAACTCCCGCGGCTACCAGGAGGAGGCGCTCGAACGCACCCGCCTGTGGGCGCTGCGCTGCATCGCTGAGCACCAGCGCCTGACCGCTGAGCGCGTGGGCAAGCCCTACCAGGCACTGTTCGGCGTCATTCAGGGTGCACAGTACGAGGACCTGCGCCGCAAGGCATGCCAGGACCTCGGTTCCATGCCCTTCGACGGCTTCGGTATCGGCGGTGCGCTTGAGAAGGAAAACCTCGGCACCATCGTGCGCTGGTGCGCCGAAGAGCTGCCCGAATCCAAGCCCCGCCACCTGCTCGGCATCTCCGAACCCGACGACATCTTCGTCGGCATCGAAAACGGTGTAGACACCTTCGATTGCGTCTCCCCCACCCGCGTGGCACGCAACGCCGCCGTCTACTCCCCCACCGGCCGCTACAACATCACCAACGCGCGCTTCAAGGCGGACTTCTCGCCCATCTACGAGGGCTGCGATTGCTACACCTGCACCCACTACACCCGCGCCTACCTGCGTCACCTGTTCAAGGCGGACGAGCGTCTGGCGGCGACCCTCGCATCCATCCACAATGAGCGTTTCATCGTGCGCATGGTGGACGACGCTCGCGAAGCCATCAAGGACGGCACCTACTTCGAGTACCGTGATGAGTTCCTCGGCAACTACTACTCCGGCAAGAAGCCCTAAACCCGCTCTTCAACCCGTTTAAGGAGAACCCTATGAGCATCACTCATGTTCCCGATGAGGAGCTTCTCGTCTTCGACCACGAGATCGCGGCCCCGGTCGAGGACGTCTTCGGCGCCTATCTGGACCCCGAACTGCTGGTCCGCTGGTACGGCCCCGCAGGCTGGCATGTGCGCCCCACCGACGTTGTCGTGGAGCCAGTAGTCGGCGGCCTGCAGCGCCTGTCCATGATTAACGAGGTTGACCCCTCGGTGTCCTGCATTCTGCAGAGCCGCTTTTTGAGCATTGAGCCGTTCAAGGAGCTCGAATACGCCGAGCAGCTGCCCGACCACCTGGGCAACCCCGGTAGCGTGCTGGTGTACCAGCGTCACCGTTTCTTCCCCGAAACCGTGATTACCGCCGACGGCGTGGGATCCGGTACCCGCATCGTCATTGAGATTGGTCCCATGCCCGCCTCGGTCCACGAGGAGGTGCGCACCACCTGGCGTTCGACCTTCGCCCGCCTGGATGACGTGCTCGCCGCCCGTGCACGCGGAGAGCTCTAAAACCCGCCGCGCAGCACTCGCCGCCGCGCCAGCGGCCTGAGGTAGCTTCGAAACACACAAGCGCCGCGTTGACGAATGACTCGTCAACGCGGCGCTTGTGTTTAAGACCTGTGCCTGTGGAGTGTGAGCCGTGAACTAGTTGGTCAGCTTCACGGTAATGACGGTGCTGCCACCATCCAGGGACACGCACTCGGGGGTCGCACGATCCGCGCCGTCACCCGGCTTCCAGTAGCAGCGCGCCGACATGACGGTACGCTCACCATTCGCCTTATCGGTCACCTCGGCGGGGTTCTGCACCACAAACTGGCGGATCAGCTCACGCGCAAACAGGCAATCCACCGCGCCGGAGGTCACCTGAACCGTAGCGTTGTGCTTCAGGTAGCCGGTAGCGTCCATGCTGCCGCAGCTACCGCCCGCAGACTGAACATCCGAGCTGGACAGGCTCGCAGTGCTCGACGCCTTCGCCACAGCGCTCGCCGAAGTATTCGCCTTAGCCGATGCGGAGGCGCTCGCCGCCGCGCTCGCCTGCACGGTCGCCGTGGGGCTTGCGGTGGTGATGGTTCCGGGGCTCACAGTAGCAGCCGCGGTGGAGGTGTGAACAGTACCGGCAGTCGGGGTGCTTTCAGTGACCGTTACGGTGCGGGTGGGGCTGGCGCTTGCCTTCGCGCTCGTAGCGCTCGGGCTGGGGGTTGCGGTGGCGCTCGGGGAGGCGGCGGTAGTGGCGCCTCCGGAGCATGCTGACAGCGCCAGCAGGAGCGTCGCACCCAATGCTACGGGGCTGTAGCGCTGAGCGGTGCGGAGCGTAGAACGAGCCTGGGTAGAAGTCTGGGTAGAGTGCTTCTGTGCCGGATGCATGGTGACCTTTCTGCGTCATTGGTTCGGGTTCCTCAACAGTATTCTAAAGACGCTACCTGTGAGCTAGCTATACGGCATCTTAGGACCCTGCAGGGTGACCCCTCCTCTAGAGCGCTTAGCCTTCGTGCCTGCCACGCACCAGAATAGTGTGCCCGTTTCCGTCATGGCAGCTAATCGAGCCAGTCTCAATCTCGCCGAAGCAGGTCAGCTGATTACCGTCAGCAGCGGGCACAGTCACCACATCCCAGGTGTGCATCATCTTCGTGTTTGCGGTGTTGGTTTCCGCGTGCAGAGCCGAGGACTCATTCACGGTATTCACCTCGCTGGCGCCGGTCAGGAAGTTCATGCGAGTCACCTCCACCGGACCGGCAAAAGTACGACCGACCGCACCGTTACCGTCACCGGTCTGCTCGCCGGTGCGGCGCTCGCACACCAGGGTTCCGTCCGCGGGGTTCAGCTCGCAGAGGGTGCGCTCATCGTCGCTCTTGAAACGGTAGTAGCCGGCACCGGAATCGTAGTAGGAGGGCTCCATGAGGAAGGGAATCGGGGGAGCGTCCGGGTTTTCCAGACGAGCCACAAAGGCGACATCCTCACCGATAGTGCACTCGGGGGCGCCGCGATCCTCGCGACGGTTCTCAGCCATCGCGTACTGCGGGTTCCAGTAGCAGGTGGCGTCCTGAACCTTCGCAACCTGGTGCTCGGTCAGGTTGTCGTCGGCACGCGGGGTGGTGATGTACTCGGTCAGCACGTCCAGGGCGTGGGCGCAGTCCACGGTACCGCGCAGCACCATGATTTCCGCACCGGTCTTCAGGTAGCCCTTGCGTCCGATGTGTCCGCAGCGCTCGCCGGCGGAGGCGCGTTCAACCTCCACCTTTTCGGGCGCGCGGGGAGTCTCAGCGGCGGTAGGGTTCGCGGCAGAGGTTGCCTTCGCTTCAGCGGGTGCGGAGGATTCAGATGCCTTCGCCTCGGCGCTCTCTGCGGGGGCTGACACCTGGGTCTCGGTGACGGTCGGCTCGGTCTTCTTCGTCGGTGACGGGGACGCGGTGGAGGAAGGGAGCGGGTATTGCGAGTGGTTAGCCGTGTTGGAGGGGCTGGGGCTCGACGAAGAGTTTTCGCTCTGAGAACCGCCAAAGCAGCCGGTCAGGGCGAGGAGCAGGGCGGCGGCGCATCCGGTGGCGCGCATCGTGCGGCGACCCCAATCGGCGGGGTCTGCCTGAGTGTGGTGAAACGACATCGTTATCTCTCCCGGGAATGAACCTTTTGCACCCTTTGCAGAAGGTATTTAAAGCATACGCTTGACCCCGTTCAAGACCGGTTTATTACAGCGGAGCGCCGGTATCTACCCCTACTTCTGCGGCAGGTAGGAGCTCAGCAGATCACGCTGCTCGGGGGTCAGTCGAGTCAGTCGCCCCGCAACCGAGTCCCAGAACGCCAGCACGGTAAAGGCACGCACGCATTCACGATGGTCCACCGGGGAGAGAATCGAGTAGCCAATACGCACGGATGCGGCGCTGACCTTCTCCACGCTCAAGCGCACCGGCACGGGCTCGCCGGTGTAGGGCAGCTGAGCCAGGTAGCGGATGCCGTGCTCGGCAATGAGCGCCTGCACGCCCTCGGCAACCAGGTCGAACAGCGGAATCGGAGGCTGCGGTGCCACGGTCGGCTTCTGCCCGGAGGACGGCGGTGGGCCGAAGAGCGCTACACGGGCTTCTTCCATGACCGAGAGGATAGCAACGTTGTTGACGTGCCCGTAGGCGTCCATATCACCCCAGCGGGCGGGCACGTGCACCAGCAGTTCGGTGGTACCGGCCTCAGAGACGGTGGTCTGTTCGGGGGTGTTTTCGCGGTTCTTTTCGTGGTTTTGCATGGTTTTAACTCTACTCGCCCCGCACCACGAGTCGGCCATTCACACAGGTTCGCAACATAAAACAAATGAACACATTATCTAGGATTAATGCTCTAAAAATATGTTCAGAAATTAAAGCGATGAGGCTCGAAAGCTACGATGCTTTCGAGCCTCATCCAACACACAGACATTTGAACGCATACAAGATCATACGGTTCACTGTCTATGATAGACCCGCCCTGAGGACCAACGGTATTTTTACGGTTTTATTACGAGGAATCCCAGAAATTTTCCGTATTTTTCGTTTATTACCTTCTTGGAGTTTGGAGTCTCTGCAGGCCCCAACATAGCCCTCCGAGGAGCTACAGAATCCGAGGAGCCACAGAACCTTAACGGCCCAGCTTCGCCGCAGTCTCCAACGCATGATCAGCGTCGTACTTCATGGCGTCATACTCGGCAGTTGCCTGCTGAGCCTCCACGAAGGTCTGCTCGTCAATCACGTGAGTGTGGCGAATACGAGCAAAGTACAGCAGGCTCAGCACCACAAAGTAGCCCACGCCCACAATCGCCGGAACCATAGAACCGCGCACCATGAAGAGCGCAACCCACACCGCGAAGAGCAGCAGAACGCCGACCGCGGCAGTGAACTGGCCACCCCACAGGCGGAAACCGCCCGTTGCCGGCTCAACACGCTTGTACACGATGTAGGCGAACAGAATCAGAACCCACACGGTCAACGCGCACACCATAATCACGAAAATCATGGAGAGGAACGCTTCCTTCGGGCTGTACAGCGCCAGCAGAATAGCGATTACCATGCCGCTGGTCGACAGCCATACCGCACGAGCCGGAACGCCAGCGCGGTTCACCTGAGCCAGCTGGCGAGGCGCCATGCCGTCAGCCGCCAGGGAGTGCAGCAGACGCGCACCCGCGTACAGGTTCGCGTTCGCACTCGACAGCGCCGCAATCAGCACCACAAAGTTCACGAAGTGTGCCACGCCGTGCACACCCAGCTGTTCAAAGACCAGAACGAACGGGGAAGCGTCCACCGCATCGCCCAGACCAGAGGCCGAACGCCACGGAATAACAGCCACAACAATCAGAACCGCCAGCACGTAGAAGGTCGCCAGGCGAATCATCATCGCCTTAGCCGAGGAACGCACCGAACGGGAGGGGTCCTTCGCCTCCGCGGCGGAGATCGAGATCATCTCAATACCGCCGAAGGAAAACATCACAACAGCCAACGACAGCCACACCGACTGCGGGCCGTTGGGCATGAAACCACCGTCGTTAAAGAGGTTTGCGGTACCCACCGCGGCGTGACCGGGCAGGCCGAAGAAAATCAGGCACAGACCCACCAGCAGGAAGGCAACAATCGAAATGACCTTAATCGAAGACAGGAAGAACTCCAGCATGCCGAAAGACTTCACGCTGGTCAGGTTCAGCACAATCAGCGCCACACCAAACACGGCAATACCAGCCCACAGGGGCAGCAGCGGCCACCAATAATTCAGGTAGGTCGCCACCGACACCAGCTCAACACCGGCAATCAGAACAGTCGCCGTCCAGTAGGCGATGCGAGTCAAAAAGCCCGCGAAGGGGCCCAGGTAGCGGGTAGCAATAGTACCGAAACCGCCACGGACAGGGTAGCGAACCGCCATTTCACCGGTTGCCGCACCAATCACCGAAGCGAGCGCAGAACCAATAGCGTAGGTGAGAATGACCGCGGGACCAGCCATCGCAATGGCGGTGCCCGAACCCAAGAAGAGGCCCGTACCGAGCGCGGAACCCATCACGATCATGGTCATCTGTCCGTGGGACAGAGAACGCTTCAGGGTGCGCGATCCGGCGGTCCCCGCTACAGCCTGGCTGCGGGTATCGTCGTTGTGGGACACGAAGGTGCCTTCCGTCAGTACGCCTTAGGGGCGTGATGTGCAATGTGTGCTCGCACCCGGCTTCTGCGGCTTCTAGCCTCGTTGACGGGTACGAATAGTTAACTATTCTACGGGCACACTCACATCGCTCAGAACGGCGCCGTCTAGAGCGCATAAGCGAAAAGGCACCGAACGGGGGTGCTCCCCCATCCGGTGCCTTTTATGTTTTAGCCTCGCGAGGCTTTCACGCTATTTAGTGCTGTGCCGCGCTGGTGTTCTCGTCGGCGTGCATAGCGTCCAGGTCGGGGCGCTCATAGCCGCCCTGAACCTTCGAGGAGACGGCGTAGCCAATAGAAATCAGCACGAAGAAGACGATGCCGACCATGATGGATTCCTGCACACCCGAGCCGGGCAGCATGAACATTGCCGCCAGGGTCGCCAGAACACCCGCCAGAGCCAGGCCTGCGGTGACGCGGCCACCCAGCACGGTGAAGGAGGAGGCGTTCTTCTGGTCCTTCTTGTACGCCTGGTAGGTCAGCAGAATCATGACCCACACAATCAGGATGCACAGGGTCACCAACGCCATGAGCAGTGCAAAGATGTCGCCAATCTTGGCAACAGCCATTACGGTCGCCACGACAACGCCGGTGAAGGAGATGAGCAGAGCCACGACCGGCACGCCGCGCGAGGAGGTGCGTGCAGCCACTGCGGGAGCCATGCGGTCAGAGCCCAGGGCGTGCAGCAGGCGGGTTGCCGCGTACAGGGAGGCGTTAGCGCCGGAGAGCGCAGCAACGAGCACCACGAAGTTCATGATGTCCGCCGCGAAGGGGATACCCAGTTCAGAGAAGACGAGCACGAAAGGCGACTCGGTCAGTTCCGAGTTCTGCGCGGCGGTCTGCCAGGGCACCAGGCACAGAATAATCGCCATGGACACCACGTAGAAGGTGGACAGACGCCAGATCATTGCCTTCACGCTGGTTGCCACCGAGCGTGCCGGGTCTTTCGCCTCCGCTGCGGAGAGGGAAATCATTTCCACGCCGCCGAAGGAGAACATGACAACAGCCATCGAAATCCAGATGGATGCCGGGCCGTTGGGCAGGAAGCCGCCGTCGTTCACGAGGTTTGCGGTACCCGCCGCGGCATGGCCGGGCAGGCCCACGAACACCAGCAATACACCAATCACCATGAACACGATGACGGCAGAAACCTTAATCGAAGAGAGCAGGAACTCCAGGGCGCCGAAGGACTTCACGCTCACCAGGTTCAGCACCAGAATAATTGCGCCGAAGAGGGCAACGAACACAGCCAGGGGAACGTCCGGGAACCAGTACGCCATGTAGTGGCCAACCGCCACCAGCTCAGCGCCGGCCAGCGGCACGGTGCATGCCCAATACGCCCAGCGAGTCAGATAACCGCTAAAGGGGTTCAGGTATCGGCTCGCAATGGTGCCGAAACCGCCCTGGACGGGGTGACGCACGGACATTTCGCCCGCGCACGCAGCAATGATTGCCGCAATCATCGCACCAATAGCGTAAGAGATGATTGCGCCGGGGCCCGCAATTTTAATGGCGGAGGAGGAGCCCAGGAACAGGCCCGTACCCAGCGCCAAGCCCATCGCAATCATGGTCAACTGGCCGTGGGAGAGGGAACGATTCAACGAGTCGTTCTTCGACTGCTCGGGGGTGTTCCCCTGCAGTTTAGACATAACGTATCTCTTTCTTAGACATGCTGTGTATTGAACAAAGCTGAAATGGCAACGCCGCCCAGGCGTTAGGCCGGGCGGCTGTGCACATCAGCTGTAAGGAGGTTAGCTTACGCCACGTACTCGAGTTCGTGACGCTTGAACCAACCAATAATCGGGTAGCTGATCGGCATGAGGAGCACCTCGACCAGGCACTTGTAGATATAGCCGATCAGTACGTAGTTGATGAATGCTTCCACGGTGTCGATGCCGAGCACCGGTGCCGCAATGGAGCAGAAGATCAGGGTATCGAGCAGCTCACCGACCAGGGTGGAGACAATCATGCGCAGCCACAGGAAACGGCCCTTGCTTGCCTTCTTCATCGCGACCATGACCCAGGCGTTCAGGGTCTGACCGAAGAGGTAACCGAGCAGGGAGCCCACAAAAATCTGCCAGACCGGGCCGAGAACCTGCGCGAATGCCTCCTGGCCGGTGTAGAAGCTCGCAGCGGGCAGGTGCACAATCAGCAGGAAGCACAGGGCCGCAAAAGCAGCCGAGCCGAAGGACGCCACAATGGCGCGGCGGGCACGCTTGAAGCCGTACACCTCAGAAAGAAGGTCGCCAATCACGTAGGCGAGCGGGAAGAGGAAGAAACCACCGTCGGTGACAATGGTCGAGCCAATCAGGGGCAACTCGAAGGGTAGCGGACCGAACTCCACACCCTTGGTTGCACCAATATTCGAAATGATCAGGATGACGCAGGATGCGCCCAGCAGCAGATCAAAGTAGCCGCGGCGACCGGCCCAGGGCACCTTGACGGTGCTCGTCTGAGCTTTAGATTCGCTAACGGGTTTAGCCATTACTTTCCCCAAGTCTTTCTTCATGCGATGTGTTTCTTCACGTAGGGTACGAGCCCTCACGCGTGGTGGTGAGCCTGCAATGCAGGGCAGGGCTCACCGGCTCGTCTGCCACCCGAGCCTATCTAATAGTACCTATACGCCGTACCGGCGGCAGGTTTATGGGCTCCGTTCAAGAGTGTGGACAGGCCCCGGCGCTTGCAGAACCCCCGCACCTACAATGGAGGTATGAAGAGTCTGAGCCGCAGAGTTCACCGCAGCGGAGTTTACCGTACCGGCGCTCACCATACCGGGCAGGTGGAGTTCCCGCTGGAGGCGGGGCGTGCTTTACGCGCCTCGGTGCAGCGCTCGGTGCGCCGCTCGGTTCGTGGCTCTCTACGGCGAGCGCGGAGGCGGCGGTACCGTAACCAGCGGCGGCTGAGCGCGCATATTCCGCGTCTGCATCCGCTGTTTACCTATACAGCGCAGGTTGTGCGTACCGGTCTTTCCCTGCTGGAGCCGATGCTTTTGGCGTCCTCTGAGCTGCTCGGTTACGGGTCGTTTACGCATCGGGGTCGCAATATCTACTATCGGGTCGATAATCTGCATCTTCTGTCGGAGTCTGAGTCTGCGCCCGGTGTGCTGTTCTATTTTGATGGTGATCATCTTTCGCGTGCCGGCAGTCGCCTGTTGCGCCGTACTTCTCCCCTGCGTGCCGAGTTGGCGCAGGTGGCAGCTGAGTTCAATATGCTGTCGGTGCCGGTGCTGTCGCCGGGTAGCCTGCGGGAGCCTCGCCTGACGGATGCCGGCTCCTATGCGCCTCCGCTGACGTATAACTGGTGGGTTCGTGCCCGCTCAAACGGCAGGATGGTTCGTGCCCTGATTGAGGAGATTGCCCTGGCGTACGGGGTGGATATGAGCCGCGTCTGGTGTGCAGGCTATTCGGGGGGCGCGGAGTTCCTCAGCTACGAGCTGCTGTCACACGATATTGCGTGGATTCGCGGAGGCGGCGCGACCTTCATCGGTGGCGGCGGTGCCGACGGTGTGCCGGAACGGGTACGTGAACGGGCGGCGTTGAATCCTTCCTCGCATGAGCATCTGTTGATGAGTTGGCATGTGGGTGTGTTGGATGGGCGTTCGCCGTCGGGTCGTCGGCGTATGGCGACCAGCGCGGAGGGTAGCTGGTCGGCGCGTATTGCGGTGCAGGAGGGTAGCGCTTTCTACGAGGGTTTGGGGGCACGGACTTTGTTGCAGGTGACTCCGGGGCGCGGTCATACGGGGTATCCGATTGCGTCGTTGGTGGGTGCTGATTTGGCGGCGGCGACTCGTTTGGGGTTCCTGTAGGGCCGGTTATTTCGTCACAAACGTGAAAATTCGCATGAATTGGGCAAATTTCTTGGTGACACATTCGATAAATTCGTCATTTGCTGACAATCTGGGGTAGAGTGTCACTATGCCCCGTATTTCTGCAGCAACCAACGCCGCCCAGCGCGAGAACACCAAGCGTGCCATTCTCAACTCCTTCGGCGAAATCCTCTACACCCGCGGCCTGCCCGGCCTGACCATGACCGACGTCGCCAAGAACGCCGGCATCGGCCGCACCGCGGTCTACAACTACTTCGCCGACATGGGCGAACTGTTGGTCGCCTACGCCCTGGACGAGACCGAACGCTTCCTCAACGAACTGCGCGTCGGCCTGGAGGGCATCGAGAACCCGATTGACCAGCTCGCGGTCTACATTCGCCTACAGATCAACGATTTGGCGCGCCGCCACCTACCTCCGGGCCCGGCGATGCGCTCCATGCTTTCCCCCGAGTCCTACGCGAAGCTCGGCAAGCACGTGCACGAGCTGCAGATGGTGTTGGCGCATATTCTTTCTGCCGCCATTGCTGAGAACTACATTCCGAAGAACGACATTCGCGAATTGGCGATGCTCGTGCACGGTTCCCTCTCCTCAAGTGCGGGTCGTGCGGAGGACGCACCGGATGAGGAGACTCGCGAACGTCAGATTCTGAATACTATCCGTTTTATTCAGATGGGCCTGGGCGCACGTTTTGACGCCGCAGGCAACCCTGTTCGTCTGGACTCCGAGGAGTCTCTACCGGAGCAGTCGCCCGTGCAGGAGGCGAACCTGAAGGTCGCTTCCTAAGGGTTGAGCGGACTGAATAGCTACATATAATGCCGCGGACCTGATGCTTCTTTGCATCGGTCCGCGGCATTTTCTGTATTCGGGTAGGTTTTTACGCGAGTAGGTTTTTATGCGCCGGGCAGCAGCGCCGGGGAGATGGAGTCCAGGTCCAGTACGCGCGCGTACATGACGGCGCGGCGATGCAGGGCGTTACGCAGTGCGCGGTGTACGCCGTCTTCGAGGTAGAGTTCGCCACCCCATTTGACGACGTGCGGGAAGAGGTCGCCGTAGAAGGTGGAGTCTTCGGCGAGTAGGGTCTCGAGGTTGAGGGTTTTTTGGGTGGTAATGAGGGTGTCGAGGCGTACCTGCTGCGGCGGGATTCCTCCCCAGTCGGCGTGGGTCATGCCGTGCTGGGGGTAGGGGCGGCTGTCGCCTACTTTTTTGAAGATCATGGTGGTGCTTTCTGCAGGTCTGGGGCGCCCCGGCGGCGCGTGGAACCGTGGGGTTCTGAAGAAATAGTACCAAGGGGCATAAAAAATCCCCGGTCTTAGAATCTAAGACCGGGGATCGGTGGCGGAGGATGGGGGATTTGAACCCCCGAGGGCTGTTAACCCAACACGCGTTCCAGGCGTGCGCCATAGGCCGCTAGGCGAATCCTCCAGCTATGTTTTCTACGCATTGCGTAGGCAACGAATAAAACTTTACTACGCTTTTGTGAAGCATGCAAGCCCCGAATAGGAAAAGTAACAGAAAGCACATTTGTGGGTGCTTGTGCCCTTGTTTTTTTGGGGCGCCCATTTTTGGGTACTAAAAACCTCCTACGCACCCGTCATAGCTCGAATACCCTTGCTACCTTCCGGTCCTGGGGGAGTTTTCCAAGATAACGCCACGTAAGAGGCAAGAACCAGTGTACCGGATTTTTGGGTTCTTGGGAATTCGGTGCGTCCGCGGTATTTCTGTGAGCGTACATGCCGCCCGGGTGAGCGTCCATAGTAGATGTCACGGTGGCGGTGTTGTGCTGGGGTGCTGTAGCAGCGTGTTCGCCGGTGACTGTCGGCCACTCGGGCCGGGGGTAAAGCGTCTAAAATGGTAGGGATTGTCCTATCCGCACCCCGAGTTGAAGAGGTTGCCGTGAGCACTGCCCTTTATCGTCGTTATCGCCCCGAGACCTTTGCTGAGGTTATCGGGCAGGAGCACGTGACCGAACCTCTTATGGTCGCTCTGGAGAAGAACCGTGTGAATCACGCGTACCTGTTTTCGGGTCCGCGTGGTTGCGGTAAGACCACGTCGGCGCGTATTTTGGCGCGTTGCCTGAACTGCGCGCAGGGTCCGACTCCTACTCCGTGTGGTGTGTGCGATTCGTGCCGTGAGCTATCGCGTGATGGTGGCGGTTCCCTTGACGTGATTGAGATGGACGCGGCGAGCCACGGCGGTGTGGATCATGCCCGTGACTTGCGTGAGCGTGCTACTTTGGCGCCGGTGCGTGACCGTTACAAGATCTTCATTATTGATGAGGCGCATATGGTGACCCGTGAGGGTTTCAATGCGCTGCTGAAGATTGTGGAGGAGCCGCCGGAGCACGTGAAGTTTATCTTCGCGACGACTGAGCCGAATAAGGTGTTGGGTACGATTCGTTCGCGTACTCACCATTACCCGTTCCGTCTGGTTCCGCCGGAGGTTCTTCTGCCGTTCCTGCAGGGCCTGTGCGATCAGGAGCAGGTGGCCGTGGAGCCGGGTGTGCTGCAGCTGGTGATTCGTGCTGGTGGCGGTTCGGTGCGTGATTCGCTGTCGATTCTTGATCAGCTGATGGCTGGTGCGTCTTCGCAGAACGGTATTGAGTATGACCGTGCGGTGGCGCTGCTGGGTTATACCCACGCGCAGCTTCTGGATGAGGTTATTGAGGCGTTGGGTGCGAAGGATGCGCCGACTCTCTTTGGTGCGGTGTCTCGCGTGGTGGCGACCGGTCAGGATCCTCGCCGTTTTGTGGAGGATCTGCTGGAGCGTCTGCGTGATCTGATTGTGGTGAAGGCTGTTCCGCAGGCTGCCGGCCAGATTTTGCAGGGTGTTCCGCAGGATCAGTTGGAGCGCCTAGCTCAGCAGGCTCAGGCTCTGGGTGAGCGTGAGCTGACGGTTGCTGCGGCTACGGCGAATGAGACTCTGAATGGTATGACGGGTGCGGCGAATCCGCAGCTTCAGCTGGAGTTGCTGTGTGCTCGTCTGCTTCTGCCTGCGGCGGAGGGTTCTGCCGGTGGCGCTGAGGTGGCGGCATTGGCTTCTCGCTTGCAGGTTTTGGAGCGTCGCGTGGCTTCTGGTGCTACTGGTTCGGTTCCTGCTGGTTCTGGTCCGGTGCAGGGTGGCATGTCTGCGGCTCGTGCGGCGGGTATGGCGGCGGCTGGCCTGATGCCTAAGACTCAGGCTCCTAATACGCAGACTCCTAGCGCCCCGGTTCAGGACGCAACTCAGGAGGCGGCTCAGCCCGCGCAGCAGCCTACTTCTCAGCAGGCGGCACCTCAACAAGCCAGCGCGGGTACTCCCCCGCTGGCGGGCGCGCCCCTTAGCGCTGCACCCCTTAGCGGTGCACCTCTAGCACCGACCGCACAGGCCCCTGCACCTCCGACTGGTGCTCCCCTGGCGGGTAACGCCCCGGCGGCGCCTGACGCTCCGGAGGGACCGAACGCCCCGGCGTCCCCCGCCGCTAATGCCGCTGCGGCGGGTACCCCCTCCGTGCCTTTGAAGCTTAACCCGAACGATCCGCTGGCGGCGGTTCAGGGTAATTGGCGCGCCATCCTAAACAGAATGAGCGTTCCCGGTGCGGCGGAGCAGCTGATGAAGGTGCGTCCCGCCCGCATGGACGGCACGACCCTGTACGTGAGCGCCGATATTGCGACCCTACGCGCGGTCAAGGGCTTTGTGCCCGAGCTGACCGCCCGCGTGAGTGAGTTCCTGCGCCGTCAGGTGACTATTCACGCTCAGGTGGCGAAGCCCGGTGAGCAGGTCAAGCCCGCAGTCCAGCCTGCCCCTGCTGCTCAGCCTGCCCCTGCTGCTCAGCCTGCCCCTGCAGTTCAGCCCGTAGCTCCGGCGGCTGTTGCCCCGCAGGCGGCTCAGCCGCCCGTTCAGCATACTCCCCCGCAGCCCGTTCAGCCGGCGCCTCTGGCTGATGGTCCGCGCGGCGGTGAGGATGCGTGGCGTCGCCACGGTCAGCCGCTGACCGGCGCAAACTCCCCCGAGTCCACGAGCGTGGATGCGCCCCTGGGTGCGTGGGAGGTTGCCCCGATTCCGCAGAGCGCCCCCGAGGAGGCACCTCAGCAGGCCGCCCCGCAGGCGCCGGCTGGTCCGCTTGCACCTGAGCCCCCGCTTCCTCAGCAGGTTCCGGCAACTCAGCAGGTGCCGACTGCTCCGGCGGGCGGTTTTGGTGAGCGTGATTCCTTTGCCGCCTCCGGTAGTGGAGTTCCACAGCAGGAAAGCACCCCGGAACCCCAGCAAGCACAGGAACCCCCGTTCTCGCAGGAGCCCCCTCACGTGGAGGAACCTCCGTATGAGGAGGAGCCCCCTTTTGAGGATGAGCCTCCCTACGCTGAACCGGTTGAGGCACCCGCTACCCCCGCACTGCCTGCTGAGCCTGTAGCACCGGCTGGTCCGCTCGCTACTCCGGTCGCCCCGGCAGGCCCCCTCGCTCCGGCTGGCCCGTTGGCGGAGGCACCTCAGGCAGCACCGCAGGCAGTACCGCAGGATTCGGCACCCCCGGTTGAACCTGCGGGTCCGCTCGCTGCTCCGGTTGCCCCGGCAGGTCCCCTCGCGGCAGGTCCGTTGGCGGCTGCGGCTGATAATGCTCCGGCTAGCGATGAGAAGCCCACAACGCCAGCTTCTAACGCACCTAACGCACCTACCGCGCCGACTCCTAGCACACCGGCTCCTAGCGCACCGGCTCCTAGCGCACCGGCTCGCCCGGCACGCGCCGCATCCGATGAAGACTACGTCTCTGAGGATGATGAGAAGGTCGAAAACAGCACCTTCATCGGTCTGCGCGCTATCGAAAAAATTATTGGTGGCACCGTCATTGACGAACGCCCCCTGCACCAGCCCTAACCGGGGTCGTAGGTGCCGCGCCCGCCATCGCACCGATGGCGGGCGCACTCATTCCAGCCGCATACTCGCTACGCGAAACGCCCCTAAACTGTCAGGGGTTGGGTGCATACTCATAACGTCGCCCAAGAACAACACACCAGCACAACACACCGCATTTGTAAGGAGAAGCCATGTACGAGGGAGCAGTTCAAAACCTCATTGACGAGCTCGGCCGCCTGCCGGGTGTGGGCCCCAAGTCGGCTCAGCGCATCGCTTTTCACATTCTGAATGCGGATGCGGCAGATATGGCGCGCCTAACCAACGCCATTTCCACGGTGAAGACCAGCGTGAGCTTCTGCGAGGAGTGCGGTAACGTCTCCGAGACGAAGCTGTGCACAATCTGCCGTGATGAGCGCCGCGACCCGTCCGTGCTGTGTGTGGTCGAAGAATCAAAGGACGTGGTGGCGATTGAGCGCACCCGTTCCTTTACCGGCCGCTACCATGTGCTCGGTGGCGCCATTAACCCGCTGGCGGGTGTGGGCCCGGAGCAGCTGCGTATTCGTGAGTTGGTGTCCCGCCTGGCGGATGAGCGCATCCAGGAGATTATTCTGGCGATGGACCCGAACCTTGAGGGTGAGGCGACCGCAACCTACCTCTCGCGCATGCTCGTGCCGCTGGGTGTGCGTCTGTCGCGTCTGGCGTCGGGTCTTCCGGTCGGTGGCGATCTGGAGTATGCGGACGAGATTACTCTGGGCCGCGCGTTGGAGGGCCGCCGCGTCATTAGCGAGGGCACGGCGGTGGCTCATACTGCCGCCGAGGATTTTGAGCGCGTGAACCGCGAGGAGGAGCAGGAGCGTGAGCAGGCGGCTCAGGTTCAGGCTCAGGAGGCGAAGCAGAGTCGTCGCCGCTGGAATTCGAGCATGTTTGATGACCTGGATTCTGAGGATTCTGCCCGTTCCCGCGCGGAGGCGCCCGCCGCTGAGGGTGTGCAGGGCACGGTGGATGAGCAGCTGATTGAGCAGGTTCTGCAGGAGGCTGAGGGACCCGGTGACGAGGTCTCACCCACCGATTCCGGCGCGGACTCTACGCCCGAATCAGCAGAATCCACCCCTGACCTGGGCGAAGACTCCGGCGAGGGCACCCCAGTTGAGGAAGCCCCGGCGAGCGTCGCCTCCGAACCGGCTGAAGCACCCGTAACCGAGCAGTCAGAAGATGCGCCGGAGGTGTTCCGCACCCCCGACTATGAGGAGAAGATCCGCTCGATCCAGAACGCCCCGTTGCGCACCCCGAAGCCGGATGTTCCGCCGCTGCCGGGTGTCACTTATGTGAATCCGTGGACCTAAAAACTTGCCTCCGCGGGCGTGCTGCACCCGCCTCCGCGCCCCGCATCACCGCCCCGTAATACTACGTAATATTTCACGGGGCAATACATACGGGTGCACAGTTAGCCGCTTGTACTGAACGCCGTCTACTATAAATGAGGAGCCGGCGTCTGCCGGTAGCACACAAGTAACTGACCTGGAGATATCAATGAGCCTGATCGTCCAAAAGTTCGGCGGTTCCTCCGTAGCGGATGCGGAGGGCGTCAAGCGCGTTGCCCGCCGCGTCGTGGACACTCAGAAGGCAGGTAACGATGTGGTCGTCGTGGTGTCCGCTATGGGTGACACCACCGATGAGCTGCTCGACCTTGCCGCAGAGGTCACCAGCAATGTCACTCCTTCTCGTGAGCTGGACATGCTGCTGACTGCCGGTGAACGCATTTCGACTGCCATCCTGTCGATGGCTATTAACGACCTGGGTGCTAAGGCCCAGTCTTTCACTGGTTCTCAGGCTGGCATGATTACTGACGGCGTGCACGGTTCTGCGCGTCTGGTTGAGGTCAACCCGGAGCGTATCCGTGAGTCGATTGAGGCTGGCAACATTGCGATTGTTGCTGGTTTCCAGGGTATGAACCGTCAGAGCGGTGATATTACGACTCTGGGCCGCGGCGGTTCTGATACGACTGCTGTTGCTCTGGCTGCTGCTCTGAACGCTGATGTGTGCGAGATTTACTCGGATGTTGACGGCGTTTTCACTGCCGACCCGCGCATCGTGCCGACCGCGCATAAGCTGGACACCATCACCAGTGAAGAGATGCTGGAGATGGCGGCTAACGGTGCGAAGATTCTGCACCTGCGCAGTGTTGAGTATGCTCGTCGTTTTAATTTGAAGCTTCACGTGCGTTCTTCGTTCTCTAACCTTGAAGGCACTATTGTGGTTCCGGAGGAGTCCGCGGAACTGACCCCCACCCATCTGAAGGAGATTCCCTTGGAGCAGCCCCTGATTTCTGGTGTCGCGCACGATCGCACCCGCGCAAAGATTACTGTTGTTGGTGTTCCGGATGTTCCCGGTTCGGCAGCTAAGGTGTTCGGCCTGATTAATGAGGCGAAGGTTAACCTGGACATGATTGTTCAGAACGTTCCGACTGACCGCCCCGGTGTGACCGATATTTCCTTCACTCTGGATCAGGCTCAGGGCCCCACCGCGCTGAAGGCGCTGGAGGCTGCTAAGGCTGAGCTGGGCTTTGAAGAGGTTATTTACAACGAGTCGGTTGGTAAGCTGTCGCTGGTTGGCGCGGGCATGAAGACTAACACGGGTGTTTCGTTCACTTTCTTTGAGGCCCTGTCTAACGCTGGCGTGAACATTGACATGATTTCGACTTCTGAGATCCGTATTTCGGTGATTACTGAGCTGAGCAAGCTGGATGAGGCTGTTCGCGCGGTGCACACTGCGTTCGGTCTGGACGCTGAGGGCGAGGCTACTGTTTACGGTGGTACTGGCCGCTAGGGTTTAGCTCGTTTGTGGGCTGTACGCTTCGGGAGGGGCGGTGCTGGGTTTTCTCAGCACCGCCCCTCCCCTTTGTCTACCTACAGGTGAAATAGCTGAAACACTTTACAGTTATTTCAGATATGGGTAAGGTTGTATCAACCGTGGATGAGCCTCTCGCCGAATGATATGCACCCCACCGGCGCGGTGCCTTCGGACGCTTATTTGCCCAACCCCGAGGAGAAGATAATGACCACCACCCTAACCAGCCCCCTGGAGGAAGATACCCTCAATCAGGCTCGTGCAGAGGCGCGGGAGATTCTCAAGAACTCTGAAGAAACCACCATTGAGCTGACCGTTTCGGGCCGAGAAAGCCAGCAGCTTGGCGATGCCCTCAACCAGGTCATTCAGCACGTCCTGCATGCCCTGGCTAGCGGGCAAAGTATTGATGTTCAGGTTGTCCCTCACGATTTGACGACGACGGTTG
This sequence comes from Rothia mucilaginosa, assembly GCF_049990865.1. Lineage (GTDB taxonomy): Bacteria > Actinomycetota > Actinomycetes > Actinomycetales > Micrococcaceae > Rothia > Rothia mucilaginosa_I. The sequence goes on from NZ_CP188231.1 coordinate 1,833,308, forward strand.
CTGCGCAGCGCATCGGTATTTCACGCCCAACGCTCATGAAGGCTATTCGTGCGGGTGAGTTGCCTGCGCATAAGGTGGGTAGCCACTTCCGTATCCGCACCGAGGATGCTGACGCTTTCCGTAAGGGACTTCTCAAGAAGACCGTTGCTCAGAAAGAACAGGCCCTCAAAGAGCTCTGGGAACTCGAGGAGGAACACGGTCTTGTTGACACCCTCGGAGGGCCCGCATGGTAGCGTCCAAATACTCTGTTCTGCTGGATACAAATATTCTGATGTCCAAAACTCTTCGGGATTGGATTTTATTGCTGGCGGTGAAGAGTGAATACGAGTTCTTTACGCCTCACGTCTCCAGTGGAATTATGGATGAATTTGGCTACCACGTTCGTCGAGCCAATCCAGCAATAAGCGACGCCGTCCTTGAAAACTGGAAGCAACAAATCATCAAGTCCTGCATCTCATGTATCTCCGGGTTTCCTGTTGAAACTCCTGTTTCCTTCCCCGATACAGACGATCTTCACGTGCATGCCGCTGCCCAACATGGCGCCATGCACGCATTAGTCACCGATGACCGCAAACTGCTCGATTATGCTTCCACGGAAGAAGCTCAGAATATTCAAAATTATGAGACGCTCAGCGCGGACGATTTTCTGATGCAGCTCACCGAATATGCTCATCCCTCCTTATTTGCGGAGGTCTATCTTTTCCAGGAATCTTATGCTCGCTCTAAGGGATTCACGGAGATTGATATTCCTCGGTCGCTTGAACGAGCAGGAGCGGGTCAATTTGCCCGCTATCTTCGAACTGTAGTGATTAATAGCCCACAGTTTGTCGATTTTGAACGTGAGTTTAAAGCCCGGTCTTCTAGTAACTAGATAGACATTGCTACGTCCACTACCTTGTCACAGCATCGTTTAGGCTAGAAGCATGAGTAGTGTTGTATTTTCCCAGGTGATGGATGCCCGCGAATGGCGTGCCGCCCAGGCAGCGCATGAGGCGCGTGCCGGCCGCTACGCCGACCCGTTTGCGCAGCGTCGCGCCCGCCACGAAGTGCACCCCGTGGAGGACTTCCTCTTCACCTACTACACGCTCAAACCCGGCCAGTTTAAGCGCTGGCACCCCGGAGCCGGCATCATCCTGCTGGATGCGCCCGAGCGCGCCTCCTGGCGTTTTTACCGGCGCGCAACCGAGCAGGAACTCCTTGAGGCTGGCTGCACCCCCGAGCAGGCGCACGCTCAGGCGGAGGCCGCCTCCGCCGTCACCGTGGACGTCACCGGCTTCGTCGAACGCCGCGCTACCGCCCTCGCCTTTACCCACGAGATTCTGCGCAACACCGCCGCGAAGAAGGGTCAGTTCGGTTGCTTCGGCATGCACGAGTGGGCGATGGCGTACAAGTCGGTGGAGAACAATATCCGCCACGACTACCTGCAGTTGCGCCTGGGTGCGGAGGGTACGGACCGGGTGGTGGAGAGCCACCGCATCCGCTGCTCGCACTTTGACGCGTTCCGTTTCTTCATGCCGCAGGCGGCGCCGATGAACGAGCTGCAGCCCACCCGTGAGACGCAGCGCGTGCTGGAGCAGCCGGCGTGCCTGCACGCGAACATGGACGTGTACAAGTGGGCGTACAAGCTGCTGCCGCTGGTTGATTCGACCCTGGTCATGGATTGTTTCGACCTGGCGTGGGATGCGCGCGAACTGGATATGCGCGCGGCCCCCTACAATATTCGTGACTGGGGGTATGAGCCGATTCCGGTGGAGACGACCGAGGGTAAGGCTGAGTACGTGCGGATTCAGCGTGAGCTGTCGGAGCGTTCGATTGAGCTGCGTGAGCGCCTGCTGCGGGTGTGCGAGCGCTATCTTCCACCCCTCGAGGCGTAAAAGACGTGATTCGAGCCTCTTAGGGTATCCACCAACCGAACACATACCCCCGTTACGGTCGTTAGTACGGTAAGATGAGATACGGCTCATACAGAACCCACGCACCCAAGGAGTGCCCACACATGGCCCGTATTGTTGTTGATGTTATGCTCAAGCCCGAAATTCTTGACCCGCAGGGTAAGGCTATTTCTCACGAGCTGCCCCGTATCGGCGTTGATTCCTTCGTTGATGTTCGCCAGGGTAAGCGCTTCGAGCTGACCGTCGAGGGTGAGGCAACCGAGGAGCACCTCGCAGCTGCCCGCAAGGCTGCTGAAGAGCTGCTCTCGAACCCCGTCATCGAAGATGTTGTGAACGTTTCGGTTCTGGAGGACTAATACCTATGGCAGAGTCCCTCGCACCTACTGAAGTCCCCCTGGTTGGCGACTTTTCTACTTACTCCCCGAACCCCGCTTTCGCTGATGCACGCGTTGGCGTGGTGACTTTCCCCGGCACCCTGGATGACCGTGACGCTGCGCGTGCTGTCCGTTTGGCTGGCGGTACCGTCGTTGAGCTGTGGCACGACGACGCTGATTTGAAGAACGTTGATGCCGTCATTATTCCTGGCGGCTTCTCCTACGGTGACTACCTGCGTGCCGGCGCTATTGCTGCGAAGGCTCCCGTGATGCGTTCGGTGATTGATGCCGCTAACGCTGCTGGTACCTCCGGTTCCGCTCCCCTGCCTGTTCTGGGTATTTGCAATGGTTTCCAGATTCTGACTGAGTCTCACCTGCTGCCCGGTTCGATGATTAAGAACGATCACCGCAAGTTCATTTGCCGTGACCAGATTCTGCGCATTGAGAATAACTCCACCTCCTGGACGAGCAACTATGCTGCTGGCCAGGAGATTGTTGTCCCTCTGAAGAACCAGGACGGTCAGTATGTTGCTGACCAGAAGACTCTGGAGGCGCTGGAGGCTGAGGGTCGCGTGGTGTTCCGCTACGTTGGTTTCAACCCGAACGGTTCCCGTAATGACATTGCTGGTATCAGCAATGAGCGCGGTAACGTGGTCGGTCTGATGCCGCACCCGGAGCACGCTGTGGAGCCTGGCTTCGGTCCTTCCTCTTCTGGTTTTGGTGAGGTTTCTCTGCGCGGTGGCGCCGATGGTCTCGGCGTGTTCACCTCCGTTCTTGCCAACCTGATTAACGCCCGCTAACGCACGACAAGGATTCTAAGAAGTTATGAGCGAAAAGCAGTTTAACCTCGACACCGTCGAGCACGCGGCGGCAACCCCGGACACTGAACTCCCCTGGGCTGAGCTGGGCCTGAAGGAGAACGAGTTCGAGGATATTAAGGAGATTCTTGGTCGCCGTCCTACCGCGGCTGAGCTGGCAATGTACTCGGTCATGTGGTCCGAGCACTGCTCCTACAAGTCTTCTAAGGTTCATCTGAAGCAGTTCGGTGCGAAGGTCACCGATGAGATGAAGAAGGACCTGATGGTCGGTATCGGTGAGAACGCCGGTGTGACCGATATTGGTGACGGCTGGGCTGTTACCTTCAAGATTGAGTCCCACAACCACCCCTCGTACGTGGAGCCCTACCAGGGTGCTGCGACCGGTGTGGGCGGTATTGTGCGTGACATTATTTCCATGGGTGCACGCCCGATTGCTGTGATGGATCCGCTGCGTTTCGGCGCGATTGATCACCCGGACACCGCCCGCGTTATTGGCGGCGTGGTTGCCGGTATTGGTGGTTACGGTAACTCCCTGGGCCTGCCGAACATCGGCGGCGAGGTTGAGTTCGACTCCTGCTACCAGGCTAACCCGCTGGTCAACGCACTGGCTGTGGGCATTATGCGCCACGAGGACATCCGCCTGGCGAACGCATCGGGCGTGGGCAACAAGGTTGTTCTGTTCGGTGCGCGCACCGGTGGCGACGGCATCGGCGGTGCGTCGGTGCTGGCGTCGGAGTCTTTCGATGACACCAAGCCCTCGAAGCGTCCTGCCGTTCAGGTGGGCGACCCCTTCGCTGAGAAGGTTCTGATTGAGTGCTGCCTGGAGCTGTTCAAGGGCTCCGTGGTTGAGGGTATTCAGGACCTGGGTGCTGCGGGTATTTCCTGCGCAACCAGCGAGCTGGCTTCTAACGGTGAGGGCGGCATGCACGTGGACCTGACTAAGGTTCTGCTGCGTGACCCCACCCTGACCCCGGGCGAGATTCTGATGTCTGAGTCTCAGGAACGCATGATGGCTGTTGTCTCCCCCGAGAACGTGGAGCGCTTCGAAGCGATCATGAACAAGTGGGGCGTGGAGTACTCCTTCCTCGGTGAGGTCACCAACTCTGGCCGCCTGGTCATTGAGTGGGACGGCGAGGTCATCGTGGATGTTGACCCCCGCACCGTTGCACACGACGGCCCGACCTACGAACGTCCTTACGCACGCCCCGAGTGGCAGGATGACGTTCAGGCTAACCACTTCACCGGTTCGGCTGCTGACGATTCCCGCCCGCGCGGTAAGGAGCTGGGCGAGGCAATCAAGGCGTTCATGGCGTCCCCGAACATGTGCTCCAAGTCCTGGATCACCAACCAGTACGACCGCTACGTTCAGGGCAACACCGCCCTGTCCATGCCGGACGACGGCGGCGTGGTGCGTGTGGACGAGAACACCAACCTCGGTGTTGCTCTGGCGACCGACGCCTCCCCGCGTTTCACCTACCTGGATCCGTACGAGGGTGCTCGCGCGTCCTTGGCTGAGGCGTACCGTAACGTTGCGACCGTTGGTGCACGCCCCGTGGCTGTGTCTGACTGCCTGAACTTCGGTTCTCCCGAGGATCCGGACGTCATGTGGCAGTTCGCTGAGGCTGTTCGCGGTCTGGCTGATGGCTGCATGGAGCTGGGTGTTCCGGTGACCGGCGGTAACGTGTCCCTGTACAACCAGACCGGTGGTAAGGCTATTAACCCGACCCCCGTGGTGGCGATGATGGGCGTGATGGATGACGTCACCCGCCGCACCCCTTCGGGTTGGGCTCCTGAGCATGACGGTCAGGCTATCTACCTGCTGGGTACCACTCGCGATGAGCTGGACGGCTCCGAGTGGGCTCGTTTCAAGGGTCACCTGGGCGGTCAGCCGCCGAAGGTTGATTTGGCCCTGGAGCGTCAGCTGGGTGACATGCTGGTGAACATGTCTCGTGACGGCATGATTGATGCCGCTCATGACGTGTCTGCTGGTGGTCTGGCTGCGGCTCTGTCGGAGGCTTGCCTGCGTTTCAACACCGGTGCCCGCATTGGTCTGGGAGAGGTTGCTGAGCGTGACGGCCTGGACCTGTTCACCCTGCTGTTCTCGGAGTCCCTGGGCCGCGTTGTGGTTTCGGTTCCGCGTTCTGAGGAGGTGCGCTTCAAGGATATGTGCACCGCTCGCCAGTTCCCCTTCGCACGTATTGGCGTGGTGGATGCTGAGTCGAACGCTCTGGACTTCCAGGATGAGGTTTCTATTGACCTGGATGAGCTGCGTGCAGCTCACGAGGGTACTCTCGCTTCTTACTTCGGTGAGGTTGCGAAGGGCTAGTCTTCGACTAGTTTGAGACTAACGCCGAAAGGGGCGGATGCTTGTGAAAGCATCCGCCCCTTTTGTTATACCCGTGTTATGCCTACAGGCTTGTGCCCGCGAACTTGTGCATTGGGCGTTTAGCCGTTGAGTGTTGAGCCGATGAGCGTTGAGGCGTTTAGGTTTATGCCTCGGTGACCTCGCGGCCCAGCTGGGCGAACAGGGAGGCGTTGATGCGGAAGCCTTCGATGCATTCGTCGATAAGGGCTTCGCGCTGTTCGTCGGTCATGGGTGCATTGTCGAGCAGTTCGCGGTAGCCGTCCTTGAAGACCTTGGGCTTGGGCAGTTCGGTGAAGCGGTACATGCTCAGTGCTTCAGCGGGGATGCCGTAGTGGCGGCTGACCAGCGCTGCGACTGCCTGGCCGCCGGAGAGGTCGCCGAGGTAGCGCAGGTAGTGGTGTGCGAGGTAGCGTTCGGGGGAGTTGACGGTGGCGCGGATGCGCTCTACGTATTCTGCGGTTGCGGACAGGGGCGCGTCGATGTCGCCGTCCTGGCCGAGTGCGCGGATGTCTGCGCGGATGTATTCTGCGCGGTCGAGGCCGGGGTGGGTGAAGGGTTCGGTGATGGGGTTGGGTTCTGCGCGGTAGTGTTCGGAGACTGCTTCGAGTGCTTCGTAGATGTGCACGTACTGGTTGATGAGGCGCAGGTATGCCTCGGTGTTGAGGGAGCCACCCATGAGGTCTTCCATGAAGGTGGAGTGTTCGGCGTTGTCGTGGACGTGCTTGGTGCTTTCCTTCAGGCGTGCGGAGAAGCGTTCCTGGGTGGTTTCGGGGGCGGTCACGGTCATTGTGAGTTCCTAAAGTGGGTTGTGGGTGAACAATAAATGTTTTAGTGACACGATGTCACTAAAACCTGACAATGACATATTGTCACCAAAAACCGGTTTTGGCAATAGTTTTCAAAAACTTTTGCTAAGGTATACCTCATGCACAAGTCACCCTAGGCATTAAGTTACACAAACATAAGCTAATAAGGCTAGACTTGATACGAACACCACAATCACAAAATTCAAGGAGACACCGAATGTCTACCCCCTCTCTCACCAAGCGCACCTGGGCGTTCTTGGCTTCAGCAACCATTGGTCTCAGCGGCGTCGCTGGCGTACCCGCGGCCTTCGCAGCTGAAACCAACTCCCACATCAGCGCCGGTGAGGTAACCGCAGCCTCAGAGCAGAGCCTGCAGGACGTCACCGTCAACTGGGGCCTGAAGAAGTCCTTCCGCTCCTACATCAACGGTCCCTTCTCCCAGGGCTCCCAGAAACTGACCGGCGTCACCACCAACGAAGACGGCTCCTACCACTTCACCTCCGCCGAAGGCACCGTAGCCAACGGCGAATACTCCGTCACCTTCACCGGCTCCTCGATTCACTACACCGCACACCACGGCCTGCTGGAAGTCATTATCTCCGACCTCTCCGTCACCATTAAGGACGGCGTGGGCACCGTGCGCGCCAACGTTCAGTCGCGCCCCTACAACGGCAACACCACCCCGAATGACCTGGTCGAGACCAAGAACATGACCATTGGCACTTTCAACGCCTCCGGTCTGAAGGTTGAGGGTAACACCATTACCCTGCCCAGCGTTGACGAGGAAAATGGCACCCGCGTCAAGCTTTCCGAAGAGGCAACCGGCGCCTTCGCGGGCTTCTACAAGGCAGGTCAGGAGCTGGATGCGCTCAGCTTCTCCGCAACCATCGTGACCAAGGAAGCACCCGCGCCGAGCCCTGAGCCCAGCAACGAGCCGACCGCAGCGCCGACTGTAGCACCCTCCTCCGCACCGACCAGCGAGGCACCCAAGCCCGCCGACCCGACTTCTGCAGCGCCCAAGCCTGCAGAGCCCACCTCCGCGGCGCCTTCCTCCCCCGCCGCAACCACCGAGCCCAAGCGTGACGAGAAGGTCACCGGCAACGTCGTCGAGTCCGGCACCCTCAGCTGGGATATCCGTGAGTCCTTCCTGAAGTACCTGACGGGCTTCGCGCACGGCTCCGTGAACGTTGAGGGTATGGAGAAGACCCCGGCTGGCGGCTTCAAGTACACTCAGGCATCCGGCGTGTACAACCCCGAGACGAAGACCGGTCAGATCAACTTTGCGGGCACCGCAGAGTTCACCGGCCACAACGGTCAGCTCAAGAGCACCATCAAGAACATGCGCCTGGTCGTCGTTAACGGCAAGGGCACCCTGGTCGCTGACGTGGACGCACTGACCCGCGACGGCAAGTCCGTTTCTAAGACCGGCCTGGCGTTCGCTGAGGTGGACCTCTCCGGCGCGAGCGTGAAGGACGGCGTCTTCTCGGCACAGAACGCGGCAGTCACTCTCACCGATGAAGGTTCCACTGTGCTCTTCGCGGGCCAGTACCGCGGTGCTGACAACGCCATGGCACCGCTGAGCTTCTCCGTAAAGCTCAGCGAGCAGACCGCGGAGAACACCGTTGAGGTTCCCCGCATCTCTGAGAACAAGTCCTCGGAGAGCAGCGCTTCCGATAACAAGGGGTCTGAGAACGGCTCTTCCGATAACGGCTCCTCAAGCTCCTCCGGCAACTCCGGCGCTAACGGTTCGGCAGGCACCTCCGGCAGCGTTTCTAACGGCGGTTCTTCCCCGAACGGTTCTGTCAGCAACAACCCGGCACAGCCGGTCTGCGTACCCGTCACCCGCACCCGCGAGGTGCAGGAGCAGGGCGCATCCGACGGCACCATTAAGAGCGCAAACCTTGGCTGGGGCGTGCGTGATTCCTTCCGCAACTACGTGCGCGGCGGCATCGCGAACGGTAGCTGGGAGCTGAACGGCACCTCCTACTCTTCGGATGCGTTCAACTGGTCTAACGGCACCGGCACCTTCAAGAATGGTAAGGGTTCTATCTCCTTCAGCGGTTCGGTTCACTTCACCGGTCACCACGGCATTCTGGACACCACCATTGCAAACCCGCGCCTTGAGATTAACGGCAATTCCGGTACTCTCTACGCGACCATGACCAGCAATGACCCCTCCGGCAAGGCAACTAACTACGGTGAGGTGGCGCTGCTGAAGGTGGACCTTTCGGGCCTGCAGAGCTCCGCTGACGCTGTGAGCGTCAACGGTGCGGCAACCACCCTGACCGCTGAGGGCGCGAAGGCGTTCGCTGGCTTCTACGAGGCCGGTAAGGACATGGCTCCGCTGAGCTTCTCCGCGGCGATCAACGGCGCGAAGACCACCACCAAGACCGTGACCGAGACCGTCTACGAGGGTGAGGGTTGCGACCCGGTCACCGGCAAGCCTCTGGCGTCCACCGGTGCCTCCGGTGTTGAGGGCACCCTGGTTGCAGGTTTCATCGCTGTTGCAGCCGGTGCGGGTACCGTCGTGTACACTCGCCGCCGCAAGAAGGCATAACGGCACCTCACGAGGATGCCCACACTGTCGGCTCGCCCGTGAGACTCAACTATGAGGTTCACCGGTGAGCCGACACGGCCCGTGCGGGGGTGCAGATTTTCACTGCACCCCCGCTTCAGGTGCCAGGTTTTGCCCCGGCGCCTACTCCAGTTTTTCTAGCTCCCCCTTTTTTCTGCGAGACTACGATGTTTTCTTCCCTATCTTCTTCTGCCCTGAACCGCCGCGATGCAATGAAGTATGCGGCGTTCTCCATCACTTCGGCGTTTCTGCTGAGCTCTTGCGGTGTGGGTACTCAGAACCCGACTGCTTCTTCGAGCACTTCGCAGGCTGTGGTGGATGAGCAGAGCACCCGCACCGTTTTGGAGAACCTTGCCGATCAGCTGCGTTCTTCTATTGCCCCTAATCAGAAGGCTCTGCGCGGCCCCAACAGCGCCGCGGATACCCCCGAAATTCAGCCGATGGTCGACACCCCCACTCCGGCTTTCCCCGTGACCTTCAAGGATTTCAACGGCACCGAGGTGACCGTTAAGTCCGCTGACCGTGTGCTGGCACTGGACCTGTACGGCACTCTGGCTCAGCAGATGATTGCGCTGGGTCTGGGCGGTCGCCTGGTCGGTCGTGTCACCTCCTCGACTGAGCAGTCGCTGGCTCATCTGCCGCTGGTGACCCAGAACGGTCACGACCTGAACGCTGAGGCGATTCTGGCGACCTCCCCGGACCTGGTGCTGTGGGATAAGAGCAACGGCCCGATTGAGATTGTGGATCAGCTGCGCGCAGCGGGTGTGACCGTCGTGGCCTTCGATCATGAGCGTCGTATGGATAAGATCATTCCGCAGCTCAAGGCTGTTGCGCAGGCGCTGGGTGTTCCGGAGGCGGGCGAGCAGGTTGCTGCCCGCGTGCAGAAGGACCTGGATTATGCTCTGCAGGTGCTCAAGGACGTCGCCCCGAAGGGTGCACAGCAGGTGTCGTTCGCGTTCCTGTACGTGCGCGGTACCGCTGGCGTGTTCTTCGTGCTCGGTAAGGGTTCGGGCGCTGACGATTTGATTCAGGCTATTGGCGGCAAGGATGTGGCGTCTGAGCAGAACGCAACGAATATTATTCCGGCGACCAGTGAGGCGCTGGTGAAGCTGAACCCGGACGTCATTCTGACCATGAGCGGCGGCATTAAGTCCACCGGCGGTTTGGATGGTTTCTTGGCTCGCCCGGGTGTGGGTGAGACGACTGCCGGTAAGAATAAGCGCATTATCGATATGGGTGACGGCCAGATTCTGTCCTATGGCCCGAATACTCCGGCGGTGCTTTTGTCGCTGGCTAAGGCTGCGTACTCGACTCCTGCGGGGGGCCAGTAGTGGCTGCCGTGAAAAGTGCGGCGGGTGCGCGGGATTATCGTGCTTCGCGTCGGCGTCGTGCCGGTCTGACGTTTACGTTTTTGGCGGTGGCACTGTGCGTTGTGATGGTGCTGTCTGCGGGTTTGGGTCAGTACTATATCCCGACTGATCAGGTGATTGCTTCTGTGGGCCGCCGCCTGGGTCTTGCGCCGGAGAACCCGGCGATGCAGCTGGCGGATAGCACTCTGTGGAATATCCGTTTCCCGCGTGTGCTGTTGGGCGTGCTGGTGGGTGCCGCTTTGGGTACTTCCGGTGCGGTGATGCAGTCGGTGTTTGGTAACCCGTTGGCTGAGCCGGGCGTGATTGGTGTTTCCTCGGGTGCGGCGGTTGGCGCGTGTTTGTCGATTGTGTTGAACCTGCAGTTCTTCGGTATTTTCACGACTCCTGCATTCGCGTTTGTGGGTGCGTTGGCGGCTACCGCGCTGGTGTATTTCCTGTCGCGTTCTTCGGGCCGCGCGAAGGTTCTGTCGATGATTTTGACGGGTATTGCGGTGACTGCGGTGGCGAATGCGATTATTGCGTTCCTCATGTTTATTGCTGATACGACGAGCCGCGATCAGATTGTGTTCTGGCAGATGGGTTCGCTGAACGGCTCCACGTGGAAGGCTGTGGCGAGCGTGTGGCCGGTTATCCTGATCGGTTTGGTGGCGTGTTTTGTGATGGCTTCTTCGCTGGATGTTCTGGCGTTGGGTGAGCGTGCGGCGCAGCATTCTGGCGTGAACGTGGAGCGTCTGCGTGCGGTGTCTATTGCGGCGACGGCTTTGTTGACGGGTGCTGCGGTGGCGTATGCGGGCATTATTGCGTTTATTGGTTTGATTATTCCTCACCTGTTGCGCATGATTTTGGGTCCGTCGAATCGTGTGTTGTTGCCGGCTTCGGCGTTGGGTGGCGCCCTGTTGATTGCGCTGTCTGATTTGGGTGCACGTACGCTGGTGCCTTTTGCTGATTTGCCGATTGGTATTTTTACGGCTTTGGTGGGCGGCCCGACGTTCTTCGTGTTGTTGCGTCGTTCCCTGGGTCAGGGCGGAGGTGCTTCGTGAGTGAGTTGTTGAGCCTGTCCGGTGTGTGTTTTAACGCTGGTGGGCGTCAGATTTTGAATGATGTGTCTCTGTCGGTTTCTGCGGGCGAGGTTGTTTCGCTGATTGGTCCCAATGGTGCCGGTAAGTCGACTCTGTTGGGTGTGATTGCCGGTGATATTGCGCCCAGTGGCGGCGAGATTCTGTTGGATGGCGCCCCTTTGGGTTCGATTCATGCCCGTCAGATGGCGCGTCAGCGTGCGATGTTGCTGCAGAAGTTGAATGTGGCGTTTTCGTATACGGTGCACGAGGTGGTTCAGATGGGCCGTACTCCGTGGAAGGGTACGGAGCGCGCTGAAGAGGATGACGCCGTGGTTGCTTCGATGATGGAGCGTACGTCGGTGACTCATTTGTCTAATCGCGATATTACGACTCTGTCCGGTGGTGAGAGTGGTCGTGCGCATTTGGCGCGTGTGTTTGCTCAGCAGACTCCGCTGATTCTTTTGGATGAGCCGACTGCGGCGTTGGATATTACGCATCAGGAGCAGACGTTGCGGGTGAGCCGTGAGTTGGCTGCTGAGGGTGCTGCGGTGCTGACGGTGCTTCATGATCTGGATGTGGCGGCTGCGTATTCTGACCGTATGGTGTTGTTGCGTGGTGGTGAGGTGGTTGCTTCGGGCGCCCCTGAGCAGGTGTGTTCGGCGGAGTTGTTGTCTGAGGTGTATCAGCATCCGATTGAGGTGTTGAGGCATCCGGTGACGAATCGTTTGTTGATTCTGCCCGAGCGCTAACTCTGCTAGCGCACTGATTTTACGGGGCGTTAGCGAACTGTCCCGCATACACTTTCTACCTCAAAATATGCCATTATTCGCATATATAAAATCTCCGCTCTGGAATGACTGAAATATCAGCTCATTCCAGGGCGGAGATTATCTTTATCCCCTTCTACACGGATACACTGAAAGGTAGTGTCCGCAATACTGAACTCTATTCAGTTCAGTATTCCATCCATTCGAGAAAGAGACCCCTGCATGGATCCTCAGCAGAAAACGGCAGCGTCTGCCGTTGCCGGCTACATTCCCGAATATTCTGAAACACCGCACAGCGGATCTTTCGATATTGCCCAGCACGGTTTGAGCAGCAATGATGTTGCTCGCCTGACTGCTGAGGGTAAGGTCAATACCCAGAACAATAAGTCTTCTCGCACGTTGTGGAGCATTATGCGTGCGCACCTGTTCACGGTCTTCAACTTTGTGTTGGGTGCCTGTGGCGCTGTGGTGATTATGTACCAGCGTTGGGCTGATTTGCTCTTCCTGGGAGCCGTGATTGCTAACGTGGTGATTGGTTTTGTGCAGGAGTACAAGGCGAAGCTTGAGCTGGACCGCATCTCCCTGCTGGACCGCTCCCCCGCTACTGCCGTGCGTGACGGTAAGAGCGTTGAGGTTCCGATGGAGCAGCTGGTTGAGGGTGACGTTGTCATTCTCAAGCGCGGCGATCAGGTTCCCGCGGACGCTATTGTGCTCACCTCCGATTCTTTGGAGCTGGATGAGTCCCTGCTGACCGGTGAGAACGACCCGATTGCTAAGCGCCCCGGCGATATGGTGTTGTCGGCGTCGAGTGTGCTGGGTGGTACCGGCCGCGTCCTGCTGTCTCATGTGGGTGCGAATTCTCGTGCAAGCAAGATTTCTGATGAGGCGCGCCAGTTCTCGCGTATTCAGTCTGAGCTGCGTGATGCGCTGAACCGTGTGGTCCGCTGGATTACGGTGGGTCTTGCGGTCATTATTCCTGTGGTGTCGTGGGGTCAGATTCAGGCGGCTGGTGGCCTGGAGACCGTGCAGCAGAACCACCTGTGGGAGCAGGTTTCTATTGCTGTGGTGTCCTCGGTTGCTTCGATGATTCCGCAGGGTCTGGCGCTGATGACTACCCTGGCGTTTGCGGCGGCGGCTGTGGCGCTGGGTCGTAAGCACAACATCCTGGTGCAGGAGCAGCCTGCGGTTGAGGTTCTGGCTCGTGTGGATGTGGTCTGCTTCGATAAGACCGGCACCCTGACTGAAGGTGGCGTAATTTTTGATTCGGTGCGCCCGCTGGACACCGTTGCTGAGGCCGAGGGCCCCGATGCTGACTCTGCCGAGCATACTTCCTGGCGTGCTTCTCTGCCTGCCGGCTGGGATGAGGCACTGGCGTGGTTTGGTCACGATGAGAACGCGAACCCGACCGCTGCGGCTCTGACCGGTGGTTTCCCGGATAATTCCTCGGCGTCGGTGAGCGGTATTGTGCCGTTCTCCTCGGCTCTGCGTTTTAGCGCGATTGAGTTTAAGGATTCGGGTGCGTGGCTTCTGGGTGCCCCGGAGGCGCTTCTCGCCAAGGGTACCGCCGAGCGTGAGCGTGCCGCTGAGCTGGCGGCGCTGGGTCTGCGCACGATGGTTTTGGCGCATGCTTCTGCGGTGGTTCGTAATGAGAAGGATGAGCCGGTCCAGAAGATCCCGTCGGATGCTACCCCGGTTCTGTTCGTGATTTTCCGTGAGAATGTGCGTGCGGATGCGCCTCAGATTGTGGAGTATTTCCACCGTCAGGGCGTGACTTTGAAGGTCTTCTCGGGTGATAACCCGTTCACTGTGGCTGCGGCTGCGAAGACTGCGGGTATGGATACTTCTGCGGGCGCGGTTGATGCGTCGACTCTGCCTGAGGACGGTCCGGAGCTCGCTGAGGCTGCGGCTACTCACAATATTTTCGGTCGTGTGTCGCCCGAGCAGAAGAAGAACATGGTGATTGCTCTGAAGGAGCGCGGCCATGTGGTGGCGATGACCGGTGACGGCATTAATGACGCTCTGGCGCTCAAGCATGCAAGCTTGGGCATTGCGATGGGTAACGCTGCTCCGGCGACGAAGGCTGTTTCTCGCCTGGTTCTGCTGGATGGTAAGTTCTCGTCTCTGCCGGCTGCGCTGGAGCAGGGCCGTCAGGTCATTACGAACATTGAGATGGTGGCGAACCTGTTCTTGACGAAGACTGGTTTCGCGATTCTTCTGGGTGTTCTGTTCAGTCTTTTTGGTTTGACCTTTCCGTTCTTGCCGCGTCAGTACTCGACTGCGGACTTCTTGATTGTGGGTGCGTCGTCCTTCGCGTTGACCCTGTTGCCGAATTCGCGCCGTTACGTGCCGGGCTTCTTGCGCCGCGTGCTGAATTACACGGTTCCGAACTCGATTATTGTGGTTGCGATGCTGTTGGCGGTGACGTTCACGGCTCGCGGCATGGGCGTTGAGGATATCCGTCAGATTCAGACGGCTTCGTTCATTACTTTGGTGATGATGGGTCTGTGGAATTTGGCTGCGGTGGCTCGTCCGTTCAACCGTGCTCGTGTTCTGCTGTTTGGTGCGTTGCTGGCGGTGTTCTTCGCGGCGCTGTTCGTGCCGGTTCTGGTGGAGTACCACCAGTTCGTTACTGTGCTTCCGCACCTGCTGTGGACGGCTCTGGGTGCTGGTGCTCTGGGTGCCGCGCTGATTGAGGTGAATGCGCATCGTAACCGCCGCTGGCAGAAGCGTCATTACCCTGAGCTGGAGGTTGCTCCGCTGAATTTCTTCCCGGCTAAGAAGTAGTTAGTCGGAGGGTAGCTGCTTCGGTAGCGTGTGGGCCCCGTATCCTGTGGATGCGGGGCCCTTTCGCGTCTTCGGAAGGCGCCCCGTCCGGTGCGTGTCAGGGTGTTTCAGGGCGTGTCGGAGCGTACCGGGGTACGCCGAAGTCCTACCGGGAGGCTCCCTACACGCGGTGCCTGGGAGCGTGTCTCAGCTACCACTTGAGTGAAACTTTTAACAGCTTCTGATAGCCTCCTGTTCACACCTTGCTCTTAACCTGGGAAAACCCTTAGAGTTACAGGGAACTATTTGAGAAGGGAAACCTTCTTCAGGGTTGTTACTGGTTTGGCAGGCAAGACCTGAGTTACTCAACACCGTATGGGACGGCAGTATGTACCTGCCGAGAATCCCCTCTATTTGCTGTACCGAAGCTCCATAGTGGGCACGAGTGTAGTGCTTCCGGTGGTCGAGAGACTCGGGTCTTTTGTGTTTTTCTGGACGCGTTTTCCGGGGCTTTTCGGCTACCGCAGCGTCAGGTAGGCACAGCCTCCGGCAACAACCGTATAGACATTGACCGCATATCTAAGGAAGTATCGTGAATAACCGCGAACTTGGCGAGAAGATTCTTGACGGCCTGGGTGGCCCCGAGAACATCGCGCACATTACTCACTGTGCAACCCGCCTTCGTGTCACTCCTGTGTCCAACGATGCAGTGCAGAACAAGAAGATTGAGGCTCTGCCCGGCGTTCTCTCTGTGATTGAGCAGTCCGGCCAGACTCAGGTGGTGCTGGGCGAGCGCGTTGAGGCTGTGTACAACGAGATCAACGCTCTGCCTTCTATGTCCGGACACGCTGAGGGTGACACCAAGGTTGAGGCTGAGGGTAAGAAGTCCGGCTGGCTTACCAACGTCTTCGACGTTCTGTCTGACTCCTTCCGTCCTCTGCTGTGGGCGCTTCTGGGTACCTCGATGATTCTGACCCTGATTGTGTTCCTGCAGCAGCTGGGCTTCTTCGGCCAGTACACTGACTTGACCGGTCAGAGCGTGAACATCGACATCATTAACGGTGCTCGTGTGGCTGACCCGGAGGCAGCTAAGGCGCTGAACACCCAGTGGATGCAGCAGTTCGCTTTCTGGTACATCCTGAAGGCTGCTTCACTGTCGGTTCTGAACTTCATGCCCATCATGCTGGGCGCTACCGCTGCTAAGCGTCTGGGCGCGAACATGTGGGTTGGTGCGGCTATCCCCGCTGCGCTGATGACCGGTACCTTCACCGATCTGACCGCTCTGGCTGACCCCGCCACCAAGATTCTGAATGTTCCGTTCTTCGGTCTGGATCTGCCGCTGTACGCATTCAGCTACACCGGCCAGGTCTTCCCCCCGCTGCTGGCTGTTGCTCTGCTGGCTCCGTTTGAGCGCTTCCTGAAGAAGGTTATTCCTTCGATGCTGCAGATGGTGTTCGTGCCGATGATTTCGGTCATCGTTCTGGTTCCGGTGACCGCGTTCCTGGTTGGCCCCATCGGTATCGGTGTTGCTATGGGCATCTCTGACTTCCTGAAGATGGTTAACGACCAGGCTCCGGCTCTGGTTGGTGCTCTGATTGCTGGCCTGTACCTGTTCATGGTTCCGCTGGGTCTGCACTGGCCGCTGAACGCTGTCATGATTAACAACCTGCAGACCATGGGTACTGACTTCATTCAGTCCCCGATGGGTGCTTACAACTTCGCTGTGTTCGGTGTTGTGACCGGTGTGGCTATTAAGGCTAAGCACGACCGCGAGCTGCGCCAGACCGCTGTTGGTGCGTCGATGTCCGGTCTGCTCGGTGGTATTTCTGAGCCGTCCCTGTACGGTGTTGTGCTGCGTTACAAGCGCGTGATTCCGATTATTCTGGTTCCCGCTGTTATTGGTGGCGCTACCATTTCCTTCCTGGGCGTTAAGTCCTACGCGTTCGCGTTCACTTCGCTGCTGTCGATTCCGGCTATGCAGCCTTCCTACCTGTACGTGATTGGTCTGGCTATTGCGTTCTTCGGCGCTATGACCGGTATTCTGCTGTTCGGTTACGAGTCGAAGGCTGATGCTGCGAAGCATGCTGCTCAGCGCGCGGCTGAGGCTACTGAGGAGTCCGCTCCCAAGGCTGAGGCTGTTGCTGCTAAGGCTGCTCCGGCTGCTGCCGCTACTGCGACCACCACCGCCGCTGCTGAGTCTACTGAGGCTGCTGCTTCCGCTGGTGAGGTCATTGAGCTGCACTCCCCGATCGAGGGTACTGCCGTGGCTCTGTCTGATGTTCCGGACCCGATTTTCGCTGCAGGTAAGCTGGGCGAGGGTGTGGCTATTGAGCCGACCGGTACCACTGTGGTTGCTCCCGCTGCCGGTAAGGTTGCTGCAACCTATCCCTCGGGCCACGCTGTTGGTCTGAAGCTGGAGAACGGTATTGAGTTGCTGATTCACGTTGGTCTGGATACCGTGAACCTGGATGGTAAGGGCTTCAGCGTGAAGGTTGCTAAGGGCGACGTTGTTGCTGCTGGCGACGCTCTGATTGAGTTCGATCCTGAGGTTATCAAGGAGGCGGGTTACCCGCTGATTACCCCGGTTATCGTGACCAACACCCGCAAGTTTGCTGAGGTTAAGGGTCTGCCGGGCGTTGCTCACCAGAACCTGAGCACTGTCCTGAAGGTGACCACTAAGTAGTTTGCTTTCTAGGCTCTAAGGGGCCCCACCATTGTGGTGGGGCCCCTTTCCTTATGCGCTGTTCTCTTTTGTGCTGATTCTTTGGGCAGGGTTTGCTTGAGCGTATCCACTAGCCGGGGGGTATTTCTGCTAATGTGATAATAAGCTCAACAAGGAAGTTCTCAAGTGATAGGGAGTACAATGATGTCCTCTGATGCCAGGATGATGTCTTCTGATACTAGTGTGTGGGAAGAGCAGCAAGAAGAGCTACGCGCTCTTTCTCCTGTTCGGCGGCTGATGCGCCGGCTCAATCTTGAGGCGCTCGTCTACGAGTCCGCGCCGTTCCCGGTTCTGTTGCGTAAGCTCTCCGCCCTGATTCCAGCGTGCCTTCTGTGGTGGGTTATCTACGAGCCGCACCGGTTTGCTTCCTCCACCCACCTCCCCGAAGGAACCCACGCCATTACACTGCTCCCCGGAGCGTGGGGTGACCCCGCTACGGGGGCTTATGGGGGTCTTCCTGAGTTGCCGGGGGTCCTCTTGCGCTGGGTGCTGTGCATCGCGGCAATGGTGGCTGTCGTTCACCTCTGCGGCGTCAAGGCGAAGGGCCAGAGCTTCACGATTCCTCACGATGCGCGTTCACGGTTGATTGCGCTCATGCAAACTCTCGGTATTTTCGGTGCCTTTGCGCTGGTCGTCTGGATCGAGTACATGATGACTCCGCTGACCCTCATGTTTGAAACCGTGTACGCGGGCCCAACCGCAGCCTATAGCGGCGACGGCATGATTCCCCTGCACCTGTTCCTGTCCTCGTCGTTGAGCGCTATTTTCTTGGGCTATTTTTGCGTGAACATTCTTGCCTCGCTGAATATCCCCGGGTACCTGGGCATCCCCGCAATTATTTATGTGGGGGCGCTTCCTTGGGCTCAGGCGGAGCGGCACCAGTTCACGTTGGCACTGGCGTGGGTTATTGCGGTGACGCTGGTGAGTTGGCTCGTGCGCGGCATGTGGGGTACCGTGCTGGCCTGCGTGGGCTATTCTCTGTGGATTGTGTTGGTGGCGACCGGCGGCGATCCTTTTGATTTGTCCGCCAATATGAGCCGTGTGCTCGTGATTTTGGGTTTCCCGCTGGCTTTTATCGTCGCTGGAGGCGGCATTTACCGTATCTTCTACCTGCGGCAGAACCCGAACCTGTTGAGGTACCTGCAGGAGCGCGCCCTGTACCTGGGTGAGTGGTAGCAGGGGCGAATGGTAGCAGTCGGTCACGGCGGTGCTCCCCTCCCCCACAGTTTTTGTAATTACATATCCTTTAGAGGACACAGAACCTTAGAGGGAACAGCAACTTAGAGGGCACAAAAATTTAGAGGACACAGCAAAATCCCGGGCACTCTCGTATGAGAGTACCCGGGATTTTATTGTCCTATAGGACGGCTAAAGCATTACCGAAAGCGGTATTACTTTCGCCTACTCTATTCCTGCCAGCCAACGTTGACCCAGTAGTCAGCGCTGGTGTAGCTCTGCTTGAACAGGGACGGACCGTAGTTCGCGACCTTTGCCTTCACAGCGGCGTACATCGGGCCGTTTGCGTAGGGCAGGTACACTGCGACCTTCTCGTAGTAGAGCTTCTCCGCCTCGTTAGCGATCTTGATGCGCTCGTCTTCCTTCTCGGTGTTCTGCAGCTTCTCGATGAGCTTATCAACTTCGGGGTCACCGACTCCGAACACCTCGGTGGTGAAGAAGTAGGGTGCCGAGGAAGCCAGGTCGGGCAGAACGCCCCAACCGGTGAAGATTGCTTCGTAGCTCTTCTGGCCGAGCACGGAGTTGGAGTTCGACTGCGGCTGGTTGTCAGCGCTCAGGCGGATACCTGCGGACTTCAGCTGCTGCTCCAGAATCTGGTAGACCGCCTGGTAGACAGCCTCGGAACCGAAGGAGGTCAGGGCGAAGCCAGCAACCTTGCCGTCCTTAGCGTAGTAGTCGCCGGACTTGGAGTAGCCTGCGGCCTCCAGAATCTTGCCAGCTGCCTGTGCACCGGTGTCACCAGCGTAGTTGTTCTGGTAACCCTTCTGGAACGGCATTGCGATGATGGAGCCGGGCAGCGGCTCGGTCCAGCCGAGCTGCGAGAAGTATGCCTTAGCGATCTGCTCGCGGTCCACAGAAGCAAGGATTGCGCGGCGCAGTGCCAGGTCCTCGATGCGCTTGGGGTTCAGCTGAATGATGTTAACGTTGGTGTTCTGGCTCTGGCGAATCTCGGTGCCTGCCTGGCCCTTCACAGCGTTGTAGCTGGTTGCACCCACAAAGGTGAAGGCATCCAGTTCGCCGTTCTTGAAGCTTGCACGGATTGCTTCGGAGTCCATCTGACGCCAGATGATGCGGTCCAGCACCGGCTTCTCGCCCCACCACTTGTCGTTCTTGACCAGGGTGAGAACCTTCTGGGAGGAGTTCCACTCGCCAACCTTGAAGGGACCTGCCCAGTACTGGTCGAGGGGCTTGTCAACGAAGCCTTCGTTGAAGAGGTTGACGTCTTCCAGTGCGGGGTGGATTGCGAAGGCGCACAGACCTTCGGAGGGGTAATACGGAGCCTTCATGGTGACCTTGACGTGGAAGTTGTCGCCGTCCACAGCCTCGATGCTCTCAACCTGCTGCCACATGGTGTTGTCGGTGATGTGGTAGGGGTTGTCGGTGGTTGCGCGGTAGACCTTCCACACGGCGCGAACAGCGTTCACGTCCATGGGGGTGCCGTCATTGAAGGCAGCCTTGGGGTTGATCTTGAAGGTCGCGGTCTGCACGCCATCGACGGTCTCGGTCTTGTGCTCGGTGCAGAACTCGGGGTTGAGGGTACCTTCGCCTTCGGGGCTCATGGTGTAGAAACCCATGACTGCGGGGATGTTGCAGGGTGCCAGTGCGTCCAGGTTGCTGGAGGTGTAGCCGCTCTGGGTCTGCAGGTTGAAGTTCGGGCCCAGGGCGGTAGCCGCGAGGGTCAGGGTGCCGCCCTGCTTGAGGGAGGAACGGTCCTGCTTGTTGACCTGAAGGTTCTTCAGAATATCTTCAGCATTGTTAGCGGCGCTACCGCCAACCTTTTCCTTCGAGCTGCCGCAGGCAGCCAGCAGACCAACGGTGCCGAGGGCAACGGTGCCGGTCAGGAGGGTACGGCGAGAGACAGACATGCTCTTCATGGAATTTCTCCTAGAGTATTCGCAGTGTTGTGGAGGCAGTACGCGAACGGTGCGTAGTCAGCGCTCCAACCCGGCGGGAGGACAGTCTCTGCCGGGGTGGGCAGAATGCCCACATTTGTTTTTAAGTATATCCTTGCTGCTCTCTAGGGCATGGAAAAGCGGCGTGCTACAGAAGGTTTTAATCCTTTTGTAACACGCCGCAGTAGCGCTTTTGCCCTTATGGGGCGTGTGAGCTGTGCTCAGCGCTTAAGATTTTTACTTTTCCCAACCGACGTTGATCCATACGTTCGGGTTGTAGTAGGGCAGGCCGAAGAGCATGGGGCCGTAGTTCGCCAGACCCTTACGGCATGCCTTGAAGTTGGGACCGTTGTTGGTCGGGACGTAGATTGCGACCTCGTCCAGGTGGCGCTTCTCCAGCTCGTTCATGATCTTGAGCTGTTCCTTCGGGTCCTCGGTGGACATCATGGTTGCTGCCAGCGAGTCCAGTTCCTTACCGTGACCGTTGTTGGTCTCGGAGATGTAGAAGTAGTTCGCTGCATCCACCGGGGAGGTGGTGATGCCGTAGCCGCCGCTCTTGATGGTGAAGTTCTTCGCGGAGATGATGCTTGCCATTTCGGATGCACCGTGGTTGTCGATACTCAGCTCGATACCGATTTCCTTCATCTGCTGGGTGAGGAACTGTGCGGTGGAGCTGACGACCGGGTCGGTACCGAAGGTGGTCACCGGGTAGGAAGCCTTAACGCCGTCCTTCTCGTAGTAGTCGCCGTTCTTGGTGTAGCCTGCATCTTCGAGGATCTTGGTGGCGACGTCCTTGCCGAGCTTGGTCGGGTAGTTGTCCTGGTAGCCTTCCTGCATGGGCAGCATGCACATGGAGCCGGGCAGGTTTTCCTTCCAGCCGAGCTTCTCGTAGCGCAGCTTGAGCAGCTGGTCACGGTTCAGGGCTGCAACGAACGCGCGGCGTACGGGCAGGGGCATCTTTTCGGGGTTGATTTCGTAGTTGCCCACGGCCAGTGCGCTACCCTTGCGGATGTCGACGTTGGCGACGGTGGAGAGCTCGTTGTAGGAGCTGAGGGTGCTTGCGTCAGCGTAGTCGATTTCGTTGTTCTTGAATGCTGCCTGCTCTGCCTGGGAGCTCATTTCACGCCAGGTGATGCGCTCGAGCAGAGGCTTGGTGCCCCACCACTTCTCGTTGCGGACAACGGTGAGGACCTTGCCGGAGGCATCCCATTCGCTGACCTTGAAGGGTCCTGCCCAGTACTTGTCCAGGGGCTTGCCGTTCATGCCGTCGTTGAAGAATGCGACGTCGACGAATGCCGGGTGCAGGAAGGAGGTGAAGCTACCTTCGATGGGGTACCAGGGCTTGGACATCGTGACCTTCACGTGGCGGGTATCGCCGTCCACTGCCTCGACGCTTGCGACCTGTTCCCAGATGGGTGAAGGGGTAATCTGGTAGTCCGAACCGGATGCCGCGGCAGTGTAGATGGTCTGGTAGCTCTTGACGGCGTTCACATCGATGGGAGTGCCGTCGTTGAAGACTGCCTTCGGGTTGATCTTGAAGGTGACGGTCTGCACGCCGTCAACGGTCTGCGCCTTGTATTCGGTGACGTAGTCCTCGTTCATGTGGCCTTCGCCGCGGAAGTCAGCGTAGTAGCCGCCGGTGAATGAGGAGTTAATTGCCGCCTGAATGTTCAGGTTACCTGCGGTGTAGCCGTTGGTGTTGAGGATGTTGAAGTTCGGGCCGATGCCGTCTGCGCTCAGTCGCAGCTCGCCGCCGTCCTTGAGGGCGGAGCGGTCCTTCTCGTTGTAGGAGACTGCCTTGGACAGGTCGTCACCAGCGGAGAGAGCGCTGTTCTCGTTCTTGGAGGAGTTACCGCCGCAGGCTGCGAGCAGGCCGACGGTGCCCAGGGCGACGGTGCCGGTGAGCAGGGTACGACGGTTGAGAGTGAAAGTGGTCATTAGTTTTCCTCAGTTAGGTGGGATGCTGCTTTGCTGTACGCGGGGGAACACAACCCGCACACCTTTGTGACAGCACGCACATTTTGCATTGGCAATAGTATACACACATTTCCCACGCACTATGACCCAGTTCACCGTTTCAGGGAAAATATTTCAGTTAATTCCCGAAACCACCCCGTCACAGAACCATCCACCAAAAACACAGAAAAGTCCCACGGCACCCCGCCTCTGAGGCGGAATACCGCGGGACTTTACCCTTCCGGAGCCTTATACCGGCGCCTCCGAAAATTCAGAAACTACCGAATGGGAATCCAGAAAATTAACCTGTGGCTTTAGTTCTGCCAACCCACATTGACCCAGCGCTTGGGGTCGGTGTAGCTGGTTGCGAAGAGGGAAGGACCGTAGTTAGCCAGCTTCTCCTTCACAGCTACGTAGCTGGGGCCGTTAGCGTAGGGGAAGTAAATAGCGACCTTCTCCATGTGCTGCTTCTCAGCCTCAGCAGCCATCTTCAGCTGCTCCTCGTGGGATTCCTTCTCGTAAATGGACGCAATGTACTTATCCAGTTCAGGATCGCCCACACCCTCGTTGATTTCGCTGGTGTAGAAGTACTGAACACTGTCGGCGGGGTCAGCACCAATGCCCCAACCGGAGAAGGCGCAGTCGTACTGCTTGGAGCCCATCACGGAGTTGAACTGGGACTGCGGCTGGTTGTCCTGCTCGAGCTTAATACCTGCTGCCTTGAGCTGCTGCTCGAGGTTCTGGAACTGAGCCAGGGAGGTTGCATCCGAACCGAAGTAGGTGATGGAGAAGCCTGCAGTCTTGCCGTCCTTGGCGTAGTAGTCGCCGGACTTGGAGTAGCCCGCTGCTTCCAGGATCTTTGCAGCAGCCTCGGCGCCGGGGTTAGAGGGCATAGCGTCCTGGTAGCCCTTCTGGAAGGGCATAGCAATCAGGGAGCCGGTCAGGGGCTCTTCCCAGTTGATCTGGCCGAACTTGACCTTAGCCAGCTGGGAGCGGTCAACCGCGGCGAAGACTGCACGGCGCAGGGCGGTGTCGGTCACGCGGGTCGGGTTGAACTGCAGGTTAATCACGCCAACGCTCTGGCCGGAGCGAATCTGAACACCGGGCTGACCCTTGACAGCGTTGTAGGTTGCCAGGCCAGCAAAGCCGATGCTGTCCAGCTCGCCATTCTTGAACGCTGCACGCTCTGCTTCGTCGCCCATTTCGCGCCAGATGATGCGGTCCAGCAGCGGCTTCTCGCCCCACCACTTGTCGTTGGGCACGAGGGTGAGGGTCTTAGCCGAAGAGTTCCACTCGCCGATCTTGAAGGGGCCGGACCAGTACTGATCCATAGGCTTGTTCACGAAGCCGTTGTTGAAGAGCTCCTTGTCGGTCAGTGCGGGGTGCACACCGAGCAGGCCGAGGGTCTCCGCGGGGTAGATCGGCTTGGTCATCACGATCTTGACGCGAGTCTTGTCGCCATCCACGGGGTCAATGGATGCTACCTGCTGCCAGAAGGGAGCGGCGATAACGTTATAGCCATCATCGGGGCTGCGGTAGACGGTCCACGCGGCGCGGATTGCCTCAATGTCAACCGGGGTGCCGTCATTGAAGACAGCCTTAGAGTTGAGCTTGAAGGTAATGGTCTGAACGCCGTCAACAGTCTCAGCCTTGTAGTCGCTGACGTAGTCGCCATTGAGGCTGTATTCGCCAGCGGGGCTCAGGGAGGTGAAGCCGATAGCGGAGGGGATGTTGCAGGCGCCACCGAAAGCGGTGAGATTCTCGGTGGTGTAGCCGCTCTGGGTCAGAATGTTGAAGTTCGGGCCGATTGCGGAGACACTAGCACGGAACTCGCCACCCTGCTTGAGGGAGGAGCGGTCCTGCTTGTTAATTTCGAGGTTCTTGACGATTTCCTCGGTGCTTGATGCGGCCTTGCCGCTAATCTTCTTGTCCGAGCCGCCGCCGCAGGCAGCAAGCAGGCCGACGGTACCCAGGGCAACGGTGCCGGTCAGCAGGGTACGGCGGTTAATACGTAGATGAGTCATGTGTTCTCCTCATACCGGAGGGCTTGGGTGCGTATCGCGTGGCGCACGGTGTTGTGCACCAACTTATCCAGTGGCAACGAAGCCCCTGCCGACAACCCTTGTGAGAGCCCCCACATTTTTCGTGATTGAAACACAGTATACCCCCAAAAGAAGCGATGCAGACCACAGTCCAGACTCTGGAAGAACTATACACCGTCTAAAAATCACAGGTTCAGCACCTAAACCCGCATCATCACGCGGAAGCTGCGTGTGAAAACTAAAAAATGAAATATTATGTCGCATTGGCGTGCGAGCGCGTCACATCCGATGCTTTGAGAATCGTTACAGGTTAAAAGCACGCTGACGGGCAGCTAAGGCACACTGCTGTCTCTAAAAGAAAAAAGTTCCCCACCCCCATACGACACTGCGAAAACGTATAGGGGCGGGGAACTTAAAACTGCGGCTTATGCCATCCAGCCAACCGAAGACCAGTCGTAGCTCTTGAAGAGGAACGCACCGTAGTTGGCGAGCTTCGGGCGGCATGCCTTGAAGTCCGGGCCATTGAGGAAGGGAATGAAGAGACAGACCTCGCTCATGTGCTTCTTCTCAATTTCGTTGCACTTCTCGGCGCGCTTAGCGTCGTCGAGGATGGTGACCATCTCGTCGATCATAGCGTCAATTTCGGGGGTGCCGACGCCGTTCCAGTTCTTGGAGTGGTAGAAGTACTCGGCAGCGCTGGTCGGCTCGGAGGTCACACCGAAGCCCGAAATGCTCACGTCGTACTCTCGGTTACCAACAACCTTCGAGAATTCGGACTGCGCACGCGAGTCGAGCTCGAAGTTAATGCCGATTTCCTTCATGCTCTGAATGAAGGTCTGTGCCTGGCCCTTGGTGGTGGCGTCATCACCGAAGGTGGTCAGCTTCAGGGTGATGGTCTTGCCGTCCTTCGCGTAGAAGTCGCCAGACTTGGTGTAGCCTGCCTTCTCCAGGACCTTGCGCGCTTCCTCCGGGTTACGTGCCGGGTAGTTGTCACGGTAGTACTGGGAGGAGCTCAACAGCAGCATCGAGCCGGGAACTTCTTCTTCGTAGGGCAGACCCTGGAAGCGAATCTTTGCCAGAGCACCACGGTCGATACCCAGGAAGATTGCCTTACGCACGGCAGCATCGGTAATGTGCTCTGCGTTCAGGTTCATGCCGCCGGCGAAGAGGCGGCGACCGCGGCGAATCTCGGAATTCGCAACATCCTTCATCTCGTTGTAGGCACTGAGGGTACGTGCTTCCACTGCGTCCAGCTCGCCGTTCTTGTATGCGGCGCGAGCTGCAGGGTCTGCCATTTCACGCACGACGATGCGGTCCAGCTTGGGCTTGTCACCCCACCACTTGTCGTTGGGCACAGCAGTGAAGGTCTTCTCGGAGGAGTTCCAGCCGTTGGGTGCCAGGGTGAAGGGGCCGCAACCGAGCTCGGGGTGGGGGTTGTCCACGAAACCTTCATTGAAGAGGTTTATGTCAAGCATTGCCGGGTGCAGGATTCCGCCGAAGAGCAGACCCTTGACGGGGTTGTGTGCGGTCTTGAAGACAACGCGTGCGTGGTAGCGGTCGCCGTCGATAGCTTCAACGCTTTCGATGAACTCGTAGATACCTGCAGCGGCAATCTTGTACGCGCCCTCGGGGTCACGCTGAATCTGCCAGGTTGCCTTGAGGGCGTCGATGTCGATGGGGGTGCCGTCATTGAAGACTCCCTTAGGGTTCAGGCGTACTTCGGCGGTGATCTTGCCGTCTACTTCCTTAGCTTCGAAGCCGAGGCAGTAGTTGGGGTCGAGCTCATCTTCGCCCTTGTAGGTGCTGCGCCAGATGCCGGCACCGGCGATAATGCCCATAGTTTCGGAGACGGAGACGCTGGAGCCGTTCTGGGAGAAACGGTTGAAGTCCGGGCCAAGGGAGTAGGTGCTCAGGTTTAGGGTACCGCCCTGCTTGAGCTTCGAGGGGTCCTGCTCGTTGATTTCATAGAACGGGGTTTCGCTTGCCTTGTGCTCGGTCTTGGAGGATGAGGAGCCACAAGCGCTCAGTACGCCGGCAGCAGCGACGGCGGTTGCGCCGCCGAACAGTACGCGGCGGCTCATGATCGGGTTGAATCCGGAGAGGGAGGGGATGGGGTGAGGGCTCATGATGGGCTCCTTGTGGGTGTGGACTGCGCTGATGCAGTGTTTGCAGTGTAGAGTGGGTGGCTCGCATGCTCTGGAGGCGGGGTTTCCGTCTACAGGAGCACCTGCCATCTGCGGTGATGGGCGGGCAGGTCAAGCCATGCAAAATAATGTGACCTAAAGCTATGTTCTAAGCCACATTTAATATTTTTAGTAGTGTACACCACACACATCACTACAAGTGCGCAACACGATAAATATTTCTTAATTATTACGACAGAACCTAAGGCATCGGGCCTAAATACATATCGACATCCCCCACATCCCGTCGCGCAGCGTCCCTCCCCCGCCTCCCACAACCCCGCTTCTCACAACCCCGCTTCCCAAAATAGCTAACGGGCACAGCAAAGCGGGCCGAACGCGCACATACGCATTCGACCCGCTCACACAACAGGCGTCTTTTAGGAGTTCATCCAGCCCACAGCAGTCCAGTCCATCGACTTGTACAGGCGCGGACCGTAGTTAGCCAGAGTCTTCTTGACCATCACAAAGTCAGGACCGTTCGTAATGGTGCCCAGGAAGGCGAACTCCGCCATGTGCTTCTTCTCAATCTCGTTGCAGGCAAGGTTACGTTCCTTGTCATCTTCCATGAGAGTCATGGCATCAATCAGGGCGTCAATTTCCTTGCTGCCGATACCTTCGTTGTTCTCGGAGTAGTAGAACTGCTTGGTACCCGCGGTTGCATCCGGCGTAGAGACAGAATAACCACTGAAGGAAATATCGTAGTCCCAGTTACCCAAAATGGTGGCGAACTCACTATCGGCGTGCTGATCGATCCGGATTTCAATGCCGACATCCTTCATCTGCTGAGTGAAGGTCTGAGCCTTACCCTTGTTGGTCGGATCGTCACCGAAGACCACCACAGCGCAGCCAGCCTTCGTACCATCCTTCTCGTAGTAGTCGCCATTCTTGGTGTAGCCGGCGGCCTCCAGAATCTTCTGCGCCTCCGAAACATTATTATTCGGGGTCGGGTAAGAATCCTGATAGTAGGGCGAGAAGGGCATGTGAATCATCGAACCGGGGATAGTCTCCTCGTAGGGCAGACCCTGGAACTGAATCTTTGCGAGTGCTTCACGGTTGGTGCCAACGAAGATTGCCTTACGCAGGGCAGCATCCTTCACGCGGCGGGGATTGATATCCAGACCGCCAGCGTAGAGGCGGGTACCCTTACGCAATTCGGTACCGGCAATGTTCTTCACCTCGGCATAGGTGGAGGAGGTGCTTGCACCGATAGCGTCGATTTCATCATTCTTGAACGCGGCACGTGCAGCGCTGGACTCCATCTGGGTAAAGACGATCTTGTCCAGCAGGGGCTTGGCACCCCACCACTTGTCGTTGGGCACGACACTGAAGGTCTTTGCGGTGGAGTCCCAACCCTTATCCGCCAGAGTAAAGGGGCCAGCCCAGTACTCGGGGTGAGGCGCATCCACAAAGCCATTATTGAAGAGCTCGACATCTTCCAGGGCGGGGTGCAGAATCTCGGAGAAGAGGCTCTGTAGCGGGTAGTAGGGCTTGGAGAAAGTGACGATTGCACTGTAGTCATCGTCGCCCTTTTCTACAGATTCAACGAATTCGTAGATGCCGCTGGTGACAATGTTGTAGCCATTATCCAGGCTCTTGAAGATGTTCCAGGTAGACTGAAGAGCCTTGTAGGTGATGGGGGTGCCATCGTTGAAGACAGCCTTGGGGTTGAGCTTGACGGCAACCTGAATCTTGTCGTCCTTCTTGCTGTGCTCGAAGGAGACACCGAAGTTGGTGTTCAGCTTGTAGGTACCGTCAAAGTCGAGGTTCCACAGGCCAGCCTGGCTGATGGTGCTCATAACGTTGACGTTATCGGTGGTGTTACCGCTCTGGGTGTAGTAGTTGAAGTTCGGGCCGATGGATCCGGCGGGCAGGCGCAGGGTGCCGCCCTTCTTCAGGCTGTTTACATCCTGAGCGTTGATGTTGTAGAGGTCTTCGATATTGGCACCGGCGCCGGCTGCTTTGGTCTTTTCAGAGCTTGCGCTGCCGTTGCCGCAGGCGCTGAGCAGACCTACAGCTCCCAGAGCCGCGGTGCCGCCAATGAGGGCGCGGCGGCTGAAGCTGTTCTTGGTCGCTTCGTGGCTACTCGCGGTGTATGCGGTGTTGGCGGTCATGGGAGTGGTTTCCTTCTGTCTTGTGCGGGCGGGTGTATCCCGTATCCCCAAAGTAATGATTATTTATGCAGAGCACTGCATAACTTTGTATGACTCCACTGTAGCGCGCCTCCGGAACAAAAACCAAGCATTTTCACAATATTTCTTAATATTTATCGTGTTTTTTGAATATTCATACTATGTATACGCTGTTTTTGTGCGAATTTTTCAGATTTTGCCGGATAGCTATACCACCGCTCCCCTACATCGGTATACAAAAGCACCCAAAGCCCCCCCTCCAGAAATACAAAAAGTGTCCACCCGGATGATCCGGGTGGACACTTTCAATAGCTCCAGGCTATTCACCTAGTAGGTGAAGGGAAGAGGACTTACTTAGCCCAACCGACCTTCTCCCAGTGAATACCATTGCCCTGGTAGAGGGAAACGCCGTAGTTGCGCAGACCCTTCTTGACGAACTTGTACTCGGGACCATTGAAGAGCGGAACCAGCACAGCAATCTCAGAGAGGTGCTTCTTCTCAATCTCGTTACATGCCAGGTTGCGTTCCTTGTCGTCAGCAATGAGCTTCATCTTCTCGATCATCTCATTGATTTCGTCGGTGCCAGCGTCCTCGGGCTTCTCACGCAGGTAGAACTGCTGGGTAGCCTGGGTAGCATCCGGGTCGCTCAGAGCGTAGCCCGATGCAGTTGCGTCGTAGTCCTTAGCCTGCATTGCCTTACCGAATTCGCTTGCAGCACGGGATTCGAGCTCAACATTAATGCCGACAGCCTTGAGCTGCTGAACAACGGTCTGAGCAACAGCCTTGGAGGTGGGGTCCTCGCCGAAGACGGAGTACTTGAAGGCAGCCTGTTTGCCGTCCTTCTCGTAGAACTCGCCGTTCTTGGTGTAGCCTGCCTCTTCCAGAATCTTCGATGCAGCAGCTGCATCGTTGTTCGGGGTCGGGTAGACATCCTGGTAGTACTCGGAGAAGGGCATGTGAATCATCGAACCGGGCTGCTTCTCTTCGTAATCCAGACCCTGGAAACGAACCTTGGCAATTGCCTCACGGTTCATGCCAGCGACCACAGCGCGGCGCAGAGCAACGTCCTGCATGCGGGCGGGGTTCATGACCATGCCGCCGGAGAAGAGGCGAACACCGCGACGCATCTCGGTGTTAGCAATTTCCTTCAGCTCCTTGTAGCTTGCAGCAGCGGTAGCGGGAGCAGCGTCGATTTCATCGTTCTTGAATGCTGCGCGCTCAGCAGCAGCATCCATCTGGCGGAAGACAATGCGCTCCAGAACAGGCTTCTCGCCCCACCACTTGTCATTGCGGGTCAGGGTCAGGGTCTTCTCGGAGGAGTTCCAGCCGCCCTCAGCTACGGTGAACGGACCAGCAGCGTATTCGGGGTGCGGGTTGTCCACGAAGCCTTCGTTGAAGAGGTTCTTATCCAGCAGAGCCGGGTGCAGAATTTCACCGAAGAGGATGTTCAGGGGGTAGTAGGGCTTTGCGAAAGTGACCTTGACCTTGAAGTCATCACCGTCGCGCTCAACGGAGCCAACGCTGCTGTAGATACCGCTGGTCTCAATCTTGTAGTCGCCATCGACGCTCTTGAGGATGTTCCAGGTAGCCTGCAGCGCCTTGCAATCGATGGGGGTACCGTCGTTGAACTTAGCCTGGGGGTTCAGCTCAATGGAGACAACGGGCAGACCGTTTTCCTCAGCGATTTCGAAGCTCTTTGCAAAATCGGTAGACAGGGTGCGCTTACCCTTGGGGTCTGCCTGCCAGATGCCGCTGTAGTACATGGGGCTCAGAGCAGCCTGGGTGTAGGAGGTAACACCGGTGCCGAAGAGGTTGAAGCCCGGACCCAGTGCAGTCACAGACAGGCGCAGGGTACCGCCCTGCTTCAGGTCCGAAACAGCGGTCTCAGCGATGTCGTACAGTTCCTTGGAATCGGTACCTGCGGTTGCGCCCTTGGTGGTCGCCTTGGAGTCCTTGGACGAGCCGCACGCAGCCAGTACGCCCACGGTACCCAGTGCTGCAGCGCCACCGAGAACGGTACGACGGTTCAGGATGAAATTCTTCTCCATGAGAGTGTCCTCTTATACGTTTGACCCTCAATAATCCCGCAGGAAAGCGTCAAGGATTCCCTGCTCATGCGCCGCAATAGGGTGCGGTGAGCGATGAATTAGTGCCGGTCTATGAATGTGTTCCTTGAGGTACGCCCCTAGCGGCGC
Source organism: Rothia mucilaginosa (assembly GCF_049990865.1). Classification (GTDB taxonomy): domain Bacteria; phylum Actinomycetota; class Actinomycetes; order Actinomycetales; family Micrococcaceae; genus Rothia; species Rothia mucilaginosa_I. Next base: position 1,864,454 of record NZ_CP188231.1, read on the forward strand.
ACCCACAGGCTTAATTATGGCTTACAGCCAGCAGGAAAGCTCTTCCATAAATATTCATATCTTGAATGGTGAGAAAGGTTACGCCTAGTCAGTGCAGTTTTTCCTGTTTTCTTGGTGGTTTCAGTGCCTAGCGCCACATTTTGCGGCTCGCACCGTCTCACTAGGTGACAATCTCGAACAACGTACAGCCCACCAATACCGGGCATAAAAAACCCGAGGGGCGAATATTCAACGAATATTCGCCCCTCGGCACACATGCGACTTATTCAGCCGACTCTAGAGCTACACCGTAGCGGCCTCAGCCTCAGGGTAGTAGCAAGCATAACCGTGATCCTCACCCTCAACGTGGGTCAGTTCCGGCATCTCCTCCAGGCAACGACGCTTCTTGTCTTCAGGCAGCAGCTTGAAGACCGGGCAACGGCTCGAGAAGCCACAGCCCTTAGGCGCGTTCACCGGAGTGGGTAGATCGCCCTCAAGCATGATGCGGTGGCGCTTAGCCTCAACCTCGGGATCCGGAACCGGAATCGCCGAGAGCAGTGCACGGGTGTACGGGTGAATCGGGTTGTCGAACACCTGGTCGACGTCACCAATCTCAACAATACGACCCAGGTACATCACTGCAACGCGGTCGGATGCGTGGCGAATCACCGCGAGGTCGTGAGCAACCATCAGGTAGCTCAGGCCCAGGTTTGCACGCAGCTCTTCCAGCAGGTTGATCACGCCAGCCTGGACGGACACGTCCAGTGCGGACACCGGCTCATCCAGAACCACGAGCTTGGGGTTCACAGCAAGCGCACGAGCAATACCGATACGCTGACGCTGACCGCCAGAGAACTGGTTCGGGAAGCGGTTCACGTGGTCAGGCTGCAGACCCACAATGTGCATCAGTTCGATAACGCGCTTCTTGATGTCTGCCTTGTTCATGCCCTGGTTTTCCAGGGGCTCAGCAAGCACCTCGTAAACGGTGAAGCGCGGATCCAGAGCACCGGTGGGGTCCTGGAACACCATCTGCTGGTTCTTACGCAGCTCAAGAATCTCACCTGCGGACTTGCCGTCCTTGGTGGAGGTTCCGTTAATCAGAATCTCACCGTCGGTGTTCTTGTTGAACTCCATGATTTCCAGCAGGGTGGTGGTCTTACCACAACCAGACTCACCCACGATGGAGAAGCACTCGCCCTCGCGAATGTCGAAAGACAGGCCGTTCACAGCCTTCACAGTGCCCACGCGGCGCTTAATCAGCGCACCCTTCATGAGCGGGAAGTGCTTCTTGACGTTGCGGACCTCCAGGACGGGGGCACGCTCCTCACGCGGGATACCGTCGTACTTCGATACCGGGGGTTCCGGAACCGGGTACAGCTCGTCAGCGGTCTTACCGACCAGCTCCTGAGAGATGGTGCAGGAGGAGTAGTGACCCTCGCCAACGCCTTCCAGCAGCTGCAGATCGGGCTCGCCGTTGGAGTCCTGGCAGCACTGGCCACCGCTCTTAGCGATGGGGCAACGCGGGCGGAAGGAGCACGCGGTCACCGGGTTGATCAGGTTCGGAGGGGTACCCTCAATCGGAACCAGGGAGACCTTCTCGGAACGGTCCACACGCGGGACCGCACCCAGCAGACCGATGGTATACGGGTGGGAGGGATGCTTGTACAGGTCCTCTGCCTTCGCAATCTCCACCGGCTTACCGGCGTACATCACCAGAATGTCGTCAGCCATACCAGCCACAACACCAAGGTCGTGGGTAATCATAATGGTCGCAGCGCCGGTCTCTTCCTGAGCCTTCTGCATAACCTCCAGCACCTGCGCCTGAATGGTCACATCCAGTGCGGTGGTGGGCTCATCAGCGATGAGCACGCGGGGGTCATTCGCAATCGCCATAGCGATCATGATGCGCTGACGCATACCACCGGAGAACTCGTGCGGGAAGGAACGCAGGCGGTCAGCCGGCGAGGGAATACCCACCATACGCATCAGTTCGATGGAACGGTCCTTGATAGCCTGCTTGCTCATGCCCTTGTTGTGGACCTTGAGCACCTCAGCAATCTGATCACCAATGGTGTACACGGGGGTCAGGGAGGACAGCGGATCCTGGAAGATCATGGAGATCTCCTTGCCGCGGTATGCGCACATTTCCTTATCGCTCAAGCCCAGCAGCTCAGTGCCGTTGTACTTGACCGAACCGGTGATGTCAGCAGTAGTCGGGTGCAGACCCATAATCGCCATGGAGGCAACGGACTTACCGGAACCGGACTCACCCACAATACCCAGGGTCTTACCGGGGTACAGGTCAAAGTTCACACCGCGAACAGCATGCACGATGCCATTCTCAGTGTTGAAGCGGACGTTGAGGTCCTTAACGCTCAGAACGGGAGAGGTACTCATTAGTTCTTCGCCTCCTTTGCAGCGGCAGCGGGTGCCTCTGCCTTCTCGTTCTTCTTGGACTTCTTGATCTTACCGACAGACATGGAGGTCGGGTCGAATGCGTCACGCAGACCGTCGTTCATGAGGGCCAGCGGACCAACCAGCAGGAAGAAGAACAGAACCGGGAACCAGAACATGTGCGGCAGGGTGTTAATCTGCTGCGAAGCATCCGAAATCAGCGAGCCCAGCGAGTAGTTGGGGTACTTAATACCGATGCCGATGAAGGAGTAGGCAACCTCAGAGAGCACAGCGCTCATGATGCCGCTGGTGAAGTTCAGAACCAGCAGGGAGCCGATGTTCGGAACCAGGTGGCGCATCACAATCTTGAAGGGGTGCACACCCATGTAGCGTGCAGCCTTCACGAAGTCGCGGTTGATGAGGGACTGCGCCATTGCACGAATAACACGGGCGCTACCCATCCAGCCGAAGGTAATCAGCACTGCAGAGAGCAGGATCCAGGTGGGGACGCTCTTCTGAATCTGCTTACCAACCTGACCGTTAATCAGAATTGCCAGAATCAGCAGCGAAGGAACCATAATCAGGGTCTCGAGGATGAACAGCATGATCTTGTCGATCCAGCCGCCAAAGTACGCCATCACACAGCCGTAGACTGCGGAGATGAACACGGTGACCAAACCAACGATCACACCAATTTCGAGAGAGGTCCAGACGGCCTCAACCATCATGGCGAACACATCGTTACCCGCAATGGTGGTACCGAACCAGTGCTCGGCCGAGGGGCCTTCACCCAGCGCCATGTAGTCAATGTCGTTGGGCTTGTACTTGGTCAGATACTTACCGAACAGGCCGAACAGACCCATGCCGATGAACACGGACAGGCCGAAGACTGCAGCCTTGTTACGCAGGAAGCGGCGCAGAATAATAACGCTCTTGTTGATGACCTTGAAGTCACCGTTCTCCTGTACCACCGGTACGGAGGAAGTTGCAGTTACCTGGCTCATGAGATCCTCACTCGGGGGTCGACGATGGTGGTAGCGATATCAGCGATGATCGCACCGACAGCAAACAGTGCAGAACCGTACGCGAGGGTCACGGTCGCAGCGTTCACGTCCTGCGAGGAAATGGAGTCAATCGACCACTTACCGATACCGGGCCATGCAAAGACGGTCTCGGCGAAGAATGCACCCGCAAAAATCAGCGGAATCTGGTACGCGATGGACTGTGCCACGGGGATGAAGGAGACGCGCAGTGCGTGGCGAGTAATCGCCTGGTTGCGGGTCAGGCCCTTAGCACGAGCGGTACGCACGAAGTCAGCGTTCACGTTATCGAGCAGGTACTGACGCTGTGCAATCTGGTAACCAGCCCAACCGAAGATGGTCATACAGAAGGTCGGCACGATGTAGTGCGCCGCCATATCGATGGTGATTTCCCAGAATCCGGTCAGACCCGGAGTCGAAATACCGGTCACAAAGAAGATCTTCTCTCCACCATTAGCAACGGCGATGTTGTTGATAGTGGTCGCGCCCTGCTGCACCACGAAGTACGCAACGGGGGCGGGGATGATGTAGACCAGGTAGGAGTAACCGGTGATAACACGGTCAGAGAACTTGTACTGGCGAGCAGCCGAGTACACACCCAGGGCAATACCAATCACAATCGAGAGAATGGTAGCCACCAGCAGCAGGCGGGTAGAAACCCACACGCGCTGGCCAAATTCCTGGTTAATGTACGCGCCGTTGGGGCTACGGCCCCAATCGAACTTGGTGACCACATTGGTCAGCCACTGAACGTAGCGATCCCAGGGGTTCATTTCGGGATCAAGACCCAGGGACGCGAAGTTACGGTTCACCTGCTCGGGGCTAGGCTTCGGAACCTTTTCCTGCTCCAAGAGGGCAGGCTTCAGAGCAGTAACCGCAGCAAAGTAACCCATCGTGGTCGTAATAAAGACCATGACGAGGTACGTCAGCGATCGCTGGAGGATGTACCTAAACATGGGACGGTTCCCCTCCTTGTGTAGATGTCGGTGTTAAGGCATGTGTGTCATGCTGTCCCAGTGCACTGCTTCGTGATGACTGTCACTAGGAGCATAGTTACTTTATCTTATATAGCCTGTAACACTTCCACCAAACCCACATTGGGTACTTTCACCCCTTAGAACAGCCTGTACGCAAGCTAAAAAAGTGCTGAATAAAAAAATGCCCCGGAATACCGGGGAAAAGGGGCGGATTAACAATTTTTACGAAAATTTTACATCCGAACCATTTAAACCCAGATAGGGACGTAATAACCTTTTCGATAAGCGATTTAACAGGGCAAAACACCACGTAAACCCACCATTTAGGGGACTAAACCAACAGTTCAAACCCCTAAACCAAGCACTAAGGCACACCTCTTAAGCGCACCGTTGAAGGCAACGCAGCCAAAAGCGGCGCCCCGGCACGAGCACACAACTCGCGCCGGGGCGCCGCTTATATAGGAAGGCAACGCCTCCGTCGCGCACCTTTTCGTTATCCCTCGTTCTAGGAACGCGGGGAGTTGCCATCCTCCGAAGAGCCCGCCTCAGGCGAAACGTCCGAGCTCAATGACTCGGCAATCGTCCTACGGTTAGGGCCCTGCATGCTCTTCAGAGCCTGCGCATCCTTCGCCGCCATCTCCGGAGTAATCACCGGAATCGCGCCGGTCGCCGCACGAGCAATATCAACAGCCGGCTCAGTCTCCAGGGTCGTCGCCAGCGCATCCTCACGGATGAAGAACAGAAGCAGCGTAGACACCAGACCCAGCGGCACCAGGTACAGAAACAGCGGAATCAGCGCATCGTTATACGCATTCACAATGATGCCGTGCACCGGCTCCGGCAAAGACGCCACCAACTCAGGAGTCAGAGACGAAGACGCATGACTACCCGAAGACTGCAGCGCCTGCTGCGGCATACGCTCAGAAATTAGCGACGTCAGACGCGAAGTAAACAGACCACCCACCAGCGAGGCACCCACAGTAGCGCCCACCTGACGGAAGAAGTTATTCGACGCCGTCGCGGTACCAACCACGCTCACCGGGAACGCATTCTGAACAATCAGAGTCAAGAACTGCATGGACATACCCAGACCGGCACCCATCACCGCAAGGTACATACAGAACAGCCAAGTCGGGGTCTCAACATTCACGGTCGACAGCAGGAACAGGCCCAGCGCCACAATCGCGGTACCGGTCGTCACGTAACTCTTATAGCGACCGGTCTTCGACACCACGCGGCCCGTCACAATCGACACCACCAGCATGACACCCATCATCGGGATCATCAGCAGACCAGCCACCGTAGCACTCACGCCCAGCGCCATCTGCAGATAGGTCGGGATGTACTCCACCGCACCGAACATCGCCACGCCCAGCGCCAGCGAAGCGCCCAGAGTCAGCAGGAAGTTACGGTTCTTGAACAGGTACATGGGCATAACCGGCTCAGCCGCACGGTTCTCCACCGGGATGAACACCAGCGCAGCAACCACCGAGAAAATCAGCAGACCAATAATCTGCGGCGACGTCCACTCGTACTGGTTACCGCCCCAAATCGTAGCAAGCACGAGCGCGCTCGTACCCGCCATTAGAATCAGCGAACCAAGGTAGTCGATGCTGTGCTTCTCACGCTCACGGAACGGGCGGTGCGGCAGCAAGAAAATCACCGCAAGAATCGACATAATAGCCAGCGGCAGGTTCAGCCAAAACGCCCAACGCCAACCAGGGCCCTCAGTAATCCAGCCGCCAATCAGCGGACCAGCCACCGACGAGAATGCAAAAACGCCACCGATAATACCCATGTAGCGGCCTCGGTCGCGGGGAGGAATCACGTCAGCAATCACCGCCTGAGAAAGAATCATCAGGCCACCACCGCCCAGGCCCTGCAGGGCGCGAGCAAAAATCAGCCAGTTCATGTTCTGCGCGAGCGCACCAACAATCGAACCCGCCATAAAAGCAACAATCGCAAAAAGCAGGAAGGGCTTGCGTCCGAACTGGTCAGAAAGCTTACCGTAGACCGGCATCGTAACCGTCGACAGCAGGATGAAAATGGTAATCACCCAGCTCATGTGCTCCACGCCGTGAAGCTCACCGACGATCGTGGGCAGCGACGGCGCCAGAATCGTCTGGTTCAGCGAGGACATGAGCATCACGATGACCAGGCCAAGGAACATGGCGCGGATGCGGTTCTTACTTTCCTGCTTAACCTCACCGGCTGGCGGCTGAGGTAACTTCTTTTCCTCTGTACTCATCGTTTAATCCTTTAGTTACGTTCAATATGTGTCTGCTGTGTGTCCGCCAGGTTCTTGATTCGGTTGCCCCGATTTGGTTGTTCCGTTTCAGGTCCGGCGGGCTTTGTCGTTTGCAGTAGTAAACCGCCGCTAGATTGCAGGTCGACTCTGCTCAAAAAGCAGGAACTGGAAGGTCTTCACCGTCTGGCGGATACCGCGGGCGATATCCTCTTTGTCCTCCAGGTTGCGGGCAAACTCCAGCTGGCGAAGCACAGCGGAGGCAAGCTGGACCTTTGCGCGCGATCGCTCGCGGAAGTGATCGGTCAGCGGGTCAGCGGGGGTTCGGCGCGGGAAGGGGCCGCGGCGACCGGCAGCATCAAAAGCCACCCAGTCGATGGTGTTCAGGTACTCGGTGAGCACCTGTTCGCACTTCATGTAGTGCATCTTCATTCGTTTCGCGGATTCGGGGAACTCCTGATAGGGAGCTCGGGGGTCCTTGCCCTTGGCGTAGTGGAAGCTCTGGAAAATGACCTCCCAGAGAAGGTGGGTTACACGAATGATCGTGTTGTCATCCTCGTGGGCGCGGTCTGTTTCGAGGATTTCCTCGCTGACCACCGGTTCGCGCAGACCCAGGACGGCATCCTCTTTGGAGGGGAAGTAGTTGAAGAAGGTGCGCGGGGAGACGCCCGCCTCCTGGGCGATTTCTTCAACGGTGGTTCCGCGCATCCCGTGTTCGCGGACGCGTTTGAGGGCTGCTTCGTGGATTGCCGTCCAAGTTTGTTCGCGGCGGCGTTCGCGAAGGCTCTGTTCCTTTTTCTGCATAACTGCAATTATTTCACCACTGCACACAATGCTCAAGTGCATTTTTGGCGTTAAGGCCCACAGTATAGCCAGCTAAGCTCCAGCCCCACCACGAAACATCGGCATAATAGAGAGGTGAACTCCTTTACCCCCACCTACCTTGACTTCCTACCCGACTGGCTGCGCCTCGCACTCGGCATCGCCGATATCCTCATCCGACTCACAGCCCTCTTCTGGCTCCCCTACAACCGCAAACCCGTGGTTGCACTGGGCTGGCTCATGGCCATCTTCTTCATCCCCTTCGTAGGGTTCATCGCATTCCTCGTCTTCGGTTCCTCTCGCCTGCCCGCCTACCGCCGCGCACGCCAACACGCCATGAACGACATAATCCGCGAAACCACCGAGAACAAGCCCTTCCTCGCCCGCACCAACGACCTCTCCGACCCAGCCAAGGTAGCCAGCCAACTCAACTACACCCTCGGCTCGCTCCCCCTGGTCGGAGGCAACCAATTCACCCTCCACCCCGACAACCACGAAGCGATGGTCGCCATGGCGGAAGAAGTCGACCGCGCCACCAAATACGTGCACTTCGAGTTCTACATCACCGCCTACGACGAGGCGAGCGCAGTCCTCTGGGACGCCCTCTTCGCCGCCCACGAACGCGGTGTACAGGTGCGCGTACTCATCGACCACATCGGCTCCCGCAAATACCCGTCCTATAAGAAGCTCGTGAAAATGCTCAACGACTCGGGTATGCAGTGGCGCCTCATGCTGCCGCTCAAACCGTGGAAACTCAAGTGGCAGCGCCCTGACCTGCGTAACCACCGCAAGGTCCTCGTCGTGGACGGCCGCGTCGCGTTCTCCGGTTCGCAGAACGCTATTCACCGCTCCTACGACATGCCCGAAAACATTAAGAAGGGCTTGGAGTGGAAGGACCTGACCTTCTCCTGCACCGGCCCCATCGTTGAAGAGCTCAATGCCGTTTTCGTCTCCGACTGGTACTCCGAAACGAACCAGCTGATTCTGGCAGAGATTAACACCTCTATCCCCTACTCCGAGGATGGGATGCGCGCCCAGGTTGTTCCCTCCGGCCCCGGTTTTGAAACCGAAAACAACCTGCGCCTCATTAACTACCTGATCTACAATGCCGAGCGGCGTATCACCATCTGTTCGCCATACTTCGTGCCCGAAGAGACCCTGCTGCAGGCGCTCACGAACGCCGCATACTCCGGTATTGAAACCACCGTGATTGTGTGCGAGAAGGGCGACCAGTTCCTGCCGAACATGGCGCAGCGTTCCTACTACGAGCAGCTGCTGCAGGCGGGTGTGCGTATTCTGCAGTACCCCAGCCCGACCGTGTTGCACTCCAAGTTCATGATGGTCGACGACGAAATTGCGTTCATTGGCTCGTCCAATATGGACCCGCGTTCTTTCTCGCTGAACATGGAAGTGTCAACGTTCGTCATTGACCGCGGCATGGTCGCGATGCTGGATGAAGTATGCACCGAATATGAGCAGGTCTGCACCGAGCTGCTGTACACCCAGTGGGCGGAGCGCCCGCGCCGCATCAAGATAGCGGAGAACCTCTGCCGACTGTGGTCATCGCTCCTCTAAACTATTTTTCACGCACTAGCTTCACCCGCTAAGGCGCACAAGATAAAAGCTCCCCCTGAGTTCGATTGAATCAACACTCAGGGGGAGCTTTTGTATGCCTCGCGCCATCTCAGGATGCACCAGGCAACAAGCTAGAGTAGCGCCACACGCCAAAGCGGCGCTACACGCCAGCCGCACACAAGCGCAGGCAGAAACAGCAAAAAGGGCAAAAAGAAACACGCGACACCTCCGACATCGCATACCCTCGTATGCGGCGAATGTATCGCGCGTTCATTTCTACCCTGCACTAGTTTAGCGCCATAAACGGTTTCCCGTGTGGATTGAAGAAGGTTTAATCTGCAACCACTCCGGCGCAAGCAGGCGAACAGCCTTCGCACAACCCGACAAAGCAGTAATAATCGACTCGCAACGCTGATTAAACTCGCTCTGATGACGCTTATCCACAATCTGCCCCGGAAAATGGCGATGCATCTTCGACACAGAATCGCTGCTCTCCTGCAAACCGTGGCCCGTATGGCCCGGAACATGCTTCACCAGCACACGCTTCTCGCGGATAGCCTCCGTCAAAGCACTCATCTGAGCCACCACACGCTCATCCTGAATACCCTCAGAAACCCACGCCTCAAAAGCCCAACGGCTATGCGCCAAACGCAACACAAACGTCAACGCACCCAAAGAATCCGTATGAATAATCAGGCGGCGCGAACCACTATGGAACACCGTATAAGCCGCCAACATCGCAGACAGCTCACCGGTCATAATATTCACGCCATCATAGTGGGAGTGAAAATAGAAACCGTCCTCACTCACGCCGGCGATACCCATACGGCCACCACGCTGATACTTCTTATTGTGAGTCGAACGGAACGAACAATCCGTGAAAACGCTATAGTCCTGCAGCTGATCCAGCGGTCGAGGAGTCAGCGCTTCCTCCACCATCTCATCCACAGCGGTACGTGCCGCGCAGACCTCAGCCTGCATCCGCTCATACGCGGGCGTGCCAGCCAGCTTCACATGAACTTCACCCAAAGAATGGTTATCGTACGGGTCCAGCACCTTCTCAAAGGCGCGGTACTCCATAATCCCCTTCAACTGGTCGCAATCACGGAAAAGCTGCTTCAAATTCTTGCGGTCAGCAGCAATCGTCACCAGGTTCTGGCGGTACTGCTCCGGAACCACATCCCACGCCGAAAGCACGGCACGACCCAGCAGGCAAGGATGCACCTCATCGCAACACTCCATGAGGGAATGAACGTGAGTGAAAAGCATCGGCTCCTCATTCACCACGGTGCGGGTACCGTCCTGCTTAGAAATAAAAACCACCGTCGACAACGCCGAATAACAAAAACCCTGCGCCGTGCGATGCTCCTGAGCTACCGCAATCACAGCAACACCCTGATCCGTGTACCCGGCAGGGTATGAGGCGCTATAGTCGGGCGCCTCCCAGGTCAGGGTGCATCGTTTGATATGCGCCGGTGAAAATCCCATGAGTGTCACCCCCCATGCGTGCCATACCGCTTCTCCTTCCATTTATGCGGTGTATCGTCCTCATTCTTTTATAGGTCGAAAAGAAAGGGGCACGCAAATATAAAACACCTTTTTTACAGATAGCGAATGGGTCAGCCGAAAATCCTCCCACCCGCCACCACACCACAAAACCCAGCGTAAAACCCAGCACAAAACACGGCGCAGAACACAGCGCGAGAAACCCCCGCGCATACCTCCCCGCCGCGGGGGTGAAGGTGTACGGTAAAAGAGTCATATACGACGCGGCAACCGCCGCACCACCCCACAAGGAGAGCCCCATGATTGGTGTCTACGCCGGAGTATCCGTCAAGCCCGAGCACGTCGAAGAATTCCTCAAGACCATCGAACCGCTCGTGACCGCAAGCCGCCAGGACGAAGGCAACGTCAGCTACGACTTCGGTGCCGTCTCCGACACCGACTTCGCATTCATCGAGCGTTGGGAATCCCAGGAACTGCTCGAGCAGCACATGGGCACCGAGCACTTCCAGAAGGCTGTCGCCGCATGGGAGCCGCTGCTCTCCTCCGAGCTGGACGTTAGCATCGTCAACTTCCGCTAAGCGACGTTAAAACCGAAGGTGCCCGGCACCCCTATGAGAGGGGTACCGGGCACCTTCATATTGAAAATCCTGGAGGTGAGCGCGGCTACTCACGGTGCGCCTTCATGCTCGCCAGGTTTATCGGCGTTCTACGCCAACCTCCACCGAATCAAGCGTGAAACCATTCGTCGCGCTCACGCAATGCACCTTACCGCTATTCACCGACTTGCAGGTGTAACCATACGCAGTCACCACCTGACCGGTCGGCAACGCAGTAATACCCTCGGTATTCACCGGCTCCGGAGTGGCGGTCTGACCGACCAGGCTCACCGCAGGAGCCTGGTCCTGCACCATGTGCACGCGCTGCTGCGCCTTACCGGAGGCGGCATCCCAACCCTCCAGGGTCACACCCACCAGCGCCTGGCAATCCACACCCGACGGGGTCACCGAGCACGCGACCTTAGAGTCCGGGCTGGTGAAACGCAGCGCCTCAACAGTCTTCGCCGAATCGCCCTGACCGAAAGTGCCGCCGCCGTAAGCTTCAGCGAAAGTCAGCGTACCCGACAGCATGCGGGTCTGCGCCGGAATCAACGCCAGGCGAGGCTTCTCAACGCTACCGCCCTGCGTGAAGCAGGCACCCGTAATGTAGTCGCGGCCCTGCACCTTCGTGGCACACTGATACCACTCAACACTCGCCGAACCGTCCTGGTTCTTGCGGCTGTTGAAGAGACGCACCGCCTCCTGAGCCTTCGCACAATCCGAACCGTCATACACGTAAATACCGGCAGAACCACCCAGCAGACTCGTCACACCGCAGCGGGTACCCGCATCAATAATGTTCGCGGATCCGCTCGCCGTAGCGTATGCCGCCGCGTACTCAGCGTCCGTGCTCGGCGCATCGGTCGGGGTTGCTACAGCATCAAAAGTTGCCGGCGCATCCAGACCAGCAGAAATCTGCACAGTATTCGGCTTCCAGGAGCCGTCCGCCGCCGTAAACAGCGCCTTCACATCAACGGATGCCGAGGAAGTCGCGACCTTCATCGGAGTGGTTTCAGAATCATCAGCCTGCGGCTGAGCAGAGCAAGAACTCAAAGCGAGCGCGCCAATGCAGGCAAGAGCCGTCAGGGCACGACGAGTAAAGGCACGCTGTGCGCGTGCGGGCAGGGTAATCATGAGTGCGTCCTCGTGAGGGTTGCGAATTACGTTGTGTTTGAGTGGTTGTGCTGAGTCGGTGAATAAGTATAAAAATACCTCCTTACACCCTACTGCACCGCAACTGACAAGGCAATACGCCGCACCGGGTATCCCACGACGGCAGACAAAGAAGCGGGCAAAGAACAGCGCCCCGCCCGCAGAAAAACCGCGGAACGGGGCGCCAGCCCATCAGGGCAAGTATTAAATTCTCACACGATACGTGAGGGGCTTATGCGTCCTCGGGCAGGATGCGCACGCCACCCTTATCAGCCGAAGCAGCCAGCATGCCGTACACCTTCAGGGCGTTCGACACCTGACGCTCACGCGGCTTCGTCGGACGCCACGGTGCAGCGCCCTTCGCCTCGCGGCGAGCAGCCAGCTCCTCATCCGAAACGTTCACACGCAGGATGCGGTTGTTCACGTCAATCTCAATCTCGTCACCGGTCTGCACCAGGCCGATCGCACCGCCAGCGGCAGCCTCCGGGGAAACGTGACCAATCGAAATACCGGACGTACCGCCGGAGAAACGACCGTCAGTAATCAGTGCACACTTCTTACCCAGGCCCAGACCCTTCAGGTAAGAGGTCGGGTACAGCATCTCCTGCATGCCCGGGCCGCCCTTCGGGCCCTCGTACTGGATGACGACAACGTCGCCTTCCTTCACGTTCTTCGACAGGATCTCGTACACAGCCTCGTCCTGAGACTCAACCACGAACGCGCGACCCTTGAAGTGGAACAGCTCCTCATCAATACCAGCGGACTTGATGATTGCACCGTTCTGGGCGATGTTGCCGTACAGGACCGCCAGACCGCCGTCCTTGGTGTACGCGTGCTCCACGGAGCGGATGCAACCGTTCTCAGCGTCAGTCTCGTGGGACTCGTACTTGTTCGCGGTGGAGAACGCCTGAGTGGTGCGCACGCCGCCGGGAGCAGCGAGGAACAGTTCCTTCGCCTTCTCGCTCGCCTTGCCGCTGCGGATATCCCACTCGTCCAGCCACTCGTCCAGCGAGTCAGCGTGAACAGAATGAACGTTCTTGTGCAGCAGGCCGGCACGGTTCAGCTCACCCAGCAGGGCGGGGATACCGCCGGCACGGTGCACGTGCTCAATGTGGTACTTGGTGGAGTTCGGGGCGACCTTCGCCAGGCAGGGAACCTGACGGGAAATGCGGTCAATATCCTTCAGGGTGAAGTCAGCGCCCGCCTCGTGAGCAATCGCCAGGGTGTGCAGCACGGTATTGGTCGAACCGCCCATCGCCACATCCAGCGCCATAGCGTTCTCGAACGCCTCCTTGGTCGCAATGGAGCGGGGCAGAACCGACTCGTCATCCTGCTCGTAGTAGCGCTTAGCCAGCTCAACAATGCGGCGGCCAGCATCCAGGAACAGTTCCTTACGAGCAACCTGAGTAGCCAGGGTGGTGCCGTTACCGGGCAGTGCCAGACCAATCGCCTCATTCAGGCAGTTCATGGAGTTCGCGGTAAACATACCCGCGCACGAACCGCAGGTCGGGCACGCATTCTTCTCAACCTGAGCAAGAGCCTCATCGCTGACGCTATCGTTAACAGCCATCACCATGGCGTCAATCAGGTCGAGGCGGTGCTCAACAATACCCTCAATGCCCTCGCCGGACTCCATGGGGCCACCGGACACAAAGATAGTGGGGATGTTCAGGCGCATAGCCGCCAGAAGCATACCGGGGGTGATCTTGTCACAGTTAGAGATGCAGACCAGCGCGTCAGCACGGTGCGCGTTGACCATGTACTCCACCGAGTCAGCAATCAAATCGCGGGAAGGCAGTGAGTAGAGCATACCATCGTGGCCCATCGCGATACCGTCATCAACGGCGATGGTGTTAAATTCCTTGGCAACGCCGCCAGCCTCTCGAATCGCGCCGGCGACCAGTTCACCCATATTCTTCAGATGCACGTGGCCGGGCACGAACTGGGTGAAAGAGTTCGCGATAGCAATAATGGGCTTGCCGAAATCATCATCGCCCATGCCGGTGGCACGCCACAGGGCGCGGGCACCAGCCATGTTACGGCCGTGAGTTGAAGTACGTGAACGCAGTTCTGGCATTGTTTTACCTTCCGTAGTGATGCAAGTACTGATTTTACGCGCGGCGTCCAACGCTTCTCAGCTCAGGGTCACTTTGGTTTCATGCATCGAAACGCGCACGAGCCTGCAACCGCCTATCGGTGGGAGGGTTGAGGCCACGGGGATTGTGCCGGATCTGCGGCAGAATTGCCCCCTTTGGGGTAGACGGGGGACATCACCCCATTATGCCCCCTAATCTGGAATGAGCCCAGGTTGCGGGCGGCGATATTCAGTCGGCGAACGCGCCGGGAGGCGGCGGGCTGCTGCGTCCGCCGCGTACGGGCTTCGCTGTGCACACGTAGCAGCATACATAGCACTGGCGCGGTTCGTTTCCAACACACTGATTTATACGCAGATTTATACGCACTGAACCCTGCTCACATTTCAGAAGGTTTCCATGACACAGGCACCCACCGCATCGCTCACCCTCACCCCGGCAACCACACCGGCAACCACCCCGGCAGGCGGCAAGGACTTTGCGTCCTCCGTCATCTACCAGGTGTACCCCAAGTCCTTCTACTCCTCGGCCGGTGGCGCCTACGGCGATTTGCGCGGCATCATCGAGAAGGTGCCCTACATTGCCTCCCTGGGCGTGGACATGGTGTGGTTCAACCCGTTCTTCGCCTCCCCGCAGAACGACAACGGCTACGACATTTCCGACTACTACGCCATCAATCCCGACCTGGGCACCATGGAGGACGTCGAAGAGATGATTGCCGCCCTCGCCGAGCACGGTGTGGGCGTCATGTTCGACATGGTCCTCAACCATATTTCGACCGAGCACGAGTGGTTCCAGCGTGCGCTCGCCGGTGAGCGCGAGTACTGGGATTACTTCTACATTCGCCCCGGTAGGTACACCGAGGACGGTCAGCTGCGCGAACCGACCAACTGGGAATCGAAGTTCGGCGGCTCCTGCTGGTCCCGCTTTGGCGAGTACACGGATGAGTACGGCACTCCCCTGTTCTATATGCACCTGTACGACCGCACCCAGGCGGACGTGAACTGGTACAACCCGACTGTGCGCGACGAACTGTTTAAGGTGGTGAACTTCTGGTACGAGAAGGGCGTGCGCGGTTTCCGTTTCGACGTCATTAACGTCATCGGCAAGGGTGAAGAGCTACTCGACGCCCCCGAAGGCACCGTGGACAAGGAACAATACACCGACACCCCGATTGTGCACACCCGCATTCAGCAGCTGAACCGCGCCTCCTTCGGTCAGCATGATGACACCGTGACCGTGGGCGAAATGTCCTCGACCAGCATCGAAAATTGCGTGGGCTACTCCAACCCGGCAAACCACGAGCTGGATATGGTGTTCAGCTTCCACCACCTGAAGGTGGACTACGAGAACGGCGAGAAGTGGTCAAAGGTGCCGTTCCGTTTTACCGAGCTGAAGCAGATTCTGAACGATTGGGCGCTGGGGATGCAGGCCGGCGGCGGCTGGAATGCACTGTTCTGGAATAACCACGATCAGCCGCGCGCGCTGAACCGTTTTGGTGACGTTGAGCGTTACCGTGCCGAGTCGGCGACCATGCTGGCGACCGTAATTCACCTGCTGCGCGGCACCCCGTACGTATACCAGGGCGAGGAAATCGGCATGATTGACCCGGTCTACTCCTCGATCGAGCAGTACGTGGATGTGGAGGCGCACAACGCCTACGCGATGCTGCGTGAGCGCGGTCTGAGCAAGCGGCAGGCCCTGGAGATTGTGGCGTCGAAGGCTCGCGATAATTCGCGTGTGCCGATGCAGTGGACCGCGGATCCGGCGACTGCCGGTTTTGGTTCCACCTCGCCGTGGCTGGCTCCCGCCCCGGTGCGTGATGCGGCGACCGGTGCCGGTATTTCGGTGGAGGATGAGGAACGTGACGGCGTGATTCTGCCTTATTACCGCAACCTGATTGCCCTGCGTAAGCAGTACCCGGTCATCTCTGTGGGTTCGTACGCGCCCTACGCGTTGAATCACGAGCGGGTGTTTGCGTACCTGCGTGAGCTGCCCGCTGTAGCTGAAAACGGTAGCCCGGCGCAGCGTCTGCTGGTGCTGACGAACTTCTACGGTGAGCCGACCGAGGTTGAGGTTCCGGCTGAATTCGTTCGTTCCGGTCGCGTGCTGGTGTGTAATTACAAGAATTCTGCTGTCGATTCCGCTGCGGCGGATTCTGCTGTATCTGATTCAACTGAGACAGTGACGCTGAGCCTGCGCCCCTACGAGGCTCTGGCGCTGCTGATTGAGGGCTAAAAGCTACTGTATGCCCCTCCCCTAACTTGTGGGAGAGGTGTGGGAGATGGGCGACATAAACCGACCTGGCAATATTCTATTTCTAGAATATTACCAGGTCGATTTTGTTTATAGACATTCCTATAGAGGAATTTATGTGGAATATCAGGCAGAGTCTTAGAAGCCGTGCTCGTTCAGCCAGGCAACCGCCGCCTGCGCGGGCTCCTGCTTAGAGGTACCTGAAACACGGTCATTGAGAGTGCGCAAATCAGCGGTGGTGAGCTTCGCCGAGACACGATTCAGAACCTCCGCCGCAGAGTCGGGAACTCGCGATGTATTGATAATGGGCAGCACCTGCTGAGCCAGAATCATGTTCTTCGGATCCTCCAGCACCACCAGCTGATTCTGCTCAATCGCGGGCGTGGTCGAGTAGAGGTCAACCACCTGCACGGTGTCATCCAGCAGGGCCTTGACGGTCAGCGCGCCACCACCATCCGAGAGGGGCACAAACTCGGCGGGGACGCATCCGTACTTCTCTTTCAGACCCGGGATGCCATAGGCGCGCTCGGCAAACTCCGGGGCGGCGCCGAGCTTCAGATTCGTACAGCGGGAGGCGAGGTCTTCAAGGCTTCGCAGACCGTA
Source organism: Rothia mucilaginosa (assembly GCF_049990865.1). Lineage (GTDB taxonomy): Bacteria > Actinomycetota > Actinomycetes > Actinomycetales > Micrococcaceae > Rothia > Rothia mucilaginosa_I. Next base: position 1,881,692 of record NZ_CP188231.1, read on the forward strand.
TTTCTGGGCGGTCTGCGCGGTAACGACGAGCGAGTCCTTATCCTCCGCCTCGGAGGCGTTCAGGGCGCGGATTTCAGCCCCGGAGCCACCCGTGGTAAGGGTGCCGAGGGCGGCGGGTAGCGCTTGCAGAATCTCCTGCGCAGTGTTAGCTGTAGCCTTCGGGTCGAGGTAAAGCAGCAGGTTGCCGGAGTAGTCCGGAATAACGTCCACCGCACCGGAGGCAAGTGCCCCCAGGTACGCCTCGCGGGCGCCGATGCTCAGCTGGGTGCGGGCATTGAATCCCGCCCGGGCGAGGGCTCCGGCGTAGATTTCGGCAAGGATTTGGGATTCGGCGAAGGCCGCTGAGCCGACGATGATTCCTTCGTGCTCGCCGCTGAAGACTTTATCGCCGCTGAGCCCGCAGGCACTGAGAATACCCGCCATGCCGAGCGCTCCGGCGGCGGTGAGGGCAGTGCGACGAGATACGGTACGGCGTGTGAAGGTTTGATGTGTCTGATTCATCGGGCTCATGCCTTCTTCCGGTTGATGGTGAGCCCCGCGGGGGTGAGCACACGCTGCACGAGGCCCATGAGCGCGTCCACGGCGAAGGCGAGAAGCGCCACGAGCAGGGTTGCGACAAGCATACGCGGGTAATCGCGCACGGCGAGCCCGTCGAAGAGGTACCTGCCGAGGGTTCCGCCGCTCAGGTAGGCGACGATGGTCGCGGTTGCGATGACCTGCACGAGTGCGGAGCGGAGCCCGCCGAGCATCATGTTGGCGGCGAGCGGGATTTCGAGGCGGGTCAGAATCTGCCATTCGGTCAGGCCTTGAGCGCGGGCTGCGTCCACGAGGTCTTCCGGCACGGCGGCAAGGCCTTCAAGAACTCCGGCGAGCAGGGGTGCCGCCGCAATAATAATGAGCACGATGAGGGCGGGCAGGGTTGAGACGCCCAGCCAGAGCGCCAGGATGGTGAGCAGACCGAGCGCGGGCAGCGCGCGGGTGGCGGCTACGGCGCTCATGAGCAGGTTGCTGCGGCGGCGGTTAGTGCCGTCAGAGGGTCGGTGGTGTCCAGCCCAGAGGCCGAGGGGCACGACGATGAGTGCCGCGCAGGCGGTGGCGAGGGCGGTGACGCTCAGGTGTTCGAGCAGGCGCACGAGGATTCCACCGCTTCCCTGCCAGTTGGCGCCGTCCATGAGGTAGGCGAAGGTTCGTTCTATGACGTTCACGGGTTACGCCCTCCTTTCGAGGCGGCGGCGATTCGCAACCGTAGCCACCTGCCAGGGCGTAAGTGCCCTCGTCAGAAGGATAAGGAGCAGATCCAGGACCAGTGCCAGCAACAGGCTAAGAATCACGCCAGCCAGGATCTCCGAAGGGATATTGCGCGCAAGACCGTCGGTAAAGAGCGTGCCGAGCGAGGGCACACCGATGAGGGCGCCCACGGACACCATCGCAATATTTGCCACGGTTGCCACACGGATTCCCGCCATGATGACGGGCACGGCGAGAGGCAGGTAGAGCTCCATCAGCGCCTGTCGGGGCGTGTATCCGAGGGCGCGGGCAGATTCGTGCACGCTATCGGGTACGGAGTCGAAGGCATCCACACCGGAGCGCACCATGAGCGAGAAGGAGTAGATGCTCAGGGCGACGAGCACGTTCAGCGGGGAAATAATGGAGGTTCCCAGAATGAGCGGCATCAGCACAAACAGTGCAATCGAGGGGATGGTGTACAGCAGTGAGGAGAGGTGCATGAGGGTTCGCGCACCAATGCGGCGTTCGGAACCGCGGTCACGGCGACGGCTCGCGTAGTAGGCGACCGGCAGTGCAATGAGAGTGCCAATCGCGACGGGCACGACGCCCTGGTAGAGGTGGCTGAGGGTCAGTTCGAGGATGCGCTGGCTATTGGTTGCGACCCATTCCCAGTGCATATCGCTTGCGGCGAGGGGTTGCGCGGCGTGCGGTGGCGCCGCGAGCACACTATTTTCCAGAAAGCTCATTCGCTTTTCTCACCTTCTACCGCGCTATCCTGTGCTTCTCGGGAGGCAGCAAGTCGGCGTGCACGCGCCTGGCGCACCGTCTGTTCATCCAGCAGACCGGCAACAGATCGGCTCACGAAAGAGCGCACAAAATCATCAGCAGGGCTGTACAGAATCTCTTCGGGAGTGCCGAACTGGGCGAGGCGACCGCCCTCCGCAAAGACGGCGATTGTATCGCCGAGCAGGAGCGCCTCATCAATGTCGTGGGTAACGAACACAATCGTCTTGGCGAGTCGATCCTGCAGGCGCAGCAGCTCTTTCTGCAGGTCGGTACGCACCACCGGATCCACCGCGGAGAACGGCTCATCCATGAGCAGGACGGGCGCATCAGCGGCGAGAGCACGCGCCACACCGACGCGCTGCACCTGACCGCCCGACAGCTGGGAGGGGTAGCGCTTCGCATACGAAGAATCCAGACCGACCACTTCAAGCAGTTCGAGGGCGCGCGCCTGCGCCTGCCTGCGGGAGGTACCGAGCAGGCGCGGCACGGTAGCAATATTCTGCACGACGGTACGGTGCGGCATGAGCCCGCCCTGCTGCATCACGTAGCCAATACCACGGCGCAGCTCGTAGGGGTTCTTCTCGTGCACGTTCACGCCGTCAATGGTGATGGTGCCGCTATCGGGCTCCACCATGCGGTTAATCATGCGTAGACTAGTAGTTTTACCGCATCCGGAGGGGCCGACAAACACGGTAATCTGCCCGGCGGGGATGTGCAGGTTCAGGTTCTGCAACACCGTGGTGGGTTCACCGGTTCGGCTCGGGTAGCTCTTGGTGATGCTATCGAAGCGGATTCCGTCTGCCTGAGCGCCGACAGCAGCATTTTTTGCCCAGGGAATTTGGGGTGAGCTCGGAATCTGAGGTGAGCTCTGTGGAGGCTGTGCATTGGGAGGCTGTGTACTGGAATTCTGAGCAGTCATGGGTGCGGGATGCTTTCTAGAGTGAGCGGGCATTGTTTCCGTATACAAAAAGGCGGCACCTCGGGGTTTTATTCCCAAGATGCCGCCTTTTCGACGGGTTGCAGTATCTGCAGCCCTCAAGTTTTTTAAAAACAAAACCCGCCCCACTGTAGAAGCCTGGAGGCGGATTTCGTGGCTCCGACCGGCGTCGATCCGGTGACCTTACGATTTTCAGTCGTACGCTCTACCAACTGAGCTACAGAGCCTTGCGTATTTACTTATAGATACGCAATGACCGCGTCTTCGGATGAATAATCATCTGAACTTACGCGGCCAGAGCGACCCCGACGGGACTTGAACCCGCGACCTCCGCCGTGACAGGGCGGCGCGCTAACCAACTGCGCTACGGGGCCTTGTTGGAATCAACAGAAGTAAATTCTATATCATCAAACTTGGCTTTGCAAATCGTGAGATTTGCAAGTACCCCCAACGGGATTTGAACCCGTGCTACCGCCGTGAAAGGGCGGCGTCCTAGGCCGCTAGACGATGGGGGCCTAGTCGATCGAACAGGTTCAGTTTTCTTCATCCCGTCGTTCGAACCTCCACTAGTCTATGTCAGGTTTGCGGAGGCGCGCAAACCGTTTTGTTCGATTTCGCCCGATTTTGACCCCCATTTTCGACCGTTTATAGCCTGGCCCATATACGTTTAAGCTTGTCAATGAGGATTCAGAAAAACTTCAAAAAATTTTAAAATTTCTTCACAACGCCCCATATCAGGGGCTTTTGGAGGGGTTTTAGCAGCTTTTGGGTGCCCGCAGAGGCTTCGAGGAAGCCCTATTTTCCACTCTGATTTCCACAGATTTTCTTCAGAATCTTCCAAAATTTTGTTCCGAAGATGCCCGAAGAGAGTCCGAAGGTCCTTGAACAGCCCTTCGCAAGAGTTCCAAAAATCCGCCACCCCCTCTCACTCACCTCACGGCAGCCTAAACGCGCGCAAAATATCTCCAAAAATTTTCAGTAATTTCTACAGCGCCTATATAAGGTGCACAAGCAAGCACCATCCAGCAAGCACTGCCCCGCCCATCTAGCACCACCCAGCAGGCACAGCCCAGCTTCACCCCCCCCCCGGGGGGAGCCCAAAAAAACGTGCCGTGCAAAGCAACTACCCGTCAAGATGCACCAAAATGAAAATATTCACTCCGGGGAATACAATAAAACGGCTTGTCAGATGCGTATTTTTCACTTTATGCAAGTAAATACAGAATTATGACAACACAGAAATATAAAGATTTGATAAACCTCTAGCGATTGACAAGGAGAGATGAAAGCCCGCTGAAAATACCCCCTGAACTGGCTTGAAGCCCCCTCTTTGAGCACCGTACTATAGAGGGCGTGAGGTCACTTCCGAACCTTGCAGCACGGGGCCACTTCCGGAGCCCCAGACGTAAAGTCACCGCACATTACAGCACCGATAAACCGAATAGAGATCCGAAGGGGGATCCAGTGTCCGCAACGATGAACCGTCGCACGGCATTCCGCGCGCTTGGCGTAGGCACCGCAACCATCGCTCTCGGCTGTGCAGCTGCACCCGCAGCGCAGGCACAGCAGATGGCGCACCCGCAGAAGGCAATGACTGCCGACCAGCAGCTCAAGCTGATTCTGCGCCGCCTCGAGCAGGTACCTGCCCGTTTGAAGTATGCGAAGCCTGGATCCTCCAACCGCGTTAATAGCGGCATTGAGAGCGCACTGGGCAACCTGACCACCGTCCAGGGCACTGACGCAGGCCGTCAGATTGCAAGCGCGAAGGCCGCTGTCCGCAAGTCTGATGGACGCGCCCACGCAGCGCTCTCCCCCGTTGGTGTTATTGCCTGCGTTGTCAGTATTGCAAAGTTTGTCATTCAGCTGGGCATCGCCATTTACAAGCTTATTAAGGCACTCGTTAACGCCTTCAAGCAGTGGAAGACCTTCAAGAACATCGTGAAGGCCGTCATTTCTGGTGAAGTCCGCAAGAAGCTGGGTACTGAAACTGAAACCGTACTCAAGGCCATTTTGGGCATTGAAGACGTCCTCAAAAAGTGTGCATAGCCTACACACCGTACGGCTATGCGCTTGTTTAGAGAGCTAATCTTGGTGTTTCTTTAGCTTTCTAGACCCCGTTAAGGGATGCGCCGCACGTGAAGCCACTGCATGGGCTTGCTGCGCGTCCGGGTAGCCGGAGGGTATGTCCTCGAGTGTCTTCGGCACCTACCCAACCCACCCCGCATGACCTCATGGTGCGGGGTGGGTTTCTTTAACCGCTCTTTCGATAGCTCTTCGGGGCGGGCGCTTCTCGAGCTTGGCCCCTGACGCTCCCCTCCCCCGCTTCCTTATATATAGACAAAAATCGACCCCGCACCGGCTCACGGTATGGGGTCGATTTCTATGCTCTACGTACTACACGTAAGGATTACTCGCCGCGGGAGATGTTAATCATCTCGTCGCGGTCCACAACCTTCACGCGGGCGCGAGGCTCACCGGCTGCATCCTTAGATGCTGCGCCCAGTGCCTTCTCGTGATCGTCCAGGCGGTGCCAGCCTTCCCAGGTGGTGTACTTGATGCCCTTGGAGTCCAGGTATGCGCTGAATGCCTCTGCGTCCGGCTCGGTTGCTGTGTAGAGGTTCTCGCGGTCCTCGAGCAGGTGGGTGATGGTCTCGAGTGCGTCAGACTTGGTGGAGCCAATCAGGCCGACGGGGCCGCGCTTGATCCAACCGGATGCGTACAGGCCGGGAACGACCTCGCCATTCTCGTCCACGACGCGACCCTCAACGTTGGTGATGACACCGCGCTTGTCGTCGTAACCGATTTCGGGCAGTTCGGAACCGAAGTAACCGATTGCACGGTAGACAGCCTGTACGGGGTAGTCCACGTACTCGCCGGTGCCGATGATGCCGCCCTTGCCGTCGAGCTTGTTGCGCTCCATGCGCAGGCCCACGACCTTGCCGTCTTCGCCGAGGATCTCGTGCGGGGACTGCAGGAAGTGCAGGTGCAGGCGGCGGGATGCGGTCTGTTCCTTGGTCTTCTGGTCTTCCAGCCAGCCGCGCAGGGTCTTCATCATGACCTTGGTCTGTGCGTTCTTCTCCATTGCTTCCTCGGAAGCCTCGTCGAACTGGAAGTCCTCTTCGTACAGGACGATGTCCACGTCGCGGGAGTGTGCGAGTTCGCGCAGCTCGAGCGGGGTGAACTTCATCTGTGCGGGGCCGCGGCGACCGAAGACGTGCACGTCGGTCACGGGGGAAGCCTTCAGGCCCTGGTAGACGTTGTCGGGGATTTCGGTGACGAGCAGGTCGTCAGCGTGCTTGGAGAGGATGCGGGAGACGTCCAGGGCGACGTTGCCGTTACCGAGCACTGCAACCTGCTCAGCTTCGAGCGGCCAGGTGCGGGGGTAGTCGGGGTGGCCGTCGTACCAGGAGACGAAGTCTGCTGCGCCGTAGGAGCCGTCCAGGTCGATGCCCTTAATGTTCAGGGGTGCATCGAAAATCGCGCCGGTTGCGAAGATGATGGCGTCGTAGTGTTCGCGCAGGTCGGCGAGGGTCAGGTCCTTGCCGTATTCGACGTTGCCGAAGAAACGGATGTCGCCGCGGTCCAGGACCTTGTGCAGTGCGGTGATGATGCCCTTGATGCGGGGGTGATCCGGTGCCACACCGTAGCGGATCAGGCCGAAGGGGGCGGGGTAGCGGTCGAAGATGTCGATAGCGACCTCGACGGCGCCGGTGCGGACCTCTTCAGACTTGGTGAGGATGTCGGCGGTGTAAATACCGGCGGGACCTGCACCAATAACGGCGACGCGCAGGGGGCGTGCTGCTTCAGACACGAAAATCTTCCTTTCGAAGTTCACCGGCCGGCGCCCGGTGCGGCGCGAACAGGCGGTGAGCTTAGTGTTCACTTCCTGCCTATTTTACCGGGGATTGACGGGTGTTCGGGGGCTTATATGTCTTCGCCCACTAAATAGGACAATTTTCTGTCACCTAATCCTGCTGGGATCATCTAGTCCGGGCAAGCTCACCTAGTCCGGGTGCCTCCGCACGCAGTGGGCATAAAAGCGGGCATAAAAACTGCCCCGCCCTCCGAGGTGCAGGAGGACGGGGCAGGGTGTGGAACACGCATCCGCGTGGATCTTGGGTACCTCAACCGCAAGCTAAAAGCCCCCGGCGCGGCGAGAAAAACTCACTGCACCGGGGGCTACGTATATAAGGCCTGAACGTACGACCCGCACCGGGCTGCGCATGCTAGGAGGCGGGTACCGCCTCGAAGGTCACGACCAGTTCGTCGCGCTCACCGAAGCGGGCCAGGTGACGGTTCAGCACATCCGCCAAGTGGGCTGCCTGCTCGTCGCTTTCGGCGCGCACCTCCATAATGAGGGCGCCTTCGGTTTCGCGCAGGTCACCGTAGCCGCGGAAAATGCCCTCGCGGTTGAAGGTGAGGCGCAGGCCGTCGGGCAGTTCTGCGGTGCCGAGCTTGCGGCCCATGTGTGAGCCGAGCTGCTTGATGTATCGGGCGGGGCGGTCGGTTGCTACGATGGCGCGCTGGCGTACCGGCAGGGATTCTGCGGCGGGGTAGTTTTCGGTGGGAATGGCGGTGTTTTCCTGCGGGGTTTCAGTCACGGTGGACTCCTTCTTATCGGTGCCGAAAAAGGCTCACCACACGGAACCCTGCATCCGGCGACGCATTGTTTCACCTCGAATATAGCAGAGACTTAGGGTCCACTAACCTAACAAACTATCGTTGTTCGCGCAGGGGCGATAAACAACCGTTCTTTACACGCCTACCTCTTGAGCTTAATCTCAGCGGCAGCACCCAACTGTGCCGAAGTCACCGCATCGTCCAAATGTTTAAAATCCGACCGGTCAGTATACGTAATCGTCAAAACAGCCTTCTGCCCATCGCACAGAAGCGTCTGGGAGAATTCAACATTCTTCGCAGCCGAACGAATAGCATTAAGCTCTTCGGTCCGCGCAAGAGCTTGCTGCACATCCTCCGGTGAAGAAGCTGTTGCACAAGCTGGTGTAGTGGTCGAATACTCATTCAGCCATGGCTCAAAAGCTCCACCCCAGTACAGGCCCAGAAGAGCACCAACGAACACCACGCAAGATACTAGAACGCCCACCACTTTTCGCGGCAGATGCCGCAATCCGTTTTTTCGAGGGGTGTCACCTCCTGAATTTTCCGGTACACGATCATACTCATCACGAGCTAGAGGGCTCCTGGTCGTCATGATTCATTCTCCTTCCGAAGAGAATTTACGTTTACATCCGCCAATCCCGAATCGGGAATTCTGGTAGGGCTTTCAAGACGGCATAGCCTATCGCAGGCGGCCATCATATCCGCGTCATGAGTCGCCACGATAACTGTGGCTCCACGCCGAGCAGCAGAGCTCAAAAGCTCAATAACCAATGCCCGGTTCTCAGCATCGAGACTTGCCGTCGGCTCATCCGCAAAAATGTAGCGCACACCCTTGTGGATTGCCCGAGCAATGCCCACTCTCTGCTTCTCACCACCACTCAGCAGGGCAGCCGAAGTACGCTCCTTCCCTTCAAGACCAATGATGCTCAGAAGCTCGCGGCTCTCATCCGTAATTCGAGCACGACCAAAGGTCCTACGGTCAAGCAGAATATTCTCGATAACGCTCCATTCCTCAATAATTCCGTAATCCTGAAAAACGAAGGAAGCTTCATCAGCCCAGAACGCAAGACGCTCCTTCTCACGAGCACGTTCCATATGGCGACCCCCGATAACCACCTCACCCGCATGAGGCGGCATCAGCAGACCCAACACATTCAGAAGCGTCGTTTTACCGCATCCGCTCGGACCCACAATGCCAGTTAATTCCCCCGCATATGCCTCAAAGTGGGGACTCTGGAGAATGGGCTGCCCCTGCGCATACACCACAATGTTGCGGGAGGCGATAGTTACCTCAGGATGTTCCGCATTGCTAGAGGGATAAACAGTATTCCTCATCATTCACTCCTATACGTGACGACGGTGAACCGTCGCGGTGAAGATACGGCTAAAACTCAGTCTCAGCACCAGTGCCAGAATAGTGCCGTACAACAGCGGTGCCGCCAACGCTGAAAAAGCGTACTCTGCTCCCTGCACCAGAAGAAGTACCAACGCCGCAGCAGAGCAAAGGCACACAATGCAGGTTTCTTTCAGAAGGTAGCCGCTAAAAATTGTTCTGAGAGGCAGACCAGCAGTGCGCAAAACAAAATCATTACGGGCACGAGCCGCAAGGGTAATGTACGTATTAATTGCTGTACCAATAACGAGTGCCGCACAGAGAATTGCTAGGCCCACAAGATGCGCAACATACCGGTTACGTTCCAGCTGCGCGATGTAAAGGTGTTCTTCTCCCGCGCGGTCCACAGAAAGTAGAGTCTGCCCAATTTCCTCAGCGTTGTAGGCAGCCCGTACAGACGCAGGCTGAGAGACCATGATGTTACCGGTAGTCAAGGCCGCAGAAATAAAGGAAGGTTGTAGATTCTGAGTCGCCGATTCGGTCACCACAAGAACAGGCTTTTTATAGTTCAGAAGCCGTGAATCCTGAGAGCTCAAAGCAGGCACCTTTACCCCCGACGAGTTGGTTTTATCCTCCACAGTGAGCAGAGTAAATCCGCGATCCTCCCGGTCCTTCTGATGGAAAGAATACTCTGCACGCAAAGACTGAGATCCAGGGAAGCTGCTATCCTCAACCTTCTTGAACGACAAGCCAAGACGCTGCTGAAGAAGGTCCACATAGGCACGGTTCACCATAAGAGCGCCATCGTATCCGCTACCCTCCAAACCCTTAACGTTTTCCAACGCATAGGACAGGAGGACACCGTTCCGCGATTCAAGAGAACCTAAAGCACGCACTGTGGCCTGGTCGTAGGAGGCGAGCGCTTGTTCATCCCGTATCGTCGCTTCAGGCACGTTCACCCGTAAGGTGTACTGGTCAGAAAGAAGAGACCAACCAGCCGCCGAATCGCTCCTACCCAAACTCACTTGAGCGCTTGAGACCAGACCCGGAATAGTACACGCCACTAAAACCACCACAGCATACTTAGCGATTGCACTCGGAACTGTAAAACGTCGATACGCCGGTTCCCTACGTCCAACGGCACTAATGCTTGGCCATGTCATGAGGTTGATCAGCAGTAGAGCAACCAGCATGAGAACGGTAAACACGGCAAAAATCAGCGCCGTAACCCCCATCAGTTGAGGAAGATGCGCCACGCCGTACACGTACCCCTCTACGCATCCCATGCACAATGCTGTTACCGCTGCAGGAGGTAGCGCCAGGAGCAGGAGATCTTGTGCATCCCTCAGCTGCAGACGCTGCGGGGAGTATCCGTTCAGAAGCAGAATATTCTGAGTTCGCGAACGGACCGACAACCACCCCATGATTGCGGTACAGAAGAGCACAGCCAGGCAGATAAGGCTCGTCAGAGAACCCGAAGAAGTAACAGCCCCGTAGACAACACGCACCGGGTTAACGGAGGTAACTTTAACATCCATGCCTTGTTCACGGGCAAGGTTTTCAAAAGCACGCACAAATTCTTGGCTACCCGCTAACGCATATTGGCCGTCAAGCGAGGAATCCCCCAGTGCTCGTGCCGGATATTTTTTCCCGTGCTTATCCGGGTCGAACCAATCGATAGTTTCACCGTCAGAGCTCAGTGAATTCGCCCCAAACACGTAGACGGATTTTCCGTGCCAGAAATCTTCGGGGTCGGCGACCACCTTGAGTAGCTGGGCACCATCGGCAGCGTAGCGATCCACCAGAGCATCAAAGTTCTGAATCAGCTCAGACTTAGACTGTTGCGAAGCACGGAGAGAAAGCTGTGCCTGCACATTGGTACCCAGAGGGGTCTGCGTCTCCAGGACAGAGATGAGGGCGCTACCCAGCAGAAAGGTCAGAACCGTACACAATACTGCGCACACTCTCAGAGCATTTTTCATCGTTGAATCCCCGTCTGTAGCGGGTGGGTCTAAACTTCACCACCGCAGGCCTGGTGCTAGAAGACTACCACCTTCACAACCTAAATGGTATAGATTTTCGAATTATTTAGATTCAAAACATATATTTTTTTGCTAGTCAGCGGATTTTATAGTTTCTACAGTGCCTTTTCAGGCTTTCTGAACGAAAGCTGGGAGTTTCCTGGATTAACGCTTAGAGAAACTTTAACCGTAGAATATTTCGGTAACAACAGTGTCACCTCCCCAACACACCGGGAAGTGGCACTTTTTTATGCGGGCTCGGAACCCCGGTGCCCGCCCCGACTATGAGTATCTACGGATTTTCACGAATGTCTTCTGAGAACACCGCGGCTCCCCAGACCCCCAAGGCAGAAGCCAAGGGCGCACTGGACCGTTACTTCAAAATCACTGAGCGAGGCTCCACCATCGCCGCCGAATTCCGCGGCGGCCTCGCCACCTTCTTCGCGATGAGCTACATCGTCGTGCTGAACCCCCTCATCATCGGCCTCGGCAAGGACGCATCCGGCAACGACCTCGGCGTACCGCAGGTCGCAGCAATGACCGCACTGGTCGCAGGCGTCATGACCATCCTCATGGGTGTTGTCGCCAAGCAGCCCTTCGCCATGGCGGCAGGCCTCGGCGTGAACGCGCTACTGGCAACCACCATCGCCTCCACCCCCGGCCTGACCTGGCCCGCCATCATGGGTCTCGTCGTCTGGGCTGGTGTGCTGATGACCATCCTCGTGCTGACCGGTTTCCGCACCGCAGTGTTCAACGCGGTCCCCGAATCGCTCAAGGTCGCAATCGTCGTCGGTATCGGCTTCTTCATCGCCTTCATCGGCCTCGTCAACGCAGGTATCATCCGCCGTATGCCCGACGCAGCCGGCACCACCGTGCCCGTCTCCTTCGGCGTGAGCGGCCACCTGCTCGGCTGGCCCACCCTCGTCTTCCTCTTCGGCCTGTTCCTCACCATTGCGCTGTTCATCCGCAACGTGAAGGGCGCCATCCTCTACGGCGTGCTCGCCTCCACCGCCCTCTCCATCATCCTGGAGAAGATCGTGCCCTCCGGCAGCTCGCTTCAGTCCCCGACCGGCTGGTCCCTGAACGTCCCCGTCTGGGACTCCAACACCAGCAAGCTGCCCGACTTCTCCCTGTTCGGCTCCGCTGACCTGTTCGGTGCCTTCGGCACCCTCGGCGGCATGGCTGCAGTTCTGCTGATCTTCACCATCCTCATCTCCGCGTTCTTCGACGCAATGGGCACCTCCGTCGGTCTCGCAACCGAAGCAGGCACCATCAAGGACGGCCAGATCGAGAACGTCGACAAGGTCCTGCTCGTGGACGCCCTCGGCTCCGTAGTCGGCGGTGGCACTTCCTCCTCCTCCAGCCAGATTTTCGTGGAGTCCGCAACCGGTATCGGCGCGGGTGCACGCACCGGCTTCGCGAACGTCGTCACCGGCGCACTGTTCCTCGTCGCAATCTTCCTGTCCCCGCTGGTCACCATCGTGCCCTTCGAAGCTGTTGCACCCGCAATGGTGTTCGTTGGCTTCCTGATGATCCGCCAGGCAGTGAACATCGACTGGAACGATTGGGGTCTGGGTATCCCCGCGTTCATGACCATCATCTTCATGCCCCTGTCCTACTCCATCGCGGACGGTATCGGCGCAGGCTTCCTGTCCTACGTCTTCATCCGCCTGGTGCAGGGCCGCGGCAAGGACGTGCACTGGCTCATGTACGTGGTTTCCGCAGTGTTCCTCATCTTCTTCGCTAACGGCCTGATTACCGGCTGGATGCACTAAATACATCGGGTGCCGAACCCTCCACACGTGGAGGTGCAGGCACCAGCTGGGCGGGGTATCGGCACCTTTGGTGTACCGGTACCCCGCCCTGCGCTATTCTTTCCCCCTACTGCCGACCTAACTATAGGAGCGGGGAAACACCACGTCACCGACTGAACCGCCGCACACAACGCGTTTGAACGGCACAAGCTACGCGGCGGCGCCTACAATGGTTGAACCATTGTGGCGCCCCACCCGCGAAATTTACCCGCGAAACCGGCGGTACACCAGTACACACCGAACAACATCAACGGATCCTCACATGTCTGAACCCCAGAAGGCGGCAGCACCCACCAGTGCGCTCGACCGCTACTTCAAGATTTCCGAACGCGGCTCCTCCATCGCCGCAGAATTCCGCGGCGGCCTCGCCGCATTCTTCGCCATGAGCTACATCGTGGTGCTGAACCCCCTCATCATCGGTACCGGTGCTGACGCGTCCGAACGCACCCTCGGTATCGCACCCGTCGCGGCTGTGACCGCGCTGGTTGCAGGCGTGATGACCATCCTCATGGGTGTTATCGCCAAGCAGCCCTTCGCGATGGCGGCTGGCCTGGGCGTGAATGCGCTGCTCGCCTCCACCATTGCCACCACCCCGAACCTGACCTGGGCAGACATCATGGGCCTGGTCGTTCTTGCCGGTCTGATCATGACCGTTCTGGTGCTCACCGGCTTCCGTACCGCGGTGTTTGAGGCGGTTCCCGAGTCGCTCAAGACCGCGATTGTGGTCGGTATCGGCTTCTTCATTTCCTTTATCGGTCTGGTCGACTCCGGCATTATCCGCCGTATGCCTGACGCTGCCGGCTCCACCGTGCCAGTGACCCTCGGCGCGGGCGGTCACCTGCTCGGCTGGCCCACTCTCGTCTTCCTCTTCGGCCTGTTCTTCACCATCGCCCTGTTTATCCGTAACGTGAAGGGCGCGATTCTGTGGGGCGTGCTCGCCTCCACCGCGCTGTCCCTGATTCTGGAGGCGGTTGTCCCCTCCGGTTCCGTGACGAAGGCGGCAACCGGCTGGTCCCTGAACGTGCCCTCCTTGGATGACATGAAGTTCACCACCCCGAACTTCTCCCTCATCGGTTCGGCTGACCTGTTCGGCGCGTTCACCCACATTGGCCCGCTGGCTGCCTCGCTGCTGGTGTTCACCATTCTGCTGTCCGTCTTCTTTGACGCGATGGGCGTTTCGGTCGGTCTTGCCGCCGAGGCTGGCACCATGAAGGACGGCAAGGTTGAGGACATCGACAAGGTCCTGCTCGTGGACGCTTTTGGTTCCGTTGTTGGTGGTGGCGCGTCCGGTTCGGCGAACCAGATTTTCGTGGAGTCCGCTACCGGTATTGGTGCGGGTGCACGCACCGGTTTTGCGAACATTGTGACCGGTGTGCTGTTCCTGCTGGCGATTTTCATCTCGCCGCTGGTCACCATCGTGCCCTTCGAGGCGGTTGCTCCGGCGCTGGTCGTGGTCGGCTTCCTGATGATTCGCCAGGCTGTGAACATTGACTGGACTGACTGGGGTCTGGGTATTCCGGCGTTCTTGACCATTATTTTCATGCCGCTGTCGTACTCGATTGCGAACGGTATTGGTGCCGGTTTCGTGGCTTACACCTTTATTCGTCTGGTGCAGGGCCGCGGTAAGGATGTGCACTGGCTGATGTACCTGGTCTCCGCGGTGTTCGTGATCTACTTCGGTATGGGCATCATTAACGGCTGGACCCACTAGACCCGCTGGCCCACGATCACGATAGTTTGCCTCGTTGAGATGCTTCGTTGAGATGTCTCATCGAGAGGCAAGAACGAAGAATGGCAGAATCGTTCTGGTTTCGGAATGATTCTGCCATTTCTTTTATGCCCGCACTATGCATGCGTATAAGGGGCGTTAGCGGACGTCACCATCCACGTAGAACCAGGCGCCGCCCACCTTCTCAAAGCGCGACAGCTCATGCATGCTGCCCTTCACCCGCTCCTCCGCAGGAACACCCGGCACCGAACGGTAATACGCAACGAACTCCACCGTACCGGACGCATCAAACGGGCCACCCGAAGCGCCCAGAATATCCAGGCGATACCAGCGGATATCATCCTCCAACTCCAGGGTGCCCGGACGAGTACTCGGATGCCAGCTCGCCAGCAGGTACGCCGCATCCCCGGTCGCAAACGCGGTAAAACGCGAGCGCATCAGCTGCTCCGGGGCGGAAGCAGTCAGCATGCCGGAGGCGGCAAACTCGCCCAGGAACCTGCCGCAGCAGGCACCGTACACCTCGCCGCTCGAGCAGGGGCAGCGGTCATCATGGTTCAGTTCAACCTGGTTCAGTTCAGTCATGCCAACCAGTATAAAGAACGCGCCGCATCAAGAAAGCCCGCATCAAAAAGCACTACATCAAAAACCACAGCATCAAGAAAGCACAGCGCAAAGAAACGCCCGCTCCGCCGGGAATACACATCCTCCAGCAGAACGGGCGTTCTTGTTTTCAATCGTTAAGTTTGAGCGAACCTACACGGTACGCATCAGCGGCAACGCTTATTCAGCAATTGCGCGAGCCGGGGTGTCAGCCGCCGAAGGCTTACCCACGTATGCGCCGCGGTACTTAGCAGCCGGGTGGCTGTCAGCAACCTTGGTGTGGCCCTTACCGAAGATATTCTCACGCAGGGTGTTGCCCTCGTACTCGGTGCGGTAGCGGCCGCGCTTCTGCAGCTCGGGAACAACGTACTCGATGAAGTCCTCGAAGGAACCCGGGGAGACGTGGTACGCCAGGTTGATGCCGTCCAGGCCACCCTCGTCGATCCAACGCTCCAGCTCGTCAGCAACCTGAACCGGGTCACCAACAATGACATCGCCCATGCCGCCGAGGGTGGTGTGCTCAGCGATGGCCTTGCGGGTCCACTTCTTGTCCTTCGCCTGCAGGGTGAAGGGGGTCAGGAAGGACTGAATCGACTCGGTCTGCACGTAGTTCAGGACCTCGTCCTCGTCGAACTGGGACAGGTCAACACCGGACCAGCCGCCGATGATAGCCTGTGCAGAGTCGAGGTTGATGTACTTCTTGTACTCCTCGTACTTTGCCTTTGCCTTCTCCTCGGTCTCATCCACGATGACCGAGAGCATTGCGAGGATCTTCACGTCGTCGCGGCTACGGCCCTGCTCCTCGGCAGCGGCACGAATACGGTCGGTCACGACGCGGGTCAGGTCCGGGCGCAGGGCGCTAATGAACACAGCCTCAGCGTGCTTACCGGAGAACTTCTGGCCGCGGCTGGATGCGCCAGCCTGGAAGATCACGGGGGTGCGCTGCGGGCTCGGCTCGGTCAGGGAGATACCGGGCACGGAGAAGTACTTGCCCTTGTGGCCAATCGGGTGGACCTTGGAGGGGTCAGCGTAGATGCCGCGCTCGCGGTCCTTGATGACTGCGCCGTCTTCCCAGGAGCCTTCCCACAGCTTGTAGCAGACGTCCAGGAACTCGTCAGCGATGTCGTAGCGCTCGTCGTGCGGGATCTGGGTGGGCAGGCCCTGGTTCTCAGCAGCCGAAGGCAGGTAAGAAGTCACAACGTTGAAGCCGACGCGGCCATCGGTCAGGTGGTCGAGGGAGGCGTAGCGGCGAGCCAGGGTGTAGGGCTGCTCGAAAGTAGCGGCAGCAGTCACGCCGAAGCCGAGGTGCTCGGTCACTGCAGCCATCGCAGAAATCTGGGTTGCGGGGTCATTCACGGGAACCTGAGCGGCACCCTCAATGGCGGGAGCGGCAGAGTTCTTGTACACGTCGTAGATGCCGACCACGTCAGCGATGAACACGGCGTCAAACAGGCCGCGCTCAAGGGTCTTAGCCAGGTCAGTCCAGTACTTGATGGTGTTGTACTCGGTTGCGCGGGAGCGCGGGTGACGCCAGAGGTCGAAGCTCTGGTGACCGATGCAGGTCATCTCGAATGCGTTAACTACGATGCGCTTCTTCTGCTCAGCCATCGATTTTCCTTTCGCGAATGATCGGGGACGATCGGGTTTGTACCCTGCACCCCGCGCGCCGCCTCCTGACACCTTCTGCGTTCGGTGGTGACCTTCGTGCAGGTGGCGCGTTCGCGCCGTACTTGCCTCATTCCGTTGAGGCCAGATCATCATCTGGGGCACCCCGCTACGGGAGAGGGTTGCCGCCCGGCTAGCCAGAGCTTAGCGCCGGGACTCATGATCTCGTGGTTTGAGTGTACGGGGCGCGCGGGAGGGAGGTCACGTTTGTGACGAAAAAATCTTTTTGTGACGGGGGGACCGAAATATTTCGTGACAAATGCGAAATAAAGAGTCATAGAAATTCATACGCGCCCGTTAGGTTGATTGAGGCGTGGCACAGCCCATAGGGTTGAAGGAGCAAACCATCCAGAGCGACTGAGAGACCTGGCTCCACGACGTCGCAGCAACCGGCGCGGATTCTTCCGCCTCCCGGTGCTAACGCCAGGAACGATGGAAGTGACATGACACTCAACAGTGCAGTAACTGACGTACCCACCAGTGAAAACACCGGCCGACACGCCGTATCCACCGCCGCAGTCCCCTTGAGCTTTGAAGACGTCGGACAATCTTTCCCCGTGCCCGGCGGAACCCACGAAGTTCTTCGCGGAGTCTCCTTCACCGCAGCCCCCGGCGAGATTATCTCCGTCATCGGCTCCTCCGGATGCGGCAAATCCACCCTCCTGCGTGCAGCAGCAGGTCTGAACCGCATCACCGCAGGTACCGTGCGTATTGGCGAGAAGGCAGTGACCGGCCTCGACCCCCGCGTCGCTATCGGTTTTCAGGAACCGCGCCTGCTCCCCTGGCGCACCGTCGCCGACAACGTGGCGCTTGGACTGCCGCAGGGCACCAAAAAATCTGAAGGCGCAGCATCCGTAGCGCGCCTGCTCGACCTGGTCGGCCTGGGCGAATACGCAACCCACCGTCCCAAGGAAATTTCAGGCGGTATGGCTCAGCGCGTGTCCCTGGCGCGAGCACTCGCACGCAACCCCGGCGTGTTGCTGCTCGACGAGCCCTTCGGTGCTCTGGACGCGCTGACCCGCATCAACATGCAGGATTTGCTGTTGGCTGTGCACCGTCAAGATCCGACCACGATTCTGCTGGTCACCCACGATGTGGAAGAGGCGCTGTACCTCTCTGATCGGGTTATCGTCCTCGGTAAGGACACCCCGGAGGCGCCCGCCACCATCCAGCGCATTGTGACCGTTGACCGCTCTCACCCGCGTGACCGCGCCGATGCAGAGATCACGGCGCTGCGTAGCGAACTGTTGGCTGAGCTCGGCGTGGAAGATAACGCCTAAAGCCGCCACGCAACACATTTCTCACACATCACATCATCATCTTCAGAAGCGAAAAGATTTCATCATGACTTACTCCCCGTCTCGCCGTACCGCCCTCAAGTCCCTTGCCGCAGCCGCCGCTTTTGCTACTCTGCTCAGCGCCTGCGCCGGTGAAGGTTCCGGTTCCGCTAACGCCTCCGGTGCTGCCGGTGGTGGCGACCAGAACACCGTGACCATTGACTACGCGACCTATAACCCGCTGTCCCTGATTATCCGCAAGAAGGGTTGGCTTGAGACCGCCCTCGCTGCCGAGGGTAAGAAGGTTGAGTGGGTCAAGTCGGCTGGCTCGAACAAGGCGAATGAGGCGCTGCGTAGCGGCAATATTGATGTCGGCTCGACCGCCGGTTCGGCGGCGCTGCTGGCACGCGCTAATGGCTCCCCCATCAAGGTCATTAGCCTGTACTCGCAGCCGGAGTGGTCGGCTCTGGTGACCCGCAAGGATTCGGGCATCACCAAGGTTGCGGACCTGAAGGGTAAGACCGTTGCTGTGACCAAGGGTACCGACCCGTACTTCCTGCTCCTGCAGGCACTCAAGCAGGAGGGTATTTCTGCGTCGGAGCTGACCATTCAGAACCTGCAGCACGCCGACGGCCGCACCGCCCTGGATAACGGTCAGGTCAACGCGTGGAGCGGTCTGGACCCGATCATGGCTGCCGCCGAGGTGGAAAGCGGTGACGTGCTCTTCTACCGCAACCTGAACTTCAACACCTACGGCTTCCTGAACGCGACCGAGAAGTTCATTCAGTCCAACCCGACCGCCGCACAGACCGTCGTGGACGTGTACGAGTACGCTCGCGCCTGGGCTAAGAAGAACCCCGAAGAGGCTGTGAAGATCGTCGAGGAGGAGTCCGGCATTAAGCACGAGACCGCCCAGGTCGTCATGGAGCGCACCCACCTGGATATTGATCCGGTTCCGGGCGCTAAGCAGGTTGAGGTTCTGAAGGGCGTCGGCCCGATTCTGGTGGAGTCCGGTGACGTTCCCTCCCAGTCTGACGTGGACAAGGCACTGAACAGCATTGTGGACGACCAGTTCGCGAAGAAGGCTAACAGCGCAGCCGTCGAGAAGATCGCAAAGGTGGTTGAGAAGTAATGACCGCCCCAACGGTTACCGCCGCCTCCGGCGCTCGCGCTGAGCGTGCCGAGAAGCGTGCCTCTTCCGTGAAGCTGCCGTCGAACCCGTTCGCCGGTAAGCAGTACCTGGGTCTGATTCTTCCTCTGGCGCTGATTGCCCTCTGGTACATCCTGAGCACCAACGGCGTGTTCACCCAGGTTCAGCTGCCCTCCCCCGACCGTGTGGTCAGCGCCGGTGTTGAGCTGGCGCAGCGCGGCGAACTGGGCCGACACGTGGCGATTTCTACCCAGCGTGTGCTGATTGGTTTCAGTATTGGTGCCGTGCTCGGCCTGGTGCTGGGTGCGCTGATTGGCTTGTCTGCGCCGGTGCGTCTGATTGCCGCGCCGACCATTGGTGCACTGCGCGCGGTGCCGTCCCTGGCGTGGGTTCCGCTGCTTCTGCTGTGGATCGGTATTGGTGAGAATTCCAAGGTGACCCTGGTTGCTATTGGTGCGTTCTTCCCGGTGTACACCACGGTTTCTGCGGCTCTGGCGCACGTTGACCCCAAGCTCGTGGAGGCGGCACGCGCCTTCGGTCTGAAGGGTCTGCGCCTGTTCACCACGGTTCAGCTTCCTGCGGTTCTGCCGTCGGTGGTTTCAGGTCTGCGTCTGGCGCTGGCTCAGGCGTGGCTGTTCCTGGTCGCCGCTGAGCTGCTGGGTGCGTCCATGGGTCTGGGTTACCTGCTGACCGACTCGCAGAATAACGGCCGCACCGACCGCCTGCTGCTGGCTATTGTGGCGCTGGCGGTGCTCGGTAAGATTACCGACGCGCTGGTGGGCGTGTTCGAGCGCTGGGTGAAAGCGAAGTACCCCAGCAACTAGACACAACGCTCAGCACGCGCTGAGTTTTAGGAGAGATGTCCGCCGCGTGGTTGCTCCCGGAAGGTGAGCTAATCATCGCTACGCGTCGGAGAAAGAAGTCGGCGGGGAAACCTGTCGCCTACTGAATGATGATGATGAATCCCGCCCCGCGCCCCACAGCAGTGAGCGCGGGGCGGGGTCTTTAAATATGTCGGAATATTACGAACCGATACGCAGCATGCCGAATATGACGGTCCCCTTTGCGTCCGAGCCCGGAGCGCGCTTTACTAAGAAGGCAAACCATCCAGAGCGACCGAGAGACCTGGCTCAATGACGTCGCAGCAACCCCCTCGCCAACGCACACACAGACCCCCCGGTCACACAGACAGCGGCACGGCGAGCAAGGGTGCTAATGCCAGCAACCGATGGGAGAATAATGGGACTGCCCACCCCCTACTCGTTCACCGACCCGCTGAACCCCACCCCGAACCCCGCCCACGAATCTGACGAGGCACGCGTCGCATTCTGGGAGAAGCAGGCGCAGCGCCTCACCTGGGCTGAGCCCTGGCACACCGCGCACCGCTTCGAGAAGCCGAAGTCCCTCGGCTTCGATGAGGACGGCATCGAACAGTTCAGCATCCCCGAAATTAAGTGGTTCGAGGGCGGTAAGCTCAACGTCGCCTACAACTGCGTAGACCGCCACGTGGAGGCGGGCCGCGGCGACAAGGTCGCTCTCTACTTTGAGGGTGAACCCGGCGACCGTGAGGCCATCACCTACGCCGAGCTACAGCGCCGCATCGCGAAGGCAGCGAACGGTCTGCTGTCCCTGGGCGTGCGCAAGGGTGACCGCGTGGTCATCTACCTGCCCGTCATCCCCGAAACCATTATTTTCACCCTCGCCTGCGCGCGTATTGGCGCGATTCACTCCCTCGTCTTCGGTGGTTTCTCCGCCGAGGCGCTGAAGTTCCGTGTGGAAGACACCGGCGCGAAGGTCCTCATCACCACCGACGGCCAGAACCGCCGCGGCAAGGTCGTTCCCGTGAAGGTAAACGCTGATGAGGCATGCTCGGGTGAGAACAACATTGAGCATGTGATCGTGGTGGACCGCACCAGCGCATCCGACCCGGTTGCGCACGCCGCTGTGCCGTGGACTGAGGGCCGCGACATCTGGTACCACGACCTGGTCGACGATCAGCCGGACACCCACTCCTACGAACTGCACGACGCCGAGGATCCGCTGTTCATTATTTACACCTCCGGCACGACCGGTAAGCCCAAGGGCCTGGTGCACACCATGGCAGGTTACCTGGTGCAGACCGCGTACACTCACGCGCTGCTGTACGATCTGCTGCCGGATTACGTGGACGAGAACGGCGTGCTGCGCCCCGACGAGCTGTCCGCGGTCAACGACCCGCAGAAGGTTGAGTCCACCGTTCACTGGTGCACCGCCGACCTCGCCTGGGTGACCGCGCACACCTACGAAATTTACGGTCCGCTGGTTAACGGTGTCTCCGAGGTGATTTACGAGGGTACCCCGAACACCCCGCACTACGGCCGCCACTTCGAGGTCATCGAACGCTACGGCGTGACCAACTACTACACCGCCCCGACCCTGATCCGCTCGCTCATGGGTGCATTCCCGAACGGCCCGGAGCCCGGCAAGTACGACTTCTCGACCGTGCGTCTGCTCGGTTCGGTGGGTGAATCCATTAACCCGGAGGCGTGGCGTTGGCTGCGTCAGCACGTGGGCGGCGGCACCGCTGCGTTCATCGACACCTGGTGGCAGTCGGAGACCGGTTCGACCGTGTGCTCCCCGCGCCCGCACGACCCGGCGTTCGCGCCCGAGGGCACCTACCCGGAGGGCACCCCGCACTGCACTCCCCTGCCCGGTTGCGCTACCCGCGCCGTTCCCGGCGTGTCCACCCGCGTGGTCGATGAGCACGGCAACCCGGTCGAACCCGGCAAGCAGGGCTTCATCGTGGTCGATAAGATTGGCCCATCCATGGCTCGTACCGTGTGGCAGAACCCGCAGCGATACCTGGATTCCTACTGGCGTCACTACGGCGAGCGCGGTTGGTTCCTGGCCGGTGACGGCGCGAAGGAAGACGAAGAGGGTAATGTGTACATCCTCGGCCGTATTGATGACGTGATCAACATTTCGGGTCACCGCCTGTCCACGATTGAGATTGAGTCGGCTCTGGTGACTCACCCGGCTGTGGTTGAGGCTGGCGTCTGCCCCGTGGAGGATGAGCTGACCGGTCACCAGGCGGTCGCCTACGTGACGCTCACCGATGAGGGTAAGGTCCTGACTGAGGATGAGTTGAAGGCAGCGCTGACCGCGCACGTGCGTGAGCACATTGGCCCGATTGCTAAGCCGAAGGATGTTGTGGCGGTTGCCGATATCCCGAAGACTCGTTCGGGTAAGATTACTCGCCGTCTGCTCGGTGAGCTGTACCAGGGCCGTTCTTTGGGCGATGTTTCTTCGCTGCAGAATGAGGAGGCGCTGGGCCACATCGCGCAGGTGCTGGTGGATACCGGCCGCGTGGTCGAGGCTGTCTAGGCTCCGTAGCTGGCCTGAAAGTTGCATAGAGTAAAGGTGCGGATACCGAATGATGATTCGGTATCCGCACCTTTTGTTATGCCGTTTTATTGAGCTGACAAGGCTCTTTGTTGGCGTTGCGCCGCCTAGTCAGCCTACTTAATCAGGCCCAGCGAACGAGCGTGTTCGGCGGTAATGCCGCTCGGTTCAATGTGCTCGGGGCCCTTGTCCTTCTCGGGGTGCTCGGTCGCCTGGAAGCGGATCATCTTCACATCGTTTGCCGCGCCCAGGTTCGTGATCATGCCGTCACCGTTGAGGTCCACGGACACCGGCTCGGTGTCGATCTTGCCGTTGCCGTTGAAGTCAATCGGCTGGTTGGCGGGCTTGCCCTTGTACAGGAAGCCAGCCGCGCGGGGACCGAAGCCGCGCGCCTCGTACAGCTTCGCCTCGTTGAGCATGCGGTATTCGGCGGTGGAGTAGCCGAAGTAGCGGCTACCGTCAGCCATGGGCACGCCGGTGAGGGTGTACTGGTAGTTCATGACGCTGTAGTAGTTGGGCTTGTAGTTGATCTCGTCCCAGCCGCCGTGGCTCAGGGCGAGGTTGTGGCCGAGCTCGTGCACGAACACTGCCACGCGGATGTCGCTGCTTGCCTTGCCCCAGAAGTGCGGGCCGACGGTGACCATAAAGTTACGACCGCCGAAGTTAGCGATACCGGAGGAGTAGCTGTTGTCGTAGTAGTCGCCCCAGATCATGTAGTGGAAGGTGCCTTCGCGGGCGGGGTTGAACTTACCTTCGGTCGCCTTGATGCGGTGGAGCGCCTTGAATTCGCTGTCGAGTTCCTGGTAGCTGATTTCGTTGCCGCCGCCGAGGTTGTACTTGGCGCTGCGGGCGTCACCGGCGTCCAGGTGGATGTTCACGCCGTGGGTACCGTCGGGGTTGCGCAGGGGCAGGTCAGCGTAAATCTTGGTGATGCGGTCCAGTTCATCTTCGCTGGGCAGCAGGCCTGCCATGTAGTCCATCTCTACGAAGATGTCCTTGTGCTTGGGGTCTGCGCCCATTGCGGGGAAGTCGACGTCGATTTTGCCGTCGCCGTCGGCGTCGTAGCCCTTCATTTCCCAGGTGTTGGGGATGCCGTCGCCGTCGATGTCGGGGCTGTAGGCGTTTGCTGCGGGGGCTGCAATAGTGCCCAGGCAGAGCACTGCGAGGGAGGCAAGCGTGACGCGTGCGTTCTTCATAAATGCCATGTTGCGTTCCTTAAGTGTGTGGTGACCGATGGTGTTTCTGTGGAGTTTTCCGAGGAGGACGTTCTCCTCGGTTTCCATGATGCTCCCGTTTCACTCGCTAGGTGAGCTGGGTGCCGTAATGTTCATACCTTGAGGTAAAAGTTGAGATAATTTTGAAGATGAGCTGAATTACATTAGAGTATCAGTAATTCATATCACATGCATCACCGCATTCTTCACAACAAGAGAGATCCCATGACTTCTTCCTCGAACACCACTAACGGTCTGAACCGCCGCGCCCTCATCAAGGGTGCTGTGTGGAGCACCCCCGTCATCGCAACCGCAGCGGCAGTACCCGCCTACGCGGCATCCACCGATGCGCAGGAAACCCCGACCCTGAGGTTCGGTGTCTTCACCCAGGCGTTCAACTCGAACCCCTCCAACGACTTTGATACCCGCTACGGTCTGGACTCCTACACCGTGCAGGTACCCAACATCACCGCAACCTCCACCACCCCGCTGAGCGCCGGCGGCGGCACTTTCACCCCCGGTGGTAGCGTCGGTGCAGGCCTGTACGGTGGTGCGGGTCTGTGGATTTCCGCGCCCATTAACTCCAAGGGCGAGTTCCAGGGCAGCACCTGGCTGTACCCTCTGGCGCACCTGCAGGTGACCTTCGAGTTCACCTTCCCCACCGCCGAGGACGTCACCGCCCCGCTGCTGTGGGACGTCGATAACGACGTTGAGATCCCGGCACTCGCTAAGAGCGAGGGCGGCGCGAAGACCAACAACCCCGCCGTGGCTGCGTTCAACGGCATCGCATACACCGCGAAGTTCTACGAGCCGACCATCGAGGACAACGTCTGGACCGGCGTACTGGACATCCGCACCTCTGACTACCTGGAAGCCACCGCGAAGGACGGCGTGAGCTACGCACAGGTGCTGGCTTCGCTGGTTCCGGTGTACTTCACCGAGGTGACCTCCAGCTACACCCTGACCACCACCGCTCAGATCACCAGCGGTAACGTCGCAATGCAACTGACCGAGGGTGGCGAGTACACCTTCCAGGACCTGGCTGGTACGCGCGCTTCGGCGACCATCACCCGCTAAGGTACTGAGCCGCTAAAGGCACAAACATAAACATTGAGGGGCCCGGCATCCGCTATGGATGCCGGGCCCCTCGCCGTGTTTAAGGCTTAGCCTACCGGTCACCGCAGGTAGCCGCTAGAGGCTAGTCCTTCGCCGGAACCATGCCCTTGGAACGAGCCAGGTCAGCAGTCATTTCATTGTGATCAATCTCAGCCGAGAGGTGCTTCTCGGAACGGTACACGCCACCCTGCGCCTCGGTTCCCTCAGCCTGCAGCTTCAGGGTCTCCATATCGTTCGGGGCGGTCAGTTCGGTCAGCTGACCATCACCGTTCAGGTCAACCGACACCGGCTCGTCATCAATCTTGCCGTTGCCGTTGAAGTCGATACCCTCCCAGGCGGGCTTACGGAAGTACAGCCAGCCGTAGGCGTTGCGACCAAAGCCGGCACGCTCGTCCAGCTTGTTCTCGTCCAGGGTCTTGTAGGCGCGGGTCGAGTAGCTGAACTTCAGCTCACCGCTGGCGCGGCGCACACCGTAAATCTGATACATGTAGTTCATGACGCTCAGGTAGTTCGGCTTGTCGTTCACGTCATCGGTGCCACCGTGGCCCAGGCCGAGGTTGTGGCCCAGCTCGTGGATGAAGGTGCCCACGCGCACGTCAGAGGTTGCAGACTTGCCCCAGAAGCGCGGGCCGACGGTCACGACGAAGCCGCGGCCGCCCACGTAGCCCAGGCCGGAGGAACCGTACTCGTCGTAGGC
The DNA here is from genome assembly GCF_049990865.1 of Rothia mucilaginosa. Taxonomy (GTDB): domain Bacteria; phylum Actinomycetota; class Actinomycetes; order Actinomycetales; family Micrococcaceae; genus Rothia; species Rothia mucilaginosa_I. The sequence goes on from NZ_CP188231.1 coordinate 1,907,259, forward strand.
GTCACCCCAAATCATGTAGTGGAAGACGCTTTCACGGTTGGGGTCCATGTTCTTGGAGCGGATTTCGGCCCACTTGGTCATGGTGTTGTCGAGCTGTTCGTGCGCCACCTCGTTGCCGCCGCCGAGGTTGTACTTGGCGCTGCGGGCGCTACCGGCATCCAGGTGAATGTTAATGCCGGTGGTGCCGTTGGGGTTGCGCACGGGAAGCTGCGCGAAGGACTCGGTGATGCGGTCGAGCTCATCCTCGCTGGCGAGCAGGCCCGGCATGTAGTCCATCTCGACGAAGATGTCCTTCTTCAGCGGGTTAGCGCCCATGCCGGGGTAGTCCACGTCTACCTTGCCGTCGCCGTCAGCGTCGTAGCCCTTCATTTCCCAGGTGTTGGGGATGCCGTCGCCGTCAATATCGGGGTTGTATGCGTTGGCGGCAGGTGCGGCTACAGTACCGAGCACCAGCAGAGCCGCCGAAGCGAGCGCGGTACGCACTACGCGAGTTGAGGTTAGAAAGGACATGGGAGCTCTCTTCGTGTCTTGACCGCGCGTTAGGTTGCTCCATCTGACGTTGCGTGCAGTGCATCTCTGCTGAGTAGAAGTATCAAACGGTTGCCAAGCCACGCGGTGCGGTGGTCATGCGTGTCGCTGTCTCCGGTGTGCAGCCGGTGTGCCGCAAGTGAGCACGGCATTTAAATGACAGCGGGTCACTGCCGAACCCTCCGGTGGAGGCAAAGGAACCGTTCATGGTTCCCTTCTGTTCGACTGTGACCTGCTTCATCATACACAGGGTGCATATAGCTTGTCCCGGTATTTGCACCATATCTCAGGTTTAAGCACCGATATGACGCCCACCCGACCCGGTCTGCCGTCTAGTTGCTGGTCTCTACCTCAGCCTTCTGTGCGGCGGCCTTCGCCGCGGGGGCCTTCGTCTCCGAGGTCTTCTCCGAGGTCTTCGTGGAGGCGTAGAACAGGCACACGACCGCACCCACAGCCGAAGCGACCAGGGGCAGCATCATGGAATCCGCCATTGCCGCTGCGTAGGGTTCACGCAGAATTTGCGGAAGCATGCCGCCTCCAGCACCACCGTGAGAGCTACCGCCCGCTGCCGCCGCCGGACCCAACGCGGACAGGTGCGAGGTAATTGCAGAAGCCATAATCGTGGTGATCGCAGCCGAACCGAGTACCGATGCCATCTGGCGGGTCTCGTTGTACACGCCCGAACCGGCACCGGCACGCTCAGGCGGCAGGTTACGGGTCGCAGACACCGACAGCGGACCCCAAATGCAGGCGTTCGCCGCACCCAAAATAATCATCGGGCCAACCATCAGCCACAGGTTGCCGTCAGCAACCATCGTCGGGCGGAGCAGAGCAAAACCAATAACCATCAACGTAAAGCCAATCACCGCAATCCACTTGGGGTCATAGCGGTTCAGACGCGCACCCACCACCGGCGCCAACGCACCCGAGGACAGAGCCAGCGGCGCAGTCATCAGCGCCGCCTCGGTCGGGTTCAGGCCCTCCACCTGCTGCAGGTACAGGGTCAGCGGGAACGCCATGCTGATAGCGACCACACCCATAGCGGCGATAGCCACATTCGACACGGAGAAGTTACGGTCACTGAACAGGCTCAACGGAACCAGCGGCTCGCGGCGATTCACCGCCTGCCAACCAATGAACAGCGCCAGCACCATAATGCCGGCAATAATCAGACCCCACACGCTCACCGCAATACCGGTACCCATGAACGAATCAGTGATGGTGCCCCAATCGTAGGTGGCACCTTCCTGGATGCCGAAAACCAGCAGGAACAGACCAATCGCCGAAAGCACCACACCCAACCAGTCGAAGCTGTGCTTCTTCTGCTCGAACACTGGCACATTACGCCACGCCAGGAACAAACCAATCAGGCCGACCGGAATGTTGATGAAGAAAATCCAGCCCCAGCTGAGGGCATCCACCAGCACGCCACCCAGAATCGGTCCGACCAGCGCGGCAATACCAGCGGTCGCACCCCAAATGCTCATGGCGACACCGCGCGCATTCGGCGGGAACATCAGCGTAATCAGAGACATGGTCTGCGGGGTCATCAGCGATGCGCCCAGGCCCTGCACCACGCGAGCAGCGATGAGCGACTCAACATCCGCCGCCAGACCACACCACAGGGAAGCAAGCGTAAAAATACCCATACCGATCATGTACAGGTTCTTCTGACCGAAGCGGTCACCCATACGACCGGTAATGAGCAGCGGCACAGCGTACGCCAGCAGGTAGGCGCTCGTCACCCACATGCCCTCCGAGAGGGACGCCTCCAAATCCCGCAGCATGTGCGGCAGGGCGATGGTGACAATATTGCCGTCCACCAGGATCATGAAGAAGCCAACAACCAGGGACCAGAGAGCAGGCCAGGGCTTGTAGGGTGTCTTCGCCGGGTTACCGACAAGAGGCGCTTTTTTAGGGCGTGAACTCAATGATCCTCCATAGGATGGGTTGTATGCGGGTAGATGTCTGCGTGGTCAGCATTGCCGCTTAGTGAATGCCCCTAATGTTACTCCTTTTCAGAGCGTGGCTTCGGTTGCTCTACCCATATTCAACTCTCCACGGCACGTGCGCGCGGCAACCAAGCAACAGGCACCCCGCACCCTCTAGACTGAAGCTATAGAAACTGTCAGAGCGCCACCACCGGCACTCACCCCCACCAGACCACCCTCAACGAGATGACCCCGGGAGGACCCATGGGTTTCTTTGATTTCTTCACCGACCGCACCCCGGCAGAACCCGCCGAAATCCGCCTCGTCGCTCTCGTAAGCGGCAAAGTGCAGGGTGTCGGTTTCCGCTGGTGGTGCGCCGGAACCGCCAAGCCCATGGGCCTGACCGGCTACGCCGAAAACCTCGACGACGGGCGCGTAAAAGTCGTTGCAGAAGGTACCGCCGCCTCCTGCGCTCGCCTGGTGGATGTGCTACGCGGTGACGACACCGCCGGGCGCGTGGATGAGGTGCTCGTCGAATGGGAGGAGCCGAGCGGCTCGTTCCGCGGCTTCGGCATCAGGTAGTTGCTGCGGGTTCCCGCTCAACCCCGTGCACGTTACATCCAGAGCGCAGTTTAGTTAGCCCAGAGCGCCGCGAATTGCGCGCGGGTCATATCGGCACGGCGCACCCGATGCTGCACCGGGTGACCGTTCTCGTCGGGGCGGCCGGAGTTCGGGTCAATATCGTCATAGATGCCGGTGAAACCCGCTTTAACCGCCACTCGTTCGGATGCCTCGTTACCCGCCAGGGCGGTCCAGCGGACGGTCTCAAGACCCAGCCCGAGCGGGTCGAAAGCGTAGCCGAGGACGGCTTGCAACGCCTCGGTCATGTAACCCTTTCCGCGCGCCTTCGGGGCGGCGTAATAGCCCAGTTCGGCGCGAGTTCCAGGGCTTTCCGGGGTGCCGTCAGTCAGGCGCAATTCAATGGTCCCAGCAAACACGCCGGAGGCGTCAATCGCCCAGCGTTGAATCTGCCCGGCCGCAATCTGGCGGGCAGTGGTGAGCAGGTAGTCCTCGGCGTCGGCGCGCGTGTAGTTCAAGGGAATGCGGGTGAATCGGAGGATTTCTTCGTCGCGGCAGGATTCGACGATGTCGGGGATATCCGCCTCGCGCAGGTGGCGTAGGGTGAGGCGTTCGGTAATGAGTTCGGGCTGGTTAGGCTCTGCATATTCGCTGTGTTCTATGAAGCCACTGTGTTCGGGGGTCATGATTCGAGCTTAACCCCTGGGGTTTGTAGGTGAGGATTTGCGCATGGAGATTTACACGGGGAAATTGGCACGTTGAATAGCTTTTTGAACACCCCGGAATATTCGGTGATGCAAATCATAGTTAAACCTTCAGGTTTTAATTCAACACCGCTTGATTATTATGAATTATTCATAATAGAATGGTTACCAAGCCCGCCCAGTGGGCACAACTAGAACAAGCGCCGCGCAACGAATCCGCGCGGCACAAAGCAGAAAGAAGAACACCATGGCAGTTCTGACCATCGGCGACCAGTTCCCCGCATACGAGCTCACCGGCGTTGTCCCCGGTAAGCTGGCTGACATCGAAGCAACCAAGCCCGAAGACTACTTCACCACCGTCTCCTCCGAGGGTCTGGACGAAGACACCTGGCGCGTCGTCTTCTTCTGGCCGAAGGACTTCACCTTCGTCTGCCCCACCGAGATTGCAGCATTCGGCAAGCTCGCTGACGAGTTCGAGGCACGCGACTGCCAGGTTATCGGTGTTTCCGTTGACAACGAGTACACCCACTACGCATGGCGCCGCTCCCACGAAGAGCTCGTGGACCTGCCCATCGTCATGGCATCCGACCTCAAGCGTGAGCTGACCAGCGCACTGGGCATCCTGAACAAGGACGGCGTTGCAGACCGCGCAACCTTCATCATCGACCCCCACAACACCATCCAGTCGGTCTCCATTACCGCTGACTCCGTCGGCCGTAACACCGACGAGGTGCTCCGCCAGCTGGACGCACTGCAGTCCGACGAGCTGTGCGCATGCAACTGGAAGAAGGGTGCAGCAACCATCGACGCATTCAAGGAGATGAAGTAATCCATGAGCATCGATAACCTGCGTTCGGCTCTGCCTTCCTACGCGAAGGACATGAACCTCAACCTGTCCTCTCTGCCCCGCATCACCTCCCTGACCGAGCAGCAGCTCTGGGGCGCAATCCTCGCAACCGCAGCAGCAACCAAGGTTGACTCTGTTGTTGTTGAGATTGCTGCAGAGGCTAAGGAGCACCTGAGCGACACCGCTTACGAGGCTGCTCTGGGTGCTGCATCCATCATGGGCATGAACAACATCTTCTACCGCACCCGCGGCTTCCTGAACGGTGCATACGATGACCAGCGCGCAAACCTGCGCATGCAGATCATCGGCAAGAACGGTGGCATTGAGAAGCTGGACTTCGAGATGTACGCACTGGCAGTGTCCGCAGTCAACGGCTGCTCCCACTGCGTTGAGGCTCACGAGCACACCCTGCGTGAAGAGGGCGCAACCAAGGAGCAGGTCAACGACCTGATCCGCATTGCTGCAACCCTCGGTGGCGTAGCACAGGGTATTCAGCTGGCTGAGGCACTGGGCTAAACCCACTCAGCATTAGAGCACACACAGAAGCGGCGCATTCACCCCATCACGGGTCGGATGCGCCGCTTCCTTTATGCACAGATTATGCCCTGCAGTAGCTAAAAACGCGTTGGACGGCTTTCCTAGCTCCCTCGATTTGGCGCTATACAATGCCTGTATGCGGTACTGTATTTTGGACTCCACCAGCCCTCTTCCCAGCGTAGAAGAACTTACTGAGCTTTACGATTCTGTGGGCTGGAGTGCCTATACCAAAACACCCGAACGTCTCATCCCGATGCTGGAAGGCTCACGGTATCTCTACACAGCACGAGAGGTGACACCACAAGGAACGGGACGGCTCATCGGGCTAGTCCGCGCCGTCGGGGACGGACAATCTATCGCCTACATTCAGGACCTTCTGGTACATCCGCACGCCCAGCGTCAGGGCGTTGGCTCTGCGCTTCTAAAGCGTGTCATTGATGACTTTGACCGAGAAGACATTCGACAGCGACTCATTACTACCGACGTCGCTAGTGAACAGGCCGTTGCGCTCTACAAATGCTACGGTTACGCCCCCGTAGAGGCCGCAGGATGCATCACCCTTGCATGCTATCGATGAGGCAATATCTCATACGGCTCGACTCGTTCAAGTATGCGTTAGAGTTTGAAACAAAGCGGCGCATCCACCCCATCACGGGTCGGATGCGCCGCTTTGTTTTAGCTGCTTTTGTTTCAGCTGGTCGATGAGTCCGCTCGCAGGGCGGCGTCCCAGCCGTTCGCCAGGCGCGTCGCCGCGGCCACCAGAGCCGCCAAATCCTCGGCGTACACCGGGGTCGAGCGCACGCCCGCGCACCAGTCAATCGTGCCCAAACCCAGCCAGGGCTTACCGGGGAAGAACTCGCGCCGCAGCGCCACGCGGCGCTTACCCAGGACGCGACGACCCGGCACGTACCCACCGCGGCTGACGAACAGCGTCTCGCGGCCCTCGGACTCCACCAGCGCCTCCAGGGCCCTCAGCGCAGGAACCCAGCTTGGCTCCCCCACGCTCACCAGGTCAGCCAGTTCGGGATACTCGCTCTCGTGCTCCGCCACGCTCACGCCCAGGATATACTGGTAGCGCACCTGCCCGAGCTCCTGCGGTAGGCCGCGGTCAGCGGTCTGAATCGTACCGCACAGGTGCCGAACGACCGGCTCACCTTCGGCGTTCACGCCGGCCAGGGGCTCGCCGTCCCGGTAGATTGCGGGGCCGCCCAGGTAGAGCCCCGCCGCGCCGGTACCCGTGATGTTGGGGCGCACCGACCAGCCGGGAAGCGCCTCCTCCAGGCGGGGCACCACGCCCCGCAGGATTTCGAAAACTTCGTCACGCGATACCGTCACGGCGGCTCCTTTCACCTTACATTCCTTCTTGCACCATACACATGCGGCCCGGACCGAGTCCGGGCCACACGCCTCTAATATTCGTCTAGACCCAGCTTAGCGAGCGCTCCGCTTACGGGAGGGTAGCCACACCATGAGCGCCGACAGCGCCGCACCGGCAAACATCATGATCGCCATAGATTCCACCGCGTTCACAGGGCTCAACGCCAGCAACAGCGATGAAATAATACCGCTACCGTACTGGAAGGACCCAGCGCAAAAACAATCATGACAGAGCATTGGGGGTGGAGATTCACTCATTCTACGCCCATCTTTTAGCGCGCCCACAAGCTTCTCCGTTGCGTCTCAGAGCTCGTCATGAGCACCTTTCAACTAGGAGCAGAGGTGGCGGCGGGTCTACAATAAATCGGTGCCATTTCAGGTACGCGCACAGGCAGACAGAGCCGGATGCGGTGATAACGTCGTCACCCGACCCGCCCACCGTGCGCGCCTTCCCTATCGGCACCCACCCAGACATGCATCACGTACGCAGGAGAACGCCCATGCACGAGTTCTTTGACCCGGATCAGGTATTCCGCATCGTCGACATTGCCGCCGTTGTCGCTAACGGCCTGCTCGGCGGTGCCGTGGCGCGCGCCTTCCGGTTCGACATCGTGGGCTTCCTGCTACTCGCGGTCGCCTGCGGCATGGGCGGCGGCATGATCCGTGACATCCTGCTCAACTCGGGGCTGCCGGTGGCACTCACCGACGGCGGCTACTGGGTGGGCGCTATCGGCTCGTCAATTCTGGCGTACAGCCTCGATTTGAGTGCCCGCTGGGCGACCCGAACCATGCTGGTTATCGACTTTATTGGTATGGGATGTTGGGCTGCTACCGGCACCATTAAATCCATGAACTTGGGCCTGCACTGGCTGCCCGCTATCGCGCTGGGTGTGACCACCGCGGTCGGCGGCGGTGTTATCCGTGACATTATGGTCAACCGCATTCCGGCGATTTTTGGCGGCAACTCCCTGTACGCAACGGTCGCGTTTGTGGGTGCTTCTGAGACTGCCCTGGTAACCGGTTTGTTCCACCGCCCCAACCTGGCGATGGCGCTGTCGATTCTCCTGTGCCTGGTGTTTGGTCTGCTCTCCCACGCAAAGAATTGGCAGCTGCCGACCACTCCGGCTGAGCTTCGTGTGCCTCGCCCGCGCCTCTTCAATTTTGGTAAGCAGGAGGACCGCACCGTCGCTAATGAGGGTTGGGCACCCGGTGCTCCGCTCACTGAGCAGTTTGAGGTGATTACTACTGAGCAGCTGGAGGAGTACCGCCGCTCTAAGGGGCTTTCAGAGTAAAAACCAATATATGTTGAATATAGAATATGGGCTGGTTTCCGCTTGTCAGATGATTATCTGACCGGCAGAAACCAGCCCATATTTACTATGTGCAGTATACCTAAATCGTGTACTCGGTGCTGTCGTACACGGTCAAGAACTTACGGATACGCTCATCATTCGAGGCGAAGAAGCCGGTCGGCTCACCGTTATAACGCAGGGTACCGTTCTCCAGGAACACAATACGGTCCGCAACCTTCTTTGCAAACGCCATATTGTGCGTCACGATGACCAGGGAGCGACCCTCCTTCGCCAGCTGCATGAGCACGCGAATCACCTCCGCCTCCAGCTCAGGATCCAGCGCACTCGTCGGCTCATCAAAAAGCAGGTAGGCCGGTTCCAGCGCCAGGGCGCGGGCAATCGCCACACGCTGCTGCTGGCCACCAGAGAGAGCGTCCGGGTAGGAATCCACCTTGTCGGCAAGACCCACCTTCGCCAGCAGCTCGCGGGCACGCTCCTGCGCCTGCTGAGCGTTCAGGGTGCCGTTGAGAGTCGGGGCGAGCGCCACGTTCTTCAACGCCGTGTAGTTCGGGAACAGGTTGAACTGCTGGAACACCATCGCCGAGCGGGAGCGAATATCACGCACCTGCGCGTCGGTGAGCTTCTGGCTGTAATCCACCTGCGCGTCGTCAATGGTGAGCGTGCCGGACTGCGGGGTTTCCAGCAGGTTCAGGCAGCGCAACAGAGTGGACTTACCGCTACCGGAGGGGCCCAGAATCACCGTGGTCTCACCGTCAGGGATGTCCAGGCTAATGTTCTTGAGCACCTGCGTCTCACCGAAGCTCTTCGACAGGGAATCAACGCTAAGCATTGTTGCTCCTCACGTAACGGTTGCTGTACTTCTCCAGCGCCGACTGCGCGGCGGTCAGCAGAGTGAAAATCACCAGGTAAATGATGGCGACCTCGGAGTACATTGCCAGCGGCTCAAAGGTACGCGACGCAATCTGCTTACCGGTCTGGAACAGGTCAACCATCGAAATGACCGACACCAGCGAGGTGCCCTTAATCAGGTCAATAAAGTTGTTGCCCAGGTTCGGCAGAGCAATACGCACCGCCTGCGGAATGACCACGTGGCGCAGGGTCTGCATGCGGGTGAAATTCAGGGTTGCCGCCGCCTCAAACTGGCCACGCGGAATAGCCGCCACCGCGGAACGGAACGTTTCCGCCACGTACGCGCCCGTGTGCAGGCTCATCGTGATGATCGCGGCACTCCACACGTCCAGGGCGATACCGACCTTCGGCAGGCCGTAGAAGACGATGAACAGCTGAACCAGCAGCGGGGTGCCACGGAAAACCCAAATGTACACCCACGCCAGCCAGTTCACCGGCGCGAAGCGGCTCGTGCGCGCGCCAGCAGAGACAATGCCCACCAGCAGTGCCACCGCGAAAGAAATCAGCGACAGCGGAATAGTCACTGTCAGGGTCGAGCCCAGCAGCTGAGGTAGGGACTCAGCCCAAAGATTCAGGTAGCGTTCCATGAACGGAACTCAGCTCCTTTAGAAAGTATTAGTTCTTCGGTGAGAGGTCTTCGCCCACGTACTTCTCGTAAATCGCCTTGATGTCACCGTTCTGCAGGTGCTTCTTCAGCGACTCGTCGATAGCGTTACGCAGGGCGTCCTGGCCCTTAGCCATCAGGATGGAGGAGTTGCTGCCGGTGCCCAGGTCACCGGAGAGCAGGCGCAGGTTAGCGTCCGGGTGCTCCTTGAAGTACTCAGCGAAGGATACGGAGTCGTTCGCGGTCATCTCTGCACGACCCGAGAGGACCTGCTCGATAGCCTCATCAAAACCGGAAACAACCACGATCGAGGCGCCCTTCGCCTCCACCATCTTGCGGAAGTTCGAAGTCTCAGACTGCGCCGAAGAGTGGCCGGAAATCTCGCTCACGTTCTGCAGGGAAGAATCCTTCTTCACGGCAACCTTCGGCTCGGAGTACAGGTAGGGTACGGAGAAGTCGTACTTCTGCTTACGCTCGTCGGTTGCAGACACGTTGTTGATGACGATGTCGTAGCGGTCAGCGTCCACACCGGCAATCAGCGAATCCCAGGGGGTCTCAACAAATTCTGCGGTGACACCCAGGTCCTTAGCGACCAGGTCGGCGATTTCCTTCTCGAAACCGACCAGGGTGCCGTTCGAGTCGTGGAAGGAGAAGGGGCGGTAGGTGCCCTCCAGGCCCACACGGATCTTGCCGGCAGACTTGATAGCCTCCAGCTTGTTGGTGCTGGATGCGGTGCTGCTGCTGGACGAGCCGCACGCTGCGAGCAGTGCAGCCAGGCCGGTGAAGGCGGTGCCTGCGAGGACGGTGCGACGGTTAATCATTGCGGACATGTTGTTCTTCTTTCGTGTGCTGGTCGATGCTCTTCTAGTTGCGGGTTGTCACCCTGAGGTAACCCGGGGGCATCATGCGGTGTGCCCCTCTCTGCGGGTGCAACGCTGGCTATCCTACAGCTATTCCTGACGGGAAAGAATTCAACGTAACATTCCGTCATATTCTCTCATCGGTGCAGGATAAGCCACGGAGACATCAACCACGACGCAATTTCAGAAGTCCTGGCGGGTGAGCCCTTTCCGGGCCCCTTCCGAGCCTTTCACGAAAGCTTAGGAGGTGGGGCTCAAGTCCTCGCTCATATGCTTCTCGAAAATTGCTTTGAAGTCGCCGTTGCCCAGGTGCTTCTTGATGGAGGCGTCAATCGCATCCTTAAGCGCGGTCTGGTTCTTGGGCAGCAGAACGGCGACGTTGGTGCCGGGGCCGACCTCACCCTCCAGCAGGCGCAGGTTGGCGTCCGGGTGCTCCTTGAAGTACTCGGCGAAGGACACGGAGTCGTTGGCGGTCAGCTCGGCGCGGCCGGTGAGCACCTGCTCGATGGCCTCGTCGAAGCCGGTGACTTCGATGATGGTGGCGCCGCGTTCCTCCACGAGCTTGCGGTAGTTGCTGGTGGCGCTCTGGGCGGCGCTATGGCCGGAGATTTCGGAGGCGTTCTTTAGGCTCGAGTCCTTCTTCACGCCCACGCGGGCACGGGAGTGCGCGTAGGGCACGGAGAAATCGTACTTCTTCTTACGTTCCTCGGTGGGTGCCACGTTGTTGAGCACGATGTCGTAGCGGCCCGCGTCCACGCCGGCAATCAGCGAGTCCCAGGGGGTTTCGATGTACTCGGCGGTCACGCCCAGGTCCTTGGCGAGGGTCTCGGCGATGTCGTACTCAAAACCGGCGAGCTTACCGGAGGCGTCGTGGTAGGTGTAGGGGCGGTAGGTACCCTCCACGCCGATGCGGATTTTGCCTGCGGACTTGATGGACTCCAGCAGGTTGGAGGAGCTCTGTGCGGAGCCTGCGCTGGAGCCGTTACCGCCGGAGCAGGCGGCGAGCAGGCCGGTGGTTCCGGCGAGGGCCGCGCCCAGTAGCAGGGAGCGTCGGTTCAGCACGGCGGAGGTGTTGAGAACGGTCATTCTTGGTTCCTTAATCTACGTTGATGCGTGGTGTGAAAGTTGAAATCTGCGGTATGGACCGGCGACGTTCGCCATCGGTATGAACCGGCGGCACGAACCTAGCCGGCGAAGGCGGCCTTCAGACCAATCTCCAGGGCCGCGGTGAGGTCCTGGACATCCTCAATGCCGATTGCCAGGCGCACGAGGCGGTCATCCACGCCGAACTCATCGCGATGCTCCTGTGCGTAAGCCCCGTGCGTGGTGTGCGCGGGCAGGCTCACGAGCGATTCGATACCGCCCAGGCTCACGGCGTTAACGAAAATGGGCAGGGCGCGGGCGAAGGCCTGTGCATCCCCTCCCTCCGCAAGTAGCAGCGAGAATACGGAACCAATACCGCGGGCTTGGCGTGACTGAATCTCGGCCTGCTCCTCGGAAGAGCTACCGGGGTAGAAAATCTGCTCAACCTCGGGGCGGGCGGATAGAAAATCGATGAGCTCGCGGGCGTTCTGCTGCTGGCGTTCCAGGCGCAGAGCCAGGGTTTTCACATCCTGCAGCAGACGGTAGGAGTCAATCGGGGGCAGTAGGGCTCCGCTGACAAGCTGGCCGCGGTGCAGCTGAACCGCAAGATCGGAATCGTTCGTGGCGGCCACACCGGCGAGTAGATCCGCGTGACCGGCAAGGAACTTAGTGGCAGATTGCACGGTGATGTCCGCGCCAAGCTCCAGGGGACGCTGCAGGTAGGGGGTCATGAAGGTGTTGTCCACGATCAGCAGGGCTCCGTGGCGGTGCGCCAGCTCCGCAATAGCGGCAATGTCGGTGACCTGCAGGGTGGGGTTCGTGGGGGTCTCCAAGAAGACGGCCTTCACATCGGGGGTGAAGTCATCATCGGAGAGAACCGAAAAATCACTGATGAAGCGGGTCTTCACGGCGCGCTTGGGCAGCTCAGTCGTAGCAAAACGGTAGGTTCCGCCGTAGGAGGGCATGCCCAGCAGCAGGGTATCGCCCGCCTCCAGAACGCCGAGGGCTGCGGCGGTAGCGGCCATACCGGAAGGGTACGCGTAAGCGTGCGCGGCACCTTCGAGCGCGGCGAGGGTCGCCTGCAGGTCGTCACGTGTGGGGTTGGCGCCGCGCTGGTACATGTAGGTGGTGTCCTCACCGGCGGTACCGAAGGTGCTAGCCAGGTAAACCGGCGGCACGGAGGCATCGTAGCGGGCATCGTGCACAGCGTGAATTGTGCGGGTGGTAAAACCGGTCGGTTCGAGCTGGTTCTGCTGGCTCATGGTGGTTCTCTTCCGTTCGGGCTACCCCGAAGGGTGGCGTAGCTGGTATTCGTCGTGTATCCGAGATTTACCCTACCCGCATTTTTTATGCCGTTCTAACCCCGCGTCACGGGGGTTAATATGTTCACGCAACGTCATATAAAAATGCAGTGAGGGTGCACAAAATACCCGAATCAAAAACATTCTTTTACATTGAAAGAAATACGTTAATCCGGGTATTTTGAGTAATTATTATGGGTGACATTACACCGCGTATTTGGGGCACCTCGAATCACGCGATACGGTCGTGCGGTGCCTCATGTTCAGGGACTATGCCTGATGCGCCAGGGCTGCGGTCAGGCCGCGCTCCAAATCCTCGATAATGTCCTCAATCTCCTCGATGCCGATGGCCAGGCGGATGAGGTTGTCGCTCACGCCGTATTCGTCGCGGTGCGCCTGCGTGTAGGCGGCCTGCACCATGAGCGCGGGACGAACCACCAGCGACTCGATACCGCCCAGGCTCACCGCGTGGGTGAAAATCTTCAGGGCTTCGAGGAAGGCGGGCAGGTCTGCGCCGTCCACCAGCTCCATGGAGATGAGCGCGCCCAGGCCGTTCGCCTGGCGGGCGTGCACCTGCGCCTCATACTCGCTGTGCGAACCCGCGTAGAGCACGCGCTTCACGGCGGGGTGCGCCTCCAGGTAGTTGATGACCTCGATGGTGTTCTTCTGTTGCTGGGTCAGGCGCAGCTTGAGGGTCTTGACCTCCTGCAGCAGGCGGTAGGAGTCAGTGGGCGAAAGCATTGCGCCGGTAATCATCTGCAGGTGCCAGAGGCGCTCGGCGAGCGCGTCATCGTTGGTTGCGGCGACGCCTCCGAGTAGGTCGGCGTGGCCGCCCAGGTACTTGGTGGCGGACTGCACGCTGATGTCTGCGCCCAGGTCGAGGGGCTTCTGCAGTAGCGGAGTCATAAAGGTATTGTCGACAACCACGATTGCGCCGTTGCGGTGCGCGATTTCGGCGATGGCGGCGATGTCGCTCACGCGCAGCAGCGGGTTGGAGGGGCTTTCCAGGAAAACCATGGTCACATTATCTGCGAAGTCCTCGTCGGTGAGGGCCGTGAAGTCGCCGATGAAGCGGGTCTTGACGCCGCGGGCGGGCAGCTCAATGGTTGCGAAGCGGTAGGTGCCGCCGTAGGAGGGCATGCCCAGCAGCAGGGTTTCGCCTTCCTTGAGGATGCCGAGGGCGGCAGCGGTGGCGCCCATTCCAGAGGGGTAGGCGAAGGCGTGCTTGGCGCCTTCGAGGGTTGCGAGCGTGGTTTCGAGGGCCGCGCGGGTGGGGTTGCCGCCGCGCTGGTAGTCGTAGGGGCCTTCGGTGCCGTCACAGGGCTGGGCGTAGGTGGTGGTCGTGTAGATCGGAGGCAGGATGGAGCCGTACGGGTTGTCGCGGTCCGTGGTGTGAATTGCCTTCGTCGTGAATCCGGTCATGCTGTCCTCGGCTAAGGTTGGGCATTGAATGCGGGGATAAATACACTGCTAGCTTAGGGCTCTTTTGGGGTACTGACTAGTTTTTTCTTTTCTGTGACCGAGTGACTTTTTATGACCGAAAAACGGCGTTATATTTCGACATTTTAGACATATATTTCGTCATATTTCGCGTGAAAAGGCCCGGCGGTCGGTACGCGTGTGTGCTGTGTACCGGCCGCCGGGCTCCACACTAGGATACCGGTTCAGCACCCCAGAACATAGAGGTAAGGTTTACCTCAAAGCTAAACCGCCCTCCACAAGGGGCGATGCTGCGCCCTCAATCTCGCCCACAACGCACCGAATGCTCTGCTGGGCACTACATTAGGCGCTATATCGGGCATAAATAGAAGGAGGGGCGTACCCGGGAATCACCCCGGGTACGCCCCCCTCTCTTAGTCCCATAAGAACACCGGCACCATAATGTGAGACACCTGCAGAACTGTAGCCGTTTTTAGAAGATTTTCTGCGAACCTACGCCAACGCAGTAGCTCTCATTCTGCTCCACTAAAGCTTTTATCGCTTTCCATGCCTCCCTCTGACGACGGGTGTTTCCCTGCAAAAGAGCAACGTTAGCGAAGCTAACCAACATACCTTTCGGGTCCGCCTCGCGGAGATCCTTAGCAAAAATTTTAGGCTTTGCAGAAGTATCAGTCGTTGGCATCATCCAGAGGCGAGAACCATGAGCTACACGGTTTCTTAGAGTGGTCAGAGACTTAAGACGACCCTCAAAGTGCTTATGGTTCACCCCCATATACTCTGCGGTCTTTTTGTAGAGCAGCAACTTTTCAGCTTCCCCAGACTCAGCGGAGGTTTCTGAAGCATAACTTTGGACCACTGCGTGGGAGAGAAGTCCCAAAGAAAATGAATCAACAACAGCCCACAGGGGAAGCTCTTTCTGCATCATCTCTCGAAGCGCCTCAACATCTTCCCAGTCTTCCAAGCTTTCAGAGGGATTTTTAGAGGAACTTTTAGCGCAAGATTTCCACCACTCCTCAATACGCTCACGAACATACGGTTCACGGTATCGCAGGATATGCCGCATCATATCTTTAATGAGCGCATCTACTGGCCTGTCCTGATTCATGCAGATATATGCATCCGGGTTGAGATACTCATGAGGACCACGATAAGTGCAAAATACGTCCACCCATGCAGCTCGAATCGCCTGTTCGCTCTGCCTCATGTATCCGTACAAGAGAGAAGAGACCGCCACATCCATACGCACAATATCTAAAACATCTGAGATGTCTGGCTTCTTAGGCAGAAATCCCTCGTTCTTGTATTTGCTGTAATTACGAAAATATCCCAGAAGGTAGTGGAAATTAGAACATGCCAGCATGTCTCGGTCATCATCGCTCAGAGTCGTTCCCTGAGGAAAATACCCCTTGGCAATAAGGTATTTCCTCTGGTCTTCCAGTGAAGGCAGAAACACGCTTGATTCCTTGGGCAAAACCACTACTCTCCTTACTTCGGTTCGCCGTAGAACCGAACATAAAAAAGGACCCCCTCGAGATGCGCTTAGGTAAACCCAGAGGCGGAGGGGGGACTGTTACTACAACAATAACATTGGAGCTACGCGCTCTCAAGGAATCTGGGCGTTTTCCCTGATTACCTTATGCTTGCTTATCTCACTGTGCCAACATCATAGGCTGTGTCAGCATCAATAGAAGGAGGGGCACACCCGGGAATCACCCCGGGTACGCCCCCCTCTTTCAAACACTCACAAGTTCAAACGCTCACAAGCGCCTAATTTTTGTAATTACAAGCTACAGCGGCTTATACAGCACAGGCTGCTTACTTCGACAGCACCTGACGCTTCGAAGAAATCACGCCCGTATTGAAACCAGCCAGGTGCAGGCCACCGTGGAAACGCGCATGCTCAATCTTCACGCACTTATCCATCACCACGTTCAGGCCGGCAGCCTCACCAATCGCGGCTGCTTCCTCGTTCCAGGAGCCCAGCTGCATCCACACGGTCTTCGCGCCCAGATCCACAGCCTCCTGAACCACGCCCGGCAGGTCCTCATTACGGCGGAAAATCTCCACCAGATCCGGGACCTCCGGCAGGTCCTGCAGCGACGGGTACACCGGCTGACCCAGCACAAGCTTGCCCTTCGCAGCCAGAATCGGGTTCACAAAGTACAGCTTGTACGGCGACGCCGACTGCAGGTACGTCGCCACAAAGTACGAAGCACGCGAAATCTTATCACTCATACCCACAATCGCGATGGTGCGGGTGTTACGCAGAATGTTCAGACGCTCAGGGGCGGAAGGACCCACCCAGGTACGCTTCTCAGTCATTACTTTTCCTCCTGAGTGGTAGTAGGCAGGGAGCAGGATGCGCCAGCAGCAGCCTCAGCGGCGGCAGCGTCCTCGGCGGCAGCGTCCTCGGCGGCCTTAGCGGCGGCAACCGCCTCCTCAGCCTCCACAATCTTGTCTGCGCTGGACTCGCCCACACGCTCACCGGCGTGGTTCAGACCGGTCGCGTAGGTCAGCGCCTGGTCCAGGTCCCAAATAATGTCTTCAACGTCTTCCAGACCCACCGAAATACGGATCAGGTCCTCGCCAACACCACCAGCGGCCAGCTGCTCAGCGGTCAGCTGCTGGTGCGTGGTCGAACCCGGGTGCAGCACCAGGGTACGGGAGTCACCAATGTTCGCCAGGTGGCTTGCCAGCTGCAGCGCACCAATGAACTCGCCACCGACCAGGCGGCCGGACGCCTTCTCGGTGCCCTTGACACCGAAGGAGAACACGGAACCGACACCCAGCGGCAGCAGCTTCTTCGCGCGCTCGTGGTGCGGGTGGTCTTCCAGGCCAGCGTAGTTCACGTAGGCGATACGCTGATCCTCAACCAGCCAGGCGACAACCTGCTTAGCATTCGCCAGGTGCGCGTCCATGCGCTGCGGCAGGGTCTCAACACCCTGCAGCAGGTTGAACGCAGCCTGCGGGCTCAGCGACGGGCCGAAGTCACGCAGCTGCTCAGAACGCAGCTTGGTCAGGAAGCCGTACTCACCGAAGTTACCCCACCAGGACACACCGTTGTAGGAGGGAACCGGCTCGGTCATGGACGGGAAGTTGCCGTTACCCCAGTTGAAGCGACCGGACTCGACGACGATACCGCCGAGGGTGGTGCCGTGACCGCCCAGGAACTTGGTGACCGAGTGGATAACGATGTCCGCACCGTGTTCGAGGGGACGGATCAGGTAGGGGGTGGACAGGGTTGCGTCCACGACCAGGGGGATACCCGCCTCGTGTGCGACCTCTGCGAGGCCTTCCAGATCGGCAACCTCACCGGAGGGGTTCGCCACAATCTCGGTGTAAATCGCCTTGGTGTTCTCGGTCAGCGCCGCCTTGTAGTCGGCGGGATCGGTGCCGGGCACGAAGGTGGTCTCAATGCCGAAGCGGCGCAGGGACACGTCCAGCTGGGTGACGGTGCCGCCGTACAGCTGCGAAGAAGCAACAATGTGGTCGCCCTGCTGGCACAGAGCCGCGAAGGTGATGAATTCGGCAGCCATGCCGGAGGCGGTCGCTACCGCACCGATACCGCCTTCGAGGGAGGCGATGCGCTCCTCCAGCGCGGCGACGGTCGGGTTGGACAGGCGCGAGTAAATGTTGCCGTACTTCTGCAGGGAGAAGAGGTTCGCGGCGTCGTCAGCGTCTTTGAAGACGAAGGAGGTGGTCTGGTAGATGGGGACTGCGCGGGCACCGTGCTCAGCGTCGGGGGTGCCGCCCGCGTGTAGTGCGCGGGTGCGGAAGCCGAAAGTGTGTTCAGCCATTGGTTTGCTCCTGGTGTATCTGCCCGCCTGTGTGCGGGGAGTCGATAGTGGCTCGACTTTATACTGTGCCACCGGCGGCGGGGTGCACCAAGTGCGGGTACCTATATGTCGTTTATTGCGGATTATGACGGGGCATCATATCAGCCGTCATAGCAGAAGTTGTTATGACGGCTGATATGATGCACGGTCGAATAGACCGATAGAAATACCCGGTTTTAGCCTGCAAATCCGGGGTTTTTAAGATTCAAAGAATGATGAAGATACCGCATCATATCAACATCATCGCAGGATTATAACAACATCATGACAGAAATTGTTATGATGTTGTTATGACGTTGCTATGACGTTCACCAAGAAGTAGCCAACGGGAGCATGCATGGAAACCAACACCGCCGAACTCATCGAAAACCTACGCCGCAGTCAGGCTGAAAACGGACAGGTAGAAGTCAAAGCTGCAGCTGGCGGATTCCCCAAATCCGTTCTTGAAACCGTTAGCGCCTTCGCCAACGGCGACGGTGGCACCATTCTTCTCGGCCTCACCGACCCGGCAGAAGGTCTACAGTCGATTGAAGGTTTCAACGCGCAGGCAGTCCATGACGCATCCGTTGAGGCAATCCGTTCCAAGATCACGCCTCGACCCCCGGTAGACATTCACATTGAGGCGGTAGATATTGAGGCGGCAGAGGGCCAGCACCGTATCGTGCGCATCGATGTTCTCCCCGGCGACCCGACGCAGAAGCCCTACTACATCGAAGCACACGGCATGTATAACGGCTCCTACCAGCGTGTTGGAGAGGCCGATATTCGCCTGACTAAGTACGAGATTGACCGCCTCCTAGAGAACCGCAGTCAGCCCCGCTATGACGAGGAGCTGATTAGTGAGGCAAGCTTCAAAGACCTCTCCCCCACCCTTGTGAGCGCCTATGTCGCTCGCCTGCGCGAGGAGCAGCCTCGTGTTTTTGCGGCGCTTTCTGACCGTGAGGTTCTTCTGCAGGCACGCATTCTACGCATCGATTCTGAGGGCCGAGAAGTGCCCACTCTTGGAGCGCTTCTCGCCATGGGTTCATACCCGCAGGCATTCTTCCCGCAGCTGATGATGAGCGTTGTTGTTCTTCCCGGTGAAGAGCTTGGTGAGGTTACTGAGGACGGTCGACGTTTCCTCGACAATCACAGCTGTACCGGGCCTATCCCCTCCATGCTGGATGAAGCTATGGGCGTTCTGGTTCGCAATATGCGCAAAACGTCCACGATGGAGGGCCTCAACAGCAGCGGTATCGGGCGGGTTGAGCGCTACGAGTATCCACTGGAGGCTATCCGCGAGCTCCTGGTCAACGCTCTCATGCACCGCGACTACTCCCCTGGTGCGCGCGGCTCGCAGGTGCAGGTTGAGCTCTACACCAACCGCCTGGTGGTGCGTAGCCCGGGTGGTATTTACGGTGCTGTAACTATCCGAGATTTCGGTCAGCCCGGCGTTTCTTCAACCCGCAATAGCTACTTGGCAAGCATTCTGACTGACCTGCCCGACCCTGGGACAGGGCGGTTGATTGCAGAGAATAGGGCTTCCGGTATTCCCACGGTTCTGCGCGCGCTGAAGGATGCGGGTCTGCCCGCTCCCCAGTTTGCTGACCGTCTACTCTATGTGCAGGTCACTCTGATGCAGCCCCCGCAGGGTGTGTCTTCTAGGGAACAGAAGACCGCGCACGAGGATAAGACTCAGCAAGCAACCCATTCCGAAGGCAAACGTTCAGCCGACACCGCCGAACCGGCGGGGGCCGACGCGTCGCTTGACGGCCTCAGCGAACGCCAGGCCGGCATTGTGCGCGGCCTGCGTGCACAGGGCGAGGCGGTTTCCGCGGCGTTTATCCAGGAGCATTGGGGTCGGGGCGCTTCACGTACTTCCATTACGAATGACCTGCGCGATCTTATGGATGCGAAGCTGATTGTCCCGACGGCTCCGCCGCGTAGTAAGAACCGTAAGTATCGCGCTGTTTAGAAGTGCCCGAATAAAAGGTATATAAAAGGGGAGGGAAATAGAGCAGATATTCTCTATTCCCCTCCCCTGGTGTGCAGCTAGCCGAGTCAGTATCTAACCGAGGCGGCGTTGAAGGCAACCCCGGCTTAGCGGCAGGGCTTTAGCCGCAGGACCACTCAAAGACGACGTTGGTGAAGTCGCGGGCGGCAAGCGCCTCCGGGGTAATCAGCCAGTTCGCCGAACCGGCATCACCCCACATGATCTCAATCTCCTCGTCTTCGTTCTCCTCATTCTCCGATTCAGAGACGATAGTCAGCAGGTTCACCGTGTGGCCGCGCAGCTCCTTGAACTCTTCACGCGGGTCATTCTGCACGAAGAACGGGTATCCGCCCACATGGGAGTACTCTTCCTCCGACTCAAAAGGCTCCGTCAGCTCGTAGAGGGCTTCGCGGCGTGCCTGGTTCTTGTACGGGTTCTCGTGCGCTTCGGGCAATTTCTCGTCCGGGTAGATTTCATCCCACTTCGCACCAAAAACATCGTAGTAGTCGTAGCCGGAGGCGGTCACACCCTGCTCGCGCACCTCAAAGGTCATGCCGTATTCAATTTCGAGCGGGCCGCTCTCACAGTCGAAACCGCCAATGGGCCAGCCGCCCTCGTCCCAGTCCACGTTGGGGAACGGAGCATCCGGGTTCGGCTCACCCAGAGTCTCGTAGTAGATAACGCGGAAGTTCTTCTGCGAGGTTGGGTTCTCATAATCAAAACCCCACAAGCATTCTTCGTCGTTCGGGTCCATCCAGAACTGCAGCAGACCGGTGGCGGGGTAGAAATCGTTCTCGGGCAGCTCAGCGCAGTTAATCTGCGCAATCATGCCCAGCGGCTCACCCTTCTCGTTGGTCGGCGCAGACTCCCCGGCAGGCAGGTAGGGGCGGCCACCAAACTTGGAGGCAGTCTGCGGCAAAGGTTCGGCGGGAACGAAGGGCTTCAGCGCGATAGCCTTCTTGCGGGCGCCTTCCTGGTTGAGCAGGTCGATAACGTGCTTCGCCTGCTTCTCGATGTCCTTGAACGGCTTGTTGTCGAGCATCTTAGATTCTCCTCATTGATGATGTGAAAGTAGTACGGTGCCTAGCTGCAAGCCCACTCAAAGACGACCTGCGAGAAATCGCGGGCGGCAAGCGCCTCCGGGGTAATCAGCCAGTTCGCTGCACCGGCATCACCCCACATCACGTACACGCCCTCATCAGCGTCCTCGCCCCACTCCGACTCGATGGTCAGCAGGTTCACCGTGTGGTCGCGCAGCTCCTCGAACTCGTCGCGCGGGTCGTCCTGCACAAACGAAGGGTAGCCGCCGATATGCGAGTAATCCCTCTCCTCCGATTCGAAGGGCTCCAGCAGGTTGTAGGAGGCGTTATCGCGTGCGTTCGGTTCCTCGGGAAGCTTCTGGTCCGGGTACATTTCGTCCCAGGCGTCAGCGAACTGGTCGTAGATTTCGAAGCCGCCGTCCAGGAAGCCCTGCTCCCAGGTCTCGAAGGCGAGGGCGTACTCGGTGGTCGCCTCGGAAACGCCCTCGCCCTCGGGGCCCAGAGGCCAGCCGTAATCACCCCAGTCAACGGTCGGGAGGGGAGTCGAGAACGGCGCATCCGGATTCGGCTCACCCAGAGTCTCGTAGTAGACGACGCGGTGATTCTTCTGCGAGAGCGGGTTCTCGTAGTCGTAACCCCACATGCATTCTTCGTCGTTGGGGTTAATCCAGAACTGCAGCAGACCGGTCGCCGGGTAAATGTCATTCTCGGGCAGGTCAGCACAGTTAATCTGCGCGATCATGCCCAGCGGCTCACCCTTCTCGTTGGTCGGCGCAGACTCCCCGGCGGGCAGGTACGGACGGCCACCAAACTTGGAGGCGGTCTGCGGCAGCGGCGCCTCGGGGCGGGTCACTTTGAGGCGGATTGCTTGCTTGCGGGCGCCACGATCGTTGAGTGCGTCGATGACGCGGCGTACCTGCGCCAGGGTCTCTTCGGAGGGCTTATTCTTCGGCATTACGTGCTCGTTTCGTCGGTGAATTAATCGGTGTGGAAGGTTCGGTGTGTCAGGCGCGGGCAACGGTACCGCTGCGCCTTCTACCCCCATTAGACCCTATTTCGGGCGGGCGTGCACCGATTCCGGTCACGAGTGCATCCAGTGGGTAAAAAAGCAGGTACACAGCACGCAGAAAACAAGTGCGTGCGCACAGAAAGCCCCGCCTTCTCACCCTCATGCGCGGGCATGAGAGGCAAGAATGCGGGGCTTCCCAGTCATTCTCAGTGGAACTCAGTGGTTCTCAGCGATTCTCTACATGAGACAATGAAAGACCTAAAGCGCCTTCTCGATGGTCTCCAGAACACCAAGCGCGGCAGCCGGGCCAGCGTTCAGGAAGAACATGTCAGAATCCACGCTGTGCGCGTGCTTCTCGGTGACAGCCTTGAGGGTGCTCCACAGTGCCTCACCGGTCAGCTTGGACTCGTCGCCGCCCTGCACACCGTAGAACAGGTAGTCGCCGTCAGCCTGGTCAAGCTGCTCGGAGCTCAAGTCGATGGAGGTCTTCTCAACCTGCGCAGCTGCGGGACGTGCCAGGGACGCATCCGCGCAGATGGAGCCCACGAACGAGGACTTCGCGAAGATGCGGGTGCGGTCAGCGGAAGCGTACAGGAAGGAGAAGGTCTTCTCGCTACCAGCCTTCTGACCGACCGACTTCGCCTTGGAGGTGTACTCCTCCATGAGCTTCTCAGCCTTCTCGGTGGTGCCCAGCGCGGCGGCAATCAGCAGGAAGTCCTGCTTCCAGTTGATGCCGGTGCCCTCGGTGACCACGGTCGGCGCAATCTTGGCGAGGGACTCGTACAGCTCGTCCTTCTTGTTGGTGTTGTTGATGAGGATCAGGTCGGGCTTGAGGTTTGCGATGGCTTCAAGGTCCGGGTCGGTGCGCTTGCCGACCTTGGCGATCTTGGCGAGCTCGGCGGACTTATTGGAGAACTTGGTCTTCAGGTAGGCGGGGACCAGGTCGGCGTCACCGGCGGTTGCTGCGCCAACAGGCACGACGCCAAGGGAGAGCACGCCGTCGAGCTGACCGGTGGAGAGAATCACGACCTTGGAGGGGGCGGATTTGATGGTGGTTTCACCGCGGAAGTGCTTGACGGTGCGGGGGAATTCGCCGTCAACGGTGGTGGTGCCCATGCCGGAGGGCAGGGCGGAGGGTGCAACCTTCTTACCGGTCGCCGAAGCGGACGCGGAGGAGGAAGAGCCGGAAGTGTTGGAGGAGCCGCAAGCCGCCAGGGCGAGGGCGCCGAAGGAACCGAGTGCGAGTGCGCCGAAGGAGCGGCGGGTGATCTTGTTCGTCATATTTGCCATTTTATTAGGATAACCTCATATATGCATATGCGATACTTAATAATCATCTATTGATACGTTAAGCATCCTCCGCCCGCCCGGGAGCGCACCGCTCCCCCACCACCTCCAAGGCATATGACCCAACAGACCACCACTTCTTCCGGCCCCGCCGTCAGCGAAGCTTCCCTGGCGAAAATTCGTGCCCTCTCTGCTTCTTCGGACGCCCTATCTGGCGCCTCCTCGGGCGGTCAGGGAGGCAAGTCCATCTCGCGTCTGGCGGTTGCGCTCATTATTGGCGGCGTTCTGCTGGTGCTGCTTTGCGCCCTGTCGTTTGCGGTGGGTTCGCGCATGTTCCCCCTGGATCGCTCCATTGACGGTTTCCTCCACCCGGAGGCGAACACTATTGAGTCGAAGCTGATTTGGGCGAAGCGTGCCCCGCGTACCGCCGCGGCGTTGCTGGTGGGTGCCGCGTTGGCGGTGTCGGGTGTGCTCATGCAGGCGTTGAGCCGTAACCCGCTGGCTGAGCCGGGTCTGCTGGGTGTGAACTCGGGTGCTGCCGCCTCCGTAGTGGTGGGTGTGGGCGTTTTTGGGGTGTCCTCCCCGTTCGTTCAGCTGTGGCTGGCGCTACTGGGTTCAGGTCTGGCGGCGGCGCTGGTGTTCGTCATGGGTCTGGTGGATTCTAAGCCGAACCTGGATTCGACGGCGCGTCTGGTACTCACGGGTGTGGCGGTGAACGCCTGCCTGGGCACGATTACCGGCATTATCACGATGTTTAATTCGAGGGCTTTTGACTCGCACCGTTTCTGGGTGGTGGGTTCGCTCGAGAACCGCACCTTTGAGCAGGTGCTCTCGGCGCTGCCCTTTGTGGCGTTGGGTCTGGTGCTGTCGTTCATGCTGATTGGTCCCCTGCGCGCCCTGGCGCTCGGTGAGGATGCGGCAGCCGGCCTGGGCGTGCCGGTGACGCTGGTGCGTGGCGCGACGATTATTGCGATTATGGCGCTGTGTGGTGCGGCGACCGCAATTGCGGGTCCGATTGGTTTTGTGGGTCTGGTCGTGCCGCATGTGGTGCGTCTGCTGGTGGGTTCCGATATTGCGCGCGTGCTGCCGCTGTCGCTGGTGTACGGCCCGGTGTTGGTGCTTGCCTCCGATATTTTGGGTCGCGTTCTGGTCATGCCCAGTGAGCTTGAGGTGGGTATTGTGACCGCATTTATTGGTGCCCCGGTGCTGATGGTTCTGGTGCTGCGTTTGAGTGCCGGTGCGCGCGGTGCGAAGAAGAGCCGCATGGGTTCGAAGGCGCAGGCGCACGAGGAGGCGGGCCCGGCTCACGTGTCGGAGCACGGCGCGCATCGTGCTCACCGCCCTGTTCTGCGTGGTTCGGCTGGTTCGGCTGGTTCATCTGGCTCGGCTGGCGTATCTGGTTCGTAGGTCCCGGTTTCTGAGAGGTTTTATTGTGAGCGTTATGTCTCGTTCTGTAGCCGGTTCTGTGCGTATTCCGGGGCGTTACCGCACCCCTATTCCGCGTACCCTGATGGTGGTGGCGGTGCTTATGGTGGCGGCGGCCGCCTCCCTAGTGTTTGGTAGTTATCAGATGAGCCCTGATCAGGTGTTTCGCCTGATTTTTCAGGGTGAGGGCACGGAGATTGAGCGTCAGCTGGTGTTGAATCAGCGTCTGCCGCGTATGCTTGCCGCCGTGGTGGTGGGTGCAGCTTTGGGCTTGTCGGGCGCTATTTTTCAGTCGGTTTCGCGTAATGCTCTGGGTTCGCCGGATATTATCGGTTTCACGGTGGGTTCGGCGACCGGTGCCCTGTCGGTGGTGCTGATTGGGTCGTTGAGTTCTACCGGTGTTGGTATGGGCATGGGCGCTATTATTGGCGGTTTTGCGACGGCGGCTGTGGTGATGCTTCTGGCGGGTGCGCGCGGTGGCGCGACGATGGGTCAGAAGATGGTGCTGATTGGTATTGCGGTGAGTGCAATGCTCAGTTCGGTGAATGATTACCTGATTACGCGCGGTGATTTGGAGAAGGCGGAGGCGGCGAAGACCTGGCAGCACGGTTCACTGAATGCTCTGTCGTGGAACCAGATGTCGGTTCAGGCAGTGCTGCTGCTGGTGGCTATTCCGCTGGTTCTGTTGTTGACTCGCCGGCTGCGCACACTGGAGCTCGGTGACGATTTGGCGGCGGGTTTGGGTCTGCCGGTGAAGAGGACCGTGAACCTGCTGGTGGCAGCTGCCGTGCTTCTGGTGGCTGTGGCAATTTCTGTTGCGGGTCCGATTGGTTTCTTGGCTCTGGTTGCCCCGCAGATTGCGCGCCGCCTGTGGAATACTCCGGGTACGGCGATGTGGCATTCGGCGCTGTCGGGTTCGGTGATTTTGGTGCTGGCTGATTTTGTGTCGGCTCGTGCGTTGGCGCCATTCCAGATTCCGGTGGGCTTGGTGACGGGCGCGTTGGGTGGCGCGTACATGCTGTGGCTACTGTACCGTCAGCGCTAGTTGCGCCGCTTGATTCGGTATGAGTGACCGGGTGTTCCCCACTTGTGGGGGGCGCCCGGTTTTCTGTATTTCACGGGGTTTCGCGGGGTTTTACGGGTGGTTTCAGATTTTTTCAGAATTTTCCCAGTTTTACCCCGGGGTAGATTAAAAACTGCTTATCGTGTCAGGGGTCGCTCATAGAGTGTAGGTGTTGGAAGGGACGATCCTTCCGACCGGGCACGCCGTCTCCTGCGGTGTTGCCGCTAGGTTGATTCAGCATCTACGGAAGGAACGGTCATGGAAAACACCACTCACGAGAGCCAGTACGCAAACGCAGAGATTTCCTGCACCGCAGATGAGCAACTGTGCCGTGATGCAGAGTTCAACCTGCTGATGCAGGCGGGCACCATCGTTCGTATGGAGCGTTTCAACGTGGATGAGCTCCGCGGCGTTCTGGAGCAGCTGGTGGCTGACGGTTCGTGCTTCCGCACCGCGCCGGCATCCTCGACTATGGGCCGCGTGATGCGTCACCTGACTCAGGGCGCTTCCGGTTACGAGGCGAACCTGGCTGAGCTGCGTGCGGCGGCACAGAACGCTCTGCTCTTCGTGTTCCCCCTGGAGAAGGACCTGGAGATGTGCCTGCGCTTTGAGCGTGTGCAGGGTACCGGTCTGGCGTTGACTCGCCTGGGCGTGAGCCCGGTCAATGGTGACCTGTGGACTCAGCACTGGGCGATGCGCGCGCTGGAGTGCACCGGCGGCGTGTTTGCGGTGGAGTCCGCTCCGGGTGCCTGCAATTTTGAGCTGCGCCGCGAGATGTTCTACGCGATGCTGTCGCTAGTTGAGCTGTCGACTTTGGGTCTGTCGGCTGAGCCGGAGGACTTCTACATGTTTGCCGATTCGGAGGCTGTGTGTAAGAAGTTCAAGCGTGAGCGTCGTGATTGCCGCCGCGCAATGCGTGCCCAGTACGACCGTGCCGCATAAGGTATATCGTGTATGCCTTATGCGGCATACGCGCATATCAGAGCCATTTATTCTTCTTGAAGAACCAGTAGAGGAGCAGACAGGAACCCACCATGAGCAGCAGCGCGGCGGGGTAGCCGAACTCCCATTTGAGTTCGGGCATGACCTCAAAGTTCATGCCGTAGACGGAGCCAACGATGGTGGGCACCATGAGTAGCGCCGCGTAGGCAGAGATTTTCTTGGTGTCGTCGTTCTGCTGCTGACCGAGCAGGGTGTCGTGCACGCGCAGGGCGTTCTCTAGGGAGCTGCGAAGGTCCTCGAGGCGTTCTTTTGTGTGCACCACGTGGTCGAGCACGTTGCGGAATTGCCGGGCGAGCTCGACCGCTTCTTCGTTCTTTTCTTCGTCGGATGCGTCCGGGTAGGGTGAGGGGTCGAGCGCGCCGGTGCGTATGCCTTCGATGATGCGGCCGATCATGGATTCGAGGGGGCGGCAGGCACGCTGGAAGTCGATGACCTGGTTGAGCAGTTCGTAGATGCGCTGGGCGAGGGAGTTGGCCTCTTGCCGCTCGCTGGGAGAGAAGAGGATGTCTTCGATTTCGTCGTTGTCGTTTTCGAGTCCGTCGAGCACGGGCGCGTACCCGTCGACGGTGCTGTCGAGGATGCGGTGCAGCAGTCGGGCGGGGGATGCGTCGGGGGTGGCGTAGAGCAGGTTGAACTGGTCGTTGATGCGCTGGTTGCTGCGTTGTTCGTCGCGGACGAGTGCGAGGGTGTAGCGGGGGCCGGTGAAGAGGTGCAGTTCGCTCAGGCGCACTTCTTCTTCTTTGTCGAGGTAGATGGCGGGGCGGACGACGGTGAAGAGGGAGTCGCCGTATCGTTCTAGTTTGGCGCGCTGGTGGCCTCGTCCGGCGTCTTCGATAGCGAGTTCGTGCAGGTTGAAGGTTTCTTGTAGCCTGTGCAGTTCGTGGATGCCGGTGTTGGCGTATCCGAGGGCTACGGCAGTGTTGGGTTGCTGGTAGGCGTTGAGAGTTTCTTCTTCGGGTGCGCCTACGCGGATGCGGTCGCCGCTGGGGTAGATGGCTCCGGTAATGTAGGTCATCGTTGTACTCCTCTGAACGCTTTGGCGCCACGTGTGCGAGGCGCTCTTTCCAGCATACGGCACGCGCCCCGCCCGGTCACATGCACCGCGCGCACCCGGCATACAAAAAGCCCCCGGCGGGCACCTGTAAGGTACCCTCCGGGGGCTTTCACGTATCTAGCTATTGAGCTTAGTCTTCGTTGATGAGGTCGCGAACCACAATGGTCTGGTCGCGGTCCGGGCCCACACCAATCGCGGAGATACGGCAGCCGGAAATCTCTTCCAGCTTCAGCACGTACTTACGGGCGTTCTCAGGCAGCTCATCCAGGCTCTTCGCATCCGAAATGTTCTCGGTCCAGCCGTCGTAGTACTCGAAAATCGGCTTAGCGTGGTGGAACTCGGTCTGAGTCATCGGCATCTCGTCGTGGCGCACACCGTCAACGTCATAAGCCACGCAGACCGGAATCTTATCCAGGCCGGTCAGAACGTCCAGCTTGGTGATGAACAGGTCGGTGAAGCCGTTGATGCGCACAGCCTGACGCGCCAGCACGGCGTCGTACCAGCCGCAACGACGCGGACGGCCAGTGTTCACGCCGAACTCGCCGCCGGTGGTGCGCAGAAACTCGCCCATCTCATCGAACAGCTCGGTCGGGAAGGGGCCAGCACCCACGCGGGTGGTGTACGCCTTCTGAATACCAATCACGCGGGAGATGCGGGTCGGGCCCACACCCGAACCGACGCATGCGCCGCCGGAGGTCGGGTTGGAGGAGGTCACGAACGGGTAGGTGCCGTGGTCAACGTCCAGGAAGGTTGCCTGGCCGCCCTCCATCAGCAGGGTCTTACCCTCATCCAGTGCCTTGTTCAGCAGCTGGGTGGTGTCCACAATCATCGGCTTCAGACGCTCAGCATACGACATGAAGTACTCGACGATCTCGTCGACCTCAACATGGCGGCGGTTGTAGACCTTCACCAGCAGTTCGTTCTTCTGACGCAGCGCGCCTTCAACCTTCTGACGCAGGATCGACTCGTCCAGGATGTCCTGAACACGCACGCCGAGGCGGCCCACCTTATCCATGTAGGCGGGGCCGATACCGCGGCCGGTGGTGCCGATAGCGCGCTTGCCGAGGAAACGCTCGGTCACCTTGTCCATGGTCTGGTGGTAGGGTGCGACCAGGTGTGCGTTAGCGGAAATCTTCAGGCGGGAGGTGTCAGCGCCGCGGGCCTCAAGGCCGTCAATCTCAGCGAACAGAGCCTCAGGGTTAACAACCACGCCGTTACCAATCACGGGGACGGCGTTATCGCTCAGAATACCCGCGGGCAGCAGCTTCAGCTCAAACTTCTGGCCGTTCACCACCACGGTGTGACCGGCGTTGTTACCGCCGTTGGGCTTGACCACGTAGTCTACGCGGGGGCCGAGCAGGTCGGTTGCCTTACCCTTACCCTCATCGCCCCACTGGGCGCCCACAATCACGACAGCTGACATTTTTGTGCTCCTTGAAAGCCTTGAAGATACGCACCGGATTTCACGGCGCGGCGGCGACCTACCGCCTCATGATCCTGGTAGGCACACCTCTTCTAATGATACCGTGCCCGCCCCTTTAAGTCCCGTGTGACGAGTCAATAGGCGTGCCGGGTACGGCGCCGGTGAGCCTCACCGGGCACGGCGACGCCCCCATCCGATATTCGGACGGGGGCGCTACCGGTATGAGCTGATGAAGACTACTTGATGATCTCGATGAAGGTCATCGGGTAGGTGTACTGCTCACCGCGGTTTGCGGCCAGAGCAGCCAGGCTGTGGAAGATAACCATCAGGATAGCCACAACCAGCGGGACAACCCACAGGATGATGCCCAGGATGCCGAAGGTCAGAATAATCAGCAGCCAGGAAGCCATGCTGATGACCCACAGGGAGAAGTTGAAGTTGAACGCGCGGCGGGATGCTTCCTTAGTGAAACCGTAACCGGGCTTGTCCTTGTAGATGAACCACATGACCAGCGGCGCGAGAATACTTGCGGAGGCGAAGGACAGCAGAGACAGAATTGCAGAAGCCAGGTGCGCGAGCATCGCCATGTTCTGGTCGTCCTTGGAGGAGACTACGTAACCGTTGGGCTGCTGACCCGGCGCCTGCGAGTAGGAGGGTGCCTGCTGGGAGTACTGGTTGTACTGTTCAGGGTTCGGGTTCTGGGACATCGTTCTTTTCCTTAATCTATCGATGAGTGGATACAGCTAATTGTTGAGGTGCGGCTAATCATTGAGGCGCGACGGCAGGCTAACTTGCCGTTTTCGGCGGGTGCCCGCCTCGCTCTGCCAGGTCGCAGCGCTCGTGATGGTTTCACCCTATCAAGGCAAGGTAAATGGAATATTAACCCTCGCCGGATAACAGGCGAAGAAACCCGAATATGACAAGAAAAAGACGCCCTGCCCCTCCACACGGTGTTACGTGCGTGGAGGGGCATGGCGTTATACGGTGTGGATTGGCCGAGGTTAGTCCTGTTTCTCTACACCGGGTGAGCCAGGATGCGCGGCGGGCTTATGTAGCGCGGCAGGCTCGCGCTGCGCTGCAGGCTCATGCTGTGCTGCAGGCTCATGCTGTGCTGCAGACTCGCGTAGCTTTGCGCGTTCCTGCCTTTTCAGCGCCTCATACTCATCGAAAAAACCCTGTTTCTTCGTGTATCCGTTGATGCCCGTGTAGTCGTCCGGCAGACGGTTGTACACCAGGTAGTACCAGAATTCGGCATGTGTCGTCTTTGTTTTCTGGATGAGTTCCCTCAGCCGGTTCTTATGCTTCACCGCCTGAACAATACCTACAATCCACAGGATTGGCACCACAAAAAATGAGCCGAGACCGATAGTGATGAAGAAGAGCAGCATCGACATGCCGGCGCTACTATCGAACATACTCACCAAAGGAACCAGCACAAACGGGTTCAGTATCAGTAGGACAATAAGCACGGTCTTCCAGAAGGTGCGCTGACTTTCGATCTCTTCAATGTTGGAGCCAGCCAACGGATTATTGATGGGGACGTAGCCCACCGGTTGCAGCTCGGCTGCTCGTGAAGTGGGGTTCTCCTCAATCTTGACCGGGTTCAGGTGGGTAGCGCACGCCTGCATGGGCGCGGAGGATTCAAGCGAGCGGTCCAGCAGGCGCATTTCGATAAGTTCCGAGTCGGGGATGCCGAAGAAAGGCTCCGGGATGACCGGCAGAATAGCGCCCGGTTGCAGACCGAGCTGTTCCAGCCGAACGTACTCGCCGTAGGCGTGCGTTGCCTGATTCTGCATAGCCTGAGCCTGCTCTTGCTGAGGCTGTTCAGTGGAGGCGAGTGCTACCGGGTGGTTCGCCTCCTCGTCCTTGTGAGATCCGTGAGTATCTTCTGAGGTGTCTTCCGGCTCTTCGATATTGTCGGTGTCGCCGGTGTCCTCGGCGTCGTGAGAGTCTTCGGGTTCGTCTTCTGAGTCCTTCCGCGCGGAGTCGTAACGCTTAGGGGAACCCGGGTAGACGTATTCATAATCCGGGTCGGGGTGCTCTAGCTCTTCGTCATCGGATTCTTCATATGGCTCAGCGTCTTCCGTTGTCGACGGCTGCTGGTCCATGAGTAGCAGCATGTATTCCGGGACGGACTGCTCGGTGTCCCAGAGGGGCTGGTACGCCTCTTCCTTCTTTGCAGTTTCCCTCTTTGCGGCTTCATTCTTTGCGGTTTCTATCTTTTCAGTGGGGCGGTCTGTCATGGTCGTCTCCTTCGCTCACCAGACATACTCCTGGTGGCACCACCGTACCAGCGTGCGCTGGGCGCTCCCTTGAAACCTGCCGAATGAACTCTGAGAAAAACCCCCGGACAAGCACTAACACTGAAGTGTTAACACCGCCGGGGGTTCAGCGCTACCGGAGTCCAAGGACTCACAGGAAGTCGACTATGATCCTTCCTCCGAGTGTGGAGCAGGACTTGAGGTAGGACTCGGAGCGTTCGGCGGCGCAGGAGTGGGAGCCGCCACAGAGGACATCGAAGACGTTGCCCCCAGGATTTCCTGCATTTCCTCGGCGTTCTTGGGCAGACGGTCGTACACCAGATAGAACCAGAACGACCCAAGCGGCATAGCCTCCCACTTCAGTGCCCGGTACTTTCGGCTAACTCGGACTAGCGCAAAAAACAGTGCCCCACCCCACAAGAACATGGGAAGACCCATCGTCAGCAGAGAAAGCATCAAGAAGTAGTAGAAGACATACCCACCGATCTGAGGGTCCCCTGTAACGGTAGCCAACAGAAGATAAGTCAGGGGATTAAACACCACACCCACGAAGAAGAGGGCAATGAGCTCAGGCCAGGCCTTCTTCCACAGGTCTGATCCGCGCACCTTGCCCGCAAGTGGGGTTGCTGAGATATACCCGATAGGTCGCGGAGTACCGACTACTTTCTCATCCATCCAGGCAGGAAAAGCGGTCGGCACCTGCCGGTGTGCAGATGCGCCAGCATCCGTGCCCATGGGGGACATGCGGCGCATCGTAGGGCCCGGGCGACCGTACAGCGGTCGGTTCAGCACCGGGTGCCCTGTCGCCGACGGGAAAAAGTTTGCAGCCTGCGCAGAGGGTGCGGGAGCAGAAACCGACAGAGCGGGCGCTGCTGAATCGGGCACTGTCGGGGCGGGTGCAACCGTATCGGCAGGCGCGGATGCAGAACGAGCCTTCTGTATCGCCAAGACCTCCTTCACCGGCTCAGGAATCTCCCCGGTCGGCGCGGCAACCGGCGTCCCGTGAAGCAACAAAGCCGAGTAATCGGGGGCGGGCTGATCCGTATCCCACAGGGGCTGATACTCGCCATTACTCTTCTCGGACGGGTTCTGAGGGTTTTTCGGTGCTTCGCTATGCTCCGCCACGGCAACCTCCTCCAATGCTTGTCTGCTGTTACGTGTCTGTTGTGTTGCTAAAGTGTGTGTTCAGTACACGGGGGCTCATCTGCTTAAGCCTCGTCCGATTCGTTAAGCCGCACAAGGCTCAGAATCCACGCCATACACCAGATGATGCCGGGGATCCCCATGAGCCCTGCGCTCACCTGATTCACCGTCACAAAGAGAGCTGCGACGAGTGACCCAGCCCCGAACAGGCCCGCAATGGAGAGAATCGCCGCCGCAATATACGGATTCAGGACGGAAACGGCAAAGAACAAAAGCCGCGCATTCCCCTTCTGAGACGAAGTGGGCAGGGGGCCAGGGTCCATCACCGGTTGGTCGATGCCATCATCTTGCTGAGGCGAAGCGTCGCCCTCCTGGTTTGTTTCAGAGGGCGGGGCACACTCGTACACCAGCCGGAACGTGAGTTTCTCCTCGGCCTTACGCCTCCAGATGAGCTGCACCATCACACCTAAGAAATTGATGAGAGCCCACAGGGAGAAAATGAACAGTACCAGCGGAAGAATACCGATGCTTAGTATCAAAAATCCTAGGGATGCCACAAAAAGAGATTCCAGGGTTTCTTCGCCCAGAATAGGACCTGCCAGTATATAGGCGAAAGGATCCGCCACGATAGCCAACGCTAGGTACGCCAGCGCCTCCACCACGCGTCTGCCTGTGTCCGGCTTGCGGTCAGGAACCGGCACGGGGCTGTAGCCGACCAGCTCACCGCCGTGTTCCTCCGGCGATTCTCCATTGGGGAGAGTTCCCTGAACATCGTCCGTGTGGATGCACATCAGACCCGGATCGGGACGACCGTAAATAACCTGCGGTGCCACCTTCAAAACACGCTGACGAGGGGAAACGGGCTGATTATCGAGGGGCTGGTTCTTATCGTCGGTCATGATTCCTCCTCATCATCAGTGCCATACAGCAATGTCGCAGGCGAACTACCGTCGAGCGGGGTGCACTCATATACCAGTCGGAATTGAAAATCCTGCTGAATCTTGTGCTGTCGAACGAGTAGACGTATCGACTTGGCGGCTTCTTTAAGAGCTTTCAGAAACTTCACCAAGACGACACACAGGAAGCAGATTCCTGCAATATGCACAAGCAAAATCAGCGAAGGAAAATAAAAGAAGGGTATCAATAAGAAGATGAACATTTCTTCCATAGCCACGCTCCCTCCCCCGAAATTCAGCCTAATAAAACCCAGGCGGAACAATATCGGGCTCGCCAGCACGAAAAAGAGAGCTGCCCAGAGCACCACCCGCAGCAGCGGACCCAACACGTACCAGGTGAAGCCGCTCCAATCAGTGAAGAAGCTCTTCGGGTTGAAGGTTTCGCGGGGCTTCTCCATGGGGGCGTAGCCTACCACCTCGCCAATCTGCCAGGCGGATGAGCTGTACTCGGTGAG
This sequence comes from Rothia mucilaginosa, assembly GCF_049990865.1. Classification (GTDB taxonomy): domain Bacteria; phylum Actinomycetota; class Actinomycetes; order Actinomycetales; family Micrococcaceae; genus Rothia; species Rothia mucilaginosa_I. The sequence goes on from NZ_CP188231.1 coordinate 1,941,198, forward strand.
GATGCCCTCTACCTCTCCCCTATGGATGCATTCCAACCTCGGGCCGGGGTGGCCGTAAATAACCTGGGGCGACATCAGCAAAACAGATTCCTCAGTGGAAACGCGTCGCTTGACCATGGTTCGACCCTCCATATCCCAGCATTTTTGATAGATGTTCAATAGATAGTTTTACGGTAACAATCGAACCTGAAAAGAAGCTGAATCCGAGTGCAAATGAAAAGCGTGAAAAAGAAAAGGGCCGAACATGTCCACAATTTGATGCATGTAAAGGTAATAAACGCTTCACAAGCCATTTTGGGGTGTATCCTAGTTCACATCTAGTGTGTTCAAGTTCATCTAGAACCCACCAGAAAAAACACACCAGCCTCCCCCAACACTGTGGGAGCCAAGCAAAGGAGCACCGTGCAACACACCGCCTCCCCAAACCCCCGCGGCCGGTCGCACCGACGCCGAATCGGCAGCGGGCTACTCACCCTCAGCATGGCGCTGAGCCCCCTCGCAGCGCTGGGCACCACCGCCCACGCCGCAGAAGACCCCGACGCCGTCAAGCAGGTACTCAGCGAAAGCATGAAGAACGCCAGCGGCACCGTCACCGCCTTCGTCCGCTTCAAGGGTAAGGGCGCCTTTGAACAGACCCAGCCCGCAGGCGTACTCGCTGGCACGCAGGCACCCGTCAACCGGAGCTCGCAGGTGCAGGCCATCGCCTCCCAGGTGCAGAGCCAGGCACAGCAGGTCAGCAGCCAGTCCGGCGCACAGGTCCTCTACACCACCCACAACGCGGTACGCGGCGTGGCAGTGCGCGGTGACGCCGAGTCCATCAAGGCACTCGCCAACCGCTCCGACGTAGAGAAAATCTCACCCATCCTGCCCAAGTACCGCCAGAACGCGGGCGCCGCCATTGACGCAGGCTCCCTCGCCACCTGGACCGGCACCACCAACCCTGCCGGCGCGGGCGGATACACCGGCAAGGGCGTGAAGATCGCCGTCATCGACTCCGGTATCGACTACACCCACACCGACTTCGGCGGTAGCGGCAAGCTCGAAGACTACGAGAAGGCATCCAAGCTCACCGAGCTGCCCTCCGCAGACTCCGGCCTGATTAACCGCACCAAGGTTGCTGGCGGCTACGACCTCGTTGGTGATGCCTACGACGGCACCAACACCGCAACCCCCGACGGCAACCCGCTCGACTGCACCACCGGCGGCCACGGCACCCACGTGGCGGGCACCGCGGCAGGCTACGGCGTGAACGCCGACGGCAGCACCTTCACCGGCGACTACAGCAAGCTCACCGCAGAGCAGCTCAAGACTATGAAGATCGGCCCCGGTGTTGCCCCCGAGGCTGAAATCTACGCCTTCCGCGTCTTCGGTTGCAGCGGCAGCACCAACGTCGTTATCGAGGCGCTCGACCGCACCCTTGACCCCAACGGTGACGGCGACTTCTCCGACCGCGCGAACGTGGTCAACATGTCCCTCGGCGGCGAATTCTCCCCGCAGGACGACCCCGAAGCCTACGCCGTTGACGCGCTCACCCGCGCCGGCGTGCTCTCCGTGATCTCCGCGGGTAACGCCAACGACTACAGCCTGCGCGGCGACACCTACTCCAACTCGGGTCACCCTGCCACCGCATCCAGCGCAATCACCGTGGCTAACGCCTACGGCTCCACCCGCGCCGTCGATGCGGCAGAGCTGACCGACCCCACCACCGGCACCACCCGCAAGGTACGCGGCGACTACAGCGTCTCCTACCCCTGGGCACAGGCAGGTAGCAAGGAATTCACCGGTGAAGTCACCGCAATCTCCGAGAACAACCGCTACGCCTGCAACGCCCTCAGCGCTACTGAAGCGGCAGCTGTAAAGGGCAAGTGGGTGCTCATCGACTGGGCTGAAGCTAACGGTGACCTCACCTGCGGCTCCAAGGTGCGCTTCGACAACCTGGAGGCAGCAGGCGCCAAGGGCGTACTGCTTGCAGGCCATGACGAAGAGCCCGGCCTGGGTATTGCCGGTAACGACACCCTGCCCGGTTTCCGCCTGGCAGCATCCGCCGCTAAGGACCTGCGCGCACAAATCACCGCAGCAGAAGCGGCAGGCAAGCCCCTGACCGTGCGCCTCGGCAACGACCTGAAGTCCTCCCTGCGCGTGGACACCGACAAGCTGGATCAGCTGAACCCCATGAGTGCCCGCGGCTTCCACGGCAGCTACGGCTACACCAAGCCCGACATTGTGGCACCCGGCTCGTACATCACCTCCGCGGCGGTTGCGACCGGTAGCAACTCCGTGACCTTCAGCGGCACCTCCATGGCGGCACCCTACGTGACCGGCTCCGCCGCCCTGGTCATGCAGAGCCACCCGACCTACACCCCCGCACAGGTCAAGTCCGCCCTCATGAACACCGCCACCCACGATGTGCGCACCGAATCCGGTGCCGCATACGCGGTGGACCGCGTGGGCGCTGGACGAGTCGACACCCTCGCTGCCGTGCAGTCGAAGTCCCTCGTCTACAACGCCGACAAGAGCGGTACCGTGTCCCTGAGCTTCGGCGTGCTCGAGTACGCACCGGATGCTGGCGTTCAGACCCTCACCCGCGAGGTGACCGTCGAGAACACCGATTCCGTGGCGCATACCTACGCACTGTCCTACGCTGAAAGCACTAATATTCCCGGCGTGGAATATTCCTTCCCTTCCTCGGTCACCCTCGCACCCGGTGAGACGAAGAAGTTCGAACTGAGCGTGCGCATCGACCCGTCCAAGCTGGAGAAGACCCGCGACGCGGCAATGGACGCAACCCAGAACGCAACTGACTACTACACCGGCAACGAAACCGTTCCCGCACAGTACCGTCAGTACATTGCGAGCGCATCCGGCCGACTCGTCCTCACTGAAGACGGCACCAAGGCACTGCGCCTGCCCATCCACGTGGCACCCAAGCCCGTGAGCACCATGCACGCTGCCGAAGACACTGTCACCTTCACCCAGAAGCCCTCTAGCGACGAGGCACAGAAGGCAGACACCGGCTGGACCAAGTCCCAGATTTCGCTGCGCGGCACTGAGGTCAACCAGGGCGGCTACCGCTCCCTGCTTGGTGCTTTCGAGTACGGTGCGAGCGTGGACCGTGTAGCTCCCACCTCGCTGTCGCTGAACAGCAACGTTAAGGCTAACCTGCAGTACGTTGGTGCTTCCTCGGATGCGCCCGCGCTGAAGGCTGCCGGCGGCAACGCCGATGACGGCACCCTGCGCTTCGGTATCTCCACCTGGGCGAACTGGGATGTTGTCTCCTACGAGAACACCTTCACCGTAGAAATCGACACCGACGGCAACAACCGTGCCGACTACAAGCTGGTCACCGACCGCGCTAAGGGCCTGGACTACCCGCTGGTTCGCCTCTACGGCTACAAGAACGGCAACCTCGTTGAGCTCGCCTACTACCCGCTCAACGGCGCCTGGGGTGATGTGGACACCAACATGATGGACACCAACACCCTCATCATGGGTGCGCCCCTCAAGGACCTGGGCCTGACTAGCGCAAACAACCCGGACATCCAGTACCGAGTCAGCGCAACCACCCAGTACGAGTGGGGTAACGTCAGCGAAACCGGCTGGATTAAGTACCGCCCCTTCAGCCCCAAGCTGTGGTTCAGCGGCGACTCCTCCGCCGTGGCTGGCCTCCACCCGGATGCCTCCACTACCACCCTGATGGCGCACCGCTCCGCTGACGCGATCCCCGCACTCGGCGAATCCGGCGCACCCGCTAAGGCACTGCTGCTGCACCTGCACAACGGCACCGGCGACCTCTCCGGCACCAACGGCGCCAAGGGCAACCGCGCCGAGGTACTGAACATCAAGGAGCAGCAGAGCGAGTACATCACTCCGTCCCGCTTCACCGATGTGAAGAACACCGACCAGTTCTACACCGAGATTTCTTGGTTGGCTCAGCGCGGCATCACCACCGGCTACCCGGACGGCACCTACCGCCCGCTGGAGTCCGTGGAACGTGGCGCAATGGCGGCGTTCTTCTACCGCATGCAGGGTTCCCCGCAGTTCACCGCCCCCTCCACTCCGAGCTTCAAGGATGTGCCCACCACGCACCCCTTCTACAAGGAGATTGAGTGGATGAAGGCTCAGGGCATCACCACCGGCTACTCGGACGGCACGTTCCGCCCCTCCGCACCGGTGAACCGTGACGCCATGGCTGCGTTCTTCTACCGTGCGGCAGGTTCCCCGCGCGTGGATCTGCCCGCGACCAGCCACTTCAGTGACGTGTCTACCGATAACCAGTTCTACCGTGAAATCACGTGGCTGGCTTCGAAGGGCATCAGCACCGGCTGGCCGGACGGCACCTACCGCCCGGTAACCCCCATTGCCCGCGATGCGATGGCGGCGTTCATCTACCGCTACACCGAGAAGGTTGCTAACCAGACCGGCCGCTAGACGGTAGTGAACCGTTAGCGAACAGTTCGGGTCCCCTCCTGCCCCCTGCATGGGGTGGGAGGGGCGCCCGGAACCGGCAGGCTCCAGGGCTTAAAATCCCGGGACCTCTCAAGTTTTGGTGGCGGTTTCACCGGCGGACGCACTCACTCGTCGTCTGCCGGTGGGGCCGCCTCCGCACATCACCGATATACAACCACAGAGCACACAGCATTACCGAAAAACAGATAATCCGAAGGAGGATTCCATGACAACGCCTCATGCGCCACGCCGCAGAATGAAGGCTGTCGGTGCGACCGGTTTGAGTGCGGCTCTTGCCCTGACTCTCGGCGTTCCCGCCACTTTCTCTGCAGCTCACGCTCAGAGCCCCCAGCAGGTCGAAGGAAATACTGCGAGCGCATCCGGTAACGCTGCTTCGCGTATCAGCCCGGGTCTGCAGAAGGCTGAAGGCCAGATCACCGTGTACGTGCAGTTCAAGGGCAAGGGTGCGTATGAGCAGACCCAGTCCGCGGCTGTTCTGGCACGTAAGGAGGCGCCGGCGAACCGTCAGGCGCAGGTGCAGGCTATTGCAGCCCAGGTGCAGTCGCAGGCTCAGTCTGTGGCGGCTGCTTCTGGTTCGAAGCTGATGTACACCACGCATAATGCGATGCGTGGTGCGGCGATTACTGGTGACGCTGCGCAGATTCGCGCGTTGGCGGAGCGCCCGGATGTGGAGCGTATTTCGCCGATTATCGCGAAGGAGCGCATGAACTCCGGTAGCGAGATTGATACGAAGACTCTTGCTACGTGGACTCGTGAGAATACGGGGTACACGGGTAAGGGCGTGAAGATTGCGGTTGTTGACTCCGGTGTTGACTATACGCACGCTGATTTTGGTGGCCCGGGTACGGTGGATTCGTACCTGAAGGCTAAGGCGATGACGGAGCTTCCGTCCGCTGATTCGGGTCTGATTGATCGTAATAAGTTCATTGGCGGCATTGACCTGGTCGGTGATGACTACAATGCGTCGGTGGCTGAGAAGTCGACTCCGCAGCCGGATAATAACCCGCTGGATTGCCGCCCGGATGGTTTCGGTTCTGGCGGTCACGGCACGCACGTGGCGGGTACTGCCGCCGGTTATGGTGTGACGGCGAACGGTACGACTTACCGTGGCGATTACAAGAACCTGACGGAGGAGCAGCTGAAGGGCATGTCCATTGGCCCCGGTACTGCTCCTGAGGCTCAGATTTTGGCGATTCGCGTGTTCGGTTGCTACGGCAATTCGAGTGTTGTGATGAAGGCGCTTGATACCGTGATGGACCCGAATGGTGACGGTGATTTCTCTGACCGCGCCGACATTGTGAACCTGTCGCTCGGTGGCGAGTTCGCCCCGGCTGACGACCCTGAGTCGTACATGATTAATACGATGGCGCGCCAGGGTGTGTTCACTGTCGCCGCTGCCGGTAACGCCAATAACTACAACGGTGTGGGTGACACCTACTCTGATTCGGGTAGCCCCGCGAATGCGGCTGCCGCACTGTCGGTGGCGAACGCCTACGGTTCGACTCAGCCGATTGACCGTGTCCGCGTGACCACGAAGACTGGTTTGGAGTGGTTGCAGGGTGATTATTCGGTGAACTTCGATTATTCGAAGGCGACCGCTGATCAGCTGCGCGGCGAGGTTGTTGCCGCGCCGGAACGTAACCGTTACGCTTGCGAGGCGTTCACCGCTGAAGAGGCGAAGGCTCTGAAGGGTAAGTGGGTTTACTTCGACTGGGATAAGGACGATTTGTCGTTCCCGTGCGGTTCGAAGGTGCGTTTCGATAACGTTCAGGCTGCTGGCGGTGTTGGCGTGGTGATGGCCGGTAAGGCTGAGCGTTACACCATCGGCATTGGTGGTAATGCGACTATTCCGGGTCTGCGTCTGACTGCTTCTTCGACGAAGGACCTGGAGAAGGCTCTGGCTGCCGGTCCGGTGACCGTTGAGATGAACCTGGACTACAAGGCTTCGGGTCGTAGCTCCCACTCGCACGCTTTTGACCTGAATTCTTCGAGCGCTCGCGGTCAGCACGGTTCTGACGGCTTCATTAAGCCTGACCTTGCGGCGCCGGGTACTGAGATTGTCTCTGCCGCTGTGGGCATGGGTAATAAGGGTGTGTCCTTCACCGGCACCTCCATGGCAACCCCGCATGTTGCCGGTATTGCCGCCCTGGTGATGCAGGCGCATCAGGATTACAACCCGCAGATGATTAAGGCTGCGCTGATGAACGGCGCGTCCACCCCGATTAAGAATGAGCAGGGTGCGCAGTACGCGGTGGATCGTGTGGGTACGGGCATGGTGAATGCTCGCGCCGCCGTGGACGCGAAGGTTATCGCGTACGATGCGAAGACCCCCGAGCGTGTTTCGACCGCGTTTGGTGTGCTGGAGTACACCCCTGATTCGGGTATTCAGACTGTTCAGCGTGAAATCGTGCTGGACAACACCGATTCGCAGGCTCACACCTACACTCTGAACTACGAGGCAAGCACGACCATCCCGGGTGTGGAGTACTCCTACCCGCAGCAGGTGAGCGTGGGTGCCGGTGAGCGTAAGAACGTGACCGTGACCGTGCGTATTGACCCGTCCAAGCTGGAGAAGACCATGGACCCGGCGATGAGCGCCGACCAGGTTGCTCAGGACTGGACGAACGGTAAGACTCTGGCTGCTGGTAAGCGCCAGTACATTGCGAGCGCTTCGGGTCGCCTGATTTTCTCTGAGAATGGCCGCGAGGCAATCCGCCAGTCGATTCACGTGGCACCGAAGCCCGTCTCGAAGATGCGCGTTGATGCGTCCCGCATTGATTACAAGGGTATTGCCGATAAGGAGTCCACGGTGACTCTGCGCGGTACGACCCTGAACCAGGGCGGTTACCGTTCGCTGCTGGGTGCCTTTGAGCTGGGTGCGGTCAGTGACCGTATTCCGTCCGGTCAGCTGAAGCTGCCGTCGAACCAGGCTGTTGACCTGCAGTACGTGGGTGCCGCCTCGGACGCTCCGGCGTTGAAGGCTGCGGGCAAGAACCCGAACGATGGTTCTCTGTTCTTCGGTATTTCGACCTGGGGCACTTGGGACAGCATGCACTGGGGCCGTCAGGTACAGGTTCAGATTGATACGAACAACGACTCCGCCGCAGATTACGTTCTGGAAGTGACCCGCGAGAAGGGTCTGGACTACCCGCTGGTGAAGGTCTGGTCCATCTCCGGTAACGCATCCACCGTGGTGGCTCGCTACCCGCTGAACAACGCCTGGGGCGACACCGACATCAACATCATGGACACCAACACCATGATTCTGGGTGTGCCGCTGAAGGACCTGGGCCTGACCGCTGAGAAGGCCCAGACCATCAAGTACACGGTGCAGACCGACACCTGGTACAACGATGGCAACCCCTACGTGGACACCACCTCGGCTATCGAGTACTCCCCCTTCAACCCCGGTGTTTGGTTCACCGGTGAGGAGTCGGGCGTGCCCGGCCTGTTCGTGGACCGTGACGGCGGTCAGCTGACCGTTCACCGCAAGAACAACAACAAGGAGCGTCAGGCTCTGTTCCTGCACATGCACAACGCGACCGGTGACCTGAGCGGCCGTAAGACCGCTAACGGTGTTGCCGCTGGCGACCGTGCGCAGGTCGTGAAGGTGGCTCGTACCATCCATGATGCACGTTTCACCGACGTTCCGGCGGATAACCAGTTCTACCGTGAAATCACGTGGATTGCTGCCCGTCAGATTGACCGCGGCTACCAGGACGGCACCTTCCGCCCGCTGAACAACATGGACCGCGCAACCATGGCTGCGTACTTCTACCGTATGAGCGGCTCGCCGCAGTACACCGCACCGTCCACCCCGAGCTTCTCGGATGTTCCGCTCAACCACCCCTACTACAAGGAGATTGAGTGGATGAAGGCTCAGGGCATCACGACCGGCTGGCCCGATGGTACGTACCGCCCGGAAGGTTCGGTGAACCGTGACGCGATGGCGGCGTTCTTCTACCGTTACGCGGGTTCGCCCGAGTACACTGCCCCCGCGCAGGCTCGTTTCACGGACGTTCCGACCGACAAGCAGTTCTACCGCGAGATTTCGTGGCTGGCTGAGCAGGGCGTGACCACCGGTTGGCCCGATGGTTCGTTCCGTCCCGTGGAGCCGGTGCACCGCGACGCTATGGCGGCGTTCGTGTACCGCTACAGCACGGGTGTGCTGAAGGAAAGCCCTGAAATTTAGGGGCACAGAATCTAAAAAACCCTGAGATCTAGGGTTTGTAAGGTTCTACCGCTGTAGGTGCTACCTCAGCAGGTTCTACCGAGGGAGCCGTACCGTTGCAGTTGATCTGCGGCGGTGCGGCTCCCTTTTTTGTGGCCGGGTGCTTTCTATTAACGCGTAATGTTCCGTAATACGAGTCTGACTAGGTTATATAAAGAATCGTTGAGACAATGAATGAAGGTTTCTTCATGACCGGCATGAACCTTGACGTTCACGCCGCATGGACACGCCGCACGGACACACTGGAAACGCAGTGCAGACGCACCGTAGCACTCGCGGTACGGAACCCCCGGCGCACCGCTCTCCGAGCAGAACCCACGGCACTGAAATCCCGGTGAAGAAACCGCTAAGAAACACACCTTCAATAAAAGAATCAAGGAGCATTCAGTGGCAACCTTCCCTGAAGCTACCCCCGCGCGAGCAGCCCGGCACACACAGCCGGGCCGCCTCAAGCAGCTGGCACGCAGCTGCGGCGCACTCACCCTGGGGCTCACCCTCGGGCTGACCGCCCTGCCGTTCGGTACCGCCGCCTACGCGGCACCGGGCGTAGTACGCGGCGCAGACCGGGACGCACCCCACCATGACACCGGCACCGGCGAGAACACCAACGAAGTTCTCTCCCCCAGCCTGGACGGCGCCACCGGCGAACGCGCCGTGTTCGTCCGCTTTAAGGGTCAGGGCGCGTACGCCCAGACCCAGCCGGACGCGGTCCGCTCCCGCGCGCAGGCACCCGTCAACGCGCAGGCACAGGTGCAGGCGATTCGCGCCAGCGTGCAGCAGCAGGGCGCCTCCGCGGCGAAGGAATCCGGGGCGCAGGTCCTGTACACCACCCACAACACGATGCGCGGCGTGGCGCTCTACGGTAACGTCGAGCAGATTCGTGCGCTCGCAAACCGCGACGATGTGGAACGCATCAGCATCATTGAGGACATGGCACCGCAGAACAGCGGCACCCTCCTCGATACGGACACGCTCTCCGTGTGGGCAAAGAGCCCGGCGAACCCCGCCTCCACCGGTTACACCGGCAAAGGCGTGAAGATTGTCGTGCTCGATACCGGTATCGACTACACTCACGCCGATTTGGGTGGCCCCGGCACCCAGGAGGCCTTCGAGAAGGCGAAGGCATCCGACACGATTCCCGAGGGCAGCTACGATCCGAAGAAGTTCCTCGGCGGCTACGACCTGGTCGGTGACGACTACAACTCCGCTAAGAAGGAAACCTCCACCCCGCACCCGGACGCTAACCCGCTCGACTGCGGCGGCCACGGCAGCCACGTGGCGGGCACCGCGGCAGGCTACGGCGTGAACGCGGACGGTTCGACCTTCCACGGCGACTACTCCAAGCTCACCGAAGAGCAGCTTAAGGACATGAAAATTGGCCCCGGCTCCGCACCGGACGCCCAGCTGATTGGTCTGCGCATCTTCGGTTGTAAGGGCACCACCGCGTTCGTCCCCAAGGGCCTGGACCGCGTGCTCGACCCCAACGACGACGGCGACTTCTCGGACCGCGCCGACATCGCAAACCTGTCACTCGGCAACGAGTTCGGCGTGTTCGATGAGACCGTGAACTACGCGGTCGGCTCCCTCTACCGTGAGGGCATCCTCTCCGTGGTTGCAGCGGGTAACGCCAACAACTACAACGCCGTGGGCGACACCTACTCCAACTCGGGTGGCCCCGGCACCAGCGCCTACGGCCTGACCGTGGCGAACTCCATCGGCTCAACCCAGCTGGTGGACCGCGTGAAGATTCTCGCCCCCGCGAACGAGGCGGACACCTACGGCGACTACTCGGTGAACTTCGACTACTCGAAGGCGACCGAGGAGCAGCTGCGCGGCACGGTGGTGCGTGCCGCCTCCCGCAACCGCTACGGCTGTGAAGCATTCACCGAAGAGGAAGCCGCCGCCCTGAAGGGCAAGTGGGCTCTCATCGACTGGGCGGACGCTGACGGCTCCGCACCGTGCGGTTCGAAGGTGCGCTTCGACAACCTGCAGGCGGCGGGCGCAACCGGCGTGGTGCTCACCTCGAACACTGAGGTCGGTGACACCGCTATCGGCGGTAACTCCTCCATTCCGGGCGTGCGCCTGGCAAAGAGCCAGGTGGAACGCCTTTCCGCGCAGATTGATTCGGGTGAGCTGACCCTGCAGCTCGGCGAGAACCTGCGCGACTCGATTCGCGTGCCCAACGGCAAGCTGGATCAGGCGAACACCTCCACCGCGCGTGGTCTGCACGGTTCGCACGGCATCACCAAGCCGGACGTTGCGGCACCGGGCACGAATATTTCCTCCATCGAGGTTGGTAGCGGTACCGGTTCGAGCGTGAAGACCGGTACGTCCATGTCCACGCCCTTTGTTGCCGGTGTTGCGGCGCTGATTATGCAGGCGCACCCGGAGTACGGTCCGCGCATGCTTAAGACCGTCATCATGAACACCGCCGACCACCACATGCAGGACGCCTGGGGTAACCCCTACGCGGTGGACCGTGTGGGTACCGGCCGCATTAACACGCGTGCGGCGGTGGCTGACCGCGTCATGCTGTTCAACGCGGCACGCCCCGAACAGGTTTCTGACACTTTCGGCGTGCTCGAGTACACCCCGAACGCCGGCGTGCAGACCCTGCAGCACCGCGTGAGCGTCGAGAACACCGACTCGGTGGCGCACACCTACACCCTGAACTATGAGGGCAGCACGAGCATCCCGGGTGTGGAGTTCTCCTACCCGCAGTCCGTGTCTGTGGGCGCCGGTCAGAAGGCAACGTTCACCGTGACCGTGCGCATTGACCCGTCGAAGCTGGAAAAGACCCGCGACCCGTCCATGTACCCGAACCAGGATTCGGTGAACTACTCGACCGGTACGGTGACCATTTCGGGCGCCCGCCAGTACATTGCGAGCGCTTCGGGCCGCCTGATTCTGACCGATGCTGACTCCTCGGCTGCGGTGAAGACCCTGCGCATGCCCCTGCACGTGGCACCGAAGCCTGTCTCCGCGATGCGTGTGGCTGGCTCCGATATCGCCTTCGATGCGGAGGGTTCCGGCGCGACCGAGCAGCCCCTGACCCTGCAGGGTACCGCAGTGGATCAGGGCGGTTACCGCTCCCTGCTGGGTGCCTTTGAGCTGGGCGCTTCGAGCCCGCGCATCCCGACCGCGAAGCTGGGTGTGGGTTCGGATTCCCGCATGGACCTGCAGTACGTGGGTGCCGCCTCGAACGTGGCGGAGTTGAAGGCAGCCGGTGCGGACACCTCCGACGCGCGCCTGTCCTTCGGTATTTCCACCTGGGGTAACTGGCAGGAGGTGACCCCGCGCGGCACCTACTACGTGTTCGTTGATACCAATAAGGACGGCACGAGCGATTACCGTCTGCAGACGGTGCGTGAGAAGGGCCTGGACTACCCGCTGGTGAAGGTTTCTAAGCGCAGCAACGGCAAGTGGGTGGCGATCGAGAACGCTCTGTACCCGCTGAACGGCACCTGGGGTGATACGGACACCAACATCATGGATTCGAACACCCTGGTGATGACTGTTCCGCTGAGCGTTCTGGGTCTGGACCCGAACGCCGAGTCCACTGAGATTTCGTACTCGGTGACCACTTCTAGTGCGTTCTCCGCTACGACCGTGGTTGATACGACTGATTCGGTGGCGTTCAACTATGCGACGCCGAAGCTGTGGTTCAGCGGCGATTCGGCGGGCGTGCCGAACCTGTTCGTGGATGCGCCGGAGACTCAGCTGGTGGCGCACCGTAACGGCGACGCAAAGAACGTTTCTGCCCTGTTCCTGCACATGCACAACGCGACCGGCGACCTGTCCGGTACGAACGGTGCGGCGGGTGAGCGTGCGCAGGTTCTGCGTGTCTCGTCGAACTCTGAGGATACCGCCGCGAGCGCACACTTCAAGGATGTTCCGGCGGATTACCCGTTCGTGAATGACATTAACTGGCTGGCTCAGCGTCGTATTACGACCGGCTACCCGGACGGCACGTTCCGCCCGAATGGTTCGGTGGAGCGTGGTGCGATGGCGGCGTTCTTCTACCGTATGGCGGGTTCACCGCAGTTCACTGCACCGAGCACTCCGAGCTTTAAGGATGTGCCGCGTGATCACCCGTTCTATAAGGAGATTGAGTGGATGCGCGCCCGCGGTATTACGACCGGCTGGTCGGATGGTACGTTCCGCCCGAATGCTGCGGTGAACCGTGACGCTATGGCGGCGTTCTTCTACCGTTTTGCGGGTTCGCCGGCGTATTCGGCTCCTGCGGTGTCGCCGTTTAGCGACGTGTCGGCCGGTAGCCAGTTCTATCGTGAGATTTCGTGGCTGGCTGAGCAGCGTATTACGACGGGTTGGGCTGATGGTTCGTTCCGTCCGGTTCAGCCGATTGAGCGTGGCGCGATGGCGGCGTTCTTGCACCGCTATAACGTGCGTGTGCTGAATAACCGCTAGTCGGATGCGGATGTGAGGGCCGTGTCGGAGTGGAGTTTTCTGCCCCGGCACGGCCTTTTCTGTGGGCTGTTATGTCTGCGGCGTAGACTTAACTTATGCGTGAGTTACAGGTTCAGAACGGCGAGGATGAGACGCTGTCAGCTATCCAGGATGCCCTCAATCAGGAGGAGCTTCTGAACGCGGCGGCGGACTTCGTTGATCGCTATGAGAGCGTCTTTGAAAATCTAAGCCACTGATATTCCTTCGAAAGAAATACCCCGGTAAACACCACAAGTCCTTAAAACCCACATAAACCCAAGTAATTTTTATGAAAATATTTCATAAAAACCACAGAAAAGCACAAAATCAAACATATTTCAATGTAGTGCAATATGTGATATTTTCAACAGTATTTTTCCGGGATTAATCCACTCCAAATCTGCTAATCTATGAAACACAACACACCGTTAATTTTTCGATTTATTATTAGGAGGAAATTATGTCTAATATTTTTTCCAATCTTCGCTGGGGCATCTTGCCCTTGGTTACTGGATCTCCCGAGGCAATTCTGGCAGGTGTGGGCTATGCAGGTCTTCGATGCATTATGGGGCGTTGATACTCATGGCAAAAAATAAAGAAGCCCTCTACGACGAGCTTGTTGACATACAGAACAAGATTGATCACCACCCAATGATTTCTGGGCCTCACGCCGAAGCTAGTAGCCTTGTTGAAATCATGAAAGAACAGGGTTATTCACATGAAGAGATTGAAAAATCCCTCAAAGACCAAGGACTTCCAAGTATTGTCGATATTGGCAAAAATACTATTAGCGGGATGTTTAGCCTTTGGTGGCTTAACTATAAAAAGAATAATATAGAAGCATCAATTGAAAAAATTATCCGCAAGGAAGGTCGTCGAAAAAATTAATATACCTAAATTAATTTAATTCTATTAAGCATATAATTTATTTTTGATACCAGTTTCCGTTCTAGCTAAATACCCCCGGGGGATGCTGTACGCATCTGCCGGGGGTATTTGCTTGCCTCACCCTGCCCGAGGTGGGCTAGTTAGCGCGGGCGGGTCTGAACGCACCGTGTGGAACACTACCTCGCCTCCCTCGGCGGTTCACCGCACGGGCTATAAGGTGGAGCGTACACTTAAGTCATGCGTGAATTACAGGCACAGATCATCCGTGAAATGGGCGTCAAGCCCAACATGACCGAAGAGCAGGCACGCGAAGAAGTGGAGCGCCGCATCCAGTTCATCTGCGACTACCTGGAAGCCACCGGAAGCCGCGGCCTGGTACTGGGCATCAGCGGCGGCATCGACTCCACCCTGGCAGGTCGCCTCTGCCAGCTGGCGGTGGACCGCCTCAACGAGCGCGGCCGCACCACCGAGTTCGTGGCGGTGCGCCTGCCCTACCGTGTGCAGCACGACGAAGAGGACGCGCAGGAGGCGCTACGTTTCATCCAGCCCACCCGCTCCCTGACCTTCAACATTGCCGAAGCCGTGGACGGTTTCGACAGCGCCTACACTGCCGCGACCGGCAAGCAGATCAGCGACTTCAACAAGGGCAACGTGAAGGCGCGCGCCCGCATGATCGCCCAGTACGCGATTGCTGGCGACCCCGGCTACCTGGTGGTCGGCACCGACCACGCGGCGGAGTCCATTACCGGCTTCTTCACGAAGTTCGGTGATGGCGGCGCGGACCTGCTGCCGCTGTACGGCCTGAATAAGCGCCAGAACCAGCTGTTGCTGCGTGTTTTGGGTGCGTCTGAGCGTCTGTGGGCTAAGCCGCCGACTGCTGACCTGCTGGACGGCGTGCCCGGCCGTACCGATGAGGATGAGCTGGGTCTGACCTACCCGCAGATTGACGACTACCTGGAGGGTAAGGAAATCGACGAGGCGGCGGCGGAGAAGCTGGAGCAGATTTACCTGCGTAGCCGCCACAAGCGCACTACCCCGGTGACGATTTTTGATTCGTGGTGGAAAAACTAGGCGGAAGAACTAGCGCCTCCACTAGCGTAGAAACCAACGCAAAAGCCCCAGCTCCTTTGATGGAGCCGGGGCTTTTGCTATGTTTTTGCAGACCGAGGATTATGCCTTCTGTTCGGGCTGTGCAGCGGTAGCCTGGGCAGCCTGGGCATCAGATTCCTCAGAACCTTCAGCTTCTACCTCAGGCTCAGCCGGGGGTACCTTCGCACCGCCCGTGGCGAGGAACAGCACCAGACCCAACGCGCAGGCGAGCACCTGGGTGAAGGGGAACGCCCAGGTCAGGCCCTTAAAGCCGAACCACATGTTGCCGAAGTACACGGCGGGGAAGAACAGCAGCGCAATGCCGAGGGTCATCAGCATTGCCGGGCCGCCCTTACCGGCCGCCTGGAACCAGGACACAAACACGATGCTGACCGCGTTGAACACGGCGGCGAGCATGAGCGCGACCATGACCTCTTCACCGGTGGAGACCAGGCGCTCATCACCAACCACGGCGAGCAGTTCGCGGCGGAAAATCAGCACCGGAATGGTGATGGCCGCGGAGGTAATAACCGACAGGATCGTTGCGGTGCGCAGCGCCTGCTTCACGCGGGCGCCGTTGCGGGCACCGTACGCGTAGGCGTACAGCGGGATACCGCCCATGCACAGGCCCATACACAGCATTTCGGGCACCATGTTCAGGCGCATTGCCAGGCCAAACGCCGCCACGGTGTCATCACCGTAGGAGGCGGCGAGGTTGTTCAGCAGCAGGGCGGCGAAGATCAGGTTCAGGCTCTGAATGAGCTCAGCGGCACCGACCGCAACCACGGGCTTAATGATGGCGGGGTCGAGGGAGAAGTCGCGGATGTTCGCGGAGAAGTTCTCGCTCTGACGCATCAGGAACAGCAGGTAGTACAGCATGGACGCGCCGTTAGCCAGTAGCATCGCCCAGCCGGAACCGGCAATACCCATGCCCATGATGGCAATGAACAGCACGTCGAAGATGCAGGTGACGACGGTGCCGACAATAATGCCGTACATGGACTGCTTGGCGTAGCCCTCGGAACGGACCAGCTGTTCGAGGGTGAACATGCCAATGGCGAGGGGCGCTCCGAGGAACATGAGGTGCACGTAGATGCGGGTCGGCTCGTAGGAGCCGCCGGAGGCGCCCATGATGCCGGTAATCGGGTCGGCAAGGATGAAGCCGATAATGGCGGCGATAGTGCCTACACCGAGTGCCGAGTAGAGCGCGAAGGAGGTGACGCGGTGGATTTCGTGGGCGGGCTGGCCCTCACCGAGCTTGCGGGAGGCGAGGGTGGAGGCGCCCAGACCGAACAGGCCCGCGATTGCCATGATGACGCCGAAGACGGGCACGCCGTAGCCGGTGGCGGCGAGCTCTTCGACGCTGCCGTAGTGGCCGACGAAGTAGGAGTTCACCACGTTGTAGATGCTGGTGATGGCAAGGCCAAGCGCCATGGGCACGCCGAGGGAGAGGAGCGCCTTGAGGATGGGGGCGTCTTTGAGCAGGTAGATGTTCTGCGGGTCTTCGCTTGCGCCGTGCGGGCCGTGGGGTCCGTGTCCTGCGGCGGATGCAGTGTTGTTGGGTGCGCCGTTTTTGGGCGCGGTGTTTTCAGTCTGGTGGGACGTCATAGGTTCCTTGGTCTGCGTGGTCCGGTCACTTGTGTGCGTCAGATAGACGGCTGATGTCCGCGAGTGTGCGGGTGCCGGGGTGCCCGAAGTGTCTTGCTCGTTCCCTGCGCCGTTGAGGCTTCCGCGTGGGGGTGAGTGCGGGCGTAACTTTTATATTTTACCGATGTTCAGCGCGGGTGGGTAGATGCTCATCGTGAGCAAAACCTGTTGTTGCACGGGGTGCACAGACGCGGTGGCACCATAAAACAGCGAGGCGCCCCTCCCCCGCTGTTCGGGGTGGGACGCCTCGCCTCATACATATTGCGCATATCGCACGTAAGAGCGTGAACTATTCGAGCTCAATCGGGCCGAGCACGCGCATCACCTCAATGTCCAGGCGTTCCTGGATTTGGTGCAGTATGTTCGTGTCGATTCTGCCTTCGTCGCGCAGACGCTTGAGAACGTCGCGCTGAACTTCGAGCACGCCCAGGCGCAGTTCCTTTTCCTTTTCGTTCGCTTCGAGCACCTTCAGCACGTTCTCGGGGGTGTCCTCGCCGTGTATGTGCAGGGTGTGCAGGTTGCGGTACATACTCATGTGGAACATGTGCTCTTCCGCGATGCGGTCGATGACTTCCTGCGGGGCGTTGATGCGTCCACCGATTTCCTGGATGGAGTCGAAGGACTCAGCAATCATGGTGCGGATCGCTTCGTTCTTCTCTTCTTCTTCTCTGTTGTCGACCGGCAGGTTCGCCCAGCGAATCACGGCGGGCAGCAGCATGCCCTGCACGACCATGGAGCACAGCACCACACCGGACACCACGAAGATTACGAAGTCGCGGTATTCAACACTCGCCGGGATGGACAGCGCCACCGCCAGGGACACGCCGCCGCGCAGACCCGCCACAGTGGAGAGGACGCGGCCGCGGTGAGTGTCACGCATGGTGCGCTGCTTTTTACGGCGGTCCAGAAGATGAACCATGAAAATGTAGATTTGCAGGAATACGTAGCGGATGACTACGCAGGCAATCCAGACAACCAGCACAACGAGCAGGCCGTAGCTCCAGGTGGTGCCGTAGAGGTTAATGGCGACACCCATACGTTCCACGGCGGTGGGCAGCTGCACACCGACCATGACGAACAGCACGGCGTTCATGACGAAGGTGACGAACGCCCAGATGGGCAGACTGTAGGTGCGGTTCTGCGGGCGGATAGTTTCCGGGCTGTAGTAGGTGAGGAAGAACGCCGCAACCACGACAGCAACCACGCCGGAGCCCTTCATATCGGGGAAAGGCTCGATCTTCTCCGCAAGCAGGAATGCGATGAAGGGCACGGTCAGCACGAAGCAGCTGAACCACATCGGGTTGTCGATGTGGGCACGAATCTTGTTGGCTACCCAGCCGACCGCCAGACCGACCAGAATACCGATGAGGAAGGAGAAGAAGAACATGCCGCTGGAGTGGCCGAGGGACAGTCCCTGACCGGCGGCTACCTGCAGCGCGAGGGTCAACAGCACGAGGGTCGTGCCGTCGTTGATGAGCGCCTCAGCCTTGAGGGTGGTGATGGAGGACTTGGGCAGTTTACCGTTGAGGGTTGCGACAGCGACGGCGTCGGTGGGTGCGAGCGCCACACCGATGAGCAGTGCCGCACCCCAGGCGCTCACGCCGGTGAGCTCGTGCAGAATCCCGGCGACGCCGAAGGCGGTCACAATGACCAGCAGGGTTCCGGTGAGGATAATGCCGCCGATGCGGTTGCGCGCTTCACGCCATGAGGTGTTGCGGGCTTCCCAGAAGAGCATGACGGGCAGGAAGATTTCGAGGATGACGTGCGAGGGCAGGCCAATACTCTGAACTTCGTGCAGTTCGTGGGCGGGCATAATGCCGATAGCCAGGCCAATGAAAATCAGCACGATGGCGGGGGTGATCCGCGTTTTGTGTGCGATTGCGCTGCCTACGAGGACAGCGAGGGATAGTGCGATAACGACTTCGAGCATGCTGTTCCTTTGCTTGGGCGCAGGGGTACTACGCTCGGGTGCTGATATGAGTGCCCCGGCTCAGTTCCTGGTGCGCTACACGGTCTGTGAATGTGTTGATGTGCCCTGCGAGCTCTTGTTCGAGGTGGCGTTCACGCCGCTGGTGAGCGCCTACCCGCGGTGCCCGTGCGCAGGGTTCTACCGGGTTAAAGAATATACCTGCGGTTTTATCCCCTGCGCTCGCCGGCGGGTCTGCTCAGTCCACGAACTGCCCTACTCTGACCGCTTTTCATGACGTTTTGTGTCATTCTGACGTGAACTTCGGGTCGTACTGTGTCAGAGAACAGAAATTCCGCCTCCATGAGTGCGCGCGAACACTCAGAACGTGAGAAGATAAGGTCATGACTGATAACAACACCGTAACCGGCAGCCCGCTTGTTAAGCGCGGCCTTGCCGACATGCTCAAGGGCGGCGTCATCATGGACGTCGTCACCCCCGAACAGGCTAAGATCGCTGAAGATGCTGGCGCTGTTGCCGTCATGGCTCTCGAGCGCGTTCCCGCGGATATTCGTGCGCAGGGCGGCGTGGCTCGTATGTCTGACCCGGACATGATTGAGGGCATCATTGATGCCGTTTCGATCCCGGTCATGGCGAAGGCACGCATCGGCCACTTCGTTGAGGCTCAGATTCTGGAGACCCTGAAGGTCGACTACATTGACGAGTCCGAGGTTCTTTCCCCCGCTGACTACGTGAACCACATTGATAAGCACCAGTTCAAGGTTCCGTTCGTGTGTGGTGCTACCAACCTGGGTGAGGCGCTGCGCCGCATCACCGAGGGTGCCGCTATGATCCGCTCGAAGGGCGAGGCTGGTACCGGTGACGTCTCTGAGGCGACCAAGCACATCCGCACCATTAAGCGTCAGATTGCTGAGCTGCAGGGCCTGTACAACACCATGCCTGATGAGCTGTACGTGAAGGCTAAGGAACTGGCTGCACCGTACGAGCTGGTTCGTGAGGTTGCTCAGACCGGCAAGCTGCCCGTGGTCATGTTCACCGCTGGTGGTGTGGCTACCCCCGCTGACGCTGCAATGATGATGCAGCTCGGTGCTGACGGCGTGTTCGTTGGTTCCGGTATCTTCAAGTCGGGCGACCCGGTTGCTCGTGCGAAGGCTATTGTGAAGGCTACCGCTTTCTACAATGACCCGGAGAAGGTTGCTGAGGCTTCTCGCGGCCTGGGTGAGGCTATGGTCGGCATTAACGTTGCTGACATTCCGGCACCGCACCGCCTGGCGGAGCGCGGCTGGTAATTCGTGCGCGCACCCCGCATTCGGGGTGAGTGTTTGATGAGGAGGTGGGGTTCGCTGAGGCGGGTCCCACCCTCCTTGTGTTTGTTGTGTTTGTTGTTTTGTGAAGGGAGCGGTGATGGTTGAGAAGGTTCAGCCTACCGGTGTTTTGCCGGGTGAGGGTTTGACGGTTGGTGTTTTGGCGTTGCAGGGCGGCGTGCGTGAGCACGCATTGATGCTGGAGTCCCTGGGTGCGCAGGTGCGTTGGGTGCGTACCGGTGAGCAGCTTGAGGGCCTGGATGCGCTGGTTCTGCCCGGTGGTGAGTCGTCGACGATTGACCGTTTGACCCGTATTTTTGGTGTGCGTGAGCCGCTGATTGAGGCGATTTCTTCGGGTCTGCCGACTCTGGGTACGTGCGCTGGTCTGATTATGCTGTCGAAGCGTATTGATGATCCGGCGCCGGGTCAGCAGTCGCTGGGTGTTTTGGATGTTTCGGTGGGTCGTAACGCTTTTGGTTCGCAGGTTGATTCTGCGGAGGTGCGCCTGCCGTGGCTGACTCCTGCCGGTGATGAGGTGGTTATTGATACGGCGTTTATTCGTGCGCCGATTGTGACCGGCACCGGTGAGGGGGTGCAGGTGACGGCTCGTCATGAGGGGAAGATTGTGGGTGTGCGTTCGGGCAACCTGATCGGTATTTCTTTCCACCCGGAGGTTACGGGCGATACGACCGTGCATGAGGAGCTGCTGGCTCTGGCACGCGAGGTGAAGGGCGAGTAGCCCCTCCCCCCCCCCCCAAAAAAATAAGCCCGTTGAGGACCGTTTAAAGAGTTGTGGCGGTGACCGTTGTTCGGTCACCGCCACAACTATTTTTGAGGGAGCTTATGCGTGAGTGGGTTTATGGGCGGGCGCTACTGGGGGTTTGGGGCTGGGTCTTCCACTGCTGGTAGGCGCTCGTGGCGAGGAAACGTGCACGGTTTGCGTCGCTGCGCGTCTTGATGTCTGCGGGGGCTACCTCGTACCACTTTTCGTAGAGACGAATAATCATCTCGGGGTAGGCGGCTTCTTCCAGGTCTGCGCGGTGGGGGATGAATTCGTTGCGGTCCTTGATGTCTCGGTACTCGCTACCTGCGAAGGGGTCGGTGACTCCGGTGCTGGGGTGGGCGTTGTAGGCATCGATGTTTTGAACGTATTCGGGGAGGGTGCTGCGCCCTGCTTTGAGTGCTGCGTGGCATTTGCTGTCGATTTCGCTGGGCTCGATGATGTGGGCGCCGTCTGCGAGGATGTTCCGGTACTGGATGTACGCGGGGTATTGTTCATCGGTGCGCGGGACGGGCTTGGCGGCTTCTGCTGATGCGGCAGCTTCAGCAGAGTATGAGGAGCAGCTGACGCTTGGCGTGGTGCTTGCCGTTGCTGAGGCGCTCGCCGTGGAGGGCGAGGAGGTGCTGCTTGCCGCGGTGTTCGCACCACCGCAGGCGGCAAGGAGCAGGGGCAGGATTGAGAGAGCGGCACCGTATCGCAGTGCGCTATAGCGGGAGTTGGGGGTCCTAGAATTCAGGGCCATAATGTCACCTCATTGTGGGCTGGAGCATACCGAGTTGACCCTCACTATACGGGCAATTTTGATATATGGTCAAGAGAAAAATATGTTTATTTTTTAAAATCCAACATCTCGAAAGAAAATCAAAAAACAAGCATGTTTAACGTCTTGACCTGCGTAAACACGGAGACTATCGGGCTCTTGAGGTAGGTACAGCGCCAAGACACCAGCATCAGATATTGTTATTTGCCCGATCATCAGCAGAAGCCAACATGCCCAAAGGAGCACGATCAGAGTGCCCATCATGGAACCTCGAACTCCGTAAGAGCCTGCACCTCGACGGCCCAAAGCTTCTACAGGAGATAGTAGATAAGTCCCCTAACGTATTCCCAGAGCAGTACCGAGATGACGCACTGCGCAACGAATGCGGCTATAGCTGCGGCGGTTGGCACCCAATAGCTCCGCTTAGAACATGCAATAAAAACTGCTATAAAAATAACGCATGAGACAATATCGGGACCCAAGAGAATGAATGCCTGTAAATCATATGGCCACAATATTCCATGCATATATTCTGTAGGGACTTTACATGAACTTAAGATATTGCCTTTTAAAATTCCATAAGTCCCATACATTTTAAAAACTAAATATAGCGAGGCAATCCAAAAAATTCCTATACGAAGCTTGATACCCAACCATATACTAAAAATCTGCCACAAGCCAGCTAATACAACTCCCACCACAAAGAAGGGTATATAGTCGAAATAGCTACCTTGCCACCCATCACATGGCGAGACAAATCCATTGAACTCTGTATACAGGCTAGTTGGGAAAATATAGAAAAATTGCAATACAATGAGAAATAAGATATACAAAATTATTTTCTCATTTACGGCGAACATCTTATATGTAGAATTCATGATGCCATTTCCTTTCAGTAGCATAAAAAGCTAGTAGCGGAACACCGAACGCATAGCCTCAATGTTGTTTTTCTTATCCACTAAGCCCAAAAGCCAATACTGGGATGAGTAGGCGACCCGCAAAGCCTCCGCACTCTTACCCCATCTACCGCATATTTAAGCAGGTCAACACCTTAAGACTACTGGGTAGCATACCTTGCGTCTAGAGTGTTGGTTTTAAAAATGAGATGGTATTTTCCATTGACCGCATATCAAATATTGGGGTATGTTTAGACGCAATATATCGTTCCATCCCTCTTGTGAGGTGGTCCCATGACCCAGACCCCTGTTTTTCTTTCGTTCCGTTCTCTTTCGTTTCGTTCCGGCGGTCTACGACGCGGTGCCGCGTTGGCGATTCTTCCCTTGCTGCTTGCCTCCTGCGGTAGCTCCACCAGCACGGCATCAAACACTCCCGCACCCTCGAACACGACCGTGACTTCCTCCCCGTCAGCAACAAGTGCCACCGGGTCCGCCTCCTCTTCCGCGGCGAAGAAGAGCTCCACCCCCTGCCTTGAACCTGACGAAGCCGCGAAAGCTGAAACCCTCAAGCAGCAGGAAGCCATCAGCGCCGACCGCGGAACAGCGCTCCCCTCCTACGTCTCTGCGCGGC
This sequence comes from Rothia mucilaginosa, assembly GCF_049990865.1. Taxonomy (GTDB): domain Bacteria; phylum Actinomycetota; class Actinomycetes; order Actinomycetales; family Micrococcaceae; genus Rothia; species Rothia mucilaginosa_I. The sequence continues at coordinate 1,964,265 of NZ_CP188231.1, forward strand.
ATGTTGTGCGCAACCAGGCGAACTTCCCCACCCGCGCCGAAGCTGAATCAGCGGGAGCCGAGTGCCTGGCACTGTACGAGAAGAACAAGACCGATCACGCCTACGCCGCGGCATGGGTGCGCGCTATCGATGACAATAACGTGGCAAGCGGAAAGGTAGCCTCCGGCCCGCGCGCTGACATCCAGAGCGCAGACCCCTACAAGGCAAGCAACTACGTCGATATTCGAGAGGGTAAGGAGTACTTCCCGACCCGACAGGAGCTGCTCGCGGCAAACTACCCTGAGAACTACATTGTTGCTTTTGAGTTGTGGGCACAGCAGGCACCCGCCGATGTGAAGCAGAAGAGCGACGCGAACCGTGCGGCCGCTCAGGATACTCGCTGGTCTGAGGTGGTAACCCTGCCCAGCCCCGACAACCCTGTCTAATCGAACCCCGTCTAATCTGAGTCTGTCTCATCTTAAAAATAGTTGTGGCGGTGACCGAACAACGGTCACCGCCACAACTGTTATAGGGTGCAGGTTAGGGTAGGAGCGCCAACCCAAACTCAATAATGATTAGCGCGACAGCACACGCGAAGAGTACCCCACGCGGCACATTGAACTTCTGCCAGAGATCATACAGCTGGCTGGGAATCAACCAAATAACGCACGCCCGAAAGGCAAGCGTCGTCAGGGGGCCACCCCACTGAATAATCATCAGGGCAAGAGCAAAACTCAGGCTGAGCATATCCAGGATGCGCCGGTGCTTTCGCACTTGCTCCCTCTCCTTCTGATAGCCAGGGTTGTTTAGCAACCTTGGTGGTGCTTTTTTCAGCTGACCCACAATGACCAAAACCACTAGCAGGAACACAGAAATATCGAAGAACATGGGAACCGCCTTTCAAATTGGGGTTCGCTCGCTACGCCGGTTACGAGCTGATGGCGCACCATTATTGGTGAAAATTTCTCAAAAACAAGTAATGTGCAACACGCATATTACGTATTGTGGGTTACTTTACAGCAAACATGAACCCTATTCAAGAGGTAAACACTCCCCCCCCCCCCGAAAAATTTTGAAAAATTTTTTAAAAGATATGGGCGCCGGGAACCTTAGGTTCCCGGCGCCCACTCCCCAGCTGCTCATACCTCAGCGGGGTTCAATTTAGAGGCGGAAGAAGCCTTCCACCGCGCGAGTCATGTACGCCATATCGTCCACATGGCACATCTCGCGCATCGAATGCATCGACAGCAAACCAATGCCCACATCCACCGTGCGCATACCCAGACGGGTCGCCGTAATCGGGCCAATCGTCGAACCACACGGCATATTGTTATTCGACACGAACTCCTGATACGGCACACCAGCCTTCGCGCACGCCGCCGCAAACACGCCAGCACCCACCGAATCCGTTGCGTAACGCTGGTTCGCGTTAATCTTCAGCAGCGGGCCACCACCGGGCAGCGGCTGCACGGTCGGGTCGTGGTGACCCTGATAGTTCGGGTGCACCAGGTGACCGGCATCAGCCGACAGGCAGAACGACGCCGCCACCGAACGGCGGTACTCCTCCGTGCTCTCACCGCGCGCAGCGGACAGGCGCACCAGAATATCCTCCAGGAACGGGCCAGCCGCACCACTACGCGACTCAGAGCCAAGCTCCTCGTGGTCGAAAGCCGCAAGCATCACAGTCTCGGTGGCGTGCTCGTCCGCGTTATCTGCAACGTAACGCTCCAGCGCGGTCAAACCAGCATGCACCGAAGACAGGTTATCCAGGCGACCGGAAGCGAACAGCTCCTGATCCGCACCAAAACGGCGCGGCGGCTGCGAATCAGCGAACAGCAGGTCGTAACCCACAATGCTCTGCGGGTCGACCGGCTCACCGTCAATCACGTGCTTCGCCATGTAGCCGAGCACGTCGTTCTCCGCCGGATCCACACCCCACACGGGGTACATGTTGAACTGCTTGTCCAGCACCAGTTCGTTGCGCTTGTGGTCCAGGTGCGGCGCCAGCTGCGGGATGCGCGCAATCGGGCCGGTGCACACCAGACGGTCCTTCAACTCCCCGCCCTCAAGGACGGTGAGGCGGCCCGCCACGCACAGTTCGCGGTCCAGGAAAGAGTTCAGCAGTGCACCGCCGTAGTTCTCAACAGCGATCTGGTGCCAGCCCTTCGTGGTGATGGAGGAGGAGGGCTTGACCTTCAGGGAGGGCGAGTCGGTGTGCGCACCCAGCACGCGGTAGCCGCTTGCCTTCTGCGCCTTCGCGCCGCCAGCCCAGGCGATAATCGCGCCATCGCGAACGACGAAGTGGCGGCCGGTTGCCACCTGCGGACCCCATGCTTCGGTCTCTACGAGCTCGGTAAAGCCTGCTGCTTGCAGGCGGCGCGCTACCGTGCGCGCGGCAAGGTACGAGACCGGCGAATCCGCCACGAATGCAGCGAGGTCTTCAATATTCTTTACAGCATCAACAGTCATGGTTTAACCCTACCTTTTCTTGGGTGTTGACGGGGTGACCCGGGCCGATAATCCACGCGGTGTGGAGTATGAGCCCTGGTGAGGCTCGCATGGAGCGGGACAGGCGGGTTGGGGTAGCCGAGCTAGCCCAGCCCACCGCACCCTTTAGTTATCAACCTTGATCGGTTGTGTTTCACGTGAAACCACGCCACGGCGAGCGCGTGCGTTGAAGATCAGGCAGGCGAGCACCACGTACAGGCCTTCCAGTGCGATACCCTGTAGCGCATCCACGGGGGTCACACCCTCGGAGGCGAAGGGATCCATGCCAGCCACCATGGACAGCAGCATCAGGATCACGTTATTTGCCACGTGCAGGCTGATGGAGGCTTCCAGGCCGCCGGTGTACCAGCAGAGGAAACCAGCATAAATACCCATCGCAAGAATCGTGCTCTGACCCCAGGGGTCGTAGGCGTGGGAGAGCATGAACAGCACTGCGGGTAGCACAATCGGCAACCAGGGGGTGCGGACCCAGCGGCCAAGCATCTGCATCATGAACCCGCGGTAGGCGAGCTCTTCGGCGTAGCACTGGACGGGCACGAGGAGCAGCATCATCGCCACATAAACCCAAAATTCAACCTGTGGAGGTTGAAAATAGCGGTATTCGGGCAGGCTCGCACCGCTCACCGCCAACGCTACGGCGTAGTAGATGCCGTAAACCGCAAAGCTCAAACCCAGATACGGAAGCAGCAGCGAGCGGCGCAGGCGGCCCGCCACCGAATGAATCAGACCCCAGGGCTTAGGGCCCACAACCAGGCGCGCAATAAAGAGCGAAGGCACAATGGCGATGAGGGAGAGGAAGGTCAGCGCGAACAGCGCCGGGTGTTCCATAATGACGGCGCGGTTCGTAGCTACATCCTGGAGGGAAACTCCCGAACCCCTAACTGCCATAAACAGGGCAACTGAAATCATCAGGTTGAGGCCAATAAATACGGCGACGCCGAGCAGACCTTCCAGCAGGGGTGAGAACCAGCGGGATTTCGGGTCGGCGTGGGAGAGACGGTGGTAGGCAAGACCGGCAGGCGCAGTCGCAGTCGCGGGGGTTCCGGCGACTACCTGCGGGGGTGCGGGGGGCGGTGTCGTGTTCATTCTTTAATCCTAGCCTCAGCCTTTACTCCTAGTCTCAGCGGGTTCGGTGGTGACCGGGCATGCGGAAACCTTCAAGTACTGATTGATACGGAATGTTTCAAAACCATTGAAAAAGCCGTGAATACGGTCAAAAACCCACCATTCACGGGGTTCATTTTCTGAACCTATGCCATAATTTGTAGCGATAATACGCTCATATACATAGTCGCTGATGACCGCTCTTCCGGGGTGTTTTTTCAGCACCAGAAAGGCTGCTTTCTTATGGCACTCGTCTTCAATCCGCCGCCCAACTGGCCCGCTCCTCCTGCCGGATGGGCCCCCACTCCTACGTGGCGTCCTGACCCCGCGTGGGGTCCCGTTCCTGAAGGTTGGCAGCTGTGGGTCGAAGAGCCCGAGCCTGAACCCATTCAGGTTGAAGAGGCCACTATTGAGCCGCTGATTCCCGAGGAGCCCGCTGCTGAGGTGGCTCCCGCTGAACAGGTTGCTGAGCAGGTTGTTGAGGCGCCCACGGCTGAATCTGTTGAGGCTGAGCAGCCCGCCGAGGTTGCGGCACCGCTGACCGTTGAGGACGTTGACCTGGAGCAGCTCGCCGCTGAGCTCGAAGGTGAGCAGATCGTCGAGGTCCCGGAGGTGGCAGCACCCCAGGCTGAGGCATCCCCCATTGAGGCATCCCACGCTGAGGCGCAGCAAGTAGAGGCACCCGCAGCTGAGTCCGCTGAGGAGTCCTCCGAGCCCAAGCCGATGCGTCACCTGACTCAGGTTCCGCTGACCGGCACCACTCTGCCCGAGCAGGTTCTCGCGTCCCAGTCTTCCGCAGAAGAGCCTGTAGTTGCTGAGCCCGCCGCTGAGGCTGTTGAAGCTCCCGTAGCGCCGGTTGTCGAGCCTGTTGTTTCTGAGCCTGTTGTTGCTGAGCAGGCTGCTTCCGAGCAGCACGTTGTTGAGGCTCCCGTTGCTGAGCCGGTAGTTTCCGAGCCCGCAGTTGCAGAGCCCGCTGTCGTTGAGCCCGCAGTTGAGCCCGTCGCCGAGGTTGCTCCCGAGGCACCGGCGGCTGCTGAACCGGTCGCTGAGGCTCCCGTTGCTGAAGCCCCCGTTGCTGAGGTTCCCGCCTCCACCGAAGGGGCTCCGCACACCATCGAGAGCTCCCCGCTCGTTGAGTTCCACACTCCGGAAACCGAGCGCACCGTCAACCTGTCCGAGCGTACCGTGAACCTCTCTGAACAGCCCGGTCAGAACGTGCAGGGCGGCCAGAACGCACAGTTCATTCCGGCGGGTCAGGCACCGAACGGCTTCCAGCCGAACCAGGCTGATGGTTTCCAGGGCCAGAACTTCCAGGGTGGCCAGTACCAGGGTCAGGGCTTCCAGAGCGACCAGAACGCGCAGGGCGGTCAGAACGTCCAGGGCGGTCAGTACCAGAACAACCCCTACCAGGGTCAGCCGTACAACGCTCAGCAGCCCTACGCGGGCCAGGTGTCCGATCAGGACCAGGCAACCGTGGCGCTGAGCAACCCCTACGTCACCGAGCCCGCAGATCAGGGCGAGGACGGCTCCGAGAAGAAGGGCCTGTTCTCGGGCACCAAGATTTGGGGTGTTATCGGTGGTGCGCTGGCTCTGCTGATTGTTCTCATCCTGGCGATTGTCATGCTGATTCCGCGTGGCGGCTCGACCCCCACCTCCGGTTCTTCCGAGTCTGCGAGCGCGGCGGCTACTTCCGCTGAGGCGTCCTCCGCGGCGGCAGCATCCTCTGAGGCTTCTTCCGCAGCACCCGCATCTGAGAGCGCGGCAGCGGCTTCGGCTTCTTCGGCAGCACCGGTCGCTGCTGCTGAAGCGAAGATGCCCGAGGGTGAGTTCAAGGAATACAAGAAGACCGTCACCGACAACAAGGACACCATCGAGATTGAGAAGATCAAGGGCGATGTGTCCGCAGGCCTGCTCTACTACGAGTTCAAGCCCGCAGACGGTGTGGTTAACGCCTTCATCTCCAGCCGTGATGAGAAGGGCAACAGCAGCGCAGGTGTGAGCGTTATCGACTCGACCCGCGACGGCAAGGAGCTCAAGGGCACCGCATGGATCGACGCGAGCGGCCACTCCACCCCCACCCGCAAGCTGGACCTGACCGGTAAGGGCGAATGGACCATCCGCGTCTACGATGCAGACTCCGCACCCAACTACAAGAAGGGTGAGAAGTTCCAGAGCACCATGAACCACTACGCTTTCACCTACGAAGGCACCGAGGCGACCATGGAGTTCCAGACCAGCGGCCCGACCACCCGCGGCTTCAGCGTTCTGAACGCGACTAAGAACGACCCGTTCTTCTCCTCGACCCTGTCGCCGGTGAAGAGCAGCATTCAGTGGGTTCAGAGCAACAAGAGCTACCTGCAGGTTCGTACCGACTCCAACGTTACCTGGAGCATCGGCACTAACTAGCGGCTTGGCTGACTAGGTCAGCAGGCCGAGCATAGAAGTATCCCCCGCATCCGAAGAGGTGCGGGGGATACTTTTATGCCGGAATATTTTTATGCCCGGAGACTATGCTCTGAGGCTGTCCGGCGGGCTTACGCCCCTGCTGGAGGCGCCCGCCGCCATGAATGAGCAGCCACCGCAAGCGGGTAGCAACCTTGAGCGAGCAACCGCCGTGAGCGGGGGGCTTCTTTAGCGGGAATACTTCGCCTCCGCCAGTTCGGCGCCTGCGGCACGTGCCGCACGTCCCACCAACTGACGATTCGCCAGGTACACGAAGAACGTCACCAAAATAAACAGGTACATCAACTGGTACGGCATGGTGCCCGCCATCAGGCCCAGGGAGCCTTCGGGCACCATCAGAATCTGATCCGAGCTGAAGTGCGGGGCGAACGCCAGCACAATCCAGAACGGCGAAATGTACATGCCCACCAGCGCCGCAGTCGCCAAAACAACAGCCAGCGTGAAAACAAAGGAGCTGACCCGCTGGTACATGAGCGGGAAGATCTCCATAACCACGGCGGCGAGCATCAGCGGGTACCAGGTGTTGTGGTGCGACCAGCTAATCGGCGAAATCTGCAGCATCATGAACGCGGTCAGCGCCAGCTGCGCCATGAGCGCGCGGGCACGAATCAGCGGAACCAGCAGAACCGCGGTGACCAGCACAATCAGCAGGGTCAACGCCACCTGCACCACGGACAGGGCGGTCGCCGTCAGGTGATGCTGCAGGCCCGCGTGGGTCAGCGTACCCATAATCGACACGTTATCGAAGTAGCTGAACCAACCCACACGCGAAGTATCACGCAACGCGTGGAACCAGAACGTCAGCGACTCCTCACGAATCACCAGGAAGCCGATACCCACGGTCGCGGCGAAGCTCGCACCCAGGGTCGCAATGCCCTTCCAGTCCTTACGCATGAGCAGCAGCAGACCGAACGCGAGCGGGGTCAGCTTAATACCCGCCGCAATACCCAGCAGCACACCGCGCGGAACGCGGGTTGCCGGGCGCATAAAATCGGCAAGAATCAGCGCCAAAATGATGGCATTAATCTGCCCAAAATGTGTGGTCAAACGCCACGGGCCGCACATCCAAATCAGCGCCGCAATCAGCGACACCATACCCCAATGACCCAGGTGCTTCTGCAACGGCAAACGCCACGAACGGCTCCGCGCGTAGGAGTACAGCAGGTACGCGCACCAGTAGCTGAGCGCGCAAATAATGGCGGTAATCAGCAGCATGCTCTGCGGTTCGGTGAGGAACGCGAGCGGGTAGAAGAGCAGCGCCGCAAACGGCGGGTACGTGAACGGCAGGCCGCGCGTGCTGAAGGTGTACAGCTGGTAGCCGTCCGGGCCATCCGCGAGGGAGACAGCACCCAGGCGGTACACGTAAATATCGTCAGCCGCCGCGTGCGTCACGTAGTCAAAGGCGTAGAGGGCAACCAGGATGAACAGCAGGTGCGCCCAGAGAGCGCCGCTACGCATGCCGGGGATGCGGTCAAAGAAGCCGCGACGCGCAGGTTGTGCGGGCTCTGCGGCGGTTTCCTTGGCGGGTTCTACAGTTTCCGCCGCGGGTTCAGTAGCGGGCTCTGCGGTGGGGGGCACGCTTTCTACAGCGCTCTCAACAGCCGGTTCCGCAACCGGTGCAGTAGTAGAGCCAGGCGAAGCCCACGGGATTATAGGCGCGGCCGCCTCGGTCTTCACCGCGTTCGTAGCGGAGTTCTTGTCAGTATTCTTCACAGGGGTCTTTTCTAGCTCCTTTTCGCGGCTCACGCGGTTGCCTCACGAGAAGCAGCGGCACGCACAGACGCGGCGCTCTCGGTCACCAGGGCGCGAGCACCCCACCAGCCCAGGGGCGCATCGCTACGCACGGAACCGTACTGCACGGGCTCAACCTTCGCGCCACGCACCGGCGCGCTCAGCGAGGCTACCGCCCAGAACATGACCGTAGCCCACAAGGCAAAGGAGGGAAAACCACCAATAGCTACGCCGGGCGCCCATAGGAATTCCAAGCCATTCATATCTAGCTGGGTGATACCGCCAATAATACGCGGCGAAATATACAGGCCTACCCCGGCTACCCACGCCAGCAGGCAGGCAATTTTTCTCGCCGCGGAGGGAAGATGCACCATAAAGGTGGGGAATGCATCCAGGATAAGGGCTGCCAGCAGTAGCGGCAGAAGAACATTGTGGTGCGACCAGCTAATCGGCGAAAGTGCCACCATAAGAGTGCCGGTCACGGCCACCTGTGCAAGGGTTTTGCCGCGGCGTTCAAGCTGGTAGAGCAACACGGCAACCAGGGCAATGCTGAGCGCGGCTAGGGCGTAGAAGCCGAGCTTGAGGGCTGTGCCCTTCAGACCGAAGTGCATGAGCCAACCCTGAATGGAAATATTATCCACAAAGTTAATGTCGCCCACGCGGGAGGAGTCAGAGATTGCTGAGAACCAGAATTGGGGAGCCTCATTCGGCAAAAGGATAAAACCGACCGCAATTGTGGCCAGGAAGGTGGCGCCCAGAGCCGCGATGCCCTTCCAGTCGCGGCGCACCAGCAGGATAAGGCCGAAGACCAGCGGAGTAAGCTTTAAGCCACCCGCAATACCGACGAGCACACCGCGCGGCACGCGGGTTGCCGGACGCACAAAATCGGCAAGAATCAGCGCCATAATGAGCGGATTAATCTGCATGAGGTGAAAAGTACGTCGCCACGGGCCGCACAGCATCACCACGATGGTCAAGGCAGCGATAGTTCCGGTACGGCCGAGGCGACCCTGCAGGGGTAACGCACGATCGGAAGTCTGGGCATAGTTATAGATAGTGGCCGAAAGCCACCAAGCGGCGGCCGTGGTTCCCAGCACCATAATGGCTTTGCCTACCTCAAGCGGCAGGAACGCAAAGGGCAGGAAGACGAGAGCCGCAAACGGTGGATAGGTAAAGGGGAGCTTCAACACCCCAATTTCAATAAATACTGGCGCGTATAGATCCTTGGTAAACCCTTCATTGTCGAAGATGGTCATGGCACCCATGCGGTAGATGGAAAAGTCCAGGCCGCCGAAGGGGGCAATAAGGATTTCAAAGAAGTAACCGCACACCACCATGAGGATGAGTGCCACAATAGCGATTTTTCCCCAGATGGGGGTGGTGGAGTCAGTCCTTGTCACGAGGTGCTTGTCCTTACCTTGGTGCCGGCGGATGCGCGCGTAGGGTGGGCGGGCATCTGATTTTGGAATCCTAATAGTTTATCGCGCCCATCTGTGAAGGGTGCATTGGGGAGAAGATTCACAGGGGGAGATTCGCAGGGTAAGAATCACTCGAGCGCGCAAGCACAACTATCACGATATGAGCCGCCTTCATATGCACGTAATGTCTTCAAAATTGGTACTACCGGGGCAATATAATGGGCTTGTTGGCACTCCGCCTATCCTAGCGCAGGGCCCACCCCAACGCAGGGGCAAGCGATGCCACCCCGCACACCGACGTCCACAAACAACCAGCAGTGAAAGCAGTGATCACGTGAGTGAACATCTCGGCACCCCACCCGAAGGCGAGAACACGAACGGCAAGCCCGCAAGCGTCTCCGGAGGCGGCTCCTCCGGACTGAGCATTGGCGCGCGTCCGGCTGATGCACCCGGCGCGAACCTCACCCCCGAAGAGGTTGCACGCCGCGCATCCGGTCGCGGTACGTGGCATCGTCGCGCCTCCAAGCCTGTCTCGCACTGGATGTTTGTGCTTATCGGCGTGCTTCTGCTGCATAAGTTCATTCCCAATAGCGGCTGGCTGCTGGTGCACATTGTCACCCTCGGCCTGATTACGAACTCGATTCTGATTTGGTCGCAGCACTTCACCGAAGCGCTCATGAAGATCAAAATCCCTGACGAACACCGCGGAACTCAGGTGCGCCGTATCTTCATCCTGAACGCCGGTATTCTCGTGCTCATGGTCGGCATGATCGGTCAGCTGAGCGTGCCCGGCCTCTACGCCGCCACGGTGGTTGGTGCGCTCATTGTGGGCACCATGGTCGCTTGGCATGCCCTGTACCTGCTCAAGCAGGTGCGTCAGGCTCTGCCGTCGCGGTTCGGTGTGACGATTCGCTTCTACATTATGGCGGCGCTCATGCTGCCCCTCGGTGCGGCGTTTGGCGCGATGATTGCCTACCCGAACCTGAAGGGCACCCTACATTCGCAGTTCCTGCTCGCGCACGAGGTCGTGAACGTGCTCGGCTTCGTCGGTATTACCGTGGTGGGTACGCTGGTGACCTTCTGGCCGACCATGCTGCGCACGAAGATGGTTGATAAGGCGCTCACCCACAGTCTGCGCGCCCTGTACCTGATGTGTGGCGGCTTGGTGTTAACCCTTGTCGGCGCAATATTTGGGATGCGTCCGCTCGCTGCCGCCGGCCTGGTCGTCTACCTGCTCGCTCTGCTCATTGTCGCCTGGGTGATGGTGCGTACCCTGCGCACCAAGCGCCCGACCGAGTACCCGCCGATGAGCGTCGGTATGGGCTTCCTCTGGCTGATTGTTGGCGTGGCGACCACCGCCTACATGGTGGCAACCACCCCGTTCGCCGTCATGGATATTCGTGCGGTCACCCCCATCTTCGTGGTGGGCTTCCTGCTGCAGGTGCTGCTGGGTGCGATGAGCTACCTGCTGCCTCAGCTGATGGGTGGCGGCCCGGCGGTGGTGCGCGCCTCCAATAAGGAGTTCAGCCGTTTTGCTGCCGGTCGCGTGACCGCCGTGAACCTGGCGCTCATTATTTTCATGCTGCCCAGCTCCATGGTGGGTCAGTCCATTAAGATGGCGGTCGCTATTGTGGGCGCGCTGGCGTTGGCGGCGTTCATTCCGCTGATGGTGCGTGGCGTGAAGGTTTCGGTGAGCACCCGCAAGGCAATCTTCGAGGCGCGCGCCCGCGGCGAGAAGCCCGTCTTCGACCAGGAGGCGCTGACCCCCGCACCCATCCCGCACGCCAAGCAGAGCTTCCAGGCGGCACTCGCGGTTGCTATGGCATTCCTGCTGGGCTTCGCCGTGAACCCGTCCGCGTTGAACCTGCCGTCGGTTTCTTCGTCGGGTTCCGTGGCTGCGACCGGTCAGACCACCACCGTGCAGGTGAAGGCGACCAGCAACTACCGTTTCACCCCCGCCGAGGTGGAGGTGCCCGCCGGTAACCGCCTGGTCGTTGAAGTTACCAACGACGATCAGGGCATGACCCACGACCTGACCTTCGACAACGGCGCGACCACCGGCGTTATCAACCCCGGCGAAACGAAAACCGTTGATGCCGGCGTCATTACCGCCGACCAGGAAGGCTACTGCTCCGTGGCGGGTCACCGCTCCCTGGGCATGGTGTTCAAGGTGAAGGCGACCGGCGCCTCCGCAAACCAGGTGGCGCAGGGTGGCCACAACCACGGTTCTGCGGGCGGCCACAACCATGCTGCATCGGGTAGCACGCCGACCCTTATGACCGTTGCGAACAGCAGGATTGACATGTCCGCAGCGCCCGGCAGCGGCTACAAGTACCGCGACCCGAACATCCCGGCACCGAACACCGCCGAGCGGGTGAACGGCAAGACCGTCCGCAAGGTCACCCTGGAAGTTGAGGAAGTTGACCGCGAGGTGGCGCCCGGCGTGACCGTTCACATGTGGACGTTCAACGGGCAGAACATGGCACCGATTCTGCGTGGCAAGGTCGGCGACATTTTTGAAATTACACTCGTCAATAACGGCACGATGGGCCACTCGCTGGACTTCCACGCGGGCATGGTCTCCCCCGATAACACGATGAAGACCATCGCCCCCGGTGAGCGTCTCGTCTACCGTTTTGAGGCGAAGGCCGCCGGTATCTGGCTGTACCACTGCGGTACCGCCCCGCTGAGCCTGCACATGACCCAGGGTATGTACGGTGCGGTCATCATTGACCCTGCCGGCCTTGACCCGGTCGATCACGAGTACGTGATGGTTCAGGGCGAGGCGTACCTGCACGACACCGGAAAGACCGCCTCCGACGGCAACAAGCTGGCGGAGAACTCGCCGGAGCTGATCGCGGCGGGCACCCCCACGCTGACCATGTTCAACGGCCACGCAACCCAGTACAAGGCGAAGCCGCTGCAGGTGAAGAAGGGTGAGCGTATTCGTGTTTGGGTGATGGCTGCTGGCCCGAACCACGGCACGAGCTTCCACGTGGTCGGTTCGCAGTTCGATACGGTCTACAAGGAGGGCGGCTACCTGATGCGCCGCGGTGTGGATGCGTTCGGTAGCCGTGACGGCCACAGCCAGGCACTGGATCTGGCGCCTGCTCAGGGTGGCTTCGTGGAGATGCAGTTCCTGGAGTCTGGCACGTACACGTTCGTGAATCACTCCTTCTCGGAGATGGAGCGCGGTGCCGCCGGTAAGATCGTGGTGACTGATCGCTAATAGTAGCTGCCCGCTAAACACTCACGCTGGGCGCTTCTAGCGCCCCGTGAGATGTTGACCCCGCCCGGTGCATCCTGTGAATGAATGCGCCGGGCGGGGTCTTTCTACACCCAGCCGGAGCCCCGGCAAACTATGCTTTTAGCCTCATGGGCGAACTTTTCTTAGCCAGGAGCGGGCATGGTGCGCTAGTCTATAGGAATGGCAGATTGCACTTCGGGCGCCCCTTCCGAGCGTAATGCTACGAGCGCCTCCAACCACATTTCCGTTTCGGCGGATCAACAAGTTTCTCCTCGGCAGCGTAAGCCTTTTCCGGTACGCATTCTTGCCGGGGCTCTTGCACATTGGCAGATTATTGCCTCTGCGGTTCTTTTGGGTGGCGGTGTTGCCGGCCTGGCAGCCACCTATGACGACTATTGCGGCATGACGGAGCTTTCGTATGCTCCGGCGGCTCTCCGCTCCGATTTTGAGGAGGGCTCTAAGGTCGCGGGTTTCCGTCCCGGCGTGTTGGCGGCGCAGATTGAGACTGAGAGCCACTGGCGTGTGGGCGTTGTATCCCACCAGGGCGCTAAGGGTATTGCACAGTTCACCGATGATGCGTGGAGCGGCGGGCACTACAGCTTCGGCAACGGCGGTAATGTTCTGAACCCGCACGATGCGATTGCGGCGCAGGCACGCTACCTGGCTGAGTTGCGTACTCGTTTGGCAAAGTACGCTTCCAATGAGGATGAGCTGCAGGATGTGGTTCTCGCCGGTTATAACGCGGGTCCGGGTTCTGTGGAGAAGTACGGCGGTGTTCCCCCGTACGAGGAGACTCAGAATTATGTGAAGACGATTCGCGAGCTGGCGAATTCGAAGTACAAGCTGACTTGCTCCCCCGAGTACCAGTTCAAGCAGGCGAAGTTGAGCTTCGTGAATGGTGTGACTCCGGCGATGGCTGGCGTTCATGCGGATGGTACGGCACTGTCCCCGGAGGAGTCGGCATCGGCTGCCGCTGAGGCATCTGCTTCGGCTTCTGCGAGTGCTTCGGCTCGTGCGTCTGCGAGCGGTTCTGCGGGTTCTTCGGTGAAGCCTTCGGCGACGAGTTCCAGCCGCTAGATTCAGCTTTTTGGATAACCCACTAGGCTATATAGCCGCTAGAGAATATAGCCCTCTAGGGAATATTCCGTTTTATCTATAGTGGGCGGCTGATACCTGCCACCACTCCCCTACTATTCACTCTCATATTTACTCTTAACAGCGCGAGGCGCCGACCCCCATTCTCGGGGTTCGGCGCCTCGCGCTTTATACGACTGGAGCGTGCCTAGTTGAAGATGGCGCGCACGACCGAGTAACCGGAGACCGGGTACACGGCGTTCACGGTTGCGGGCTTCTCGCTCTCGTCCGCGATCTCGATCGACTCGGTGCCGCGCAGCAGCTCCTCAAGCAGGATGCGCAGCTCCAGGCGCGCCAGGGGCGCGCCGGGGCAGACGTGGATGCCGTCGCCGTACACGAGGTTGCGGGACTGGTCGCGGTGCGGGTTGTAGGTGAGGGCGTCTTCGAAGGCGTCCTCGTCGCGGTTGGCACTTGCCCAGTTGATGGTCACGCGGGAGCCAGCGGGCAGGGTGCGGCCGCCGAGTTCGGTGTCCTGCGTGGTGATGCGGCGGTTAGTGACGAGGGTGTCTTCGAGTCGCATGATTTCTTCGACGGCGAGGGCGATTTCGCTACGGTCGTCGAGTGCGTTGCCGTCGGCGAGGGAGGCACGCAGGCGGTCCTGCTCGGCGCGGTTGCGTGCCAGGAAGTTCACGAACACACCCACGGTTGCGGAGACGGTGGACAGCTCGCCCACGGTCCAGTTACGGATGAGGCTGACGATTTCTTCGTCGGTCATGGTGCGGGGCTCTTCGCCGGGCAGCTGCACGGTGTCGGTGAGCAGTTCGGCGGTGACATCCTTGGGGTTGCCTGCGGCGGCGTCCTCACGGCGTTCGTCGAGCAGCTGGCGGATGTAACCGTCGAATTCGAGGGCTACCTTGGCGATTTCTTCGCGGTCGCGGCGCAGGGTGGCGACGCGGTTCTTTTCGATCCATTCGGTGAGCGGCTGCTCGAGGCATGCGGGCCAGCCCATGAAGGCATTCTGCACGCGCATTGCGTATGCCTGGCCGAAGCCCTGCATAACGTCTACTTCTTCGCCACGGGGCAGTTCTGCGATGAGGGCCTTCACGGCATCGCGGATGACGGGTGCGAACTTTTCGAGGCGTTCGGGGGTGAAGTACTTGTCGTTGACGGCGCGGAAGGTGGTGTGTTCGGGTGCGTCCATGCCGTTGGGGACGGCGATGTGGCGGGTGGAGACGACGTTAGAGTAGATTTCGGGGTGGTCGAGTACGTGCTGTACGTCGGCGTTTTTGAAGACGGAGTAGCCCATGAATTCGTCGTGGGCGACGGGGCAGCGGCGGCGCATTGCGTCGTAGGCGGCTACCTGGTCTTTCTGCACTTCTTCGCTTCGGAGGTCCCAGTCGTTGTGTACGTTCTCAGTCATTGTTCACCCGTGTTCGTTATAGAAGTTGTGGCGTGCTGGGTGCGGGCGTCCGGACGATGCTTACGGGCAGGGTCGGGCGTGCATTTCAGCACGTGAAGCCATTAGTTATTATTTGACCGTATCACTTTAGGGGTGGTGGCGCAGGGTAGGGGTTCCTTGCTTCTCATTCAACGAACGACTTCGGGTGAGACGAGGAGCGGATCAGGGGCCGCACAAGGCGGGACGCACGAGGCGGGCAGCGCCTCCACTGGGGAGAGGCCGCCCGCCTCACTCTATGCAGCATTTCAGCGCGAGGGGCTAGTTTTTAAGGAATTTCTCTTCGTTTGTAATAACGAAGTATGAGGGGTATTCGCGCCCGTTCAGAAGAGCGTTGTAGTGCGGTATTTTCTGGGTTTTGATGAGTTCACCGGACTCAACGGAATAGGCTTGAATATAGGTTTCTCCTTGCAGCTCGTACATGGCGTAGAGGTTCTTCTCGGTCCAGTAATATGTAGAGACTTCCTTTACTCCTTCTGGGATTTTGAGGCTGAATCGTACAGTGTTGTGGGCGGTATCAATATTGGTTGAGATGATTCGCCCGTCGTGATGGACCCACCAGATGTCGTCCCCGTATGCGTGTATTGCATACGGTGCACCTGAAGGAACATTTTTTCCATGTACACGTTTGCTCGCTTCACCGGTAATTTGGCGTTCTGTATGCTCGCCTGTTTGCACATTAATTACTTCGAGCATGGATCCGTCAATATCTTTTAAATCTGCATATTGGTAGTCGGTAATGCTTTGCGGGTAAGTATCATGGATTTTCACAATTCTATTTCCTGCACACACAATGTAGGAACCTTCCATTGTGTTACTTTCGAGACTCTTCGAGAACATTTTTTCATTTGAAGGGTTCGGGTACACACGGGTAAGGTATGTGGGGTTCCTTGGGTGTAGGTATTGGTTATCTGTTCCTTCGTAATTGCTGATTTTGTCGTAGCCCCATATGCTGCCGTCGGCGCACTGAGCTGTGAAGAGTAAATTATTTTTAATTCTCTCTTCCCTCACCTCACCATCTTTTACAATTGTCACAAGGAATACGTAATCACCATTTCCATCCCCTCCGTAATTATCTATAGCTACAATAGTGCTATCGTCTGCAACGTACACATCTTCACTGTAATCATTTTTTGTTTTCTTTGGGTATGTGTGCAATTTATCGGAGAGAGTGAATAGTGAATTTGTATCTGTGAAATACAGGTTTTTATCTTTGTATACAATTGGCGAGTTTCGGACCCCAACATTTTTGATTCTTGACCATTTTTGGGTTTCTGAGTTGTAGAATGCTACGCCTCCTCCAGCATGCGGCAGGTATCTTGAGTCGCCTGCAATGGATATGGCGACGCTGCTTTCGTCGAGGGCTTTGCGTGGGTCGTTTGTTACTGGGATGGTCGCACTACAGCCTGACAGGAGGAGGGCGCCGATAAGTCCCAGACGCAGGCTTCCTGAAAGACGGGATGTAGTCATTGCTACCACCTCGTTTCGTAGTGATGCACCCAGTGTGACTTCTGGATGTCTGACGGGTACACACCGGGGCCACCGTTAGAGTCGAGGTCCACGTTAGGGTCCGTGCTCTTATAGGCAGCCCAAACTAGCTGCGAGCAGTTATAGGAATTGGCATGTAGGGCGTTCATGACACCCTCCTTTCAGCGGGTCACTTCGTGGCATCCCCGCTATCGGTCCTATGTCTTCATCGATACATAACACCGGAAACTGTCTAACTCAGCAGGCCATACATTAGATATTATTTCTGACCAGGTGAGTTTATAGTGTTCCGTACCTCATTCTATCGTTAAGAGGGTCCGCGATGCAGGAAAAACGCAAGGCGGGCGGCGCCTCCACCAGGGAGGGGCCGCCCGCCTCATGCATACCTAAAGAACCGCCGGGCTTAGCGCCCGCGTGCGGAGGGGTAGATGCTACCGTCCATCACACCGCGCTCCACCTGCTCCAGGCTCACGCCGCGAGTCTCCGGCAGGTTGCGGAACATCAGCAGCGCAATGACCACGTTCACCACGGCAAAGCCGATGAAGGAGCCTGTCAGACCGACCGCACCCAGAATCACGGGGAACGCCAACGACAGCACACCGTTCATCATCCAGCCGCTAAACGCCGAAATACCCATACCCGCCGCACGCACACGCAGCGGGAACAGCTCGCTCATAATCACCCACGTCGACACGTTCAGGCAGGTCTGCATCGCGCCCACAAAACAGACGATGAGCACCAGCAGAATCCAGGGGCGCGCCGCGTTATCGGCGGGTAGCAGCATGGATGCACCCGCAATCAGCACGTGGAAAAACGCGGTTGAACCATAGCCGGTAATGACCATGACGCGGCGCGGCACACGCTCCATCAGACGCAGCGACAGGATGGAGCCGAGCACCGCGATCGTACCCGGCGCAATGTTCGCGATGAGCGCCGCGGATTCGCTGAAACCGGCTTCCTTGAGCACCTTAATGCCGTAGTACATGATCGAGTTGATGCCGGTCAGCTGCTGGCCCGCGCCAACCAGAATACCGACGAGCAGGATGCGCACAAACCAGCCGCGCACGCCCGCACTTTCCTTAGCTGCCGCGTTGTTCTGGGAGGTTGCCGCCTCCGCCTGCAGGGTGCGCTCAATGTCGGCAATCTCAGCCTCGGCACGCTCGGTGGAGCGGATGCGCTTCATAACCTCCAGCGCCTGCTCACGCTTGCCGACGCGCAGCAGCCAGCGCGGCGATTCGGGCACACGCAGCATGCCGACGAACAGGCCGATGGCGGGCAGGGTGCAGATGGCGAACATCCAGCGCCACACGCCGTCGTGCTCACCCCATACGTTGCCGATGAGGGCGTTCACGATGAACGCGGCAAGCTGACCGCCCACAACCATGAGTTCGTTGCGGCCGGAGAGGGAGCCGCGAATTTCGTAGGGTGCGAGCTCTGCGAGGAATACGGGTACCACGGCGGAGGCGCCACCGACCGCCAGGCCGAGCAGGGTTCGTCCGGTGATGAGCACGGCGACGTTGGGTGCGAAGACGCAGGTCAGGGCGCCAATGAAGAAGATGGTGGACAGCCCAATGATGGTGGTTCGGCGGCCGTACCGGTCGGAGATACGACCGCAGGTGAGCGCGCCAATAGCCGCCGCGAAGGCGAGCGATCCGGTGACCCAGCCTTGGGCGGTGGAGTCCATGCCGAGTTCGCGGCTCATGGGTTCGAGCGCGCCGTTAATCACTCCGGTGTCGTAGCCGAAGAGCAGACCGCCGAAGGTGGCGATGAGTGCAATGATGCCGAGGTATTGGCTGTGCTTCCCGGTGCCCAGCGGGGGCAGGGTGGAGGCGGTGCTCTGTGCGCTCATGGTGTCCTTTGATGCCGAGGGGGTAGGTGAGATTACACCGACATTGGTGGTTCTTCAGCACTGTCAGTGGGCTAGGTGAGGTGCGTCAGGTTAGACGCACCTCACCTAATCCTAGCGAAAACATTCGGCGGGTGATATTTATTTCTCACCGCGGACATTTTTCAGCGTATTTTACAGCCGCCAGTTACGACCGGTTGAGTGCCCCTTTGAGAGGGAGCCCGAGTTTAGAACAGCGCGATCTTCTCGGGTGCCGGGAAGATGGCGTCCAGGGCGGCGAGGTCCTCAGCGTCGAAGCGCAGGCAGGCGGCCTGTGCGTTGGCGCGTACCTGTTCGGAGCTGGTCGCACCGGCAATGACGGAGGTGACCGGCGACTGCTGTGCGAGCCAGGAGAACGCCGCCTGCACCTCGGTGATGCCGCGTTCGGTGCAGAAGCTGTGGAAGGCTTCGAGCTGGTCCCAGTTGGCGGCGTCGAGCACGTTCTTCTTGGAGTGGGACAGGCGCGAACCGGCGGGAATATTGTCGCGGCGGTACTTGCCGGTCAGCAGGCCGTTAGCGAGCGGGAAGTACGGCAGCACACCCATGCCGAAGTGTCGTGCGGCGGGCAGGATTTCGAGTTCTGCGCGGCGGTCGAGCAGGTTGTAGTGGTTTTCTGCGGCGATGAACCGTTCGGTGCCGAGTTCGTGGGCGCAGTGTTCGGCGTGGGCGAGCTGCCAGCCGGAGAAGTTGGAGTGGCCCAGGTAGCGGACTTTGCCGTCGCGTACGAGCTGGTCGAGGGTGCTGAGAGTCTCTTCGATGGGGGTGTTCGGGTCGGGGCTGTGGTAGAAGTACAGGTCGATGTAGTCGGTGCCGAGGCGGCGGAGGGACCCTTCGACGGCGCGCATAATGTAGCGGCGGGATCCGCGGGCGTTGCGGTCGTTGCCGTTGAGGTCACCGACGGGCAGACCGAATTTGGTGACGATGGTCAGTTCGTCGCGGTCGAGGCCGAGCTGGGTGAGGGCGGTGCCGAACATGGTTTCTGAGAGGCCGGGTTCGGCGCCGTAGAGGTCGGCGATGTCGAAGAAGCTGATGCCGGCATCGACTGCGGCGGCGATGACTTCGTTGGTGCCTTCTTGGGTTCGGGTGGGGGTACCGGGGCGGCCGAGGTTGTTGCAACCGATGCCGATGCTGGGTACGACGAGGCCGGAGTTGCCGAGCCTGCGGTAGACGGGAGATTCAATGCGTTCCATGCTTTTAACTCTACGTTGTGTGGGTATGTTGCGAGGTTATTTCCCTTCCAGTTGGGAGGCGAAGAGCTTCCTGAAGCGTGATGTAGGGTCGGTCGTTAGGTCCCGGTAGGTTCCTTGCTCCACCACACACCCACCATCCAACACCACCACAGAATCAACACCACGCAACGTCCACGCACGATGAGACACCAACACCACCAAACGCCCCACAGCAGCCACCTTCAACCGAGCAAAAATCTCCTCCTCAGTCTCAGCATCCACAGCACTAGTCGGCTCATCCAAAACCCACACCGGCGCATCCCGAAGAACCACACGCGCCAACGCCAAACGCTGCCACTGACCACCCGAAAGACCAACACCACCAAACGACTCACCCAACTGAGCATCCAAACCCCCCTCAAGACCACGCACAAAATCATCAGCACAAGCCACCGACAAAGCCGACCACAAATCAGCATCACCAAGACGCTCAACCGCCTCCTGCGACAAACCCAGAAGAAGATTTTCACGCACAGTCAGTTCATAACGGCCGTAGTCTTGACTCACCACACCCACATTCGCCAGCAAATCATCAGGCGATATGTCCTGTACCGACTTACCTCCAATGAGGATGTCTCCGTTGGAGGGCTTCAGCATACCCATAAGTGCATTTACTAGGGTTGTCTTTCCTGATCCACTGGGCCCGACAATACCAATCATCTGCCCGGGACCAAAAGTGAGATTGATGTTTTTAAGAGCTAAAGAATCAGCTTTTGGATACTGGATAGCAAGATTCCTAATGGAAACGCTGGAGATTTCGGGGTAGATATCGGCAATCGGATTTTTCTGCCCGGGTTGTGCGCTAGAAATAAACTTTCGATATATATCAATGGCGTTTGACCCCGCTGCCATCGAGCTAAGGTCGCTTCCCATCGAGCCAAGCGAGACTATAGCCGAGGTAATACCTATAACAGCTCCAGCAAGAACACCGGGAGCCGGCGACGAGGTGGCTAGAAGAATAAGGGCTAAAGCTAGCAATGCAGCGCTTATAAAACCAACAATTGTATATATTCTGAGGATGTAACGAGCTAGGCCAATTTCCTCCTCACCAGATTTTTTCCGTTCTTGATTAGCGCGATGCGCAAAGAATGAACGAGCGTTAAGAATTGCAAGCTCACGAGCAGTAGTTATTTGTGCAATCTGGTTAGTGCTATGCCATGCGTTGTAGCTATATGAATATATTTTTTCCATTGCCTCAGCATTTTTACTCGAATAGAGATGTGACATCAAGGCAACAGGAATCATGCCTGCAAGCATGCAGAGTGAAGCATATACATTGATCTTTCCTACGGAATAACTAAGGGCTCCCGTCGAAAAAATGATGAATATCAGAGCACCCATAGTAGAAACTTGAGACCCTAGGCTCCCCCCTGTCACAGCATCATGAGCTGCCCTTGATGAGCGAGCATAATCACCACTCGCGATTTCCTGAGAAGAACAAGTCGCCAAACGAGAAGATACGTTCTGAATACCTGTACTTGACATTCGAGAATTTAGAATCATACGCAGAGAATCTGATGCTTGTCCCAGGGCAATGTATCCTGCCAGCACAAAACTAACCCCCAGGGCTAGTGGGAGCACCTCATCCTGGCTCTGGCCCAAATGCTCAACAAGCCTAGTGACAGCCTCCATCTGCAAAGCGGGGAATAGCGATAGGCACACAACAGACGCTAGATAGGAGACGGTCCATACGGGGTGATTTCTGAAAGCATAAACCACGGACCAAACAGTATTAGCCATAATCTTACGCATCTTTATAGTCCCTTTCAGTAGAAGTTTTGCGCCCTGCAGAATCTTCAGAGATCTGATTTTTGAAAATTTCCATAAACTTTCCCTCTGCCTTCAGCAGCTCCCGGTAGGTTCCTTGCTCCACCACACACCCACCATCCAACACCACCACAGAATCAACACCACGCAACGTCCACGCACGATGAGACACCAACACCACCAAACGCCCCACAGCAGCCACCTTCAACCGAGCAAAAATCTCCTCCTCAGTCTCAGCATCCACAGCACTAGTCGGCTCATCCAAAACCCACACCGGCGCATCCCGAAGAACCACACGCGCCAACGCCAAACGCTGCCACTGACCACCCGAAAGACCAACACCACCAAACGACTCACCCAACTGAGCATCCAAACCCCCCTCAAGACCACGCACAAAATCATCAGCACAAGCCACCGACAAAGCCGACCACAAATCAGCATCACCAAGACGCTCAACCGCCTCCTGCGACAAACCCAGAAGAAGATTTTCACGCACAGTCAGTTCATAACGGCCGTAGTCTTGACTCACCAAACCAACATTTGCCAACATGTTGTATTTACTCTCAGAAGAAGCACCTTTATACGTTATGCTCCCCTGGGCAATTGGTGTAATTCCAAGAATTGCATTTATTAGTGTTGTTTTTCCCGCGCCCGAGGCACCAACTACTGCAATCATTTGATTATTCATCAGCTCAAGATTAATATCTTTAAGCGCAAAAGACGACACGCCCTCATACTGAACGGATACATCTTTGCATATAATTTTTGAAATATTTTCATGGTTAGGGTTAGAAGTTTTTATCTCAGAAGCATGGTCGTAAGTATCAGAGTCGCACACCCTTCGGAATTGCTGAACAGATAATGCTCCATTAATAATCTGACCAAATGAATATCCCACCTCTTGGGTCGCGGCAACACAGGCAATGATTCCAATCAGCGATCCGGCCACATACGATATATCGGCTCCTGAACCCACAAGGAAGTACAGGGACGCAAAAAGTAAGACAGAGCAGAGTAGCCCTGCAACTATGGAGATGATTCCTCTAACACTTTCAAGGCTCAATTCCCTACCGGCTGCCCGGCGTCGCCAGGACACTACGCGTTGCGAGAAAAATCGGGAGGCTCTCATGAGGTGAAGTTCTTGGGCGCGACTTTGAGCCATCAGATTGTCTAGATAGTAGTTCTCTACCCGATAGTCCTCGTACATTAGGGTGTATATAGCGTAATCACGTTTAGCGAGGATTACCATTGCAATAGATAGGGGTAGTGAACACAGTGCCGCAAAAATTGCTGCCACAATGCTGACGTTTGCAATATTAAAACAGAGGAGGAAAACCATCGCAAAGGAACTCACCAGTGTCATAACTGACATGGTGTGAACCTGCAATTCCTGTTTCGATATTGCCTCTCTAGCAGCACGTATATCTTCCTGCGATTTTGTGCTACCTATATCAGACAACGAAAATGTAGATAACCTGGTATTTAACATGCAGTGAACCCGATAGTTCATCTTTGATTTGAGGATAAGCATGTTACTTATTACCCAGCGTTGAGCAATGATATTAATTCCGACGACAAGAGCAAGAGCAATAATATAAATCCATGCTGCGCCACCATTTGAACCGCTCAAGGCTGATACTGTATTACCGATCAGCAGGGACTGGCTCAAGGGAATGCAGGCGATGATGGCTAGCGATAGGGCAGTGCTCACCAGGGTCGCGGGACAGGTTTTCCAGGCTAGGCGGAAGGACCAGAGTATAGAGGAAAATAGATTTTTCATTCTCACCACGCTCACAAAGTCGTATTGAACTCATCTTTGAGCCCTGAAACTCCTCGATGAGCGGACATCGAAACACTACCGGTGCCTCATTAGTTATTAGTTACCCTACCTCTCACTGAAAGATAAAACACACATATTCGCGCGTGTCCAAGAATATTAAGCAGACATATCTGTGATAGTGCCGGACACCCAAGAGTCAACCGACACCTCTACCGGCAACACTCCCCCAGCCCCCTTCGTCACAGTCGGTCATATTAAGTTCATATTTCGCCCCAATGTCATGTCCAGAAATATTAGGACATCAACCGCCGCACATCTTGCACGCCCTCGGGGACGGTGGGTAGAGTGAAGGCGTTATCTATCAAGAGCGACCGAGAGATCTGGCTCGTAGACGTCGCAGCAACCTCGCCAGTATCCCCACCGTCACGGTGCAGGGTACGGACAAGGTGCTCCCGCCAGGACCGATAGAGAAGAATACCCTTCGGCACCCCACGATGAGCCGTACCAGCAAACCGGTACAGCGCATCCTGCAGAAGAATTCACGCGCCTGCCGGTGCGTATCTATCGGGTGAACACGAAGGATGGTTATGACGACAGTTCACCCGGCTCTTTCTTTTGAGCTGTTCCCTCCGCGCTCACACGCGAGCTGCGAGTCGCTACTGCACACGATTGCGGAGCTTGAGGGCACCAACCCCGACTACGTGTCGGTCACCTACTCCGGTGACGCGAAGCGCCGCCAGAAGACCCTGGCGCTGCTCGACCACCTGGTACACGAAACCTCCCTCACCCCGCTGGCTCACCTGATTTGTGCAGGCCATTCGGTGCACGAGCTGGAGCGTGCAGTCCGCCTGATTCTGGGCCTGGGCGTGCGCGGCTTCCTGGCTCTTCGCGGTGACATTCAGGAGGGTCAGGTTTCTGAACTTCCTTTCGCCCGCTACCTGGTGGAACTCATTCGCCGCGTTGAGCGTGAAGATTTCGCCCACCTGGCAGCTGGCAAGGTGTCTATTGGTGTGGCGGCATACCCGCAGAAGCACCCCGAGTCCGCATCCCTGCTGCAGGACATTGAGATTCTGCTGTCCAAGCAACGTGCCGGCGCGGACTTCGCGATCACTCAGGTGTTCTTTGAGGATGAACGCTACAGCGCCCTGGTCGATTCGGCACGCCTGGCAGGTGTGGACATCCCGATTATTCCGGGCATCATGCCGGTGACCTCGCTGAAGCGTCTGCGGAACCTCTGCCAGATGGCGGGCATGGCGGTCCCGACGGACCTCGCCTACGCCCTAGAGACCGCAACCAGTAGCGCTGAGCTTCACCGCATCGGTGTTGAGTACGCGTTGAACCAGTGCCGCACCGTGATGGATGCGGGCGCACCGGGTCTGCACTTCTTCACCTTCAACGAGCATGCGGCGGTTCTGGACGTTCTGGATCAGCTGGATTTGCCGCGGTACAGCAACCGTTTCTCTCAGCCGCTGAGCGAACTGGAATACGCCTAAACCCACCCATAACGCTCCTTATCGGATGCGTTTCCACTTTTCTCCCCCACAAATATTCCGGGAGTTACGACCCCCGTTTCACCGCCCACCGCTGGGTGGCGAAACACCGGAACTGACTCCCACATCTATCCCCAGTAAAGGAAAAATTACTATGTCGAACACCGCATTCCCCGCCGCAACCATTGTTGGTTACCCCCGCGTGGGCCGCTTCCGCGAACTGAAGAAGGCTCAGGAAGCTTTCTGGAAGGGCAAGGCAACCCTGCAGGAGCTGCAGGACACCGCCGCTGACGTGCAGCGCACCTACTTTGAGCGCGTGACCGCTGCGGGCCTGAAGGCTGATAACTACTCGATTCCTGCAACCTTCTCCTACTACGACCAGGTGCTCGACGTTGTTCGCCTGTTCACCCTGGTTCCCGAGCGTCTGGCTGAGGCTAAGGACGGCCGCGGCCTGCTGGATCTGCCCGGCTACTTCGCACTGGCGCGCGGTACCGAGACCCTGCCTCCGCTGGAGATGACTAAGTGGTTCGACACCAACTACCACTACCTGGTGCCCGAGATTGGTGCCGGCACCGAGATTAAGCTGAACCTTGAGGCTATTGACGAGCAGCTCGAGGTCGCAAAGCAGGCTGGCGTGAAGGTCCGCCCGCAGATTGTTGGCCCGCTGACCCTGCTGCTGGGCGCTAAGGCTGAGCAGGGTTCCGCTGAGGACTTCTCCCCCGTCGACCGTCTGGACGAGTTCGTTGCCGCATACGCTCAGGTCCTGGAGCAGCTGGCTGAGCGCGGTGTTGAGTGGGTTCAGCTGGATGAGCCGGGCCTGACCGTGGACCGTGCCGACAACGCGAAGGTCGCTGAGCTTGCTGAGCGCACCTACCGTGCCCTGGCTGCCGGCGAGAAGCGCCCGCAGATTCTGGTGACCAGCCCCTACGGTTCCCTGCGTGAGAACCTGCCGGCACTGCTGGGTACCGGTGTTGAGGCTCTGCACCTTGACCTGGTGCACGGCGTGTACTCGAAGGCTGAGCTGGAGTCCGTTTCTGCCGCTGGTGTGCACCTGGTTGCCGGTGTTGTGAACGGCCGCAACGTGTGGCGTGCCGATGTTCGTGCGGCTCTGAAGACTCTGGAGGCTCTGCCCGGCGCATCCGAGGGTGCCGTGTCGGTTTCCTCCTCGACCTCCCTGCAGCACGTGCCGCACGACCTGGCTCTGGAAGACCCGGCTGAGGTTCCCGTGGACGGCCTGGCATTCGCTGACCAGAAGGTCGCTGAGATTGCTCTGCTGGCTCGCGGCCTGGCTGAGGGTGAGGCCGCTGTTGAGCCCGAGCTGAAGGCTGCTGATGAGGCGCTGGCTCGCTTCGCCGCTGACCCGCGTAAGCACAACGACGAGATTCGTGCCCGCGCCGCAGCTGTGGCTCCCGAGGACTTCGACCGCCCGACCATTGATGTTCGCCGTGCGGCTCAGGCTGACCTGAACCTGCCGAAGCTGCCGACCACCACCATCGGTTCCTTCCCGCAGACCGCTGAGATTCGCCGCCACCGTGCGGAGGCTCGTGCGGGCAAGATTTCCGCTGAGGAGCTGAACGGTTTCCTGCGTGACGAGATCGCCTCGGTCATCAAGCTGCAGGAGGAGCTGGACCTGGACGTGCTGGTTCACGGTGAGGCTGAGCGTAACGACATGGTTCAGTACTTCGCTGAGAACTTCGACGGCTTCGCAACCACCCGCCACGGCTGGGTTCAGTCCTACGGTTCGCGTTGCACCCGCCCCTCGATCCTGTTCGGTGATGTGAAGCGTCACGGTGAGGGTCTGCGCGGTGAGGCGTTCACCGTTCCGTGGAGCTCCCACGCACAGTCGCTGAGCGAGAAGCCGGTCAAGGGCATGCTCACCGGCCCGGTGACGATTCTGGCGTGGTCCTTCGTGCGTGACGACCAGCCGCGCCGCGAGACCGCTAACCAGGTGGCTCTGGCTCTTGCCGACGAGATTGCCGACCTGGAAGAGGCAGGTATCCGCATCATTCAGGTGGACGAGCCGGCTCTGCGTGAGCTGCTGCCCCTGCGCCGCGATGAGCAGCCGCAGTACCTGGACTGGTCGGTGAACTCCTTCCGCCTGGCAACCAGCGGTGTTAAGGATTCCACTCAGATTCACACCCACCTGTGCTACTCGGAGTTCAACGAGATTATCGACTCGATTAACGCTCTGAACGCTGATGTGACCAGCATTGAGGCGGCTCGTTCGCACATGGAGCTGCTGGCTGACATTCCGGAGAGCTTCGTTTCCGGTCTGGGCCCGGGCGTGTGGGACATCCACTCCCCGCGTGTTCCTTCTCAGGAGGAGATTGAGTCCCTACTGAAGGCTGCGATTGGTTACGGCACCATTGCTGACCTGTGGGTGAACCCGGACTGTGGTCTGAAGACTCGTGATTACGAGGAGACCAAGCAGTCTCTGCGTCACCTGGTGGATGCCACCAAGGCGATCCGCGCGTCCCTCTAGGAGGCGCCTATTGGTTCCGCTGCCTGCTGCGGGTTGACCGGATGATGGTTTGCTCGCGGTAACCTGCGGCAGGTGGCGGCTGTTCGGCTTCGTGCC
The DNA here is from genome assembly GCF_049990865.1 of Rothia mucilaginosa. Taxonomy (GTDB): domain Bacteria; phylum Actinomycetota; class Actinomycetes; order Actinomycetales; family Micrococcaceae; genus Rothia; species Rothia mucilaginosa_I. Next base: position 1,991,462 of record NZ_CP188231.1, read on the forward strand.
GGTATGCGTACCGACTGTATGCCGAGCTTTTGGGGATAGATAACGGGCCCGCCCGCACGGATTCTTCTGCACCGTGCGGGCGGGCTTCCCTGTGCAGTTTTTGGGTTGAGCAGGTGGGTGCCTGCGGGGTGTTTATGGAGAACCGATTTAGCGGTATTCAAGTGGTTCTCTTTTTGAACTTAGGGTATAAATAACTCTAAATTTAGTTGTGGTCTGACCAAAACATGCATTTGCTCAACAAAGAAAGTATTTATATTCGTTGCGCTATGCGGGGCAATGTTGTCCAGTAGATAGATGCGCATCACACGGATTACGCACTTCCCTGTAATTCCGGGGTAAAACAAGCATTTATAGAATAATCACTCTGAATATTCGTTCACCCCCGTGAACAATCCAATGAAAACATGCCCAGTAGATTAGCATTTTTATAAGACCCCACTTATAGAATGCCAAATATGACTACTACCACTTCATCAAAGAAGAAGAAGGGTTCTGTACCCCGCTGGCTCGCCATTCCGGCACCCAAGCCTCAGCTCAGCGAAGCAGAAGTTAATGCGAAGTACCCGCGCATGCGACTACAGGTCTTCATGGGTATTTTCATCGGTTACGCAACCTTCTACCTGATTCGTAACAACGTCCCACTGGTCACCCCGATTCTGACCAAGGAACTGGGCTTCAGCAACGCCGCAATCGGTGCACTGTCCACGGCGCTGCTGCTGGCTTACGGCTTCAGTAAGTTCTTCACCGCAATGATTTCTGACCGCTCCAACGCGCGTCTCTTCTTGCCGATTGGTCTGGTACTTTCGGGTGTTGCAAACATCCTGCTGGCAATGACCGGTTACATGGGTGAAGGCGCGGGTGCGACGGGCTACGCTGCCGCTATCGCCTCCATCATGGCGACCATCATGGTTTTCAACGGTATCTTCCAGGGCATGGGTTGGCCGCCCTCCGGTCGTGTGCTCGTGAACTGGTTCTCCACCAGCGAGCGCGGCACGAAGGTTTCCTGGTGGAACACCGCCCACAACGTTGGTGGTGCGCTGTCCGGTCTGCTGGTTGCGTGGGGCTTCTCCATGTTCGGCAAGACCTGGGAAGTTGCTTTCTGGTTCCCCGCTGTTATCAGCTTCGTGCTCGCATTTGTGGCGTGGCTGCTGATTCGTGATAACCCCGAGGCGGAGGGCCTGCCCACCGTTGACGTGTACCGCAACGACCCGCACAAGGTTGAGTCCACCGCTGAGGATCGTGCAGAGTCCACGTGGACCACCATCCGTAAGCACGTGCTGACCAACTCGACCATGGTGTACCTGGCTCTGGCGAACGTGTTCGTGTACACCCTGCGTTACGGCGTGCTGGTGTGGGCGCCGAAGTACCTGCACGATGTGCGTCATGCTTCCCTTGAGGGTGGTATTGCGGGCTTCTCGATTCTGGAGCTTGCCGGTATTGGCGGCACCGTCCTGTGCGGTTACGTTTCTGACCGCATGTTCAAGGGTCGCCGCTCCCCCGCGGGTATCCTGTTCCTGGTTGCGACCGTCGGCGCGATTCTGCTGTACTGGCTGCCCTCTTCGGATGCGCCGCTGTGGATTGCGTACGTTGCGTTGGCTCTGATTGGTGGCCTGATTTACGGCCCGGTCATGCTGATTGGCCTGCAGGCTATTGACCTGTCGCCTTCGCATGTTGCGGGTACCGCTGCGGGCTTCACCGGCCTGTTCGGTTACGCGCTGGGTGCAACTCTGGCTTCTGCCGGTATCGGCATTATTGTTGACCACTGGGGCTGGAGCACCGCGTTTGTCTTCATGATTGTGTGCTCGGGTCTGGCGGTTCTGTTCCTGTGGCTGGTCAACGGTGCTGAGAAGCGTCTGATGGCTGAGCGTGCAGAGAAGCTGGCGGCGAAGGCTCAGGCTTAAGCGAATAGTGCTTCTTTGTTCCTGAACTAGTGGTTCGGGGGTAGATGTGAACCCGCCTGTACGGTTGTGTGACCGTGCGGGCGGGTTTTCTGCATCCTGGAGGGGCTACCGCCTTCTCTGCCACCCAAATAGCCCGCTGAGGAGCACCCAAATGCCTCTGATGAGCACCTGTACCGGTGAGCCACCATCCGGCGCCGCGCCGGGCATCCTGTGGCTTGCGGGCGTAAGAACATAGAATGGAACCATGACTACTAACTCTGGAATCACTAAAGAATGGGTGGATGAAACCGTCAAGCCGGGCGACGATTTCTTCCGCCACGTCAACGGTAAGTGGCTTGCTACCCACGAAATCCCGGCGGACCGCCCCAAGGACGGCGGCCTGTACACCCTCCGCGATAACGCAGAGAAGCACGTGCGTGAGCTGGTGGAGAAGATTGCGAAGGAGCAGCCGGAGTCCCGTATTGGCGCGCTGTACAACTCCTTCATGGACGTTGAGAAGATTGAGGCGGACGGCCTGGAGCCGCTGCTGAAGGAAATCGCCCCGATCCTGAACTCGGCAACCCCCTCCCACCTGGCTGTGACCCTGGCGTTGCTGTCTCGTGCGGGTCTGCCGCAGCTGTTCGCCTGGTACACCAGCAATGACCCGAAGGATCCGAAGAATTACACGTTCTTCCTGTACCAGTCGGGTCTGGGTCTGCCGGATGAATCCTACTACCGTGAAGAGAAGCACGAGCAGGCGTGCGCGGCGTATGTTGAGCATATTGCCCGCATGTTTGAGCTGACCGGTCTGGCTGAGGGCTTTGGCCTGACCCCGGAGCAGGCGGCTCAGCTGGTGTTCACTCACGAGTCTGAGCTGGCTCGCCTGCACTGGAACGTTGTGGAGAACCGTGACGCTGAGGCGACCTACAACCCGTACCAGGCGACCGAGCTGGACGAGAAGTTCCCCGGCTTCCCGTTCTCCCAGTGGTTGCTGGCTCTCGGCGCCGACCCGGAGACCCTGGGTCAGGTTATTGTGGCTCAGCCGTCCTTCTTTGAGGGTGCGGCTAAGCTGTTCACCTCCATCCCGCTGATGAGCTGGAAGCTGTGGGCTGTGTGGACTGTTCTGCGTTCGCGTGCGCCGTTCATGTACGACGAGCTGGTTCAGGAGAGCTTCAACTTCTACGGCAAGACCCTCTCCGGTACTCAGCAGATTCGTGAGCGCTGGAAGCGCGGCGTGGGTGCTGTTGAGAAGGCTCTGGGTGAGGAGATTGGCCAGGAGTACGTGGCTGTGCACTTCCCTCCCTCGCACAAGGAGAAGATGCTGGTTCTGGTCGGCAACCTCCTGGAGGCCTACCGCGAGTCCATCGAGTCGCTGGACTGGATGACTGAGGCAACCCGCGAGAAGGCGCTGGAGAAGCTGTCGAAGTTCGTCACCAAGATCGGTTACCCCGATAAGTGGCGTGACTTCTCCGCACTGGAGCTGGTGCCCGGTGACCTGTTCGAGAACCTGCGCCGTACCGGTGCGTTTGATGCTGACTGGCTGATTGCCCGTAAGGGTCAGCCGGTGGATAAGTCGGAGTGGCTGATGACTCCGCAGACCGTGAACGCGTACTACATGCCGCCGGCGAATGAGATTGTATTCCCGGCAGCGATTCTGCAGCCGCCGTACTTCAACCCGGATGCTGACGATGCGGCGAACTACGGCAACATCGGCATGATTATTGGCCACGAGATTGGTCACGGTTTTGACGATCAGGGTTCCCGCTACGACGGTGACGGCAAGCTGGAGAGCTGGTGGACTGAGGAGGATTACGCGAAGTTCAAGGAGCGTACCGCAGCACTGGTGGAGCAGTACAACGCGTACGTTCCGGTGGGTCTGGACCCGAAGTTCCACGTGAACGGTGAGCTGACTCTGGGTGAGAACATTGGTGATTTGTCCGGCATGTCGATTGCGTTGAAGGCGTACCGCCTGGCGTTGAAGAAGCAGGGCATTGAGTCGCTGGATGACGCACCGGTGATTGACGGTATGACCGGTATTCAGCGTTTCTTCTTCTCGAATGCGCGCGGCTGGTGCACGAAGTCCCGCCCGCAGCATGCTGAGGTGATGATTTCGGTGGATCCGCATTCGCCGGATGAGTTCCGTGTGAACGGTGTGGTGCGCAATATTGATGAGTTCTATGAGGCATTTGATGTCTCTGAGGGCGATGCACTGTACCTGGCTCCGGAGGAGCGCGTGCGCATCTGGTAGCGCCCCGATAAGGGTATATGCTTTATCGCGTATATAAGTGAGGCGCCCGCCTCGTGGTTTCTAGCCACGCGGCGGGCGCCTTTTAGTTGTAGAAGCTACACGCTTCTAGACTGAAGCTTTTAGGACGCAGAAGCCGATGCCGAAGCTACTGCAGAAGCCGAGGACGAAGAGGACGAAGCACGCATACCCGTCAGCTTCCACGCGCCGTTCTCATACACGCCGTGCAGGGTGCGCTCCACCTCGTCCTTACGATCCGATTCAGAGGGAGCTTCCTGCACACGGTCCTTGCTTGCAATGAACTCACCGGGATCCATGGTCAGGCGGATACCCCAGTTGTAGGTGTCACCGTCACGTTCGGGCTGCGCGGAAAGCATGGTGATGGTGACGGACGCGTCGTGCATCCAGGCTTCACCCTTAATCAGCTTCTCGCCAAGAGTGCCACTTGCCGGCTCAATCATGCTCTTCAGCTCGGACTTGTCGAGCGCGCATTCACGCAGCGGTTCGGTCTTACCGGTGCGCATGTAGTATTCCATGGCTGCGCCGAAGAAGGCGATGGACTGGTACAGGCCCTCCACGCTGTTCTCGTTAGCGACAGCGGGCTTGACCGGTACGGGGGCGTTCTTGGAGGGTTCGGTGCGGGTTGCGGGCTGGTAGTCGGAAGGCTTAGAGGTGTAACCGTCCAGGACTGCAACGCCGGAGTAGTTGGTGCGTGCGGTCTTGGACGCAGTTGCGGAAGCAGATGCGCTACCAGATGCAGTTGCAGAGCCGCTGGCTGCCTGGGGCTGAGCGCCGCATGCTGCCAGGAGGGTCGCACCACCGGTTGCTGCGAGCAGGCCGAGGGCGGATCGGCGGGTTACGTTCTTCATGGGTTCTCTCTATCTGTGGTGTATTTTCCGCACCGCGGTGCGGGTGATGCCTGGGCATCTAACGGGAAGACGGCACTACACAGGATGTAGTGCCGTCTTCCAGTATATGTTTTTACAGCTGTATTTCTTTAGCCGCCGTAATAGTAGTAGTGGCTGTAGGAGCTGCCGTAGTAGTCGCTGATGACGATGCGGCCGCGGCGGCCGTAACGGTTGGAGTAGTAGCCGTTATAGGGGGTACGGCGCACGGTCGGGCGGTAGGTGGTTGCCTGCGCGGGGGTGAGCAGTGCACCGAGGGCAGTTGCTGCGCCTGCGCCTGCGGCGGCGAGTGCTGCGCGGCGGGTGAGGCGTGCGGGCTTCTTGGTGGCCATGATGTGCCTTTCAGGGTCGGTGTTTCTGTGAAGTGACATGGTGCGTGCACGGCATGCGGCTGTGCATTGACCATTTCTTATTGTAAACCTCAACGTTAATGTTTTTGCGCGCAGAGTGCACCTTCTAGTTGAGGGTTAGGGTGTGGGTGCTGGTCGGCGTTTTTTCGGCAGAAAAATTGCGGAAATATTGGTTGAGAAACACACCGGGCACGCGCTCAATACGGGCTGAATCGCGGGCTACATGTCTACTTCGGCGAGGCCAGTGATTTCCTTGTCCTTAATGTGCGGGATGGTGGAGCCCCAGTTCATCCACGCCTTAACCTGGGCGGCTTCTTCGGGGTTGTTCATGTCTGGCCAGCGGTCGTATTCCATCTTGAATCGGGTCATTGCGAGGAGGGGGTAGCCCTCATAGATGGGCCCGAAACGCGCAATGCGCTTACCCGATTTCGTGTCGAAGGAGACGGAGTCTGAAATTTCACTGTCGGAACTCTGCGTATACGTGACCTTATCGATCGCGTTGAGCGGGTAGAAGGTTTTATTGTCGTGCCCGTTGTCCTCTTCGAATCCTTCCGGCGAGATTTTAGTGTAAGAACCAGCGGTTTCGTTAAAGACATATAGAAGAAAACACGTGAAGAGGAAAGCTCCGACATCATATAGAAAATGGAATCCTATATCGCCCAGCAGATGCACCATAAACATCAGAGCAGGGGTCATGGGAAGCGCGACGGCAAGCACAATTATTTCGGAGCGGTCGCTTCGAGTAATGTAAATGTTTTTGGTGTACAGCTTCTTGTCTCGGCGTCGGTTGATTTCGTAGACAATGATGGACCGGACCATCTTGTACATCTGTAGGACATTTACTACGCCCCAGAGGGCAATCATGGTGTAGTTCATCATCATGGTGGTCAACTACCCTTTCTATCTATCGGTGACCTGCAGCTTTCCAGCAACGGTGCGGAGAGTGCAGGTTCGTTCTCAGAGTAGCCGAGGAAATCGGGTGGTTAGGCACGGATTCGGACAATCTGCGAAGTGGTTGCCGAGTCTTCATCTGACCCTTGCACACAGTTAACCTTCTGGTCAGATACCGTGCGATAGGCTAAGAATGTGCCCGTCACCACTGAGGCAGGCACGATTCACCAACCACCACACAAGGACGTACATACCATGGGCACAACCGAAGTAAGCCGCAAAGCACACAAGGCAACGAAAGCCTAGAAACCCAGCACAGAATAACAGCCCGCAGCCCAGAAAGAAGGTGAAGAGCAGTGAAAAAGAACTCCCCGAGGAAAAAGAACGTTTCAAAGAAAAGGAACGCCTCGAAGAACAAGAGTTACTCAGAGGCAAATTACATTACCGAAACTGGGGCTACGAAGAAGACCAATAAAAAGAGATACACCAAGAAAAAGAAGAATAAAGTCGACTTCAAAGAGTATCTTCGCAAAAAAGCAAAAGATGCATGGGGTGCACGCGACATCATCATATTCGTGGCAGTCATGCTAGGGTTCCTTGCGTCCTTACATTTCATGACCAACTACAACCCGGGCAATGAATCCGCTATCTGCACTGTCACCTCCGTCGAAATCATTGAGCATGAGGACCCCTACTGGACCTCCGGTGAATTCGAAACGGAAGAGTGCGGAATCATCACATCGAGCAAATCCCCTGATGGTATACCCATTCGCAAATACCTCCAGAACTTTGAGACGGGCAAGAAATACAGGGCGTACAAGTCCTTCGATACCCGTAACGATGAATTCGACTTCAGCGTCCTCCGCTTTGAAGAGATCAAAGAGTAACCCCACCCCCGCAGAAAGGATCCCACCGTGAGCTTTATCGGCGAATTTATTATCGACTTTATTGGAGAGGCCATCGCGTCCTCACCAACCCTGCAGCGAGTGCTCCTGTGGATTCTTTTCTCCATATCCATTCTTCTCATGTTTGTCCCCGTCGTGACGGGTGAATACGCGTGGAGCATCCTGGCTATCTCCATGATGCTGTTTTCCGTCGTGATGATTGACGGCACGTATGAGCACGGTGTGCACGATGCAAAGAACGGCGGTGCGTACCATTACTTTCTGCTGACGGTGGGCACGCTCTGCGTTGCCGCGATTGTTCTGCTCGCTGCTCTCTCCCTGGCGGGTGTCCCGCCGGTTGCTTTCACCCCGCAGGTGGACGGCATCAATTTTGCGCCCTGGTATGTGGCGGCGTCTGCGCTGGTTCTGCTGCTGTTCTTCTACAATGCCGCGCAGCCGAGCGACGAGATCCCTAACCTGCGCCGTATGGAGCGCATCAACCGGTATGTGCGTGCGGTGGTGCTGGGTGTGAGCGCCCTGATGGTGCTCTTCTGCCTGGTTATTCCGGTGGTTTCGTTCGCCGCTGCCGGTTATGAGCCTGTGGGTGTTTCGGTGGTGCTGTGCCTGGTGCCGGTTTTCCTGATTTTTGTGCGCCGCGCCCTGTTCAAGCTGTGGGCGTCGACCTTTGAGGAGGGTACTGCCGGGTATGGTGTGTTGCGTGGCTTCTGCGTCGCTCTGGTGGGTTTGGGCGGATGTTTGGCGGCGGTTCGTCTTGCCGCTGATGTTGTGCAGTACGGTAGCGGGTTGTCGCTGGTGTACGTGGTGCCGGTGATCGCCTCGTACCTGCTGGTGAAGAAGTACGTGACCGTGGGTATCGCAATCCCTGAGAAGGAAGAGGACGAAGAGGCAATCGGCACTGAAATCAGCGGAGGTAACTAGAGCCCATGCGCATTTTCCTGATTATTATCTGGGGCGTTATGGCCTTTATCTCGGTAACCGGGACGCTCTACATCATTATCAACTATGAGATTCAACGCTGGAAGGATATGGAGCGCCGCCGCCAAGGCGCGTACATCCGACGAGTTAATCAGGCAGAGGCTCTCCTAGCAATATTTACCCCTGGATTTCCGTGCCTCTATCTCTTTGCTTATCTTACAGACGAGGGGTCTCCAGGTGCCTTTTATGAATTCCTTGGGATATTTCTGTCAATCGGGTTCATGATGTATGCCTGGTATGTGCACGTTGCCTACGTGAAGATTTCCCCTGAAGGTGTTGAGCAGCGCATGTGGTCGGCACGTACGACCGTCTATCCCTTCAATGCTATTGACGGCATTGAATACTATGAGGCAACCTCTACAGACGACCAGGATCTTGTGTCTTTCTACAGTAAATCCGGAAAACTAATTGCCGCCTTCTGCCCGATTATTCACAAAAATTATCGTCTGATGGCGATTGTGCGGTTCAGGATTGAGAACGAGCGCTGGCCTGATATGGATAATCCGAGTGATATTGCTCGGGTGGATGCTCTAGATAGTGGCCCTGATACAGTCCCGTATTTCAGGGAAAAGGAGAAAGTCACCGGCCTCGCCGACGTCGACATGTAGCACCGCATAGAGAAAGCCCCTGGGCTGAGAGCTTATCTCTCAACCCAAGGGCTTTCTGCATGCCAGCGGCTACTCACCTGAGCGTCACCCGCCGGCGAATGGTCGCCCAGTCTTCACCCGAGCCTTGCACCGAGTTAACTTTTTAGCCACCTAACCCATAGACCATCAAAGTGCTCGACATTTCAACTTGTCAGAGCTTTCAAGCACATAGAGTATCCTTGGGAAGGGTACGCCACCTGCCGGTGGTGCGCTTCCGGATATTCACCAACCACATACGAAATGAGGACTTTCATGTCTGAAAACACCCCGCAGCCGGCTGCACCGCAGCAGCCGCAGTTCACCCAGCAGGCACCCGCCGCACAGCCTGCATACGGCGCACCCGTCGAGGCACCGAAAAAGAAGTGGGCGGCAGTAACCGCGCTAGTCCTGGGCATTATCTCCGCCCTGACCGGCATTTTTGTGATCGGTTCGTTCCTGACCATCCCGACCATCATTTTCGCTGTGATTGCGCTGGTCATGGTTAAGAACGGCACCGGCGCTGGTAAGGGCATGGCGATTACTGCTCTCGTGCTGGTTCTGGTGGCATATATTGCTACATTTGCTTTCTTCCAGATTCGTGCCGCGAACCTTGAAAAGTCTAACCGAGAGGCTCGTGAGGTCATTCAGAAGTGCGAGAACCACGAGCCCGGCTACTACATCATTGAGAAGGACGGTAAGCGTTACTGCAACGCTGGCGGCTGGGTCTACGAGATGGATAAGTAAACCGGCTTATTTGGTTCCATGATTAGCCGTCGCTGATGGAGGGGCGTTCGTTCACGCGGCAGTCGCCGCACCTGCGAGCGCCCCTCAACCGTATCTCCCGTGGGTGCTTCAGCATCTGGCGGCGAGTATGCCCCGGAACACCTGCAGCGCATCCTTGATGCGCACTCCACTACCATTACCAACTCCTACCCGATTGAAGGAGCGAATAGCTAAATGATGTCTCAAGAATCTGCTATTACCTTTTGGGGCGTATGCTCCATCATCACGACTATTTTCACGATTTTTACCCTTGCCGCTTACATCATCAATCGACGCCGCGACGAGAAGAAGAAGCGTGAAGGCATCTACATTAGTCGTCTGCGAGCGCTACTGGTGTACGTTATTGTCTTTATCCCGGGCTTCCCGATTATCCGCTATTTTTTGTCGCTCAATGGCCCCGAGACTAACCCCTATGCGGAGGGTATTTACATCTTCATGACTGCTTTCCTCTTGTTCTACCTGTGGCATGTCAACGCCACATACATGAAGATTTCTTCTGAGGGTATTAATATGCACACCCCCGTTCGCGGGTCGAGGATCTGCCCTATCGGCGCGATTGATAGCGTTGTTTATAGTGAGTCGAAGGATGAAGATACCCCAAGCCGGATGTGGTTCCTCTCTAAGTCGCGTGCACGTATTAACCCGTTGAACCCGAATTATGATGAGTACTATCTCTTGGTCATGACCCGATTCAGGATTAAGTATGGTCGCTGGCCTGACCTGGATAACCCGGCTGACGTAGACAAGGTGAACGAGCTGGATAACCGTTATGAAGTCATTCCGTACTTCATGAATAATCAAGAGATTTCGGGTCTTGCTGACGTCGATATGTAGCCCCCGGTTTGTGGGCTGAAAGCTCCCGGGGATGCGCGGCTCACCCCCACGCTGCCCCGGGGCTTTCGGGGCTTCTACGCCCCGCACAGTACCCTAAGAACTCGGTACCCTCAGAACGTAGGCGCCGCCGCCGCCTAGCCCAGACGGGCCGCGTGCTCTTCCTATTCACCAACCACACGAAACGAGAACCCACCATGCGCACTTTCCTGATTATTATCTGGGGGATCTTCGCTCTGTTCACAACAGTTGCGACATTCTACGTCATCATCAATTACGAAGTGCAGCGCTGGAAAGATAAAAAGCGGCGGCGCGAGGGTATTTATATTCGACGAGTTAATCAGGGCGAAGCTCTCATTATGATATTTACCCCCGCCTTCCCCTGTCTTTCGTTTGTAGCCCACATATACGGTCCCGATTCATTAGATATAGGGACTGAAATATTGGTCTTATCACTTTCGGTTATGTTCCTTTCTTTCTTGCGTTATGTGCATGTCGCCTATGTGAAGCTTTCTCCTGAAGGTATCGAGCAGCGTGTCTGGTCAGCTAACCGAAAGGTCTACCCGATAGGTGCGATTGATAGCGTTACCTACTACAAGACCGTGGATGTTGAAGACCAGGATATGGTGGGTTTTTACACGAAGTCGGGTAAGCAGATTGCTGCTTTTGGTCCGATGACTCATAACAATTACCGGCTTTTGGCGATTGTGCGTTTTAGGATTGAGAACGAGCGTTGGCCTGATATGGATAATCCGGATGATGTGGCGCAGGTAGATTTCTTGGATTGTGCCTCGAGGACGATTCGTTATTTTGAGGATTTGGGGAAGGTTGCTGGTCTTGCCGACGTTGACATGTAACCCGCTCGATAAGCGCCGACTACCCCCTACATCCGAAGAGCCACAACCGGCGCGAACACCACCAACACCGCGAAAGAGGAGCACGCATCATGCACACCTTTTTCCTTCTGCTCTGGGGCACCTGCACCCTCGCATCAATCATCGGCGCCATCACTATCATCGTTCTGCACGATAGGCACCTGCGTCAGGACATGAAGCTACGCGACGAAGGCATCTACATTACACGTGTACCTCGCCGTGAAGCCCTCATAAGCCTTCTCATACCCATACTCCCGGCAGGTTTCTTCGCGTTCTACCTCTACACGCAGGCAGAGCTCGGTATCCTCTTCAACATTCTGATATTCATCCTGCTGCTGGTCTTCCTCTACCACCTTCTGCACGTTCACCTGGTGTACACAAAAATCACGCCCGACACTGTGGAGCAGAAGCTCTCACCGTTCGCTACCGTGACCCCCTACCCGATTAGGGCTATCGACCAGGTTTTCTACTTCCAAGGTACGGCGGAGGCGGAGGATTGGGATGGGGAAGCGACTGACAAAGCCACCTTCTACACCAAGAAAGGCAAGGAAATCGCCAAGCTTGACCCCGTTGGCAAGAACCACCGTCTGCTGGCAATCGTACGGTTCAGACTCGAGTTCGACCGCTGGCCCGATATGAGGAACCCGCAAGATCTGGCGTGGGTTGATACGTGGGATAACCTCGAGTGGACCCGACCCCTGTTCAGGAAGCTGTACAGAAGACGCAACAAAATCACCGGCCTAGCGGATATCAAGATGTAGCGCCGTATACAGAAAGCCCCCGCGGCCGAGAGTTACCCTCTCAGCCGCGGGGGCTTTATCGTATCAGCGTATCCTCACGCGGCGAGCGTTAGGAGGCGCGGCGGCGGGAACGCAGCACCATCACAGTGCCAGCACCCAACACCAGAGCGCCACCCACAGCCACAGACACCGCACCAAAACCAGTGCGGGCAAGGCCGCCCTGCTGGGAGCTAGCGCCACCCGACGCAGCAGACACACCAGACTGACCCAGGGAGCCGCCACCAGCGCCACCACCGGAGATACCACCCGGGTACACGCCGCCAGCAGAACCATCAGCCGAACCGTCAGTCGAACCCTGCGTGTTCACGTCACCGGCAACGCCGGAAGCACCGGCCTGACCGGAGCCACCCTGCGCGGTACCAGACTGTGCGGAGCCGGGCTGCTTAGCGCCAGCGGTACCGCCCGGGGTTGCCGAATCCACACGGCGCACACCACTAAAGTCGTCCGATGCAGCGTTCGGGTCCTTCGGCACGGCAGTCTCAAACGAGCACGCATCCGACGCCTTCTTACCCACAGCAACCGCAAGCTGCTGCACCGGGCTGTTCACCTCAGTACCATCAGCCAAGGTCGCGGAATAGTGCACGTCAAACATGTACTGGCCGGGCTCAGAGAACACCCAGTTCGCGTGCGCGTGCGTCGCGTAATCAATGTCGATCGTGGTCTTGCCGGTCGTCGAATCCAGCAGCACATCCGCACCGTTCAGCGACTCGGTGAACATACCGAAGCGTGCACCCTCAGGCATGACCTTCGGAACCACGTGCAGGCGCACGGGGCCGCGCAGCTGCGAGTAGTCGATGTCCTGCGTGTTGTAGCCGGGCCAAGGCAGGCCGCTCTGCTGGGTCTGCGGCAGGCCGTAGAAGGCGGTGCCGACCGGGCCCATGAAGTTCAGCTTCTCATCAGCCATGCGTTCGGTGCGTACACGGCGGGCGTTCTCGCTGACGGTCCACACGACCGAATCAAGCGGGCGCACGGTCGAATCAGCGTCAATGATGCCGCTGTCGTCACGCAGACCCACGGACAGCTGGCGATCCTTCAGGGTCGCCTGGATGTCCAGGTGGCCGTGCGAAATCTTGGTGCGGCCGTCAATCTTGCCGGGCACGCACTGGTTGCCGGGGGTTCCGGGGGTGGACGGCTCAGCAGAAGGTGCCGGGGCGCTCGGGGTCGGGTTGGCCGGTGCAGGGCTGGAGGGTGCCGGGGCAGGTACGCTCGGCTCTGCGGAGGCGGTGGGCACCGCAGGCACGGTCGGAACCTCGCTGGGGGATACCGACGGAGCGTTGCTGGGCTCAGCGGTCGGCTCTGCGCTGGGAGCCTCGCTCGGCTCAGCGGAAGGAGCTTCAGTCGGCGCGACGGTAGGCTCAGCGGAGGGTGCCGGGTCCACCGGGGCAGGCTTCGGTGCATCGCCAATGGGTGCGCTGTCCGGTGCCAGCGCGCCGTGTGCGGTGTACTTGGTGCCCGGCTCGTACTTCGCCGCGACCTCGGTGGTGGAGGCGGAAGCGTTCATATCCGGGTGGGTCAGCATCTTCACGCGCAGAGCGGTGCCCTTGTAGAAGGACTCGTCACGGAAGGTAAAGCGAGCCACACCGTCCTCGATGGAGCCTTCCAAATCGAGGTAGGGGTAGACCGGGTCATCCTGGGCGTAGAAGCCGCCGCGCAGGAAGCCGCGCACCTTCGGGTCCTTGAAGCGGACCTCAACGGTGCTGAAGCCGTTGCCGTTCGGGGTGACGGTCACGTCGTAGTCCATGCTGGTCGGCGTGTACTGCTGGGTGCTGAGTACGGTGTTCGCCTGATCCGGGATTTCTTCGGGCCAGGTACCGTTGCCGTCGTCGCTGTACACGCTCTCAGCCTTGCCGGGCTCGTAGGTGAGCTTGTGCGAGATCCAGCGGGACGCCTCGGCGCTATTCGCGTCGGAGGTGTCGGGGGTGAAGACCGCCTGCAGCTGGGAGCCTTCGCTACCGAGCATTTCAGACCAGGTGGCGGTACCGTTCACGACCGGCAGGTCGGTCAGGAAGTAGCCGTTGTTGTACAGGGTCAGGGTGCCCTTGAGGTTCTTGTTTGCGGCGGTGAAGGTGATGTCGCTGAGCTTGTCGTCGGCATCCTTGTTCTTTGCCGGGTCGGCGTCCAGGCGGTGCGGTGCCACGGACAGCATGTACTTTGCAGCGTCCAGGTCACCGACGGGTGCCGCGTTGTAGCGGTCAACGGTGGGCACGGCGGTGGGGGTGCCGTCACCGAGCACGGGCTGCATGCCGCCAACCTGCCAGACCAGCTTCGACGGCTTGGAGCTGATGATGCGGCCGTCGGTGGAGCGCGCCACGGTGCGGTAGGTGACCACGTAGCGGCCGGGGCGGGTGAAGGTCGTGGTGTTGTGGGTGTGGCTACCCTTGTCGAGCAGCCAGGAGTGCCAGCCGGTCGAACTGCTGGAGAGCATGCGGTACACGTCGGCGGGCGCGTCATCCGGGTTGTAGCGGAAGAGCTCCATGCGGCCAGGACCCTCAACGGAGAGGATGTCGGTAGCGAACACTCCGTCACGGAAACGCTCGGTTGGTACCTTCGTGGATGCGCCCAGACCCGCCCAGATGGGGTCCTGGTTGCCGTAGGTCAGGTGCGGTGCCATGTAGAGGGTCTGGCCGGGTTCGCCGAGGAACGCCAGGGAGGGCGATTCGCCCAGGGTCATGGTGTACTGCGACTTGCCGTCCCTGGTGCTGTAGCCCTTGCCGACCCAGTTGACGGTCTTATCCAGTTCGTAGGTGTCTGCGCCGGTCTTGTAGGGGTTCGCCTCGTTCATGAGGACGAAGGTGCCGTTCTGCTCGTCCCAGTATGCCTTGGGGGCGTCGACGTGACCCTTGGTGGTGACGATTTTGCCGTCATCGGGGCCTGCTGCGGCGGGCAGGGAGGGGGCAGCACCAGCGAGCGCGAGCAGTGCTGCGGCGGAGAGGAATGCGGCGGCGCGGCGGAGGGCGGGCTTGCCGCCGGGGATGAAGAGCGTGGGGGTGTGTGTGGTGACCCGACGCTGGGTCTGCTTCTGAGAGCTCATGACAACCTTTCTCATTTTTCTACCCTCTAGGGTAGCTCTTTTGCAAATAATTGTCATTTTGAACCTAAGTGAGTATAGTGATTCTCAGAAATACGTGTGCGCAGAGGCGCGCCCAAAAACGCACACCACGCACATCCACAAAGAGAAAAACACGGCAGAGCACACCCCGGACGCAAGGGAGAAACCGGCAACAGGTCGCCGGATCTAATACCGGGCCCAGCACTGGGCCCAGCACCGGGCAAACCCCGAAAGCATCGGGCAGTGTGCCTGTCAACGAGCAGTCATCCAAGGAGCCACCATGCAAGGACGCACCAAACCCCTGAGCCTACTCAGCGCAACCACCCTCGGATGCACCCTCGCACTCGGGGCGCCCCTCGCCCTCCCCCAGGTCGGCACCTTCACCGCCGCACAGGCGCAGGAAAACCAGGCAAGTGCCCAGGCAGGTACCGAGTCGCGCAGCTACGTCAACTACGAAGGCGACTACGTCATCGCGGGCGTACACACCGAAATGCTCAACGCATTCCTCGACGGCAACCAGTTCACCCTCGCCACCCTCGCAGACACCGGCCCCGGCCAGCAGGGACGATTCAACCCCGCCCGCACCGTCTTCCACCTGCCCGACGTCGAGGACGCACACACCAACGTCGTAGCAGGCTACGACTACATTGCCCCCGAAGGCACCGACATCTTCTACATTCCCTCCACCCGCACCCGCGGCCTGCTCTACCCCGGCCTCGGTGCGGAAGGAATCCGCCCCGGCGCGCTCAAGGACAACATCATCAACCTTGAACTCGTACGCAGCAGCGTACCCGAAGGCGGCCGCGCCGAAGTCTTCACCGAATCCGGCCGCGACAACCCGCGCGTCTTCAGCACCAACGACAAGCTCGCACCGCACACCATTACCTCTGGCGGTCACGAGCACCTCAGCTGGGCATTCACCCGCAAGGGTATCTACCAGCTGACCTTCCGCGCCACCGCAACCCTTGCCGACGGCACCCCGGTCAGCTCCGAGGCGACCTACACCATCGCTGTGGGCACCGACGCTGAGGAGGGCTTCAAGCTCCTGAACGCGCAGAACGCTGCGAAGGAAGCAGCAAAGGAAAGCACGAGCGAAGCGACCGAAACCCCCGAGGCGACCTCCACCGCAACCGAGAGTGCCACCGGCACCCCCGGCGCATCTGCTTCCGCTTCTGCCTCCGCAAGTGCTGAGGTAAGTGCATCGGCGGAGGCGAGCGCATCCACCGGCATTCGCCGCGTGGATGGATCCGTGAACGGCCAGAACGCCGCGCAGGTGACCGACCCGAACGGCGCGAAGGCGGCGGCGAATGGTGAGCAGGCATCCCAGGGCGGATCCGGTGTTACCGCTATCAGCGGCACCGACAACACCAATAACGGCTCCAACAAGGGCGAAAGCAAGGACGGCAATTCCCGCAGCAGCGTGAAGGGCTCCAACGCCCAGAATGTCAGCGCACCCAGCAACGGCGGCGGCATTACCGGCAGCGGTGTGCTATCTTCCGGTCTGCCCGGTAGCCTGAACCAGCAGTGCATCGCCACCGAGGTTCCCGCCGAAGACGCCAAGAACTCCAAGGATTCCAAGGACGCTCAGAAGGACAACAAGCAGAGCAACCAGGCAGCCCAGGCACCGACCAGCATCCCCACCCTCGCCGTGGTCAACACCGCCGAGCACAGCGGCCGTGAAGAAGTCACCCACGGCCACTTTGACGTGGGCCCGATCCTCAACGGCGGCACCCTCACCAGTAGCGTGAAGGACGACCGCACCAGCCCCGCCCGCCACGTCTCCCCCGGCGCCCTCGAGTTCGTGCTCAATGATGCCGCGAAGCTCAACCTGCCCGCAGGCATGGAGAATATCGCCCCGGCGGGCACCCCCGTACACATGATTGGTGCAACCCAGCAGCAGGGCGTGCCCTGGCTCGGCTGGAGCACCCAGGACCCCGAACTGCTCAAGCAGCTCGACGGCCCCGTCACCATGAGCCTCAACGGTTTTGAGGGCCCCGGCACCATGTCCACCTTCCTCTCCGGTAACTTCGGTTCCGCCGGTCAGAAGGTCTTCGATTCGCGTAGCGGCGGTTCCTTCCAGGTGCCCGCGAACACCCACCAGCACAGCAACTGGGTGTTCACCGCCGAGGGTCGCTACACCGTGACTATCGGCTGGACGGCACGCCTGAAGAACGGCCAGCAGGTCAGCAGTGAATCGGTTCTGCACTTCACCGTCGGCAACCCCGATAACGCCCCGGCAAGCAACAACGCGCAGGGTGCGGCGGGCACCAAGCAGGGCGGCGGCAACAACGCTAACGGCGCTAACGGTGCTACCGGTGGCGAGAAGAGCACCGCTAAGAACCCCGTCAACGGCTCCGTAGACGAAGCCACCGGCGTCGTCACCAAGCCCGACGGATCCAAGGTGCGTATCGTTGGCAAGACCGCCTCCGGTGAGGATTGCGCCCTGACCAGCCAGGAACTCGCGAACGCCCAGAAGGCAGCCGCCGCAGGTAAGCTGCCGAACACCGGTGTGGTCATCGACCCGTTCATGGTCAGCACCTCCATTCTGGCGCTGGCACTCGGTGCCATGATTCTGCGTTCGGCACGCCGAAAGGGCCGCAGCGGTGACACCGCATAGCGAGCATACCGGCAACCGCGCACAAGCATATAGTCGGCGTACCGCCCTCACCCTCGCCTCCCGTATCGCGGTGGGTGCGGGGGTGGGGGCTGGCGCCTTTGCACTGAGCGGATGCGCCAGCACCGTGAACACTTCCTCTGACCGGATGCGCGTGGTCGCCACGACCCCGATTCTGGCTGATTTGGCGCAGCAGATTGCCGGGGAGCGCGCCAGCGTGCACTCTCTGGTGCCTGCCGGTGCTGACCCGCACTCGTATGAGCCCAGCCTGCGCGATATCCGCGATGTCGCCTACGCCCGTTGTGCCCTGACGAACGGTCTGCTGCTGGAGCAGCGTAAGCTCAGCAAAATGGTTGAGGCGAACCTGCCCGCCGGGGTTGTGTCCGTGGCGGTTGCGGAGAAGATTGAGCAGTACGGCGGCAAGCTCGAAGCCATTGTTGAGGATGCCTCCCTGGACTCCATCTGGCTGGGTTTGCGTGTTGAAGAGGGCGGGCAGAACGAGTCTGCCCCCACCGACTCTTCGGATGCAGGCATGCGCTTTGAGGTGCAGAGCGTGCGGGCGCGCACCTCTACGGATTCGTCGAATGCGCAGTTGGCGGCGTTCATTACGCAGACCTTCGGCGCGGTGGAGATGCTGTGCGATTCGCATGCGCGCGGCGTGAACCTCACCCGTGAGGGGGACACCGCGATCCGTACCGGCGATATGGGTTCGCTAGAGCTTCCGTTGCAGGCGCATACGCACCTGTCGTGGGCGTTTAGTGATGCCGGCGAGTACGCGATTGAGCTGAGCGCCACCGCAGTCAATGCGCCGGAGTCGGTGCGTTCTTCGCGCGGCACCCTGTACTGCGCGGTCGGTCGTGACCCGCAGGAGCTGGTGAACCGTCTGGCGAAGGAACAGAACGTTTCCGCCTCGGACATCAAGGTTCTTTCGGCAGGTCACGCCGATATTACGGCACGCACCGGTGACGGCAGGCTCGTGCTCCGCGCGGATTCCTCCCAGGGTGCCGTGGAGTACGAACTGAACCGCACCGTGGTCGCGGTCCCATCCCGCACTCTGCAGGAGGTGCCCGCCGGCGGTAGCTACCGTTTCCTGCGTTCGGGTGCTTCGGAGCATCGCGGTCAGGTGTACCTGCTGGCGCAGGCTGTTTTAGGCAAGCATGTGCACGGCGAAATCGACCCGCACATTTGGCATTCGGTGCCGAACGCGAAGGCGAGCGTACAGGTCATTCGCGACGCACTCACCTCCGCCGATCCGGCGGGTGCGAGCGAGTACGCAACCCGCACTGAGCAGGTAATGAAGGAGCTTGACGCCCTGGACGCTCAGCTACGTCAGGTGTACGGAGCCCTGCCGGAGTCGGCACGCAACCTGGTCACCACGCACGACGGCTACCGCTACCTGGCGAGCACCTACGGGCTGCACATTGCCGGTTTTGTGAGTGCTAGTGCCAGTGGCGAGCCGAGTATTCAGCAGCGTCAGCGTTTGCGTCGCACGGTCGAGGATTTGAAGGTCCCAGCGATTTATCTGGATAAGTCCACGGCGATGCGCTCACCGGTTCTCACGGAGCTGGCTCGGGAGGCTCAGGTGCGTACCGGGGTGCTCTATTCGGACACGCTGGATGCGCAGGCTCCTCACTACGCGCAGATGATGTTGGCGAATGCTCACACGATTGCGCTGTGCTCTGGTTCTAACTCCAGCACTGAATCTTCGGGCGCTAGCTGCTCGGAGGCGAGCACCTCGTAACCCGGTTTCTAAGCTCCCCACAAGCTCATATAGCCGTATCAGCATATAGACAATCTTTCACACACCGTTTCGGTCATGATCCAAGGAAGTCCTCATGATGAACTCAACCACCCCCTCCCGCTCCTTGCGTAGCCGTGCCCTGCCCGCCCTGGCTCTGGGTGCCAGCCTGATGCTTGCACCCCTGGGCGTGGCACACGCGGAAACCACCCCGGCAACCGCCGAGAGCGCCTCGGCTCAGCCGGGCGACAGCAACCTGAGCCGCGGCGAGCGCGCCCTCACCCAGACCCTGTCGGCGGAGCAGCCGGTCGCATCCGGCCGCACCGAAATTTCCGCCGGTCACGTGGATATGGGCCCTCGTTTCAACAACGGCAAGTTCGAGCTCATGCTCCACGACGACCACGGTGAAACCCCCGTCTGGCGCAGCCTGGACGAGGTCATCTACCGCGGTAGCGACCAGGCGATCCTTGAGGTGCCGAACGACCCGCGCTACTCCTTCGTGGGTGCGCCCGCCGGTTCTAAGGTGTACGTGATTCCGCAGACCGAAGCTAAGGGCGTGATTTGGCCGGGTTGGAACACTCAGGATCCGCAGCTGGTGTCCAAGCTGAACCGCGGCGTGAACCTGACCCTGGAGCAGGTGAGCGGCCCCGGCACGTTCAGCCTGTACCTGGAGAACGGCAACTTCTCGGCGCCGCAGGTGCTGTGGTCCTCGACCAAGAATGAGCCGCAGAAGCTGTGGGTGGAG
This sequence comes from Rothia mucilaginosa, assembly GCF_049990865.1. Lineage (GTDB taxonomy): Bacteria > Actinomycetota > Actinomycetes > Actinomycetales > Micrococcaceae > Rothia > Rothia mucilaginosa_I. The sequence continues at coordinate 2,011,674 of NZ_CP188231.1, forward strand.
AAGAACACTCACACCCACGCGAACTGGGTGTTCACCGCCCCCGGCGAGTACCTGCTGAAGGTCACCGCGAGCGCTGAGCTCTCTGATGGTTCGACCGTGTCTGATACCCGCTACCTGAAGTTTGCGGTGGGCGATTCTGCGAGCGCCGATGCCCTGTACGCGATGGAGGCGCAGGCTCGCGGTTCGGGTTCGGCTTCTTCCGATGCTTCGTCGAGCTCCGCTTCTCAGGCCGCCGGCACCCAGGCGTCCGGTACTTCTTCTGCCGCCGCTACGAGCGACAAGGGTGGTTTCCGTGCTGAGTTCACGATTTCGACTTCTATTGTTATCGGCGTTCTAGCTGTCATTGCGGTGGGCGCCTTCCTTTCGTTCCGTCGCCGCTCCTCCGCGCAGCGTGAGGCTCTGGATGAAGTACGCGGTGACCGTTCGTGAACGCGTCGGTAACAGCGGGCACTGAGCCCGTTCTAGAGATTTCAAACCTGTACGCCGGCTACGCGCGCCGCTCCATCCTCAAGGATCTGTCCCTGACCCTGGAGCGCGGCGAGTTTACGGGTCTGATTGGCGCTAATGGTGCTGGTAAGACCACGCTGCTGCGCACTATTTTGGGTCTGATTCGCCCGGCGTCCGGTCAGGTTCGTGTGTTGGGTGAGTCGCCGCGTGTGGCGCGTGCGCATATTGGTTATGTGCCGCAGAAGCACCAGTTCCAGTGGGATTTTCCGCTGACCGTCAAGGATACGGTGATGACCGGTCGCGTGCGTGAGATTGGGTTCTTCCGCCGCCCGGCAAAGAAGGACTGGGTGCAGGTTTTTTCGGCGATGGAACGCACCGATGTTCTACACCTGCAGGACGCTTCCATTGCGGAGCTTTCCGGCGGTCAGCGTCAGAGGGTTCTTTTGGCGCGTGCTTTGGCGGCGAACCCCTCCCTGCTGCTGTTGGATGAGCCGTTTACGGGCGTGGATGCGCCAACTCAGACCACTTTGACTCGCCTGTACCGTGAGTTGGCGTCGGAGGGCATCACGATTCTGATGTCTACGCATGACATGCTGGCGGCGCGCGAGTCCTGCTCGCGCCTGTGCGGCGTGCGCGGCAATATTCACCTGGATGGTCCGGCGGACTCCTTTAGCCTGGAGCAGCTGCATACGTGGTTGCACGGTCACGATATTGAGGAGGCGCAGGGCCACGCCCGCACGGGCTTCACCTGTGCCGGTGGTGCGTTGGATGAGTACGGCCACGAGCTGACTGATTCCTGCGCTTCTGGCTCTTCCCTCTCCCCCGCTGATACTTCTACTTCCACCGGGGGTGCCCGTTGATTACTCCTATCGATTTTCTTGCCGACCTGTTCAACCCGTCGCTGGCGTTCCTTCCGCGCGCCCTGGCGGCTGTGCTGCTCGCGTCGGTGGTTACCGGTGTGGTGGGCTGCCACGTGCTGATGCGCGGCATGGTCTTCATTGGCGATGCGGTGGCGCACTCGGTGTTCCCGGGTCTTGCAGTGGCGTTCGTGCTGGGCGGCAACCTGGTGATGGGCGGCCTGACCGCGGGCGTGGTGACGGCTATTCTGGTGGCTATTTTTAGCCAGAATCAGCGGCTACGCGAGGATTCCGTGATCGGTATTTTCTTCGCGGCGTCCTTTGCGTTGGGTATTGTGATTATTTCGTTGGCGCCGGGCTATTCAGGGTCGGTGCAGGATTTCTTGTTCGGCTCGATTGTGGGTGTTTCGAATGAGGACATTACCCAGGCGGCGATCATGGGTGCCGTTATTCTGCTGGTGTTGTGGCTGTTCCACCGCCAGATTGTGACGGTCAGCCTGGACCGTGAGAGTGCCCGCGCGATGGGTCTGCCGGTGCTTGCCCTGGATATTGTGCTGTACGTTCTGGTGACCATTTCTGTGGTGCTGGGTCTGCAAACCCTCGGTAACGTGCTGGTGTTGGCGCTTCTGGTGATTCCGGCGTCGGCTGCCCGGTTGGCGTGCCGCCGACTGGGGTCGATGATGGTGTTCTCACCGGTGTTTGGCGGTACCTGCTCGATTGTTGGCCTGTACCTGTCGTGGGCGTTTAACCTGCCGACCGGTGGCACGATTGTGCTGTCGATGGTGGCGGCTTTTGTGCTGGTGTGGGCGGTGACGGCGGTTCGTTCGCGAGCGCGTGCCCAGCTGAAGAGCTAAGCTGCTGAGCTCCGAACTCAACCCCCGCTCAACCCAACTTTTCTCGACTAAACGCACGAGGCGCATCCCTGTTTTGGGGGTGCGCCTCGTGCGTTTTTACAAGTCTTAAGCACCCAAAATGAACCATGTTCATGTTTAAAGAACTAAAAGATACACTCCGCGTAATAAAAGCGCTTAATTCAACACGTCGGGTTTAATGAAAATACAACCTATCAAATATTTCTTATGGGTTGATACATGTAGTGATAAAGCAGTCACTGCACCCTCATCAGAGCTTCAATGAAGGAGTCACCATGAAGGCATATGTGTACCACGGCCCCGACCAGAAGGGCGCCTGGGAGGAAGTCCCGAACCCCACCATTCTTGAGCCCACGGACGTTATCGCCCGTGTCGACACCACCACCATTTGCGGTACTGACCTGCACATCCTGAAAGGCGACTGCCCCGAGGTGGACCACGGACGCATCCTCGGCCACGAGGCTGTCGGTACCATTACCGAGGTTGGCTCCGCGGTGACTGACCTGAAGGTCGGCGACCGCATCATCATCCCCGCCGTGACCAGCTGCGGTAAGTGCTCCTACTGTAAGGCGAACCAGCCTTCGCACTGCCAGACCGTTGGTGGTGTCGGCTGGATTTTCGGTTACATGATTGACGGCACCCAGGCAGAGTACGTGCGTGTTCCCTACGCAGAGACCTCGGTTCACCTGGTTCCGGAGGGCCTGACCGATGAGGACGTCCTCTTCCTCACCGACGCACTGCCCACCGGCTTCGAGATCGGTATTCTGAACGGCAACACCAAGCCCGGCGACACCGTCGCTGTCGTGGGTGCAGGCCCCGTGGGTCTGGGTGCGATTATGACCGCTAACCTCTGCGGTGCTGGCCGCGTCATCACCATCGACTTCGACGAGAACCGTATGAACAAGGCACTGGAGCTGGGCGCAACCGATAAGGTCAACGCGGGCGACCCGGACTTCATCGAGAAGATTAAGGCTCTCTCCCCCGACGGCCTGGGCGTGGACGTGGCAATTGAGGCTGTGGGTGTTCCGCAGACCTTCGAGACCTGCACCAAGATTGTTCGCCCCTACGGCAACATCGCTAACGCTGGCGTGCACGGCAAGCCCGTTGAGCTGCCCCTGAACACCATGTGGATTTCAAACGTTCGCATCAACATGGGTCTGGTCAACTGCAACACCGTCGGTAACCTGCTGAACATGGTCCGCTCGGGTCGCCTGAACGCTAAGGCTATGGCAACCCACCGTTTCACCTTCGACCAGTTCGAGGAGGCCTACGACCTGTTCACCCACGCTGCTGAGCACAACGTGGTGAAGGTTGTTATCTCCCGCAACCCCGAGGTTGCGGCATAGACCGCGGTAGGCTCATATACCGCTCATACTGAAACCCCGAACGTTCGTTAGGGATTTCGGTGGGATGTCTTCATGACACTGCGAACATCCCCACGATTCGCCTCCGGGTGGGAGAGGGTAGGTCCCACCCGGAGCGCGAATCACCCCCCCCAGGGGCCAAGCTTCTAAGGCGTGATGCCTCCTCTGCCGGGTGCTCTGCCGACCCGCTGTAGCGGGTTCTTCTGCCAGGCAACCTCTACTGGCGGAGGGGCGCATCATTTGACTCTTCTTGGTCGGGCGGTACCTCCGATTCTGCTCCTCCTTGAAGGGAAAGGAAAAGGGTCGCACGCATATGATTCAATGGCGATTCGTAGGCTGCGACCCTCTTCTCATGCCCAGATTTTCTGTGCCCCGGGGATTTTCTATGCCCCGGATTTTTGGCGCCCCGGGCGGGCTATTTAGTTGTTGGGCTTCTCACCGGCGGCTTTATCATCGCCGCTCTTCTCATGACTATCGGCATCATGGGGGATGGGGTTGAACACCTCCGTGGGGTCGTCCGCGCCGGATGCGGCAGATACCCCAGATGCGAGGGAAGGTCCAGCGGCGCTTCCGGTGACGGGCTCGGTGGGTGCATCAGCTAGATCCCTGGCAGACATATCAGCAAGCATGTCAGTAGGATGATTGGCAGGTGCTTCAATGGGCACCTCCGCGACGATGGGTTCTTCCGAGACAGATTCTTCCGAAACGGGCACCTCTGATGCGGGTACTTCCGAAGCCTTCTGCGTGTCCTGACCCTGCGCCTCCTTGTCTTGAACATCCACAGGCTGCTCAGGAGCTACGCCGTGCGCAGAGTCCTTCCGCCCATCCTTCTGCTCATCCCTGTGCGCGTCCTTATGTTCGAGCGTATAGATGATGCGCGGTTCAAGACGCTCAAAACCAATCTTGGAGCGCACCCAGTTCACGGCACGGTCGATACGGTCCTCACCCTCGGTGGTTTCCACAACCCGGTAGTTACGCGGTAGCATCCCCGTGTCGCTGAGCACGCGCGGGTACTCGTCAATCTCCTGGATACCCGCCATGTACATATTTTCACGGAACTGGTGGGCGAACTCTTGCTGACCCAAGAACAGCTGGTCGGCGTAGGTTTTAGCCACCAGGCGCTCGCTGTAGGCGTGCTTCGAATCGCGGGCGCCCTTCTTGGAGCCGTAAATATCCCAGAAGTAGAAGTACACGTTGTTCGCGATAATCGCGGAGATAATGCGGTTCTGCAGGTACACGAGGGAACCCACCGCGCCGGCACCCACCAGTAGCAGAACCACCGCGATGGGCGGCAGGCTGTAGCTGGTCCAGTCCACCGGCTGACCGGTGAAGATACGCACCAGGTAGGCGATGGTTGCCACGATAATCGGCACGCCAATGAACACCACGGCGAGGGGCGTCCAAATGTACAGCAGCCCGCGCAGAATCAGGCGGTAGTAGCGGATTGAATCGCCAATGGGGAGGGGCGTAGGCTTCACGGAGGAGTGCGCACGCTTCATGAGCAGGCTGAACACGCGGTTGCTGTCGATGCCGACTTTACGCAACTTCGATTCGAGGGAGGCACGTTTGAGGAAGACCCGGTAGTTTTCCAGAATGACGCGCTGGTCGGAGGTGAGGCTCTCCGGGTCGGGGAGCGCGCTGATGTCCATACCGGCTTCGGTGAGGAGCTTACTCCACAGCTCCAGGCGTGCCAGTTCGGAGGGTTTTGCCGCCGCCTGCGCCTGGTAGTTCTTGTAGGAGATGAAGATGGTGCTGGCACCGATGAGTAGCGTAATAAAGGGGGCTACCCAGTCTTTGAGTCCCATGGTGGCGTTCCTCCTTGAGTGCGTGGAGCCGCTGGTTCCTCGGCCTTTTTCGGGGTGTCTTTTTCGGGCGTGAGCCCACTATTTTTACCGTACCACCGGCACCTGTGCTGAACCTTTAAATGCGCAGGTGGGTGCGTAAGAATAAGCCCCACCTCCCAATGCTACGGTAGCGTCAGGAGGCGGGGCTTACGTACCCGAATTAGTGCAGGGTTAGTAGGCTGGGTTAGTGTTCTGCGGGCTTCATTTCGCGCGGTGCCTTGCGGATCATGAGGTGGCTGATAACAGCCATAACGCCCATGAGCACGGCGCTGAACGCGGAGCTAACCACCACGCCGGAGTCGAAGGCGGCGAATGCGGAGGAGAGCAGCTGGTTTGCCTGCTCGCCACCCACATGGTGTGCGACCGTCACGGCACCGCCGAGGGTTTCGTGAGCGTGGTCGGCAAGGGTCTCATCCAGACCGGCGGGCATGACGATGTTTGCGCGGTAGATGGCGGTGAGCATACCGCCAATGATGACGGTGCCGAGCACCGCACCCATCTCGTAGGAGGTCTCAGAAATCGCGGATGCCGCACCCGCCTTACGCGGCGGCACGCTGGAGAGCATCAGGTCGTTCGAAATGGTCTGCGCAATACCGATACCGGTACCGAGCACGATGAAGATCAGGATAATAACCAGGTCGTTATGCGCACCCAGGAAGGCGAGCACCGCGAACGCGGCAGCGTTGAGTGCCAGACCGAAGGACACCACCTGCGCCGGGTGGAAGTGCACCGCCACGCGCGCAATCACCAGACCGGCGATAATGGTCGCCAGGGTACCGGGAATCAGCAGCATACCGGCGTACATGGGCGGCAGACCGGAGACCAACTGCAGGTGCTGAGAGGCGAAGTAGATGAAGCCGACGTCCACCATCATGGAGATGAGGTTTGCAGTAATCGCACCGGTGAATACGGTGTTGCGGAAGAGGCGCACATCCAGCATGGGCTGAATATCGTTCTTCTCGCGGTTGAGCTGACGCAGCACGAACAGGACGATGAGGCACAGACCGGCAAGGATGGTGCTAATTGCCACCGCGTCGAAACCGGTTTCGGAGGTGTGAGTCAGACCGAAGGTAATGCCGGTCATGCCGGTCATAATCAGCAGGATGCTCAGCGGATCCACCGGGCTGGGGTTCGGGTCCTTCGACTCGGGCACCAGGATCGGAGCAAGAATCAGCAGCGGAATCAGAATCGGCACAGCAAGCAGGAACACCGAACCCCACTCGAAGTGCTCCAGCAGGAAACCACCCACAATCGGACCCAGCGCCGCACCGGCGGAGAAGCCCGAAGCCCACACGGCAATAGCGATGCGGCGCTCGGTCGCATCCACAAAGATATTGCGAATAATCGACAGGGTTGCCGGCATGAGCATGGCACCAAAAATACCGAGCAGGGCACGGGCAACCACGAGCATCAGCGCGGAGGGCGCGAATGCCGCGAGCGCAGAAATCGCCGCGAAGCCGGTCGAACCGATGAGCAGCAGCTTACGGCGGCCAATACGGTCACCGATAGCGCCCATGGGCACGAGCAGGGCGGAGAGCACCAGGGGGTAGGAGTCAACGATCCACAGCTGCTCCGCGGAGGAGGGGCTCAGCGCCTTAGCGATTGCGGGCACCGCGAAGGCGAGCACCGTGTTGTCGATGGAGACCAGGAGCACCGGGAGCATGAGCACGCCGAGTGCCGCCCAGCGCTTGGTCTTCTGGTTGGGGGCGTGAAGGGGCAGAGCCGTGGTGTGCGGATTGTGATTCGTCATGGGTTGTTTTCGTGCGTCTATGGGGTTTCGGCTGATACGGCGGACGTGGCGGCATCAGCTCGGCCTATCTTTTGGACTGGGGCTTTTAGTGTGGTTTCGGGGCTTGCCCGGAGGTTTTAGGGGTTCGGGTGGGTCCACAAACGAAGATTAACTATACCAACTGGACGGTATAGTTTCAAGCGGTTAGACTGGTAACCATGACCACCCCCAACCACCGAAAACAGCGCGCCAACAACTCCCGCGAACACATCCTCGACACCTACGTCGACCTGCTGATTCGCTCGGGAGAACGCGCCGCAACCCTCGACGCCGTCGCCACCGCCGCCAAGGTTTCCAAGGGCGGGCTACTCTACCACTTCTCCTCCAAGAAGGCACTACTTGAGGCGCTCGCAGAACGCACCCTCGCCCTGGCTGAAGAGGACTTCGCGGCCATGGAGCAGGCACCCGAGGGGGCAAGCGCCTACTACATCAATTCCTCCACGCCCGATAATTCGCCATTCGACCGCTCCCTGATCGCCCTGAGTCGCTTGGCGCAGAGCAATAACGAGCTTGCCCAACAGACCATGGCACGCGTACAGGACGGCTGGCATGCGCTCGTCCTCGCGGAGATCGGTGACGAGCAGATTGCCCGCGCCGTACTGCTTCTGGGTGACGGCATGTACTACAACGCGGCGTTCGGAGGCGACTCCGCCAACCCGCAGAGGGCAGCCGCCATCACGGCAGACCGTGCGGCGCTGGAACGCGCCCTGCAGGTTCTCAAAGCGGCGGCTCACTAAAACCGCAAAAGCCACTCGAGACAGCGGTTAAAGCCACACGCTAAAACCGCTGCCTCACACCGTATTCTTCAGCGCCGGCGAGCGCCCAGGGCATAAACTGGGAGGGTACGTATCTACCCTTCCATCAAGGAGTTCCAATGATTTTCATTGCTGTAAAGTTCCCCGTCAAGCCCGAATACGCTGACCAGTGGATCGAGAAGACCCACGCTTTCACCGAGGCAACCCGCGCCGAGGAAGGCAATAAGTTCTTTGAGTGGTCCCGTAGCGTTGAGGACCCGAACGAGTTCGTTCTGCTCGAGGCTTTCAACGACGACGCAGCTGGCCCGCACGTCAACTCTGACCACTTCCAGCAGGCAATGAAGGACATGCGTCCGCTGCTGACCGCAACCCCGAAGATTATTTCTCGCCTGATTGACGGCGACGACTGGGACGCAATGGGCGAGCTGCAGATCGACTAGTCTGCACCCCCGGCATGCACCCTAAAATTACATAGTTAGACGTTGCATAAGTAGACGCTGGAGCACCCCTCCTCTCTGCCGTTTGAGCAGTGTGGAGGGGCGCTTTGCGTGTCCGGTACCTGAACTTTTTCCCCTTGACACGACGCGGTTGATACCGGTTTTCGGGTCGGCGGGTGCCTTGCGTGCATTTTTACCCTATTAACCCCTTAAAATGGGTAGGGTATGCACACCTATCGATACCCATTCGCACAGGAGGCCTGAATGAGCATCGCAGCCCAGCCTCTTCCCGGCGCAGTTGCCGTCGAAGAGCACCACGACGTGGACCACACCTCTGTATCCCTCGCTGTTTCGACCGTGATTCTAGCTTTGCGTCCCAAGGACAACGAAACCCACCCGACCCTGTGGCTGCCGCTGGTTCGCCGCCTCCGCGAGCCCTATAAGGGCCAGTGGGCACTTCCTGGCGGCCCGCTCAACCCGAATCTTTCCCTCGAAGAGGCAGCAGCTTCGACGCTGAAGCGTGCAACCAACCTGCAGCCCGGCTACCTGGAGCAGCTCTACGCATTCGGTGACGTTCTGCGCACCCCCGAGGCGCGTGCCGCCCGCGTTGTTGGCGAGCCCGACCCGGTACCCGGTGCTGATCACGAGCGCGTGGTTTCCGTGGTGTACTGGGCGTCGATTCCCGCCACCGAAGTTGCAAACACCCGCGTGCACGAGAACATCCGCTGGTTCCCGGTGGATGAGCTGCCCGAACTCGCCTTCGACCACAATGAAATCATTGAGTACGCACTCTACCGCCTGCAGAACAAGGTCGAGTACTCGCGTATTGCGCACTCTTTCCTGGGTGAGGAGTTCACCCTGGCGCAGCTGCGTGAGGTGTACGAGGCGATTCTGGGTCGCACCCTGGATCCGGCGAACTTCCGCCGCCAGATTGCGGCGTCGAAGTCGATTATTGACACCGGCCGCCGTGTGGAGGGCACCCGCCACCGCCCGCCGCGCCTGTACCGTTACAACGACGCTCAGGCGTACGCGGATGCGGGCCCGCTGGGCATGTACCGTGAGCGCCACGAGGCGTAATAGCTTTTATTGTCGGGCATGAGCCGCGTTTTACGCGCGCAGATTTAATGCCTAAAGGAGGGGCGGCACCGAATGGTGTCGCCTCTCTTTTTGTGTTCGCTAGTGCCCTCTAGTGCTCTCTAGGGAGTATCAGTGCTTATCAGAAGGTTTTATAGGAGGGTACTTGACCCGCCGCTCACATAGTTCCTATGCTGGATTCATCAGCTCTCTATCCGTGTTGCCCCGCCGCGGGGGTAACCTAATGAGCTGATCGCATTGTTGAACCGAAGCCACCCAAGGCGCGACCGGGGTGCCCTTCGGAATCTAGGAGGCATCAAAGAAATGACCCACCGAGCATAAGCCCGGACCTCACAGAATTTTCGTGCACTCACACAGGATTTTTGTGCGCTCACGCAGCGGTTTTATAGGCGCAGCTCTACAGGCACAGCCTCACAGGCACAGCCATATAGTCACCTTTTTCTGCGTATTTCTGTCAGCACGCATACACCCGGGCATAGGTTTATTCACCGTTACGCTCGGGTTTTTTCGCGCCCTTTTTTGGGGCACTCCCCTCCATCTTTCCCCTTTGTCACGCTACACAGTCGGTAGGATGAGCACCGCCGACTCTGGCGACTGAGGGTACCCGAGCATCCATGACTCGCGTCTATATTCAAGGAGCTCGTATGACACACGTACTTCAGCCGCAGGCGACCTTTCCCCGTTCCGCTTCTTCCCGCGATGCCCGTTCACACGCCCATGCGGCGGCGCACGTTAGCATCGCCCACCTGCACTTTGCGCACCCGAGCCAGCCTCCGCTTTTTGCGGATCTTTCGGCGGTGTTTTCGGCGCCTCTGACCGGACTCATTGGCGACAATGGTTGCGGAAAAACAACCCTCATGAGGTTGATTTTGGGTGAATTGACCCCGGAATCCGGGTCTGTGACCACACCGGAGCGCATGGCGTATCTACCTCAAGATTTGGGTCTGGACCGGGAACAGACCCTCGCCGAGCTCTGCGGAATCTCCGAGATTCTGCGGGCGCTACAGGCGGTAGAATCCGGCGAATACTCCCCCGAACTCTACGAGGCTATCGGTGACAACTGGGATGTTGAGGAGCGAACCCTCACCATCCTGACAGCCTACGGGTTCACCCCGGCGGTGCTGGTAGACCGCGATAGCCCGGAGGCTGTTCGGGCACTCTTTGCTCGCGATATGCGCAGCTTCTCCGGGGGTGAGGCGGTCATTGCTGCGCTTGCCGCACTCATAACCTCCGAACCCGAATTCATCCTGCTGGATGAGCCGACCAACAACCTGGACTCCGTGGCGAAGGCGCAGCTCTTCACCGCGCTGGAGGCGCTGCCCTGCCCGGCGCTGATTATCAGCCACGACCGTGACCTACTGGAGCGCATGCACGTGATTGCGGAGCTTTACGCCGACCACCAGGGGCTGGGATATCTACGCCTCTTCGAAGGTAACTACAGCACATACCGGCAAGCATTGGAGACCGAACAGCAGGCCGCTCAGCGGCGCGTGACCGAGGCGAAGAATGAGGCGCGTAAGGCTGTGCGTGAGCGCGCCGAGAACCAGATTAAGCTCGATCGCAACGCCCGCCGAGGCCGCGAATTTGAACGGTCAAAGCGGAAACCTGGCATGGCTATGGGCCTGGATAAAAATAGTTCAGAGCGCTCTGCCGGAAAACTTCACACAGCCCACGAAAGCATGGTGGCGGATGCACGTGCAGCAGTTGGAGAAGCCCAAAAGAGCCTGCGCGTGCAGGAGAAAATCTATGCCGAACTGAGCCAGCAACCCCTACCCGCGGGACGCAAGGTGCTGGAGTTGCACAGGGCTGACTCTCACCGGGTTTCACGTGAAATATCTACGGTTCAGCAACCGGCCGGGGTTGATTCTCCACATTTGCCGCCCAATACTACGGGCGGTAAATCTCAGAGGGAAACCCCGACCGAGCACCCCGAACATCTGATTCTCAGCGGGCCCGAACACCTGCGCATCACCGGCGCAAACGGCAGCGGCAAAACCACCCTCCTTAAAGCCATTGCCCACTCCGGCGACCCGGGCTACCTCTCCCCCGTGCAGCCCGCCTACCGCGTTGAGTACTGCATCGAGGGAGCGTACGTTCCTCAGCGCATTAGTCTCGACCCGCGACTAACCCTCCTGCAGTGCGTACAACAGGCAAACCCTGGGGTGAGCGAGCAACGCCTGCGCGATCAGCTGGCACGTTTACTTTTCCGTCGCGAGAGCGTGCACCGCAAGACCGGCGACCTTTCCGGCGGTGAGCGCTTCCGCGCCGCAGTGGCGCAGGTGCTTCTGGCTGATCCGGTACCGCAGTTGCTCATGCTGGATGAACCGACGAACAACCTCGATATTTCTTCAGTGGATTGGCTAGTGCAGGCGCTCAATGCGTATACCGGCGCGCTCATCGTCGTGAGCCACGACGAGGATTTTTGCCACCGCATCCGCATTGACCGCACACTCAACCTTTCAACAAAAACTCTCGGGAAGGAACCATTCGGGGAATCAGCACGCTGAATCTTCTCCTACATGGGAAGGTGTTTGACTCAGCGCCCAGTCAGTTCCTATGCTGGAGTCCTCAGCTCTCTTCCGACGCTGCCCCATCGTGGGGGTAGTTACGGAGTTGAACGTATCGTTTGACCGAAGCCACCCAAGGCGCGACCGGGGCGGTATTCGGAATCTAGGAGGCATCAAAGAAATGACCCACCGAGCATAAGCCCGGACCTCACAGAATTTTTTCGTGCGCTCACGCAGCAGCTTTATAGGCACAGCTCTATAGTCGCTTTATCCTGCCTATTTCTGTCAGCACGCACGCACCCGGGCACAGGTACATCCACCGTTACGCTCGGGTTTCTTCATGCCTTCACACCTCATGTGCACTGGCCGGAATCCGAGCACCTACTCGAAGGAACTCGGCCCATGTCACGCCACATTACACTCGACCATATTTCGTACGCGCACCCGACCCAACCTCCGCTTTTTGCGGATCTATCGGCAGTATTTTCGGCGCCTCTGACCGGCCTCATTGGCGACAATGGTTGCGGAAAAACAACCCTCATGAGGTTGATTTTGGGTGATTTAACCCCGGATTCTGGCTCTTTGGCGGTCCCGGAGCAGATGGCGTATCTACCCCAGGATTTGGGCCTGGGTCGGGAGCAGACCCTTGCCGAGCTCTGTGGGATTGCCGAGACTCTACAGGCCCTGCAGGCGGTGGAATCCGGTGAGTACTCCCCCGAACTCTACGAGGTCATCGGGGATAATTGGGACGTTGAGGAGCGTACCCTAGCTACTTTGGCAACCTACGGGTTTACCCCGGCAACACTGGTTGATCGTGATAATCCGGAGGCTATCCGATCTCTCTTTACTCGCGATATGCGCAGCTTCTCCGGTGGCGAGGCGGTCATTGCGGCACTTGCCTCGCTCATGGTTTCCGATCCCGAGTTCATTCTGCTCGACGAGCCGACCAACAATCTGGATTCCTCGGCGAAGGCTCAGCTCTTCACCGCACTGGAGGCACTGCCCTGCCCGGCGCTCATTATTAGCCACGACCGCGACCTGCTGGAGCGTGTGAACGTGATTGCGGAGCTTCACGCGGACCGTCAGGGGCTGGCTCATCTGCGTCTCTTCGAGGGTAACTACAGCACCTATCGGCAGGCACTGGACACCGAACAGCAGGCCGCTCAGCGGCGCGTGACCGAGGCGAAGAATGAGGTGCGCTCGGCGCATCGTGAGTGGGTGCAGGCTCAGGAGATTATCTCGAGGAACATGTCCCGCGTGTGGAAGGATGATCAGCCGGACACAATTCTTGCCCTCGCCAAGGATGCCTCGCGGCAGGCGGCGGCGAAGCTTCGAGTTCTGCGCGTGGGCAAGCAGGAGCAGGCTCAAGAGGCGTACCAGAACGCTCAGGATCAGGTGCGCATCCAGGAGAAAATTTATGCCGAACTGAGCCAGCAACCCCTACCCGCGGGACGTAAGGTGTTGGAACTGAGCAGGGTTGATTCCAGCCAGGTTTCACGTGAAACATTTACCGTTCAGCAACCTGCAAAGGTTGATTCTCTGCATTTTTCACCCGCTGAGGCGAATAACGAGAGTCAGCAGGGAACCCCGGCGGAGCGCCCCGAACATCTGATTCTCAGCGGCCCCGAGCATCTGCGTATTACCGGTGCGAACGGTAGCGGCAAGACCACCCTCCTTGAGGCAATTGCCCACGCAGGCGATGCGGACTACCGCTCCCCCGTGCAGCCCGCCTACCGCGTCGACTATTGCATCAAGGGAGCGTATATTCCGCAGCGCATCGCCCTTGACCCGGAGCTGACTCTCCTGCAGAGCGTGCAGCGAGCTAACCCCGGCGTGAGCGAACAGCATCTTCGGGACCAGTTGGCGCGGCTACTTTTCCGTCGCGAGAGCGTGCACCGCAAGACCGGCGACCTTTCCGGCGGTGAGCGTTTCCGCGCAGCGGTGGCGCAGGTGCTTCTGGCTGATCCGGTACCGCAGCTGCTCATGCTGGATGAGCCGACGAACAACCTCGATATTTCTTCAGTGGATTGGTTGGTGCAGGCGCTCGAGGCCTATACCGGCGCGCTCATCGTCGTGAGCCATGACGAGGACTTCTGCCGCCGCATCCGTATTGACCGCACGCTGGCGCTCTAGGGTTCGCCTGCGCCTACTTCAGGCGCAATAAACGGGTGCCCGGCACCTCCGAACATGGAGGCGCCGGGCACCCGTTTTGGTTATCTCATCGCGGCCACTTCACCGCGCTGACAAAACCTTAGATTAGAGGACCAGGCCCTTGGTCTGGGACACTGCGCGCTCGAAGCGAGCCTGAACGTCAGCCCAGTTCACAATGTTCCAGAATGCCTTGACGTACTCGCCCTTGACGTTCTGGTAGTCCAGATAGAATGCGTGCTCCCACATGTCCAGCTGCAGAACGGGGATCAGTGCAACGGAGATGTTGCCCTGCTGATCGTAAAGCTGCTCGATGATGAGGCGCTTGCCAACGGTGTCCCATGCGAGGATTGCCCAGCCGGAGCCCTGAATGGTCAGTGCAACGTTGGTGAAGTGCTCGCGGAACTTATCGAAGGAGCCAAAGAACTCGTCGATTGCTGCTGCCAGCTCGCCGGTGGGCTTGTCGCCGCCCTCGGGGGACAGGTTGTTCCAGAAGATGGAGTGGTTGGTGTGGCCACCCAGGTTGAACGCCAGATCCTTGGAGAGCTTGGAGACGTTGCCGTATGCACCGTTCTCACGTGCCTCTTCGAGCTGCTCGAGAGCTGCGTTAGCGCCTGCAACGTATGCTGCGTGGTGCTTGTCGTGGTGCAGCTCCATGATCTTTGCGGAGATGTGGGGCTCGAGCGCCGCGTAGTCGTAGGGGAGCTCGGGGAGGGTGTACTTTTCAGCCATGATGATGCCTTTCATTAGAATGCTTGGCCTGTATTAAAGATTACCAGCGTAGCGTTTACTTTACCTTTCATGAATTGGGGAGCGTCACATGTGCGCACCAATCCGTGCGGGCCTGTGGATTTTAGGCGGAAACTTTTCCCCACACCCGTGGATAACCCTGTGTATCAACAGGCTTTTCAGGATCGGTGCTCTCTTCTGCCTTGAAATAACAGGGTATGCACTCATGTGAATAACAGTGCTGTAAGTTCTCCACACTGTGGATAACTACTGTGGATAACACCCCATTTTGGGGATGTGCGGGGGATAAGCCGCGGAATTTTCGCCCTCATTCGGGGCGTTTTTCCTTCTACTAGCCAAAATATTGGGCGCCGGCAGGGACGCCGAGCCCCCTTACACGCCGCTTAGCGCCGGAGGCGGTGGATTAAGTGCACAGGGTTATCCACAGGTGTGGAAACTCTGGCGTTCCGCGGATTTAAAGGTGAAAAGCTCTTCTGTTTAAGAACTGACCCTCGGTTTTAACGGCTGTGAAAGCCTGTAATTACAAGAATTTTTCTACTGAGCTCTTAAATTGCATCCGTGGCGAGCCTCGGCTCCGCTCCACCAAATCACATGCGTGTAAGTTCTCCACACTGTGGATAAACCCTGTGGATAACGCTCCCGACACGATACGGCGCAGCAATGCGGCGCAACAATACCGCAGGTACACAGCGCAACCACGCAACACGACCACACCATGCAGCCCCGCCGTACAACCGCGCTGTGCAGTCTCGCCGTGTAGCTACACCGTGTAATCACACAGCGCAGGTGTTTGCGCCTCCTCGTACGCCCCCCCCCCGGCTCGTACAAGGCTCACCGGCGCTGATATGAGAGCAAAGAAAAAGAGCACCCGATCATTGGATGCTCTTAGAGAGTGAGTTGATAGAAATTTCAGTTAAAAAGATACGGTACGGAATGCAGCCCAACCACGAACTGCACCCGCACCGCACATCCGTCGGTAGAAATACGAGTTACTCGTACACCGACGACAATCACCGATAAATAGAGAGTCGAACCTATCGAAGCGAGCTTCCGGTCTCGCCTCGGAGGCTTCCTTCGACCCCGTTATGTAATTAGTGTACACGGTTTCATTACGGTTGCAAAGCCAAAACCGAGATTTTTTTAAAATTTTTGTTATCGTTTTGTTATTTTTCACTCCTGGCAACCTTTGTGCACCCCTCAGAATTTTCATCCACACCCCTAAAAACCTTGATATTCCGCGGAATTTGGCTCGATGTGCGAATGTGCTTCCTGGTATGTTCTCATCTATACTTGTACCGGAAATCTTTTTAAACATGTTGTGCATCACATACTTATCCAAGGTTTTTGCACTCACTGCGTATAAAAAGACGGCCCTAGTACCCTCCAAAAAATTAGCACCAAAGTGTCAATCATTACTTGACCGTACCAATTTCGGGTCACCTCGTAAGACCTTTCGCTACAATGGGTGCCGACACACCGCATCTCCCCTTAAAAAGGGAGCTCCATATCCGATAAAAGAGGAACCAATCCCGTGCCCACACCAACCACGCCTGCGCAGCGGCCTGACAATACCGCACACAGCGAATCCGTCCAGTGGCTTTCGCCGCAGGAGCGAGAAGGCTGGCTCTTTATCAGCTCCATCATTTTCAGCCTTACCCGCAAGCTGGAAAACCAGCTGCAGACCGAAGCCGGCATTAGCTTCGTTGAATACATGGTGCTCGCGATGCTCTCCGAGTCTAGGGATCATTCCCTCACCATGACCGAGCTGGCAATTACCACCAACACCCTACCTGCACGTCTCTCCCGCGTCGTGGCACGCCTTGAGAAGAGCGGATACGTCCGCCGTTCCCTCAGCGCCGAAGACCGCCGAGTCAGCATCTGTCACCTGCTCCCCGCAGGCGAGCAGAAGGTGCAGGAGGTCGCACCCGGCCACGTGAACGAAGTACGCCGCCAGATTTTCGACCACCTCACGACCGAGCAGGTTGAGCACCTCGCAGAAATCGGCGAGGCAGTCCTGGGCAACACCCCCTCAAACGTCATCTCCATTGATGCACTCAAGCGCGGGGACTACCCCGTACAATAACCTCCTCCACCCCGGGTGAGAGTTGAGAGAATCAGAGATAAGGCACATTCCCCGCCGGGAACGTGCCTTATCTCTTTAATAGATTTCTTTAAACAGCCTCTTGCAGTCGCGAGCGCTACGGCACGGGTGAACCCAAAACTGCCTCAAGTAGCCCCAGCTACCGCCACATGCGAAGAATTTTAAAAAAATTTTTACAGCTCGAGGACCACTCAGGAACGCCGGATGAACGGCTGTCGAGCACATGCCGCCTCGTGTAAGTGTGTGGGAGGTTGAGGTATCCAGTGCCTCCCTCAACCGCGAAATCTCAAGGAAACACACACAATACCACCCATCCCAAAGGTTGTATTCAGGTCACCCACACTAAGGGTAGTGGTGACAATATGTCAGGGATACCTCATCTGCCTCACCGATTAGCCTTTTCTCTCTGTACATGACGCACCCCACCCCTTACGATAAATATCAACAGGTTGCACCGCGCCATCCGGCACCCAAAAGCAACCACCATATAAGGAGAAACCATATGTCTAAGTCTTTCTACGACCTTCTGAACGAGCAGATCGGCCACGAGTTCGCTGCATCCCACCAGTACCTGTCCATGGCTATCTGGCTCGACGGTGAGGACCTGCCCCAGCTGGCTAAGTTCTTCTACCGCCAGTCCCTCGAAGAGCGCGAGCACGCACTCATGATGGTTCAGTACAAGCTGGACCGCGGCCACAAGGTCGAGATTCCCTCCGTTCCCGCCGTCAAGAACGACTTCGAGAACGTTCAGGAAATCGTTGACATGTCCCTGGCACAGGAGAAGGTTGTCACCGGTCAGATCGAGGCACTGTTCTCCGCAGCACGCGCTGAGAACTACGCACTGGGCGAGCAGTTCATCCTCTGGTTCCTGAAGGAACAGGTTGAGGAAGTTGCAACCATGGAGACCCTGGTGACCGTCGTAAAGCGCGCAAACGGCAACCTCTTCGACCTGGAGAACTACGTTGCACGCGAGCTGGCACACGACCACGGTCAGGAGTCCGGCGCACCCGCTATCGCAGGCGCATAATCTCCCATTTGCGCGACTAGAGCACTAGTCGACCACGCAGAATACCTGCAGAAATATTAAACGTTCCGCCCTCACCGCACCACGCGGCGAGGGCGGAACGTTTATGTATATAAACCACGAAAAACCATTGCAACGCACCGTCCAGGAGCTAAAAGCCGCCAGCGGGTACTCGAATACTCATACAGTGCGGAGTAAACTTAAAAGCCTTAGATGCCGCAGAATACCGCGGCAGAAAGAGGAGAGAATGACTCACACCAACCCAGATACCCTCAGCCGCGGCTCGTATAGCAACTCACGCCGCGTAGCCGATATTCTGCGTGCAGAATCCGTCGGCGGTACCGTGCTGTTGATTGCGACGGTGCTGGCAGTAGTACTCGCCAACACCCCCGCCTCCACCCTCTACTTTGGTCTGCGAGACACCGTGGTCGGCCCGGTTATCCCCGGCTTCAACCACCTACAGATGAGCGTCGGTACCTGGGCAGCAGACGGTCTGCTCGTCGTTTTCTTCTTCCTCACCGGTCTGGAGCTGAAGAAGGAATTCGTGATCGGTGACCTCAAGTCGCCGTCCACCGCTATTGTGCCGATTGCGGCTGCTTTCGGCGGCGTTGCGGTGCCCGCAATTATCTACACGGCGCTGAACTTCACCAGCCCCACCGCTCTGCACGGTTGGGCTATCCCCACCGCAACCGATATTGCGTTTGCGGTGTCTGTTCTCGCCGCAGTGGGCACTTTCCTCCCCTCGGCGATGCGTGTCTTCCTGCTGACCCTGGCTGTGGTCGACGACCTGATTGCAATCTGCATTATCGCGATTTTCTACACCAATAACTTCCACGGCGAGTACCTGCTCTTCGCGCTCATCCCCCTCGCCCTTTTCGCGTTCATCGCCTACCGCGGTGAGACCATGCTGCACCTGAAGCCGCTGGCTGCCTGGTTGCTGCTTCTGCCCCTGGGTATTATCACCTGGGCGCTCTTCCTTGAGTCCGGTATTCACGCCACCATTTCTGGTGTGGTTCTGGGCTTCCTAGTGCCCGTGAAGATGTCCGCTCGCTCTGAGGCGGCGCAGGCTGAACACGGTCTTGCGGAGGTGCTGGAGCACCGCTTCCGCCCCCTCTCTACCGGCATCTGCGTGCCGATTTTCGCGTTCTTCAGCGCGGGTGTGGCTGTGGGCGGTTTTGAAGGCCTCGGACGCGCCCTCACCGACTCCGTGGCGGTCGGCATTATGGTCGCGCTGGTTGCCGGCAAGACCCTCGGTATTTTCGGTACCACCTGGCTCGTCACCCGCTTCAAGAACGCTAACCTCGACCCGGACATCGCCTGGATTGACGTGGTCGGTCTGGCTGCAACCGGTGGTATCGGTTTCACCGTGTCCCTGCTGGTGGCTGAGCTGTCCTTCCCGCACGGCTCGGCACACACCGAGGACGCAAAGATTGCGATTCTCGTCGGCTCTGTTCTGGCTGCCATTGTGGGTGCGGCTATCCTGTCTCGCCGCAATAAGCACTACCGTGCCCTGGCTGAGAAGGAAAGCGTGGATGCTGACGACAACGGCATCCCTGACGTCTTCGAAGGCACCTACCGTGACCCGATGGCTGAGTCAAACCAGAACTCCTAAGGTCTAGCACCTTCCCGACACCCCAATGACCCGCTGGATTATGATGTCTCACCGCACTACCTCACGTCGCCGTACCGCACGAGCAGGGCAGGTGCCCGCGCCTCCCTCAAGGTATGCAGAGATATCAGCACGCGTGGTCATTGGGGTGTATTCTTTTGCGGCGCTGCTGACCACGTTTGCGTGGATTATCTCTCCTCTGCGGCGCGGCCGTGGCTTCACCTGGTGGGAAGTCACCGCTGACCTGCTGAATATTCCCTCCACGCATACTCTGCCCAGCGCCATTACGATGATTGTGATGGTGTCCGGGCTGATTGTGCGTAAGCGCGCTGCCCTCATTGCCGCCATTGTTTTTCAGGTACTTGGTGTACTGATTGCAACCCATAGCGCCTTCACACTGGCGTTCCCCGCGGGGCTTATGCCGAAGGACCGTATTTTCTCCTCAACGGTCGATACGCTCTCCATTGTGTTTGCGTGTGCGCTGGTGCCTTTCCTTTTTTCGATTCGTTCGGCGTTCCCGGCGCGTATTGGTCGCCTCTCGTGGGTGGGTGCGGCTGCTACGGCGGCTGGCGGTATTCTGCTGACTACCCTGGTGCCCTGGTACCTCTGCCGTATTGGTGTGTGGGAGCCGTTGCGTTCCATCACCCCGTGGGAGCTACTCATGCACGGTATGGGTATTGAGCGTACTCATCCCGGTGTTTGGTCTGCCGATGTGGTGGCTTTCTTGGCGTCTTTTGGTTACGGTGCTTCGCTGGTTGTGGCGCTGTACCTGTTGGCGCGCGGTTACCGTGCCCCGGATGCGTGGACCGGTGAGAAGGAGCTAAAGATCCGCGCTCTGCTGCAGCAGTACGGTGCCAATGATTCGCTCTCCTATTTTGCGACGCGTCGCGATAAGCAGGTGATTTTCTCTCCGGATCAGAGGGCTGCGATTACGTACCGTTCGGTGGGTTCGGTGTGTTTGGCGTCGAGCGACCCGGTGGGTGACCCTGATTCGTGGGATGCCGCGATTGAGCAGTGGATGCTGCAGGCGCGTAGCTATGGTTGGGTTCCTGCGGCGCTGAGCGTGAGTGAGGCGGGTGCTCGCGCCTATAACCGTGCGGGCCTGTCGATTATTCAGATGGGTGAGGAGGCGGTCCTTGAGGCGGACCGTTTCACGCTCAATGACACATCGATGCTGCCGGTGCGTCAGGCGGTTCAGCGTGTGCGCCGCGGCGGGTACACGGTGCAGATGCGTCGCTTTGCGGAGCTGGATGAGCAGCAGCGTCAGCAGGTTGCGGAGAATATTTCTGCGTGGCGTCATGGGCGTGTGGAGCGCGGTTTTTCGATGGCTCTGAATCGTGTGAATGATCCGGCGGATTCTTCGTCTGTTCTGGTGTCGGCTCATGATGAGGCAGGCCGGATGGTGGCTCTGCTGTCATTCGTCCCCTGGGGTCCTACCGGCCTGTCGTTGGACGTTATGCGCCGCTCCCCCGAGGCACCTAATGGTGTGGTGGAGTTTATGGTGGCGTCACTGATGGAGCAGGCGGCGACGCTGGGTGTGCGTCGGGTGTCGCTGAATTTTGCGATGTTCGGCCATATTTTTGAGGCTGCTGATCAGGTGGGTGCGTCGGCGTGGAACCGTTTCGCGTCCCGCTCTTTGGGTATGTTGGATCGTTTTCTGCAGTTGCGCCGTCTGTATCGTTTCAATCTGAAGTTTGCCCCGCTGTGGGTTCCTCGTTATTTGGCGACTGAGCCGACGTTGGCGATGGTGAATGTTGTGTTTGCTGCGGGTATGGCGGAGGGTTTCTTGCCGAATCTGTCGGCGCGCCGTTTGCAGGATCAGGAGCAGCGTCTTTCTGCTGATGAGTTGGTGGCTCTTCAGCAGATGCAGCTTGCTGCCGTGGAAGAGCTTCCTGAGGTGTCGCGTAGCGATCAGACTCAGCATCGTCTGCGCCATCTGGAGGCGTTGCGTGCGGCGGGTATGGAGCCGTATCCGCTGGGTGGTTCTTTGGGTAGTGCTAGCGCCCCTGTGTTGGGTGTCAAGGATGCTCTGCGTATATTCTCTTCTGAAAATATTCCAGATTCAGAATTTATGGTTTCGGGGCGTATTCGCGCGCTTCGCAACCACGGTGGAGTCCTTTTTGTAACCCTTATTGAAGATGGCAAGACCTTGCAGGTCGTCATGGAGCGCGGCCTGGTGGGCGAGCGCCTGCTGAGCCTCGCCTCCCGCAACCTGGATACCGGCGACATCATCACCGTGCAGGGCAACTACGGGGCGAGCCGCAACGGCACCCCATCGCTGATTGCCTCCACCTGGCACATGGCGTCGAAGAGTCTGCACCCCATCCCCTTCGACTCCTTTACCGACCCGGAGGCGCGTCTGCGGCGCCGTTCCACGGACCTGTTGGTGCATCCGAATCAGATGCAGAATCTGCGTCTGCGCACCGCGGTCATTAAGGCGTTGCGTGCCCGACTGGATGCGGAGGGTTTCCTCGAGGTGGAGACCCCGATTCTGCATACGGTGCACGGTGGCGCGAGCGCGCGTCCGTTCCGCACGTATATCAACGCCTATGGCGAGGATTTGACGCTGCGTATTGCGCCGGAGCTGTACCTGAAGCGTCTGGTGGTGGGCGGTAGCGGTCCGGTGTATGAGCTGGGTCGTGATTTCCGTAATGAGGGTGCTGATGCGACCCATAATCCGGAGTTTACGGTGCTTGAGGCGTATCGTCCGTATGCGGATTATGTGCAGATGCGCGAGTTGACGGAGCGCCTGATTAAGGATGCCGCGCAGGCGGTGTTTGGTTCGGTGTCTTTGCCGCTGGGGCATAAGGCGTCGAGTGAGCGCACGGTGTCTGATGTATCGGGTCCGTGGCGTGTGGTGTCGGTGTGTGATGCCCTGTCGGAGGCGCTGGGTCGCCGCGTGGATGTGCAGACGGATTTTGAGGAGTTGCTGGCTCTGGCGCAGCAGCACGGTGTGCGTGTCCATGAGGGTATGGGCCCGGGAGCTATCGTTGAGGAGCTGTACGGTGAGCTGGTTGAGGCGCATACGGTGGAGCCGACGTTCTATACGGATTTCCCGGCGGAGACGAGTCCGCTTGCGGCGCCGCATCGTAGTGTTCCGGGTTTGGCAGAGCGCTGGGATTTGGTGATCAATGGCATGGAGATGGGCTGTGCGTATTCCGAGTTGGCGGATCCGTTGGTGCAGCGTGAGCGTCTGACGGAGCAGTCGTTGAAGGCGGCTTCGGGCGACCTGGAGGCGATGGAGGTGGATGAGGATTTCCTGTACGCCTTGGAGACGGGCATGCCGCCGACGGGTGGTTTGGGTCTGGGTGTGGACCGTTTGGTGATGCTGTTGACTCAGACGCAGATTCGTGGGGTGTTGTCGTTCCCGTTCGTGAAGCCTGAGCGTTCATAACCCAACCCGATACCCCCGCTATTCGCTATGCCCGGTGCGAGGTTTTGTGCCTTGTGCCGGGCTTCTCGCGCCCCGCCCCGCTAGTGTTGGTGGAACCCGTACGGGATCTTATATTTACTCTGCCCGTATATTAAGTATTCGTTACATTTTGCGTTGCGCCCCTTTTTAAGTTGTCTAGCGGGGGTTGCACCCGACACAATGGGGTGACTAATCATACGGAGCATATACCCCTCCGTTACGCGGCGTGAGTCCGCATCACCCAGCAATGTAGCCCCCACCTCGTCCGTCTTCCGGGTTTGAGAGTGAGGGCCTTTTTGCTTTCAAGATTGGAGTACCGAGTGGATTTTCTTCTGAATATCATCGGGGACATTAATACGCAGACTGCGGGACTGACTTCCACCGTGGATGCTGTGCAGAACTGGATGTGGAGTAATTTCCTCTACTACGCTCTGATTGCGGCTGGTCTGTACATTACGATTCGTACTCGCGGCGTGCAGTGGCGTTCCATTAAGGAAATGGTTCGTGTCCTGGGTGACCCGGTTGCTCGTGAGGCTGACGGCAAGAAGAGTATTTCTTCGTTCCGTGCGTTTACTGTGTCGGCGGCTTCTCGTGTGGGTACCGGTACTGTTGCGGGTGTTGCTTTGGCTATTGCTATGGGCGGCCCGGGGGCTGTGTTCTGGATGTGGGTTATTGCTGCTGTTGGTGCGGCTTCTGCTTTCGCGGAGTCCCTTCTGGGTCAGTTGTACAAGGAGCGCGGTAAGGATTCCTACATTGGTGGCCCGGCGTACTACATGAAGCGCGGCCTGAATGCTCCGTGGATGGGTTACATCTTTGTGGCATTCATTGTGGTCACTTATGCGTTTGTGTTTGTGGCGGTTCAGACGAATGCTGTGGTGGATGCTGCGGCGAACTCGTTCAACATTGATGTTTCGGGTACTAACTCGATGGGCTTCCGCATCACTATTGGTCTGATTATGGTGGCGCTGACTGCGGCTATTATTTTCGGTGGTATTCGCGCGATTTCTTCGGTGACTGAGTGGCTGGTGCCGATTATGGCGGTGCTGTATCTGCTGTTGGGTCTGCTGGTTGTTCTGCTGAACATCTCTGAGGTTCCGAATATGCTGCTGATGATTTTCCAGGGTGCTTTCGGCATTAAGGAGTTCGTGACTGGCGGTACCATGGGTGCCGTGATTTGGGGTATGAAGCGTGGCCTGCTGACTAACGAGGCGGGTATGGGTACTGCTCCGAACGCTGGTGCGACCGCTACTATTTCTCACCCGGCTAAGCAGGGTTACGTGCAGACTCTGGGTGTTTACTTTGACACGATGATGGCGTGTACTGTGACCGCGTTTATTGTTCTGCTGTCGAATCCGACCTATGGTGATCGTTCGCGCGGTGCGTCGCTGACTCAGTCGGCTTTGGCGATGCAGCTGGGTGACTGGGCGGTTCACTTCCTGACTATCGCTATTTTCATGTTTGCGTTCTCGACTGTGATTGGTAACTACTACTACGGCGAGTCGAACATGCGTTTCGTGACTGAGCGTAAGCTGCCGATGACTATTTTCCGTGCGCTGGTTCTGGTGTTCGTGTTCTTCGGCGCGATTTCTTCGCTGGATCTGGTATGGACTACCGCGGATATGTTGAATGCCGGCATGGTGATTGTGAACTTGACGGCGGTTCTGTTGATGACTCCGCAGGTTGTTGCGGTGTTGAAGAACTATGAGGCTCAGCGTAAGGCTGGTTTGGAGCCGATTTTCAAGGCTTCGGATATGCCTGAGTTGAAGAATCTTGCGGCGTGGGATGGTACCGATGCGGTGACTACCCGTGAGTTCTGGGCTGAGTATGATGCGAAGGCTGCTGAGCGTCGTGCTGCGAAGAAGGCTAAGAAGGTTAGCCGCTAGTTTGTGAGCCTTGTATAGGCTTTTGTGGAGGGTCCGTCCTGCTGTGTGTGGGGCGGGCCCTTTTACGCGCCGGGGGTGCCTGTGAGGAGGTTCCTGCAGCCTGTATGTTCTTGCGGGGTCTGTATGCTTAGGGAGGATGTTAGGAGGGCTTATGGATTGGAATGCTGTACTGGAGCTGGTGGTCACGGTTGTGTTTCTGGCTGGTATTGCGTTGGCGCTACTGTGCTTGGTGACGATTCATCGGAATCCGTATTTTTCTGAGGTGCAGAAGTTGAAGTGGCTTCTGCTGGTGTTGTGCCTGCCGTATGTGGGTCCGGTGACGTGGTTGTTGCGTGCGCGTTTGGAGTGTATTGACCGGGAACGGGCTGAGCACGAGCGTACGGCGCGGGGTTCCGCGACTGCTTCCAGTGCGACTGCATCCGGTGCGATTTCTTCCGATGCGGCGGCTTCCGGTGGAGTGTCCGATAGCGCCTCGGAGGCTCTTCCTGAACCCTCCACCACCTCCAAGTAACGAAGGTCACACATTCTCGATTGGACAGCACTGCATGCAGTCCGTATAGTTTTATGTGTTGCCTGCGGTGATACACCGTAAGACACATGCGCGAGTGGCGGAATAGGCAGACGCGCACGGTTCAGGTCCGTGTGCCCGTGAGGGCGTGGGGGTTCAACTCCCCCCTCGCGCACCAACGATCCCCGGTTCGAAAGAACCGGGGATTTTTTCATATCCATAACCATTTCCCCGCTAAATGACGGGGTTCCAGAGCGATGGCGAGTGCATCACCTAAAATAGAATCGGGTGTGTTCATTCACAGGACACACAGCTAACGCACAGACACGCTCGTTAAACTGAGCCTTTCGGATAAAGACCGTTTGCGCGGTCTGTTGCTCGGAATGGTCGTTGAGAAGGAGGCGGCATGAAGTTTTTCGACAAGCTGGGCAAGCTGGAGCAAGGCATCGGTCGCACTGTCGGCCTTTCCAAGGGCTTCGGCACCTTTGCGAAGGCGGATGTTGCTAACCGCGTCCGCATCATGATGGATGACGAGTCCTACGTGGACGGCAGTGGCCGCACTATGGCTCCTAATGTCTATACTCTCCGTTTTGCGCCGGTTGATTTCCCCCGCGTACGCGAGTGGGGCAACCCGTTCGCTGTTGAGCTGTGCGATTTGGCGATTTCGCACGCCCGCGCGCAGGGTTACACCCTGATTGGTGCGGTTCGCGTGACGTTCAACGTTCTTGATTCTCTCTCTGAGGGCGAGTTTGAGGTTGTTGCAACCTTCGAGCCGTTCTCTGTGCCGGAGGCTCCGGCGTCCCCGGCGTCTCTGCGCGGTGCTACTAACTATGCGCCGGTGCGTCCGCCGCGTGAGTCTTCTTTGCCGACCCGCATTACGAAGCCTGCAGCCCAGCCGGCCCCTCCTGTTCAGCCTGCGCCTCAGCAGGCTCCTGCACCTCGCTTGAACATGCCGGTACCGTCCCCTGCGGCGGGTGCTCCCCGTTTCTTCTTGGAGATTGAGGGTCGCATGCACCCGGTGGATCGTCTGCCGTTTGTGTTGGGTCGCGGTTCTGATGCTGATTTTCGCCTGGATGATAAGGGTGTTTCTCGCCGTCATCTGCAGCTTTCGATGCAGGGTGGTGCGGTGGTCGCCTCCGATATGGGTTCTACTAATGGCACGCTGATTAATGGGGTGCCTTTGCGTGCGCCCGTGGTGCTGGCGAACGGTTCGCTGCTTCGCATGGGTAATACCCGCATCATTTTCCATAGTTCGACCGGAGGTGCCCGTTAATGGCGTCCGAACTGACTGTTACTATCCTTCGTTACGCTTTTCTGGCGCTCATCTGGTTCTTTGTTTTCCTGGTGGTTTCGGCTGCTCGCCGTGACCTTGGTTTGGGTAAGAACTATCGTACTGCACCGGTTGATGCGGTTCCGGAAGCTACCCATATTGCGCCTCCGCCGACTCGCCCTTCGCAGCTTGTGATTACTGCGGGTGCGCAGGCTGGCGCCATGATGCAGCTGGGTGATCACCCGATTACTATTGGCCGCGCTAATGACATTGAGGTGTCTCTGCAGGATGATTACGCCTCGGGCCGTCATGCGCGCCTGTTCCCTCAGGGTTCCCGTTGGTTCCTGGAGGATTTGAATTCTACTAATGGTACGTTCGTCAATGGCGAGCGTCTGACTCGTGCGACCCCGATTGAGCCCGGTGATGATTTCCGCGTTGGCGGTACCACCATGCAGTTGAGGGGCTAGTGTATGAAGATTGCTTTTCGTTTTGAGGCCCGCTCTGATACGGGTCTGAAACGCTCGAAGAATGATGACTCCGGCTACGGTGGTCGTTTCCTTGCTGTCGTTGCTGACGGCATGGGCGGTCACGTGGGCGGCGATGTCGCGTCGGCTACGACGGTTCTGAATCTGACTCCGCTTGATCACCCCGATTTTGAGGATGGTGCCGGCGGTGTCTATCTGGCTGATGAGATTCAGAGTGCGAACCTGATTATTAATGAGCTGGCGGCGAATGATCCGCAGTTGGCGGGTATGGGTACGACCTGTACTGCCCTGCTGATTGATGGTGATTGCATTGAGTTCGCCCATATTGGCGACTCGCGTGCGTATCGTCTGCGTCCGGGCGCTGATGGCGAGTTTGAGCAGATTTCTACTGACCACACGTTTGTGCAGCGTCTGCTCAATGAGGGTCGTATTACCCCGCAGGAGGCGGAGAACCACCCGCATAAGAACGTGATTATGCGTGTTCTGGGTGATGTTGACGCCTCCCCCGAGCTGGAGTTGAAGACTCTGGACGCTATTCCCGGCGAGCGCTGGGTGCTCTCTTCGGACGGTTTGGATGCTGTGGTGTCCCTGGCGGAGATTGAGCAGGTGATGCGTTCTACCGATGACCTGTCTGAGATTGCTGACACTCTGATTGCGATGACGTTGGAGCGTGGCGCGCCGGATAACGTGACGGTTGTGTCCCTACAGGTGATTGACCGTGAGGTTCTGCCGGTGGATGAGCCGGTGGGTCCTTCGAGCCTGCCTGAATCCGCTCTGCCTGATTCGATTGTGGCGGAGCAGGAGGTCAGCACGAATACTCAGAAGCTTCCCGAGGTTGCTGCCACGGCTGAGGCTGCTGAGGCTATTTTGGGTGCGCACCGTGATGAGGACTCTGAGGAGTCTCGTCGTCGGTCGTTGCGCCGTTTCCGTCGTGCTCGTGACTTCTCTGGAACCCTGTTGCATAGCGGTTCTGGGGCGGTGCGTCACCATATCGGTACGTACGATAACGCCGTGGATGCGGCTCTTACGAACGCTGCGATTTTGCGTAGTGAGTTGGGTTCCCGCCCGCATCAGCTGGTTGGTGCCGCTTCGGTGGCTACTGAGACCGGTATGATTCCGGCGGTGACTTCTCGTACCCTGGAGCACCGTGCGACGGTGGCTCAGCGTGTGCCTTTGAAGGTTGAGTCTGATGAGGCGGCCCTGCCGGCTGAGCTGGAGGAGCTGATCGCTGAGGATACTGCGGAGCGTTCGCGTCCGCGGTCGTGGTCGATTCGCCTGTTCATTGCTCTGCTGGTTGCCGCTGTTTTGACGCTGGGTGCGTGGACCGGTCTGCGCTATGTGGAGCGTAGCTACTACGTGGGTGAGAGTGACGGCACGGTTGCGGTGTACAACGGTATTCCGCATGCCTTGGGCCCGATTCGTCTTTCTCACGTGGTGGAGAATACCGATATTTCTACGAGTGAGCTGAACGATCATACTCGTTCCCTGTTGCGTAATGCGATTACGGCGAAGGACCTGGATGATGCGCATCAGATTGTGTCTCGTTTGAAGACTCAGGCGGATCAGACGCGTGAGAAGGCTGAGCAGGCTGCTGCTTCAGCGTCGGCTTCCGCTTCTGCGTCTGCGTCGCCGTCTGCTTCTGCAGTTCCGAGCACCGATCCGGCTTCCGCGACTCCTGTAGCATCTGAACAGGCTGCCGCACCTGCGGCAGAGGGCGGTGAGAACAATGGCTAAGCTCTCGTTCCGCCGTGAGTCGGATGCACCTCGTGCACGCCGTTTCACGGAGCTTTTCCTGCTGGTTTTGGCGGTGGGGATCAGCTCCTTCGGCATGTACCTGATTGATCCGGAGCATGCTTTTGATACCTCGAAGAGCCAGTGGCTGCCGTGCACGGTGGTGCTGGGCGCCGGTGCTCTTCTGATTCACTTGGTCATGCAGTTCCGTGCCCGTTACGCTGATCCGTTTATTCTGCCGCTGGTGGTGGCTCTGAACGGTATTGGTTTGACCATGATTTATCGTTTGGATCCGCAGATTGCGGCTCCGGTGGGTGATGGTCAGCTGATGTGGACCGGCGTGTCTATGGTGCTGTGCGCGATTATTGTGTTCGTGCTCAGGGATTACCGTCTACTGCGTAAGGTCACGTACACCTCCCTGGTGCTGTCGATGATTCTGCTCATCATGCCGCTGGTTCCGGGTCTGGGTATGGAGCTCAATGGTGCTCGTATTTGGATTCATATCGGTAACCGCACGTTCCAGCCGGGTGAGGTCGCGAAGATTACTCTGGCGATTTTCTTCGCCGGCTATTTGGCGACCCACCGCGACCTGATTCTGGTGGCTGGACGCCGCATCGGTCCTATCAATCTGCCGCGTCTGCGTGATTTGGCGCCGGTGTTTTTGGCGTGGATTGTGAGCCTGGGTGTTCTGGTGTTCCAGAAGGACCTTGGTTCGGCGATCATGTTCTTTGGCCTGTTCATGGCGATGCTGTACCTGTCGACCGGTCGTATTTCGTGGCTGGTGGTTGCGGGTGTCGGTATGGCTGTGGGTGGCTATTTCGCGTACCACTATGTCTCGCACGTGCATGCCCGTATTTATGCGTGGGTGCATGCTTTTGATCCGGAGGTTTACCAGGCGTCTCCTGGTGGTTCGGGTCAGATTCTGCAGGGCGTTTTCGGTCTGGCTTACGGCGGTCTTTTTGGCCGCGGTTGGGGTCAGGGCCGCGCGAACCTCGTCCCGTACGCTAATTCGGATATGATCATTTCCTCGTTGGGTGAGGAACTGGGCCTGGTGGGTCTGGGTGCCATCCTGATGATGTTCATGCTCCTGGTTTCGCGCGGTTACCGTGCGGCGTTGGGTACTCGTGATGGTTTCGGCAAGCTGCTGGCTGCCGGCCTGTCTACGGTCATGGTTCTGCAGCTGTTCGTGGTGATTGGCGGCGTAACTCGATTGATTCCGCTGACCGGTCTGACGACTCCTTTCATGTCTGCCGGTGGCTCCTCGTTGGTGGCTAACTGGATTATTGTGGCGCTGTGGTTGTCTATTTCTCATAGTGCCCGCGCACCTCACCTGGTGGCTGGTTATGATGCTCCGCAGGGTATTGACCATGCGGACACTAGCTACGAGCCGGAGGGTGCTACTAGCGTTCTGGCGCGCATTACGGCTAAGGATTCTGGAGGTGAGAAGAATGGATAGGGCTATTCGCCGCATGTGGATGTCTGCCGCGTGCGTGTTTGTCCTGCTGATGGGTACCCTCAGCTATATTCAGTTCTTCGATTCGAAGACGCTGATGAATAATCAGTGGAATTCTCGAGCGCTCTACGACAACTACGGTTCGGCACGTGGTTCGATTGTGGTTGACGGTACGGAGATTGCTTCGTCGGTGAAGTCCGATGATGAGTACAACTACCAGCGTGTGTATAACCACCCGCTCAAGTATGCGGCTCTGACGGGTTATTTCTCCACGATTTATGGCGCGACCGGTTTGGAAGCTGCTATGGATAAGGAGCTTGCTGGCACGAGTGATAGCCAGTTCTACGACCGTGTGGCACAGCTGTTCAGTGGTTCTTCCGCGCAGGGCGCTAGCGTGGAGCTGACGATCAATTCGAAGCTTCAGGATATTGCCTACAACGCGCTGCAGGGCCGTAAGGGTGCTGTGGTGGCGTTGAACCCGAAGACCGGTGAGATTCTGGCGATGGCTTCTTCGCCGTCCTATGATCCGAATCTTCTGTCGTCTCATACGAGCTCTTCGGTTTTGGCGAATTACCAGGCGCTGACTTCTGATGAGGACAGCCCCCTGTTTAACCGTGCGATTGCGGGTAACACCTATTCGCCGGGTTCGACCTTCAAGATTATTGATGCGGTGGCGGCGCTGGAGTCCGGCAAATACAACGCATCTTCGGTCATTCCGAACCCCGCGCAGTTGCCGCTGCCGGGTACGAACATTAGCCTGCCGAACTATACGGGCGGTCAGTGTGGCACCCGTACTCAGGCGACGATTGAGTGGGCTTTGGCTCAGTCCTGCAATACGCCTTTTGCGCAGATTGCGATGGATTTGGGTCAGGAGCGTATCGCGAAGACCGCTGAGAATTTTGGTTACGGCCAGGATTTGAAGATTCCTTTGACGGTTTCTAAGTCGTCTTTCCCGTCGAATCTGACCCAGAGCCAGCTTGCTCAGTCGGCAATTGGCCAGTACGACGTGAAGACCACTCCGTTGCAGGTGGCGATGACTTCTGCGGCGATTGCAAATGGCGGCGTGCAGATGAAGCCGAACCTGATTCGTTCGGTGAAGACCAGCAACCTGAGCACTTTGCAGGAGTTCTCTCCTGAGAAGCTGCGTACGTCCACTAGCCCTGAAATTGCTAACCAGGTCAAGCAGTGGATGGTGAACGCGGTTGATAATGGTATTGCACGTAATGCTGGTGTCTCCGGTGTGAAGGTGGCGGGTAAGACCGGTACCGCGGAGACCACGGCAGGTTTGAATAATTCTTGGTTTACCGGTTTCGCGCCGGCTGATGATCCTCAGATTGCGATTGCTGTGGTTTATGAGGATATTGACGTGGCGACCGGTGCCCAGTTGGCAACCAGTACTAGTAAGCAACTCTTTGAGGCGGTGTTGAACAAGTGAGGCCTGCGGCTGATATCACTTTGGGCGGGCGCTACACCCTAACTGAACGTATCGCGATTGGCGGTATGGGCGAGGTGTGGAAAGCTCGCGACAAGGTGCTTGGGCGCATCGTTGCGGTCAAGATCCTCAAGGAGGAGTACACCGGTGACCCGGGCTTCTTGGAGCGTTTCCGCGCTGAAGCCCGTAATACGGCGCTGTTGAACCACCCCGGCGTAGCGAATGTTTTCGACTACGGCGAGGAGGACAACTCCGCGTACCTGGTCATGGAGCTGGTGCCGGGCAATCCGCTCTCTAGCATCATTGAGCACGAGACTACCCTGCCTCCGGACCGTGTTCTGAACTTCATTGCTCAGACTGCTCGCGCGTTGGCTGCGGCTCATTCGCAGGGTCTGGTGCATCGTGACGTGAAGCCGGGTAACCTTATCATCACCCCGGATGATCGCGTGAAGGTGACTGATTTCGGTATTGCTCGTTTGGCTAATCAGGTGCCGTTGACGGCTACCGGCCAGGTGATGGGTACCGCCCAGTATTTGGCGCCGGAGCAGGCAACCGGTCAGGCGGCTACCGCGTCTTCGGATATGTACTCGTTGGGAATTATTGGTTATGAGTGCCTGGTGGGTCGTCGTCCGTTTACGGGTGAGTCGCAGATTGCGATTGCTTTGGCTCAGGTGAATGATCCGCCGCCGCCTCTTCCGGAGACCATTCCGGCTGCTGCTCGCGCGCTGATTATGTGCTTGTTGGCTAAGGACCCGGCTCAGCGTCCTAAGGATGCGACCGCTCTGGCGTCTGCTGTAGATGCGATTCGTCGCCGCGATCTGAAGGCTGCGGTGAAGGCTGTTCCTTCTTTGGCTCAGTTCTTGGCTGAGGAGAACGCTGACGACGCGACTGTTGCGATGACCGCGATGGATGTTGCGGCGGAGCCGATTAGTGCTTCTGCTACTCCGCGTTTTGGTTCTGGTGGTCGTTTCTCGCCGGAGCCGACGACGGCACCGATTCCTCGCACTAGTGAGCAGACGATGCGTCCTGTGTCGGGCCGTGTGAAGTCTACTCCTGCTCCTGCGGCGAAGCGCGGCCCGAACGTGTGGATGTGGGTTGCTCTGCTTCTGGCTATCGTGCTGATTGCTGGCGGTATTTGGACGGTCCTCTCCTCTAATAATGGTGGCGGTTCGACTGATTCGGTTCCGAGCGCTTCTTCGTCTGCTGTTCCGACGAACACGGGTACCGTTTCTACGGTGGAGCCGACTGAGTCTGCTTCTGCTCGTGCCGCAAAGCAGAAGGTGACCGTCAACGCGATTAACTATGAGGGTCGAGAGCTGCAGGATGCGGTGAACGAGCTGAAGAACCTTGGCTTGTCACCCAAGACTGAGGGCGTTGAGTCGACTCAGCCGGAGAACACGGTGATTTCGGTTTCTCCGACGGGTACTTTGGAGCAGGGTAATAGCGTGACTGTTCGCTATTCGACCGGTCCGAAGTCGGTGACTTTGCCGTCGAACCTTGAGGGTAAGAACGTTGATGAGGCGTCGAAGGCTGTTGCCGCTCTGGGTGTGAATGTTTCTCTGCATTATGAGAATTCGGACACTGCGGCCCCCGGTACGGTGCTTCGTACTACTCCCTCATCTGGCACCAAGGTCACGGTTGGTAGTAATGTAGACATGTATGTGGCCTCTTCCAGTTCGGGTAGGGGATCAAGTGCAAGTACTTCCGCTTCACGGTCTGCGTCGGCTTCTGCTTCCGCATCGGCGCGATAGCCCCTACGTTTTGATTTAGTTTTAGTCTTAGTAATCCAGGAGAACTTATGGACCTGTCGGTTCCCGACACGGTTGATAACCGTTACAAGGTACTCGAGGTAATCGGTACCGGTGCGATGGCAACCGTTTATGCTGCTGAGGATACTCGCCTCGGCCGCAAGGTTGCGCTTAAGATTCTGCGCCCGGAGCAGGCCCAGGACGATACGTTCCGCGCACGCTTTAAGCGTGAGGCGGAGGCTGTGGCGTCTCTGAACAATCCTGCGATTGTTGCTGTCTATGACACCGGTTCGTATAACCCCTCGCAGGATGGTGAGGAGTCTTCTTCGGAAGAGGGCACCGCTATTCCTTATATTGTGATGGAGTACGTGGAGGGTCATACTCTGCGTTCCATTCTGTCTCGTGGCGGCCATCTGCCGGTCCGTGATGCTTTGGGTTATTCCGAGCAGCTGCTGAGTGCTTTGCAGTACAGCCACTCGATGGGCATTATTCACCGCGACATTAAGCCGGCGAATATTATGGTGCTGGAGCGTACCAGCGAGGACATTGCTAAGGGTCAGCCGGGCCAGATTAAGGTCATGGATTTCGGTATTTCCCGTGCCATTGAGGAAGCTGGCGAGGCGCTGACCAAGGCTAACGTGGTGATGGGTAGCGCACGCTACATGTCCCCGGAGCAGGTGAGCGGCAAGGATGTTGACGCCCGTAGTGACCTGTACTCTGCTGCGTGCGTGATTTACGAGATGATTGCTGGTCGTTCTCCGTTTGACGCTGAGTCGAATGTTGACCTGGCGGCTAAGCACCTCTCTGACGCTCCTGAGCCTCCGAGCAAGTTCACCCCGCTTGAGGTTCCGGCGGGTCTGGATGCTGTGATTCTGAAGGGTCTGGCGAAGAACCCGGATGAGCGTTATCAGAGTGCTGCTGAGTTCGCTCAGGCTTTGGTGTCGGTTGTTCGCCCGGGTGAAGAGACCGTAGTTCAGGATGCAGCGATGACTACTGCGTTTGTACCTTCGGCGACTACCGCTTCCTTGGGTGAGGATTACGCTCCGTACACCACCTCGATTACTGAGGCTTCGGTGGAGGACGGCGGCCTCAACGGCTTCTTCGAGTACGAAGACGATGAGGAACTGTACGACGATGAGGAGTACGCGGAGTACGATGAGTCTTCGCCGCGTAAGCGTGCGTGGGTTCGTTTCCTCGTGGGTACTCTGATTGCGGCTCTGCTGGTTTTCAGTGTCGGCTCGGTTCTGTACTACCAGAACAAGCTCAATGAGGTTCCGCAGGTTCCGGTTCCGGCTGTGGTGAATGTTTCCCGTGATGATGCCGATAACCAGCTGCGTAACCGAGGCTTCGTGGTGGAGTACCGCACGGCTTACTCTGACAACATCAAGAAGGGCGACGTTATCAGCGTTGACCCGGGTGTCGGTTCAAAGGTTAATAAGGGTTCGACTGTGACCGTGACTGTTTCTAGCGGTCCGGAGAAGGTCAAGTTGCCGGATAACCTGCAGGGTCAGAGTGAGGCGTATGTCCGTAACGCTCTGAAGGATCTTGGTCTGGTGGATGGCCGCGTCTCCACTGTGGAGAGCGCTTCTATTCCTGCGGGTATGGTTGTGGAGCTGTCCCCTGAGAAGGGCTCGACCGATGATAAGGGTGCTCAGACCGTTGAGGCTGGTAGCACCGTGAACATCGTCCTGTCCTCCGGTAAGGTGAAGGTCCCCTCGCTGGTGGGTCTGACCAAGGATCAGGCAATTGCTGCTCTGACTGCTCAGGATGTTCTGCTGAACACCAACATTGAGACCGTTCAGACTAATGAGCGTCCTGCGGGCACTGTGCTTTCGCAGAGCTCTGCGGCGGGTACTCTGGTGGCTCAGAACAGCACTGTGACGATTCGTGTGGCTGCTACTCCGACTCAGACGACCACGCCGACTACTGCGGCTACTCAGCCGGCGGCGTCGACCGGTAACCAGAATTCTGCTGCAACCACTAACCAGCAGCGTTCTACCGCTACCCAGCCGACTACTGCGGCTACTCAGCCTGCGGCAGCGAATAACCAGCAGCGTTCTACCGCTACCGCTACTCCGGCACCGGCTGCGTCCACTGCTGCGGGTACCCGTACGATTCAGGGTACTAACACGAATGCCAATGCGAACAACGCAAATAATGCTAACGCTAATGCCCGCTAAGGGGTTCTAGCGGCTAGTAAAAGGGGCGGCACCCCACACCAAACGGTGTGGGGTGCCGCCCCTTTTTGTGTACCTGGGTTCGGGTTGGGAAGTGTGCGGGGATAGAGTTATCGCCTCCAGTTTCCCTGTAGCGTGTCTGCTACGGGGCTTCTGGAGGCGATATAAGCCGTTGAGGGCGTCTAAGGCTAAAGATACTAAGCCATGAGGGGTGAGAGGCTCTTAGCGCGCTCTGCGGCTCCCTGCAGGCCGGTTTCTTCGAGCCAGTTGCCGAGCATGAGGTATCCGCTTTCGGTCAGGACCGATTCGGGGTGGAACTGCACGCCGTGCATGGGGGCTTCGCGGTGGCGTAGACCCATAATGATGCCGCTGTCGGTGGTGGAGGTGGTTTCCAGGACCTCGGGCATGGTTTCGGGTACGACTGCCAGCGAGTGGTAGCGGGTCGCGGTGAAGGGGCAGGGTACGTCTTTGAACACGGAGACGTTCTCGTGCACGAGGCGGGAGGTCTTGCCGTGCATAAGTTCGGGGGCATGGGTGACGGTGCCGCCGAATGCCTCCGCGATGGCCTGGTGGCCGAGGCATACGCCCAGTAGCGGCTTCTTCGCTTCGGCTGCCCAGCGGATGGTGTCAATGATGACGCCTGCTTCTGCGGGGGCGCCGGGGCCCGGGGAGACGAGCACACCGTCGTGTTCTTCGGCGAGCTTAATGACGGTTTCGAGGTCGTATTCGTCGTTACGGATGACGGTGGTTTCAGCGCCGAGCTGCTGGATGTAGCCGACGAGGGTGAAGACGAAGCTGTCGTAGTTGTCAATGACAAGGATGCGGGTCATGGCAGGTCCTTAGCGCTAATGGTTGATGGTGACGTTCAGGTTGAAGGGGCCGTACTCTGCGAAGTGGGGGAAGACGAATTCCATGAGCAGGTAGACTACGGCGAGTATCAGCACAATGGCGATGATGATGCGAACCCACAGGGGGCCGGGGAGATGGCGGAAAATCCATGCGTACATCTGCTTTTCCTCTCTGCTTTAGGACTTTGCGACGGAGGCGGCAATTTCTGCGGGTGCTCCGGCTGCTGCGGGCCGCCAGGATTCGAGGCGGGCGTGGACGATGTATCGTTCGGTGTCGCCGTAGCGCGGGTGGCAGGTGGTGAGCGTCAGGAGGCGCTCGGTGGGTGCTACGCCGGGCTGTCCGGGGACGGGTTCGATGACTTCTACCTGGTCGGGTTGCACGATTTCGTGGCTGTAGACGGTGTAGGTGTAGTAGCCGTCTTTGGTTCGCACGTAGATGTGGTCGCCTTCGGTGAGCAGGTCGATGTCGTTGAGGACTTTACCTCGGGTTTGGCGGTGGCCTGCGAGGGAGAAGTTGCCGACCTGTCCGGGCATGGCAGTCCCGTCGTAGTGGCCGAGTCCGAGGGAGTCGAGCACATCGGAGCTGGTGCCCTGGGTTGCGGGGCGCTGGTAGTCGGATCCGAACTTGGGGATGTAGACGACGCCGAAGACTTCACCGTGGCCGGGTTCACTCAGACCGGCGGGAGGGGTGTTGGGATCCCAGTCGGGGAGGGGTTCGGCGGGGTTGGAGTCGAATTCCTGGACGAGGGTGCTGACGGCTTGGGATTGGGTGCGGTCGGCGTCGATGTTGGTCCACCAGAGCTGCCATGCGACGAAGAGCAGGAGCAGCAGGCCGATGGTGATAAGGAGTTCGCCTGTAATCTGGATGACCCAGTGCAGCACGGTGCGGGGGCGGCGCTCTGCGGTGGGTGCCGTTCCTTGACTCATGCGTTCTCCTTTGTCCTTTGGGTTGTGTATGTTCTTGGGCGCCGGGTGGCGTTCCTTATCTTCCAACGCACGGAGAAGGTGAAATCATCCCGTAAGTCTGCAAAGATAGGTGTGAACATATATTTTTAGGTTACCCATACAACAATAAGCGGAGGAAGTATGTCGACCAACTCGGCTAAGGCATCGTCCAAGAAGAAGTCTCAGAAGTCTGCTAAGTCTGAGGTGGAGGATGCGAGCGAGCTGCGTCTGCGTGAGATTGCTCGTGAGATGGAGAGCGGCACGCAGCTGAAGGAGCAGACTCCGTTGTGGTACCGCGTGATTATGTTCTCGCTGTTGGCGGTGGGCATTCTGTGGATTATTGTTTTCTACATTACGCAGGGTCTGTTCCCGATTCCTGATTTGGGTATGTGGAATGTGAGTATTGGTGTGGGCGCCATGATGGTGAGCATGCTGATGATGACTCGCTGGCGTTAGAGTTTAGGCGTTATGACTTAGGCGTTAGAGCTTATGGAGAGGCGGCCGTCCCGTGTGGGGTGGCCGCCTCTCTATATGTTTGGAAGTACCGGGGTTTAGGGAGCCTCTACGGTATTTTTCTGGCCTGAAACGCTGTCCGGAAGATCGCGGTCATGGCGACCATGATGAGCAGTTCGGTGAGGGTTTGGGTGAGTACGGTAGCGCCCATGAGCTTTGCTTCGGGGTTCCCGTTGTGTGCCAGGCGTTGTGCACAGAGCGATACGACGGGGTAGATGATGAGGGCGTTGCGGGTGACGGCGCTGAAGGTTACGGAGATACGTTCTGTTCGGCTCATGGCTCTACTCAGGAACCATGCGGCGACTCCTGCGAGGATGGCGTAGGTGAGGTAGAGTCCGGCGAGTCGGGGAATGAGCTGCGTTTCGTTCAGTACTGCCGGGGTGTAGGCGGAGCACATGAGCGCAAGGAGCAGGCACATGAGGGGAATCATTGCGGTATCGCTCATACTGCGTACGCGTTCGTAGGTTTGTTGGCGTTGCGGTGAGCGGGTTGACCAGCGTTGCGTGAGGTAGGCGGCTACTAGGGGTACGATGAGCGGTGTGAGGCTGAGGTAGCTTTCAGCGGGGAGAGGGAATATTTCTCCCACTACCCTCGTATCTAATATTCGTATACATGCATATATACTAGTCCAAACAGGAATAGAAATGATTTGGGCGGCAAGCAGATAGGGTGTTGCCGCTAGTAAACCTCGATATTCCCCTCCGGCAATACGTGTAAAAACCACAACGTAATCCACGCATGGAGCCAGCAAAACAATCACTGCAGCTAGAGCAACGGGGCCACCCTCAGGGATAAAGAGGGAGACCAGAGGCGCAACTAGAATTGAGGTTCCAAGGGTGGCCGCCAGCACGACCGCACAAGTGAGCCTCTTATACTGACCGACCCTCATGCCGGTGAGAGGCATGAGGGCGAAGTTGGTCCACAGTAGCGCGCCAAGCACATAAGGCACGAGCTGTTCAGAGGCATGACTCCATCCGCTCAAACCCGCGCAGGCAACTCCCACAATCATGGAGCCGAGGTAGAGAGCCACCTGGTGGCGTTCCATAAAGCTCACGGACGTCGTCCTCTTTTAGTAGATTAGGTCGCCTCGTGCCGCTTCGTGGACGCGGCGGGTTACGGTCTCCATGACGGGCGAGTTGATGTTCCAGCGCTGCCAGTAGAGGGGAAATTCTACGGGGGTGGCGGCGAGCTTCACGAGGTGCCCGCTTTCGAGTTCTTCGGCGCATTGTGCCTCGGGAATGAGGCCCCAGGCAATACCGGAGCTGACGGCACGCGCATAGTCCGGGGATGAGGGAATGTAGATGGTGGGGCTTTGGATGAAGGTTTCTTCAGCCTCCAGACCTACCTCTTTTTCAATGAGGGCTCGCGCTATATCCTGCACAAAGTCTTTACGGTCATATTCGACGACGGGGGCACGATTGAGCTCTTCGTGGCTCATGGTTTTAGGCCAGCCGGGCAGGTATCGCTGCACGTAGTCGGGTGTGGCAACGCACCAGTAGCGTGCCACGCCGAGGGTTTCGACGGAGCAACCGGGGATTTTTTCCGGCTTGGAGGTGATGACTGCCATGACTTCTCCGGATCGAAGCATGGCGGAGGAGTGGAATTCGCCTTCTCGTCGCAGGTCGCAGAAGATGCTGTCTTCGCGACTGAGGGTCCCTACGGCGTCGAGGAACCAGGTGGCGAGTGAGTCGGCGTTGACGGCAACGGAGACGCTCTGGAAGCCGCCGGCGCCCATGAGTTCGCGTTCCATTTCTTGTTGCAGGAATTCGCTCTGTCGGGCGATGCGTAGCACGCTTTGTCCGGCATCGGTGGGGGTGACGGGGTTGCTTCGGCGCAGCAGGACCTTTCCGGCAATCTGTTCCATGGCTTTGATGCGCTGGGAGATGGCGGAGGGGCTCACCCGCAGAATATCTGCTGCCGCGTCGAAGGTGCCGTATTCGATGACGGTGGCGAAGGTGGTGAGCTGGTCGGTACTGAAACGTGTCATAAGAATATCTTACGCAGTGTGAAAATATTTAGATAGATTTAGGGTCCTTTTTCCCGTATTCTCGTCTCTGGCGCTTCACACCTCAGCTAACGCAGGCTTTATCCCTGCGTCGTATGCTTTTGCCTGGCAAGCTGGTACTAGAAGGAGCCACCACCCGCAATATCTGCAAAGCCCGTACCGTTTGGTCCACATAGAAAGTTTCACAATGTCCACCTCCCTGTCCCTGCTGTTTCTGGGCGCTACCACCACGATTTCTTTGGTGGCAGCTATTGGTGCCCAGGGAACTTTTGTGCTGCGTCAGGGTATTTTGGGTCGGCATATTACCCCGATTATTATTTTCTGCATTCTGTCGGATGCTCTGATGATTGGCTTGGGTGTTGTGGGTCTGGGCGCTCTGTTGGATGCGGCACCGTGGTTTATTGAGGTGTTCCGTTATGTGGGTGCGGCGTTTTTGGCGTGGTTTGGTTTTGAGGCTGGCCGCCACGTGTTTACTCCGCACTCCATCGTGGTTGATGATGCGGAGGGTGATTCTCAGTCGTTGAGGGCGGCGCTACTGACCACGGCGGCGGTGACCTATTTGAATCCGCTGGCATGGTTGGATACGACTATTCTTTTGGGTTCGCTGGCGAATGCTCAGGGTGATCCTGGCCGTTGGTGGTACTACCTGGGTTGCTGTTGCGGTAGCCTGATCTGGTTTTTGATGCTGGGGTATGGTTCGCGTCTGTTGCGTCCGCTCTTTGCGCGCCCTTCAGCGTGGCGTGTTTTGGATGGTGCGACGGCTCTTCTGATGGCGTATCTGGTGTTCAACCTGCTGACGATGAACCTGTCTACCCACTAGCTTTTACCACCCTGACCCGACTCTTTATGCTTTGTCAGGCTCTTTTTCGGTGCTCTTCTCCTCTTCGAGGGGTATGAGCACTTCGTTTTTGGGCATGGTGAGCAGACCCAGGTAGATATCGCGAATAATCAGGATGTGCTTGATTCGCTCAATCATGGGCTTGAGGAAGCTTCGGGCGTACTTTTCGTCGCTACTGGTGGTTGCGACGAAGCTGAGCCCGGAGAACACGGCAACGATCATGGACACCTTGATGACGACGGCGTTGATATTGGTGTATACACCGAGGATTTTGAGGTGTTCGGGTTTGACGGTCATCCAAGATTCGATGGTGGTATCACTGATGGCGATGGATGAGAACCCCATGAAGAATCCGAAGACGAGCAGCATGAAGAAGATCGCCTGAATAATCTGCCCAATCATGGGGATGATGATGAGGTTGCTCCAGGGCGCGACTTTGAGGGGTCGGTGTTCGAGGATTTTCTTCTCTTCAACCCACTCTTGAGCGGTGTTCCAGATTCCGCCTTCGAGGGCTGCGGCATGCTCATAGTCGTTCTCGGTAAAGCGTGCGATGTCATCGCCCCTGTAGCGCCCCAGCAGGCGCGCTGTACGCTCCAGGGAGGTTGTGACGACCACGAACACGGCGAGTAGCCCCATGAGGCCCAGAACCGCCCAGGTGCGTGGGAAGCTGAGTCCGTTGGCGAGCTTCCAGAGGTCTGCGTTCACGAAGATGAAGAGCACGGACACCATGAGTACGGGCAGTACTTTCGCGATCATAGGCGGTAGGGAGGCGAGCTGGTGGATGGCGTGCTTGAGGGACCAGCCGAGTACTGTATCTACGCCTAGGAAGATGGCGAGGTAGATTCCGATAACGATGAGCGGGAAGGCTTTGCCACCGTCGTAGACGAAGTCGAGGCCATCGAGACTGCTGGTTTCGAAGACACCGGTGGTGAAGAGCACGCCGGCAAAAAGTACGGTGAGAATACCCGTGGTGATTTGAACCCACTGCGGGGTGCGAACCATGAGTTTGTGGGCAAGAGTAATGAACACGCCAGAGATGACCGGCATCACGAGGAAGATACCACCGAGAACGAGCAAAGGTAGCACTTCATCGCTGAGTGCAGTGTTGGTGGTGAGGGCTTTGACGTAGTCCGAGAGGGAACCATTTGCGTCATCAACTATGAAAATAAGGAGATCGCGCAGGAAGATATAGCAGATGTGCATGATGCCAGCCCACAGGATCCATGGCACGGAGCGTGGGAACGCGTCGAGAGCACGTTGACGTGCAGGAATGATGAGGGGCGCACCCTGTTTACGGAACCAGCTATTGCTCTGCTTCAGCATGTCAGCCTTGCTATAGTGCAGGGGTTCTTCTCCCGATGCAGAGGTCTTCTTGTGAAGGCGCGCCCAGCGAGGGCGTGCAGGGCTCTGCTGCGGGGTGTTCTGGTCCTGTGTGCTCATGACATACCACTCTACAGGGTTGAGAATCCTCTTTTACCCGCGAGCCTCTATAGTTCTTCTCGCTGGAGTTCAGCTCCAATAAAGCGGCTGTAGGCGCCCATGAGTAGCACAGCTACTTCTTCCTGTTCATCGTAGATGCCCAGCTCTTCGTCCTCACGACTCGTGTAGGTGCCGCTACTGATTTCGAGCAGGGATAACGGTCCTTCTGCGGTCTCCGGGGCTAGAGCGTCCAGGATGAAGCTCAGGCTTTCTTCTGATTCTTCAGATACGCCCAGGAAGCGCCCCAGGTGTGTACCCGGGTAGGGTGCGATGGTGAGGACGTCTTCGTTCTCGCATTGGATAATGCGTGCCACAGGAATAATGTCTCCGTCTGCGGTCTCTTCGAGCAGTAGCTCGGTGGAGAGGTCAATATGGCTCTCTTCGCTCTGTAGGAGCTGCCTGGGCCACCAGAGGTGAATGTATTCGGTCAGTGCTGCCCAGGCTTCGTGAGGCTCCAGTGTGCTCTCTACGTAGAGGGCTACCGTTCGTTCTACACCGTTGTGTTGATGCTGCTGATCGACTGGCTCTGGTGCGTGGGAAAACATCGGGTACTGCATGGTTCTACTCTATCCCAGTGTGTCTGTGGAGAGCATTCTTCCTTGTATGCAAAGCTCTAGACAAGGGCCTGAGGGCACAAAAAAAGGGGCAGACCCAAACGGGTCTGCCCCTTTCTATCTTTAGCTGTTAAAGCAAAAGAGCCCGCGTAAGCGGGCTCTTTTTATTGCCTATTGGATTGTTATCCAAAAACCATACAGTGAACGCAAACAACAATTCTCGAAAAAGTAAGCCTTCGGCCTATTAGTACCAGTCAACTCCACGAGTCTTCAGTCCCCGCTTCCATACCCGGCCTATCAACCTCATCATCTATAAGGAGCCTCACACACCAAAGTGCCAGGAAATCTCATCTCGAAACAGGCTTCCCGCTTAGATGCTTTCAGCGGTTATCCCTCCCGAACGTAGCCAATCAGCCATGCACCTGGCGGTACAACTGACATACCAGAGGTTCGTCCGTCCCGGTCCTCTCGTACTA
The DNA here is from genome assembly GCF_049990865.1 of Rothia mucilaginosa. Lineage (GTDB taxonomy): Bacteria > Actinomycetota > Actinomycetes > Actinomycetales > Micrococcaceae > Rothia > Rothia mucilaginosa_I. Next base: position 2,055,030 of record NZ_CP188231.1, read on the forward strand.
AGGACAGCCTTTCTCAAATTTCCAACGCGCGCAGCGGATAGGGACCGAACTGTCTCACGACGTTCTGAACCCAGCTCGCGTACCGCTTTAATGGGCGAACAGCCCAACCCTTGGGACCGACTCCAGCCCCAGGATGCGACGAGCCGACATCGAGGTGCCAAACCATGCCGTCGATATGGACTCTTGGGCAAGATCAGCCTGTTATCCCCGAGGTACCTTTTATCCGTTGAGCGACGGCCGTTCCACAACGTACCGCCGGATCACTAGTCCCGACTTTCGTCCCTGCTCGACCTGCCAGTCTCACAGTCAAGCTCCCTTGTGCACTTACACTCAACACCTGATTGCCAACCAGGCTGAGGGAACCTTTGGGCGCCTCCGTTACACTTTAGGAGGCAACCGCCCCAGTTAAACTACCCATCAGGCACTGTCCCTGAACCAGATCATGGCCCGAAGTTAGACATCCAGATTGACCAGAGTGGTATTTCAACAACGACTCCACACAAACTAGCGTCCATGCTTCACAGTCTCCCACCTATCCTACACAAGCCAAACCAAACACCAATACCAAACTATAGTAAAGGTCACGGGGTCTTTCCGTCCTGCTGCGCGAAACGAGCATCTTTACTCGTACTGCAATTTCGCCGAGTTCATGGTTGAGACAGTAGGGAAGTCGTTACTCCATTCGTGCAGGTCGGAACTTACCCGACAAGGAATTTCGCTACCTTAGGATGGTTATAGTTACCACCGCCGTTTACTGGGGCTTAAATTCTCAGCTTCGCCCAAAAAGGGCTAACCAATCCTCTTAACCTTCCAGCACCGGGCAGGAGTCAGTCCGTATACATCGTCTTACGACTTCGCACGGACCTGTGTTTTTGATAAACAGTCGCTTCCCCCTGGTCTCTGCGACCCATACACGCTCCAGGCAGCAAGTGCCCATCACGCTCAAGGTCCCCCTTCTCCCGAAGTTACGGGGGCATTTTGCCGAGTTCCTTAACCATGATTCTCTCGATCGCCTTAGTATTCTCTACCTGATCACCTGTGTCGGTTTAGGGTACGGGCGGCTAAAACCTCACGCCGATGCTTTTCTCGGCAGCATAGGATCACCAAATCCCCCAAAAACGGGGTCCCATCACGTCTCAGGCACACAGCCGGCGCATTTAACAACCGACAACCCTACACGCTTAGACCACGACAACCATCGCGTGGCTTGGCTACCTTCCTGCGTCACACCTGTTAACACGTTTACCTCCAAAGATCGGGTCCCACAACCCACACAACACACAAACAAAAGCCTGCACATCATGCTTCGCATGGTTAGCATCACAATATCAGTATGGGCGGTTTTTCACCGGTACGGGAATATCAACCCGTTATCCATCGACTACGCCTGTCGGCCTCGCCTTAGGCCCCGACTAACCCAGGGCAGATTAACTTGACCCTGGAACCCTTGATCATCCGGCGGATGAGTTTCTCACTCATCTTTCGCTACTCATGCCTGCATTCTCACTCGCATAGCCTCCACCACTGGTTTACACCGCAGCTTCACCGGCCACACGACGCTCCCCTACCCAACAATCCAAAAAGATCATTGCCACAACTTCGGCGGTGTACTTGAGCCCCGCTACATTATCGGCGCAGAATCACTTGACCAGTGAGCTGTTACGCACTCTTTCAAGGATGGCTGCTTCTAAGCCAACCTCCTGGTTGTCTAAGCAACTCCACATCCTTTCCCACTTAGCACACGCTTAGGGGCCTTAGTTGGTGGTCTGGGCTGTTTCCCTCTCGACAATGAAGCTTATCCCCCACTGTCTCACTGCTACGCTCTCACTTACCGGCATTCGGAGTTTAGCTGACGTCAGTAACCCGTGAAGGCCCATCGGCCATCCAGTAGCTCTACCTCCGGCAAGAAACACGTAACGCTGCACCTAAATGCATTTCGGGGAGAACCAGCTATCACAGAGTTTGATTGGCCTTTCACCCCTATCCACAGCTCATCCCCTCCATTTTCAACTGAAGTGGGTTCGGTCCTCCACGACGTCTTACCGTCGCTTCAACCTGGCCATGGATAGATCACTCCGCTTCGGGTCTAGGTCATGCCACTCAAACGCCCTATTCAGACTCGCTTTCGCTACGGATACCCCACACGGGTTAACCTCGCGACATAACACTAACTCGCAGGCTCATTCTTCAAAAGGCACGCTGTCACCCCAAAAGGCTCCAACGGCTTGTAAGCACACGGTTTCAGGTACTATTTCACTCCCCTCCCGGGGTACTTTTCACCATTCCCTCACGGTACTGATTCACTATCGGTCATTAAGAAGTATTTAGACTTACCAGGTGGTCCTGGCAGATTCACACGAGATTCCACGAGCCCCGTGCTACTCGGGTGGCCACACCACGGACAGAACAATTTCGATTACGGGACTCTCACCCTCTACGGCCGACCATTCCAAGTCGTTCACCTACCATCCTGAACATCATGCCGGCAGCCAGTTAGAACTGCCACTGTGACTCCCACAACCCCCATGATGCAACGCCTAACCGCTATCACACACCACAGGTTTAGTCTCTTCCGCTTTCGCTCGCCACTACTCACAGAATCATTACTTTATTTTCTCTTCCTGCGGGTACTGAGATGTTTCACTTCCCCGCGTTCCCCCCAACCAGCCTATACATTCAGCTGGCGGTAACTCACCATGAAGATGAGCCAGGTTTCCCCATTCGGAAATCCTCGGATCACAGCCCAGTTATCGGCTCCCCGAGGCTTATCGCAGATTCACACGTCCTTCATCGGCTCTTAATGCCAAGGCATCCACCGTGTGCCCTTAATAACTTACACACAATCAAGAAAAATAAGAATCTAAAATCAACAATCAAACCAACACAAAGTCAGTTCAACGCAAATTCCAGAAGATGCTCGCGTCCACTATATAGTTCTCAAACAACAACCCACAACACAACAACAACACAAAAGAACACTTTTGCATCATCACCATGCCAGGCAAACAAAGGAACAACACATGCGTGTTACCCCAAAACCCAACAATGCGCCTCATCCAACCCAAAACCAACATTCCACCCATGAGCAAAACCACCCACCCGACACTCGCGGGTAGCATGGCCAACTAAATGTGCTCCTTAGAAAGGAGGTGATCCAGCCGCACCTTCCGGTACGGCTACCTTGTTACGACTTAGTCCCAATCGCCAATCCCACCTTAGACGGCTCCCTCCCAAAAGGGTTAGGCCACCGGCTTTGGGTGTTACCAACTTTCGTGACTTGACGGGCGGTGTGTACAAGGCCCGGGAACGTATTCACCGCAGCGTTGCTGATCTGCGATTACTAGCGACTCCGACTTCATGGGGTCGAGTTGCAGACCCCAATCCGAACTGAGACCGGCTTTTAGGGATTAGCTCCACCTCACAGTATCGCAACCCTCTGTACCGGCCATTGTAGCATGCGTGAAGCCCAAGACATAAGGGGCATGATGATTTGACGTCATCCCCACCTTCCTCCGAGTTGACCCCGGCAGTCTCCTATGAGTCCCCACCATAACGTGCTGGCAACATAGAACGAGGGTTGCGCTCGTTGCGGGACTTAACCCAACATCTCACGACACGAGCTGACGACAACCATGCACCACCTGTATACCAGCCCCGAAGGGAAACACCATCTCTGATGCGGTCCAGTATATGTCAAGCCTTGGTAAGGTTCTTCGCGTTGCATCGAATTAATCCGCATGCTCCGCCGCTTGTGCGGGCCCCCGTCAATTTCTTTGAGTTTTAGCCTTGCGGCCGTACTCCCCAGGCGGGGCACTTAATGCGTTAGCTACGGCGCGGAAAACGTGGAATGTCCCCCACACCTAGTGCCCAACGTTTACGGCATGGACTACCAGGGTATCTAATCCTGTTCGCTCCCCATGCTTTCGCTTCTCAGCGTCAGTTACAGCCCAGAGACCTGCCTTCGCCATCGGTGTTCCTCCTGATATCTGCGCATTCCACCGCTACACCAGGAATTCCAGTCTCCCCTACTGCACTCTAGTCTGCCCGTACCCACTGCAATACACGGGGTTAAGCCCCGGCCTTTCACAGCAGACGCGACAAACCGCCTACAAGCTCTTTACGCCCAATAATTCCGGACAACGCTCGCGCCCTACGTATTACCGCGGCTGCTGGCACGTAGTTAGCCGGCGCTTTCTCTGCAGGTACCGTCAATCTCTCTTCTTCCCTGCTAACAGAGGTTTACAACCCGAAGGCCGTCATCCCTCACGCGGCGTCGCTGCATCAGGCTTGCGCCCATTGTGCAATATTCCCCACTGCTGCCTCCCGTAGGAGTCTGGGCCGTGTCTCAGTCCCAGTGTGGCCGGTCACCCTCTCAGGCCGGCTACCCGTCGTCGCCTTGGTGAGCCGTTACCTCACCAACAAGCTGATAGGCCGTGAGCCCATCTATAACCACTACATAACGCTTTCCACCAACACCCCATGCGGAGATTGGTCGTATCCGGTATTAGACCCAGTTTCCCAGGCTTATCCCAGAGTTAAAGGTAGGTTACTCACGTATTACTCACCCGTTCGCCACTAATCCACCTAGCAAGCTAGGCTTCATCGTTCGACTTGCATGTGTTAAGCACGCCGCCAGCGTTCGTCCTGAGCCAGAATCAAACTCTCCGTTGAAAAAATAGAAAAGCTTGATAATCTGATCTCAAACAGCGAATCACACACGGGGGTGCGTGACTCAAGCTGACTAAATTTGAAACCATTTGATGATTATCAAATATCAATAAATATTTGGTATTAGTTTCAGTTTCCATCACCATTCGGTGATTTTATTGAACAAAGCACACTATTGAGTTCTCAAGCAACACACCGATTCAACACCTCAACCCCTTCATTCGAAGAAAGTCTTACCGTTGAACGGTCATTCATGTTATTTCGTTTATTACCGCATTCCCGCGGCAACTCAATCAACTATACCAGCGTTTTGTTTGCCATGCAAATCCGTTTTCCGTGATTCGCACCACAAAGTTTCTTTCCTAAACCCCTCCAGCATCACCAACCGGCAACCCGGATTTCCTTCAAGCAAGAAACCAAAACACTATACAATTGAAAGTCATTCAACCGCCTCTGACTAGGAGAAACACCGAAGAAAACTCTTCGTTTTTTCCTCCTCGCCGCGGCGACTCATACAACTATACAGATGCCGAAATGGGTCTGCAACCCGAAAATGGGTGAAGTAGACCACAAATAAGGCTTTGAAAGGGTCTCAAACACCCTCACAAACACCAAAACACCTAGTCAGGGCGTTTTATGGGTGCTAGAAAATCTTTAAAAAACTTCCAAAAAACCTCATAAACACAGAAGAAACCACTCAAACCCTCGCAGAATGCCCTCCTGAGCCCCCTCTGCAGCCCCTATCCCTATGCCCTGCACTGGACACCCATACCTGTAGATACAAAAAAGCCCCTCCCCTTCCATCCTGCAAGGAATAGAAGAAGAGGGGTACAGCCACAAAGTGCTGAAGCTTTAGTACTGGGGAGGCGCCTCATTCGCCATATTGTTGAAGCGCGAGTACTTACCGCTAAACGCCAACGGGATAGTACGAGTTGGACCACCACGGTGCTTCGCAATAATCATGTCCGCCTCACCCACACGTTCACTATCCGGGTTATACATATCCTCACGATGCAACAGAATCACCATATCCGCATCCTGCTCAATAGAACCCGACTCACGCAGATCCGAAACCATTGGACGCTTATCAGTACGCTGCTCCGAACCACGGTTCAACTGAGACAGCGCAATCACCGGAACATCCAGCTCCTTGGCCAACAGCTTCAGGCTACGAGAGAACTCCGAAACCTCCTGCTGACGCGACTCAACCTTCTTACCCGAACTCATCAGCTGCAGGTAGTCCAGCACCACAAGCTTCAAATCATTACGCTGCTTGAGGCGACGGCACTTCGCACGAATCTCCATCAGAGTCATATTCGGCGAATCATCAATAAAGAGAGGAGCAGAATCAATACGCCCCTGCAGAGTCGCTAGGTTCGTCCAGCCCTCAGTATCCAGGTCACCCTTCTTCAGACGACCCATCGAAATCTTGCCCTCCGCAGAGAGAATACGCATCGCCAACTCAGTACGACTCATCTCCAGCGAGAAAAACACAGTCGTCATCTGATGATGAATAGCCGCAGAACGAGCAATATCAAGAGCCAAAGTCGACTTACCCACACCCGGACGAGCCGCAATAACAATCATCTGGCCACCGTGCAAACCACCGGTCAACTCATCAAACTCAATAAAGTCAGTCGGCACACCGTACACGCCATCGGGGCGGTTCGAGTTCGCATCAATCTCATTGATGGTCTCCTCCAACGCCTCAGAGAAAGACACATAATCTTCCTTCGCGTTACCGTCAGTCACCGCATAAATCTCAGCCTGCGCCTGATCCACCAAAGTATCGACCTCAGTCTCATTGGCGTAACCCAGCTGAGCGATCTTCGTACCCGCCTCAATCAGGCGGCGCATAATCGCGTGCTCCTTAACAATCTCAGCGTAATACTGAGCGTTAGCAGCAGTCGGAACCGACGCAATCAGCGTATGAATATAGGCCGCGCCGCCCACACGAGCCAGCTCGCCGCGCTTCTTCAGCTCATCAGCAACCGTAATCGCATCCGCAGGGCTACCGTGACCGTACAGAGAAAGAATCGCCTCATAAATCGTCTCGTGCGCCGGCTTATAGAAATCAGACGCACGCAGGCTCTCAACCACATCCGCAATAGCGTCCTTCGACAGCAGCATGCCACCGAGCACCGACTGCTCAGCCACATCATCATGAGGCATAGTGCGGGAACCATAATCAATGGCAGTTTCAGACATGCTTATCCTCGCGTTTCAATCCGATATCTACGACGTTCCAGAAACAATTTCTGCAGAACTCCTATGCTAGTTTCTCACGAAGGCACACGCGAAACACATACACGCCTAACGGGGAGCGCGCAGATAATCCTCAATCTTCTCAACGGCGAGCGCCGCGCCATCCATAGTGCGCATTGCCTCGCCCAGCTGCCGCGCCCTAGCACGCATACCCTCATCGCTGAGCAGACGGTCCAGAATATCGCGCACATTGCCGCGGCGCACATCATTCTTCGTAAAGCGCAGGGCGTTACCGTGGCGCACGCACTCCTCAATATTCCAGCTCTGCTCCGCCTGCATCGCAATACCGGCAAACGGCACACCCGCCAGGCACGCCGTCTGTACCGTCCCCTCACCGCCGTGGGTTATCGAGGCATCAATATGGCCGGCGAGCAGATGCGCTGGAATAGTCCCGGGAACAGTCCCGGCGAAATGGATATTGCTGCCCAGCATGCTGGTATCCGAGAGCTGCACCCCGCCGCCGACCAGCACATCCACCGGAGCGGCTGACAACTGCTGCAGCACCTGCACCAAAATATCTGCAGAGCCAGATGAGCCCATTCCCACGTAAATCAGTGGCCGCTCCCTGGGCTCGCGAACAATCTGCGGCAGCTCACCGGGCGCACGGTAATAAATAGGACCCACACTAACATCGGGTTCTACCAAAGAATCCCCGCGCAGCTGCGTAAACAGAGAACAGATAAGATTCACATCGGCGCTGAGCATATCCACAGTACGGCGAGGAAGCCTAAGCCCATGCTCACGTGCCACACGGGTGAAAGAAGCCGGCTTATACGACAACACCCGCGCCACCGCACGCAACCACCCCGGTGCCGCAAGCTCGCCGCCTACAGGCTTCTTCGAAAAATACGTCGACGAGTAAGCGTACGGGCGCGCATAGAAAATAGGGATACCCGCAATACGCGCAGACAGCAGCATCGTCAGATTAGAACCAATCACCACAGCATCCGCATTAAAGTCACGAATAGCCGCGAGCTCAGCGTTGACCCGCCGACGCACCATATCGGTCGTGAAAGGATGCCGCAGTCCCCTACCCTGATCCAGCGCCATAATCTGCTCCACCTCAGCATCGCTCATGATCGGCTCGCGAAGATGCACAGGAAGCCCGGCGCTTTCCAGCAGTCCTATGTACTTAGGGGAGTACACGTGGAACAAGACCGTATGACCTCGCTCCCGAGCCATACGCGCTATCTCAATGCAGCGCGTGGTTTCACCCATATTGAAGCTTTCGGGAGAGAAAAGAATACGGCTCATAACAAACTCCGGCAGGCGCACACATGACTGAGCCGATTCTATGGCTCATAACCTCACCAGTGTAAAACGGAGCCCCAGTATTCCCTCGGATAGAGAGGAATACTGGGGCTCCGTTTCGCTGTATAAGCTTTGCGGTGTGATTCTGTCTTACTTCTTACGCAGAATCAGGCCGATAGCGCCAATGTGGTCCGCGTGGCGGCGGAACACACCGCGCATACCCAGCACACGCTCACGAATCTGCGGCTTACGCGCCAGATTGAACGCAATCTTCGCAACGCCAGCGGCACCCTCATCAGCCAGCAGACGCTTCGGTTCCAGCAGCGCCATATCGGTCTGGTACACATCCAGCACCTCAAAGCCAGCCTCTTCCGCCAGAGCAGTCCACTCGGCAACAGTCAGCGGACGGGCATTCACGCGGATAGTGCGCGCCAAATCCTTCTGAATCTCTTCCTTCAGCTCGGGGCGCAGATAATCGGGAACCAGCGACATCTCGTGAATAGCGTAGTAGCCGCCCGGACGCAGCAGGCGAGCCGCCTCACGCATAATCTCCAGCTTGTGCTTATCGGTCTGCATAGTCAGCATCGCCTCGCCCACCACGGCGTCGTAGCTTTCCGAGGGCAGACCGGTCTCCTGAGCGCTAGCGTTCACCACACGGTAGTTCGGCTTAGTCGATGCACCGATACGCTCGGTCACGATTTCAGCAGCCTTGGGGTCAAGATCCACACCGGTGTAGCTCTTGGGGGAACGCTTCACAATCTCCAGGGCGGTAATACCCAGGCCCGGCGCAAACTCCACGACGTCAATGTCGCCGCCCAGAGCACGAGCCAGCAGCCAGTTGGTGGTCTCGCGGCCGCCGGGGCGCAGAACCTTCTTGCCCAGCTGAGCCAGTAGCCAGTGACCTGCCGCCTTGTCGGCGGGGCGGTCGGTACCGGGAACGGAAGGGGTCTTAGACACGGAAGACAACTCCTCAATACTTGTATTTAATATGCAAAATTTATCTTCCCTAATTCTAGACCCGCCACCCCAAGAAAGGAAATATGACGTTATATAGAAGTGTGGTTGCCCTTTGTTACAGCATGCCGCAACATCACTACAGCCACCCTTGCTGCACGCCCTAGAGATTAAACAGAAACTGGAGCTGGACCTCTCGATCCAACCCCAGTCTCATCACACACACATACATACGAAAATCAGAGCCACTTCCGCAAGGAAAGTCCAACTTTCTGATGGCCCTCTCGAACCATCTATATAAAGTATTACGCGTAAACCTTTATTCCCTGTAGGTTAAAGCTGTAAGAAAGCTGGGAATAGATTTTTCCTCAAACTCGGGGAGAAAATCAGGGTGTAGCATCCCGGACCTCACACGGAAACTACAAGTCGCTTTAAAAGAAGAAAGGCAAGGCGCTTTTGCCTTGCCATCCTTCTTTCGCTAGCGGGCGACCCCGCTACACGAAACACACACATTCACATCGCAGTCCTCTCGAACCAACACTTATAGTAAACACCCCCAACCTTATGGGAGGATTGAATTTCGCTGGAAACAAGCTGGGAGAAAACCAACAGAACCCTGAGAGCTTTGATATTGTGCAGTTTGTGGACTCGAAACCGGGCTAATAAGCCGCCATATACAGCCCCAGCAGCACCAACGGGTTAGCCACTACAGAAATAACCACCAGGCAAATATTAGCCACACGATACTGGCGGAACTTCACCAGACCCACCAGTGCGCACACCAGCGCAATACTGGATGCAAGGCCGCCAACAATCAGCAAAAGAAGTAGAAGAGCGGTCGCGACATTAGCGTCCGCAAATGGGATAACCGCTAGAGCGCACAGCAGCAAATTGACACACTCCAACGCCACACCCGTGAACAGAAGCTGGGCACTAGAAGACAAACGTGAAAAAGATCGAGCCATGTACACCAGTCTACGGGGTCTACCAGACTACAGGGTCTACCCGTCTACGGTGCACACAGAGAATGTCGAATGTGCAGACCGGATTGGAATACCAGCAAAAGCCTCGAGGTACTTCCTATATAGAGGTGCATAAAGACAGTCCATCAAAAATCCCCTGAATAAGGGCGGCCGGATAAGGACGGAATGTCTATGCAACCGGCGCGATAACGAGAAAAACCGCGATGTTTCACGTGAAACATCGCGGTTTTCTGCACCTACAACGCACCCCGAGGAGCGCCCCAAAGGGTAAAGCAAACGGGGTGCCCCTCGCTAAGAGGGACACCCCGTCCGACACTCAACGCCGCAGCATCAAAGCAACAGCGTCAAATATCTAAAAATCTACTTACGCAGCAGCAACGACGTCCAGGACAACGTTAGCAACAACGTCAGCGTGCAGGCGGACAGTCACCTTGTACTCACCGGTGCGCTTGATAGCGGAACCCAGGTGGATGGTGCGCTTGTCAACGGAGCCAATGCCAGCAGCCTCAATAGCCTCAGCAATAGCCTCAGCCTTGACGGTACCGAACAGGCGGCCGTCAGCGCCAGCCTTGTGTGCAACGACAACCGGCTTAGCAGCCAGAGCCGCAGCAATTGCCTGAGCCTCTTCCAGAGAAGCCTTAGCACGAGCCGCACGAGCGGCGCGGATGGACTCAACCTGCTTCTCGCCACCCTGGGTCCAGGTCACGGCGAAGCCGCGGGGCAGCAGGTAGTTACGTGCGTAACCGTCCTTAACGGTGACAACATCGCCAGCTGCACCGAGGCCGGAAACTTCCTGAGTCAGAATGATCTTAGCCATGTTACTGTCTCTCCTTCTCTTTAGCGGCCAGCGCCGGAGTAGGGCAGCAGTGCAACTTCGCGGGCGTTCTTAATAGCCTGAGCGATCTTGCGCTGCTCCTGAACGGTCACGCCAGTCACGCGGCGAGCGCGGATCTTGCCGCGGTCGGAGATGAACTTGCGCAGAAGTGCGACGTCCTTGTAGTCGATAACGGTGACGTCAGCAGCCTTGAGGGGGTTCTGCTTGGGTTTGGGCTTACGGATTTCAGCCTTAGCCATCGTGGTGCTCCTTAGAGTTGGGAGCCCGCGGCGGATAACCGCGGGATGGATTGATAAATTACTATTCGGAAAACGAAACCGGCTTAGAACGGAGGTTCGTCATCGGCGCCGCTACCCCAGTCATAGTTACCACCAGACTGAGAACTCCACGGATCAGCAGCAGGAGCTGCGGGGGCCGCCGGAGCAGCCGGAGCGGAGTAGCCAGACTGGCCAGAGTAACCATTACCCTGAGCAGCAGCAAAATTGTTCTGCTGAGGAGCGGAGAAACCGCCCTGAGCAGCAGCGTTGTACCCAGCGCCACCGCCAAAGCCACCCTGCGCACCGCCACCGAAGTTATTACCTCCGGCAGAACGCTGTGCGCGAGTCACCTGAGCAGTAGCAAAACGCAGAGTCGGGCCGATCTCCTCGACCTCAAGCTCAAACGAAGTACGACGCTCGCCTTCCTTGGTCTCGTACGAGCGAGACTTCAGACGGCCCTGCGCGATAACCTGAGTACCCTTCTTCAGGGTCTCTGCAACATTCTCAGCGTAACCACGCCACACCGACGCACGCAGGAACAGGGTCTCCCCATCCTCCCACTGGTTCGTCTGGCGGTTAAAAGTACGCGGAGTCGATGCGATCGTGAAATTAGCAACCGCCGCACCCGCAGGGGTGTAACGAAGCTCCGGATCGCCAGTCAGATTACCAATAACGGTAATAACGGTATCGCCTGCCATTTGATGCCTCCTCGATAAGAGTTACAAGTATGTTGAATCCAGTACAGCGCAACCCCCTGACATTTTTAGGGGGTCAGCCGACCGGAAAGACCAACTACTTGCTGGAGATCTTCTGATCCTCCGGGCGGATGATCTTGGTACGCATGACGGACTCGTTCAGGTTCAGAACACGATCGAGCTCAGCTGCGGTCTCGGGGGTAGCGGTGAAGTTCACCACTGCGTAGATACCCTCAGACTTCTTCTGGATCTCGTATGCCAGGCGACGACGGCCCCAGATATCGACGTTGTCGATGGAACCACCCTCGTTGGTCACGATCTCGAGGAACTTGGACAGCGACGGCTCAACCGCACGGTCCTCAACCTCGGGGCTGAGGATAACCATCAGTTCATATGCACGCATGATTAAACCCCTCCTTTGGGCTAAACGGCTATGGGATTTCCATAGCAGGAGATTCATTGTGCCCTACACGTGAAACACACCGGGCGGGGAACACGCATAGATTTCTTAACAATACACGAGAAAAAGCAGATAGAACAGTACCGCACCGCGTGACCTCAACCATGCGATGCGGTACTGAAAACCGCAGAAGCTACGCCTGCTGACGCTGCTCCCACCACTGCACCAGACGAGCCTTCGCCTCCTCCTCAGGAAGCGAACCCTCATCCAGACGCACATTCAACAAGAACTTATACGCCTCACCCACCACCGGGCCCGGCGCAATACCAAGAATCTGCATAATCTGACCGCCATCCAGATCCGGACGAATCGCATCCAGCTCCTCCTGAGCAGCCAACTCAGCAATACGACGCTCCAAATCGTCATACGCCTCAGCCAGCGAGCGCGACAGACGACGATTACGAGTCGTCACATCAGAACGCGACACACGATGCAGACGCTCCAACTGGTCCCCCGCATCACGCACATAGCGGCGCACCGCAGAATCAGTCCAACCCGACTCGCGGTAACCATAGAACCGCATATGCAGCTCCACCAGACGAGCCACAGCCTTAATCGTGTCATTATCAAAACGCAGAGCACGCATACGCTTCTTCACCATCTTCGCGCCCACCACCTCATGGTGCAGGAACGAGACAGAGCCGTCCTTCTCAAACTTACGAGTCTTCGGCTTACCAATATCGTGCATCAACGCCGCAAAACGCAGAATAAAATCAGGAGCCGGGCACGGACCGTCCTCGTCCGTCTCCTTCTCCATCGCCTGCTCCATCACCTTCAACGAATGCGCATACACATCCTTATGGTGATGCGCAGGATCCATCTCCATACGCAACGCAGGAAGCTCCGGCAATACATAATCCGCCAGACCCGTATCCACCAGCAGGTTCAAACCCACCCGCGGATAATCAGCCTCAATCAGCTTCACCAACTCATCACGCACACGCTCAGCCGAAATAATCTCAATACGGCCAGCCATCTCACGCATCGCCTCGAAAACCTCCGGGGCAACCTCAAGATTAAAACGCGCAGCAAAACGAGCCGCACGCATCATACGCAGCGGATCCTCAGAAAAAGACTCCTCCGGCGAGCGCGGAGTACGCAAAACACCCGCACGCAAATCCTCAACGCCACCAAACAAGTCAACAACCTCACCACTGGGCAAAGCCGCCGCCATCGCATTAATCGTGAAATCACGACGCACCAAATCAGCGCTCAAATCCGTGCCGAACTCAACCGTCGGCTTACGCGAATCCGAAACATACACCTCAGCACGGTACGTGGTCACCTCATACACCACGCCATTCTTACGCGCACTAATCGTGCCGTACTCCTTACCGATATCCCACGTATGCTCACCCCACCCACGCAGAATCTGCTCGCTCTGCTCCGGAGTAGCATCCGTCGTCAAATCAAAATCGGTGAAGAGACCATCCTCAACCCGCAGATTATCGCGGACAATACCGCCCACCAAGTACAGCTCAAAACCCGCCGCACGGTACAGTTCTCCCAGCTCGGCGGCATCCGGGTACTTCGACACAACATCAATAATCAGCGACATAATCCTTTAATCGTGCCAGAAAAACCACCCATGCGCCCACCTCACACCCGCAACACCCCACCAAAGACAGCTATCTCACCCCAAACCGAGGCACAAAAACCTCAGCCTATCGGTTAAGGTAGAACCATGAGCATTCCCGTACCCCGCGCCCCCAAAACGCGCTTCACCGCGCCCGCGCGAGCGGTACCCGCCCCCGAAGAAGTCTCCGCAGGCGGGCTCATCATCGACTTCGACCGACCCGAACAGCTGCCCGTAGCCATCATCGCCCGCATCAACCGCAACGGACAACGCGAATGGTGCCTACCCAAAGGCCACATCGAACACGGCGAAACCACCGTCGAAGCCGCACAACGCGAAATCAGCGAAGAAACCGGAATCGCCGGCTACCCCGTAGCCTCCCTCGGCACCATCGCCTACTGGTTCACCTCCAACGGCACGCGCATCCACAAGACCGTGCACCACTACCTCTTCGCAGCAACCGGCGGCGAACTCAGCATCGACAACGACCCCGACCACGAAGCAATCGACGTCGCCTGGGTCCCCCTCGAAGAGCTCCCCACCCGCCTCTCATTCGCCAACGAGCAACACATAGCCCGCAGTGCGCGCGAATACATCACCACCCAGCTCTAAACACCCACCAAAGAGCCCCAAAACTAAAAGAAGCAATCACCCGCCGACACAGGAGAGACCTACGTGGCACGTAACGACGCCCGCTCAAGCGCAATCATGGCAGCAGGCACCCTCGTCTCGCGCATCCTCGGATTCGTCAAGACCATCCTGCTCACCGTAGCCATCGGCTCACTCTCAACCGTCGGCGACGTCTTCGAAACCGCCAACACCCTACCCAACCTCATCTATGTCCTCGTAGCAGGCGGCGTGTTCAACGCAGTCCTCGTACCGCAAATCATCAAGGCAGCCAAAGCACAAGACGGCGGCGCACGATACATCTCCAAACTCGTCACCCTCACCGTCACCGCAATCGGCCTCATCACCCTCATCACCGTCGCCTGCGCCTGGCCCATTATCAGCATCATGGGCTCAGGATGGAGCCCCGAACAACGACAGCTCGGCTTCATCTTCTCCCTCTGGTGCCTACCCCAAATCTTCTTCTACGGCCTCTACACCGTCATCGGACAGGTCCTCAACGCCAAAGACGCGTTCGGCGCCTACATGTGGTCGCCCGTACTCAACAACGTCATCACCATCCTGTCGCTGTTCCTGTTCATCTTCCTCTTCGGCGCACAGACCCCCAACCCCAACCCCATCCACACCGTAGCAAGCTGGACCAACGCACAAACCCTCGTGCTCGCAGGCTCCTCCACCTTCGGCGTCATCATGCAGGCACTCGTCCTGTTCATCCCCCTACGCAAGCTCGGTCTGCGCCTCAAGCCAGACTTCGCATGGCGAGGCATCGGCCTGCGCGCAGCCTCCAAGCTCGCCGCCTGGACCCTCGCCTCCGGCATCATCTCCAACCTCGCGTTCCTCTACATGACCAAGGTCGCCGCAGGCATCGTCGGTCAGCGCGAACACTACGCCGCCCTCGGCATCCAAATCCCCGGCCTGCAGGCACTCAACTACGCCTCCATGCTGTACATGCTCCCGCACGGCGTCATCGGCATCTCCATCGCCACCGTGCTCTTCAACCGCATGAGCGCCTCCGCCATCGCCGACGACAGCGACAGCGTCATCTACGCGCTCTCCCACGGCCTGCGCAACGCAGCCGTAGCCACCGTCTTCTGCATGGTCGCACTCATGGTACTCGCAGGCCCCATCGCCGTACTCTTCAGCGGTGGCGACCCCATCGCAGCAACCATCATCGCCAAGCTCATCGTCATCACCGCGCTCGGCACCCCCACCCTCACCATCAACTACCTCTACAGCCGCGTGCTCTACGCCCGCGAAGACGCACGCACCCCCTTCCGAATCCAGGTGTACTCCGCCATCATCATGGTCATCATGAGCTTCGCAGCATCCCTGCTCGACGCCCAGTACACCGTGTACATGCTCGCCTTCATCTACCCGGTGCACAACATCCTGATCCTGCTCATCAGCCACCACATGGTCCGCCGCCGCCTCGGCTACTACGGCCAGCGCGGCATCGTCAGCACCTACGCCCGCACCACCCTCGCCTCCCTCTTCGCCGGCGGCATTGCAGCCATTGCACTCTGGCTGCTCGGCGGCTACCAGCTCGACGGATTCGCCTGGGCATCCAAGCTCACCGCAATCATCACCCTCGCCGTATGCGGCACCGTCATGGGCCTGGCATACCTCGCCGGTATACAAATCTTCCGCGTCAAGGAAGCCAACGCACTACTGGCACCCCTCACCTCCAAACTTGAGCGTTTTGCCCGCCGCTAAAGCAGCACACAACGCCCAACCCGGGTAGCTGCCTGCACACCCACCGCACCCCACACCGGGGCCCGCAGAAGGCACAGGTAGCCACCCGGACGCCACAAACTATCACTCAGCCCCAGCATCCTTCAATGCCGGGTAGAATCTAATAGTCAGGGCCCGCCACATGGCAGGCACTATGAAACCACCTCGGGAGAACACGTTGTCGCAACAGATTCCGGTCGGATCGGTCCTCGGAGGCCGCTACGAAATCACCGCACACATCATCATTACGGCAGAATCCGACATGGTGCTTGAAGGCACCGACCAGATTCTCAACCGTAAGGTCTCGGTCGTCGTCGCATCGCCCAGCCGCAGCGCACTGCTGGAAGCAAACTCCCGCGCGCTCGCAACCAACGCACGCGGCAACATCCAAATCCTCGACCTGGGCATCACCCCCGAAGGTAGCCGCTACCTCGTCACCTCCCACACCCGCCCCGACACCCTGCTGGACACCCTGCTGGTCGAAAACCACGCACTCTCCAACGCAGAAGACGCGCTGGGCACCGAAATCTTCGGCGACTCCGAAAGCGGCAGCTCCCCCAACACCTACGAGAAGGTCTCCTCCTCCACCGCCAACCAGGAGAGCATCACCGCAGCTAAGAACTGGAACGCATCCGACGGCGCAGCCGTCACCGCATACTCCGAACCCACCAGCATCTACGAAGATGACGAAGACGAAGAAGACGGCAGCCGCGGCACCTGGGCAGTCGCCCTGGCAGCAGTCCTGCTGCTCGTCATCGTCGCAGGCGGTATCCTCACCTCCCTGGGTGCAATCGGCTCCAACCAGGCAGCCGCACCGCACACCCCCAAGTCTTCTATGTCGGCATCCGAATCGGCTGCGGCAAACGCCAGCGCATCGGCATCCCCGACCGCTAAGGCATCGAACGCACCGGCGAAGATCGCGTCCGTGGCTCGCTTCGTGCCTTCGAACCCCACGTTCATGAACGACATGGACACCCTCATCCCGAACCTGACCGACGGTAACGCCAACACCGCATGGATCAGCTACGGCTTCGGCACCGCCAACTACGCCGGCACCATCAAGGAATTCGGCCTGGCACTGAAGCTGCAGACCCCCACCGTCGTCTCCAAGCTGACCATTCAGCAGAACACCGGCACCGGCGGCTCCTTCACCGTCTACACCAACAGCTCTGCATCCCTGGACGGTGCGGTTGAGGTCGGCAAGGGCACCTTCGAAGGTAAGGATGCAGTCGTCACCCTGGACACCTCCAAGCAGAGCGTAGAAAAGGGCGCCTACGTGATCATCGTGGTCAACGAGCTGCCCCGCCTCTCCCTGCCGATTGGAGCTTGGAGTTACGGTCTGCGCATCAACGAAATCAAGGTGGACTAATCAACCCATAACGCGACGCCGACAGGGCGCTCGCACCACAGATACACCCCAGGTAAAAGGGCGGGGCTTCTGAACTCAACGGTTCGGAAGCCCCGCCCTTTTTGATGTCTATTTATGACTCTTTATGGCAGGGGCGCTACTCAAAGATTCACAGTGCGCGGAGTATCTGGATATAGGGTCCCCCAAGATGGAATAATCGAGGATAAAGCCCCGTTATAGGGGCAGAACGAACTACCTACAACGGAAAGACATATCCGATGACTGAGAATCTGGGAGGCCTCTTCGGAGGCTCCGCTCTGGGCAACCTGAACCTCGCGTCCGCGCCCACCACCAAAGCCTCACCGGCATCCGAGGTTGAGGCCGACGCAACCGTCCACAACGTCATTATTGTGGGCTCCGGCCCCGCCGGCTACACCGCCGCAATCTACGCGGCACGCGCCGAGCTGAAGCCCGTCCTCTTCGCCAGCTCCCTGGCACCCGGCGGCGCCCTCATGAACACCACCGAGGTGGAGAACTTCCCCGGCTTCATTCAGGGCATCCAGGGCCCCGAGCTGATGGAGAACATTGGCCAGCAGGCTGAGCGTTTCGGTGCAGACATCCGCTACCAGGATGTAGAAAAGGTCGAACTCACCGGCGACGTGAAGAAGGTCTATACCGCAGACGGCGCCGTTCACCTGGCGAAGACCGTCATCATGACCACCGGTTCTCAGGTCCGTAAGCTCAACATCGAGGGCGAAGATCGACTCTCCGGTTACGGCGTCTCCTGGTGCGCAACCTGCGATGGCTTCTTCTTCAAGGACAAGGAAATCGCAGTGGTCGGCGGTGGCGACTCCGCACTGGAGGAGGCACTGTTCCTGACGACCTTCGCTTCCAAGGTGTACCTGGTGCACCGCCGCGATTCTTTCCGCGCTTCGGAAATCATGCAGACCCGCGTTTTCAACAACCCGAAGATTGAGGTTGTCTGGGACTCCGCTGTCACCGCAGTTCACGGTGAGAGCAACCTCGAGTCGATTACCCTGACCAACACCAAGGACGGTTCTGAGCGTCAGCTGGCTGTTCAGGGCCTGTTCATCGCTATTGGATCCGACCCTCGCGTGGAGCTGGTACGTGATCAGCTGGAGATTACCGAGAACCACACCATCGCGGTTCAGGGTCGTTCCTCGAAGACTTCCGTTCCCGGCGTTTTTGCTGCCGGTGACGTGATTGACCCGACCTACCGCCAGGCAATTATTGCCGCTGGTTCCGGTGCTGTTGCCGCTCTGGACGCGCAGCACTACCTCGAAAACCTCTAAACTATTCGTATTACTCGCAGGGGAATCCACCCCGTGTCAGAAAGGAGCACTCCGTGAGCAGTGCACAGCAGGCAACTGATGCCACTTTTGACGAACTGGTTCTGAAGAACGACAAGCCCGTTATCGTGGACTTCTGGGCTGAATGGTGCGGCCCCTGCCGCATGGTTGGCCCCGTAATTGATGAGATTGCTGGCGAGTACGCCGGTCAGGTCGACGTGGTCAAGGTGGATGTTGAAGCAAATGGCGATACCGCCATGGAGTACGGCATTACCTCCATTCCCGCCATCTACCTTTTCAAGGGTGGCGAGGTCGTCAAGAAGACCGTAGGCGCTAAGACGAAGTCTGCTCTGCTGGCTGAGTTCTCCGAGCACCTGGGCTAATCTTTCGAGAAGCTAGAGAAAAACCCTCGGTGATGTTTCACGTGAAACATCACCGAGGGTTTTTGTATATGCAACTGGTTTCAGTTGCTAAATATTGTTTTAGGTGAAAATCTAGCCCGAGAAATCAGAATCCAAAACGCGGATAATACGGTTCAGATCCTCAACATTCGCAAACTCGATGGTCATCTTACCCTTGCGGGCACCCAGCGAAATCTTCACCGAAGTATCGAGCTTGTCAGCAAAAGCCTCCGCAATATAGTCCAGACGCTCACGGTGCTTCTGGGGCTGAGGAGCCTTACGTTCCTTCACCTCCGCAGCGCCGGATGCATGGTTCACCAGCTCCTCAGTCGCACGAACCGACAGACCCTCATTCACAATCTTCTGAGCGAGAGTCTCAATCTGAGCCTGATCAGTCAGAGCCAGTAGGGCACGAGCGTGACCAGCGGAGAGAATGCCCGCCGCAACGCGACGCTGTACCAGAGCCGGCAGCTTCAGCAGACGAATCGTGTTCGAAATCTGGGGGCGAGAACGACCAATACGCTTAGCCAACTGCTCCTGAGTAGTGTCGAACTCCTCCATGAGCTGCTGGTATGCCGCCGCCTCTTCAATGGGGTTCAGCTGGCTGCGGTGCAGGTTCTCCAGCAGGGCGTCACGGAGTAGGTCACCGTCTTCAGTCTCGCGAACAATCGCAGGGATGGTGCTCAGACCAGCCGCCTGGGTTGCGCGCCAGCGGCGCTCGCCCATGACCAGCTCATACTTTTCTGCACCGTTTTCGCGCGAGGGACGCACGACAATCGGCTGCAGAACGCCAATCTCACGTACCGAGTGGATGAGCTCTTCCATGTCCTGCTCATCAAAGTCGGTTCGGGGCTGCTTACGGTTCGGATGGATATCGTGAACGTTCAGCTCAGCAAACTGGGCACCGGGAACCGGAACCAGACCGCCCTGCTCTTCGGAGGCGGACTGCGGAGTAGAGACATCTTCACCAAAGAAGAAGTCCACCGGGCGGCGAGTCAGGGTGGTGTTGCGCAGTGCCGCACCCATGTCCACGCGGGACTTCTTCTTCGATGTTTCACGTGAAACATCCTGCGAGGAGGCGGGAGTTTCGACCTTCTCCTCTACCTTCTGAGCTTCAGCAGGCTTTTCCTGAGCGGGTGCAGCTTCGGCAGGCTTATCTTCTGCAGACTCGGCTTTAGCACTCTTGCGCTGCTTCTCCGGCTTAGCCTCGTGAGCCATTTCGAAGAGGCCGTCAGTCATCGGCTCTTCAATCGGAGCAGATACCTTCTTGGGTGCAGTCTTTACGTCAGCAATCTTTTCGGATGCCTTCGCCTCAGCATTACCAGAATTCTTCGTACTCTGAGGGATCAGTGCCCCCAGGCCACGACCCAAGCCGCGTCGCTTTTCAGCCATCGTTACTCCTTAGGGCTCCCGGACGAGCCCGCTCATTTTTTCTTCTTCATCTAGTGTAAACGAAATAAGCACTCGAAAGCAGGAGTGAAAACTGCACGGCGCATCATCCGAAATATTCCTGATAATTAATTTACCAAGGCTGTTTTCTAGGGTTTTACCCAGAAAAATATCGCATAAAATGAGCCCTTTTGAATCATTAATAGACAATTCAAAAGGGCTCATTTCAAAAGATTTAGACTATGCGGATCGGCGCGAGAGCTCCTGTGCCGCCTCGCGGTAGGCGCGAGCGCCGGTCGACGAAGAATCGTAGGTGATGACGGTCTGCTGATAGCTGGGGGCTTCAGAGATACGAACCGAGCGAGGAATCTTCACACTCAGAGTCTCCTCCGGGAAGTGCTCGCGCACCTCCTCAGCCACCTGGAACGCCAGGTTGGTGCGGGCATCGTACATGGTCAGCAGGATCGTGCTGATGCGCAGCTTAGAGTTCAGGTGCTTCTGAATCATCTGAATATTCTTCAGCAGCTGGCTCAGGCCTTCCAGAGCGTAGTACTCGCACTGGATCGGAATCAGAATCTCTTCTGCCGCGACGAAGGCATTGACGGTCAGCAGGCCGAGGCTCGGCGGGCAGTCGATGAAGACGTAGTCCAGGCGTTCCATGCTCTGCTTCTCACGCCACTCGGTGTAGTCCATCAGGGCGTTCTTGAGGCGAGTCTCGCGCGCCACCAGGGAGACCAGTTCAATCTCCGCGCCCGCAAGGTCAATATTGGCGGGGGCGCAGAACAGGCCGGGCATATCGGGGCATTCCTGAACAATTTCAGAAAGCGGCTTATCCTCAATCAGGACGTTGTAGACGCTGGGAACATCCACGCCGTGCTCAATACCCAGTGCGGTCGAGGCGTTACCCTGCGGGTCGTTATCAATCACCAGGACGTTGAGGCCTGCCTCCGCGAGCGCAGCTGCGAGGTTCACGGCGGTGCTGGTTTTACCCACGCCACCCTTCTGGTTCGACACGGTGAAGACACGCGTATGCACAGGCTTGGGGAGCAAATCTGCAACAGATTTCTGAGCTTGAGGAGTCATCGGGTGCCTTCCATATTCCGGGTGGTGTGTCTACGGTGATGCGTCTTCTGGTGCCTCGCGTGCGGCAATACTCTGCAGTATGTGCGCGCGAGGAGGATTCAGCCTCCACTCCCCCGCCGTTCACTCATACCAGCATGTTTCACGTGAAACATACTCCGTGAGGTATTGAAGCCTGCAGTGTTTCACGTGAAACATTGGTGCTGGCCGAGTGGTTTGTGAAGGGCTCAGGGCCCTTAGTGAACCGGCAAGCTTTGATGCGGAAGAGTCTAAGGTTTCAATCCTTCCTTAAGGGTACCCGGCATCAGGTCAATACTCCACGCGAGAGGTCATTCTATGTACTCTACGGATGCAATTGCTACGCACACCCGAACCGGCGCACAAAAAAATGGGCGGTACCGCCTAAGCTATGCATAGTCACTAGCTCGTTGCGGTACCGCCCACTCAAGACGAAACCTTTAGAGGCGAACTCGAACCACCGTCGTCGGCTCTTCCAGCAGATTACCGCCGGCGGTGAGAATCTCGGTCTCACGCGCACCGTAACGGTTCAGCTTCTTCTTCGCCTTAGTAATCTCCTCCGCGGCGCTACGACCCTTCAGAGCCAGCAGCTCACCGGTGCCGCGCAGGATCGGCAGAGTGATGTCCAGCAGGCCCACCAGAGCGGACACAGCGCGCGCAGTCACCACATCGGCCTCCACGGCACCCACAGCCTGCTCAGCACGCGAGCGCAGCACGGTCACGTTCTCCAGGCCCAGATCCTCAACAACCTCATTCAGCCAAATCACGCGGCGCTCCAGAGGCTCAATCAGGGTCAGCTTCAAGTCCGGGCGGGCAATCGCCAGGCACAGACCGGGCAGACCGGCGCCAGAGCCAACATCAGCCACCGATGCGTTCGGCGCAATGTACTCCTGCACCACGGCACAGTTCAGCACGTGGCGAGCCCACAGGCGCGGCACCTCACGCGGACCAATCAGACCACGCTCAATGCCGGTCGTCGCCAGGTGTTGCACGTAACGCTCCGCCAGGGGCAGACGCTCACCGAACACAGCCTCCGCCGCGGCGCGCTCACTCTCGTTGAGAGCAACCATCGAAGTCTCCATACTAGGCTCCTACCTCGGGAAGAGAGATCACCACGTGACGGCGGGGACCCTCGCCCTCAGACTCACTGTACAGGCCAGCAGCAGCCACCACATCGTGCACGACCTTACGCTCGTACGGGCTCAGCGGCTTCATGTGCTCATCACGACCAGTAGCGCGCACCTTCTCAATCGCCTCAGCAGCAATCTTCTCCAGCTGCTCACGACGCTCAGCACGGTAACCAGCGATGTCCAGAATCAGGCGGGAACGGGTGCCGTTACCAGCCAGGACAGAGAGGCGCACCAGCTCCTGCAGAGCCTCCAGAACCTCGCCGTGGCGACCAACCAGGTGGCGCAGCTCCTCATTGTCATCATCGTCATTGACGACCGACAGGTAGATGCGGTTATTGCGCACCTCAATATCAATGTCGCCGTCCATATCGACAATATCGAGGAGCTCCTCGAGGTAGTCAGCGGCAATATCGCCTTCCTCGTCGATGTCCTCAAAATCGTCTTCTTCGCCCTCAAGGGGCTCCTCTACCAGCTGCTCCTCAACGAGCTGCTCGTCCTCATATTCCATAGCTTCAGTCACAATAATCCTCGGGATGTTCGGAGGGGTGTCCTAGGGGTAAAAAGTATCTCATACACGGCGCCGGGCCCGCGCCACACATGGCGAGAACCCGGCCCGAATCACGGAAGAAAACTACTTCTTTCCGTTCTGCTTATTGCGTTGCTGCTTCTGGCGCTTCTTGCTGACCGGCTGCTGACGCTGACCCGCAGCGGCACGCTCACGAGCCTCCTGCAGATCCTTCTCGTGCTGCTCACGGGTCTTACCAATCGGAGGCAGGCCCTTCTCCGCGCGGCGAGCGTTCAGCTCACGCTCCGCCTGAGAACCGGGGGTCGGGTTATTGCGGATAACCCACCACTGCTGACCCAACGACCAGAGGTTCGACACGGTCCAGTAGTACATAACACCCAGCGGGAAGTTAATACCGGAAACCGCGAAGATGATCGGGAAGATGTACATGATCATCTGCTGCTGACGGAACATCGGAGAGTTCAGAGCCGCCTCCGACATGTTCTTCACACTCAGCTGCTTCTGAATGTAGAACTGGGTCGCACTCATCAGAACGATCATGATGACCGCCTGAACAACAGTCGCGGTAGCATCGCCAGCACCCGGGTGCAGCATGGTCGCGAACAGCTGAGCACCGAAAATCTGCGAGTCATTGAACTGATGCACCAGATCAGCCGGCAGCATGAGCACGCTCTCATTGCTCTGCGCTGCGGTGGGAACACCCATCAGCACCTGGTACAGACCGAAGAAGATCGGCATCTGAGCCAGAATCGGCAGGCAGGACGCGAAGGGGTTCGTACCGTGCTTACGGTACATTTCCATCTGCTCCTGAGCCATAGCCTGGCGGGAGAGCTGGTCCTTCTTGCCCTTGTACTTCTCCTGCAGCTTCGCCATATCGCCCTGCATCGCGGTCATACCGCGCATAGCCTTAATCTGCTTGACGAACAGCGGAATGGTCAGGGTACGCATCACCAGGGTCAGGAAGATAATGCACAGAACCCAAGTCATGCCGGAAGCCGGGTCCATGCCCAGCGAGGTGAAAAGAGTGTGGAACAGCCACAGGACCACGGAGACGATCCATTTAAACGGCCAAAGAATCAAATCAAAAATATTCACGCGGGAATACTCCTTAAGGACTCGGCTAAGTCATTGTGTGGGAGGCGCCGCCTACTCAGGGCGGGCGTCACCACCGGTGTGAGGGGTGTAAAGATGGGGGTGGTTGAGCAGAATAATTTTCGGTTCTGCTCCGGGAGCGAAAGTACGCTTCCCCGCCGGAACTGGGTCGATACCTCCGGTCGCCCAGGGAACACACCGCAGAATACGGCGCACCGTCAGGGAAAGCCCGCCCATCGCACCGTGGGTGGTCAGCGCCTCCAGGGCGTAGGCTGAGCAGGTCGGGTAGTAGCGGCACACGTCCCCGTAGAGGGGGGAGACGACCTTGCGGTAGGCCTTCATGCACGCAATCAGCAGGTTCTGGGGTAGAACGTAGAGTGCCTGCAGGAACGTTTCAGGCCTCACGAATTCGTTAGGTGCTAGCGCCAGCAGCTCGTCGGGGCCCAGAGTCTCGGCAGAAGCACTATAGGTGCCGCTGTGATGCGCGTGGAAGCGTTCTTCGCAGCGTTCACGCTGGGGACGGCTCACGGCTTCTCCTTGCTCTGAGGCAAATCGAGCTTAGCGAAAGCAGCATCAAGTGCCGATTCGTAGTCGCGACGCAGCTGCTCCCAGCTGGCGTTCGCGGAGGCGGGAAGCGCTCGCACCGCGATGGCGTAGCCTTCCGGATGCGCGGCGCAGGTGAACGCAGCAAGTTCACGCAACCGGCGCTTGACCAGATTGCGTGTGACTGCGTTGCCCACCGCCTTCGACACAATGAAACCTACCTGGGTTGTTTTTCCAGGATTTTTCGCCGTAGATACAACGATGTTCCGACGTCCTGTACGGATGCCGGAACGGAAGGCGTGGGAGAATTCTGCGCTGGTGCGCATACGGTGCCGTTGAGGCAGCACGTGTTCCCCTTTACGTAGTGTGGGAGATTCGGCTCGTGTGGCGAGCTGATCTCCGCGTGTATTTCACGCTTAATGATAGTTCGCCCGCCGATGCGTGTGCATCGGCGGGCGAACTATATGCCGTGATTAGGCCGAGAGCTTTGCGCGGCCCTTACCGCGGCGGTTCGACAGAATCGCGCGGCCTGCACGGGTACGCATACGCAGACGGAAGCCGTGCTTCTTAGCGCGACGGCGGTTGTTCGGCTGGAAAGTACGCTTGCTCATACTTTGTCTCCTTGATTTTTGCGGTTCGTGCCCTCACGGGGTATCGGAACCGTACGCTTCTTGGTGCACGGAGGTACCGCGACTATTCGCAGTAGGCGGTGCACACACAACAGCACAACTTTAGAAGAGTGGAGGGCGTAAATCAAGTTCTTAACGCTTTTTTCCGCGTGATTCCGGGCTCGTTTGTGGTGTGGAGGCGGTGATTGCGGCAGGTATACAGGGTGTGGAGACACCACTGCCTCAGAGGGGCATAAACCTGGGGATATTTACGGCGGCACGATATCCACCGCGGTGCATATCCCCCTAAAACTCCTGTCGCTTCTAAGTTATCCACACCCGCGCACCACCGGGATGTTCCACTAAATATCAAGGGAGAAGCTCTGTTGTGCACTTAAATCCACCGCTTATCCACTTCTGTAATTACAAGTTTTCCACCGTGTGGAAAACTCTTGTGGATAACTTTCTCCCCCTGTGTATTAAGCGGGTAGAATCTTAATGACCTCGCGGTGGTTTCCGGCATGATTTCTTTACTGCACCACCGCTTCACATCGAGTGAAAGTAAAGAATTCCATGACCGACTCCCTTCAGGCGCGCTGGGCGCATCTGCTCTCCATTCTTGCCGCCGATCCGGCGGTGACGGCACGTCAGCGCGGTTTCGTGAATCTTGCGCAGCCTCAGGGACTGATGGGTTCTTCTCGCCTCATCATTGAGGTGCCGAATAAGCTCACCCGTGCGGTCTTCGAGGAGCAGATTAGCGCTTCGTTCCGTGCGGCTCTGCACGAGGCCTTTGGTCCGTCGACCACCGCACTTTTCGATGTGAATGAGTCGATGATTCCGGTTGAACCTGCAAGTCAGGACGTTTTCCAGGGTGAGCGTGAGGTGCCTGTTGAGCACCAGCCCGCCCCTTCGGCAGCGGCGGCTTCTGTGCATCCCGAGGCACCCGCCGGCTCGCGTGCTTTTGAGTACTACACGGAGCCGCATCCGGGTCCTGACCACTACGAGGTGCCCGCGGATGAGCAGGTCACCCGCCCCTCCCTGCATGCCTTGGAGGTGGAGCGTGCCGGATTCCCCTCCGCGCAACAGTCCGCTCCGGCGGCTCCTGCTGCGGGTGCGCCGGCGCCTCGCGAATACCCGACGGCGCCCTCTTTCGTTCCGGATGCCCCGGCGGTACCGCAGGCTCAGCAGGTGCATCCGCATGAAGACCCGGAAAACGCGCCGACTTGGGATAGCTCTGCCCGACTGAACCCGAACTACACCTTCGACACCTTCGTGATTGGTCAGTCCAACCGCTTTGCGCACGCGAGCGCTTTCGCGGTGGCGGAGCAGCCCGGCATTGTCTATAACCCGCTGTTCATCTACGGCGGTTCGGGTCTGGGTAAGACCCACCTGCTGCACGCGATCGGCCACTACACCAAGTACCTGTACCCGAATTTGCGGGTGCGCTACGTGAATTCCGAGGAGTTCACGAATGACTTCATTAACTCGATTCGTGACGATGAGGGTTCGTCGTTCAAGCAGATTTACCGCAATGTTGACGTTCTTCTGATTGACGATATCCAGTTTTTGGCGGGTAAAGAGGCGACGATGGAGGAGTTCTTCCATACGTTTAACGCACTGTATAACCACCAGAAGCAGATCGTGATTACCTCTGATTTGCCGCCGAAGCAGCTGACCGGTTTTGCTGAGCGTATGCGTTCGCGTTTCGGTTCGGGTCTGAATGTGGATGTGCAGCCTCCGGAGCTGGAGACTCGTATCGCGATTCTGCGGAAGAAGGCTCAGAACGAGATTCTGCCGGTGCGCGATGACGTCATGGAATACATTGCTTCCCATGTCACGGCCAATATTCGCGAGTTGGAGGGTGCTCTGATTCGTGCGAGCGCTGCCGCCTCGATGAAGAAGCCGCCGGAGCCCATTACCCTGGCTGAGGCTGAGACTTATCTGAAGGATTTGCTCTCTGATACCGGTGGTGCGGAGATTACCTCGGCGCTGGTTTTGGCGACGGTAGCGAAGTATTTTGATGTGTCCATTGAGGATATGCAGTCGAAGTCTCGCACCCGTACGCTCACGAATGCGCGTCAGGTGGCGATGTATCTTCTGCGTGAGCTGACTGAGATGTCTCTGCCGCGTATTGGTAACGATTTGGGCGGCCGCGACCATACGACGGTGATGCACGCGGTGCGTAAGGTGAGCGCGCAGATGGCGGAGCGTCAGACGATTTTCAATCAGGTGACTGAGCTGACGAATTTGATTCGCCAGGAGCAGCGCGCCGCCGGCTAGATGTACTTTTCTCCCTGTCCCGTAGCTTATTTTGCGCCTTGACTAGGTGTTTTATAGGCTTCGGGGCGGGGATTTCCTGCTGGTTTCAAGGATTTTAGCGACTCGAAAAGGTGGATTTTCGGGGTGTGGATAAGCTGTGCTTTAACTCATGCGTTCGTGTGGACGTTAAGTGCATGAATATTCAAAAGGTGTGGAATCGAGGAAATGCATAAATATCCATTCACAATGCATCCTCAGCACCGGGTGGATTCTTCCACTTAATGTCCACAGGCTACTTCCGCGTCATTGCAGGCAAGGAAGGGGTTTTCCACCGTTTCCACAAGCGTTAACAATACTACTGTACTTAAAGAAAAAATCCTCCCCATAACAAGTAGTTCTGCTCGACAAACCGGGCCGGTTTAGATTTTTCTATGCTCCACTGCTGAAAACATAGATTTTTGCGGGTTGGGCTTGATAGCTGCACGCTATCTCCTAGGTTGGGTTTGGTGGTTGGGTTTACACAAGAAACCAACACCGGACCATCACCTAATTCGAACCTATTTTCGACCGGGTTCGTCGCATCTTCCGTCCATCTTTGTAATTACAAAAATACAGCGGCACTACATGCCTCATCTCACCCGATTTTTCGCTGCGGGAGCGACCTTCGAGTCTCTGTGTAATTACAAAATCCGGTAGGATGGATAGACGCGCGCGCGGAAGATTCACTGCGCATCAGAGCACGCGATATTTCCGGCTCTATCGTCCAAAGCTTTACGTGCGCCCACAAACTACTCTCTAATTCCGTGAAAGGCGCCTTCTCGATGAAATTCACCGTTGAACGCGATGTCCTTGCCGAAGCAGTCGGCTGGACGGCACGCTCACTTCCGCTGCGTCCCACCTCCCCCGTACTCAACGGTCTGCTGATTACCGCCTCCGCAGGTGAGGTCAGCATCGCAAGCTTCGATCACGAGACCAGCGCCCGTCAGGTCATTGCAGCCGATGTTGAAGCAGAAGGCGTTTGCCTGGTTCCCGGCAAGATCCTGGCAGAAATTTGCCGCTCTCTACCGAATGCACCTGTCGAGTTCACCGCGGATGAGTCTGTGATTCGTCTTCACTGCCGCTCCGCTAACTTCCAGCTAGCTGGCATGCCGGTCGTGGACTACCCCGAGCTTCCTGAGCTTCCCGAAATTTCCGGTACCGTGGACGGCGCCGAATTCGCTGAAGCCGTCAAGCAGGTTCAGATTGCGGTCTCCAAGGATGAGACCCTGCCGCTGCTGACCGGTATCCGCGTAGAAATCAATGGCGACACCATGACCCTGCTCGCCACCGACCGCTACCGCCTGGCAATGCGCGAAATCAAGTGGAACCCGGTCAACCCCGACGTTCAGGCGGCTGTGCTGCTGAAGGCTAAAACCGTCTCCGAGGTCGGTAGCACCCTCTCCGGATCCGGTGAACTGTCTATCGCTCTGCCCGCCGCTGGCGAGCTAGTCGGCTTTGCTGCTGGCGCCCGCCGCACCACCAGCGTTCTGATGGACGGCGACTACCCCAACATCCGTGCGCTGTTCCCCGAGCAGACCCCGATTCACGCGGTGGTTCGCACCTCCGACCTGGCTGAGGCTGCTCGCCGTATCTCCCTCGTGGCGGAGCGCAACACTCCCCTGCGTCTGAAGTTCACCCAGGGTTCGGTGGCTATTGATGCCGGCCGCGGTGATGAGGCTCAGGCGTCCGAGACTCTGCAGGCGCACCTGTCCGGTGATGACATCACCGTTGCGTACAACCCCGCCTACCTCTCGGATGGCTTGAAGGTTTTCGGTACCGAGTTCGTTCGTTTCTCCTTCACCGATGCGCCGAAGCCCGCCGTGATTTCCGGTCAGGACGAGCCTCTGGCCGAGGATGACCGCAACTACCGTTACCTGCTGATGCCGGTTCGCCTGCCGTCGAATTAGTAGCTCACCGCCCCGCGCGCCTCCCAAAGCTCTGTCCAGGGAAGTCCGCGGGGCTGTGCTTTCTGGCCGCCTGTGCCCATCCCCCAACCGAACCGTACGAAAGGAGCTTCCGGTGTATATCGACCATATTTCGTTGTTGGATTACCGCACCTACGCTCTGCTGAGCCTGCCTCTTTCGGCGGGAGTTACGGTGTTTCTGGGTTCGAACGGCGTGGGGAAAACCAATATTGTTGAGGCGATTGACTATGCGGCGTCGCTGTCTTCGCATCGCGTGAGCCATGACGGGCCGCTGGTGCGGATGGGGGCTTCGCGCGCCTATATTCGCACCCGTACGGTGCGCGGTTCGCAGCAGACGGTAACCGAGTTTGAGATTGCTCCGGGGCAGAGTAACCGGGTGCGCATTAATCGTGCCGCGCCGGTGCGTGCCAAGGAGGCACTGGGTATTGCCCGCACGGTCTTGTTCTCCCCGGAAGACCTTCAGTTGGTGAAGGGGGACCCGGCGGGTCGTCGTCGTTTTGTGGATGAGCTGGCTATTTCTTTGCGTCCGGT
Source organism: Rothia mucilaginosa (assembly GCF_049990865.1). Taxonomy (GTDB): domain Bacteria; phylum Actinomycetota; class Actinomycetes; order Actinomycetales; family Micrococcaceae; genus Rothia; species Rothia mucilaginosa_I. The sequence goes on from NZ_CP188231.1 coordinate 2,085,531, forward strand.
GGTCGCTGGCTACCGTAGCGAGTATGAGCGGATTTTGCGGCAGCGTAATTCGCTGCTGAAATCCATGCAGCGTAAGGCGCGGGATGAGAACGCGTTGAGCACGCTCTCGGTGTGGGAGGAGCAGCTGTCGACTCTGGGCGCTCAGCTGCTTTCTGCGCGTTTTCGTCTGCTGCAGCGTTTTTTGCCGCAGCTTCGCCGCGCCTACGCGGGGCTGACGGACGGCTCTAAAGAGGTCGGTTTCAACTATGAGTCGACTGTTTTTTCGAGCATGGGTGAGCGCTCGATTGAGCATGCGGCGCTGATGCGCATTGAGGACCTCAAGGAGGCTTTGATGCGTGGTTTTGCGGAGCGTCGACGTGATGAGATTGAGCGTGGCGTGACCCTGGTGGGTCCGCACCGTGAGGATATTACTCTGCTGCTCGGTGGCATGCCGGTGAAGCATTTTGCCTCGCACGGCGAGAGCTGGTCTTTTGCGCTGGCACTGAAGTTGGCGTCCTGGTTTGTGCATGTTGAGGATGATTCCTCGGTGGGTTCTTCGCCGATTCTGATTCTTGATGATGTGTTCGCGGAGCTTGATTCTGCGCGCCGCCACCGTCTGGGTGCGATGGTTGCTGATGCGGAGCAGGTGCTGATTACTTGCGCGGTGCTTAGCGATATTCCGGAGGAGTTGGGTGACTACCGCCTGGTGTCGGTGACGGCGGGGCACGCCGAGTATGTACAGCCTGCCGCTGACCCTGCCACCGACCTTGTCGCTGACCCTGCGGGGCAGCCGAGCTCGACCGGTTCTGTGCTCGCGGAGGGTGACGGCGATGAGTAACCCCGCCCGCCCCCAAAACCATGTTTCACGTGAAACATTCGATGAATTCACGGAATCGCAGTTTGAGGACCCTCACAACCCGCGCGAGGTTGATGGAGTAGGCGAGTTCTACCGTGACGAGGTGGACGCCCCCTCCGCCCTGCTGACCCGCATGCGAGTGGCGGCTCAAGAGCGCGGCGAGGCGCCCCTGAACGCCTTCTCGGCGAATAAAATCATGCGTGATTTTGGTGCGGTCATGTCCGGCACCGCCTCGAAGAATAAATCGCGGCGAGCGCAGGGGTGGGACCCCCGCGTCATGGGTGGCTATAGCGGTCCCGGAGAGAGCTCTCGCGACCCTAAGCCCCTCGGCGGCATCGTCAGTGCTCTGATTCGTTCTCGCGGCTGGAAAGAGCCCGTGGCAGTCTCTAGCGTGTTGGCTCGCTGGGCTGAGCTAGTGGGTCCTGAAATCGCGGCGCACACCCGCCCGATCAGCTTCGAAAACTCCATTGTTGAAGTCCAGTGCGACTCCACCGCCTGGACGACTCAGCTGCGCCTGATGCACGGGCACCTGATCGAGCTATTCCGCCGCGAACTGGGTGAAGGTGTCGTAGCTCAGGTTCGCGTGCTGGGCCCGAATAATGGACGCTGGAATCAGCGAGGCTATCGGCGCGCGGCCGGCATGCGCGGTGTGCGCGACACCTACGGGTAGGTGTGGCGCGTCAGGGTCGGCAGAAACCTAAGATTCGGGGTGCGTTGCATAAAACGTGCCCCTTTTCTGCACCTCATGAAAGCTTCAGAATCGCCGGCAAACCCCACGAGGCTGTGAACCGTACCCCCTACCTCAAGAGGGGGTTGAGGCACTCTAAACCGCCTTTGCGGGCTTTTGAGCGGGTGACAGCTCTCAAAAAGCTCAATAAATGACGCCCGTAAATGGTTTTATGCTCTCTTGCTCGGTAAAATAAAAGAGACAATGCGTAAAGTGTGCCCACCTATGGGCGCCACCGGCTACGCGGGTTGTACAGGCACTTTCTTGTGCCCTCTGCGAGGCGTTCTTGGCTACCCGTAACTTTTCTTCGCCGGTTGCATCATCTACTCAAGGAGTTCTGCCTCGTGGCATCTGAACAGAATGCATCTGAACAGCAGCATGAATACGGTGCATCCGATATTACCGTGCTGGAAGGTCTGGAAGCGGTTCGCAAGCGCCCCGGCATGTACATTGGCTCGACCACTGAGCGCGGTCTGCACCACCTGGTCTACGAGGTCGTAGATAACTCGGTTGACGAAGCGCTCGCCGGTTATGCCTCCAAGATTGACGTGACCATTCAGGCTGATGGTGGTGTTCGCGTAGAGGACGACGGCCGCGGTATTCCTGTGGATGAGCACCCCACTGAGCACAAGTCCACCGTTGAGGTCGTCATGACCGTGCTGCACGCTGGCGGTAAGTTCGGTGGCGGCGGCTACTCGGTCTCCGGTGGTCTGCACGGTGTGGGTATCTCCGTGGTGAATGCGCTGTCGACCCGCGTGATTACCGAGGTGCACCGTCAGGGTTACGCATGGCATATTTCCTTCTCTAACGGTGGTGTGCCGGATGGTCCCCTGCGCAAGGGTGAGCCCTCCGATAAGACCGGTACGATTCAGACGTTCTACCCGGATCCGGAGATTTTCGAGACCGTCGAGTTCGACTTTGAGACTCTGCGTGCGCGTTTCCAGCAGATGGCGTTCCTGAACAAGGGCCTGACCATCACCCTGACCGATGAGCGCGAGAAGTTCGTCGGTGACGAGGTTACCGAAGAGGGCGAGAAGAACGTCCTTAATCGCGTGCGCGCGAACGCTGAGGGTTTCACGACTGTCACCTACCGTTACGATAACGGCCTGTTCGACTACGTGCACTTCCTCAACGCGGGCGCGAAGACCATCGTGAACGAGGAGATTGTCTCCTTCGAATCCGAAGACACCGACCGCAACATGAGCTTGGAAGTTGCGATGCAGTGGACCGGCGCGTACAAGGAGTCCGTCTACTCGTACGCGAACACGATTAACACCCACGAGGGTGGTACTCACGAAGAGGGTTTCCGTGCCGCTCTGACCTCGCTGGTGAACCGTTATGCGCGTGAGAACAAGCTGCTGCGCGATAAGGACGATAACCTCACCGGTGAAGACGTGCGTGAGGGCCTGACCGCGGTCATTTCGATTAAGATTTCCGAGCCGCAGTTCGAGGGTCAGACCAAGACCAAGCTGGGTAACTCGGAGGCTAAGTCCTTCACCCAGCGTGAGGTGAACGATCACCTTAGCGACTGGTTCGGTCGTAACCCCGCGGTGGCGAAGGATATTGTGCGCCGCGCAATCACCGCCGCTCAGGCGCGTATTGCAGCCCGTAAGGCACGCGAGACGACCCGCCGTAAGGGCCTGCTGGAGACCAGCTCCATGCCCGGTAAGCTCAAGGACTGCTCCTCGAAGGATCCGTCAATCTCTGAGATTTACCTGGTGGAGGGTGACTCCGCGGGTGGTTCGGCTGTTCAGGGACGCGACCCGAACACTCAGGCTATTCTGCCGCTGCGCGGTAAGATCCTGAACGTTGAGCGCGCTCGCCTGGACCGTGCCCTGTCCAATGCTGAAATTCAGGCGATGATTACCGCTTTCGGTACCGGCATTGGTGATGACTTCGATATTGAGAAGGCACGCTACCACAAGATCGTTCTGATGGCGGATGCGGACGTCGATGGCCAGCACATTACGACCCTGCTGCTGACCCTGCTCTTCCGCTTTATGCGTCCGCTGATTGAGGCGGGTTACGTGTACCTGGCTCAGCCGCCGCTGTACCGCATCAAGTGGTCGAACGCTCCGCACGACTACGTGTACTCGGATGCTGAGCGTGATGAGGCTCTGGCTCGTGGCGCGGCGAAGAACCTGCGCCTGCCCAAGGACAACGGCATTCAGCGTTACAAGGGTCTGGGCGAGATGGACTACACCGAGCTGTGGGACACCACCATGGACCCGGCTCGCCGCACTCTGCTGCAGGTGAAGATGGAAGACGCCGCTGCGGCTGACCAGATCTTCTCTGTTCTGATGGGTGAGGACGTTGAGGCTCGCCGTGAGTTTATCCAGCAGAACGCAAAGGACATCAGGTTCTTGGATATCTAATCCATAGGATCACATGCCTTGTGGGGAATATGTAATAGTGGCTATATAGCTCTATGAAACATAAACAAATGAGAAAGTTATGAGCGAAGAACACCAGAATGAGACCACTGAGGTTGACGTCGTCAGCAATGGTGGTGCCGAAAGTGTAGACCAGCACGGCCACATTGAACAGGTGGACCTGCAGACCGAAATGCAGCGTTCCTACCTGGACTACGCAATGGCCGTTATTATTGGCCGCGCCCTGCCGGATGTACGTGACGGCCTCAAGCCCGTACACCGCCGCGTGATCTACGCGATGTACGATGGCGGCTACCGCCCGGACCGATCCTTCAACAAGTGCGCCCGCGTGGTTGGCGACGTGATGGGTCAGTTCCACCCCCACGGTGATAGCGCTATCTACGACACTCTGGTGCGTCTGATTCAGAGCTGGATCATGCGTTACCCGCTGGCACTGGGTCAGGGTAACTTCGGTTCTCCCGGTAACGATGGTGCTGCGGCGCCTCGATACACCGAGACCAAGATGGCCCCCATTGCCCTTGAGATGGTGCGTGACATCAACGAAGACACCGTTGATTTCCAGCCCAACTACGACGGCAAGTCCCTGGAGCCGACCGTGCTGCCCGCGCGCATCCCGAACCTGCTGGTCAATGGTTCTTCGGGTATTGCTGTGGGTATGGCGACCAATATTCCGCCGCATAACCTGCGTGAGGTTGCCGAGGGTGTGGAGTGGTTCCTGAAGAACCCGCACGCCACCAACGAGGAGTTGCTGAATGCGCTGATGGCGCGCATTAAGGGCCCCGACTTCCCCACCGGTGCGCAGATTCTGGGCACCAAGGGTATTGAAGATGCGTACCGCACCGGCCGCGGCTCCATCACGATGCGCGCGGTGGTCAACGTGGAGGAAATCCACGGTCGTACCTGCCTGGTGGTCACCGAGCTGCCGTACCAGGCGAACCCGGATAACCTGGCGATTAAGATTGCTGAGCTCATCAAGGACGGTAAGGTCACCGGCATCGCGGATCTGCGCGATGAGACTTCGGGTCGTACCGGCCAGCGTCTGGTGATTGTGCTCAAGCGTGATGCTTCCCCGAAGGTTGTGCTGAACAACCTGTACAAGCACACCCAGCTGCAGGAGAATTTCTCCGCGAATATGCTCGCCATTGTTGATGGTGTGCCGCGTACCCTGTCCCTGGATGCGTTTGTGCGTCACTGGGTGGATCACCAGATGGACGTTATCGTTCGTCGTACCCGTTACCGTCTGCGTCAGGCGGAGGAAGAGGCGCACATCCTGCGTGGCCTGCTGAAGGCTTTGGACGCTCTGGATGAGGTTATTGCCCTGATTCGCCGCTCCCCCACCGCTGATGAGGCGCGTAGCGGCCTGATGGAGTTCTTGCAGATTGATGAGGCTCAGGCTCAGGCAATTTTGAACATGCAGCTGCGTCGTTTGGCCGCTCTGGAGCGTCAGAAGATTCAGGATCGCCACGATGAGCTGATGCGCATGATCGCTGAGTACAACGCGATTATTGCTTCGGAGACTCGCCAGCGCGAGATTATCTCCGAGGAGCTGGGCGAGATCGTGAACCGCTATGGCGACGACCGTCGCACCCAGATTATGTACGGCTACAACGGCGACATGTCCATGGAAGACCTCATCCCCGAGGAAGAGGTCGTGGTCACGATTACTCGCGGCGGCTACATTAAGCGCACCCGCAGTGATCAGTACCGTAGCCAGCACCGCGGCGGTAAGGGCATTAAGGGTGCCTCGCTGCGCGGTGATGACGTGGTGGAGCACTTCTTTGTGACCACTACGCACAGCTGGATTCTGTTCTTCACGAACCTGGGTCGCGTGTACCGTGCGAAGGGTTATGAGCTGCAGGAAGCCGGTCGTGACGCGAAGGGTCAGCATATTGCGAACCTGCTGGAGTTCCAGGGCGGTGAGCATATTGCTCAGGTCATGGAGCTGAAGAGCTACGAGGATGCTGAGTACCTGGTGCTTGCTACTCGCGGCGGCATGGTGAAGAAGAGCCGCCTGAGCGATTACGATACGAACCGTACTGCCGGCCTGATTGCGATTAACCTGCGTGAGGGCGATGAGGTTGTTTCGGCGTTCACCGTTTCGGATAAGGACGATATTCTGCTGGTGTCGCGTAACGGTATGTCGTTGCGCTTCCACGCTGATGATGCGTCGCTGCGCCCGATGGGTCGCTCCACTTCCGGTGTGACCGGTATGAAGTTCCGTGAGGGCGACGAGCTGATTTCTGCGAATGTGGTCACTGAGGGCTCCTTCGTCTTCGTGGTCACTGAGGGTGGTTACGCGAAGCGTACGAGCGTGGATGAGTACCGCGTGCAGGGTCGTAACGGTTTTGGCATTAAGGTTGCTAAGCTAGTTGAGGATCGCGGCGCCCTGGTGAGTGGCCTCATTGTGGATGAAGAGGACGAGGTGCTGGTGGTTATGGCCAGCGGTAAGGTCGTTCGCTCGAATGTGAATGAGGTTCCTGCGAAAGGACGCGATACTATGGGTGTTATCTTTGCAAAGCCCGGTAAGGGCGATTCTATTATTGGTGTTGCGCGCAACCAGGATCGTCAGCTGGATGATAGCGACGATGAAACCACTGAGAACACCGAGGCTTCGGAGTCTTCTGAGGCGCCCGGTACGGACAACGAGGGTGAAGCGGCAGCTGCCGATCTCACCGCTACTGGAGGTAACTAATGAGCAGCACTCCCGCGAGCTCCTCTCCTGCGTCGGCACAGCGTTCGGCGGCAGCTGGCGCATCCAAGTCTTCGGGTGCGGCTAAGGCTGGCGCGCGTCGCCCGGCTCAGGCCCGTTCGGGCCAGGCTCGTCCTGGCGGTACCGCTAAGCGTCCTGCCGGCAAGCGCCCTGTAAACGCTAAGCGTCCGACCGGTTCGCGCCGTCAGTTGGTGCGTCCGGCGCCGCGTTCGAAGATTCGTCGCGCGCGTCTGGTGGTTCAGAAGGTTGATACGTGGTCGGTGGCTAAGCTGATCTTCCTGCTGTCTATTGCTCTGGGCATTGTGACTGTGGTGGCTTCGGTGATTCTGTGGCTGTTCCTGCAGGCTTCTGGCGCGTTTGCCGGTGTGAACCAGCTGATTAGCTCTTTGGGTACCGGTTCGACCACTGTGGATATTTCGCAGATGATTTCGCTGGGTCAGGTTGCTTTGGTGACTACTATTTTTGCTGTGGTCAACACTGTGGTCTTTACTCTGCTGGGTATGATTGGCGCGATTCTGTACAACCTGGCTGCGAAGCTGGTTGGTGGCGTGACCTTGACTCTGAGCGATGAGTCCTAGTTTGTAGCTTTTTGAGCTTTGTGTGCGGGCGGCACTGTCTCCGATGGAGGCGGTGCCACCCGTTCTGCATGCTCTTGCTCTGTGTGCCCGGTATGCCCGGAAACCCCTGACAATAAAATGTGATGCAGAACATGCTTTTTCGATTTGGTGTTACCTTCAAACACCTGTATAGTTATATCTCGTTCTACGGAAGAAATTCCGCAGAAGGAGGGCGTATAGCTCAGACGGTTAGAGCGCTTCGCTGATAACGAAGAGGTCCCAAGTTCGATTCTTGGTACGCCCACTCCACACTATGAAAGGCAATAATGAAGAAATTATTGATTCTTGCTGTTCTTTCGTGTGTCACTGTGATGGTCTTGAAAAAGTACCAGAGCAATGAGGTCGTAAAGGCTTGGAAAAATAACTAAACAGTGGTTTCCGCTGAGACGGGGGCGTGGCGCAATTGGTAGCGCATCTGCTTTGCAAGCAGAGGGTTAGGGGTTCGAGTCCCCTCGCCTCCACTTTCCGGTGATTATAGCAAGAGGGAAACGCCTGGTTCCATTCCGAACCCAGAAGCTAAGACTCTTCGCGCCGATGGTACTGCACTTTTGTGGGTGTGGGAGAGTAGGTCATCGCCGGTTTATTTTTGAAAAAGACCCCGTATCGAAAGATGCGGGGTCTTTTGTTGTATCTGCTGCCGTGATGCGGTGGATTTAGCATGGCTGCCTCATGATAAAGCCCCCGCGCCGTAAAAACCCACAGGGGCATCCTGCGTGGGTGGTTTAGTGCCCCAAATGAGGTCTGAATAATAAAGGTGTGTCACAAAAAGAAACCTGGGAGGTTCCTGAAAGTGAACACTTGGTGAACACACTTTAGCCTCTTGATGGATATAATCGACCCTCTCTCCCGCGCTCTCGCATAAGCCACATAAACCAACTTAAACATTCTGATGGGTGCACCCTTTTTTCCGCGGAATATCGGGAGTTTTACCCCTAAAATATGGGCTCTGTAATAAAACCCTCACGAAAACCCGCTCAATACTGTGGGTTTATCTGTTATTTCGTGTTAATTCGGAATACTTTAGATTTCACGAAAACCGACAGATAATTTTCTTGTGACTACAGAACTCATTATTCTCGTGATCGTGGTGCTTACCGCGCTCGCCTTCGACTTTACGAATGGCTTCCACGACACCGGTAATGCAATGGCAACCTCCATCGCGACCGGTGCGCTGAAGCCTAAGACTGCCGTGGCGCTGTCTGCGTCCCTGAACCTCGTTGGCGCCTTCCTCTCTGTTGAAGTGGCGCGTTCGGTCGGTAGCGGCATCGTGAACCTGGATCGTATCGATGTAACAACGGACGGGCCGGCACTGATGCTCATCGTTTTTACCGGCCTGGTTGGCGGCATCCTCTGGAACGTTTTGACCTGGCTTCTGGGTCTTCCCTCCTCCTCGTCGCACGCTCTGTTTGGTGGCCTGATTGGTTCGGCTATTGTCGCGATCGGCTTTGATGGCGTGCAGTGGATGGGTGTTCTGTCCAAGATTATTGTTCCTGCGGTCCTCTCCCCCGTCATTGCGGCTATTGTGGCGGCAACCGGCACCTGGCTGGTCTACCGCATTGCTGCTCCGGTGGCTGACGACCGTAAGCATGGTGGTTTCCGCAAGGGACAGGTTGCGACCGCATCCCTGATGTCTCTGGCGCACGGTACCAACGACGCGCAGAAGACCATGGGCGTGATCTTCCTGGCTCTGGTTGCTTCGGGCACCCTGAGCAACGATGACGCAATCCCCTTCTGGGTGAAGGCTAGCTGTGCGCTCGCGATTGCTCTGGGTACTTACCTGGGCGGTTGGCGCATTATCCGCACCCTCGGTAAGGGCATCGTTGAGGTGGACACCCCGCAGGGTGTTGCTGCTGATGGTGCATCCGCCGCGATTATTCTGACCTCCTCCCACTTCGGTATGGCACTGTCCACCACTCACGTGGCATCCGGTTCGATTCTGGGTAGTGGTCTGGGCCGTAAGGGTGCTGAGGTTCGCTGGTCTGTTGCTGGCCGCATGGTGGTTGCTTGGCTGATTACCCTGCCGGCTGCCGCGATTGTGGGTGCTCTGACCTGGCTGATTGGTCACGGCCTGAACGCTCTGACCGGCACCCAGTTTGTCGGCGAAATGACCGTGTTCGCTCTGCTGGTGATCTTCTGCTTCCTGATGTGGCGTCACTCCCAGAAGGACAACATTGACGCTTCGAACGTGACTGGCGACTGGGATGAAAAGGAAGGCGCTGCAGTCACCAGCGCTGACGCATCCGCAGAAGCCCAGACCCTTGCTACTGAGAAGGCAGGTCCGTAGCCGTGGAATATCTGATGGACATTGTGAACAAGGTTATTCCGGTGCTGATTGCCGGTCTGTTCTTTGGTGCGGGCCTTCCGGCGCTGTATGCGTTCGGTCTGCGTCTGCTGGCTGGTCGTACCGAGTACACTGCGGACGGCAAGCTCGTTGAAATTGAGCCTCCGGGAACGGTGGCGAAGATTGCCGCGTCCTGCATTTTTGCTATTATCGTAGCAATCGTAATCATCGGTATTCTCTGGGTCGCTAAGGACTTTATCGACCACACTTTCGGCTGGAATATCTTCGGCGTAACCGGTGGAGGCCACTAATCCCGTGAACACTAAATTGCATATGATGACTGCTTTGAAGGAGGGGCTCGATGCCTGATAAGAGCATAATCTCTCGAGTAATCGACTGGCTGAGCGTCGGGTATCCCAAGGATGTTCCGGTGCAGGACCGCGCGGCTGTGATGGCTATTTTGAAGATGCGTCTGACCGATGAGCAGCTGCAGGAAGTTGTTCGCCAGCTCATGCAGTCTCGTGCTGCTCGTGGCGAGGCGTATGTGAGTGACCAGCGCATTAACGAGTACATTCGTCGAGTGGTGGATCATACTCCCACCCCGCAGGATATTGACCGCGTCGCTAAGATTCTTGGCGCGCACGGCTTCCTGATCGCGGAGAACCACGTGAACGAGGACGCCGAGCCTACGGCTGGTGGCACCGAGTACGTGACCTACGATGATCCGACGACCGGTGAGATTCGTATCGCCGAGTTGGCTGCTGAGTCGGCTAATATTCCGGCTCCGAACGCTACTGCTGCGCAGGACGACTAAATAGCCTGCGGTGAGAGTTGAGAACTCTCATGAAGCTTGTGACCTATGGGGTGGACTGAAGTCCACCCCATAGGTTTTCTTTATGCCCTTCGAATGCTGCGCCGCGGGTTGTCAGCTCACCCATAGGTGCGGGCGGTATCCTAGAGAGACTCACTCCCTCAAACTAATGGCGGGCTTTGTGCTCGCCCTAAAACTGGAGAATCTGTGTCTTCTTCACCTACTCCTGAACCCGAAAACTCTCACCTTACGTCCACTCAAGAACCCTCTCAAGGCGTTTCTGAGGCGGCACCCGTCGCCGCTGAGGACCCTGTTGCTGAGGATTCTGCCGCTGAGGATTCTGTTGCTCAGACCCCCTCTACCCGTGTCGATGCCGCTAAAGAGGCCATCGTGGGGCAGATGCGCCGCCTCGTGGTGCCCCGCCGTTCCCTGCTTCTGACCGGTGGCGTGGTTGCTGCCGCCGGGGTGCTTGCCGCGATGCCGCAGATTGCCGCCACTGGCGTGTTGGGTGAGGACGCGGCGGTGGTGGTTTCTACGGAGAAGCTGCTGGCGCGCCGTGAGCGTCTGGTGCGCGAGAATATCGATACCCGCTACCTGAAGATTGAGTCGCTGGGGCGTGTTTATGCGGGTCAGGGGCGTCGTGAGCAGGATCTGCGTCTGGTGGGTTCTTTCTCCCTCACGGAGGCGGCACAGGCCGATTTGGCGGCGGCAGCTACGGCGCTGACGAATCTGTCCGTTTATGGCTCTTTGCATCGGCTGAGCGTCACCTACGGTGGCGTGGACTCGGCGAATGACCCGCAGAACGTTGCTAACACCGCTACGGATGTGCCGGTGAGCCCGCTACGCGTCAATGAATCGGCGACCCTGAAGGAAGAACAGTGGTTGAAGGTGCTGACCGCTAACGCGGCGTTGGGTACCACCGCGAGCTATGCGCAGGTGGGCCTGTTGGCCGATGAGTTGCGTCTGAACGCCGTTGTGATTGATGAGAACTATGAGTCCCTGCTGAAGCGCTTCCGTACTCTGGCTGAGCTGGATCTGAAGAATGAGCAGGTGCAGCAGATTCACCTGAATATTCAGTTGGCTCCGGAGAAGGCGCTGAACCTACCCTCGGGCGCGCAGTCGAAGGTTTCGGTGAGTGTTGCGGAGTCTTCGCGTGTGGCAACGGTTGCTGATGTGCTGTCGAAGGCTGCCACAAGGAAGGAGCTGAATACCCTGGCCTCGTTCTCGCTGGTGTGGAATGCCCGTGAAAAGTACCCCTCGGCGAGCCAGTGGGATGCGTTCAAGCTGGGCTTCAAGGCGCCGGAATCGAAGGAAGAGTCCGCGAAGGAGGCGCAACGCACCGCGGTTCGTAAGTATCTGCAGGAAGTGAGTGGCCCCCTGCAGGCTCTGACGAAGCGTGAGGCGACGGTTCCGGGCGAGGTTATTTCCTGAAACCTCCCTAAAACCCTCAGTGGTGTGACGGGTCTAACTCAAAAAATGCGCCTGAGGATTTGGTGAAGGCGTAAAAGGTGTTATAGACTAGTAAAGCACCGCGGGGGCGTGGCGCAATTGGTAGCGCATCTGCTTTGCAAGCAGAGGGTTAGGGGTTCGAGTCCCCTCGCCTCCACTTTCCGGTGATTATAGCAAGAGGGAAACGCCTGGCTCCATTCCGAACCCAGAAGCTAAGACTCTTCGCGCCGATGGTACTGCACTTTTGTGGGTGTGGGAGAGTAGGTCATCGCCGGTTTATTTTTGAACCGAGAACCCCATGTCGAAAGACATGGGGTTCTTTGTATATCTGGGATATATATCCGGGTATGTCCGGGAAATACCAGGGGCATATGCACGGAGGCCGGTATATGCACGGGCAGATTCAGCGCTCTATCTGCAGCGCCTCCTCTCCCCGCTGATTCCCTCCGAAAAAGACAAACAATAGCCGCCCGCCTAAGTTTTACTCTGGCGGGCGGCTATCTCTCTCATCGTCTCTGATCGGGCGCTTCCTCACGCCGTTAGCGGCGCCTCAGAGAGCTATTTAGAACGCTTCAGAGAAGAAGATACGGGAACGCTTATGCGTTCTTCCAGGGGTCCTCCACGGGACGAGCTGCGTTGTAGGCTGCGGCGCCTGCAACACCCAGAGCAACCAGCAGGCCCAGGAATGCCAGGCCCTTACGGGGGCGCTTGCCGCCGTTACGCTCAATACGAGCCAGTTCCTTCTCAGCGGCGCGAACGGTCTTCGCGGTAGCCTTACGAGCCTTCTTCAGCGCCTTCTTGTTGCCGGTCAGCTTCTCAGCGAACATCTCAGCGGTCTTGCCTTCCAGCGCGGACTCAACGGCAGCCAGAGAAGAGACAACAGCCTGAGCCTTAGCAGCCTTGCGTGCCTTGCGCTTCTTGCAGCAGAACATGGGGTGACCTCCATCGGTTGAAATGCGCCAGCAGCCAGAAAACGCCGCCGCGCGCGTAGTGTTCACCTCCCAGGATATTCAATTCCCGCCCAAAAAGCCCGCCCAACGGTGCGCCCGGGGCGAAAAAACATGTTAGATGGCGAATGAGCGCCGCCCCGTGCCACAATAGAGCCATGACTAATGCAACTGCTAAGGCAACTATCCACACTAACTACGGTGACATCGTCGTCGATCTCTTCGGCAACCACGCACCGCTGACTGTTGAAAACTTCATCGGCCTGGCTGACGGCTCCCGTCAGTGGAAGCACCCCCGCACCGGTGAAATCATGAACACCCCCCTGTACAAGGACGTCGTGTTCCACCGCATCATCAAGGACTTCATGATTCAGGGTGGCGACCCCCTGGGCATGGGCGTTGGTGGCCCCGGCTACCAGTTCAAGGACGAGATTCACCCCGAGCTCTCCTTCTCCAAGCCCTACCTGCTGGCAATGGCTAACGCAGGCCCCGGCACCAACGGTTCTCAGTTCTTCATCACCACCGTTGAGACCCCCTGGCTGAACGGCCGCCACACCATCTTCGGTGAGGTTACCGACGAGGCATCCAAGAAGGTTGTCGACGCAATTGAGAGCGTTGAGACCGGCTTCCAGGACCGCCCGGTCAAGGACGTTGTCATCTCCTCGATCGACATCGAAAAGCTCTAATAAACCCCATCAGAAGGCTCATACGAGCATTCTGCTGAAGGTGTTGAGAAAACACGTATAGTTCAGGGGCCCGCCAGGATTCTTCCGGTGGGCCCCTGCGCTTATATGCCCACGTACACCACCTTCGGACGAACCGGTACACAACTCTTGGAGGTTCAGTGGAGAACTTTCCCAACTACGCAGGCTACGGGCAGACCCCTACCGTCTGCGTCAACCACCCCAACCGCGTTAGCTACGCCCAGTGCAAGCGCTGCAGCCGCACCGTCTGCGGCGAATGTCAGGTGGCGCTGGACGTGGGTATGGTCTGCCCCGATTGCTACCGTGAACTCACGGGCGGCAGCTCGAAAGCACAGGGCTCGAAGGCGCGAGGCTCGTTCCTGGCTCGACACTGGCACATTACGTACACGCTCATTCTGATGAACGTCGCGATGTACGGTCTGCAACAAATCATTCCCAACGAATGGGTGGTTAGGCACGGCAACATCTGGTGGCCCTACGTCCAGCACGGCGAGTACTACCGCGTCATCAGCTACGGTTTTCTGCACATGCAGCATGACCCGATGCACCTGGTGTGGAACATGATTAACCTCTTCATCTATGGCGTGTCCCTCGAACGCATGATGGGGCGCTGGAAGTTCCTTGTGGTGTACCTGGGCTCTATCGTCTTTGGAGCCTTCGGCGTGTACGTGCTGGCTCCTGGAACGAGCGTGGTGGGTGCCTCCGGTGGTCTATTCGGCCTCATGGGCTCGTTCTTGACCCTGCTAATCATTAGGAAGCAGAAGGACACCGCACGAGTGTTCGTCATGATTACTGCCCCGAACATCATCTATAGCATTATGACCCCGTCGAATATCTCCCACGCATGCCACGCGGGTGGTTTTGTCGGTGGCGTGCTGCTGACTCTGCTGTTCGTCCCGCTTGTGGATAAGCCCGAGCCTCCTCAGCAGCAGAGCCCGCAGCAGTGGCAAAACGGCAGGTACTAAGCCTGAAAACACGTGGAAAATCTTCGGAAAATCCGGCACAAAAATCTTTGGAGGGTCAGTGGAGAACTTTCCCAACTACATGAGGTACGGGCAGAGCCCCACGGTCTGCGTTAACCACCCCGACCGGGTCAGCTATACCCGGTGCGGACGCTGCAACCGCACCGTCTGCGGTGAATGTCAGACGGCTCTGGATGCGGGCGTGGTCTGCCCCGACTGCTACAGCGAGCTCAACGGGGGTGCATCGAGACCGAAGCGTTCCTTCATCGCCCGTCACTGGCATATTACGTACACGCTCATCCTGATTAATGTCGTGGTGTACGGCCTGCAGCTGATCATTCCGTTCCGCTGGGTACACAATCTCGGCATGATGTCTGGTCCCCGTGTTCACCACGGCGAGTACTACCGCCTCATCACGCACGGGTTTGTGCACTCGCAAACTGACCCGATGCACCTGGTGTGGAACATGATTTACCTCTTCATCTTCGGTGTGTCCCTCGAACGCATGATGGGGCGGTGGAAGTTCCTCTTTGTATATATGGCGGCTACCGTGGGTGCCGGCTGCAGTGTGTACCTCTTCACCTACTACCGTGGTGCCGTGGGCGCATCAGGCGGTGTGTACGGCCTCTACGGCGCGTTCTTCGTCCTTCTGCTTCTTCGGAAGCAGAAGGATACTGCACGCCTCTTTATTCTGCTCATGGGTATTGACGTTGTGCAGAGCCTCTTCCACCCGAATATTTCTCACGCGGGACACTTTGGCGGCTTTGTCGGTGGCGCACTAGCAACCCTGCTGATTATCCCGTTCGTGAAGAAGCCCGAGTCCTCAAATCCGCCGCCGCAGAGCCCGCAGCGGTGGTTCAAAGGCCGCTTTTGAGCCTGAAAATCCGCGGAAATCCGCCGCAGAGAGAGGTTATCCACAGAGGTTTTCCACACTGTGCATAACTACATTCGTGTAATTCCAAGAGTGTGAGTACATGTTAAAAACCTGTGGATACAGGCTAAAGTGACCGAATTACACGGGGTGAATTACACGAGTGTAAGAGTTTTCCCCAGATTTCTCCACAGATGTGGAAAACCTTAAATACCAGGGTGTGTGTAATTACAAAAAATTCCGGTGCTACGCACCGGATCCACCAAAAAGTGCCCGGAAGGATTAACCTTCCGGGCACTTTCACATATCGAGCCCCTCACGGGGCGAAGAAGCAGCGGGTGCGAGCCTAGTTCGCCTGAGCCTCCGCCTCCTCAACCTCCTCGGGGGTGAGCTCCACGCCGGTGTACAGGCGGAACTGCTCAGCAGCTTGCAGAGCAATCACCTCACCGCCGTGAATAACTTCCTTACTCGCCGCGCGAGCCGCACGAATCAGCGGAGTCTCAACGGGCATCGCCACCACGTCAAAGACTACCTGCGCCTCAGCAATAGCCTCCTGCGGGTAGGACAGCTCTTCGCTCTCCTCACCGCCAGCCATGCCAATCGGGGTCACGTTCACCAGAATCGGCGCTCGCAGGTTGCCCACCTCCGGTGCCCAGGCGTACTCGTAACGCTCAGCCAGCGCACGACCGGTCTCCTCGTTGCGGGCAATAATCATGCCCTGCGAGAAGCCTGCGTCAAAGAACGCGCCAGCCACAGCAGCCGCCATGCCGCCCGAACCGCGCAGCAGGAACGGCAGCGACGGATCCACGTTATGCGAACGCAGCAGGGAAGCCACCGCAATCACATCCGTGTTGTACGCCTTCAAGAAGCCGTCAGTGTTCACAATCGTGTTCACCGCACCAATGACCGCAGCCGAGTGGTCCATGTCGTCCATCAGCGGGATAACAGCCTGCTTGAACGGCATAGACACCGAGCAGCCGCGAATACCCAGCGCGCGCACGCCGGCGATAGCACCCTCAATATCGGTGGTGGTCATCGCCTTGTACAGGTAATCCAGACCGTGCTTCTCGTACAGGTAATTATGGAACTTAATACCGTGATTCGACGGGCGACCAGACAGAGAAATGCAGACCGTCGTATCGCGGTTCAGTGCCGGGCGAGCCATTTTAAGCCTCGCCGCCAGAGTTGAGAGTGTTCTCAATCAGCTTCTTTACCTTGTTGCGGCTCACCAGGTCAGCGACCACAAAGTGAGTGTCGCCGGTGTCCACGGTGGGAACGGTTGCGTTGCCGTCGTTGAGGGACTTCACGTGCGCCTCAGCCTGCGGATCCTCCCAAATGTTGACCCAGGTAGCGTGGTCGCCCAGCTCGCCCAGCTTAGAATCCAGAGCCTCGCAGTAGGGGCAGCCGGGGCGCCAATAAATGACGACGCCACCATCCTTCATGACCTCGCGTGCCTTCTGCTGATCGGACTGCTGACGTTCAAACATGTGGTTCCTCCATAGACGGGGTGCTCCGCGGTCCTCGGGAGGCACTGAAGCCTGCCTGAGGGCGTAGCTCAATAGGTTGACATATCAAGCATAGCCGAGGGCGCAGGCGTGGGGGAGAGATCCTCATAGGACGAACGTCTGCGCATTAACGGCATACGCCCCACATCAAGGTTGCCGGACCAATGATGCGGGGCGTATACAGTTCGCGAGAAAGCGCGAGCACTTGTGCTGAGTAAGAGTAAAAGAAGAGTGAAAACAGGCTACCTGGCGGTAGCCGAAGCTGAGCAATATGCCGAGTGAGTCGGTGAATGAAAGAACCCAGGCGGGGCAGAATGCCCCATTATTCGAGAGAGATGTTGAGTGAAAGCCTGTAATACAAGCCCAGAGGAATGGCTCCCTACCCCATGAGGAGGCGAGGTAAGGCGCCAAACCAAAGGAGGCTATCGCCTTACTTGCCGAACTTCTCGGTCAGCTTGGAGACGTTGTCGGTCACGACCTCTTCAACCTTGGCAACGTGCTCGTCGGTGACGACCTCCTTGCCAGCCTTCTCGTTGATGACTTCCTGAGCCTTGTCGAGGCCCTGCTCAACGGTGCCCTTGATATCGAAGCCCACGGGGCCTCCTTTCTGCGCTTTCGCGCTCTAAAGCCTCACCGTGCGGTGAGGGGGTCTGCCCGGGGCGGGCAGAAAACTGGAGTGTGATGCTTTGGTGGACGAAACCTGCAAGCTGGGCTTGTATGTGACGGTCGAACCCAGTGTAGATGCCATCTATGTGCCGGACGATGTGCATCAAAACTTTACAGCTCACGGATTGCGTCCGTCGATAAGTGTACATACCCGCGGGGGTAAGAAAAACCACCCTCAAAAAACGTGGCGCCACTTTTGATCAACGACCAAAAAATTATGGCTTATCAGCGCGTTATTACGGGGGATCGGTGGAGGAAATTTGCAGAAACTCGCAGGAAACTTCCAGCTATGAATATTGTTCAAAACCCCGAAAAAACGCCCGCATGACACCCCGCCAATTTATGGACGATTTATGACAGACCTCAGCGCCCCACCCTAAAACACCGGAATATCCGTAGGATCAGCGCCCGCAGCCCAATCATGAGACGCCGCAAAACCAGCAACCATCGGCAAAAAACGAGGCGCCGCATAGCCGCGCACAGCATACGCAGTTGCCACCGCATCCGCGGCACCCTCCAGACGGGAGGTCGGAATCAGCGCCATCACCGCGCCACCAAAACCGCCACCCACAATACGGGCACCCAGCGCGCCCTGATCCAGGCACACCTGCACCGCAACATCAATCTCAGGGCGAGAAACACGCAACTCATCACGCATCGACACAAACGACTCCGTGAAAATACGGCCCGCCTTCTCAAACGCCGCGAAACCAAGCTCATCAGCATGCTGCAGCAGATAGCTCGCACGACCCACCAGAGTCATGTCGTGGAACGCATGACGCACCCAACCGCGCGGGAACGAACACGGACGACCCGCATCCTCCAGAGCATCCAGGGCGCGATTCACCGAAGAATCCACCAAATCAGCACGCCACGCCTTCGCCGCGCGCGCATCCATACCCGCACAGGACAAATCCTCCGGCAAAGCATCACGCAAAAAACGCAGGCCCAAAGCCTCAGCGCACGCCTCAGACGCCGCACGACGAGCCGCAAAACCGCCATCCGTCAGCTCATGCGGAGTGTTCGTATCAATCACCAAAAAACTCAGGCCGTGCTGGGCAATATCCACCGCAACCGGCTCAATCGAAAAATCACGGAAATCAACCACCAGCGCCTGCTCCGGATGCGAACGCAACGACGCCGTCTGATCCAGACCACCCGTCTGCGCGCCAGCCACCTTATTCTCAGCCGTAATACACACCTGAGCCAGACGCGCACGCAACGCATCACTATCAGCCGGGGTAGCATCCGCATCCGGGCAATCCTTACGCACCGGGCACGAAAGCTCCAACAGCGCCAACGCCGTCGAACACTCCAACGCCGCCGAAGAGGACAAGCCGCCACCCACCGGAACACGAGAATTAATCAGCAGGTCAGCGCCAAACTCATCGGGCAGCATAATATCCCTGCCGCCCTCCTGATTCATCGCCCACGCAACACCCGCCACATAGGTGAACCAGCCCTTCAAATGACCCGGCTGAATATCGCGAATCACAACCGTGCGCTCATCGCCGGGCATCTGCAAAGAAGCCGCACGCAATACACCATCACGACGCAACGCACCCGCCACATAGGTGCGGTACGGCAGCGGCATCGGCAGGCACGAGCCACCCAAAAAATCGATGTACTCGCCCAAAAGATTCAGACGCCCAGGCGCCGACCACACGCCATCCGGCTCATAACCATACGCGGTAATAAACTCCTCACGCACACGCGCAATCTCCGCGCTATGGTCCGGAAGAGCCGCCCACTGGGCGGTAGCGGTCATCGACATGGAACACCTCTGATAAAGCCCAACAGGGCACTAAGACATAAACGACACCCCACCCGCACCCGGATACACTCCGGATGCGAGCACGTGTCACCTCTAGACTAAAGCAGAAAACCAGCGAACATCGACTCAGCCGCCAAACCGCACCGGTATCGGCACGCGACAGGGCGGCCAACGCACGCAAAAGCCCCGCACCCCCACAAGAGGGGCACGGGGCACCATACACAATTAATAAACCAAAAGAAGAGCCAAGCGATTACGCATCCTGTGTATAAGGCTCCTGCACCACCATCATCGAATCAATCGCAGACAGCAGATCCTGACGGTAACGGTTAAACGCATTCTCAATCAGGGGAACATCGCCGCTCGCCACAGCCTCCTGCGGAGAAATCAGTGGTAGAGTCTGATACTCCTCCACCAGGCTCAACGCAATATGAGTCAACAAACGAGCACGACGCAGCGCCTCCGCATGACCCAAACCAAGCGCCTGGAACTCATGAGCCATCGCCACCACAGGCTTCAACCCACGCGGGTGCAGAGTCAAGCTCAAACGCACCACCTCAGGGCACTCACGAATCGGGTACAGCAGAGAGAACAAAAGATCACCGCGGCGAATCATCGAAGCACGAATAGCCTCCGGATTTGCCTCAGCCTCCTCAGACATCGACTTCGGGGCACGAGCCAGAATGTAATCCGCCAACAGAATCAGAAGCTGCTGCTTATTCTTCACGTGGTAGTACAGGGCGCCGGGAGCCACGTGAAGCTCCTGAGCAAGTCGGCGCATGGAAAGGTCCGCCAAACCGTAGGTCGCCAAGACCTCGTAGGCGGTATCTAGAATCTTTTCACGGGAAAGTACCACCCTTTCATTTTAGGGTGTTCAAATCTGTAACGTGAGCAAGATGCACCCCGCGGCAAACAAAAACCCCACAAATACGCGGAACAAACCCAAAAACCAATGTTGATTCTCACTCACCCGGAGCGAACGCTTCGCGTTTCACGGGCAGAATTACCACCAAAACACTCCAGCACACGCAGAAATAGGCGGCCGCCCACGCTCTCGGCATAAAATCACGTCATAAACCGCTCAAAACCGCCAAGACAGGCAAACCTCGCGGGCGCACGCCCCAAAATCAGGTGTTTAATATTCGGTATGAGCAATGCATTTTCTGAACTAATCGAGCGCGCCACTGCAGGCGAAGGCCTCAACCGCGAAGAAATCCACACCCTCCTCGTGGACGGTGAAGGCCAGGACTTCGCCCTCATCGAGGCAGCCTCCGTTGTGCGCCGTAATGAATTCCGCAACATGATTGCGATCCACACCGAAGATGAAGCACTCGCCGACGCGCTGGGCACCCGCTCCATCGCCGTGGACTCCTACGATGTGCTGGACATCTCCCGCGACATCGACTCCGAAGAACTCGCGGCAACCATCGAACGTATCGCAGAATCCTCCGCAATCGGCGTGACCGTACTGCTGCCCGAAAATGCAGTGCCCATGATGCTCATGCGCGTACTGTCCATCCTGCGCCTGGCAGCACCCGCCAAGGTCATTCACCTGCCCGAAGGCTACGAACAGTCCCTGCGCTCGCTGACCTCCCTCGCAATGCACGTGGTTAGCGCCATCACCATTACCGACGACATTGAGCAGTGGCCCATGGTCAACGAGGTGCTCAAGGCACTGCGCCACGGCGGCATCGTCATCTCCGGCACCGGTGGACGCGACGCCCTCGCGGGTTACCTGCGCTACCTCTCCGACCTCGGCGTGGACCTCATGGGTCACCGTGATGCACGCGGCTCCGCCTGCGGCTCGGTCGATGGTGGCGGCTGTGGCTGCGGTTCGGGTGGCTGCGGCAGCCACGAAGAGTCGGCACCTTCCGCCGGTGGTTGCGGCTGCGGCTCGGGCGGATGCGGTTCCTCCGCTGAAGCTCCGGCTGAGTCTCACGGCCACTCCCACGGTGGCGGCGGTTGCTGCGGCGGCCACGACGAACCGAAGGAAGAAAAGGGTGGCTGCTGTGGCGGCCACGACGAGCCCGAGCCGGTCGTAGAGGAAGCCCCCGCAGGTGGTTGTGGCTGTGGTGCTGGCGGTTGCGGCTCCAAGTAGCCCGCTAGGGTAGTGACTGCCTCAAACTTTATATTCCAAATATAGAATTTTCCCCTGAATAACCTACTGAAAAGCAAGGATATTCAGGGGAAAGCTCTATATTCCACACTGGGCATTAGGCTTAGAGGTAAACAACACCATAATAAACGCTACAGAGCCCCCATATCCCGAAAGCGGTATGCGCCGCTCCGGTAGAGTAGAAAGACGTAGCCGACTAATCGTGGCCGCACGAAAGGAACAACACCGGACTAATGCTTTACCTCTCCGTTATCGTCATAATCCTGATTGCGACCGTGTTCATGGTCAGCGTCGGTGACCGACTCAACCTCCCCTGGCCGGTCATGATGACCCTGCTCGGCACCGCCGCGCTCTTCATCCCCAACCGACCGGATCTTACTATCGACAGCGACATCATCCTGCCGATCTTCCTTCCGCCGCTACTGTGGGCCATCGGCGTTAAATTCTCCTGGGGCACCCTGCGCCGCCGCTGGAGATCCGTACTGCTCTACTCGGTCCTTCTCACCACCGTCTCCGCCCTGGCAATTGCCAGCGCAGCCATGTGGTGGGTCCCCGGTATGACCATCGCCGTCGCCCTTGCCGTCGGTGCCGCCGTCTCCCCGCCCGACCCCGTCGCCGTGGAAGCAGTCGCTGAGCCCGTCGGCATCCCCCGCCGCCTCATCGGCACCCTGCAGACCGAAGGTAGCTTCAACGACGCTATCGCAATCGTTCTCTTCCACGCCGCAATCCACTCCATGACCAGCGGCCACCACATCGAGCCGCTCTCGGTCGCCAAGGACTTCGTGCTCGGCTCGATCCTCGCGGTCATTATTGGTTACATCTTCGGCTGGCTTGGCGGCTACGTTCGCCAGCGTGCCCACGACGTGGTCACCAGCAACGCCGTGACCCTCATGATCCCCTTCGGCGCCTACCTCGCTGCTGAAAGCGTGCACGCCTCCGGCGTTATTGCCGTGGTCATCGGCGCTATCCAGTTCACCAGCACCAAATACATGGCGGCACTCGAAGCGGAAGAACGCCTCTCCTCCACCTCCTTCTGGCAGATTATTGAGCTGCTCATGACCGGTGTCGCTTTCGGCCTCATCGGCCTGCAGGCAAGTAGTATCATCGCCACCGCCGACCCCTCCCGTATCGCAAGCCTCTTCGCTGACGGTGCCCTGGTCGCACTGGTCGCCATCCTGGTGCGCCTCATCTGGTTCACCATCGTCTGGCTGGCAGGACGCAAGAACCCCATCCACGAGGGTGCACCCGAAAGCTTTGCTGAAGTTATCGTTATGACCTGGTCCGGCATGCGAGGCCTCGTGACACTGATTCTTGCCCTGTCCATCCCCGTGGTCAACGGCACCGAACAGGTACGCCAGGACGCCATCGTCATGATGCTCTCCGTACTCTTCTTCACCCTCGTGCTGCCCGGCCTGACCCTGCCCCTGCTCGTGAAGGTCCTTGGCGTGCAGGCTAACCATGAAGAAGAAACCGCCGTACCCGAGCTGCTCCAAATTGCGCAGGACGCCGCCCTTGAAGCGCTACAGGCTGAAGCGAAGGCAACCACCGACCCGGAAACCTACGCTCGCGTGAAGGAAATGTGCTCCGCCATTACCCGCCGAGACGAAATTAGTGAGGCACTGCCCGAAGAATACAAGCAGTACATGGAGAAACTTAAGGACAAGAGGAACGACTTTGTACGCCTGCGCGACGCCGCCCTCGCCGCCGCGCAGAATGAGGTCATTGCGGCGCAGGACCGCTACGACTCCCACGATGTGACCCGCGTGGTGCGTAAGCTGGACATCCTGGCGCAGGCTGAAAGCATCCGCTCCTCCGGCATGTTCATTCTGCCCGCCATGACCGCCGGCGCGGTCGCCATGGAACGCTACAACCTCTGGAAGAAGCACCAGGGCACCCTGAGCACCCGCGCAATCCCCGTGGTGGAGAACGCGCCCGCCTCGCCCCTGGTCACCAACGAGGTAACCCCCAAGTCCTAGCCGGTACGCCCGTGCGCGAACACTACGTTTCTGCCCCTGCCTACGCCACCGAGATAAGCCATCTGGTCTTTAGCTCACAGGCGATAGACAGGGGCAGAAGCAGATTAAGCCTCAACTATCACCTAAAATGAGACAGGAAACGTAGTGAACGTACGTTAGCTCTCTCAAACTCACGAACACATTGAAAGTAGACATGGACTTCAAGACTCTCTCGCCTGCGTACCTGACCTCCCTCGGCGTAATTTTTTGCGGCGCGCTCTTGATTGGAACCTCCAACCCCTGGCTCCTGTGGCTCGGCTGGATCCTTCTCATCCTTGCGTTGGGCCTGAACGTCCTCGCCTTTGTGCTGTCCGTGGGTAAGGCGAAGGGTGACCCGACCCCCGCACTGGTGACCAACCTGGACGGTTTCGAATCCTCCGTGGAGAACCGTATCCGCGAGCGCGCAGAGCACCGCCGCGAAGAACGAGAAGCCGCTGAGCATGAGGCAGTTGAGCACGATGCTGCGGCGCAGGTTGATCAGGAAGTAGCTCCCGCTGAGGCAGCTGAGACCGTTGAGGCGACCGCGCCCGCTGAAACTGCAGAGGTCCG
Source organism: Rothia mucilaginosa (assembly GCF_049990865.1). GTDB lineage: Bacteria > Actinomycetota > Actinomycetes > Actinomycetales > Micrococcaceae > Rothia > Rothia mucilaginosa_I. The sequence continues at coordinate 2,109,463 of NZ_CP188231.1, forward strand.
CGAGGAAGAGCCCACCGAATCTCAGCCGATTGTTGATCGTGCCCCCGGCCGTATGAGCGTTCTGCCCTCGCGTCCCCGTTCGGGTCGTACCCCCAAGCCCCGCTCCAACGCACGCTAGGTAGGTCGGTAGTGAATACGAAGTTTTTGCTTTCCCCGGCGTACCTGGTTTCTGTTGCCCTGATGCTTTCCGGCGCGGTGCTTTCCGGTGGTCGGTTCATGCTGATCGGCTGGATTCTGTGCATTGTGGGTGTCTGCCTGAATGCCATGACTCTGGTGGTGTTGACGAACCGCGAGCAGCTGTACACTCTTGACGCGAAGGCTGCCCGAGGCACCCGCCGCGGCTTTGATGACCGCCCCGCTGTGGTGCAGCGCCTGGACGCTACTGCTACTGACGACGCTGCGGCTACTGATGACGCAGGCGAAGAATCTGCGGAGTCTGTCGAGGAAGCCGCTGAAGCACCTACGCAGAAGACCAACTAGGGTGTAACCCCCTAAGACGTAAAGACCGTAACCGCCCCCGCCGAATTGGGAGTGGTTACGGTCTTTTGTGCTGTGCCTAACCGTTGTATTGTGCCTAAACATTCAGCTCAATCAACGCTCGTCGAATACTGTTTGGGGAAATGCGAGCGAGCGCAGCTGGGTCTTTAGCGCTGAGTACCCAGCTTCTGTGCCGCGAAGTCCGCGTACTCCTGCACGTGCGCGCGAGCCTGCCTGGTCAGCGCCTTATTCTCACCCAGGATGCGCGCCGACTGCGCCGCCATCAGCTCCAGGTACTGGCGGTCGCGGGTCTTCTTCCACGCGGTGCGTGCCGCCTCCAGCTCCGCAAAATCATTGAGTGCCTGACGCTGCATCGTGTAGCGGACCCACATGAGCACCAGAATCAGCACCAGCGGAATGAGGCACGCCCAGCTCTGCCACAGCCCGTACAGTGCCGCCGCAATGGCACCCAAAACAATCAGCACCGGGGAAATCGAGACGATGGGGGAATCCGGGCGGCTCTTCTGGTTCTTCACGAGCGATTCACGCGCCATAGCGCGGAAGGTGTCAGAGAAGCTGGACGGGTCGTAAGAGCGGACAGAATCGGCCTGGGAGCTCTTGCTCTTGGGAAGCTGGTTCTTATTGGGCTGAGAAGCGGAAGAGCACATAGAAACCTCACGGGGAGTATCGGTCACAGGGAGTAACGGGAAAGTGGGTGTTTCACGTGAAACGGGGGAGTAGGCGGCAAGTACGCGCGAGAGAAGCGGCGAGTGCGCGCAAGCGGATGGCAGGCTCAGCGCTCGCCTAGCCGCCGCCTCGGGAGCTTCTACAGAGCTTCTACAGGGAAGCCTCAATAAACTCGTACGCCTTATCCACGCAATCGGTGGTGACAGCCTTAACCTCATCGGGGGAGTAGCTGAAAGACGCCGAACGGTCGGCGTAGCGGTGCATGTCGATATCGTTCCACGAGTCCCCAATCGTATGCACCTCATAGGAGCTACCCGGATGCTCCGCCTGCAGGTACTCCACCAGGTGCTGCAGACCGGTGCCCTTCGTGCAGGCGGGCGGCACAATATCCAGGAAATCCTGGTTCTTATGGCAGTCCACCGAGTCACCAAAACGCTCCAGAATCCAGGCGTACGCCGCCTCGCGGACCTGCGCATCCGGAATCCACAGGGGCACACCCACGTACTCGTGGTTCTGCAGGTCATCAGCCGGCAGGGGAGTGAACTCCGGCAGAATATTCGTCGAGGAGCCCACCCTATCGCAGAGGCTGTAATCGTTATCCAGGGTGGTCGCGAACAGCGCCACGCCGTCCACGGTGCTGAAATGCTCGTAGCAGGCCTGCACAACACTCACCGGAAGAGGCTGATGGTAAATCACCCGGTACTGCCGGTCGGTAATCACCGCACCCGTGTACAGCACGTGATAATCGAAACGGATAGCGGTTGGGTTCAGTGCCAGCTGCGTAGCAAAAATGCTCTTACCCGTGCACGAGACCGCCAGGTTACCCTCCGCCTGCCAGTGGGTAATCGCCCGCTCAGTGGCAGGCTCCACGGCACGGTTAAACAGGATCGTGCCGTCAAGATCGAAAGCCATCAACTTGGTCATAGAAACTCCTTCACAGGGAGGGGGCGCGCCAATAGTTCGCACACACCGCACCCTGCATAAAACCTGCATAAAAATTAGGGATGCGGCCGGTACCTCTCAGTGTACCGACCGCATCCCCGCCACTTGAGATTACAGCCCCTGAACCTCACACCTTCACTAAAGTGTGAAGGGGCTTATCCATGAATTCTTAGAGAGCCAGGAAGCCCAGGTAAGAACCGAGGATGCCCACGGCAAACAGGGCGAAAATCAACCAGATAGCGTTGACCTTCTTTTTCAGCAGCCACATGCACAGGAAGCACAGACCCAGCGATGCAAGGCCCGGCAGCAGGTCGTTCAGCACGGACTGAACGGTCACATCCACCATCGCGCCAGCCTGGTTCTTATAGCTGGTCAGCGGCAACGGAATGTTCACGCTCGTCCAGCGGTACACCAGCGCACCCATCACGAACAGACCCATCACGGACGCACCCTGAGTAATCTTCTGCAGGGTGTTACCGCCCGCCTCAGTCACAATCTGGGTACCCTTCTCGTAACCGTACTTGAAGCCGTACCAGCGGGTCGCCCAGCGAATCGCAGTCAGGCCGAAGAAGAACAGCAGCGGGCCCAGAATATTACCGGTCACCGCCAGGGACGCACCCAGAGCAGCCAGCACAATACGTGCGGTACCCCAGAAAATCGGGTCGCCCACACCAGCCAGCGGGCCCATCAGACCCACCTTCACGTTGGTGATAGCGGCCTCGTCAATGTCCTTACCGGCTGCCTTCTCACGCTCCATCGCAGCGGTCACACCCATAATCGAGGATGCAACCCACGGCTGGGTATTGAAGAACTCCAGGTGACGGGTCAGCGCCTCCGCCTGGTCTTCCTTCTTGGTGTAGAAGCGCTTAATAGCCGGAATCATGGAAACCGCGAAACCAATGGACTGCATACGCTCAAAGTTGAACGAACCAAGCAGGAAAGTGGAGCGGATGTAGGTTTCGACCTTATCGCGCTGGGTGAGCTCGGGAACTTCAACGAGCTCGACGTTCTTGTTCTCAGTCATGATGATGCTCCTTACTCGAGCTCGTTATCGAGGTCGTTTGCTGCGGCTGCCGGTGCTACGGCGGGTGCCTCGCTCTTATGGAAGAGCGGGTTCAGCTGGGTGTACAGCAGACCCAGGCAAGCGCCCACAATACCGATAGCAACCAGGTTGAACTGTGCCTGACCGGACAGGGTTGCGACGAGGTCCTTCGCGCCTTCGGTGCCAGCAATCGAAATCGACTGGGTTGCCGGGATAGCGGCAGCGGCAATGAAACCGAGGAAGAAGAAAGGCATGAGAGCCTTCGAACGCATCATGTTAATGACCATTGCGAAACCGACCACGGTAATCATGCCACCGGCAATACGCAGACCGATGGTCACCTGTTCCGGAATCATGCCCAGCAGGCGGGTCAGCTCTTCGGAGCTAATCAGAGCCACAATAGCGGTTGGGATAGCAACGCGCAGACCCTGCAGAGCCATACCGCTGAGGTGCATCAGCTCAATACCGCGGAAGTTCGCCGTCTTCGCGAAATTATCCGCCTGATGCTGGAAGAACACCGTAATGGTACGAACGAAAATGGTCAGAACCTGACCCGCTGCAGCCAGCGGCACAGCAATAGCAATACCGGTGGTGATGTCCTGGTGACCCTGAATCACAACAATAGCGGAGATGGTGGACGCCAGAGCCGAGTCGGGAGCCATAGCGGCACCAACATTCATCCAGCCCAGGGCGATGAGCTCCAGTGCGCCACCGAGCATAATGCCGGTAGTCGGGTCACCCAGCGCAAAACCCATCAGGGTACAAGCAACCAGGGGGCGGTGGAACTGACGCTCGTCCACCACGGATGCGACGCCCGCAATGAACGCCACGAGAACAACGAGAATAAACGTCAGGGCGCTCATGCGTCCAGGCCTTTCTGCTTGAGGATCTTTTCCAAATCAACCGGGGAGTGGTTGGGCAGCTGCTGCACCGTCAGCTTCACACCGCGCCTAATGAGTTCGCGGTAGGCTTCCAGGTGCTCCTCGGAGGCGTACACTGCGTCCGAAAGCTGAATCATGCCGGTCTTGAAGGTGACGCCACCAACGTTCACTTCGTTGATCTTGACGCCTTCGTCGAGCAGTCGCACCACGTCAACGGGGGATTCTACGACGAACATGGTCTTCATGCCGGTGTACTTGGGGTTGTTGTACACGCGGCCCGCCTTAGCGATGTCCAGGACGTTGGTCTTCACGCTGGTCGGCGCGACCTGCAGCAGCAGGGACTTGCGCAGCTGATCGTGTGCCGCATTATCGGACGCCGCGATGAAGGTCTGCGGTGCGATAAAGGGAACCCAGGTGCCTGCCACCTGACCGTGAATCAGGCGGGAGTCGATGCGGGTGAAGATAGCGTCCATGGTGCCGCCGGGAACCTGCTGAGCAGCCGGAACCTCGACCGCCTTGGTCTCTGCGGGCTTCGCCTCGGCAGGCTTGGCGGCTACGGGCTGGTTCGCCTCCTGGAAGGAGCGAATACCCTTAGTGCCAGCCTTGTGTGCCTTGGCGACCAGGGACTTGAGGGTTGCGTTCTTACGGCCTGCGCCGGAGATGACCTCAATAAGCATCGGTACGTTGACACCGGAGACGACGTCGACGCCCTCGCGGGTGGCTGCGAACTGCGCACCGGCGTTGTAGGGGCTACCGCCGAAGAGGTCAACCAGCAGCAGGGTTTCTTCTGCTTCGGACGCCTCAACGATACGGGTGTACTCTTCGACGAGATCTTCGGGGCCCTGACCCGGCAGGAACGTGACCGGGTGGACGTTTTCGAAGTTACCGAGGATCATGCCGGCGGTCTTCAGCAGAGCCGGAGCCGACTCGCCGTGTGCCGCCACAATGATAGTGACCATAGTGGTCCTCTCGTGTTCGTGACATGGTGTGTAGTGGCCCCGTGAGGAGCCTCATAATTCTCAGATAGTAACACGTATATTGTGTGTTTTGTGGGTTTTTTCTGGTTATGCACACTTTAGGTTCTGGCGACATTTTTTCAAGTGTTGGAATATGGGTTTTTGATGCCAAAACACGTATTTATTGCCAGGGTGTAAAAAATTTAAACAGAATACCGAAAAAGGTTGCCCACACGAAGGGTGAGGCGTTATTTTCGCGAAAAATCGGGAGTGTTGACATCTTACACGTGGGCTGACGGGGTGCTTGATGTGGAATATCTGGATTGCAAGGGTGTAAGAAAATGATTTACAGGGAAAATGCCGAATAAAAAATGGGCGCACGAATCAAAAGATGTGGGATTTATAAAAAACCCACATTTATCTGTGGTCTGTCCATAGAATGGTATTTCTGGAGGGTAATTCTGGAATGCGCCGCCATGAACCGTCATTTAAAAATTTAAATCGACGCGCTAACGCGCGAAAGAAACCCGGGGCATAGAAAAACAGGGCACAGAAAAAGCGACCGAGAAACCCCCGGTCGCTTCCTGCCGAACATGCGCTACGCGTTAATGCCCCACATATCCCGGGCCAGACGCGCAATATGAATCGTCAAATACGTCAACTCATCACGAGTCAGGCTCTGCTTCAACTGCATCTGCAGCACCAACAAAACCTTCTGTGCGCACGCGTAGGCGCGTGGTGCATCCGCACGAAGAGCCGCCAACAAACTTGGCTGCGACACCTCATCATCCTCGGCGTGATTCGCGGAGGCGCGGCTCGCCCGCACAAACAGGTACCGTAGATGCGTCACAAAACGTGCCGCACTCATTGAATCCGGGTCGATTTTCCGCTCGTAGCTCGCCTCAATAATTTCAAAAACCTGCGCGAAAACCTCAGTCATGCGGAATGCCTGAGACATATCCGCCGTCGCAAATTGCGCGTTGACCAGGTGCAACGCCAAAGGAATAGCCTCATTCGGGTCCAGCTCAACCTGCAGGCGCTCGCGAACCATCTGCAAAACCGTGCGGCCGTACTCCACCTCGCGCGGGTAGAGAACAGTCACCTCCGGGGCGAGCGGATACTCCACCCGTACCCCATCACGTGCACGAACCACCGCATAGTGCAGGTGATCAGCCAGCGGAAGAATAAACGAGTTCGACAGCTCCAGCGCACCCTCGGCGCGCACCTTCGACTCCAGAAGAGTGGCAATCGACAGAATCTCCGCCGGAATCTCAGACAGAGTCATGCTCAGACGCTCACCCGACATGCCCTGCTCCGGCACAAAGGTCTGCTCCACCGCAGACGGGTCAATCAGCTGACCCTTACGCTTACCAAAAGCAATGCCGCGACCAATCATCACGGACTCCTTGCCGTGATGATCCACCGTGAGGACAACATTATTGTTATAAATACGGCTAATGCGCATGTGTCCTCCTCTGCGGGTGTCGGGGCGCCTGTGTCGGGGTGGCACACTGAAACGATAAAAGGTGATTGAGTATCGCCTAAGCTAGTACAAATTCTACCGAAAGTTTGAAGCCGCCATGAAGGGTTAACGCGCAAATCCGGGGTAAAGCTGTGCCCCAGCTGTGATGCGGGCAAGCATTCCATAAGTTTGCGGCTGAAAACCGGCTCCCGCCCCACCGAGCACCCTAAATCGCGATACTCTTAATCACATGAGCAGCAAAGCAACCGAAATCGCAAAGAACCTTCCCGCCCTAGAGCACCCGGACGGTAGCCCCATCCGCGCCCTCGTTGTTGATGACGAGGAGATGCTCAAAGAACTCGTCAGCATGGGTCTGAAAATGATCGGCTGGGAGGTGCAGTCCGCAGGCGACGGCCCCTCCGCGCTCGCGATTGCCCGCGATTGGCGCCCCGATGTGCTCGTGCTGGACATTATGATGCCCGGCTTCGACGGCCTGGAGCTGCTCTCCCGTATCCGCAAGTTCTACCCCGAGGTTCCCTGCCTCTTCCTGACCGCTAAGGACTCGGTCGATAACCGTATCGAGGGCCTTGCCGCCGGTGCGGATGACTACGTGACCAAGCCCTTCTCGATGGAAGAAGTCATGATTCGCCTGCACCGCCTGGTGCAGCGCTCCGGCGTTGCCGCCATTGACGACGCTGAGCTGGTCGTCGGCGATCTGGTGCTGAATCAGGACACCCGCGAGGTGACCCGCGGTGGCGAGCAGATTAACCTCACCGCAACCCAGTTCGACCTGCTGCGCTACCTCATGGAGAACGCGAAGCGCGTGGTCTCCAAGAGTCAGATTCTCGATAATGTCTGGAACTACGATTTTGGTGGTCAGGCAAATATTGTGGAGCTGTACATCTCGTACCTGCGTAAGAAGATTGACGTGGGCCGCGAACCGATGATTCACACCGTGCGCGGTGCTGGTTACGTGCTACGTCCCGCCGTCTAAGTTTATTCTCTGCTCTTCATATGGCGCGGTATAACACCCGGTTATACCGCGCCATATCAGTTATATTCCGTATTTCGAATATAGAAAGAAAGGATGCTCGTGGGCTCCTACTCACCCGGTGAACCCGCCTCCCCGGATAACGAAGCAACCCGCCCCCTGCGCGCGGGTGCCCCCGCACGAGACGGTGCCGCGCCCTCCCCGGGGGACTTCTTCGTGCGCCTACGCGCCGCCTGGAAGAGCATGAGGAACCCCGAGGCATCCCCCGAAGAACTCGGGTACGTACCCCACCTGCGTTCGCGCCTTATCGCCATCCTCGTGGTAGCCCTCGGCATTGCCTGCCTCATCATTGGTCTGTCCACCTACGTGACCCTGCAGAACTCCCTCTACCAGCAGGCGCAAAGCGACCTCAAAGAAACCAGCCACCGCGTAGTGCAGCCGACCTCCCGAGACGGCAAGCGAGAAGAAGTGGACTGCAGTGACCTGCAGAAGAGTAACTCCCTCTTTGCGCCCGGTCAGGCTTCCGGCACCATCATCACCTGTGTGGAATCCGAGGGTGCCGTAGAAATCGCCAGTAAGCTCGCGAAGGATGGCACCGTGCAGAGTCTCTCCGCCAACGACCAGGTAACCCTCGGAACCATGGCGCTGAACGCCACCAAAGAAGAAGTTCGAGAGGTCAAACTGGAATCCGGCCTGTACCTCGTGAAAATCACCCCGAAGGCTAATAGCAGCGCCGACGCCCAGGTGGTCGGTATTCCGCTCGCCAACGTACAGCAGACCCTCACTATCTTTGTGATTGTGGTGTCCCTCGGCTCCATCGCCGTGATGGTCGGTGCCGGCGTGGCGGGCTCTTACATTATTCGCGGCACCATGAAGCCCCTGGAGCGAGTCTCCGCCGTGGCAACCGATGTGGCGCACCTGGACCTGGAGGAGCACACCATCTCCTCGGCGGTGCGCGTTGAGCCGCGAGATTCCGACCCGCGCACCGAAGTGGGTGCCGTGGGCTACGCCCTCAATCAGCTGCTCGATAATGTGAACTCTGCCCTCGAAGTGCGTGAACGCACCGAACACCAGATTCGCGCCTTCATTGCGGATGCCTCCCACGAGCTGCGCACGCCCCTTGCCGCCATTAAGGGCTATTCCGATATGCTCCGCTGGACCGAGCCGCTCAGTGAGTCCGGTCAGTCCTCCCTGGCGCGTATCGACTCGCAGACCGAGCGCATGTCGCGCCTCGTGGAGGACCTGCTGACCCTTGCCCGCCTGGATGAGGGTCGTGAACCCAAGTTTGAGCTCGTCGACCTGACTGAGCTGGTGCTTGAATGTACCTCCGACATGCAGGCGGCGGCGCGCACCCACGAATGGCACCTGAGCCTGCCCGACGAGCCGGTTGAGGTTGTGGCGGATCGTTCCCAGATTCAGCGCGTGATTCTGAACCTGCTCTCGAATGCCCGCAAGCACACCGATGAAGGTACGCGCGTGACTGCGGGCCTGGCCGTGGATGCTGCGCGCCGCGAGGCTGTGGTGACCGTGACCGATAGCGGCCCGGGCATTGCCCCGGACTTCTTGCCGAAGATTTTTGACCGCTTCACCCGCGCCGATAAGGCACGTTCCGGTTCGGATGGAACCACCGGTCTGGGTCTGGCGATTGTGCAGGCGATTGTGCAGGCGCACGGCGGTTCGATTCAGGTGCAGAGTCAGCCGGGTCATACGGTCTTTACGGTGCGTCTGCCTTTGGAGGCGGCGCGCGCCTAATGCGCTTGCGCGGTGGCTCACTCGGTGGTTCGCCGAGCTGGTAGTTGGGTGAGTGTCCTGGGTAAGTGTTTGAGGGGGCGGGGTGCGTTGTGCACTCCGCCCCTTTGGTTTGCATTTTGGGCGTGATAGCACTCTGACGTGCTAAAACACTAAATTGCTTGTTGAGTAAACATTAAATCTGCACTTCAAGTTTATTACCCTGAGTGCAAATATGTGGTGAATCTAACCCTCAAATGGTTACCCCCTGTGAAACATTGCGCGTATTGTAAAAAACATGGCAAATCTTGTTGAATCCCCCGCAAACATCACGGACAAGCGTTCCGCCCGCAAGGCTGAGAACCGCATCGCAATCGTTGAGGCAGCAGAATCCCTCATCCTCGAGGGCGGCTACGGCGCCCTCAATGCAGAAGCACTCGCAGAACGCGCAGGCGTCTCCCGCCGCACTATCTTCAACCACTTCGCCTCCGTAGACGACGTACTGGTCACCCGCATGAACCAGTACTTCAACCGCATCTTCGAAGAATGCGACTTCACCATCTCCGGTGAAAACGCAAGCATGGAAGCCGAAATGCTCTCCATCGCCCGCAAGGTCTTCATGAGCAACACCCTCGAAGAGTACATCGCACCCTTCGCACACCTGCTCTACGCCCTCGAAATGGACAGCCCCGCGAAGTTCGAAGAATACTCGCACGTCATCCTCGAGCGCACCTACGACATCTTCCTCGAACAGTACCTCGCGGCATACCCCGACCTGCCCTACCTGCGCGTGGCAGTCTTCGCCTCCAACCTCTCCGAAACCATCGGTGAAGGCGTCTACTACTACCTCACCCGCGCCGAAGAAATGACGGCCAAGGTCGCAGCGGAAGCCCCCGAAGGTACCCACCCCGAAGCACTCGCCATTGAAGCAATGCGCCAGTGCGTCCTCGAAGCACTCGACTACCTGGGCCGTCTGGTCCAGGGCGAATTCGCAAGCTAAGCCCCATAGCGTCACCGCTCCAACACTCTCGCTTCGGGCACCTCACCTGCAGGTGCCCGGGGCGGGGTGTTTTTTGCCCAAAAACAGGCAGTAGCGTTCGTCACGCAGGGCAAAACTACAGGGCAAACACCAAACGTACCCAACCAACACGCTGCCCCCTCCCAGATGGAGGACGGCATGAAGCAGATTGCCGACAATGAGAAGAAGCTCGACGACTCACAGGCGCAGATTAGTGCAGGTCAGGAGCAGCTGGACGACGCGCAGGCACAGCTGAAGGACGGCTACGCCCAGGCGGAGGCGGCAGGCTCACCCTCCGCCATGATCGAGCAGCTCGACGCTCAGCAGGCGCAGCTGACCGAGTAGCAGAATGCCCTCAATCAGCAGCGTGAGACCCTGGCTGAGAGCCAGAAGCAGGTTGATGCGGGCCGCGCAGAAATCTCCTCGAAGAAGGACGAGCTGGCTGAGGGTAAGAAGAAGCTGGATGAGCAGCGCAACCAGCTGCAGAAGACCGAGAATGAGCTGCTGGCGCAGCGTGAGCAATTGGAGCGCCAGTAGAAGCTCTACGATTTCGCCTCCGGCTACCGTATGGTCTCTGAGAATCAGTCCACGGCGATTGCGACGGTGAAACTGAGTGAGAAGATGAGCGAGAAGATTCAGCATGAGCGCGAGTCTGCCGCTACTGACTCGGGTAACAAACTCGGGTAAGGGTAAAGTATTTAGTGTGCGCTACGGCGCTCTCTAAAGACTTATGCGATGTGAAAGGGCAGGTGCACGGTGATGAGGAACCTCGCGAGTATCCAACAGCGGATAGGAGCCGTTCTGAGCCGTGTGCCTGCCCCTTTTCTTGTCTTTTTGGGTGGCGGTACGGGTGCGCTGTGCCGCGTGTACACTCCCGGCGGCGTGCTGGTGGCGAACCTACTGGGCTCGTTCACGTTGGGCCTATTGACGGTGCTGTGGAATGCTTACGCGCGCCGTGATGGTGAGGAGCGGATTCATTCGATCCGCCTGCTTTTTGGTGCCGGCATGATGGGTGGCTACACGACGTATTCGTCGATTGCGGCGGTTTTGGCGCAGACGATTTTTCTGCCGTACACGGTGCACGAAGGGTACATGGCGCTTGCTCTTCTGGTGTTGCTCGTGGGTGGTTTGGTTGCCGCCGCAGCGGGCATGCTGACGGGTCGTTTTGTGGCGTCCCGCCTGGCGCCTGCTCGTGATGGTGAGGAGGGCCGCTAATGTTTTTTGCTCTGATGGTTTTCCTCTGCGGCGGTTTGGGTGCGATGACCCGCTTCTTCGTGGATAAGGCGATGTCGCCTCGCCTGCGTACGGAGTCGTCGATTATTAGCCCGGTGTTCGTCATTAATCTGGTGGGTTCGTTCCTGTACGGGCTGCTGATTATGCCGGTGTCTAATCCTCGCGCGTTGGGGGTTCACTATAACGCTACGGAAGAGGTGGCGTTCTGGTGCACGGTGATTACGACCGGTCTGCTGGGTGGTTTTACGACGTTCTCAACCGCCATGGTGGAGGCGCTGACCGCCCGCTCCGAGGGTAAGACGGTGAAGTTCCTGATGCTGTGGCTGGTGCAGGTGCTTGGTGCGATGGTGGCTGCGATTGTGGGTGCACTCTTGTTTGTGTTGCTGTTTGGTCGGTATATTGCGCCGGTGTTCCCGCCGGATGTTCTGTACTGACGGCACCGGCTGCGGTGGTTCTTGTGGCGTGCCTGGGTGCGTGTACAGCTTTTTCACAGTTTTGCTTATGGTGAGCCATAGGGCGGTCTTTTACACTGGTGGTGAACGATATGCGGCGGGCATGACCAGGAACCCGCTATATACCACCAAGAATATATGTTAGAACAGGCATATATTCAGGTGGAGTTCATATAACTCACTCTCACGACCCAAGGAACACACAGCATGCAGGAACTGCTCAGTAAACACATGATTGGCACTTTCGCCATCGAGATTGCGGCACTCACAATCGCGCTCTCCATCATCGGATTTATTGGTATGCGCCTGCGTACCAAGAAGACCGGTCGAGCGCACAGCATCCGCCAGTACCTGCTGACCGCCTCCTTCGCGTTGTTCCTTGCTTCGATTCTTTCTTTGACGCTGACTCCGATTGGTAGCGCAAATAGCGTCACGAACCCTGAGCTGTACTACCCGCGTTTCTATGTGGGTTGGAGTTGGCAGCAGGCGTGGGATCTGACTGCCGGCATGGGTCTGCGTCGCTTCGCAACCACCGTGTATGCGCAGCTCTTCTTCAATGTTGCCATGTTTATCCCCCTGGGCTTCTTTACTGCGGGCTGCTTGCGCTGGGGTCTGCGCGCCACGGCGCTGAGCGGCTTCGCGCTGTCGAGCTTCATTGAGTTGAGCCAGTTGACCGGTAACTGGGGTCTGGCGGGTTTCACTTACCGCACCTTCGATGTGGATGACATCGTGAATAACACTGCCGGCGCGGTCCTCGGTGCGGTCTGCATTTGGGTGGTGCGCGCGATTCAGAAGCGCCGCGCGGCTAAGCGTGACCGGGTGCTGGCAATGGCTACCGCCGCAGCGTAGTAGATTCCTGGATTAGCAGACGTTTTCATAACATGATTGATATAATTCATGTTATGAAAACGTCTGCTCCCAGCCTCCTTCCCATCTTGCGTAGTGACCTGCAGGGTGAAGTGATGGCATTGCTGTTCTCTCACCCTGAGCGGCAGTACACGGTGTCTCAGATTGCTGATGCAACAAGCGCCTCATTGCCGACTGTTTCCCGAGAAGTGAATCGTCTCAATCAATCTGGTCTAGTGACTGTCCAGAACGTTGGTAAGGCCCGCATGGTGCAAGCCAAGGTTGATAATCCGGTGGGCCAGGCGATGCGTCAGCTGATTTTGGTAACTTATGGTCCTGTTCCGGTGCTCCGGGATACTTTGCAGAGTGTTTCCAATATTGAGGGTGCCGCTATTTATGGCTCGTGGGCTAGCCGTCGTTCTGGAGTGGCTGGGCACGTGCCGAACGATATTGATGTGCTGGTTGTTGGTTCTCCTTCACGTCAGAAGCTATATGAGGCTATTGATGATGCTGAGCAGAAGCTTGGCTATGAGGTGAACGTGAAGCGGTTATCTCCTGAGGCTTGGAACTCGCAGGATGGCTTCGTACAGACTGTGCGGTCACGTCCTATGGAGGTTCTCTTTGGGCAGCTGGAGGTGAATGATGTCCACGCTGAAGCCTAATGCCCCAACCCCTGGTCCCTGGACTGTTGGCCGGGAGCGCATTCTTGAGCTGATTGATGCCGGTGAATTGGAACGGGTTGCTGTAAATCGTGAGCATGCTCAAGGCTTGTTGTTGCGTGCTCGCCGGCATCTAAAGACGGCGCATCGGCTGGTAGTTGATGATCCGGAAGGTGCCTATACGCTTCTCTATGATGCTTCGAGGTTGGCGATGACTGCAGTTTTGGCGGTGCAGGGCCTGCGTCCGACTACCAGGGGAGGTCATATTGTGGTGGGTGATGCTTTGCGTGCTCAGAGAGGCCCTCATGATGCGGTGGGTAAGCTGTATTCTCGTTTGCGCCGAACGCGCCACGAGGTTGAGTACCCCGGTTTGGATTATGAGCCTATAGCTGTGGAGGAAGCTGAAGAGGCTTTGGAAGACGCAGAGTATATCGTTCAGGAGATGACTCTTTTTGTTCCTAAGCTGGGACCTTTTTAAGGCGCACTTCTCATCATCACCTCCGAAGCTTCTTCCGTGAGGTCGACGCAACGAACCCCTCATTTTCATAACCTGACTCGTGTTGTGCAGGTTATGAAAATGAGGGGTTCGCTGTTTTAGATGAAACCCTATACAGGGAAGTTCCCAAACGGGAAGACTACTCGTCGGTCACCCGGTTCACGACGCGGGTGCTGCGGTTGCCCTTCACTTCTTCGGGCAGCAGGATCGGCATGGAACCGGTCGGCGTGTAGGTTGCCGCGCGTGCCGCCGCGGTAGCGTGGGTGTCCTCAAACTCGGGAATGACCTCGGAGCTGGGTGCGCGGTACAGGTGGCTATTAGCCCACCACGCGAAGAGCAGAACCACAACCGCCAGGGCACTGGAAACGAACAGCCACGGGCTGAGCTGACCCTCGTAGTAGAGTTTGAAGAACGCGCCGCCCATGAAACCGCCGGCAATCGGGCCGCAGATTGGAACCCACGCGTAGAACCAGCGCGAAGTGCCCTTATCGTGGATGGGCAGCAGGGCGTGCATGAGGCGCGGACCGAAGTCACGGGCGGGGTTCAGTGCGTAGCCGGTCTGACCACCCAGACCGATGACGAGCACGGCGACCATGAACCCGAAGGCGAGGGGCTTGAGCACGTCGTTGAGGTTGAGAGAGAGTTCTACACCGCCACTGATGGACGGCTTGAAGTTCACACCGGTGTACAGTGCCGAGAAGACCAGCATGAACGTGCCGATCATTTCGGAGAGGGTGTTGGTGAAGTAGTTGTGAATAGCGGGCACGGTGCCGAAAACGCCGAGCTTAATTTTCTTGTCGGCGGTTGCTTTCCAGTGCGGCAGGTAGTTGAGGTAGACCAGCCCGGCACCGACCATTGCACCGAGGACCTGGGCGATGATGTAGCCGGGGACTTTCTCCCAGGGGAACTCGCCGTAGGCTGCCAGGCCGATGGACACGGCGGGGTTGAGGTGGCCGCCGGAGTATGCGTGGGAGGCGTAGACACCGAATGTGACGGCGAAACCCCATCCGAAGGCGATGGTGAAGAAGTTGTCGCCGTGGCCTTTGGATCGGCGAAGTTCGACGTTGGCGATGACGCCGCAGCCGATGGTGCACATGATGAGCGTACCGAAGAATTCGGCGAGGTAGGGGCTGATGGTGTACACGGGGTGTCCTTCAGGTAGTGAACTGCGGGGTGGTGCAGTGCCGAGCGTGAGGGAGGTGTGGTTTTGTGTGGATTATGCCGCCTGGGTGGCGTGTTTACCCTTTGGCATCTATGGAACCTTGAATCCCCTAGAAGGGCAATACTTTGGTGTTATTTCACCCTTAGACATAAGCGGTTTTTCGGGTTTTTCGTTTAAAAATAAATGTGGAAAATGAGGGGAAAATCGGGCATAGTCCACACCTTGGACTCGTTCTCTCAACTCGCGGTTGAACCCGTGGGTAAATTCACGGATAAACCCGCAGATCAATCAACACGTGAACCCCGCCTACACCACCTTCCATCAGTACAGAAATGCCCGGGCACCTCGTATGGGGTACCGGGCAGATTCTATGGTTTCTAGACTCTAAGGTTTCTAAGTTATAGCGGTTTCTAGGCGGCTCCTGCGTGCCGCTGCGCGTGGGCTGTTACGCGGCTACTTGGCTGCTACTCGGCCGCTACTTCGCGCTCGCCCAGTCGAGAATCGCCTCGAAGAAGCGCTCGCATTCGCTCAGCTGCTCCAGCTCAATCCATTCGTTCGGAGTGTGCGCCTGGGCAATATCGCCGGGGCCGCAGATGATGCTCTGCACGCCGGCGCGCTGGAACTGGCCCGCCTCGGTGCCGTAGGTGACTTTCTGCGGTGCGTCGTCGTTGCCCAGCCACTCGTGCGCCAGGTGAATGAGCGGCGCGCCATCGGCGGTACCCAGACCCGGCACGGCGGCGAGCAGTTCGTGCTTCACGCCCACGCGGGAAGTGAGGCTACCGGGCTCCGCGCCGGTCAGCTTTTCGGCGCGTGCGGCGCGCGCCTGCAGATCGGGCAGAATCACCTCCGAAAGCTCACGGTCAATGCGCTCCACGAAGGACTCGGTGGTCACCTGCGGCAGGGTGCGCACATCGTACTCCACGACCGCCTGCTCGGCGACGATGTTGTACTGCAGGCCGCCGGTTGCCAGGTTCACGCTACCGGTGGAGTGGGGAATGATGAACGACTCGTCGAACGGGCCTTCTTCTTCCCACTGGTCCGCCATGTCGGTGAAGAAGGTGATGAATTCGCCGGCTGCGGCGACTGCATTCACGCCGTGGGTTGCCAGGGAACCGTGCTTGGGCACGCCGGTGAAGGTGACGCGGCCGCGGTGCGCACCCTTGTGCGCGGAGATAATGCGCATGCTGGAAGGCTCACCAACAATCGCGTAGTCGGGGGCGAGGTCGCGCGCCACGAACTCCTCAATGAGGGAGGGTGCACCGACGCAACCGATTTCTTCATCGTAGGAGAACGCGAAGTGCAGGGGAGTGCGCAGCTTCGCCTCGGCAACGCGCGGCAGCAGCCAGAGCGCGACGGCGAGGAAGCCCTTCATGTCGCAGACACCGCGGCCGTAGGCGCGGGTACCCTCCACGCGCAGGGTGAACGGGTCGGCGTCCCACGCCTGGCCGGCAACGGGCACGACGTCCGTGTGGCCGGAGAGGATGAGGCCGCCGCGGGTGGTGCCGTCCGCTGCGGGGATGGTGACGAGCAGGTTAGCGCGGGTGCCGTCCTCGTTGTAGGTGCGCACGCCGCTGTAGCCGTAGCGGGCGAACTCGGTTTCGAGCAGTTCAATGAGTTCGAGGTTGGAGTTGCCGGAGATGGTGGGAATCGCGATGAGCTTTTCGAGCCAGGGGAGGGATGCGGGCTGGGTGGTCTGAGCCGTCATAACTATTCCTTCTGCGTTGTAATGCTGTGCGCTGTCATGTGCCGCGTGCGCTTGTTATGTTCAGGGTACGCCGCGGGGCGGTATTCGTCGCCTCATGGTCGTCGAATACCGCCCCGTGACCCCTGCGCGGGGTTAGATGCTGTAGTTGTTCACGTTGGAGTGGTCGCCCAGCGCGTGGAAGTTACGCGAGTGGTAGACCAGCGGGGTGCCTTCGCAGTCGTTGCGGATGAACTCTTCAACCTGCGCGGTGAAGACGAGTGCGGGGCCGGCCTCAACGCGGCTGAGCGGGGTTGCGCGCAGTACGCGGCGCACGCCGTGGACGAGGGGCTCGCCGGTGTGGACGAATTCCCAGGTGCTGGGGTCGTCGAAGCGGGGGTAGTCGTGGGTTGCGAAGTTCTTCGCGAGGGTCACATTCTCAGCGTCGAGCATGTGCACGAGGAAGGAGGACGCAGCCGCGATCTTTGCTGCGGAGCCGCTGTTTGCCTTGAGGGAGAAGGCGATGATGGGCGGTTCTGCGGCGACGGAGGTCAGCGAGGAGGCGGTGAAACCTGCGGGTGCGCCGTTTTCGTCGGTTGCGGTGATGATGGCGACGCCTGCGGGCTGGTGGCCGAAGGCGAGCTTGAACTGCTCGGAGGTGTCGGCGAGGGGTGCCTGTGCTGCAATGGTTTCGGTCATGATCGACCCTTTCTTCTGCGGCTGCGTTTGAGGGTTCGTCCTGGGGTGTATGCTCTGGGCGACCCTTTAGTTAAGGGGAGATATGTTTCAGAGTAAAGCTAATGGGTGCTGAACACCTTATTTATTGCCCTATGTTTCTTAGGTATACCTTTCATGACGCGGGGCGTGAAATATTACGTCATATTCTTTGTCTGTTGGGGGCGTCGAAGATGCACTCCGCCGGTTGCCCCGCATCTGCCCCGCTTCTGGGTCTGAGTAGCGGGTTGTGGGTGCTACGCCTCTCTTCTGCGGGGGTTTCGCGGGGGTGAAGAGGGCTCTGGGGTATCCTTGCTAGGTACTCAAAAGCGTTCCGCGCCCCGTATTTGAGGGGTTTTCGGTGCGTGAACTGTGGGGAGAAGAGGGTTAATGAGCTGGTTGGCAACTATTCCGCTGCTGCTTTTTGCGGTCGTGTTGGCTTTTGGCCCGGGCTATGCGATGGGCTGGGCGTTGCGTGTTCCTGCGCGTCTGCGCGTTTTTTATGCGCCGCTGCTGACTTTTGCCCTGGTGGCTGTCTCGGCGATTGTGTTGGGTAAGACCGGCATTCCGTGGAGCCTGATTTCTTTTGTGCCGGTCGCTGCCGTGATGGTGGCTGCCGCCGCGGGTGTGATGCACCTGGTGGGCCGCCGCTGGTCCTCTGCCGTACCTGATGCCTCTAACGAGGCGGCAGAGAACTGGGCGGGTAACACTGTGCCCCTCGCTTGGCCCATTATCGGCGCGGTGCTGGGTGGTTTCTTGACCCTGCACGCAACCCAGCATATGGTCTTTGGCCCCGAGGCGTTCTCGCAGACCCTCGATAACTCATTCCATATGAACGCGATCCGCTGGATTCAGGAGCACGGAGACGCCTCCAGCCTGACCATGGGCGCGGTTGCCGCCGCGAATCAGGAACCTACTTTTTATCCTGCGGGCTGGCACGACTTCGTGTACCTGATTTACAGCACGACCGGCACGAGCATCGCTACGGCAACCATTGTCATGATTCTGCTGGCGGCGGGCATTATCTGGCCCTGCTCCCTGGTGGCAATGTGCTTGAGCATTCCGCATCTGCGCCCCCTGCAGGCGCTCGCTATTCCGGCGCTGACCTGCGGTTTCTTTGCGTTCCCCGGTCTGCTGCTGTTCTGGGGTGTGCTCTTCCCGAACCTTCTTGGTTACGCCCTACTGCCCGCGTTCGTGGCGCTGCTGCTGCACATGATTCAGCTCATGGTGCGCCGCGAGTATTCCTTCGTGCTGTCCCTGTCGCTGACGATTCTGGTGGGCCTGGGCGGTTTGGCTCTAGTGCATCCGAACGCCGTGGTTTCTGCCGCCGTGTTTGCGGTGCCTATGCTCCTGGGTGGCGTGGTGCAGGTGTTGCGCTCACGCGGCGCGTCCACGCGTGAGCGTCTGGTGGGTACCGGCGTGCTGGTGGCGCTCATCGCCGGATGCGTCAGTATCTGGTTGACGTTGCGTCCGAGCGAGGAAGCCAGCGACCTGTGGACTGCCATCATGAGCGAGGGCGAGGCGGTCTACCAGTTCCTGTTCCTGGGCCTGGAGAACGCAAACCCGCTGGGCGGTAATTTTGCTCCCGCATATCTGCTGGGTTTCTTGGCGCTGTGGGGTGTTGGTTACCTGCTGTACAAGCGCCGTAACCTGTGGCTGATTGGCAGCTGGATGCTCGTCGGCTACATGTGGATTGTTGCGGCTTCGGTGCCGCGCGGTGACTTCCGCCTGCTGATGGTTGCTCCCTGGTACACCGACCACTTCCGCCTGGCGGCTCTGGTGGTGTTCCCCGCAGTGCTTCTTGCCGGTATCGGTCTGGGTGGCGCCGTGGAGGGCCTCTTCGTGCGCATCATGCATGCTATTCCGCGTGAGAAGCACGCGAAGGTTGCCCCGGTGATGATGGGTGCCTCCATGGTGCTGGTGCTCGCGGTTGCGGGCCTGTCTTCCCGTACCCAGGCAATGCACGACGCAACCTTGCAGGTGGCGAACAGGTATCAGGTGACCCCGACCTCCGACATCCTGAACCAGGATGAGATGAACGTCATTAACGAGATCCAGAAGATCGTTCCCAAGGGCGACGTCATTGCGAACAACCCCTGGGACGGTAGCGCCTACATTTACGCGCTGGCTGACCGTCACCTGACCAGCTACCACTTCGAGTTCCAGACCTCCCCGAAGTATGAGCCAATCCTGAAGGATTTGAAGGATGCCCGCACGAACCCGGAAGTCTGCCGCGTTGTGAACGAGTACAACGTCCACTGGTACGTGCACTTGGAGAACCAGGGCAACTTCGGTCCCTCCCAGCAGAAGAACTATGACGGCATGGTTGCTGCTATCGGTACGGACGTTCTGACCCCGGTGTACTCTTCGGGTCCGATGACTCTGTACCGCATTAGCGCCTGCGATAAATAATGCGATAACTAAACGGTGTCTCAGTGCTCCTACAGGGGTGAACGCATCTGCAGAAATTCGTGCACTGGTCTGCATTCTGGCGCTAAATCTGAGATACTGCGGAACCACTGATATGATGAAAGCCGGTATGTCCACTAGGGCATACCGGCTTTCACACGCACGGTAAGACACATTTGTTAGGAGGGGTAGCTGCCCTATGGGTTCTCCCACATCGCCTCTTACCCCCCGCACGTATCCTCGTACGCTGGTGATTATGCCCGCATGGAACGAGGAAGAAGCACTGCCCGGCACTATTACTGAGCTGCAGGAGACGGTGCCTTTCGTGGACCTGGTGGTGGTCAATGACGGCTCCACCGACAACACCTCCGCTGTGGCTCGTGAGGCGGGTGCTTTTGTGATTGACCTGCCCTACAACATGGGTGTGGGCGCCGCCATGCGTACCGGCTACAAGTACGCGCAGCGCATGGGTTACGACTACGCCATGCAGGTGGATTCGGACGGTCAGCACCACCCCGAGAGCATCCCCTCGCTTATTGAGGCGGTGGAGGATTACGACATCGTGGTTGGTTCCCGCTTTGCCGATGGTGCGGTGGACTACGAGGTGTCGGGTCCGCGTAAGTGGGCGATGAGTCTGCTGTCGTTCCTGTTTACCCGCGCGGCGGGTACCCCGTTCACGGATGTGACCAGCGGTTTTAAGATTGCTAGCCGCCGTGGTATCGACTTCTACTGCCGCAACCTGCCCGCCGAATACCTGGGTGACACGATCGACATCACCGCCATGGCGATTAGCAACGGTTTGCGGGTGCGTCAGGTTCCGGTGCATATGCGTGAACGCCAGGGAGGTACTCCCTCCTCCGGTCCGCTGAAGTCTGCTGTCTATCTGGTTCGTTCACTGTTTGCCTACGGCATTTCGGTGAGCCGCCGCCCCGAGGAGAAGTAGCCGTGAGCGCCAGTGTTTTCTTCTTGATTCTTGCCATTCTGGTTTGCACTTTCGTGGTGATTCAGGTGCGTCACCAGCGCATGAAGGAGCGGTACGCCGCCCTGTGGCTGATTATTGGTGCCATCATCATTGTGTTGGGTGCTTTCCCGACTCTTCTGAACGGTGTGGCGGACTTTGTGGGCGTCGCCCTGCCGGTGAATCTGCTGTTCCTGCTGTCGATTCTGCTGCTGATGGGTGTGAGTATTCACCTGACCCTGGAGCTGTCGCGCCTGTCGGAGAAGACCCGCATCCTGGCTGAGGAAGTCGCCATTTTGAAGGCGCTTCAGGAGCAGCCGGAGGGCGCCGCCGGTGCGAAGAAGCGTAACCAGCAGGATTCTTAAAAGCTTTACTGTCGAGACTTTCCATTTTTGTGAGTTGGAGTAATACCTCATGACCGTTGATATTCTGTTCCCCTACTACGGCGACGTCGCCATGATGAAGCAGGCTGTGCTGTCTGTGGTCGGTCAGACCAACCCGGACTGGCGCCTGATTGTTGTCGATGACGGCTACCCGGACGACTCGATTCCCGGCTGGTTCGAGTCGCTGAAGGACGAGCGCATCACCTACATGCGTAATGAAACCAACCTGGGTGCGAACGCGAATTACCGCAAGTGCTTGACCTTCGTGGAGAACGAGCTGGTCACCGTCATGGGTGCTGACGACGTCATGCTCCCCAACTACGTGCAGTGGCTTGTGGATGCGGCGGCTAAGCACCCCGAGGCGTCTATCTTCCAGCCCGGCGTGGTCGTGATTGATGAGAATAACGGCCTGTCGAACACCCTGGTGGAGCAGACTAAGGCGTTCTACCGCCCCAAGGGTGAGGCTGTTCTGCAGGGTGAGGAGCTGGCTACCTCCCTGCTGCGCGGCGCGTGGTTCTACTTCCCGTCCCTGGGCTGGCGTAAGGACGCTATCGTGGGCACCGGCTTCCGCGAGGGCCTGAACGTTATCCAGGACATGGCGCTGATCCTCGACATTACGATGCGCGGCGGCTCCCTGTACTACGACCCGCAGGTCGCGTTCATGTACCGCCGCCACGGTGGTTCTGACTCGTCCTGGCGTGCCCTGGAGGGTACCCGTTTTGAGGAGGAGCGCCGCTACTACAACACCATGGTTGAAGAGATGACTGCCTTGGGTTGGACGAAGGCTGCTCGTGTGGCTCGTATTCGCTTCTCCTCGCGTGCTCACGCGCTAACTCTGCTGCCGAAGGCGGCTCTGGCGAAGAAGTGGCAGGGTGTTAAGAACCTTGCCGAGCACGTCGTAAAGTAAAGACTTCAATCTAATAGGTGCGACCAGCAGAGAACGGAGATAGCGTGGAATCATCGGCAGAGTCCCAGCCGAAGAAAATGACTCGTGGTCATTCAATGGCAATTTTGGGATCGTCCGGTTTAGCTGCACTATCTTCTTTGGGAATTACCGTTATTGTGAAACGGTTTCTGGAGGGCGAAAGCCTGACGGAGTTCCTTCTCTTCTGGTCGCTTCTTTTTGCCCTCTACGGCGTGGTGGTAGGTATCCAGCAGGAAGCTACCCGCGCTGTGGGCACTGCACGCCGCGATGGTAAAACTGGTGCGCGTATTGCCCCCGTGGGTGCTCTGGTGGGCCTTATTGTGGGCGGTCTGACCTTAGCGACGAGCCCTCTGTGGGCTTCTGCCCAGATTCCCTTGAGCGGGTTTAGCGGTGTGCTTCTTCTGAGTTTTGGTGTGGCTCTCTACGCTATGCACATGACTCTCTACGGTGCGGCTGCTGGCCAGGAAAGCTGGTACCTCTTCGCGAGTGTGTCGGGGTTCGACGCTATTTGGCGTATCGTAGCTATCTGCGCGGTCGGTCTGGTCTCTGCACATCTCATCGGTCTTGAAGCCGCAGCGGTTTCTCCGGTGCTTCTGTGGCTGCTGATGGTGCTTCTGCTTCCAGAAGCTCGGCGAGTTTTTAGCTCTCGTGCGGATGTTTCCGCGGGTCGTCTGCTGTATAACTACACGCTGTCGATGGGGTCGTCCACCGCTAACGCGGTTCTTATGATGGGCTTGCCGCTTCTGCTGAACGTTAGCATCGATTCAAACGACCCGCTACAGCAGGTTATTTTGGCGGTTCTGATTCTGGCGATTTCGATTACGCGCTCGCCGATTATGATTCCTTTGCAGGCTTTTCAGGGTGTAGCGGTGTCTGCTTTCTTGAAGCAGCAGAACCACCCGTTGCGTGCTTTTGCGAAGCCTGCTGGTGCGCTGTTGGGTGTGGGTCTTGTGGGCGCTGCGGCGGCTTATGTGCTGGGGCCGTGGCTGTTTGGTCTGCTTTATCCGCCGAAGCCTTCAGAGGTTGAAGCGTACGCTCAGGTGGTGACTTCTCCGGTGCTTGCGCTTCTGGTGTTTGCTTCTGCTTTCCTGGCGCTTCTGGTGCTGTCGGGGTCGCTGGTGATTGCGTTGAATATGCACCGTTCGTATGTGGCTGGTTGGGTGCTGGCGGCTGTGGTTGCTTGTGTGGTGGCGGTGTCGCCGTTGCCTCTTCTGACTCGCACTCTTCTTGCCCTGTATGCGGGGCCGATGCTTGGCCTGCTAGTACATGTGGTTGCGATGGTGTGGCATGCGCGTTCTGCGTCGAGTAGCGGCAACGCTGAGATGGAGAGTATTTAATAAATAAATGATGAGGGGTTGAGCAGATATTATGCTCAACCCCTCATTTTTTATTGCTCATGAACTGGCTGCTGCTGGAGGCGTCCGCCCGCTATTACTACTTCACACTCTGGGAACTTAGGTTAACCTATGGAAAACGCGCGGGGTGCTCCCTACACTGGAAGGGCACATTGACAAACCGCGCGGGCCGCCCACACCGCGACCCCGCCCCTCCCAACGGGTACACCACCGAAGGAGCCACCCATGAGCCGACGCACCGACGCGCCCGCCCGATCACCACGACGAGCCGCCCTCGCCAGCTGGATAGGCTCCGCCCTCGAATACTACGACTTCGCCGTCTACGGCACCGCCGCCGCAATCGTGCTCAACCGCATCTTCTTCCCCGAAGACACCCCCGCCATCGGCATCCTCAAATCCATGGTGGTTGTGGGCGTCGCCTACGTTGTGCGCCCCTTCGGCGCCATGATCGTTGGCCCCCTCGGAGACCGCTACGGCCGCCGATTCGTCCTCATGCTCACGCTCTTCCTGATGGGTGCCGCCACCTTCGCGATCGGCTGCCTGCCGACCTACAGCGAGGCGGGCATTATCGCCCCGATTCTGCTGGTTGCCTGCCGTATGCTTCAGGGCCTCTCCGCCGCCGGTGAGCAGGCAAGCTCCATCTCCATCTCCCTGGAGCACGCCAACGAGCATCAGCGCGCCTTCACCACCAGCTGGACCCTGCAAGGCACCCAGTTCGGCTCGCTGCTGGCAACCGCCGTGTTCATTCCCTTCGCCGCCCTGCCGGACGAGCACCTGCTCACCTGGGGCTGGCGCGTACCCTTCTGGCTCTCCGCCTTCGTGGTCGTGACCGCCTGGCTGATTCGCCGCACCCTCTCCGAGCCGCCCGCCTACCTGCAGCGCGAAAAGCTCACCGAATCCCCGCTCATGCTGGTCTTCAAGCACCACAAGCGCGCCGTGCTCACCATCGCCGTGTGCGCCATGGTCAACACCGTGAACATGGTCTTCACGACCTTTGCACTGTCCTTCGCCACCAAGGGTTACGGCCTTGACCGCAGCACCATGCTGCTGGTGCCGGTCGCCTCCAACACTCTCGGTCTGATTGCGATTCCGCTCGCCGCCATGCTCGCCGACCGGATTGGTCGTAAGCCCGTGTTCATTACCGGTGCGGTTGCTTCTTCCCTGGTGATGTTCCCGTACCTCGGCGCGATTGCCGAGGGTAACTGGGTGGGTATCTTCGCCTACGGTGTGCTCATGCACGGTGCGCTCTACTCCATGGCGAACGGCGTGTGGCCCGCCTTCTATGCGGAGATGTTCCCGACCCGCGTGCGCGTGACCGGTCTGGCGCTGGGTACCCAGATTGGCTTCGCAATTTCTGGAGGCGTTGCCCCCGCCGTAGCGACCAGCCTCGCCGGTGCCGACCTGCACAATGCGGTGCTGCCCGCCGTGTTCACGGTCGCCATGTGCGTGCTCGTGGCGTTGGGTGCACTGACGGCTCGTGAGGGGTACAAGAAGCCTCTTGCGGAGCTGGACGCGTAGCCCGCACAATATATTCCGTATACAGAATAAATACAGGTGGGGCTGGATAGATAACTATCCAGCCCCACCTGTATTTAGTTCTCTGCGTTTAGTTCTCTAAACCCCCTGCTGTGCCGCAATCAGCGCCTCAAAATGCGCCGCCATGCGCTCGGCATTCGGCTCCAGCCCGGTGAAGAGGCGGAACGCATCCACCGCCTGACCCACCGCCATATAGCCACCCGTCAGCACCTCGCACCCGGCGGCACGCGCCGCGCGCACCAGCTGCGTCTCTTGCGGCAGATAGATGACATCCGCAACCCACAGACCCTCACGCAACACCCCGGCGCTCAGCACCGACTCACTCAACGGCATACCCGGATGCACGTGCATACCCGCCGGGGTTGCGTTCACCAAACCCCGAGCTTCCAGTAGAGCTTCAACGAGACGCTCATCGCCGCTTAGCACCTCGACCCGGGTCTGCGGGAAGAGCCCACCCAGCTGCTCCGCAAGCCCCTGCGCCTTCGCCGCGTCACGCTCGAAGAGGCTCAGACGGCGCACCCCCAGACGGCACAGCGCGTACGCCGTGGCGCTACCGGCACCGCCAGCACCCAACTGCACCACGTGCTCCAGGCGCGCCGGATCCTCCGCCACCTGCGGCAGGCCGCGCTTCAGACCCGCAATGAACCCCGAATAGTCCGTGTTGTCGCCGTAGAAGCTGCCGTCCTCGCCAATCACCACGCAATTGACCGCGCCCAGGGCGCGCGCCGCCTCCGAAAGCTCGTGCAGGTGCTCCATGACCGACTGCTTGCACGGGTGCGTGATGTTGAACGCGTTAAAGCCGAGCAGTGCCGCCGCATCCAGCAGCGCCGGGGCGGAGGCGCCGTCCAGGTTCAGGGCATCCAGATCGACGGGGCGGTACAGGTAGCGTACCCCGTGCGCGTCCGCCTCCGCCTCGTGCATGGGAGGGGTCAGTGAGGAGGTGATGCCGTCACCAATGAGGCCCACCAGGAAAGATTCAGTACGCAAACTCATAGTTTCACTGTACGTGTCCGCCCCCTAAGATGCACCTACTTTCTTGAACCCGTACCAAATGCGCACTGGATTTGGGAAGAAGATAAAAATAATTTCTACCTCCACAAGAGCGATATGTCTGACAGAAACATCTCAAAGGTATAAGCTTGGTATAAGTGCTCGCGCGCCACGGCGCGCACATGAGACCACACAGACACCGTCACAGTGAAGTGATACCGATATTCGGAGGATAGATTGTCAATGACTGACAAGGCTATGGCACACTTCGCTGGCGCCGATGCATGGGTCGAGCAGTATTTCCTGAACAGCCCCGAAGATGAGCGTGAAGAGTTCACCCCGGCAGAGTTAGAGGATTTGGCTCGCACCCACCGTGCGCTGGCTCGAATCCGCCTGCCCAAAACCCCTGTCGTTGCCGTACGCAACGACGAGTACAACACCACCCTGTACGTCGCGACTGACGACATGCCGCACATTGTCAGCTCCCTGACTGCATGCCTTGCCGCGCACTTTGGTGGGTTCGTCACCATTCTTCACCCCACTTTCCTCGCCGAACGCGGCCCGGACGGCACCCTTCTGAGCCTGCGCGGCACCGGCATGCGCGGCAACCTCGCCAGCGGTGATACCGCCACTCTTGGCGTGCCCTCCCTCAAGCTCAGCGAGAACGCCCCCGAGGGCACCACGGTCGCTATTGAGTCCTGGATTGCGATTCGCCTGACCCGCTACCTCACTGAGAAAGAGCAGCGCCACTGCGAGAAGGAAGTTGAGCGCGTCCTCGCTGACGTTCGCGCCTGCCACACCGACCTGGACGCCATGGTCACCCGCGTTTTCGACCTGGCGCAGTCCATGTACGATCTGCGCGGCGCCACCCTGGGTCACGGCGAGGAATCCTACGCCGCTAACCCGCGCGGTGTGGAGCCTGCCTCCCGTGTGGAGGTGGCACAGGACTTCCTGCGCTGGCTGACCCGCGGCAACTTCGTGTTCATGGGCGTTAAAGAGCGCGTGCTGGATGGCACCTCCGGCGCTATTTCCCTGGTGGACCGCCCCGGTTCGGCGCTCGGTATTCTGCGCACCACGGAGGGCAAGAGCCGCATCCCTCTTTCGGGTGAGACTCTGGAACGCGCCCTGTTCCCGCGCCCTCTGTACATCACGAAGGCGAACTCCCGCTCCACGGTCGCACGCAACGACTACCTGGACTACATTGGTGTGCGCCGCTTCGACCTGAACGGCCGCGTGATTGGTGAGTACGTCATTTTGGGTCTGTTTACCCGCCAGGCGTACGCGCTGCCCGCTATTGAGACTCCGCTGGTGCGTGAGCGTATCGCGATGGTGCGCCGCCGCCTCGGCTATCACCCCGGTTCTTACTCCGACAAGGCGCTTCTGGGTGCCCTGGAGGATTACCCCCGCCTGGAACTGCTGCACGCTTCCGCTAATGATCTGACCGAGACCTTCGGCGGCATCATGGGCCTGGAGGAGCGCCGCAAGACCCGCCTGTTCCTGCGCGCCGACCGGTTCAATCGGTTTATTTCCGCCGTGGTGTACCTGCCTCGGGATCGCTACAACACGAACGTGTGTGCGCGAATTCAGCGGGTGTTCCAACAGGAATTTGATCTTAGCGCCATCGACCATGAGGTGTACCTGTCCTCCTCATCGTTGGCGCGCCTATTTTTCCGCATTCGACTCACCAACCCCAACGATGTGC
Source organism: Rothia mucilaginosa (assembly GCF_049990865.1). Lineage (GTDB taxonomy): Bacteria > Actinomycetota > Actinomycetes > Actinomycetales > Micrococcaceae > Rothia > Rothia mucilaginosa_I. Next base: position 2,137,148 of record NZ_CP188231.1, read on the forward strand.
CGAAGACGGATCATCAAGCTCTCGAAAAGCGACTGCAAGAAGCCGCCCGCTCCTGGGTGGAAGCAACCGCAGCTGCTATTGAGGCATGGAAACCCGGAGCGGAAGGCCGCCGACTCGCATCAGCCTGGGCAGATGCGACGAGCGCAGCCTACCGAGCCGATTACACAGTAGAACAAGCAATCGAGGATATCGTGATTCTTGAATCTCTCTCGGGCCAGAAGCCCGCCGCAATCAAGGTTGAAGCCGGCGAAGCCAACACCACCCGACTGAAGACCTACCTGTCCGCACCTCACACCCTCACCGAGCTTCTGCCGGTTATGCAGAATATGGGCCTGGTCGTTGTTGATCAGAAGCCCTACGAGTTCAAGCCTGAGGACGGCGAAGACTACGGCTACCTCTACGACTTTGGGGTCCAGTTCCCCGAGGGCGTGGACGCAAACGCTGTGGCTTCCCTGTACGAGGATGCCCTGAACGCCTACCTGCTCGGTGAGCGCGAGTCCGATACCCTGGACCGCCTGATCCTGGCTGAGGGCCTGACCTGGCAGGAAGTACGTCTGTTCCGTGCTCTGAACCACTACCTGATTCAGCTGGGCCTGGGCTACACTCCGTCCTTCATGTCGAACACCCTGCTCGCTAACCCGACCATCACCAAGCACCTGGTCGAGTTCTTCGAGGTCAGCTTCGACCCGAACAACGGTCTCAACGATGAGCAGCGCAACGCACGCCGTGAGGAAATCGAAGCAGCCCTGGTTGAGGAACTGAACCAGATCCCCACCCTGGACGCTGACCGCTACCTGCGCTCCCTCGGCAAGGTAATTCGCGCTATCCTGCGCACCAACGCATACCTGGCTGACCGCCCCGCACTCGCATTCAAGGTGGCACCGCAGGAGATTGACTTCGCACCCCTGCCCCGCCCCAAGTTCGAGATTTTCGTCTACTCCCCGCGCGTTGAGGGCGTTCACCTGCGCTTCGGTAGCGTCGCACGTGGTGGCCTGCGCTGGTCGGACCGCCGTGACGACTTCCGCACCGAGGTTCTGGGCCTGGTCAAGGCACAGATGGTGAAGAACGCTGTCATTATCCCCACCGGCGCGAAGGGTGGCTTCTACCCCAAGCAGCTGCCCGACCCCGCAGTGGACCGCGACGCATGGATCACCGAGGGCCGCGAGTCCTACAAGGTCTTCATCGGCTCCCTGCTGGACGTCACCGACAACCTCTCCGTTGGTGCTGACGGCTCCGAGACCGTTGTCCGCCCCGAGGGTGTTGTGGCACGCGACGCTGACGACTACTACCTGGTGGTTGCAGCGGATAAGGGCACCGCAGCATTCTCTGATACCGCAAACGCAATCAGCCTGGAGCGCGGCTTCTGGCTGGGCGACGCCTTCGCATCCGGCGGCTCCGTCGGCTACGACCACAAGGCAATGGGCATCACCGCACGCGGTGCGTGGGAGTCCGTCAAGCGTCACTTCGCTGAGCTCGGCCACGACGCTCAGACCGAAGAGTTCACCGCAGTCGGCATCGGCGATATGTCCGGTGACGTGTTCGGTAACGGTCTGCTCCGCTCCAAGGCAACCCGCCTGGTCGCAGCATTCGACCACCGCGACATCTTCCTGGACCCGAACCCCAACGCGGCTGTCTCCTTCGACGAGCGTCAGCGCCTGTACGACCTGCCCCGTTCCTCCTGGCAGGACTACAACCGCGACCTGATTTCCGCAGGTGGTGGCGTGTACTCTCGCGGCCTGAAGTCCATCGAGATCACCCCCGAGGTGCGCGAGGTTCTGGGCCTGGACGAGTCCGTCACCGAGCTGGCACCGACCGAGCTGATTTCTGCCATCCTCAAGGCACCGGTCGACCTGATTTACAACGGTGGTATCGGTACCTACGTGAAGGCTTCCACCGAGACCAACGCACAGGTGGGCGACAAGGCTAACGATGCACTGCGTGTCAACGGCAAGGACCTGCGCGCCAAGATTGTTGGCGAGGGTGGTAACCTCGGCTTCACCCAGTTGGGTCGTATTGAGGCTGCGCGCAACGGCGTCATCCTCAACACTGACGCAATCGACAACTCCGCAGGTGTGGAAACCAGTGACCGCGAGGTCAACATCAAGATTCTGGTGGACCGCCTCGTGGCACACGGCGAACTGCCTGTTGAAGAGCGTGCTGCCTTCATCGAGTCCCTGCAGGACGAGGTGGGCGGCAAGGTGCTCGGCACCAACGTCGAGCAGAACGTTCTGCTGCAGGGTGAGTTCCACGGTTCCTTCCTGGGCACCAACCTGTACAAGCGCCTCATGCACGACCTGGAGGAGCACGCCGGCCTGAACCGCGCCGTCGAGTTCCTGCCCACCGACGAGGAGCTGGATATTCGCCTGGAGACCACCGGCGACCGTCTGACCCGCCCCGAGCTGTCCGTCCTGGCTGCGTACGTGAAGATTTACCTCACCCACGCACTGGAGCAGACCGACTTCGCGGACGACCCCTACCTGGAAGGCGTTCTGCGCAGCTACTTCCCGGCAGCACTGGTCGAGCGCTTCGGTCAGCACCTGGATTCGCACCCGCTGCGTAAGGAAATCATCTGCACCCGCGTCGCTAACGAGCTGGTCAACATCGGCGGTATCACCTTCGCATACCGCGTGATGGAGGAGTTCAACGTCGGTATCGATTCCGTCGCACGCGCCTTCATCGTCGCTCGCGAGCTCTTCGAGCTGGGCACCGCAGCTAAGCTGCACCGCGAACTGCCCCCGAAGACCCCGCTGGATGCATGGTTCACCGTCCTGCGTGACAACCAGCGCGTTCTGGATCGTGCAGTCCGCTGGTTCATCACCGAGCGTGGGGTAGTTGCAGGCACCAGCATCTCCGAGCTGCTGGAGACCTTCGGCCCCGTCGTCGAGATGCGCCACAACCTGCCCGAGTACCTCTCCGGTACTTCCCGCGAGCGTGTTCGTGCAAAGCGTGACGCAGGCGAGGCATGGGGTCTGCCCGAGGAACTCATCGTCATCTGGATTCGCGGCTTCGAGGGCTACGCCCTGCTGGACGTCATCCGTTCCGCACGCGACCACGACTTCGAGGCAACCTCGCTGGCACCGGTCTACTTCGCAACCTACGACCGCTTCAAGGTGGACGAACTGCTCGGCCTCATCTCTGAGCTGCCCCGTAGCGACCGTTGGGAGATTCTGGCACGTCAGGCACTGCGCGGTAGCCTCTACGAGACCGCAGCAGAGCTGGCACTGTCCGTGGCTGAGGGCGCGAAGGGCGACTTCTCCACTGTTGACGGCGCCCAGAAGGCACTGGCTGAGTGGATTGAGAGCCACCCGACCCGCGTGGGCAACATTGACCGCATCCTGAAGGAGATCCGCGAAGCTGCTCCGGACGTCACCGGTCACCCGCGCCTGGCTGTAGTGTCTGTGGCACTGCGTACTCTCTCGAGCGCATCCTAAAAAGCTAAGGCCCGTTAGGGTTGCTTAGAGCATCCCGGTTCTCTCCAATCGGAGGGGCCGGGATGCTTTTGCACAGGGGGAGTTTGTACAGGGGGAGGGATACCGCAAAATCTATGCAGAAAAACCCTTCTGACAAGGAACGATACGTTTTTACACTAAATGTAGTGTGGAAATGTGTCCTAAATCCCTTCAAATATCAAGTAGAGGGTTAAGGAAACCAAAGGTTTTAGTTGATATATGCCGTATATTGATTCACGGCGGCATCAGCGCAAGCCATGGGGACCCGGCACTTCTCGGCATGACGAATCCCCACTCTGCGGCACGTGAGGCGGTGCTACCAACCAAAAACACACTGCCCCTAATCTTTACGATTATCGACTGAAAGTCTGCAAGATTGTCCACCAACCACGGTACTGAGGAAAAAAGCAACAGCGTATGGCGCCTCCTCATTAACTTTCTGCTTTACGTCTCTCCGGTCGCACTGCTGACCACCGTCTTCCCCATCGTCACCCCGACCATTAACCGGTACAACCTCGATGGTGTCCCCCTGATCCAGGTGATCCTGGCAGCGTCCATTACCGTTCCTTGGCTCAGCCAGGCGGCCTGCCTGCCCCTGTACCGTGCTATCCAGATGGAGCACAAGAAGATTGCGGACGCCCGCGAAGGCCTGCGCATTCACGCTGAAACCCTTGAGCACCAGCTCAAGCGCGCCGAAGCGCGAGCCGTACGCGCACGCATGTCCGAACCGCAGTTCCAGGACATTACCGACCTGACCGCGTTCACCCGCAACTGGCTTTACCTCTTCTTTATGACCATGCCGCTGGTACTGATCTTCGCCGTACCGGTCGCCCTCGTACTGCACTGGACCCCGACTGCATTCGGCGCGTTCTTCGTCCTGGGCGTTCTCAACATCGCGTTCGCGCAGCTGCTGGTCATCCCGAACCTCGCGAAGAACCGCATCATCTGGTTCATCGCGTGGCTTGGCTACACTCTTGCCCTGCTCTTCTTCCCGAAAGAATGGTTCCTGCCGCCGCTGGTTGGTTCGCTCATCCTGCTGGTGAGCCTCGGCAAGGACCTGGTGCACCTGCTGCACTTCGCGCGCATCCCGCTCAAGGACATTGCGCTCGACGCCCTGCGCGGCTTCTTCACCGGCTCCATCATCTGGGCTGATAAGTACATGCTCTTCCTGGTCACCGGCGGCGAAATCAACGTCGTGGCGATCTACCTGAGCCTAATCCCCTGCGTTATCGCCTACAACTACTTCTTCGTGGTGGAGGCAGACCGCGTCAACGCAAGCATTCAGCACCTGTGGACCATCTTCGACCGCCTGACCTACAAGGGTGTTCAGGAGGAGTCCTCCAAGGCTCTGGGTGCTTCTAACCGCGCGATCCGCAACTCCCTGCTGATTTACATCGCCAGCGCCATTGTTACCGGCATCCTGATGTACATCTTCCTGCCGCAGTCCTACCCGCTGGCGCTCTCCGGTCTGGTCGTCGCGTTCCTCTTCGTTGCAGTGGCACTGCTGATCTACCAGATTGAGTACATGACCATGTACGTCACCGTGCAGCTGCTCTCCGCAGCGCACCTGGTGCTGCTCTTCATCTCCTTCATGATTCTGCCCAACGAGACCGGCTACCTGCCCATCATCGTGGGCGAGGCAGTGCTCACCTTCGCGTGCTACCGCGTCTACCGTCAGGCGTGGGCAGCACCCGAGTACTCCCTCTTCTGGCGTCGAGCCCTCGCCTGGTAAGAACCGCACGGTCCGCGAAAGATACATACGACAATGACTGAACAGATGTACCGAAACCACTACGCGCCGCTGCAGCTTCCGGCTCCCAGCCCCCACTACAGCGACCCCGAATACCCGGATGTTGACGTCGCCATCATCATGGAATCCACCTACCCCTACCTCAAGGGTGGTGTGTCCGCGGTGGTGCACGATATCGTCTGCGAAAACCCGGATCTGACCTACGGTATTATTCACATCGCCTGGGATAAGAACTCCCCCCACGAAGACCTCTACGGCATGCCCGAGAACGTCAAGTGGGTCAAGGTGCTGTACCTGAGCCTGGACGTCAACCGTGACGCCTTCGCGGAAGCCTGCGACCCCTCCGCACTGCGCATGAGCTTTGCGGAGCGTCAGGCGCTCACCCAGCGCCTCATGGACGGCTTCAGCGCCCTCATCGCTGGCGACGTGAACCCCCTCTGGAAGCTCTACGACGAGGGTATCAACCCCGCAACCCGCAGCTACAACCTCTTCGGCCTCTTCGGAACCCGCGAGTTCATGCAGGCGATTGCGGGCCTGGGCTTCTTGTCCGAGGTGCCCTTCGGTGAGCTCTTCTGGAAGGTGCGCGACTTCGTCTCCATCCTCTTTGCGCTCCTGCACGAGCGGATGCCGTACGCCCGCGTCTACCACGCCCACACCACCGGCTACGCGGCACTCATCGCCGCCGCAGCCGCACGTGACCACGGCACCAGCTTCCTGCTGACCGAGCACAACCTCTACATTCGCGACACCGTGAACACCAAGCTCGAACGCAACATGGCGAAGCCCGTCACCACCGACTACGCCTTCCTCAACGAGGAACGTGAGCACCCCGGCCTGGGCCCGGTCACCCTCGACGAGCGTGCCTGGTCCGTCTGGTTCGTCGAAATGGGACGCTTCTGCTACCCCAGCGCCGACATGGCAACCTACCTGTACCCCAAGGCTCTGGAAGAGGCACGCGGTATTGGTGCGCCCATCGACCAGATGAACGAGGGCGAGAAAGACCGCGCGATCATTCTGCCCAACGGTATGCTCATCGAGTCCGTGGCGGAAGCCTACTACGCCCGCCAGGCGGCGCGTGCCCGCATCCTCGCTGAGGGTCGCGGCCACGTGTGGCGCTTCGTGTTCATCGCTCGCGTGGTGCCCATTAAGGGCCTGACCGACCTGATTCGCTCCCTCGCGGTGCTGCGCGATCAGGGCCTGGTGAACTTCCACCTGGACGTGCTCGGCCCCAAGGACCACCTGCCCGAGTACTACGAGCTGTGCCTGCGCACCATCGAAGAGCTCAATATGGGCGAGTACATCACCTTCCACGGCACCGTGAACGTGCGTGCGATGCTCGACCGCTTCGACCTGCTGCTCATGCCCAGCTACAATGAGGGTCAGCCGATTGTGGCGCTCGAGGCGATGGCTGCGTCCATCCCGCTGGTCAGCACCGACGTGGGCGGTATGTCCCAGCTCATCGACGATGTGCTGGTCGCCCCCGACGGCCACGAAATCGGTAACTGCGGTATCTTGACCATCCCCGGCGATATTCACGGCTTCGCGGCGGCGCTGCGCACCCTCATGGAGGAGCCCAGCATCTACGAACGCTACTGTGTGAACGCCTATGACCGTATCGTCAGCTTCTTCCAGCTGCGACTGGTCATGGACCGCTACAACACGATCTACCGCGAGCTGGGCAAGCTGCCCCCTCGCGCCCCCGAATTCGACCCGGAGTACGATGGCGAATAAACTCACCCGTTTAGGCGGACCCGGCAAGTTTGGTGCCTGGGTCCGCTACGGCGGTAAGCCCATTACCCAGAAGCAGCTCGATTTTGCGGTCAAGAACTACTCTGTCGCAATCCTGCAGCCCTGGGAACTGGACGCGGCACGCTACCTGAAGAAGCGTGCACCTCAAATGGTGGTGCTGGCGTATAAGTGTCTGTCTTCCACCCGCTCCTACGAGCCCGGCCCGATTTATTCCTCGGGTGTGTCTTATCCGCTGGCGCAGTCGATGGCGAACTCCGGTAAGGATTTCTTCGCCCACCGCCTCAACGGTGACCGTATCGAGTGGAAGGGGTACCCCAAGCACTTCCAGATGCAGGTGTGGAACGCTGACTACCGTTGGCACTGGGTGGACGCTGTGGTGCGCGAAATGCGCAACTCACCCTTCGACGGGGTCATGGCGGATAACGACGTGGAGAACGACTACTACGGTCTGGACCTGCCCATTCAGGGCGTGGAGTCCATGACGAAGATCCGTGAGCACCTGGATTTTCTGGTTGCCTACGCCGGTATTGAGCTGAATAAAATCGGCAAGATTCTGGTGCCCAATATCGCTGAGTCGCGTCTGCGTTACGGCAAGTGGGAGCGTCACAGCGCCTACGGTGGCGGCTTTGAGGAGGTGTGGCTCGGCTGGGGTCCGAACGACTACCTGTCTTCGCCGTACGCCGTGATGCAGGGCCGTGAGATTGCGAACGGCTCGGCGGGCGAGGTGAACCTGGGTGCTACTTTTGCGGGCCTGGGTGGCCGTAGTGCCGCCTCGCAGAAGAAGGTGACGATTCTGCGTACCCCGCTGAGCGACCGCAAGGCTGCGATTACCGGCACGGATGAAAATTTCCTCTACGGATTGGCGGGCTTCTGGGTGTTCGGTGGAGGCGCCTTCACCGGCATCAGCGCAACCCACCACGACGCTTACGACGAGATCCCGCACGCACCTGAGCTCTCCTATGACCTGGGGGATCCGGTCGGCGGTATTATCGCTCAGCAGACCGCTCAGACTCGTGCCTTTACGGGCGGTTGGGCTGCTCTGAACACCGGCTCGAAGGATGTGACCGTGAAGGCTCCCTCCGGTCTGGTGGATGCGGCAGACCGCCCGGTGCCCTCGAGCTTCACGCTGCGGGCGCATCAGGGTGTGGTGTACCGCCGTAAGGCGTAATTGGCCGCTTGCGCAGCTTTTCTGAGCTTCTGTGCGGCACTGCGTGCCAGCGTTTATAACCTCATCAACAAACCCACCGGCAATATAGCCAAATGGCTATATGCACCGGTGGGTTCGTTATATGTGTGCTAGATGAGCTGGGGTAGCCTACTTAGCGGGGTAGGAGGGGACGTCGTAGCCGCCCATACGCTCCAGAACGCGAATCACCTGGCAGGAGTAACCGAACTCGTTGTCGTACCAGACGTAGACAATTGCGGAGTCATCGGTCACCACGGTAGCCAGCGAGTCCACAACACCCGCGGTGCGGGAACCCACGAAGTCGGTGGAAACAGCCTCGGGGGAATCCGAGTAGCCCACCTGGCGGCGCAGCTCGCCGTCGATGGACTCGCGGCGGAACAGCTCGTTCAGCTCCTCAGCGGAACCTGCGGGCTTGGTCAGCTTCACGTTCAGGATTGCCATGGAGACGTCCGGGGTGGGAACGCGGATAGCGTTACCGGTCAGCTTGCCTTCCAGCTGCGGCAGAGCCTTCGAAACAGCCTTCGCAGCACCGGTCTCGGTGATGACCATGTTCAGCACAGCGGAGCGGCCGCGGCGGTCACCCTTGTGGAAGTTGTCAATCAGGTTCTGATCGTTGGTGAACGCGTGGACGGTCTCAACGTGGCCGCGCTCAACACCGTATGCGTCATCCAGAACCTTCAGTGCCGGAGTGATCGCGTTGGTGGTGCAGGATGCTGCGGAGAGGATCTTGTCCTCATCGGTGATGACGTTGTCGTTCACGCCGAACACGATGTTCTTCATGTCGCCCTTACCGGGAGCGGTCAGCAGAACACGAGAAATGCCGGGGCGGTTCAGGTGCTGCTCAAGGCCCGGAACGTCGCGCCAGCGGCCGGTGTTGTCCACCAGCAGAGCGTCGTTGATGCCGTACTCGGTGTAGTCAACGGTGTTCGGGTCAGAGGAGTAAATGAAGCGAACCGGCACGCCGTTAGCGATGATGGTGCTGTTCTCTTCGTCTACCTCAATAACGCCCTTGAAGGGGCCGTGAACCGAGTCGCGCTCCAGCAGGGATGCACGCTTGACCAGGTCCTGATCGCCGTTCTTACGAACCACAACAGCGCGCAGGTTCAGGCCAGAACCCAGCGGCGAGGAGGAGCGCTCCAGCAGAATACGAGCCAGCAGGCGACCAATACGACCGAAGCCGTACAGCACAACGTCCTGCTCCTTGGGCTGGTCGCCCTGGTGGTTCACGGAGGAACCCAGCTGCTCGGGCAGCCACATGGACAGCTCAGGGGAGCCAGCCTCACGGTGTGCCTTGTGCAGAGCAGCAATGTTAATCGAGCACGCGCCCAGGTTCAGCTCAGCCAGGGCACGAACCAGCTCGAGGGAGTGCGCGGGGTTCAGGGGCGCACCATCGATGTGGGATACGAAATCGTGCAGCTTCAGCAGCTCAATGACAGACTTGTTGACCAGGCTGCGGCCGTGAATGCTCAGCACCACGCCGTTCTCGCGGTGCAGCTTACCGATGAGGGGGATCAGCTCCTCTGCGGTAGCCTCACGGTTAACCCAGGTAGCGGTTGCAGTCGTCACGTATGACCTTCTTCCTAACTTCGTCGTTGGAGGGTGGCGCGACGATGCTGTCGCGTCAATACCGTGCCGGGCGTTCAAAGACCCGGCGTCGGTTTAAGTCTAACCCGTGTGAACCCTTCCAGACCCTCAAAAATAGCGATATTGAAGCTAAAAGTCAGAAGAGACAGAAGGTAGTTTGGGAACCCACACGGTAAGCCAACACAAGCCCTCAAAAGGGAAAGTAAAACCACTTTAAATACCCACAAAAACGCACGTCATGACCCGGAAAACATGAGTAGAATTGAAACCATGTTGACTGTAATCGGTGAAGCACTCGTAGACGTCGTCCACCAGCACGACGGAGAAACCCGCGCCTACCCCGGCGGATCGCCCATGAACGTAGCCGTCGGCGCACGCCGCCTCGGCCACCCCACCAACTTCGTCGGCCACTACGGCCCCGACGCCTACGGCAAGAGCATTGACGAGCACCTGGAAGCATCCCAGGTGACCCTGCCCTTCGAGCACAGTGCTGAGCGCACCTCCGTCGCCCAGGCAACCATCGGTGCCGACGGCGCAGCAGAGTACGAATTCGACATCACCTGGTCCCTCGACTCCGTCGCCGAGAAGCTCACCGAACTGGCACGCACCTCCGATGCAGTACACACCGGCTCCATCGCCGCCATGCTCGAACCCGGCGCGCACGTGGTCGCCGCAGCCTTCGAAGCAGCCCGTGACAGTGCCCTGCTCAGCTACGACCCGAACTGCCGCCCCACCCTCATCCACAATGTTGATGAGGCCCGTGCCTGGGCTGAAAAGTTCGTGTCCCTCTCCACCGTCGTGAAGGCATCCGACGAGGACCTGCAGTGGCTCTACCCCGACCGCTCCCTCGACGACACCGCACGCGCATGGCTTGACCTCGGCGCCGAGCTGATGGTCATCACCCGCGGCGAGGACGGCCCCATCGCCTTCACCAAGAAGTACCCCGAGGGCATCAGCCAGCCCGCACACCGCGTTGAGGTTGCGGACACCGTCGGTGCCGGCGACTCCCTCATGGCGGCACTCATTGCGGGTCTGCTCGATCGCGGTATCGCCGGCGCTGAGGCGCGCACCAAGGTCGCCGCACTGACCGCCGAAGACATCGCCGACCTGCTGCGTTTCTCTGCAACCGCAGCCGGCATCACTGTCTCCCGCGCGGGCGCTAACCCGCCCACCCGCGAAGAACTCGACGCCGTACTCAACGGCTAAATAATCTACGCCTCGCCGGCGGATAGCTCACTCTGTCCGCCGGCGTCGCCATATCCACCCGCACCCCAACGCTGAGGAGCATCATGACCAACATCGGCACCGCACCCCTGCCCCGCGAACCCTACGCGGGCCTGCCCGAACTTCCCGAATTCACCCTGACCTCCACCGACGTTCAGGACGGCGGCACCGCCCCCGAATGGATGCGCTCCGCCCTCTTCGGCGTGGCAGGCGGCCAGGACCGCTCCCCGCAGCTGTCCTGGAGCGGCTTCCCCGAGGGCACCAAGTCCTTCGTGCTGACCTGCTTCGACCCGGATGCGCCGGTCCCCAGCGGCTTCTGGCACTGGACCGTCTCCAATATTCCCGCCAGCGTGACCAGCATTGACACTGGTGCGGATGCACCCGCCGGCGCCCTGACGCACCGCAACGACGCCGGTGTGGCGGGCTTCCTGGGTGCTGCCCCTCCGGCTGGTCACGGCCCGCACCGCTACATTTTCTGCGTCACCGCTGTGGATGTGGAGAAGCTCGATATTGACGAGAACGCCAGCCCCGCCGTTGTGAACTTTAACCTGCTCGGCCACGGTCTGGGTCGCGCGTTCCTGACCGTCACCTACGCGGAACCGGCGGCATAGCGGCGCACCGACATAGAGGCACACCGACATAGCGGCGCAGTCTCGCCAGTCCCGCGCTTTATCCAGCACCGATACACCCCACCACTGAAGGCAAACACTGCATGATTAAACTCATCGCCAGCGACCTGGACGGCACCCTCATCGGGCATGACTTCCGGTTCCGTCCGCGGACCCTGCGCGCCCTTGAGGCCGCCCGCGCCGCCGGAATCGATATCGTCTTCGTCACCGGACGCCCGAGCCGCTGGCTCACGCCCCTGCGTGAGCAGACCGACTTCGACTCCTACGCCATCTGCTCCAACGGTGCCGTGGTGTACCACCTGGGCGCGAACGAGGTGGAAGAAGTCAACGGCGCTGACCCGGCGGTGATTGCCCGTACTCACGAGCTGCTGGAACCCATGTTCCCCGACGCCACCTACACCCTCGAAACCGTGGACACCGTCTATATTCAGGGCCCGCACGAGGGCGGTGAGGTGCTTGAGGGTGCCCGCGTGGTGGAGGCGAAAATCACCGAGGCGCTCGAGCATATCGGCTCAACCCCGGTCATTAAGTACCTGATTCGGGTGCCCGGCATGGACCCGGATATTCTGCAGGCGCGCGTGCATCAGGCGGTGGGTTCGCTGGTGTCGGTGACCCGCGGTGTGGTTGGTGAGCCGCTCGTGGAGATGGGCTCGAAGACCGTGAATAAGGGGCGGATCTTGGAGAAGTTCGCGGCACGCCACGGCATTGAGGCGCACGAGGTGATGGCCTTTGGTGACATGCCGAATGACGCGGAGATGCTCTGCTGGGCGGGGGAGGGCTTCGCCATGGCCTCGGGCCAGCCGGCGCTTATTGCGAAGGTGGGTCGTACCTGCCCGTCCTTCCACGAGGACGGTGTGGCGCAGACGATTGAGGCGATGCTCGCCGAACGGTCCTAGCCGCCCAGCACTAGCTATTCAGCATGAGCGGTTGGGTGAGCCTCCGCAGACATAACAGACATAACTCAGACATAAACTTTTATGTCTACACATAAAAAATTTGAGTCTAGACATAAAAATTTATGTCTAGACTCAAATTTTTGTGTCTGATTTACATCTGATTTGTGTCTAAGCAGGGTGGCAGTTGTGTGTAATACCCAGAAGATGTAAAAGCGGCCCGGATGGAAACCAATCCATCCGGGCCGCTTTTCTTACAGCCTACGCCTCAGGAGAATCACTCCAGCGGGCGGTCGGGCGCCTAGTGCACCTCAGTGCTCTTCTCAGGGTCGAAGGGCTCCAGCGGGTCGCCAGCAGCCTTCGTGTACTTCGCGATGAAGGTCATCAGGTGGAAGATAATCAGGGTCGCAGCGGTACCCAGAGCAATACCGGCGAAGGACAGCTCACCGAAGGTCCAGGTGTAGTCCGCAATACCCACAATCAGCGCCACAGCGGCGGTGGTCAGGTTAATCTGGTTCGAGAAGTTCACGCGGTTCTCGCTCCAAATACGGGCACCGAGCATACCGATCATGCCGTACAGCACGGTTGCGGCACCGCCCAGAACACCCGCGGGAACGGTCGCAATTGCAGCACCGAATGCGGGGAACATGGACAGCGCAATCGCGAAGATAGCAGCCACCCAGTACGCCGCGGTGGAGTACACCTTGGTCGCAGCCATCACGCCGATGTTCTCAGCGTAGGTGGTGGTACCGGAACCGCCACCCATACCGGCAATCGTGGTTGCCAGGCCGTCCGCCATGAGGGCGCGGCCGGAGTAGTCGTCCAGGTTCTTGCCGCTCATCAGAGCAACAGACTTCACGTGGCCGATGTTCTCAGCCACGAGCACCAGAATCACGGGGATGAACAGGCCGGCGAGCTCCCAGTGGAACTCGGGGGTCTGGAAGTGCGGCAGACCGATGATGCCCTGAGTCTGCACAGCCGTATCAATCTTAGAGAAGTCGACCTCGCCGCGAATCACAGCGGTAATGTAGCCGATGCCCACACCCAGCAGGATGGACAGGCGGCCAATAATGCCCTTGAAAAGCACCGAAATCAGGATGATGGAGCACAGGGTCACCAATGCGGTCACCGGTGCCACCATGAAGTTGTCCTTAGCGCTCTTTGCCAGGTTGAAACCAATCAGCGCCACAATCGAACCGGTGACGACCGGGGGCATGAGCTTGGTGAGCCAGCCGGTGCCAGCGAACTGAACAATCAGACCGACCAGGAACAGCGCGATACCCGCCATGACGATACCGCCGAGGGCACCAGCGGGGCCGTGCGAGTTCATGGCAGCCGCCAGGGGCGCAATGAACGCAAACGAAGAACCCAGGTAGGAGGGGACGCGGCCGCGGGTAATCAGCAGGAACAGGACCGTGCCGATACCCGAGAAGAACAGGGTAGTTGCCGGAGGGAAGCCGGTAATAATCGGCACGAGGAAGGTTGCACCGAACATTGCGACCACGTGCTGCGCGCCGATGCCGATGGTAATCGGCCAGGCGAGGCGCTCGTTCGGGGCGACGAAGGAACCAGGCTTAATGCTTCGGCCATCGCCGTGAACCGACCAGTCAAAGCCGAGAAGTTTAGAGATGCTCAAAGGGGAGCTCCTGAGGTGAATGTGGTGGTGTATAAAATTCCACATAATTCTACGCGTATACAGGCGTAGGCCACAGCTAAACGGCTATAAATATGAGCAGGGATACGTTAATTTAGGGCGTATATTCCTTTATTGTGGGCACGGTATCCCGTATATAGCCCAGAATGCATCAATACCCCGTATATGCGGTTTAAGGCATATACGGGGTATTGATGCAAAGAGCGAATAAAAACACTCGCTACACACAGCTCATGAGCTTAGAGAGCGTCACGCAGGTTATCCAGGTGATCGTAACGTGCCAGCTCGTAACGCAGATGACCCTCGGTCGGCGACTGAACCGGCAGGAACGACGCCTCACGCAGGCGACGAGCAGTCGGGGACTCAGCCACGTAACCGGCGCCTCCAACAACCTGCAGCTCAAAGTGAGTAGCAATGGTCGCAAAGTGCGAAACACCCAGACGCAGGCTCAGCAGGTCACGACGCTCAGCACGCTCCGGCTCAGACGCCAGGCGAACCAGTTCCTCACGCAGGCTCTGGTACTCCGTCAGAATCAGCGGGAACTCCGGACGGAACACACCCTGGGAGACGTCCAGGTGCTTAGCAGCCTCCTGCAGGGCACCAGCGGCAAGACCCAGGCAGAACGAGGACTGAACCAGCAGGAACGGCGCGGTCACATCGCGCAGGAACGCCTCAATGTTGTCGCTGAGAATGTCCTCGCTCGGAACGAAAACGTCCTCGAACTTCAGGGTGCCGGACTCGGTACCGTTCAACGCCAGCAGGTTGCGGTGGTAGGCAATGCTCAGGCCCTCAACGTCCTGGCGGACCGTCACGATGTAGCGGTCCGGGTGACCCTCGGGGGCGTTCTGAACAGCCACCGGAAGAACGATCACGCCGCCCGGGTACAGGTTCGACGCCCACGACACGGAGCCGTTCAGCTTCAGGCCGCCCTCAACGAGGGTGCCCTCCACCTTGATTGGTGCCAGGCCCGAAGCTTCCTTGTACGCTGCCGCCATGGCGGTAGTGCCGCTGACGGTCGCATCCGCCAGGCCGGCGGGTAGCTCGCGACCCGTCGCGTCAAAGAACGCGATGGTCGAGCGGTGAGCCCACAGGGAGAACGCCGTGGAGGCGTCCTCGGTAGCAAGGTCGAAAGCCACCGAAACCTGGGGGACCAGGGAACCGCCGTCGCGACCCAGGGTAATCAGGCCGTCCTTAGCGATTTCGCGCAGGTTTTCGAAGGGGGAACGCTCGCCGCGGTCGACAGCATCTGCGTGGGTTCGGGCGAGGGCGAGCACCTGCTCGCGCTGGGGGTAGTCGTAGAGGGGTTCGAGGGTGAACTCGGACATGGGGTTTCTCCTAAGCGGGGAGCATCGCGTCTATGCGTGCAGCTTGAACAGTCGGTCGATGGGGGTGCTGACGGCCTTACGGGCGCGAACAACAGCTTCTTCGTCGGGTGCGTCGTAGAAGCAGAGGCACTTTGCGGTGTCTTCGCGAACGTAGGTGCGCAGGAAGGAAACCTCGGGTACTTCAGCGTACTTGGGGGCGTTTGCCTTCTTGCGGGTCAGGTACTGTTCCATGGTGATTTCTGCGGGGATGTCCCACTCAACCAGGTAGTCTGCGTCCTTCTTGAGCTTCTTGATGTCTTCGAGCTCTGCACCGACCAGGCGGACTGCGTCGGGGCCTGCGACGGTTGCGCGTTCACCGATTGCTGCGGTGAGGTCGGGACCGAATGCGGTGTTCTCAGCTTCGACGATGACGAAGACGATCTTGTGGTCTGCGGAGACCTGGGTTTCGATGAGCTCGGCGCCGTTGGTCAGGGACGAGTTGACGGTCTCGATGAGTGCGGTTGCTTCGTCCTTGGACGGCTGTGCGGGGGTCAGTTCTACCAGATAAAGTGCCATGATTTTCTCCTCGGCTAAGGGTTGGTGGGTCGTGTCGGAAGGGGTTTTCCGGCTCGTTCTGAATTCACCTTAGACCTGTGGTTGAAGACTGTCTAATAGATTTCTGTTCGTGGCTTAATGCGTCCTTTTTGACCCCGTGTTTCGTCATGTGTGTTCACGCGGAGACATAAATCGTCACAGTTCCGTGCAATGGAACCCGCCTGCGGCCGCGGAATTTTCGTGCGGGTTATCGAGCCCGCAGGTGCTTCTATCCGCGTCGTCCTGCTCGTGCCGCAAAGTCGTCGAGGGCACGGTTGAGGGCGGGGACAGTCCACACTTTTTGCCCCTGAATTTTGACGCGTTCTTCACGCAAGATCTGCAACTCCACCATGCGGTTGAGGAGGCGATACACACTAGCTCGGGATCCCTGCGTGTGCTCCTCCACCATGTGTGCGGTGAAGGCGGGCTCGGTGCAGCACAGATCGGTGAGGGAACGCAGGAGAGGGGTTTTACGCTGGGCAATGGACAGCACCTCATCGCGCAGGATTTCAATGTCTTGCGCCAGGATTTCTGCGTTGGTGATTGCCTTCTGCGTGGCGTCAATGAAGAGCTCGATGATGGGCTCGGCATCGCCTGCACGGTAGTCGGTGAGCGCCTGAATGTACCCTTCGGTATCGTGCAACAGCCCGGAGGAGACGGGCAGAATCACGTGGCGGGTGACGCCGCGGGCGAGCAGGAGCGCGGAGATGAGGGCGCGCCCGGTTCGGCCGTTGCCGTCGGTGAAGGGGTGGATCGTTTCAAATTGGGCGTGCGCGATAGCCGCCTGCGCGAGGGGGTCAATATCGCGGCGGTTCATGAAGGCTACAAGGTCTTCGAGGGCGGCAGGAACCCTCTCGTGATGCGGCGCTACGTAGTCGGCAGTTACCGGCGAATCACCCTTAATCCACACCCACTGGGTGCGGAGCATACCGGAGTCTTGCTGCAGGCCGCGGGTCAGCTCGCGGTGCATCGCGAGGATGTTATCGACGCTAATGTTTTCAGCAGTGTTCAGGGCTGCACGCATGGCGTGAACGTTGCGTGCCACCAGCTCAGCGTTAACGCCGACCTTCGACCCGCTTGCACCCAGGACAGCCAGTGAGAGCCTGCGTGCACTAACGGTGAGGTTTTCAATCTGCGAGCTGGAGGCGGATTCGCCGCGCAGAAGAACAGCGGAGAAGGGGATGCTGCCGATGTGGTGGAGCCGCTCATCGAAGCGGGTCATTGCGGTGGCGTTCTCCTGGAGGCGCGCTCGCAGTGCGGGGCTGAGTTCGACGTTGAGTTCGGCAATGGAGGCGGGTACGGCGCTGGAGAAGGTGCCGGAGTTGCGGCGCGTTGCGCGTCGGGAGGCGAGGGCGTCTCGGTGAACCCAGGGGTCTTGCGGCTCCCAATCAAGGGCGGGCCAGGTGATGGCTGAGGGCATGCTTCCTCCTCCTGAGTGTCGTCTTGCTGGTCGTGCGGGGGGGGGGGGGGTCTTAAGCAGGGTCTTAATAAGACAATACACTTCAATTTTCTTATTAAGGCGCTTAATAAGAAAATCCGCGCGGATTGTCTCATTAAGGAACATGCCCCGAACGCCCCTCCTGAACCTTCCCTCAGCATTCCGGGCTCCAGCGCTCCAGCCGCCGGGGCATACACCAGAGCATGCGCCGGGAACTTACGCCAGGGCATACAGCAAGGGCCCCGAACCCTTGGTAATTCAAGGATTCGGGGCCCTATTTACGCTAAGCCTATATGCGCCCGCCTACACGCTCACGCTGCCCGAAGCAGCGAGTCAGCAGTGCAGGCAACTTTGCGGTTACTTCACGCCGCGCATGAGCTTCTGGACCGGCTTGTGCACCAGGAACAGCAGCACACCGGTCGCGATGGTGATAATACCCATCCAGGTGAAGTAGGGAACCTCAGTTTCCATGCTGTAGAACTGAGCCAGCCAACCCGACAACACAGTACCCATTGCCACGGAGGTGAAGTACAGCGCCATCATGTTCACGCGGTGCGCCTTCGGCGCGAGCTTGGTCGCCAGCGAAATACCCACCGGGGAAATAATCAGCTCAGCGATGGTGCAGACGAACAGAATCAGCACAATCCAGCCGACGTTCACGCTCTGAACGCCCGCCTGAGCGAGGAAGATCCAGAACGCCAGGCCAATAATGATCAGCGCTGCGGAGAACTTCACGGTGGTCACCGGCTGACGCTCACCCCACTTGGTCCACAGGGCGGAGAACATCATGCCGAAGATAATGATGAAAATCGGGTTGATGGAGTTGACCAGGTTCGGGCTCAGCTCCATGCCCAGGATGTTCCAGTTGAGGCGCTCATCCGAGTACACCGCCATGACGGTGAATTGCTGCTGGTACAGTGCCCAGAACACGGCGTTTGCAATCCATAGAGGAATGAATGCGGTGACGCGGGAACGCTCATCAGCGGTGACGTCCTTAGCGCTCAGCAGCTGAGCGAACAGGGCGATAGCACCGATGAAGATGAAGCCCATGACCCAGTTCTTGAGGTTGTCTGCGGTCATCAGGCCGGTCGCCAGCAGAATACCGAGAATAACCACGATACCGACCAATGCCAGGAAGAAGTTACGCTTCTGAGCGGCGGTGAAGGGGGTGCCCACGTGGTGTACGGAGGCGGGCAGGTTCTTGCGGGTCAGCGAGTACTGGATCAGGCCAGCAGCCATACCGATAGCAGCCAGACCGAAGCCGAGGTGGAAACCGCCGGTGCTCCAGCCCCAACCGGTCAGGATCGGGCCAAGCAGTGCACCGGTGTTCACACCGATGTAGAAGATGGTGAAGCCTGCGTCGCGGCGGTGGTCGTTATCTGCGTAGAGGGAGCCGACGAGCACGGAGGCGTTACTCTTCAGACCGCCGGAGCCGATAGCGACCAGCAGCAGACCAATCACCACGCCGGGGATGCCGGGGATGAGGGAGAGGGAGATGTGACCCGCCATGATGCCGATGGCGGAGTAGAAGAGGGTACGCTCGGGGCCGAGGATGCGGTCACCGAGGATACCGCCAAGGATTGCCATGAGGTACACGACTGCACCGTACGCACCGATAACGCCGGTGGCGAGGGTCTGGTCGAGACCCAGGCCGCCCTTGTCGGCGGTGTAGTACAGGTAGTAGATCATGATGCCCTGCATGCCGTAGAAGGAGAAACGCTCCCACATTTCTACGGTGAACAGGTTCGCGAGCATGCGCGGGTGGCCGAAGAAGGTCTTGGTTTCCTTGGGTTCGGCACCTGTGATGGTGTGAGACATGGTGGAAATCTTTTCTGTCGAGCCCGGAATTCTATGTGACCCGGGCAATATGTATTTAAGTCTATACCCTTATGGGTGCATATGTATACATGAATGTGCTTGTATTACGGATGGTTACTTTATATGTAGTGCATGAAAAACCATTTCGATTTTTTCGTATGCATCATTTCCGAATCTCACAAACCCCCAAATACCGGGCTAGATGCGCCGCACACCCCCAACGCGATAGAGTGGAACCACAACTATGCCCACCCGGCACCCCGTCGTGCCGATCGGCTCATTTTTAATCATTTCAAAGGAGAACCCCATGACCGCTGTACCCCAGGTCGACCCCCGCGACGTTCCCGCAGGCGCAACCATCATCGACGTGCGTGAAGACTACGAGTGGGAGGGTGGCCACGCGACCGGCGCTAAGCACATCACCCTCGGCACCCTCACCGAGCGTCTGGCTGAGCTGCCCGCACCCGGTGAAGACTTCTACGTCATCTGCCACGGTGGCGGCCGTTCGAACCGCGCGGCAACCTTCCTGCGCGAGCACGGCTACGCCGCACACAACATTGCTGGCGGCACCAGCGCATGGTTCGCTGCCGGTTTGCCGATGACCAGCGAAAACGGCGAAGCACCCGCTGTCGTTCACTAAACCGCCAGTTCGTCTGCACGCCATACAATGGAGTCCGTGACTGAAACTTCCGCGGACCGTATTTTTTCTACCCCGAACGCTCCCGCTTCTGCGTCCCTTCATGCCCTGCCGAGTATTCTGCAGGGCATCCCGTGGGATGCGCAGACGCGGGAGCTTATCGTGCGCCCGCTTCCTTTCGCGGTGAACTGCGAGGACGCGTACCCGCTGCTGACCGGTGGCGCCAAGTATTCCTTCTGGCTGGATTCGGCGCGTGAAGAGTCGCCCATGTCGGTTGCCTCGTATGTGGGTGTGGTTCCGGCGCAGCTGTCGCCTCTGCGCGTGGATTCGGCGCGTGCGGCGGCTGAATCTGGCGCGGAAGACCCCTTCGCCCAGCTGGAGGCGGCGCTCGCCTGCGCACCGCGCGTGCACCCGGATGTCGCGGCGGCGACCGGTCTGCCCGCGGGTTTGCGTGGTGGTTACGTGGGCTATTTCGGCTATGAGGCGCGTGCCGCCATGGGCTTGGAGCACGGCCACCCGGTGCCGGGCTACCTGCCGGCGCATGAGGCGCCGACCCCGGATTCCCTGTGGTTGCCGGCGGTCCGCTACCTGGTGCATGAGCATGCCCGCCCGGGTGGTGCGGCGCGTAGCTGGCTGGTGGGCGACGAGCCGTGGTGTGAGGCGGCGGAGCGGCTGCTGAGCGCGGCGCTGACTGCGGCGGGGGAGTGCGCCTCCGAAAATACCCCGGTAAATACCCCCGTCAATAATCCCGTCAACGCCCCCGAGCTTACTGAGCCTCTGCTCTTCCCGGCGCCCGCCGCGGAAGCCTACATGGACGCCGTTCGCGCTAGCCAGCACGAAATCTACGAGGGTAACAGCTATGAGGTGTGCCTGACCGCGCAAACGAACGCGCGCATCCAGAATCCGAGCCCGGAGCTTTTCTTTGAGCTGTACCGCCGCCAGCGCGCCCACAATGCGGCGCCGTATGCGGCGTATCTGCGGTGCGGTGATTTTTCGGTGCTTTCTTCCTCGCCGGAGCGTTTTTTGAGTGTGGATGAGCAGCGCAACGCCCAGACGAAGCCGATTAAGGGCACGGTGCCGCGCGGCGCCACCCCGGAAGAAGATGCCGCGGCGGCGGCATGGTTGCGTACCGATGAGAAGACCCGCGCCGAGAACCTCATGATTGTGGATCTGCTGCGTAACGACCTGTCCACGGTGTCTGACCCGGCGTCCGTGCGCGTGCCCGTGCTTATGGGTGTGGAGAGCTATTCGACGGTGCATCAGCTGGTGTCTACGGTCAGTTCGCGTCTGCGTGAGGGAATTTCTGCGGTGACCGCCGCGCGGGCGTGCTTCCCGGGCGGTTCGATGACGGGTGCTCCGAAGCCTTCGACCATGCAGATTATTGAGGGTCTGGAGGGGCGCGCTCGCGGCGTGTATTCGGGTGCTCTGGGTTTTGTGTCGGCGGATGGTTCGGCGAACCTGTCGATTGTGATTCGCACGCTCGTGGCGCACGATGAGGGCACGGTGACTCTTGCCGCGGGTGGTGCTATCGTGGCTGATTCCGACCCGACCGCCGAGTATGAGGAGATGCTGACGAAGCTGCGCGCTGCGTTGCCGCCGTCGGTGGGTCGCGTGGTGGAATAACCTGGCGCTGGAATAGCACAGGGAATAGCCTGCGCCGCCTGCACGTGAGCCGCTACACTTGAACTATGACTAAGCTTTCTGAAAACCTCCCCATTGAAGAAGCCCGTGAACGCCTGCGCCAGCTGATTATGGAGCTGGCTGTGGTGCGCGGGCACGTGGTCCTCGCCTCCGGCAAGGAAGCCGACTACTACGTTGACCTGCGCCGCATCACCCTGCACCATGAGGCTTCTCGCCTGGTTGGTCAGGTCATGCTGGATCTGCTGGATAAGAACGGTATCGAGTTTGAGGCTGCTGGCGGCCTGACCATGGGTGCTGACCCGGTGGGTACCGCGATTATGCGTGCCGCTGGTGATCAGGACCGTCCGATTGACGCGTTTGTGGTGCGTAAGGCTCAGAAGTCTTACGGCATGGGCCGTCAGGTGGAGGGCCCGAGCGTTGAGGGTCGCCGCGTGGTTGCTGTTGAGGACACCTCCACGACCGGTGGTTCGGCGCTGACTGCTGTTGAGGCGCTGCGTAAGGCTGGCGCTGAGGTTGTGGCGGTTGCTGTGATTGTTGACCGTGCGACCGGCGCTAAGGAGCATGTGGAAGAGGTTGCGGGCGTCCCGTGCCTGTACGCGTACTCGAAGGACGAGCTGGGCCTGGACTAGTCTCTACTGGCTTGGACTAGGATCTCGTGAATTTTTAAGACGTTCCCGTTGCGGCGGGTGAACCCGTGCCGCTGGCTACTGTGTGTGGCTGGTGGTGCGGGTTTTTGTCTGTAAGATGGCTCTGTGGGCGCCGGTGTGGCGCTGGTTGTTGGCGTGAAGGTGGTTGTGATGGTTGAGAATCGTGAGGCGGCTGAGGCTGTGCCTGCGGAGGCGACTGTAGCTGAGGCTGTTGAGGGTACTGAGCAGGGTACTGCCCGTTTTGAGGTGGGTGTGGGCCCGTGGGAGGGCCCGTGGCCTGAGGGTGACCATTGGGATGAGGAGCTGCTGCGTGAGGGTGACCGCCGTAACGTGGTGGATAAGTACCGTTACTGGTCGATGGACGCGATTATTGCTGACCTGGATACGCGCCGCCATGATTTTCATGTGGCGATTGAGAATTGGCAGCATGATTTGAATATTGGCACGGTGGTGCGTACTGCGAATGCGATGTTGGCGAAGGAGGTCCATATTATTGGGCGTCGCCGCTGGAATCGTCGTGGTGCGATGGTGACGGATCGTTATCAGCATGTGCGTCATCATCCGACGATTGAGGATTTTGTGGCGTGGGCGCAGGCTGAGGGTCTGGAGATTATTGGTATTGATATTTTTCCGGATTCGGTGCCCCTGGAGACGTATGATCTGCCGAAGAAGTGTGTGCTGGTTTTTGGTCAGGAGGGCCCGGGCTTGTCGGAGGAGTTGCATGCGGCGGCTAGGGATACTCTGTCGATTGAGCAGTTTGGGTCGACGCGTTCGATGAATGCGGCGACGGCTGCGGGTATTGCGATGCATGCGTGGGTTCGCCGCCATGTGTTTGGCCAGATTCCGTCGTAGTTTGGTGGCTGTTTATGAGGTGTTTAAAGGTTCCGATGCGTTGTGTGCGCGTCGGAACCTTTTTTGTTGGGGGTTGGGGTGGCTTAAACCACGCATGGAATTACCTAGGCGTGTTAGTGTTAACGCAAATCACAGGAGATGTGAGAACCGCACTCTCAATTTCAGTTTGGGACATGCGATGGATTTCCTGACTTCGGCTCGCCAATGGTTGCGGGTTGTGCATATGAATGACCGCGGCGTCATTCCCCTGAAAGGAGTCGGTAACAATGAAGAAATCTGCTGCTCTGTTCGCCTGCTTTGCTTTAACTTTAAGTTCCTGCGCCGCTGCGCCTAAAGATACTAGCTTCAAAGCCCAGCTGGATTTTGAAAATAACTATATTACTCTTCCGCTCGACGAATACGATAGGAGTGACCAGGCCGAAGATATAACGGTTAGGGCGTCATTGTTGATTCTTAAAGAGTGCTATGCGAAAAAAGGCTACGATTTTGAAATTCTAGAAAACGGCTGGGTTTCTGGCGACGCCTCCCAGTACGGCTCCTGGAATGTGAAGCATGCGGCGAATCATTTTACGTCCAGCAAAGTCAGAGAAGAGCAGTCTAGGATTTATGACAGCATCCCTGAAGACGTCAAGGCCAGCTGCCGCGAAGAGCATCGGGAAGAACTGAATGCGCTCAAGTTTGATGAGGAAAAGTACCGCCCCGTCGGTCGTATCAGTGGCGAAGCGTACCAACGCGCGCAGGGTGACCCTGAATGGAAGAAAGCCCGCTCAGATTGGTGGGACTGCCAGCGTGAGAAAGGGTTGACTCCTCGCACCGGGGACGGTGAATGGACGAGCAAAGAAACGGCCAATCTGAATGCTGATGATCCCAAAGTGTTGGAGGAGGTTATCCGCCTGGCAACCATTGAAGCTCAATGTAGCGAGAAGGTGAGGCTGGCTCAGCGTTTGGGTGATGTTGAGGCGTCCTATCAGGGGCCTTTGATTGAGAAGAATCAGGCGCTGCTGAATGAATTGAAGGCCGATCGTGATGCGAAGATAGCGAAGGCGCGTGAAATTATCGCCACCCACCAGTAGATATCAGCGACAAGCAGATAGCAGGCCTTGGGATAATTGGGGTAACTCCGTTTGAACGTTACAACGAGGTATGGAGGAGGAAAAGCCTATGCGTAAGGCTCTCTCTGCGGTAGCAGTATTCTGCCTGCTGGGGGCGTGCGTGTCCTGCTCCAGCAGTGCCGAGCGGGACACCTCACGAAAAGCTGTTCTCGATTATTCAAAGAACTACGTACACCTTCCACTGGATGAGTACGCCTTCGACGAACTCACACTCCGTACGGTGAGCACGGCGTGGCACACGCTCATGTCCGAATGCTACGCGCACCACGGTCAGTCCTACGCCGTGCCCTCAGTAGACACCCCTCAACCGGGAGGCCTATACGGTAGCTGGAACGTTGAGTACGCCAAAAAGTACGGGTACTCCCAGAAGGAATCCCGAGGCCCAGAAGATTCAGCATCAGACGACATCAACACCCGGTGCCAAGAAGAGGTGAAAGCCGCATTCTCTGACGTCGAACTGGACGAAAAAGAATACCGGTTTGTAGGAGAGCTCAACTCACAGGCATACACCTACGCCTCCCAAACCGATGAGTGGAAAAATATTCGCTCAGAATGGTGGACCTGCCTGCGTGAACGCGGACTAACCCCCAGGGAAGGAGAGAGCGACTGGATGTCCGAAGAAAGCGCACATCTCATGACCTCCTCCCAAGGCAACGAAGAAGCTAAGCCGGAGGAAATCCGCCTCGCAACCATCGAAGCGGAATGTAACCAGAAGGTGGGTATGGCCCAGCGTCTGGGTGATATTGAGGCGTCCTACCAGGGGCCTCTCATCGAAAAGAACCAGGCGAAGCTTAACCAGTTGAAAGAAGAGAAAGAAAAGCATGTGGCGAAGGCGCGCGAAATTATCGCCACCCACCAGTAGCCACACCCGCTGAAGGGCAGAACGGGTGAACCGCCCGCGGGCTGCCCACATGAAATCTGCGCACAAGAGAATCTGCCCACACGAAAATTTCACAAGAAGGGCCGGGGAGTGTCACCACTCCCCGGCCCTCACTTTATTCACTCTCAACCTCGCAGCCCATGCCAGCGCACCTACAGGCTCGCCAGCTCAAGGCCACTCAGCGTCAGGCTGCTTAGCCCTTTAGCCCACCGGAACGTTAACGTTCACCAGCGAGTACAGATCCTTCGGATCATCCGGGCTAGCAACCAGGTCAATGAACTGCTGCAGGTCGGTGTCCTGCGTAGCCGCACGGGCATAGCGCAGACCCGAGAAGTCAGCAATCGCGAAGCCCACCGAATCAAACAGGGTAATCTGCTCATCCGACACGCGGCCCGGCTCCTCACCGGTCAGAACCTTCCAGAACTCCACCACCGGGAAGTCCGGGTCCTTCTGCTGAATCTCGCCCTCAATGCGGGTCTGCGGCGGGAACTCAACAAACACGGTGGAGCGGTCCAGAATTTCGCTTTCCAGCTCAGTCTTGCCGGGGCAGTCGCCACCAATAGCGTTCAGGTGCACGCCGGGCTTCACCTGGCGGTCCAGCAGAACCTTCGCCTGCTGCTTATCGGCGGTGCAGGTGGTGATAATGTCGGCACCCTCAACAGCCTCGTCCACGTCCTTAGCCAGGTGGATGCGGAAGCCCAGCGGCTCCAGGTTGCGGCGGAACTTCTCCATCGCGTGCGGATCAATGTCGTAGACGGACAGGTCCTCAATGCCGAGCACAGCGCGCATACCCAGCGCCTGGAACTCAGACTGCGAGCCGGTACCAATCATCGCCATCTTCTTCGAGTCCTTGCGTGCCAGGTGCTTAGCAACCATGGCGGACACGCCGGCGGTACGCAGCGCGGTCAGCAGGGTCATTTCAGCCAGGAACACGGGGTAGCCGTTGTCAACGTCAGCGAGCAGACCGAACGCGGTCACAGTCTGGAAGCCGCGTGCCGGGTTCGACGGGTGGCCGTTCACGTACTTGAAGGAGTAGGTGATGTTGTCGGAGGTGGGCATCAGCTCAATCACACCGAAGGGGGTGTGGGAGGCGACGCGCGGGATCTTGTCGAAGCTCTGCCACTTCTTGAAGTCTTCTTCGAGGAAGTCGACCATGCCGGCAATGATGTTGCCTACGCCGTCCTTCTGAATCCACTTCGCCATCGAGGCGACGTCAACAAATTCTACCGCGTGTGCGCTAGGACGTTCAGTCATGATTTTCTCCTTTGAATATCTGCACAAAACTTCTTTGTGCATCTGGTGGTCACTGCGGATATCTATTATCTCAAAATATATTGCAGGACACACCGTATTAGAAATGCTGTAAATATGTACTTTGCTTGATGTATTACACGAATGTAATACGGAAGCGAACACGGAAAGACGGGCAGGGAGGGGGTTCCAGACTCTATTGGCTAGGGTCTATTGGCTAGGGTCTAGCGGCTGGGGTCTAGAACCCCCTCATTCGCCTTCGCCGGGATATTACCGGGATTACAGGCAACCGGTCGGGTTAGCTACCCTTCGGGTTGTCCTCGTCCTCAAGGTCACCCAGGTCAATGTGGGTACGAGGCTCCGAAACGAGCTTCTTCACCACGGGGCGGGCAGCAATCACAGGCACGGAACCGGTGTAGCCTTCACGGACGCGAGCAATCTCGTTGACGCGGTCACGAACCGTGTACCAGCCGATAATCAGCAACGGGATAACCAGAAGCAGCGATGCCAGGGTGTAGGTGCCGACCGGGTAATCCAGAGCCATCAGCACCAGCACAACAGCCAGGAAGACCATCACAGCCCAGTCGCTGAAACGACCGCCGGGTGCACGGTAGTTGGGGCGCTTGTACTTGCCCTCGCCGACCAGCTTCAGGTACTTCTGGTGCGACATAGCGATAGCCGCCCAGCTAGCCATGGTGCCCACGGATGCGATGTTCAGCACGACCTCGAACGCCTGCTCGGGAACGAAGAAGTTCAGCACAACACCGAAGAGGCCAATCACACCGGTGAGC
Source organism: Rothia mucilaginosa (assembly GCF_049990865.1). Lineage (GTDB taxonomy): Bacteria > Actinomycetota > Actinomycetes > Actinomycetales > Micrococcaceae > Rothia > Rothia mucilaginosa_I. Next base: position 2,164,231 of record NZ_CP188231.1, read on the forward strand.
AGAATACCTGCCACGGGAACGCCGGAGCGGGACACCTTGGTGGTGAACTTCGGTGCCGAACCGGCAACACCCATCGAGTGGAGGATACGGCCGGTGGAGTACAGGCCAGCGTTCAGCGAGGAAGCAGCCGCGGTAATAACGACCAGCTGCATAATCGGTGCGGTACCGTCAATGCCGATAGCGTCGAAGAAGGTCACGAACGGCGACTCTGCGTCCTTGTATGCGGTGTAGGGCATGAGCAGGCAGAGCAGAACCACGGAACCAACGTAGAAGATCGCAATACGCCAGATCACGGTGTTGATAGCGCGGGGGATAACCTTCTCAACGTTCTTGGTTTCACCACTGGTGGTGCCGACCAGCTCAATACCGGCGTAGGCGAACACAACGCCCTGAACCACAATCAGAGCGGGAAGAATGCCGTTGGGGAAGAAGCCGTCATGGGCAGCGATGAGTTCAAGGCCGGGGCGGACGCCGTTGATGGGCTCACCGAAGACCAGGTACCAGATACCAACTGCCATAAAGGACAGCAGAGCAAGAATCTTAATGAGTGCGAACCAGAATTCCAGCTCACCGAAGAGCTTCACGGAGATGAGGTTCAGAGCCACGGTGACGATAACGACGATGAATGCGCTAAGCCACTGGGGAATATCTGCGAAGAACTGGTTGTATCGACCGAACCAGCTGATGTAGATAGCGATAGCGGTGGCGTCAGCAACGGCGGTCATTGCCCAGTTCAGCCAGTACAGCCATCCGGATACGAATGCGGCCTTTTCGCCGTAGAATTCGCGGGTGTAGGAGACGAAGGAGCCCGAGGAGGGGCGGTGAAGGATCAGCTCGCCGAGGGCTCGAAGAATCAGGTAGCCGAAGAAGCCGATGACGGCGTAGATGACGGCGAGCATGGGGCCCGCGTCCTGCAGGCGGCTACCGGTGCCCAGGAACAAGCCGGTACCGATAGCGGAACCGATGGCAATCATCTGGAGCTGACGTGCGCCAAGCCCCTTGTGGAAGCCTTCCTGTTCGTGTGCGAACGGGTCGTCTGTGGGGGGCTTGGTGTACTGATCCGCTGCAGAAGTCTGCGGGTTCTTGTTCGGTGAGGTGCTCATGCTATACCTCCTTGGATAGTTACGTCTGAAGCACGTGTTACATGAAATGTGGTTGGGAACACGTCTGTGGGTTATAACGACTATAGCACGGCAATTTAGCTATATATAACCCACATCACGTAATAATTTATATACATACAATGCATATCTTATAAATATATTTGGTTCATGTTGTATTGTGTGGTTTTAATTGTTTTGTGAAATAGATTATTTGAACCTTGAGTCCAAAAAATCAATTCCCCCACCACCGCACAGCACAAGAGCACCCACAACGGGGTGCTCCAGCAACATATTCAAAACGGAGGCTTAGCCCTCCATCAGGCGATCAATCTTCGCCCGCAACGCACGCTCACGACGATTCAACCACCACCAGCTCGGCCAACGCATCAACGACTTACGCCCCACCTGCACGACCGAGGGGAGCTTCGCCTCCGCAAGCGCCACATCAATCTCGTGGTCACTCGCGCCCTCATCACGCATTTTCTCCATCAACTCAAGGGATTTCGCCATATCGCCATGCCCCAAAACATGACGACTCTTACGCTCCAGAACCTCATCCAACTGGGCGCGCACCGGGGCAATAGCCGCCGCATTCGGATGCTCACGCTCAGCACGACGCTGCGCCTGGCGGGCACGCTTCTCACGCTTCGCATCGAGCTGTTTCGGATTATTTTTAGCGCTCGCCTTGCTCATGGGAGGATCCTTTCGCCGCATTCAGGGTGACGTGTACGCTGACCTGCACGCACAGAAGACATTTAGTCATTAACACCTCTACTTTACCGCGGTATTTGGCAGAACTTTTATTGCAGTAAACCCAAAAAAACCCACAAAAAATTAACGATAAATAAGTCGTATCTTGGTAAAATAGTGCGAGTAGGAGGCGTCTCGCGCGCCAACAAAATATGGTGAACCGGCCCTGCCTCGGTAACCGGTCGCATCTATCCAAGGAGTCAGCATATGGCTATTGCAACCCCCGAAGTTTACGCAGAAATGCTGCAGACCGCGAAGGAAAAGGGCTTCGCGTACCCCGCAGTGAACGTGACCTCCTCCCAGACCCTGAACGCTGCAATCCGCGGCTTCGCAGAGGCTGGCTCGGACGGCATCATCCAGGCATCCACCGGCGGTGCAGCATACTGGTCTGGCGCTTCCAAGAAGGACATGGTCGTTGGCTCCCTCGCCTTCGCAGCATACGCACGCGAAGTTGCTAAGCAGTACGACGTGAACATTGCACTGCACACCGACCACTGCCCCAAGGACAAGCTGGAAGGCTTCGTCCTGCCCCTGCTGGCAGAGTCCGAGAAGGCTGTTGCTCGCGGTGAAGACCCCATCTTCAACTCCCACATGTGGGACGGCTCCGCAATCGACCTGGACGAGAACCTGAAGATTGCTGCTGAGCTGATCGAGCGTACCTCCAAGGCAAAGCTCGTTCTCGAGGTTGAGATTGGTGCCGTTGGTGGCGAGGAAGACGGCGTTGAAGGAGCTATCGACGACTCCCTGTACACCACCGTTGCAGACGCAATCAAGACCGTTGAGGCAATCGGCCTGGGCGAGAAGGGCACCTACATGGCTGCTCTGACCTTCGGTAACGTTCACGGCGTGTACAAGCCCGGTAACGTTCACCTGCGCCCCGAGCTGCTCAAGGAAATCCAGACCGAGGTCGGCGCTAAGTACGGCAAGGGTGACAAGCCCTTCTACCTGGTCTTCCACGGTGGCTCCGGCTCCACCGAGCAGGAGATTGCAGACGCAGTGTCCTACGGCGTTATCAAGATGAACATCGACACCGACACCCAGTACGCATTCACCCGCCCCGTTGCTGGCCACATGTTCAGCAACTACGACGGTGTGCTGAAGGTTGACGGCGAGGTCGGCAACAAGAAGACCTACGACCCCCGCGTTTGGGGTGCAGCTGCAGAGGCAGGCATGGCCGCACGCGTGGTCGAGGCTTGCCAGCAGCTCGGTTCCGTCGGTACCTCCATCAAGTAAGGTGCTGTTCGCCCGCCGCGGCTCCTGTAGCCGCTGCCGGGTGTGAACCTAAGCTTCGTTAAGCGAAAGCGGTGCCCGCCTCCTCATGACGAGGAGGCGGGCACCGCTCTTTTATGTATCTAGAACCGGGCAAACCTAGCGTTTGCAGCGGATCTTAGCGGGGGATGGGCTGGTTTACTTGCCGCCGCAGCCGCAACCACCGCATCCGCAGCCGCCGGACTTCACAGCCACCGAACCGGAGGTGGGAATACCGTCGCCGGTGTCGCCACCCATGAGGTTCACACGGTTGCCGATCTCGGGGCCGCCAACCGGCTGGGGCGCCTTACCCGCCAAGGTCGCCGCGAAACCGGCGGGCTCCGCCAGGGGGCTCAGGTTCGGCACCATAGACGCCGCCGGGGAGCCGGAGGGTCCGCACGCCGCCGCTGCCGCGTTAGCCTTCGGCTGGGCGACCAGGTGGGCGCGGGAGAAGCGCTTAATCTGCTCGGCGGTCGGGTACGCGAAGGACACCTTCACCTCACCGTTGACGAGCATGAGCGGCAGAACCTCGCGGCCGTTCATCTCAATCTGCTCGGCAACCGGTGCGCACTCTTCAAATGCGGAAGGGTAGGAGTCGGTGGAGTACACCTCAATGTCCACGCCCGAATCCAGTGCCTCCTGCGCGGCACCCAGGAAGATGGAACGCTCCATATCCTGCGGATCCTCCGGGTTCTCGCCGGGGCCCGGAATAAATACTTCAAGAACGGTCTCAGCCGCTTCAGTCATCAGTTCAGCCTTTTCTCTTATCGGCACCGGCTCGGGGGAGGGGTGCCACTCCTTCACTAAGTGTACTCGCGACCTCAAGAGTGCAGAAGTGTGAGTTGAAGTTCCAGATTTGCGGAATATTTGCAGAATTCGAGTCGAATGACTCTCAGCACATGAGCTGAGGGGTCAGGTGTTGTATTCTGAGTGCATATGCACCGGAGTGTGCGAACCCTGCAATTCAGGCAGGCGCCGCCCCGGTGTGAAACCAAGAAGGCAACGACGCCCGCATCCGACGCGGACGCATCAGCGCTACAAATACACGCTATTCATAGCGCCACACGACCAGAAGGAGCATATATGTTCGGTTTCGGCAAGAAGAAGAAGGAAGCTGCCGCACAGGAGGCATCGTCCGCAGACGTTTACGTCGCACCTGTTACCGGCGAGTACCTGCCGCTGAGCGAAGTCTCCGACCCCGTTTTCTCTCAGGGCGTTATGGGCGACGGCTATGCAGTGAACCCCACCGCAGGCACCATCGTCGCACCCGTTGCAGGCACCATCGCACTGATTCAGGACACCCTGCACGCATTCATGCTCCGCACCGAAAACGGCGGCGAGGTGCTGGTTCACATCGGTATCGACACCGTTGAGCTCGGTGGCGACGGCTTCACCAAGATCGCTAACGTAGGCGACAAGGTTGAGGCAGGCGCCCCCATCATCGAGGTCGACTGGGCAGCTATCGAGGGTCGCATCCCCTCCAAGGAAACCATGGTGATGATCACCAACACCGCAAAGTTCAACATTTCCAAGGACTCTGAGTCCCGCCGTCCCGTCGCAGCCGGTGACCGCGTCGCTCAGGCAACCAAGAAGTAAGCTGAACCAGCGAAAATAGCTCAGCTTCAACCGCGGTGAAAACCCGCGAAAACACTTAACGCAAAAGGTCGCGTTCTGCAGGCTCAATCGGTCCACAGGCGCGGCCTTTTTCGTTACACGAGAAATTTTTAACGCCGCATGAAATGCCGCTATTAAAAGCGGCGGAAAAGGAGGAACACATTCACCCGCATAACACAGCGGGCAAGAATGAGGCGCACATAATACCCTATTTGCCTATGAACGTAGTGAATTACCGATAAAAAATCGTTATGCTACTTAGAGTTGTAGTTTGAGTTGGGAGAATCCGGACCCTCAGCTATAAACCAAAACTTCAATGACCAGCCACACACATTACGCTCAACTCATAAACGAAAAAAGGACCACTACGGTGACTGCATTCCCGAAGACCTCTAAGAACCTGAGCCGCCGCGGCTTCATCGGTGCCTCCGCACTGGCACCCGCCGCCCTCATGCTCCAGGCAGGCGAAGCCCACGCCGCAGCCAACACCCGCGCACAGCTCGCGGCAGTACACAGCGGCTCCCCCGCACATCAGCTGCTCTACAAGACCGATGAATTCTTCATCGCCCACCGCGGCGCCGGCAACATCAGCCCCGAGCACACCGCCTACGCCTACGCAGAATCTGTACGCCGAGGCGCCCTCGCCGTCGAAATTTCCGTACGCACCACCAGCGACGGCCAGTTCGTCTGCATGCACGATACCAACATCAAGCGCACCACCGGTGCGTCCTTGGACGTGCGCGGCCACACCCTCGCCGAACTGCGCCAGTACAAGGTCAACATGCGTAAGAACCTGGGTGAGAAGACCGACCTCTATGACATCCCCACCCTCGAAGAGGCCATCGCCGCAATTGACGCCGTACCCGCAGGTGGCGAATACGCCTCCGTCGGCGGCAAGAAGGTCGTGCTGTTCCTCGAAGCGAAGGACGGCCCCGCACAGGCAGGCCTCGTCAAGTTCATCACCGAACGCGGCCTGCAGCGCCGCACTGTCATCAAGATGTACCGCGACGGCAGTGGTGGCTTCAAGCCCACCTCCAAGTACCTCAAGCTTGCCAACTCCGCAGGCTGCGCCACCTGGTGCTACTTCGACGGCGGCGACCCCATCGACAAGATCTCCGCAATGGCACGCCACGAAAATGTGGACGCCATCGGCGTACCCTACTACGAGAAGCCGACCGGCGCATCCCACGGCTCCATGAGCGAAGAGAACGTACGCACCCTCACCGGCCTCGGCAAGGCAGTCATCGTCTGGGAAATCCACCGCCGCTCCGCCTACGAAAAGTACAAGGCACTGGGCGTGAAGGGCTTCATGTGCCCCGACCCCTACTGGGTAATCGGTGACCCCTTCGACGCCAGCGTCAAGATCAAGACCGGCAAGCGCCCCCACGGCATGCTGCCCGCCGACCCCTCCGTCGCAGCGGATATGCCCGACCTGACCGGCGCAGCCATCGTGCACAACCAGCGCTACGACGAATCCGTACTGCTCGGCCCGCTGGCGAACTACACGACCCGCGACAAGTACACCCTCGACTTCTCCATGAAGTGGACCGGTGCACTGCCGAAGCAGGACGGTCACTACGGCTACATTGCGTTCGGTCGCGAACACGACGGTGCCTTCGGCATCGGCAAGAAGTTCTCCGCAAACCAGGAAGACGGCACCTACGTGCTCGCCATCCGCCCCAACTACAACGGCGGCTCCGTAGCGCAGATTCTCTGCTTCGAACCCAAGCAGACCAGCCCGCGCGTACTGCACACCATGAAGCTGCGCCAGAAGGTCACCACCGGCCAGGCACTGAACTGCAAGATCGTGGTGAACAAGAACAGCTTCTACTACACGGTCAACGGCCAGTACTCCAGCCCCATCAACCACAGCGCCTACCGCGGCCCGTACGTACACTTCGGCCGCTTCCACGGCACCAACGATGGCGGTCCTCTGGAGCTGACTCGAATCGAGGCACGTCAGTCCTGGATTTGAGAGAACCGGTGGGCATAGTCCACCTAGGTGCCCGCCTCACCGCCCGCTAAGCGGTGAAGGCGCGGGTACCGGGCAGAGCGGATGCAACACCGAGCATCCCTTCCGGGCAACGCTTTCCATAATTCTCAGCCCCATGGTTATTCGCTAGGCGCTCGCGCGCCGAGCGAGAATCCACCCGAGGAATCTACCCGAGGAATCTACCCGAAGGGGGTCGTATCCAACGCGGATGCGGCCCCCTTCGGCGTGCCCGGGAATGAGAACCAACTCGGGACTAGAATTAAAAGCGTCAGAGTCGACCGCACCGGCCGCCCCAACCCGAAAGGCACGCCATGACCACCTCACCCGAAAGCTCCACCGAGAAGCCCGCTGCGAATCCCGCAGCAAAGCCCGCTGCGAAGTCCGCCCAGCTGCGAGGCCGCACCGAACCGCACATGCACAGCTTCAACATGCCGCAGCTCGAACCCATCGACCCCTACGAGCGGCCCTCCTACCCCTTCTTCTACGTACCCACCGACCTGCTCCTCGGCGGCAGCTGGGTCACCGGCGACAACGGCTCCTTCCCCGTGCACAACCCCTCCTGCGGCCAAATCCTCGCGCACGTCGCCGACGCCAGCGTCGAACAGGGCATCGAAGCACTCGACGCCGCCTGCGACGCCCGCACCTCCTGGGCGGCAACCAGCGTCCGCGAACGCGCCGACATCCTCAACCGCGCCTACACGCTCATGACGCAGCGCACCGAAGTCATCGCCCGGCTTATGACCCTCGAAATGGGCAAGCCCCTCGACCAGTCCCGCGGCGAGGTCGCCTACGCCGCGAACTACCTGCGCTGGTACGCCGAAGAAGCCGCCCGCAACTTCGGCCGCACCGCCACCGCCCCCGAATCCGGGCTACAAATCACCACCGTACGCCGCCCCGTCGGCCCCTGCCTGCTCATCACCCCCTGGAACTTCCCGCTCGCCATGGCGGCGCGCAAGGTCGCCCCGGCGCTCGCGGCGGGCTGCACCGCGGTACTCAAGCCCGCCTCCCTGACCCCGCTCAGCTCCCTGTACTTCGCCTCCCTGATGCGTGAGGCGGGCCTGCCGGACGGCGTGCTGAACGTGGTGACCACCTCCCGCACCGGCGAGGTTGTCTCCGCCCTGATGGCTGATGAGCGCCTGCGGAAGGTCTCGTTCACCGGCTCTACTGCCGTGGGCCGCACCCTGCTCGCGCAGGCCTCGCAGAACGTTCTGCGCACCTCCATGGAGCTGGGCGGCAACGCACCGTTCATCGTCTTTGAGGACGCGGACATCCCCGCCGCCGTGGAGGGCGCCTACGCCGCGAAGATGAGGAACATGGGCGAGGCGTGCACCGCCGCTAACCGAATCATCGTGCACGAGGATATTGCCGAAGAATTCACCCGCGCCTTCGTTGAGCGTATGGAGGCGACCGTCGTGGGTGACGGAGTCATCGATGGAACCGAATGTGGACCGCTAATTCAACCTTCAGCGGTTGAATCCATGCTTTTTATGGTGGAAGACGCCCTGGGTAAGGGCGCGCTCCTCGCCTGCGGCGGTTACATTCCCGAGCTGGACTCGAAGGTTTACGGCAACACCGGCGGCATGCCCAGGAACCTCAACAAGGGCAACTTCATTCGCCCCACCGTGCTGACCGGCGTGACCGATTCGATGCGCGTGTGGCGTGAAGAAATCTTCGGCCCCGTCGCCCCGATTGCCACGTTCAGCGGCTACGGCGAGGAAGGTGAACGTGCCGCCCTGAAGCTCGCCAACGACACCGAGTACGGCCTGGCGGCGTACGTGTACACGAGCAACCACCCGCGCTTTACGCGCATGGCGGCTGGCCTGGAGTTCGGCCTGATCGGTTACAACTCGGGTGTTATCTCGAACGCCGCAGCCCCCTTCGGCGGCGTGAAGCAGTCCGGCATGGGCCGCGAGGGCGGCCCCGAGGGCCTGGAAGAGTACACCGAGCTGCAGTACATCGGCGCGCCGAACCCGTTCGCCGGATAAGTCTGAGGTCCCGGCTACGCCGAACTCTGGATACGGCGAATTTTGGATGCTGTGAACCCTGGATACAGCGAAGCCCCGACGGGTACCCGAGAAGGTGCCCACCGGGGCTTCGTGCTGTCTAGATTATGCGCGGGTGCTAGAACTGACGCAGTGGTTAGAGCTGACGCTACCTAGAGTTGGTGCAGAGATTAGAGCTGATGCAGTGCCAGCAGCTCGCGACTGAAAGCATCTGCGGGACCCTTGCCGCAGGAGTTGGGGCGCGGCTCCAGGGTGACCCGCTCGAAGAAGGTGACCCAGGTGCGTCCGTCAGTGTGGGAGGTGAGTGCCGCCTCCAGATCGGGGTGTTCGGCGGTATCTGCCGGGGGCTCAATGCCCGCCTCGCGGAGTGCGCTCAGCGCCTCCGCTGCCGATGTTTCACGTGAAACCAAACCTCCAGAGGTTACTTCTTCACCCTTTTTCTCCAGTTCGAGGCGCACGGCAACCTCCGCCGCCTGCTCCACCGGGGTATCCGTGCTGCGGCCTCGCAGACCGTGCAGCGACGGAATATCGCGGCCCGCCAGCGACAGGTACGCCGCCAGCGCCGAAGGCTCCGAGAGGCGACCGTAGGTGTAGCCGGTGGGCAGCATAATGCCGACCGGGGCAAAGCGGTGACCACCCGTATGCGAGCACTCCCAGACCGCATTACCCGGCAGGATATCCGCCAGGTGCGCCGCAATGGGTCGGCCGCGCAGTGCGCAGCAACGGTCACGCTTAGAGTGGGTGCACACGAGAATGGCGGGGGAGTCCATGAGCTCCGCTCCGGTCGCCTGAATCAACTCCTGCGGGTTGTCCAGCGGCAGGTCGAGCAGCTGCTCGGGGGTACTCACGCTGAACGAGTAGAGCTTCTCCTCACCGGGGGTGCAGGGCGCGTAGAGTACCCGGTGGGTCGGGTTGCCGGATGCATCCGGCGCGCCGTGCAGTACGCGCCCCTCCCTGCCCGCCTGGCGGATGAGCAGGAACTTTAACCCCGCCTGCGAGACTGCCTCGCCCAGTGCGGCAGAGAGTTCCTCGCCCAGGGCGGAGCCGTCCAGCACGTCGCGGCCCCACTGGCCCACGTGTTCGAGCGCCAGCCAGGCGGTGGCGCGTCCGGCAGTGCCGCCGAGTGCCTCGTCGTCATAGAGGGAGCAGGAGTCCGCCGGAATGCTCGTGGCGCGGGTACGGGAGGAGAGTTCGTCTGCGTGTGCGGCGCGCAGATTCTTCAGCTCTGCGGGGTTGTCGGCGCGCGGCTCAGGGGTTGCGGGGGTGCAGGATTCAGTCATAGTTCCTCGATTCTACGCCTGCAGGATGTGAATGACTTATGTTGCCCCTGCGCGGTCTAAATTCTGAAAAACAACCGTATCAGGGTGATTTTAGGGACTATTGGGCGGTCAACTACTCAGGAAGAAGTGCCAAAGCGATGCGGTAGAGGCGGTCCTTTTCCTTGGTGTTACCGATGAAGGAGCGGAGCATGTACCCCTGGAAGACCATCATGAAGGCATCCGCGGTGTCGCGGGCGTAGTCGGTGATGAGTGCCTCCTGTTCGGGGGTGCGCTGCGCCGAGTCGGGGTTGATCTCGTGCAGAACGCTCAGCTGTTCAGCTGCCCAGGGGGTGAGGGTCTTGACGATGATGCCCTGCAATAGGGGCATGATGTCCGCGGTTGCCCTGGCGATTTCGGGTGCGTGGAGCGACTCAAGGCGGATGCGCAGCATGGCAGAGAAATTGTCGTTTACCAGCTGGTTCGTGTGGATGGTTTCGAGAATATCCTGGGGGCCTGCGCCTTCGGGGAGTGTTTCGTAGAGCTCCTTGACGTTGTTGAGGCGCTCGTTGATGGCGGTGATGAGGATGTCTTCTTTGCCGGAGAAGTGCGAGTAGATGGATCCGGAGGACAGCCCGGAGGCTTTGATGATGTCGCTCATGGAGGTGTTGGTGTAGCCCTTTTCGAGGAAGCAGCTAACGGCGGCTTCGATGATTTGGGCTCGGCGTGCGGCTTTGGTGGCGTCTGTTAGTCGGGGCATGGTTCCAGTTTAGGGAGTGGGCACAAAACTTACAAACACAATGGAAGTTCTTTTTGTGACTTTATAAACAAGGAGCGCCGCCCCGCAACGGTGGAGGCATAAGCGCCGCGGGCTAGGCTGCCGGTGCAATGTAAGAAGGGTGTGTGCCGTGTTCACTGAACACGGCACACACCCTTTCGGCATACCGACTATTACCGGCTGTTATGCGCTGTTACTGGTTGTCGAGGACGTACTGCTTGAACTGCTCGTCCCGGCGCTTGAATTCTTTAAGCTCATTCTCCAGGGCTGCCTGGTTCTTGGCGACGAGCGGCTTCTGGTACTGCGCCTCCAGGTCGTAGAGCTTCTGCGAGCGGCCTACATCCTGATTGCACTGTGCCTGGATGGTGGCGATTCGAATTTCTTCTTCGGAGGCGACGGTGCTCTGACGAATATTCTTTTCTTCCTTAACGGTCACCTCACTATCGGGGGTGAGGCCCTTATCCTTGACGCATCGCTTCCACTCGTCGTCGAGAGATTTTTTGAGTTGCCTATCGCCTGCGGCATTTCGGGCGTCGGTCTCCAAACGCGTAAACGTGCTGCTTCCGAAGGGTATCTCTCCAATTTGCTTCATCTCATCGCTGGCGCGCTGATAGCATTCGGTGCTGACATCCTTCCCAGGGTCGGATGAGGGCGCAGGGGAGGACAGATCCAGCGTATTCGAGTCTTCGCTCTTGTGGAGGCCGTACTTTTGGGCGTACTCAACGTTCCAGATTCCGTAGGTCCTGCCGAGGTTCCTGCCGGATCCCTCGGTGCGGACAAACATCTTGTAGTGCTGCCCGTGTTCGGCAAAGCACTTTTTACGGGCGAGCTCAAGGGCCTTGGTAAAGTATTCGTCCTTGCCGGTGGTGTCGTATGCGTCCAGGGGTAGGATCACCCGGTCATTTTCTACGTCGAAAATAGCGCGGGCGCTTTCATCCTTCTCCAACGTAGGACCGAAAGAGCACGAGGAGAGCGTGAGGCCCAGCAGGATTGCGGCGGCAGCTCGCGCAAAGTTACGCCTTGCGCCGGTAGACGCTGTGCGACCGGTAGGTGCTGTATGGCGGGTAGGCGCTGCACTGCCGATAGAGCTTAGGCGGTGGTTAGACATGGTGTGTCTCCAATCTGTTGCGGGGAGCCCGTGGCGTCGCGGCCACAACCCCCCCCGTAGGCCACGCGAACTAGGTGGCCTTGAGAACACTTCTTGAGAAGGTGACTTAACAATACCCCTAGTGGAGGCTAGTTGGCGCTCAATAGGCTGGTGCGTGCGCTAGAAAATTTTCTGCCGCATGGTGGGTTTGCGCGGGTCACGGTTCAGCCCCGGCAAAAATACGGCGGAATTACTGCAGAATCACCGCGAAAACAGCGCAAGCGCAGGACGGGTAGGCGGGCGCACCTGATTTGGTGCCCCGCCCTCCTCGCGCCACAATGAACACATGACCGCAGAAGACACCACCACCCTGACCAGCGCCAGGCTCGACCTCTGGCTCTGGTCGGTGCGCATCTTTAAGACCCGCTCCCTCGCCGCCGACGAATGCAAAGGCGGCCACGTGCGCGTCAACGACGCACCCGCCAAGCCCTCCCAAAAACTCAAAAAAGGCGACATCGTCAAGGTCCGCTACCCCGGCTGGGAACGCGTCTTCAAAGTTGAAAAGCTCCTCGTCAAACGCGTAGGTGCACCCATCGCCGTCACCTGCTACGAAGACCTCTCCGGCCCGCGCCCCGCCTACCTCTCCATGCCGCCGGTCGCCAAACGCGAACGAGGTAGCGGCCGCCCCACCAAGAAGGAACGCCGAGCCCTTGACGAACTCCGCGGCCGAGGCGCCTAAAGCGCATCTCACGGAGTGCAACCCACCCCGCGCGCAGGCACCCGCGGCGGCGGCGGGGAGTAGCCTAGAGGGATGAGCACACAGAAGCACCAGAATACTGAACCCGGTAGCACCGAACCCGGCGCGCCCGGTCAGAACGCAGTGAACGCCACCGCGAACACTGCCGAACCTTCGCTGAACCGGCGCATCCTTGCGCTCGCCGTACCCGCTTTCGGCGCGCTCATCGCCGAACCCATCTTCGTGCTCACCGACTCCGCCCTCATCGGCCAACTCGGCAAGGCAGAACTTGCCGGTATGAGCATCGCCGCCACGCTCGTCACCACGGTCGTGGGCCTCATGAACTTCCTCGCATACTCCGTCACGCCCGCCGTGGCGCGCGCCTTCGGTGAGAAGAACCTGCGCCGCGCCTGGCAGATCGGCGTGGACGGCGTGTGGGTCGCATTCGGCCTCGGCATGCTCCTCATGATCGCCGGATACGCCTTTGCAGACCCGCTGCTGCGCGGCCTCGGCGCAACCGACGAAACCATCAGCTACGCCCTCGACTACCTGCATCACTCGCTCTGGGGCATCCCGCCGATGATGATCATCCTCGCGCAGGTCGGCACGCTCCGCGGGCTGCAAGACACCGTTACCCCGCTCAAAGTCGCCACAGTCGGCACGCTCGTCAACATTGCGCTGAACTGGCTACTCATCTACCCGGTCGGCTGGGGTGTCGCCGGTTCGGCGACCGGCACCTCCCTCACCCAGTGGGGCATGGCTGCCGCACTCGGTACGGTCATGATGCGCGGCACCCGCGAGCACGCCGTCCGCTGGGCACCCGATACTGCCGGCATGCGTTCGGTGCTCTCGCTCGGCTCCTGGCTCATGCTGCGCACCCTGTCCATGCGCATCGCCTCCCTGCTGACCGTGTTCGTCGTGGCGCGATTCGGTACCGAACACACCGCCGCCTACCAGCTCGGCATGGGCGTCTTTAACCTCTTCCTCTACGCCCTGGACTCCCTCGCCATCGCCGCGCAGGCGCTACTCGGCAAGGAACTTGGCGAACGCGACCTGGCTGTGGAATCCGAGCGCGTGAAGGTGCGCCAGCTGAAAAACCGGCTGCTGCGCATGAGCCTCATCTACGGTGTCATCACCGGTCTAATCTGCCCGCTCATCGGCTTCTTCGGCTCCTGGATTTTCACCCAGGACGCGCAGGTGGCGTTCCTCTTCACCATCGCCACCGTCATCATTGCGCTCGGCCAGCCCATCGCCGCCTACGTGTTCACCCTGGACGGCATCCTCATGGGCGCGCAGGACGTGAAATACCTGGCAATCGGCTGCTTCATCATGCTCGTCATGTACGTGCCCGTCATGCTCGGACTGCACTGGGCGGTCGGTGCCGGTGCCATGGATGCGCTCGCCGGGTATTGCGGCTTGTGGGCGGCGTATATTCTGTACTTCCAGGGAATCCGCGCGGTCATTTTCGGTCGCCGCGCCTCCTCGGATGTGTGGATGAAAGCAGGCGCCTAAACCCTTCGAGCCTGACTGCTTCGCGCATACGTGCTCTGGGCGTAATGGCTCACATTTAGGCCGCCCACACCCGCCGTGGGTGTAGCATGACGGGGTATTGAAACCCTCATACAAAGGATGAAACCGTGACCGTAACCCGCGAAGAAGCCCTCGAAATTTTCGCCCGCCGCCGCGCAACCCGCGCCTACGATCCCGACCGCCGCATCAGTGACGAAGACTTCGCCGCAATCCTCGAATTTGCGCGCCTGTCGCCCAGCTCCGTCGGCACCGAACCGTGGAAGTTCCTGGTCATCCAGGACCCCGAACTGCGCGAAAAGCTCAAGCCGATCGCCTGGGGCATGGTCGGTCAGCTTGATGCCGCAAGCCACCTGGTCGTGTTGCTCGCGAAGAAGGGCCTGCGCTACGACACCCCGTGGATGCGTCGCACCCTCGAAGGCCGCAACCTCACCGAGGAGCAGATGGAGGCCGCACTCGAACGCTACAGCGACTTCCAGAAGAACTGCATTAAGGTTCTGGAAAGCGACCGCGCGCTCTTCGACTGGGCATCCAAGCAGACCTACATCGCCCTGGGTAACATGATGACCGGCGCCGCAATGCTCGGCATCGACTCCTGCCCCATTGAGGGTATGAACTACGAAGCAGTGAACGAGCTGCTCGCTTCTGCCGGTCTGTTCGACCCGGAAGAGTACGGCGTGTCCGTGGCTGTGACCTTCGGTTACCGTGCCCGCGAAATCACGCCGAAGAGCCGCCGCTCCATCGAGGACCTGGTGACCTGGGCGTAAGGTTCTGCCCGGTTTTTAGGCGCGGGGTGTTGAGCTCGGGCTTTCGGGCGGGGCGTTTGAGCTAGACGTTCAAGCTGCCGCCCGTGAAAACTGAATATAAAAAAATACACCGCCTTTACACGGGCGGTGCATTTCTTTATATCTTTTACCGCGCGAAAAGCACGGTGAGATATACTTTTGAATTTTTCGTTTTAAATCGCACAGGGTAATTCATTCTGGCAATTTATTCTGTATAACGGCAGGGCGTTACTTCCTAAACGCCGTCAGACGCATAGAATTCAGCACCACGAATACCGAACTAAACGCCATTGCCGCAGCCGCAATCATCGGGTTCAGCAGGCCCGCCACGGCAACCGGAATAGCCGCCGAATTGTAGGCGAACGCCCAGAACAGGTTCGACTTAATGGTGCGCAGCGTAGCGCGGGAGAGACGCAGCGCCGTCACCACTGAAACAACATCCGAACGGGTCAGCACAATATCGGCTGCCTCTGCGGCAACGTCCGTGCCCGAACCCATCGCAATGCCCAGCTCAGCAAGAGCCAGCGCCGGGGCGTCATTCACGCCGTCGCCGACCATTGCCACGCGGTGACCGGCAGCCTGCAACTTCTCAATCACCTGCGACTTACCCTCCGGGGTCACGCCGGCGTACACGTTCTCAGCCGAAATACCGACCTGCGAGGCGATTGCCTGCGCAACCTGCGGGGCGTCACCGGTGAGCAGAATCGGCTCCATGCCGAGCTCACGCAGCTGCGCCATGGTCTCTGCCGCCTCCGGCTTGGGGGTGTCGGCAACCGAAATCATGCCGACCGGCTGCAGAGCGGAGGTGCTGTTCGGGGCCTCGTCGTGCAGCACGTCGTCATTCGGGGCCTCGCCGCGGGCGACAACCACCGTCGTTAGACCCGCCCGGCGAGCCTGATCCAGCAGAGCCAACTGAGCCTCGCTCAGCTGCGCACCCGCCGCCTGCAGGTACTCGGGAGTACCCACAACAACCAGCTGGGAGGTGCCATACTCGGCGCCTTCACCCGCGCCACTCAGCACACCGCGCACGCCTCCGGGAACACCCTCAAAGCCGCTCACGCTCGGTGCCGAAGCACCCTCAGCCAGCAGGCCCTGCTCACGGGCAAAACCGGCAATCGCGCGGGCAATCGGGTGCTCGCTCAGCGCCTCCACGGCGGCGGCATCACGCAGAACAGACAGGGAACGCTCATTCTTGGAACCGACAGATTCCGGCGAAATACCGGCAAAATTACCCGCCGACTCATAGTCACCAAACGTGCCGTAGAACGCCACAGACATCTCACCAGTCGTCACCGTACCGGTCTTATCCAGCACCACGCGATCAACCGTGCTCGTCGCCTCCAACACCTGCGCATTACGAATCAAAATGCCCAACTGCCAGCCGCGACCCGTACCCGCCAACAGAGCCGTCGGAGTCGCCAAACCCAGCGCGCACGGGCACGCCACCACCAGTACCGTCACCGCCGCATTAAACGCCGCCGCACCGTCACCAGAAACCAGCCACCAACCGACCAGGGTCAGCGCCGAAATCACCAAAACCACCGGCACAAACACCGCAGAAACACGATCCGCCAAGCGAGCAATCGGAGCCTTCGTCTCCTGCGCGCTCGCCACCAGCTCACCCATCTTCGCCAGAGTCGTCTCAGCGCCCACACGGGTCGCACGCACCGTCAACGAACCAGACGTATTCACCGTCGCACCCGTGACCGTATCGCCCGGACGCACCTCCACCGGCACAGACTCGCCGGTCAGCAGGGACGCATCCACCGCGGAGGTACCCTCAACCACCACACCATCCGTGGCAATCTTCTCACCCGGGCGCACCAAGAACAGGTCATCCGGCATGAGGTCCTCCACCGGAACCTGCACCTGCTTCGTTACGCCCTGCTTATCGGTGCGCAGCAGAGTCGCCTCCTTCGCGCCCATGCTCAGCAGGGTGCGCAGCGCCTCCGAAGAACGATCGCGAGTACGGTGCTCAATCGCGCGGCCAATCAGCAAGAACAGCGTCACCATGGACGCTGAATCAAAATACAGCGGCGCATGGTTGCCGGTAAACATCGACCAGAAACTACCGCCCGCATGATGCGCATGCGCCGTCAACGCCGGGTTCATGAGCAGCTGCGCCAGCGAATAGAAATACGCCAACACCACGCCGAGAGACACCAGCGTATCCATCGTGGACGAGCCATGACGCGCATTAATAAGCGCCGCCCGGTGGAACGGCGCAGCACACCAAAACGCAACCGGCGCCGTCAGAACCGCCACAACCCAACCCCAATTCGGGAACTGGAACGACGGGAACATCGAAATCAAGAAAATCGGCACACCCAAAATCGCCGCATAAATAATGCGGTCAGTGAAGCCGCCATTCATGCTCGGAGTGCTGTGATGGTTGCCGCCGCCGGATGCGCTCGCGTTTGTTCCAGCGCCCGCGCGCGGCCCGTTCTTGAGGCGCGCCGTGTAGCCGGCGTTGTTGATGGTCTCAACGATCTGCTCGTCGCTCACAGCCTCGGGCACGATGACGCGCGCCGACTCCAGCGGCAGGTTCACCGCCGGGTCAACACCGGGGATTTTACGGAGCTTACGCTCCACGCGACCCACACAGGATGCACAGGTCATACCCTGAATATCCACGTGGATGATTCGGGTTGACTCCGTTGATTTTACGGTTGTTCCGGCGGAATTAAAAAGAGAGCGCTCACTCTGTGATGAGGGCTCACGGGTGGTTAGTGAAGGCTGTGTAGAAGACACAATACTTCCTCAAAACTCAAAAACGGGAGGGTAGAAAAAAGGTACACCAAGCCGGGGGAGGGGTCCCGAAGGACCCCGCCCCGGACGGTGTATGGTGCAGTATCAGGATGCGGCGTCGAGCGCGCGAGGGCGAAAGCCGCGGGTAAAACCGCGAGGCTGTGAAAGCGGCGGCGCGAGTAATGCTGCGGCGGCTTAGTGGTCGCCGGGCAGCCCATCCGGCCTGCTCGTGTGCGGGCGAATACCGGTCACCTTCGCGCCACGATCAGACACACCGTACGCACGCTTCACGGTAGCCCGCGGGAACGGCGAAGCGTTCGCCTTCTCGCGCGCCTTCACGCCCTGCTCGTGCTCGGCGGAACGCTTATTCGCGCTCGTGCCGCTGCGTCGCGCGGCACCGGTCGCGTCTTCACGCGCCGTATATTCGGGGCTCTGCTTCACCCACGAATCGACCAGCGCCGCATCCAGATTCATCTGCCTGGCAACGCGGGCAATCGCGTCGCGCAGGTGCATATTTTCGGTGCCGACAAGGGTGCGGACCGCGCCAACAATCATCGCAATGTACTGCGGAGGATAAGCCATGATGACTCCTAATCGAGCCGGCTGCCGCGCTAGACAGCGGGGGTGAAGCCAGCCTCCACGATAGCGTCTGCGACGGCCTGGGTGTTGAGGGTGCCCTCGTGCTCAATGGTTACGGTGGAGACGCCGTCCTTGACGACGTCCACGGTTACGCCGGTCACGCCGGGAACTTCGCTGACCTCTTCGCTGACGCTCATAGCGCAGTGGTTGCAGGTCAGGCCGGTTGCCTTAACGGTGGTGGTGCTCATGATGATTTCCTTTCGGTAATAGGTTGAAAACTTGGGTCCGCCCGGTGTTTAGGTGCGGGGCGTTTAGCTGCGCATGAGGCGGGAGATCGCGGCGGTTGCCTCTTTGACCTTGGCTTCTGCGATGGTCGGGTCGCCGGTGCGTTCGGATTCGACGGCGGCGCCGGTCACGCAGTGGCCGATGTGCTCTTCAAGCAGGTTCAGGGAGACGGCGTGGAGCGCCTTGGAGACTGCGGCAACCTGGGTGAGGATGTCGATGCAGTACTTGTCTTCGTCGACCATGCGGGCAATACCGCGGACCTGCCCCTCGATGCGGCGCAGTCGCTTGAGGTGCGCCTCTTTATTGGAGGCGTAACCGTACTGGGTTTCGGGTGCCTCGCCGCCGCAGCATGCGCCGGTGTGCGCCTCTGCGGGTTTTTCAGCGGGGTTCTCGGCGGGCATGCCGGATGCGGTGCTGACCTGGGCGGATGTGCTGTGGCAGCACTGGTTGCTGGTGGTTTTCATGACTCCAGTATATACCCTAGGGGGGTATACCGCAAGGGGGTGTTACGAGTTATTACGCGGTGTGGGTTTTCATGCCGAGGCTTTTTACGCCGAGAAGCCACATGTCTTTCGAAAAGCCACCATTATTGTGGCTTCTCGAAACACATGTGGCTTTTCGATATGAAGGAGCTGTACCTCCCCGCAGAAATTGGACCATAGGTTAGTGTCTTCTGCCATGGTTTTTAACTACGACCAAAGACGCTAACCTATGGCACAAATCCGTATCCCATTACCGAATTTCTGTCCGTGTGGAGGGGCGCCGATAGGTTAGTGACTTTAACGCGGGTTAAAGACCCACGGCGAAGACACTAACCTATCGAAAACCTCTGTCTAAAAAACAGGCGGCCCTGAACGTTCAAACATCCGGGGCCGCCTGCTGCGGTTATTTATATGTTGGGTTAGAAGTGGTTTACATGTCGGGCCAGTCGCGGTGCAACGAATACTCCGTATCCCCGTCACCGTTATCGTTCAGGTGCCAACGCTGACCGGTACGAATATCGGCCTTGCGCAGGCGCGGGTTCGGGTTGTCCGGCTTGCCCATGGTTGGATCGTTCTTGCAACCCCAGCGAGTATCATCGTAGCTGCAGTCACCGGCTACGCGTCCCACATCAACCCACCACACACGAATCAGCAAAGGTTCAGCAGTGTCCTTCTTAACGACAGTACGCATAGCCTGCCACGGACCACCATTAACACGGTACCGGCCAGCATAAGAAACCGTTGCGTAGGCGTGGAAGTTACCCGAACGCTTATACACATAACTGGTCGCAGTCGGTCGCGCTTTTGAACCTGACTTCGGGTAGATGGGCTCGCCAATGGTGTACGACGTCCCCTCGTCACCGTTGCCGTACTGGACGGTCATCTGGGTGGGGTAGGATTCCATCTCTACGTGGCCGATCATGAGGTCGCCTTCCCATCGTGCGGTGGGTGCGTCGACGTAGAAGTTGACCTGGTCGCCCTTGTAGACGTTGGGGTTGTCTTCGCTCAGACCGGTGCCGAGGTTGTAGGACTGCTTCAAAACAGGAGCCTGGATGTTGGTGTTAGCGAATTGGTCCTCAACTTCTTGGAGCATTTCCTCAATAGTGGGCCCCTTGGGCTGTGCTGGGTCATTCGAGGTGAGGGTTTTAGCATCATTAGGTTTACAGAACTTTGATAGTTCAAACCCACCCCCTCTTTTTAATGTCTGCACAGCCAATCCATCCTCCAAGTTATATTCTGAATAGGCACTTTCACCAGGGCGGTAATCATCAGTGAGGCAGTTGTTGCTTCCGTCTTTGGGGGCATAATATGTGTTACCTGCGTTATCTATAACCTGTGAATATTTTTGATTAAACTCCGCGATTCGTGCTTGCCTAACAGCCTCATCATCAAGCTGGTTTGCTGTTTCTTGAATAGGGAAATTCTGGTGTGAAGCGTTATCTTCTGTGTGGACACCTTCTTCGGTATTCCCTCCTTTATACCGTGTTGACTTATTCGGTTGAGAAGAATCTACAATACCGTGACCGTTTGGATTAGAGTTCTCAGTTAATGCATGCGCGGAGGCTAGAGGAAAGCACAATAATAAAATTACAGAAATGGTGGCTATATTTTTACGCATAATTGATTGCATTACTTGATAACTCCCTGTTCTCGGAGTTCTTGATTGGAAACATACCCAATAAGAGACCAGTAGCCATTTAGGTATTTATAACGAAACATAAAGGTTTCATCCTTGTGGTAGGTATTTTCCTTCTCCTCCCAGCTTCCGTCTGGATTGATGTACATCCCATAAGTCCATATGCGTTTAGTGAGAACTGAATACTCTTTAGTTTTTTCGTCGTAGATCAGATCGCTTTCAGCTTGGTAATCGGAAAGACCTTCGACGACCCAGCCCCCTTGTCGATATAAATCTTCAATGAAATCGAAGAAATCGATACCAATCTTAAAAGTATCTTCAACGTATGCGCGAGCATAGTGCATATCGCCAGTTTGAATTCCGTAGTTGCGAGCCTTGACCCAGTCACTCATCATATTTGCAAGACCTTCAAAAGTTTCAGGGTACTGCTTGCGCTCCGGAGGCTTGGGAACGTTCTGTGCTGGCCCCTTTGCATCGGCCTTGCGGTACTCCCCGTCAGGCGCCTTTGAGCCACCCGAGTAGCCGCGGACGGTAGAGGGGGTAGCGCTCGCCGAAGGCGAGCCAGACGCCGCTGCAGTAGCCGAAGGCGACTCGCTCGGCGCGGCGGAGGCGGTGGCTGCCGCCTCGTTATTTGCCTGCTGGCCACACGCCGCAAGCAGGGCACCAAGGCCCACAAGTGCGCCGCTGCCCAACAGGGTACGGCGATTAAAAATGGTCGAATCCATAGAAGATACGCTCCTATTGTCGGTGATGGTGTGTTATTCAGTTACTAGTCGGACCGTTATTCACAGGTCAAACTGACTGCCGGAAGAAAAACAGCCCCGTAGCGCGTCCAACAAGCGCATCAACGCGCTATTGAGTACTACAGTTACCACCCTACCGCATGTTTGCGGTCGTTTGCATTCTTTTGGGTGCAACAGCGGCTAAACATCACTATTCGGATATTTCATTGCTTTATGCATCAAATATCTCTGCGCCCGCGGAGGTGCCGTCTCAGCAGAATTTGTGCCATGGTTTAGCGTCTTCTGCCATGGTTTTTAACTACAACCAAAGACACTAACCTATGGCACAATTTTTCGGCACTGCACGGTAAAGCGGGCGGCCCCGAACACATCCGTATCCGGGGCCGCCTGCTGCGGTTATTTACGACCTACGAGGCGATCTTTGCGATCTGGAACATGGACGCCGGCATCGGCCGGTCCAACGACCAGCGAATATGCATCGGCTTAGAGCCCTCGTGAGAAATGTATTTCACGGTGCCCAAGCACATGTAGGGGCGGGTGCCTATAGCGTCTTTTTGATTGCGGCGAACGAAAAGAACGATGCGTCGGCTTTGCTCCTCATGATGCTGAAAGAGCTGACCCGTCGGACTTTCGGGGGTGGTTGCGTTCTGTGAATCCCATGCGAACTCGTCAGTGCTAATGGCGTAGTCTTTGTACATGGTGGTTGGGGAGAAATGCTTTTCAGACTTCTCCAAATTCACCACAAGCGCAGTAGTGTTTGACGAGTTGAAGGTTTTGACTCCCTCTCGGAAACCGGTTGGCACACCAAAACTTTCCTCTTGACCCGCCAACCCGGCAAACAACTCCTCACGAGAGTAGTAGGCGTGAGTGCGCAGGGGAATATCTTCGCCCTCAAAGAGCGGCAGGGTGGAGGCGGTATCCGTAGCGGCGTTAAAGTTCCAGACGCTTTCCAACTCCTGCAGAATACCGCGGTTCTTGCGCAGAGTCGCCAGGCCTTCGTTGAGGCTGAACCTTTCGGTTGAGCCTACCCACTTAGCATTCGGCCAGATAGAGAACAGAAGCATCCATGCGAAGCGGCGCTGTTCATCGGTCATATCCTGCTCCCGGATGTCCGTGTTCAGTAGCTCCAGGTAGGCATTGATACGGAAGCTGTCGTTCACGTGTCTGAGTGCCTTGACGCGCCTATTCACTTCGAGAGAAATATTGTCCTGGAAAGGAACTACCAGGTCGGGGTACAGCCCAGTTGCAGCCTGGAGGCTGGTCCAGGTCGTTGCGACGGGCTTAGCGACACCGGGCAGGGTCACCTTACTGCTACGGCCGTAAATCTGCGGTAGTCCCAATCCGTAGTGGTTGATGAAGTCAATGACGGTGGGACGAATATCGAGGTCCGTGGAGTTTCGGTGCATATCTTCCAGGTAGCTCTTTGCGGTGTCGATGAGGGCGCTCTGATTCATGCGCAGGGACTCGCGAATCTTCTGGATGACCTGCTTCTGAGTCAGCTCGTCCAGGTGGAAGTGACAGCCAGCCGGTAGTTCAGGGCTCTTAATATCATCCACAGTCAGGGCACCTTGTCGCGCAAAAGCGCGGTACTTGCTGTGAATCATGAAGTTCTTGTTCTGGTGTCCCACAAAGTCGAGGACCGTCAGAACAGACTTCAACGGTGCACGGCGCAGGCCGCGGCCCAGCTGCTGCAGGAAGAGGGTGAGCGACTGGGTGGGGCGCAACATCAGGAGCGTGTCGATGTTCGGAATATCGACGCCCTCGTTGAACAGGTCCACGGTGAAGATGGTCGTCAGCTCGTGGTTGTCATCCGCAAGATTCCCCATAACCTTGGCACGACGCTCGGCGGAATCCGCACCCACCAAGCAGTCTGCCGGGAGTCCTATTTCGTTGAATTTCTGGGCCATGTATTTGGCGTGCTTGACGCTCACGCAGAAGCCGAGCGCCTTCATACGCAGGGGGTTGTCGACCTTCTCGCGTAGCTCCTTCACGATGATGCGCAGGCGGCGTTCAGCATCCTTATGGTCGGTGTACCGCTTTTCCAGGTCGGTTTCGTCGTACTGGCCACCCCGAACGTTGACGCGACGCAGGTCGGTGCCGTCGGCAATACCGAAGTACTGGAAGGGCACGAGGAGGTTGTCTTCGAGTGCATCCCACAGACGGATGGAGGTCGCCACGTAGCCGCCAAAGTACTTGTCGGCGATGTTCACCCCGTCTTCTCGCTCCGGGGTCGCGGTCAGGCCAATGAATTCGCGGGGTTCAAAATAGTTAAAAACTTTATCCCAGCTGGCGGCCTCAATGTGGTGACATTCATCCATGATGATGACGTCGAAATAGTCCGGCGCATAATTCTCAAGGGCAGCACCTGACAAAGTTTGAATGGTCGCAAAAACAGCCTCGTTATATTCGGGCTTTTTGCCTCCGGTCAGAAGTTCACCGAAATTACCTTTAAGCATGACGTCGCCGAAAGTGCGGCGCGCCTGGTCGAGGATTTCTTTTCGGTGCGCAATGAAAAGTAGCTTCAGCTTTTTGCCGGACTGCTCGCAGAGGTGCCTGTAATCGAGGGCGGAGAACACGGTCTTGCCGGTGCCGGTTGCGGCAACGGCAAGGTTACGGTGACGACCCTTAGAACGAGCGTTCTGCATTTCTTCAAGCATGCGCACCTGATGCGGGAACGGGTGCACATCCAGCAGGGACGAGTCGATATCGTACTCCAGGCCCTTGCTTTTACGGCCGGTAATATCCGCCTTGGCCAGGGCAGTGTCGAGCTCCTGTTTCTCCTTGTCAGAGGCGGTGTAAGAGGTGAAATCACCGCTCTTCCAGTAGCTTTCAAACAGGCCTTCAAACTGGCGGATCAGGCCGGGCGTAATCGGGTTAGAGATGCGAACATTCCACTCCAGGCCGTCAGTGAGCGCGGCACTGGACAGGTTCGAGCTACCTACATAACCGGTGGACATGCCGGTATTGCGGTGGAACAGCCAAGCCTTCGCGTGCAGGCGGGTGCTGTCGCCCTGGTAGCTGATTTTTACCTCGGCGCCGTACTCTTCAACGAGGCGGTCGATAGCCTTGCGGTCGGTTGCGCCCATGTAGGTGGTGGTAATAATGCGGAAAGGAATACCGCGATTTTTAATAGCTTTAAGCTGCTCACTCAAACTATTAACGCCGGACATTTTAAGAAATGAGCAGAGCAAATCTACACGGTCTGCACTTTCTAATTCTTTCTGAATTTCAGTATTGAGATTCAGGTCTTTAGAAGTATTCGTCATCAGAGCAACGTCGCTCAGAGGAATATCGGGGCGCGTAGTTTTTGCGTCAGTGAGGGTGAGCTCGCGCATCTGAATTACGTTGCTGTCGTTATCGGTCAGCAACGAGTCGTTCTGCTCTTCGGCATCCTGCGGTAGGAGCTCCATCATGCGGTTGACGAGTTCTACCTGGTCTGCAGGGGTTTTGAGGCTTTCGAGGGCGGGAGCCAGCTGGGTGGCGAAGAACTGGGTGAGCAGTTCGGGGATGTTGTAGTCGTCCTTTTCGAGGATTTCTTCCTGCCATTGCGCGCCTTCGGGGATGGCGCGGCCCATGAGCGATGTGCTCTTGAGGTGTTCGTAGAGCCCCAGGGGGAGAGTTTCGTCAGTTACGGTCATAGCAGCAGCCTAGCAGCCCGGGCGGTTTGCCGCTGCCTGGGTGGTCACCGGCTCACGGGGTAGGGGTGGTTGGCGGCGGAATCCTGTAATTACAAAAATCCTGCCCCGCATTTTCCTCGAAAAGCCACATGTGTTTCGAGAAGCCACCAAACATGTTGCTTTTCGAAACACATGTGGCTTCTCGGCGCAATAAAAACAGCGCCCTGCATGAACAACATTCACCAGTCGCAATGCTATTGATTCGCATCACACGCCGGTGTTTTTAGGTATCCTTGGGGTAACACTCAGACAGAAGCCCGCCCTCCACCTCGAAAGGGGCCGCATGAAAACCTTCTGGACCAACCTACCCCTTACCATCCGCGCGGCAGCCATCTTCTGCTACGCCTACGCCGGGGTGCGCATCCTCAACCTCTTCACTGAGGCAGGCACCGCCCCGCTGACCCCGCGTACGCTCCTTGACGGTGCCCTCACCGCGGCTGTCGTCGTCGGTGCTCTCGCCCTGTATCTGGGTAACGCCCTGGGTGCCGCTCTACGCGCCCGGCGAGAAGGCTACGAGCCCCGCCCGGTCGGCATCATCGTCGCCTACGCCCTCTTCGTGGCGGCGTGTGCCTACCTTGTCTGCCGCCTCATCGCTTACACCGTGGAGGCGGGGCTCACCTGGCTCTTCCCGCCCGCCCTCGGCCCGGTGCTGACCGCCGTGGGTATGGCTGGTATTGGCGTGATTAACTATGTGCGCCTCCGCCGCACCCGCAAGGACTAACCGGGGAATGGCACTACAAGAAACCCTGTAATTACAAAAAATCTCCCGCACCGGGTAGAGCACACCTTCACGGCATGCCCCCCAGTGCGGGAGATTTCTATATCAACGGAACGCCGCAGCCTTCACGCTACAGCGCCGCGTGCACCTTACAGGCTCTGTGCCTGAATTGCGGTGATCGCAACGGTGTTGATGATGTCCTCAACGGTGGTACCGCGCGACAGGTCGTTCACGGGCTTACGCAGACCCTGCAGAACCGGGCCCACAGCGGCAGCACCCGAAGACTGCTGAACAGCCTTGTAGGTGTTGTTACCGGTGTTCAGGTCGGGGAAGATGAACACGGTAGCCTGACCAGCGACCTCGCTGCCGGGCAGCTTGGTCGACGCAATGGACATATTCGATGCGGCGTCGTACTGAATCGGGCCCTCGACCGCGAAGTCGGGGTTCGAAGCGCGCACGAGCTCGGTTGCCTCACGCACAACGTCCACGTCTGCGCCAGCGCCGGAGGTGCCGGTCGAGTAGGACAGCATAGCAACCTTGGGGGTGACGCCGAACTGGCGTGCAGTCTCCGCGGATGCCTTTGCGATGTCGGCGAGCTGCTCTGCGTTGGGGTTCGGGTTCACTGCGCAGTCGCCGTAGACCAGAACGCGGTCTTCCATCAGCATGAGGAAGACGGAGGAGACGATCTTGGTGCCGGGGCGGGTCTTGATGAACTCGAGCGAGGGGCGGATGGTGTTCGCGGTGGTGTTCACTGCACCGGAAACCATGCCGTCGGCGATGCCCTTGTAGACGAGCATGGTGCCGAAGTACGAGGGGTCGGTCATGCGCTCGCGGGCGGCCTCGATGGTGACGCCCTTGTGTGCACGCAGCTCAGCGTAGGTTGCTGCGAAGTCCTCGGTGTACTCGTTGTTTTCGATGTCGATGATGCGGATCGAGCTGGGCAGTTCGATACCTTCGGCCCGGCAGATCTCTGCAATCTTGGCGGGGTTGCCGAGCAGGATCAGGTCGCAGAAGTCGCGGCGTGCAATGATTTCGGATGCACGCAGGATTCGCACGTCGTAACCCTCGGGCAGGACCACGGAGCGGCGGTTTGCGCGTGCGGTCTCGATGAGGTTGTGCAGGAAGCGCAGCGGGGTCATGGATGCAGGGCGCTCAATTTCGAGGCGTGCGAGCAGTTCGTCCTTGTTGACATACTCATCCCAGCCGCCCATTGCTGCTGCAAGCTTGCGCTGGTGGCCGCTTTCGAGGGTGCCGCGGACGCGGGAGACTGCGCGTGCAGACTTGAAGGTGTCCTTGGTGGTGGACAGCACGGGGAACGGTGCGTTGTCGATGAGGGAACCGACTGCGGTGTTCTTGCCGGGCAGTGCGTCCAGGCCGCCGGTGAGCAGCACGCCGGAGGGCGCGGGGAAGGTCGGTGCCAGTGCGGATGCGAGGGTTGCTGCGACGATGTCTGCACGGTCGCCGGGGACGATGACGAAGTCGCCGTCGACGAACTGGTTGAGGAAGTTGGAGACGTTCATTGCTGCGACCTTGATGCCGTGGATGTCGCGGCCGAGGTCTTCTGCCTTGATGCCTTCGGTGTCGAGCTTGAGGGCTTCGGCAACTTCACCGACGGTGGGTGCGTTCAGTTCGGGGATTTCGGGCAGTACGTAGACGGGCAGGTTTGCGTCGCCGCGCTTGACGGAGTTCTCGATTTCGTCGCGCAGTTCGGGTTCTGCACGGCTGACGATGATTGCGAGCAGGTCTGCCTTGGAGGCGAGCAGTTCGGTGCGTGCCACGTCGACTGCGGTGACTGCTTCTTCGACGGTTGCTTCTTGTGCGCCGACGATTGCGACGACGGGCAGGCCGAGGTCACGTGCGATCTGGACGTTCAGGTCGAATTCGACTGAGAGCGCGTTGGCGGGCAGGTAGACGCCGTCGACGATTACGACGTCGCTGTTTGCTGCGACCTTTTCGTAGGCGGAGACTGCACGTGCGGAGATTTCTTCGGTGTCGCCTTCTGCGATGAGTGCGAGTGCGTCGGTCATGGAGACTGCGCCGCCGACCTGCTCTTCGGTCAGGCCGAAGTGCTCACGGATGAGGCGTGCCATGGGGTCGTCGGCGATGGTTGCGCCGTCGAATACGGGGCGGAAGAAGCCGACGCGGTCTGCGCGCTTGATGAGGGAGTCTACTAGGCCCAGGGCTGCGAGGGACTTGCCCGAGTTCTGGGACATAGCGGAGAGGTAAAGACCGGTGGTCATTGTTTTACTGTCCTTCTATGCGATGTTCGGCGCTGGGTCCCGCGGTTGCGCAGGGGTGTATGTGCTCCTGTGCGCGGGTGCGTCGAGCTTATAGGTCTCTTCTATCTTAAGGCGTTGTGGGGGTGGTGCCTAACAGGGTGTGCGGTGCGCTGCGTCATGTGGGCGGGCTGTTTCCCTGTTGTGGCGTGCCGTTTAGGGGTTGAGGATGCGCGTGTATCGTACGCTGTGGCCGGGCGCCCAGATGCCGCGTGCCTCAAATTCGATGCTGTTGCGCTGGTAGCCGAGCCGCTCGTAGAAGGAGAGCGCTCGTTCGTTTTCTGCCATGACCCACAGGTAGGAGTTTTCGTCCGGGTAGATGATGGATTCGTAGAGTGCCTGACCGAGCCCGGTGCCGTGCGTGTGGTTGAGGGTGTACAGGTGCGCGAGTTTACGGGTGCCTGCGGGCAGTTCGGGGAGGGACTCGGCGCGTTCGAGTTCCCAGGAGGAGGGCTCACACAGGGAGAGCGCCAGGCCGACCGGCTTATCCCAGTCGATGCGTACGCCGATGGAGCAGGAGAGCCCGCCGTCGGGGGTCCAGCCGGGCACCTCATAGGCGAAGAAGCCGCGCACGGTGGGGGAGGAGAGGTGGCGGTGGAAGTCTTCGAGGTATTCGTTGCGTTCGGCGCGGTGGCGGGCGGTGAAGCTTTCCCCGAGCGCGTCGAAGTAGATCGGGTCGTAGGTTTGCTCCATGCAGTCCAGCTGCAGGTTGACGTATTTTTCGGCGTCGGTCGGTTCAATTGGTGCGAGCGCGTAGCGGCCCTGACATACAAATCCCATGGGTTCTAGTCTACTCAGCTGGCCCCTGTGGAGGCGGTTCCTTGCGGGTGTGTACGCTAGGGGCGTGCGGGCTGTCGGCTAGGCTAGTGGGTATGGCGAAAAAGAGCAGGGCACCCAAGAAGTCCCAAAAGGCGCAGAAGCAGCAGAAGAACCGCATCGACGATACCGAGAACACCCCCGTGCAGGGCGCGGCGGCAGGCGTGTACCCCATCTCCACGGGTGAGGCGGAGCTGGTCCCTGACGGCTACCATGCCGACGGCTGGCTGCTACTCATTAATGGTGTGCAGTCTTCCCACGTGATTGTGGGTGAGCCCCGCCAGCTGGATTTTGAGTACATGCGCTGGATCGCGGCGGTCGTCTCCTCGCATGTGGAGGAACACCTGGACGCCGCGAAGCTGCGCATCACCCACCTGGGCGGCGGCGCGTGCTCGATGGCGCGCTATTTCGCTGACCTGTACCCGACCAGCCGCAACACGGTTGTTGAGCTGGATGCCAAGCTCGCCGAGTGTGTGCGCGCCTGGTTCGACATCCCCAAGGCGCCGCGCGTGAAGATTCGCGTGGGCGAGGCAGGTGCCGTCACCGCAACCTTCGCGCCCGCTTCCCGCGACGTGCTAATTCGTGACGTGTTCGCCGGGGACACCACGCCCGAGGCGCTCACCACCGTCGAGTTCACCCGCACCGTCGCCGAGTCGCTGGCACCCGGTGGCCTGTACATCCTGAACTGCGGTGACGGGCCTGCGCTGACCGGTGCCCGCGCGGAGGCGTCCGCCCTGCTTGAGGTGTTCGAGTACGTGTGCATTGTGGCGGATTCGGCAATGTTGAAGGGCCGCCGCCGCGGCAACGTCATTATTGCTGGCTCGCACGCGCCCCTGCCCGAGGCTGGTTCCGTGCAGGCTGCCGCTATCGCCCGTGAGCTCATGGGTGGAGGCGTGCCCGCCCAGTACTGGGACACCGCGCGGGTGCGCCAGTTCGTGAGGTAACGGTTTTCAGTAATGACTTAAGTTTTTCGACCATAGGTTAGTGACTTTGGTGGGGGCTTTTAACTACCGCCAAAGTCACTAACCTATCGCCAAATTCGGCGGCCCCTCCACGGCAGACGCTACTATAGTGGCATGCGATACACCTACCTTGGCCCCTCCGGCACCTTCACCGAATCCGCCCTGCTGAGCGTCCCCGGCGCATCCGACGCCGAACGGATCCCCGCCACCAGCGTGCCCGACGCGCTCGCACGCCTGAACGCGGGCGAGGCGGACGCCGCCATGGTGCCCATCGAAAACTCTGTGGAGGGCGGTGTGAGCGCCACCCTGGACGCTATCGCAGCCAGCGAGGGTGTACGCATTATCCGCGAGGTGCTCGTGCCGATCCGCTTCGTGCTGGTCGCCGCGAAGCCCATCAGTATCGAGGACGTTAAGACTATCTCCACCCACTCGCACGCCTGGGCGCAGGTGCGCGGCTGGGCGCAGGAGAACGTGCCCACCGCCGCCTACCTGCCCGGCTCCTCCACCGCCGCGGCGGCTGTCGGCCTGCTCGAAGAGGGCTGCACCTACGATGCGGCAATCTGCTCCCCGGCACTGCTGAACTACCACCCGGAACTGCACGTGTTGCAGGACAATATCGGCGACAACAAGAACGCCGTGACCCGCTTCGTGCTGCTCTCCCGTACCGCCGACATCCCCGAACAGACCGGCTCCGACAAGACCACCCTGACCGTGCCGCTGCCCACCAACCGCGCCGGCGCCCTGCTCGAACTGCTCGAACAGTTCTCCGTGCGCGGCGTGAACCTCTCCCGCATCGAATCGCGCCCCACCGGCGAAGGCATGGGCTCCTACTCGTTCAGCATCGACGCCGACGGCCACATCTACGAGGCACGCATGCGCGACGCCCTGCGCGGCCTGCACCGCGTCTCCCCGACGCTGAAATTCCTCGGCTCCTACCCGCGCGCCGACCACGAAAACACTGAAGTCGACGCCATCCACTCCGACGGCTCCTTCGATGCCGCACACGAATGGGTCGAGTCACTCTTCCCCAACGGCCGCCCCGCACACCTGCAGCGCCACTAGCGGCACCACTAGCAATACCACTAGCCGCCCGCCGCTAGACACCCCCGCACCTACCCGCGCCCCACCAGCGCAAACCCCGCCCACAACCCACCACAAGATTAGGTAGGATAAAACAGTGATTGATATTAACCTCCTCCGCGAAAACCCCGACGTCTTCCGCGCCTCCCAGCGAGCACGCGGCAAGGACGAAACCCATGTCGACCGCATCCTCGAAGCCGACACCGCACGCCGTGCACTCATCGGCGAATACGAGAACCTGCGCGCCGAGCAGAACGCCTTCGGCAAGACCGTCGCAAAGGCACCCAAGGAAGAAAAGCCCGCCCTCGTCGCACAGGCGAAGGAACTGGCAGCTCGCGTCAACGAAGCAAAGGCAGCCTCCGAAGCAAAAACCGCCGAATACGAGGAACTGATCAGCAGCATCGAAAACCTCATCATCGACGGCGTACCCGTCGGCGGCGAAGACGACTACGTAGTCGTCAAGGAAGTCGGCACCCCCCGCGACTTCGCAGCTGACGGCTTCGAACCGCGCGACCACCTCGAAATCGGCGAACTCGTCGACGGCATCGACATGGCACGCGGCGCAAAGGTCTCCGGCGCACGCTTCTACTTCCTCAAGGGCCAGGTAGCACGCTTGGAGCAGGCACTCATGTGGATGGCGCTCGACCTCGCAACCGAGCACGGCTTCACCATGATGACCACCCCCACCCTGGTACGCCCCGAAATCATGAACGGCACCGGCTTCAACGTCAAGCACGACGACGAAATCTACCGCCTCGAACGCGACGACCTGTACCTGGTCGGCACCTCCGAGGTGGCGCTCGCCGGCTACCACACCGACGAAATTCTCGACTTCGAGAAGGGGGCGAAGAAGTACCTGGGCTGGTCCTCCTGCTACCGCCGCGAGGCTGGCTCCGCAGGTAAGGACACCCGCGGCATCATTCGCGTGCACCAGTTCAACAAGGCTGAAATGTTCGTCTACTGCCCCGTCGAGCAGGCAGAAGAGATGCACGAGAAGCTGCTGTCCCTCGAAGAGGAAATGCTGCAGCGCTGCGGCCTCGCATACCGTGTGATTGACACCGCCGCAGGCGACCTGGGCACCTCCGCAGCCCGCAAGTTCGACTGCGAGGCGTGGGTCCCGACCCAGGGCACCTACCGTGAGCTGACCTCCACCTCGAACTGCACCACCTACCAGGCGCGCCGCCTGAACATCCGCGAGCGCACCCCGGACACCGTGGATGAGGCAGGCAACGTGCGTAAGGGCCGCACCCGCTCCGTAGCGACCCTGAACGGCACCCTGGCGACGACCCGCTGGGTGGTTGCCATCCTGGAGACTCACCAGCAGGCTGATGGCTCTGTTGTGATTCCCGAGGCGTTGCGCCCGTACATGGGTGGCGCCGAGGTCATCCCGGTAGTAGCTGCTGAGTAAGGGAAACCCCGCCCGCTGAGTAATCTCACAACCAGCCGAAAAACCCGCTCACCGCGTAAACGGTGGGCGGGTTTTCGCGTATCCCGGTAGTCTAAGAACTATGCCTCTATACCGTAAACTCCTTGGTGTTTCCGCGGCGGCGGCGCTGACCGCCTCCGTCACTCGTGCCCGCCGTGAAGCGCGCCGACGCGCTATCGAACTGGGCGCGCCCTTCGGCGTCCTGCCGACCCTGCCCACCGGTGAGGCGCAGCGCGTGGGCGTGGTGTACAACCCGAGCAAGCCTGGCGCTGCGGCGGCTATTGAGATTCTGGAACGTACCCTCGCGGCGAACGGCCACCCGCAGGCGCTGGTGCGCACCACCCGCGTGGACGAGCCCGGTTCCGAGGCTGCCCGCGAGCTGATTGCTGAGGGTGTTGACCTGCTCATTGCTGCCGGTGGTGACGGTACGGTGCGTGCTGTGGCGGCGGCGCTGGCGCATCATGAGGGGCATAAGCCGCGCCTGGGTATTCTGCCGATGGGCACCGGTAACCTGCTGGCGCGTAACCTGTATATTCCGGTCAGTGACGTGGCGGCGTGCATTGATATTGCGCTCAACGGTGCAGGTCAGGCTGTTGATGCGATTGAGATGACGACGACGAGCACCCCCGGCGAAGAAACCGAACACACGTTCTTTGTGATGAGTGGTGCCGGCTTTGACGCGCTGGTTATGAACGATACGAACGAGGACATTAAGGCGAAGTTCGGGTGGGTGGCGTACGTGCAGTCCGGCATGAAGCATATGCTGGGCAGGTCGCACCCGGTGCGTATCAGCGTGGATGGTGCGCCGTTCCGTACTCTGCCGATGCGGTCGGTGCTGATCGCGAATTGTGGCCGCCTGCAGGGTGGTATTCGCCTGGCGGATATGACGGATGTGAATGACGGCAACCTTGAGGTGATTGTGGCGTCGCCGCGTGACCTGGTGGAGTGGGGTCTGCTGATGGCGAAGGTTACGCGCCGCACGATTCTGGGTTCGCCGCGCATTGAGCTGCCGGTGATTCGCCACCTGGTGGGGTCTGAGGTGGTGTTGGAGTTCCCGGATGGTGCGCAGCCGGTTGAGGTGGATGGTGACCCGGCACCGTCGGCGCACCGTATTAGCGCGCGGGTGCTGCCTGCCGCCGTAGAGGTGGCGGTCCACCCCGATGTGCTCTAGCGGGCGTGGTGAAGGTGCTGGGGGAGAGGCTGGCACCACCTGCCGGTGTGCTGTTTTCCCCGTATGCGCGGGGATGAGCCCGACAGACACGCTTATATGTTGGATTTTGGTCAAATCGTTGTATATTTGTCCCGTACCCAATTTCAGTGCGTGCCCGAGAAGGCAACATCTCAGCCGACGTTGGCTGTTCATTATAGACGGTTGAGCTCGGCCCAAGCATACCTGAAGCACACCGATTTCTCGGGTTCATCCTTATGCAATTAGGGGCCCCTCGTCGCGCAAGAGATGAGTATGCGAAAGCAGCAAATCTTGGGGATGATGAGGCTGTCCTGGACACGCTACGCGCATCATATGAGGCGGAAACGCCCGAATGGACTGTGCAAGCCAGATCCCGCGCCGCGCAGGCGCAACTCGATCCGAGCATAGATGTCCAGGTAGCTCTCAACGACCTCCAAGCCCGTTTTCCGAACGACGAACTTATTAACGAGGCCGTACACCTGAACTCGAATACCGAATGACTGGAGAAACGTAATAGTAATCAATCACAAGCGACGGGGCGAAGCACAGAGCGCTCCTAGCCTGCATCTGAGAGATATGCCCATCGAGCACTTGTATGTGCGCTATCAAAGGATAGCGCGGAACCTGCCGAGACGGATCCGCTGGCTTGCTTTGGTATTCGCGCCAACGAGCACGAGTTTCATCGTCTTCACTGCTGGCCTACTGAATGTTGCAGGGGCTCTGATGATTACGGCAGGTATCGGCCGGGTAACGTCAGGTGAGAGGACCCCAGGCAGTGCTATTTGGTTACTCATCTTCGCTTTCCTGGCTGAAAGCCTAGGGTACTGGGTGAAGGAACGCCAAGAGCTTATTCTCACAATCGCGGTTCGACAGCTTACATACCGCCGTTTCCGGGACATCTTTGGTAGGTCATCCCATCCGCCGGAAGCTCACGGGCATGTTCTCACATACCCAGGACAGATCAGCCAGTTTGCCTTCGTTGTTGATTTCGCCGTTTCAACCGTTCAGATTATTGCCTTTCTCGCGGCTTCGCTCGCGCTATATGGTGCAAGCGGCGCCATCGCTGCGTTGCTCATCACTGGATTGGTATTCGTCAGCGTCCGTCTCATCAACTTGGTGGGCCGACTATGGGAACAGTACGTCGCTCTAGAGGGAGAGCGTAGGCAGTGGATCCAGCGTGTAGCAAACGCGCTGCCTCGAGGGCAAAGCATCCCCAGCTGGGGTACCGCCCTGGACAAGGTCGCTAGCATCCGAAACACCGAAGAGCAGCTTCTGCGCAGACGGGTCCCGTTGCAGATCCTGAATGGATTCCTTGAACGGGGAGCACTAACTGCGGTGCTCGCTGTGGTTGCGGTTCTCGGCGCATGGCTCTGGCCATCCGCTCGTTTCGGTATTGGAATTATTTTGGCAGCCCGCTACCTGTACGCAGCGGTGCAGAACAACATCGTAAACTATCGGGTTATTCGGCTCGCTGTGCCAATGATGCGTGAGCTCGACAAGCTCGAGTCGTCTCCAAATTGCACGGTTAAACAGCAGGACTTGGTGGGGCAGCCTTCAAATTCTAGAGAGGTGCTTGCAGCTACGTCTGAGCGCGCTGAAGCATTGCGCACATCCGTGACCACCCCCGATTCTGCTTTCGTACCACGCAACCCGGAAGTGTCCCATTCGGTGCTGTCAGCGTGGCGAGCTTCTGCTTCGCCACATCAGGTATCCCGGTTCACTAGCCTCGCTTTAGATATGGGGCTCACTGAGGATGTGATTGGGCGGTTCTGGCAAGACGCAGCAACCTTGTCGTCAGGAGAGAGACACCGTGCTGCTGTCGCTATCGTTTTGGCAGACAAACCGGACTGGCTAATTTTGGACGATACGTTCGCAGCGCTTGATCCTGTAACACGAGAAGTGGTTGCCGAGAGGATCTTAGAGTGCGTGCCAACGTGCACACTTCTGGCAAGCTCGGAGGAGTACGTACCGAGTGCCTTCACCTCCGGCAATGATGCGAGGGTAGACCCTCTTGAGTTGCAGGCTCATAGCCCCGGGGCAGCTAAGGAGGCAGATGCTGGTTCGACGGATGTGAGCGAGGGACAGGACCTTCCTGACCCTGAGCCGAAGCGTGCCACATTCCGACGATCGGCCCTGTTGTTGTTTGGACCGCATTTGGTGTGGATTACGTGTGGCGCCCTACTCTTGAGCGGATCCGAAGTTGCTTTTGCATTGACGATTGCTCACAGTGATGGGCTGTCTGCTCAGGTTGCTGGAGTGTCAGCTGCTTGCGCACTGGCAGCAATTGTTGGGTCCGTCATGTTCTTTGGCCCGCTCTACTGGGCTCCCATCGCTAGGCTGAGCGATTTGCACGACCGGATTATACGGAGGCTCGATCGATTCGCTAGTCCTAGAACAAGCGGTGCGGTCATGGGGCGGATGGGTGAAGACTTCTCCGACCTTCAGATGTCGGTGCCTAGCGCCCTGGGTTCGGTATTTATGGTCATTCTACAGACCTTTATGCTCATCGGAGGCGCAGTGGCTGGTGCCCCGCTGTTCATAATCGTTGTGTTGGCGGTAGCACCCCTAGCGATGCTTGCTATGCGTCAGGGTTCAAAGTGGATTCTCCCTGCCTCGACGACGGCTGCCAATCGCCGAGGTGACTTCATCGGGGTGGTTGGTGCCCAGGCTGGCTTACACGCTGCGCCCGTCAGCGCAGGGCTGCGTCGGGCTGGAGAAGAAGCCTACGCCCATTCGGAGGCTGCATACGTCAGCAGCTCGATTCAGTTGGCGAACGCCTACGCACTGCGTACGGGACTGATTCAGCTGCTTGTGTCGTCACTGAATGTTTCTGCAGTGGTATTGGCACTGATGGTCGAAGGATCGAACTCAGTGGTTGCTCCCGCGGTCGTAATATATTT
Source organism: Rothia mucilaginosa (assembly GCF_049990865.1). Lineage (GTDB taxonomy): Bacteria > Actinomycetota > Actinomycetes > Actinomycetales > Micrococcaceae > Rothia > Rothia mucilaginosa_I. Next base: position 2,200,628 of record NZ_CP188231.1, read on the forward strand.
TGCAGTAACTCTGTCATCTGGCATCCAATCTACGGTGGAGACGCTGCAACAGGTTGGTGTAGTCAGCTTGACTGCGGAGCGTGTTCGGATGCTTGAAGAGTACCGGGCCGACCGTTCTTATCCGCCCGTGCGGTCTGCTGACCTGGCTCTGCTCGGGAGCGTTCTTGACTCTGGATGTTCTATGGTTGCCTTGATTGGACCAACTGGCGCGGGGAAGTCCGTCATGCTTGATGCTCTATACCGCCGGTATCCCCAAGGCGAAGTGGTAATCGTACCAGATATCGATCCGTTTGCATCTGAAGCATCGAATTCGAGCGGGCTCATGCTTGCGCGTTCCGTGTTACGTGAAGGCGCTGCCCGGCTTGTGTTGCTTGATGAGACCTTGAAGGGTCTCACTCCGTCAGAGGAGCGCGCTGAGCTCGAATCGATGGCGTGCGCTATCGAGGGCAGTGACAAGCAGGTTGTGATTGTCCTTCACTCGCGCTCTAACCTTGATTGCTTCAAAGAAGTGGTGAATTTAGATGCGTGAGCTGACCCAAGTACTACGTTTTTCTCCAAGAACTATCGAGGACGAAATGCGAATCTATAGGGCCAAACCTATAGCCTGGACCGATTCGTCGGTGGCACTTCTGAACGAGTACGGCGCCACACTGTGCACACCTGACCGCGAGGCGACACCGCTGGACTTACCCGAGCGGATGAGAAAGAAAAGAGCCCACCAACCCCTCGCCTCCTGCCCCTCGATGTCACCCCCAGTAAAAACCCCCGTTAAAAACACAGCCGGGGCCGTCTCGCACGCAGGCTCGAAAAGTGCGAGAATGGAACGAAAAGAAAACTACGAAAGAAGATACTTTCATGCTTATTCTCGTTGTGAACGCCGGTTCTTCCTCCCTGAAGTACCAGGTGCGTGACACCTCCCTGCCCGAGGCAGAGCAGATGCTGACCTCCGGCCTCGTCGAAAACATTGGCACCGACGTGCCCAACCACGAGGTCGCATTCGACATCATGTCTGAGAAGCTTGAGCCCGTCCTGCACGGCCGCGAGCTGCAGGCAGTCGGCCACCGCGTGGTGCAGGGTGCAGAGAAGTTCACCCACCCCACCCTGCTGACCGAGGAAGTTGTCCAGCAGATCGACGACCTCTCCCCGCTGGCACCGCTGCACAACCCCGCACACGTTCAGGGCATGCGCGCAGCAATGCACAAGTGGCCCTCCCTGCCGCAGGTCGCTATCTTCGACACCGCGTTCCACTCCACCATGCCCGAAGAAGCATGGCGCTACGCAATCCCCTACGACCTGGCTGACAAGTACAGCATCCGCCGCTACGGCTTCCACGGCACCAGCCACGAGTACGTCTCCCACGTTGCAGCTGACATGCTCGGCATTGCACGCGACGAGTTCAACGGCATCGTCGCACACCTCGGTAACGGTGCGTCCGTGACCGCTGTGAAGGGCGGCAAGTCCGTGGACACCTCCATGGGCTACACCCCGCTGGCTGGCCTGATCATGGGCACCCGCTCCGGCGACATCGACCCCTCGGCGCTGACCACCATCCTGTCTCGTGAAGGCATTGACGGTGAGCGTCTGGACACCATCCTGAACAAGGAGTCCGGTCTGCTCGCACTGGCTGGCTCCAACGACATGCGTAAGGTCGTTGAGGCTGCACAGTCCGGTGACGAGCGTGCACAGCTGGCACTGGACATGACCTCCTACCGCCTGATGAAGTACATTGGCGGCTACAACCTGGTCGTTGGCGGCGCGCAGGCACTGATCTTCACCGCTGGTATCGGTGAGAACTCCGGCGACTTCCGTAAGCTGGTCCTGGACCGCCTCGGCGCACTGGGCATCAAGTACAACGAGGAAGAGAATGCTAAGCGTTCCCCTGAGCCCCGCGTGATTTCCACTGAGGATTCCGCTATTAAGGTGCTGGTCATCCCCACCAACGAGGAGAAGGCTATCGCTGAGGCTACCGAGGAGCTCGTCAAGAGCCTCTAAGCCCCACGCACCCCGCCGTGTAGGCGGTTGAATATGGGCAGTCCGCTGCAGTTCCCGTTACGTACGGGAACTGCAGCGGACTTGTTTGTGAGAACCCATTAGAGTAAATGCATGTGATTCAACTCACTTTACGGTACAACATTACGCCAATATAGCATGTATTACATATGTATTATTCATCACACTGGGATCAAGAATGAAAGTTAGTTAAAAGTGTGGGTTTAGATGCTGCATAAAGTGTAAACTTATTGCTTGCTTGGGAAAGTTGTGCAAGGGGGGGGGTTGAGTGCATTGATTCGCAACATTCCAACATTGATGGCAGTTAAGGTTGAGGGTGAAAAAAGATTGATAATCCTAGATTAATTCTGTTAGGAATTATCTATCGACCCAAATTGTTGCACAACATGAAACAATAAATACAAATTTTTGTGCTTCCATATAAAGCGTGTTCATATAACGAGTGTTCATCGAAAAGAACTGAAGCGGATTTATAGCCGCAGAAGAATTCTGAGAGCACACTCTGAACTGTACGTTAAACACATACTGCGATAACCTTTATATCTGTATATTTTATGCAGAAATAAAGTGAATCAATGTGCAAAACTCATTCCAATTGAGAGAGATTTGGTAATGGATATTCACTCGACTAAGAGCCACTCCCAACAAAGTGGAAAGCTGATGGGTCGTCGTTCCCTGGTTAAGGGTGTAGCGTGGGCAGCTCCTGTTGTGGCAGCAACCGCTGTAGTACCCGCCTACGCCGCATCCAAGAACCCTTGCGAATACGGCACCATCGTATCCGTGCCCTGGGGTGAACGTGCCAACCGTCGCCGCTACAAGGGTACCGTGAATGAAGAGTACGAATGGGCAGTAATGCCCACCTCCAACTGCAGCCCCCATCCGCAGACCTACTTCATTGACAACACTACCCCCGAACGTAAGCTTGCTTACCCCTGGGGTCGTTACGAGGGCGTGAGCGACTTCCCGCCGATTTACCCCCCGAACGGCAAGGACACCCCTGACTACAGCTCCAAGGACGGCGTTGGCGGTGTTGGTGGCGGCGTTATCATCAACGTTCGTGTTGAGAACGTTGCAGGTGACGTCTCCTACGCACCGACCCCCACCGGTGCGGATCGTTTCGCATTCGGTGAGGCTGAAGCCAACCGTAAGAACAACATGTACTACGCTGAAGGCTACAAGGGTAAGGGCGCAAACCCCCCGGTTGTTCGCCTCAACGACAACTACAAGGGCAGCCGCTCTACCTACATCGCTCACGGTAAGTACAACTACCTGCACTTCCCGGATGGTCCCCGTCCTCCCAAGGAAAATAGCCCCCTGTGGACTTACGCATACGGTAAGCACTACACGACTGCTGAAGGCCGCGACGGCTGGTCCTGGGACATTCAGGTGATGGCTAACATTACCCACCCCAATGCTGGTCAAGACGTTGTGTCGTACATGACCTACCTGCGTAAGCACACCTACGGTGACCCCGCGCATCAGTCGGCAAAGGTCATTCCGGTGCAGTACCGCGTTATTGTGACTTCCCCCTGGGGTACTGTCACTTATCTTTCGGCAGCTGTTTAATATCAGCTTCCATTAGGTCTGAATGGAGTAGTGACCCATTCGACCTACTTCAATCTTGGATTGAGATTTATATATATGTGATGTTTATTTTGAGTATAAAGTTGATAGATTTTTAGTGTATTAGGGAGTGGTGTCCCTAATAAGTAGACGCTATTCTTCTGTCAGCTTTTGGAGGGGCCGGTCCGCACCACGTGTGCGGAACCGGCCCCTCTGCATGCATCAGTAGGGAGAAAAACCAAGCATTGCGTCTCTTGGCGGGCTATTGCAGGAGAGACGAGAAGCGGTGGGCATTCTATGAGAAAAAGCGCATTCACACTCACTAGTACGTGCCCAAAAACGATAGAGTGGAGTCAGATAACACTCGATACGAAGCGGACGAGACATGACTCAACCTCCTGAAAACCACCAGCAGCCCGGCGGGCAGTTCAACGCCCAGCCCGGCCAGCAGGCATTCCGTGCCCCCGGTGAGCCCCTCCCGCAGGACCTCTCCGCCGGCTGGCTCCCCGAAGATGAGCGCCAGAAGCCGGTCAGCCCCCTGCCCCAGCCGAGGCTCTTCGCCTACCAGTCGATGCTGCCGCCGAAGGTGCTGCACGCGCTGCGTCACCCCTCCGAAATTCCGTGGCTGGTCGCCGCCTACGCGGTCACTGCGGTCGGCTACATTGTGCTGTTCATGGCGCTGGCTGACCTGTTCAGCTCGATGATGCGTTACGTCTTCAGCTCAACCGGTGAAGGCTCGGTTCGTGTACCTTCTTCCGGTAGCACCACGGCAAGCATGGAAGACCTGATTTTCCAGACGGTTGGTCTGCTCCTGTTGGGCCCGATTGCTGTGTTCATTGTTCGTGCGATCTACTACGCGCAGCAGCGTGTGCGCGGTGTGCGCATCACCCCGACCCAGTTCCCTGAGGCGTACCAGATGCTCGCTGAAGCAGCTGAGGCTGCGGGTCTGCGTCGAGTACCGGATGCGTACGTTGTTCTCGGTAACGGCATGATGAACGCTTTCGCGGCAGGTCACGGTTTTCGCCGCTACATTTGCCTGTACTCTGACCTGTTCGAGATCGGCGGTAAGTCCCGTGACCCGGAGGCGCTGCGCTTCATTATTGGCCACGAGGTTGGTCACATCGCCGCAGGTCACGTCGGTTATTTCCGTCTGATTTTCACCATGCTGTTCAACCAGATTCCGGTGCTGTCGAGTGCGCTGTCCCGCTCGCAGGAGTACACCGCCGACAACTTCGGCTACCGCTTCTGCCCCGAGGGTGCTGAGGGCGCTGTCAAGGTGCTGGCGGCAGGTAAGTACCTGAACAAGCAGGTCAACTTCGATGAGCTTGCCGACCGTGCCGTCACCGACCGCGGCCTTGCCGTCTGGTACGTGAACCTGCTGGCAAGCCACCCCGTTCTCACCTGGCGTGCGCACGCGCTGCGTGACCGTACCCAGCCCGGCCGCCTGTTCTGGCGCCCGACGGAGAACCCGGTCAAGGATGCCGCACCGCGCGTTCCTGTCCTGATTCCGGCGGCGGAGCCGGTGCACATGTGGCCCGACCCGATTCAGTCCACCGAGTTCATGCGTGAACACCAGGACGCGTGGGCTGACCACACCCTGGAAACCGTGGACGTGTACCCCAAGCCTGAGAACGCCCCCGCGTTCGATGCTAACTCTACGCTGTTCGCTGGCTGGCTCACCGAGCAGGCTCGTGCCTTCCACGGTCAGCGTTGGGACGCGTACGCTGCCGCCGGTGGCGCGCCGGCACCGGGTGCTCCCGGTGGCCCGCAGGCGCCCGCACCGGGTCAGCCCGCGCCCGCTCAGCCTGCCTACGGTCAGCAGCCCGGCTTCGGTCAGCCCGCCGCAGGCCAGAACGGTGCAGGCCAGTCTGCCGCAGGCCAGAACGGTGCTGAGCAGCCCTCTACCGGTCAGCCTAACGGCCAGTCTTCTAATGGTCAGCCTGCTCCCGAGCAGTACGGTTACGGCCAGTACGGTAGCTCCTCTGAGGGCGGCTCGTACGGTCAGGGTTACGGCTTCGATAGCGATAAGAAGTAGTTCCTGAGCCGCAGACCCAAGAACCTTGATGAACCCGTCGGGGTGCCTAGCGCACTCCGGCGGGTTCAGTCGTTAACTGTCTCGTGCGCGACCCTCAGGTGAGAAGGTGCGCCCGTCACTGCATCCGCCGCGTGCCGCGGTCATAGAATGGAGACCATGCTTTCATCACTTCGCTCCATCAAGCTTGACCCGCTGCTGACCATGCTTATTAGCGCGGTCATCCTCGCCATTATCGTGCCGGCGCGCGGCGACTTCGCCGAATGGTTCAGCACCGGAACAAAGTTCGCGGTCGCCCTGCTGTTCTACCTGTACGGCGCTCGTCTCTCCACCACGGAGGCTATTCGCGGCCTGACCCACTGGCGTCTGCACCTGATGATTTTGAGCTGCACGTTCGTGCTGTTCCCCCTGGTCGGTTTGGCGCTCTCACCGCTGCGTCTTGTGCTCGGTGATGGGTTGTACATGGGCATTCTGTTCTTGACCTTTGTGCCCTCGACCGTGCAGGCGTCGATTGCTTTCACCTCGATTGCGGGCGGTAACGTGGCGGCGGCGATTGTGAGCGCCTCGCTCTCCTCGATTGTGGGTGTGGTGGCGACCCCGCTGCTCGCCATGCTGCTGATGAACACGGGCCATATTGAGTTCTCCGGAACGGTCTTCCTGGACATCGCCATTCAGCTGTTTCTGCCGTTTGTGCTCGGTCAGCTGACGCGCCGCTGGGTGGGTGAGTTCGCCAAGAAGCCGACCACCAAGTGGCTGGATAAGTTCTCGGTCATGATGATTGTGTATTCGGCGTTCTCTGCCTCGGTGGTGCAGGGCGTGTGGACGCGCGTGGCGTGGTGGCAGATTGTGCTGCTGGTTGTGCTCATGGCGATTATTGTGGTGTTCATGCTGTGGCTGACCGACCAGTTGGCTAAGCGTCTGGGCTTCAACCGTGCCGACCGCATTACGATTCAGTTCTGCGGTTCGAAGAAGTCGCTGGCGGCTGGCCTGCCGATGGCGATCATTATCTTTGGTGCGGGCTCGCTGGGCCTGATGATGCTGCCGATCATGATTTTCCATCAGGTTCAGCTGATGATTTGCACCTGGCTTGCGGGACGCTATGCGCGCCTGGATGTGGTGGGTGCCGCCTCCGCGAAGGAAGCTTAGTAGGGGCGTGAACCCTATTGTTGGGGGCTCGCCGGGTGTCTGTTAGAAGCGCCTGCCGGGGTGCTCTGCGATTCTCTGGTGGGCGCCCGACGGTGCTATGCCGAGGCCTCTGAGTCTGTGAGATAAGTCTCTGATGAGGGGTTTTAATGGGTTCTTTGGGTCTGGATGACCTGCCTGCGAAGTGATATTTCGCGATTTGGCAAAAATTTCCCTGACTAGTGCATATGCGTGCAAAATATGGTGTTTGTACTGGTCGGTTGGTTTTCTGTGGGATATGTGCACTCTACTGCATAAAAGTGACCGGGGAGACACTCAACACTATCTGGTGTTGAGTGACAAAAGCACCCTAATTTTGCCCTAGAATATTTTCTCGTGGGTTAGACAGATTCGCATCTTGCATGCAAGAATTTATGACTCACATGGGAACGGTTGAGATTCACTCCCTCACACCGCCCACGAGCGCTGATGCAGCGGATTCACTCCCCGCCTGCATCCCACACCGGAGGAGACTCACTCACTCAACCGGCAGGAAGCTCAAACCACTTATTCACTCAAACACAACTGGATACACTCAGCTTAATGACGCGCTTAGATTTCATCTATGCGCTAATCGCTGTTCTGTATCCGCCAAGAAAGAGGACACACCATGGCTACCATCATGAGCGTGAACGTATGCGATTCCAAGTACAACGCTGACCCCACCGGCGTACGAGACTCTACTAGCGCTATCCAGAAGGCTATCGATGACGTTGCTGCACAGGGCGGCGGCTCCGTGGAGATTCCCGGCGGCATGTACCGCGTCTCCTACCCCTTCATCGAAATGAAGCACCGCGTCGAGATCTTCGGCCACGGTCAGGCAACCCGAATCGTCGCTTTCACTGACAAGGGTATTCCGTCCACTAAGAACGGTAGCTACGAATGCACCGGCGTTTTCCACACCGGTAGCTACACCACCCCCATGAGCGGTGGTACCAACCAGAACAAGCCCATGCGTATGGGCGTGCGTGACCTGTTCATCCGCACCAACAAGTACAACCTGCCGCTGAATTCTAAGAGCAACCAGATTTTCCTGGAGAAGCACACCCAGCCCGTCGACAACGTTGCAGGCGTCATCTTCCACACTCGCATTGCGGACGCTAACCCCGGCGAGCCGGATGCAGTGCCCACCCTGTCCAACATCGAAATCTGGGACACCGCCATCGGTGTTGCGATCCTGGGCCTGGACGACCAGGGCATGAAGATTGACAAGATCCGCATCCGCCAGACCCTGCGCCAGGGCCTGCTGGTCGGCAAGCCCGTCGGCCACCCGCTGCGTGCCCGTGAGGGTGACACCCCCGGCGCAGCAGATAACAAGTTCTCCATGATTGACGTTTCTGACGCAAACATGAGCTTCGGCACCTACGCGGGTATTGAGATTTGCACTTCTCAGTCCAAGTTCGAGGCGTCCACCAGCTGGTTCAACAAGCGCAACATGGGTAAGAATGCCCTGTACGAGGTGAAGACCCGCCACGTGGGTGCGGGCTGGTTCATTCAGGGTACCCGCAACATGTTCATTGGCTGCACCGCCCAGGAGAACGCCGGTCACGGCTGGCTCGTGGAGTGGGGTAACAACCAGTTCATTGGCTGCCTGGGTGAGTCTTCCAGCTTCCAAGACGCTGTTACCGGCGCCGCTAAGGGCGACGAGGCGGCGAACTGGTACATTGGCCGTAATGCACGCGGTAGCCGTTTCGTGGCTCCTCGTTCGCACAACCCTTACAGCTGGGCGAAGGCTTCCCTGTACGGTTTCTACATTGAGAACAACATTCGCGATATGCACATTACGACTGCGTCCGCGAAGGATGACCGTATTGGTGAGAACAACATGGTCGGCCGCCGCGTTCACGTGACCGGCGCTATGGGCGATAACGTGCTCATTGAGGTGGATCATATTCGCCACGCGACTTTCGCGCCGAAGCAGCTGGAGAAGCGCGGCAACGGCGTGTTCATGGGCTAACCCTCACGGGTTAGGTCCTGCGAGCTGAGGCTCGTGATCACAAAATCTTAAAACGCATACGCTTGAGGGGCGGGGAGTAATCCCCGCCCCTCAAGCATTATTGCTGGTCCTGTAATGGGTTATTTTTCAGACTGAGCGCGGCGTGCCGACGGTCGGTTATACGCCACAACCACGGCGAAGATAAAGAGCGTCAAGAGAATAAGCGTCACCACCACGGGCGCAGGATTTACCATGCTCATTTGCATGCGAACTCCTCCGTCCGGGACCGCCTCTGATTGCAAGCGTATCGTGCCAAAGAACGCCTCTCCCATAGAGCTATTCTCGCCTAGGCTAAAGAGCGTATAGATGGTGCTTCCGATGACTACCGCTACAGTGGCTACTGCAGCAGTAGCAAGCGAAGAAATACTATAGGTGAACCATTTCATGGCGCACTCCTTTTTCATTGCGGGAAATTCCCAAGACACTAAAGAACACGGCGAATCCAAGAAGCACCGCAATAATGGTCACGTTAACCTCCGTCGGGAGCCCAAACATATTCAGACCCACAGCAAAAGTTGCAACGACCGATAGCAGAAGAATCACACCAATAACCACAGAGAATGGGTTTCCCTTTTCTGGCGGGAAGATAATACCCACGAGATTAGTCATGACGATGGATACCAGCCCAAACCCAAAAACACTCAAGATAGCTGATAGCTGACCCCCTTGCGCTAGATAAACCGTTCCAAGAACTGCACCTAGCGCAAGCATGATAGTTGCCTGCGAACCGATCAGCTGAAGGTAAAACACACCTGCCGATTGGCGGAACGGAGTAAGGCGACGCAGGGGTTCAGAAGATGCGTACGCGTAGATTCCCAAGAAAGCCGGGAGCATAATGTACGCCGGAGGCGCATTCCAACTCTTCCAAGGAATTGCAAAAGCTGCCACCACAGCAGATACCAGCACAAACTGGTTCTCGAAGCTACGGAACTGCATCAGCACCAAAGTGCCAAATCGAGTATTTGCAAGACTTCCAGGCAGAGCAAGGAAATAGCTCCTGAGCGGGGTGTAGTCCTTCGGCGCAATTGCTATAGCTAGAGCTAGTAGCAGTCCACATACTCCTAGCAAGGCGAGTACAGCACCCGCTGCTCCTAGTACCCCTCCGATAGCTTCCTCAATACGGAGAAACGCCAGCTGGGGCACCCATGGGGCAGTATCTTCAAGCAAACGAATCCGCATGTACTCCACACTTTGGTCACGCATCATGCTAAATGCAATAGCCATAAGACCCACAAGAAGAGCAGGAATCACAAGACCGCGCAAACGTGCCATTCCCACGAGGGCAAGGAGTCGCTCTACTCCCAAATGAATTACTAGCAGGATCAGGTAAGTAACAAGAGCTGGTGACACAACACCCAACAGGAAGAGCTCCGCAGCTTTCCACCCCACGACAATGCTACAAGCAATAGCCAGCGCACTTGAAAGAGCAATAGTAGCTGTTCCGACAAGAAGCATCTCGAATACAACACTCGCAATCAGGCGTTCCTTATTGGTCGCGGGAAGAGTGTATGTCAGTTCTGTTAGCTCATCTGCTTTCAGGAATAGGATTCGCACAATTGTGTAAAATGCGGCAACCCAAAAAACAGATGAGATACCCATTCCTTCCAGAATCGGCGCTATTATTTCCGGGTTATTAAATGTTTGCCTAACAACACTGATACTCAGCAGAACATATCCTGCGTATAGTGCTAAGACACCAAAAAACGCGGTGTAACGAATTGGTCGATTTGCCAGAACTCCCCTTCCTAAAACACGGCGGCGCAGGAAGAGGAAATAAAAATGGACGAGCTGATGAACCGCACTGAACCTCATAGGTCCCCCTCGATTTCATCCACAGTTTTTCGGACCATAGCATCGAGAGTTCCATAGCGTTCTAGCAGAGCATTGGTAGCGTCGTCCTCGAGCACTACTCCGCGGTGGAGGAAGGTAACACGGTCTGCGCACCTTTCTAGGAGCGTGAAATCATGGCTACATAGCAGGATTCCGCATCCTTCATTGCGTAATGTACGCATATCTCGTTCAAAGGTGTAAATTGCATCGATGTCGATTCCGTTAAGCGTCTCATCAATGAGAGTGAGCGGTCGACGCAATAGCAACGCTGCAATGAGCTGAGTTTTCTTGCGCATACCGTGGGAGTAATCTTCCATCAGGTCGTGCTGTCGACCCGTCATCTGGTAACGCTTAAAGTACTCCGCTACAGCATTCTCATCCACTTTCTCCTTGTACAGAGAGTGGATAAAACGCAGGTATTCCAGACCGGTCAGAAATTCCGGCAGGTAGTCGTTGCTTGCCAGGTACATCAAGGAGGTGCGAGCAGCAAGGCTCTGGTGTTCATGACCGCTAATCTGAATATTGCCCTTCTTGGAGTGTAGAAGGTTACTTATCAGTTTCATGAGCGTGGATTTTCCAGAGCCGTTAGGTCCAATCAATCCATGAATCTCTCCGGAAGAGACTTGGAGCTGAACGTCGGTGAGGGCGGGTTTCCCAGCCCCGTACGCGTAGGTAATATCGTGCGCGTCAAGAAGCATTTTTGTCACACCCTTCGTTGTGTGTTGATTAGGAATCACCCGGTGATTGCCAAGTTATGCCGGGGTGCTCAATGCGCCTGCGGTCGTGCAATCAACGATGCCCGCACGGAACCTGAACAGTGGATGCTGTCGACATTTTTACTGCTTCAGACCGTGTTGCCTTCCGTGACCAGTCCAAATACAGATAAGTCCAGTCTGGTTGTACGCCAGGCTGGGCTCATGCACTTAAGTGTAATATATTTAGGTGTGTATCACGACACTATCTAACTAAAAAATTTTCTCATGAGGCGTTAAACGTCTGAGGGGGGTAATCCCCGCCTCTCGGCGTTTAACCCGCCCACAAAACAGCCGAAAAACCGTAGAGAAACGGGGCAGGGGAGCGGGCATCACAGCGCCCGGTCGTCGCCTCCACACGCCCGATGCGGTACCCTTGAGCAGGAACAGGTCTACCGGTGCACAGACCCGAACACGCCAACGCACCTGCGAAGACACGCTCAACTTCAACTCAACTTCAACACCGTATTCACCGCATACTGCCGTATTCACTCGATTCACTCACCACGCCGCCTTCAGCACCGAACGCGGTACCCATCGAAAGAATTGAGACCCTCATGCCCGATACGCCCATGAGCATCAACGCCATCAACTACGGCGCAGACCCCACCGGTGCCAAAGACTCCACCGCAGCCATTCAGCGAGCAGTCGACGCTGTCGCCGCACGCGGCGGCGGATCCGTAGAACTACCCCGCGGCATCTACCGCGTCTCCTACCCCTTCATCGACATCAAGCACCGCGTCGAAATCTTCGGCTACGGCTCCTCAACCGTCGTCATCGCGCACGCCGACCGCGCCATCCCCACCACCGCCAACGGCCACACCGAATACACCGGCGTGTTCCACGTCGGCAGCTACACCACCCCCGTCTACGGCAACTACAACGCGAACAAGCCCATGCGCATGGGTGTGCGCAACCTGCACATCCGCACCAACGCCGCCAACACCCCCATCAGCAGCTACCCGCTCGACGCGCACACCGCCCCGCTGAACAACGTCGCCGGCGTCATCTTCCACACCCACCTGACCGGCGACCAGCTCAACGAACCGGACATCGTGCCCGTTATCGCCGGCGTGGAAGTCTGGGACACCGCCATCGGCGTTGCCGTGCTCGGCCTGGACGACCAGGGCATGAAAATTGACGATGTGACCATCCGCCGCACCCTCAACCAGGGCCTGCTACTCGGCAAGCCCGCCGGCCACCCCCGCCGCCCCAACGAAGGCCAGAACTCCGGCGCAGCAGACAACAAGCTACGCGGCGTAGACGTTGCCGAAGCGAACCTCAGCGGCGGCTCCTACGCCGGTATCGAGGTGTACGCGGCACAGGCGAAATTTGAAAACTGCTCCAGCAACAGCAACCACCGCACCAGCAACAAGGACGCCCTCTACGAGCCCGCCACCCGCCACGCCGGCGCAGGCTGGATCGTGCAGGGCGAACGCAACATGTTCATCGGCTGCACCGCCCGCTCCAACGCGGGTCACGGCTGGATTGTTGAGTGGGCGCACAACATCTTCATCGGATGCGAAGCAGAAGGCTCCAGCTGGGCTGGCACCGTCAGCGGTGCCGCCCGCGCCGACGAGGCAGCCAACTGGTACATCGGCCGCAATGCGCGCGGTACCCGCATGGTCGCGCCCGTCTCCTACAACCCGCCGGAGAAGCCCGCCTCCCTGTATGGCTTCTACATTGAAAACAAGATTTACGACCTGCGCATCACCGAAGGCACCGCCAAGGACGACCGTATCGGTGACGGCAATATGCTTGGCCGCCGCGTGTACATTACCGGCGCAATCGGCGCGAATGTGGTTATTGAGGTCGAAGAGCTGCGTCACTCCACCTCGCCCGCCGGACAGCTCACCAAGGAAGCCTATAACGTGATGCGCGGCTAGCGGGGCTGGTAGACACGCCCGAACCGGTTCAGGACTTTCCTGTGAATCGTGAGGTAGGTGCGTGTGTCCTAGTGGGCGCGTTATACCGCGATATATCAGCTAAAAATCAAAGCAGCTGTGAATGGAATACATACCATTCGCAGCTGCTTTGTCGTTTAGAACAATGTTTAATCTTTAGTTGATAAAAGTCTCAATTAAATATTGAATAAAATATCAATATGTACTTTAAACTTTCTATGGTGGTGTAAAACAGTCCATTCACTGTGCACCACCACAGACGTGTCCCCACGACGCGGAACAGTCCCCTCGGTGACAGTCCCCTCAGTGTAGGACAAAGCCGCATCGCCGCACGTCAGACCCTATTCATTGCCGCTTCTCACTATTCCTCAACGCACCCCTTTCCCCTTCTCTTATTCGCTCCATGTTGGCGACCCCGAAGTCGACCCTAAAAACCGGTTCCTTCCGGCCGGTTCTCAACCACAATTACATAAGGACACATCCATGCTTCCGGTAATCTCCCGAGCGTTCACATCCGCTCCCCGCGCACGCCGCACCCTTGCCCTCACCCTCGCACTCGCTCTCGGCGCCCTGCCCGTAGGCACCTCTGCTATCGCCTCCCACCAGGCTGTAGCCCACGCCGCCGAACCTGCTGCAGCCAACGGCCTCATCAAACTTAACCAGCCCAAGGACGACCCCGCATACCTAGAATGCGTCGCCACCTTTGTTGGTACCATGAACGCCACCCCCGGCGTGTGGGCGGTCTGCCACGGCTATCTCGACAGCGAAGAATACACCGTCACCCGCCGCCACAGCACCGCAACCGTCACCCGCGGCCAGCTCGTGCGCATGCTCTACCGCATGGCGGGATCCCCGACCGTCAAGAACCTACCCAAGACCTCCCCCTACAAGGATGTGGCAACCACTGACCCCGACTACGCCGCGTACATTTGGGCGGCGGATGCGGGCATCACCTCCGGCTGGGATGATGGGCTCTTCCACCCGGACGACTACGCCACCCGCAACACCCTCGCCGCGTTCCTCTACCGTGCCGCCGGTAGCCCCGACGGTGCCGCACGCATGCGCCAGATCCGCCGCCCGCTGCGCGCCGAAGCTAAGAAGGTTGAGCAGTTCAAGACCGAAAACCGCTGGGCAGCCCGCACGCTCGGCGCCTACCCCGAAGTCGACCGCAACGGTGACGGCGCGGCAGACGTGGTGGACCCCGCCAGCCCCCTGTACTTCTCCGACGCCCTGTACATGCTCAAGGCGTACGGCGATAAGGGCCTGAAGGTTGTGGGCACTCCCGTCGTTGACTAGGAGTAATGCCGACTAGATTCAGCACTGACTAGATTCAGTGCTGACTCGCGCATATATTCACCGCCCGCCGGTGCGACCCAATGGGTTGCGCAGGCGGGCGGTGCGCTGCATCGGGACGCTCTTACAAGGCGGGAACGAGATACCCGCTAAGCTAGAAGGCATGAAGATTGCCACCTGGAACATCAACTCAATCCGCGCCCGCGAAAACCGCGTTGAAGACTGGCTCGACGAACACGACGTTGACGTGCTCGCCCTGCAAGAAACCAAAACCAAAGACGAAACCTTCCCCTTCGACCTCTTCGAGTTCATGGGCTACGAGGTTGCGCACTTCGGCCTGAATCAGTGGAATGGCGTGGCAATCGCCTCCCGAGTCGGCCTCGAAGACGTGCAGCGCGGTTTCGACAACCAGCCGCACTTCGGCAAGCCCGGCGAACCCGAGGTGCTGGAGGCGCGCGCTATCGGTGCAACCTGCGGCGGCGTGCGCATCTGGAGCCTCTACGTGCCTAACGGCCGCGGCCTGACCGACCCGCACATGGATTACAAGCTCCGCTGGATGGAGGCGCTCCGCCAGAACGTGCACAATGAACTGGCTGCCAACCCGCAGGCGCAGCTCGCCCTGGTTGGTGACTGGAACGTCGCCCCCGAAGACACCGATGTGTGGGATATTGACTATTTCCTGCGCAACGAAATGACCCACGTGTCCGAACCCGAACGCCGCGCCTTCGCCGCCCTACTCGATGAGGGCATGGTGGACGTGGTACGCCCGCACACCCCGGGTGAGTACACCTACTGGGACTACCAGGCGGGCCGCTTCACCAAGGACGAGGGCATGCGCATTGACTTCCAGCTGTTCTCGCCCGCGCTCGCCGCACGTGTGGAACGCGCCTGGATCGATAAGGTGGAGCGCGCCGGTGAAGGCGCAAGCGACCACACGCCGGTCGTGGTTGAGATTGCCGACTAGACCGAGCGCCTAGCTTGCCGTAGAACCGCGTGCAGCAAGGAGGCGGGGGAGGGGTCCCTCGCCTCCTTGCTGTATCTGCAGGTGCTTCTGTTCCTGCGTGCCTGTCGCAGTGTGCCTGTTCCTGTGTTTCTGTTGATATTTCGGGGTTTCTGTGTGGCTTAGTTGAAAAGTTCGGATAGACGAACTATTGTTAAATTCCGCCCGGGACGACAGGCAAAAGCGCATTATGATGCCTGCGCAGACACAACCGTGTCCCTGTTGCCCCGGCGCGGCAAATTCCACACATCAACCACATACTCAAACCCGTGACTTCCAATGAAGGATGCCTCATGAACGCTTTCACCCCCGCAGGCAGCAACGCACGCCGCCTCGTCCAGGCGCTCTGCGCCGCCCTCGCACTCACCCTGCTACTCGTGCTTACCGGTTGCGGCAACACTGCCAGCACCACCGATGATGCTAAGAGCAGTAGCGGCAAGAAGACCGTGCTCACCACCTTCACCGTGCTCGCAGACATCGCCCGCAACGTGGCAGGCGACGACCTGAACGTTGAATCCCTCACCAAGCCCGGCGCAGAGATTCACGAGTACGAGCCCACCCCCTCCGACCTGAAGAAGGCGCACGCCGCCGACCTGGTGCTCGACAACGGCCTGAACCTCGAATCCTGGTTCGCGAAGTTCGTTGAAGAATCTCACGCTAAGCACGTGACCGTCTCCGAGGGGGTCACGCCCATCTCCATTACCGAGGACGCCTACGAGGGTAAGCCCAACCCCCACGCCTGGATGAGCCCCAGCAACGTGCAGAAGTACGTGGACGTGATGATTCGCGAATTTAGCGCCCTCGACCCGGCCCACGCCGCCGACTACAAGTCCCGCGGCGAAGCCTACAAGAAGCAGCTGCAGGACGTGCGTGACGAGCTCGTCAAGGAAATCTCCACCCTGCCCGAGAACCAGCGCGCACTCGTCACCTGCGAAGGCGCCTTCTCCTACCTGGCGGCAGACGCGGGCCTGAAGGAAAAGTACATTTGGGCGGTCAACTCCGAACAGCAGGCGACTCCCTCGCAGATTTCCTCCGCGATCGATTACGTGCGCCAGAACCAGGTGCCCGCCGTGTTCTGCGAATCCACCGTCTCCGATAACCCGATGCGCCAGGTAGCCGACGCCACCGGCGCACGATTCGGCGGCGTACTCTACGTGGACTCGCTCTCCGAAGCGAACGGCCCCGTGCCCACCTACCTGGACATGATCCGCTACGACGCCCGCACCATCGTGGCGGGACTCAAGGGCAACTCCTAAACCCCAAATAAACCTCGGGTAAACCCCCAAACCCCGGGCTAAACCCCGTATCGAAAACCCCGGGTAAATCCCAAACCCCCGATAGGATAGGAGGGGCGGTCGCCTTCTTGGCTCCGCTCCTCCCACGCCGTTAACACTCGCTCACACAGCACCCACTCACACCCACCCACTCACACCCACCCACTCACCACCACACAAGCAAGTACACCCGCTGCACGCATACGGTGACCACCAGAAAGAACACAAGGAATGAGCACTCTTCTCAGCTGTGAAAATGTGCACGTGAACTACGGGCCAGTCCGCGCCCTCACCGGCGCATCCTTCACCCTGGACACCGGGCGTATCTGCGGCCTGATTGGCATGAACGGCTCCGGCAAATCCACCCTTTTCAAAGCCATCATGGGGGTCGTGCCCGTGCACGCCGGCAGCATCACCCTCGACGGGCAGCCCGTCGGCGGTCACCGTGGCAGCCACGGCAAGAACGCGCACCACCGCGCCGGACTCGTCAGCTACGTGCCGCAGAGCGAAGAAATCGATTGGACCTTCCCCATCTCCGTGCGCGAGGTCGTTAGCATGGGGCGCTACCGCAACCTCGGCATCACCCGCCGCCTGCGTGCCGCAGACCGTGCCGCCGTGAATGAGGCGCTCGCCCGTGTGGAACTGACCGACCTTGCCGACCGTCAGATTGGGGCGCTCTCGGGTGGCCAGCGTAAGCGCGCCTTCGTGGCACGCGCTATCGCACAGGGTGCCCAGTTGCTGCTGCTTGATGAGCCTTTCGCCGGTGTGGACAAGCGTAGCGAGGCGATGCTCATTCAGGTCATTGAACAGCTGCGCGACGAGGGTGCGACCGTGCTGGTGTCCACGCACGACTTGGCGACCCTGCGCCAGTTCGCTGACGAGGCGCTACTGCTGCGCGGTGAGATCCTGATGCACGACACCCCCGAGAAGGTGCTCGCCCCCGAGAACCTGGTGCGTGCCTTCGGCATGGAAGTGAACGCCGGTGCGCCGACTGCCGCCAGCGCTACTACCTCCGGCTCTACTGCGAACAGCTCTACGGAAGGGAAGAACTAAATGGACATCCTCAACTTTCTGGTGGAGCCGCTGACCCTGCCCTTCATGCTCCGCGCATTCGTGGTCACCGTCATTGCCGCCGCTGTCTGCGCCCTGCTCTCCTGCTGGCTCGTGCTGCTCGGCTGGTCGCTTATGGGCGACGCGATCTCGCACGCGGTGCTGCCCGGCGTGGTGCTCGCCTACATTTTCGGTGCGCCCTTCGCGGTGGGTGCGGTCATTGCCGCGCTCGTGGCGGTGGCGCTCATCGGCGGGGTACGGCGTAGCGGTCGCGTGCGTGAGGATGCCGCGATTGGCATCGTGTTCACGACCATGTTCGCGTTCGGTCTGGTGTTGATTTCGGTGACGCCGTCGAATACCGACCTGAACCACATTCTCTTCGGTAACGTGCTGGGTGTGTCCTGGTCGGACGTCTGGCAGGTCGCTATCCTCGCGGTGATTGTTGCCGCTGTGTTGCTGGTGAAGCGCCGCGACTTCGTGCTGTACGCCTTCGACCCGGGCTTTGCGCAGGCGGTGGGGTTGCGTCCGCGTCTGCTCGGTGCGCTCCTGCTCATTATGCTGGCGCTGACCTCCGTGGTGGCGTTGCAGATTGTGGGCGTGGTGCTGGTCGTGGCGATGCTTGTCATCCCCGGCTCCACGGCGCGCCTGATCACTGACCGGTTCGTGCCGATGCTCGCGGTGAGCGTGGGAGTATCCCTGGTGGGTACGCTGACCGGCCTGTACGCCAGCTACCACGCGGATGTATCCCCCGGCGGTGCCGTGGTCGTCACGCAGGGATTGCTGTTCGCCCTGGCGTACGTGTTCGCCCCGCGCTACGGTCTGCTGGGCAGGATGCGCGCCCGCCGGCTCAGCGTGACGGCGACAGAGCGTGACGACGCCTGAAACCCCGGTAGCTGAGCCCTCAGCTTCCTAAGTAAGCTCACTGAATACACTCACCACATACAGCAATAGGCGGAAAGTCCCACCGTGGGGCTTTCCGCCTATTGCTATCTTCTGAAGGTTAGGGGCGCCTCTAACGCCCTGTATCTAGCGCACTGTGCGGGACACGAACAGGGAGGCGGTCGCCTCCGCACCCAACGGAATAATCGTGCCGCCGGGCTTTACCGCACCGGCCGCGTCCGTCTCGTGCAGGTTGCCGGAACCGGCACCGACCACGCTCACGTTCACCGCCTCCGAGAAGGGCGCACCCTCCTCAATGTGCAGACGCACGCCGGGCACAAAACCGTGGCCCTGCAGGTAACGCAGCAGGCGCGGGTCGTCATCGTTAATGCGTTCGAGCACGACCGTTTCGCCGGGTTCGCACTGGCTCAGCGGCACGGTCTGCGGAAAACTAATGTGCCCCGAAGAGTCGGGAATCGGGTCGCCGTGCGGGTCGCGGGTCGGGTGCCCCAGCAGGGTGTCGATGCGGTCCACCATGAAGTCGGATACCGCGTGCTCCAGAACTTCCGCCTCGTCGTGCACACGGTCCCAGGTGTAGCCGAGAGTCTCAACGAGGAACGTCTCAATGAGGCGGTGGCGGCGAATCATTGCCAGCGCGTAGGAGCGGCCGGTTTCAGTGAGCTCAATAGCGCCGTAGGGCTGATGCTCTATCAGGTCGGCGGCGGCGAGGCGCTTGAGGCCGTCAGATACCGAAGAAATGCGCAGGCCCATGCGCTCTGCCAGGGCGGATGCGGTGGCAGGGGTTTTGGTCCATTCTTCGAGGCTCCAGATTTCCTTGAGGTAGTTCTGGGTGCTGACGGAAAGTTCTGAAAGAGGCATAAAGATAAGTTTACCTTTTCTCGGGTTTTGCCCGCCGGGATGATGGTTGCGGAAGCGGTGAAAATCCAGGCTTAAATAACGTCCCGCCCGGCGGTTCACCCCTGGCAGGGGGCGACCATCACGGGCGGGATCGGGTGTTCGGTTCCGCGCTGGCAGGTACGAAAGGCTGGCAGGCGCGAAAGAATGAGGGGTGCGCGGCGGCGTTAGGTGGCGCGGCGGTGCGAACGGTCAATGCGGGTCAGCAGCTCGATGAGCGCACCGCGTGCCGCCTGCTCCTCATGCCAGAGGGAGCGGACGAGGGTGCGGCTGACCGCCTGGGTGGTGATGCCGAGCGCGGTTGCGGCGGCTTTCTGCTGGCCGCGCACGCCGGGTACGAGCAGGTTTACCACACGCCATTCGGCGTCGGTGCGGTCGGCGCATACGCGGTAGAGCAGGCGTGCGGATCCGGCGGCGAGGTCGGCGAGGTGGCGGTTGTCGGCGCTGACGCTGATGCAGCGTACGGGTGCGCCTCCCTGTGCTTCTTCGACGGCGAGGCGTGAGAATTCGAGGGCGTCGCCGGTGCAGTCTGTGGTGCTGACGGCGCCGAGTGCGCCTGCGAATCGGGGGATGTTGAGCTCGCCGATTCCGATGCCGACCCAGAAGCCGTTATCGCGCGCGGCAATGAGCGCCGCGTGTAGTGCGTCGCTGGCGCGGTCGAAGGCGCCCTGAATTTCGTCAGGGTATGTCTGGGCGAAGGCAACACGCGGGTTGAGCTTTGCGAGTTCGTCCGACAGTGCAGTGAGTGAGTGCTGTGCGGAACGTTGAATAAAGGTTAGAACGAACACCTTCCTATTATGCCGTAAAACCTTCAACAACCGGCGTAAGGTTCGCCGTAATACCGGCAACATTTAAAGCCCCAAAAATACGCATTGATAAGGGGAATTATCGTGAGTGTGCACTGTGTGTAGAAATCCTCAAAGGACGTAGAACACCCCCGAAAGGAAAATAATTTTCATGCAAGTGCATGTTGAATTATTCGCTTTCGGGGGCGTTGAGTGGAGTTGATAGACGGGGCTGCCGCGGAACTACTGTGCGTTCGTTACCTGCGAGATATGGGGCAGCTGACGCAGTGGCTTCTGGAACACCATCACCACCAGCGACAGGAAAATGAACACCGCGTAGAACAGCGCCGTGTACGTAATGCCCCAATCAACAATGAGGAATCCAGCCAGCAGAACAGCCAGCGGGGTCAACGCCATGTTCGGGATGCCCTGCACCGAGTGCACACGACCGATCATGTGCTCCGGGGTGGACGCGTTAATGTACGCAATAATGCTCGAATTGAAGGAGGGAAGCACAATACCCGCCAGCACAATCAGCAGGCACACCGCCCACAGCATCGAATGAACCACCGGCAGCAACAGGTAGCATGCCGACATGATAGCCAGGGAGGTGATGCCGAGCGGGCCGAGCGCAAACTTCTCGGTCAGCGGGCCGACCAAGAACGAACCGAGCAGCACGCCCACGCCGAAGGCGCTTGCAAAGATACCGATGAAGAGCGGGTGTGCGCCCTCCAGGGTGTAGTAGTAGATGAAGGTGAGCGGAATACCGACCGTTCCAAAGTTCGCAAGTGTTGAAACGAACGCAATGGATACCAGTACCTTGTTCTTCAGGATGTACTCGAAACCGGCTTTTGAGTCCTGCCAGAAGCTGGTTTTCTCACCCTCCTCCTTTTCCGCGGGCTGCCGACTAGCGCCGTAGGTCTTGGGTGCGACGATGAACGCCAGCAGGTTGACGACCGCGTGAACTGCGGTCATGAGCACGGTCGAGAAGCCAATAATGATGCCGGCGACCGGGCCACCCAGCAGGTTAGCGGTGGACTCGCGCGTTTCACCCATACCGGAGGCGTACCCCAGGTGTTCCTTGGGGACTACGCGGGTGATGATGGACTGTTCACTCGGGTAGTCGAAGGTGGAAATGATGGCGGCGAGAGAAATCGTGATCACCAAAACGTAAATGTTGGTGACGTTGAAAACGAGGTAGAGAAGAATCGCTATCCAGGACAGTGACTGGCCAATACAGGATAGTGCCAGGCACTTTGAGGGGCCGATTCTGTCGACCCACGTTCCAGATACCGCTCCGGCGCAGGTGGCGAGAACGCCCGCGACAAAGAGGGTGATACTCGCAGCTTCGGGGGAGCCGGTCAGCGCCAAAATAATGATGGGCGTGGTGATATAGCTCATCGAGTCTGAGAGCTGGTTGGCTCCAATGGCGAAAAGAGTATTTCTAAAATCTTTATTCTTGAGTAGCTCGGTGTTGACACTCATGGGGGCCTCCACGATGGGGTTTAGGGTGTCGCGCGGCGTGCAATCCGCCGTGTGCAGTTCGTTGCGTGTAGTTCGTCGTGCGCAATTGTGTGAGTGAATACCCTGACAGTCGGCTGTGTCTGCCTGTATGTGCCTGTTTCTGCTTGTGCACGCCGGTCATGATGGGTGGTTGAGGATGCACGGAGCGGCTCATCGGGAGCCACCCCCCGCACAAAAGTGTGTCGCGCGATACTTTAGATTCTATAAGAGACGTGAATCATATACGTGAAGGCTAGTTGAAAAACTTTCCTCATTTTGAGTATTGACATTAGGGTTAGTATGACTATAATTCATTCTTGGTGGTTCCACCTGGCTAAATCTTCAGCGGCTAAACCCTGACTAAGACCTCGGCTAAACCCGAATCCGGGCACGCCAAAGACCCCCGCAACGCAGCGGGGAACTACTCAGCGGGGCGCTACTCCACCAGGCCCGCGAAACCCGATAGAGCCAGCACCTCCTCAACATCCTGCGGCACCGAACGCGCCACCCACGGCGAATGCACCAACACCGCCCGCCACTGACCGCGTGACACCGCCACATTCAAACGATTCGGCGAGAGCACAAACCCGGTACCGCGCCCAGAATCAACCCGCGACGACGCCAACGACACCAACACCACCGCAGCCTCCTGACCCTGGAACTTATCCACCGTGCCCACGCGCACGCCAGCACCCGAAGAATCCGCCAGTCCAGCGGCAATCAGCGCCTCACGCACACAATCAACCTGCGCGTTATACGCCGCCACCACAATACAATCCTCAGCCGCCAACGGGCGCGGCTCAGCACCAGCCGCCGGAACCCACTCACGCCCCAACAGTTCACGCACGCAATCCACCACCGCCTGCGCCTCCTGCACAGAACGCACCGAACAGCCCGCATGCTCCACCGGATACGACACCACACCCGGCTCAATACCCTGCAGGGCGCGACCAGCCGTCGCCGCCGCGCTCGCCAACGCGCCATCATAGGACAGCCACGAAACCCGCTCGCACAACGCCGAATCCATACGCCACGACTCACCCAAGAAATAGCCAAAACGCGGATCCAACGCCGCCGCACCATCAGACAACCAACCCAGCGCCGAAACATCCACCGGGTACGGATGCACACCCGTGGACACCTGCGGCAACTGCTGCGGATCGCCCAACAGCAGCACCGAACGCGCCGCACGAGCCGCCGCCACCGTATTCGTCAGAGAGAACTGGCCAGCCTCATCAACCACCAGCACATCCAGCGACCCGGCAGGCACGCGACGCTCACTCACGTAATCCCACACCGTGCCGCCAAACAGCAGACCGCCCGCACCAGAAATCAGCTCCACCAGCTCAGAATCAGACACCTCAGACCACGGGGCGTCCGGGGTCACCGACTTGCCGCGCAGACGCACCGCACGCGAAACATCAAAACCATCACGGGCACAGCACGCCAACATAAGATTCTCAATCACCGCATGCGACTGAGCCACCACGCCCACCTTCGCACCCTCCGCCACCAGGCGCGCAATCACGTGCGAGGCGAGGAAAGTCTTGCCCGCACCGGGAGGGCCCTGAACCGCCACATAGGAGCGGTCGAGGGCGCGAACCGCCGCGTGCACGGCATCCACCGTAGGCAGGTCAGAGCCGGGAAAATCAACCTCACGGGGTAGATTTTCAGCATTTTTAGCGTTCGAGGCGCTCTTCTTCAGGCGCGGCGCGCGGCGGAACAGCAAATCCGCGGAGGCGCTCTCCACCCCCGTCAGGGAAGCCGCCGCATCGAGCACGCTCGGCAGGGCGCCGGGGGAGGCGGGGGCATCGGAAGGCTCGGAATCTTCATCGGTGATGGGGTCGCTAGGCATCAGAGCACTGTCGAAAAGCAGCCCGTGTACATCAGACTGCAGAGCCGCCTCAATCGTCGCCGTAGACACCGGATCGCCAGGACCAATACCCGAAGGCAGGGCGCCGTGCGGTTCATCCTTCACGCGGATGCGCTCCTGCAGAAGCACCTCCAAGAACTCATCGGTAGGCTCTGCGCCAGCCTCTGCAACAGTCTCTTCGGGGTCCGCAGAACCCGCGGATCCGGCACCGAAACCGCCCTGCGCCACCGCCAGCACACGCATGCCAAAGAAACCCGTCGCCGCCAACTCGGCGGGTACACGCTCACCCGGATTCGATGCACGGAAATAATTCAGCTGCGACTCCATACGGTCCAGCGCAATCTGCGGGCTCACCCCCGCCTCATACGCACAAAACACCGCACGGTCAGAGGGCGCAATCACCAGGCTCGGGTCAGCCTCAATTCGCGCACGCAACAGGCGCACCTGTGCGCCGCGCACACGATACCAGCCGGGGGCGTCCTCAACCTCGGTGGGCTCCTTCATGGCGGCGGCAAGCGCCTCCAGGTCTGCGGGGGTGTTCAGAAGAGCATGCGCATGCTCCGCCGAAAGCACCTGCACCCGATCAAGGTACGCGTAATCGCGGCTCGCCACCCACGCCGTCGGGCCGTCCTCCAGGCGGCGAATGTGCTCACGCCAGAACGGGGCGCGCTCACGGCGGTGGTAGTTTGTCATGGACAGCAGCATCGCCGCCTCAAGCTCACCGGCACCCCAGCCGTGCTCTGCCGCGTGCTCTTCCAGGGATGCGAGCTGGGCATCCAGCAGGCACTGCAGGCGGTACTGTTCGCTGTCGTTCTCCACGGCGGCGGGCACCCGGTACATGGCCGGATGCTCTTCGGTTTCGGGGTCTTCGGGGTCGTCTCCGGCAGTTTCTTCGGTGACGAGTTCCGGGGCATCGGTCGCGAGAGCGAGAGATGCCGCCGCGTTCAGGCATGCCGGGCACTCGCCGCAGGTCAGAAAATACGGGATGCGCTCGGCAAGGTCCGCCGGTTCTACACCATCGTTCAGCGCCTGGGTGAGCGAGAGGAGGCGCTGCTCCTGCAGGCGGATGAGCGGCAGAATACGCGCCGAATCAACCCGGTGAGGTTGACCAGCGGGGGAGGAGAGCTCAGTATGCTCCGATTCGGGTTCCGCGCCGTGCTCCAGGCAGAGGTCGAGGCGCACCGCGTTCTTGGCATTTTCGGTGGCGCTCTCAGTGGCACCGGCGGTCAGCAGATGCGCCGCCAGGGCACCGCGCAACAGTGCTCGATGCGCCGCCTCACCCAGGTGCGGGGTGCAGGCGATTCGCGCGGTGCTGTTTTCCGGTACGTACTCCAGACGGTCAAGCTCCACCGTGTAGGTCAGCCCCGCCGCGGAGGTTGCCACCAGGGGCACCGGGCGCGCTGTGCCACCCGCGTGCTCACCACCGACCATTCCACCTTCGGCTAGCGCTCGCAGGCACTCGCGGTACGCCTCGCGGGCGCGCTCGGACTTCTCGGCGGTCGGGCGTGCAGACTGCTTCTGCGCACGCTCCTGAAGCTCGGTGTAGAGCCGCATCTCGCATACGGAGGTAGCGGTCAGATCAGCGAGGGTGAAGGTAAGGTCCATGGTGACTTTTCTGCTGGAGGAAAGAGAAACAAGACGGGCATAAAACCCCGCCGCGGGGAGTGGGTACGAGCCCCGGTTGAGGAGCGTATCGGCGCTCCGTGCCACCCCTTGTTCCGAGAGGTCGTGCCCCGAGAGGTTGATTTTCAGGTTTCACGTGAAACACTACAGAAAATCAACCTACAGGGGGGTGATTTAGGGGGCTTTTGCTGCTTCCGAAGTAGCATCCGCGGAAGCTTCCGGCGCGCTAGAAGCACTCGGCGCAGTCGAGCGGTTCGCAATCGCCGCCGCCGCGGCGTCCACGCGTTCCTTCGCGGCGGGTAGTGCATCCGAGCCGCCCAGATCGTTCAGAATAATCGCGAAAATCAGGCGGGTGCCGTCGGGTCGGGTCGCCACACCGCACAGTGAAGACACCGTGTACAGGGTGCCGGTCTTCGCCTGCACAAAAGTGCGCGCGTGCACGGCGTTCGCCGCACCAAAACGGTGGGTCAGGGTGCCGCTCACGCCCGCGACCGGGAACGTGCTCATGAGCTGCTCGGCGTGCTCGTCGGCGTTCATGAGCGCCACGACCTGCACAAGGGTTCGGGCGGTCACGCGGTCCGTCAGGGACATACCGCACACATCCGCCTGCACCAGGTTTTCAATGTTCACACCGGCATCCACGAGCGCCTGGCGCACGGTTTGCTGTGCCGCTTCGCCGCTGCCTTCCTTACCTGCGGCGATGGCGGCGCAACGGCCGAGCACCTCAGCCAGGGCGTTATCGGATTCGAGCATCATGTGCTGCGCCTGCTCCAGCAGGGTTGCCGATTCGACCGCGGCGATTTCGACCGCTTCCGCAGGGGCGGTGCGGCGCTCGGCGAGGGTGAAGCTCAGGCCGGACTCCTTACCTGCGGTGTTGAGCGCATCCACGAAAGCCTGCTGGGCGGCAACCGCCGCATCATCCGGACGTACCGGGTTGCTTGGGGTCGACTTGCCCGGCACCGTGTGCGATTCGAGCGCAATCGGGTGAATGGGCGTGATCTGGCCGGACGCCACGTCCGCAGCATCCCAGCCGGGGTTCACGCCGGGGCCGCTGAAGAAGGTGCCGTCCAGGTAGACGGGCAGCGCCGCGGTCGGCTTTTCGCCCTCGTTCAGCGCCTTCACGGTCAGCTCGGCGAGGGTGCCCAGGCCTGCGCGTCCCACAATCTGCTTCGGGTTGGAGGCGCCCGCACCGAGCAGGGTGTCGCCGCCAGCCATGAGGTACAGTCCGGCGGCGTCGCGGGTGACGCGGGTGCGCAGGCGCGCCTGCAGGTTCGCGTAGTGGTTGAGCGCGAACAGGGTCAGCACCTTAAAGGTGGAGGCGGGCACGCGCGCGGTGTCGGCGTTGGCGGCGTACAGGTCGGCGGGTGCGGTGGCCGCCTTGATGCTGGGCAGGTTGCCGTCCATGCCGGTGACAAGCAGGCTGTACTGCGGGTAGGTGCCGTCCGCGAAGAGCGCGGTGAGGGCGTTGCGTAGCTGCTCCTGTTCCGCTTCGGGCAGTGCGGGGGCGAGGGTCGGGCTCGGGGTAGCGCTCGGGGTTGCGGAGGCGGTCGCCTCGGCGGTGCCGGACGGACTGCCGGTGGGGCTTGCGGAGCCTTCGGGGCGTTTCTGTTCGGTTGCGGCGGATCCGCAGGCGGTGAGGAGGAACATGCCGCCGAGGGTGAGGGCGGCGCGGCGGGTGAGGGTGGTGGTCTGGGTGTTGTGCTTGTTGGAAGGCATCTTTTGAGCATAGCGGGCGGATGGGGTGCCTATCGAATTTACGCTGGTTTTGGCGCCGAATACGCGGTTTCGGTGTGCGCAAACGGGTTACAATGGGTGAGTTCAACACCTAACTTTCGCACCTTGCGCGCCGAAGTCGCCGCGAAAGTGACTCTAACTCACGAGAAAGAAGGTTCCGATGGAACTCGACGTCACTATTGAAATTCCCCGCGGTTCCCGCGTGAAGTACGAAGTGGACCACGAGACCGGCCGCCTGCGCCTGGACCGCGTGCTGTTCACCTCCATGCAGTACCCCACCGCTTACGGCTACTTCGAGAACACCCTGGGTGAGGACGGCGACCCGCTGGACGCAATGCTGATCCTGGACGTTGACGTTGTTCCCGGCGTGCTGGTTGAGTCCCGCCCGGTCGCAGTGTTCAACATGACCGATGAGGCTGGCGGCGACGCTAAGGTTCTGTGCGTTCCCACCGACAAGCGTTACGACCACATCAAGTCCCTGGCTGATGTTCCGGAGCAGCTGAAGGCTGAGATTCAGCACTTCTTCGAGCGTTACAAGGATCTGGAGCCCGGCAAGTGGGTTAAGGGCGAGGGCTGGGAAGACCTGGCTGCTGCTGAGAAGATGGTCCAGGAGGCTATCGACCGTTTCGCAGCTGAGGGTCACTAAGCTGCCGCACCGTTAGGTGCACCCGGTTTTTAGGGGGCGTGTTCCCTGCGTTTGGTTCGTGCGAGTTTTCGTGCGTGCTGGAGGCGGTGGGCACGCCCCCTTTTGCTGTGCTCGGAGCCGTTGTCCAGGGCTTTGTTGAGGTCGATTTCAGCAAGTACTTTGTGCGGTGGGGCTTGTAATATTTCTGCAAGTTCAGAATTTTTTGAAGATATTTCTAAAGTTACGGTTGCATAAATATTCAAGTTTAAAGTGAATGGATAATAAATTTTAGATTTACATTGATATGTATTTTTCATGAGAATGAAATATTGGCTTATGAATACTTGAAAACGCAGATTTCCAGAGTAGGGTTGAAAGAGTGGGGCGTAAGTAGCGTCGACGAAGCGTAAACGCCACACACTATTTTCATCACTCAACTCAATTCAAGGACTATGATGTCTGAACTTTCACGCCGACAAGTGTGCCGGCTCTCGTCGTTTGCCCTGGTAAGTTTCTTCGTATCACCTCAGAGCACGGCATGGGGTGTTCAGGATCCTGTTGGTTCTCCCCAGCAAATAGATGGGTGCACTGTTGCCCCGCTTCGTGAAGCGTGGTTGCCGACTAATGGTGCAGATAATGCCATTCTGTGGTTTCAGCTCCTTCCCTTTTCGGGCCCCTATGCTGGGGTGCATGCGCTTCCTTCGATAGAACTGATGGGGAATCAAGAAGAGTCAGCCTTGTATGAGGTAATTCGTCCCCATATTCGCCGTGATACGGGGCAGTGGCTGTCCAAAATTCCCTCGGGTCAGCAGATTGTGGTTGAGCTTGAACAGCTGAGTGGATCGCAAGAATACATAGTGCAGATGAATCGCTGGCAGCCGGGTTCCATGGGACTGACAAGCCATTCTCCTGAGGGATACCCGGCTGCACCATCGCTGGTGGTGCGTAGGGAATCGGGCTTGAGAGTGATTCGTTCGCGTGGGGCCTCGTTAGAGAGCGCCGAGTATTTTTGTGGTGTTTCCCAAGGAGAAAAGAAGGAAAACGCATCTTTAGGTGCAGATGATGATGCGTTTGTTCGAGTTCACCGCTGGGAATGGGGTCTTGAGGTTGATAAAGATATTTCTCAGCCGGAAGAGTTGTTTCAACGAGGGTGCTTTGGCGTGTATTTCCCGGGTCGTAGCGAATACGGCGGATCTACTGTGTCGGCTTCCTATCGGATTAGTGTTAGGACGCCGGGAGGCGTGTTGACATGTACCACAATAGCTGCCCCATAAAACAATTATGGGGGTAATTGCAGGGTTGCGGATTCGGGAAATCTTGCTCTGCAAAAAGAGATGATTGATAGGGGGTTGGTACAGATTTAATAGAATTAAACATCAAATCATCTATATGTATAGATATTCAGGAAAAATTGGTGGGTTGGCATTCAAACTATTTGAATGCGTTTGAACTACATGGCTTAAGAAAGGAATACAATATGGTTGATTATAGTAAATCAAAGCATGTGAATGTTTTGGATTTTGGTGCAGACCCAACCGGTACGAAGGATTCCGCACCAGCAATTCAAAATGCCATTAACTCGGTGGCCGCTGTTCCCGGTGGTGGTTCTGTCGAGATTCCCTCGGGAATCTATCTTGTGAGTAATGATTTTATTGAGCTCAGGGATAGAGTCGAAGTGTATGGGCATGGATTCTCTACACAAATTATTGGGTTTAATAAAAACCCGAAGAATGTAAGAGATATTGATGGTGACGATATGGAGTGCCAAGGGGTATTTCATATGGGGTCGTACAATACATATATGGGTGATATGGGCGCAAATACACCAATGCGATTTGGTGTGCGAGATATGTTCATTCGTGGTGCCAATCTTAATCTTTTGAATCCTAATATTCGTAAAGGATTTTTTGAACATCAGATTGAGAAGGGTAAGCATGTTGCTGATAATTATATACCGGATAATATTGCGGGCATCATTGTCCATACAAGATTTGATATTTTTAATGAACCTGAAGCTGCCCCCATTATTTCAAATGTTGAAATCTGGGATACGGCAGTCGGAATTGCCATCCTGGGTGAACATGACCGTGCTATGAAGGTTGATAAGGTACGCATTCGTAAAACTCGCAGACAAGGGCTCTTGGTGGGAAAGCCGGTGGGTCATGCTCAGCGTAAAAAAGAGAGCTGGAATTCTGGAGCTGCGGATAATAAGTTTGTGATGGTCGAGGTCTCTGATGCCAATCTTGGTGGCGGATATCATGGGGCAATTGAGGTATACGGGGCTCAATGTAAATTTGTGGCATGTACCGCCTGGTTTGCTGTTCGAAATAAGCCTGAGTCTGACCTCTATCATCAAAGTAACCAATATCTTAGGAAGTCTGGCGCTGGTTGGGCGGTTTTTGGCGAACGGAATATGTTCATCGGATGTACCGCTCAGGAGAATGGCGGGCACGGATGGATTGTTGGATTTAAAGATAATCAATTTATGAACTGTTTGGGTGAGTCATCAAGCTATGAAAATAAAATCACTTTAATGGGTGCAGCTCAGGCGGATCAGGCGGCTAATTGGTACATCAGCAGAAATGCTTCCGGAGCTCGTCTTGTTGCGCCGCGTTCTGCTAATCCTAAATCCGATAGGAAGGCGTCACGTTATGGATTTTATCTGGAGAATAAGCTGGATGATATTAGTATTGTGGCTGGTTCATCGCGTAATGCTCGTGATGGTAATAAATTGGATTCGAATGACGGTCGGCACCTTTTCTTTAAGTACGATTCCGGTGTCCCCTGGGGTAAATTCTATATTGATATTAATTTTGTGGTCAATAAGACCTCAACAAGTCATGATATTGGTGAGAAGAAGAAAGATGACATAAGAGTTTAATCATTCTGAAATAATTGCGCGGAGAGTGAATCCTGAGTATCTTCAAAGGGATTCACTCTTCTTCTACTCTCACACCTTTCACCGAGGATAGAAAATGAAGAAAACCCTTTCGACCCGCGGCGCGGCGGTACTGTTGGCGCTGGCTATGGGATACATGGGTCAGGACGTAGCCCAGGCGGCATACATTCAGCCGAAATCTGCACAGCCTATTGAAGAGCTAGAATTTGATGTTAATTGTTTTGACATGCACTTCTTTTACGGCAAGAACGTTATGACCAGTTTGCACTGGGCGGAGTGTACCGGCCTAATTACGAAGAAGCAGGTTGTTGGTCTGGGCACAACCCGTGAAGATAAGTTGCCGAACGGGGTCATGACCATTTCGCGTGGCCGCTTGCTGGAGTACCTATACCGTCTGGCTGGTTCACCCGAGGTGAAGAACCTGCCGGAGAAGTCCCCGTACACCGACCTGACCCCGGACGATGCACGCTATAGGGTTGCTATTTGGGCGACACGGGTGGGTTTGACCACCGGTTGGTCTGATGGTTCCTTCCACTACGACACTCCGGCGAGCCGTGGCGCCTACTTTACCTTCCTCTATCGTGCCGCGGGTAGCCCCAAGGTGACCCTGGAGCCCCTGGATAAGGCGAATGCTGTGCGTGCGGAGAAGGGCGCTGCTCCCATTAAGGAGGGGAGCGAGTTGCATCGAGCAATGAGCTGGGTGTATCAGCATGCGCTGGCGAAGGGGGAAGATAGCAGGGCGTATGACACTAGCTTCTCCACTAACGGGTACAGGCCGTGGGATTTCAATGAAACACCGGATTTCTATTACGTTTCGTACTCCACTATTTTCACTCCTCTCATGGTTCTTGATTACCACGAGGAGCTGGCGCCCATTGTGGCTCGTCTGCAGTCGCTGTCCTAGTTGCTGTCCTAACGGCAGGTGAGCTGCAGGTGAGCGGAGGGGGCGTGTTCCCCGTGTCTGGTTCGTGCAAGTTTTCGTGCGTGCTGGAGGCGGTGGGCATGCCCCCTTTTGCTGCATCTTTCGCCTTTGTTGTGTCTTTCGCCGCATCCGCCTGCACACCGGGTGTAGTTGATTGCGCGAGGTGCAGATTCCGAGTATGTTCAAAGAAATTCACTCTTCTTCCGTTCTCACACCTTTCACCGAGGATAGAAAATGAAGAAAAACCTTTCGACCCGCGGCGCGGCGGCACTGTTGGCACTGACTATGGGCTTCATGGGTCAGGGCGTGGCCCAGGCTGCGCATATTGATCCGAAACCTGCACAGCCTACTGAAGAATCCAAGGCTAATGTCAACTGTTTCGAAATGTACGGCGAATACGGCAGGAACGCTATGAACAGTTGGCAGTGGGCGGAGTGCACCGGCCTGATTACGAAGGAGCAGGCTGTTGAGCTGGACAACATCGATGAGTGGTCCCTGCCGAATGAGGTCATGACCATTTCGCGCGGCCGCTTGCTGGAGTACCTGTATCAGCTGGCTGGCTCACCCGAGGTGAAGAACCTGCCGGAGAAATCCCCGTACACCGACCTGACCCCGGACGATGCGCGTTATAAGGTTGCTATTTGGGCGACACGGGTGGGTTTGACCACCGGTTGGTCTGATGGTTCCTTCCACTATGACACTCCGGCGAGCCGTGGCGCCTACTTTACCTTCCTCTATCGTGCCGCGGGTAGCCCTCAGGTAACTCTGGAACCCCTGGGTAAGGCGAATGCTGCGCGATATAGGAAGCGTTTTGCCCCCATTAAGCGGGGTAGTGAGTTGCATCGAGCAATGAGCTGGGCGTACCAGCATGCAATGGCGAAGCGGGAGGATTATGACCTGCCCATGAACTTCAACTACCCCAGGGCCGATTACGTGACATGGGACGCCTACAGGGTGCCGGACTACTACTTCGCTTCGCACCGCACTATTTTTATTCCTCTTATGATTCTGGACAGTCACGAGGAGTTGGCACCGATTGTGGCTCGTCTGCAGTCGCTGTCCTAGCGACAGGTGAGCGGGAGGGCTTGCTGGGGGCGTGTTCCCCGTGTCTGGTTCGTGCGATTTTTCGTGCGTGCTGGAGGCGGTGGGCACGCCCCCTTTTGCTGTGCTCCTTGATTGTGTTCGGAGGTTCCGTGGAAGGGCGTGTGTAACCGAATTATTCTTCGGAAACCAGCCTTGGAGGGCTTCTTGGGGTGCTAATATGGGCATATTACGAAGAATAGTTCGTATAACCTGAGGTTCTGTAGCGGTGAGGAGGAAACCCCCATGGCATTCGACGCAACGGAGTTCGCGCAGGAATTTGGTGCCCAGGTTCGCGCCGTCCGCAAGTACGAAAAAATCACCCAAATGGAGTTGGCGTGGATGGTCGGGCTCAGCGATAAAACAATCCGCGATATTGAGCGTGGGCTGCCCGGCCCGTCAATTGGCGCGGTCCTCAAGGTCGCCCAAGAGCTCGGCATCGAGCTGACTATTGCCAACCCCCTCACCTAACCCCTCCCCACACCGTGCTAGAAGGCTGAACTGGAGAAAAGCCATGACAGATGAACTTATGGCAGATGTCTATAAAGATGGTGTTCTCGCCGCATATTTGAGGCGAGATGCTAATGGGTTGATTCATTTCACCTACCGAGCAGAATATGATGGTCCGGCAGTTGCTACGAGCCTGCCTTTGGGTACGGAATATACTGCAGAATCAATTCCTCCTTTCTTTCAGAATCTTTTGCCCGAAGGCTATAGGCTTGACGTTGTCAGTTCCGAGAAAAAAATCAGCAAAAATAACACCCTGGGCTTATTGCTGGTGATTGGTTCTGACGTTCCAGGCGATGTGCAAATTATTGAGCACGGGCGGGAACTGTACACCGCTCCTGCCGCATTGGTGAACAACCCTGAGGTCGTTTCCTTTGCGGAACTTATGGGCACGGTTGACCGCCGAGGACTGCCTGGCGTTCAAGAAAAGCTGAGCGCCGTCATGAAAACCCTGCCCGTGCATTGGACGGGCGCTGGCTACGATGCTCTTCTGAAAATCAGCCCGCAACGAATGCCTGGGCTTGTGGAGAACGAAGCTGCGCATCTCGCGGCGGCTGCACTCATGGGGATTCCTGTAGCTCAGCATGAGCTTGTCTATGATCGGGACGGCGTATCGGGTTTGATGGTTTCTCGATTCGACAGAACACCCTCTGGGGGACGCATCGCCATGGAAGATGGTGCCCAAATTTTGGGTATTCCTTCAGGTGAGAAATACACGGAAGACAACCATGCCGTGACAACAGAGAGCGTCATTCAAGCAATGGTGAAGCTTGCTGCTTCCCCGGCTATTGCCCGAAGGAATCTTTACCTGCATTTTCTCTACGCCTGGCTGACAGGCAATGGGGACCTGCACGCAAAAAATATTTCGCTCCTCAAGGGACGCCGTGGATGGGAAGTAGCTCCTATCTATGACATCCCCTGTTCGCTTGTACACATTAAATCCCTGTCCATGGCGCTTAGCGTGAACGGAAAAGATAACTCGAATCCCGGTGACGGTTCACCACCCGAAGACTGGAAGATTACTGTTGACGATTGGCTTGCTCTTGCCGATACCATCGGTCTTCCACCCAAGGTGCAGAAAGACGCCCTAAAGCGTGCTCTCAAAGCGGCTCGAGCAGTTCGCTGGCCCACAGACCGAGCCGCCCCGGGATATGTTTTCAACTCAAATGCCTCACCGTTTAAGGCCATGCAGAAAGAGTTGGAACGCCGTCAGGACGAGTTTGAAGAGTACCTTCATCCGCGCTCCTAAGGCTCCTGGCTTCTTGAGCCTTCGTTATTTCTAAATTCTCCTCGTGAAGTATCTGTTGATATAGACACTTCGCAATTTCTATAAAGGAACCACCATGCAGAATGGACGCGCAGGACGCCTGCACCCCGCCGTCGGCACTGCCCGCCGCCACCTCGCCGCCGCTCTCGAAAAGCTCCTCGGTGCCGGAAGCATCAAAGCCACCGGACGCTCCCGCACCGCCTCCACCGCGGACGCCGCCGACCTGCCCCTGCTCCTGGTCGCCTGCAGCGGCGGCCCCGACTCCCTCGCGCTGGCAGCCATTGCCGCGCACTTCGCCCGCCGCGGCGACGTACGCGTAGGCGCCATCATCGTCGACCACGGGCTACAAGAAAACTCCGCCGCAGTCGCCGCGCAGACCGCGCAGACCCTCACCGACCTGGGGCTTCACCCCGTCATCACCGAAAAAGTGCAGGTTCCCGCCGGCAACATGGGCCCCGAAATGGCGGCACGCACCGCCCGCTACGCCGCCTTCACCCAAGCCGTCGAGGCGACCGGCGCCCGCGCCGTACTGCTCGGCCACACCCTCGACGACCAGGCAGAAACCGTGCTGCTCGGCCTAAGCCGCGGCTCCGGCACACGCTCCCTGGCGGGCATGCCGCCCGTACGCGTTGAAGAGGGCGTCACCTACCTGCGGCCCTTCCTCGGCCTGCGCCGCACCGACATGCTCGACATCTGCGAAGCCGAAACCCTCACCCCCTGGATCGACCCGACCAACACCGACCAAACCCTCATGCGTGCCCGCATCCGCCACAGCGTGCTGCCCTACCTGGAGGAGCACCTCGGCGGGGACGTCGCCCGCTCCCTGGCGCGCACCGCCTCCGTAGCTGGCCCCGACGCCGAATACCTCGACGAACAGGCGCAGGCAGCCTACAAGCAGGCGCTCCTACCCGCCGGAACCGCCGTGCGCGGCATCGAACGTGAGGACGCCGTGCTACTGGACCGTGCGCAGGTGGCGGCGCTGCATCCGGCGCTTCGTTTGCGTGTGCTTGCGACCGCCTGCAAAGCTGCCGGAGGAGAGAACCCCGGCTTCGAACGACTGCAGGCGCTGGACTCTTTCACCGCCGAATACGCGGTAGCTGGGCCCGTTCAGATGCCCGGTCACGTGAGCGCGTACCGCCGCCGCAAAATTGTGCATCCGGCAACCGGTGAACGCCTGGACGTGCTCGTATTAGTGCCAACTCGACCCTAACTAGGTGCCCAGCTAGGTGCCCGCGGAAGCATCCTCAGCACACACTATCTGTGTGGTGAGGTGCGCCGCGGCGCCGTTTTAAGCCATACTTAAAGCGAACACCATCCACATTGTCCGCTGTGGGAAGGCATGAAACCCCTCACCCGGGGCCCCCGGCGGAGGCGCAGAGCGTCTAAAAGAATACGAAGGAATACATCGTGCAGGCTATCGACGTGCAGGACGATATTAAGAACGTTCTCTTCAGCAAGGAAGAGATTAACGCGAAGGTCGCCGAACTGGCGGCGCGCATCGACGAAGACTACGCCGGTAAGGACGTGCTGTTGGTGGGTGTTCTCAAGGGCGCCATCATGATTATGGCTGACCTTTCCCGCGCTCTCAAGGGCCACTACACCATGGACTGGATGGCTGTTTCCTCGTACGGTTCCGGCACCAAGTCCTCCGGTGTTGTGCGTATCCTCAAGGACCTGGACACCGATCTGGTGGGCCGCAACGTCCTGATCGTTGAAGACATCATTGACTCCGGCCTGACCCTGGCATGGCTGCAGCAGAACCTGATTTCTCGCGGTGCAGCTTCCGTTGAGATTTGCACCCTGCTGCGCAAGCCCAAGGTCGTCAAGGCTGACGTTGAGGTCAAGTACGTCGGCTGGGACATCGAGCCCGAGTTCGTTGTTGGTTACGGCCTGGACTTCGCTGAGAAGTACCGCAACCTGGACTGCGTCGCAACCCTGCACCCGCACGTTTACTCCTAAGCCTTCACCTCAGCAACCATGCTGTAGGTGGTGACGCCCCGCCTCCTCACGCTTGTGGGGGAGCGGGGCGTTGTTGTACCCGGTGGTGGATGCATCCGGCGGTGGACGCGGGAGGCGCAACCGCCAAGACGTGCCGCCGCCGCGGATACCCGGCAAAGAAAATGCACTTTCAGCCCCGCCGAGTGCTACAACCCTTTAGCCCGCAGGTGAAATAGAGAAGCCCGGTACCTAGCCGCTCGCCGGGGTAGGGTACATTTAAGGTTGCATCGTTGGGTGTTCCGGCTAGCATGCCGCACCCCAACGAGTTACAGCCGCAACGTAAGGACAAAGCATTGGCGCAAAACCCCAATACTCCGCAGAAAGGCTCGGAGGGATTCCTGAAGAAGCTGATTAACGGCCCCTGGTTCTGGCCGGGCGCAGCTCTCGTGATCATGCTGGCTTTCCTCATGACCTCCTTCTTCACTCAGCCCTCGCGTCAGGTGGACACCAACGTGGGTCTTCAGATGCTCAAGGACCACCAGGTCAAGAGCGCAAAGATCTACGACGGCGACCAGCGCGTCGAGCTGCAGCTTAAGGACGACTACAAGAAGGGCAACGACAACTACGGTAAGTCGGTGCGCTTCTACTACGTGCAGCCCCGCGGCGAAGAAGTTGCTAAGGCAATGGAATCCGCCGAGCTGGAAAGCTACACGGACCAGCCGGTTGAGCACAGCTTCCTGAGCTCCCTGGTGTCCCTGCTGCTGCCGATTCTGCTCTTTGGTGTGCTCTTCTGGTTCCTGATGGGACGCGTCGGAGGCGGCTCCTCCGTGATGAGCTTCTCCAAGTCCCGCGCGAAGAAGTTCACCAAGGACAAGCCGGAAGTCCGCTTCAGCGACGTCGCCGGCGTGGACGAGGCGCTCGCTGAACTGGAAGAAGTCCGCGAGTTCCTGGCTGAACCCGAAAAGTTCACCCGCCTGGGTGCAAAGATCCCCAAGGGCGTTCTGCTGTACGGCCCTCCCGGTACCGGTAAGACCCTGCTCGCCAAGGCTGTGGCGGGCGAGGCTGGCGTGCCCTTCTACTCGATTTCTGGCTCTGACTTCGTTGAAATGTTCGTGGGTGTGGGTGCTTCCCGCGTGCGCGACCTGTTCAAGGAAGCGAAGAGCGACCCCGCCGCCATCGTCTTCGTCGACGAGATTGACGCTGTTGGCCGCCGCCGCGGCGTCGGCATGGGTGGCGGTAATGACGAGCGCGAGCAGACCCTGAACCAGCTGCTGGTTGAGATGGACGGCTTCGACGGTAACTCGAACGTTATCGTCATTGCGGCAACGAACCGACCCGACGTTCTGGACCCGGCGCTGCTGCGTCCCGGCCGTTTTGACCGCCAGATTGGTGTGGACGCCCCCGACATGCAGGGCCGCGAACACATCCTGCGCGTTCACGCGGCAGGCAAGCCGATCGCTAACACTGTTGACCTGGCTCAGGTCGCTAAGCGTACCCCCGGCTTCACCGGTGCTGACCTG
Organism: Rothia mucilaginosa; assembly: GCF_049990865.1. Lineage (GTDB taxonomy): Bacteria > Actinomycetota > Actinomycetes > Actinomycetales > Micrococcaceae > Rothia > Rothia mucilaginosa_I. Next base: position 2,238,584 of record NZ_CP188231.1, read on the forward strand.
GCGAACGTCATGAACGAGGCGGCTCTGCTGACCGCCCGCGATAACGGCAACGTGATTGACGACCGCGCTATCGACGAGGCAATCGACCGCGTCATGGCTGGTCCGCAGCGTTCCTCGCGCATCATGAACGAGCACGAACGTAAGGTCACCGCATACCACGAGGGTGGTCACGCCCTGGTTGCGGCGGCACTGCGTAACTCCGCGCCGGTCACCAAGATTACGATTCTTCCGCGCGGTCGCGCCCTGGGTTACACCATGGTCATGCCGCAGGACGACAAGTACTCCACGACCCGCCACGAACTGCTCGACCAGATGGCGTACGCGATGGGTGGCCGTGCCGCTGAGGAAATCGTCTTCCACGACCCCTCCACCGGTGCGTCTAACGATATTCAGAAGGCAACCGACACCGCCCGCAAGATGGTCACCGACTACGGCATGAGCGCCGTCATCGGTTCCGTGAAGCTCGGCAGCGAAGACACCGAACCGTTCCTCGGTGGCGGCGGCGCTTCGGCACGCAACTACTCCGACGTAACTGCGGCAAAGGTTGACGCTGAGATTCGCGCCCTGCTGGATCAGGCACACGATGAGGCATTCCAGATTCTGCTGGAAAACCGCGATATTCTGGACCGCCTGGCGTACGCCCTGCTCGAGAAGGAAACCCTGCTCGAGAACGAGATTGCCGAAATCTTCAAGGATGTTCGCAAGCGCCCCGAGCGTGAGTACTGGTACTCCAAGCCGACCCGCGAGCGCACCGACATCCCGCCGGTGAAGGCACCGAGCGAGCTGGCGAAGGAATCCGAAAAGGCTGAAACTCCTGCGGCACCTGCTACTGCCGCGGCACCGGCAGCTCCTGCTACGGCACCTACTATTCCGGTAGCACCTACGCAGCCGCTGCCGCCTCAGGCGCCTCTCACCAACCCGGACGCCGACCCGACCGTCGCAATGCCCACCCAGCAGTACCCGAACTACCCCGCCCCTCCGGCGCAGCGCCCGGAGAATGGCACCCCGAACCAGAATGGAGCAGAGAATGAGCGAGGTTAAGAACGCCGTCGACCAGCCGCGTATTGAGGCTGCCGTCCGTGAGATTCTGCTCGCGATCGGTGAGGACCCGGACCGTGACGGTCTGCAGCAGACCCCGGCACGCGTGGCGCGCGCCTACGCGGAGTTCTTCTCGGGCCTGCACCAGGACGCCGGCGAGATTCTGGGTACGACCTTCGACATCGCCCACTCTGAGATGGTGCTGGTGAAGGACATCCCGTTCTACTCCACCTGTGAGCACCACCTGGTGCCTTTCCACGGTGTGGCGCATGTGGGTTACATTCCGGGCCCGGACGGTAAGGTGACCGGTCTGAGCAAGCTCGCCCGCGTGGTGGATATGTACGCTCGCCGCCCGCAGGTGCAGGAGCGTCTGACCACGCAGGTGGTGGAGGCTCTGGAGGAGCACCTAAACCCGCGCGGCGCGATTGTGGTGATTGAGGCTGAGCACATGTGCATGTCGATGCGCGGTGTGCGTAAGCCGGGCGCGAAGACCGTGACCAGTGCGGTACGCGGTGCGCTGATGAACGGCGCAACCCGTGCGGAGGCGATGAGCCTGATCTTCTCGCAGCGCTAAGCGCTCAAGATAACCACCGTATAGCTATACGACAGGGGCAGGATTCTGAGGAATCCTGCCCCTGCGCTGTGCGGCCGCATGTGTTGGGCTGTATGACGAGAGCCCTTGCGTAAAGAGCGATAAAGAATGTAAAGTTGTTACTACTAGAACCGGCACCACTGCCTGATGAATGATTGAGAATTCTGAAGGAGTACAGGACCGGTCTTCTTTTTTATCTTCAGTAGATTCGGGTCTTGATACGGTGCGGGAAGTTAAAGAATTTAAAAGCTATGGTGAGCAACTAGCCATACTCGAAGGTCGAGGGATGGCTATAGAAAATCGTGAAGAAGCGATTGAATCTCTCGCCAAGGTTAATTACTACCGTCTTAGTGGATATTGGCATGCTTTACGTCAAACCGAGCGTGATGCGTTTGGAGAGACCACCCCGCTTAATCAGTTTAGGGATGGGGTACGTTTTGATGATGTCGTAGCTCTTTATGAGTACGACCGGCGTTTACGTTCTATTGCACTTCCTCATCTATCTCAGCTTGAAGTGTACCTACGAGCTAGGCTGGGGCATTTACTGGGAGAGATCGACCCGCTAATTCATGAGAAGGAAAATCTGCTAGATGTGGGACCGGCTAGGAGAGAAATCTGGAATAAGTTTGTCCAGATTTGTAGTGACTCTCTTCAGCGTTCTAAGGAAGATTTCGCTGTACACCATATAGAAAAATACGATGGTAAAGTCCCTGTTTGGGTGCTGGTAGAGGTTCTAGATTTGGGAGCCTTGCAGACTCTATATATGATTTCCCCGAGACGAGTTCGTCGTCAGATAGCGCAGGATATGAACTGTACCGATCCGCAGCTTGGAAGCTGGATACGTTCATTGAGAGGGATTCGGAATATCTGCGCACATCAGGCACGACTGTATAACAGGGTGCATTCCAAAGTTCTTCTACCGAGGGCAACGTCCGGTAGAAGAGTTGAGAGCCCTGAAATCCGTGAGGTTATTGACCTATTCGGGGTTCCTCAACGTGAAGAGAACCATAAAATGCGTAAGACTTTCGGAATGCTCACTCTCCTCAAATATCTGATGGACAAGGGCGGAATTGGGGATACGGAATCTCTGACGCAGATTCTGAAGGAACGCCCTGATATTTCCGTTCCTGGGGTTGATGTATCGCGGGCTATGGGCATACCGCAAGGCTGGGAAGAAACCCGTTTGTGGAGCTAAAATCTTCACAGCTTATAGACACGCTGAAAGGGGCGGAGGTGAAAACCTCCGCCCCTTTTCGCATCGCCAAAGTGCTCCGAGAGTGTGTTCTGAGCCGGTACCTTCCGCGGCAGCGTCAGCAGTGCCGCACCGCAGAAGCTAGAAGAGCCCCGCCACTAACGCTGCAGGTTACCCTTCGCCTCGCTCGGATTATCCCAACCCAGGGCAAGAGTCACGATCAAGCCCACGGCAATGAAACCGCAACCGGTCGCAGTGCCAAAAGCAATCCAGCGCACGGCAGGAGCGCCTTCAGCGAGCACAATAGTCACCAGTGCGGCAAGAGCTACCAGGGAGAGGATCCAAGCTCCAGTCTTCATATTCACAACGAGTCACTTCCTAGAGTATGTATGTGTGGGTGCGCACCGCCGACCGGGAACACCCCCGGCGCGGTATGCGTGCCCTCCCAGCATACCCTTAAATAAGTATCTGCAATGCAAATATTGCTTGTTGTGTCACCAGAATCGCCCCGTCACTATCCCAACCCCCGCCCCAATCGCTCTTTCAATCACAGCGGCAAACATGGCGGCACCGCAGATTCGGTACGATAAATTTATGACTGAATCCACACACACCACCCGTGTAGCCCCCCTGCCCTGCGACGCGCTCGCCGCCGAACGCACCCTCGTGATGGGCATTCTCAACGTCACCCCCGACTCCTTCAGCGACGGCGGACAGCACTACGCCGCCACCGACGCCATCGCCCGCGCCGCCCGCATGATTGCAGAGGGCGCCTCCATTATCGACATCGGCGGCGAGTCCACCCGCCCCGGTGCCGTGCGCATCAGCGTGGAGGAGGAGCAGCGCCGCATCCTGCCCGTCATCGAAGCAGTCGCGCAGATGGGCACCACCATCAGCGTGGACACCATGAACCCGCAGACCGCCCGCGCCGCCATCGCCGCGGGTGCGCACATCATCAACGATGTGTCCGGCCTGAACGTGAGCGATGAAATGATTGAAACCACCGCCGAACTGCAGGTGCCGTACATCCTCATGCACGCCCGCGGCACCTCCCAGACCATGAACAGCCTGGCGGAGTACCCGCGCGGCGTGGTCACCGAGGTTGTGGAGGAGCTGACCGGCCTGCGTGAGCGTTTCCTCGCCGCCGGTGTGCTGCCGCAGAACCTGATTCTTGACCCGGGTCTGGGCTTCGCGAAGGGCGGCATGCAGGATTGGGAGCTGCTCGCCGCCATTGACGAGCTACAGGACCTGGGCCACCGCCTGCTCATTGCCGGTTCCCGCAAGCGTTTTATTGCGAACGCCCTGACCGCGGCGGATATGGCGCTGGCTGAGCGCCTGAACGCGAGCGGCTTCACCGCAACCGCTGCCGGTGAGGCTGAACGCGCACTGTGGCAGTCGCTGTCGGAGCCGCGCCCGGCTCAGCATCGTGCCGCAGCCTCTGCCGCAGTGACCGCCCTGGTGGCGGCGCGCGGCGTGTGGGCGGTGCGCGTGCACGATGTGCCCGCCAGCGTGGATGCGGTGACGGTCGCCTCCGCGCTGCGCTCTGTCAGCTAGGGCTCTGTCAGCTAACGCCGTTAGATACTTGCCAACCCAACGCCCCAAATACTTTCTAGGAGACCTCAATGACCCAGGCAGACTACGCACGCCACGACCGCATCACCCTCACCGGCATTACCGCCAAGGGCTACCACGGCGTGCTCGACTTTGAGAAGCGCGACGGCCAGCCTTTCGTCGTGGACGCGACCCTGTACAGCGATTTTTCCGCCGCGGCCGCTACCGATGACCTGACGAAGACCACGAACTACGCACTTGTGGTGGACCTGATTCACCGCCATGTGACGAACGGTTCGCTGAACCTGATTGAGACCCTTGCCGTGAATATTGCCGAGGGCATTCTCGCCATGTTTGAGCTGGTGGAGGCGGTGGAGATTACCGTGTCGAAGCCGCAGGCGCCGATTGAGCTGCCGTTCGGTAACGTTGCGGTGAGCGTGTTCCGCGAACGCGCCGCTGAGGACGGCCGCTAGTGGCGGGTACGGCAGAATATGCGCACCGCGCGGTGTTGGCGTTGGGCTCGAACCTGGGCGAAAGCGAAGATACCCTGGAGCGCGCCGTCGCCGACCTGGTGACGGGTGGTGTGCAGCTGGTGCGCGCCTCCGGGTTGTACCGTACCGCCCCGGTGGGTGGTCCGGCGGGTCAGCCGGATTTCGTGAACGCGGTCATTGAGGTGACCACTGACCTGGGCGCCTACGAGCTGCTGAAGCTGTGTAACGCGGTGGAGGCGGCGCATCACCGTGAGCGCCTGGTGCGTTGGGGCCCGCGCACCCTCGATATTGACGTGATTGACTATGACGGCGTGATCTCTGAGGATCCGGTGCTGACTCTGCCGCATCCGCGGGCGCAGGAGCGTGCTTTTGTGTTGGTGCCGTGGGCGCAGATGGACCCGCAGGCGCACCTGACGGTGACGCATCGTGCGGACCCTTCGGGGGAGCGGCCGGATGAGGTTCCCGCACCCCTGAGCCGCGAGGTCGTGAATGTTGCGGAGCTGGCCCGCACGCTGATTGAGGCGGATGAAGACGCTATTAGCTATATGCGTGAGATGAAGGTACCTGATTAGCCTTAAATGTGGCACTCTGGAAGGTAGAGGAACCTACCGAAAGGAAACACCATGAAGCCCCTGAGCTATCGGGCGATTATTGTGGCGGCGGTGTGCGCTGCCGCTGTCGCTCTTATGGTGAATTCCGTGATGATTGGCGCCGGTTTTGGTGAGCTGAATTTTTCGTGGATGCTCGGCGCGGTGTGCCTGCTGGTTGCGGCGGGTGCCGTGTGGCTGGGCGTGCAGGTGGCTCGTTATCGTCGTATTCAGACGCGTGAGAAGGTGCCGCATATGGGCCCGATTCTTGCGGCGCGTGCGGTGGCGTATGCGCAGGGGGCCATCATGACCGGTGCCCTGTTGACGGGCTGGTGCGGTGCGATCCTTGGCTACCATGTGGCGATGGTGTCTACGCGCGGTTTTTCGGTGGTCTTTTGGGAGGTTCTTGTTAATTGTGTGGGCAGTGTTGCCCTGCTGATTGCTGGCCTGTGGGCTCAGCATTGTTGTCGTATTCCGCCGGAGGATGATGAGGATGCGGCCTCCTCTTCCGGTGCTGTCAAGCCGCGAGAGGGAGGAACCTATGTCGGCTCCTAACCAGAATAGTTATTCGCCGAATGGCCGGTATGGGCAGGACGCCCAGCAGGGTCAGTATGGCCAGGGTCAGCCTGTGCAGAGCCAGCCTGTTCAGCAGAACCAGTACGGGCAGTACCAGCAGGCGGCTTACGGTCAGCCTGGTGCCCAGTATGACCAGCAGACCCCGTATGACCAGCAGGCGCAGTATGGACAGCAAGCCCAGTACGGTCAGCAGGTTCCGCCCGCTGCCGCGTACCCGAACGCGCCGCAGCCAGTTCCCTCGCAGTCGGCACCTTCTCAGCCGGTAAGCTCCCAGCCTGTGCCCCCGCAATCCGTGCCGGAGCCGCAGTGGGTGCCCGCCGCCTCCCGCTACCTGACGGTTCGTTTTGTTCACACTATTTCTGCCTTGGCGTTCCCGATTCTTGCGGGTATTGCCCTGTATTGTGCGGGTGTGTTCTTCGGCGGCCCGGAGGTACTGCGCATCATCGGTCTGGCTGTGGTCGCGGTGTTTGGCCTGTGGGGTCTGTGGTGGATTCTGACCACTCCGCGCCGTACTCGCGCGCTCGGCTACGCGCTGGAGTCGAATCACCTGATGGCTCGCCGCGGTATCGTGTTCCGTTCGATGAGCTCCATGCCGTACGGTCGCATCCAGTATGTTGATGTGGATTCGGGTCCGCTGGAGCGCATGTGCGGTGTTGCCCGCCTGACGGTGCGCACCGCGGGCACGACCACCGGCACGATGGTACTGTTCGGTATTCCGCTAAACGTGGCGGAGGAGCTGCGCGCGGATCTGGTGCGCCGCGCCGATGAGCGAATGGCGGCACTCTAATGAGTACCCCGGTTCCGCCCACCCCCGCGCCGCAGGCGCCGCAACCTCCTGCCTCTCAGATGCCGCAGGAGCAGAAGTGGTGGCGTGCCGATATCCGCACGTTCATCATGAACCTCTGGTTCATTATTCTGCTGGCGTTCGGCTTCTTCCAGAGCATCATCCTGAATATTCTGACCACCCCGCCGAACGAGTGGGGCGCGCGCCTGACGCAGGCATTCGACGAGAACAGCAGCTACCTCAGCGCGACGTACTCGCAGCTTATCGGCTTCGCCGTGCTCGTGCTGATTCTGGTTGGCGGCTCGATTGACTGGTGGTTTACCCGCTATAGCCTGGACGATTTGGCGATTCACCGCCGTAGCGGTTTTCTGTTCAAGAAGAACCGCACAATCCGCCTGGAGAGCGTGCAGAGCGTGGACATTTCGCGTCCTCTGGTGGCGCGTCTGCTGGGCCTGTCGGAGCTGCGTTTTGAGGTGGCTGACGGCTCTTCGGAGGCGCTGCACATCAAGTACGTTTCTGCCCGCAAGGCGGAGGTTCTGCGCCGCACCGCGATGGCGAGTATTAACCTGCTGCGTTCGGAGGCGGCTGGCCGCCCGGTCGATGTGCTGCCCGATAGCATGCAGATTTCGGCGGAGCGCATGCCGGATGCGAATCAGCTGCACCAGCCGTTTGAGGCGTCCTACGGTGCGCCGATGCAGGACGGTACTCAGCAGGACGGCACCCAGCAGGTGGCGCCCCAGCAACCTGTTCTCCAGCAACCCGCACCCGACCAGTTTGCGCCCTATCAAGACGGCACCCAGCAGTCTGCACCCCAGCAACCCGCAGCATCCCGCCGCGGCGCTCGCACTCGTGTGCCGATGCCGGTCGCGGCTGACCCCTCGCAGCCG